>NZ_JARDUB010000003.1 GCF_029360665.1 Eudoraea chungangensis
TAACTATATAAGAAACGCTGTCTGTCAATATGTCAATGAACTTCCTTTAACGCTCAAACTCTACCCCATCTATACATCACATCCCTGCCTAAGCGGCTGCAAATATAAACACCTTTTTTAAATTAAAAACTAATTTTAAGTATTTTTATGAAATAAATTTCACCCTAATTTTTAATGCGCTAATAATTAGGTTTTTGACAAGAATGTCAAAATAAAAAAGGGTTATAAATCTACACTATTTAATGGTTTCCTGCAACTATTTTTTATTCTTTTCCATCTTGCCCCACTTATTCGTTAATGAGGAATAATCGTAGTCCAAAACTGTCTCCTGTCTTTGTAACCTATTTGTTGCAAAGGCCCTTTGTAAAATATCTTCTATAAGATAGTCTTCGTGCACCATTTCAGGATTATAGACCTCCTTAATACTTATCTTAAACATTTTCGCGGTAGTATTATACCAAAATGCACGCCATCCAGATCTGAGCTCCTTCACCAAATCATAAGCAGAGGTCCCTGTCTGACGGTAAATTAATTTTACCAGAATCTGTCCTTCTGTACGAGTTAACTTTTTTAATTCTTCTGAGAACTCCCCTTCTATATAGTTCTGTAATTCCTTGGTATACTTTTTCCTTTTCCTTTTAGACTTTATAGAGGCCAGGCTATCATTTAAGTCTTCCAGTCTTTCAGAAGCCAATTTTGCATAAGGATAAACCTTTAAAGTCTTTCTTCTTAAAATATAATAGCGTAGTTTTTCCTGGTAAGAACTAAATTCCAGTTTGCCAAAAATATACACTTCATTTAGGGGTATATAATTTTGAAAAATAGAATCTCCTTCTACAATGATCATTTTCTCAGTAATAGAATCCATTGGCATTTCCTCTACTTGCGCCTGGCCAGTAAAAGTTATACCTACCAAAAAAAGTAACAACATAATTTTTCGCACAGTAACCACTTTTCAAAATTCTTGCCAAAATTACGTATAAACCTCATACCGAACACCTAAATAAAAGTGAATATTATTAAGTTTGTATTAAACTAAAACATATATGAGCGCCAAAAAAATAATCACTAAAAAATCCTTAGACTTTTTTGAAAAATATCTAAACAACGCCTCCCCAACAGGATATGAATGGGAAGGGCAAAAGCTTTGGATGAATTATATTAAACCCTATGTAGATACTTTTATTACGGATTCTTATGGAACAGCGGTTGGGGTAATTAACCCGGATGCAGCCTATAGAGTTGTTATTGAAGGACATTCGGACGAAATTTCATGGTACGTAAACTACATAACGGACAACGGTTTGCTCTATGTAATACGTAATGGTGGCAGTGATCACCAAATAGCCCCTTCAAAATGGGTAAACATTCATACCAAAAATGGCATTGTAAAAGGTGTTTTTGGATGGCCTGCAATTCATACCAGAGATAGGGCAAAAGAAGAGCCACCAAAACTAGATAATATTTTTATTGATATTGGGGCAAAGGACAAAGACGAAGTGAAAAAAATGGGGGTTCATGTCGGCTGCGTCATTACCTATCCAGACACATTTCAAATTTTAAATGGCAATAAATTTGTTTGTAGAGCAATTGATAATCGGGCAGGAGGTTTTATGATTGCAGAAGTAGCACGACTTTTAAGTGAAAACAAGAAAAAACTTCCTTTTGGGTTATATATTACCAATGCCGTACAAGAAGAGATAGGTCTAAGAGGAGCCGAAATGATTACGGAAACCATTAAACCAAACGCTGCCATAATAACAGATGTTTGTCATGATACCACCACTCCTATGATAAACAAAAAACAACAAGGACATACAGAAATGGGAGCAGGTCCGGTTATTTCATATGCCCCTGCAGTACAAAATAAACTCAGGGAAAGAATTATTGAAACCGCTGAAGCTAACAACATTCCTTTTCAAAGAATGGCAGCTTCAAGAGCTACAGGAACAGATACGGATGCCTTTGCATATAGTAATGGCGGCGTACCATCCGCACTTATTTCCCTGCCTTTGCGCTATATGCATACGACAGTTGAAACAGTTCACAAGGATGACGTAGAAAATGTAATTCGACTTATTTACGAATCCTTACTACAAATTAAAAATGGGGAGACCTTTAGTTATTTCGATTAAATTCCCTTGAAAAAGAAAAGATTCAAAATTATTGGTCATGGAAGAATGGGTAGATGTATTAAATGAAAATGGAGCTCCTACGGCCAAGGTTGTTTTAAAATCAGAGGCACATGAAAAAGGAATATTTCATGCCACTGTACATATATGGTTTTATACCAAAAATGGAAAAGTCCTTTTACAACAAAGAGGGGAGCAGAAAAAAACCTTCCCTCTTCTTTGGGACGTCTCCGTTGCTGGTCATGTTATGGCAGGGGAAGCTATTTCTGATGCTGCTTTAAGAGAAATACAGGAAGAAATAGGGCTCAGTATTACAAAGAATAAATTACAAAAACTTGGCGTCTTTAAATCTGTTCAGGAACACCATAAAAATTTATTGGACTGCGAATATCATCATACTTTCCTATGCCTTCTGGAAAAAGAAATTCATGAATTAAGAAAACAAAAAGAAGAAGTTAAGGATCTAAAACTTATACCACTGCAAAAATTTGCAGAGGAAACTTGGGGAATAGCTAATCCAAAACCTTATGTCCCCCACGATAAGGAATACTATGCCGCAGTAATTAAGTCTATTAAAAGGAGTTTATAGAGTAGCTAGAAATTGATCTATTTCATTAATAGGATAGGTGGTTTGAAGGCCTTTTTTCATATCCTTGACTACAAATACATTTGCTTCCAATTCTTGCTCTCCTAATAGTATTATGTACGGAACCTGCCTTTGGTTTGCATATTTCATTTGTTTCTGCACCTTTACTGTATCGGGATACAAGTCTGTCCTGATACCATTACCACGCAATTTCCCGAGGATTTTCATTGCCTCCAATGCCTCTTTGTTTCCAAAATTTAAAATTAGCACATCCAGATTATGTGCTATATCGGCTGGAAAAAGATTCAATTCTTCTAAAACCAAATAAATCCTATCTAATCCGAAAGAGATACCAACACCACTCACATTTTTCAACCCAAAAATATCCGTGAGATGATCGTACCTACCACCGCCACCTATAGAACCCATTTTTACACCATGCGGAGGAGTTACTTCAAGTATTACACCCGTATAATAATTAAGACCTCTAGCTAAGGTTACCTGAAAGTTTAATTGAATACTTGCTGCTTCTAAATCCGAAGTCCTTTGCAGTACAAATTCTAGCTCTTCGATTCCTTTTGATCCCTCTTCAGAGTCTTTTAAAAACTCCTTTAAAACAGCTAATTTTTCGGTATTAGAACCACGCAAAGAAAACAATGGATTAGCCTTATTAATGGCTTCCTGAGAAATGCCCTTAGCCAACATTTCGGTCATTACTTTATCTACCCCAATTTTATCTAACTTGTCTAGGGCTACCGTAAAAGGTATCAACTTCTCCTTCTCACCTATTACCTCAGCAATTCCGGATAAAATTTTTCGGTGATTAATATAAACAATGGAGCCTTTCAGCTTTAAGTCGTTAAATACGGAATTGTACAGCTGAATCAATTCTATCTCCTGCAACAAGGAACTAGAGCCCACCATGTCCGCATCACATTGGTAAAACTCTCTAAATCTTCCCTTCTGTGGTCTGTCTGCCCTCCATACTGGTTGTATTTGATAGCGTTTAAAGGGAAAGCTAATTTCATTCTGATGCATTACCACATAGCGAGCGAAAGGCACGGTTAAATCATAGCGTAGGGCTTTCTCTGAAATACGTGGTGTTAATGTTGAAGAATTCTTGCTTTTGTATAACTCTTCATCTACCTTGTTTAAAAAATCTCCTGAATTTAAAATTTTAAATATCAGACGATCTCCCTCCTCGCCATATTTACCCAAAAGCGTGTCGAGATTTTCGAATGAAGGTGTTTCTATGGGTTGGAATCCAAATAGTTCGAAATGCTTCCTTATTACAGAGAAAATATAGTTTCGTTTTGCAATTTCTTTTGGAGAAAAATCTCTTGTTCCTTTTGGTATAGAAGGTTTACTTGCCATAGGTTCCGGTTAGTTTACAAAGATAGAGGTTTCTGGAAAGCTGATTAAATGAACGCACAATTTATCCTATAATCTTATCAAACCATTGATATAAATCGCCTTTAGTAATTACAGCACCTTCTTGTATTAGTCCAAAAATATCTAAACTTTTATCCTCAGAATATGCCTTAGAGGCTGTTAGGTATTCTACAAAATCGGATTGCCAATTTTTTTTAAACCAATTAAACCCCAAAGAAGTTGTTAAGTCTATGTCTGGGTTTAAGACCTTTATAGACACCAATTTCATTTCCTTTTCTGCCATGAAGAACAAATGCATATGTTGTTTAGAAACATTTTCTAAATAGGAAACCTTCTGGAGTACCCCTTCCCAAACTAAATCGCTAAAGACATCTAATTCATCCTCTGCAACCTCTGGTTTATTTTGTTTAATTTCTTGCCATTCATCTGCAGTAATGGACTGAGTTGCTAGAAAATTGATAAACTCTGTATGCAATTCCTCTAACTGTTGTTTGGTTAAACGCGTATATTTCATCCCAAAAAAATAGCTGTTGGCCAATGGCCGTAAAATACTTATTAATTAAAAAGATATCTAATTCCAATTTGTGCTCTCCAACGTGATATTTCAGAAGTAACTGCATTGAAGGTACTTGTGTTGGAAGGATTAAAAGTATAGGTTGGCACATTGTTTTCATCTATGGTTACTCCCATCAACTGATCAAACGAAGGAGCCTGTACCACTCCCCAATTGGAGTTCAAAAGATTTCCAAAATTCAGTATGTCAAGACTTATTTGGAACTTGTTCTTTTCGTTAATTTTAATGTCTTGCAATACCTTTATATCGAATGTACTTCTCCATGGTGCCAATGCCCCATACCTTTCCGCGTACTGCCCTCTTCTACCATTTAAATAATCGTCTTGTTGAATAAATGCTTCAAAAGCTTCAGCTTGTCCGGGGCCACTAAAGTTCATTTGTGAGAGTTCTGTTGCCGTTGGAATATACAGCAGATCGTTTATACTAGACCCATCGTTGTTGATGTCACCACCATAAATGTAATTATACCGTCCACTTTTCGCATATTCAAAAAATGCTGATACCGTTGTACCCGTTTTAAAACCTTTAGAAATCACCCCAATTACTCTGTGGTTATCCCCATATCTAGAAAAAGATAATACGTCTTTATTGGCATTCCCAACTACTGCGTTCCCAGCAAAAGCATCCCCGGTGATTTCTGCATCAATTGAGTTAACTTCTTTAGAATTTAAAAAGCTATAGGCGAGCATGGCATATATACCATTATCCCAGGTCTTTTGTCCTTTTACTGATGCATTCCAAATTCTTCCCTGATCTGAATTGGTAAAAACATAAGCATTAGTTGGTCCTCCAAAAATTTGAGATTTATCATCGTTAGAGTAAACCGCACGATTATCAACGCCAGCTAATGTTTCAGAAGGAGATTTTAATCCCCAATTCTGCACGTGGGCTGCGTTTATATCCTTGGTATATGAAACATCAGCTGTTAGGATAAGTCCGTTATCGAAACGTTTATCGGCACCTACATTAGTTCTCCAAACCTGTGGCCATTGAAAATCAGGATCCACGATTTGGTAGAAGAAAAAGTCTAAGCCCTGTACTTGGTTCCCCAACCAAACAAATGGAAAACGGCCCGTAAAAACTCCGGAACCTCCTCTAATTTGCAACGTATTATCATTATTCACATCCCAGTTAAACCCTACTCTTGGAGAAATTAAAATCTTATTGGTGGGTAATTGCTCAGAATCTAAGAAAATAGGTTCATCCGTGTCCGGATCAAAGTATTGTATAGAGGGTATATAAGTTCCTGAATCTCCCCCTTTTCTTTCAATATTTTCTCTTATTTTAGCTGCGGTATCAAAATAAAGCGGTTTATCGAAGCGGATACCATAGGTTAGCTTAAAGTTTTCTTTTATGTCCCACTGGTCTTGAAGATAAAACGATAGTTGCCCAACATTAGTTTCTGCCAATGCCCAACCTCCTGGGTTTCCCACGCCAGCCGCATTAAACGCGTTATTAGTGGCGATAGCGTCGTCAAAAGCCTGTTGTAAGGCTCCTGAACTGGCAAACTCCGGAAAATCTGTAATAGTTGTGGTAGGAAAGAATACTCCCTGTGCCCCGTAGGCCCCTAAATTAAATGAGTTATCAAACTCGAACTTTTCAAATGAAAAACCTACCGTAAAGGTATGGTCTCCTTTAAAGAAGTTTAAATTGTTAGTAATTTGCAAGACTTTCTGATCTAGCGTATTATTTATTGAAAAAGGTTCGTGACCGCCAATGATGTAATTTGAACTACCTGTATCATCCAGTATAACTAAACTTGGTGCAGGTGTTGAGAATGGGTTTCTAAAATCATCAAAATGGGTATATCCAAATTGCAATTTATTGGTAGCTTCCTCAGAAAGTTTAGTGTTAAGTTCTACCTGAATAGAATTTATATTATTGTTTATTTCGTAACCGGCATTTTCAAACTGAAGAGTTTGTGTATTCGGCCCTCTAAAAGTAATCGCATCTCTATTCGCAGGTTTTCCTTTTGAGGCCTTCAAAAAGTTATAGATAACGGCTAGTCTATTATTGTCGTTTATGTTCCAGTCAATCTTAAAAATACCTTTGGTAGACTCCTGATCAAAGTTAAAACCTTCGTATCTTCCTGGGTTATAAAAAATATCATTGCCGCTTCCATCTTGTCCAATAACTACCTGGCGTAACAAATTGTCCACGAGCTCAAAATCTGAGGCAAGAACGCGACTTTCATTTATCTCCCCTGTTCCTCTATTAGGAACAAATCCGTCTGTACCTAAAGAGGTTAATTGGTCTTTTTCTAGGTTGACAAAAAAGAATAGCTTGTTCTTAACAATAGGACCTCCTATACTGAGACCATACTGATACTGTTCAAGACCTGTTTTAAATACTTTATCGCCATTAATCTTACCCCCTGTTAAATCGTCATTTCGGAAAAAGCCATAGGCTGTTCCATAAAACTCATTAGTTCCACTTTTAGTAACGGCATTTACAGAAGCCCCAGTAAAACCTGATAGGGTAACGTCATACGGTGCCGTGGTAACCTGTATCTGATCAATTGCATCTAAAGAGATGGGCTGTGAATTTGTCTGCCCCCCTGGGGTAGCTGCGTCCAAACCAAAAGGGTTATTAAAAATGGCACCATCCAAGGAGAAATTATTGTATTGGTCATTTCTTCCTCCGAAAGACTGGCCCGAAGCTCCGTTAGAAGCTGTAGGATCTAATCTAGTAAAATCACTTGCCGATCTTGAAATAGTAGGTAATTTGGTAAGCTCATTTCTTCCTACGCTGGTTTCCGCTCCTGTTCTGTCACTACCAAAAGTTCCTGTTCTGTCTCCAACCACAGTTACCTCGTCTAAAAGTTCACTATCGGTTGCCATTTGAACATCCACATTATAGGTCTTACCTAAAGAAAGGAAGATATCATTTTGCGTTTGCGATTTAAACCCTATATAACTGATAGTTAGCTCATAAGGCCCTCCTACTCTGAGGTTAACAAGATTAAATCTTCCGTCTTCATTAGTTACGGTTCCATGTTTGGTTCCGGTGGGCATATGAATAGCGACTATATTGGCTCCTAATAAAGGTATACCTTGATCATCAACGATAGCACCTCTAATATTTGATGTGGTTACCTGTGCCATCAAGGACGTCATGGCACCTAAAAACAACAACAGACAAAACAGTTTGTTTTTCATAGTAATTTAGGTTAGTTAGATTGAAGAAATCCGTTAGAATATAATAAAAAAAGAGCTATGATATCATAGCTCTTTTACAATAAAAAATTGAAATACTTATTTTTTGTCACCCACCACTTCAAATGGGAATTCCACAACTACATCTCTGTGTAGCCTAATAGCTGCTTCATAAGGACCCGTTCTCTTTATGGTTCCTCCTTTGATGCTAATATATTTCTTGTCTATTTCGTGACCTTCTTTATGTAGAGCGTCCGCAACATCGATATTAGAAATGGATCCAAATAATTTTTCTGCGGCACCAACTTTGGCAGCAATTTTTATTTGAAGTTCTTTAAGTGCTTCAGCGGTTTTGTTTGCTTTAGCAATTATTTCTTTCTCCTTATGCGCTTTTTGACGGATATTCTCTGCAAGTACTTTTTTAGCAGAAGGTGTTGCCATCATAGCAAGACCCTGAGGTATTAGGTAGTTTCTACCATAACCATTTTTAACCTTAACTACGTCATCCTTAAAACCAAGGTTCTGGACGTCATCTTTTAATATAAGTTCCATGATCTGCTATTTTTATTTTAATAAATCGCCTACATAAGGCATTAAGGCTATATGGCGTGCTCTTTTAACTGCCTGAGCCACCTTTCTTTGATATTTTAAGGAAGTACCTGTAAGTCTTCTTGGAAGTAATTTTCCTTGCTCGTTTACTAACTTCATTAAGAAATCAGGATCTTTATAATCTATATATTTGATACCAGATTTCTTGAACCTACAATACTTCTTTTGCTTGTTAGTCTCGATATTAAGAGGGGTTAAATACCTAATTTCCCCATCTTTCTTGCCTTTCGCTTGTTGTTCTATTGATGCCATAAAATTATGCTTTAGCTTTTAATCTGGTTCTTCTTTTTTCTGCCCATTCAATGGCATGCTTGTCTAGCTTTACAGTTAAAAAACGCATTACACGCTCATCTCTTCTGAATTCTTGCTCGTAAGGAGCAACGGTTTCGCCAGAAGCTGTAAATTCAAATAAATGGTAAAAACCACTCTTTTTGTTTTGAATCGGATAGGCCAATTTCTTTAGCCCCCAATTTTCTTTGGCCACTATTTTAGCGCCATTTTTAGTCAAGAAATCTTCAAATTTCTTTACTGTTTCCTCTATCTGAGTATCTGATAGAACGGGATTTAGAATGAAAACAGTTTCATAATTGTTCATAATATAATTGTTTTAAAAGGAGCGCAAAAGTAATAATAATTAGTTCTAATTACAAGAAAATGAGAAAATCTTCGTTATAGCTTACAAGAATCATAAAATCTAAACTTAACCTATAACTTTAAAATGATTAATCATTTACCATTTACACAGAAAAATCAGCAGTGTTTACAACTTTTATTGCAGTTCAACTGATTTTTTCGGTACTTTGTCGATGATTTAACCCCACAAATCAACCCATTTATGAAACTAAGAAGTATTGTTGTTGATGATTCATCTATGCAGCGTATGGCCGTTGCAAAATTAGTGAATAATCACCCTAACTTGGCATTAGTCGCTGACTACAGTAATGCCATTGAAGCAAAAAATGGTATCAAGAATAATGAAATTGACTTGATATTTTTGGATGTAGAGATGCCAATTATTAATGGTTTTGACCTACTAGAGTCCCTTGAAAATAGACCTCAGGTAATTTTAATCACTGGAAAGCCAGATTATGCCCTTAAGGCATTTGATTATGATGTAACCGATTATTTGCACAAGCCTATTACCATGGCAAGATTTGATGCCTCCGTAAAACGTGCTGTTGCCAAGTATGAGCAAATGCATAAGGTTAACGAAGATGAGGAACATATCTTTGTAAAAAGTAATCTGAAGAAAAGGAAGGTTATTTTAAACGATATTAAATGGATAGAAGCTCTTGGTGACTATATTAAGCTTGTGACTGATGAAGCTAATATTGTAATATTGTCTACCATGAAGGCATTTGAAAAGCAATTACCGGAGGATAAATTTCTCCGTATACATAAGTCTTACATTGTAAACCTCGAAAAAATCGAGAAATTCAATAGCAAAAACGTAGAAGTAAGTGGAAGATCTATTCCACTTAGCCGAAATAAAAAGACAGAATTGGCAGAAGCCTTGAGTAATGTATAATTAGAAATAATCTACATTGTAAATTACGCGTACACTTCTGTACTGTGAAATAGCATCAAAAGAGTTTTGAATTCTTTTGATGTTTTTTTTGGTTTGTACTAAAGGAACTTTTTTTGGAATTTTTATTAATAGATGCTTAATATACTGGTTTCGTATTCGTGATATAGCAGGATACTCTGGTCCCAGAACTTCGGCAGCGAGCAAGTTTCTTAAAGCCTGTGAAAACCATAAAGAGGCTTCATTGAGCTTATTGTAGTCTTTGTGTTTAAAAGTAAGACGAATAATTCTATTATAAGGAGGGTATTTGAACTGAGATCGTTCGTAGAGTTGCTCCTTAAACATTCCTTCAAAATCTCCTGTTGTGACTTGTTTTAAAATTTGATGGTATGGATTATAGGTCTGAATTATGACCTTACCTCTTTTTTTTGTTCTTCCTGCTCTCCCTGAGACCTGTGTCAACATTTGAAAGGTTCGTTCATGAGCTCTGAAGTCAGGGAAATTCAAAAGAGAATCCGCATTCATGATACCAACCAAGGTGACATTCCTAAAATCTAAGCCCTTCGTTAGCATTTGCGTTCCAACCAAAATGTCTAATTCTTGTGCTTCAAAAGCTTCTATAATTTTGGCATATGCATGTTTTCCCCTGGTTGTATCATAATCCATTCTTCCTACTTTTGCCTCTGGATACATACTTATCAGCTCTTGCTCTACCTGTTCGGTCCCAAATCCTTTTGTATCCAAGTCTTTGCTTCCGCAAGCCGGGCAGCTGACAGGAAGACTGATATGATAACTGCAGTAGTGACATCTGAGTTGACTTCGATTCCTGTGAAACGTTAGACTAACATCACAGTTGATGCACTGAGGACTATGTCCACAAAAATTACATTCTAATATAGGCGCAAAGCCTCTTCTATTCTGGAATAGTATTATTTGTGACTTTTCGGCAAGTGACGCTTCAATTTCAAGTCTTAGTCGTTCTGAGAAATGGCCCTGCATCCGCTTCTTCTTGCGCTGTTCCTGAATATCCACCAGTTCCATTTCTGGCAATAGAACGTTGCCATATCTTCTGTCTATCTGTGCATAGCCATATTTTCCCTGTAATACATTGTGATAACTCTCAATACTGGGGGTCGCCGAACCAAGTAGTATTTTAGAATTAAACAAATTTCCGAGTACGATGGCAGAATCTCTGGCATGGTACCTGGGAGCGGGGTCGAATTGTTTAAAAGATACTTCATGTTCTTCATCTATTATGATTAGCCCTAAATTTTTAAATGGTAAGAAAATTGAAGAGCGTGCCCCAAGGATAATCTGGGCTTTATCGGAATTATATAATACATTTTTCCAGATTTCCGCCTTTTCTTGTAAATTATACTTTGAGTGAAAAACTGCTATTTTTGGACCAAAATACTCTTCTAGCCTCCTAATTAATTGTGTAGTAATTGCAATCTCAGGGACCAAGTAAAGCGCTTGCTGTTTTTTTGCTATACATGATGCTATTAACTCTACGTAAATCTCAGTTTTCCCGGAAGAGGTCACTCCTTTTAAAAGTACCACTGGTTTATCCTTAAACTGTTGTTTAATTTCTAACAAAGCCCTGTTTTGATCGTCATTTAGTGTTTTTAGCGCAGATAATTCTTTAGATCCCTTATACTCAATTCTATCTCTCTGGACAGAGTATTCCTTAAATACCCCTTTTTTAAGCAGGGATTTAATTACGGCTCTACTTAAGTTACCCTCCTTCTCCAAATCTGCGAATTTAACTGGCTTTTTTGTAGAACCCTCTAATTGAAACAACATTAATACGGCCTGACTTTGTTTAGGGGCTCTTGCCAAAGAACGGAGTAGATCCTCTAATTTATCGTCTTCTTCATAGTCTTCACTAAGCTGCACATACTTCTCCATTTTAGGTTTGTAAAGCTCCTTTATTTCTTCCTGTACATGAATAATCCCCAGCTTTAGAAGTCTATTTAAAATCGGAAAGATATTTTTCTTATCTACTATATTTATAATATCCTCTACAAGTAAAGTTGGTTGATGCCTGAGGGCCTCTACCACCAGAAAGTCATCGTCTGGCAAAACCGACTCCTCTAAATTTTCCAAGCTAGTTAATTGAATGGATGTTTCACTTTCCAGAATAAACGTCTTTGGGATTGCAGCTCTAAAAACCTCTCCCAGAGAGCACATATAATATTCGGAAATCCAAAGCCAATGTTTTATTTGCGTATTGGTCACAACAGCTGTGGAATCCAAGATATCATGGATCGGCTTTGCTTCATAGGCCTGAGGCGGATTGTTATGGATTTCATAAACCAAGGCCGTGTATATCTTACTCTTTCCAAAAGGTACAGCAACCCTAAAACCAGGGGCTAAGCTACTAGCCTCTTCCGCGGTAAGACTATAGGTAAAAAGCCTTTCAACGGGTATAGGCAAAATAACATTGGCAAATATTTTCATCTCCATTCTTTAGGTAGCCGAAAGATTCTTAGTGTTTCACAGACAAATTAACAAAACACTATTCGTGTTTTTTTCTCAAAAAGTTAAGCGTTGCATTTAATTCAAATCCCAACAAGAGTATATTGGAATTAAGCCATATATAAACCATCAAGATCATTAATCCGCCTAAGGCACCATAAAGCTCATTATATTTCGAGAAATTTTCAATATACACCCCAAACAAATACGAGGTTAACAAAAATAATAAGGTGGTCATTAAGGCTCCATATGAAAAGAATTTGGCTTCTTTTCCTTCATGGGTACCAAAGTAATACAACACTGCAGTTGTTAAATAAGACAAAACAACAAAAAACAGATACTTGCCTAATTGTGCATTAAACAAGCTCCAATTGGAATATTCCTGTCCGGATGCTTGGGTTGTGAGTGTACCAAGGTATCCGAGAATATAAAACTCAAAATATACATAACCGATAGCTCCAACTAAAAGTAAAACAGACAATAAAAAACCCACCATCAGAGCATAGGCATACTGTTTAAAAAAATTTCTTGTGAGTTTTATATGATAGGAGTATTCAAAACCGGCAAAAATTGAATTTACGCCATTGGTCATTAAAAAGATCGATAACAAAAAGGTGGAAGACAGTAAACCTCCCCTTTGTTGAAATTTAATTTGATTATATATTTCCTCAAAATAATCGCCGGTAGCAGAGGGTAAAAACGATTCTAAAAATAATAAAAACTGGTAGTCAAAGTTTTCATTGCCAACACTGACATAGGGGATAACGAACGGGATAAGTGTAATTAGGAAAAGTAAAAGAGGAAACAGAGCCATAAAAAGACTAAAGGCAATTGAGCTGGCCCTTGTAGAAAGAGCTCCTTCAACTATACCAATGATGTACATCTCAATAAGATCGTATAGAGAAAGACCTTCAAAAGCATATAGTTTTACGCGTTTTAATAGTCTTACGAACCAATTTATAATAGGAATCTTGTCTAATTTTGCCTCAATTTCTGCTGACATCTAAACGGCTTTTAGACTTAGATCTTTGTTATAAACAGAATGTGTTAGGGCTCCCGAGGATATGAAATCTACTCCGCATAGTGCATATTCTCTCAGGGTATCTTTGTTTATTCCGCCGGAAGACTCAGTAAGGCAACTTCCATTTATAAGCCTTATCGCCTCTTTTGTATCCTCATAATTGAAATTATCTAAAAGAATTCTATAAACGCCCTCATTAGATAAAATCTCCTCTACCTCTTTCAGATTTCTTGCCTCTACAATAATTTTCAAATCTTTATTAGTCCTTTCTAAATAATTCATTGTTTTGGCTATTGCCAAACTTATTCCCCCTGCGAAATCTATATGGTTATCTTTCAGCATAATCATATCATAAAGAGCAAATCTATGGTTCTCTCCTCCCCCGATTTTAACAGCCCATTTTTCTAAAGCTCTAATACCTGGTGTAGTTTTTCTGGTGTCTAGTATCTTGGTTTGTGTGCCTTCCAAAAGTTTTACATATGTTCTGGTTTGTGTAGCTATTGCGCACATACGCTGCATTGCATTTAGAACAAGGCGCTCGGCTTTTAATATGGATTGAGAATTTCCAGAAACATAAAAGGCTATATCACCTACTTGTACCTCTGTACCATCTTGTAGCAATACTTCTACTCTTAAATTTGCATCTATATATCTAAATGTCTGTATAGCAAAGTCGACCCCCGCTAAAACACAGTCCTCTTTTACTAGTAATTTGGCCTTGCCTTGCGCATCTTCAGGTATGCAAGCCAAGGAACTATGATCACCATCACCTACGTCTTCCCGAATTGCATTTGCAATAATTAAATCTATCTCTAATTGAAATTGTTCAGGTGATATCATTTTGCCTTTCTTAGATAGCACTAAATTAGTAAAAACTCCAGCCAAAATGGAATTTCAAATTATACAAATAGTAACTTTGAAGCATGCGAATAAAGATAATAGCCGTTGGGAAAACCGATCAGCCTGAATTGCAACAACTTATTGATTTGTATTTAAAAAGACTGGCCTTCTACGTAAAGATTGAATTGTTGGTTTTAAACGATGTAAAAAATAGCAAGAACTTATCTAATTTCGATCAGATGAACAAAGAAGCTGAACTTATATCCAAACATATTCAGAAGTCCGACATGGTATTTATCTTGGATGAAAAGGGGAAGGAATACAGCTCCAAGGGTTTTGCCCAGCAACTCCAAAAAGTTATGAATATGGGAACTAAACAACTGGTGCTGATAATTGGAGGTCCATATGGATTTAGCCAGAATTTTAAGAAAAAAGCTAACGGCAGTATAAGCCTCTCCAAACTAACCTTTTCGCATCAAATGGTGCGTCTTTTTTTAGTTGAACAATTATACCGGGGATATAGTATACTCAACAATCAGCCTTACCATCACGAATAAGACTGCATTGTTTAAAACACCTAATATAGTACTCGGAATTTGATGGTATTTTCTACCTTTTTCAAGGCTTTTACTACCTCTTTGTTATAGTCCTTATCTATATCCGTAATTACATAGCCAACTTCACTATCGGTAGATAGATATTGTCCTGCAATATTCATTTCGTAGGTGGCCAGAACCTCATTAATTTTAGCCATTATTCCGGGAACGTTTTTATGAATATGTAAGAAACGATGCGCATTCGTTTGTTTTGGCAATCTAATGTTTGGAAAATTCACTGCATCCACCGTATTTCCAGAATTAACATAGTACATTATCTTATTGGGCACAAAATCTGCAATATCCCTTTGTGCTTCTTCAGTACTTCCACCTATATGCGGTGTTAAGATGACGTTAGGGATTCCCTGTAATGCAGTTATAAATGAACCATTTGTTTTTGGTTCTTCTGGAAAAACATCTACGGCGGCACCAGAAAGTCTACCTCCCTTTAATGCAGTTACTAAGGCTGGGATATCTACAACAAAGCCTCTGGATAGATTTATGAGAATTGCCCCTACACGCATTTGATTAAACTCGCGTTCTCCGATAAAGTTGATATTTGCTTTATTATCATCCAGGTGCAGTGAAATAATATCGGAAACGTTTAACAAGTCTTCCAAAGTTTCACATTTTACCGCATTTCCCATTGCAAGGCGATCTTCAATATCATAATAATAAACCCTCATGCCCATTGCTTCGGCAAGAACAGAAAGTTGTTTTCCAATATTTCCATAGCCGACAATACCTAAATTCTTGCCTCTAATTTCTTTAGAATTACTTGCTGTCTTATTCCATTGCCCTTGATGTAATTCGGTACTCCTGGGGAAAATATTTCGAATTAGCATAATCATTTGTCCTACTGCTAATTCTACTACAGAGCGCGTATTACTATAGGGTGCATTGAAAACAACAACCCCTTTCTTTTTAGCATATTCCAAATCTATCTGGGTAGTACCTATGCAGAAGGCTCCGACAACTAGTAGTTTGTCAGCAGCATCCAACACGTTGGAAGTAAGCTTAGTTTTTGAACGAATTCCCAAAACATGAACCCCCTTAATTCGTTCTATTAACTCCTTCTCAGACAAACTGTGATCAACCAATTCTACAGAAAACCCGTCCTTAGATAGATTGTCAAAAGCAGCTGGATGAACATTTTCGAGTAAAAGTATTTTTATTCTATTTTTAGGATAAGATAAGTTTCTGGGTAAATCATTTACAAAAAGAAACTCATCTAAATTTGGAGCAACATGATCAGCATTGTCGGCTGCTTTATCTCTGTGTACATTTTCGGTATATGCAAAGAATTTATGCGCTATCCCAGCTTCACGCATTACATAGTCGCTATAGCCATCCCCTATGACCTGTACTTCTCCATCAAGGTCTAACCTTCTTAAACATTCTATCTTCCCGTTATGCGTAGCCAAAACATTCTCCTTATCGAACCCAACGATATTTCCTAGATCATCAAAACTAAAGGTATTTGCAAAAACTCTTTCCGAAGGAATATTGTAGTCTTTTACAATTGGATCAATAAATTCTTTAAAACCACAAGAAATGACATATATATCTTCTGAATACTTTTCAAAAAACTCCTTATTAGATTCTATGGATTTAGATATCTTCTGTCTCAGTTCTTCCACGAGAGGATCTAAATGATCTTTGTGCGCCTTTAATAAATTTATTCTTCGCTCTAAGGATTCGGTAAACGAAATGTCCCCATCAATCCCTAAATTCGTTATTTCTTGTATTTCATGTATTACCTGATCTCTATTAGCTTTACCTTGTAAGGTCATCTCGGCCAAAACATCCAGTGCTTCTACCCTAGTTAAGGTACTATCAAAATCAAATACGTATTTTCTGCCTACATCTAACATACTTCTTGAAAATTTTGCATGTAAAAGTAAAAATTTATTTAATCCAACAAGTTTAAAGTAGATCAAAAATAGACTAAGTTATTAAAGATATCGAGCAACTCGTCAATTATAACAAATGAGGACATAAATTGCTTTTAATTAAACAAACACTTGTTAAATCAAAACTGTTTTTGTTAACAGCGAACTATCCCGCTATTTCAATATCCAATAACTTCTTTAATAAAGTCTGTTTCTGCTTGGGAATAAGGCGAGCCATCCGGTCTTAGGATGTCATGATGCCAGACATCTGGTTCGTGTACAAAGCTAGAATCCCAGCTAATCCAGGGGTATATGGTATTGGTTTTGCCGGCCACAAAACCCCAGTTGATTGCTGCTATTTTCTCTTTCTTAAATATGGGTAAGATTGTTTCGAAGGTGTTCCCTACTCCTCTGGCTAAATACTCTGTACACAAAATTGGTCTGCCGTAATTTTGCAACTCCTTTATTTTAGTCTTAACCTTAACCGAATCCCCATCATAGGCATGAAAAGATATTACGTCTGAATGTTCCACCATAAATCTATCTAATTTGGAAAGACTATCCGGGTTTCCCCAATTGGCAATATTTCCCTTCCAAATACCTGCAGTAAGAGGTTGGGATGGCTTAACCTCTCTGACCCAATGCACAACTTTTTTAAGCAGTGCCAAAGAGTAGATATGTTTGTTTGGTACTTCAAGTGCTTTGCGCCCCGGTTGTTGAGCAACATTATCGGGCTCATTATATACATCCCAAACAACAACTCTAGGATCATTGGCAAACTTGGAAACAACTCCTTGGATATAAGGTTTTAATTCATTATGCCGACTACTGTCTCTTAGTATTTCCGCTCCGGGGGCTTGCACCCAACCCGAATTATGCACACGAACTATCGGTTCTGGCTGCTTACCCAACTTGGGTACGGGATGCCATACATCGTCTAAAAGGACAAACATGGTTTTTATTTGGTATTTATTGGCTAGGGTTAAATAAGTGTTTAGTCTATCTAAAAAACCTATGGAGTCTTGTTTCCAAAGCAGGTTGTGTAAATACACCCTATGCAAATTCATACCCAGTTCGGCAGACCATTTTAATTCTCTCTCGATTGTTTTCGGGTCAAAAGTTGTTTCTTGCCAAAATTCCAATTGATTGATGGAGGTACTGGGATTAAAATTTGACCCAACAAACCAAGGTTGCTCGTTGTACCAGTCCCATGCCTTTTCCTTGGACCAACGATAATTATTTTCACTAGAGTTGACCTTGTGGCTTTCTTTTTTTAAATCGCCACATGCCAACACAATCAGGCAAACTAGGCTTAAACAGCAGATAGTTTTCATTAGGTCAAGTATTTGAAGTGTAAAGTATTCCTGTCATCAATGCCATACCAAAGCTTAATAAGGTACCTATAAGAATATACTCTGTTAGTTTTCTATTATTTGTTTCCTTTAAGTCGTTAAATCGGAACACCGATTTAGCGGCAATCAAGAATCCTATTGCCTCCCATCTGCCCATTACAATAAATACAAAAACAAAAAGTCGTTCCAATATACCAATATACTTGCCGGCGTTTTGTAGAGATTTATGATCAAGACTTATTTGTTTTGACATACGTTCTAAAAGCACATTCATTATTATCGATGCCGGATATGTTACAAATACTAAAGCCGTGACAAGGGCCCAGTTGATGTGATGGTACAAATAAAGGGAATGCTCTAAAAGATTGGAGTGATATGCGCATAGGTATAAAACCAGAAGGTGTAAGCATTGATCTAGTAAAAATGGTATTGCCTGTTTATGAAAGAGGGGGGCTGTATACAGCTTTAAAATATCTATCAGCAAATGTGATCCCGCTATGATAAGAGCAATTTTCCAATACTTTATATTCCCCAAAAGAAGAAGGGTCAGGGTAAAATGAATTAAAATATGGAAATACAGGTATTTTGATTTTATTTTATGCACTTCTTTATGTACAACCCATTTTTTTGGTTGAAAAACAAAATCGCCTAAAATATGGGCAAGAAGAAGTTTAGTAATAAGCATTAAAAATCAGATTTGTTAACCGTTTCCTTATAGTATTCTAGCAGTTCTTGCACAAGGTTAAGTCGCGCTCTTTTTTGGCGCTGACTAACAGCAGACTGTTTTATCTTGAGTTTTTCAACGATTTCTCGCTGTTTCCAATTCGGATTTTGGAGGCTAATTAGAATAATTTCGGCTGAAACGACACTCCAGGAATCCATAAAATCTAACGCCAGCTTGAATAGAAGGTTTAAAGTTTTCTCATGTGCATTACCAGTACTAATGCCCAAGTTTACTCCCTCTTCCTTCAGTCTGGATAGTGTTCTCCCCGACCTTCTGTAAGCAGATCCATTAGAATCCGTAATACCAGCACCTTGATATTCTTCTTCCCCCAGGCCAATGCCTATTCGTACATCTAAGTATGGAATTGTTTTGATTAGTGCCTTTATTCCGATAGCAGTCTCTAAGGCCAGTTCTGGAGAAGTTGATAATTGAAATTCATCCCCTCTATAGATTTCCCAATTACGTGAAGATTCTCCTACTTTACGGAGGTAATCTTTTAACAAGGGCATCCATTTTTCAGTTCCAGTTTTTTCTGAATTTACTATATCGCCAGTCAGTACTGCAAGCATTTTTATAAGGATATAAGCTAATATATAAAAATATTAACATAATTACTAATAATATTATTTATTTCTTGTTTTCCTTATACTTGTAGTCTTGGATTCAGAACCATCTTCTAACCAGGATACAATAATTTTTATAGTCTTTCCCGAAGCGTTCAAGAAGCGCTTTCTCTTCTAAGGAAATTTGAAATCTATTCATATAACCAACAAAACCTGCGGCCAGTAAAATATTAAAAGCGTTACCTAACCACAAGCCCCATGCTAGCAAAAAAAGCAAAAGTCCCAAATACATGGGATTTCTAGAGAAATTATACAAACCCGTAGTGACCAGATTAGAAACCTTCGACAACTTTTTAGGGTGAATTGTTGTGCGAAATTTGTAAAACTGAAGAAGCGATATTATTCCCAGGGCTATGCCTAGGATAACAAAAAGCTTACAAAAGAATATGCGTCCATAGAAATCAAAGCCTCCAACGGGCAAGAGTAAGTTGAGCATCCACATAAGTAATGCAAAAATCCCAAAGACTAGAACGGGAGGTATTTTAAGATTTAGTTGATCCATAAGACTGCTGATAAAATTACTACTTTTGATTTCTTTTTAATCTCTTTTTGACCAATAATTATAGCTATGAAACTTGTTTTCGCCACTCAAAACAGGAATAAGATTAAAGAGGTAAAACTCTTGTTGCCGTCTGAAATTAATATTATCTCACTTGCAGAACTTCATTGCCACGAAGATATCCCGGAGACTGCAGACACTTTAGATGGAAATGCTCAATTAAAAGCAGAATTTGTTTGGAACAAATATGCCCTCGGGAGTTTTGCTGACGATACAGGGCTCCTAATAGATGCTCTTAATGGGGCGCCTGGGGTATATTCGGCAAGGTATGCAGGTCTTCAAGCCACAGCAGATGATAATATTGATAAAGTTTTACACAAAATGAAAAATAAATCAAACCGGGCGGCGAGATTTATCACTTCCATTGCCTTAAACTTAGATGGGTCTACGCATTTTTTTAAAGGAATTATTGAAGGACAAATAAGCAAAGAAAGAATGGGAAAAAAAGGCTTTGGATATGACCCAATTTTTATCCCAAAAGGATACCAAAAAAGCTTCGCACAAATGACACCTGAAGAAAAAAATTCAATCAGTCATAGAGGAAGGGCCTTAGAATATTTAAATACCTATCTCCGCAAAACATTATAATTCTTTTAAGTATTGGTTCTTAATAAATAAGAGTATCTTTGCGCCTTAAATTAATGCCGCTGGTATAGCATGTGTTGCGCTGGGTCTTTTAGGTTAGATGAACAATCGCTCTATGCAACATAAATATTTGCGATTAAGTAAATTAACATATTATGACAAAATTTGAGGCGTTAGGGCTAGAGAAGTCCCTATTAGATGCCATTACCGATATGGGCTTTGATACCCCATCAGAAGTACAAGAAAAATCTATTCCACTACTCCTAAGTGACGAAATCGACCTGGTGGCCTTGGCCCAAACGGGTACTGGAAAAACAGCAGCTTTTGGTTTTCCTTTAATTCAGAAAATTGACCATAGTAGCAGAACAACACAAGGATTAATACTTTCCCCTACTAGAGAGCTTTGTTTACAGATTACCAATGAAATGCAACTGTATTCCAAATATGTAAAAGGGCTAAACATTGTAGCTGTTTACGGAGGAGCAAGTATTACAGAACAGGCCAGACAGATTAAGCGAGGAGCACAAATAATCGTTGCAACTCCTGGTCGAATGAAAGACATGATTGGCAGAGGAATTATAGATATATCCAAAATAGACTATTGTGTTTTAGATGAAGCGGATGAAATGCTAAACATGGGGTTTTATGAAGATATCAAAGACATACTCTCCAATACGCCCGAATCTAAATCTACCTGGCTCTTTTCGGCTACCATGCCAAAAGAAGTAGCCTCTATAGCTAAAAAGTTTATGCATAAGCCAGCGGAGATCACCGTTGGATCTAAGAATTCTGGTGTAGATACGGTACAGCACGAGTATTATACCGTAGGAGGCAGAGACAGGTATCCTGCTCTAAAAAGGCTGGCTGATGCCAATCCCGGGATTTTTTCAGTGGTTTTTTGTAGAACTAAAAGAGATACCCAGAAAGTAGCTGAAAAACTTATTGAAGATGGGTATAATGCCGGTGCTCTGCATGGAGATTTAAGTCAGAATCAGCGAGATTTGGTAATGAATGCTTTTCGAAAGAAGCAAATTCAGATGTTAGTTGCCACCGATGTTGCTGCCAGAGGAATTGATGTAGACGACATTACCCATGTTATCAACTATCAGCTGCCAGACGAAATTGAGACCTATACGCATAGAAGCGGAAGAACAGGACGTGCTGGGAAATCTGGGATATCTATGGTCATTGTAACCCGAAGTGAACTTCGGAAGATTGGAGCCATTGAAAAGAAAATTCAACAAAAATTTATCAGCAAAAAGATTCCTACCGGAATAGAGATTTGCGAAATTCAGTTATACCACCTAGCTAACAGGATACGCAATACCAAAATAAATGAGGAAGTAAACAACTATCTTCCAGCTATTCACGACGTATTGGAAGGCTTGGATAGAGAGGAATTGATACAAAAAATTGTTTCTGTAGAATTTACTCGCTTTTTTAATTATTACAATCGAAGTAAAGATCTGAATACTACCGATGGTGATCGTGGGAATAGAAAGGAAAAAGATTTCCAGTCAGACTCGGGCTCTGTTCGATATTTTATTAATATCGGTGAAAGAGATGGTTACGATTGGATGTCGTTAAAAGACTTTCTAAAGGATACTCTCTCCCTAGGCAAAGAAGATTTGTATAAGGTCGACGTAAAAGATAGTTTTGCTTTTTTCAATGCAGATTCGCAATACAAAGACTTTATCCTTGAAACCTTTACCGACTTTAAGGTAAAAGGACGTTTCATAAATGTTGAAGTTTCGGACAACCCAGGAGGAGGTCGTAAGAGAAGACGGGATAAAGATTCGCGAAGATCGAATAATAAATATGGAGAAAAATCCAGAGGAAAAGGGAGGAAGAAAGATTCGAATTTCTCCAAAGGGTCTGGAGGATCTAGAAGATCCGCTTCCTCCGGTAGAAGGAGCAAGAAGAGAGATGGGTTTTATTAGTTAATTCTATAATAAAAATTGGCTTTAGCGACCTTTTTTCACTTTATTCGTGGACTAAAGTTCCACTGTACTTTATGAAGAAGTTTTTAATATGTACTCTATGCTTAATCTCTTTAGTCGGATTTTCTCAGGAATCTGAAGGAGAGCCGGTTGTGCAGGAGTTTCAAGCCATTGTAGTCAATGCACAGTCTAGCAGCCCATTAGAAAGTGTTCACGTTGTAAATCTTAACAGAGTGGTTGGTACCATTACCAATAAAAAAGGAGAGTTTTCTATGACGGCAGCAGTCAACGATACACTTTATTTCTCCTATCTGGGTTTTAAATCGCAGAAAATTAGGGTAACTAATGATATGTTTCGCTTTAAAGACACTAAAATTGCCCTTACCGAATTAGCATATGCATTAGAAGAAGTGGTTGTTCGACCCTACTCATTGACCGGGTATTTGGAAATCGATATTAAAAATTTACCAATAAACAACTCCTATCAGTATAGCATCTCAGGATTACCAACCAGCTATGAGGCTGGAAGTAAAAGTCCAGGTGCGGTTACTAAGGTATTGGGCTCTATCTTAAATCCTGCCGATCTGCTTAGGAACTTATTTGGCAAAAAACCTGCACAAATGAGAAAAATGAGGCAGATTAAAGAAGATGATGATATAAGAGATTTGTTGGCATCTAAATTTGATAGAGAAACACTTACCGAATTGTTACAAATAGACAAGGTAGACATAGATGATATTCTTTCTAACTGCAATTATTCTACATCTTTCATAAAAACTGCGAATGATCTTCAGATTTTAGATGCAATAAGCAGTTGTTACGAAGAATATAAGGTACTTAATCGCAAATAGACACATAAGCTAAGAGACTAAGCCTTAACACAATAAGCAAGGCCTAAGCATATGTTTTACAGAAGAGCAGCAAATTGGCAAATAAATTTCATATTCCGGCATTCATTTTATAGTTTTAAGAAAAATCTATAAACATGAAAAAACTGCTTGTTGCCACTGCAATTTTTGCAATTTTTTTTAGCTGTAAAGAGAATAAATCTTCCCAAGAACCTGTACCTGCTAATTCACAAACTACTGCTGGCCTTGAAAAAGAAAAAGAAGTTCCTTTCCTATGGGAAGGAGCCACTATTTATTTCTTGTTAACCGACAGATTTAATAATGGAGACCTCACGAACGACATTACCTTAGAAAGAACAAATGAAACAGGTGTATTAAGAGGCTTTATGGGAGGAGATATAAAAGGAATTACTAATAAAATTAAAGAGGGCTATTTTACAAAATTAGGAGTAAATGCCATTTGGTTTACCCCTGTAGTAGAACAAATCCATGGGGACACAGATGAAGGAACTGGCAATTCCTATGGGTATCATGGTTATTGGGCCAAAGATTGGACTGCATTAGACCCTAATTTTGGCACAAAAAAAGATCTGGAACAACTAGTAAAAGAGGCACATAGCCATAACATTCGCGTATTAATGGATGTTGTTGTTAATCATACAGGGCCCGTAACGGAAGAGGATCCGGTTTGGCCTGACGAATGGGTAAGAACTACCCCACTTTGTGAGAACACAACTTATCAAAATACCACTAGCTGCACTTTGGTTGAAAACCTACCAGATATCTATACAGAATCTGACCAAGCCGTGGAATTACCAGATCCTCTTTTGGCTAAATGGAAACAAGAAGGCAGGTTAAGTACCGAGCTAGATGAATTGCAACTTTTTTTTGAAAGAACTGGCTATCCAAGAGCACCGCGTTTTTACATAATTAAATGGCTTACGGACTATGTAAACGACTTGGGTGTTGATGGCTTTAGAGTAGACACAGTAAAACACGCCGACGAGCATACTTGGGCAGAATTATATGCCCAAGCATCCTATGCCTTTGAAACATGGAAGAAAAAGCATCCGCAAGAAGTACTAGACGAAAATCCATTTTATATGGTCGGTGAAGTTTACGGCTATGAGATTTCAAAAGGAAGAGCATATGATTTCGGAGATAAAAAAGTAGATTATTTTAACTATGGCTTTCATAGTTTAATCAACTTTGATCTGAAAAAAGATGCCCATAAAGACTATGAAACCATTTTCAAGAAATATAGTAAGCTATTAAACACTAAATTAAAAGATAGAGGGGTTGTTAATTATTTAACCTCCCATGATGATCAAAGTCCGTTTGATAAAGAAAGACAAAACTCTTTTAAGGCAGCTAACGTTCTTTTGCTAACCCCTGGCACTGCACAGATTTATTATGGTGATGAGTCTAATAGAGATCTAACCATAGAAGGTGCCGTTGGCGATGCAACACTTAGATCATTTATGAATTGGAAAGAAATAGATAGTCTTCCTAAAATCCAAGAATTAATGGCGCATTGGCAAAAATTGGGAAGCTTTAGAAAAAATCATCCTGCGATTGGTGCAGGTAAACACAAAAGATTGGCTAAAAAGCCCTATGTTTTTAGTAGAACATATATAGATGAAGATTACAAAGACAAAGTAGTTGTTGGTTTAGAACTACCTAAAGGAAAAAAATACCTTTGGGTAAAGGGGTTTTTTGGAGACGGAACCAAACTATACGATACCTATTCCGAAACAGAAGTAGAGGTTAAAAACGGGAAAGTATATCTTGAAAATAACCATACCATGGCCCTATTGGAACTAGCCGATTAGGTGGAAGAATGAAGAGCAATTCTATTTCCCTCGCAATCTAAAAACAAAGCCATATAGCCGTGGCCTTCTCCTATAGCCGTTTTATCTTGAAGAATGTTGCCCCCAGCTTCCTTTATTCTATCTAGTTCCTGAGACAGGTCCTTACAGGAAAAATACAGAAGTGGTCCTGCTTTATTGCTTGGAATATACGAATCGTGTTTAACTAATGCACCAGAAGTACCATTCTTATCCTGAAAATTGGGAAACCACCCCATAACAAATCCTTCTAGCTTGTGTAGCGAAATCTTGATCCTAAAAACCTTCTCATAAAAAGTAATGGCCCGTTCCATGTTGATAACCGGAATTTCAATCCAAACTATTAGATTTTGGTCCATGTTTCTATTTTATGCCTTTTCCATAATGGCTTTCAAACTGGCAAGTCCTTCCTCAAATTCTTTCCCTACCATTTTATCCATATTCATAAAAAGCATCATTATACTCATTGGAAACTTGTTTTTACCAGAAAAACCCCAGCTAACTTCAGTACTATCACTTCCCAATTCTTTAACTTTTAGATAGGCATCGGATTCTGATTTATACGGTTTAAAAAACCTTAATTGACTTTCGATTATTTCATTATCCACAATATTGGTTATTTCCTGCTCCCCACTGCCTACTTCTTTATTACCTTCCCATTTACTTAAAAACCCAGAAGTCCCGTCAACACCTACAAATTCTTTCTTCATATTTGGATCTTTTTTCATCCAAGGGCTCCACGCATCTTGATTTTTTAAATATTTCAAATATTCAAAAACCTCCTTTGTTGGTTTGTTTATTTCAACTAGTCTGTTTACATGATAGGTCTTGGGAGCTATAATCCCTAATACCAGAATTAGTAGAATTACTGCCGCCAAAATGTATAAAATTGTTGTCATTTACCTGAATATTAATTGGTTGTATCTAAAGATACTAAAAAATTATAGCTTTTGGTAGTAGCGATTAATGATCTGATCACAACTTTTAATTGACTTCTTTGCCCAATCCAAGCGCTTTTCTAAAATTTCCTCTTCAGACAGATGCCACGGCACTTCCGAATCTCTTAACCTCTGGGATAATTGCTGTAAGATAATGGCAACCGCTACAGAAATATTGAGACTTTCTGTAAATCCAAGCATTGGAATTCTAATAAGATCGTCGGCTTTTTTAAATACATTCTTAGTTAGCCCGTCTTTCTCTGTTCCAAAGAAAAGAGCCATAGGCTTGTCTACTGTTAAATTGTCTACAAGTTTGCCAGATTTGTCCGGACTTGTAGCCACAATACGATAGCCTTCTGATTTGAGCTTCTTGATACAACTAACAGCATCGTCGTATCGCCTTAAATCGACCCATTTTTCTGCACCCATTGCGATATTCTTATCTAACCGATCCCCATACCTATTTTCTATAAGATGTAGCTCCTGAATACCAAATACTTCACAACTCCGTAATACTGCACTAGTATTGTGAAGCTGGTATACATCTTCCATAACCACAGTTAAAAATTTAGTACGCAGATTGAGCACTTCTAAAAAACGTTCCTTACGTTCAGCAGTTAGAAATGTCTCCAAATACGCAAGCAGTGCCATATCTACCATAACCCTAAGATAGGAAAATCACGTATATTTAGTTTCAATTTACAGTATGAACAACATTGTTGTACTTAGCGGAGCAGGCATGAGTGCCGATAGTGGCATCCATACCTTTAGAGATGCGGATGGTTTATGGGAAGGACACGACGTGATGTCGGTAGCCTCTCCCCAAGGATTCCGTAAAAACCCTGAACTAGTATTAGATTTCTACAATCTGAGAAGACGGCAGCTTAAAGAGGTAGTTCCAAATGCAGGGCATTTAGCAATTGCCGAATTAGAAAAGTGTTTTTTAGTAAACATAATTACCCAAAATGTGGACGACCTACACGAACGAGCGGGCAGTACTAATGTCCTCCATTTACATGGTGAATTACTAAAGGTTAGAAGTATGGCTAACCCGAATATTTCTTTACAATGGAAAGAAGATTTAATCCTGGGACAAACTGCTGAGGACGGCTGTCAATTAAGGCCCGATATTGTATGGTTTGGTGAAGAAGTCCCCTTACTTCCAAAAGCCGCTGAATTAACCTCTAAGGCAGATATTCTAATAATGATAGGAACCTCGCTTCAAGTCTATCCGGCCGCAAGTCTGATTCATTATGCGCCAGTAAACAGTCCTAAGTTTTTTGTGGATCCCAGACCATCTGTAGAAGAAGATTTCTGTCCTAATTTAAAAATAATCAGAAAGACATCCGCAGAGGGAGTTCCTATTTTGGTAAAGGACCTAATGCATAAATTGCGCTAGTTCTTCTTGCCCATTCTAAGAGTTTTTCCTTTTGATCATTCGATATTTTCGATTCGGAATGAAGTAGAGTATAGGCGGGCATGGGCAGGGCATGGTTTTCAATTACCAAATGAATCTCCTCTATAAGTTGTTTTTTCTCCATCTGAGAATAGTTCTGCCATCCGGAGAAATTCAGTTTTTCTTTTCCCTTAGAAATATCATTAGCCAGGAAGAATGAAACAGGGGCTATATTATTATACCATGGATAATTGGTTTGGTTGCTATGACAATTATAACAACTGTCCTGCAAGACTCTTTGTATTTCTTCTGAAGGATTGGCATCTTTTAAAAAACCATGCAAATGCTCTCCTTGCTCTAAATTTTTACTAGGTTTAAAAAATTGTAATAGTACAAAGAACAGCAAAATAAATTTTGCTGTATTTTTAAGTAATTTCATGTTTGGGGCATTTATTACGCCGGAAAATTACAACTTTTGTGGATATTTCAAACTTAGTTCCTTTAATAAAATCTATCGATGCCAGCAGAGTTAAACGGCAAAATCTTGCGGATATCGTTATCCGCAACCCATCACTTATGGAGCCGTTAATGAGAATTGCATTTTCAGAAGAAGGGGAACTCGCCAACAAGGCTTGCTGGATTGTTGAGTTTGTTGCCAAGTCGGACCTAAACCTATTACATGCTCATCTCAATATTTTTACGGAAAATCTTTCTGGACTAAAAGAGGATTCTTCAATAAGACCCATGGCCAAACTCTGTGAAATATTAATTCTTTCTTATTTTAAAAAAAAAGCAGGACAAAACATTGGCGATTGTCACGGACAAACATTTAGAACAGATAGCTACGGCCTGTTTCGATTGGTTAATTGGTGATTACAAAGTGGCCAGCAAGGCTTATTCTATGATATCCCTTTACTATCTAGGTAGCAAGATAAAATGGATAAGACCTGAACTTAAGTTGGTTCTGGAACAGGACTACTCAGAAGGAAGCCCCGCATACAAAGCAAGAGCACGTGAAATTTTAGCTCTTTTACGGTAATAATATAGCAAACCATTTAGGAAGAACTTCCCTTCCGGAAAGTTTTTATAATGAAGGCCATTAAGTATCTTTGCAACTTTCTAAAACTCTTCAACATTTATAACTATGTCTTTAAACTCTTTAAACGCTATTTCTCCCATAGATGGGCGCTATCGATCAAAAGTGGAGGACCTCGCGAACTACTTTTCTGAAGAAGCACTTATTAGATATAGAGTTTTAGTAGAGATCGAGTATTTTATCGCTCTTTGTGATTTTAATCTCGAACAACTTCCCAAGCTCTCTGAAACACAAAAAATAGAATTACAGTCGATTTACAAATCCTTTAGTACGGAAGATGCTCTGGCTATCAAGGAAATAGAACGAACCACTAATCATGACGTGAAGGCCGTTGAGTATTTTGTTAAAGACAAATTTGACAGATTGGGACATCAGAAATACAAGGAGTTTATACACTTTGGACTAACTTCTCAAGATATTAATAATACTGCAATTCCATTATCAGTCAAGGAATCTATTGAGGATGTTTATTATCCTCTTTTAGAGACTTTAATAGCTACTCTCCTAGGGTATGCAAAAGAATGGGAGGGAGTGCCAATGCTTGCCAGAACGCACGGCCAGCCGGCGTCCCCTACCCGATTGGGGAAAGAAATAATGGTTTTTGTTGTACGGCTTGAAGAGCAGTTAAAACAGCTCAAATTAGCCCCTCATGCAGCTAAATTTGGTGGAGCGACAGGAAATTTTAATGCCCACCAGATAGCCTATCCATCGCTTGATTGGAAAGAATTCGGGAAACACTTTGTGGAAGATCGACTTGGTTTAAAACATTCTTTTCCAACAACGCAAATAGAACACTACGACCACCTAGCTGGCCTTTTCGACAATTTAAAAAGAATTAATACCATACTAATCGATTTAGATAGAGATATGTGGACCTATATCTCTATGGAATACTTTAAGCAGAAAATAAAGGCCGGAGAGGTTGGTTCCTCGGCCATGCCACATAAGGTAAATCCCATCGATTTTGAAAATTCGGAAGGAAATTTAGGAATAGCAAATGCCATTTTTGAACATCTAGCAGCCAAGCTGCCCATTTCCAGAATGCAGAGAGACTTAACCGATAGTACGGTATTAAGAAACGTTGGGGTGCCTGTAGCGCATACAATATTGTCTATCAAAGCTTGTCTAAAAGGACTTAATAAACTCTTGTTGAATGAAGATAAGTTTAAGGAAGATCTTGAAGACAATTGGGCAGTAGTAGCCGAAGCAATACAAACAATCTTAAGGAGAGAAGGCTACCCAAACCCTTATGAGGCTCTAAAAGGGTTAACAAGAACAAATGCCGGTATTACCCAAAGCTCTATTTATGAATTTATTGATACATTGGAAATAACAGAGACCCTCAAGCAGGAGTTAAAATTGATTAACCCAAGCAATTACACCGGCATTTGAGCTGCATAAGGGCAGCTTTTTAGGTGTTCTTTTTAGCTTTTTTATAATTAGGAATCTTTATGTATTTCAACAGAGTGTGGATAAGGAATTTCTATTCCTGCAGCATCTAGTGCTAGTTTACAGTCCTCTACCGTTCCAAAATACACATCCCAATAATCTTCCGGTTTGGAATAGGGTCTTACGGCAAAATTAACAGAACTATCAGCCAATTCTAAAACATTTACGGAGGGCGCCGGCTCTTTTAAAACCTTGGCATTAGAAGTTAAAACATTAAGTAGCACTTCTTTTGTTTTCTTAATATCTTCATCGTAGCCCACACCAATAACCAGATCAATTCTTATTTTCCCTTCTGCCGTAAAATTCACAATATTTCCATTAGCCATTGCGCCATTTGGAACTATTGCCTGTTTATTCTGAGGCGTAATTAATTTGGTTGTGAAGATATCTATTTCTTTTACTACGCCTAATATGCCTTGTGCTTCTATAAGATCACCCAGTTCGTATGGTTTAAAAATCATTATCAGAACTCCTCCGGCGAAGTTAGATAGAGAGCCTTGCAGGGCTAGGCCAACTGCTAAACCGGCAGCGGCAATAACCGCAGCAAATGTAGTCACATTAACGCCCAGCGTGGATATAACAATAATGATTAGAAGAACTTTTAATCCCCAATTAGCGAGGTTAAGCAAAAAGCTCTGAAGAGAGGGGTCGTATTTACCCTTTGCCATCATCTTTCGGGCAGCACCAATTATCTTTTTTATTACCCAAGAGCCGATAATAAAAATGAGAATTGCACCTACCAGTTTGGGACCATATTCAACAACAAAGTCTATTCCCTTATTAATCCAAAGTTCTGCATTTTCCATTTGTTCCTATTACTTTAATTTTTAAGACCTTGAAGATAAAAAAAATGTCTGAAGCACAACAATCATACATGGATAATTTTACAAACAAAAAAGCCTGCTCTTTTTTTAAAAGAGCAGGCTTTTTTACTATTTAGTTTTTCTCTTTAACCCTTTAAAAAATCCCCTATTTCACCAAGTTCTGCAGTGTCAAAGTCAGAATTCTGAATTGCCCCCATTAACTGAACTAACTGTGTTGGATTCATATTTTTTCCCAGTACTCTAATTATGGCAAATCCTTTATCCTCGCTGCTTCCATAGATAATAACTTCGTCAATAGCATCCGCATCACCTAGGTACTTTATCGCTCCTTTTCCATATTGAGAGTTTAATTTCATTAACTCAATATATTTATCGTTATTCAGGATAGCGTTTACCCTGGTCTTTTCTGTTTGGAACTCGGCCTTATTATCTTCCGTAACCCTAAAAGCTAAAACATTCAGCTTTCGCAAAGATTCTAATCCTTCACGCTGTGTCTCTGTGAGACTGTTGCTCTGCAGATTAAGGATACTTGCCGGCACGTCTAGGGAAATAAAGTTTGGATTCTCAGAATTACTAACATAATACTCCTGCAGGCTTTGTCTGGAGGAACAGGAAACTATTAGCAGTAAAAACATTCCCGATATAACTATTAACGTTTTTTTCATGGTTCTTTTATTTCTGTTTAACCTTTTTTCTCTGCTTTACTAAGCTCTTCAGGAAGATTCATCTTTTTGGTAAGAGAACCTATTTTAGTAAGGTCTATATCTCCCGTCAAGGTCAGTAAAACAGTTTCAATATTTCTATTGTCTATTTCAATATTATCGCTCTTAATCCCTGTTACAAACATAAGAAGCTCGCTCACATGGTCATCATCTTTACCATTCTTCACATAGAATTTCACGTTGGTATCCTTATCCTTCACTCGCATTAACTCTTCAAGAGAAGAAGACTTTAAATACTTATTTACGGTTGCCTGCATATCCGCAGAAACTTCTTTATCTTCCGTAATAAAGACTTTTAGGCCACTTAAACTTTTGGCTATGTCCATAAATTCTTGTGCTTCAGGATCATCCACATCCACATCCATTTTCATCAATAAATTAAACATGTTCTTATTCACAACTACTGAACTTACAGCGTCAGAATCTTCATATTTATCAAAAATAGACTGTGAAAAACCAACCAAAGGCATTACAGCCAAAGCAATAATTAATATATACTTTCTCATCTCTTTAAATTTTAATTGTTTTTATAAATTTTTTGTTTTGTGTTTTCAAACTCTTTTAAATAGGCTACTTTTTCGGTTCCACGATCGAAATTTTCTGCTAATAAGCCAAGTGCCATACGAGTCTGATTATAGGCATACTCCGCTTCTCTTTGCTCCCGATAATCATTACCGAAATATATACCAAAGGCCATAACTGCTACCGCTGCAACGGAAATCCATTTGTAAAAATTTACTCTAGGTTTTAATGGAACCTGCTTTGTAAACCGTTCGTCTTTGGCTTCAGAAAAATAAGTGAACATAGGGGCGTATTGCTTTAAATGAGGAGCTACCTCTTCCTTGGCAAAATAATCCCGAAGTTCATTTTCTTCAGCTACCGTTGTGCTAGCTTCGAAATATTTTTCTAATAATTTTTCTTTTCTATCCAATTCCATAATTATGTTTTTGAACTAATTTTTCTCTTACTGTTTTTCTCGCCCTAGACAGAGCCACTCTCACTGCAGTTGGTTTCATCTCCAAAAGGTCTGCAATTTCATTATAATCGTACTGCTCTACATCTCTTAGCTGTAGTACCATTTTTTGTTGCTCGGGCAATTCTTGCATAATGCGTTCTACCCAACTAATACTATCTCTAGTTTCTACCTGGCTCTGCAAAGACCTGCTGCCATCTTCGTAATTACTGTGTACTAACTTAAGATTACTAGATTGTTTGGATTTTAACCTATCTAAACAAAAATTCTTGGTCATGGTCATAGCAAAGGCCTCTACATTCTTATAACCTTCAATATTTTTCTTCTTTGCCCATAACTTCATCAGAATCTCTTGTGTGGCATCTTCCGCCTCCTCTGCAGAGACTAATAATCTTTTTGAAAGCCTGTATAGCTTATCCTTAAAAGGCATTACCACATTTAGAAACTCGGACTGTGTCATTGTTGGTTGATCTGTTTCTGTATAAACCATTTATTGGTGTGTTACAAAAGGAAGACGAAGCACCTTCAAAATTGTTACACAGACAGTAAAATTCTTTTTATTCTTTAAATTAATATAAGCAAATAAGCCAATTTATGATACGCCCTAACCTAAGAATACAGCGGTAAAAACTGTTAAGGAATACTAAAGTTGGTATAAAAATTGTTTAAAGAAAGTATATTTACCAAAAAATTAGAAATATGAAGAAGTACGCCCTTGCCCTAGTGGTTTTCTTATTCCTATATATTAGCTGTAGCAAAAATGATGATGATGGTATTCAAGGTCCGGGTACCCCTTCCGTAAGTACACAGGATTTTATGTGGAAAGCCATGAATATTTGGTATTTCTGGCAATCAGATGTAGAAAATCTTGCCGATGACAGGTTTGCAACCAATGAAGAATACACTACTTTCCTAGAGTCCGAAGAAGATCCTGCTGCTTTTTTTAATGGCCAATTGCGATTTGGTGAAGATCGATTTAGTTTTTTTAATGAAGACTACAAGGAATTAACAGAAAACTTATCTGGTATATCTAGAAGCAATGGTGTAGAGTTTGGATTATTCTTCGCGGGCGATGGTAGCGATAATATCTTTGGATATGTTCGCTATATAATTGCAAATTCGGATGCTTCTAATAAGGATATCAGCCGTGGAGAGCTATTCTCAGGAGTAGACGGACAAACGTTAACTGAAGGTAATTACAGGGACCTTCTATTTGGTGATAATGCTAGTTATACGCTAAATATGGCAGATATTCAGGACGGTAATGTAGTTCCAAATGGCAAAAATGTAGCGCTTACAAAACAAGATGGGTTGGTAGAAAATCCTGTCTTTATTACAGAAGCTTTTGAGCTTAATGGGAGAACAATTGGCTATTTGATGTACAATGGTTTTACCAATGAATTCGACGAAAACCTTAATGCAGCTTTTGGCCAATTAAAATCAGCTGGTGTAACAGACTTAGTATTGGATTTCAGGTATAATTCTGGAGGATCCGTAAATTCTTCAAGACTGCTCTCTAGCATGGTATACGGAACCAACACAAACGATGTGTATATCCGTCAACGATGGAATGATAAGTTGCAAGGACAGTTTTCCGAAGAAAATTTGGTAGACTTTTTTGCTGATCAAACCAGTGAAGGATCTCCTCTTAACACTCTGAACCTGAGTGAAGTATATATTATCACCACCAATAGTTCTGCCTCAGCCAGTGAATTAGTGATAAATGGGCTAAACCCGTATGTGAATGTTATTAAAGTGGGAGACACGACCAGAGGGAAAAATGAATTCTCCTTGACGCTGGTAGATGATCCAGACAGAGACGGTGCACCATTCGTATATAGTCCCTCAAGAGAGAATCAAATAAATCCAGATAATCAATGGGCTATTCAACCCTTAGTTGGCCGAAATGAAAATTCTGTTGGTTTTTCGGATTATACTGCCGGATTTGCACCCGATATATTACTAAGCGAAGACCTGGAAAACCTAGGAGTACTTGGAGACCCAAGCGAACCTCTGCTGGCCAGGGCAATTGAAGAAATTACTGGCATAGTGGGCAAAAGGGAGTTTCGGGCCAAGATGCCAGTGAAGCCTTTTACGGATAGCAAAAAGCAAAGACCCATAGGAGACAATATGATTTTGGACAAGCCTTTAAACTTAAGTCCAGCTGTATTTAAAGGGATAAATTAAGTCCAATCCGTAAGTTTCTGCCTCTAGTAGTAAAACCAATTACCTCGGTAAACTCTTCATTAAACAAGTTATCGATATTTAAGAATAACTTAAGACGATCGTGCATTAATTTTTGTTCGAAATAGATACCAAAGAGCGAGAAGGGGTCTAGGACTTCATCTTCAAAACTATTAAAATTAGTATCTACTCGCTTCCCTGTATAGGCATAGGAAAATGAAGCAAAGGTTTTTTTGCTAAAGGAATATCCCGCCAGGAAATTAAGCTTATGCTTTGGTAGCCTTATTGCGTTATCCCCAACACGTTCGGTAAATGTGTAGTTAGCATCGATTGAAAGTTTTTCCAATGGTTTCCATTGCAATTCTGCCTCTACCCCTTGAACATCAATTGCTTCAGTGGCATTAAAATATTGAAAAAGATCATTGTCAAAAAAAACGTAATTCTCTTCTTTTCTATTAAAGTATAAAAGACTTAGCCGTAAAGCTTTGGAAGTTTTGTACTCTGCACCACCCTCAATCGTTCTATTAGTTTCGGGCTCTAACATATCATTTGCCCCAAAAATACCATATAACTGACTCAAAGAGGGAGTTATATAGGAAGTGGCGTAAGTCCCCATGAATTTAACATATCCAGAAGACAGGTTATAGGTGTATGAGGGATTTATATTGTATACCAATTGAGAGCCATATTCCGAGTGAATATTAAGTCTGGTTCCAGCATTTAAATTTAAGCCAAAAGACGACAGATACACAATATTAGCATAGGGATCTACCAGAGAAAACTCTTGGTTCTCTTCTATAAAAGTTTTATCCAAGTTGTAGTTAAGGCCCACGACTGTTAGGAAATTCTCACTAAAAGAGTAACGGTTATACAAGTCGGCCACATAATTACTACCCTCAAAGGTCGATGGAAAAGCACTAATATTTTCTGAGCTATAATCCGAATAGGCAGCATTAAGATTTATGTCGCCCTTTTTGTAAGACCATTTCGAAGAAATACCCACCCTAGTTTGTTCGGATAGAAATTGATAAGGGGCATCTATCATTCCAAAGGATTCGTCGTAATCCGTTTTAATATTCGTATTGTTCAAATACAATACTAGTTTAAAATTATTCTTGACATTATATCCAATTTTCACATCAACATTATATCTTGAAAAGGGATCTTCCTCATTTTCCGGTGTGATAATCGAAGAAAGTCCGTTAGAATACGCATTAGAAAAACCTAAATTATAGGTAAAACGCTCGAGGCTCCCGCTAATAAGTGCAGCGTTTCTAAACTCAGCAATATTAAAATTTTGATCCGTAGCCGATTGATTTGTGCCAATACTAGATTGTAAATTGGCCGCAATTTTTCGATTTGAAGCCTCTTTGGTGGTTATGTTAATCACAGCGGTTGCGGCACTCATGCCATATAAGGTACTTGCGGCTCCTTTAATAATTTCAATAGACTCTATCGCCGAAGTATTCAGTAGACGAAGATCGTATTCTTGTGAAAAAGAAGAAGGGTCGGATACCCTAACACCATCTATTAAGATTAAAACCTGTCTACCGCGACCTCCTCTGGGAAATACACCTAATACCTCCCCTTCTCTGCCTCTACTACCCGCAATTTCAATTCCGCTTTTCGTATTAATAATTTCAGCTACTGTTTTCCCCTGGCTCTTGGCCAAATCCTCTTGGGTAATTTGTATTACTGTTTTACCAGAATTCTCTCTTTTTAGAGAAAATCTCGAATCACTAACCACCACCTCATCTAATTCTTGTACTTCCATTTGCTCCTCTTCCTGGGCTAAGGTGAAAGCACTAATAAACAAACTGAGAATCCAAAATAGAACGCCTTTCTTTAACATATCTTCAATTTAAATTGGGAATAAGGCGTAGGAGTATCCATACGAAAACCTCTATCCCGAAAGTTTTACATTATTATCTCAATTGGCAGGTCTCCTGACTTGCGTTTTGCTACTTACCTTCCCGTTACTACAAAAAATATTGTGAAAATTGTAGTTCCGACTAGTTACCGGATTCACAGTGGTACAGAATTAGCAGCAAACATCCCAATTTACGGGACTAAGCTTACAGTTGCGGGAACAGTTCCAGACTTTTACTTTTTACATACATAAAAAGAATCACTGGATTCCCTTTTAATCTTATGCCTTTACCATAATGGCATAAAAACCAATAATGCGACCAAAGTAATATATATTATTTAGAAATGTACTATTCTGTTTAAAGTTTGATTTTTTCTGTTTCTTTAAATTATTAACGTACTGGCGGCCAATAGGACATTTACAAGATTAATTGAGTTGTTAAAAAAAATAATATATTAAACAGTTTGGCATTCCTTGAGTAATGCTTTGGCACTTTTGTTACCTTGTGGCAATGAAAAACCTTTGCCTAAAATCCGTCTACTTTTTAATAATCCACTTTGCAGTCCTTGCCTGTAATTCAAAAAAAGAAAAGCGGATCCTTGTTACAGAAAACCCCCGAAAGGAACTAATAAGGCATGCTACAGGATTTTCTATCTCTGTACACAGCCCTGCCTTAACCATTATAAAGGTAAATTCTCCATGGCCAGAGGCTAAGGCCCCTTTCTGTTATGCCTTAATAAAGAAAGGTTACAACCTCCCTCAGAGTTTTGACAGCACTAAATATGATGCTGTCATAAGAACTCCGGTCCAAAGGGTAATCGCCACCTCCACTACCCATATTGCCGCCCTGGAGGCTCTTTCAGCAGACTCTTCATTAATTGGATTTCCGAATACGGCCTATATTTCTTCTAAAAGAACAAGAGAAAGAGTAGATAAAAATCTAATTAAAGATCTTGGTAAAAATGAATCGATAAATACCGAATTAGCTCTTAATTTAACTCCAGATGTAATTTTTGGTTTTAGCATTAACAGTCAAAACAATCCGTATAAAACTCTTCAAGAATCTAAAATACCTATTGTTTACAATGGGGATTGGGTAGAGGAAACTCCTTTGGGCAAAGCCGAGTGGATTAAATTTTTTGCCGCATTTTACCAACTCCCGAAAAGAGGCGATTCTATATTTAATACAATTGAGAACAACTATAAGGAAGCTAAAAAATTAGCTTTAAGCGCAAAAGAAAAACCATCCGTTTTAAGCGGTGCCCTTTACAAAGACGTTTGGTACTTGCCTGGGGGTAAAAGCTGGGCAGCAAGGTTTATAGAAGATGCTAATGCCAATTATTTATGGAAAAACAATGATCTTTCCGCAAGTTTAGCCTTAAGTGTTGAAAGTGTAATTGAAAAGGGATTACAGGCAGACTTTTGGATTTCTCCCTCCCAATTTACGTCTTATAAAGAACTCATGGACGCAAATCAACATTATATGCGTTTTAAGTCCTATAAAAAAAGGAAAATCTACACTTTCGCAAGAACCAGGGGGGCAACAGGAGGCTTGCTATATTACGAGCTCGGTCCAAGTAGACCAGATTTGGTTTTGAAAGATTTGATACATACTTTTCACCCAGAATTATTGGAAGATTATGAGCCATTTTTCTTTAAACCCTTAGAATAATTGAAAACCAAAAGCCCATACACGTTATCCTTTACAGTTTTGATTTTGGCACTACTTGTTTTTTTCTTGCTGAATCTAAGTTTGGGATCGGTCAACATACCTCTTGAAGAAACGATTCAAAGTATCTTTGGCGCAAAAATAGAAAATGAATCTTGGGAATATATTATTAGGAATTATCGTATTCCAAAGGCATTTACAGCCGTCCTCGTAGGAGGAGGATTATCCCTGAGTGGACTTATAATGCAGACTCTTTTTCGCAACCCCCTTGCGGGTCCCTTTGTATTAGGGATTAGTTCGGGAGCCAGCCTGGGAGCTGCCCTTTTAATTATGGGAAGTGGCCTGTTGGCTTCTTTCTTCTCGGTAAGTTTCGCTAATGACGTCAGTCTGGCAATTGCGTCAAGTATCGGCAGTTTTATTGTTTTACTAGTTGTTTTAGGAATGGCATCAAGGGTAAAGGATACAATGGCTTTGCTAATTATTGGATTAATGTTCGGTAGTATCTCCGCTGCTGTAGTAAGTGTATTATCTTATTTTACAGATGCTGAAAGGTTACAGCAATACATTTTTTGGGCCTTTGGCAGTGTGGGTAATCTTAGTTGGTCTCAGGTGGCTCTTTTGGCCGGTTTTGTCGCTGTTGGTATTCTCATAACTATAGCTGCCATCAAATCTCTTAACTCCTTGCTGCTTGGTGAAAACTATGCTCAGAGTTTAGGGGTACCCGTAAATAAAATCCGCTTTTTCCTAATTATTGCAACAGGACTCTTGGCAGGCTCGATTACTGCCTTTGCCGGACCAATAGCTTTTATTGGTCTTGCTGTGCCCCATTTAACAAGACAACTATTTAATACCACAGAACATAAAATACTAGTCCCTGGGGTACTTATTTTAGGGGCAATTATTCTTTTACTATGTGATATTATAGCCCAAGTACCTAGCTCTTATTACGTATTACCCCTTAATGCAATAACCACTATAATAGGTGCTCCCGTTGTAATCTGGCTATTGGTTAGAAGAAAAAAAATGATTTTTTAGTAACATTAAAAATTTACACTAATCCAAGAAAAAAAAGAAAATATAACCCTTAAGATTAACGATTTATCCATTGGATATAAACTAAACAAGAAGGATAAGCCGGTTTGTGGCTCTATAAACTTTGATCTAAAGCAAGGTGAACTATTAGGCATAATTGGCGTTAATGGGATAGGTAAGTCTACTTTCTTACGCACCTTGGCCAAGGTACAGCCTAAGTTATCGGGCAGTATCATTCTCAAAGGAAAGGCCTTGGAGAATTTTGAAAATAAAGACTTCGCTAAGACTCTTAGTGTGGTATTAACAGAACCGTTGGCCTCAAAAAATTTAAGTGTAAAAGAATTAGTTGCTTTAGGAAGACAGCCTCATACCAATTGGCTGGGTACTATGAATAAAAGAGATCTGAGTGTACTCCATAGTTCATTAAAACAACTAAAGCTTGAAGAATTACAAAATAAAAAATGTTTCGAACTTAGCGATGGGCAACTTCAAAGAGCACTAATTGCCCGAGCACTTTGTCAGGATACCGAAATAATAATTCTAGATGAGCCTACCACCCATTTAGATCTCTATCACAAGGTTGAAATTATTAAATTGCTTAAGAACATTGCAGGGAATACAGGCAAAACCATACTTTTTACTTCTCATGAGATAGATCTGGCCATTCAGCTTTGTCATAAAATTTTAATAATCAAAGAAACTGATTCGGTTTTTGGAGATCCATGTACGCTTATAGAAGAAAAAAGTTTCGATGACTTATTCCCTAAAGACAGTATTACCTTTAACGCAAAAACGGGAAGTTTTAGAATCGTCAAATAACCCTACCTAACAAAAATTTTCAAGTTAATATCCTATCTTTATCTCGTTTTAATTCTTCTTTATGGAAAACCCATTAATCTATTTATCTATAATTGTCGTGAGTCTTGGGATTGGGTATTTCTTAGGCGCTTACATAAATAGTTTAAAAACGAAATCCAACCAAAGCACTTTACTTGAAAGAGAGCAGCAACTGAATATTGCTATTCAAGGACTAGAGGAACGTCTTGAGAAAGCCGACATGCATATTAACAACTCACAAAAGGAGAAAGAAAATTTGCGTTTGGAGCTTATACGTAATGAAGAAAAATTGGGGCATCTCCAAGAAAGAAATGAAGAGCAAAAAACAGAAGTGGCCAAGCTTCAAGAGAAATTTACTAAAGAATTTGAAAATCTTGCTAATAAAATATTAGAAGTAAAGTCTGAAAAATTTACCAAGCAGAATAAAGAGAACATCGAAAACATCTTAAATCCCCTAAAAGAAAAAATAAAACATTTCGAAGAAAAGGTAGATAAAACACATAAAGAAAGTATAGACTACCACGCCGCTCTGCGTCAGCAAATATATGGGCTAAAAGAGTTAAATGAACAGATGTCAAAGGAGACCCTAAACCTTACAAAAGCGCTGAAGGGTGACAGTAAAATGCAGGGTAACTGGGGAGAGTTAGTACTAGAAAGAGTCTTGGAGAAATCTGGTCTTAAAAAAGACCATGAGTATACCGTTCAACAGAGTTTTCAAAAAGAAGATGGTAGCAGACAATTGCCTGATGTAATAATTAATTTACCTGGAGGCAAAAAAATGATCGTAGATTCTAAGGTATCCTTAACCGCTTATGAACGATTTGTAAATGCAGAGGAAGACAAACGTCCATTGCACTTGAAGGAGCATATAAATTCTATTAAAACACATATAACTCAACTTTCATCCAAAAAATACGAAGATATATATGAGATGGAGAGTCCGGACTTTGTTCTGATGTTTATTCCCATAGAACCCGCTTTCGCAGTGGTTATTAATGAGGATAATTCGATGTATGGGAAGGCTTTGGAGCAAAAAATTGTTATTGTTACTCCTGCTACTCTTTTGGCCACTTTACGAACTATAGATAGTATGTGGAGTAACGACAAACAACAGAAAAATGCCTTGGAAATTGCCAGACAGGCCGGTGCTCTTTATGATAAGTTTGAAGGCTTTATTTCCGATTTAACCAAAGTCGGAAAAAAAATGGATGAGGCCAAAACAGAATATAGAGGGGCTATGAATAAACTCGTTGAAGGTCGGGGAAATATTATAAGTAGTATTGAAAGACTTAAAAAAATGGGTGCTAAAGCAAAGAAAGCCTTGCCAGACAAATATTTGGAAAGAGCGGAGTACGACGAAATAGACTAAATTAAACCAAATGAAAAAAGCATTATTAATTACATTATTGGCTATCGGAATAGGAATTGTTGGTTATTTTACTTTCGTGTATTACGTACCCTATAGTACGGGAGTGCGATCCGGAGAATTAATTAAAATTAGCCACAAAGGGGTAATAGTAAAGACCTGGGAAGGTGAGATTAGTCAAGGTATTTCCGGAGCACAGATATTTCCATTCTCTGTCTCTGGCAGTAGAACAGATCTCATCGAAAAACTGAAAGAATACCAGGGAGCCTATGTAAAACTAGAATATGAAGAACGCTTCCGCTCCTTTTTTTGGTGGGGAGATACCAAGTATTTTATAACAGCGGTAGAAAAAGGATCTAGGCAAAACAGAAATCAGTAAGGCTTTTTTAATTTATTACGTGTTGCCAGCTATTCAACTTATAGATAAGTGGCCGCATCTTTATCCATAAACCAAACTAAATTGGATGACCTAGGCGCAACTAGAGCAGCTGGATATTGAATATAATCCCCAGTTTTGTTGATAATTTGGGTAACTTTATCGGCCTTATTCTTACCAGTGACTAAGAAAGCCACCTCAGCGGCATTGTTAATGATTTTGCCAGTTATGCTTATTCTTTTTTGACCTGTTTCCGGATGTGCAGCAACAATGCAATTTTCCCTGGCATCCCATAAATTAATTTGGAAAGGAAATATAGAAGCAGTATGACCATCATCTCCCATCCCTAAGATAACCATATCGAATTGTGGAATACCAAAACCTGGCTTTAATTTGTCTTCCAAGAGTTGAGCATAACGCCTTGCTTCCAAACTGGGCTCGTTTTCCCCCTGTATTCTAAAAACCTGCCTTTCGGAAATACCAATCTTGGAAAGCAAATGGCTGTTGGTCATATTATAATTGCTCTCAGAGTCTGTTGGTAAAACACATCTCTCGTCCCCCCAGTAAAAAAACACCTTAGACCAATCAATTATGTTCGCATATTCTGCAGCAAGCAAATCAAAAACAGCTTTGGGTGTACTTCCGCCGGACAATGCCAAATGAAAACTTTGCGAATTATTGATGCGCTCTGCAAGATATTCCGCAAAAGCTTTAGCTGTTTCTTCTTTAGACTCTTGTATATTTACTTTCATGTGTAATTTTAGGATATAACACAAAAACCAGGATCCTCTCCCAAAAGAGCTCCAGGGTTGCGCCATGAATATTTGCCATTAAACAGATCATTGGCATTTTGCGGGCCCCAAACCCCAGCCGAATATCCATACGTAATGACGTCTTTTCCATTCTTCCAATAATCCAAGATAGGGTCTACAAAAGCCCATGCCGCCTCTACTTCATCCGCTCTAGCGTAAAGCGTGGGATCGCCTTGCATGGCATCTAATAACAGTCTTTCATAAGCCGTCATTAATGTGGTTTCAGCTAGATCATCATAGTAAAATTCCAAATTGGCTCTCTCCACTTTAAATCCTTGACCCGGAACTTTTACCCCAAATTTCATTAAAATTCCTTCGTCGGGCTGGATTCGAATAATCAATTTATTGTCTTTGTCTATTACACCAGACTGACTAAAAATATGGTGGTGTGGCGACTTAAAATGAATTACAACTTCGGTTACTTTGGTAGGCATCCTTTTAGCAGTACGGACATAAAAAGGAACATCTTTCCAGCGCCAGTTGTCTACATAAAATTTAACTGCAGCATAAGTTTCTGTGGTTGAATCATTTGCAACCCCAGGCTCTTCTCTATATCCTAGAACTTTTTCTCCCATTAAGTCCGACGAAAGATATTGTCCACGGATGGTGTTCTGATATAAAACTGCCTCATCCTTCATTATTCTAATAGATTTTAAAGCTTTAACTTTTTCGTCTCGTATAGCCTCGGCTTTGTCATCAATGGGTGGTTCCATGACGATGAGTGACACAATTTGCATAAGATGGTTTTGGAACATATCGCGTAAGGCACCCGATTTATCATAATACCCCCCGCGTTTCTCAACACCTACACTTTCTGCATTCGTAATCTCTACATGTTCAATGTAGTTCCTATTCCACAAAGGTTCAAAAATACTATTGGCAAATCTGGTCACCAAGAGGTTTTGAACCGTCTCCTTCCCTAAATAATGATCAATCCGGTAAATCTGTGATTCCTCAAAATATTTTTGCAAACCGGTGTTCAATGCTTTAGCTGTACTAAGACTATAGCCAAAAGGTTTTTCCACAATAAGTCTTTTCCATCCGTCCTTCTGATTTGCTAAATTCTGCTCGCTAAGATTTCTGGCTATCACCTCGTACATATTAGGAGGCGTAGAAAGATAAAATATGCAGTTTCCTTGTGTGTTGTACTGAGCCGCTAAAGAATTAATTCTACTTGCGAGTTTACCATATTCTACGTCATAACTATCTCCCAGATCCTGATAAAAAAGTTTATCCATAAAAGAATCCAGAATACGCTTCGTCTCTTTTTTGCCGTATTTTTTGAAATAAGGACTATTCTGAACTACCTTATCGCGAAATTCCTGGTCAGACAAATCACTTCTACTAGCGCCCAATACCAGAAAGTTCTCAGGCAGATTCCCTCCCTTAAACAAGGCAAACAATGCAGGTATTAGCTTTCGTGCCGTTAAATCTCCTGAGGCACCAAATATGACCAGCATCTGATTATCTATAGTGTTCATTTGTCTTGAATTAATTACCTAAAATATTTTTATGGCGATACCCAAAGCTTTTATTAGAATATTTAAATTATTTTTGAGATGCACGCTAGGCTAAGATAAAATATATTTATCTCATACGTTAGTCTGGTATTAATATATCGGAAGATTTTTAAAAAGTTAAAACAGTAAATCAAATGCAACAAAACACCTACGATTTTGGTCTTGTTGGCCTAGGAGTAATGGGACGTAATTTTATATTAAATGTCGCCGACAATGGTTTTAAGGCATTTGGTAATGATTTGGATGAGGAAAAGGTAAATGCCTTAGTAAAAGAAGGAGGTGATACGGTTAAAGTAAATGCTTCCACAAATACTGAAATTTTTGTTGCATCTCTGTCTAAACCCCGGAAGATTATGCTATTGGTGCCAGCAGGGAAGGTTGTAGACATTGTCATAGAAGGTTTACTCCCTTTTCTGGATAAAGAAGATATTGTCATAGATGGAGGAAATTCTTTTTTTACAGATACGGATAGGCGTGAGGCATACTTAAAGGAAAAGGGTATACACTTTTTTGGAGCAGGGGTATCGGGTGGCGCAAAAGGAGCAAGAATAGGCCCAAGCATAATGCCTGGCGGGAACCGTAAGGCCTATGGTGTTGTAAAACCCATTTTTGAGGCCGTTGCTGCTAAGTTTAAAGGAGAACCTTGTGTTGCCTACTTAGGGCCAAAATCGGCAGGGAATTATGTAAAAATGGTTCACAATGGGATAGAATATGGATTGATGCAATTAATCACAGAGGCTTATGATCTTTTAAAAAAAGGTGGAAAGACCAGCAACGAGGAATTACAGAGCATATTCTCTAGTTGGAATAAGGGTAGACTTCAATCGTTCTTAATGGAAATTACCGCAGATATTTTCAAAGTTGATGATGATCTATCGGATGGCAAACTAGTAGATAAAATACTAGACAAAGCAAAACAGAAGGGTACCGGAAAATGGACATCACAAAATGCCATGGATTTGGGCATACCCGTGCCCACAATAGATATGGCGGTAAGCATGAGAGAATTATCAGCGCTTAAGAAGGAAAGAATAGAGGCGGATGCGATGTACAATAAACCAGAGCTATCAAATAATGCAAAGGAAGAATTAACTAAAAAGATGGAAGCGGCATTGTATTTTGCTTATATAATTACTTATGCTCAAGGGCTGCACCAATTAGAAGATGCATCCAAAGAATATTCTTATTCTTTAGAATTAGCCACCATTGCAAAAATTTGGCGTGCAGGTTGTATTATTAGAGCAGGTCTTTTGGAAGATATTTCCATAGCATTTAAGACAAACAAGGGCCTGCCGAATCTGTTACTCTCCCCTCTTTTTAAGAAAAAGATAGAAGAAACAGTACCTGCAGCGAGAGAAATAGTTGCCTATGCCGCCACGAATGGAATCCCCATGCCTGGTTTATTTAGTGCTCTGTCTTATTTTGACGCTTATACCTCAGCAAGGCTGCCTCTAAACTTATTACAAGCGCAAAGAGATTATTTTGGTTCGCATACTTATGAGCGTGTAGATAGAGAGGGCATATTCCATACCGAATGGGAGTAGGATAACTTTCATTCTTCTAGATTAACGAATAAAGAATACCAATACACCAGGGAAAACTAGGGCCTAAATTTCGCTGGAATATTTCGTCAAATTTTCTAAGAATATGAAACTTACCGCATTAAAACAGATTATAGTCTATATTCTGTTTATTACAGTTTTTCAAGGAATAGCGCAGGAAGAACCTCTAATTATCCAAAGTGTTGGCGGGCTGCGAACCGTTAAGTCGGGTGAGATTTGGTTATCCCATGAGCATATAATAGTGGATTTTATTGGGGCAGACAGCATAGATAATACTTCATGGGACCGGGACGACATTTTAAAGCAGACGCTTCCCCATCTGATTGAATTAAAGAAATTTAATGTAGCATATTTTGTGGATGCCAGCCCCCAATACCTAGGAAGAGATGTTTCCCTCTTAAAAGAACTAGCACAAAGAACAGGACTTACAATCCTTACCAATACGGGGCTTTATGGTGCACGAAAAAATAAGTTCATACCCCACACAGCTAAACAAAAAACCGCTGAAGAATTGGCCGAGGAATGGTTAATAGAATTCAAAGAGGGAATTGAGGATACCCGAATAAAACCAGGCTTTATCAAAATAAGTGTAGACAATAACGATTCTTTAAGTCCTATGCATCAGAAATTAGTTAAAGCAGCTGCCCTTTGTCATTTACAAAGTGGTTTAACCATTGCATCTCATACGGGAAAGGCCTTGGCACTATGGCCCCAACTAGAAATTCTTACAAAACAAGGCGTATCTACAAAGGCCTTTGTCTGGGTTCATGCGCAGGCCGAGGAAGACGATTCAAATTTCATAAAAGCTGCAGAATCTGGTTGCTGGATTAGCTTGGACGGCCTTGGTTGGGAGATAGATAAACATGTAAAAAAACTTTTACTAGCTAAAAATAACGGTTTTTTAGATCAGATTTTAATCTCCCACGATGCAGGATGGTACGATCCTCAGAAAAGAGAACAAAACATACAACCCTATACACCTATTTTTAAAAGACTGATACCCCTTCTAAGAGCTAAAGGGTTTACTTCTAATGATATTATGCAAATTCTTTCAATAAACCCTTCCAAGGCTTTTGCGATAAACATAAGAGAATTACAAGCCAAATAAGTAAGACTTCTATCGTATATTTTAGTAAATACCGCTTAAAATAGTTTGCGACTTTTTAAGTATTAAAAACAACTATTCCCAAACTCGTCAGAACTTAGAATTTCCGTCTAAATACAATTTAAAATCCTAGTATAAGTCTGTAAACAATCCCTTACTTACTTAAATACATTTTACGTTTAGAATACAGCTCGTAGAATTCGTCGTCTTTTAGACTGTCGATAAACAAAATACTCTCCCCGGTACTTTTCATTTCTGGTCCAAGGTTCTTATTTACATTCGGAAACTTGTTGAAGGAGAAAACAGGTTGTTTTATAGCAAATCCTTCCAGTTGCGGGTTAAAACTAAAGTCTTTCACCCTCTTCTCACCAAGCATCACCTTAGTTGCATAATTTACATAAGGTTCTCCATACGCCTTGGCAATAAAGGGAACTGTTCTCGAAGCCCTAGGATTAGCCTCTATGATATATACCATATCATCTTTTATGGCAAATTGAATATTAATTAGTCCCACGGTATTGAGGGCTAGAGCAATTTTCTTAGTATGATCCTTTATTTGTTGCATAACAAATTCCCCCAAATTAAAAGGCGGTAAGGTAGCATTAGAATCGCCCGAGTGAATTCCGCAAGGCTCAATATGCTCCATGATACCTATGATATAGACATCTTTCCCATCACAAATGGCATCGGCTTCCGCTTCAATTGCGCCGTCTAGGTAATTATCTAGTAACAATTTATTATTTGGAATTTTACGCAATAAATCCACTACATGAGCTTCTAAATCTTCTTTATTGATAACGATTTTCATGCCCTGTCCGCCCAATACATAAGACGGTCTTACTAGTAAAGGGAAGTTTAATTGGTCGGCCAATTCCAATGCCTCATCAGCACTTTCGGCTACTCCAAATTCGGGATAAGGGATATCATTTTCTTTTAGAAGCTTGGAAAAGCTTCCCCTATCTTCTGCTAAATCCAGGGACTGAAAACTAGTCCCTATAATCTTAATTCCATATTTATCTAGTTTCTCAGCCAATTTTAAAGCGGTTTGCCCACCTAATTGTACAATAACTCCTTCCGGATTTTCGTGAAGAATAATGTCGTATATATGTTCCCAGAAAACGGGTTCAAAATATAGTTTGTCTGCCGTATCAAAGTCGGTGGAGACCGTCTCCGGATTACAGTTGATCATGATAGTTTCATAACCACACTCCGCCGCCGCTAAAACGCCATGAACACAGCAATAATCAAATTCTATCCCCTGCCCTATTCTATTAGGCCCAGAACCTAATACTACGATTTTTTTGCGGTCTGTTACCTCGCTATCATTCGCAACAAATCGATTTCCATCTGAAGTTTCAATTTCTGCTTCAAAGGTAGAATAGTAATAAGGCGTCATTGCTTTAAATTCAGCAGCGCAGGTATCCACTAATTTATACACTCTATTAATACTAAGTGCCATTCTCTTCTTGTGTACTTCACTCTCATAGCAGTCTAACATATGTGCTATTTGACGATCTGCGAATCCTTTTTGCTTTCCTTCCAACAATAATTCTTTTGGCAGGCTTTCGATGGTATATTTTGAAATCTCTTTTTCCAATAAGTGTAATTCTTCATATTGTTTTAAGAACCACATATCAATTTTGGTTATCTCATGTATTCTGCTCAGCGGGATACCTAATTGTATGGCATCATAAATAACAAAGACCCTATCCCAGCTGGCAACGGTAAGTTTAGCTATTATCTGATCGTAATTTTTATAACCTTTCCCGTCGGCACCTAATCCATTTCGTTTTATTTCCAACGACTGTGTAGCTTTGTGAAGGGCCTCCTGGAAAGATCTTCCGATACCCATTACCTCGCCAACCGATTTCATTTGTAAGCCTAATGCCCTGTCCGAACCTTCAAATTTGTCAAAATTCCAACGTGGTATCTTTACAATAACATAATCGAGAGTTGGCTCAAATAAGGCAGACGTAGACTTTGTAATCTGATTGTCTAATTCATCTAAGGAATAACCAATAGCCAATTTGGCTGCGATTTTTGCAATCGGATATCCTGTAGCCTTCGAAGCTAGGGCTGAAGATCTTGAAACTCTTGGATTAATTTCTATTGCAATGATATCTTCTTTTTCATCCGGACTTACTGCAAACTGTACATTACATCCGCCAGCGAAATCGCCTATGCTCCGCATCATATGAATGGCCATATCGCGCATTCGCTGAAAAGTTCTATCCGAGAGTGTCATGGCCGGGGCAACTGTAATGGAATCCCCCGTATGAATACCCATAGGATCCATATTCTCAATGGTACAGATAATTACAACATTGTCGTTCTTATCTCTTAACAATTCTAATTCGTATTCCTTCCAGCCCATGAGAGCCTTGTCTATCATTACCTCATGAATAGGAGATATTTCTAATCCTCTGCTCAATAATTCATCAAAATCTTCTGGCTTATACACTATAGAAGCTCCTGCACCTCCCAGTGTATACGAAGCGCGGATAACCAAAGGAAAACCAAATTCCTGTGCAATTTCCTTGCCTTTAAGAAAGGAAGTTGCTGTGGCCTGTGGCGCCATTCCAATGCCTATCTTTAGCATTAATTCACGAAACTTTTCTCTGTCTTCTGTGATATTTATTGCATCGATGTCTACGCCGATAATATCGATGCCAAAATCTTCCCAAATACCTTTATCTCCTGCCTCGATACACAGGTTTAGTGCCGTTTGCCCTCCCATCGTTGGTAAAACCGCATCAATATTGGGATGCTTCTTAAGAACCTCAATGATAGACTTAGTAGTCAAGGGAAGTAAATAGATATGGTCGGCCATGGACGGGTCTGTCATAATAGTAGCCGGATTACTATTAATAAGGATAGTTTCTATTCCATCTTCCCTTAAAGAACGTAATGCTTGAGAACCTGAGTAGTCAAATTCACAAGCCTGACCGATAATAATGGGTCCGGAACCGATAATAAGTATTGAGTGGAGATCTTTTCTTTTTGGCATTTTCTATTCTTTTATTAGGTATTTGTTCGTAATTGGATAAAAAAAAGGTGCTACTTTTAAAAAGTAACACCTAATTATTTAAAGATATTCGATCATTATTTTTTGTGTCTCGGCTCTGAAGATACGGTTAATTTTTTTCTTCCCTTTGCTCTTCTTCGAGCAAGGACTTTACGTCCGCTAACTGAAGCCATGCGCTCCCGAAAACCGTGTTTATTTCTTCTTTTCCTTTTGGATGGCTGATATGTCCTTTTCATTACCGATTATTTTTACTTTGCATGTGCAAAATCTGGGCGCAAATATACGAAGAGTTTTTTCTTTGGCAAATGGATTTAAAAAAATATTTCGGATAGTTTTATTACTTTTGCACAAGCACTAAAAATGAGCGCCATTAAAGTGAAATATCCTTCTATTTTTCTACTTCTTTTATTTACCAATACTTTCGCTTTTGGCCAAACTATTTTAAGGTACCATTTAGCAATAGGGGACAGTTTTACCGTACAACAGGACGCTCATCAGAGTATAACACAGGATACTGAGGGTATGAAACATGTCATTACCAACGATTTGCAAGGCATAATTAAGTTTAAAGTGGAGGGTATAAAAGAAGACATCTATGAACTTCAGGTATCGTTTAAAGATTTAAAACTAAAGGTAAATTCTAGTCTTCAAGGAGATTTATTGGTGGTAGATGCCTTAGAACATGAAGAGGGCGACCAACAATCCAAGATGTTCCATGGGCTTTTAAATATTCCAGTAACGGTTTACATGTCTTCTCAAGGAGAAATATTAGAAGTACGGGGTGGGGATCAATTAGTAGCTAAAATGGTAGAGGCTAGTAATATGCAGGATCCAGACGGAATAAAATTCTTGGAGAATTCCTTAAGTAAAGAATTTGGTTCTAAAGCCTTGTCGGAGAGTTATGAACAGCTCACCTATTTATATCCTAAAAAACCCCTGAGTCAAGGAGATCTCTGGGAAAATGAGTTTCACGGAAAATTAAAGGCCAAGAACAACTGGGTTTTAGAGGGGATAAACAAAGACAGCTTGCAAATCGCAGGGACTTCAACTATTCGTATGCTTGTTGAGGACGAGAATTCCTCCATGCGCCTTGAAGGAACACAGAAATCCAAAGTAAATGCCTCTACAAAGACGGGGTTTATAAAAAAAATGCATGTTGAAGGAAATGCTTCAGGAGTTGCATTTGTAGGAGCGAATTCTGAAACAGAGATTCCAACTCAGATCCAATCAACCATTATATATCAATTAATAGAAAACTAATTTATGTTTAATAAAAATTTCAAACTCATCCTTGCCGGACTAATTGTTGCCTATGCTGTTTATCAGTTTATCGAAGGAAATATTGGTAATGGCATCTCTTTAGTACTGCTTGCGGGCATCTTCGTTTTTTTATATTTCCGTAATGAAATGATTTTATTAGCGTTTTTAAGAATGCGAAAACAAGATATGGCAGGTACTGAGAAATGGCTTACAAAAATTAAAAACCCAGAAAGCGCATTAACACCAAAGCAACAGGGCTACTACAACTACCTCCACGGGATTATCTACTCTCAAAAGAATCTTACCCAGGCAGAGAAATATTTTAGAAAAGCCCTTAAATTAGGTTTAAATATGGATTATGACGTGGCCATGGCCAAGCTTAGTCTTGCGGGAATTGCGATGCAAAAAAGACGTAAAAGAGAGGCGACAACTTTATTGACAGAAGCCAAGAAACTAGATAAAAATAATATGCTTACGGATCAGATAAAGATGATGCAGCAACAAATGAAAAAAATATAAGTTTTTTTATTTAGAGGTCTTATAATATCCTTTATTCGGAATTTCCAAAGTGTACTTTTTCCTAGAAGCATTATTTAAGTGCGGCTCCCTTAACCAAGGATTATGTCTTTTTAAGATTTTATAGTTAATCTCATATTCCTGTGCAAAATCGGCAAAATTGGTTACCGGTTCGTCAATTTCTACATTAAATGTTGGAATAGCATTGTACATATCCTCTTTCCCGATTTCAAATCCATATTTTTCAGGATTGTTTAAAATCTCTTTTATTGCCATTATTCTAAAAACATATCTCCCGGTCTCCTGTCCCAGAAGCAAGTCGTAATAGTCATTAACCTGCTGGATACCCATATACTTGTTGATAGCTCCAGGGCCGGCGTTATAGGCTGCGGCCGCTAAAGTCCAACTTCCAAATTTTTCCTTGTATTTCTTCAAATACCTACAGGCCACCTCAGTAGACTTTTCTAAATGATACCGCTCGTCTACGTTCGAATTAATTTCAAGACCATATTCTTTTCCGGTACCTTTCATTATCTGCCAAAAACCGGTTGCACCGGCGTGCGATACAACGTTTTGTAAACCACTCTCGGCAACGGCTAAATATTTAAAGTCTTCAGGTATTTCGTTTTTTGCAAGTATTGGCTCAATCACTGGAAAATACTTATGGGCTCTTTTCATAAGCAATAGAGCGTTAGACTGCCAATAGGTGTTTACTAAAAACTCTCTATCTACTCTTTCCATAATTTCGGGGTCCTCCTGAGGCACTTCCTCTCCAGCAAAATTTAAATCTTCTGGGATGTCTATTGCCGATATTTTATAAGTAGAAGCTACATTTTTATTTATTTCATTTTCCGGTAGCTGCACCTGTGGTTCTTGGCTGAAATTATCGCCTTGTTGGACTGCAAAAATCAGGGAACTGAAAACAAAAACTATTCCCAAAACCATTAAAATATTCTTAATAAACTTCATAGATACATGTTTTGATACTACCAAAGGTATAAAATAGAACTGCGTTACGACAAAATAATTGTAGGCAATCGCTCATTAAACCATTTAAATCTATGAATGATCATTGCATGAGTCCCGTTTTTTATCTCGATATAGTCCTTAATGTATTTCACCGGAAAAACCGGATCTTTCTCCCCTTGAATATGTATTATGTTAGGCATTGGTTCTTTTCTTTTCCAATTTATTATTTTATCTATACACCAATCCAAATACTGTTTGTCGCGAATAACTAGGTATTTTTCATATAAATCCAGTCTTTTCTTTACCGTTTCACCAAAGGCATATTTTGACAATAACTCCATATTGTTTATTATCCCCGTGGGCAGAATTTTATACGCCCTCGTGTACCTGGCAAAAATGAACCTCTTTGGCAGTTCTAACTCACTCTTAATACTAGATATAATTATAATTTTTCTGACCTTAAGGTAGTTTGCCACTTCCTGCATTAGGATACCTCCAAGGGATACCCCAATTAACACAGGGTTTTTTCTATCAATATTCTTCGATATAAGCTTGGCGTAATCTTCCAAAGACATTTCTTCGGTAGGCATAAACCATTCCAGATAAATACAATCAAAATATTCACTGGGCAATTCAATTCTATCAAAAATAGTTGGCCCTGTAGCCATTCCGGGCATAAAATAAACGGGGATTTTGGAAGTGGGCATAGGTCGTAAACTCTTTATTTTGCTAGGAAATTACTATAATTTTTGCTACTTTTGCTCCCCGACTATAAATTCCCTTAAAAAGTCTTACTAAGCATTTGGAAAACTTATGGTCTTACGATTGGATAGGACGGTCGTATTTTTATTATCTGAAACCACTATAACACATACTATATGAATGAAGTAGCAATTAAGGATAACAGTTTTCTGCGTCAGTTTGAAACAAAGGTCGATAATCATTTAGCCAAAATTGAATACTCTTCCCAAGAAAGAAAAGTCTTTCTAACCAAATTAGTTATCCCGGAGGAAATTACTCAAAAGGGTTTTAAAGAAGATTTTATAAAAGCAGTTTTGCATCATATACAGGAACAAAACCTAAGAGTTGTTCCAACAAGTCCGCAAATTGCTGGTTTCCTGCGAAAAAATAGGCAATATAAAGAGATGTTACCGGTAGGCATCCGGATATGATTTTCTTAAACCTCCAAACGGGAGGTTTTTTTTTGTGCTAGAGATTTTTCTTTTATTTTAATTTGCACTATACCATCTTCATAAATACTTTCAAGAGAAACCTTTTTTAAGGTATTCACAAGCGCAGGATTCCAAGGTGCTTTCACCTTTATATAATTTTCTGTAAACCCGTGAATATATCCCTCTTTATTTTCACCTTCAAAAAGCACAGTAAAATCTTGTCCTATTTGACTTTCGTAAAATGCCCTTCTCTTTTTAGTAGAAAGACCTCTTAACATCTTACTTCTTTTTCGTCTTACAGATTTAGGAACTGCATTAGGCATAGTACTGGCCAAGGTATTCTCTCTTTCAGAATAGGTAAAAACATGAAGATATGCGATGTCTAATTCATTAAGATAGTTATACGTCTTTAAAAAGAGATCCTCTGTTTCTCCGGGAAAACCAACAATTACATCCACACCTATACAAGCCTGTGGCATTATTTCCTTTATCTTCCCTACCCTTTCTGTATACAAAGAGGTCAGGTAGCGTCTCTTCATTTGTTTAAGCAATAAATCACTCCCACTTTGTAGCGGAATATGAAAATGAGGTACAAAAGAATTACTTCTAGATACGAATTCAATCGTTTCATTTTTTAGAAGGTTTGGTTCTATTGAAGAGATTCGGTACCGATGTATGCCTACTATCTTATCTAAAGCTTTTACCAGGTCTAAAAAAGTATGTTCATGTCGTTTATTCCCAAATTCTCCCTTGCCATAATCTCCGATGTTAACCCCAGTGAGCACTATCTCTTTTATTCCTTGATCGCCAATTTCTTTAGCGTTTTTTAAGACATTAGCAAGGGTGTCGCTTCTGGAGAATCCCCTGGCTAAGGGGATCGTACAATAGGTACACTTATAATCACAGCCGTCTTGAACCTTGAGAAAAGCTCTTGTTCTATCGCCTACAGCATAGCTTCCTACATAAAAATTAGCATCTTCAATTTCGCAGGAATGAACCTCACCAAAATCATTTTTAGATAAATCATTAATGTAGTCTGTAATTTTAAACTTTTCTGTAGCTCCCAGGACCAGGTCTACCCCATGAACATCAGCAAGCTCTTTTGGTTTAAGTTGTGCGTAACAGCCAATGGCGGCTACAAAGGCCTCAGGATTGCGCTTTTGGGCCTGCTTTACAAGAGTTTTAAATCGTTTATCCGCGTTTTCAGTAACCGAACAAGTATTAATGACATATATATCTGCCTCTGTATCAAAACCCACTTGTTCAAATCCCTTTTTTTCAAAATCTCTTGAGATAGTGGAGGTTTCTGAATAATTCAATTTACAACCTAGTGTATAAAAAGCAACTTTCTTTTTCATTAATATATCAAACTAATAAAGGGTTTGCAAAGATACCAAAAGCTTCTAATTGCTATTGTAAGATGTTGTGAAAAGCTTTTTAAAGCTAGAAATTCCGATACTTCTTGGTTAATTCAAAAACATGGTTTAAAATACCCGCTTCTATCTCATCAAATTCAACTCCACGCCTTGCCATCATTACCCTTGCCGCCTCAAATGCCTTCTTGGGTAAATAGGTAGAAAAGCCCGAAGCTCCTCCCCAGCTAAAACTGGGAATAAAATTTCTGGGGAATCCGGGAACATAGATATTTGAATTAACCCCTATTACAGTACCCGTGTTAAACATAGTATTAATAGCTGTTTTACTATGATCTCCCATCATTAGGCCACAAAACTGTAATCCAGTTGGAACAAATCTCTCTTTGGGATAGCTCCAAAGCTTTACCTGTGCATAATTGTTTTTTAAATTGGAATTATTAGAATCTGCTCCAATATTGCACCACTCCCCTAAGACGGCATTGCCAAGATAACCGTCATGTCCTTTGCTGGAATAACCGAATATTACCGAATTATTAATTTCTCCACAAACTTTACCATAGGGCCCAATGGTTGTAGGACCATAGATCTTCGCTCCCATTTTTACAACGGCCTTCTCACATAAGGCAAAGCCCCCTCTAATTAAATTACCCTCTAAAACTTCTGAGTTTTTACCCAAATAAATAGGTCCATGGGTGGCGTTTAATAAGCTATACTCTACTTTTGCACCTTCTTCCAGAAAAATATTTTCAGGATTAATGAGCTGATTGGTAGTAGAAATAGGTGCACTTTCTCTTCCTTCAGTTAATAAATCAAAATCGTCTTGTAATGCAATTCCATTCTTAGAAAATATATCCCAGGTATTTATTAGTTGAAAAATATCTTTGGTGCATTCTATCTTCTTAAAACTACTTAATTGCTTTTCTTTGGCTGGTTCTTCAGCCATATAAGCCAACAACACTTCTCCCCTGTAAATTGCTGTATTTAACTGCAATTGCCCAAGCATTTCAACTAATACTGGATTGGGAAGCACGGATGCATTAATAAAGGTATTCAACACGTCTAAGTGCAAGGGAAATTTTTTAGACAAATAATCTTCCGTCAAGGTAGAAGTTTTAGTTCCTAAGTACTTCTCCCATTTTTCCCGAATAGTTAAAATACCAATACGGATGTCGGCCACTGGCCTAGTAAACGTAAAAGGTAAGAGGGATTCTCTAGTCTCGTCTTCAAAGAGTATATAATTCATCAAAGATATTTTAGATAAAATTAAAAAAATAACGCCTTCGATTTAAATCGAAGGCGTTATTAAGATAAATATGTCTATTAAACAGTTGAAATAACAACGGCTAGAGATTTCTAGCTCTCGTATTAACCGTTTATTTCTTAAATTTTTTGTATTTACTCTTAAACTTGTCAATTCTTCCAGCTGTATCCACAAGCTTGGCCTTCCCAGTATAGAAAGGATGTGAAGTTCTGGAAATCTCCAACTTAATTAAAGGATATTCTACCCCATCAACCTCTAAAGTTTCCTTTGTATCTGCAGTAGATTTAGTTATGAATACATCCTCATTGGACATATCTTTGAACGCGACTAATCTATAATTTTCTGGATGTATACCTTTTCTCATCTTTACTTCGTTTAATAAACTGAATTTTTCAGCGTGCAAATTTAATTAAAAATATAAGAAACTACAATTATATTTAGTAAAAAAGAAAAGTTAAAAATTGTATCTTTAAATGTAACAATATCTAGCAGGCAGTTACTAACTAAACAAACAAAAAATATCAGATAATGGAAGAAAATCAACCAAAAACCGGAAAGTTTGCACTTAATTATGGACTTATTTTAGGCGGCATCTCGGTGGCCTTTGCCCTTATGCTTTTTTCGATGGATGCGCATTTTTCACAAGACTCATCCAATACCATCGTTAGCATACTAATTACTGTAGCAGTAATTATGTGGGGAATCTTTAGTTTCAAAAAGGCCAACAACGGATACCTGAGCCTTGGAGAAGCTCTTAAACTAGGTGCTGGAATAGCCTTAATTGCAGGGATTATTGGAGTAGCGTACACCATGTTACTTGCAAATGTTTTAGACACTGAATTTGTTCAGAAAGTTGCTGATGCTCAAAAAGCCGCAGGTATTGAGGGTGGAGCAATGACAGAACAGCAAATAGAGCAACAATACCAGGGTACCCTAAACTATTTTTGGATTTCCTATCCCATAATCCTGGTTTTTAATATCATCATTGGATTGGCTATTGGTCTCATTGGAGGATTGATTTTGAAAAAAGCAAAACCTATGGAATAAAGATCAAATATTGTACTTTTGATGGAATTTCCTTGAGAGCTGCATGAATTTATCTATAGTTATCCCTTTACTTAACGAAGAAGAGTCGTTACAAGAATTACATGATTGGATTGTGAGTGTTATGCAATCCAATCATTTTTTATATGAAATAATTTTGATAGACGACGGAAGTTCGGACGATTCCTGGGATATCATTAAGCATCTAATTGAGAAAGACCAGAACACAAGAGGGATTCGATTTCGTAAAAATTTTGGTAAGTCTCAAGCTCTGCATGCGGGTTTTAAGATAGCCGTTGGGGAGGTCGTTGTTACCATGGATGCAGACCTTCAGGATAATCCAGAAGAAATCCCAGAATTGTATCAATTAATTATGGAAGAAGACTTCGATATGGTCTCCGGTTGGAAGAAAAAACGATACGATTCTCTGTTAACCAAAAATATTCCTTCCAAAATTTTTAATTGGGCGGCAAGAAAGACTTCTAAAGTGAAGCTTCACGACTTCAATTGTGGGCTTAAAGCCTTTAAGTTAGAGGTGGTAAAAAACATTGTAGTTTCTGGGGAAATGCATAGGTATATACCAGTCTTAGCAAAAAACGCAGGATTTTCCAAAATCGGAGAGAAGGTTGTGCAACATCAGGCCCGAAAATATGGAAAAACTAAATTCGGTGCAGAACGATTTATTAATGGTCTTTTAGACCTTATTACCATTTCTTTTGTCGCCAAATTTGGCAAAAGACCTATGCACCTTTTTGGTGCTTTAGGGGTTTTTATGTTTATCATAGGTTTTGGCTTTGCCCTTTATTTGGGAATCGATAAATTGTTTATTAATCCAACCGGTCGCCTGCTATCAGAGAGACCTCAGTTTTATGTTTCACTAACGGCAATGATTATTGGAACACAGTTCTTTTTAGCCGGATTTATTGGAGAAATCATGGTTCGGTCCAGAGTAAACGAATTGCGATATACTATTTCTGAAGAACTAAATCTGTGATGTATCCCAATATTCTTTGTAATTTTAACTACTAAATTTAATTCCCGCCTATGGATTCTATAAATGCCAAAGCCAGTGCCTGGTTAACCTCTTTTTTTGATAGTAAAGTTCAAGAGGAAGTGAAATTCCTTATGGAAAATGACCCTGAAGAGCTAAAAGACCGATTTTACAAGGATCTAGAGTTTGGAACTGGAGGCATGCGCGGGATAATGGGGACTGGTACCAATAGAATAAATAAATATACCTTAGGAAAAAGCACCCAAGGTTTAAGCAATTATTTAAACGAGGTTTATCCTGATCGGGAATTAAAAGTAGTGATTGCCTACGATTGCCGGCATAATAGTGATACTTTGGCAAAAACAGTGGCAGATGTTCTTTCTGCCAACGGAATAAAGGTATATCTTTTTTCAGCCCTTCGCACCACCCCAGAATTATCTTTTGCAGTAAAACACCTGAATTGTCAGGCAGGCATTGTTCTTACAGCTTCACATAACCCTCCGGAATATAATGGCTACAAAGTATACTGGACAGATGGAGGGCAAATAGTACCACCACAAGACCAGGAAATAATAAGGAGGATAAATAAGTTAGCCTTCGAAGAAATTCGCTTTAAGGCAAAAGAGGAACTTATTGAATTAATAGACAAAGAAGTGGATGAGGCATTTATTAATGCCTCGGTTAAAAACGGCAGTTTTAACGCCCAAGGAAAGGAAAATTTTAAAATAGTCTTTACCTCCCTTCACGGCACGTCTATTACCGCAATTCCTGAAGTATTAAACCGTGCTGGTTATTCGAAGGTTACTATAATTGAGGAACAAGCTGAACCAGACGGAAATTTCCCCACAGTAAAATCTCCTAACCCAGAGGAACCTGAAGCATTGACTTTGGCTATGAAAAAGGCCGAAGAGATTGGAGCAGATATGGTTATTGGCACAGATCCAGATAGCGATAGGCTGGGAATTGCTGTAAGAAACCTTGAGGGAAATATGCAATTGCTAAATGGGAATCAAACCATGCTACTAATGACCAGGTTCTTGTTGGAAAAAAGAAAAGAAAAAGGTTTTAACGGGAGTGAATATGTGGCCACAACCATAGTTTCAACGCCCATGATGGAAAAGATGGCAGAAGCTTATAGTGTGGAGTGTAAAACTTCCTTAACTGGCTTTAAATGGATCGCGAAAATGATAAAAGATTTTCCCGAACAAAGTTTTATTGGAGGTGGGGAAGAGAGTTTTGGATTTATGGTGGGCGACTTTGTAAGAGACAAGGATGCGGTGACCTCTACCCTTCTTGCCTGTGAAATTGGTGCCGCAGCAAAGGCGTCAGGAAGTTCTTTTTTTAAACAACTTATCGATTGCTATCTAGAGTACGGGTTTTATAAGGAGAAGCTTATATCATTAACTAAAAAAGGGATTCAGGGTGCGGAAGAAATCAAAGAAATGATGATTTCATTTAAAAATAATCCGGTTCAAAAATTAGGAGGTTCCAAGGTAGTTAAATTAGACGATTACAACACATCCACCTCCTTAGATCTGAATTCTGGAGAGGAAACAACCATAGATTTACCAAAATCGAACGTTCTTATTTATACAGCAGCGGATGGTACCAGAATGGCTGCAAGACCAAGTGGAACAGAACCCAAAATAAAATTCTACTTTAGTACAAATAGCCCTTTAGAAAGGTTTGAAGATTTTTCTAAAGTAGAAACCCAGCTTGAAAAACATCTGGCAGAAATCATAACCGATCTGAAACTCGATTAATGGATTATTTTAAAAAAATCCTTCGATACGCTATACCTTATAGAAGATTTGGTTTTTTAAATATTTTCTTTAACATTCTATATGCCCTGTTTAGCGCGCTTTCTTTTGCCGCTCTAATTCCCATGTTGGATGTTCTTTTTGACAAGGGTAAAAAAGTAGTAGAATTACCGGTGTATAAGGGCTTAGGAGAAGCAAAGAATTATCTTCAAGACTATATAAATTATCAGGTTACCTCTTATGCAGGTGACGATGAAATGAAAGGCTTGGTATTGGTCATAGGCTTGGTATTAATACTTTTTTTATTAAAGAATCTCTTTAATTATTTGGCAATGTATTTTATTACCTTCTTGAGAAATGGGGTTTTAAAAGATGTTAGAAATGCCATGTATAAAAAAATAGTAGACCTACCACTTTCCTATTATTCAGAAAAAAGAAAAGGGGATGTGATAGCCAGAATTTCCTCGGATGTGCTCGAGATACAGCATTCATTCCTATCTATTTTGGAATTAATAGTTAGAGAACCCCTAACTATACTTTTTACTATTCTAATCATGTTTTTTATCAGTGTAAAGCTGACCCTTTTTGTATTCATTTTTATTCCCATTGCCGGAATGATAATCTCAAGAATTGGTAAGTCTCTAAAAAGACAATCCGATGAAGTACAAAAAGAACAGGGCGAATTTCTATCCATAGTTGAAGAAACCCTCGGGGGTTTAAGAGTTATCAAAGCCTTCAATGCCGAAAATAGGTTTTACAGGGCTTTTGCCCGGTCTACGGACCGCTTCTATAAATTTTCTAATGCCCTTTTAAATCGTCAGAATTTGGCCTCGCCGACAGGAGAATTCCTGGGGATTTTGGTAATTGGAATTCTTTTGTGGTTTGGTGGGAAGATGGTCCTCATAGACCAAACCTTAGACGCTTCTTCCTTTATTGCCTATATGGGTCTTGCCTATAACATTCTTACACCGGCCAAATCTATCAGTAAAGCCTCTTATGGAGTTAAAAAAGGAAACGCCGCTGCGGAAAGAGTTCTGGAAATTCTGGAAACGGAGAATCCAATTGCTGATAGCACTGGTGCGAATGACAAAAACTCTTTCGACGATGCTATTACCTTAAATAATATATTCTTTAAATACGAGGACGACTATGTTCTAAGCGACTTTAATTTAACCGTTAAGAAAGGACAAAGCGTTGCTCTTGTTGGGCAGTCCGGAAGTGGCAAGTCAACCATCGCAAACCTTGTTACACGTTTTTATGATCCTAATGAAGGTGCAGTTAAACTGGATGGAACAGACATAAGACTGCTATCAAAACAATCTGTTAGAAATCTAATGGGACTTGTTACTCAAGACTCCATTTTGTTCAATGATACGGTAAAAAACAATCTCGGCCTAGGCAAAGAAGGCGCCAGCCTTGAAGAAATTATTCGGGCTGCAAAAATTGCCAATGCCCACGACTTCATAATGGAGTTACCAAATGGGTACGATACTAATATAGGTGATAGCGGAAACAAACTAAGTGGAGGTCAGAAGCAGCGATTATCTATTGCAAGAGCTGTACTTAAAAACCCGCCAATAATGATTATGGACGAGGCTACCTCAGCATTAGACACCGAAAGTGAAAAACTCGTTCAGGACGCCCTTGAAAATATGATGAAGAATAGAACTTCTATTGTAATAGCACATAGATTGTCGACTGTCCAAAAAGCGGATAATATAGTGGTGCTTCAAAAAGGAAAAATAGTAGAGCAGGGTTCCCACAGCGAACTACTCCAGAACAATGGCGTCTATAAAAACCTGGTGGAAATGCAATCCTTAGGCTCCAATTAATTAAATTGGAAAATTAAACCTTTTCAACTTACCTTAGTCTAAAGACAAGAAATGATTGACTTTGATAACGGAACAATCCTTAGTTGTAGATCTTAAAAATGAGGAAACAAGGGCCAAGGCTTTTGAAACACTCTTGCACACATATAAAGAACGTTTATATTGGCATATCAGGCGAATAGTCCTAAATCATGAGGACACTGATGATATTCTTCAAAATACATTTATCAAAGTTTTTAAGAATATAGATGGTTTTGAAGGCAAGAGTAAACTCTATTCTTGGCTATATAGAATTGCTACAAATGAAGCATTGAGTTTTTTGACCTCTAAATCTCGTAAGCTAGGAATACAAAGTCAGGAATTACAAAACAAAATGGTAGAAGACTTAAAAGCAGACAGCTATTTTGAAGGCGATGAAATTCAGTATAAATTACAAGCCGCCATAGCTACTTTACCAGAAAAACAGAAATTGGTTTTCAATATGAAATATTTTGATGACTTAAAATATCAGGAAATTTCTGAAATTCTAGATACCAGTGTAGGAGGCTTAAAGGCATCTTATCATCTGGCGGTTAAGAAAATTGAGCAGTATCTAAAAGACAGCTGATACCTAAATGAAGAAGCATAAAAAAAATAGTGGTTTTAAAATTCCAGATAATTATTTGGAACGGTTTTCAGACGACTTACTTCAAAAATTAGAGGTAGGCGAATCTAAAGCAAATCATAACCCCTTTTCAATTCCGGATGACTATTGGAATACTTTGGAAAAAGAGGTGCTTAAAAAAACGACAGAAAATAAAAAACCAAAGAAGAGTACCATACGGTTGGCACCCTATTATGCAGTAGCCGCATCCGTCGCCCTAATAATTTTCTTAACCATAGGCACAGAGAAAAATAAGACGAAGGAATCTGACTTAACTTTTGCCAATTTGGAAGTGACTGAACTGCAATTGTATTTACAAGAAGTGTATCTAGAAGAACCCTCAAGTGAGCTAATATTACTTATTCCCGAAGAAGGTTTTAGATGGGAAGCAGAGGAGGTAAATACGCTTAATGGAGAAAATATACTTCAATATTTAGAAGATACAATAGAAGAAACAGATGAATTTAATATATACGAAGATGAAGAATTATAACCATTACTTTTTGTCCCTATTCCTGTTACTGCTATGCTGGAGTGGCTATTCGCAACAAGGACCAGGCAGGGATAGAATAAAATCCCTGAAAGTGGGATTTATTACAGAAAGAGTAGGTTTAACAAGTGATGAAGCTACATCTTTTTGGCCCATCTATATGGCACACGAAGAGGCTCTGGGGAAATTGAGAAGGCAAGAAAGGAGAGAAGTCAATGGTAGACTGGAAGAAATAGAAGCTCTCTCGGAAAATGAAATAGACAAAATTTTGAATAGTTTAATGTCTTTAGAGGAAGAAAAGCAAGAACTAAACCAGACCTATCTCAAAGAAATAAGAAAGGTTATTTCTGCAAAAAAAACCCTATTACTAATTCAGGCAGAGATTGCATTTAAAAAGAGACTTCTTCAGGAAATGCAGAAAAGAAGAAGGGGCGAGCGTTAAAAAGGTTTTCCTTTAATAAAATGTAGTTTAGCGATACGATTTTTTCCAGCGGCAAAAGCTATACTATCGTTCTGAAATCTAATGGTATAGAAACCTTCCTGCGACAAGTTTTGCCATGTTTTACCACTGTCTTTAGAATAATTAATTCCGGTATAGCCTACAGCAACCATTTGTTTGCCCCTACTATTGGGCACAAATTGAATACAACTCATATAGCCAGGAGGATAACCATCTGCAACCAATCCCCATGTATTTCCGCCATCTTGCGTAAACGCCTTATTTCCTTTGTTTGTCTGAGAATCCGTAAAATCTCCTCCTATTATCACACCCAGGTCATCGTTGTAAAAGTTAATAGAAAAAATACCCTGTGTATGCTTCTCTGCAGTTATAGGTGTTTCTTGAATAACCCAATGCCTCCCCTTGTCTTCTGAGAAGTAAACACGACCAAAACTAGTGGCAACCCAGGTATAATTACCAACACTTGTAATATTGGTATTACTAGCCGCAAATGCACCTTCTCCCGGTATGGCTTCTGGCAATCCATCACAAGCCATCTTACGCCACGTATTGCCACCGTCTCTTGTAATAATTATGGAGAGACAATTACCAATAGCATCCCCAACAGCAATTCCTTCGGTATCATTCCAAAAAAGCATGGAATCATAAAACACCTTCTCCCCTACCTCCTCATACACCAATTGCATTTTTCCAGAGGACCCGGTTTTGTACAGTAAAGCCGGAGTGCCTGCTGATAACATAAAAAAATCATTGGACGTATGCCCTACTGCCCTGAATTCCGGCAAGCTATCTAAATGACGCTGTTTCCCCAAAAGGACTTTGTTATTGGTTAGATTTATAGAGCCATAAATGCCTTTATTTGCAGCAAATGCCAGACTATTTCCAATTAAGTCAATAGCTCTTACGCTCATTGTGTCTTCCACCAGTAATTCTATATCTACGGAAGTAAAAGACATATCCTTCTTTACCTCCCCACAGGAGATAAGAAATACTACCAAAACAAATGAAAGAACATAACGCATAGATGAAAGAAGTTTAAAATAGAAACTTGATTATAGGATTATTACAGCCTGATTCACCCTCTTTAACTCACTTAAGGAAGGTATTAATCGACAAGAAACAACATGCATTTAATAAATCCTATATGATTTCAATAAGAATTAAAAAACGATACCTTTGCCACCTAAATAAAGTAAAATGCGATTGCATAGAAATCTTGTATTTGCGGTAGTTGACGGGTTAAATATGATCTTTAATGAAGGAGAGTATGCAGACAAAGTCGTAGAAAAATTACTAAAGCGCGATAAGCGATGGGGAGCAAGGGATAGAGGTTTTATTGCAGAAACCACCTATGACATAGTGCGTTGGAAGCGATTATACGCTGAAATTGCGGAAGTTCATTCCCCTTATTCCAGAGCAAATCTTTTTCGCTTATTTGCTGTTTGGGCAGTACTAAGAGGAATAGAACTACCTGATTGGAAACAGATTGAAGCTACACCTTCTAGACGAATAAAAGGGAGGTTTGACGAGCTTTCTCAAATTAGAAAATTTCGAGAATCTATACCTGATTGGATAGACCAAATGGGATTGGAACAACTCGGAGAAGCTAGATGGACTCAGGAGCTAAAATCTCTAAACGAAAAAGCTCCGGTTGTGCTTAGAACCAACACTTTAAAAACCAACAAGAAAGACTTAAAAGCAAACTTAGAAGAAGAAGGTATAAAGACAGACTTAGTAAAAGTAGATCCCGATGCATTAGTGCTTATAGAAAGGACTAATGTTTTTAAGACAAAAACATTTAGATCTGGCAGTTTCGAAGTTCAGGACGCTTCTTCACAAAAGGTTGGATATTTCTGTGATGTTAAGCCCGGAATGCGGGTTATTGATACCTGTGCGGGCGCCGGTGGCAAAACCTTACATCTTGCGGCTATTATGGAGAATAAAGGGCAATTAGTAGCCTTAGATATCTATGAAAACAAATTAAAGGAGCTAAAAAGACGGGCCAAACGGGCAGGGGCTCATAATGTGGAAACACGCCATATTACAAATAGCAAAGTCTATAAAAAACTATTTAATGGTGCAGATAGGGTACTAATAGACGCTCCCTGCTCTGGACTAGGTGTTTTAAAAAGAAATCCAGATGCTAAATGGAAATTACAGCCAGAATTCTTGGATAAACTTATTCGTACACAAAGGGAAATTCTTGGCAGCTACTCCAAAATGGTTAAAAAAGGAGGCAAACTAATTTATGTTACCTGTTCTATACTTCCCTCTGAAAATGAAAAACAAATAGCTTGGTTCCTTGCTTCCAAAGAAGGAGAAGACTTTGCCGTAGAATCTCAGAAAACGATCTACCCCTCCGAGAGTGGCTTTGATGGATTTTTCATGGCTCGCTTAGTAAAGAAGTAATCAACAATGATGTTTGAAAACTGTTGAGGATTCTCCTCAAAAAACCCGTAATAAAAACGTAAATTTGTGCTTTTCTAATCTTAATCTAGAAACGTTCCATGATTCATTTCTTTGGAGACCTAAGCACAAAAGTTTTTGCAGTAGTATCTTCTCAAAAACTTTCTTCGTCACACAGTGATAAACTTAGCTGGCTTTTTGGTAACAAGCCTCTTTTAAATTCGGCGTCAATTGACGCTTTTTTTGTAGGTCCTAGAGCCGCAATGATTACTCCATGGAGTACCAACGCTACAGAGATAACGCAGAATATGGGGATTACTGGGATAAAAAGAATTGAAGAGTTTATTCCAGTAAGTGCAGACTTTTCGGACTACGACCCAATGTTAAGTGCCAAATATTCGAGCCTGGATCAGGATATTTTTACCATTAATATATCGCCAGAGAGCATTCAAGAAATAGATAATATAAAGGCCTATAACGAACAAGAGGGTTTGGCGTTAAGTGAGGAAGAAGTAATCTACCTGGAAGAATTATCTGAAAAAATTGGCAGAAAACTTACGGATTCTGAAGTTTTTGGTTTTAGCCAGGTTAATTCGGAACATTGTAGGCATAAGATATTTAATGGAGTTTTTGTGATTGACGGGAAAGAGAAACCATCTTCTCTCTTTAAACTTATTCGCAAGACCTCTGAAGAGAATCCTAATGATATTGTTTCTGCTTATAAAGACAATGTGGCGTTCGTAAAAGGACCACAAGTAATTCAATTCGCTCCTAAGACTTCCGATAAACCAGATTACTACCAAGAATCACCGTTTAACTCTGTAATCTCCTTAAAAGCAGAAACACACAACTTTCCTACAACGGTAGAGCCCTTTAACGGGGCTGCCACAGGTTCTGGTGGCGAAATAAGAGATAGACTAGCCGGGGGAAAAGGTTCATTGCCCCTAGCCGGTACAGCGGTATATATGACTTCATATTCTAGGTTAGAAAAAGACAGAGTTTGGGAAAATGGCATGAAAGAAAGACCATGGCTCTATCAAACTCCCATGGATATCCTTATCAAGGCTTCCAACGGCGCTTCGGACTTTGGGAATAAGTTTGGCCAACCTCTTATAGCCGGTTCCCTGTTTACTTTTGAGCACGAAGAACATGAGAGAAAGCTGGGATTTGATAAAGTAATAATGCTGGCCGGTGGCATTGGATATGGGAAGGAAGATCAGGCCTTAAAAGACGTTCCGAAAAAAGGAGACAAAATAGTAATTCTTGGAGGAGATAATTACCGGATAGGTATGGGCGGAGCCGCAGTGTCTAGTGCTGATACTGGAGAATTCAGCTCTTCTATAGAGCTAAACGCCGTGCAAAGATCAAATCCCGAAATGCAGAAAAGAGCTGCAAATGCCATTCGTGGAATGGTAGAAAATGAAAATAATCCTATAGTTTCTATACACGATCATGGTGCCGGAGGCCATTTAAATTGTCTTTCGGAACTGGTGGAAGAAACCGGTGGAATAATCGATGTTGATAAACTTCCCATAGGTGATCCCACTCTATCCTCAAAAGAAATTATTGGAAATGAGTCTCAGGAGCGCATGGGACTCGTAATAGGCGAAACCGATTTATCACTGTTGCATAGAATTGCCGATAGAGAACGTTCACCGATATACGACGTCGGGGACGTGACAATGGATCATAGATTTACCTTCAAATCTGGAAAAACTGGTGCAAAACCAATGGATCTGGATATTGCCGATATGTTTGGAAGTTCGCCAAAGACGATTATGAAAGATCAACATATAGAAAGACCCTACGCAGAGCTGTCTTATTCTATAGAAAATTTTCAGGATTATTTAGAAGCTGTCTTACAACTAGAGGCTGTAGCCGCTAAAGATTGGTTAACAAATAAAGTGGATAGATGTGTTGGGGGACGTGTTGCAAAACAACAATGTGTAGGACCGCTACAATTACCTTTAAATAATTGCGGGGTTATGGCCTTAGATTTTAAAGGTAAAGAAGGAATTGCCACCTCCATTGGGCACTCTCCTATTAGTGGTTTAATTGATCCACAGGCCGGAAGTAGAAATAGTATTACGGAAGCCCTAACAAATATAGTCTGGGCTCCGCTAAAGGATGGACTTAAGTCAGTTGCCTTATCCGCAAATTGGATGTGGCCTTGTAGAAATGCCGGCGAAGATGCCAGACTTTATGAAGCTGTAGAAGCAGTCTCCAATTTTGCCATCGGATTGGGAATCAATGTTCCTACAGGGAAGGATTCCCTGTCGATGAAGCAGAAGTATAAAGATGAAGAAGTAATAGCCCCTGGAACCGTCATTATCTCTTCTGCGGCGGCCTGTTTGGATATTACTAAGGTTGTAGAACCCGTTTTACAAAAGGATTCAGGAGCCATCTACTATTTAAACTTATCTGCGGATAAGCATAAGCTTGGAGGTTCATCATTTGCGCAAATCTTAAATAAAGTTGGTTCGGAAGCGCCCGATGTTAAGGATATCGACTTGGTAAAAAGAGGTTTTATGGTAATTCAAGAGCTTGTTTTAAAAGAAGACATTGTCGCGGGTCATGATATTGCTTCAGGTGGATTAATTACTACATTGTTGGAAATGTGTTTTGCAGAGATATCTGTGGGAGCTCAGATTGATTTAAGTCTTATTGGAGAGGAAGATTTAATTAAACTGCTATTTGCTGAGAACTCGGGAATTGTTTTTCAAGTTAAAAATACAGCCGTTGAAAATAGGCTAGCATCCTATAACCTACCCTTTATAAAAATTGGTAAAGCGGTAGAATCGCCACAGTTAGAAATTAAGAATAATAATTTACAAATTGCTCTGAATATTAATACTCTAAGAGATACATGGTTTAAGACATCCTATCTTTTAGATAAAAATCAGACAGCCAATGAACTTGCTAAAGAGCGCTTTAATAACTATAAGAAGCAGCCTCTAAAATTTGTTTTTCCGCAAGAGTATCAGAATTCTTTTCCTTCAAAAAATTTAAAAGAACTTTCCAGACCTAAAGCCGCTATTTTGCGAGAAAAAGGAAGTAACTCGGAGAGAGAAATGGCCAATGCCATGTATTTAGCTGGCTTTGACGTAAAAGACGTCCATATGACAGATCTTATTTCTGGAAGAGAAACCCTGGAAGATATCAGTTTTATTGGTGCTGTTGGAGGGTTTTCAAATTCCGATGTTCTAGGAAGTGCGAAAGGTTGGGCCGGAGCTTTTAAATATAATGAAAAGGCTAAGAACGCATTACAGGCATTCTTTTCCAGACCTAATACCCTGTCGGTTGGTATCTGTAATGGCTGTCAGTTATTTATGGAATTAGAACTGATTAATCCTGAGCACAAAGAACATGGTAAGATGGATTTTAATGACTCCCATAAACACGAAAGTGGATTTACTTCCGTAAAAATTCAGAAGAATAATTCTGTTATGTTATCGTCCTTAGCAGGAGCACAATTAGGTGTTTGGATTTCACACGGTGAGGGAAAGTTTAATCTTCCCAACACTCAAGAAGATTATAACATCGTCGGTACCTACGGCTATGAAGCTTATCCTGCCAATCCGAATGGTAGTGACTTTAATACGGCAATGCTATGCGATAAAAGTGGAAGACATTTAGTTACTATGCCACACATTGAACGCTCCATATTTCCTTGGAATTGGGCACATTATCCCAAAAACAAAAAAGACAAAATTTCTCCATGGTTAGAAGCATTTATAAATGCTAGGAAATGGGTAGAGCAACATCCCTAAAAGTGTTATGAATATTAGAAAGGCAAAAAGAGAAGATGTTATTTCCATAGTACGATTATTGGCAGATGATATTTTAGTAAAACAGAGGGAAGACTATAGAATACCATTGCCACACGCTTATTACCAGGCCTTTGAAAAGATAAACACCGACCCTAATCAGGAATTAATGGTAGTGGAAAACAAACAGAATATGGTTATTGGGACCCTACAACTAAGCCTTATTCCTTACCTTACCTATCAGGGCGGATTACGGGCCCAGATAGAGGCTGTGCGGATAGCAAAAGAACATAGAGGGCAGGGATTGGGCAAAGAGCTCTTTGTCTGGGCAATTCAAAGGGCAAGAGAAAGAGGAGCACATGTTCTACAACTTACCACCGACAAAAAAAGACCTGAAGCCGTACGGTTTTATGAGAGCTTAGGTTTTAAAGCTAGCCATGAAGGCATGAAACTACATTTCTAAGAAATATCTTAATAAAGGAAAAAGCTACAACCAAGTGCCATAAGCCAAGTAAACACCCCAATCATATACTTGGATTTATTTTATATTACGCTTCCCTTTTCTTATTTTGCAAGGACTATTTAGACTAAACTTATGCAAAACATAACTCGCTTATTTGATTTTCCCTATTACCAGTTAGAAAAAAACAATCTGGAAGACTGTTTAGTGACAAAAAAAGATGGTCAGTGGATTAAAACTTCTACACAATCCTACTTGGATCAGGCAAATAAAATAAGCAGGGCACTTTTGCGCCTAGGGGTTAAGCCAAATGATAAAATTGCCCTTATCTCGATGACTAACAGAACGGAGTGGAACATAATGGACATTGGGGTACTACAATTAGGAGCACAGAATGTCCCCATATATCCGACTATTTCTGAATCGGATTATGCCTATGTTCTCAACCATTCGGAATGTACTTATTGCTTTGTCTCTTGCGAAGAAGTGTACAACAAAGTAAAGTCGATAAAGGATCAGGTACCCAGCCTAAAAGAAATTTACTCCTTTGATAACCTGAATGAATGTAAAAATTGGAGTGAGGTATTGGCCTTAGGGGAAGACAATTCAAATCAGGATGAAGTAAAGGAATTGATGGCAGCAGTTCGACCTGAAGACTTGGCAACACTCATTTATACATCAGGAACTACGGGTACTCCTAAAGGCGTAATGCTATCCCATAAAAATGTGGTAAGTAATGCTTTGGAGAGTTCCAAAAGAATGCCGGTAGAAGCAGGATATAGAGCACTGAGTTTTCTCCCGGTATGTCATATCTATGAAAGGATGTTGATGTATCTATACCAATATTCTTCTGTTTCCATTTATTTTGCGGAATCTTTGGAGACCATAAGTGAAAACTTGAAGGAAGTTAAACCCCATATAATGACGGCAGTGCCAAGATTGCTAGAAAAGGTGTATGATAAAATCATTGCCAAAGGGGCGGATCTTGGAGGTATAAAACAAGCCTTATTTTTTTGGGCCGTTAAAGTTGGGCTCAAATATGAACCATACGGGCAAAACGGATGGTTTTATGAAAAAAAATTGGCACTTGCTCGTAAACTTATCTTTAGCAAATGGAAAGAAGGTTTAGGAGGAAACTTAAAACTGATCGCTTCAGGAAGTGCGGCTTTGCAATCAAGGTTAGCGCGGGTATTTAATGCTGCTGAAATGTGTGTCATGGAAGGCTACGGACTAACCGAAACCTCTCCTGTGGTTTCTGTAAACGACATGCGAAATAAAGGTTTTAAAATTGGGACCGTAGGAAAATTAATTGGCAAAACAGAAGTAAAGATTGAAACCGACGGGGAAATATGCGTAAAGGGTCCTCAGGTAATGATGGGATATTATAAGGATCCTGAAAAGACTGCTGAGGTTATTAAAGATGGCTATTTCCATACGGGGGATATTGGAGAAATTGATGCAGAAGGGTTTTTAAAAATTACAGATCGTAAAAAGGAAATGTTTAAAACTTCTGGAGGGAAGTATGTGGCTCCTCAAGTTTTAGAGAACCGCTTTAAACAATCTCGCTTTATTGAACAAATAATGGTAATTGGAGAAGGAGAAAAAATGCCTGCTGCCTTCATTCAGCCTAATTTTGAATTTGTACAAGAATGGGGTAAAAGACACAAACTAGACCTGGAAGATCCCGAAATTATTGCCAGGCATCCAAAGGTTATTGAACGTTTTCAGGAAGAAGTTGAGGCGGCGAACGAACAATTTGCCAAATGGGAAAAGGTAAAACAATTTCGCCTCACTCCTAGCGTCTGGTCCGTAGACGAGGGGCACCTTACCCCTACCATGAAATTAAGACGCAAGGTAATTAAGGATTTGTACAAAGACCTATATTCTCAAATATACGGGGCTTAATCATACGTCATCGTTAAGCAGCAACCTACCTTCCACATCCTTTTACTTCTTTTTTTAATTTATTATGCATGCATAATAAATTTTATTATCTTTGGGAAGCTGAAAACCAAACATGAAGGATCAAACCATAGATTACGCCCTTAGAGCTACATGGCAACTTGTTGCCAGAATGTACAACGAAGAAGCAAAGAATTTTGGCACTACCATGGCAGTTGGTTTTACTCTCCTGAGTATTGACCCCAAAACGGGAACGCCTTCCACTGCCTTAGGTCCAAAAATGGGAATGGAAGCCACTAGCTTGTCTAGAATTCTAAAAAGTATGGAGGAAAAAGAATTGATAATGAGAAAGCCAAATCCTGAGGATGGGCGAGGCGTACTCATTTTTCTAACCCCTTTTGGACTAGAAAAAAGAAAAGATTCTAAAGACGTGGTACTGCAATTTAATGAAATAGTAAAAAACAATGTTTCTGAGACGCATCTCGAGGGTTTTTTCCATGTAGTTGATACTATTCATGAACTAATTTCAGAAAAGAAAATATATCCTAAAGATTCAATTAATAACAATCATTCAGAATGAATAAACATATAAACAAGGTAGCGGTAATTGGTTCAGGAATCATGGGAAGTGGTATAGCCTGTCATTTTGCCAATATAGGTGTTGAAGTTTTATTACTAGACATAGTGCCTCGAGAAACTAATGAGAAAGAAGACAAAAAAGGATTAACTCTTCAGGATAAGGTGGTTAGAAATCGTTTAGTAAATGATTCATTAACTGCAGCCCTCAAGTCTAAGCCCTCTCCAATCTATCACAAGAATTTTGCAAAAAGAATCCTAACTGGAAATCTCGAAGATGATATTGCAAAAGTCTCTGAAGTGGATTGGATTATCGAAGTAGTGGTAGAACGCTTGGACATAAAAAAATCTGTCTTTGAAAATTTAGAAAAGCACAGACGGCCCGGGACTCTCATCACCTCGAATACCTCTGGGATTCCCATTAAGTTTATGAGCGAAGGAAGAAGTGATGACTTTCAAAAGCATTTTTGTGGAACTCATTTCTTTAATCCAGCCAGATACCTAAAATTATTTGAAATTATTCCAGGACCAAATACTTCTAAAGAAGTTTTAGATTTTTTAAATGGTTATGGTGAGAAGTATTTAGGCAAAACTTCTGTGGTTGCAAAAGATACACCGGCTTTCATAGGAAATAGAATAGGTATTTTCAGTATTCAAAGTCTCTTCCATATGGTAAAAGAAATGGGACTTACGGTAGAAGAAGTAGATAAGTTAACAGGACCGGTCATTGGCCGTCCTAAATCCGCTACTTTTAGAACAGTTGATGTGGTAGGCTTAGACACTTTAGTTCATGTTGCTAATGGCATTGCTGAAAACTGTCCCCAGGATGAACGTCACGAACTTTTCAAACTCCCTGCCTTTATAAATACTATGAATCAGAATAAGTGGCTGGGTAGTAAAACTGGGCAGGGTTTCTATAAAAAGGTTAAAAACGAAAAAGGAAAAAGTGAAATTCTGACTTTAGATTTAGATAGTATGGACTATCGAAAATCTAAAAAAGCAAGCTTTGCAACTCTAGAGCTTACCAAACCCATAGACAATGTAATTGATAGGTTTAAAATCTTGGTTAATGGGAAAGATAAAGCAGGATTGTTTTATAGAAAGACTTTAGCCGCCCTGTTTGCCTATGTGTCTAATAGAATCCCAGAAATAACGGATGAATTATATAAGATCGACGATGCCATGAAAGCTGGCTTCGGTTGGGAACATGGGCCTTTCCAAATTTGGGATGAAATCGGTATAGAAAGGGGATTAGAATTGATAAAAGAGGAAGGCCTACAAGCTGCAGATTGGATAGCAGAGTTAGTAGAATCCGGGATCTCAACATTCTATTCCGTCCGTGAAGGAGCTACCTATTATTATGATATTCCAGCCAAAGACATGACCAAAATTCCAGGTCAAGATGCCTTTATTATATTGGATAACATTAGAAAATCTAAAGAAGTATTTAAGAATTCGGGAGTGGTCGTTGAGGATTTAGGTGATGGTGTCTTAAATGTGGAGTTTCAGTCAAAAATGAATACGATTGGGGGTGATGTATTGGCTGGATTAAACAAAGCAGTTGATATAGCTGAAAAAGATTTTCAGGGACTTGTAGTAGGAAATCAGGCGGCGAATTTCTCCGTAGGTGCAAATATAGCAATGATATTTATGATGGCCGTGGAACAGGAGTACGACGAGCTGAGCATGGCTATCAAAATGTTTCAGGATACCATGATGCGTATGCGATATTCCTCTATTCCCACAGTCTCCGCCCCTCATGGCATGTGTTTGGGAGGAGGGTGTGAATTATCACTTCATGCAGATAAGGTAGTAGCGGCGTCAGAAACCTATATTGGCCTTGTTGAATTTGGCGTTGGAGTTATACCCGGTGGAGGAGGATCCAAAGAAATGGCATTAAGAGCTTCCGATATTTTCAAAAAAAATGACGTAGAACTCAACGTCCTGCAAGAATACTTTTTAACTATCGGAATGGCGAAAGTATCTACCTCAGCCTATGAAGCATATGATTTAGGAATACTCCAAAAAGGCAAAGACATCGTTGTTGTTAACAAAGACAGACAACTCGCTACAGCTAAAAATTATGCCAGAATTATGGCCGAAAACGGATACACAAGGCCAATAGCACGAAAAGACGTAAAAGTTCTGGGAAAACAAGCTTTGGGAATGTTCCTTGTTGGAACAGATTCTATGGAGGCCGGACATTATATCAGTGAACACGACAAAAAAATTGCGAACAAGTTGGCCTATGTAATGGCAGGTGGCGATTTGTCTGAAGCGAGTATGGTTAGTGAACAGTACTTGCTCGACTTAGAAAGAGAAGCATTTCTCTCCTTGTGTACGGAGCGAAAAACCTTAGAAAGAATACAGCATATGTTAAAAACTGGGAAACCATTAAGAAACTAAATAAAATGAAAACAGCATATATAGTAAAAGCATATCGAACCGCAGTAGGTAAAGCACCAAGGGGGTTATTTCGTTTCAAAAGACCGGATGAATTGGCTGCCGAGACAATAGCCTATATGATGAATGAACTGCCTAATTTGGATAAAAAAAGAATCGATGACGTTATCGTGGGTAATGCTATGCCAGAGGCTGAACAAGGTCTTAATATGGCACGTCTTATTTCATTAATGGGCTTAGAAATTGATGATGTTCCCGGAGTTACCGTAAATCGCTATTGCGCTTCCGGCATAGAAACTATTGGAATTGCCACTGCAAAAATCCAGGCAGGTATGGCCGAATGTATTGTTGCAGGCGGAGCAGAAAGCATGAGCTATATTCCTATGGGGGGGTATAAGCCAACACCTGATTATGAAGTGGCAAAGAAGGGGAATGAAGACTACTATTGGGGCATGGGACTAACTGCAGAGGCCGTAGCCGAACAATTTAAAGTATCGAGAGAAGATCAGGATATGTTTGCCTACAATTCCCACATGAAAGCGCTAAGTGCGCAAAAGGAAGATCGATTTAAAGAACAGATTGTACCCATTACTGTAGAGCATACTTTTATAAACACCGCAGGTAAAAAAGAGACTTCTAACTATACTGTGGCCAAGGATGAAGGCCCCAGAGCAGATACCTCTAAGGAAGTTTTGGCCAAACTTAGACCAGTATTTGCAGCCAACGGATCGGTTACCGCGGGTAATTCTTCTCAGATGAGCGATGGTGCTGCATTTGTTATGGTAATGAGTGAAGACATGGTGAAAGAATTGAACCTGGAACCGATTGCGAGACTTGTAAATTATGCAGCAGCTGGTGTAGAACCACGTATCATGGGTATAGGGCCTGTAAAAGCAATCCCAAAGGCACTAAAGCAAGCTGATCTGCAACAAAAGGATATTGAACTGATAGAATTAAACGAAGCATTTGCATCCCAATCTCTGGCAGTTATGCGCGAGCTAGACTTAAATCCGGAGCTAGTTAATGTTAATGGAGGAGCCATAGCACTAGGGCACCCACTAGGATGTACGGGCGCAAAACTATCCGTTCAACTATTTGATGAAATGCGAAAACGTAAGATGCAAAATAAGTACGGTATGGTAACGATGTGCGTAGGCACAGGACAAGGGGCAGCCGGAATTTTTGAATTTTTGAATTAAAAAAAAGAAAACTATGAGTACAATTACCGAAAACAAAGAAATTCTAAGGGGGGGACAGTTTCTGGTTAAAACAACACAACCAGAGGACATATTTACCCTAGAGGATCTGAATGAAGAGCAAAAAATGATGCGTGATAGCACTAAAGAGTTTGTAGACAGAGAACTCTGGGCGCATTGGGAAAGGTTTGAGAAAAAAGACTACGCATTTACCGAAGAAACAATGCGAAAGGCTGGGGAACTGGGTCTGTTAAGTGTAGCAATACCAGAAGCATACGGAGGTATGGGTATGGGCTTTGTTTCTACCATGTTGGTATGTGACTATATCTCAGGAGCCACGGGTTCTTTTAGCACAGCTTTTGGAGCACATACAGGAATTGGCACTATGCCAATTACACTATATGGAAATGAAGAACAAAAAAATAAGTATGTTCCCAAATTGGCGAGTGGTGAATGGTTTGGAGCGTATTGTCTAACCGAACCAGGAGCAGGTTCCGATGCAAATTCCGGAAAAACTAAGGCAGTTCTTAGCGAGGATGGAAAACACTACCTAATTAGTGGACAAAAAATGTGGATTTCAAATGCAGGGTTCTGTAAATTATTTATAGTCTTTGCTCGTATTGAGGACGATAAAAATATTACAGGTTTTATTGTAGAAAATGATCCGTCAAATGGAATTTCGCTCGGAGATGAAGAACATAAATTGGGGATTCACTCCTCTTCTACCAGACAGGTGTTTTTTAATGAAACTAAAGTCCCTGTGGAGAATATGCTATCCGAAAGGGGAAATGGCTTTAAAATTGCTATGAATGCTTTAAATATTGGTAGAATTAAATTAGCAGCCGCCTGCCTTGAAGCCCAAAGACGTGTTGTAGGGGAAGCGGTAAAATATGCTACTGAAAGAAAGCAGTTTAAGACACCCATTATAGATTTTGGAGCCATTAAATGGAAAATAGCCCAAATGGCGACAAACGCCTATGCTGGTGAATCTGCGTCCTACAGAGCCGCAAAGAATATTGAAGATAGGATTGCGCTACGTCTAGAAGCAGGAAATTCGCATCAGGAAGCAGAGTTAAAAGGCGTAGAGGAATATGCCATTGAATGTTCTATTTTAAAAGTTGCAGTTTCCGAAGACGTACAAGAAACTACGGATGAAGGTATTCAGATTTTTGGAGGTATGGGCTTTAGTGCCGATGCCCCAATGGAATCTGCCTGGAGAGATGCAAGAATTGCAAGAATTTATGAAGGCACCAATGAAATTAATAGAATGCTTGCCGTTGGTATGCTGGTAAAAAAAGCAATGAGAGGCCATGTAGACCTCCTTGGACCAGCTACTGCAGTAGGAGAAGAATTAATGGGTATTCCTTCTTTTGAGACACCAGATTATTCGGTCTTATTTTCTGAGGAAAATGAAATGATAGCTAAGCTGAAAAAGGCCTTTTTGATGATTGCAGGGAGCGCTGTTCAGAAGTTTGGAACAGAATTAGAACAACACCAACAAATCTTAATGTCGGCCTCTGATATACTAATTGAGGTCTATATGGCCGAATCTACTATCCTCAGAGCGGAAAAGAATGCAAAACGTTTCGGAGAGGAGACACAAGAGGTGCAAATTGCTATGGCACGATTATATTTATACAACGCTGTAGACATTGTCATAAGAAAGGGTAAAGAAGCGATTGTATCCTTTACAGAAGGGGATGAACAACGATTAATGCTTATGGGGCTAAAACGTTTTACAAAATATACGAATATACCCAATGTAGCTAGTTTGAGAGAGCTCATTGCGGATAAAATTGCTGCTGAAAAAGGATATACTTTTGACTAATCATTATTAGCTTTAATGATCTAAAAAAAACCGCTCTAAATGGAGCGGTTTTTATTTTATCACTGAACAAAAGAACTTTTTTTAATCTAAAAAACTGTAGTTCTTGGCATAGTGCAGCATTTGTTCTTCAAAAGTTTCCGCAAACTCTAATCGAATATCCGTTATTTCGCCTTCCTCATTAATAATTGGTTTAATGACAGGGTTTACAAAACCTGAATAAGCAGCCGATTTAAATTGGGAGTTCCTGTCTAATACTTCAGCGTGTATACGCTGATCAACCTTTACACCATAATTCTCTACAAGTTCTTGTGCCGCTTCAAAATCTCCTTCAGACTTAATACGTTGTGTTTCCCTAAGAAGTTCTCCAAATAACTCCCTCAACCTTGCATAATCATTTATATTATAATATGTCTTTCCATCTCTGCTCACTCTTTCAATTACATTTTCTGGCGCCCCTTTTTCAAAAACCCATTCGGAAACCCACTTTCTGTTAACCATATGGTCTTCTTCTATGTCGTCGCCAAGTTCTATTCTTACCAATTGCGTTAACATCCCATTTCTAATATACCCGTCATAAGAAGCCTTACCTACTTCTTCCCAGTTTTCTACAAGACCTAATTCTTCCAGTTTTGGATCCATAATAAAATATAATCCTACGAGGTCCGCTCTTCCTTCCTCTAAGGTAGACCTGTAGTTTTTGAGTGTTTCTTTTGGTTGCCCTACCCCGTCGTTAATCACTCCAGAGGCATGTCCTACAACCTCATGCAAGGCTGTGTGTAACTTATCAGCCAGTTTTCCATGTGCTAGTTCTAATCGTATCTCTTCTTCGTCGTTAGCATATTCTTTTAGTCTACCACTTCCTCCGGCATTATTAGAAGCATCAATAATATTACCCAGTGACACGGATTTACTTCCATGCCTTTGTCTGATCCAATTATTATTTGGCAAATTTACCCCAATTGGCGTGCTTGGAGACGCATCACCTGCTTCTCCGGCAACATTTATAGTTTTGTATGAAACCCCGGTTACATTTTTCTTTTTATGCGCATCCTGAATAGTGCTATTGTCTTCAAACCATTGGGTGTTTTTTGATAAAACAGCCATTTTTCTAGACATATCAAAATCGGTAATTTGAATGATACTCTCATACGATCCTCTATAAGCCTTCGGGTCATTGTATACTTCAATAAATCCATTAATCCAATCTATATTACCTTCGGTTGAAGTTACCCATTCTATACAGTATTCATCCCACGTATCTAAGCTTCCTGTACTGTAATACTCAATTAGCAATTCCAAAGACTTGGCTTGCTGTTCATTCTCTGCTACCCCTTTGGCTTTTTCTAACCAACCAATAATCTGGTCTATTGCCTCGCCATACATGCCCCCAGACTTCCATACTTTTTCAACAAGAATGCCATTTTCTCTAACTAATTTAGAGTTTAATCCGGCCTCAATTGGTCTTCCCTCTGGCCCCTTATAGGCCTTCTTATAAAAAGCTTCTACCTCAGCATCTGTAATATCGGGATCATAAAAGTTAATCGCCGAAGAGGCAATATTATCTACTCCCTTCTTTTTGTTAACTTTCTTGAGATCTTTTTCATTAAAAATTACCTCAAATGCTTCTCCCACTAAAACAGTATTAGTTTCTGTTAATAATTGCTTTAAATATTCCGCACCAAACCCAGGATTAATTTTGTCATTGGAATAATGGTGATGAATTCCATTAGAAAACCAAAGTCTTTTTAAATAGACTTCAAAAGCCTTCCAGGCCTCTGTTGTTGTATCACCCTGATAATTACGGTAAACATTCTCTAAGGCTTTTCTTATTTCCAAGTTATATCGGTAATTCTGATCCCACATAATATCCCGACCTGCTAATCCTGCCTGTGTAAGGTAGTAAACCAGCTCTTTTTGTTTTAAACTTAATTCTTCAAAACCAGGAATATCGTATCGGAGAATTCTCAGATCTGCAAATTGATCAACCTTATATTCAAACTCTTGGGCATACTCTTTATCTGTTACAACTACTTCAGATTCCTCCTTACAGCTAATAGCAATACCTAGAAAAAGGATCAAACTGAGGGCAAAAAATTTCTTCATAATACATCATTAATTGAGCTTGTAAAATTAACAAAAGCAAAGGCCTTAATAGCAATATAAATTCAAAATTTTAAATTTTCCCATTTTTATTATTCAAAAATAGTCCTAGGTTTGTTTAGTACAACAGAAGACTTTGACGGACAAATGGAAGAATCTTTATTACATAGGCTTTACGCTCCAGAAGAATTCAGGAAAAATGGGCATGCATTGATAGATCTGTTGGCAGATCATATGCAGGAAAGCCTAAAAAATTATAAGAACAAAGCAATTGTATATCAGGAACCCCAAGATGAGTTCGAATTCTGGAAGCAATATAAAACAAGTACTTCTTTCGAGGCATTCAATAAAGAAGTTATAGCGCGATGCGTACACCTTCATAATCCAAAGTATTTGGGACACCAAATTAGCCCACCAGCACCTATTACAGCACTGAGTAGTCTACTAAATGCTGTTCTTAATAATGGTATGGGAATATATGAAATGGGGATGGCCCCTACGGCAATGGAAAGAGTTGTATGCAAAGAAATGTGCGAAATAATTGGGTTTACAAAAGAAGCGGATGGTTTTCTTACTTCTGGGGGTACCTTAGCAAATTTAACCGCTTTGTTAAGTGCAAGGAGTAAAATAGTACATACCAATGTCTGGGAAAATGGAAACAGCTCTAAACTTGCAGTTATGGTTTCAGCAGAAGCACACTATTGTATTGATAGGGCTGCAAGAATTATGGGCCTTGGTAGTGAGGGTATTATTAAAGTAACAGTAAACAAGGATTTTGAAATAAGAACAGAACAGTTAGAACTGCAATTTAAAAAGGCCAAGGAGTCGGGTCTGGAGGTATTTGCACTGATAGGCAGTGCCCCTTCCACAGCAACAGGGATTTATGATAACCTGGAACGTCTTGCCTTATTTGCCGAGCAAAAAAAAATATGGTTTCATGTAGACGGAGCGCATGGAGGTGCGGCAGTCTTCTCTAAAAAATACAAACACCTGGTAAAAGGAATAGAACAGGCAGATTCAATTGCCATAGACGGACACAAAATGATGATGATGCCTTCTATCACAACGGCCTTATTGTTTAAAAATGGAAAAAATGCACACCAAACCTTTCAACAAAAAGCAGACTATCTCTTAGAAGAATCCCTGGAAGAAGATTGGTATAACCTTGCAAAACGCACTTTTGAATGCACCAAATATATGATGAGCCTACATTGGTATATTTTATTACGATTTTATGGGAAAAGTGTTTTCGATTCTTTTGTTACTACCCTCTATGACTTAGGTAGCGAAATGGGAGAAATACTAGCGCAAGACACAAACTTTGAATTAGCAGTTAAACCAGTTTCTAATATCGTATGCTTTAGAATTATTAATCCAAAGCAGTCTGAAGAAAATTTAAATATGCTCAATGCAGCTATAAGAGAGAGCTTATTAAAAGACGGTACCTACTATATTGTTCAAACTAAACTAAATGGAATAATCTATTTGCGATGTACTATCATGAATCCCTTTACTTCTAAAAAAATCATTAAAGATTTGCTGCAACAAATCAAAGTAAAAGCAAGAGAATTGTCGGTCTGATTAATATATTCCTTAGCATTGCTTTTTTCTATTCCCGCATAGACTCTAAAACCTTTTCCTCTCCTGCCTTGTTAGAAAAATTAACGGCGCATTCAATTAATGCTAGATGAGAATATGCCTGTGGAAAGTTGCCAAGTAGCCTTTTTGTTTTAAAATCAATGTCTTCACTAAAAAGACCAAGATGATTACTATAACCCAGAACTGCATCAAATAATTCTCTAGCCCGTTCTTCTTCCCCAATTTTAAACAAGCTATTAATAAACCAAAACGTACAAATGGTAAACGAAGAAGATGGCATTCCAAAATCATCTTCATTTTTATAACGATATAGAAGTCCATCATTACTGAGTTCTTTCTCTATGGCCAATACCGTACTTACAAATTTAGGGTCTTTGGCATGTACAAAACCGTAGGATTCCATCAATAAAACAGACGCATCTAAGTGTGGCGATCCGTAAGACTGCGTAAATGCGTTTACCTTTGCGTTCCAAGAATTCGTTAGAATATCTTGCTTAATCTCCTGTTCTAGCTTGACCCATTTCTCGAGCTTCCTATTCTTTTTTAGAATTCTGGCAACTTTTATAGCTCTATCTATTGCTACCCAACAGAGAACCTTGGAGAACGTAAAATGCTTATCCTCTGTTCGCAATTCCCAGATACCTTTATCCGCTTCGCGCCAATGCCTCGATACGATCCAGACAATACCCTTTGTTAATCCCCATAGTTCTTCTCCATTTTCTATATTCGTATCAAAACGAACCAACTGGGCATGAATAACATCCATAAGGATACCGTAAATATCGTTCTGCTTTTGTTTATAGGCTGCATTACCAACCCTAACCGGACTAGAGCTTTTATATCCACTTAAATGGTCTAAAGTAACTTCTGTTAGTTTCTTTTCCTTATTGATGCCGTACATAATTTGTAGTTTCTCATCCTTATCTGGAATAAGATCAATTATGAATTGCAAATAACGTCTCGCAACATTCTTATGCCCCAATTGTGCCATAACTTTTATAACCATAGAAGCATCACGTATCCAGCAAAATCGATAGTCCCAATTTCTCACTTCGCCTATAGTTTCAGGTAAAGAAGTGGTTGCCGCAGCCAGCACAGCCCCTGTCTTGTCATAACTAAGTAGTTTTAAGGTAATAGCACTGCGGGTAATTTCCTTGTTATATTGATTATAGGTAGGAGTCCTATTCGTCCAGTTTAACCAATAAACTTTAGTGTTTTCTAGATCCAAATATACTTTACGCGTATTCGGAAGAAGTATTTTTTCATTGTATCCTAAAAGGAAATAACCATTTTTGGTCACTTCAATTTCTCTCGCTTCCACAACAGCATTTTTATTAAAAGAAGTATAGAGAAAAATAGTATCGAATCTTTTAGTATTAGTCAGACTTACAATGAAGTTCTTTTTTACATAAGAATGTGTTTTACCTAAGGCATACTCTAGTCTGGGATCGTAGTTAGCTCTAAATTTAGGCTTCCCAGAAATATGTCTTATATATCGCACTAGTTCTGGTGGAGAATGGTAACTTCCATTTTCCGCATAATATCTCGGCATAAAATCGTGCACCTCAAAAACATTATCACCTTCCTCAAATCTCGTAATAAGGATGGCTGTATTTTTCTTGTATCTCTGTCTAATTTTATACTCCTCTGAAACGTTTATTTCAAAACTCCCGCCAATCTTTTCATCCAATAATTTTGCAAAAACAGAGGATGAATCAAATTCTGGAAGACAGCACCATTCAACTGCTCCAAATTTAGAAATTAATGCTGCACTCCTGCAATTTCCAACAATCCCGTAATCTAAGTTATCCATAAATAAATATTCCGCTAAAAAGCCTTTATTAATTGTTATTACAATTCAATTTGACGAAATTTAGAAAAATAAAGTTCATTTCAAGACTATTTTACTCAATTCATGCATAAAACTATCATTATCTCAAACAGACTACCTGTACAATTGCAAATTAGCAATGGAAGTATAGAAGCAATACCAAGTGTGGGCGGATTGGCTACTGGAATGAAATCTGTTCATACCAGCGGTGAAAGTCTTTGGATTGGTTGGAGCGGTTTAACCGACGAAGAAATTCCGGAAGAACTTTCCAAAGATATAGATGACGTATTAAAGGAACATGGTGCTGCAAAAGTAAACTTAACGGAAGAGGAAGTGAATGGATTCTATTTTGGTTTTAGCAATAGAACCATATGGCCGCTTTTTCATTATTTTATACAATATGCAGAATTTGAATTAAATAATTGGGAAACCTATAAAAAGGTTAACCAAAAGTTTGCTGATGCCATTTTAGAAAGTGCCGGGGAGGAAGATACCATATGGATCCATGACTATCAATTGATGCTTGTCCCTAAAATGGTAAGGGAAAAACGACCTAATATTGCCATTGGGTTTTTTCTGCATATACCTTTCCCCTCTTATGAAATCTTTCGTATTATGCCTTGGCGTGAAGAGGTCTTAGAAGGATTATTAGGTTCCGATTTAATAGGGTTTCACACCTATGACTATGAACGTCATTTTCTTAGTTCTGTAAGGCGTCTATTGGGAAGAGAAGTGAGTTTTAACGACATTATTGAAGATGATAGAATTATCAAGGTAGATTCCTTTCCTATGGGAATAGACTACGATAAGTTTAATAAAGCCGCAAAAATTCATCAGGAAAACACAGCAGAGGAACAGTCCGATCTACAACGCAGATTAGATTCACATAAAGAGTCTAGTCCGGAGGCCAAATTAATATTATCCATAGACCGGCTCGATTATTCAAAAGGAATAGCCAAAAGACTGCATGCCTTTAAATATTTTCTAGATAAATATCCCGAATACAAGGAAAAAGTAAGGCTTATAATACTAGCAGTGCCTTCAAGATCTAACGTACCGCAATACCAGCTCTTAAAAAAAGAAATCGATGAACTAGTAGGTCGTATTAATGGAGAATTAGCTACGGTCAGCTGGACTCCCATATGGTATTTTTATCGCTCCCTTCCTTTTGAAAACCTTATTGATCTTTATACTTCTAGTGATATTGCTTGGTTAACTCCCATTAGAGACGGTATGAATTTAGTTGCTAAGGAATATATTGCCACGAGAATAGACAAAAGCGGGGTGTTAATCCTAAGTGAAATGGCTGGTTCTGCCAACGAAATGAATGAATCACTACTCATTAATCCTAACAATTTTGAGCAAATCGCAGATACCTTGTTCCAAGCAATTAATATGCCTCTGGAAGAACAAAAAACACGGAATGAGCAACTTCAAAAACGACTGGCACGATATAATGTTGAAAAATGGGCAAACGATTTTATGAGTTCCCTTCAAAACCAAAAGCAAACAGCCGTTGGAAAAACTTCAAAGAAACTTACTCCGGGGATTTTAAAAAGTGTCTTAAAAAAGTATAACAAGTCTCAAAAAAGGTTGTTTTTCTTGGATTATGACGGTACGCTTACTGGTTTTAAAAATGACCCTCAAAAGGCCAGTCCGGATGAAGAATTGTATAATCTAATAGATGCTTTGGCAGCAATTCCCGGAAATGTGGTCTATTTAATTAGTGGTAGAGATAAAGAGACCTTTACACGATGGTTTCTTCCCAAGAAATACAATATGATTGTAGAACATGGGGTATGGCATTCTACTAATGGTGAAGAATTTAAAATGATTGAGAAAGTCAAAAAAGATTGGATGACCAATATAAGACCCGTACTGGAATCTTTTGTAGACAGAACCCCTGGTTCTTTTGTAGAAGAAAAGAATTACTCCTTAGCATGGCATTATAGAAATACAGATCCTGATTTTGGAGCCAAAAGGGCAAACGAATTAAATACAGTCCTTACAAGCTTAATTGCCAACGATGACATTAGCGTTCTTAACGGAAACAAAGTCATGGAAGTTAAAAGTAGTAATGTAAACAAAGGTCGGGCAGCCATGCGAGTGCTTTCAGAAGATAGTTATGATTTTATATTTGCTATTGGAGATGATTGGACAGATGAATTTATGTTTAACGAACTTCCTGAAGAAGCAACAACTATAAAAGTTGGTCTGCAAAATACCCAAGCAAAATATTTTATTGAAAACGTTGGCGGTGTAAGGGAAATATTAAAAAAGTTTCTAAACTGAAACATCAAAATACAGTGAAAGTTTAAACTCAATTCACTTAAACAGATTTTTTTTTTAGGCTATGTTAATTTAAATTAATTGGTCTAATTACTTACTTTAATCTAACATCCTTTGTAAATTTGCTAAAGAGCAGACTAACTATAAACTATGGTTCAAGAACTACCATTTCCTATGGTGATTCTAGTGTAGTTTAGCTTATTAAGCTATCAATTTATAATCACATTCCTATGCATAGAATTATTACCACCCTCTTACTAATTACTCCTTTGGTTCTTTTGTCACAAAATGATACCCGTATCTACGATATTGTTAAAGAAGTTTCGGCGGAAAGAATAGAAAAGGATATTACGACTTTGGCCAATTTTGGCACCAGGCACACACTTAGTGATACCGTGTCTGCCACCAGAGGAATCGGAGCAGCAAGGAGGTGGATAAAAAATGAATTTGAAAAAATTTCATCGGATTGTAATAATTGCCTGGAGGTCTTTTACCAAAAGAATTTGGTTTCCAAAGGTGAGAATGAAAGAATTGTAAATGATGTGTGGGTGGTTAATGTTGTTGCTATTCAGAGAGGTTCCCGATATCCAAATAAGTATGTTATAATGAGTGGGGACATAGACTCCCGAGTAAGCGACCCCAATAATTTCACTTCCGATTCACCTGGAGCTAACGATAACGCTAGTGGCATGGCAGGAACCCTTGAAGCTGCAAGAATACTTAGTAAGTATAATTTTGAAAGCAGTATCATCTATGTTGGGCTTTCTGGTGAGGAACAGGGACTTTTTGGTGGGAAAGGTTTTGCCAATTATGCCAAAGAAAACAGCTGGGAAATTTTAGGGATTCTCAATAATGATATGATAGGTAATACCTCCGGAGTAGACGGGGTAACAAGCAACAGAGACTTTAGAATATTCTCAGAGCCTGTTCGGGCCAATGAAACAGAACAAGAGAGGAAGGCAAGAAGGTTTTATGGAGGGGAAGTAGATGGCATTTCCAGACAATTGGCGCGCTTTATACACAAAACTACAAAAGAATACATGCCTGAGATGAACCCAATGATGATTTATAGATTAGATCGTTTTGGAAGAGGAGGCCATCATAGACCTTTTAATGATCTTGGTTTTCCGGGAGTGAGAATTATGGAGGCACATGAAAATTATACACAACAACATCAAGACATCCGGGAAGAAAATGGGATAGCCTATGGCGATGTTTTAGAACATGTTAATTTTGAGTATGCAAAGAAACTTACAGCGGTTAATGCCATAAACCTGGCGTCCATAGCCTGGGCTCCCCCAGCTCCTGAAAATGTGGCAATAGGAGGAATTGTGCAAGCATCTGCAAAATTCAAATGGACAAAAAGCCCAACCGCTAAAGGCTATAAAATTTACTGGAGAGATACCACCTCTCCAACCTGGGACTATAGCCGATATGTTGGTGATGTAGACTCGGTAACCCTAGATGGTATTGTGATCGATAATTATTTCTTTGGTATTGCCGCCGTTGGAGAAAATGGACATGAGAGTATTATAGTCTTTCCTAACAAGGTCTTTAGAGATTAAAACATGAGATTTAAAAATCGAATATTTTTCCTTTCTGCACTTTGCATCTCTTTTTTCATTTTTACAAATTGCAGGCGCACTGAAGAAAGCGTAGATATTGACATAGACAGTCTTTACCTTCCAGACCTTAACAAACTCTACACTTACTATGATTTAATTGAAACTCCTTATCAGTATAGAGTTTTTGCCGGCAAATTAGTAAGGGCAAATAGAGATCTAAACTCCTCGGAAATGTATGTTGAGGCGGCGGCTCTTTATCATCATGCCGGTGTAAAGGATTCAGCAATAATAATACTCCATAAGGCTATTGATCATGGTTTGGCCAATCCAAAAATTATCTCAAAACTCTTTGGTAATGAAACTCCTTATAATACCGATAGTTGGGAGAGGCTGCAAAAAAGACTGGATTCTATACAGCTGAAACTTCAAAAAGTATCGAACTATGATCTTGAGACAGAGGCGATGTCAGAATTTTGGGGGTATTTAAAAAGAGCTCTAAAAGATACTTCTAATGCAAAGCGCATATTTAAAGAGTATATTTTTGAAGGTCCAAAAGCGCTAAGAGATTTCTACGTGGTTCGTTATTTAAGTCTGGAAAATATGTACGGCCAAATGGTTAATGGTTCGCCTGACTACTACAAGTATTTAGAAAAACAATTTAATGTAGACAGTGTCAATGCAATGCGGAGTACTACTACCAAATGGATGAAAAAGTTCAAAGCTTTATACCCAGAGGCTGTATTTCCCAAGGTTTATGTAGTGCCTGGAATACTAAATTCGGGAGGGACAGCCACTGAATTGGGTTTATTCGTTGGAGGAGATATGTATGGCAAATCTGCGAATATGCCAGTTAGAGGTCTCACCACGTGGCAAAAGAATGCTATCATGAACTTGAGTGAACTTCCAGGGTTAACCATACACGAACTGATGCATTTTCAACAAAATTATCAGGATTTTGAATATGGTGATACCGTATTAGCCCAAATAATCGGCGAAGGTGTTTGCGATTTTATGGTAGAACTCTGTTCTGAAATTCCATTGGAAAATTCCAATCTGTCTTATTTGGAGATGCCCGAAAACCAAGCAAGGATATTTACAGATCTTAAAGCAGATTTGTTCAGCGAAGACAATTCAAATTGGCTATATAATGGTGGTTCTATCGAAGACAGGCCTCACGACCTAGGTTATACAGTAGGGTATTTGATTTCTAAATCTTATTATGAAAATTCTGAGAACAAGCAAAAAGCGATTTACGAATTACTTAATTCTTCTGATTTTATTTCCATCTTAAAAAATAGCTCCTATTCTTTTTTGTTGGAAGAAAGTATTTAATTCATGAATTAAAATTTTTAATATTTCAGGTTTCCTCCAAAGCCAAGGAAACTAATTAGACCTATAAAAACACATCTATGAAAAAAACTAAACCAATTTTTCTTTCCCTTCTTTTTTTATTTTACCTAAATATTAAGGCTCAAGAGTATACAGAACAAGATAGTCTTAGAGGAAGTATAACCCCCGAGAGAGCATGGTGGGATCTAAACTATTACCACTTGGACATTGAAGTATCTCCAGAAAATAAGTTTATCAAAGGATCTAATCTTATCCGGTACAAGGTTTTAGAGGAGAATAGTGTTTTACAAGTCGACTTACAACCTCCCTTAAAAATTACCGCTATTGTTCAGGATAATGAAACTCTTACCTACAAACAGAATGGTAATGTATTTCTAGTAACTCTAAATAAACCACAACAAAAAGGTTCTTTTAATGAGCTGAAAGTATTTTACGAGGGCAATCCAAAAGAAGCCGTTAGAGCGCCATGGGATGGAGGTTTTTCATGGAAACAAGATAGCGATGGCAAACCCTTTGTGGCAACTTCTTGCCAAGGCTTAGGCGCCAGTGTTTGGTGGCCCAACAAAGACCATATGTACGATGAAGTAGATAGTATGGCAATCAGCGTAACGGTTCCTAAAGGACTAATGAATGTTTCTAACGGACGTCTAAGAAAGGTTGAAAATAAGGGAGATCTTACAACCTATCACTGGTTTGTCTCTAATCCTATAAATAATTATGGCGTAAATGTAAATATTGCAAATTATGAAGAGTTTAGTGGTCGTTACCAAGGAGAAAATGGAGAACTAACTTTAGATTACTATGTCCTGAAGGGAAATCTAGACAGGGCAAAAGAGCAGTTTAAACAAGTACCCTTAATGTTGGAGGCGTTTGAGCATTGGTTTGGCCCCTACCCTTTCTACGAAGATGGATTTAAACTCGTAGAAGTTCCCTATTTAGGAATGGAGCATCAGAGTTCTGTAACCTACGGGAACAAATACCAGAATGGTTATTTAGGCAAGGATTTGTCTGGTTCTGGATGGGGCCTGAAATTCGATTTTATTATAATACATGAATCTGGCCATGAATGGTTTGCTAATAATATTACCTATAAAGACATAGCAGACATGTGGGTACACGAAGGTTTTACAGCATATTCCGAGAATTTGTATCTGGACTATCATTTTGGTAAGAAGGCATCATCTGAGTATGTCGTAGGAACTAGGGAGCTCATTAAAAACGACCGTCCCATAATAGGAGATTATAATGTTAACAAGGAGGGGTCTGTAGACATGTACTATAAAGGAGCAAATATATTGCATACCCTGCGTCAGTTAGTGGAAGATGACACGCTGTGGAGAGAGGTCCTACGAGGCTTAAACAAGGAGTTTTACCATAAAACTATTACCACAAAACAAATCGAAGACTATATTAGTTATAAAACCAAAAAAGACCTAACTGCATTCTTCAACCAATACTTAAGAACCAATGAAATTCCCTTATTGGAGTATAAAAAAGAAGGAGATATGCTTACCTACAGATACCAGAATATAGTAGATGATTTTGATATGCCCGTTCGAATTTTCGCAGGAACAAAAGAACATTGGCTATTTCCAACCTCTGCATGGAAGACAGAAAAATTAAAGAATATTGCAGCCGAGGGTTTATATCTAGATAAGAACTTTTACATCGATTCTCGAGAAATTGTAAATTAATTATCCCCGGCTGAATATGCCGAGGATAGTTAGTCTTATTAATCTCTTCCTTTACTTATTTGAAAATGTAGTACCAACCAATATTAAAGGATCGGCGCCTCTATCTTCCTCGGAATTATGTTTGTATACCAAGTAAAGCTCTTTTGCTATTTCATTGCTGTGCTCATCCAGTTTGATATCCACACGTCCTCCTTCCTGACCGACTTTTGGTTTTGGCATCTTACCCTTACCCAATAATTTTCCATCGGGCTTGTTAAGCCTCACCTCAAAATCAATACCAGCTTTTGGCATTCCTCTCCAGGCCGTATTTATCTGTACCGATTTCACCCCATTAAGATCAATGTTTTCCAAAACATACCATGCGTCTTTCTGAGGAACAATAAGGAGGTTCTTTCCTCCAAACGTAACAGCCATAAAGCCCTCCTGCTTAGTTTTAGAGGCAAACGGAAGGGTATTCCCCTTTAAGGCTATTCTTTTTATTCCTGTTAAAGGTGCAGCATTGCCTTTCCCTGAATCTGTATAACTGGCAGTAATAACCAAACTATGTCCTTCCTGTGCGGGTTTCGGAATTATCGTTCCCTTGGTTGGCAAAGAATTATTCTTTTTGCCATTGTCTGCAAGAGAAAGAATATAAGTGGCTATTTGCCGTGATTGTTCTTTGGTAATATTCGGATGTGCTGGCATGGTAACTTCTCCCCAAACTCCGTTTCCACCTGATATAATTTTCGCTTGTAAATAGGACATGGCCTGATCATCAGAAATGTACTTTTCTGCGATTTCCGTATAGGTTGGCCCAATAGAAGCCTCTGCTGGTTTATGGCAAGCCTTACAATCCATAGATTGTGTTAAGGCCATGCCGGCAGCAGAAGCCGAAACTTCCTTATGCCCCATGCTTAAATTTACCTCGTCCATACCTTCCATATAGTCTACGGAGACAAATATTTTGGAAGCATCAACCTCTTCCCCACCGTCCGGATCGGATACCTCAACCTCGTATTTAATTGGAACTCCAGGAATAAAGAAGGAAGAATTTCCTCCTTTTAAATCAATGGCGACAATGGGTCTGGAGTTTCCTGCTACTACACTCACAACTTCACTCGTAGCAACAGCACCCATTGCATCTTTAACTTGCACAGATAGCTTATATTCACCTTCCTCAGTATAGCTATGGCTTATGGTTGGCTCGCTAGTTTCTTGCGTTCCTCCATTACCAAAGTCCCATAAATAGGTAACCGAATCGTTTTCACGATCTCGCGCACTTACTTCAGCTGAAATAGTAAGAGGTAATTGCCCGGAAGTCTTGTCGACCTTTAAATTATCAATAAGTGGCGGTCGATTACCACCATTAAATTCAATATACCCCAGTCCTGAGTCATCATTTCTAGTGAACCATCCACTTCCATACTCTAACAGATAAACTCTCCCGTCGGATCCTACCTCAACATCGATAAGGTTACTTAAGGAAATATCCGAAGCAAAAGGTTCCATTTTATTAAAGGTTCCATCTTCAAAAAGTGTTACTGCCTTCATCCATCCACGCATCCAATCGTATATTATGACTTTCCCATCATAATAGGCTGGCAAGGCTCCCGGGCCATTATATAAATCCGAATAATACACTGGCCCTGCCATGGCATTTCTGCCACCAGTACCTACCTGAGGAAACTCCTGAGATTCGGCATAGGGGTAGTATACGTAAGCGGGGTTTGTAGGCGGCAACTCTGTTAAACCAGTATTGTTGTTAGAATTGTTAATAGGCTTCATTGGATCAAATAGTTCCCCACTTTCACCGGTTTCATAATTATAAGAGACATAGGGCTTATTGTCTCCAATAAACAATGGCCATCCAAAATTCCCAGCTTCTCTAGCCTGATTCATTTCATCATAACCCCTAGGACCTCTGGTAAGCAAACTGTCCTGTCTGGCATCAGGCCCTACTTCTCCCCAATAGAGATATCCGTTCTTTGGATCTACAGAAATTCTGTAAGGATTACGATGTCCCATGGTATATATTTCAGGTCTCGTTTTTTCCGTTCCAACCGGAAATAGATTTCCTTCCGGAATATCATAAGTTCCATCCTCGTTCACCTTAATTCTTAAAATCTTTCCTCTTAAATCATTGGTGTTCCCGGAGGATCTTCGGGCATCGTACTGTTCTTTACCAGTTAGATCATTTAACGGGGCATAACCACTGTTGATATACTTTGCTCCCTTTTCGTTAAAAGGAGTAGAATTGTCACCAGTAGAAACATATAGCAGCCCTTTAGGACCAAATGCTATAGACCCGCCAGTATGACAACAAATTTCTCTCTGACTAACTACATCCAATATTTTCTGTTCTGAGGTAAGGTCAAAAATTCCATCCTTAAACTTAAAGCGCGAAAGTCTATTTACCCATTCGTCACCGGTAGGAGAATAAAAAACATAAATCCAGTTATTCTTTGCATAGTCAGGATCTTTTTGTAATCCTAATAAACCTTCTTCTGCATTCGCATCTGGATTCGCCAGCGTTTTGTCGTATACATCCAGTAACGCTACCTGCTTCAATTCTTTTGTTTGAGCGTCGTAATGCATTATCTCACCTCTTCGTTGTCCAATTAAAATGTCATCATTTGGCAAGACAGTCATTTCTGTAGGTTCAAATAATTCTGCACCCCCGATTAGTGTTACCTTTGAAAAACGATCTATTTCCGGAGGAATTTGTGTGCTTACCTTACTGTAGTCTAACTTTAAATTCTCTCCGATAGCATAATTTATACCTCCCAATAAGTGTTGTAAAAATAAATCCTCCTGATAGGTCTCTGAGGTATGTCCAAGAGCTGTATAAAAAGCTCTGCCCCCATCGTATTCGTGGTACCAACTCATAGGGTGGTGATTTCCATTTTCTCCACCTTCGTAGGTAGTTTCATCAATAGTCATTAAAACATTTATCCCTGGGTTTATTTTTTTGAAATTGTACATTTCATCTTTTCTGTGCCAGATACTATCCGTGAAAAATGATGTTGCAGGAAAATTTCGGTCTTTTATAATAAAGTCGGCTTCAGGAGTGCCTGAAGGATGACTTAAAAAGGAAGCGCCTACCATTTTAACATACCAATTCCAATCGTACTCTGTATCCGTCGCCGCATGTACTCCGACAAATCCTCCACCAGCCTGTATATATCTTTCAAAACCAGCTTCTTGGTAATGGTTAAGTATATTACCAGTTGTGCTCATAAAAATAATCGCCGAATAATTCTTTAGAGAATCCGCCTCAAAAACACCTGCATTGTTAGTGCTATCTACAGCAAAACCATTTTCTTTTCCCAGCTTCTGTATAGCCTCAATACCATCCGGAATAGAAGCATGCTTAAAACCCATTGTTTTATAAAAAACCAAGACCTTGGGTGCACCATCTCTCTTTTTTGATTCGCAGCTGGCCAATAAAATAGAAAGCAGCAGAATTAATACATACAGGGGATTTATTTTAATCATAAGAATAGAATTTCATTAAAGTCCAAGCTATAAATATAAGTATTGTATTTTGATTTCACTAAAAAGAAATAGGAGCTACTTTTAGAAAGTAAAATTAATAAGGCTTATTTAGGTCTCTCTAATCTTCCTAAATACTCATTTCTTCTTCGTACCTTAATCTTCGAAAATTAGCAGATAATCCTAACCGATGAGAATTACTTTTTTCAAATACATCTCTCTTTTTTTTCTTTTTTTCCATTGTACTCCGAATTCCATTGAAATAGACCTCGTTGTGGCTAATGGCAGCCTAATACATTTAGAAGACGGCAGTATTTCAAAGGGTAATATATACGTTAATAATGGGGTTATCCTTGGTGTAGGTGAGGCTAAAGAATTTCCAAACCTAAACCCAAGAAAGGAACTCGATGCCAGTGATAAATACGTATTGCCCGGATTTTGGGATAACCATGTGCATTTTAGAGGAGGAATTGGACTAGTTAAAGACAACAAAAAATTTCTTGATCTATTTTTGGCAAATGGTATAACCACGGTTAGGGATGCAGGAGGTGATTTGGCAACGGAAGTTTTGACTTGGCGGACGGCCATAAATAATAAGACTATGTTAGGGCCAACAATTTTTACCGCAGGACCAAAAATTGATGGACCAAATCCTACTTGGGAAGGCTCCTTAGAGGTTACAAATGAGATGGAGGTTGCAAAAGCCCTGGATTCCCTAGGTGGCCTACAGATCGATTTTGTTAAACTTTACGATAGTAAGATTTCTTCTGAGGCCTATTTGTTAGCCATTAAAGAAGCTACAAAAAGGGGATATATAACCTCCGGACACATGCCCTATTCCGTAAGTTTTCAGGAGGCAGTTAAAACTGGCCTAGGTGCTACGGAGCATTTATACTATGTTTTTAAGGGTTGTTCGTCCAAAGAGCAGGAGATAACGGATTTAGTGGATGCAGGTGAAATTGGATTCTGGGAAGCTCTACAGGAATTGCTTAAGTCTTATGATGAAGAATCTGCCGAAAGAACCTTTGAGCTTCTAAAAAAGCACCAGACTTTTGTGGTACCCACTTTGCATATTATGCATACTTTAAGTTATTTAGACGAAGAAGACCACGCCTCAGATAAGTATTTAAAATATTTTTCACCGGCCTTCATAAAGACATATCAGAGACGTATAAATGCGGCCGTAAATGCTAGTGAAGAAAACAAAAAATCTCGAAAAAGTTTAGACAGTATTTTTAGAAGTCTAAATTCAAAGCTAGACCATGCTGGTGTGTCCCTTCTTGCCGGATCAGACTGTGGTGCATACAATTCCTATATCTATCCTGGGATTTCTTTGCATAAAGAGATGGCCGCTTTGGTTCAATCAGGGCTCTCTCCCCTTCAAGCCTTAAGGACGTCTACATTTAATGGAGCAATCTTTCTAAAAAAGGAAGGTGACTATGGCAGTATAGCCAAAGGAAAAATATCTGATCTGGTTATCTTAAATGCAAATCCTCTGGAAAACATAGAAAACTCAGAAGATATATATGCCGTGCTAAAAGGAGAGCAGCTTCTACAAAAACAAGATCTACAAAAACTCCTATCTAATTAATAACATAGTTATCTTAATACTCATGAGAAATTATCCCTTACTAATTCTATTATTGATTCTAACTTCATGCAAACAAGGCAAGCCACAGCAGAGCGAGACGTCTATTTTAATCTCCAACATTTCTGTGCTTGATGTGAAAACAGGCGACATACAAAATAACCTGAATATCGTCATAGATTCCGGTTTTATTAAGTCGGTTAGTACTGCGGAAATAGACAAAACTCTCTTTAAAACGCATATAGACGGAAAGGGAAATTATCTTATGCCCGGATTAGCAGAAATGCATGCGCATATACCCCCGCCTTCAACTTCTAAGGAGCGAATTGAAGAAACACTTTTCCTATACCTGTCCAATGGAATAACTACTATTAGAGGAATGCTAGGTCATCCGGAACATTTACAACTTCGAAAAGCAAGTGAAGAGCAAGAATTATTAAGTCCTAGAATTTTTACCTCTAGCCCTTCTTTAAATGGAAATACGGTTAAAACTAAAGAGGAAGCCAGTCTTAAAGTGCGTCAATATCAAAAAGATGGTTATGATTTTTTAAAAATTCATCCAGGAATTGAGCTTGAAGTATTCGATGAAATCGTTAAAACAGCCAGAGAAACAGGAATCTCATTTTCGGGGCATGTGCCTGTCAAAGTGGGAATAAGGCACGCCTTGGAAAGTAGGTATGCTTCTATTGATCATATCGATGGTTTTTTGGAAGGTTTAGTTCCTCAATCGGCCAATGTAAATCCTGAAGAAAATGGCTTTTTTGGGTATAACTTCACGCCTTTGGCAGATACAGAGATGATACCCGTACTTAGCGCCAATGCCCGTGCAAATAAGGTTTGGATTGTTCCAACACAAAGCCTTTTTGAAAGATGGTTTGCTCCTGTTGAAGCGGATGTCTTATTAGCGGAAACAGAAATGCGTTATATGCCAAAATCTACCCTGGATGAATGGAAAAAGAGAAAGAATGCTTCCACAGGAATAGGTTCAGGGTTTAATGAAGAACAATGGCAGACTTTTATTAATATCCGAAGAGAACTTCTGCGTTCCTTACAAAAAGATGGCCATGGAATACTACTAGGCTCGGATGCACCTCAACTTTTTAATGTCCCGGGCTTTTCTATACATCATGAAATAAGTAGCATGACAAAAGCAGGTTTAACACCTCTACAAATAATTCAATCTGGCACTATTGCCCCTGCCCGGTTTTTAGAGCAAGAAGAATTATTTGGAGAGGTCAAAAAAGGACAATATGCCGACCTAATACTTTTAGAAGCGAATCCTTTAGAGGATCTAAGCGCCCTGAAAAATCCCAAAGGTGTATTCAGCCAAGGTAGATGGTTAAGTAGAAGTATGATTAAGAAAAAGTTAGATCAGATTGCCAAAAATACCGAAAACCAATAATTTAACGAATTTAAATAACCATTCTATAATCTATAAAAGAAAATCTTTATGATAAAAAGGATTACCTGCCTGTTAATGCTCCTCATTGCACATAACCTTATCGCACAACAAGGGGAAGATAAACTAGGAATTTGGTACATGTACTTCGGTATGAATAAAATTTCAGATAGATTTAGTATCCATACAGAAGCTCAATTCAGGTACTATGAGATGAACGATAACTTCAATCAGCTTCTCTTGCGTACAGGGCTTAATTATCATATAAATTCCGATGCCATAGCCACAATAGGTTATGCTTATATTGAAACAGATCCCAGTTTTGAAAACATACCCGGTCAAAGTCTTCTTTTTGAGAATAGAATTTTTGAGCAGTTTATCCTTAAAAACAAGGTGTGGAAATTACTTTTTGAACATCGATTTCGTTTTGAACAGCGTTTTCTTCACGAACAAGATTTCACGGACTATGAAAATAGAGCCCGCTACCGCTTGCAGATTACACTTCCTCTGAATAAAACATTTTTCCTGAATTTTTATGATGAGATATTCTTGAATTTACAAAATGACCCTTTTGGTCAAAATAGATTATATGCCGCTCTAGGTATTGTGCTGATGGAAAATCTTAGTGTGCAACTAGGCTACTTAAAAAATCATTTTACCAATGCCAATTACGACAGATTACAACTTGCAATTTTTTATAATCCAGATCTTCGACCACTTCTCAAGAAAAAACCAGAATAGCCCTGCTTAAATAGCAAATGATTATTCGTTTCACGGTTTAAATTAAAGTAGTCCGGAATAATACAGCTGCCTTAAATCTCCTACTCACAGAAAGTTTAGTAACTTTCTAACGACTAGTATTCAAAACTACTTTATGGGGAATTTAGCAATTAAATTTAGAAACCGAGAAGGGGAATTATTGTCGGGTAAACTTGATCTTCCCGCAGACCAGCATCCTCATAATTATGTGCTTTTTGCCCATTGTTTTACCTGCAATAAGAACCTTTTAGCCATTTCAAATATAAGCAGAAGTCTTATCTCTAAAGGCTTTGGTGTCTTTCGATTTGATTTTACAGGATTGGGCGAAAGTGAAGGAGATTTTGAAGACAGTAATTTTTCTGGAAATGTAGAAGATCTTGTTGCTGCATCACAATACTTAAGCGAAAATTACGCCTCTCCTTCATTGCTCATAGGACACTCCTTGGGAGGTGCAGCAGTATTAGCGGCGGCGCCAAAAATTCCAAGTGTAAAGGCCGTAGCTACCATTGGAGCTCCGTCGAATCCTAATCATGTACAGCATCTCTTTAAATCTGATTTAGAGGAAATAAAAAAGAACGGACTGGCGAAGGTGAACATTGGCGGAAGAGATTTTACCATAAAAAAACAGTTTCTCGAAGATTTAAAGGCAAGTTCCACACAAGATATTGTAGACAAAAACAACGTAGCACTTTTGTTTATGCATTCTCCACAAGATAGTATAGTAGGTATTAAAAATGCCGAAGAATTATATATTGCAGCACATCATCCTAAAAGTTTTGTAACCCTAGATGGGGCAGATCATTTATTAACTAACAAAAGTGATTCTTTATACGTAGGTAATGTAATTGGAAGCTGGGTAGAAAAATATATTCCGCTGCCTAAACCTGCGAATTTAAAGTCCAAATATCAGGTGGTTGCGAAACTTTCAAATAACGATGGATTTACTACAGATTTAAAAATGGGCCAACACTACCTAACCGCAGATGAGCCCGTTAATTATGGTGGAAATGATTTTGGTCCTTCCCCATACGAACTGGTATCAGCTGGGTTATCTGCTTGCACGGCAATGACTATGCAAATGTATGCCAAAAGGAAAAATTGGGATTTAAAGGAAGTTGAAGTACACACCAGCTATGGCAAAGATCATGCTGTTGATTGTGAGAAATGCGAAAGCAATTCTTCCAAAATAGATACCTTTCAAAGACTAATTAAGATGACAGGCAACTTGGATTTAAAGCAAAAGGAAAGGCTTTTAGAAATTGCTGATAAATGCCCGGTACACCGAACTCTACACAGTGAAACTCAGGTAATAACTAATAATATTAACGCTTGAAAAGTTCCATCTTTGAGGCAACAGTCAACAATAATAGTACGCTGATAATACCCCCCTTGATTGGTATATCTTTCAAAGAAAAAGATATCAATAGGGTTAGGGTTTGGATACGATTTAAGGAAAAAGAAGTCTCTTTTTACGCCGCCTTACAAAAACGGCAGAAGTATTTTTTTATTTGGTTTGGAAAGAGACATCAAAAAGCCTTAAATCTCTATCCTAATGATTATTTTGAGGTGCAACTTTTTCAGGACAATTCCATCTATGGAGTAGAAATGCCAGTTGAATTAAAAGTCGTATTTGAGAGTGATCCAGAAGCCTTTAAACATTTTGAAGCCTTAAGTATGGGTAAAATAAGATCTATAATCTATAGTATTGAGCGACTAAAAAAATCAGATTCACGTCTAGATAAGGGTATTTTAATGAGCAGACGGCTTAAAATGGGAATAAGGGATGTTAAACTTTTATTTAAATCAATCTGAGTTGCATTTTGACTTAACCTTGAATATATTGTAACTTTCACATCTAAACATTTAAAATTATACCTATGAAAAAAATACAACTTGTTGGACTTAGCTTGGTTCTTGCTTTATCGTATCAGTGTAAGGAGGCTAAAAAAGAAACGAAAGAAGAAGCCGTTAAGGAAATTGAAGAAACTATTGAAGTAGTAGAAGAAGTAGAAGTAATTACCTTCAAAATGGAGTCGAAAAGTGGTAGTAATGTTGAGGGAGAAGTGACTTTTACTGAAAAGGATGGGATGATAAGTATGTCTGCCCTTTTAAGCGGTCTAACGGAAGGAGAGCATGCTATTCATATTCATGAAAAAGCAGATTGTTCTTCGGATGATGGGAAATCTACCGGAGGACATTGGAATCCTACCCATGAACCACATGGTAAATGGGGCAATCCAGAAGGATACCACAAGGGAGATATTGGAAATTTTACCGCAGATGCTGATGGAAATGCAGAGGTTATTCATAGTACCGATGAATGGTGTATTGGTTGCGAAGATGAAGCCAAAAATATTGTTGGGAAAGCCGTTATTGTGCATCAAGGAGTGGATGATTTTACCTCACAACCTAGCGGAGCTGCTGGGGCAAGAGTTAGTTGTACCGGAATTATTCAATAGTTTTAGGTACATTAGGAATAAGGCCGTCTTTTTAGGCGGTTTTTTTTGCGCCTATTCTATTTTTAATAATTATTTCCCAATTTAACCACCTAAATTAATCAATTAGACACTATAAATGGATTTTGTGCAAATTTCCAATTTTGTCCACTAAAAAAAAGCATCCCTTTTAAAAATTGCATAATTTCACCGAGATTAGAACTGCAAAAGGTTTAAGCATATGAATCCCTCAGCCATCGGTTGGATTGATAAATTTGGATACCTTGTTAAAGATTCCCAAGATGTCTTCAAAGATTTTTGGGATTTATACGGGGGACTTAAGAAGGCAGGATTCGTCTACGGATTGAATGTAAAAATCCCGCGTTTTATCACCCCAGAACATGTTTTATCTGAGGATGAAAAGGCCAAAATAAACCTTGTCACTGCCCTATATTTCACCTATAAACTAGAAAAGGGAGAGGAGGAGTTTGATGTATTCTTAAAAGAAGTATTTGGTTTCTACAAAGAATTAAACGTAAGTAGTCTAAGCCTTTATCAAAAAATCTTTAGTGGCAATAAGATTTCTTCACGTCTGGAAAGCCTTATAGATTCCAGAGTTTTTCTGGAGGCGAATATCTTAACCAAAACATTTAATAGTAACATAACCAACTCCTTGTTATTTATAGACGTACTCACTTTTAAGTATTTCCTGCGTGGAGGAAAAAAGCTTACAGATCATGCAAAGCGTTTGGAATATCTTACGATTAACATTACCTATCACGCACTTAGCTCCAAGCAAAAAAATAAAACCGATGAACGCCTTGCTCATCTCTTTGCCACTTCTTTGAGTTTTATAGACAGTGAGCAAAAGGATTTTGACGGGGCCTACAGAAAAAAACTTCTTAACAATACCATGGTTTGGGAGAATAAGTATTTTTTGGATGTAGCCTGTTTGGCTATTTGGGAAGATAATAAAATGGATTCTCAGGAATCACTATTTATTCATAGCCTTGGAAAGGATTTAGGTTTTACATCTAAAGAGGTAAATAGGTCATTAGAAGAGATTAATTCCTTTTTCACAAAGAATGTCTCCACTATTCGTTTTTTAAAAGATAGCAATCTTGCTATTCAATTCTATGACGGGATGGCCGTGTTGGTGAACAGACTCATCATACGCAATAATAAACGCTTACAAAAGGAGCTTTCGGACAGCAAAGAACTGGTGCTTCTATTATCTAAATCGACAAGAAAAGAACTCAGTATTGAGGAGAAAAAAAAGGTGCAAAATCAGTTGTTAGATATCTTTAAAAGCATACCCTCCCTTGCTATATTTTTGCTTCCTGGCGGGGCCGTTTTATTACCAATTTTTATTAAACTAATTCCGAAGCTACTACCTTCCGCATTTGATGACAATAGAGTGGAAAATTCGGAGTAAATTATATTATTTTTTACTATAAGAAAAATCTATGGTAGATGTTAAACAACTGTAATTCAGTAATTAAAAGTTCTTTATTCCAACCATAACTTAAAGTCCTTTACGCGTTCTCTACTAACGATAACTTCTTGGTCGGAATACCTGTTTAGTTTAATGATTAGCCTGGAATTAGCGTAAGAAATGATGTCTTTTATATGGTTAATATTGACAAAGAATTTTCTGCTAATTCTAAAAAATGTCTTTGGTTCTAATTCATTTTCCAGCTGCTCTAGAGTTGTATCAAGGAGATAATTCCTGCCTTCCGTAGTGGCCATATAGGTACCCTTATTTTCGCTGTAAAAACATTCAATCTCATCCGTATTTACAATTTTTAAATGTTGCCCTAATCGAATAGTAAATCTTTGTTTAAAACTTCTTTCCAGGGGGTGAACCAATAACTTCTTGATATCCTCAAAATCTACGGATATGGGCTTAGAGGAAGGGGTTCTACTCTTGTATTTAGATACGGCTACCTCCAATTCTTCATCATCAATTGGTTTTAATAAATAGTCAATACTGTTAAGCTTAAAAGCCTGAAGGGCGTATTCGTCATAAGCCGTCGTAAAGATAATAGCGCTTTGTACGTCAACAACATCAAATATTTCAAAAGATAGTCCGTCTGACAATTGAATATCAAGAAATATCAGATCGGGTTGCTGATTTACCTGAAACCAACTTACTGCTTCTTCAACGGAATGGAGCATGGTAGATACTTGCACATCTAATTCTGCTAGCAGCCTGCACAGTCTTCTGGCTGCAGGTTTTTCATCCTCAATAATAATAACATTCATACTATTTATCCTATTATTTTGTGATTCAATAATCGCTTAACTTCGTTATTTGTACTTATCTGCTTCTTTTTTGTCTTTCTCAATATACTTCTGTATTTGCCGCTCTTCCCACCTCTTTCCAAAAAAAGGGTTGTAATTAAATACAAATGCTGCGTGGGCCGCAAGGCCAATGCCCCAAAATATAGAGGTAAAAAAACTAGAAAACTCCCAAAACTGCTCCCCATTGCTAGATTTGCTAATAAAAACATTTACCAATATAAAGACATTAATCACTATATATACCGCTAGATGAATATAAAAGCCTTTTATTTCTTCCACGCGTTTTTTAGCTCGTTCTAATTTATCTGCATTATAATCTTCCATAATATTCTCTTTTAAAGTTACTCCCATCGGTTTTGGTTTTCATCTTCTCCCATTATCTCATTAATCTTTCTTTCTTCCCAGTTTTTTCCAAAAAATGGATTTAGATTGAAAGTATTAATCGCATGAAAAAATACCCCTATCCCCCAACCAAAAGCGGCCCATAGAAACCACATATAGCGCCATTCGTTAGTCCAATAGTTAATTCCTGCCAAAACAGATATAACCAATACATAAGAGAATAAATTACCATAGAATTTCTTTAATTCCTCTACTCGCTCTTTTGCTCTTATATATTTTGATTCTTTATCCCAGCTTTCCATTTTTATAGATTCTTTTGATTTATTTTAGTGTTTTGCAATCCGCGATGGCTTAAAAGTTACTATCGCGCATTAGTTCATTTATTTTGCGCTCTTCCCATTGCCTACCCCATAATGGATCTATCCCTTTAGATGCCATGTATTTCATGATTAGACCGAAGCCCCATCCCAGAGTTGGAAATATGGCCCATGGGAAACCTGTGGTCTGATAATTAATGTACCAAAGCAAGGGAATTATAATCATATATACCGAGGCGCTAATAAAAAAGCCTTTCAACGCATCAACTCTTTCTTTTGCTCTTTTGTAACTTGTTTCTTTTGATGTTGTTTTCATGGTTTTGTTTTAATTTAATAACACTCCAAAATTGATAATTCTTTAAGGAGATTTAAAAAATAAACTCCTGAGTTGTACTTTTTGCTAGATGAGTTGTATTTAGAAATCCTCTTTCTCCATCAACTCTTTAATCTTTTTATCCTGCCAACTCTTCCCCCACAAAGGATTGTATCCATAGGCCTCCATACCATGTGCAATGAGTCCAATTCCCCATCCAATAGCCGGAAAAATTGACCATGGGAAATCAGTAGTACGAAAATTTAGCCAAACCAAAAAAGGTATTATCAAACAGTAAGAAATTAAATTTCCATAAAACCCTTTAATAGCATCTACCCTTTCCTTAGCCTTTTGATATCTTTTATCTCTGATATAAGTCTTTTGGGTTTCTTTCATATTTAACTGCCTTGTAAGCATAGGAAGCGCCACGGTAAATTCCTTATCTGTTTTTTCAATTTTAACTTCCCTGTTAGAAAGAATACTATACCGTTGCTGAATATTTCTAAGACCTACTCCACTGCTTTTTTTAACCACTTGTTTTTCCTGTAAATTATTTTTAACCAAAAGTCTTCCACGTACTTCGCTCACCTCTATACGCAGGGGCTTACTGCTGGTAACAACATTGTGCTTTACAGCATTTTCCAATAACAATTGTAGAGACAAAGGAACAATTTTAGCGTCAGGATTACTCGCATTTTCCGGAATGACAAAAACAATACTATCTTCAAATCGCATTTTTAATAGTCTTACATAGGTTTTGGCGAACTGTAATTCCTCATCTACGGTAACCAAATCTTTATTTTTCTGTTCTAGCACATAGCGATACACCTTTGATAAGGAAGTGGTAAATTTTTGGGCTTGCCCAGGATCCTCTTCAATCAGGCTAGTAAGAACATTTAAACTGTTAAAAAGAAAATGCGGGTCTAATTGGTTTTTTAGAGCATCGAATTTCGCAGAGGCCGTGCCGGCAATAATCTTTTGTTCCTTAACTTTTTTGTCTTGAAGAGATCTATAAAAGTAAATAGCGTGAAAAAAAACTGTGACGACAATGGTTATGATTAGTGCAAAAATGTAATAGATGGTCCTCTCGTTTTCAACAAAAGTATCCCAACTATAGCCCTCGTATCCCATCTTCAATAATATCCGAATCCAAAAAATACCCAGCATAGTGAGTATTACGGAGCCTAAAGCACCGATAATTAACCGATACTTCTCCCACTTTTTCCACTGAACCTTTTTATTAAGGAAATTAAAATAACTTTTATTTATGATGGTCAGTACTATGGAGTAAGTCATATTATATAGAATTTCTGTCCAAAAATTCTGGCCAAACTCTATGTGTCCGTTAGAGAAATACTCTATCGCTATAAAAATCACCGAGAGGATTAGTCCAATGACAATACCTACCCTTAACATCTTAACAAAGTCTTTCATAATTCGCAGCTTAGTTACTGTTTATTTTTGTGATTGATTTGAAGATTGCAGCCTTCTAAAACATATTCCGCACGGTGTTTTCCCCAATTAGGATGATAGTCTCCCTTTGGTTTAAAGTTAGTAAAAAGTTCTAAAGAACGCTTTATTTCCAAACAGTACAGACTTGTATCCTTTCCGAAATACCTCGCGGTTCCCATGTCCCATTCTGCCTTGCTTAACACCACTCTGGGGTTCATTGGTTCTAATGCTAAGACTTTGTCGTACAGGGCAGTGTTTTTTGCTGCCAAAGTAGGGCCATAGCTTGCACCATCAAAAGCAATCCAAGCTGTATTAATTAGAGCTTGCTGTATTAGTATCTCTGCATTATTGGGGGATATCATCTTCGCGGTATTTAAATATTCCTGTGCCTTTTCTAATTGCAGACTTAATTTATTTTCATCTTTTTCTCCAAAAGATAATAATGTATTTATATGTGCCACGTAGTAGTAAGGAAGCCAATTCTCTAATTCTACCATCGCAATTCTCTCAAAAAGGTTAGCCGCTTCCCTGGGCATATCATTCTTCCATAGTAAAAATGCCTTATCCATTCCTTCCGAATAACGATCTTGACCCCATAAGCCTATGGTAATAAAAAGGCCAAATACTACTAAAAATTTTTTCATTGTATCTTGTTTTTTGAATATTTCATCAAATATGAAAGATAAACTAACCCTTATTAAAAAAAAGATACCCAGTTGTTATATTCCTAGGACAAATTGTATTTTCGATATTATTTAGATTCTACCTAATATCTATGATGCTGAAAAAAATATTCTCTAGCCTTGTGGCAGTTCTTGCAAGTATTGTCGCAATTAGTCAAAGGCCAAGTGCCCTTAATAACGGCAAATTTATGCAGGATAATGAGAGCAAATTCCTTTATGGAGGTGAATTGCAGAATCAGAATTTTGTGATTAATAACTTAGAACTTAAACCGGAACAGTTTCACTATGGACTTGGACGAGAGGCCTTTCCGGCACTTATTAAGCCCGAGTTTGAGTCTGTAGAAGAAGCAAATAAACATTGGAAAGATTCAGATCGTTTTTTGGTGGCATATTCTGGCAATGACGTAAAGGCGTACTCCATAAAGGATTTAACCAGACACGAAGTAGTTAATGATATCCTCGACGGAGAACCCATTTTTGCAGCCTACTGTATTTTGGCAGATTTAGGCGCAATATATACCAGAACTTATAATGATAAGGTTTTTACTTTTGCCGTTAGTGGTTATACTTATTATGATCCTAAAATATGGAACGGTTTAGACGGCTTTGTCTTATGGGACCGGGAAACGGAAAGTTTATGGTGGCCTTTAATAGATAAAGCTGTATCCGGGAAACTCAAGGATACCCCTCTTTTTAAGTTAGAGAAAACAAAATGGAAGGACACGAATTGGGAAGATATAAAAAGAGATTTTCCACAGGCTGAAATACTAATACCTAACCAGGACTTTGAAAGACCAAAAACTTGGAAACGCCATGAGAACGTAGATGATATTGTTAAAAAATATAATCGCTAAGTTTCCATTCCCCGGGCCCCATTTAAAATCCCATTTCAATCATTTAATATAGAAATTGTACCATATGTATATTCCTTCTAAATACGAAAACACAAATCTTAAAGAAGTCAAGGAATTTATCCAATTAAATGCCTTTGGCATACTAACTAGCCTAAGCAAGGGGCGGCTTTGGGCCACGCACATACCTTTGGAATTGGAAATTAGGGAAGGTAGCCCAGATGTATTAGTTGGGCATATTGCGAAAGCAAATGAACAATGGAAAGGTTTTGACAATAACCAAGAGGTTCTGTGTATATTTAATGGCCCACACAGTTACGTATCCTCATCCTGGTATGAGAAAGAAGAAGTTCCTACATGGAATTACATAGCAGTTCATGTTTATGGGACCATAAAAATTCAGAACGAAAGGGAAGTCCTTGCCGCGATGCATAGACTGGTAGATAAATATGAGAAGCATTCAAAACAACCGCTATCGTTAAAAAATCTCTCTCCAAAAACGCTAAAACAAGTTAGAGGAGTTGTAGGCTTTGAAATTAAAATAGAGGAGATAAAAGCCGCCTATAAATTATCACAAGGGCGGGAGGAAGATCATACATCTATAATTAAAGAATTAAATAATTTGAACAACCCAGCAAGTTCTAGTATAGCAAAAGAAATGCAAAAAAAACGATAGTCCGCTATATGCATAACGGCATTTACTTGTTGGTTTGTACCTAAATCATATGTAATCTGTCTAACAACAACTCTTTATAGGATTTACTTATTGGGATTACCTTTCGATCAATTTCTAAGTGGGAATCGGCAACCGCATCGAGTTTAGACATGTTAACCATAAAAGATCTGTGTACACGGATAAACGAATGTTTAGAAAGTTTAGATTCTAGGGTTTTAAGGGTATTTACAACCAAGAATTTACCCATTGTGGTTATTATATTACAATAATTCCTCTCCGCCTCGATATAGAGAATTTGGTCTAACATAATTTTAACCATTCTGCCGTTATGTCGCACAAAAATTCTGTCGGCTAAAACCTCCAAATCAGAAGTCTTATGCGAAACTTTATTATTCTTATCTCTTATTTGCTCTTCAACTAATGCTATTGTGCGTTGCAAATTAAGCTTGTTAAAAGGTTTAGAAATAAAGGCGTAAGGATGGGTTGCTTTGGCCCTGCCAAAGGTTACATCATCATTATTGGCAGTTAAATAGATAATAGGGACTTCCCTTATTTGATGAATTTCCAAAGCTGCATCGATGCCATCAATATCGCCTTTAAGATTGATATCCATTAAGATAATGTCTGGTAGATTCGATTTTACATGGGTAATAGCATCTTCACCCTTGCAAACAATTCCGCTAATATCATATCCTAACTTGGTGAGTTGCAAGGATAAATTAGCGGCAATTATCATGTCGTCTTCTACAATTAGTATTTGGCTCATAATAAAGGTTTTAAGCTGCTTTATATTGTTGAAATTGAAAGGAAACAGCAGTTCCTTTCTTTATATTTAAAGTCATTATTCCTTCTAACTGTCGAGTTAATAACCCTATTAACTGGGAACCAAAACCGGTCCCCGTAATTTTGTTTTGATTTTTCTTGCCAACACCATTATCAGATACTTCTAGTTGAAGAATACCCGATTTATTCTGAAGTCTTATTCGTACTTCACCATGCCCATTCTCCGGAAATGCATATTTCAGAGCGTTGGTCAACAGTTCGTTTACAATTAAGCCAATGGGAATAGCACTATCTATATCTAATTCTAGGGCCTCCATCTCGCAATGTATTTTAACCCGGCCTTTTGTGTCGTAAATATCACCCAGATAATCCGAAAGGTTTACGAAATAAGACTTCATTTCAATAGATGAAAGACTTTTGCCTTGGTAAAGCTTTTGATGTACCATACTCATACTATGAACTCTATGCTGACTTTTCTCCATTGCATCTACAAGATTTAGGTCTTCTAACTGTTCCGCTTGTAATGCTAATAGGCTGGAGACAATTTCCAGATTATTCTTTACGCGATGATGAATCTCCTTTAATAGAAACTCTTTCTCTGTGTTTTGTTTATTAAGGAGTCTATTTTTCTTCTTATTGGTTTGTATGGTGTTATATAAGAGTAATAACACCAGGAGTAAAAGTCCGGCAATAAGACCTAATAAGCGCTGAATAGACTTTTCTTTTTTTAATTGATCTTCCTGCACCATTATGGTACTTTCTTTTTGTGCTACGTCGTATTCGGTGAGTAGTTGGGAAACATGCTGATTAGACTCTGCTGTAAATAAAGCTTTTTGTAAATTATTGTATTTGGAGTAAGCCTGATACGCTTCCTGATAATTATGATTTCCGGCATATGCCTTGCCCAGAGCCTCATATGCTTCGCTTAGAAAAAAATCATCCCCAAAATCTGCAGTAGCCACTTCTATGCTTTTTTCCAGACTTTGGATGGCAGAAATATATTTTCCTTGAAGATTTTGCAATTTTCCCATAGCCACCCATGATCGCATTAACATAAAGTTATTCTCTAACAAAGTGGCATATTTGATAGCATTTGCTGCGGCCTCCTCCGCTGCTTCGAAACTATTGAGAAAAGACTCCAAATAGACCATAGAAATGTAAACGTCGCATAGGTTGTTATAGAAACCATATCGTTCCCCGATAGCTATGGAATATTCGTAAAACTTTAAGGCTTCTTCGTAGTTATTTAACGCCAAATAAGAATTTCCGACTACATATAGCGTAAAATCATAGTCGAGATCTTGCAAACCTCTTTCTTCAAAAATAGCTAATGATTCCATCCCATATTCTAGCGCTTCTTCATATCTTTCTTGCTTCCAAAAAAGATTACTTAAATCGCTCAAAGCTACTGCCAACGCTCTCTTGTCATTTAACTCTTTGGCCAAGTGTAAAGTTTCCATGGCAATATCTGCTGCCTTGCTTAGTTCTCCTTCTCTTTCAAAAACATAGCCCAATTGGGTATAGGCCAAAGGAAGATCTGCCTTTCTTACTTTTCCTAAAGCACTTTCTAAACTTGTTCTTGCACTATCTAAGGCTTCCATACGCAGGAGAACGGCCCCTTCTGTTATTTGAAACCTTCCCTCCCAAAGTTCATTATTTACGGACCTGGTCAGAGAAAGTCCTTCTTGTACATAGGATAAAGACTTAACAAGATTCCTAGTATGCCAATAGTAGGCCAGGTCATTCAAAACACGAAACTTTAAGGAATCATTTGATATTAAAGGATAAGCGGTTGCCAAAGTATCTAAGTAAGACTCTCCGAAGTTATCTGTATCTACAAATACTCTATTGTAAACAGTATCTTTTTCAAAATAAACGAGCTGCCCAACTACTGAACTAGGGTTCAAATTGGTAGCGATTATAAATAGAAGAAAAATAAATCGGCTTTTCACATTCACACATTTACCGATTTGGGGCTGGCTTAGGCTAAATATACGAATTTTAACATAATCCCCGGCCTGCTAAATTAAAATAGTCTCTCGGACATAAAATTCAGACGTTCGTCCTATAAAGCTTTAAAATCCTAATAATTTACTCTTTATTTAAAGGTATTGTTCTTGAAACCTAAACTTCTTTTTAATCTATTCATGTGATATGAATAAGGCATTAATTTACATAATTATAAGTGTTTTGCTTTTTCTATCCTGTGAGCAAGATAAAAAGACGGTATCTGAAGAACAGAGAAACCAACTTAAAAACCAATTAATCAGCTATATAGATACATGCTGGAATCAAAAAAAAACAAATAGACTTAATCCAATAATAGCTAAGAATTTTGAGCGACGCTTAAATGGTATTTCGGTGGCTTCTAACACCAACGAACTAAAGGCTCATATGCAAGTTTTCTTTATGGGATTTCCGGATCTCGTAATAAACACCCGCGAACTAAACATTAAGGACAATATGATTTTTTTACAATGGGAGAGTATTGGACGGAATACAGGTGTTTATGGAGAAATGCCTCCAACCGGTAAAAAAGTAAAAATTAATGGTCTTACTCACTTATATTTTAATGAAAAGGGTGAAATCTTTAAGGAAGAAGTATTTTTTAACGAACTAGAGCTTCTTCAACAATTGGGATACACCTTAAATTCCCCTGTTTTAGAATGAGAGATTTAATCAGTAACCTTAAACTATAATAAAAATGAAAAAAATGAAATCGCAATTTTTAACAAGTTTATTAGTCTTACTTGTAGGTGGGCTTGGTCTCGCACAAGAAGATTCTTCACCTCAGGCCTATTGGGTTCATGAAGATGTAATAAAACCTTCTAAAGTACAAGATTACGAAAGCATCTGCGGTGAATTAATAAAGAACATGAAACAGCATAACACGCAGTCTATGAATGTTATTGTAACCAATACTGAAGACAATAGGTATCTATGGGTAAGCCCCATAGCCAATATGGCCGATCTAGATAAGCCTGTATTTGCCGGTCTTGCAGAAAAGATGGGGAAAGAGGCCATGGGTAATCTATTCAACAGAATGGATGAATGCTATGACACCGAGCAAGATTATATCATTTATTTGAGCAAAAAACTCTCTTATATGCCTGGTGGGATATCCCAAACAATTGAAGGAGAAGACTACAGGAAGTTTCATTATTTCCATATAACTCCTGCTAATAGAAAACTTGTTAGCCAAAAGATTGAAGCTATAAAAGACTTGTTTGAAGCCAAGGGGTCTGCTTTTCACTACAGAGTTTATAAAAGCGGTTTTGGTGTTAGAGGAGAATTCTATATGGTAGCTATTGCTGCGAAAAACGCAGAAGACTATGCCAAAAAAGTTGCTGCGAACAATGAACTTTTAGGAGACGAATGGGCAAAACTATATGGGGAACTTCAAAGTAGTCTTTTGAAATATGAAAATTTTTCCGGTCAAATGCGACCTGAAATGGCCTATAGCCCGTCTAAGTAGTAATCAATAAATAGAAACCAATAATCTTTAAATAAAACACAATGAAAAAATTATTCTTACTAGGTCTTTGCACCTTATTCTTTCTTGGTTGCCAACAGGCGGAAACCAGATATACTACGAAATCACCCGAAATTGACGTGGCTAAAGCAGTCTTAAAGGACTACACCGAAGGCAACTGGGAAGGCTGGGCCTCCCATTATGCTGATACTGCAAAAATTTCTCACAATACATTGGAAACTTCGTCCACTTCGGAAACACTAGAAGGGCTTAAACAAATCCTTGCCAATACTTCGGAATATGGCTTTAGTGATAAAAACATCTTCTATGAAATGGTAATTGATGACGATAAAGAACGATGGGTAAATTTCTGGGGAACATGGGAAGGCACTTTGGCAGCTAATGGACAAAAAATGGTTATTCCAGTACATCTTACCTTTCAATTTGTAGACAATAAAATTGTGGAAGAACATGGATACTATAATATTGCAGAATATGCATCAGCAATGGCCAAAATAGCTGCCGAAGCGGCTATGGCGGAGGAAATGAGTGATGAAGAATAAGGCGGTCACTGAACAAGTGACCTAATTGAGACTCATATACTATACTAATGTCCTTTCAAAGAAAAAGTGGCAATAATAATAATAATAATAATAGCAAAACTTCTGTCTAGGTAGCTACGAGTAGTAATACTATGAGGCCCCTGAGAAATTGAACTTTTTGCTATGAAATTTGAGATTAACCAATACATTTAATCAACCAACCATGACAAGTCTGGCCATAGCCAGACTTGTTTTTTTTTAATTCGGTCATATCTGATATTTGAGAAAACAACCGCCTTAAAAGACTGTTCAAATTAGTCAGTTAAAACATTCTTTAGTAAATTTCGTCCTCAATTAAACCACTATATGAAAAATCTATTTTTCCTTCTTATTTCCATTTCATGCTTTATTCCCGCGCTAAATGCCCAGCAGAAAACCAATCTGCAATTGACGGATATCTTTAGCATGGAATATGTTTCTGATCCTCAAATCTCTCCGGATGGATCCCAAGTAATCTATGTGAGAAACTTCAAGGATATCATGACCGATAAAAATTTATCAAATCTTTGGATTGTTAATTTTGACGGTACACAAAACAGACCATTAACCTCTGGTAACCAAAACGACAGATCTCCTGTATGGTCTAATGATGGAAGTAAAATCGTCTTTATATCGAATATGCAGAATGGTAAGAATAAACTTTTTCTAATGTGGCTAGACACCAAAAATATTGCGCCTCTTACCAATACACCAAATGTTCCAAATAGGGTAAGCTGGTCACATGACGACAAATATCTGGCATTCAACATGTTTGTTCCCGAAAAATCTGAATCTTTAATTAAGATGCCAGAAAAACCTGAAGGAGCGGTATGGAATGCACCACCTAAATACATAGATAAAATGAATTATCGTGGGGATGGGCAAGGGTATTTAAAAAGTGGAAATAGACAGCTCTTTATTCTTTCTACGAATGGTGGTAGTCCAAGACAATTAACTTCCTCAAGTTTTAATCACGGAGGACCCATTTGGTCTAAGGATAATACGAAATTGCTGTTTTCTGCCAATCTGCATGAAGAACACGAATATGAGCCAAATAATACCGAAGTATATTCCTTGGATATTACAAGTGGATCTATAAAAGCGCTTAGTACACGTTTAGGTCCTGATGAATCCCCTGTATTATCACCAGATGGCCAAACTATTGCCTATACTGGATACGATGATAAATACCAGGGATACCAGCTTGCACAATTATACACCATGTCCGCGGATGGAAATAATATTAAAGTTATTTCATCCGACTTCGATAGGGACATTCAAAATATTCAATGGGCCGCTGATGGCAAGGGTCTTTATTTTCAGTATAATGAAGAGGGTGATACGAAAATTGGCCATATTACCTTGGGTGGCAAGATTACCTCCTTGGTAGAAAATTTAGGAGGGCTTTCCTTAGGTAGGCCATATAATTCTGGCACATTTACAGTTTCGAAGACAAATAAATTTGCCTATACCCTGGGAGGAACGCAACATCCAGCAGATTTGGCGGTTTATGACCGAAAGAATACGAAACGACTAACTGCCTTAAATGAAGATTTATTTTCTTACCGCAATATTGGAGAGGTAGAAGAGCTTTGGTGGGAGTCGTCCTATGATCAGAGGCGTATTCAGGGTTGGCTTATTAAACCTCCAAATTTTGACCCTTCAAAGAAGTATCCTTTAATCCTGGAAATACATGGAGGGCCCTTTCTAAGTTATGGGTCTGTTTTTAGTGCCGAACTTCAGATAATGGCTGCCAAAGGCTATCTTGTACTGTACACTAATCCAAGAGGGAGTACCAGCTATGGAGAAGAATTTGGCAATCTTATTCACCATAACTACCCAAATAATGATTATGATGACTTGATGTCTGGGGTGGATGCGGTAATTGAAAAAGGCATCGTTGACGAAAAGAACCTGTTCGTGACCGGTGGTAGTGGTGGCGGTGTATTGACAGCATGGATTGTGGGTAAAACAGACCGATTTACCGCCGCCGTAGTAGCAAAACCTGTAATTAATTGGTATAGCTTTGTACTTTATGCCGATAATCCAGGGTTTTTCTATAAATATTGGTTTCCAAATAAGCCATGGGAAGATCCTACCAGTTATTTAAAAAGGTCTCCTTTAAGCTACGTAGGTAATATTACAACCCCTACCATGCTGCTCACGGGAGAAGAAGATTTTCGTACCCCGATTGCGGAATCAGAACAATTTTATGCCGCTTTAAAATTAGAAAAGGTAGAATCTGCTATGGTAAGAATTCCTGGAGCCTCGCACGGAATTGCCAACAGACCTAGTAATTTAATCGCGAAGTTGGCAAGTATTTTGGCCTGGTTCGAAAAGTATAAAACCAATTAAATAACAAACGTAAAATTGGGTGATATGATACACAATAAATACTGGCAAGCCTTCTTTGCTATTGGACCAATTCTTTTTGCTTTCATAATGATTCTCGGCTATTTTGGAGTATTGCTCAGCTTTATAGGGGAAGTTTCACAACTGCCTCCAGGAGTTGAACCGGGTCCCGGATTGATTCTACAATGGGCAATTCCCTTTTTCATCGTCTTAGGGTTAATTGTTTTATTATCCTTAGCAAGTTTTATTTTCTACATTGTTCATGCCGTGCAGAATCCGAACTTAAAACAAGGAAGTATGCTCTTGGTTTGGATTATACTTTTTATTTTTCTCAGTGGGTTGGGGCAATTTATTTATTGGTTGGTAGAAATTGTTAGCAAAAAAGCAGATTACGAAAGATTCTAGAGCGCTATTATTCTATGTAAACCACAGGTAAAGGTCTGATTCACTTTGTTAAAATCAGGTTTAAACCAAAGCTTTTTTTTCTCTGAATTGTATTGCATACATTCCCATTTTACTCTTTTTCCCACCATAGATGATCTCTGAAAGCTAGTTAAAGGCTTATTGGTGAGAGGAGTCGCTATTTTTTTTTAGAATAAGCTCGGGAATTAAGGTATTGACCTGATTGGGGTTACAAAGTTCATGTATTCTGGCGGTTGTATTTAAAAGGGTCTCCTGTTTAGATTATATCCGTCTTTTTTAAATTGCCTTATTCAGAGGTGGGCTTAGTCTTATTTCTATTTACTATATATCATATCCAAATTTGCTATAGTTAGCCATGATGGCTGTCGGGATAGACTGGGCAAGTATTCCTTTAATTTCATATGCCATCCTTTCGAGTATTTTGCCAGTCAACAAAATGAAGAACTATTTCGGTGTTTTTAATTATTTTATCGTAGTTCACTAGGTCATAGCTGTTGTTATCTTAGGTTTTCTACCTAAATCGTTTTTTGGAAAAGTGGCCTTCTATACCCTTATCTTAGGTCGTGTTGCCATGATAATTGCCGGCTATTTTGCCTTATACGGAAAGATAAGAAGGTCACTATAAATTTTGAGGAGTGACAAGATTAAAGATTCTGCAATTGATTACTCTTCTTGTCCGAACTTATAGTCCAGAATAAACCAACAAAAAAGAAGCTGTCTGCCGGCGGTCTTATTGCTAATCTGTCGAAATTCCCGTCGGGATTGGGAGTATTCGCATATTCATAATTACTGATGTTGTTAAATCCGAAAACGTTACTAACTGAGAAGTATAGTATTTTCTGCTGGTCTATTAAATATGCCCAATTAAAGCTTATGTTATTATATGCCTTGGTTTTTTCATTTAAGAATTGGGGATTGTTCGGATTATCATATGGACGTCCTGAACCAAAAGTATAGCTTAGACCCACTTGAGATCTTAAGTCATCCACCCAATACTTTGTAACAGCAGAAAAACTGTGCTTAGGAGCAAAATTAGGTGTAGCTAAATCTGAATAGTTTTGATAATCTCTCTTCGTAGTTAAAAGAGAATAGGACAACCAATATTCCAAATTATTAATCGTGGCGTTATCTCTCCAAAAAAAATCTATCCCAGTGGCATAACCATTGCCAGTATTCGTGTAATCTGAAAAAAATACAGGCTCTTCAGTGTTGTATTTCACCAATTTATTGTAATCCTTATAGTATGCTTCTGCCCTTAATGTTCTTCCATTGAGGCTATATTGGTAGTTTAGAATATAGTGCCAGGTATTTGAAGCGATTAAACTAGTATCATACTTTAATATGTTAATATCAGGGTTTTGATAAAAGTTCCCCAATGCCAATGAAAACTGACTTCTATGTCCTGGTTTATATGCCAAAGAAATTCTTGGTGCCAGAGTTTGTTGACTTAGCGCTCTTGAATGCTCTAGTCTCAAGCCAGCTTTTAATACTAATTTATCGCTGAAAAACCAATCAACCTCTGTAAAAACAGACGATAGTTGTTCCTTAAACTCGTTGGATAAAGCTATGTTTTCCATAGGTTTATAAACATCCTCATAATCTATAATAAAACGTTCTATGCCTAAATACCATGAAAATCGATTAGAAAAAGCCTTCTTCCCCTTTACTTTTATATGAACATCAGCTTCCTGAGTATTTATGTTATCATCGAGAATACCTATGGCGCTTTTATCTTTTGCATAACTTACCCCTCCCCTTAAAGACCAACCTTTTCCAAAAAAATGTTTATAGCTTGTGTTCAGATAATAATTATTATTTTTTAGTTGATAGGGAACAAATTCTTCAAAATTCACATTCTCTTGTCTGAGAGAAAGATTAGAATAATTAAAGGCAGTGTAAAACTTAAAGAGACCATTATTTAGCTTAAGGCGATATACTGCTTCTCCCGAAAGAGATTCGTAAGGTTTAATCCACTCTACATTCTGATCTGATGGCAGCAGGGCTTCATAGGGAGCCAAATTAATATAGGAGGTATTTATACTTAATGACTGGTTGTTCCAGATTTCCGTATGTCCTATTCCCCCACCAACACTCATCAAAGAGATATCCGTTTTTTCTTGCTCTGCAACGTCTGCCGTATTTAAGATTAAAACACTGGAAAGAGCTTGGCCATATTCTGCCGAATAACCGCCTGTACTGAATGAAATACCTTTAAAGAGAAAAGGCGAAAACCTACCCCGAGTTGGGCTATTATTAGCGGTTTCTATAAAAGGTTGAAAAACTCTTAAACCATCGATGAAAATTTGTGTTTCATTAGCGTCGCCACCGCGAACAAATAGCCTTCCATCCTCATTTACTGTTGTTGTACCTGGTAAGGTTTGCAGGGCAGCAACAAAATCGCCCATAGCACCCGCCGTGGTTACAATGTCCAAAGGCTTAAGTACACTTGCCTTAGACTCACCGCCTGCTTCAAAGGTTCCGGCAGAAAGGGTTACTCCCGTTAAGGAATTTACCGCTACATCCAAGTAATCCTTACGTTGTTGAACCTCACTAACATTAATAACTACCTTGAGGGTTTCGTACCCCAAGCTAGATATTACCAATAACTGAGCTCCCTTAGTTTCAGTTTTAAAGGAGTAAAACCCCTCGTCATCAGTAGAACCTCCGTCATAAGTACCTTCTATATATACATTTACTTGCGAAATAGGTGTTCCTTCTTTGTCTAATACGTATCCATCTAAATTGGTTTGAGAAGATGCAAGAATAAGCTTTAAAAGGAAAAATATAAAAATGGAGTATTTCATGGCATTGTATTTAATTAATGCCCAAAACTGCTTATCTATCAAAAAGTTTCCCAAAAGATTTAACCCAACTGTAAGTTTTTAGTTGTGAATTGTCGTCAAACAGTTGAGATACAATTCAGCCTTTAAATTCCACAACTCGGCAACTAAATCTTTGTGTGACAATAGACTTATGGGATATTTGAGGCATCATTAACACAAAAATCAAAACAGTATGAAAACAATTGCCTTATTGCTTGGAATGTTTATCACTAGCCTTGTTGCCGAGGCACAAGACACGGATGGAATTACGCTTACTTTGACCATCGAAAATATAATTAGCAGCGAGGGCAACGTCCTCACAGCCTTACACTCGGAAGAAACATTTATGAAAGGACCGGGAATCCAAAACAAAAAAGAAAAGGCTAAACAAGGGAGTATTACGGTAAAATTTAAAAACATAGCTCCAGGAACCTACGCGCTTTCGGTCTTACACGATGAAAATGAAAATCAAAAAATGGATTTTGAAGACAATGGAATGCCAAAAGAAAAATATGCCATGAGCGGTACAAACGGTAAAATGGGGCCCCCCTCCTTTTCCGATGTAAATTTTGAAGTAGGAGAAGAAGACATGAATATACATCTCAAGTTTGAATAGAATCTAACCTCCACTTAAATAGTGGGGGTGCCTACCATAAGATCCATGAGACATCCCGCCTAAGAGAATAAATTATTTAAATATCTTTTATTAAGTGTATAAGTTTTATTGATAGATTTTATATTTTTATACATAAACTTTATCCGAATGACGATTACACAATTACAGTATGTTTTGGCCGTAGCGGAATATCAAAATTTTACATTGGCCGCTGAAAAGAGTTATGTGACGCAACCTACCCTAAGCATGCAAGTGCAAAAATTAGAAGACGAGTTAGACGTTAAGATTTTTGACAGAAGTAAAAAACCTATCCGGATTACTGCGGCGGGACTTAAAATAGTTGCACAAGCAAAGAATATTGTCAATGAAGCAGACCGTATTAAGGATATTGTAGATCAAGAAAAAGGCTTTATAGGTGGTGAATACACCTTGGGGTTGATCCCTACCATAATGCCAACACTCTTACCCATGTTCCTAAAAACCTTTATAAAAAAATACCCCAAAGTAAATCTGATTATTAAAGAGCAGAATACAGAAGCATTGATTAAAAACTTACAAGAAGGTCATTTAGACGGGGCAATAGCCGCGACACCATTAGAAATAGAAAGTATAATTGAAAGACCCCTTTATTACGAGCCCTTTGTTGGTTATGTCCCTAAAAACCATCGTTTGGCAAAACAAGACAAATTAAATCCATCAGATTTAGACATAAACGATATTTTACTATTGCAAGATGGACATTGCTTTAAGGAAGGGGTAGTTAATTTATGTAAAAGCCCAAAAAAATATGCAGATGAGCATTTTCAACTGCAAAGTGGAAGTTTTGAAACCATGGTCAATTTGGCTGATGAGGGGCTGGGAATGACCCTTTTGCCCTATCTGAATACTCTGGAACTGGATACACAAAAAAAGAACAATCTCAAATATTTCAATAAGCCGTCTCCAGCAAGAGAAGTAAGTTTAATTTATCATAAAAACGAACTGAAAATTCAAATAACACAGGCTTTAAAGGAGGTAATCTCAGGAATAGTTAGAGGGGCAATAGCTTTTCAGGATGTAAACATAATAAGTCCTCTTAGTAAAATTTAAGCCACCTTAAGAAGGTGGCTTGTTGTTAGGCTTTTAAATACAATAGTGTCGGTTGTAATTCTGGCTTGTCGGTAATAAAATTGTGAAGCCAGGTTTTGAGTTCTTCAATTTCTTCAGGAAGTAGCTTAGAAATTGCTTTTTTCAGTTCTTTACTAAAAAGTTTAACATCAAAACTTACTTTTTGGAGTACTGTTTTATAATACTCCAGCATAGCTTTTGCCATATTGAGAGTTTGTTTTAATTAGATTGTTATTGTAAAAATAACCAAAAAAAGCTTTGTATTATTGTGTACATTCCGTTAAAAATTAAATAATTTCATGTTAAATTGTTATTTGACTATCGTGATTTTTGTAAGACGTATTATAGTAGTATCACTTTTGTTTAATTTTCTTTTGCTGGGGGCCTGTAGTACTTCAAAAATTATTCAAAAAAAAGTAGATACTCTTTATTCCTCTGCTTCTGACAATCACTTCACAGGAATAATGTTATTCGATCCGGATAAGAAAGACACCATTGTTAGTTACAATAGTGCCAAATATTTTACCCCTGCCAGTAACACCAAAATTTTTACCCTATATACGGCCTTGAAGCTTTTGCCTCCAAAAGTGCCCTCCTTCAAATACCTAATATCTAAAGATACCTTGATTGTTACGGGAACCGGTGACCCCTCTTTTTTTCACCCAATTTTTAAAGACAGCTCGGCCTTTAACTATATCAAAAACTTTAAACACCTTGCCGTATATTTAGATAATTATTATGACCCTGCATTTGGCCCTGGTTGGGCTTGGGAAGACTATGATTTGTCTTTTTCTCCAGAACGAAATAGTTTTCCTTTATATGGAAATGTAGTAACAATTTTTAAAGATCCTAATTTCGGCATCTACCCCGACTATTTTAGCTCCACTGTATTGGTAAGGTCAAATAAAACGAATAGAGAAAAGAGCGAGAATATATTCTATTTTCCTCCTGAAAGAAAGGATACACTTTATGTGCCATTTATTACTAAAGACTCGATAGTCCTAGGTCTTTTAGAAGGTATTTTTAAGAAAAAAATAAATCATTTAAACCGTCTGCCAGCAGGTAAACTAGAGACATTTTTTGGAAGTTCCAGAGATTCTTTAGCCAAAGAAATGATGCAAAAGAGTGATAATTTTTTGGCCGAACAAATTTTGATTATGGGGTCTTCAACCATTTCCGACTCTTTGTCCTCCAAAAAAACGATAGACTATATGCTAGATAATTATTTGAACGACTTAAAACAATCTCCCCGATGGGTAGATGGTTCTGGATTATCTAGATATAATCTATTTAGTCCGGAGTCTTTGGTTAATGTATTATATAGGATGTACACGGAGTATGACGAAGGAAGACTATTTAGTCTTTTTGCAGTAGGCGGTGAATCAGGAACCCTTAAAGAATGGTATGTTAGCTCAACGGACCCCTACATCTATGCAAAAACTGGTAGTCTAGGTAATAATCATTGTCTTAGTGGGTATTTGAAAACAGATTCTGGTAAAATCTTGCTTTTTAGCATTATGAATAATCATTTTAGGCAAACTCCTTCAGAAATAAAAGAACGAATGCAGGAATTCCTGGCCTTTGTTAAGGTGAAATATTAAAAGAGATTATTTAATTGCGCATATTGAATAAGCATTATAGTCTTAGCATCCTTTATTTTACCCTCTTTTATCCAGCTTATGGCTCGTTCAAAAGGCAATTCTAATACCTCGATATTTTCGGTCTCGTCTTCTGCTCCTCCTCCCTCTCCTATTTTCATTTTTTCTTCATATTCGCCGATAAAAAAATACAAAATTTCGGTTACAGAGCCAGGAGACATATAGGATTCAAAAACCTTTTGTACTTTATTTATCTTATATCCGGTTTCCTCTTCTACTTCCTTTTTTATGCAAGCCTCAGGTTCATCACCATCTAATAAACCTGCGCATACCTCTACCATCAACCCACTAGCATTCCCGTTAACAAAGGTTGGCATCCGAAACTGTTCGGTAAGAATTATACGCTGCTTCTCTTTATTTATTAAAAGAATTGCAGCCCCATTACCCCTATCGTATGCTTCCCGTTCTTGTCTTTCCCAAAGACCATCTTTCTTCTTGTAATCATATGCGTACTTATAAAGGGTATACCAGTTATCCGATAAGGTTTCTTTTACAACATTTTTGATCATAGATTCTTATAATTTGATCTAAACCAATTAACTCATGGTTTTACAGACTAGGTCTGCATAGCTTAGACTGTTAACGCTCGATTAAGATATCTTCGAAAAGGTAGCATTTCTATATAAATATCTAAAAGATAATCTTCAAATTTATCATCAAATAAAGTGTTTTTGGGAATAGTGTGTATAACCCCAAATGACTTATTTTGCAAAAGCGATAGGTAGGGATGGGATTTGGAAAAGCCCTTAGGTGCTGTTTTAAGTTTCTCATCCTTGTATAATCCACCGAACTGATTTTTGAAAGAAGGATTCATTAAAATGGCCATTAATTCTTCTCCATTGAAATCTATGGCTTGTCTAATGCTGTTGAGTTTAGAAGTCTGAGGTTTCCAGATACCTCCAGCAAAGAGAGATTGTTCCAGCCCAATTTCTACATAGAAATCTCCATATCCGGGTGCTTTATCAAAACCTGCACCAAAATAATCCTTATAAACAGGTTTCGTTGGGTGGTATAGCAAATTGTTGTTTATTCTAATAATACCCTTTTTTCCTGGTGTAAAGTAGTAATCCTTATCTATTTCGGCTAGTTTTAAGTTTATCTTATCTAGCCAATCTATAAAGGTATTTCGAACTTGGTGATACCGTTTTCTGTTAAGATCCATCCACTGTTTGGAATTGTTTTTATTAAGATCTTCTAAAAAATGAAGCAACAAATTAAAATCCATTTCCAAAAGATAATGATTCTAAGTAACTAAAACCTATTGTCACCCATTACAATATCTCCTAAGTCACCTAATATACTTCCTTCTCCCTTATCCTTTCCACCACCTTTGGGAGCAGCTGCCCAAACCCTACCGGCAAGTCTGCTAAATGGAAGAGATTGAATATAAACTGTACCAGGACCTCTAAGGGTGGCATAGAACAGTCCTTCTCCTCCAAAAATAGTATTCTTAATACCGCCCACAAATTCTATGTCGTAATCCACATGCTGAGTAAAACCAACAATGCATCCTGTGTCTACTTTTAGGATTTCACCTGCTGCCAGTTCTTTCCTTGCCAAGGTTCCACCGGCATGTACAAAAGCCATCCCGTCTCCCTGCAGTTTTTGCATGATAAAACCTTCTCCTCCGAAAAATCCTCTTCCCAAACGTTTAGAAAATTCTATATCAATGGTTACCCCTTTTGCAGCGCAAAGAAAGGCATCCTTCTGACAGATAAATTTTCCTTGTTTTTCGGATAAATCAATGGGCACAATTTTGCCAGGATATGGAGAAGCGAAACTCACTTCTTTTTTCTGATGCCCAACGTTTAGAAAAGCAGTCATGAATAAACTCTCTCCTGTTAAAACTCTTTTCCCTGCTGAGAATATTTTCCCCAAGACACTGTTATCCTGATTTGAACCGTCTCCAAAAATGGTATCCATTTTTATATCACTGTCCATCATCATAAAACTTCCCGCCTCCGCAATAACGGCTTCTTGCGGGTCTAGTTCAATTTCTACATATTGCATTTCTTCACCATAAATGTGGTAGTCTATTTCGTGTGCATTCATTTATTAAGATTTTAGTTTTAATAATAAGTTGTCAAAAAAGTAAATATGTTACAATTATGAATCATTAGATTCTCTAAATCACAGCAATTATTGAAATTTAATGACATCCCAGAAAAGCAAGCCTTTTTCCTCAGAAGTATATCGTGAACTATTTATCTATATAGTGAAATACTTATTTCCGCAATTTTAGTGCCCATTCAAAATTGAAGGTAGCAACTACTACTCCTTCCCTGTTAGTCCCAACAGATTGAAGCCATACTGTTTGTCCTTCCCCTGTGGTAATAACTTGGTCTATTATTTTTTGAAGTTTCGACCCTTCAACACATTTAAATGAGATTTTACCAGTGGCTTTTTTAGAAAAATTAGCATTATTATTAGCCACCAACATCGAAATGCTTTGGCCGCTCTCCCGTATCTTGGTCATAACCAGTACACCTGTACTTAATTCTGCTGCCATCCCTAAAACGGCCCAGAATATTGATTTAAAAGGGTTTTGATTAAACCAACTGTGCTTTAAAGTCACTACGGCCGACTCATCGTCTACTGATTTTAAGCGTACGCCACTCCACCAGGCCGACGGAAGTTTAAAAAAAGTAAATAGGTTTGTTTTTAATGGGAGGTCCATGTATGCTTAGGATTTCTTGTAAAAATAATAAATATACTCTCGATATGATATGTTAAATTTATGTTAATTTATAGTACTATGTTTTGCATAATACCTTTTTTTAGCCATATATTTGCATAAGAAACTAATATGCCATGGCAGAGACACTGACAAAACACGAAAGAAATGTAGCCTCAATAATACATGCGTCTACACTGAGCAAGTACTTTATTCCCTTTGGAAATATTATAATACCTCTGGTTCTGTGGACTGCAAATAAAAATGAACAGCGCTTTGTAGATTACAGCGGGAAACAGGCCTTAAATTTTCAAATTAGCCTCTTACTGTATTCTGCAGTTTTAGGAATTCTTTCTGTACCCTTGTTATTTGGTTTTATCCCAAATATTTTCGAAGGTGGTCTTTTACATTTAAATGATTTCAATCAGTTCAACAATGTAGATTTTCACTTTTCAAGCGATTACTTCAATATTCGGAAACTGCTTTGGCCAGCAGGCATTGCAGGAATCCTGCAAGTAGCGCTTTTTATTATCAATATAGTTTATACTATCCTGGCAACCTTAAGGACTAACGAAGGGGAATATTTCAAATATCCTCTGACCATAAAATTTATTAAATAAAAATATAGACCCTAATTACTACAGCCCTAATCAAGCTGTGAATATTTACAAATCCATAAAAAGAGTTTATTTATCAATCAAAATGAAAAGCAAAAAACGAACAGTTAATCAAGTGTTGAAATAGAAGCCAACAAGCGGACCAGCACCAATAGAAAAATGACATTATGAATATAGAAAACACAAAGGCGCAAATGCGTAAAGGAGTTCTGGAGTATTGCATCCTATCTATTTTGGAAGGAGACGACAAGTACGCTTCAGAAATTCTTGGAACGCTCAAAGACGCAAAGATGTTAGTAGTAGAGGGAACCATTTATCCCCTTTTAACTCGGCTCAAAAATGCAGGTCTTTTAAACTACCGCTGGGAAGAATCTACATCAGGACCCCCTCGTAAGTACTACGGTTTAACAGAAACCGGAAAAGTATTTCTCAAAGAATTAGACACAACATGGGACGAACTCCGAGGAGCAGTCAATTTAGTTACCAATGCTAAAAACAACTAACAATGAATAAGACAGTAAATATAAATCTAGCAAACATACTTTTTCATATCGATGAGAAAGCATTTAATAAACTACAACGCTACCTGGAATCGATAAAAAGATCTTTTTCTGGCACAGCGGGAAGCGATGAAATTATTGCGGATATAGAAGCCAGAATTGCCGAATTATTCCAAGAAAAAATGGAAAACGACAGGCAAGTGATAACGCTAAAAGAGGTGGATGAAGTAATAGGCGTAATGGGACAGCCTGAAGACTACATGGTAGACGAGGACATCTTTGAAGATGAACCAAGAAAACATACCGAACCTTCAAGAAAAGGAAAGAAACTTTATCGAGATATAGACAGTAAGTATATTGGTGGGGTATGTGCTGGCCTGGAACACTATTTAGGTATAGATTCCCTTTGGATAAGACTAATTTTCATACTTCTAGCGCTCTTTACAGGCTTTGGCTTTATTGCTTACATTCTTCTTTGGATTCTAGTTCCAGAGGCTGCGAGTACTTCTCAAAAACTGGATATGAAAGGCGAACCAGTGAATATAAGCAATATCGAAAGAAAGGTTAAGGAAGGCTTCGATGATGTCGCTGATAAAGTAAAGAGTGTAGACTATGAGAAAGTAGGCAACAAGGTTAAAAGCGGCGGAAAGACCTTTTTTGACACTTTGGGCGATATCATTATGTTTTTCTTTAAGGTTGTTGGGAAATTCATTGGAATATTGTTGATTATTATTGGCGCAGCTACACTAATTGGACTTTTTATAGGCTTATTCACCGTAGGTGTTTTAGATATTGTACATATCCCTGGGATAGACTTTTATGATATGGTTAATTCTACCTCTGCCCCTGTTTGGCTGGTATCCCTTCTTGCGTTTTTTGCTGTGGGTATCCCTTTCTTTTTCCTATTATACCTGGGATTAAAGATCTTGGTTAACAACCTTAAATCTATAGGAAACATAGCAAAATTCTCCCTATTAGGCCTATGGTTGCTCTCTGTTATTGGACTGAGTGTCTTAGGAATTCAGCAAGCCAGTTCTCATGCCTATAATGGAACTACAACAATCAAGGAAGATCTTGTTTTTGCCTCTGAGTTAGATACCTTACACGTTAGACTGAACAGCAGTGATTACTACGACAGCCAAGAAAACATTGGAATAGACGGAATGACGGTTACCTACGACGATCAAGACGGGAAAATCCTTTTTTCAGATGATGTTATAGTAAACTTTAAGAGATCTGAAGACAGCATTAGTCGTATTCAAATACGAAAAGACGCAAATGGCGGTTCCTTTGAATCTGCCAAAGAACGTTCTCAACAAATAAATTATGAATATTCCCAAGAAGGTAACACTTTAAAACTAAACGATTTTTTGACTACTGCAGCCAAAAATAAAGTTAGAGATCAGGAAGTTCGTATTACCGTATTTGTTCCTGAAAATACAGTTTTGACCTTAGATGAATCCCTAAAATACCATATTGGAAGAGCTACCAAGTATGATAAGGATATTTCCAGGTTCGATTTAATTAAATACCAATGGACTATGCAGAATAACGGAATTCTTGAATGTATAGATTGCCCATTAATTATGGATAAAACCAGAGAAAACGGTCATATAAAAATAGATGAAAATGGCATTGATATAGATATTGAGGACAATGGCGAAAAATTTAAAATGAAAATAGACGAAGACGGTGTACAAATAAAAAATGAAGATGGTGTTGATATAAATTTACAGGATGATGGGGAATCCTTCAAAATGAATATTGATGAAAATGGCGTTGAAATTAAAAATAATAAATCCTAACTAGGAATTACAGCTCATCCTAAACATTAAACAATTGGGTAACAAAAGTTACCTCATTCATTAAAAATAAATCACTTTTGAATCACTAAATATTAATCATTAATCCGATCTAAATCGGTCAACAAAAAAAACGAAAATCATGACAACTTTAGCTAGAATTACCATCGCATTTATTTTGGCGCTATTTTTATCCTCCTGTGCCTTTGATATAGACTTTGGGCAAGGTGTAAAAGGCAATGGAGCCGTTACCACAGATGAAAGACCAATTACAGGAGAATTTACCGTTGTATCTGCAGCAGAAGGTTTGGATGTTTATGTTACCCAAGCCCCTGAATTTGAAATAAGAGTAGAGGCAGACGAAAATGTAATTGATTTAATTGCCACAGATATTAAGGGCGACAAACTTAAAATTCATTGTACTCAAAATATTGGCAGAGCCACTAAAAAAATATTTGTTACACTACCTGAAATTACTGGTTTATATGCTTCTTCCGGGGCAGATTTGGTAGCCAACGGTATCATTGAAGCAGACAAAATTACACTTAATGCCAGCAGTGGCTCTGACCTTAACGCTGAAATCATGGCCGACGAAGCCAATGCAGATACCAGTAGCGGTGCCGATATGAGACTAAGTGGGGAAGCAATTTCTTTACAAGCTAGCGCAAGCAGTGGAGCAGGTATAAATGCTAAAAACCTGATAGTTCAAAACTGTAAGGCCAATGCTAGTAGTGGGGCAGATATCTCTGTAAATGTAAGCGAATCTCTGGTTGCCGATGCCAGTAGTGGTGCTGATATTAGATATACCGGAGAGGCAAGTATACAAGCCAAAAATTCTGTTTCTGGAAGTGTAAGAAAAAACTAGCTCTCTTTGCTTTAAACCTAGACCCTTTATCTTAATAACCCTGGTAATCATGCCAGGGTTTTTTAATGGAGGTCAATTGGATTTATTTATATTAGCTTTAAAGAAAAAAATAATGCAACTTACCTTAAAAAAATACGTCTTACAGCTAAGACATACTTTTAGTATTTCCAGAGAGTCACACGATTTTCAAAACACATTAATTATAAGTCTAACCGAAGGAACTCAAACTGGTTATGGTGAAGCTACTTCTAATCCGTATTATGGGATAAGTTGTGAGGGTATGATGGAAGAAATTGAACAGATTCGGGATAAAATTGAAGCACATAATTTTATTTCACCACATACCTTTTATGATTTTCTTTCCAAAGAAAACCTCAGTAACTTTTCGCGCTGTGCATTAGACCTAGCGGCCCATGACTTATTTGGAAAATTAAAAGGAAAACCACTCTATGAAATTTGGGGTACAAATAAGAGTAATTATCCCATAACCAATTATACTATAGGCTTAGATTCTCCGGCAAAAATGGTTTCTAAGATTAAAGAAAAAGTTTGGCCTATTTATAAAATTAAGTTAGGCACCGAAGATGATGTAGCCATTATTAGAGAACTAAGAAAGCATACAGATGCCGTCTTTCGTATCGATGCCAATTGCGCGTGGTCTGTTAAAGAAACCATAGAAAATGCTCCCTTACTAAAGACATTAGGCGTTGAATTCTTAGAACAGCCCCTGAGGGCAGATGATTGGGAAGGTATGGAACAGGTATTGCACGCAAGTGTATTGCCCGTAATAGCGGATGAGAGCTGTATTGTTAAAGAAGATGTTGCAAAATGTGCACTACATTTTAATGGAATAAATATAAAACTTACCAAATGTGGAGGACTTACCCCAGCTTTAAAAATGATAAAAGAGGCTAAAGCGTTAGAGCTTAAGGTGATGGTAGGATGCATGACAGAGTCTACTGTAGGAATATCAGCTATTGCACAGCTTTTACCGCAACTAGACTACGTTGACATGGATGGAGCTATGCTTTTAAAAGAAGATATAGCTACCGGAGTAAAAATTGAAGAAAATGGAGAAGTAATATTTCCAAGACTAGATGGAAGCGGAATAAGCCTTGTAGGATGAATATAAGTATAGATTCTTTCCCGGGCAGAAAGATTACTTACAACTTAAAAACCTTTCTGTATTTTGGTGGAACTGCCTATCTGGGTGTGCAAACGGATGTCTTTTTTCAAAAAAAATATATCGCCAACTTGCAGAAATACGGAACTAATTACGGGGCTTCAAGGATTTCTAACATCAAAATAACACTTTACGAAAAGGCAGAAGAAATGTTAGCTACATGGACCGGAGCGGAGAAGGCCATGACCGTTTCTTCTGGCTATTTAGCCGGTCAATTACTGAGTGCCTTCTATGCCTCCACCAAGTATAGACTTTACTATTTACCTGGCACTCACTCGGCTCTGATTCGAGGTAAAATAGATTCTTATAAAACAATCCATTATTTGAATGAAACGCTAAGAAGTCAATTAAAATTAGATCCTTATCGAACTCCGGTGGTATTTTTAGATTCTATTGATTTTAACGGTAGTAATTACCCTAATTTTGAATCTTTAAAATTACTCCCTCTTCATAAATGTGTACTTATCGTTGATGATTCGCATGGCATGGGAATAATTGGCCTAAACGGAGCAGGCATTTATAAAAAGATATATTCTTATAACCCAAAAGAACTTCTTGTCTCTTGTTCTTTAGGCAAAGCTTTGGGAATTGACGGGGGTGCCATTTTTGGGAATAAAAGTACTTTACAGGCTTTAAGGCATACCGCTACTTTTACTGGGGCTTCCCCTGCCGCCGCTGCTGCTCTGGCTACTCTAACTGAATCCATTAGTCTTTATGAGAAAAAAAGAATTCGTCTTCAAAGGAACATAAAACTATTTTTAAAAGGAATTAAACAAAAGGATCACTTTACCTACATAGAAGATTTCCCTGCATATTCCTTTACAAATGAATCCCTTGTTTCATATTTGGCTACTCATGGCATTATTGTCTCCCATTTTGAGTATCCTGATGCATCAAACAGCTTGAAGAGTAGAATAGTCTTAAGTGCATCACATAAGAAAAAAGATATCTCCCAACTCTGCCATTGTATAAATGAATATTTTGAGCAAGAACACAATTAAATCGGTATTCATAAATCCATAAATTTTTAGCTATAATCTTGCATATCTTTTAAAAAAAAGTTGTAACTTTTAAGATATAATTAAGATTAATCATAAAGCACTAAGCCATGAAAAAAATACTTGGATTGGTTTTATTGATGGTTGTTCTAACTATTTCTACAGCAACTATCTCTTCAAAACCGAGCACGATGCATACAATGGAAGGTACCTGGGAACTCCAGAACTTTTATAGTTATGACGGAGAGGATATCATTGATACCGTTCTCATACAAAATGGGTATAGACAGGTAAAAATGTATTATAATGGAAGGGTAATGTGGTCTAGAACTGACCCAAATGATACTATAGGCAGGTTTGGTTTTGGTTCCTATCGCATAACGGATACAGAGTTGATTGAAACCATTGAATATGGCGATTATGGAATGATGCAAGCTCTGGATACGCTAAGAAATTTTACATTTGAGCTGAGGCTTAAAGACGATAACTACAGTCAGATTTTCTTAGATTCCGACGGAGGAAGAACGTTTTCTGAAAACTACAAAAGAATCGACTAACTACATTCAAAAAACTAAAAAGGCCTCTATTTAAATAGAGGCCTTTTTGCATTTATAATACTTCCTTACGAAACTTCTTCTGGAGCTTCTATTGTGGCTAAATAACGCTCTGCATCTAAAGCTGCCATACAACCAGTTCCTGCCGCGGTAACCGCTTGTCTGTATTCTTTATCCTGTACATCACCGCTTGCAAATACTCCTGGCTTACTTGTCTTGGTAGACTTTCCGTGGGTTATTAAATACCCAGTATCATCCATTTCTAACTGTCCCACAAAAATATCGGTATTGGGTTTATGGCCAATTGCTACAAAAAAACCTGTAATAGCAATCTCATCCTTCTCCCCTGTTTGATTATTTACTATGCGTAATCCTTCTACAACTTGTTCCCCAAGAACTTCATCCACTTCACTATTATATCGAAGCTCAATATTCTCTAAACTATTAACTCTATGTTGCATAGCTTTAGAAGCTCTCATATGATCTTTTCTGACAAGCATGGTGACTTTCCTACAAATATTTGCCAGATAAGAAGCCTCCTCTGCAGCAGTATCGCCACCTCCCACAATTGCCACATCCTGGCCTTTGTAAAAGAAACCATCACAAACCGCACAGGCAGAGACACCACCACCACGCAACCTTTGTTCACTAGGTATCCCAAGATACTTAGCCGTAGCACCAGTAGAGATAATTACGGTTTCCGCTTCCACCACCTTAGCGTCATCAATCGTAACCTTATGAATCCCTCCTATTTCATCACTAAAATCAACCGATGTGGCCATACCTATTCGAACCTCTGTTCCGAATCGTTCGGCCTGTTGCTGCAGTTGAACCATCATTGTAGGCCCATCTATTCCTTCTGGATAACCCGGGAAGTTATCCACCTCCGTAGTCGTAGTAAGTTGGCCTCCTGGCTCCATTCCAGTATACATAATAGGCTTTAAGTCGGCTCTTGCCGCATAGATAGCCGCAGTATAACCCGCCGGACCAGAACCTAATATGAGTGTTTTAATACGTTCAATTTTTTCTGACATAATCCAATTATTCAATAAAGTTTTAGACTATAAAAGTAGGATTTTCATACCAAACCTTACTTTAAAAGTTATCAAAAGTTTTTAGCCATGCGATAGACCAAAAATAAGCTGTTATTTAAACTTAATTTTGCTTCTGTACCCCTTAAATTAATCAAAGAGCTAATGAGTATTATTGGTTTTGACTTCAGGTAATAAGCCTATTAATAACCATCTAAAATGACATAAACTCACTATTAGAACAATCAGAATGCTAGGCATAAAAGTATTTGTTTCAGCCAATCTACATCTCTAGATAAATTGTGTACAACCTGTATTCAGGCCACAAGCTTCTTGGTTGTGATGCAGAACTATTTTATCCGCCGTAACAATTGTTACGGACTTTTGTCTGAATTAATTCCTATTTTAGAATATTAAAGTAAATCTTAGACCGTATGGAAAGAAGAAAATTTGTAAAACAAGTAGGTTTAGGAGGCCTGCTTAGTAGTTTGGGATTAGATATAGTCTATAGTGCAAACTTACCCAAAGGTTATATCCCACTGGCACTTCAAGATACGGATCCATTTGAGCTGTTTGCAAAAGACCAGGAAATGACGATATTAAATCGAAAGCCCTGGAATATGGAGGCGAAGGCTCATTTACTGGATGATAAGATCACTCCTAATAAATATATGTTTATTAGAAATAATGGGCTTATTCCCCAGATCGCATCCGCTTCGGATTGGCAACTAAAGATAGATGGGGAATCCGTAAAGACTTCAAAGACATATACACTAAAAGAACTCAAGACAAAATTTCAAACAGTAAGTTATCAACTTACCTTGGAATGTGGTGGGAATGGCCGAAGCGAATTTGATCCTCCTGCCAAAGGAAATCAATGGACAGTAGGGGCTGTATCCTGTGCCGAATGGACTGGTGTGCGTCTAAAAGATGTTTTAAACGACTGTGGTATTAAGGACGATGCCGTTTATATTGGATATCACGCAGCGGATATCCACTTAAGTCATGATCCAACTAAAGAGCCTATTTCCAGAGGAATGCCATTAAGAAAAGCTTTGCAAGAAGAAACAATACTTGCTTTTCAGATGAACGGGGAAGATATTCCTCTGGCACATGGCTATCCGCTAAGACTAGTAGCAGGAGGATGGCCAGCCTCAGTATCCGGAAAATGGATTAACAGACTTAGTATTCGAAATATTGAACATGATGGCGCCAAAATGAAAGGTTCTTCCTATAGAGTGCCATGTTCTCCGGTAGCACCAGGTGAAAAAGTAAAAGAGGAAGATATGTGTATAATTGAATCTATGCCTGTAAAATCATTGATTACCTATCCCAAGACAGGAGCAATTTTCTCCATGGAGAAAAAACTAGATGTTAGGGGACACGCTTGGGCTGGAGAATTATCTGTGCGTATGGTGGAGTATTCTATAGATTTTGGCTCAACCTGGAAACCTTGCAAGCTAGAAAAGGCAGTAAATAGACTGGCATGGCAGCACTTTCAAACTCAAATTGAGTTCCCAAAAAAAGGTTATTACGAGGTATGGGCCAGAGCTACAGACAGTAATGACAAAAAACAACCAATGCTCTTACCGGGTTGGAATCCAAAAGGGTATTTAAATAATGCCTGCCATAGAATAGCGGTTAAAGTAAGCTAGTGGAGTATGAATAAAGAAAAAAGTAAAAAGATTTTTAGGCCGTTGATTCTGGTATTGGCAATCCTTGGAATAGTCCTAGTAGTCTATATTAATTCTGGCCCCAAGCTAGCACAGATAAATATGGAGGATTCGTCTAACTCAAAAAATTCATCTTATGACTTGGAAGATCCAAATAGAATTGAAAACGGAATTCATTTAAGAACCGGTTTAAAAGATACTACCGGACTCATGACGGTGGTAAATAATTGTACGTCCTGTCATTCAGCAGAAATTATTATGCAGAATAGAATGAGTAAAGAAGGCTGGGCTTCAACCATAAAATGGATGCAAGAGACTCAGAATTTATGGGACTTAGGTGAAAATGAAGTAGTCATTATTAACTATTTGGCAACTAACTATCCGCCAACAAAAAAAGGACGCAGAGAAGTCTTAAAGGATATTAACTGGTATAAACTAGAAGAAAAATGAGGCGTTATTTTGAGGCTTTTGTGTCTTCATTTAAAGGCAGTTTGGACTGGACATGGAGTTCAATCATTTTCGAAGTCCCATGGTATACAAATTATTTTTGGGGCCTTATAGGCATTTCAATTGTTGTATGGGGTTTAGAAATCTTTTTTCCATGGCGGAAAAGACAGGCTATTTTTAGAAAAGATTTCTGGTTAGACTTCTTCTATATGTTTTTTAATTTCTTTTTGTTTGCGATTGTTATAAGTGGTTTTTATAGTCTTTTGGGCGTTTTTTTCAAGGATATCGGCCTAAACGAAAAATCTTTCGCCATAATTGACCTGAGCGGTTTAGCTGTTTTCTTTCAGCTTCTTATATTTTTTGTGGTCCTTGATTTTGTACAATGGTTTACACATGTTTTATTACATAAATATTCGTTCCTATGGAATTTTCATAAGGTACATCATTCTGTAAAGGAAATGGGGTTTGCCGCACATTTAAGGTACCATTGGATGGAGAACATTTTGTATAAACCATTAAAGGTCTTTGGAGTAATGATTCTAGGTGGATTTGAACCAGATCAGGCCTATATAGTTCATTTTATTGCCATTAGCATTGGCCATTTAAATCATGCTAATATTAAACTCAGTTGGGGTCCATTTAAATATGTATTAAACAACCCGGTCATGCACCTTTACCATCACTCCAAAGCTATCCCAAAAGGTTCTTACGGCGTTAATTTTGGTATTAGTCTAAGTATTTGGGACTATATTTTTAAAACGAACTATATCCCCGAAGACAGTGGCACCATAGAATTAGGTTTTCCAGGAGATCAGCTCTTTCCAAAAGACTTTATACATCAAAATCTCTATGGTTTTAGGAATAAAAATAAACAGACGAAAACCTAAGTCTTAATACTATTATTAGTACTTATCTAAATACTTCTTGCTTGAAATCAACCATGCTTCTTAACTTTCCCTTTCTGAATAGAACATGGGTATGTCTTAGATAATAAGCAGTAACAAATAAAAGAGTTTGCACCTGCTTAGTTATTTGTATCGACCATGTATTAGACTATACTAAGCCAATACTCGGGTTTACCTGGAAATTTTTCCAACTGCACAACTAAAGTATGACTTGGCCTTGGATTTAAATGGATTTTTAGAATCTATAGATGGATATCCCAAAGAAGCCAAAACTTTTTTTACCTCCATCGCATTTTCAGTATTTAAATAGCTAAAATGGACTGAAGCCGTATCTAAGTCTACACTAATCTCACTTACCTCATTAAGACCTTCTAATCGGTTTAGAATAGTTGCAGCACACCCACTACATTTTAAATTTTGTACAATAATAGAAGCTTTCATATTCAAATGTTTTTTTATTTCCATGCCAACAAACCTCCTTTTAAATCATAGACCGCCTTAAATCCCATTTGATCTAACTTCCTAGAGGCATTTCTACTTCTATTTCCAGATCTACAATACAGATAAACGGGCTTATTTCTATCCATTTTAGCAAAGGCGTTTTTAAATTTTTTTTTATCAAAAAAATCTATATTAATGGCATTGGTAAGGTGCCCACCCGAAAATTCCTTTGGGGTTCGCAGGTCAATTAATTGATTCTTTTTATTGGAAACAGCCTTTCGAAAGGCATCGGTTTCCAAAACCTTTATATGGTCGTTCTCATGAGAATTAGAACCAAAAATGGTTTGTAAAAGTGACATATTTAATAAATTTAGTTTACTTGGAACAGGAAGTGGCTTGTCGAAAAAGGGAATAACAAGAAAATACTTGATTATTCCCTCTTTTGATCAACCAACAAACTTCAAAAAAACACTACAACATTGTTGTAGGGCATACATATTCGGATACAGGGGTATCCGTTTTCTTAATTCCGCCAAAACCTTCTATGACATCTACAAAATCGTCCAGACCATTATTCATCAACAAGGAGGCTGCTATCATACTTCTATAACCTCCAGCACAATGCAATACAAAAGGTTTGTCTTTGGGAAACTGCCATAGATGATTTTCCAGTTCATTTAATGGTACATTTATTGCTCCAACAACATGTTCAGAATCAAATTCACTTTTCTTCCGTACATCAAAAACCAATGGGCCTTCTCCATTGTAAGCTTTTTTAAACTGGTCCGGTGTTATCCTTTTTATTCTTTCTATAGGTTTATTTTTTTCTGTCCACGACTCAAAACCTCCCTCTAAAAAGCCAATCGTCCTATCGTAACCCACTCTGGAAAGTCGGGTTATGGCCTCTTCTTCTTTCCCTGGATAAGTAACCAAAAGTATCTTTTGATTCACATCTGGTATAATTTCACCTACCCACTGGGCAAAGTTGCCCTCTAACCCAATATTAATACTGCTAGGAATATGAGATTTGGCAAAATCTTCGGCATTTCTAGTATCTAAAATCACCGCCTCGTTTTGTTCTTTTTCTATTTCAAATTCCACTGCGGAAAGCGGTCGTTCGCCTCTTTGTATAACAGTATCCAAACTTTCATATCCTTTAATGTTCATTAAAACATTTTGCGGAAAATACCCCGGAGGTGTTGTTAGCCCATTTAGGAGTTCAGTAATGAATTCCTCTTTGGTCATATCTTCGCGAAGGGCATAGTTTACCTTTTTTTGATGCCCAAGGGTATCAGTTGTTTCTTTGCTCATCATCTTTCCACAAGCCGATCCGGCACCATGGTTTGGATAAATAATTAAATCATCGGACAAAGGCATAATTCTATTTCTCAAAGAATCATAAAGATGTCCTGCGAGTTTCTCCTCCGTTAATTCAGAAACAACATGTTGTGCTAAATCCGGACGTCCAACGTCTCCAATAAAGAGTGTATCCCCAGTGATTAATCCATGCTCTTTACCCTTTTCGTCGATGAGCAAATAAGTAGTACTTTCCATGGTGTGCCCAGGAGTATGAAGAACTTTAACCCTATAATCCCCTACTTCAAAGATCTGTTTGTCTTTGGCTACAATTGCTTCATAACTTGGTTTCGCTGTAGGGCCAAACACTATTTGGGAGCCGGCTTTTTCCTTTAAATCTAAATGCCCACTCACAAAGTCGGCATGAAAATGTGTTTCGAACACATATTTTATTTTGGCATTGTCCTTTCTTGCTCTTACCAGGTATGGCTCCACTTCTCGCAGTGGATCAAACACAGCCGCTTCTCCATTACTTTCTATATAATAGGCCGCATGAGCCAAACAACCTGTATAAATCTGTTCAATTTTCATATCGCTAATAATTAATTTCTTTAAATAAAATTACAAATACCTTTTAAGGCCTACAGTTACTTTTGTTACAAAAAAAGTGGATTTACCTTTTAAAAAATATGATATCAGTCAGGTCTTTAATTATTATTTTAATTCCTTATACAGTATATAAACGGCCATAACGAAGACAAACCAACCAAAATAGTTTTTCAACCTGCTTTCTTTAATGAATTTGTTTAGATAAATCCCCAGGAATATACCTGCAATGGATAAGAGGGTGAAAATCAAAAGGAAGATCCAATCCATTGCCAAATTTTCAACATCCCCAATAAAACCAATTAGAGACTTAATAGCTATGATTAAAAGAGAAGTTGCCACTGCCTTTTTCATAGGAAGTTTAGCCAATAAGACTAGTGCCGGAATAATTAAAAATCCACCACCAGCGCCGACAATTCCAGTAAGAAATCCTACTATTATTCCTTCCAAAACTATCATTGGATAATTATATACAACGGCAGACTTTTCATCATTATCGCAATGTTTACAGTTCCCAAAAATCATAAAGTAGGAAGCAATAAGCATAATTAGGGCGAAAAAAACCATAATTCCAATCTCCTTAGATATTTCAAAATCCTTAATCTGAAAAAGAGTATCAGGAAGGGCTGGGATAAAAAACCTTCTAGTTAAATAGACTGCTAGAAGTGCGGGAAGGGAAAAAATTATTGCAGTTCTCATATCTACTAGGCCCTTCGATATATTTCTGATAGCACCTACCATGGAAGTAACCCCCACGACAAAAAGAGAATATGCCGTAGCAACAAGAGGGTTTAAGCCAAAAAGATATACCATTACCGGTACCGTAAGAATAGAACCACCACCTCCAATAAGGCCTAGCACGAGTCCTATTATTATTGCCCCGAAATAACCCCAAACATCTGTATATTCCATATAGAATAATTAGAAGAACAAAGGTAGGAGGATCAATTATGAGGCTCAGTAACCAGAGTTACACAAGCCTATATATCCCGGGTAGGGAAGTTATTCCATAACATAAAACCTCGATATAACTATCGAGGTTTTGTAAATGTTCAGTATTACGTATAATGCTTTCACAGAAGAAAACTAAATAAACAAAAGATGTGTACCCTCTTCATTAGCCCTTCCATAAAAATCACCAATAGTCAAAATTCCATCTAACTCATCAATCAAATCTTCTCTTTCCAGATGAAACATATCTATTGCTAATTTACAGCCCCACAGTTTACAGCCAGAATCAGAAAGAATTTCTAAAAATTCATCTATAGGAGGCATGTCTAGTTTTTCCATTTCTCTTTTCATCATTTTAGTCGCCAATGCTTCAACTCCAGGCAGTCCACCCAGCATGGTAGGCATATGAAGTGCAGGGTTACCTACGGTAGCAGTATGCAAGTGCAACAACTTTTTCTTTTGAATGGCTTCTAAGCCAAAAAAGGTGAAAAATATTTCCGATTCAATTCCTTCCATTCTAGCACCATTCGCCATAACAAAGGCGGCATAAGCATTCTCTAATGTTCCTTTTGAAAGAATAAAAAGCATCTTTTTTACTTTTGTAGTACTCATATCTTACTTTTTTTGGATTAGCAATAAAAAATAGGCCAGCTCTGCCTTAAATACAGCTTTTTGGTTTTGGAATTCCAGCAATCAATGTAGATTTCTTAAGAGGACCTCCTGGAAACAGAGCATAGAATTCCTTAATATTGATTACACCACTTTTCTTAATTCCTCGAATTGACAGAGGTTCTTCTTTTTGATATTTGTCCTGTATATACGTAACAACCTCCCAATGCTTTTCCGACATAGAAATACCCTGCTCTTCAGCGATACAAAGGCATAACTCCCTATCCCATTCTGTAAAATCTACAAGATATCCTTCTTCGTTTACTTCAATTTCGCGATTATCTATTATTTTTTTCATCCTATTTATTTTAAAGTTTATCCTATTTAATTTTTTCTATCTGTTTTCCTTTTTCAGACATCTGCGAGCTTACAAAAGGAATAGGGACTCCTTTCAAGAGCATGTTCCAATAAACCCATCTAAAAGCAAGCTTTCCCATATGGTTTAATTTACTCTCTTTTAAGAGTTTTAAAGGTCCTATTCCCGGCAAAGGAAATGATCCTTCTACTGGCTCTTGGGTGTAGTTAAAATCAATTAAAAGGGCCTTTCCATCTCCGGTTTCAATAAAACAATTCGAATGTCCGTCAAACTCTTCTTTTAAAGGATCATCATTAATGAACCTCAATACATTGTCTGTCAATATTTCTGCCTCAAAATGTGCTACAGACCCGGCCTTAGATGCTGGTAAATTTGTAGCATCCCCAATGGCAAAAATATTTTTATGTGCCAAGGTTTGTAAGGTAGCCTTGTGAGTAGGGATAAAATTTAATTCATCTCCAAGACCAGAGCGCTCAATTAAGGGATCTCCCATATTAGTGGGAACCGTAACCAAAAGGTCGTAGGCTACTTCCTTTTCGCCATAATCCACTATTTTTCCATTCTCATAATCTACCCGTTCAATATTAAAATCTGTAACTTCTTTAATATTTTTTTCTTTTAATAAATAATCCAAGGCCTGTGTTGCCCTGGGTTTAGTGAATGCACCACTAAGTGGAGTAACAAAGGTTATGTCTACCTTATCCCTAATTCCTTTGTTCTTAAAATAAGAATCTGCAAGAAAGGCAAACTCTAAAGGAGCAACAGGGCATTTAATAGGCATTTCTGCTATATGGACTACCAGTTTACCTCCTTCCCAAACGCGCAATTTATCTCTTAGCGCCTTGGATCCGTCGTAAGTATAGAAGTCGAAAATTTTATTCTTCCAATCCGGACCAGTCATACCTTCTATCTCCTCTGGAACCGTTTTTGTACCAGTGGCCACTATGAGAATATCATAAGAACAGGATTCTCCAGACTTAAGCAAAACCTTGTTTTCTTCTGGAATTATCTTATCAATACTTTGTTGTATATAACTTACTCTCTTGGGAATAAACTTTGAGCCCTTTTTCTTAACCTGCTTAGAAGAATAAATATCGAATGGAAGAAATAAAAACCCAGGTTGGTAGTAGTGTGTTTTACACTCGTCAATAATGGAAATATTCCAATCCACAGCAGGAAGCTTTGAATTTAAATGGTTTGCCATCATGGTTCCCGCTGTGCCTGCTCCTAAAATTAGTAGATTCTTCATAACCAGACCTTTTACTTAAATTAATTGATGTAAAAGTAAATGCCTTACTCTGATTATTATATGACAAATATCAGGTTAAACCCTTGTGTAACAATGGTTACAGACGAATGTAGTAAGAAAAAATTTTACGGATTTTACCTTAGTAAAATATTAGAAGAATCCCGTAGCCAAGTGTTATATCGATTATTTTGCGGTCCATCCGCCGTCTACTGTGAGCATAGAACCTACCATATAGCTACCAGCATCACTTGCCAAAAAGAGTGCTGCTCCCTGTATCTCTTTTAATTCTCCCCAACGGGCCAAAGCAGTAGCTCCAACAATAAAATTTTTTGCTTCCGGGGTATCTGCTATTGGAATATTCATTTCTGTTAAAAAAGGACCAGGACAGATGGCATTTACGGTAATATTAAAGGGAGCAAGCTCCAAACCTAAGGCCCTAGTCATTTGAACCACTGCACCCTTACTGGTGGCATAGGGTGTTCTGTTTGCAAGGCCAACTAGACCGAGGGTACTAGCCATATTAATTATACGACCATATCGGTTTTTCTTCATGTTTGGAGTAACTGCACGAGAGGCATTCCATGTCCCTTCTACATTAACCTTCATGACCTCGGCAAAATCTTCAGGACTTAACTCATCAATGGCTCCTCTGATGTTTATCCCAGCACTATTAATGAGGACGTCAATTTTACCAAATTCCTCGATAATCTTTTCTACCACAGACTCAACTTCAATTAAGTTTGTTACATTGGCAGCATAAGCCCTAGCGGGAACAGAATAATCCTCTTCTAACTTTTTAGCCGCCGCTAAGCCTTCTTCCAAATTTCTATTTACAAGGATTGGGGTGCAACCGGCCGAAGCCAGGCCAGCCGCCATGGCATAACCTAATCCTTTAGACCCTCCAGTAATCATGGCAATCCTGCCTGGCATTTGAAATAGTTGTACTCCAGGTAAAGCTTGATCTTTCATCTTATTTAATTATTTCTAACTAAAGCCAAGAATATTTTTGGCATAGTTTAATGAATATTGGTTGTTTTTTGTTTCTAGTGCAAGGCGGTCATCAACGGAATTACCAGATATATTTGGTAGGTCCTTCTTTGAGCCGGCCTTTTTTAAGTTGTGTAAAAACCCAGCAAACTGACTTGCGGAAATATTGTCAAATGTTTCCCAATAAATATCTGTTAAGCACGGAATTTTTAAGGGGTCTCTTGTAATCATTTCTAGATTGAATCGAATGTCTGGATTACTTCTTTTAATCGTTTTCACCATTTCAGGAATATCCAGATATCCTTCTCCAAGATTAACTTCCGATAGCAGGAAACCATCTTCATATTCTTCTATACCCATGTCTTTTAAATGTACACTAAAGGAATAAGGTGCAAGAGCCTTAACTACTTCCATCGGATCTTCTAATAGCGCAATATTGTTCCCTGTATCTAAGGTAACCCCAATCCACTCCTTGTCTAATTTACTTAAAACCTGCAGCATTTCCTCAATTCTCCAATCTTTGTGGTTTTCTACAGCCAATCTAATCTTATGTTTTTTAACAATAGCCTCCGACATTTTTAAGGAGGTCTCCGATGCTTTTCTAAATTCAACGAAAGCATCATTGGTCTTAAAGGTCTCATACCTCCGACCAGAGAGACATGCCGTTCTAAGTGTATCAATGCCCGCTATTTTCGCACCTTCAACTTCAGACTCAAACCTTGAAACATCCGCCTTATTCTTTGGTAGACTAATCTGGCCCTCAAGGAAAACATCCAACTCTTCAACCCTAGTTCGAACTTTTTTTGCATAGTCCTTATCCCATCCTCTTACACTGAATTGCATGCCGCCAAAACCCACAGAAGCGCTGTACTCTATCATTTCCAATGAATTGGTAAAAGCCGGATAAGTTTTACTTTCTAATTTGGCATAACGCCTTTGCATATAAGAGGCTTCGGCAATACCAAATCTCATTTCATTGAAAACTGATGAAAATACAGGTAAACTTGGCATTAATAATCCCATTACACTTGCAGAACTTGTATTTTTCAGAAAGTTTCTCCTCCTCATAGTTAGTAGAATTATTATATAGACAGCGTATATGCCTTAAATGAAAAAGGCTGTCATTCTTTTAAAGCCTAGCTGTGTTTGTTTTAAAAGTAACAAAAGTATTTTATAGCCAACACCAAATTGTAAAAAAAAACGCCTTTCACAAATTAACTCTGGTTCCATTTTGTTTCCTCCTTTAAAGATGATAACTTGATTTCCAATTCATATCTTGTATTATAACAACCACAACCTAACGCAAACTTTAAAATGAAAAAAGAGAATTCTAAAAAACTAAGAAGTGAAGACTGGTTTAATCCCGAAGACCCTAAAACAGCCTTTATTCATAGGTCATGGTTACGTAATCAGGGTTATCCTAATGACTATTTTCAAGGGCGACCGGTTATTGGAATTTGCAACACATGGTCTGAGCTTACCCCCTGCAATGGGCATTTAAGGGAGTTTGCTGAGTTTGTTAAGCGGGGAGTTCTGGAAGCCGGAGGGGTTCCTTTCGAATTTCCAGTTACCAGTATGGGCGAAATTTTAATGCGCCCTACGGCCATGCTCTTTAGAAATCTGGCAAGTATGGATACAGAAGAATGTATTAGAGCCAACCCTTTAGACGGGGTTGTTCTCTTAACCGGTTGTGACAAAACAACGCCCTCTACGGTAATGGGTGCCTGCAGTGTAAACTTACCCACCATTGTTGTTCCTGGGGGTCCAATGCTTAATGGTAAATATAAAGGAGAAAGGATTGGATCTGGTACTTTCGTATGGTCCTTAAAAGATAAAATTAAAACTGAAGGTTTTACGGAAGAAGATCAAATTGAAGCGGAAATATGTTCGGCCAGAAGTGCCGGGCACTGCATGACCATGGGTACCGCTTCTACCATGGCTTGTATGGTAGAATCTTTGGGACTAACACTTCCCGGGGCAGCGGCCATTCCGGCTGTGGATTCCAGGAAAAAAGTAATGGCTCAGTTATCTGGAAGGAGAATCGTAGAAATGGTGAGAGAAGATTTAAAACTATCTAAAGTTCTCACTAAAGAGGCCTTTGAAAATGCCATAAAAATTAATGCTGCCATTGGTGGGTCTACCAATTTCATTATACATCTTCAGGCAATTGCAGGAAGAATTGGAGTACCCTTAAACCTAAAAGAATTTGATACTTTAGGAAGTAAAATCCCGCTTTTAGTAAATTTAATGCCTTCAGGAAAGTTTTTGATGGAAGATTTCTTTGATGCAGGAGGCTTACCAGTTGTTATCAGGGAAATGAAAGAACACCTGCACAACGATGCCATTACAGTTAATGGCAAGGCTATTGGAGACAACAATCAGCATGCAGAGTGCTATAATTCAGAGGTTATAGCACCTTTAGACAAACCTTTTATTGAAGAAGCAGGCATAGCCGTTCTATACGGGAATTTATGTGAAAACGGTGCCGTAATTAAACCTTCAGCGGCTAGTCCTGAGCTAATGACTCATAGAGGAACCGCAGTGGTTTTTGAAACTATTGAAGACTGCCATGCAAACATAGACAGACCCGATTTAGAAATTGATGAAAATAGCATAATTGTTTTAAAAGGGGTGGGCCCTGTTGGATACCCAGGTATGCCCGAAGTTGGGAATGTAGATCTTCCGGAAAAAATTCTTAAAAAGGGGATTAAGGACATGGTAAGAATATCTGATGGTAGAATGAGTGGTACCGCCTTTGGAACAGTAATTTTACACGTGTCCCCTGAATCTTCCATCGGAGGTGTATTGGGCTTAGTTGAATCTGGTGACATTATCTCTCTGGACGTCCCTAATAGAAAATTACATCTAGAAGTGTCTTCCGAAGAATTAGAAAAAAGAAAAGCTGCTTGGATACCACCAAAGAACCTTTATAACAGGGGCTATACCAACTTATATACAAAAACCGTACAACAGGCGCATCTGGGCGCTGATTTTGATTTTCTGGTAGGAAATTCAGGATCTGATGTCTCCAGAGATGCTCATTAAATATCCAATTTTATGTTAACCATTGTTTTATTACTCTTAAGTGTTGCTATCATCGTAGTTCTCACTGCCAAATTAAATGTTCATCCTTTTCTGGCCTTATTAGGGGCTGCTCTCTTTTTTGGACTTTGCTCCAGTATGCCTTTAGATACTATTATAAAATCTATAAACGATGGTTTTGGAATTACTTTGGGAAAAATTGGGGTGGTAATTGTTCTTGGGGTAATTATTGGTGCTTTTCTTGAACATTCTGGGGGAGCTTATAAGCTGGCAGAAATTATCCTAAAAATTATTGGAAGAAAAAGAGTACATGAAGCCATGGGCTTGGTGGGATTTGTAGTTTCTATACCCGTATTTGCAGATAGTGGATTTATTATTCTAAACCCCTTAAATAAAAGTCTATCTAAACGCGCGGGGCTCTCCATTGTGGGAACCGCCACTGCTTTAATTCTTGGTTTAATGATTACCCATGTCTTGGTACCCCCTACTCCGGGACCTATTGCCGCCGCTGGAATCATTGGCGCTGATGTTGGATTGGTAATGTTAGTGGGCTTAGTCATTGGCTTGCTATCTCTTATTGTAGCGGTAGTATATTGTAAAAAAATGGGATCCAAACACTATATAGATCCAAATCCTGATATATCCGAAGATGAAATTCAGGAAAAGATAAAACAGGCCCCAACTGCCTTTAAATCGTTCTTACCCATTTTAGTCCCTATTCTTCTCATCGTTGGCAAGTCGCTCATTGAATTTAAATTGACCGAAGAACAGGCCACTACTGCCTGGGCTTCAGCCGTGTCTTTTATTGGAACTCCAGTTATTGCACTTACTATTGGAATGCTTCTTGCCTTTTTATTGCCACGGAAATGGGATAAGACCATTCTATCCACCACAGGTTGGGTAGGAAAATCGCTTACAGATGCTTCCAATATTATTCTAATAACCGGCGCGGGAGGAATCTTCGGAACTATCCTTCAAAATAGTGGCATTGCCGATACTTTGGCAGATTCTCTTTCTACCGCCAATTTGGGTATTTGGCTTCCATTTTTTCTTTGTGCTGCCATAAAAACCGCACAAGGCTCGTCCACTGTAGCGCTTATTACTACAGCCTCCATTATCGCACCTTTACTTATTTCCATGGGTTTTGCCACAGAAATTGACAAGGCATTGGTAGTGGCAGCAATTGGTGCAGGAGCCATGGTTGTTTCTCACGCTAACGACAGTGGCTTTTGGATATTGACACAATTTGCAGGAATTGATGTGAAGACAGGTTATAAGGTATATACCCTTGGGACTTTTGTTGTTGGAACATTTGCTGCATTTTTGGTATATATTGCCTCCTTTATTCTTTAGATTATCTTTTTAAAATAAGGTGATAACGAGGATTATTTTGTATTTTAGAAAGCTATGTATAGGAGAATAAAGTTGCTCTTTAAGGGAATAGGCATAACGGTTGTCTGTATGGCAATTAGTTGTCAAAAAAATCCTTCCCCGCCTTTAAGTCCGTCAGATGCTTTAAAAAGCTTTGTTTTAGAAGATACTAGTTTGGAGATTCAATTAGTCGCATCAGAACCATTAATTGAAGATCCCGTTGCCATCTCTTTTGATGAGGCAGGAAGGTTATGGGTTGTAGAGATGTTGGGCTTTATGCAAGACATTGAAGGCTCTGGTGAGAAAGATCGTATTGGAAGAATTAAGGTTCTTTTCGACAATAACCTTGATGGACAAATGGATTCTGCCCAAATATTTATGGATAGTCTAATTCTCCCCAGAGCTATCGCCGTGGTCAATGGAGGGGCCCTAGTTGCTGAAAATATGCCTCTGTGGTATGCCAAAGATTCGAATGGCGATTTTATTGCAGATACGAAGATCCTTATTGATTCTACTTATGGCGGATTAGGTGTTCCGGAACACTCAGGAAATGGCCTTTGGAGAGGAATGGATAATTGGTACTACAATGCCAAATCGGAAACTCGATATCGATGGAAAAATGGGGAGTGGATATCAGAACCGACCGAGTTTCGTGGACAATGGGGAATTTGCCATGACAATGCGGGCAGATTGCATTATAATTATAATTGGTCCCAACTACATGCAGACTTGGTTCCTCCGAATACCATGCAGAGAAATCTTCACCACAAATCAAATAACGGTATAGATCACGGGCTTACCCTGGATAGGAGAATTTATCCCATCAGAAGTAATACAGCAGTTAACAGAGGTTATGTGCCTGGCACGCTAGACAAAGATGGTAAACTTCTTGAATTTGCTTCGGCCTGTGGACCATTAGTATACAGAGGAGATCTTTTATCGGAGACATATTTGGGAGATGCTTTTATATGCGAGCCAACTGGTAACTTAATTAAAAGAAATCATATTATTGAAAATGGCTTTATTCTGGAAGCCCAGGCGGCCTACGAAAAGAAAGAATTTCTGGCCTCCTCAGACGAAAGATTTAGGCCAATTTCGCTCTCCTCAGGTCCCGATGGTGCCCTCTATGTTGTAGACATGTATAAGGGTATTATTCAACATGCCCCATATATGACCGAGTATTTAAAAGAGGTAAGTCTAAAGCGCAATTTGGATAAGCCAATACATATGGGTCGCATTTGGAAAATTACCAAACCAGGGACACCAAAAAAGGAACCAATCGACCTAGGTAAAATACAACCCTCTGAATTGGTTAGCTATCTTGGAAGTCCCGATGGATGGACCAGAGATATGGCCCAGCGACTATTAGTAGAAAGACAAGATTTAGAAATATTACCCCAACTAAGTACTCTTTTAAAAAGTGATAACCCCTTGGGGCAATTGCACGCCTTATGGACACTGGAGGGCCTGGAGTATAAAGATCCGGACCTATACCTTATGGCATTGCATTCAGAAGATAGTAAGGTAAAGCAGGCAGCCTTGAGAATTTACAGCAATATTTTGCTTAGAGAACACCAGACAACCGATGAATTAGAGGCTTATGTTCGTAAAGACTTTAGTAATTCAGACCCGGCTTTGCAATTGCAAATGGTATTAATATCCAATCAACTAAGTGAGAAGTTGGCTTTTGAAATCTGTACGTCTTTCTTAGAAATTCATAGTGGTGACCCATTGGCCAGAGATGCGGTAATGAGTAGTCTTCAAGATAGAGAACTTACTTTTTTTAAAGCTCTAAGAGCTAATGAGAATTGGAAGTCTTATACTCAAAATCAGGAAATTTTTCTAGAACTTTTAAGCTCAGCTATTGCGGTTAAAGCTTCAGAGGAGGAAGTAATTTTTCTGTTAGATCTGGCGAATACTTCTAAACAGGAAGATATTTGGGTTTCTAATGCTATAATTCAGGGAATTCTAAATAGTGTTGCGCTGCGAGAAGATACGCAAATTGAATTGAGCCAAAAGCCGAAAATCTTTGTAGCAAATAATAATCATAGCATTACTCAGCTAGAAAGCTTTGATAAGCTACAAACACTTTTTAATTGGCCTGGCAAGCCCGCAGTAGAAAAATTGAAGCAAAATGAGGTAATAGAGGTAGACCCAACAATTATGGCGGCCGGCAGACAGAAATACTTAAATTTATGTGCCAATTGTCATGGAACCAAGGGAGAAGGAATGCCTCGATTTGCACCGCCATTAAAACAATCTGAATGGGTTATTAAAGAAAAAGAAAAACTAGCCATGATTTTATTACACGGCATGGAAGGCCCAATAAGAGTAAATGGAAAAGAGTATGGTATACCCGATATTCTGCCTAGTATGCCCTCCTTTTCTACCTTGCAGAATGAAGATATCGCTGCTATCGCCACCTATATAAGAAATAGTTGGGGTAATTCTGGAGAATCCTTAAAATCTAGTATAGTGGGTAGGATTCGTTTTCGAACACAAGGAAAAATAACACCATGGAAGGCTGAGGAATTGGATACCGTTATTTTTGATTATAAGCTTTAAATAAATCAACACATGAAGAAACATTGTTTAGCATTAGATTTAAAAGAAGACCCCAAACTTATTGAGGCTTATGATCGCTACCATAGAGAAGTCTGGCCTGAGGTATTAGAAAGCTTAACTACTTCGGGAATAGAGCATATGGAGATTTATCGAATAGAGAATAGGTTGTTCATGATTATTGAAGTAAGTGATGACTTTTCTTTTGATAAAAAAGCTAATCTAGACGCGGATAACGCCAAAGTCCAAGAATGGGAGATTTTAATGTGGAAATTCCAACAAGCGCTCCCATTTGCCAAGCCAGGTGAAAAGTGGGTTCTAATGGAAAAAATTTTTGAACATTGAGTTATAGGATCCTTTAGTCTCATACCTATAACAGAAGTACTTCCTATTCTTCTAACGGATGTTCAGTTAGTAGTTCTTGTGCCGAATAAAACCCTTCTTTGTCTTTGATAGCATCTCTGACTTCTTTAACTTTTTCTGGACTTATATAATTGGCCTTGTTACCAAATGCATTTCGCACAAAAGTTAATACTGAAGCTACTTCCTCATCGTTTAACATCCCACCGAAAGGGGTCATAGGTACCTGTCCCGGATACGTTTTACCTTTTACATCGATAGGCCCCATAATTCCATTTAAGGTTAGTTTTATAAGTCGTTCCTCATTGCCAGTGACCCACGTAACCCCTGCCAAAGGAGGAAATTGAGAGGCGCTAAGACCCAATCCATCCGTTTGATGGCAAGTAACACAAAAACCTTCCCTTCTGTAAATCTCTTCCCCTTTAACAAATAACTCTAAAGCTTCTCCCTTCAGGTCCGTTTTCGTCATATTGGTATTGGGATCTTGTCCCACATTATGTCCATTTAAATGAGCTAAGGCTGCCTCATGTGGCTTCTCCATCCATTTATCCAAAGGGGCTTCAGCTGCCTTCTCCACAATAGCAACTCCTTGGTCCTTTGGCAGCCACGAGGCTGCTACAAAAGCCTCTAATCGCACCCTGGGACTAGTATCTAATGCTGCCTGTAGAAGGAGTTCTTGCTGATTGTCTATTTGATGTCCTCCATATCTCAAAACTTTTACTGCAGCAGCTCTGGCTCTGTAGTCCTTAGCAACCAAGAGCTGTTCTAATAGCTGCTGATTTATTCTATTTAATCCCCAACTGACCCATAGGGCTTCCAATAATTGATGCTCATAATCCGGACTATTTTTATCTAAATCCTCGATCCAAATATTCAATTTAGTCATAACTTCATCTGCATTTCTGGCCCTTAACTCTCGTTTGGTTCTATATCTGGTTCTATACTCAGGTAGTTTAAGGTTCTCTAACAGGTCTTCGATACTGGCATCTACGATCTTAGCTGGTTTTACTAAAGGTCTTGAAGGGTAAGTCATCCTGTAAACTCTTCCATGAACATGATCTCTTAATGGGTCTCTGGCGTTGTGTTGCATATGGCCAATTAATACGTTGTGCCAGTCTATAATATACAAAGATCCATCAGGAGCAAATTCCATGTCCACAGGACGAAAATTGGGATCACTTCCTTTTATTAAATCAACTCTATGTTCGCTTAAGTAGCCAGCGGTAGAGGGGTCATCTAAAACTATATGCTGCTTGGTTCCTAAAAATCCAATCGTGTTATTTACAATTAAGTCTCCCTGCACATCGTCGGGAAAATGCCTGCTTGAAATAAACTCTAATCCCGAAGTTGGTCGTACTCTGTGTTCTTCTTCAATTATATTATCTGGCAATGGTGACGCTTGCCCATATCGCGGCTTAATCGTTCCAGGGGTCATCCAGGTAATATCCGGACCTGAGGTATGGGCGAAAAATGGTTGCCCCCAATCGTCAAAGGCAATCCCCCATGGATTCGGTATAGGAAGCTGGGCTGTTCTTTCTAAATGATGTCTTTGCGGGCTATAGCGATAAAAGCCTCCATTGGTAGCCCGAACTGGTCCATAAGCGGTTTCTACATTAGTATGTAAAAAGACTCCTTCTGCCATGTATAAGGCACCAGATGGATCTGCGGTAAAAGCACTTATAGCATGATGCGTGTCATGGTCATCAAAACCGCTGAGAATAATCTCTTTACTATCCGCTTTATCGTCGCCATCTGTATCTTTTAACAAGACTAAATTGGTTCCCTGAGAAACATAAACACCTTCAGGAGCAAACTCAAATCCTATGGTCAGATGAAGACCTTCAGCAAATATTGTTTGCTTATCGGCCTTGCCGTCTAGGTCTGTATCTTCCAAAATAAGAAGTTTGTCGTTGGGTTTGCTATCGCCTGGCTTATAATGTGGATAACTTGGCATCACTCCCACCCATAGGCGGCCAAGATTGTCAAAAGATAGCTGGGTAGGGTTTGCTAAATCCGGAAACTCTACCTCCGAGGCAAACAATTCCAATTTATAATGTGGTGCTACTTCAATTTTAGAAAGCGCTTCTTCTCCATATAGATATTCCGGACTTCCATTATTATTTGCTGGATTATAATTCGTTTTTACCTTCGGAAGAATTCGGGTATTGGCATCTGCCACAGCCAAGTCTTTTAACTTGCCATGAACTGCATCCCATATGGCCGTATCCCGTATGGCGGTCATTTCTCTAATCTTTACCACCTCATCAGGATAGTTATCCGGACCAAATGGGTCAAATCGCCTTCCGTACGCGTGTACACCATTGGGAATCTTAATATCATTATGCCACATCCAGTTTTTTTCTAAGACTGCCTCCTGAACCATGGTATAATTTGCCAGCTCCATTTTCTCTTTTTTTCCAAAAACAGCATCGGCCAAATAGGTTGCAAACTTCTGGTAACCACTATCGTTTAATTGAAATCCATCTGCTGTTAAAGGAGAGTCGCTTTCCTCGTACCATTTGGTACTGATAGCAAAGGCATCAACAAATAACACCTCTTCCTTCTTTGCAATTTCTTCCATTGCCTTGCTGTAGAGTGTGAGGTTTTTATTTTCTTCTATGCCATTTGGCAGATCCATTAAGCTAGATAAATCTTCAAAGGCTATAGGAGAAATAATAGCCAATTGTGGAGAAGAAATACCATTGTATTTTTTCTCTTTTGTATGCCTGATAAAGGCTGTTAATTCGGCCTTATAAGAGTCTAATCCTTCAGGGCCGTTGAAGGACTCATTATAACCAAAAAAAGCTATAATTACATCAGGCTTAAGTCTAGATAACCAACTATCTTCACTATCAAAATGGCCTATACTGCCAGAGTTTTGTGCCAATTCGGTTTGAAACTCTTCTGCTCCTGGAAAAGCCCAAGGTTCGTTTCTAGAAGAGTGAGGTCTGAAACCAGGCGTATTACCTCCATCGCAAATATTTCTAATAAATAAGGAATTGTCTGGATAACGCAGTTGCATTTCTGTTTCAAAATATCCATAATTCATCATTCGAGATCCAAGATTATTCCCTAACAGTACGATTCGACTTTCCTTTTTTATAGACAGGGAATCGGTTTTTTCTGTACAGGAAATAAAAAGAACAAAAAGAAAGCCTATCAGGCTTCCCAAATTAATACAGCGTTTAAATAAACTCATTTCGTTTGTGAATTAGGATTTAAAAGAAACATGTACTCCATTCTCTACAGAATATTCACAGGCTTCAATGATTTTTTGGCAGCTTATAGCATCTTCAATCGTGGAAAGAGGTGCTTGGTCCTTTCCGATAACATTTTCTATAAAATGTATGGTAGTATTTTTGATAGATTCGGGGTAGCTATAAAAGGTTTGGGAGTGCGGGCCATTAGGCTTATGAATCACCCAATCTCTGTAGCTATATCTGGCACTACCTTTCGTCCCCAAAACCTTTATTATACATGTCCATGGTTCCCCTGCCTGATCGTCGTTTGCAAAACTTGTTGAGAGATGGCTCAGTGTTCCGTTTTCCATTTTAAGGATAGCCATAGCCACATTTTCCTGAGGCGCCAAACTTGGGTCTACCGTGTGCGTTAAACAAGATATGACTTTTGGTTTTCCCGCGAGATATAACATGGTATAGCTATGATGTGTTAAAATTTGTCGGACAACGCCGGGATATCTCGCCCTGACTTCGTCGGCATGATGAATATTATACATCATATAAAACGAAGCAATCTCCCCCAGATCGCCGTTCTCTATCATCTTTTTGATACGATAAACGCCTGGCTCATAAATATAATTATGAACAGGCATGCATTTGACCTTAGCCTTATTAACAGCTTCTTGCATCTTTTGCAGTTCTACTATGGAAGATGCTGCCGGTTTTTCAACTAAGATATCCTTTCCGGCAGCTGCTGCCATCAATGTATACTCGCAATGGGTCTCCATATTAGTAAGGATAAAGACTGCATCTATATTACTATCTGCCAATAGCTCATCTACCGAGTCATAAAAGTTACATTGGTATTCGTTTGCCTTTTGTAAACCTTTTGTTTTCGTCCTATTCCAAAGACCAACCAGTTTAGCCGATGGTAGTTCTTTTATAGCCTTGGCGTGCAAGTTTGCAATATCCCCTGCACCTATAAATCCAACTCCAATTTGTTTCATGAACTTTCTTTTGAAAAGATTAAACTACCTTCCTTGGCAAGTGCCATAAAATCTTTTAAAGTACTGCGAATTCCTTCAGATATATCCGTTAAAGGGAGATTATTAAATGTTGTATCAATCTTTGTATGATCTAAGTCGGACACAAATAAATTTTCAGCTACTCCTTTTCCAACGGAGAGGTCTGCATACTTTCCCATTCCCAACCTTTTCGCTTCTGCCGTGGCCAGATTTAGAAATTCTTGAATTTCGATGGTTTTCCCTTTGATATTAAAACATTGATAACCCTTAAAAGTTTGTAAGGTACAGGCAGCGAATTGTGCGCCTACATCTTCCACAAAATGATAATTCTCTTTGCCTTGATAGGGCATTTCAAAAGGAATTATTTCGTCATTAGTGGCACCAATAGCAATAGCTTTCAAGGCGTTAGTAGGAGCGGATGTCTTGCCTTTCTCTCGACCTTTACCATAGGTCGTATTGAGTCGTAAACAAATGGTCGGAACCTTTGTATTATCATAGAATAATCGAGCCAAATGTTCCCCGGCAAGCTTCCAAATTCCATAATGATTGGGAGGAGCAAGAACTACTTCTTCACTTATAATATCTTGAGGATACATAGCTCTCATCCCATATACAGCAGCAGAACTTGCAAAAACAAATCTTTTCAATTCCGGTAAATTCTGAGCTGCATCCAAGAGAGCCATTGTCCCACCAGTATTAATGTCCATACCGCGAATATGGTGCTTGGAGCAATCCGGACTTTGGTAAGCGCCTAAGTGAATTATATGGGTTGGATTTACCGTATTTAATAAGTCAGGAATTTTGTCAAAATCTGAGATATCAAGTTTAACAAATTCTAATCGACTATCTAATTCTTCCCCCAACCATAATGCTAATAAATCCTTTTGATTAGATCTTGCTGCCACAACAATTTTACTTACTTCTTTATCTTTCAAAAGGTTATAAATAGTTACCGCACCAATGCAGCCCGTTCCACCTGTAATAAAAATCGTATGCCTTTTTTGTTTATTCATGGATTCATTTTTACTACTGCTTTTACATTTTGTGCTTTGATAGAATCTTCAAAAGCCTTGGTGATATCTTTGAAATCGTACAAATCTATATACTCCTTGGAGGGGAAACTTCCTGTAAGCATCAACTTCTGTGCTGCCATATAGTCTTTTCTGCAAGATCCCATAGAACCTTTGATATTCAAAGAAGTTCTGGTTAAATGCGTTGCATTTATAGATACCTCCTTAGGGTAAGTCGCTATTACACAGATATCTCCCTCTGGTTTTACTATATCAATTGCCTCTGTTAAAACCTGGGGTACGCCAGAACATTCAATTAAAAGATCAACTTTCCCTTTTTCGCCAAATAATAACCCCTTACTATCCTTAATACCTTTTGCCAATTGATCTGTTAAAGAATTTTCCAACGAGACTTCTATGGTCATAAAGCCTCTTTCCCTTGCTTTTTTTAAGCGAATATCTCTATCATGAGCAATCCCGGTAACGAGTACTCTTGCCCCTGAAGCGCGCGCAACCTCTGCCGACATCAAACCAATAATTCCACAACCACTTACCACAACATCCTGTCCGGGTTTAATATCACACTTACTGTATAGGGCGTTGGTAATGATAGAAAGTGGTTCTACTAAGGCACCCTCTTCTGGGGAAAGACCTTTCATTAAGCGAACGACTCTATCAGATTCTAAAACAACATTTTGTCCAAAACCTCCATTTCTGTGGAAGCCTATAATCTGTTTCTCACTGCAAAGATTCCATTTTGCAACGCTGCAAGCCGGACAGTCTTCTTCCCTGCAACCCAACATTGCCAAAGGCGTAAAAATATCTCCTACCTTTAGATCGCCATGCTCTCCGGGTCCCAACTCCAGTACTTCTGCGCTAAACTCATGTCCAATAATTCTTGGTCGTTTTACCCAATCAAAATTAGGTTTCCCCAGTGAAGCGCTATTATCAGAGCCACAAATTCCAGTGTAAAGTGTTTTTGCTAATATTTCTCCTTCTTTTAGAGCAGGAAAATCCATAGAAACTACCGATGTATTGCTGGTAACTTCCTCCCCTGAATTGGGGTATATTCGTTGATTTCCGTGAAGACAAAATCCTTTTATTTCTTCAGCCATTTAGGTTTTAGTTATTTTTAGTTGGTCCATTTTACCCCTGTCTTTTGCCAAGACTTAGTCTTGGCGGAGTTTAAAACTGCTTCGCATACTTTTTGTGTCTGTTGCGCATCATTAAAATTTGGGTGGCAGGTGGTTCCATCTTCCAAACACTTTAAGAAATCTGCTACCTGATGTACAAAGCTGTGTTCATATCCTATAGATAAGCCCGGGACCCACCACTTGTCCATATAAGGTTGATCCCCGTCTGTAACATGAATGGAACGCCATCCTCTCTCTATAGATTCGTCTCTGTGGTCAAAATACTCCAAACGACTTAAATCGTGTAAATTCCATTTAATGGAAGCGTGTTCGCCATTAATTTCAAAGGTGTAAAGCGCCTTATGTCCTCTGGCATAGCGGGTAGATTCAAATAAGCCAAGAGAACCATTTTCAAAATGGCAATGGAAAAGACAAGCATCGTCTATTTCCACTTTCTGCTTTTCTCCGGTTCCCGTATGTACCCTTTCTTTTATAAAGGTTTCTGTTACCGCTGAAACGTCCTTTATCCCCCCATTTAGCCACATGGCAGTATCTATGCAATGTGCAAGGAGATCTCCTGTTACCCCAGATCCGGCAGCAGCATTATCCAGACGCCACAATCCTTCACCCCCCTGAGGCAGTTCCGGACTTATAGTCCAATCCTGAAGGAAGTTAGCCCTGTAGTGGAATATCTTTCCTAGTTTTCCTGCATCAATTAATTGCTTGGCTAGGGTTACCGCAGGTATTCTTCGGTAATTATAATAAACGGTATTGGCCACACCAGAACCTCCAATTGCGTCTACCATCGGTTGGGCTTCAGCCACAGATCTGGCTAAGGGTTTTTCACACAAAACCATTTTACCAGCCTTGGCGGCTGCTATGGCAATTTCGGCGTGCATATTATTGGGAGTACAAATATCAATTGCATCAATATCATCTCTTTGAATCAACTTTCTCCAATCCGTTTCCACAGATTCGTATCCCCATTGTTCTGCAAAAGCAGTAAGTCTTTCTTTATTTCTTGCACAGATAGCCTTAAGTACAGGCTTGTATTTCAATTCGGGAAAAAAGTCTCCTACACGTTTATAGGCATTAGTATGTGTTCGTCCCATAAATCCATAGCCGACCATGCCGATATTGATAATTTTTTTTGACGTCATATTTACAATTTAATTAATAATAATTTACGCATACCACCCATGCAGTTGACGTACTTTGATCATTTCAGCCAGAATATCATTCCAAGTCTGTGGTTTTAGCATCACCTCATTTGGGAACATACATCCGTCCCAACATATATGTTTAAATTTCTTGGTTATTTCGCCATTTTCGTCCCTGAGCCAGTAGCCCGCATCTTCTGCAATATTGAGTTTTCCATTTGGATCCGATGCCAGGCAATGTCTACCGGTTTTGTCGTGTGATCCGGCACCAAAGACTGTACCGTCATTCTGTGCAACATGAAAATCAATAGTCCAAGGTCTCAGTGCTGCAGTTAATGTCTTTAAACCCTCTTTTAAAACCTCGCGATCACTCCATTCAAAGTTAGTCGGAAGAATACGCTCATCAGGCTTATTGTAACCTAAAAGGTATAGTAAAGTATGGGCCATATCTGCCTGAAAACCAATATTAGGTCTATCTACTGCTTCCAAAGTATTTATCATGGATTTCCATCCATGCATACCTCCCCAGCAAATTTCACCTTCTGCAGCCAAGGATTCTCCAAAATCTGCGGCAATATCGCAAGCTTCTCGAAAAGTCTCGGCTATTAGCTTAGTGTTGGCAACAGGATCCTTTGCCCAGGATTCCGGATTAACGGAAGAATCTATTCGTACAATCCCGTTGGGTCTAATGCCTAAATCTCTAAGTCTTTTTCCTATTCTACAAGACTTTTTAACCTGGGTAAGAAAACGATCTCTCTCCGCTTTTGTACCCATCGCAGATCCACCTCCCGTTGGCTCCCAGACAGGAGCAACCAAACTACCTATTTCCAGATTTCTTGAAGCTGCCTTATCTACCATTATCTTTATCTCATCTTCGGAAGCATCAATACTCATATGCGGATCAAAAAGAAATAAATCTATACCGTCAAAACGCTTTCCATCCACCTCTGCATTGGCAGTTAAATCTAATAAAGTATCTAAGGGAATGGGAGGTTCTGAATCGGGCCCTTTTCCTACTACACCGGGCCAAGAAGCATTGTGTAATTTGGGATAGTTGTTTTCTGGCATGGTTTACTATTTAAGTGTTAAAATCAAATTTATGTTCAGTAATTTCTACTTTTCACTACCTAAAAATAAAAAAAAGGAAGATAGTAACTATTTAACAACTCTGTAAAAAAATGTAGACTTTATAAGCAATTAGTTATGTATGTTACAAATTAATTATGATTTTAGGAAAAAAGACATTAAACTTATGAATTCAAATACATTTGATTTCATTAAATTGTGGAATTAATCAACCTAAAACTAAAATACAAATGGAAAACGATTCAAATACTCCCCAAATTAATTCTAAAAGGTTATTCTATGGTAGTTGCTTTGCGCTTATCACTACAGCTCTTTCTTTTAGTATTAGAGCAGGAATACTTCCTCAATTAGGAGAAGAATTAAGTCTGTCTGCCGAACAATTGGGTTTTATTAACTCTATGTGGTTTCTAGGGTTTCCTATTTCCATGGTCGTTGGTGGCCTTGTTTACCACACCGTTGGAGGAAAAAGAATTATGCAATTTGCCTTTTTTGCACATGCCATTGGGATTATTATGACCATCTATTCAGGTAGTTATGTTGGGCTACTTATATCTACGCTTTTAATTGGGTTAGGAAATGGTTGTACCGAAGCTGCTTGTAATCCTATGATAGCCGATGCGTATCAGGGTAATAGAATGAGTAAAATGATGAACCGTTTTCACATGTGGTTCCCTGGAGGAATTGTGATTGGCAGTTTAATATCAAAATTTATGACCGACGCAGGCTTTGGCTGGGAAAGTCAGATTTGGGTAATTATGATCCCTACGCTTATATACGCTTATTTATATTTTGGGCAAGAATGGCCAAAAGCTATTGTCAAAGAGGCGGCTACCTTAACAGGAAACTTAAAAGCCATGATTTCACCGCTGTTTATTTTTATGATGATTTGTATGGCTCTAACCGCTATATCGGAATTTGGACCACAACAATGGGTAGGGCTTATTCTATCTAAAAGTGGTGCACAACCGATGTTGGTGCTGGCTTTAGTTACTGGCCTTATGGCAGTAGCCAGATATTTTGGAGGGGATGTCGTTAAAAAGTTCGATCAGACTGGGGTGCTATTAGGGTCTTCTGTTCTTGCCACTATTGGTATATATCTTTTTAGTACTCAAACAGGCGGGATGGCTTATGTTGCAGCAGTGTTCTTTGCACTAGGGATAGCTTATTTCTGGCCAAATATGATTGGCTTTGTAGCTGCTAAAATTCCAAAAAGTGGTGCCTTGGGAATGTCTATAATTGGAGCCGTAGGCATGTTTTCCTCTTCTATTTTTCAACCAATCATTGGAGGCTGGATAGATTCAGACAAGGCAAAAGCGGCAGCCCAAGGCTTAACAGGTGATGAATTGGAGTTGGTTGCAGGCCAGGCCACTCTGGGTACAATGGTATTGTTCCCGGGGATATTAATCATCTTATTTACACTACTCTTTTTCTGGATGAAAAATCGAAAGCCGGAAGTAGCAGTTGCCTAATATATTCTTGAAATAAAATAGACTGCTGGTAATAAGATTGCTAGCAGTTTATTGCTTTTATAAACCTAGTAATACGCTCTATATGAAAATAGGAATGAACATGTTATTGTGGACAAACCATGTGACAGAAGAACATTTTGGTATAGTCGAAACTCTTAAGAAGACGGGATACGATGGAATTGAACTCTATATGGGAGATGGAGATGTAGAACATTATAAAAAACTCGGAGATTACTTTAAATCTCTTGGTCTTGGGGTTACAACCGTAACAGGGCTTGCTCCGGAAGAAAATATTTCTAGTGAGGATAAGACAATTAGACAAAATGGCTTAGACAGACTGAAATGGGCAATTGATAATGCCGAGGCTCTTGGTGCAGAAAATATTTGTGGCCCCATTCACTCAAGTTTTGCCTTTTTTTCGAGACAACCACCTACTGCGGACGAGCGGAATCGAAGTACTGAAATGTTATATCAGGCGGCCGAATATGCCGCAAACGCGAATATTATGCTTTGCCCTGAGGCGCTTAATAGATTTGAGTGTTATTTATACAATACCATGGCAGATCTAAAAACCTTAGTAGAAGCAGTTAACCATCCCAATCTTGGTGCAATGTATGATACCCATCACGCCAATATTGAAGAAAAGAGTCAGGCCAAAGCACTTAGGACTATTGCTCCTTATTTAAAGCACGTTCATATAAGTGAAAACGATCGAGGTACTCCTGGAAGCGGACAAATAAATTGGAAAGAAGTATTTGATACTTTAAAGGAAACAGGATACGATGGTTGGCTTACTATAGAAGCCTTTAGCACTGTAATTCCCGAATTTGCAAATGCAATTAATGTTTGGCGAGACTATTCTCCCATGGAAGAAGTTTTCAAGGAGGGTTATAGTTTTATAAAAAAAGGAATGGCAGTATAATTTTTAGTAAAAACAAATTTTATGAAAAAGATATTACTTCTTGGAATGGGTATACTTTTATTTCTGAATTGTGCAGAAAAGAAAAAAGAAAAAGTAGAGAAAAAGCCAACTGATTCTCCTTTAGAATGGTTACTTTTTAATGAAGAAAGTTCTTCAAAACATGTGGTTTTAATCTCAGGTGATGAGGAATACCGATCAGAAGAAGCTTTACCGCAATTAGCCAAAATTCTAGCTAAACGACATGGCTTCAAATGTACGGTCCTCTTCGCACAAGATCCAACTAAACCAGGGATTATTAATGCGAATTATGTAAAAAACATACCAGGCTTAGAAAGTCTTGAAACAGCAGATGTTATGGTACTATTTACCCGTTTCAGAGCTCTCCCAGAAAATCAAATGAATTATATAGACCGCTATCTTAAAAAAGGAATGCCGGTTATAGGAATAAGAACGGCAACACATGCCTTTAACTTTCAAGAAGACAGTCTTTCTAAATATAGGCATTACGGGAATTATTACGAGGGAGAGAAAACGGCCTGGGAAGATGGTTTTGGAAGATTGGTTTTAGGAGAAAATTGGATATCACATCATGGAAAACACAAATATCAAAGTACTAGGGGTGTTTTATCCAAGTTCGGAGAAAATCATCCTATCAGTAACGGAATTAATTCCAAAGATATATGGGGTCCTACAGACGTTTATGGCGTTAGGTTGCCCCTCCCAGGAGATTCTAAACCTCTCGTTCTTGGAGAGGTTATTCAAGGAGAACAACCGTTTGATGAGAACGACCTTTTTTATGGAATGAATCCTACGGATAGTATACCGGCTACAACTAATGAAAAGAATGAATTACTCAATAATCCTATGATGCCTATTGCATGGGTAAAGACATATCAACTTCCGGGTGGCACTGAGGGACCCGCTTTTACTTCAACTATCGGTGCAGCGACTGACCTGCTAAATGAGGCTACGCGAAGACTATTGGTAAATGCAGTGTTTTGGGCCGCTGATTTAGAAATTCCAGAAAAGGCAGATGTAGAAATAGTTGGCGACTATAATCCTACCGCCTTTGAATTTCGTGACGATTCCTATTGGCTAGAGAAAGAATTGAAAATTGAAAGTTTCCAATAAGGGCTTTTTCTGATTTGAAGTAAGAATAGTTATTTAATGGGGATATTCTGATTTTGAATTCTATTTTCTACGTTTTCTATTTGAGTAGAAAGTTCTTCCCTATGTCTATTAAATTTTTTCTTGGAAAAGGTTTTTACTTTACGATTTTCTTTAGGACCTAAGACATTGAGAAAAATTTTCAGATCACCCTCTAAGGGTACCTCTCCCTCTTGTGTTTGCACTACTCTCTTCTTTTTAGATCTAAAGAGCAAATCCGATAAACTTGCCTCGACACCTATATCTAATATACTATCTCTCATATTTATCTTTCCATAAACATCCATATTAACAATATTATTATTAATAAAGACATCCTTAAAAAGGAGCTCTTGTCCATCCAGATATCCTACAATATCCAATTCCTTGACTAAAAAATCATCCTTTGCCTTATGCCCAATAAAGGACAAAGTTTCTTCAATAACTTTTACATTTCTAAATTCCGCGTCGTGTACTCTAAATTTAAACTTCCATAAATCGCTGTCCGATGGGGTATCAAAAGACTCGATTAAATTAAAATGAAGGTCCGATTCCCAAGAAATTTTTCCGTCGGTATTTTTGTAGGTTATTTCATCCTGTTTAAAATTATTAAATGCTAGTAACACTTCACTCAGATCTAGCTCATTGCTCTCACAAAATATGTAAGAAGGAAATGAGGTCTTGTTCTCCTTTTTTAGAAAGCCCCGGGTAATTACCTCTCCATCGCCAAAATTAAACTTCAACCGATTTAACTCTAGTTTTGTGTTGCCATAGTTCGCCGCCAAATCTATATTTTTTACCACTGCATTCTTATATTTAACACTATTGGCAGTGGCACTTAAACCCACTTTCCAGTTGGTAGGAAAACTAAAGTCTAGAATGCCATTATCTTCCTCCTTATATCTCTCATTCTTATCTGGGATTCCAAATACTTCTGATTTAAGCAGGGTATTAAGATTAACGGCATCCAAATTCATCTTAAGATCCGCAACATAGGAAATTTCAGGGGACCTTATCTTATTTGCCTTCAAAGTCAAGTCGAACGAACCAAAAGTCAGGTCTCCTTTAAAGAATTGGACCAGCAAAGTCTCGTTTTGAACTAGAAACTCTGTTTTTAAATTCTTTACAAATTGATCTTTATATCGGACATCATTTGCGCTGAGAAGAAGATTTATGTCTAACTCTTTAGGAAGGTTTTTAAATCCCAATACACGTCTAGTACTATCAGCATTTTCAATCTTATTATCCAGCAAGTAGTTATCTAAAACCAATTTGTTCAAAGCGATTTTACCACTTCCTGAGAGTTGCAAAATCTTCCCCTCCCTAAAATTTAAGTTCCCTTTAAAATTGGTAGTACCTTCCTTAGTTTTAAATCTGAGTTGATCTACTTCTAATCGCTCTCCTTTTGCGTTTGCCTGAAGATTAAAGTTCTCTACCGGAATATCAAATAATATACCCTTATCTATTTTAAGATCTACGGTAGCATCCAGATTACTCGGAAGGGAAAATTTGTTGTTCTTGTTTTTTTTCGAAAGTGAATCTTTTTTTGGCAGCGCAAAATTAAACTCTTTAAAATTTGCATTTAGTTCGGCTTTTATACTTGCAATATCTGTGCGGTGTAAAACAGCTTTTCCGCTTCCAGATACCTTGCCCTTCTGATAGTTAAAAGCAAAGGAATTCATTGTCACTTTCGAGGATCGGTATGCCGAGGCTAGTTTTACGTTATTTAGTACACCATATTTTGTTTTTAAAACATTTCCATCAACAAACAAGTCGAACACCAATTCTGGAAGTTTAGATTGCTTACGTTTTCCGGAAACATTCTTTTTTTCATTTAAGATAGGGATATGCTGCATATCCAACATATCAAAATCTACCCATAATTTACCCGATATAGCCTTTGTTTTTCCCAGTAAGTACTCATCCAAATTATTGAATTCTCCTTTCAATTCTAACACAGAAGCCTGATCCAAGTTGACCTCGGTATCTAGTTTTACAAAATGATTCTTCAGAACAATCCTGCCATTTTTAAAAAAAACAGCATTATTACTTTTTGGAGCTCGCATTCTAACATTATTAAATGTAATTACTCCTTTTGCAGCTTCTTTTTTATTAAAATCGAGCTGTTTAAGTTCCGATATTTTTCCTTTGGTATAGAGGTCTAAATCTACCATTCCCTCCAACTCATATTTATTAGAATCTGGCAGAAAATGTCCAAGGTCTATTTGGGATACAACATGGGCATCAATAATTGGGTCCGATAAATTAGACATGGTAAATCTGCCTCTTATATAACTATTTTCAATTTCAGCATTAAGGGTATCTACTTTAATTGCTGCCGTTTCAGGGCTATGACTCGACCCGTTGTTGTAATTTCCTTCAAGGGTTACCTTTGAAAGCGGATACCGCAACTTGTCGCTCGAAATACTGGCATCCTTGATCTTGAAGTCTAGATGAAAATAAGGCCGCTTAAAAGGATTTACAAAACCTTCCTGGTTGTAACTAATAATTAAATCTGCATTAGGATTAAGTTGTTTCAAATTAGATCCTACATGAACTTCGAACAAATCTACAAAGGCATCAAGGTTTCCATCGCCTAGAATATGAAAATCAATAATATTTCCGTCGTCCTCCGGAATTAATTTAAGGCTGGGTGTAAGTTTTAAATCATTAGCATATATTTCTCCATCAAGCAGCTCTTTTACCCCGGTTATTCGATGAATTTGAAATGCTGCGTTTTCTACTCTTGCCGCCTGGTTTTTAATCAGGGTGGTACGTTTGGTAATTAGCGAGTCTAAACTGGCGTCAGCGTTACCCTGGAGTAATAGTGTAGTATCCGAAGAGGACAGTTCAAACCTGCCACTCTTAACCATTATATACATCCGATTCTTCTTGTACTGATTCCCAAAGAACAACTGTGTATTTTCTACTTCAATATCCCCAGATTTAAGGAGGAGTTTTCGTCCATTTTTGTTTTTTGAACCCGTATTCTCTCCAAATAATTTAGGTCTTCTTCCCAAAGAATCTATTTCATTGCTAAAAAAGCCATTTTCTACATGTAGTCTTTTAATTTCTAAAGTATCTCTAAAAAGACTTCCAAGTCTTAATACAACATTTATTCTTTCAAAATGAGATTCCCCTGCATTACTATTAATAAATGTTACATCTCTAAGTTCTATTCTTGCATTAGGAAAATTACTCAAATACGAAAAGCGCAGGTCCCCAAATGAAATATTACCATCAAACTCTTCATTAATTACATTCACCAATTCATCATGTACACTATTATTATGGGACTTGGCCAATACCCATAAACCAAAGATCCCTATTAAAATAAGACCTAGAAAAACCAGTATTATTAGCTTAATGACTTTTTTCAACGTAGTTTAACTTATTTCTCTCTGATTAATTTTCCTAATTAGTCCCTGCACCTAGACGATCGTCGCTTATTCTTCATAAGCCTCTAAAAGGTTAATACAAAAGAGGTACTTTTCTCTGGTATCGAATGTACCTCTAAACTACCTCCATGCAATCGCATAATTTGCTTTGACAAGCTCAGCCCTATTCCTGTTCCTGAATTTTTAGTGGTAAAAAATGGCACAAAAATCTCTTCTATCAAATCAGAAGGAATTCCCGGACCATTATCCCGAACTTCAATATATTTCCTGCCTGAGGAATTAACCCCGGCAAATATTTGCAAAAAACCTTCCTCCATTTCGCTCATTGATTGCATGGCGTTTTTACCTAAATTTACTAAGACCTGCGTGATTTGTTTCTCGTCAAGAAAAAACTCCAGATTTTCAGGTTGCAATCTCATTTCTATTTTTATGTTAGGAAAGGAATCCTCGGTTTTTAATAACAATCGAACCCGACTTAAAATCTTTGTGGCCGGAACTATTTCCTTGTCCGGATCCGGTAAGCTCAATAAACTGCGATAGGATTGTACAAAGCTGATTAAATCATTTCCCTGCTCCTTTATGACTTCCAATCCTTTTGCGGCACTTTTTAGATGATTCACCGCAAGACCTTCTTCAATTAATGAACCGTCTTCTTTTTTAAAGTAATTTAATACAGATTCAGAAATTGAAGTTATTGGGGCTATGGTATTCATAATCTCATGTGTTAACACTCTGATAAGACGTACCCAAGAGTCTGTTTCTTTTTCATCTAACTCCCGGTGGATGTCTTGCACAACGACAAGTAAAAAATTCTCGCCTTCCAGATTAATTGCGGTTGCAGATAAGGATAGTTGCCGTTTTTCTCTCTCATTTACAAATTGAAATAACTTACGATCAAAAGGTTTCAAATCATCAAATAATTCATATAGCTTCTTATCTACCTGTGCTAATTGTTTGATATGGTTGAGGGGTTTATAATTCAATAATTTTTCAACTGTGGGGTTAGAATATATAATATGTCCCTTTTCATTAAAAGTTAGTATCCCGATATCTGCTCTGCGCATAATTTCTTGATAATACTGCTCTTGTGTTTGCTTTTTCAGATGTATATCTTGTATCATCTCATTGAGCGTATTGAGACTATGGTTTAATTCTTCTAAAGATTTAAGACTTAATTTTTCGGGAAACCTAAGGGTAAAATCCTCATTCTGGATGGCGTCGAAGAAATAGGCGATTTTTCTATTGGTATGATTCACATAGCGAATTAAATCGGCTACTTGAATTATAAAAATAACCCCTAAAAGTCCTGTTATAAAGTATTGTTCTTTAAAAATCAGGAATCCGATTGCCAAAGAGAAACCAGAAATTAACAATATTCGCAAGACGAGTTGTAGGTATATGTTTTTACTTACCATTATTTACTCATCTTTTTTAATTTGTTGTACAAGGTCTGTCTGGTAATTCCTAATTGTGCCGCGGCAGCACTATAATTTCCATGGTTATTATTCAGGGCATTTTGAATCATTCTTTTTTCCATCTCATCCAGGGTATCTGGTTCTGAAGATTGATGATTTTCAACACTTGTATTTAGAAGAAAGTCGCTGGGTTTAAGTACATTTCCATCGCAAAGTATAACCGCCCTTTCAATTGTATGCTGTAATTCACGAACATTTCCTGGCCACGAGTATTCCTTGAGTTTCTCCTGTGCCATTTTATTTATTCGCAAGCCATTCTTTCCATATTTCTTGGCAAAACGATTTAAATAATAGTCCGATAATACCAAGACATCGTTCTCTCTTTCTCGGAGGGCAGGGACCTGAATATGTATGGTATTTATTCTATACAACAAATCTTCCCTGAAAACACCTTCAGATACCATTTTATTTAAATTACAATTTGTTGCACAAATAAGTCGAATATCCACCGGAATAGCTTTATTAGAACCCACTTTTACAACGGTTTTATTTTGTATTGCTGAGAGCAATTTGGCCTGTGTCTGTAGTGATAAGTTACCGATTTCATCCAAAAACAAGGTACCCGCATTTGCAGCCTCAAATTTTCCAATACGATCTTCTTTTGCATCTGTAAACGCCCCTTTTAGATGACCAAATAACTCACTTTCAAACAAGGTTTCAGAGATAGATCCCATATCTACTGGAATAAAGACTTCCGAAGACCTGCTAGACATTCGGTGTAATTCTCTAGCAATTAGCTCTTTACCAGTACCGTTCTCTCCTGTAATCAGTATGTTAACATCTGTTTTGGCAACCTTGTGTGCTAGCTTTAAAACGGCAGTTAACTCTGTAGACTCCCCAATTATTGGACTCTTATTTTCATTTAGAACCTGTTTTAATCCGGATTCCTTTTGTTTTAATTTCACTACCTCCTTTTTGGATTCTCGAAGCTTATATGCAGATTTAACAGTGGCTAAAAGTTTTTCATTATTCCAGGGTTTAAGAATAAAATCTACAGCTCCCTCCTTTAGTGCTCTTACGGCGAGATCTACCGCTCCATAAGCAGTCATCATTATCACCGAAACATCTGGGGCTTTATTTCTAATTTCCCGCAACCAATACAAGCCTTCGTTGCCAGTATTTACACCCGCTGAAAAATTCATATCCAATAGGACAATGTCTACCTCCTTAATATTTGTAAAAGAAGAAATCTGATTGGGATTGGAAATATAGGTCACTTCCCGATACTCATCCTGAAGTAAAATTTCAAGTGCGCTTAATACACTTTTATTATCATCAATAACCAATACACTACCGTCTAACATAATTCCTTTTTTATGTTCTTGTAAAGCTACGATTTGCAGTCGTAAATACGAACAAGTGTAAAATATTTTTACATAATATGTATAAAAGTTTGACATTTTTTTCAATTGATATATTTGAAAATATTCATAAACAATTGATTATCAACATACTAATTTATTGGCACAATGGTCGCTATCATATGAACAGAGTTTTAAAATATGAAGATTAGAATAACAACAAGCTTTCTCATTTTATGCCTATCAGCTACTAACCTGATAGCACAGCAGACATGGTCTTTAGATGATTGTGTAAACTATGCTTTAGAACATAATCTCTTTCTAAAAGATTTTAAATACGCCACAGAGTCTGGCGAGGAAACCTTTAAGCAATCTAAAAGAAGCTTACTTCCCAATATTTCCGGGAATACTAGTTATACAATTAATCAGGGACGTACTGTTGATCCGAATGATAACAGTATTGTAAACTCGGACTTTTTCTCCAATGATTACAATTTGCAGGCCTCTATAGATATTTTCCAGGGTTTCCAAAAAATGAATATTATCAAAGCATCTAAACTTGCTTACAAAGCTATACAGGAAGAGACACTACAGGAGAAATACCTTCTCTCTTTTAGGGTAATGCGGGCCTATTACGACATAAAATTCTTTGAAGGCCTTTTGGCAATATCATTAGAGCAAGAAGCCTTATCAATTACGAATTTAGATTTAGTCAACAAACAGATAGATTTAGGCTTAAAGGCTGGAGCGGATAAATACGAAGCAGAGTCCTTATTACTAAGAGACGAACTTAATGTAACACAAACTCGAAACCGTTTGGCCGCCGCCAAGCTAAGACTAATCCAGGAAATGAATCTTGAAGGAACCAGTGAGATTTCCATACGCGAAGGCTTGGTAGAAAAGTTTCGAGAAACAGACCCGGATGATATTAAGACCGACCAAATTTATGAAGAGGCTATGGGTTTTTTACCAATTATTAAAGCTCAGGAATTAAGAGCTTTACAAGCACAAAAGGAAATTTCCGTGGCCAGAGCCAGTCTTTATCCATCTCTTAGACTCTTTGGCGGATACGGTACAGGGTATTATGAGACTATTACCGATTCCCTTGGTGTAACCATTCCTTTTAGAAATCAGTTCAGGGATAATGCCGCTGGCTTTGCCGGGATATCTCTAAGTATTCCAATACTAAATAGCTGGTCTTTTCGATCTCGAATTAAACAGCAAAAAATAGCTTTTGACCGAGCGCAGAATAACTTAGATCTTCAGGAACAAGAATTATTTCAGACCATACAGCAACTTGTTCAGGAATACAATTCACTTGTGGTAGAATACGATCAAAGCTTTCAAAATATGGAAGCACAGAACCTTGCTTTTACTATTGCACAAAAACGCTATGACAAAGGAATGATAAGTGCCTTAGATCTTTTTACAGCAAAAAACTTGTTCGCAATTGCACAAAACGACAATCTGCAGGTACGACTGCGAGCAGAGGTTAATAAGAGTACGCTTGATTTTTACAGGGGCTTACCAGTATTTAATTTTAATTAGAAGGAAACAAACAAATGGATATACAATTAGAAAAGAAAAAAGGACTTCGCCCAAAACATTATGGCTATATAGCCCTAGGTCTTTTAGTGCTTTTTTTAGCATGGAAGATCCTCTTTAGTAGTTCTGTCTCTACTTTTAGAACCGATAGAGATAAACTGTCATTAAATGAAGTAGTTGCCGGTAAATTTGATGACTACATCACCATAAACGGAAATGTTGCTCCTATAGCAACTATTTATATGGATGCCTACGAAGGGGGAAGAGTAACTGAAAAACTCATAGAAGAAGGCGCCATGGTGAAAAAAGGGGATGTTATTTTGAAACTAGAGAACAGGGCCTTGTACGAGCAAATCTTGGCAAGTGAAAGTAACTTAGCCCTAAAGCAAAACGACCTGCGTTCGACAAAATTAACCTTCGACTCAAGGCAGGTGGAAGGTAGGAGATCTCTGGCCACAGCGGAGTATGATTTACAAAGACTGAAAAGAAACTACGAGCAAAATAAATCCCTCTATGCTGAAGAACTGATATCTAAAGAGGAGTTCCTTCTGTCAAAGGAAAACTATGAGCTTTCACAAAAACAGTACGAAATAGTTAAAATGCAGACCGAACAGGACGACGAATTAAGAAAGACCTCCTTAACTAGTCTGGATGCCGATTTGGCTAGAATGCAGACAACACTAGGAATGGTATATGAGCGAATAGACCAATTAAACGTGAGAGCTCCTGCGGATGGACAGTTGGGTTTTTTAGATGCCGAAATTGGTCAAAGCATTGCACAAGGTCAGAGAATAGGACAAATAAATGTTCTGACAGATTATAAGATTGAAGCCTCCATAGATGAGCATTATATTGATCGTGTAATACGAGATCTTACTGCCAATCTCGAGCGAAATGGCAATGAATACCCATTGCGAATCAGAAAAGTATATCCCGAAGTAAGAAATGGGAAATTTAAGGTTGATTTGGTATTTACGGATCAAAAACCAGAAACCATACGTACAGGGCAGAGTTACAACATAAAACTTCAATTAGGTGAATCTAATGATGCTCTTTTACTACCAAAAGGTAGCTTTTTCAGAAGTACGGGGGGGCAGTGGATTTTTGTTGTAGATATGGATGGCGGAGAAGCCATAAAAAGGCCCATTCGGATTGGAAAACAGAATTCTCGCTATTACGAAGTTCTGGAAGGACTAGAGGCAGGAGAAAAAGTAATAACCAGTAACTATGACACATTTGGGGAAGCAGAAAGAATTGTATTAAAATAAATACGAGCCTATCTCAGGAATATTATGATTAATTATAAAACGATAGATAAATTAAAGTTTAAAACACCTATACAATGATTAAAATAAAGAATTTAAAGAAAAGCTTCAGAACAGAAGAAGTGGAGACCTTAGCCCTTAACAATGTGGCTATGGATATTACGGATGGCGAATTTGTTGCCATTATGGGGCCCTCCGGTTGTGGCAAGTCTACCTTACTAAATATCATCGGAATGCTAGACAATCCAACAGAAGGCACGTATAACTTTGCAGGGAATGAAGTTGGAGGACTAAAAGAACGTCAAAGAACAGAATTGAGAAAAGGAAACTTAGGTTTTGTTTTTCAAAGCTTTAATCTAATAGACGAACTCACGGTCTTTGAAAATGTAGAGCTTCCGCTAATCTACCTTAAAATGAATAAGGCAGAAAGACAGGAAAAAGTGACAAAAGTATTGGAGCGTATGAAAATTGCACATCGAGCCAAACACTTCCCACACCAACTATCCGGAGGACAACAGCAAAGGGTAGCCATTGCCAGAGCAGTAGTCACAAACCCCAAACTAATCCTAGCGGATGAGCCAACTGGAAATTTGGATTCCAAAAATGGAATTGAGGTTATGAATTTATTAACTGAACTTAATCAGGAAGGAACTACGATTGTAATGGTTACCCACTCTGACAGGGATTCACATTACGCACATAGAGTAATTAATCTTTTTGACGGTCAGGTAGTAACAGAAAGTCAAAATCGAGCTATGGGTACAGTTATGTAAAAAAAAGAGTTTATTCATCAAATCAATCATTATGTTTAAGAATTATCTAAAAATTGCTTGGAGAAATTTGGTAAAAGACAAAATGCAGACTTTTATCAATTTACTTGGCCTGACGATAGGGACAGTAAGCTGTCTTTGTATTATGCTCTATGTCTTTGATCAGATGGGATACGATCAATACCATCAGGACCCAGCTTCTATTTTTAGAGTGAGGTCTGAGGTAGATGGAAGTGGTGCCAACGGTGAATTTAATTCTTTGGCAACCACTTCACCGCCTGTTGCCTTTGACCTGAAAGAAGACTTTCCGGAACTTGAACAGGTCACCCGGGTAGTGAAAGTAGATATCTTTAATGTAGACATTATTAAGGTTTCAGGCGCTGAAAATGGGTTTTATGAATCTAGGGCCTACCTCGCAGACTCTACACTTTTCGAGGTGTTTAATTTTAAACTCCTGGCCGGTGATAAGAAAGCCTTAAATGAACCTAGCACCTTAATACTCTCCTCGCAACTTGCGAAAAAAATGTTCGGAGAGACCGATCCCGTAAATAAGGTGGTTGAGATTTCTGGGTATAGTGGTGAACCCAACAAATTAACAGTTAAAGGCGTATTTGATGAAAACTATGGCAAATCTCATCTCAATCCAAACTATATTATTAGTATGGACACCCCCGGCTTGGGAGCTTATGTTAAAGAGAATAATACCTATGGAGGAAATAATTATGTTTATACTTATGCCAAGCTAAAAAAGGGTACCGACCCATCCGAATTGGCTGCAAAACTACCCTCTTTCTTGGAATCCCGGGCAGGAAATCAACTTTCTGAAAGGGGAATTAGAATGAAATTAGTCTTGCAAAACATACAAGACATACATTTGTACTCAAAAGGGATCGCTTCACAAATAGAAAAGGTTTCAGATATACAATACCTTTATATTTTAGGGATATTGGCTTTCTTTATCCAATTGGTTGCCTGTATAAACTTCATAAACCTCAGCACTGCAAGAGCCAATAAAAGAGGCAAAGAAATTGGAATTAGAAAAGTAGCCGGCGCAGAAAAAAGTTCACTAGTATTTCAGTTTTTAAGCGAATCTTTACTACTTTCTTTCTTTTCTATCTTAATTAGTATTCCTATTACTATTAGTCTCCTCCCAATAATAAATGAAATCTCTGATAGCGCTCTTACCTATCCGGATATCTTTCAACTACCCATACTTATTTCTTTATTAAGCCTTGGGGCCATAACCGGAATCCTTGCAGGAATTTATCCTGCAATGGTATTGTCCTCTCTGGAAACGATAAAAGTCTTAAAAAAGGAAACGGTTAAAGGAAGTGGCAACGGCACTTTACGGAGGGCATTGGTAGTATTTCAGTTTGTACTGTCTATAGCACTAATAAGCATTGTTTTGATTATATGGCAACAATTTAATTTTACACAAAAAAAGAATTTAGGGTTTCAAAAACAGAATTTAATTTCCCTAGAACTCAATACGGAAGATGCTCGTAATAACTATGAGTCATTAAAATCTCAGTACTTAAACATATCCGGTATTTCAGAGATTACTGGGAACTGGTTTTCCCCTTACGAAAATATCAACGCCAGCCGAGAGCTATATTTAAAAGGTCAGAACCCTGAGAATGCAATAGGCACTAATATAAACTTTATAAGCGAAGATTATATCAGAACAACTGGTGTTAGCCTGCTGCAAGGACGTGATTTAAAGGAAACCGACGAAAACCAACTTTTAGTAAATCTGGCAACGCTCAAAGCCATGAATATAGAAAAGGACAAAGCTTTGGGAACCATAGTCTTGGGAGAGGGAAATGAAGGGCCTGTAGAATATGAAATAGTTGGCATTTTAGACGACTTCCATTTTGCTTCCTTAAAAAACCCTATAGAACCCTTGGTTCTTATTAAAATGAACAATCCCAGGAGAATGCTGCTTCGGCTCGAATCGGCAAATATGGGAGCTATTTTGGCCAATATGAAACAAGTATGGAAAGCCACCATAGAGGGCACCCCATTTATGCATTCTTTTGTTGATACCGAAGTGGAACAGATGTATGAAGAAGAAAAACGCATAGGTAAAATTGCCGTTTTCTTTACCATATTAGCCATCTTAATCAGCGCTCTGGGATTATTTGGTCTTGTTTCATATACAGCAGAACAAAAGAAAAAGGAAATTGGGATCCGAAAAGTTCTAGGTGCCAGTGTTCAGTCTGTTGTACAACTATTAACGAAAGACTTTGTTAAGCTTGTATTGCTTGCATTACTTATAGCAACTCCTATAGCCTACCTATTTACCAATCGTTGGTTACAAGATTTTACCTATAGAATTGATATTCATTGGTGGGTTTTTGCTTTGGCTGGTGCCATTGCTATGTTAATTACACTTTTAACCGTTGGAGCTCAATCCATAAAGTCGGCTATAGCAAATCCTGCAACTAGCCTACGTACTGAATAAAAAAAAAATAACTATGTTCATCAATCATATCAAAATCGCCTGGAGAAATCTTTTAAAAAACAAAGGTTTTACCTTTATTAATATCATCGGATTAAGTATTGGGGTCGCTGCCTGTGTACTCATTTCTATCTATATCGTGCACGAAAGGAGCTATGATAAAAAAATAGAAAATTCAGAGAATATATATCGTATGATTAATAGATATATATCTGACGGAACTATTAACGATGGCATACATTTTTCTGCAAATACAGCACCTACGGTACTGAGTGATTTTCCAGAGGTTATGCAGAGCGGCAGAATAATGGATAATGAACTGTTTTGGGGAGCGGGGAGTAATGAAATTAGAATTGGGGGGGAGCAAAGACAACATCACGAAGAAAGATTTACCTACGCCGACCAGGCCATTATCGATATAATGCAAATACCCATGGTACATGGTGTTTCCGAAACTGCCTTGGCAGAACCTAATACAGTGGTTATTTCGGAACGAATTTCAAGAAAGTATTTTGGCACAGGAAATCCTATTGGAAAAGTCATTTATTTAAATGGAAACAATGGGCTGCCATTTCGGATTAATGGTGTTATGAAAGATTTTTCGAGTAATTCACACATGGACTATGACTTTCTAATTACGCTTGAAGGGGTTGAATTTGGTGAAGGCGAGCAAACTAGATGGACACAGAACAATTATTATACTTATATCACATTAAGGTCCGATGCCGATCCTAAGGCTTTCGAAGAAAAAATGTCGAATCATTTAATAGAAGAGTACATTGTTCCGGCGAATGAAACAGCAGGCTATGTAATTCCAGAGGATTTTAAAAATCAGTTTTTTATTAAACTACAGGCGTTAACAGATATCAATCTCTATTCCTCAACCATAGATTTTGAAGCATCTAAACGAAATGATATTAAAATCATATGGATTTTTGGAATTATTGCCCTTTTTATCTTAGTCATAGCAAGTATTAATTTTGTTAACCTCTCCACGGCGAAATCATCGAGCAGAGCCAAAGAAGTTGGGGTTAGAAAAGTTGTTGGTTCTTCAAAACGCTACTTAATTAGACAGTTTTTAACCGAATCTGTACTGATTACGGTTATTTCCTTTACACTTGGTACGATGCTCGCCTGGGTATTAATGCCACTTTTTAGAAGTATGTCGGGAAAAGAATTAAGCTTGCCCTTTACCAATCCCATATTCCTTATTAGTCTTTTGGCAGGAGCTCTAATCGTGGGGGTTTTAGCCGGCCTCTACCCTTCCTTTTATCTTTCTAAATTTCAACCGGCTGCCGTCCTAAAAGGAGACCTGACCAGCGGAAGTAAATCTAGTAGCCTTCGCAGTGGTTTAGTAGTATTTCAGTTTACAATATCTATCATACTTATAATTGGTACGCTAATAGTAAACCAACAGATGAACTTTATTCTCAACTCTAAACTTGGTTTCGAAAAAGGACAGGTAATACAACTATACGGTACAAATTTGATGGGAGATCAACTACTTACTTTTAAAGAAGAACTTAAAAACCTAAATGGAGTAGAAAATGTAAGCATTAGTGACTTTCTACCTATCGAGGGTACTAAACGAAATGGTAATAGTTATGTTAACGAAGGCCGAGATAATATTGACGAAACCGTTCCCGGACAGGCGTGGGTTATAGATGAAGATTACCTAGAAACCCTGGGAATGACTCTAGAATTAGGCAGAAACTTTGACAAGGACAGAGCCTCAGATGAAAATGCTACGATAGTCAACCAAACCATGGTTAAAGAACTTCTTTTGGAAGACCCAATTGGCAAAAAAATATCTCGCTATGGCACTCTTTATGAGATTATAGGAGTGGTTAACGATTTTAACTACAATACCCTGCAGCAAAAGGTACAGCCTCTATGCTTTTTTAGAGGAATTAGCCCTTCTATTACCTCTGTTAAGGTTAGCAGTACTGATTTGCCTGAACTTATTAAAGACATTGAAGAAAAATGGAGCACATTTAATCCAAACATGGAGATGCGCTATGAATTTATGGACAATTCATTTGCATTAATGTATGCTAATGTTTCTAGAATTAAGAGCATCTTTATATCCTTTGCCATTTTGGCGATTTTTGTTGCTTGCTTAGGATTATTTGCTCTTTCCGCCTTTATGGTCGAGCAACGCAAAAAAGAAATTAGCATCCGCTTGGTTTTAGGGGCCCCATTTAGAAGTATCTACTCCCTTCTTACTCTTAATTTCCTGAAATTAGTGTTAATCGCTATTGTCATGGCAGTACCCATAGGATGGTTAATGATGCGAAAGTGGTTGGAGGATTTTTCTTACAAAATAAATATCAGCTGGGAAGTCTTCCTAATAGCAGGTATTGCGGCCATTGTCATTGCCTTAGTAACCATTAGTTACCAATCTATAGGAGCAGCATTGCTGAAACCGTTAAAGAGTTTACGTACAGAATAGTTTATATTTGATTGTACTTAAATAAGAAATTGAATGATTAAAAATTATTTTAAAATAGCTTGGAGAAATATCCTTAGAAGTAAGGGCTATTCCGCGATTAACATCGGAGGGCTGGCCTTGGGTATGGCGGTCACCTTAATAATCGGATTATGGTTACAAGATGAATTGAGCTATAATAAGCATTTTACTAATTACAATGAAATTGCCCAAGTATTTCAATCACAAACCTTTAACGGACAAACCTCTACAGGGCCAGCGATTCCCAGACCCCTAGAGAGGGCGTTCCGAGATCGATATGGAGATAAATTTAAGCATATAGTAATGTCGTCCTGGCAAAACTCGGAATACTTAAAATACAAGGATATAAATATTGCGAGAGAGGGGAACTTTATGCAACGCGGGGGACCAGAAATGCTTGGTCTGGATATTATTGCCGGGGAATTAGATGGCCTTCGAGAAATTAATTCAATAATGATATCGGCCAGTACGGCAAATGCTCTTTTCGGAACCGAAGACCCTATTGGAAAAGTTCTTAAGGTAAATAATGAATATAATATGATGGTGACCGCAGTATATAAGGACCTGCCCTTTAATACGAACTTCCATGGGCTAACCTATATACAACCATGGGAACATTATATTACTACAGAAGAATGGCTAAAGGAAGCCGAGACTAATTGGGGAAATAACTCTTTTCAAATGTTTGTTCAACTAGCAGATAATTCTAATATGGAATCTGTTTCTTCCGCTATTCAGTATGTAAAGAAAGATCTAAATGAGGACACACGGGAATTTAATCCTCTGCTCTTTTTATTTCCAATGAAAGATTGGCATTTGCGATCTAATTTTGAAAATGGGAAACAAACGGGTGGCAGAATTCAGTACGTATGGCTTTTTGGAATTATAGGCCTATTTGTATTGCTGTTGGCCTGTATTAATTTCATGAATTTAAGCACTGCAAGATCGGAAAAGCGTTCCAAAGAAGTAGGTATTAGAAAATCCATAGGGTCGCAAAGAAATCAGTTAATCAATCAGTTTTTAGGAGAATCCTTTTTAGTCGTGGTTATTGCCTATGTCTTAGCCATTCTCCTGGTTTTATTGGCCTTAAATAGTTTCAACGACTTGTCTCTGAAGCAAATCAGATTTCCATGGACAAGTCTTACGTTCTGGGCCAGTTCCTTGATTTTCGTTATCATAACTTCTTTATTAGCAGGCAGTTACCCTGCACTTTATTTATCCTCTTTTAATCCGGTGGAGGTTCTAAAAGGCACTTTTAAGGCTGGCAAATTAGCTGGTTTGCCAAGAAAAGTTATGGTTGTTATTCAGTTTACCGTTTCCGTAGCCTTTATTATAGGCACGCTGATTGTTTTACAACAAATCCAATTTGCAAAAAATAGACCTATTGGTTACGATAAAGAAGGCCTTGTACAAATCCCAACCTTAAGTCAGGATTTTATTGGGAAATACGACCTGATGCGAATGGAGTTCCTAAACTCCAATGCAGTAATTGAAATGTCTAGTTCTAGTAGTCCTACTACCAATGTATGGTCTAATCGAAGTGGATATACCTGGGAAAGTAAACCTGAAGGATTTCAGGATGACTTTGCCTGGATAGACGTGGCTCCCGAATTTGCTAAATCCTTAAACCTGAAAATTCTTGCAGGCAGAGATTTCTCGAGAGACTTTTCTACAGATTCTACAGCGGTTCTCATAAACGAAACCGCGGCTAAATATATGGGATTGAGCAATCCGGTTGGGGTTCAATTAAAAGACTCCGATGAAGAAGACCCGGATCCTCCCTTAACGATTATAGGCGTAGTGGAAGATATGGTTATGCAGTCGCCCTACGATCCAGTAAAACAGGCAATATATGCATTCGATGGTTATGGGGAATCTAGTTATTACAACCTGCGTCTCAACCCTGGAAATAGCGCCAGTGAAAATCTGGAAATAGTGGAGAACGTTTTTAAAAAACATTTCCCTGATCTCCCTTTTGAATACCAGTTTGTTGATCAGGAATATGAAAGAAAGTTTCGATCTGAAGTACGAATTGCACGACTGGCTAGTATTTTTACTGCTTTGGCTATTTTAATAAGCTGCTTAGGTCTTTTTGGTCTCACCTCCTTTGTTGCCGAGCAACGGACAAAAGAAATTGGAGTAAGAAAAGTCTTGGGAGCCTCCGTGTTTAATGTTTGGAAAATGCTTTCCAAAGACTTTATAGGTCTGGTTATTCTTTCTTGCATCATTGCTATTCCGATTTCCTATTATTTAATGAATGGCTGGTTAGAATCCTACACCTATAGTGTTAGTCTTAGCTGGTGGATTTTTGCTCTGGCAATTATTGGAGCAATCATTATAACCTTGCTTACTGTGAGTTTTCAAGCCTTGAAAGCCGCAAAATCGAACCCAGTTAATAGCCTAAGGACAGAATAACTTTATAAAATCAATCACAATCAATCAAAAACGAATATCATGTTTAAAAATCATTTAAAAATTGCATGGAGAAGTCTTAAAAAGCAACCTTTTTTTACTTTTCTAAACATCTTCGGACTAGCCATAGGAATGGCTGGTGGCCTCTTAATTTCCCTTTACATTTATGACGAGCTTAGCTTCGACAAAATGTTTTTGGATGCAGAACGTATTCACCGCATAAATGTCGATGTAAAATTTGGAGGGGAAGCCATGTTTTCTGCCGAAGCCTCGGCTCCTATGGCCGAAGCTTTAAAGAATGATTTTGCACAGGTTGAAAATTCTACCCGACTAAGAGACCAAGGAAGTCGTCTCATTCGAAAAGAGAACAGCACGGCGAACATAAAAGAGGAAAATACGGCCTTTGCCGATGAAAATTTCTTTGAGTTCTTTGGTTTAGAACTTCTTCATGGCGATGTCAATACTGCCTTAAAAGAGCCTAATACCCTTGTATTAACAGAAACAGCTGCTAATAAACACTTTCCATCCGAAAACGCCCTAGGACAGACATTGATTTTGTCCAATAACGAAACATACCGGGTAACCGGGGTAATGGAAGATCTCCCTAAAAATTCTATGTTAAGAGAACATGCTGTATTTATGGCAATGGTAGGGCATGAAGACGCCTGGGAAGGCGCCTGGGGAAGTCATAATTATTTTACCTTTATTAAGGTACTTCCAGGGGCAAATATGGCTGCATTTCAGGAACCATTACAGTCTATGGTAGGGACCTATGTAATTCCGTACGTTCAAAGATATTTTCCAGGAATCACGGAAGAACAATTCAGGGCCTCCGGAAATTATTTAAACTTTTCAACTATTCCACTTACCGATATACATCTGCACTCCAATGCATTTATGGAATTAAGTGCCAATAGTAAGGTTGAAAACATCTATATCTTAACCTTTATAGCGCTGTTTCTAATTCTTTTGGCTAGTGTAAATTTTATGAATCTTTCAACCGCCCATTCTCTAAAAAGGGCAAAAGAGGTTGGGGTCCGAAAAACACTAGGATCAAACAAGCGAGAACTGATTCGTCAGTTTTTAACAGAATCTGCTATGGTATCTTTGATTTCGCTGGCACTCGCTATTTCAGTAGCCTGGATTCTATTACCCTTTTTCAATGATTTGGCAGGGAAGGATATTAAGATGCCATTTACTTCCCCTTTCTTTTGGTTGATTTTGTTTGCTGCTACTACTCTATTAAGTCTATTCTCCGGGAGTTATCCTGCGTTTTTTATGTCTCGATTTATGCCAGTAGATGTCTTAAAGGGCGGTGGCACGAGTAATGTTGGTGGAAGTGCTATTAGAAATAGTTTAGTTGTTTTCCAGTTTACCATTTCTGTTTTACTCATTATTGGGACCATTGTAGTCTATCAACAATTAAACTTTATTCAAAATAAAGATTTAGGTTATTCCAAAGAACAAGTGCTTGTGGTTAACGATGTGTTTACCGTCGGAGACCAGGTACAGACCTTTAAACGGGAGGTTGATAAATTAACTCCTGTTGCGGCTTCTACCCTCAGCAGCTATCTTCCTACCCCCTCAGCAAGGTCTAATACTTCCTTTTTTCAAGAAGGCGCTGAAGAACAAGAAAACGCCATAAATATGCAGCAGTGGTTTGTAGACCATGATTACATAAATACCTTAGATTTGGAAATACTAGCAGGGCGCAATTTTGATCGGGAATTTAAGACAGATTCTACAGCCATGCTACTAAACGAAACCACAGTGTCGGTCTTAGGAATTTCCCCAGAGGAAGCAATAGGTATGCGAATTTCAGGGGATTTGGGCGCAGAGAACCCAGAATTTTTTACGGTAATTGGGGTCATTAAGAACTTCCATTTTTCAAGTCTTCGGGATCGTATTGGGTCCTTGAGTATGGTTCTTGGTGATTTTTCGTCTGCACTTTCCATAAGACTTAATACCTCAAACTTCCCTGAAGCAATTGCAAGTATTGAAAATATTTGGAATCAGGTGGCACCGGGACAACCCTTCGACTATTATTTCCTGGATGAGTCCTTTAATCAAACTTATGAAGCAGAACAGAGACTTGGAAAGATCTTTATCATCTTTACCCTTCTCTCCCTTCTAATTGCTTGTCTTGGTCTTTTCGGACTTGCCGCCTTTAATGCCGAAAAGCGAACTAAAGAAATTGGTGTAAGGAAGGTTATGGGTGCCAACATACAACAGATTGCTTACGGACTAACCCTAGACTTTTTAAAACTAGTGGGCTTAGCCATTTTTATTGCGCTGCCCTTAGGATGGCTGGCCATGAGTAAGTGGTTAGAAGATTTTACCTATCGCACCAATGTAGGAGTGGAGGTATTCATATTCGCCGCCCTAATTGCAGTCTTAATTGCAATAATTACCGTGAGTTATCAAAGTATAAAAGCCGCAATTGTAAACCCAGTTAAGAGTTTACGCACAGAATAGTATATTATTAAGTTTTGCAAGTTTATAGCCTGCAATTACAAAACCAAAACAAAATGTTACTAGAGCTAAAAAATGTTTTCAAATGGGTACAATCTTCAAGCAATCCTGTCTTTTTATTAAAAGACATCAATTTACAGGTTAGAGAAGGGGAATTTATTTCTATAATGGGGCCTTCTGGTTCTGGCAAGTCTACTCTTTTAAATGTTATTGGAATGCTAGATGGTTTTAATGAAGGTGAGTACAATTTTATGCACGAATCCGTACATAGTTTAAAAGAAAAACAGCGCGCTAACCTCTACAAGGAATATATTGGTTTTGTGTTTCAGGCGTACCATTTGCTAGACGATCTAACCGTTGAGGAAAACCTAGAAATGCCATTATTGTACAAAAAGGTCAAAAGCGGAGAACGAAAAGCGAGAGTGGCGGACATGCTTGATCGATTTAGAATTGTGGGAAAAAAAGACTTATTTCCTGCACAATTAAGCGGAGGCCAACAACAATTGGTAGGCGTAGCAAGAGCCCTAATAGGGAATCCAAAGTTAATTTTGGCGGATGAACCAACAGGAAATTTAAATTCTAAACAAGGAGAAGAAATAATGGATTTGTTTAAGCAATTAAATGAGGAGGGAGTAACTATTATTCAAGTAACTCATTCGGAGAAAAATGCGGCTTACGGCCAGAGAATAATAAATTTGTTAGATGGAAGAATGGTCTAGAAAAAATTTTCTATAACAGGAATTATGCAAAAAAGAAAGGATGGAGCTCTAAAAAACAGCTTACATCCACGTAATAAAAATAGAGAAAATTACGATTTAGAAGCCTTGGTTTTACTAAAACCGGAACTAACGGATTGTCTCCAGAACAATTCCTATGGCACTACTACCATTAACTTTAGTAATCCGGTAGCAGTTAAACTTCTAAATCAGGCGCTTCTGCATAAGTACTACGGCTTAAAGAAATGGAACTTCCCTAACCAAAATCTTTGCCCTCCTATTCCTGGAAGAGCAGACTATCTTCATTATTTGGCAGATCTTCTGGCGGAAAATAATAAAGGAAGTATTCCATATGGTAGTCAAATAACTGGTTTAGACATAGGTGTGGGTGCAAGTTGTATTTATCCTATCCTTGGTGTAGCAGAATACCAATGGGATTTTATTGGTACCGACATTGACCCTGCTTCTATCAGTTCCGCCGAAAAAATCGTAAGAGACAACCAAAAGTTAGAGGGCAAGATAAATATTAGACTTCAAAAGAATCCGCAGCAAATTTTTGCGGGCATCCTAAATACGGAAGATAAGGTTGATTTTACAATCTGTAACCCCCCTTTTCACTCTTCCATGGAGGAAGCTTTAAAAGGCAGCAGAAGGAAGATTAAAAATCTTACTGGAAAAAGAAATAAGGCAATAAAATTGAACTTCTCTGGTAACCATAACGAACTTGTCACCAAGGGAGGGGAAATAAGGTTTATAGAAACTATGATCAATGAAAGTCTCTCTTTTTCCACAAACGTTTTTTGGTTTACAACTCTAATTTCAAAACAGTCTAATTTACGCAAGATTGAACTTTTATTAGAGAAGGCAAAGGTGAAGGATTTCAAAGTAATTCCTATAGGAACTGGAAATAAGAAAAGTAGAATAATGGCTTGGACCTATTTATCGAAAAATGATCAAAAAATATGGCAGTCTAAGCGTTGGAATTCTGTAACTATCTCCTAAATTAAGACTTCCAGAAAAGTAAAACAATAAAAGACAATCTGTCTCCAAACTACTTAAGTAATACGTATATTGTGATCACCTCTCAATGACCAATCTATGAAGCAGAAATACCAACAACTAACCAAATGGCTAACGTCTAATTACAATAAAATAAGTCCGGGTAAGAATGCAATTACTGGCGCTGCAAAGGGTTTGCTTGTTTGCTCCGGAATTTTATGGGTTTTACACGCCATTATCGTATCCATTAATATTAAGGATAATTGGATTTTATTACTTTTTCTGAGTTTTACCTTGATGGTAATCCTAGCCAGTTACCTCTCTTTATGGGGTATTAATAAAATTAACAGCATCCCCAAGGTTTATAAGGTAGCCCTCGGCATTTCCATTCCTCTTTTTTTTATGATGAGTTATGACTGGCATATTACCCTATTCTTGGTTTTAATGACCTCTCTTTTTGGTGCGGGTATTTTGGTGTTAAAAAAGACCGGTTTTACTAATTTAAGTCGTCCAAAACAAATAATCAGTTTGGCAGGACTGGTGTTGGGTGCCACTGGCTTAATTACGGCCATTGTTTTGTATATCCCAAGTGGCTTTGAAATTGATCCGATTGAAAATGCAGCCTCAATTAACGAGGCCACTATCACCCCAATTAGTGCAGCTTCTCCGGCAGAAAAAGGAAATTATAAAGTTAAAACACTCCACTATGGCAGCGGTAAAGATCGTCACAGAAAAGAATTTGGTAATGCGGTAGATATCAAAACCGATAGTGTAAATGGAGTGGCTTTTATAGATGATTGGAATGGATTTGGAGGTTGGTGGCGAGAAAAATACTGGGGATTTAATTCTTCTGCCCTTCCTATAAACGGGAGTGTGTGGTATCCCGAAGGAGAAGGTCCTTTTCCTTTGGTACTGATTGTTCATGGAAACCACCCCATGCAAGATTTCTCCGATCCCGGATATGCATATTTGGGAAATTTACTTGCTTCTAGGGGTATTATACTGGCCTCTGTAGATGAAAATTTTATTAATGGTTCTTGGTCCGACATTTTTGGAGGTTTAGAGGAAGAAAACGATGCCAGAGGTTGGCTGTTATTAGAACATTTAAGGGTGTGGCACAATTGGAATAAGACTTCAGGAAATATATTTAACAACAAAGTAGATACTTCAAAAATTGCTTTGATAGGACATTCCCGAGGAGGTGAAGCAGTTGCCCATGCCGTAATGTTTAATAAGCTTTCACATTATCCTGACGATGCTTCTATTAAATTCGACTACAACTTTAATATTCAATCCATAATCGCTATTGCACCGGTAGACGGGCAATACAAACCAGGAGATAGCAGAACCAAAATTGAGGATGTAGATTATTTTGTTTTCCACGGGGCACAAGATGCTGATGTTCGCTCCTTTAGAGGAACCCAGCAATACGAAAGAGTTAGCTTTAATGATAGTCTCTACCACTTCAAAACCGGACTATATATCGCTGGTGCTAATCATGGACAGTTTAATACGAGTTGGGGAAGAAGTGATGTTGGAAATCCTTTTACAGGGCTATTAAATTTAAAACAACTACTCTCTGCGGAGGATCAAAGAAAAATAGCGGAAGTTTACATTAGTTCCTTCCTGGAAATTACTCTGCGAAATAAAAAGGAATACTTACCCATGTTTATAGATAGTAGGCGAGCAAAAAATTGGCTTCCTGAAACCATATACCTCAATCAGTTTGAAGACTCCAATGCCAGTTTTCTATGCACCTTTGAGGAAGATTTTGACGTGGTCACGACCACCGAAGACAGCGGTACCATCCTTACCAAAAACCTCAGTGTGTGGAGAGAGGAAGAAATACAATTAAAATGGGAGAAGAAAGGAAGTAGAGCTGCGGTATTAGGATGGCATTATGAAGAAGAGGATGCCGACACAATTGTAAACAAGAAAGTAGATTCTTTAATAGCTAGTTATTCTATACATCTAAAGCCCAGAACCATATCTATTGATTCCTCCGCTGCTTTGGTTTTTTCTATGGCAGAATCCACGGAAGACGCCAATCCTAAAACAAAGGGAAAATGGATTATTACGAAGGACAACAAAGAAGAAAAAGAGGAATCAAAAAAGAAGAAAGACAAAGAAAAGGATGATGCTAAAAAATCTATTGATTTTTCTATAGTCTTAAAAGACTCCTTAGGCCAGTCTGTCTCTTTTAGTTTAAGTGAATTCTCGGCCTTGCAAAGAGAAATAGACCCTGTAATTTGGAAAATGGAATTCCTTACTTCAGAGAATACAGCAGAAAATGTTTTTCAATTGTTTTATTTCCCATTAGACCGTTTCAAAAGTTATAACGCAGAGTTTAATATAGAGACTATTACAAAGATCGAGTTTGTATTCGACAAAACAGATGAAGGAGTAGTAATAATAGATAATATTGGTTTTATGAAGTCACTTTGATTTCATGAATCTCCGCAAACCGTCATAATTAAATGTTGGCTTATACAAACAATTGTACAGAAACTCCTGCTGAAAAATCATTTCAATCTATTATCTTTAGTGCTGTTTGAATAATTCCTAACCCAAGAATAAAAATCAACAAGAATGAAACAAACTATACTATTAATTTTTTTGGCTTTTGTGCTCTCATGTAAAACAGATAAAAAAGCGGAAGTAAATGCAGAGAGCTCCTCTGAAGAGACAGTTACTGGCTCTGAGACTAATTGGATTGTTCTCTTTGACGGAAGCAGCACAGATGGCTGGAGAGCCTATAACGGGGAAGTTATGCCTCCGGGCTGGGTAATAAAAGATAAGGTGCTAACCTTTAATACCGAGCAAATTCTAGAAGAAGACTATGATTACAAAGGTAGTAGAGATATTATTTACGGAGCTGAAGAATTTGATAACTTTGAATTATATGTGGAGTGGAAAATCCCGGCTGGGGGGAATAGCGGAATATTTTATCATGTGAAGGAAGGTTATGACGGTCCCCCTGATGTATCCCCGGAATATCAATTAATAGATGATGACAACTATGCCTCCATCCACGATCTTACGGAATACAACAAAGGCTTGGGTGCTCCAAATCCTGAATTGTTACAGGATTGGCAATCTACTGCCGCGGATTACGCAATGCATACACCAAATCCAGACAAAAAAGTTTTACATCCGGTTGGAGAGTGGAATTCTTCAAAAATTGTGTTTACCCCTGAAAAAGTAGAACATTGGCTAAATGGACAAATGGTACTCTCTTTTGTACCCTGGTCCGAAGACTGGTATAATAAAAGGAATTCCGGAAAATGGGAAAACAGTCCGGACTACGGTAAGTTCAAAACCGGATATATAGGTTTTCAAGACCATGGAAGTGACCTGTGGTTCCGAAATATAAAAATCAAAAAACTCTAACCAATCGTACGAAGATGAAAAGAAGACATTTTATAAAAAGCAGCGCAGTTTTGGCATCCGTTACTGCCCTACCATCGCCAGTATTGGCCTTAATGCAGGATGGAAAACTCAGAACAGCACATATAGGAATTGGAGGTATGGGTATGGAAGACCTAAAGGCTTTTTCATCGCATAGTCAGGTTGTTGTAACTGCTCTTTGCGATGTGGATTCCAATAATTTAGCGGTAGCCCAGCAAATGCATCCCCAGGCAAAAATATTTAAAGACTATCGCAAAATGTTGGAAGAAATAGGAGACCAGATAGACGCGGTGGTTGTTTCCACCCCAGATCACACTCATGCTCCTGCGTCTATGAAGGCCATGGAAATGGGTAAAGCCGTTTATTGCCAGAAACCACTAACGCATCATGTCACCGAGGCTAGGGAAATGAGAAAATTAGCGACGGATAAGAATTTGATTACCCAAATGGGTATCCAAGTACACTCATTTTATGATTACAAGTTAGCTACCTTGTTAATTCAGTCTGGTATTATTGGAAAGGTACATACCGTTCGTGCTTGGTCGAATAAGAATTGGGGATACGATGGCCCGGAACCAAAAGGCAGCGACCCGGTACCGGAAACTTTAGATTGGAATCTTTGGCTAGGCACAGCCATGGAAAGACCATATAAAAATCAGGTCTACCATCCAGCCAATTGGAGAAAGCTATTAGACTATGGCTGTGGGACTCTAGGAGACATGGGAGTGCACATTTTTGACACCCCTTATAATGCCCTTGCCTTAGATGTTCCTAAAACCATTAAAAATGAATGCCGTAAACCAAACGGCTTTGGTTTTCCAGAAAGTAATCGGGTAACCTATGAATTTCCGGGAACTGAATTTACCACAGATAACTTCAAGTGGGTATGGGACGATGGTGTGAATGCACCAAAAAAACATGACGAACTAAAACTACCAAAAAAAGAAAAACTACCCGAACAAGGAGCTATGTTTATTGGTGAAAAAGGAAGACTCCTTCTTCCCCATTTTATGCAGTTACCGCAAAAAATAGTGGATGGAGCTTTTGTTAATATCGACGAAGAAATTGCCAGTATTACCAAGGAACACAATCTTACCCCTGTTAGGGACTATAATACAGAAGGTACCAAGCACTACCATCAGTTTGTTGACGCCTGTTTAGGAAAGGATGAAAGTAGCGCTCCGTTTTCCTATGCTTCAAGATTAACAGAAACCATTTTACTGGGGGTAATTGCAGGTAGGTTTCCAAATAAAACCCTGCATTGGGATACCGATACAGCCTCCTTTGCTGAAGAAGAAGCCAATGAATTCCTGGACGGAAAATATAGAGACTTTTAGATACTGTTTGCCGTAAACTAACCATCTGGCATCTCTTATTAACACCTTAAGTACTATTACACATGGAAGAAATCAAATACCCAAGATCCTTTTCACATATTGGTATAACAGTGCCAGATATTCATCGAGCTGTTAAATTTTACAGCGATATAATGGGTTGGTATATAATTATGGCTCCTTCTCAGGTTAAAAAGGAAAGAGAAACTGCTATTGGCCAAATGTGTATCGATGTTTTTGGTGAAGACTGGGAAGAATTTCAGATAGCCCATATGGCTACCTCCGACGGTATTGGTATAGAATTGTTTTCTTTTGCAAATAGTGCAGATGAGGCACCAAAGTTTAATCCTTTCGAAACGGGCTTATTTCATTTCTGCGTACAAGACCCTAATATTGAGGCTCTCATTGAAAAAATTGTTAAGGCAGGAGGCAAACAAAGAATGCCCATACGCGAGTATTATCCAACGGAAAAACCATACAAAATGTGTTATGTAGAAGATCCTTTTGGGATCGTTTTTGAAATATATACCCATAGCTATGAGCTTACTTATTCCTCTGGAGCTTATCAGAAGTAATCCATCTGGTATGCTTTGTTAAATAGTAGCGAGCTCTATTCTTAATAGATACTTTAAAAAATCCTAATGCAACCGATTAGTGAGTTTTATCTTAGACAGACAGAACCCAATAGAAGTTGTTTATTGGCTCTTAGGCAGCTCATTCTGGAACAAGACTGTGAGGTTTCGGAAACCACCAAATATGGAATGCCATGTTTTTGTTTTAAGAATAAAATGTTTTGCTATCTCTGGGTAGATAAAAAAACTACTAATCCCTATGTCCTTTTTGTAGAAGGGAAACATTTAAAACATCCAAAACTAGAAAAAGGGGGACGCGCTAGGATGAAGACTTTTTTGATAGATCCAACCCGGGATCTACCTCATAATACTTTGGTATTACTTATTAGGGCAGCGATAGATCTCTTTAAGACTGGTATTATTAAAATAAAATAGGTGTCTTTTCTAAGACGATGCGTCTTAAAAAGATAAGCGAATTGGAAAAATTCTGTATATATTTCAGCGATCTTAGGTATAGTTTCTATAAAATGATAGCTCTTATGAGCTTATGAAAAGTATATTCCGCATATTTTGTCTCTTGGCTTTATCTGCTGCCACATGTTATGGGCAGGAAGAACTGAGACCTTCGCATATGGCTGGAGAACTTAGGGGGGAAATAATAATTGACGGCGTACTCAATGAAAGTGATTGGCAGAAGGCACCAATACTTGACGATTTTCTCACGACTGTTCCCGAAGAAAAAGGAACTCCCTCCTCCCCTACTTTAGTTCGTGTAATGGCTAATTCTCAAGTACTGGTCATAGGCATTGAATGTAAAAACCCAAATCCGGAGGATATTGTAAGGTTTTCAAAACTTAGGGATGCTGATATTTCAGAAGAAGATCATATTAAAATAGTCATAGACCCATTTCTAGACGGACAGTCTGGGTATATTTTTGCAGTTAATGCACTGGCTGCCAGATACGATGCCCTAGTCTCTAATCGAGGGGAATCAGAAAATGAAGATTGGGATGCCGTTTGGGAAGCCAGAGTGGCTGATCAATCGGACGGTTGGTCGGTAGAAATACTAATACCTATTCAGAGTATTTCTTATAAAAAAGGGCTGCGTAAATGGGGTTTTAATGTAGAGCGAAGAATTCAAGGAAAACAAGAAACTATCCGTTGGGCAAATGTGCAAAGAGACCAGTGGTTTATTCAAACAAGTAAAGCCGGGTATTTAACCAACCTACCCGCATTTAATTTTGGACTGGGGCTAAATGTACGGCCTTCATTGGTAAACGAATTGAATAAAATAGGCCCGGATGGCGCCACTATTTATGATTTTGATGCCAGCTTAGATGCCAGTCAGCGTATTGGTCCAAACGTCTTGGCTACACTAACTGTTAACACCGACTTTGCCGAGACTGAGGTAGATACAAGACAAACAAACCTAACTCGTTTTCCTTTGTTTTTTCCAGAAAAACGAACATTTTTCTTAGAAGGCTCTGATATTTTTGAATTTGGATTTGGGACAGGAACCAATACTGTCCTCCCCTTTTTTAGCAGGCGTATTGGATTAATTGATAATAATGAGGTTCCTATTGTTTTAGGGGGGAAACTAAACGGCAGAATCGGCAAAACAGCTTTTGGAGGTTTAGGTGTCCGCACGGATGTTTTGCAAACTGCCGAACGCCGATATGAGGCTACCAATATGGGTGTATTGCGCATTAGACAAAATATACTGAAAGAGAGTACGGTTGGGGTTATTGCTTCTGTAGGAGATCCATTAGATCGGCAGGGAAGTTGGATGTCTGGTGTTGATTTTACCTACCAGACTACGAGTTTTCAAGGGGATAAGAATTTTTTAATAGGCGGATGGGGACTATATACCGAGCGAGAAGATCTAACAGAAGACTCTTCTGCCTTTGGTATTAAGGTAGACTACCCCAACGACATTTGGGATGTTGCCGCCACCTATTCTAGAATTGGAAGACAGTTCGATCCTTCCTTAGGCTTTGTTCCAAGATTGGGGGTTCACTATTCTAGATTAGGCGGAACATTTGCCCCACGTCCTTCCTGGCCATTGGTAAGACAGATGTTCCATGAGGTATTTATGACGTATGTGAAAAACATTGATGGTCCGTGGCAGTCGTACAGTATTTTTACTGCTCCAGTAAATTGGAGGCTAGAAAGTGGCGACCGTATAGAATTTAATGTGCGGCCCGTTGGGGAAAATATCCTTGTCCCATTTGAAATTGCCGAGGGAGTTACTATTCCTATTGGCGAATATCATTTTATGAGGTACAGAGCCGAAATGGAATTTGCGGCAAAAAGAAGACTTAGCGGTGAGGCCTCCTATTGGTTTGGTTCTTTTTACGACGGAACTCTACAAGAAATGGAAGTACAGGTTAACTGGAATCCCCTGGCCCTATTAGGATTTGAACTTAACGCCCTAAGAAATACGGCCGAACTCCCATTTGGTAATTTTGAACAAACTCTGGCCGGACTTCGGGTTAGATTTAATATTACTTCAGACCTCCAAATAAACAGTTATTTACAGTACGATACCGTTAGCAGAAATATGGGCCTAAATGCAAGAATACATTGGATTTTTTCTCCCTTGGGTGATGTGTTTTTGGTCATTAATCATAATACATTTAATGATTTAACAGAAAGTTGGGTGCTGCAAAATCAACAAATATTATTAAAAATAAGGTATAATTTTAGACTCTAATAGAGTAGTATTATATAAAAAAATGAAAACCATCATTATACAAGGAAGTGCCCGACACGACGGGAATACTAGCATAATTGGCAATGTTCTGGCAAAAAACCTAAAGGCGGATGTAATCGACCTGTGTAAAAAAAATATCCATTCGTATAGTTATACCCATGAGCATATGGAAGACGATTTTTTCCCGCTTTTTAGATCTGTAGTGGAATATGACTTAATTGTATTTCTTAGCCCAGTCTATTGGTATACCATGAGCGGCCTTATGAAAAATTTTTTAGATAGGATTACCGATTGTTTAAAAGTGGAGAAAGATACAGGGAGAAAACTCAGGGGAAAAGCTATGGCAGCCGTCTCTTGCGGCTCAGAACCTATCGCAACAGAAGGGTTCTTTATACCATTTACATTAAGCGCCTCCTATTTAGGAATGCGAAACCTTGGAAATTTGCATACGTATATAGACGAAAAAACACCAAACGAGCATGTATTAAAAAGTCTTGAGCAGTTCTCAGAGAAACTAAAAAGAGAAGTCTAAAATAGTAAGGGACAGCTTTTTTTGATATTTGGCGTAACTTTATATGCATTCGCCCGTCTTATTTACATAAATTCACTACATATTCTGTATTGTTTTGATCATTTTTAAGATTCCATATGATTTTAAGTATCACTTCTCTTAGGTTACAATCTCCTTTTAAAATTTTTAAGGTCTATAAGTATTCTTATCGTGTAATGAAGCAAATAAAGAAAAGTCCTTGTTTGGCTGTAAGGACAACGGGAAGCTGGTCCAAACACTATACTATGACCCTATGGAGAAACGAGGAAGAAAAACTAGAATTTTACAAATCTGGCGCCCATCTAGATGCCATGAAGAATGCGAGTCGAATCGCTAAAGAAATTGCAAGCCTAAACTTAGAGGCGGATTCTTTTTTAGGTTGGAAGGATGCAAAAATGAAGTTAGAAGAGCAAGGAAAAAAATATACTTTGCGTGGCAGAACCTAGTAGAGTATTATAGCTTTACCAAGATTTAATATTACTATGAGTTTTAAGCAAGTCCATACCGTTCCAAAACTCGCAGTTCCCATAAGACTTCAGGAGTATGGGCCAGGAATTTTTAATCTAATAGCTACCAAATCGGCCTTAAAGAAGGCTTTAAAAAAACAGTGCATTACCGTTAATGGTCTTACTGCAACCACAGCAACCTATATAAAAGGAGGGGAAACCATAGAATTTCTCATTCCCGAGCAAAACATAAAGGGTAAAAGCTTTGTTTTTCCCTTAAAAGTGATTTTTGAGGACAATCACCTTGCAGTTATATCTAAACCGGCAGGTATTTTGGTAAGTGGAAATAGTTTTAAAACGATTGCTAATGCCTTAGCCCAAAATATAAAGACCAGTATACTAGAACCTCAGACGGTTGCACAACCCGTACATCGTTTAGACTATGGTACAACAGGTCTACTTCTTATTGGTAAAACAAGTACTGCCATACGACGCCTGAATAAAATGTTTGAGGAAGGCACAATAAACAAGAGCTACTTCGCTGTAACTATCGGTGAGATTAAGGCCAACGGTCAAATTAATCTTCCTATAGGAAAGAAAGTAGCGACCACATATTACAAGCTCATTCAATCTGTATCATCTAGAAGATATGGGCGCTTAAACTTAGTAGAACTATGGCCACAAACGGGGAGAAGACATCAACTAAGAAAACATTTATCTGCCATCAAAAGTCCCATCTTGGGAGATAAGGAATACGGGGAACATCCTATGGTTTTAAAAGGGAAAGGAATTTATTTACATGCCCATAGTCTCCAATTTATTCATCCATTTACCAAAGAAACCATGGCCCTAAGGCAAGCGCTACCGGAGAAGTTTAGCAAGATTTTCCAAATAACAAATAATTAATACACAAAGACCATAATTGATAGAAACCGATCCCAATTATTCACTTAACAATCTAACAATATAAAAACCAATAAATGTATGGCGCTGTGACCCCGCGGGTAATTATCACATATTTTTGTATTTTCGAAATGTAGTCGATTCCTGCACCGAAATACCCGCAGACTTTTTTTATGGACTCCATTAAGTAAGATCGAGCAATAAATCAGAATAATTAATTTGTGTCTGCTATCAGCATATGAAGGGAAAAACCAAAATATTGAGAATCTGGAAAGGCTGGACCTCCATAAAAAACGCTGCTATATACGAAGATATGTTAGTAAGGGAAGTATTTCCAGCTGTTCAAAAGAAAGGAGTAACGGGATTAGAAAAAGTTAGTATTTCCAAAAAATCTGTGGAAGATGAAGTAGAATTCCTACTGCTTCTTCGATTTGATTGCTTAGAATCTGTAAAGACTTTCGCTGGAGAAGACTATGAGGCTGCATATATCCCTGAGAATGCCAAACAAGTTTTACTTAGATATCAAGATCGTGCCACACACTATGAATTCAGAAAGGAATTAATCTTTTAGTTTACGTAGATGAAGACAAAACAAAAGCCCAATAACTTTTATAAAAAAGCAGACTTAAAGCTATTCCTCTTTTCGTATTTCCAGAAGTCAAACTTTCTTCAAAAAAGCCTTTTATCTTCCTTAATCTTAATACTTCTTATTACCTCTTGCACCGATACCGAAGACCCAATAGTGGAGACAACTCCTGAAGTTCCTGAAGCTCCTGCCTTAATTCAGCCAACCGTCTTAGTTATAGATTCAACAGACCTAAAAGATCTCCCGGCCGATAAGGGTGGTAAGCATACAGCCTACCCATTAGCATCTACCAATTCCGTATTTGGACATTTTGTATATACCCCGGATGGCTATACCGAAGATGGTCCGGAATATCCTTTATTGGTGTTTCTTCATGGTTGGGATATAACCGAATATACAGGTACGGATGAAGAGGAACTAAACGAACTTTTATTGGGAACAACTCCTCCAGGGCTTATACATTCTGGGAGATGGAAACCATCCACTCCATTTATAGTAGCTTCACCAAAACTTAAATCCGACTGGTATTGGAGGCATGATCAAATTCATGAATTTATCGAATATTTAATCGAAACTTATAGGGTAAATTCTCAAAGAATATATCTTACAGGGCTAAGTCTAGGAGGGGGAGGTGCCTGGTATTATGTAGGAGAAAGAGGAGAAGACAATTATGTTGCCGCTATTGTACCAATTAGTGCCAGAGGAGAAGAGCGCATTGTTTCAAACCTAACCAAAACACCCATATGGGCATTTCATGGTGACTCGGACGCTACAGTACCGGCCTATGATAATTTCGGATCTTTCCCCTTGGTAACAGCCATAAATGCTCTTAATCCGGAGGTAAAGGCTAAGGTTACCGTTTTTGGTAATACCGGACATGATGCTTGGAGCAGGGTCTATTCAAATCAGCTGGCATTTACACAAATCCAAGGAAGTACATTTGATGTATCTATTTATGACTGGCTATTGCAATTTAAAAAAGAATAAATATAGCCTAAGAACTTAATGTGAACAGTACTAAATAAATGATTGGGAAGTAGTATTCTTTTGAATCTCCCGGACCTTATCACCTATAGTAGCACCATCTTCAGGCAGCGAAGTTAACCTATGTAATTACTAATTGCTCTGTAGTTTACCGCCTACTTCCACGTAGGCAATGAGAAGTTATTTTAAGAATACTGAAAAGGATAAAATACCTGGGTCATAAAAGGATTATGCTCCCGTAAAGCTATGCATCCTTATCCTATTTACTTAGACCTAAAAGTGGCCGAGGTCATTACACTGTTTAATAAAAATACCTACATTGGGCCTAAATACTCACCAGAAGAATTTGATTATAACCTAACAGGGCTCAATCAAGTCAAGATTTTTTTGCCAAAATAAAAGATACCTAAATAACCAATGTTTAAATTCTTTCGTAAAATACGATACAAGCACATGAGTGAAAATAAAACAGCTAAATACCTAAAATACGCTTTTGGTGAGATTGTCCTGGTGGTTATTGGGATTCTAATCGCATTAAGCATCAATAGCTGGAATCAAGACAGATTGGACCAACTGGATAAAAACGAAATTCTTTCTAAGCTCCACGTAGAATTTCAATTAAACAAAAAAATATTACAGGATTATACATTGACAATGGATGCTTCTATGAATGCCAATATTAAGCTCCTGAGCCTAATTGGGGAAAGTAGAGAAGTGCTTTCAAAGCAAAATTTAGACAGTCTTTTTTATGAAGCATACCAAGGGTTTGAACTTGCCTTTTCTGAAAATGCAGCAAAAAACATCGTGGAAGGAGGGCGTTTAAATCTTTTTAAAAATGAAGACATGACGACTTTACTAAATCAATGGAACTCGCTTTCTGAGATTAGAGAAAAACGTTTGAATAAACTAGATTCATGGAATAACGAATATTCTATACCTTATCTCATACCCCATATATCCTTTAAAGAAATGGATGCCAATGCAAATTTCAGATGGTCAGGCAAGTCTAAAGTCAAACCCGATTACTATCCATTATTTCAAAAAGTTGAATTCGAAAATTTATTAGAAAATACCTTGTGGTATCAGGAGAACCTAAATGTTAGACTTGAAGAAACGCAAGTACTAATTGATAAAGTTATCAATGCATCCAAACCAACTATAGACTCTAAAAAATAATTTGGGATTCACTGTATAAAGAGCACAACCTAGGGTATTGGAAAATGCTGTATTATGGGCTAATTCAAAAAATACAGTTAATTTTTTTCCTACTCGTTCTGGATTACTATATTAGATGTTTAAGCACGTAAATGACCCAACTTACTAACCTAGAAAGGAATTAAAAAAACACACATGAAACACCAAAATTTTCTCTTTGTCCCCCTAGTCCTCTTAATGGGATTGGGAACCATTTTCGCTCAAGAAAAAAGAATCTATAAACCTATTGATGAATCTGTACCAACAAATGAGTTTATAGATTCAAAAATTGGAAAACTCAAATTCCCATTGGGTTACCCTACAGATAAAACAGCACAAATGTTAGAAGACGAAATGCTCTACATTAACGCTGTGAACAGTTATAACAACACTATTCAAGGAGCCTCGTTATGGGCTTTGCGTAAAGGTTTTGCCGAACTAGGTGTTAAAGACGGTGAGTTTATCATTTCACCCGAAATGGTAGATGGAAAAAGTCTTATGCTAACCGCTAACATGGACACCTATTATTTCTGGGGTAACTTAGACTTATCGGATGGGCCATTGGTAGTGGAAACTCCTCCCGACGTGCTGGGCATATTTGATGACTTTTGGTTTAACTGGATTTCTGATTTTGGCTTAGCAGGGCCCGACAGAGGTAAAGGAGGCAGATTTTTACTTGTGCCGGAAGGTTATGAAGGCAACTTACCGGAAGGTGGTTATTATATAAGATATTCAAAAACCAATCTTGTTACCATGCTAGGTCGAATGTTTTTGGTAGATAACTCCACAGAAACCAGTGACAAAATTATAAAGGAGTACATGAAAATTTATCCATACGTTGAAGGTGGGGAAGGCACAAGTGTGTCTAGCTATTTAAATGGCAACGGTAAATTGGCTCCACTTAGTAAACCAATACAGCCGAGGTTAGTAGATGTTTCTGGCAAAGATTTTAACACCTTACCTCCTGCTAACTACAGACACTTCATATATATTAATGAATTAATCCAAAGCCAGCCTGCCGGAGCTATCAGTCCAGAAATTGCAGGGCAATTAGCGGCAATTGGTATTGTGAAGGGAAAAGATTTCAACCCTGACGAAAGAACAAAGTTAATTCTTGATAAGGCCGTTAAAGTAGCAAACGCTTATTCAAGAACTGCGGCGGTAGGCGCCTTGCCAAGTAAAAAATTTAGATATTATGATGAAGGTTCATCGTGGTGGAACCCTCTTTTTGAAGGGGGCTATTTATTCAACACACCTCCACCAGAAATTGGAAAAGAGGGCGAAATAATACCTTATGAAAGTGATGGTGCAAGAAAAATAACAGCGCGAACTTCTTTTTTCTACCTCGCGACTGGTATTACTCCTGCAATGTGCATGCGTTTAACCGGGATTGGCTCACAATATTTAGTGGGTAATATAGATTCAGAAGGCAATGTTTTGGACGGTGGTAAGACATATAAACTTACTCTGCCAAAAGGTATTCCACAAGAAAGGTTTTGGTCTACAACGGTGTACGACAATCAGACACGTTCCATGATTCAAACGGACCAAAGGTATCCCCGGGCAGGTAGTCAGTCCTTCCCAACACCGGCTGCGGAAGAAAACCCTGATGGTTCCATTACATTGTATTATGGCCCCGATAAACCAAAAGGGGTAGCTGATGGCAATTACATTAAAACAAAGCCCAATAATGGTTGGTTCCAAATTATTAGATGTTACTCCCCTACCAGTGGATTCTTCGACAAGTCGTGGCAGCCGGGTGAGGTAGAACTTGTAAAATAGAAATAAAGAGCATTATGCTCTTTATTTCAGAGTTGTGTTTCATTATAACCAACCGCTAACTTATGATAAAATTCTTTAGAAAAATTAGACAAGATTTACTTTCCAAAGGAAAAACAATAAAGTATTTCAAATATGCAATTGGAGAGATTTTTCTTGTCGTTATTGGGATTTTGATTGCGTTGTGGTTAAACAACCTTAATCAAGTGAGTAATAAAAACCAAGAAAGGCAAAAGTTAAAAATATCGTTGATTAAAGAATTACGGGAAAATAGAAATTCATTCAGTAACTATAAAAATTATGTAAATGAGTGTAATAAGAAAAACATAATAATTTTAAATATTTCCGCAGGAAAACAAACAGATTTACCCATTGATTCGATTAGAAAATATGTGGTAAATATGTTTCCTATTCGCACTTTGGGATTTAATGAATCAGTTCGTAAATCAACTAATTCTGCCGGTAAGTTAGATTTATTAACTATGAAAGAAGGTAAAGCAATAGCAGATTATGAATCGAGCGTTGAAAATTATAAAGAAGCACGAAAAATAAATACGATTTGGAAAGAAAGTAATAGACAAATGTTTAGTTATTTATCAGTTTTCGAACAGAGAATTAACCAAAACTTAGAAATAAGACTTCCGAATATGACTTTAGTGAATCACTCTGACTATGACTTGTCAGATAAAGAGTTTATTGATTACTTACAAAACATAGAAACTTACACAAAACTCAAAGATATATTTATTAGTACCACAGTTGATATTACCTGGTTAGAATCAATTATTGAAGATATTGATAAAACCATTGAAGTATTACAATAATGGACTCATTAATTAAAATAACGAAAGCGCAACAATGGCTATAATTAATTGCTTGTTCTCGCCTACTTCTGAAAATCCTCGCGGATTTTCTATTCGGTTTGCATTTGCTAAATTAGCGACTTAAAACACCTAACTAAACCTATTCTAGACCGTTGGCATTAATTATTCAAATGAATTGAATATATGAAACAAATAATTTACACAATGATTGCGCTATTCCTATTAGTAAGTTGCAATCAATCGGAAAAAAAAGAAAATACAGCTCAAACAGAGAAACCATTAAATGTTCTCTTATTGGTTGGAGATGATATAGCTTTTGGAGATTTGGGTATATATGGATCTGAAATCAAAACTCCAAACTTCGATCGTTTAGCTGATGCAGGAATCCGATTCTCGAATTTTCATGCTTCTCCTGTTTGTTCTGTAACCCGTTCTATGCTGTTAACAGGATGTAATAATATTGAGATTGGACTGGGATCTTTTGATTACTCGTTTTATCCGGACTCAAAAGGTAAGCCTGGCTATGAAGGATATTTAACAGACAATGCTGTTGCTATTACACAACTTTTTAAAGACGAAGGTTACGAAGTGTGCAAAGTGGGTAAATGGCATCTAGGCGGCGAAGCCGCAGGTGGTAGAGGGCCTTTAGAGTGGGGCTTTACCAAAGAATTTGGAATTCTCTCAGGAGGTTCAAACCATTGGAATAACCTGCGGATGACACCAGACTTTAGCGACCCAGACTACATGAATAAAAAATTTGAGGAACATTGGACATTGAATGGAGAAAAATACGAGCGCCCAGAAGGCATTTATTCTGGTGAATTATACACCAACCAAATGTTAGAATTTATAAAAGCTGCGCAATCACAAGATAAACCATGGTTCTCATACATGGCGTTTACAACTGCCCACTTCCCAATTCAGGCACCGCCTGAATTGATTGAAAAACACTATCAGTTTTACCTTGACAAAGGTTATGAAGGCTTGAAGCAATTCCGCTATGAGCGCTTAAAAATGAATGGCCTTATTTCAGAGATGGCAGATCCTTCTCCCGAGAATGATCTTGTGAAAAAATGGGCAGAATTAAGTCAGGAGGAAAAAGAATATCAAGCGAAAGTATTTGCAACCTATGCGGCAGAAATCGAGGATCAAGACAACAGAATCGGGCAGGTGCTCGATTATCTGAAAGAATCAGGACAGCTTGACAATACATTGATTGTATATGTTTCAGACAACGGTCCTGAAGGAATGGAAGCCGAAAATCCAAAGACAGGAAATCAAGATTTCGGCAAATGGATTGCAAACAACTATGACACTTCTTTTGAGGCCATCGGTACGGCAAATTCAAGTAATTACATTGGAACTTCATGGGCTAATGCAGCAACAGGCGGCTTGTCCTGGTGGAAATGGTTTATAGGAGAAGGTGGTGTTCGTGTTCCTATGGTAATTGTACCTCCAGGTGCCATGAACAACAAATATGAACGAGCCGGCGAGATCAGTAATGTAGTTATGTCTGTGAAAGACATCCCAATGACTATACTAGATTATGCGGGTATCGCTCATCCTGGAGCCAAGTACAACGGAAAAGATGTTGTGGCACCTACAGGTATAAGTGCTCGCTCTTTTTTAGATGGCAATACCGACCATGTTAGAACAGATGCAGACTGGTATGCCTTTGAGCTTTTTGGCAATGGGTATTTAATGAAGGGTAACTACAAGCTTATGAAAGTTCGCAAAGGGATGTTCGGAGACGGAGAATGGCATTTGTATAACGTTGTAGAAGATCCTTCAGAAAGCATACCTTTGGAGGAAGATTTTCCAGATATGTACAACGAAATGTTGGTATTATATAACGCATATGCAGCTAAACATCAATTGGTCGAAGTTGCCGAAGACTGGAATGCTTTCAAGGCAGCGAGCGAATAAACCTTATTTGGGAAATAAAGAAAGTAGATTTAATAAGTGCGTTTTTTTGATTCTGACGGCTTGTGAAAATCATAATAAGGAAACTGAGAAAAGAAAAATCTGAAATAGATATGTCTCATTGGTACGTGTAGCAAACCCACATTGCTCTTTCAAATGCTAAAAAGGTCTGTGGTGAACTACAAATACACTATACGCCTGCGGAACGTTTTGTAAACACTAATTACAATAAAAATGGGGTTAACGGAAAAAGGGTTAAACGCTTGTTTTTTATTGGCAACTGGATTTAAAGATAATGAGGATGACTCCCAGAATTATAAAAAAGCTAAAACGAATCGACACAATATTTGAGAAGATAAACTAGTACTAGTAAAGAATATCTTCCTACAACAAGGTATAAAAGCAATAGCGGTGTGGATAGACTTAAACTATTTTTTCTGTTAAATTACGTGTATTACATATCACTAATAAGTGCGTATAATAGGCTACTACTTTTATACAAACCGCTATATACAAACACAAATGAATCGTATTAAAAGATGAAAATTATGAAACTAAATTATTTTACCTTGAGCCTAATATTAATTCTTGGGTTTACGTCGTGCAGTGATAGTGAAGATTCAACACCAGACCCCGTAACATCAGCGAACATTATTGGATCCGTAAATCTATATGATGAGGGTACTTCACAAATTGACAACTCTGGAATGACTGTTAAATTAGAAGACACATCATTTTCAGCTACCACGGATGTTCAGGGCGATTTTACTTTGACAAATGTACCCTTTGGAACCTATACAATCATTTATGAAAAAGCAGGATTTGGAACATATAAAAAATTTGATCTAAAACATTCGAATACAAGTTCGTCAACCATTATTACAGAAACGCCGTCAATAGGACAAATGTCTTCGACAGAGATTACCAATATAGCAGTTACCTCAAATACAAGTAATATAATAATATCTGCAACTACAAATCCTGCAGGAAGTAATGGTAATACTCGTTATGTTAGATATTTTCTTTCCGAAAATGCAGACGTCAGTAATGAAAACTACAATTTTTATTCACAAGGGCTTATTTCCCAAATAAATCCTTACGATATTAACTTATCACAAGATGATTTGATTAGTGCTGGCTTTACAACTGGACAAACTATTCATATTAAAGTATATGGCGATTCCTTTTGGAGTAATGAATATAACAACCCTAATTTGCAAATAAAAGTTTTTCCAAATTTGAATATGACTTCAACAAGTTCTGTTTCTTTTGTTGTACCTTAAATCAAATATCAGTAAATAACACAGAATATATGTAATTGCTTGTTCTCTCCTACCTCTGAAAATCAACAAGGATTTCAGCTTGGTGTGTACGTGCAAGTTAACCACTAAATCACGCAGCGAAGCATAACCAAACCATTCCCCAAAAGCTGGACAAAACGATATAAGAAAATGACTAATGAACGTTTACAGCGATTACTATTGTTCATAGCGGCTATAGGATTAATTCCAATTGCTTTAGGCTATGGCTTTTTACCAGAAAAGACGCTAACACCAATTTATGGATTCGATGTTGATAATGTGAATCTAAAACATATAATGAGGGCCGTAATGGGACTGTATATTGGTCATGTGATTATTTGGTTTCTCGGAATTTATAATCCTAAATTTAGAAGACCTGCAATGTACTGCTTGGTTGTATTTATGTTTGGCTTGGCTGGGGGTAGAATTTTAAGTCTTATTGTAGATGGAATTTCACATTGGTTGCTTCTTGTTTATTTACTTTTGGAATTAAGTATTGGGCTCTTAGGATTAAAATTGATTATGAATGAAAAAAAATGATAAGCCAATAGCTAAAAATGGCTATGCTTAATACGAGGCGTAAGGCCTTCTCAAGTGCCAGTTTATTCTTGAAACCCTAAACAGCTGCTATTAAAATTAAAGTTTTTATATGTGCATTGGTATTGTTTAAATTAGAATATAAAACACTAAAAACAGCCAATAAAAACCTTGTTAACTAAGGAAATATAGGACTTCCATCGAAAGGGGTTAAAGTATTCTATTAAGACATAAGGCTTAAATAGATTAAAAACAAACCAGTAGAACTTGTAGTTGAAGAATAAAAAGCTTTTATAGAAAACACTTCTATCAACATTGGCCATAAGTAATTGCACGTTCTCGTCTTCCTTGTCTGTACCTACAGAGTTAAGTCCTAATCCCCGTAACTTATTATAGCCGATAGCCTTGGTGGAAATATCTCATGTAAATCAAAGCTTTTCCATGCAGTAAGCTAAGTCGGAAACTGTAACAAATTTGTATTCGCTTTGTCTGTAATACATATCGCAACACTAAATTTCCAAAATATGAAGAAAATAGAAATCTCTGTTTTAATACTACTAACTTCACTATTTTCTACACAATGCTATGCTACCTGGTCTATTATTGCCGTTGACAGAAAAACGGGAGAAATTGGAATTGCAGGTGCTTCATGTACTTTTGATGTATCCGGAATTGCGTCTATCGAACCTGAAAAAGGTGCCATTGTAGTGCAAGCAGCAAGTAATTATTTTGCTCGGATGAAAGGAGTCTCGCTTATGGAAAACAATGCTTCCGCACAAGAAATATTGAATGCTATGAAAGAAAAACGTTTCGAACCAGAACAGCAGCAATATGGTGTAATATTATTGAAAGAAGGTACAAGCCCTTTGGTATATTCCGGAACTGAAATTGCGGATTGGAACGGTCAAATGATTGGGGAAGATTTTGCAGTTATGGGAAATATACTTTTGGGGGAACAGGTTGTTAAAAAAGCCTTTGATGCCTTTAATCAAAATAGGGATAAATCTTTAGCTGAGCGCTTAATGCTTGCACTCAAAGCTGGAGAAGAAAATGGCGGAGATAAAAGGTGCAAAACACAATATGCAAGATCCGCTTTTATAATGGTATACAAACCCGAAAATGGAGCTATTCTAAAGCTAGCGGTTCAAGGTTTAAAAAAGGGAGGTAAACCCGCTGTAACAATGCTAAATAAACAATTTGATTTTTGGCGCAAAGAAGAAAAAGGCAAAGGTTAAAAACTACCGCCAACACCCTGTATATTCATTACTACTACTCAATTACATACGTAACCCGATAGTTATCGTAACTCTCGGATTTTCCATTCGGTATGTATTTGGTAATTTAGTTCCCGAATCACCTAACGAAGTCAGATACATGAGCTTTAGTGGTCATTATCAATTTCTAAATCATCACAAAATGAAAAACCTAAAACTAACACCCCTACTAACATTTTGCGCTTTAATAATTTTTGTTGTTCCAAACTTCAATAAAGTTTTAGCCCAATCTTCTAATCTTACACTTGAACACTTTGACGTGGCAGTCAGTCTGAGTAGCCCGAGGATTAGTCCTGATGGAAAGAAAATATTACTTATCGTTAGAAAAGCTGACTTTGAAAAAAATGAATACATCAATACATTATGGATGGTTAATAAAAGTACAAAAGAAGCTACGCCACTTACCTACAATAGACCTTCCGTAAATTTGCCAGAATGGTCTCAAAATGGCCAGCATATAACGTTCTTGGCTAAAGGGAACAATGAGAAACGACAAATTTTTACGCTGCCAGTGCATGGGGGGGAAGCCCAACAGATAACGAATAGTAAAATGGGGGTCATTACCTACAAGTTGAGCCCAGATGGTCATTTATTTGCTTTTGTTCAAAAGGACTCTTTAGAAGAAAAAAAAGGAATTGAAAAGCACAACAAATCCTTCGAAGTTGGCAATGATTGGTATTTGGCGAAAGAGGCGGCAGTGGCATCGCACATTTGGATTTGTTCCAATGAAGGTAAAAATGAATATCAGTTAACATCAGGAGAAGTTGGATACAACAATTTTACTGGAAGCTTTAATTGGTCTTTTGATAGTAAAGAATTAGTTTATATCGAACAGCCCAAACCACATTCAGGTGCGTTTTTAAACAGTTCATTACAACTAATAAATTTAGAATCTAAGAAAGCTATTACGCTAGACAAAGGTCCTGGCGTACCGACAAATCCCTCTTTTTCAAGAGATGGGTCTACTATTTTATATAGCAAATCCATGGGAAAAGAACCATTTTTTAATCCTCACGGACTATTTTCGGTTAGTGCTAATGGCGTTAAAAATGACAATATAATTCTCGATATCGATCGTGATATTTTCAGTCATCTCTCGTTTTCTGACCAGAGTTTCCTAGTCGGAGCTCCCGATAAAACTAAAGTAAGCTTATGGAAGGGGCAACTAGACGGCAATTATAAGAGTCTCAATACAAATGGAGTTATTCCATCACTTAACAATATGGATATAGGACAATCTGATGAAATTGTATTTATCGGTTCTACCTCAAGCGAAGCATCAGAATTGTATTACATGAAAGATTATAGTAGCATTCCAGAAAAGATTACTTCATTTAATGATACTATTTCACAATTAAATTTAGGTAAAGTTAGTTCCGTAAATTGGAAAGGTGAGGACGGCTTTTACGAAGATGGGGTAATCACCTATCCACCTGATTTTTCATCAAATAGAAAATACCCCTTGGTGTTATACATCCATGGAGGACCTATGGGCTCTTCGATAGAAAGCTTTAATTTCTTTGCTCAAGCTCTGGCCGCAAAGGGATGGATTGTTTTCCAGCCTAACTACAGAGGCAGTAACAATCTGGGCAAAGCATATCAAAGTTCGGTTATTAACGATGCTGGTGAAGGACCAGGAAAAGATGTTATGGCGGGAGTTAAAGCGGTTAAGGAATTGGGTTTTATTGATGAAAGTAAAATCGCCGTGTCTGGATGGTCTTATGGCGGCTTCATGACTGTTTGGCTTACCTCTCATTTTCAAGGATGGAAAGCAGCTGTTGCCGGAGCTGCTGTTACAGACTGGTTTGATTGGTATAATATGGCAGATTTGAATGTATGGTCTGGCTATGGTCTGGGTGGTTCACCATGGCTTAATGATAATGCTGAAAATTATCGCAGGCAATCACCAATAACCTATGCACACCAAATTAAAACCCCTACCTTGATTCTATCTAATACGTTGGATCAAAGAGTAACAGTTACGCAATCCTTTAAATTATTTCACAACTTAAAGGACAATGGCGTGGAAACAAAATTTATCGCCTATCCAATTCCAGGTCATTTTCCACAAGATCCGGTACATAGAAAAGATGTCTACAAGCAGTGGATATCATGGATAGCACATCATTTTTAATAAAAAGACAATTTTTAAAACCATAAAACAGCTTCCCCTAAAAAAATAAACGCCCTTAAAGAGGCATTTATTCAAACCGTTGCGCTCCTTTAGACTAAACTCAAGTTAATTAATTGTTTTACCTTTCCATAAATCGAAATACCAACCAAAAACAAAAGATTAAATCCTTTAGAAAAATGCGTAATCCTAAATGCCTTAAAGAGATGGTAATTATTACCAACAAGTCAAACTTTAAATACCCTTTAAAAATGCTATCATTGTTCATCTTGATGCTTTATTCGACCTTAACTACAGCACAAATAAAAGATTATAGTGAAGTGGTCACTAAAAAAGCAGATAAGATTGAGCAGAAAGTCATCGATTGGCGACATGATATCCACCAAAATCCAGAATTGGGAAATCGTGAATTTCGCACAGCGGCCTTAATAGCCAAACATTTAGAATCAATTGGTATAGATGTACAAACAAAAGTAGGTGTGACAGGCGTTGTTGGAATTCTTAAAGGAGACCTGCCAGGTCCGGTTGTAGCACTTCGAGCAGACATGGATGCCCTGCCTGTTGAAGAAAAGAATGACTTAGCATTTGCCTCAAAGGTAAAAACCATGTACAATGGTAAAGAAACTTCTGTAATGCACGCCTGCGGACATGATGGTCATGTGGCTATTTTAATGGGGGTTGCTGAAATACTTTCTGAGCTGAAAAGTGATTTAAAAGGAACCGTGAAATTCATTTTTCAACCCGCTGAAGAGGGTCCACCCAAAGGAGAAGAAGGCGGAGCCTATTTAATGGTAAAAGAGGGGGTGCTTGAAAATCCCAAAGTAGATGTCATTTTTGGACTACATATGGATGCTTTAACCGAAGTTGGACAAATCACCTATAAACCAGCTGGTATTATGGCAGGTGTCAACGATATGAAAATTACCGTTAAAGGAAAACCCGCACATGGTTCATCTCCATGGTTTGGCATTGACCCTATAGCGGTTTCCGCCCAAATCATCACGAACCTGCAGACTATTGTAAGTCGTAATGTCGCATTGACGGACAATGCTGCGGTTGTAACCATAGGTGCCATCAATGGGGGAAATCGAAGCAATATCATTCCTGAACAGGTAGAAATGTTAGGTACAATCAGAACCTTGACTGACGCCGATGAAGCTTTTGTACTAAGAAGAATAAGAGAAGTTGTGGAATTTACTGCAAAAGCTGCTGGAGCAAGTGTTACCCTAGAGCTTCCCTACTCTGTACGTTTTCCAGTAACCTACAACAATGAAAGTTTAACAAAAATGATGTTGCCCACTTTAGAAAAATCTGCCGGAAAGGATAATGTCTCTCTGATTCCTGCCATTACCGGTTCAGAGGATTTTTCATTCTTTGCTGAACAAGTGCCCGGATTGTATTTTTTCGTGGGTTCAACAACCAAAGGAGCAAATATGAAAACCATAGGGGATCATCATACGCCACAATTTCTCATGGACGATAAATCGTTTAAGACAGGTGTCAAAGCAATGTGTAATTTGGTGTTTGATTATATGGAAAAAAATACGCAATAAAAGACAAGGCATTTATTCTAAAATAAAGAAGTAGTGAAAGTGCTCTTAACAAAGCGTAATAAGAAATTGAATAACGGGATTACAGCACTGAATAATTGTAATTACGGCAGATTAGACTATCCTTCGACAAGCTAAGCACAAGCTAGAATCCCCTCGAAATTACTAAAGTCTGAGCCATACCGAAAACATGTGCTAATGTAACCCGTGACTGATGGCTATACTAGAACTTTTTGTTCATTAAACAAAAATGATTATTCAGCTATTATTTTGATACCATTCAGTAAAAATTAGCCGTAAAGCCTCATTTTTATTGCATTATCATTTTTACTTCGTTTAAAATTAAAAACGATAAAAAAATGAATAAAGCATTTTTAAGCACGAAATTAACAGCGGTAATTGCAATAATTCTTTGTTGTGGTTTATATCTAACGGGGTATTTTCAAATCATCTTTGCTGCTTTAATAGTATTAATAGCAAGTGCTATAGAATACCGAAAAAAACTTTTTAGCGCTTTGGGTTTTCAGCGTAAAAAAACAACTCTAAAAAGTCTTTTTATTCATGCCCCACTGATAGGTATTGCATTATTCTTATTCTACGGCTATATAATGATACCAATTGTTACTTATCTTACAGGAAAACCTATGGATTTTTCTGTATTTGAACAATTTAAAGGCGACCTATCTGCAACGCTTAGTTTGTTACTCTTTATTTGGATTTCAGCCGCATTTGGAGAGGAAATTGTATTCAGAGGGTATTTAATGAAACAGTTTACTAAGTTTTTTGGATCAGGTAAAATCAGCTTAGTAATTAATATTATTCTTTTTGGATTTCTCTTCGGCCTCATACATGCCTATCAAGGTATCAGTGGGCAGATTTTATCTGGTATCATAGGTATGCTTTTGGCTCTTATATTTCATATTAGAAAGAACGATTTATGGTTCAATATTGTTCTTCATGGTTGTTTTGACACTGTTGCAGTAGTATACATATACCATGGTTGGGCTTTATAATAAAAAACAAAGCCTATGTGTAACAATACATAAGAAAAGATATCGTGGTTTGGGACAGCTTTAAGATCTATGCTTATTTACAAAGTTTCCAATTATGAAACCTGGTATTTACAATAAAAATGATTAAAGCAAAACATTATATTAAGCTTAATATCAAACTGAAACGTAACGCTTATCACCTACCCTACGTTTCTTATACTGAACGTTGTGAAAAACAAAAAAAGTGATTTGCTTTACAAATCACTTTTGGTTAAGTCGGGATGACAGGATTTGAACCTGCGACCACACGGCCCCCAGCCGTGTGCGCTACCAGACTGCGCCACATCCCGAAACGGATGCAAATATAAAACAATAGTTCAGAAATAATAGCGAAGCCTTTCATTAAAAATTAAGTTATCATTTTTCTGATAACCAGAGTGATTTTAATTTAATCTGCCATTAGGAAGCTATTTAAAATATGTATTCTTCCAGTTTTATAAGAAGACTACCATTCTTTAATCCAGACTAAATGCTTCCAGTTTTTGTATTCTTTTAATACCAAAATAATATTTGCCAGAAACAACCCTCCGGTTTGCATAAGTTCTTTCAGTTCGTCGCCCTCCAAAAACCAGTGAAAAAGGAATATATGTAAGGTAATTGGCAGTAAAAAAAGGGCGCCGATAAAGCTGCTTCCTTGCAAAAGTAGAAGTAGTCCAAAAAGTAACTCACAAATACCCAAAACTTGCCAAAAATAGCCTGTTTGTTTAGCTCCACTTATATAGAGAATTTTCTGAAGGGTATTTTCCTTTTCAGGTGCTGTAAACTTCTGGGCTTTTTCAACCACTTCCACAGGGCTAGGTAGGGGCTTACGAAACTTTTGTACGCCACCGTACAACATAAATCCGCCTAAAAAAAGGCGGATTAAAATATAAAATAGGACAGATGTTTTCATAACTGTTTTATAATGAGGTTTCTCCTTGGTTTGGATTATAAACATAATTAAAGGTGTACACTCTGGATTCATCCATAAAAGCATCAGGTTGTGCCGGAGCATCCCGGTAATAACTCAATATTTCCACCTTAGCGTAATATCCATCGTGGGTGCGGATTACCAATATTTTACCGGGAATGGGGGTCACGGTAAAAGTAGCCGGGTTGTAATTATACCATCCTTCATCACTGCCTTGAGGCACGGCAAAACTACCATCGGCATCTTGAAGATAAGTGATTCCTGCAGCAGAAGTAAGATCGGAAAATATACCGTTCTCAATTGCTATTCCGGCATTTCCATTGCGTACTGGTTCTTCTGCTGTACCGGTAGCCACACCGCCATTTACAGCTATGGTAGTTCCCCTAAAAGCAATATCCCAGTCTGTTTCAGAATCTGTAACGGCCCCGGTTGCGAAACTAAACTTGGTAAAAGGACCTCCTATGGGTTGGCCCTGTCCTCCGGTTTGTGGTGCTTCCAAATTCTGTACTGTATTAGCTACTAATTCGGATAATACCGTAAAATTGGAGGGAGCTACCTTGGCAAAACCGTTGGCAACTACCTCTACTTCCCCCGAAGATCCTCCTTCTGGGACCGAGGTAATGATTTCCGTGCTACTGGCCGAAATAATGTTGGCCATGGTTCCTCCAAAACTTATGTCTATTGCAGAAGCCTCGGAAGGAAAATTACTTCCCGTAAGCGTAACCTGTGTTCCTACCATGCCTGTTTCCGGGTTAATAGAAGTGATATTAAACTCGGTAATGGTTTCACCAGAGTCATCACTACTACAGTTTATTAAACTTAAAGTGGCACATAAAATTCCTAAGATTCTAAGGGGTGTTTTTAAAATAGTTTTCATTGTTATTAAGGTTAAAATTGAATATTAATTTTTGTGAATAATTGTATTCCAGGGTTTATTATTGTATTAGTATCTGCTGCTCCCAAAGGATTAGTACCTTGAAAGTTCAAAAGGTTATTGGCACCAATTTGTATCTGATAATGTTTAAAAAACGTTTTACCTAAAGCAAGGTTTACCAGTGCATAACCTTCTACAAAGGAGTTATCATAGGTATCCAATACGTCGTTTCCGTTGCTGTCTGTTAAACCAAACTTACTTCTGTAGGTAAGCCGTAAATTGGCATAACTATTCCATTTCGGAATTTCATAAAAGGCTTTAAAATTGACAGTATGCCTAGAGCGATTTTCTAAGCCAAAATAGTCTTCCCTTGTAATCCGGATAGTTTCAAATGTCTCGGGATCTCGGGCAAAAACTTCTCCATTATCAATGGCTTGTAGTTTATCTTTGTCATAGGCATACAATAGCTGATACCCTGCCGAAACATCCAGGTTGGGAAGGAGTTTATACTTTAAATCAAGTTCTATTCCTTGCGTATAAACTCTTTCCCGATTTATATAGCCAAATACATTCTGCCCATTGGTTTTGGCGGCAAGAATTCTGGTATCAATAAGGTTTCTAAAGTCATTTCTAAATAAATTTAACTCCGAGGATAGTTTATTTTGTCTGTAGACCAGTCCAAAATTGTAGCCCACAGAACTCTCTGCTTCTAGAGGCTCTCCAAGGTCTGAAAGTTCAACCTGAAGAGATGCAATTTCATCGTTGGCCTGAAGCCGTTGTATTCCGGCAAGTTCTACTTCTTTTCCAAAGACACTATACCCGCCACCGGCAACATTGGAAAAATCCAGATACAATTGCCTAAAATCCGGAGCTTTAAAGCCACTACCCACAGAAGCCTTTAAAGAAAACTGGGGATTAATATCGTATTTGGCGGAAACTTTTGGACTTAGCTGGGAATTGTAAACGCTATGATTGTCAAATCGAGCTCCTAGAATAAGATTTAACTTTTCTAATGGCTTAAAGTCGTACTGCGTAAAGAGGTATTGCGAATTAAAGCTTACCCTTTCTGCAAAAAGGGAGCGGTCTAAACTTTCAAAATTACTTCCTGCGCCAGCAGTGAGGGTGTTTTTTGGCTGAAAGGCGTAATTAAAGCGAATTTCTGGTCGTAACAACTGTTGATCGAAGTTGTTTTCTATAAATAATTCGTCATCAATAGGATCTGAAATACGTTCGTCGGTTTTGTAGTTGGTGTAATAAAATTCATATTGAAAGGAAGCCTTTTCGGAAGCCTGATGGTTAATTTGTATTTGGACATTAGCATCTTCCTCCTCGCTCATATCAGCATCTAGTTGAAACTCTTGTGTAAAGTATCTGCCACTAACAAAAGCGTCCAAAGCCTGTGTAATATCCAAATAAAGACGGGCATTTAAGGTATAGTTTTCGAAAGGATTAACCGTCTGTCCTGCTGTGGATGGTGTTAGGTCGTACCCATCCGTACTTAGGCGGTCAAAAAAAAGAGAATAGCCCACTTTATCAAGACGTTGCTCCAGACTTATATTCGTATTCTGGTTATTGAAGCTCGCAAATCGATGCGATATCTGTCCAGAAATTTTATCTGATGATGGTTTCTCGGTAATAATATTAATAACGCCACCGAGGGCCTCAGAACCAAAAAGGCTTGAAGAAGGCCCTTTAACTATTTCCACTTGCTTAATATTTCCAACAGCGAGCCTACTTAGGTCTAAATTCCCTGAACTTCTGCCAACTACCGGGACACCATCAATTAAAACAAGTACATAGTCAGATGAAATACCCTGTATTTGTACTCCTTCTCCTCCCCCAATGGTAGCATCAGGGGTCATAATTATCCCCGTTTGTTCATTGAGTATCTCATCTAAACGGGTTACTCCGGTTTGCTGAATTTGCGTTTTGCTTATTAGAGTCACAGGCAAGGGTAGTGAAGATAATTGTCTAAGTGTTCGCGTAGCGGTTACAACTACTTCGTCCAGATCTTGAGGCAGAATACTGTCATTTTCTTGCTCATAAGATTGCTGTGCAAAGGCCTGTTGCAAAAAAAATATTAAAAAATAATTTAAAATATTATTTTTATTTAGACTCATTCTATATAAATTTGTCGCAAATATATAAGTTATTTTTATTCAGTCTAAATAATAATAAATAAATTTTAATTTTTTTTATTCCAATTACAAACACCTTTAAAATGAAAACAAAAACGATTTTTTTTGCCCTCAGTATTCTTTTTACTATTGGGACAAATGCACAAAACAAAAAAGAACTAGATAAAAAAGCGATCAAAGCTATGTGCGGTTGCTACGATGTTTCTTTTAAGTACACAGAAACTTTTGCGCCAGAAATAGACTATGAAAAAAAACTAGATTATACCGCCTCTGCCTTGGAATTGGCCCTACCCATTTTAGATGAGGAAAACAAGATTTCCATTCAACATTTGTTGGTTGTAAACGATACCATGGTTATAAAACACTGGCGTCAAGACTGGGAATTCGAGAACCAAAACGTATTTACCTATGACAAGGACAACAATTGGATATTTAAAACCTTACCTGAAGAACAGGTAGAAGGACAATGGACACAAAAGGTGTTCCAAGTAGATGACAGTCCTCGGTATTCTGGTTCGGCCACCTGGGTGCATGTTGACGGCAAAAGTTATTGGGAAAACAAAGCCTCTTCTCCTCTTCCTAGAAGAGAATACACCAAAAGAAAAGACTACAATGTAATGAAACGAGGAAACCGACAAGAAATAACATCCTACGGATGGTTACATGAACAAGACAATGATAAAATAATCCGCAAAGACGGGGAAAATGATGTTTTACTTGCACAGGAAAAAGGAATGAACATCTATACTAAAGTAGCTGATAAAAAATGTGCGCTTGCCGTGGAATGGTGGAAAGAGCATAACGAATTCTGGGCATTAGTTAGAGATTCTTGGTCTGAAGTGTACACTAGAGAAGGTGATCTCACCTTAGCGAAAAAAGTGGAAGAGAAACCTCTCTTTATGCATCTTGCTCCCCTAGAGATGAATAATAGTGATAAGGCTAAAATTGATGTAGTACTAAATAAATTTGTGGAAGAGAAAGACCTTCCTCAGAAACTAGAAGGCAAATAATATGTACTTAAAGTTTTTGGCCATGCTATGCATGGCCTTTTTGCTCTTTGGAACAATATCCGATAAAATTTCACCCAGGTTGGAACAAAAGTTTTATGCGGCTATCAAGACCTCCTATACAATTGAAGAATTTGCCCTAGAGGCGGTATTGCCAGATTCTGAAACCAATAGTATCACCCCTTCTTCACTAGGAGAAGATAATTTATTCAAAGTATTTCATAAAGACAGCCTCATTGGATTTGCGTATTTGGGACAGGCACCTAGTATGAAAAATGTTTTTGATTATGTGGTACTATTTAATTCGGACTTTAGCATAAAAAAATCCAAAGTTTTGATTTATAGAGAAGACTATGGCCGGCAGATTGGCAGCCAAAGATGGTTAAAACAGTTTGTTGGTCTAGCACCGCAGCATGAGATAATCTATGGTGAAACCATTGATGCTATTTCCGGGGCAACTATTTCTGCCAAATCGATGACCAAAGCCATAAGCGAAATTTTATTTAGTGTAGAAATACTTCAAGAAAGAAAATTCTTATGATTGAAACGCGCGCTACGATCACCTCTTTTTCAAAGGAGATGAAAACCTTAATTCTTATTTACTTACTAATAACAAGTCTCGGATTCTTATCTGCCTTGCAGTTCGTTAACCTAACCACAGAGGGAAATCCTACCGGGATTGAGGAAAACTATTTAGGCAATGAGCAAGATTTAGAGGCCGCAGAAATGAAATTTGCCAAAAGTGAAAAACAAATTTTAAATATCGTACATGCGCATATGTTATCCCTTTCCATGCTTTTTCTAATCCTGGGAATTTTAGTGTCCTGCACGCCCCTTGGCGGCTCACTGCGAACTATTTTAATATTAGAACCTATGGTTTCTGTTGCAATGACCTTTGGTGGCATCTATCTGTTAACTAAGGGAGTCATGTGGATGAAATACTTAATACTCTTTTCAGGTATAGCTATGGTAATATCCTATATTCTATCTGTTGCTATTGTAGTTTATTGGATCTTAAGAAAGAGCAATTAATTAGTTCTTAAAAACATCTGAACCATGTTTATTGTGAGTTAAATAAATCCTTATCTTTCCATGCAATAAGTAAATTTGGAATTTAAGCGGGGGGATGTTCTAATCGCTGAAGAAGACTAAAAAGAAATATACTAAAAACAAATGAAAGAACCACAAACACTATCGAGCTTATTTAAGCTAATTGGGATATCAACGATCTTAATTGGATTCGTGAGCTGTAATCAAGGTAAAGAAGAAAAAGAAAATAATTCTTCCTTAAAAAACTTTAAAGGAGAAATAAGTCTTGATGTAAGAGATTCTAAATCCGATTGGTCGGCATACACGCCAAAATCGGCACCTGAGGGTGCCCCCAACGTTTTGTTCATCCTCTATGATGATACTGGATTAGGGGCTTGGTCTCCTTATGGAGGAGCAATCAATATGCCTACCATGGAAAAGTTAGCCGCCAATGGGTTAACTTATTCGCAATGGCATACAACGGCCTTGTGCTCTCCTACCCGATCTACTATACAAACGGGTAGAAACCATCATCTTAATGGGATGGCAAGCATCACCGAGACGGCGGATGGATTTCCTGGTGCTAATGGACGAATGGGACCAGAAGTAACACCTTTTTCTAAGATTTTACAAGACAATGGTTACAGTACGTTTTGGATTGGAAAAAACCATAACGTTCCTGAACAAGATGTGGCTTCAGGAGGCAGTAAAAAACAATGGCCGCTTCAAATGGGTTGGGATCGATTTTATGGCTTTATTGGGGGAGAAACTAACCAGTGGTATCCCGATTTAATTGAAGACAACCATTTTGTAGAACAGGAGTACGGCCCGGAAGATGGTTATCACCTCTCCAAAGACCTTGCTGACCACGCATTAGAAATTTTACGCGATCAACAGGCTACAAACCCTTCCAAACCTTGGTATATGTGGTATAATCCTGGAGCGAACCACGCCCCGCATCATGCTCCAGAGGAATACATTGAGAAGTATAAAGGTAAATTTGATGGCGGGTACGATGAATATAGGGAGTGGGTTACGAAAAGAATGATTGAAAAGGGAATATTACCGGAAGGAACGGTAAATACTCCAATGAATCCTATGCGTGAAGATATGGCGCAGCCCATCGATAACGTTAGACCTTGGGATACCTTAAATGACGATGAAAAGAAATTATTTGCAAAAATGGCGGAGGTATATGCAGGATTCTCTGAATATACGGATGCCCAGGTAGGGCGTGTTATTGCTTATTTAGAGGAAAGTGGGCAACTAGAGAACACCATTGTAATGTACGCAGCTGATAATGGTGCTTCTGGTGAAGGCTCTCCAAACGGCTCTGTTAATGAGAATAAATTCTTCAATAACTTTCCAGATGAATTGTCTGAAAATATGAAATACATAGACGTTCTCGGAGGTCCGGAAACCTACGAACATTACCCAACTGGTTGGGCGTCTGCGTTTTCAGCACCCTTTAAAATGTTTAAGCGTTATTCACAATATGCAGGTGGCACAAACGATCCTTTGGTAATATCCTGGCCAAAAGGTATAAAGGCAAAAGGTGAAATTCGACATCAATATCACCATTCTGTGGATATTGTTCCTACACTTTTAGAACTAATTGGATTGGAAATGCCGGAAGTCTACAACGGGGTTAAACAGGTACCTCTTTCTGGAGTTTCTATGGCTTATACTTTCGATGCCAAGCCTAATGATCCAACACAAAAGAAAGTACAATATTATTCCATGTTAGGATCTCGAGGTATTTGGAAAGAAGGGTGGAAAGCAGCCGCAGTGCATGCTCCTTTATCCGGCGATGGTAATTTCGACCAGGACGATTGGGAATTATACCATGTGGCAGAAGACAGATCGGAATCCAAAGATCTCGCGAAAGAGAATCCAGAAAAATTACAAGAACTTGTGGATGCCTGGTTTGTGGAAGCTGATAAGAATAATGTATTGCCTTTAGACGATAGAAGTGCCGCAGAAATTTTAACCATCGAAAGACCTTCACAGGAACCTGCGCGTGACAGATATATTTACTATCCTTTTGCAGCACCCGTCCCTGAGGGTAACGCTGTAAATATTAGAGGTCGTTCTTATAAGATATTGGCTAATGTTGAAATTACTAAGGAAGCATCCGGTGTTCTATTCGCACATGGTTCTCGTTTTGGGGGGCATTCCTTATTTATTAAAGACAGCAAGCTCTATTATGTCTATAATTTTTTAGGCATAAGTCCCGAACAGGTCTTTGAATCATCTATAAAACTAAAACCAGGAAAATACACCCTAGGAGTAGAATTCATCAGAGAAAGCGCAGGGGACAAAGGAGAGTCGTTTGGTACCACCAAATTGTATATCGATGAGCAGTTGGTCGCAGAGGGACCCATGAGAACACAACCTGCCAAATTTACCTTATCTGGTGATGGGCTGTGCGTTGGCTATGACAGTGGCGACGGCGTAAGCGAATTCTATCCCAGTCCCAGCAGGTTTAGTGGAGGTAAAATTGGCTTCGTAGGAGTTACGGTTGAGGGAACCCCTTATATTGATTTAGAAGCAGAAGCAAAGCGAATTATGATGAGCCATTAGGATGATTAATTGAATTTAGTTTTAGGGAAGAACAACACAGAAGTTTTACGGAATACCAAGGATATAGGTCTTTCACAAAAAGACGGGATGTTCGCTACGGACTTTTCCAGGTACGCTTTTTATATTGTTAGATTTCTATTTAGTATTCCAATACTTAATTCCACCTTCTAGGCAAATGAATAAAGGTTTGGATGAAATATCTTAGGTTTATACTTCCTATCATCGTAATTGCACAGTTCTGTTGTACGTCTATTTGGTTTGCGGGGAATGCTGTGATGGGAGACCTAGTGGGAAATTATGGGCTGCCTGAAAATGTTTTAGGGCATCTCACCTCAGCAGTACAGATGGGGTTTATAATTGGAACCTTGGTATTTGCCATCTTAACAATTGCGGACCGTTTTTCCCCCTCCAAAGTTTTTTTTACGAGTGCCTTTCTGGCATCCCTTTGTAATCTTGGGATATTGTTGGAGGTTAATAGTCTGCTTAGTATTCTTTTACTTCGCTTTTTTACGGGTTTCTTTCTGGCCGGTATCTATCCAGTTGGAATGAAAATTGCTGCCGATTATTATGATAAAGGATTAGGCAAATCCTTGGGTTTTTTAGTAGGCGCCTTGGTTTTGGGTACTGCGTTTCCACATTTGGCGAAAGAATTAATGGCCGGGCATCCATGGAAATTTGTATTGGTATTAACCTCAACTCTAGCGGTCCTTGGCGGTTTTTTAATGTTCCTGTTGGTTCCAAATGGCCCCTTTAGGGAAGCAGGAAATGGACTAGAACTATCTGCTTTTATAAGGGTTTTCAGAAATCGAAAATTCCGATCCGCCGCCTTCGGCTACTTTGGCCATATGTGGGAATTGTACGCATTTTGGGCATTTGTACCCATTATTCTTAAAACCTATAGTTTTAGTCATTCCGAGGCAATCTTTAATATTCCTCTCTGGTCTTTCCTTACCATAGCAATGGGTGGCTTGGCTTGTGTAATAGGAGGATATTTAGCTCAGATTGCCGGCACCAAACGTATAGCTTTGTTAGCACTACTATTGTCCGCTCTCTGCTGCTTGCTATCTCCCTGGATGTTTACCTTAGCATCGGAAGGTCTATTTCTTGCTTTCCTTCTTTTTTGGGGAATGGTAGTAGTTGCAGACTCTCCTTTGTTTTCAACCCTGGTGGCCAAAAATGCAATGGCAGAAATACAAGGTACAGCACTTACTATTGTAAATTGCATAGGCTTTTCGATAACAATAATCAGTATACAGTTATTAAACCATCTGTATGCAATTACAAATCCCGTGTATATTTATACCATCCTAGCCTTTGGTCCTATTTTAGGTATTTTGGCGTCCTTTGAAAAAAGAAATGTAACTTAATGGCTATGAAGTTTATAGCTTAGTCATCTCACAGGTAATATGAATAAACTACTCGAAGAAATAAGACAATGTTCTGTCTGTGCCCCTTATCTTTTAAACGGGGTGAATCCAGTTGTTTCTGTAAATGCAAAGAGTAAAATTGCAGTTATTGGTCAGGCCCCAGGAAGTATTGTTCATAAGACAGGGATTCCCTGGGATGATAAAAGCGGTGCACGTCTAAGAGAATGGTTGGGAGTAAATAAAGAAGAATTCTATAATGAAAATCTCTTTGCCTTAGTACCTATGGGCTTTTGCTATCCGGGCAAAGGGAAAAACGGTGATTTACCCCCAAGAGAAGAATGCGCTCCTAAATGGCACCAACTTCTATTCCGGCAAATGAATCAAATAGAATTGGTTTTGCTTATAGGAACTTACGCACAGAAATACTATTTAGAAGAATCGATTAAAAAAACCCTCACGGAAACCGTAAAAAACTACCGAGAATATTTACCTCATCAATTACCCCTACCCCATCCTTCTCCTCGAAATAATATTTGGTTAAAGAAGAACCCCTGGTTTGTAGATTCCTTGGTGCCCGAGCTTAGAATAAGAATAAAAGACATTGTAAATAAGGTAGAATAAGAAAGTCTATTAAAAAACCGCTGCAGGCAGAGAAAAGGGTACGACCTTTTTTAAAAGACTAATAGATTTTTTTTTAAATTAGTGAAAGGAAATCTATAGGAGAAGGATTTCAAAGCCGTCTCAAATTCTGGCGCATTAGAGATTAATCATGGTAAGGTAATAATAACGATTAGCAGGAGGGCTGTAATTTAAGTAGGTATTAAAAAATTGAAGTATGGAAAAAACGTGGATAATACTTATCGCTCTAGGGGTTTTTTTACTCTCTGTTTTTGTTTTTTGGAGAATGACAAATACCTATGCCCAAAAAGGATATGGTACAAAAATGTGGAAGCATTGGTCTACAAGGTTATATTACTGGCAGGCTGCCATTTTTTATAGTATTGGATTTACAACCATAACTATGTATGTTTTAAAATGGTCCAAAATACTAAGCTTTTAGTAATTTACCGCAAGAAAAATACTCCCTTTAATAGAATTTGCCTGCGCCAATCACTGATTATAAATGTACTTCATAATATAGTGGAATGGGCAATGAAGAGGCGAATATCAGAATAGTAAGGCAATAGAATTTGCACAACTGATTTAATGTGCTCTTCCTTTTTTGTAACAGTACAATTTTTCATCCGCCTTTAGGTATAGCAATAAGCTTACGATGAAAAAAACAACCTTGACTCTTTTTTTGTTCTCATTACAACCAATATTCTTGCACAAGCCATAAACCCAAAACCGATTAAGTAACGAGAGACTATACCCCACCTAAATTCATCCCACCAGATGATAATCATTTTTTTCTTCTAATCCTATAGATTATATAGGGTCTGGAGGCGCAGAGGCCTTTATAAGAGTGTTAAAGGAAGAGCTTATCCCTTTTTGGAATACTTACATATCGCTTTTTCCTGAAAATGTGACTATACGGGTATTTGTTAGCGCAAATATGGTAATGGTAGGTGTTTTTTCTTACTTGAGTCTTAATAACCCGCAAAACCTAAACATCGGCTAATGCGTTCATCTGTTGACCTCAAAGCTTTGAGAGCTACCAAAAAGCAAATCTTAACAGAACCTGTAATTGCAACTTTGGCGGCCGGACTTGCCTTTATTGATGTTGACTATTGGGACCTTGCCTTTATACTTGTTCCCCTTTTATTCGTCTTAAGAAAAAAGTTAACTACCATTAAGTACTTAAGTTTTTAGGAATAAAAAATGTGTGGGAAAAACAGAATTCAATAAATAAGGGGTCGTAGTTTTACCTACAACCCCCCTGCCATAACATATCCATTAAAATATGCTTTATCTATATAAGGTAAAATGTCCTACGTATTGCTGTTTTTCCAAATCATTGGCATTTACTACATACCAGTAATCTCCTGTAGGTAGTTCCATTCCGTCATATTTACCATCCCAGGCAGAGACTTGATCTAGAACAGCAACGACTCTACCATAACGATCGTATATTTTTACCTCCAGGTTAGGGAAAAACTCTCTATTTCGTGGGAACCAAACTTCATTCATATTATCCCCATCCGGAGTAAAGAAATTAGGTATCTCAAGCATTCCAGTAAAATCAAATGGTATAGTGATAATAGCCTCACAGCCGCCTTCGTCTATTACTCTAACTGTAACCATAGCATCTTCATTGGTTTCATAAACATTTACGTCACCATAGGCTTCATCCTGGAAAAAGAATTCGTAACCACCATAACCACCAGTTGCCGTAGCTGTAATTTCGTTTGGTCCGGATTTTACAGCATTAAGCGTTAAAGGTTCATAAGACTCCGTAGTAAATTCAACGAAAGTGGTACATCCATTGGAATGGTAGATATAAACCGTATAATCTCCCGCAGGTAAATCACCCCAAGTTCTTTCCGTAGTTGCCAGAGAAGTTACCGCATCTGTTGGGTCCACTGGATCCAGTGCGAATAGTAAGTCAGAATACTGACTAGTATCTGCCATTTCAATGGTCACGGTACTATTTGGAAATATACCATCACAACCGTATTGTATAATAGGCGTTGGTATTAATTCTACTCCTATACCTACCGGAACAATGACATTGGTTTCACATCCATTGGCATCCCTTACAAAAATAACATAGGTCTCTCCTCCGGAGAGGGTATCCCAATACTGTGATGGGTTTGGCGCAAAATCAGCATCATCTGACGAATTCAGAGCAAATTCATATGGCGCTGTACCACCAACCACATCGAGGGTAACAGTACCGTCACTATCTCCTAAACAGGTTTCAGGGGTAGAGTTTGCTATCCCAGCAACCAATTCCTGCGGTTGTGTAATTGTTATTGTCTGGGTAATAGTACAACCTAATTCATCCTGAATAATAACTTCATAAGACCTCGGACTTAAATCTGTAAATGTTTTTCTATTTGGATTTAAGGGATCATCTCCTTCAAAAAATTCACTTAACTGATCTGCAATAGAATAACGTATAATTCCAGTTCCTCCACTAGCTTCTATTATTAATTGGCCATCTGTATCACCAAAACAACTTACAGGGACTGCTTCTATATAGTCTAATACCAATGGTGGCGGATCTACAATTGTAATTGGGGTAGAAATTGTTGTACAACCACCACTTTCTGCATAAACCCAATACGTACCAGGACCCAAGTCTCTAAAAATCCCTGAAGCCTGTGCTCCTCTTTCAACGTTTCCACCTGATGGGAAAGCAGGAACATCAGAATTTAATAAGGTATAAACGTAGTTTCCTATTCCTCCAAAGGCCTCTGATCTAATAATTCCTGTTGCCTCTCCTGCACAATTAATAGTAGCATTGGCTAAGTCTAATGCAATAACCAAAGGAGCTGCAGGGTCTAGAGATATTTGGTTTGATCTTTCGAAAGGACATCCATTGGAATTTTGAACATCGTATTGAAATGGTCCGGGATCTAGTGTAATATCCTCAGTTATTTGTGTTGATATTGCCGTAGGATCTAATGGATCTAATGGTAAAAAGGGATCTGTGGTATTAGATCGTCTATAAAAATAACTTACACCAGGTTCTGGATTTGTGACTGTTAATTCCATAACCCCTATATCACCACATCCGGGAGGCGACAATTCTACAAGTTCTGTAATAACCACTTCAGGATCTTGAATGGTTATAGGTACAGTAGTATAACTACAGTCCCACCCATCAAATACAGTAATGGTATAATCCCCAGCGGCAAGGTTGGCAAAGCTAGTAGTAGTTTGCAACCCACTATTGGTACCTTCGGTAACCCTATTTAATTGGTATAAATAATTTCCAGGACCTTGACCCCCACTTACATTAAAGGCTTCTATGATACCGTCGTTGTCATTATTACACTGTAAAGGCTGAGTTATTTGTATATCCGCGTAAATTGGTGCTGGCAATGCCAGGTTAATAGTATTGGTTGCAATACAGCCTTCCACATCGCGGACATTTACGGTATATAGGCCATCTGAGAGACCATTTAAGCTATTATTATTATCAGGATAATCCTGAATAACTGTAATCCCATCTGGAGCAATCACCTGATACTCGTATGTACCCCAACCTCCGTCTCCGGTAATGAAAATCTCACCCAATCCGGGGATAGCACAGGTAACTTCGGCAGTCTGATCAATAGCTACCGTTAGCGCTCTATCAGGTTGTCTTACCGTTGCTGCATTACTCACTACATCACAAAAAGGAATATTCAAGGCTTCTACGTATACTACTAGGTTACCGGCTGGGAGGCCTGTAATTGTTCCCGGATTCTGCCCAACTAAATTGGTATCAAAACTTCCTGTGACTCCTGTGGTAGTTTCCACCCCAGTATTGTCACGTGAAAATACCTCGTAGTTATAGGCGCCAGAATAGTTATTAATCTGAATGCTCATCTCACCATCGCTACCATTAAAACAGGTAACTGGTTCGGTTTCGGCGATTAATGCTTCAATAGTATTATAGTCAGGTACATTTATGATCGGAGTTAGATATGTACATCCTGCATTTCCTACATCTGTTACGGCAAAAATATAGTCTCCTGGAGTACTGATAGGCCAGTTTACGGTATTGGTTCCTCCTGAGGTACGAACTGGCTCTGAGCCCAGGGGCAAAATTTCCACTTCGTAATTCCCGGGGCCTTGATCTATTATAATATCAATAGACCCGGGACTAACACCTGTTCCTGAAGCATCACAGCTAATTGAGTTTACATTAAAAGTAAAGGTAAGTCCTACCGGTGCATTGATATTTACAGTTTCTACAACCTCACAACCATTTTGATCCTGTGCGGTAATGATAATGCTCTGGTTAGTACCATTATCAATTACTTCAAAAACATTACTCGTTTGAAAATTAGTCCCATCAAAAGCCGGAGTACCATCATTCATACTGTAGGTATAGGTTGGTGTACCTGTATCACTTCCGGTTCCGTCTCCATTGGTATCTGTAAATACTGTAATAGTTGCCGTATTAAATCGATTGCTGTTCGGATCACAGGTAAATTCTGTGTTGGTGGTATTTATTACTAATGGTGTGGGTTCTAGAATTGTTACATCGCCAGAACGGAAGGTACATCCTCTATCAGAAATAACCTCAACCTGATACGTACCCTGACTTAGATTATCGAAAATTGCCGTTGGCTGCGGCCCTGCTAACACTGTGGCAGTACCTCCATCGTATAAAATATAGGAAAAAGGGCTATCTGTATCCGTACCAGGTTGCAATTCTACCGATATATTTCCATCATTAGCACCGTTACAGGTAATATCATTCTTGGGAGTTGCTGAAATTACAGGACTATTGACCACGGTTACATTTACGGTTACTAAATCTGTACATAAGGGCACAGTATTGGAATCCAAATCGGTAACCAAAATGGTATAATTTGCCGGGAATAAATTCGTAAATACGGGATTGTTTGTTTGTGTAATTGTAGGATTTATTCCATCGTCTAAATCGAATCTAAAATTTCCACTTCCTCCCGAAGTATTCACGGTTATAACACCGTCTCCGGCATTACAAGTTGGTTCTGTTGTAGCATTTGCTGTTATAGCAAAGTAGTCGAATACCCTTGCTAAAACCGTATTGGTACAACCGTTCCCATCTCTGACAATTATGGTATAATCCCCTGGATTAGCAACGGTAAAATTAGGACTGGTCTGAAATCCGCCACCTATATCGTATTCAAAGGTTTCATCAGGTAAACCAGATCCCGTACTAAGAGGAGCCGTCATATTGATGGTATAGTTCGAAACAGCGGTACATTGGTTTATAACATCCACAGTTGGAGTAGGTACCCCCGGATCTTCCGTAACGGTTACGGTTGTAAAACTAATACAACCGCTTGCGTCTTGTACATAAAAATCATAATCTGCAGGAAAAGGTCCGGTTATTTCATAAGTAGATTGCGAATTAAATGTGGATGGTGCAGCTGCTCCTGTTGGAACATAGGCAAAAGAATAAGCTGCGGTACCGCCTGTACCTCTTACAGTGACCAAGGCACCAACATTACAATTAGCAGGCTCATTATTATCCACCACGAGGGTTGGAATATCCGTAATAACGTCTACCAGAGCACTTGCGTCACAACTGGTATTGTCGTCTTGCACTAAAATTTGATAATTTCCAGGCGGTAGAGCGTTAAAAGAACCACTATAGGGAATTGGCTCATTAGTAAGTACTAATGGAGCGCCAACGATAGCACCTGTATTAGTATCTTGAATTTGAATAGTAATATCCGCTGGAGAACCAATACCAGACACTTCATAATCTATTTGTCCGTTTCCACCTGGAGTACATGAGGCAGTAGTTGAAGTTGCAGCAATTGCGATAGGAGATGGTCCTAGTATAGGATCAATTTGTTCTATATATCTACATCCAAGTGCGTCAACCACTTCCACAAAATAGGTTACCCCATAGGCTATTTGCCCTGTAAAGTCGTGCGTATCAGCATCTACATTTGGTGCGCCTAAAGGCGTTCCCACTAGACCAATTTGATAGGGAGCTGTTCCTCCCACAATATCTACAATATAGGTAAATGTTGTGGTACAATCTGGAGGTGTTGTAGTAGAAACAGGAACTAAGTCTATCTGATTCTGAGTTATAGTAACCGTATCTCTATCTTCACAACCACTGGCATCTGTTGTTATAACCGTATAAGTGCCAGGCACCAAATTTGGAATGTTTACAGCTGTGCTGGGAGTTGGCCCAACCGAGGCCACGGTAGTTCCAGAAATGTCTATAATAGAATAGGTATAATTAGCTGTCCCATTAATTACTGCTGTAATATCGATAGATCCCTCAACCGTACCAGCTGCGCAAATGGCATTATTGGCAACGACCGTGGCATCAACAGGGGTGCTAGCACTTATAGTTGCAGACAATACGGGTGTAGTACAGCCTCTACTATCTCTAATTACAAAAGTATTATAGGTGCCCGCTGCGAATCCGGAGAAAATATTCTGTGTACTAAAAGTTGCTCCATTATCATCACTATATTCATAGGGGGGTACACCAAAATTGGTATCGGGTACCAATTCAATAAGTCCATTGTTGTCCCCACAGCTTGTATCGGTTGGTAAAGCTGAACCAACAATGCTTTCTGGAGGGATTATGGTTATGGTATTTGTCTGGGTAGTACATCCCTCACTATCACTAACCATAAATTGGAAAGTGGTTGGCGTAATGATACTACCGTCGTTAGGAATATCATAAATGAAATTGGTTCCTGTAATTGGATTTGAGTCGGACGTAAAAGGAGCACCATTTATACTTACCTCATAGATGTCATAATTTCCCCCAGAAGGATATCCATCCGCTATATTAACTCTTATTTGGGCGGAAGGACCTCCACAGCTAAGCTCTCGAATAATAGCACCACTAGCGCTTATTTGAGGTTCAATAGTAAAACTTAAGTCATCTCTACAATCGTTAGCGTCAACTACTTCAATGGTATAGTTTCCCGGAGTAAGATTATTAAAAACATTTCCTCCCACCAGAGCACCTCCATTTATTCTGTATTGATATGGAGCCAGACCACCTGCGGCAGTTACCCCCAAGGTAGCCGCATCTATATTATCATAACAAAAATCAGAAAGCGCAGCATCTAAGCTTAAGGTAGGGGATGTTAAGGACGTAAGGGTAAAACTATCCGTGACCGTACATCCGTTTGCATCTGTAACGCTAACCTGGTACAAACCATCTTGGGTAAGGTTACTAAATGTTCTACCGTTTTTAGGCCCTCTAGTAGAACCATTGGGCTGTGTAAGAGTATATCTATTACCTCCCCAACCACCTACGGTATTTATAACAACTCTACCCACATTGTTATTCTGACAACTCATTGCCGTAACATTAAGACTACTAATGGCAAAGGCTGTTCCAGGCTCCTGAATCACCAAATTAGCGGTATCGCTACAATTGGTATCCTCATCTGTCACGGTAATGGTATAGGTACCGGCAGATAAACCCGTTAATGGAATAATGGCTGCATTTTCTCCTGTATTTAGCGGCCCTGCATCTATCTGATAGCTGTAAGTAGAGGAGAATCCATCTACCAAAAATCGGCCAGCACCATCGCTATCTCCTACACAGGTAACTACTGTTGTAGCCTGTGCCTGCACTCCTATAGAGCTTATATCGGTAATAGCAAAAGACTCGTCATAACTACATCCGGCACTATCCGTAACTCTAAAACTATAGGTTCCTAAGCCCAATCCCGTAAAAACCGGATTATTTAAATTATTTACCGCACTACCTGCAGGTGCTATAATTTCATAAGTATATGGGGCAATACCATCAGTTACGGAAACTGTAACAGAAGCAGTACTGCTTAAACAATTAATACTTGAAATGGCAAAATCCATGTCCGTAGGCTTGTCTAAAGCATTAAATACAATTGGTGCCAGTGTCTCTACACAACCATTGGCATCCCTTATTTGAGGTGTGTAAGTGCCTACACCAAGATTGGTAAATACCGTAGTTGGACTAAATCCTGCACCGATACTGTAGTCATAAGGACCAGTACCTCCAGCGGCTCCAGAAATGCTAATTTGACCTCCAGTTTCATTTAAACAACTGGGAATAATATCGGCTGTAGCCGTAGCAGTGATAGTAGACGGGGTACCAACGGTTTCTGCCGAGGCCGGCGTTGTACAAACAAAAGAACCTTGTTGGTATCGTATTACGACGTCATATCCACCAGGCGTAAGGCCATTAAATACATTACTGTTTTGAAAGTTAGAGCCATTATCTATGCTAAATTCCAAATTATAGCCGAACCCATTAGTAACATTAACAGTAATTCGACCATCATTTATTCCTCCACAGTTAGCATCTTCTGTAGTAACAGTAAATACTGGGGGAGGTAAATCTTCTACATCAATATTGGCAGTTCTAGTACAGCCATTTGTATCTTCAATAAGTATGTTGTAAGTCCCTGCAGCGGTTACAGTAAAAACAGCATTCGCGGCAAAGGTGCCGCTGAAATTTGCACCTCCATCCAAACTATACCTATATGGGGCCGTTCCTCCGGTAGTATTTATGGTGACATCTACCGAGGCGGCACCACAACCAAAACTATCCGAGGCAGAGGCAGAAACCGCTAAAGGACTAATTCCACTACCAATTGCAATTGGATCTCCACTCGTATCCAGAGTAATCAGTTCATTACACTTATTAGTTTCTACACGAACGCTATAATCTCCCGGACTAACATTAGCAAATGTATAGTTACTGGCCGAATTAGGACCAAAAGTATCTACGGTAACTCCAGATTTAAGAAGTCTATAGGTATAGAACCCTGGTACTCCGCTTACCTGAACGTCTATACTTCCTAATTCTCCGGGACATAGAATATCATTGGCGGTAACTTCCACGGTTATATCCAAATCATCCACGATTACCGTATTTGATGGAAAAAGACAGGCGCTAGTGGAAACGTTTTTTAAACGAACCCAAACATTATAATTACCTGAAGAGGTAATATCAAAAAAGGGATCGTCTTGGTATGGACCCGCAGAATTATTTAAACTGTATTCATATCCGGCAGGTACGTTAGTAACCTCCACCCTTCCAGGATTTCCACAAATGATATCTTCCTTTATTAATTGTGGATCCAAAGGATTCAGAGAAGATTTAAAATAAAAATATTGTCCTCCATCTACTCTAACGCGAAACTCCCCAGAGGAATCTAGATTGTAAGTAGCTCCGCTGCCTACGGTATCATAACAGGTATTAGTTGGGTTGGCACAATCGTCTATCACGGACAGCGCACACCTATTTGGGTCTAATTTCTGCCACTGGTACGTACTCCCTGTTTGGCTTAAAGAAATTGTTCTAATATCACTAGTACCACAGAGAAAAAACTTAGCTAGGGTACTACCATCGTTTGGGCATACCACCTGCTCATTCGAACCTTGAATAATGGTCATGAACATTGGAGGAGTAAAAGCCTTAGAATTAGTTACAACATTAGATGGGCTTATCCTTTCGCTTTCTATCAAAGAGGAATCCTCTATTGGGGTAGCGGTATTCAAAGAAGATATATCCGAAATAAGCTCGTAAACTTTTGACTTTGCTATAGCCGAGGAACCCACAATAAATAGCGCTAACAATAGCACGGCATACGTAAGTTGCCTTGTTTTCTTTGGGAGCATAGGTTAATTCGTGTTATGGCAAGAATATGCTAGATTTGGGATCAGGATATTCTACAGCGTAATTGTTTATACTTATATTTTCTCTTTATCTTTAGGCTTTAACGGCCCTTGCTTATTATTAATTTTTAACGCCAGATAATGAAAAATAGTATATTTCTATTGTATATATTCGTTGTAATGAACAATATTTCTTGCGGACAAAACACAGATAATGACGTTCAATTACCGAAAGAAAACACCTTTTCAGCCGATTTATTAATTGCAGATTTAGAGATTCCATGGGGCATGGCTTTCCTCCCAGATGGAGGTATTTTGGTTACCGAAAAAGCCGGGGAATTAATCCTGTTTAAAAATGGAATTAAAACAAATATCCAAAATCTTCCAGAAATCTATCTAAGAGGACAGGGTGGCCTTTTGGATATTGCATTACACCCAGATTATGAAGACAATGGCTGGGTCTATTTTACTTATGCCTCCGAGGAAGGAGAAGAAAAGGGAGGACACACCGCCTTAATGAGGGCAAAAATTGAAAATAATTCATTGATTAATAGAGAGTTATTATACAAAGCCTCACCTAATACTACAAAAGGTCAACACTTCGGTTCTCGAATAGAATTTGATGATCAAGGCTTCCTTTATTTTTCTATTGGGGAGCGGGGAGAACGGGATATAAATCCGCAAAACATTAAATTGGACGGTGGCAAAATCTATCGCTTAAGTGACGATGGGAGCGTTCCTGCAGACAATCCATTCGTATCCGATTCGGAAGCAAAAAGTGCTATTTACACCTTTGGAAACAGAAATCCTCAAGGAATGAGTAAACACCCGGAAACAGGGGAAATTTGGATTCATGAACACGGGCCACAAGGAGGTGATGAGATCAATATAATTAAAAAAGGTGCAAATTATGGTTGGCCACTAGTTACCTATGGAATAAACTATAGTGGCACCCCAATAACGGATAAGACTGAAATGGAAGGAATGGAACAACCACTGCATTATTGGGATCCTTCAATTGCTCCAAGTGGATTGGCATTTGTTACTTCAGACAAATACCCCTCATGGAAAGGAAATATATTAGTAGGTTCCCTGGCTTTCCAATACTTAGAGCGATTAGTACTGGAGGGAAACAAGGTGGTTTATCGTGAAAAATTAATGGAAGATATCGGAAGGGTTAGAAATGTAAAACAAGGACCGGACGGCTTTATTTATGTTGCAGTTGAAGGTAAGGGCATTTATAAACTAATTCCAAATTAGAATTTTCGCTTTAGTGGGTAAGACAATGCTATGAGACAGTTCGCGGGTACTTATTTGTTTTTATTTTTTTCTTTAACCAAATTAGGTGCGCAGGAGACCCTTTTGGAAGAGAGTATTATAAATGGGAAAACCATTTATTCTAGTTTTTGCGCAAGCTGCCATATGGATGATGGTATGGGTGTTGGGAGAACCTTCCCGCCTGTAGCCAAAACCGATTTTTTAATAAATCAAAGAACGGAAAGCATAAAGGCTATTAAGTACGGAATACAGGGGCCTATAATAGTAAATGGCATAACTTATAATAGTAGTATGATGTCTATGGGACTAAAAGATCAGGAAATAGCCGATGTGATGAACTACATGCTAAATTCTTGGGGCAACAAAGACGACGATATGGTTTCTGCCAAAGAAGTTGCTGCCATTAAGAAATAATCTACTATTTAAGCGCGTCCATAGCTTTTTTTACGGAGCCATACTGCAATAGTAGCTTTTCTGCTTCTTTATATGGTAGCTTAAGACCTTCCATCAGATATCGAGTACCCCGATCTACCAACTTAGTGTTACTAAGCTGCATATTAACCATCTTATTCCCTTTTACCCTTCCTATTCTAATCATCCAAGCGGTAGTTATCATATTCAGAACAAGCTTTTGAGAAGTACCGCTTTTCATTCGTGTACTCCCCGTTAAGAATTCCGGACCCACGTCTACGGCTATTGGAATATCAGCTAATTGTGCCAATGGAGATCCCGGGTTATTAGTAATACCTGCTGTAAGAACTCCATTTTTTCTGGCTTCTCCCAAGCCTCCTAAGACATAGGGTGTAGTTCCCGAAGCCGCAATACCTACCAAGACATCCTTGTCATTTATTTTATGCTCCAAAAGATCTTTCCAAGCCTGCGAGCGATCGTCTTCTGCAAATTCCACAGCCTTGCGAATAGCAGAATCCCCGCCGGCAATTAATCCTACAACTCTCTCATGGGGCATCCCAAAAGTAGGAGGGATTTCGGATGCATCCAAAATCCCTAAACGGCCACTGGTTCCAGCACCAATATAGAATAAACGTCCGCCGTGAAGAAAACGTTCTTCTAACCCATCAACAAGAAGTTCAATTTCTGGAATGACTCTTTTTACTGCTAGAGCAACCTTTTGGTCCTCCTTGTTTATATTAAGTAAGATATCCTTCGTATCTAACATTTCTAAATCATTATAAAGCGAAGGAGTTTCAGTAATTTTAATGTATTCAGACATATTACAATAAGTATATTTCTTGATTTCGATAAGGGTTGAGTAGATTGTTATTTGGTTCTAACTCTGTAATCATTGTATTTATAGCGTTAATATCGCATGTTTTGTACTGATGCTGTGAGTTCAATTTTTCAGAAATACACAAAAGTACTGTCTTTTTAGAAGCATTAATAACTGCTTTCTTAATTTGAACTATCTCCCAGTCAAAATCGGTTAATCCATGTAGAGAATCTACATAGCCAGTCCCGATAAAACTGTAATCGAATCGCACTTGGGCTAACTGATGTACGGTGTAAGAACCAACAGATATTTGGGATTCTCTAGAAATTTCTCCCCCAATAAAAATAACTTTGACGTTAGGGTATTCTAATAACTGCCAAGCCACGGGAAGACTAAAAGTAAAAATACTCAGCGTTAAGGCAGGAGGAATTAGTTTTACAAGTTCTAGACAAGTGGTTCCCCCATCAATAAATATAACACTATCCTTTTTTATTAGCTTAACCGCCTTTTCGGCAATAAGGACTTTTTCTTGTCTCGCATAAATATTGGTAGTATTATTCGGTAGGCTTGTGAATCCAAGAGAAACTGCCCCGCCATGTACTTTCTTAAGCTTATGATCTGCATCTAACTCCTTCACATCTCTTCTCGCAGTGTCTATAGACACATCCAGTTTTTCCGCAATATGCGTAAGTAGAATTCTGTTATGTCTTTCTACCTCCTTTAAAATTGCCCTCTGACGCTCTTCTTTTAACATTACAAATTACTTTATTAAGCCAAAGATAATACTTTTTTAATTATGCCGTTTTATGCCGTTTTTGAAACTATTATAGTATTTTTATGCTTTTTTATGCTTTTTTTATTGCTTTTATATGCTGTTTTTAAGAATTATTACTATATTTGCAGCTCAATTAGTCTTTAATACATATTAAAATGGCGGAAACACTTACAAAACCAAGTCCTATGACTTATGCGATAGACGAAGAGTCTCGCAAATTTGAAAAAATTAACACCCTAATTCACGAAAGTTCTGAAGAAGCTTCATTTTTTGTGGCAACAGAAATTGCAGAGCTAATAAAGCAGAGACAAAAGCAAGGAAAGCATGTTGTTCTTGGTTTAGCTACAGGCTCTACTCCTACCAAGATGTACGAGTTTTTAGTAAAATTTCACCAGGAAGAAGGATTGAGTTTTAAAAATGTCATCACCTTTAATTTAGATGAATACTTCCCAATGGAACCAGATTCCATTCATTCTTATGTGCGTTTTATGAACGAACATTTATTCGATCATATAGACATCAAAAAAAGCAATATAAATATCCCTGATGGTACTTTAGACAGAGAAGATGTGCGGGAGTTCTGCTTAGACTACGAGCGAAAAATTGAGGCAGCCGGCGGAATAGATATTCAGGTTTTGGGAATAGGTAGAACCGGACATATCGGTTTTAATGAACCGGGATCTTCTATTAACAGTAAAACTAGAATTGTAAGACTAGACCGAGTTACCCGTTTAGACGCAGCAAGTGACTTTTTTGGACTTGAAAACGTGCCAATTAAAGCTCTAACTATGGGTGTTGGCAGTATAATGGCCGCAAAGCGTATCATTTTAATGGCTTGGGGTGAAGGAAAAGCAGGAATAGTAAACCAGGCCGTAGAAGGAGCTATTCGGGAATCTGTTCCAGCAACTTTTTTGCAAAATCATCCAAATTGCGACTTTATCATAGATAATGCAGCAGCTTCTGCTTTAACAAGGGCCAAAACACCTTGGTTGGTTACGGAGTGTAATTGGAATGACAACCTAATAAAAAGAGCTACCATTTGGCTATCAGAGAAGTTAAATAAAGCCATTCTAAAACTTACAAATGAAGACTACAATGAATATGGGATGGGTAATCTTATTGCAGAAATAGGTTCTGCAGAGCATATCAACCTAAGGGTATTTAATCAGTTACAACGAACTATCACAGGTTGGCCTGGAGGCAAACCAAACGCTGACGATAGTCAAAGACCAGAAAGAAACGAGCCCTATCCTAAAACCTCATTAATATTTAGTCCACACCCCGATGATGATGTTATTTCTATGGGAGGTACTTTATTACGTCTGGTAGATCAGGGGCATGATGTTCATGTAGCCTACCAAACCTCTGGAAACATTGCTGTTTTTGACGATGAAGTAATACGGTTTTTAGACTTTGCTTCGGACGCCGCCAAAGGTAATTCTGAACTTTCTGAGCAGGTGATTAAAGTAAGATCATTTCTAAAAGAAAAAAAACCTGGACAGGTAGATAGTCCTGAAATTCAAAGATTTAAGGGACTAATCAGAAAAGGAGAAGCTCTTGCAGCCTGTAGATACTGTAGGGTAGACGAAGACAACGCACATTTTCAAAACCTGCCTTTTTACGAAACTGGAACCGTTAAAAAGAAGCCTTTTTCTGAGGCGGATGTACAACTAACTTACGACCTATTGAATAAGGTAAAACCTCATCAGATTTTCGCCGCAGGGGACTTATCGGACCCACATGGCACACACAGAGTTTGTTTAGATATCATTTATGCCGCTTTAGATAAATGTGTTGAAGAAGGTGTTAAATGGATTGATGATTGTTATGTTTGGCTATATAGAGGTGCTTGGCAAGAATGGGATATTGCAGACATGGAAATGACCGTTCCAATTGGCCCAATGGATATGGAACGTAAAAAGAATGCTATTTTTAAACACCAATCGCAAAAAGATGCTGCCATGTTCCCTGGTAACGATGAAAGAGAATTTTGGCAGAGAGCTGAGCAACGAAATACAGAGACCGCAAGAAAATACAATGCCCTTGGTATGGCAGAATACGAAGCCATGGAAGGCTTTGTACGGTACAAGTTTAACGCCTAAACAATGAATATAAATTCCTCAGGCGGTCTTAGATCGTCTGAGGAACTATAGCTAATAATGCTCAAAAAGACATGCTTCCTTTTCTTGGTATTTATAATTTCCTGTCAGGCACAACGACTTAGGAAAGATTTGCCAAAGAAAGAGTTTAGAGGAGTATGGATTGCTACGGTCGCAAATATCGACTGGCCAAAACAAAAGGAAGAATCCTGGGAAGTTAAAAAGAAGGACTTCCAGGAATTCTTAAAGTTCTACAAAGAACTAAACTTCAACTCGGTAATTGTACAGATTCGCACAGCCGGAGATGCCCTGTATCCAACTGACTTGGCACCCTGGTCGCGCTATTTAACGGGTCAAGAAGGTATTGCACCATCTTCCACAGAAAATCCATTGTCTTGGATGATCAAAGAAGCACATAGTTGGGGATTTGAATTTCATGCTTGGTTTAACCCCTACAGGGCTACCATAAATCTGAATACCTCCATTTTATCTCCTGAGCACGATTTTTTCAAACATCCGACATGGATGGTACCGTATGGAAAAAAATACTATTACAATCCGGGTATTCCTGAAGTACGAAAGAAACTTGTTGAAATTATTGACGAAGTAGTCGCTAACTATCCTATTGATGGCGTACATTTTGATGATTACTTTTACCCCTATAGAGTGCGGAATGCCAGTTTCAATGATTCACTCACTTTTAAAACCCATGCCAAGGAAGGAATAAGTCTTGATGATTGGCGAAGAGCTAACATTGATTCTCTTGTAAAAAATACCTACGAGATCATAAAAAAAAGAAAACCTTGGGTACAATTCGGAATTAGTCCTTTTGGTGTTTGGAAAAACAACACCACCGACCCCAAAGGTTCGGCAACTCTTGCAGGTCAAACCACCTATGATGATCTATATGCCGATCCCATCTTGTGGATGAATGAAGGATGGTTAGATTACATTGTACCACAATTATACTGGAGTCTTAAACTTTCTGTAGCCTCGCATAAAATTTTAGCAAATTGGTGGGTTAAAAATAGTATCAACACCAACTTATACATAGGCAATGGAGCCTATAAAGTATATAACAATAGTGATTCTAACTGGGATAAAACAATGGAATTACCCAGGCAAATAGTCTTAGGACGTAGATTAGACAAAATCCAAGGCAATGTATTTTTTAGTGCCAAATCATTAATTAGTGAACGGGAAGACCTAGTTCGCTATCTTAAAAGCAATACCTACCCCTACCCTAGTTTAACCCCAGAATCTCCCCATCGACCGATGACCTTGCAGGCCAAACCTGAAATTAAAAAAATAATTGATTGGGGTAGCTTTCTACAAATTCACTTTATATCAGATTCTACAACACCTCTGCGCTTCGCTAATGTTTATAAAACTAAGAGCGCAGAGAGAAAACCTAAGCTAAGGTCCATAGATTTATTAGCCAAAGTCTCCGTAGTACAAAAGGAATCTTTTACCGTCGGAAAGGGACTTTTCGGTAAAAAAGGAATCCTTGCCATCACTTTTACCGATGCCTATCGTAGGGAAAGTGAAGGAATTATCATAAATTTAAACCAAACACAACAAAATGGTACAAAAAAATAAGCGAGCTTGGGTCTGGATTCCCTTTCTTTATTTTACCCAAGGTTTGCCTTTTGTCATGGTTGTTACGGTTTCAGTAATTATGTACAAAAAGTTAGGAATTAGTAATGCAGATATTGGCCTTTATACAAGCTGGTTGTACTTGCCTTGGGTAATAAAACCTCTATGGAGCCCTTATGTAGACCTTATCAGTACTAAACGTAATTGGTTTCTGCTAATGCAACTATTAGTCTCTCTAGCCCTTTTGGGAATTGGTTTAAGCTTGCCAACCAATATATTTTTCGTTACAACTTTAGCGTGCTTTTGGATGGCAGCTTTTGCTTCTGCAACGAACGACGTTGCCTCAGATGGTTATTATATGATTGGACTTACCCAGGACAAACAATCATTTTTTGTAGGAATACGAAGTACTTTCTACAAACTAGCCAATGTAACAGGCCAGGGGCTGCTCGTAATACTAGCCGGGTTTTTAGAGAATTACTACGGGGATAACACAAAAGCTTGGTCTATTACCATGATCTGCGCAGCTGTATTAATGTTGTCTCTTACCATTACCAACTTTTTTGTTACTCCCAAATATGAATCATCTGAAGCAATTCAGGTACAAAAACCCAAAGGTTTTTTTGAAGTATTCTCTACCTTTTTTAATAAAAAAGGAATGGGTATTGCGCTTGCATTTATTCTATTTTTTCGCTTAGGAGAATCCCAGTTAGTTAAAATGGCTGCTCCCTTTTTTCTAGATAGCGTAGAAGAAGGCGGACTTGGATATTCCACTGCCGAGGTAGGCACCATCTATGGTACCGTTGGGGTTATTATGTTAACTATTGGAGGAATTCTTGGAGGGGTATTAATTTCTAGAGATGGACTAAAAAAATGGATGCTACCTATGGTTTTATCCATTAACATTCCAAACGCATTTTACGCCTTATTAGCCATAACCAAAACCACCAATATTGTTGCAGTTGTAAGCACCGTAGTTTTGGAACAATTTGGCTACGGATTTGGTATAGCTGGTTTTATGGTCTACCTCATTTATATAGCTGAAGGAGCCTCTAAAACATCTCATTATGCCTTGGCTACTGGTTTTATGGCATTGGGTATGATGCTGCCCGGATTTATTAGCGGCTACGTTCAAGAATGGCTTGGATACGACGGCTTCTTCATTTGGGTAGTGTTAGGAGCATTACCGGCATTGTTTATTTTACGATATTTGGATTACCCTGCAGACTATGGTAAAAAAGGAGCTAATTTCGAGAGTTGATATGACAAAATATTCTGAGGCGACCTTGAGCTTAACTCTTGAGGAAAAAGTAGGACAACTTTTTATGCCAGCAGCCTTCATTAATGATGGGGAAGAAGAAATACAAAAGCTTGAAAAATTAATAAAGGAATTTGCTATAGGAGGTATCTGCTTTTTTCATTCACGCGCAAGTGCGGCTACTAATTATGAAGGCAAAAAAGAAGTTCTCTATAACAAGGAAAGTCTCAGCTTGCTTAAAAAGCTTATTAAAAGATATCAAGAGGCTTCAAAGTTCCCATTATTAATCAGTATTGATGCGGAATGGGGCCTGGCAATGCGAGTTGAAAATACCCCCCAATATCCATATTGCCTAACCTTAGGAGCTTTGGATGGACATAATAGTCTTATTTTTGAACAAGGTAGGCATATTGGGCATGATTGCAGAGAAACAGGTATTCATTGGAACTTTGCTCCCGTTTCAGATATCAATAGTAACCCAAACAACCCGGTAATTAGTTATAGGTCCTTTGGAAGCAACAAGGCAAAGGTTGCTGAAAAAGCGGTCGCTATGAGCGCAGGCTTGGCGGAAGGGGGCGTATTAAACAGTGCCAAACACTTCCCCGGACATGGAGATACAGCAACCGATTCTCATTTAGGACTCCCCTGTATCGAAAAATCAAAAGATGAGTTATGGAATAATGAATTATTACCCTTTAGAGTTTTGATAGAACAGGGTATTGATTCTATTATGGTTGGACACTTATCGGTTCCGTCCTTAGCCAATGGCTCAACACAACCATCCTCTCTTTCAAAAGACATCATTAAAGGCCTGCTGCGAGGCGAGCTCGGTTTTAAGGGAACTGTTGTCTCTGATGCACTAAATATGCATGCAGTTTCCAAACTATATCCAACCAAGGGCGAATTGGAGTGGCTTGCTTTTGATGCTGGAAACGATGTCTTATGCTTTGCGGAAAATGTGAAGGAAGGTATAGCAATGATCTTGAATAAAGCTATTGATTCTCAAATTGAAGAGAGCTTTAGACGTATATGGCATTTAAAGGAAAAAGCATTAGGGTTTCAGACGAAAAATTTTAGGAAGAAACTATCAATCCCCGAAAAACTAAACCGTCAGATTGCCCTACAAGCCATTACCTATCTGGGTGATGATGAGACAGATTTAGAAAGGTTTTGGGCGGCAGATACCCTGTGCCTTACTGCAGGAAACAAGGAGGTAAGTAGATTTTTAAAAAAGTGTAAGGAAAAAAAAGAAATACCATCTTATAGTCTTTTTGATATATCAAACCCTAAAGAAAAAGACAAAATAGAAAGAGCAGAAAAAATAGTCTTCACTATCTTCCCCCCTAGTGTTAAACCTCAGAATAATTTTGGTTTTAGTTTTGAAGAAATGGAGATAATTAAAGATATTTTGGCTACGAAAGAAGTGGTTCTATATCTCTTTGGCAACCCATATTTTTTAAATCTTTTACGATCTATAGAGATAAAACACAAGGTGATAATCTATCAGGATTTTGAAGTATTTCAAGAAGTTGCAGCAGAACACTTTTTTGGTAAAATTAAAGCAAATGGGAGCATCCCTATAACTCTTGACCTCTAAATAAATGAAAGTATACGATGTCTTAGGTTTAATGAGCGGCACGTCCTTGGATGGACTGGATATGGCCTATTGCCAGATATGGAAGAAATTAGACCGATGGGACTTTAAAATTTTAGAAGCAACTACCATCACTTATGACGAATCGCTAAAACAACAATTAAAGGATAGCATCTATCTCGAAGCCCACGAACTATTGTCCCTAAACAATACCTACGGCAGTTGGCTGGGAGAAAAAGCAAAGAGCTTTATCTTGGAAAACAATCTGGATATCGACTTTATTTCGAGTCACGGACATACAACGCATCACAAGCCGGAAATTGGACTAACATATCAAATAGGCTCCGGACAACATTTGGCTAATGCTAGTGGCGAAAAGGTTATCTGTGATTTTAGAACCAACGACGTAGCATTAGGCGGTGAAGGAGCTCCCTTGGTTCCTATAGGAGATCAATTACTTTTTGGAGCTTACAACTTCTGTTTAAATCTGGGAGGCATCGCAAACATGTCTTTTGAAAAAGAAAACAAAAGAATCGCTTATGATATTGGCCTCGCGAACATGCCTTTAAACTATCTAACACAAAAAGTTGGACTACCATTTGACGAGGGAGGAAAAATGGCGAAAAAGGGGAAGCTTAATAATGCCCTATTAAAAGACCTTAATGAGCTTCAATTTTACAAAGAACCGTATCCAAAATCTACAGGTTATGAGTGGTTTACAGAAAAAGTGTGTCCGATATTGGAAAGACATAAAGATACGCTAGAGAACCAATTACATACCATTATAAAACATATTTGTCAACAAATCGCTATACAGCTAGAAGCCAACCTTACGGATGAAAAGGCCTCTTTATGGGTAACAGGAGGTGGCGCTATGAATACACATATGATGGATATGCTTCGCGAAGAACTTCAAGAAAATATAGAACTTGTCATCCCGGCTAAACAATTAATAGCCTTTAAAGAAGCGGTTGTATTTGCGCTTATGGGAGTCCTCAGAGCTGAGCAAGAAATAAATATTCTAAAAAGCGTTACAGGGGCTAAAAAAAATTCATCAAGTGGAGTAGTTTATCTACCTACATAATTGCTTAAAGAATAGCTTTAAGTTACAATGGTTAAGGCCTCATATTTAAGTATTTGCGTAAAAGCTAAGATGCCAACCAGATATTTATGCTTTAAGTATTAAGGAATATCCGATAGAATAATAATAAAGGGATTCTCCTTTTTTCAGTAGCTTCAGACCTATTACCTATTGTAGCCGAATAGACTGCTATAGGGGAATGTTTCCATGTTTTTTCTGAGGAGGATTAACTATCTTATTCTCTAACATACTAAATGCCTTAATTAGTTTACGTCTGGTGTTTTTGGGTAAGATTACCTCATCGATAAAACCACGACTTGCTGCTCTAAAAGGATTTGCGAACTTTTCGGCATATTCTGCTTCTTTCTCTTTAAGTACCTTCTCTGGGTCATCCGAATTCCCAATCTCCCGCCTAAAAATTATTTCACTGGCACCTTTGGCTCCCATAACTGCAATTTCTGCAGTTGGCCATGCAAAATTAAAATCGGCACCGATATGTTTAGAATTCATCACGTCGTAGGCTCCCCCATATGCTTTACGTGTAATTACCGTTACTCTTGGAACTGTAGCCTCACTAAAGGCAAACAACAGTTTTGCTCCATGCATTATAATCCCGTTCCACTCTTGATCGGTTCCTGGCAAAAAACCGGGTACATCCTCAAGTACTAACAAGGGTATATTAAAGCTATCACAGAAACGCACAAACCTTGCAGCTTTTACGGAACTCTTTACGCCCAACACACCTGCTAAAAACATAGGTTGATTTGCAACAATACCAATACTTCGGCCAGCCAACCTAGCAAATCCTACAATGATATTCTCTGCATAGTCTTTATGGATTTCGTAAAAAGAACCTGCGTCGATTATCCCTTCAACAACCTCATGCATATCGTAGGGTTTATTAGTATTGTCAGGTATAATAGTCGACAAGACTTCTCTTATCTCATCATCTAATTCATAAGTAAGCTGCTTTGGCTTTTCTCTATTACTTTGTGGTAAATAACGCAAAAGTGTTTTAATGTCTTCCAGACAAACTATATCGTTTGCCGATTTCTTATGAGCTACTCCAGATTTTGTTGCATGCGTACTTGCCCCTCCAAGTTCTTCAGAGGTAACCTCTTCATTCGTAACTGTTTTTACCACGTTGGGTCCAGTGACAAACATATAGCTAGTTTGCTCTACCATTATGGTAAAGTCTGTCATAGCAGGCGAGTAAACTGCCCCACCGGCACACGGACCCATAATGGCTGAAATCTGAGGTACCACTCCAGAAGCCTGAACATTTCTATAAAATATATCTGCATATCCACCTAAAGACCTGACCCCCTCTTGTATTCTGGCTCCACCAGAATCATTTAAACCGATTATTGGTGCCCCAACTTTCATTGCCAAATCCATAACCTTGCAAATTTTCTCTGCATGTGTCTCGGATAATGCCCCACCAAAAACAGTAAAATCCTGGGCATAGACGTAGACCAGTCTATCGTTAATTGTCCCATAACCGGTAACCACCCCATCGCCATAATAAATCTCCTTGTCCATACCAAAATCAGTGGTTCTGTGTGTAACAAGAATTCCCATCTCTTCGAAAGAACCCTCATCCAAAAGATAGGTTATTCTTTCTCTGGCGGTTAGTTTATGTTTTTTATGCTGTTTGTCTATTCTTTTTTGTCCGCCTCCAAGATGGGCAAGCGCTATTCGCTCGTTAAGTTTATTTAAATTATCCATAGTCTAAGCTGTTGGTATTCTTAATTTTTTTTGATCTTCTTCATACTTCCGTATTGCCATTAAAGCGGCCAAACGGGCCTCTATCTCTGCTTTATTCCGCAACATCTCAGGAGAATAATAGTCTTTTACAAAATGTGTGTCAAAGTTTCCCGAGCGAAAAGACTCATGCTCAAAAACAAATTTACCAAAGGGCAGTGTTGTTTCCACCCCTGCAATATGATAATCATCAATGGCCTTAATCATTAATTGCATGGCCTCTTCTCTGTCCTTTCCATGGGTAATGAGTTTAGACAACATAGGATCATAGTAAATTGGTACCTCCATGCCTTCTTCAAATCCATTATCCACTCTTATCCCTTCTCCCTGAGGTAGCTTATATACTTCCAATGTCCCCACACTTGGAAGAAAGTCATTCAAAGGATCTTCTGCATAAACTCTAAGTTCCAGCGCATGCCCATTAATTCTCAAATCCTCTTGTTTCATCTCCAGAGTCTCTCCTCTGGCTACCTTAATTTGTAATTCCACCAAATCAACTCCTGATATTAACTCGGAAACAGGATGCTCTACTTGTAGTCTTGTATTCATTTCCAGAAAATAGAAATTTAGATCTGCATCCATTAGAAACTCTACTGTACCGGCACCAACATAATTACAGGATTCGGCTACTTTTGTGGCAGCAATTCCCATTTTCTTCCTGAGTTCCGGATTTAGTATAGCGGATGGGGCTTCTTCCACTACTTTTTGATGCCTCCTTTGTATACTGCATTCTCGCTCGAAAAAATAAAGGATATTTCCAAAGACATCAGCCATTATTTGTATTTCAATATGCCTGGGAGAGGTAACATATTTTTCAATAAAAACAGAGCCGTCCCCAAAGGCAGAGGTAGCCTCGCTTATTGCTCTCTTCATTTGCGACTCTAAATCGCCCTCTTTTTCTACAATTCGCATTCCCTTTCCACCTCCCCCAGCAGAAGCTTTTATTAGAATAGGAAAGCCAATTTCTTTGGCTATTGCCTTTGCTTTTGCCAAATCTGTTATGGCCTCATCAATTCCGGGAACCATGGGTATATTATAGGTTTTAACAGCTTCTTTTGCAGCCAGTTTACTCCCCATAACTCTTATAGCATCAGACTTGGGGCCGATAAAAACTATATTGTTTTTTTCTACCTCCTCCGCAAAATCTGCATTCTCGCTGAGAAAGCCATAACCCGGATGTATGCCGTCAACATTTAGACGTTTAGCTTCTGCAATAATCTTTGAACCCAATAAATAGGACTTATTGGAAGGTGCTTCTCCAATACATACCGCTTCATCTGCAAATTTTACATGCGGAGCATTCCTGTCTGCAGTAGAATATATGGCTACTGTTTTAATCCCCATCTTCTGTGCAGTCTTCATCACACGAATGGCTATCTCACCCCTATTGGCAACTAAAATTTTCTTCATAATGCTCTTATTCAAATTCAATTAAAAGGTGATTCTTATCTACAGCATCACCCTTTTTAACGGCAATACTTTTAATTATCCCATCCCGGGGAGAGCAAATAAGGTTTTCCATTTTCATGGCCTCCAGAATAAGTAGGGGATCATCCGTCTTCACTTCCTGCCCCTGTGCCACATTAATTTCCAAAATAAGTCCGGGCATGGGTGCCTCTATCGAAACAATTTCCTTTGCAGAGGCAAGTTCAAATCCCATATCGGCAATCAGCCTATCTAATTCATCTGATATTACAACCTCATAGGTACTATGGTTAATACTTATGGTGTAGGTTTTGTTGTAAAAATCTTGTTTCAAGATTTGGGCAACATAGGGCTTGTTTCCCTCTAAAATATGATAGTTGTCTTTAGAGATAGATAAGGCGTCTAGCTTGGAAGCTTCCTTACTACTTATCTCAAAATCCAAACTATTATTTACGACAATCTTAAATAATTTGTCCATGGAATCGTGGCTTATTGGTGGTATATAAAATTCTGGATAAGATACTTAAATTTTGGCATTCTAGTTCAGCAGCAACAGGAGCATTAGCATTTTATTTGTCAAATTTATTCCCTTAAAATTTATGGAAATATGAATATTATCATATATTAAATTATTTTCTTAGCGTAACTATGCTATTGGAAAAGAAGACGGTTTGTCTCTTAATTTATATCCAATAATGTATTTTTGGAAGAAATAGATAGGACATGCTAATAATCGGAATAGCGGGAGGTACGGGATGTGGAAAAACCACAGTGGTAAATCAGATAATTAACCAGTTCCCGGATAAAGAAGTGGGTGTTATTTCCCAGGATTCTTATTATAGTGATTTATCGCATTTGAGCTATGAAGAACGAACGAAAATAAATTTTGATCATCCGAGAGCTATCGATTTTGAATTGTTGGGGAGGCATATAAAAGCCCTAAAAAATGGAGACACAATTGAACAACCCGTTTACTCTTTTTCTAAACACAACAGAACTAACGACTTTATAAAAGTACACCCCAGAAAGGTGATGATAATTGAGGGCATATTAATAATGACAAATCCTGAAATAAGGGATATGTTTGATATAAAAATATATGTACATGCCGATTCTGATGAACGACTTATAAGAAGATTAAGGAGAGACATTAATGAACGTGGCAGAGATTTAAACGAAGTGCTAAATCGATACCAATCTACTCTGAAACCTATGCATAGTCAGTTTATTGAGCCTACAAAAGAATACGCGGATTTAATTATTCCAAATAACAAATACAATACAGTAGCTATTGATATCGTGCGCACAATTATTAACGAAAAACTTAATTAATGGGATTTAAAAAGCTACGACAGAAAAAATGGTTTGGCATTGCAACCAATCTTTATGTTTTAGTATTAACAGCCTTTTTGATTTGGATGGTTTTTTTTGACACTAATTCCCTTTTGATACATTTAGAGCTGCGGAAGGAAATTAAGAAGTTAGAAAAGACCCAAGAGTTTTTAAAAAAGGAAATTGCCAAAGACAAACTAATTATCGAAAAACTTTCAGATCCCAAAGAACTGGAAAAATTTGCCAGAGAAAATTATTACCTCAAAAAAAAGAATGAGGAAATATATCTGATTGAATACGAGGATAGTACAATTCAAAACAATGATAGATAAAAAAGACTTGTTTTCGGAATTCGATACGGTTTCCAAGAAAGCTTGGAAACAGAAGATACAAGTAGATTTAAAAGGTGCCGATTATAATAACACACTTGTGTGGGAATCACCGGAAGGCATTAATGTAAAGCCCTTTTACAATGCAGAAGATTTAGAGAATCTTTCGGACAACCTTTTCCAAAGAAATAATAAATGGCAGGCAGCCGAACTTATTGTGGTTAACAATACTGCAGATACTAATATTAGAATTGAGAAAGCCCTGCAAGGAGGTGCAGAATGCCTTGTGGTGAAAATTGATAAACCACTATCAGGAATCTCGGAATTTATGCAGGGGTTAAACCTAGGTAAAATACCTATGCACATAGTTCTTCCAATACGTCATACATCTGTCCTTGAAGAAGTATCAGATTTCAACAAAGCATCTGGCAATAAGATTCAATTTTATTCGGATATAGTAGGAAGTTTTGCAGCATCTGGCAAATGGTTTAATTCTGAAGAGGAAGACTTTGCAATTTTTGAAAAACTTAAGAAGAATCCTAACTTCCCCTTTTCCATAACAATTAATAGTAATCTATACCAAAATGCAGGAGCCAATATAGTTCAACAACTTGCATATAGCCTTGCCCATGCCAACGAATACTTGCATTATTTGGATGTGAAAGAATCCTTAAAAAGAATAAAGGAAGTCACCTTTTTCGTTTCAGAAGGGGGAAATTACTTTTTTGAAATTGCCAAAATAAGAGCGCTTAGACTTCTTTGGAATGTATTAGCAGATGCCTATGGGGTAGAATTAAATTGTAAAATTATTGCCTCTCCAAGTAAAAGAAACAAAACTATCTATGATTACAATACAAATCTATTGCGCAGCACCATGGAAACCATGTCGGCAATTCTAGGAGGAGCAGATATTGTTTATAATAGACCTTATGATTTTTTATATCATAATTCAAATGACTTCGCCGAGCGAATAGCGAGGAACCAATTACTAATTCTAAAAGAAGAGAGCTATTTTGATCTTGTTAACAACCCTGCAGACGGATCTTATTATATTGAATCTTTGACCAATGAAATGGCCGAAAAAGCCCTAGTATTATTTAAACAGATAGAAAAAGGAGGTGGTTTTATAAAAGGTCTTAAAACACATCAAATACAAAAGAAAATAAAGGAGAGTGATAAAAAAGAGAAAGAGTTAGTTTCGTCTGGCAAGGAAGTCTTGGTTGGATCTAATAAGTATCCCAATCCTTTGGATAAAATGAAAATGAGTTTAGACAAAAATCCATTTCCGATTAGAAATCCAAGACAAACGCGCGTAGAACCAATTATCCCATCTAGGTTAACAGAAGTCATGGAACAAAAAAGATTGAATCATGAATAGAAAAAATCTTAGTGGCTTAAATCTTGCGTTAAAGCCTAAATCGCATCACACTCATATTGGGGATAAAAGGTCGACCACCGCCGAGGATATTGCAATTAAAACGTCCTATTCTAAAAAAGATATAGAACATGTAGATCATTTAAACTTTGCTGCAGGAATAGCTCCAAATTTAAGAGGCCCGTATTCTACTATGTATGTCCGCAGACCATGGACCATCAGGCAGTATGCCGGATTCTCCACTGCCCAGGAAAGTAATGCTTTCTACCGACGAAATTTAGAGGCAGGTCAGAAAGGACTGTCCGTAGCCTTCGATTTACCAACCCACAGAGGCTACGACAGTGATCATGAACGAGTAATTGGGGATGTTGGAAAAGCAGGAGTGGCCATTGATTCTGTAGAAGACATGAAAGTTTTATTTGATGGCATCCCTCTGGATAAAATGTCTGTTTCTATGACCATGAATGGAGCTGTTCTGCCTATTATGGCATTTTATATAGCCGCAGCAGAAGAACAAGGCGTTTCCCTGGAACAATTGTCCGGAACCATCCAAAATGATATTTTAAAGGAATTTATGGTTCGGAACACCTATATATATCCCCCAACTCCGTCCATGCAAATTATTGCCGACATCTTCGAGTATACGAGCAAAAACATGCCCAAATTTAATAGTATTAGTATTTCTGGTTACCATATGCAAGAAGCTGGCGCCACTGCTGATATTGAATTGGCTTACACACTTGCTGATGGCTTAGAATATATCAGAACAGGCTTAAAGGCAGGTTTAGAGATAGATAAGTTTGCTCCTAGGCTATCATTTTTCTGGGCTATTGGTATGAACCATTTTATGGAAATTGCTAAAATGAGAGCCGGACGAATGTTATGGGCAAAATTAGTAAAGCAGTTTAAGCCTAAAAATCAAAAGTCATTGGCGCTACGCACCCACTGCCAGACAAGCGGATGGAGTTTAACCGAGCAAGACCCTTTTAATAACGTTGCGAGAACCGTTGTTGAAGCTTCTGCAGCTGCCTTTGGCGGAACACAAAGCTTACACACAAATGCGCTAGATGAAGCCATAGCCTTACCCACAGATTTTTCTGCACGTATTGCTAGAAACACCCAAATTTACCTTCAGGAAGAAACCAAAATAACTAAAACTGTAGACCCCTGGGGCGGAAGTTATTACGTTGAATACCTGACACACGAAATAGCCAATAAAGCCTGGGAACTCATTCGGGAAGTAGAAGAACATGGCGGTATGACCAAGGCCATAGAGGCTGGTATTCCAAAGATGAGGATTGAACAGGCAGCAGCAAAAAAACAGGCCCGTATTGATAGTGGAACCGATACAATTGTTGGTGTTAATAAATATTCTTTGGAGGAAGAAGACGATTTACAAATCCTTGAGGTTGATAATGCCAAAGTACGGATGGGTCAGTTAGAACGTCTTAAAGAACTAAAAAGTAAAAGAGACTCAAAAAAGTTAGCCAATACGCTAAGGCGTCTTACCGAGGCAGCAGAAAAAAGTAATTCCGGAAAATCAGGGGATCGAGATAATTTACTAGCTTTAGCAGTAAAAGCTGCAAAGGACAGAGCAACCCTAGGGGAAATTAGTGCTGCCTTAGAAGTGGCTTTTGGAAGATATAAAGCTAAAATTCAATCGTTTACAGGAGTGTACGCAAAAGAAATAAAAGAAGACGCAAGTTTTAAAAAAGCCAGAGAACTAGCAGATAAATTCTCCGAATTGGAAGGAAGAAGGCCTCGTATCATGATTGCCAAGATGGGGCAAGACGGACACGACAGGGGCGCCAAGGTTGTAGCTACTGCTTATGCGGATTTAGGTTTTGATGTAGATATTGGTCCCTTATTTCAGACTCCTGAAGAGGCAGCAAAACAAGCGGTTGAAAATGATGTTCATATTCTTGGCGTATCTTCCTTAGCGGCAGGACATAAAACTTTAGTTCCAAAGGTCTTAGAGGAGTTAAAGAAATACGAACGAGAAGATATTATGGTAATTGTGGGTGGGGTGATACCCAAACAAGATTACCCCTTTCTGTTTGATGCCGGTGCGGCAGCTGTTTTTGGCCCGGGTACGAAAATAACCGAGGCTGCAATACAAATCTTAGAAATATTAATTGACTAGAAGCCGATTAAAACAGAAACAAGGCAACATATAAAAGCCTGTTTTAGTATATCCAAAGCTGCGTAAGTTATTCACTTGATGTTAACAAAATTCATTTTTTGGCACGGTAAATAATCGTATTTTTAACCCCTAACTTACTACAATTATGGGCAAAGTAATTGCTATTGCAAATCAAAAGGGAGGTGTTGGCAAAACCACTACCACTGTTAATCTCGCGGCATCGCTTGGGGTACTTGAAAAGAAAGTTCTTTTAATTGATGGTGACCCCCAGGCAAATGCTACTTCCGGTTTAGGTATTAATGTAGATGAAATTGAAATAGGGACTTATCAATTACTGGAACATACCGCCAACGCAGTAGATACAATTGTAAAAACTGCTTCTCCAAATGTCGATTTAATTCCCGCCCATATAGATTTAGTGGCTATAGAAATTGAATTGGTAGATAAGGACAATAGGGAGTCAATGTTAAAAATAGCAATTGAAAACCTAAGAGAGGCCTATGACTATATCCTTATAGACTGTGCCCCTTCTCTTGGTTTACTTACACTAAATGCGCTGACTGCGGCAGACTCCGTAATAATTCCCATTCAGTGTGAATACTTCGCCTTAGAGGGGTTGGGCAAACTACTCAACACAATTAAAAGTATTCAGCGTATACACAATCCAGACCTGGATATTGAAGGAATGTTACTAACCATGTACGATTCTCGATTACGCTTAAGTAATCAGGTTGTAGAGGAAGTAAAAAAACATTTCTCGGACATGGTTTTCGAGACTATTATTCAAAGAAATGTACGACTGGGTGAGGCTCCTAGTTATGGTGAGAGTATAATTAAATACGATGCAAGCAGCAAAGGAGCTACCAACTATCTTAATATGGCAAGCGAATTGTTGAAAAAAAACAAGGAAAAGGTATAAAATGGCGAAGGCAACAAAAAAGCAAGCACTTGGTAGAGGATTATCGGCCTTATTGAAAGACCCCAATAATGATATTAATACTATTTCGGATCGCAATGCGGATCAGGTAATTGGGAATATCGTAGAATTAGAATTAGAGAGTATTGAGGTAAATCCTTTTCAACCTCGAACGCATTTCAATGATGAAACCTTAAGCGAATTAGCTTCATCTATAGGAGAATTAGGTGTTATTCAGCCTATTACGGTTAGAAAACTAGATTTTAATCAATTTCAGTTGGTATCTGGTGAAAGAAGGTATAGGGCCTCGAAGCTAATAGGTTTAAAAACTATTCCGGCCTATATCAGAATAGCAAACGATCAGGAGTCCCTGGAAATGGCCCTGGTTGAAAATATCCAAAGACAAGACCTAGACCCTATTGAAATTGCACTGTCCTACCAGCGTTTATTAGAAGAAATTGGCCTAACCCAGGAAAAGTTAAGTGATCGTGTTGGTAAAAAAAGGTCTACAGTGGCAAACTACCTGCGCCTATTAAGATTAGATCCCATTATACAAACTGGGATGCGCGATGGTTTTATTAGTATGGGACACGGGCGAACTCTGGTAAATATTGAACATAAGGAAGACCAAATTGCCCTTTATGAAGAAATTGTTAAAAATGGCCTTTCAGTCCGGGATACAGAGTTATTGGTAAATACGTACAAGACGAAACCAAAGTCTTCAAAGCAGAGAACAGATACCCCCGCAGTACCAAGATTTATTCTTCAAGGTAAAAAAGAGTTGAATCAGTACTTAGAGGTTAATATTACGGTTAAAAACTCGGGCAAGAATAAGGGAACTATTAATATTCCATTTTCTTCTGAAGAAGAGTTTAAACGACTGAAAAACTTAATTACTAGTGAATAATACCCTATTCCTATTTGTTTTTTTTCTTTTCTGTTTGTTGAGTGTTGTGGCACAAGAAAAACAGAATGCGGTAAGCTCCGATAGTCTTGTACCAGCTGAGGCCAACTTAGAAACAGAAGAAATAGTGGTTAAAGGGAAAAAAGAAAAATCCAAGGAAATAAACCCTCTTGCCCCAAGTAAAGCTGCGTTTTATTCGGCCATTCTGCCTGGATTAGGCCAAATCTATAATAAGCGGTATTGGAAAGTACCAATTGTTTATGCTGCCATTGGCACTGGCGTTTATGCTTATATCTATAACGACGATTTATACGATAGGTTCCGAACCGCATTTAAAAGAAGGCGAGCAGGTTTTACAGATGATGAATTCTACGACCTAAACGGCTCTGGGATTATACCAGGCAGCCCCGATTTTTCCGATGAGGCTCTCCAAGATGCCCAAGAAAGATACCAACGGGATAGAGATCTTGCACTTTTTATTACTTTAGGCCTATACGCCCTAAACATTATCGATGCCAATGTTGATTCACATCTCAAACAGTTTAACGTTGATGACGATTTAAGTATGGATATTCAACCCTATTTAGATTACCATCCGGTTTTCGCTGATCCGTCTTACGGAGTGGCATTTACTATAAAATTTTAATTATGAGAATAGCATTATTCGGATATGGTAAAATGGGAAAAAAAATTGAAAAGATAGCTTTAGAGCGTAACCATACCGTAGTAGCAAAAATAGACATCGACACCAAAAATATAGACTACAATACGATGGATATTGCCATCGACTTTAGTAAGCCTGAAGCCGCCTTTGAAAATATTAAATCCTGTCTAACACATAAGGTTCCCGTAATTTCAGGCACCACAGGTTGGCTCGAAAATTATACTGAAGCCGTTGAACTGTGTAAAAAAAATGATGGCGCTTTTATTTATGCTTCTAATTTTAGCCTTGGAGTGAATATTTTTTTCGAATTAAATCGGTATTTGGCAAAACTTATGGCAGGGCAAGAAGAATATAAGGTTTCCATAGAGGAAACGCATCATATTCATAAATTAGACGCCCCAAGTGGCACGGCTATTAGCCTTGCGGAAGACGTAATAGATAATTCGGCATATAAAGACTGGAAACTTGGAAAATCTGCCAATAATGCCCTGCAAATAGAATCCTTCAGGGAAGGCGAGGATTTCGGAACACATGAAGTAAAATACCAGGCAAAAGTGGATGAAATTACCATTAAGCATAAAGCACATAACCGCGACGGATTTGCCCTTGGAGCTGTAATTGCAGCAGAGTGGTTGCTAACTAAGAAAGGCGTATTTACAATGAAAGACGTGTTAAATCTGGGTTAATTTCAGTAACATAGCAGATTAGAATGCGACTCAACAAAGAAATAACAACATATGAATAGTACAAATTGGATCCTTTTTATACTCTTAATACAGCTTATCCATTTTCTTGGGACTTGGAAATTGTATATTAAAGCGGGAAGAAAACCATGGGAGGCGGCCATTCCTATTTACAATGCCATCGTCTTAATGCAAATAATTAAGAGACCAAAATGGTGGGTGATTTTATTATTTATTCCAATTATTAACCTTCTCATGTTCCCGGTAGTTTGGGTAGAAACCATTAGAAGTTTTGGCAGAAATAGCCTAATGGATACTTGGCTTGTAATTCTCACTCTCGGCTTTTACATATATTACGTAAACTATTTTGTAGAGGTTAGCTATGTCCCTGATAGAAGTCTGCACCCAAAAAGTGCTATCGGAGAATGGGTAAGTTCCATTGTATTTGCCGTTGTAGCAGCCACCCTTGTGCATACATATTTTATACAACCTTATGTTATACCAACAGGTTCCTTAGAAAGAACGCTGAGGATTGGGGATCTCCTCTTTGTGAGTAAATTTCATTTTGGCGCAAGGGCACCGATGACTACCGTTGCAGCGCCAATGGTTCATGATACAATTCCTGTTTTAGGGATAAGATCCTATCTAAAAAAACCACAATTACCTTATTTTAGACTTCCGGGTTTTGAAAAGGTAAAGAAAAATGACATTGTTGTATTTAGTTGGCCGGCAGATACCGTAAGGGTGTTTTTTAAAAAGGAAGAAGGTGTTAAAAAGCCCATTGATAAGAAATCTAATTATGTAAAGCGATGCGTAGGAACGCCGGGGGATTCTTTATCTGTTATAGATGGTATCGTTTTTATTAATGGGAAAGAGTTACAATTATCAGATAGAGCCAAACCGCAATACGATTATAAGGTCTACTCTCAAAAAGGCGTTTCTTCGAAATTACTTTTAAGCTTAGGAGTTGAGGAATTTACGAGAAAGTATATTTCAGGTCCTTTAAACCAAGGCCAGTTTGAAGCCATTAACACTTATTTAGTTGGGGGTGGGCAAAATGCAAACGGAGATATTGAGTTAATCACCCGTGCTACAGGTATTCCAATGAAGGTGATAAGAAGGGCCGGACTATCCTTAAAGGAAGAAACCGGACGAGAAAGAATAGCCACCATGACCAATGACATGGTAGCTGCGCTCAGAGCTAATACCTCCATCGATTCTGTAGTAAAACAAATTGAACCAAAAGGGGTTGCAGGTTATAATATATTTCCTCAGAATCCAAACTACCCATGGAATAATGACAATTTTGGTCCTATTTATATTCCTAAAGCCGGTACCACCATCAAATTAAGTCCTGAGGTGCTTCCACTTTACAAAAAGATTATCAGGGACTACGAGGGGAAGTCAATCGCTGTATCTGGAAATCAAATTAGTATAAATGGAGAAACGGTAGACAGCTACACTTTTGAACAGGATTATTATTGGATGATGGGTGATAATAGGGATCATTCTGAAGATAGCAGAAGTTGGGGCTACGTACCAGCTAACCATGTGGTTGGAAAGCCTATTTTTATCTGGTTGAGTTTTGATAACTTCAAGCAAGGAATTACCAATTGGAGGCCAAGATGGGACAGAATATTTACCACAGTTGGTGGCGATGGGGAACCCAGGTCTTATTTCAAACACTTTCTTATTGCACTTGTTGCCTGGTTTGCTTTCGACTATTTTTGGAAGAGAAGAAAACGTTCTAAAAAGGAATAGCCAATAGATTGTCCAAATACTTTTTTATGGATACTTTAATCCATCCAACATATTTACCCAGCATTCCCTGTTTTGCTTTACTTTCCCAAAAGAGCATTATATGGGAGGTTTGTGATAACTATCAGAAGCAAACCTACAGAAACAGGGCATATATTTGCACAGATCAGGGGAAATACATGCTTTCGATACCAATAAATCATAAAGGAAAGAAACAAGGAAGGCAGCTTTATAAAGAAGTTGAACTGGAAAATGAGTCTAGATGGCAAAGACAACATTGGCGTACCTTACAAACTGCCTACAGAACCTCTCCTTTTTTTGAATACTATGAGGATGAATTTGAACCGCTATATTCAAAGAATTTTAAATATTTAATGGATTTTAATTTTACAACCATTGAAGTATTGGCTAGTTGTTTTCAAATAGAATTAGATTTTTTTAGAACTGAAGAGTATTTGGATAAAGCAGAAAACTTAGTTGATGCAAGAAATCTTGTAAATGCCAAATCAAAGCTAAGTATAGAACAACTGGGCTATGTTCAAGTATTTCAAAACAAACATGGGTTTATACCAAATTGCAGTGCCATTGATTTATTATTTAATGAAGGCCCTGCTGCCCTGAGTTATCTCCAGAACTTTAAGCTAGGTTTTTTAAATGCTTAGATTTATTCTTCATTACGGCTTTCATTTTATAGTTCCAATTGCTGTTGGGTTATTTTTTTATAGAAAAAACACCGTTCTGGTTGTTACAATACTTCTTTCCGCAATAATTATAGATATGGATCATTTATGGGCAGATCCTGTTTTTGACCCTAATAGATGCAGTATTAATTTTCATCCTTTGCATTCGTATTTGGCCATAGGGGTTTATTTTGTCCTATTTCTCCTGAGGAAAACTAGAATTATTGGCCTAGCACTCCTACTGCATATCCTTGCCGACACTATAGATTGTTATTTAATGTCCTAGAGCTTAATAGTAGCCATTACAGGTTCGTGATCGGAGAGTTTTACTTCAAAATTTTGATGTTTCTTTACCTCCATAGACTTGTCTATTAGTAGGAAGTCTATCCTAAATGGCAATATGTTTATATCATATGTCATTCCAACGCCCAGGCCCTGTTCGTCGAACGTATCTACCAAATTGTTTTTAACCAAGCGATAAACATTAGAGTATGGGGTATTGTTTAAATCGGCACATACGATTTTTCGATAGGGAGCGGCAGTAAAATGTTCGTTAAAGATTTCAGCCTGTTCTTCCTGCTTTAAAAAAGTAGCTTCCATTCTTCCATAAAACCTAAATGGATTTTTCGACTTTTTTATTCTGCCGGGTATTATTTTAAAGGATTGCAAATGCAGGTTATAAATTCTTAAAGTGTCTTTGCCTACAACAATATCGGCATAAATCGCATTATTTGCAGTCTCAGGAAAGTTTAAAGAACCCTTATCAATGATAGGATATTTGGAATAAATTCCTTGCATAGACCTCTGAGCATCATAAGGGGTAACATAATTATAGGGATAGTGTTTTAAATCTTTATGCCTAATTCTACTAGTCTCCTGAAGGCACAACACATCAGGGTCTTTCTCTAGTAAAAAAGATTTTAAGCGGTTTCCTTCTTTATCCTTGATTGTGGCACGATCATTAAAATTTCCCGTATTAAAGGTCATTAGGGTAAGTCCATCAGATCCCATATAGACAGAATTATCTTCAAAACGATAGAAGGAACCAAATACTATGTACGATATAAAAAGACTTATTAATGGGACTAGCCCAGCTCTATTCCATTTAACAAGCCAATAGGTTAAGATTACAAAGTTACTTATTACTAAAAAAGGTAATACTAAACTAAAAAAAGCAATTATTGGCAGTACTCTAACAGGCATGTAAAAAGCAATACATCCAAAAATTAATAGCATAGCTATGAAATAGGTGGCAAAGACCAACCAAGTCTTTATGGAAAAAATGTGTTTCACTGACTACTCGTCTTTACCCGCCTTAAAAAGAAAGTCTTTTTCTACTTGGGAGAGACTTTCGTATCCCGATTTACTGATTTTATCCAAAATAGAATCAATCTTGCGCTGCTTACTCTCTTTATCATAGTCTACCTTTGATCGGGTATTTCTAGCCTTATTTCTATAGACCGTTTTTAAGGGAGCTTTCTTTTCTCTTGGTTTAAAAAACCCAAAAAAACTTTCGCTAAGCTGCCCAAAACCTTCACCAATATCTCTTCCCTTTAAAAGTTGCCGCGCATATACATAACCTAACAGGGCACCGCCCAGATGTGCTAAATGGCCACCAGCATTTCCACTACTAGGAATCTGAATAAGATCCACTAAAACAAAAAACGCACCTATATACCATAGTTTAAGGTTAAAAATGAATAGTCGAACCTCCTGATTCGGTATATAAGTACAAACGAAAATCAGGACAGCTGTAACTCCTGCAGAAGCTCCTATGAGGGCTGTGTTGGTTGCTATAAATGCAGGGAAAACATTATAACTCAGCAGAAATACCAGTCCACCTGCTATTACTCCTAAAAAGTAAACATTACTGAACCTCTTAGGTCCAAAAAGATTAAGAAATATGCGTCCTGTAAAATACAACATTATCATATTCCAGAATAAATGCCATATCCCCCCATGAAAGAAAGAATATGTTATTAAAGACCAGGGTTGTAAAATAAACTCATTAAACTCCTTGGGCAATTCAAACCATTTCACAAAAGTATTGGGAGATAAGCCCATAAGAAATGTGACCAGCGCATTGGTAATAAAAACAATTACGTTAATTGCAATTAACTTCTCTGCCGTATTTAAACTTGCGTACTGGTATTTTAAGTTTCCTCCGTTCATCTTAATCCCACCTATTTTTATTGAATTCATTCTTCTTCCAATACCACATCATCAAGAAACCAAATAGAGCCCCACCAATATGTGCAAAGTGGGCTATCCCATCACCGAAAATGGAATATCCTGTTACCCCAGAAAACAAGTCCAGCCCAATTAAAACGGGAATAAAGTATTTAGCCTTTATGGGAATTGGTAAGAAAATAAGAAATAATTCACTATTGGGATAGGACATTCCAAAGGCTACTAATATTCCATATATAGCACCTGAAGCTCCAACCGCCGGTGTATTATATGCGCTTAAGAAATTATCGATAACACTCTGAGAGGCATAATTGTACCAGTCCGGACTATATTGGCCTTGTGAGATAATTTCCATTACCTGAATTTTAGTCATTCCAGCATTTACTAATGCCTCCATTCCCTGATTGAAATAATAAAAATTTACTCCGGTATGAATTAAGGCTGCACCAAGGCCTGCCGAAAAATAGAAGAAAAGAAACTTATTGCGACCCCACATTCTCTCCAAGGGAGTTCCAAAAGCCCATAAGGCATACATATTAAATAATATATGCGTAAAGCCTCCGTGCATAAACATATGCGATACTATCTGCCACCACTCAAAATTTGCATTTTCAGGAAACCAGAGGGAAAACCATTGGTACATTTGATCTCCATAAATATTGGTTGCTATAAAAAACAGCACATTTATTATCAGTAGATGCTTTATAGCATCGGTCAGTCTTCCCATTTATAAAAATTTATTTTCTATTTCTAAATCTGTGATTGTAATATAAATTAGCTTATTAAACGGGCTAATTTTGGATTCTTTACAGCCAAATAAAGAATTTACTAAAGCTTGTTGCGATTCAAGGTCAAGTATGTCTCCAGTTTTTACTGCTAAGGATTTACAAAGGGCTTTTGACAGAATTTCAGATTCTGTATAGCCTTCTGATTTTATTTCACTTTGATAATCCGAAATTAATTCATCTAAAATTGTAGGTAATTCACTTTCTTTCACCAAAGGAGGAATACCACTTATTTCAATCCTTGTGTCAGAAATAAATTCTAATGCAAATCCCAAAGCAATTAGACTTTCTTTAATTTCTCTAATGGCTGTAATCTCTGACTTACTAAACTCCAAAGATATAGGGAATAATAATTGCTGACTTATTGTTTTTCTTATAGTAATACTGCTCAGAAACTTTTCATACAATATACGCTGATGTGCTCGTCCTTGATCTATAATCAACATTCCGGATTTTATCGTAGACACAAGGTATTTCCTTTTTAACTGAAAAGTGGGAACTCCTATTCTATCTATACCCTCCCTCTCTGTAAAAATAGAACCTGAAATAAGCTCGGATTCTACGGTAAAAGAACTGAAGTCGTCCTTCTCTTCTTCTTTCCCCTCTAAATCTAAAAACATCCCTTCCCACTGGCCAGTATGTTTTTTAAAACCACCAAGTTTTTTTTTGTCTTCAGAAGTACTAAAAGGATTAAACGTTCTATCTACACTTACCATAGGGGGAATTCCAAACTGCTGAGTGCTGGCATACGATGTATCTAAATTTGGATCCTTATTGAAATCTAAAACCGGTCTTATATTAAATTGTCCAAGACTATGCTTAATACACGATTTCAAAATAGCATACAAGCTGTGCTCATCATCAAATTTTATCTCAGTTTTGGTAGGATGTATATTTATATCAATAGATTCAGGATCAACTTCTAAAAAAATAAAGTAACCTGGATACGTATCCGGTTTTAACAAGCCCTCGAAAGCTGAATTTACGGCATGATGGAGATATGGGCTTTTTACAAATCTATTGTTTACGAAGAAAAACTGTTCTCCTCTACTCTTCTTAGCGTACTCGGGCTTAATTACAAACCCATCAATGACGACTAGTTGAGTTTCTTCTTTTATCGGGACAAGTTTTTCATTGGTCTTCTGTCCAAAAATTCTAACAATCCGTTTTTTCAGATTAACTGCAGGCAGATTAAATAATTCACTTCCATTTGAATAGAAGTAAAACTGAATTGATGGATGCGCAATTGCCACCCTGTGAAATTCGTCGACTATATGTCTATGCTCTACTTGGGTCGACTTTAAGAACTTTCGTCTCGCCGGAATATTAAAAAAAAGATTTTTTACTGCTATAGAAGTCCCTTTTGGAGTTACCACTACTTCTTGGGTAATAAGGTCTCCTCCTTCTATCCTGATCATCGTGCCCACTTCATCTATCTCCTGGCGTGTTTGCATTTCTAGGTGGGCAATGGCGGCAATGGAAGCCAGAGCTTCTCCCCTAAAACCTTTAGTATTTAAATGAAATAAATCGTCTGCAGAAGTTATTTTGGAGGTCGCATGCCGTTCCAAACTCATTCTGGCATCTGTAACACTCATTCCTCTGCCATTATCAACTACCTGAATAAGGGTTTTACCTCCTTCTTTTACGATAAGTTTTATAATAGTGGCCTCTGCATCTATGGCATTCTCTAATAATTCTTTAACCACCGACGCCGGTCGTTGAACAACTTCTCCAGCGGCAATTTGATTGGCCACATTATCTGGCAAAAGCTGTATAATATCTCCCATTATTTTGTGAAAAATATGCTTAGATCGAAATCGATAATATAAAGGAAAATCAATATGAGCACAGCGGTTATTATTATCATTCTAAGCCTTAGATTTCTATCTCCGGTTTTCCGCATATCCGACATTGCGCTACTAAACTTTCCCTTTAAGCCTCTTGGTGCATCTACAGTAGTCCGAAACTTATCCAGTTTTGGCTGCATTTTATACGGACTACCCTCACCCTTATCGTCATAATAACGAGGAGAATAATTATACTTTCTGTTTTTTCTAAGCTTTGAAAACTTTCCCATAGACTTGTAGTCTCAAAGTTACTTAAAATGCAAAAAAGCAAGGGGTTTTACTTCCCAAAAATTGTTAACACTTTAAGACCAAAGAAATTGGCCTAAATAAACTACAAATATTGGAAAACCGATTAACGAGAGACCATTTTTATGGCGGCTATGGCTGCTTCGGCACCTTTGTTCCCATGCTTTCCACCGGATCTGTCTTTTGCCTGTTGAAAAGTATTATCGGTAAGGACGCAAAAAATTACCGGAATGTCTAATTGAAGATTAACATCCATTATGCCCTGTGCAGTAGCACTACAAACAAAGTCAAAATGTTTGGTTTCACCCTGAATTAAGCTTCCGATAGCCACCACAGCATCTACTTTTTCTTCCAGAATCATACGTTTACATCCTAAAGGCAATTCAAAGCTCCCGGGAACATTTAATCGAATGATATTCTTTTTCTCCACCTTACAATCCAGTAAGGTCAACTCAGCTCCATCAAAAAGTGCTTCTGTAATTTCAGAATTCCACTCGGATACCACCAAGCCAATTTTAAAATTTCTAGCGTCCGGCAAGGAAGCTTTATCATAAAAGGATAGATTCTTTCCCGCTGTAGCCATTAGAACCTAATTTTTTGCCATTCCAATGAAGGCATCGATAGTTTTGGCTTCCTCTGACTCTGGAAATTCATCTTTGATTCTAACAAAATACTCCAAAGCCTTTTGTTTTTGCCCTAAATCTAAAGAAGTGACTCCGGCCTTATACAAATATCTTGGAGTTGTAAAACTATTTAAATCATGATTAAAAGCTCTCTCATAATAGGTCAAGGCCTCAGATGCTTGATCTAATTGCATAAATGCATCTCCTATACCTCCCTTGGCTAAAGCACCCAATATGGCATCATCTGAAGAAAACTTCTCTAAATGCATTATAGCCTCTTGGTATTGCTTCATATTTAAATAAGCCATTCCGGCAGAATAACTGGATAAATTAGCGGCCTTAGTTCCTTTGTATTCGTCAATAATATCAAGAAACCCATATTTACCTTGCGCCCCATTCAAAGAAAGATTAAATAAAGAGTCCTTTTGTGTGGTGCTGTTTAAAGCTTGGTCGAAGTATTGTTGTGGATAGAACATTTCATTGGCAGCCATTGTCTCCTTTGGCTTTTGAATAAACTGGCTATAGGCCAAATAGCCCAGAACTGCCACAGCAATCACTCCAATTATTCCTAAAATGTAATTCTGATTCCTAGCTACCCATTGTTCTGATCTAGAGGCACTCTCATCTAAGCTACTAAAAACTTCAGCCGTTGCGCTATTCTGCATATCCAACTCATTCTCTTCGGCTTTATTCTTTGGTTTGTAACCTCTTTTCTTATATGTTGCCATGATTTACTTTATTGGTCGCGCAAAAATAAAGTTTTTATCCAAAACCAAAAGCCAAATTATTCGTTATTTTTGGATAATTTGCATGTTTCATTTATACCGCTAATTGCCTGCCCGAATGTTTCTCCGAAATCTATCCCTTGTAAACTATAAAAACTTCGATTCTCAAAGCTTCGAATTTGACGCTAAAATTAACTGTTTTGTTGGGGCAAATGGGATAGGCAAAACAAATATTCTCGATGCTATTTATCATTTAGCCATCGGTAAAAGTTATTTTAATCCAATGGCCAGTCAGAATATTAGACATGGGGAAGACTTTTTTATGATAGAAGGCACCTTTGAGATTAAAGATAGACCAGAAAAAGTAGTTTGCAGTTTTAAAAGAGGAGTAAAGAAAATAATTAAAAGGAACAATAAAGTATATGAAAGATTATCAGACCATGTGGGTTTGGTTCCTCTTGTAATCATCTCTCCTGTAGACAGGAATTTAATCTTAGAAGGCAGCGACGTCCGTCGAAAGTTTATTGACAGTGTAATTTCACAGTCAGACCGACTTTATCTAGACACCCTAATTAAGTACAACAGAACCTTGCAACAACGCAATACTTTACTTAAATACTTTGCCCTTAACCACACCTTCGACCTAGACACATTAACAGTTTACGATGAACAATTAGACGTATATGGCACGGAAATATTTATAAAACGCAAACAGTTCATTGAAGAATTTACACCAATTTTTAAACAGCAATACCTCTCTATTTCGGGAGGCAAAGAAGATGTTAGTATCGTATATGACAGTAAACTAAAGACTGAAAATTTAAAAAGTCTATTGCAACGAAGTTTGGAGAAAGATAGAAATCTTCAATATAGCTCTGTTGGAATCCACAAAGATGATCTGCTTTTTGAAATTAAAGATTATCCGGTAAAAAAATTTGGCAGTCAAGGGCAACAAAAATCATTCCTTATTGCTTTAAAATTTGCACAATTTCAGTTCTTGAAATCCCATGCCACTTCTTCTCCTTTATTGCTGCTTGATGATATTTTCGACAAACTGGATGAACATAGGGTAAGACATATAATAACCTTGGTTGACGAAGAGAATTTTGGTCAAATTTTTATAAGTGATACCCACCCTGAGCGTACAGAAGAAATAGTTAAATCTATCCATCAGTCTTATAAAATTTTTAAATTGTAGTATGAAAAAATTCTTTGGCGTCGCTTTTCTATTATTGATCTCTTGTGCCGAAAAAGTCACCCAAGAATCCTTGGCTTTATTGAATGGATACTGGGAAATAAAAGAAGTGCGTTTTCCAGATGGACAGACCAAAGAATACGAAATCAATCCAACGGTAGACTATTATTTTTTACGAGAAACGACAGGTTATAAAAAAAAAGTGAAACCAAGAATGGACGGAACTTTTACCATAACCGCAGATTCAGAAGAATTTGAAATACATAGTAGTAAGGAGGAGTTCTGGATCAGCTACAGTAATAATTTGTCATCGAGAGAAGAGCAGCTTATTGAAATTTCCAATAATATAATGGTACTGAAGGATAAAGATGGTCTAAGCTATAGGTACAGCCGCTATAATCCTGATAAAACACATTGACGATGGCACAGAAAAAAGGCGAGCAACCCCTTAGTAAAATACTCCAAAATTTTATCCAAAAGAATAAACTGCAAGAGGGAATAGACAAAGTATTGGTAAATGATGTTTGGAAAAAAACTATGGGTAAAGGGGTGGCAAACTATACTACCGCCATAGAGCTTAGAAGAGGGACACTATTCGTTTCCTTATCTTCATCAGTACTTAGAGAAGAGCTCAGCCTGGGGAATTCTAAAATAATTAATATGCTCAACGAAGAATTGGGCAAAGACTTGATTAAGAAACTAGTTTTGCGATAAAGAGCAACGATAGCATTATCTTATGCTATCGAGGACAAACTCCTCTACTAACCATAAGGTAACCTTATACGTTCAAACTTCCTCACTACTAGTCACTTCTATAAACAACCTAAGAAGAACTGCAGTGTGATAGAATTAATACTTATAAAACCTCAATAAATTGAAGAGTAAGAAAAAACCTAGTATAAGTAAGCCGAAATAGTGAACTAATAAATCTCACGTCCTGAAAAATGAAAACTACCCTCTATTAAGGCATTCTCATCACTATCAGAACCGTGCACCGCATTTTCGCCTATATCTTTCGCAAATAATTTACGAATTGTTCCTTCAGCCGCTTCTTCGGGATTGGTTGCACCAATTAAAGCTCTAAAATCTTCAACTGCATTATCTTTTTCCAAGATTGCAGAAACTATCGGACCTCTTGTCATAAAAGATACTAATTCTCCAAAGAATGGCCTCTCGCGATGTATGGCATAGAATTCCTGTGCATCTCTCAAACTTAATTGCGTATATTTCATGGCCACAATTTTAAAACCAGCAGAAGTTATTTTTTCTAAAATTGCTCCTATATGTCCGTTCTCAACGGCGTCCGGCTTAATCATTGTAAATGTTCTGTTCCCTGTCATTCTATAAATTTTGCGCAAAAGTACGTTTTCTTCAAGCAACCCACAACATTAATACTGTTGTCTTATTTCCAAAGGAATTTTTCCCTCGTCTTCTATTATTTGAAATTGAATCTCTCTAGTAATAAAATTTAATTTTACCAGGCCAAAGCTTTCATTAAAGACCACATGTCCTATTCTATATGGGTTTGCTTCGCCCTTGAAATCTTTATAGGCATGTGTTAAACCACTACTAGTAAAATCAACCAAAGGATAGGGTAACCCAGGTATCTCAGTTTTTGAAAATTCTGAAATATGACGATCGCCCGATAATACAAAAACTCCTTGTGCATCAGATGATACCAATAGTCTTTTAAAACGATCTATTTCATGAGGAAAATTTCCCCAGCATTCAAAACCGTGCTCGTTTGATAAAAACTGAATACTACTAATAATTATATTGAAATCTGCTTTAGAAGACCTGAGTTCTTTAGAAAACCAAGTCCATTGCTTCTCTCCCAGTAATTCACCCTGTCCATAGGAATTAGGGCTAATTCTTTTATTGGTCAAAGTATCCGGAGTTAGGGGAGTTCTAAAATAGCGCGTATCTAGGACAAGAATCTTTACACTGCCCATTTCTCCTTGGTAAGAATAAGAATGATAAATTCCTTCCTGTAAACGACGTGGGTGATTAGCAGGAACTTCTAAAAAATCTAAAAACGCCTGCTGACTTCCTCTCTTTGAAACAAACTCCTTTCCACCATCGTTAAGCCCGTAGTCATGATCGTCCCAAGTTCCAATTACTTGTGTCTTTCTTTTTAGCTTTTTATACCCTTTTATGTTATTCTGAGCCTCGTACATTGCTCTGATCTCATTCACGTCTTCCGTGTCTGCATAAATATTATCGCCGCCCCAAATCCATAAAACAGGTTTACTTTTAAGAATATCATCCCAAAGCAAATTCTCTATATCCACTTTATTACAAGAGCCAAAAGCAATTGTTAATTCGGATCCTGGAACGGGTGTATCTGTAAGATCTTTTTTAGTTGAACAGGAAACTAATAATAGAATTAGTAAAAAGAGAAGACTCGGTTTGCCAAAAATGTATTGTTTTTTTATCACTATTTAGTTTTACTGAGGGTAGTTGTTAAAATTAGAAAATAGACATGAAAGACCGAACAATTTCTATTATTTAATTTTGGTTATAATTGCTATAACTATTTAGTTGTATCTTTGCGCGCATGAATTCTGAGGACGTTAAAGCCGTGAGAGCCTTGCTCTCCAAACCACAAAGAATAGTAATAATACCTCATAAAAATCCCGATGGAGATGCTATCGGTTCTTGTCTGGGGTTATGGCATTACTTAAAAAACCTAGGACTGGAAGCTACTGTGGTTGCACCAAACGATTACCCTAAATTTCTTAAATGGATGCCCGGTACAGAAAGTATTCTAAACTTTGAAAAACAAAACAGTCAGGCACTAGAAGTTTTAGAAGCGGCAAGCCTTTGTTTTACCTTAGATTTTAACGATTTAAGCAGAGTTGGCCAGCTTACCCCTATTTTATTAAAAAGTACGGCAAAGTTTATTATGATCGATCATCACAGATCACCAGATAACTACGCTACAATAACTTATTCTGATCCAAAAATGAGCTCAACCTGTGAAATGATTTACCATTTCATAACTAAGCTCGATGGGAAAGATAAAATCACAGAAGACATTGCCAATTGCTTGTATTCTGGAATAGTTACGGATACCGGATCCTTTAAATTTGCAGCTACTACAAGTACAACACACCGAACTGCTGCTACCTTAATGGAAAAAGGCGCGGATAACGCCCTGATTCAAAATCGTATTTTCGACACAAATTCTCCCGAAAGATTACAGCTTTTAGGTTGTGCACTTAAAAATATGGTTATAATAAAAGAATTTCACACGGCATATACTTTTTTAACGCAAGAAGAGTTAGATACACATAACTATAAAAAAGGAGATACTGAAGGCTTCGTAAATTACGGACTTACCATAGAAAGTATTAAGTTTGCGGTCATTTTTATTGAAAACAAAGAAGAGGGTATCATTAAGATTTCCTTTAGGTCCCAAGGGCAGTTTTCTGTAAATGAATTTGCTAGGGCTCATTTTCATGGGGGAGGACATACCAATGCGGCTGGGGGTAAATCCGATTCCGATATGAGCACAGCCATTTCTAGATTCACTAAGCTTTTAAATGACTATAAAGACGAATTAAATTCATGAAAAGACTGGCATTTCTATCCTTTTTAGTGATCCTTATATCCTGCGGAGGTCCGGAACCGCGCAAACCAATTGAGGCCAGATCTGGTAGCTTTATTAAAGAATCGGTAGAGCGAAACAAAAAGTTACTGAAACAAGAAGAGGCGCTTTTTAAGCAAATTATAGAAAGAGACAGCTCTCACAACTATTTAAGCACCTCCTTCGGAGCTTACTATTATTATAATCTAGTAGGAGATAGTATAGGATATACTCCAGTGGAAGATGACCTGGTAAGACTAACATACAATATTAGAAGCATAACCAATGACACCCTATATAGTATGGTAGATATAGGAATCTTGGATTACAAAGTAGATAAGCAAGAGTTATTTCCCGGTTTGCGATCTGGGGTTAAACTCTTAAAAGCAAATGAAACTGCAACTTTTTTACTTCCTTCAGCCCAGGCTTACGGATATCATGGAGATAATAATAAAATAGAACCTAATACACCTATTTTTACCACCATAAAAATTATAGAAATAACAAAAAAAGAAAATTTATAAAGATTCAAAATAGAAAAAATGAGAAAACTAAATGTTGTAATAGTACTTGCACTTATTTTATTTGGAAGCTGCACCTCCAGTAAATTTAAAGATTTAGGCGATGGTTTGTTTGCGGATATTAATACAAATAAAGGCGATATCATCGTTAAACTTGAAATGGACAAGACTCCGGTAACGGTAGCAAATTTTGTCTCTTTGGCTGAAGGTAATAATCCTTTCGTAAGCGAGCAATACAAAGAACGTAAGTATTACGATGGAATAATTTTTCACCGTGTTATAAAAGACTTTATGATTCAGGGTGGAGATCCGACGGGTACAGGCCAAGGGAATCCAGGATATAGATTTAAAGATGAGTTTAACGATTCTTTGGTACATGATAAAGCCGGTATCTTGTCTATGGCCAATGCCGGGCCCAAAACTAATGGAAGTCAGTTTTTTATAACGCATAAAGAAACACCCTTCTTAAATGGAAGACATACTGTTTTTGGGGAAGTAGTTAAGGGTTTAGATGTAGTAGATTCAATAGCCAATGTTAAAACTTTTCAGGAGCCTAATAGAAAAGACAAACCTATGGAAGACGTTGTTATGAATTCTATGGTTATTATACGAAATGGAAAAGAGGCTAAAAACTTCGATGCAGTTAAAGTAATGACCGATTATTTTGCCGAAGAAGAGGCTTTAGTAGCAGCAGAAAGAAAAGTTAGAATAGATTTTGTTACAGAAATTTCTGAGCAAAAAGCCAACGCCACAGAACTTCCTTCAGGACTTCGAATTTTTACGCTTCAAGAAGGACAAGGTAAGAAGCCAAGTATTGGTGAAAAAGTTTTGGTTAATTATGCAGGATGGCTAACAGACGGCACCTTGTTCGACAGTAATTATGAAGAAGTAGCGCTTAAATTTGGCAAATTCGATGCCAGAAGAAAAGCGGGTAAAGGTTATGAGGCCATCCCCATGGATTACAGCCCGGAATCTCAATTAATTGCTGGATTCAAAGAAGGTCTACTTAGTATGAAGGTCGGTGATAAAATTAGAGTTTTTATCCCCCCCCATCTTGGATATGGGCCTCAAGGCGGAGGTCCTATACCGCCAAACGCTGAATTAGTTTTCGACCTTGAAATTGTCGGAATAACAGAATAAAAAAAATCCCGATAGAAATATCGGGATTTTTTTATGGTGTATTTTTTAGAATTTCCAAAAGGTATTTCCAAAATTTCTGTACGGAGGAAATAGATACTCTTTCATCCGGAGAATGTGCCCCTTTTATCGTAGGTCCAAAACTTATCATATCCAGGTTTGGATAATGTTGCCCTAGAATACCACACTCTAAGCCAGCATGGCAGGCAACCACCTTTGGCTTTTCATTAAACAGACTAGTGTATTGTTCTTTAAGTATTTTTAAAATTGGTGATTTTGGATTTGGTTGCCACCCGGGATATTCTCCCGAGAGACGAATTTCGCAGCCTGCCAATTCAAAAACACTTTGTAAAGAAGTAGCCAAATCATTTTTGGAAGACTCTATGGAGGATCTGGTTAAGCACCCAATATGGATATTTCCATCACCTATTCGAACTCGTGCTATATTGTTAGATGTAGCCACCAAATCGGGAATGGCCGTACTCATTAAATAGACACCATTATGTGCTGCATATATGGCCCTTAATACTTTATTCTGTATTAAAGGGTCCATAATTGCTTCGGGTAGTGCAACAACTTCTAATTCTAATTGCATTTGTTTTTCAACAATGGCAAACTCCCTTTTTATTTCAATTGCCAAGGCTTCAAAGTCTCTGACAAAAGCGGTTTCGTTTTCTTCCGAAACTACAATAATGGAGACACTCTCTCTTGGTATAGCATTTCTAAGACTTCCGCCATCAATTTTGGCAATACCTATATTATGACTATTGACAGAGCCCAGTAATAATCGATTCATGATTTTATTGGCATTTCCAAGGCCTTTATGAATATCCATTCCGCTATGCCCGCCTTGCAAACCCTTAACAATTACTTTATAAGCACTAGAATTTGTTGGTGTGGAAATTTGCGGATAGGTACGAGACGCTGTAATGTCTATTCCCCCGGCGCAACCTATATCAATTTCATCATCCTCCTCTGTGTCTAAATTTAAGAGAATTTCTCCCTGCAGAACACCGGGCTTTAAACCCTGGGCTCCCGTCATTCCAGTCTCTTCATCGATAGTAAATAATGCCTCTAAAGGTGGATGTGGAATACTAGTGCTCTCGAGAAGACTTAGGATTGCCGCAACTCCCATACCATTGTCGGCACCCAGAGTTGTTCCCTTAGCCTTTACCCAATCATCTTCGGCCAACATCGCTATACCCTGCGTCTCAAAGTCGAAAACTGTGTCATTATTTTTCTGATGAACCATATCTAAATGGGACTGTAAGGTAATCATCTTGCGATTTTCCATCCCCGTGGTTGCAGGCTTGCGAATAATCACATTCCCTACCTCGTCTTTAAAAGTTTCTAAACCCAAAGACTTGCCAAAATCCATAGCAAACTGAATCACTCTTTCTTCTCTTTTAGAAGGTCTAGGCACTGCATTCAATTTGGAAAAATTTTTCCAAACTACCTTGGGTTCTAATTCTAATATTTCCTTGTTCATAATATTATTAAAACGTCAAAAATACATATTGAAATTAAACCTAGCTAGATAAATAGTATTTTTGAGTGCATGAAGAACAGATTTAAAAATTGGATTGCCATAGCACTATTGCCTCAAATTCTACTTGTAAAATGGATTGGTCATTACCCTGAATTTGTAGATGCATATTATAGCCAAGGTTTTTACCAACTTATTTCGCAGTTCTTTAGAAGCCTATTAGGTTGGTCATCTATTTCTTTTGGAGATCTAATCTATTGTTTGCTCTTTATACTTAGCGTTCGATATGTAATTTTAAATTGGAAAAAAATAAAGGATAAACCGAAAGTCTTCTTTCGAGACTTCGTAATGGTTCTCTCGGTAGCATACTTCACTTTTCATTTAACATGGGGACTTAATTACTACAGGGTTCCATTGGCTAAGTCTTTAGAACTCAAGGAGACCTATTCCTTCTCTGAACTTGAGGAAATTACGAAGTCCTTAATTAAAAAAACCAACCAATTACAATTTGAAATCAGTAAGGATTCTACGGAAAAAATAAACATACCTTATACGCATAAAGAGTTCTTTGACCTTACCATCGATGGATATCAAAAATTGGAACAAAAGCTTCCTCAATTTGCCTATAAAAAGCCCAGTATAAAAAACTCCTTATTAAGTACAATGTTGAGTTATATGGGCTATGGAGGGTATTTAAACCCTTTTACAAATGAGGCGCAAGTTAATGCTAAGGTACCGAGCTTTAGGTTTCCCATAATTGCTGGTCATGAAATTGGACATCAAATAGGCTATTCTGCAGAAAATGAAGTGAATTTCATTGGATATCTAGTAACCTCCAATAATGATAATATCTATTTCAAATATGCCGCTTACGCCTATGCAGCCAGTTACTGTCTCAGTGAAATTAAACGTCGTGACAAAACCAAGGCCGCAACCCTATATGCAACTTTTAATCTAGGCGTGAAGAAAAATTTTGATGCTTACTACACCTTTTGGAAAGCCTATGATAATCCATTGGAGCCTGTTTTTAAAAATGTTTTTAATACTTTCCTAAAAGCCAATAATCAAAAAGATGGTATAAAAAGCTATTACAAAATTGTCACCTACCTCGTGGCATATCACTTAAAATATCCAATTGAATTTAAAAGCTAATAAAAAGAACAGTACACTAAGACTTTTTTACTATTGCTGCGTCAGAGGGTTTATCATAAAAACCCTTAGTTTTACTTTTAGTTGATAGCTCGGCGTTTTCAAATATTCTGGTGCTTTTCTTTTCCTTAATAATTCTACCCTCATAGGCATACCAACTTAAGCTTGATGGAAGCAAAATTCCATCAATAGTTCTCCAGTCATTATAGCGTATCCATTTTATATTGTCTGATTTTTCTCCAGTTCGGTAAGTTACGGTGTAACCCAACCATTTCATTTCGTAGGTAACAGGATCATAGTGAACAAAATACTGGTCTTTTGGAGATGTTCCCACGCCTGTTTCGTAACCAATTTGTATTCCAGGATACGATTTATCTTCAAAAATAAGAGGCACTGTTTCTTCATATACAATACCCGGATCAGCTAAAACAAAGGGCATGGCATAGAAGTAGAACATAAGGTTATGATAAAATACGGCATCCCCTGTGTATGCGTTTTTAGGGTCTAATAACCATACCTCTTCACCGTCAAACCCCATGGAATAATCATTAAACTCTATTTTATCCTTCCTAGACTTTAAGTCTATTGTATGTCTTTCCGTCAACTCGCCCTTTTTAAGAACGAACTGCAAAGTGTGCTGGTTTTTCCAACTTTCGATACCCCCATGCGCTAAAAGAACACTGTCTAAGGCACTTGGAAAGGTAGCCTGTTCCAATTCGGATGAGGCCTCTTGAGATTCTTTTAAATTTACAGCTGTATTAGACTTATCTTTACAAGAGATAAGAACAGAAAGCAGAAATAAGACTAAAAATCGGTTCATTTTTATTATTTTAAGATTAAGAATGTCTTGGTCGATTTTACCATGGAAAGTTTACATCTTTGCTAAAACTATTTTATGACAGGGGTAAAAAGAGTTACAAGTATACACAATCCTACCATCAAAAAATATCTTACGCTTAGAGAGAAAGCCAGAGATAGAAAAAAACTAGGTTTATTTGTTCTAGAAGGAAAACGAGAACTGGAACTTGCCTTAAAAAAAGGATATAGCATAGACACCCTATTTTACTGTCCAGAGATTATTACGGATTCCGAAACTCTCGCACTAATTAAAATTGGATCCCAAAGGCCAGAGATAATCGAAATTTCATTAGAGGTATATAAAAAGTTAGTAGTAAGAAAAACCACTGAGGGTGTAATTGCAATTGTAGAAAGCAAGGAACATTCGCTAAAATCTTTATTGGTACGGCGCAAAACCCCTTTAATACTCGTTGCTGAAGCTCCCGAAAAACCAGGTAATATAGGGGCTCTGTTAAGAACTGCTGATGCCGCCAAACTTGATGCGGTTTTAATTGCTGATTATGCAGGAGATCTATATAACCCTAATGTTATTCGTTCTAGCGTTGGCTGTGTTTTCACTGTTCCTATCGCCATTGGAAGTTCAAAAGAAATCCTGCACTTTTTAAAGGATCGTAATATTCCTCTTTTTGCTGCGGCCTTAACCGCATCTACCCACTACGACAAGGTAGATTTTTCTGAAGGAGGGGCAATTGCAGTAGGTACTGAAGCAAAAGGACTAACACAGGAATTTCTTATGGCCTCTCAACAGAATATTATTATTCCGATGGAAGGGGAAATTGATTCAATGAATGTCTCGGTCTCCGCGGCAATTATTATATTTGAAGCAAAAAGACAAAGAGGATTATTTTCGAATAAATAAGAGACTTTTAATCTAAGGCCCAAGCTACTTTGTCGATCTACATAACCAAAAATCTTTAACCACCCACCTATGGATAGTACGAATCTATTTTACCTTATCATTGGCATAATACTACTTCAATTTTTAATTGAAACGGTTTTGGATTTTCTAAATTTTCGTAGGTTCAATGACGCCATACCTCCAGAATTACAAGATGTTTTTGACCAAGAAGAATACCTAAAATCGCAGGAATATAAAATGTACAATTACAAATTTGGATTACTTACATCTATCTTTTCCCTGGGATTAATGTTGGGTTTTTTAAGTTTTGGTGGTTTTGAATGGGTAGATCAAATAGTTAGGTCTGTTACAGACAATTCTATTCTTATGACTCTGTTGTTTTTTGGCATAATTGCTATAGGTTCAGACTTGTTATCTTTACCATTCTCCTATTATCAAACCTTTGTTATTGAAGAAAAGTTTGGCTTCAATAAAAGTACCGTCAGACTCTTTATTTTGGATAAACTTAAAGGATGGATGATGCTGGTGCTATTGGGTGGCATCTTATTATCTGCCATAGTTTGGTTTTATGAATGGAGTGGGGCCGCATTTTGGCTCTATGCGCTTGGAATTATTGCCTTGTTTACAATAAGCATGAATCTCTTTTACAGCAGATTAATTGTTCCACTTTTTAATAAACAGAGTCCGTTAGAAGATGGAGAGCTCAAGGATAAAATAAGCGCCTATGCCGCAAATGTAGGTTTTAGTCTTAGACAGGTATTTGTATTAGACGGCTCTAAAAGAAGTACAAAAGCCAATGCCTATTTTTCGGGCTTTGGTAAAGAGAAACGAGTTACCCTGTTCGACACCCTCATAAACGACTTGGAACAAGAAGAAATTGTAGCTGTTCTGGCACATGAGGTAGGGCATTATAAAAAACATCATATCATTATTAACTTAGTACTTTCCCTACTTCTAACAGCTATTACGCTCTACCTGCTATCTCTTTTTATTTCAAATCCTGCTTTTTCCTATGCCATTGGAGTAAGCAACCCAAGCTTTCACGCAGCCTTAATTTGCTTTGGCATTTTATATAGCCCTATTTCAGAAGTCAGTGGTTTGGCAATGAATATCTTGTCTAGGAAGTTTGAATTTCAGGCAGATGACTATGCCAAAAACACCTACCATAGCAGCTATTTAATTAGCTCTCTGAAGAAGCTCTCCAAGAACAGCCTCAGCAATCTTAGTCCACATCCTGCCTATGTGTTTTTACACTACTCACACCCTCCTTTAATTCAAAGAATCAGGAATCTTAAGGCATGATTTTTGTTGGTAACTACAAAAGAATGTGGTATTTTTAATATATGGGGGTAGATACAGTTTTAGAGAAGGAAAACAAGGAAATCGCCAAACAGTATAAGGAACTTCTGCGCATTAGCTATCAAACTTTAAGCGCTCAAGACAAAAAACTGATAAGGTCTGCTTTTGACGTTGCGGTAGACGCACATAAAAACCAGAGGAGAAAGTCGGGTGAAGCCTATATTTTTCATCCTATTGCGGTAGCTAAAATAGTTGCCTCGGAAATTGGCTTGGATGCGGTTTCTATTGCCGCGGCTTTACTACATGACGTGGTGGAGGATACCGAATATACCTTAGATGATATTGAACGTATGTTTGGGGAAACTATCGCTCGTATCGTAGACGGCCTGACTAAAATAGCCCATCTTAAAAAGGACATGAATATCTCGCAGCAGGCCGAGAACTTCAGAAAAATGCTTCTCACGCTTCACGATGATGTCAGAGTCATTATAATAAAAATAGCAGATCGATACCACAATATGCTTACCATGGACGCCATGCCAGAGCACAAGCAGGTTAAGATGGCTTCTGAGACCTTATATATCTACGCCCCTTTAGCACATAGAATAGGGCTTTACAATATTAAAACCGAGCTAGAAGACTTAAGTCTAAAGTACACAGAACCGGAGGTATATAAGGACATTCAAGAGAAAATTGAGAAAACCAAAGAGGAACAACTAGATTATATAGATCAGTTTTCTAAAGTTATTCGAGACTCTTTAGATAAAGAAGGATTAGAATACGACATCAAAGGAAGGATGAAGTCTATCTACTCTATCCGAAGAAAAATGCTCACGCAGAATGTCACCTTTGATGAGATCTATGATAAATTTGCGATAAGGATTATTTATAAATCCGATAAACAAAATGAAAAATTTCTGGCTTGGAAAATATACTCTATTGTAACCGACCATTTTACACCTAACCCTATACGTCTTCGCGATTGGATTTCGTCTCCTAAATCGACGGGGTATGAAGCATTGCATATAACAGTAATGGGTCCGGAAGGAAGATGGGTAGAAGTGCAGATACGCAGTGAAAGAATGCATGAAATTGCAGAAAAGGGATATGCTGCTCATTTTAAGTACAAGCACGGCGATCAGAAAGAACAGGGTATTGAAATATGGCTAAACAAATTACAAGAGGCTCTAGAGACTTCTAATGGAAGTGCCGTTGATTTTGTTGAAGAGTTTAAATTAAATCTGTATTCCAAAGAAATATTTGTTTTCACCCCTCAAGGCGAGCTAAAATCCTTACCAAAAGATGCTACGCCCTTAGATTTTGCTTTCAATATTCATACAGAAGTTGGTATGAAAACAAGGGGGGCCAAGGTTAATGGTAAGTTAGTTCCCTTAAACACCTCCTTAAAAAGCGGAGACCAGGTAGAGATTATTACTTCAGAAAAGGCTAAGCCAAATCAAAATTGGCTAGACTACGCCACTACGGCCAGAGCACGATCTAAAATAAGATCATCTCTTCGGGATGAGCAGAAAGAAGTAGCTGCAGAAGGGAAAGACATATTAAGAAGAAAATTAAAATCCCAAAAAATAAATTTAAATGAGGATGCCATAAACAAAATGGTAGTCTACTTTAAGCTTAACACCAGTTTAGATTTGTTTTACAGGGTCGGAGTTGGGGCCATAGACAATCAAATGATTAAGGACTTTGCTTCCTCTTACAACAATGCCTTTATTAGTTTTTTCAAAAACAAAATTAGAAGAAAGCCTGTCCCTGAAGATATCAACAAAGATGAAATCACTTCGAAGTACGACTTATTGGTGTTTGGCAAAGAAGAAGAAAAGTTAAGCTATACACTTTCTAAATGCTGTAGTCCTATTCCAGGTGATGAAGTATTTGGTTTTGTCAGTGTAAATGAAGGTATTAAAGTACACAAGAAGAATTGCCCCAATGCTATCGCTTTGCAATCTAATTATGCCTATAGAATTATAAGTGCAAAATGGATAGATTCCAGTCAGGAAGAGTTTTTATCCGAAATCAGACTAACTGGCATCGATAATATTGGTCTGGTAAACGAAATCACCAAGGTAATTTCCGATAACATGCATGTAAACATTCGTAATCTAAATTTCAGTACGGATGGGGGTACTTTTACCGGAAAAATTACAGTGGTTGTAAAGAACAAATCCATTTTGAAAAAACTTATTAACAACCTTAAACAAATAGGAGGTATAGAAAAAGTAACTCGGGCATAAGACATGGAGTTTAAGGCTTCGCTTAATCTTCCTTTTTAGAGGATTAAAATTCGCATTTTAAATGTACATTTGCCCTAAAGATGATGTAGACATTATGGGGACCACACAGGACCAGGAAACAGTAAAAAACGTATTCACAGCTTTTTTAGAAGAAAAAGGTCATAGACGCACTCCTGAGCGCTATGCTATTCTGCAGGAAATTTATGAAAGCGACGATCATTTTGATATAGAATCTTTGTATATCAATATGAAAAACAAAAATTATAGGGTTAGTAGAGCTACCCTCTATAACACCATTGAATTGTTGATGGAGTGCAAACTGGTTCGCAAACATCAGTTTGGTAAAAACCAGGCCCAATACGAAAAGTCCTATTTTGACAGGCAGCACGACCATGTAATTCTCACAGATACTGGTGAAGTTGTAGAATTTTGTGATCCGCGAATTCAATCTATAAAACAAACCATTGAAGAGATATTTGATATAAAAATCAATAACCACTCTTTGTACTTCTATGGTACAAGAAATACGAAAGAAAATAATACTAATTAACCAATACGATATTTAATGGCCGTAGATTTGCTACTGGGTCTTCAATGGGGAGACGAAGGAAAAGGAAAAATTGTTGATGTACTTACCAAAGACTACAATATTATAGCCAGATTTCAAGGTGGCCCCAACGCAGGGCATACCTTAGAATTTGATGGAATAAAACATGTGTTACATACCATTCCTTCAGGTATTTTCCACGATAGCGCAACAAATGTAGTTGGTAATGGAGTTGTCATAGACCCTGTTATCTTTAAAAAAGAATTAGACAATCTTAAGAAGTTTAATTTAGATATAAAATCCAAATTACTTATTTCAAGAAAAGCGCATTTAATTCTACCTACACATCGCTTGCTAGACGCCGCCTCAGAAGCCTCCAAAGGAAAAGCCAAAATAGGCTCTACGCTTAAAGGAATTGGCCCTACTTATATGGACAAAACAGGCAGAAATGGTATGCGCATTGGAGATTTGGAACTCTCTAATTGGAAAGAAAAGTACCGGGCACTAGCCAACAAACACGAGGCAATGATCGACTATTATGACGTTGCCATAGAATATGATTTAAAAGAACTGGAGAACGACTTTTTTAAGGCTATCAAGGAACTAAAGGAATTGACATTTATCGATAGTGAGGAATATCTTTACCAAGCCCAGAAAAAAGATCAAAAAATACTTGCAGAGGGAGCTCAGGGGTCACTGTTGGATATAGACTTTGGCACCTATCCCTATGTTACCTCATCGAATACAACAGCTGCAGGTGCATGCACAGGATTAGGCATACCGCCAAATCAGATTGGAGAAGTCTACGGTATATTTAAAGCATATACCACCAGAGTTGGCAGCGGTCCATTCCCTACAGAACTTTTTGACAAAGTAGGTGCCAGAATGGGAAAAGTTGGGAATGAATTTGGCGCAACCACGGGAAGACCAAGACGTTGCGGATGGCTAGACCTTGTAGCTTTGAAATATGCGGTAAGAATAAACGGAGTTACCCAATTAATGATGATGAAGGCAGATGTATTAAGTGGTTTTGACAGCTTAAAAGTATGTACGGCCTACGATTATAAAGGAGATGAAGTAACTCATTTGCCTTTTAATATTGAAGCAGAAAACGTTAAACCGATTTACAAAGAACTAAAGGGTTGGTCTCAGGACTTAACCACTATGACAGATAAAACCCAGTTACCGGATACTCTAATGGATTATATCTCTTTTCTTGAGGAAGAATTAGAAGTACCCATTAAGATAGTTTCCGTAGGACCCGACAGAAAGCAAACTATTTTAAGATAAAAAGCTTTTTGTAAACATTTTCTCTTTTAAAAGAATCTCTTTTTAGAGCCTTTAAATTCTTATCTTTAAAGGTATTTATTCGCCTCCCTCCCCTAGGGCATACTAAAGAATTCTTTATGGAACCTGAATATTTTAAAAGAAGAAAATTCTTAAAAGACTCCTTGAGTTTAGGCCTTGGATCAATTGTTTTACCCCAAATAGCATTTTCGAAAAGGCACCCTCAAATTTATAATGATGGTGACTTAGTGGGTCATGGTGATTTTACCTACAAGGTAGATAAGTCATGGGCCCTGCAAGATCCTTCCAAAACACCAGTAAATGACTGCCACGAGATGGTTTTAGATAAAAAGGGTTTAATTTACATGACCACAACTGGAGAAACCAACAACAATATAATAGTCTATGATCGGAGTGGAAAGGTGTTAAACTCTTGGGGTAAAAACTTTAATGGAGCGCACGGCTTAACCTTATCACAAGAAGGCACAGAAGAGTTTTTATTTATAACCGACCCAGACGCTGGCAGGGTATATAAAACAACTTTGAAGGGAGATATACTTCTTACCCTAGACACGCCTAAAGAATTCTCTCATTACAATTCAGAAAAGCTTTATAAACCTACAGAAACTGCTATTGGACCTAAGGGGGACATTTATATTGCGGACGGATATGGGGAGAATTTTATTGTACAATACAGTTCTAAAGGGGAGTATATTAGACATTTTGGCGGCAAAGGTAAAGGAGATTCGAAATTTGATTGTTGCCATGGCATTACGCTAGATACGAGAGTTCCCAACTCTCCTACCCTTCTTATTACCTCCAGGGCCACACAAGAATTTAAAAGATTTACCCTAGAAGGGGAATTCATAGAATCTATCTCACTTCCAGGCTGTTCGGTTTGCAGACCTGTCTTAGATGGAGAATATTTATATTTTGCCGTAATTATTACGAATAGTTGGGAAAGCTATGATGGTATGCTGGCCGTTTTGGATAAAAACAATAAAGTAATTTCTTTTCCCGGTGGTACCGCACCTAAATATGAGAATGGTATTCTTAAAAAACCAATATACGACGGTAAGACTTTTTTGAATCCTCATGATGTATTGGTAGACAATGACCATAGTCTTTATGTACCCCAATGGAACTCTGGCAAGACATTCCCCATTAAATTAACTCGTGTATAAAAAGTGTCATGGGTATAAGCTGGTTTTAGGCTGCCTAAATAAAAAATCCCTTGCTAAGCTTAACTAAGTTGGTTGTTGCCTAAAAACATATAGGCAATAATTCCCAAAAGCAAGCCAATAACTATGCAGGGCTTACAAATTATCCTATTTTTGAATAAAATTTAAGGCCGTCATGAAACGACTTCAATTGGTAATTTTTATACTTGTTCTCGTGGAATTAAGCGCACAAGACGCCAATGATCAGGAACGACAAATAAACATTGTTTATGGGGCTAATTTCACTAAAGATGAAGTCCAATTTCCCGGAGCCTCTATTTTTAGTAAGGACGACAAACAAGTTCAATTTGAGCACCAAGGAGCGGATCTATGGTGTGATATTGCTATTTTTTATCAAAAGGAAAACAGACTAAAAGCTATAGGAAATATCCGTTTAAACCAAGGAGATTCTATACAGATGACCAGTGGTAAAATTAACTACGATGGGAATACTAAATTAGCGAAGGCCTGGGAAAACGTGGTCTTAAATAATTCGGACATGACCCTTCGCACAGATACTTTATATTTTAATCGTGAAAAGCAGGAGTCTTATTACAATAGCTCAGGGACAATCGTTGACACGGCTAATACTCTAACCAGCACTATTGGCCGGTATTATATGATTCCAAAAAAGTATCAATTTATTAATGATGTCTATATTAAAAACCCGGAATACACTATTGAATCTGAGCAATTAGATTATTACACTTCTTCTAGAAATGCCTATATGTATGGGCCTTCCACAATTACCGGAAAAACCTACAAAATTTATTGCGAGCGCGGTTTTTATGACACAACTATTGAAAGTGGTTATGGCATTAAAAACACTAGGATTGATTATAATAATAGAATAATTGAAGGAGATAGTGTTTATTTTGACAAGGCCACCGAATTTGCATCGGCAACCAATAATATCACGGTCACAGACACCATAAATAATGGAATTATACGAGCACATTATGCAGAAGTATTTAAGGCCAAAGATTCTCTCTTCGCAACTAAGAGGGCAGTCTCCATCAGTTTGGTAGAACAGGACTCCCTCTATATGCATGGGGATACGCTTATGCTTACGGGAAAACCCGAACAACGTATTTTACGAGCCTTTCGAAACGCAAAGTTTTATAAGACCGATTTAAGCGGAAAATGTGATTCTATTCATTTTGACCAGACAACAGGGATAACACAATTGATTACAGATCCCATTTTATGGAATTTAGAAAATCAAATGACAGGAGACAGTATCCATTTAATATCCGACTTAGAAACAGAAAAACTTGATTCTTTAAAAGTAATCAACAATGCCTTTATTATCTCCCAAGATACTATCGGAAAAACTGGTTTTAATCAGGCAAAAGGGAAAGATCTATTTGGAAAATTTATTGAAAATGAATTAAAGATAATTGATTTAGTGAAGAATACGGAGGTCATCTATTACATGTATAATGACGATGATGAACTCTTAGGAATTAACAAAACAATTTGCAGCTCGATCCGCCTACTTATGGCCGAAAATGATATTGAAGACATTACCTTCTACACGGAACCGGATGGTGATATTTTCCCAGAAAAAGACCTTCCAAAAAGTAGCCGAAAACTCAAAGGATTTATCTGGAGAGGAGAAGAAAGAATTCGAAAAAAAGAAGATATTTTTGACGAAGACGACAATAACATACAACTCGTCAAAATCAATGGAATTGACTTACCTATGGATTCTGAAGAAGTCCAAGATACAACTCCTGAAGAGCCCGGACCAATAAATTCGACTACTAAAAATGCAAAGGCAACAGAGGTAAAGAAGCCAGAAATTCGAAAAAAGACACCTTAGCTCGGACGATGGAAGATTTTTATAAATATCAGGCACAGACCACGCCCCATCCTCTAGCACTGGAAATTTCTCATGCGAAAGGCAGTTATATTTTTGATAAACAAGGTCTGGCACATTTAGATTTTATTGCAGGAGTATCTGCCTGCACACTAGGACATTGCCATCCAGGCATCGTAGAAGCAATTACAAATCAGGCGAACACCTACATGCATGTCATGGTATATGGGGAGTTTATTTGTTGGCCTGCCCTAGAATACGCCAAACTTTTAGCCTCAATACTGCCAGCACCCTTAGAAAACACCTATTTGGTAAATTCAGGCACAGAAGCTATGGAAGGTGCGATAAAACTAGCACGAAGATTTACAGGTCGTTCTGAATTAATTGCCGCAAAAAACGCCTATCATGGCAATACCATGGGAAGTCTTAGTTTAATGGATTTTGAAGAACGCAAAAAACCCTTTAAACCTTTGATTCCAAGCGTTAAACACCTTGAATTTAATTCAGAAGAAGATATATCCTTAATTTCAGAGCATACTGCCGCTGTTATATTAGAGACAATCCAAGGGGGAGCAGGATTTATTATACCCGAGATTGACTTCCTAAAAAAAGTAAAACAAAGGTGTATTGAGACCGGGGCATTACTAATTTTGGATGAAATTCAACCTGGTTTTGGCAGAACAGGGAAAATGTTCGCCTTTGAGCATTTTAAGGTGGTGCCCGATATACTGGTTATTGGTAAGGGGATGGCATCTGGCTTACCTGTCGGAGCATTCACCTCTTCGGTTGAAATAATGCATAGCCTTAAAGATTCCCCGAGTTTAGGACATATTACAACCTTTGGAGGTAACCCGCTAATTGCCGCCGCAGCTTTGGCCACCCTAAAAGAGTTATTAAAGGGATCCTATATAAAAGATGCTCTAGCCAAAGAGAAACTAATACGAAATAGACTTAAACATTCTAAAATAAAGGAAATTAGAGGTAAAGGTTTAATGCTTGCTTTAATCTTGGAAGATGAAGAAGTGGTTAATAGTGTCATAAAATATTGTGCCAAAAAAAAATTAATTCTATTTTGGCTGCTTTTTGAAAAAAAGGCGGTTCGTATAACCCCTCCGCTTACCATTAGTAATAAGGAAATACATTTGGGTTGTGACATAATCCTAGAAGCCCTAAACTCTGTTTAGCAATAATTTGTTAACTATTTTGTTAATAATAAAGACCCCATCACGAATTAAAAACTGTTTCAAAAAACTATTTTTAATTCCATAGAAAAATCAATATCGCTCTTATGGCGTTAGATCCTAACGAGAAACCAAGTCAACCAGTAATCAAATTTGAATCAATGCTTAAGACAGATGATGTCTATTTTTTTGATTCAGAAGATTTTCAAGATATTATTCATTATTATCTAAATAATGGTAAGATTTCTTTGGCAAAGAAGGCTATTTCAATAGGGTTACGGCAACATCCAGACGTTTTAGACTTAAAATTATTAGATATTGAAGTCCTTGTATTTGAGAACCAGCTAGATGTAGCTGAAAAACTCTTGGATGATCTTCAAATAATGGATAGTACCAACGAAGAAATCTATATTCAACGTGCTAACATCTATTCAAAGAAAGATAATCACGAAGCGGCCGTCGATATGCTTCAAAAAGCTCTAAACCTTACAGAGGACAATTTAGACATCTATTCTCTCTTGGGCATGGAGTACTTATTCATGGATAATTTTGAAAAAGCAAAACAGAATTTTATCCGATGTGTTTCTTTTGATGAAAGGGATTACTCTTCCTTATATAATGTGGTCTACTGCTTTGAATTTTTGGAGGATCACGAAGGAGCTATTTCATTTCTAAATGATTTTTTAGAGAGAAACCCATATTCCCAGGTTGCCTGGCATCAATTAGGGAAACAATATGTTTTCCTAGAAATGTTGCCTGAAGCCCTCGCGGCTTTTGATTTTGCAATTATAGCAGATGACTCTTTTATTGGGGCGTATTTTGAAAAAGGCAAGGTCCTTGAAAAAATGGGGAAACACAATGAGGCTATAGACAATTATGAGACCACAATAAAAATTGAAGACCCAACTTCTCATGCGTATTTACGTATTGGAAAATGCCATGAAAAACTTCAAAATGATGATCTTGCTAAGTTTTACTTTTATCAGACAGTTCACGAAGATCCACTATTAGACAAAGGCTGGTTAGCAATAACAGATTTTTACTATCGCAAAGAAAAATTTGATAAAGCACTATTTTATATAAACAAAGCAATAAATATCGACGGAGAAAATGCTTTATACTGGAAAAAATGCGCCAAGATTCATACTTCTTTAAAGAACTTTGATGAAGCCGATTTTTCTTTTAAACAAGCAGTAGACTTGGGAAATTATGAGCTAGACACTTGGATTCAATGGGCAGGAGTTGTGACCCAGAACGAAGATATTCCTTCAGCCATTCAAATATTATCACAAGGACTTGAATTCTATCCTGAAGAAGCCATAATTGAATACACACTTGCAGGGCTTTATCTTATGCTTAGTGACTCGGAACAAGCAAGAAATAGCCTTACCAATGCCCTCCGAATAAACATAGAACAACTGAGTTGTTTCGAACAGGCATATCCAGAATTTTACCAGTCTATATGGACCCAAAACATTATAGCCGATATTAAAAAGGCTTCAAAATAAAAGAACTACTTTTGTTTTTTTATTTTTAAAATGGGTCAGCGCAATCTACTTAACTACCTCATTATAGCTCTTAAGGGTATGGCTATGGGAGCCGCCGATGTTGTTCCCGGTGTATCAGGAGGTACCATTGCCTTTATATCCGGTATATACGAAGAGTTACTAAATTCTATTAATGCCTTAAACTTTTCTTTACTAAGTGTTTGGAAAAAAGAAGGTTTTAGAACGGTTTGGAAGCAAGTAAACGGAAACTTTCTTTTATCTCTTTTTGTTGGAATTGGAATTAGTATTTTTTCATTAGCCAAAGTATTAAGTTGGCTTTTAACCAACCAACCTATTCTCTTGTGGGCCTTCTTTTTTGGGTTGGTATTAGCTAGTGTGATTTTTGTTGCAAGGGCAATAGATAAATGGCAATTAAATACTATTACCGTTTTTATCCTTGGTGCATTACTAGCATTTTATATTACAACACTTCCGGTTTCTGATAATTCCGATAGCCTTCCATATCTGTTTCTCTCAGGAGCTTTAGCTGTATGTGCCATGATTTTGCCCGGTATTTCCGGAGCGTTTATTTTGGTATTATTAGGTTCTTATAAAACCATTTTAGACGCCGTTCATGAAAAAGATTTTTTAATTATATCCACTGTGGGCGTTGGAGCCGTAGTAGGTCTTCTTAGTTTTGCAAGACTACTTAAATGGATGTTTAACCGCTATAAAAATACCACCCTAGCACTGCTTACAGGGTTTATTTTAGGGTCTTTAAATAAAATCTGGCCTTGGAAAAAAGTATTACTCTTTAAAAATTTTGGTGATAAGATAATCCCGGTAAAGGAAGCAAATATTTTGCCTTCCAACTTTGAAGGAGATCCGCAGTTGCTCTATGCAGTCTTATTAGGGCTAGTCGGATTTTCACTTATTTTTATACTCGAAAATTTAGCAAAAAAAGAAGAAAAATAATAATGCATAAGCAAAGGACCCCCTTAGACAAAGTTTTTCTTGTGGTAAAAGGCTTAGGCATGGGAGCGGCCAATAAAGTACCAGGTGTATCTGGTGGGATTGTAGCCTTTGTGGCAGGTTTCTATGAAGAGTTTATATATTCCTTACAAAAGATCAATGCGAAAGCTTTTAAGTTGCTTCTAAATGGTCGTTTTAAGAGCTGCTACAGATATATAAATGGGCCATTCCTTTCCTTACTGATATTTGGAATGCTGGTGAGCTATTTTAGCGTTTCTAAACTCCTGGATTATTTCTTAGAACGAGAAGAATTGTTAGTTTGGTCTACCTTTTTTGGCATGATAATCGGGTCTATTTACTATATAGGGAAAGACTTTAAGCATTGGAATAAAGTAACCGTTATTTCTGGAGTAATTGGTCTAATGATTGGAATATCCTTAAGTTTCTTAAGTCCAGCAAAAGAGAACGACAATCTATTTTTTATCTTTTTATGTGGAATCATAAGTGTTTCCGGCATGACACTGCCTGGACTGTCTGGTTCTTTTATTCTGATTCTATTGGGAAATTACGTCTTACTCTTAGTTGATTCTGTAAACGCGTTGTACGATACTATTGCAGAAATACTAATTGGAGATTTTGGTTTTATAAATAATCCGGATAGAATACAGACGCTAAAAATTTTAACCGTTTTTACAATAGGTTCTTCGGTAGGATTAGTAACCTTATCCCATTTATTAGGATATGTTTTAAAGCATTACCGTTATGTTACTTCTGCGGTAATTATCGGTTTTATTACTGGATCCCTTGGAGTGGTATGGCCTTGGAAAAATCCTATTTATTTGTTGGACACTTCAGGAAAGGAGGCTTTGGACTCTAATGGAGCCAAAATTTTAGTTAATTACGAACGTTACTTTCCGGATTTAACCTTAGCAACAAATTGGTGGGCAGTATTTTATATTTTTATGGGAATAACCTTATTGGTGGTATTAGAATGGTATGGAAAAAAAAGAGCAGCAACAAAGTAAATTCGGGTTAATTGGTAGAAATATTAACTACTCCTTTTCAAAAACGTATTTCACCAAAAAATTTGGCAATCTTAGTCTGCAGGATTATTATTACGACAATTTCCATCTCGATGCTATTTCAGAATTACCCAATTTGCTTCGGGATAATCGAGGTCTCAAAGGGCTAAATGTTACCATACCCTATAAAGAAGAAGTTATTAAGTATTTAGACAGGCTCGATGAAGAAGCATCTAAAATTGGGGCAGTAAACACCATTCGTTTTACCCCATCTGGACTAAAAGGATACAATACAGATGCCTTTGGATTCAGAGAATCACTGCTTCCTCATTTAAAATCTGAACACCAAAAGGCTCTAATCTTAGGTACTGGAGGAGCTTCAAAGGCCATAGCATATGTTCTGGGTAAACTAAACATTACCTACACTTTTGTTTCTCGTAATCCGACAAAAGATCAATTAGCTTATACCGACTTAACAAAAGAGGTTATAGAGGCCAATAAACTTTGTATAAACTGTACCCCTCTAGGTACACATCCCAATATTTTAGACAAGCCTTCCCTTCCCTATGAATATTATGGCAAAGAACATCTATTATACGATTTAATATATAATCCTTCCAAGACCGCCTTTCTTTTAGAAGGTGAAAAGAGAGGGGCTACAATTATAAATGGACTCTCCATGCTAGAACTACAGGCCGAAAAGTCTTGGGAGATTTGGAATTTATAAACTACTAATTCTCCTCTTTTTCATTTCAAACCACCCCGTGGTTTAAAAGTAATTTTATTGATGCTTCGGACTAGTTTATGTACCTTTGTTAAGGATTAATACTCTCGTAGAATAGCGTATGTCTATTGAAATAATAAGAAATATTGGAAAATAAGGATCACAAACTGCAGCAAGCTGCAGAAGTAATAAAAAAGTCGGAAACTACGGAAGCTTCAAAAGTGGATGAGAAAAGCACCGAATTAAAAAAGGAGTTAGCTATAGCTGAGACTAAAAAGGTACAGGATACGAATTCCTTAGATAAAACAGCTAAGGAAGAAGTGGTAAAAACTACTCCTAAGACCTTAGCCACAGAAGACAAAAAACAAGAAAAGGAGGCCAAAGAATCATCAGCAAATGTGGAAGTAGTTGAAATAGAAAAAAAATCTGAGAAGCCTAATAGTATAAAAAAAGAGACGGCAGAAGAAGTTAAGGCAGAGTCGGAAGAGAAACAAGACGTAATTGATTCAGGAGTACAAGAAGAAATAGATGAATCCAATGCAGAAGATGCGGAGGATGAAGATAATCAAGAGAGGCATCATATTGCCATCTTAGACTACCATTCCATGTCCATGGAAAATTTAGTGGGTGAACTTCAAAAGCTAGTCAAAAACGAAAAGGTACAGGCTATAAAAAAACATGTAGATAGTATCAAATATGAATTCGACCAAAAGTTTACGGAATTTCTTGAGCACAAGAAGGATGAATTTGTTGAAAAAGGCGGTAATGAAATCGACTTTAGATATAATTCTGTAACCAAAAGACAGTTTAATGAGGTCTATTCGGAGTATCGTGAAAAAAGAAATGCCTATTATAAAAATTTAGAGCAAAACCTTCATGAGAATTTAAAAATTAGACAGGATCTCATAGAAGAGCTAAAAGGGCTTGTTAACATAGAAGAAGACATTAACACGACCTATAAAAATTTTAAAGGTATCCAGGAAAGATGGCGAAATGCGGGTTCTATTCCAAGAAATGCCTATAACGATGTTTGGAGAACGTATCACCATCACATAGAAATATTTTACGATTTTTTACATCTAAATAGGGAACTTCGCGACTTAGACTTTAAGCATAACTATGAAGAAAAACTGAAGTTGGTCATAAGAGCTGAGGCCTTAGCTGATGAAGAAGACTTAAATAAAGGTTTTAGAGAACTTCAAACACTGCATAAAGTTTGGAAGGAAGATATTGGACCGGTAGGAAAAGAACATCGAGAAGAGATTTGGGAACGCTTTAGCAATGCCACTAAGGTAATGCACCAACGAAGACAAGAGTATTTTAATACTCTGGAAAAAGTCTACGAAGAAAATCTTTTAAAAAAGCAGGAGATTATAGAGAATATCCTGTCTATAGGAGCTAAACCTGCAACAAGCCATAAGGCATTACAACAGCAAATTGCTCAAATTGAAAAACAAAGGGATCTTTTTTTTAAGGCGGGTAAAGTTCCTCAAAAAGTAAACGAAAAAACTTGGACAGAGTTTAAGGAGGCTGTTAGAAGTTTTAACAAGACAAAAAACAATTACTACAAAAATCTCAAAAAAGAGCAGCAGCTTAACTTTGAAAAGAAAAAAACTCTGTTAGCGAGAGCGGTAGAAATAAAAGATAGTGAAGATTGGGATTCAACGACGGAGGAACTAAAAAAAATTCAAAGAGAATGGAAAGCTATTGGGCATGTACCGCGAAAATACTCTGATAGCATATGGAATGAATTTAAGGCAGCTTGCAACCATTATTTTGATCGTTTTCACGCCTTAAAAAATAAGGCACACAAAGAAGAGTCAGACAATCTAAAAAAGAAAATGGTAAGTCTTGAAAAGCTAAAGTCTTTCAAATTATCCGGAGATAAGGAAAAGGATTTAATGGTAATAAAGAAACTGATTGACGAATGGAAAGCCAGTGGCAGAGTACCATATCATAAGAAAAATATCAATAGTAAGTTTAATGTTATTCTTGACGCAATTTTTAAGAAATTAGATGTTAGTTTACAAGAAGCCGAATTATTAAAATATGGCGATAAACTAAAAAAACTCGCTGGCTCCGATAATGAGAGCGCTTTGAGGAACGAACGAACTTTTATTAGAAGAAAAATTGAAGAGAGTTTATCGGAAATAAGACAATTAGAAAACAACCTGCAATTTTTTACAAATGTTTCCGAAGAAAATCCTATTGTTAAAGACGTAGTAAAAAAAATAGATCGACAAAAAGAAGCCTTGGCTACATGGAAGGCCAAATTAAAGAATTTGAATATCCTACAGCACAGTCTAACAAAAGAACAGATCGAGGAGGATACAGAATCCAAGTCGGACGAAGGTACAGAAGAAGAGACCTCCTAGTCTTTAATCTTTCGCTACTCTATATTTTTTAATTTTATATTCCGAAAGCGGATTCGCCCTGGTTCGGCAACCTGTAAGGCAATATAGCCTTCGACTAGCTCGTCGTTTAATATATCGGCAGTTAATTGATCGTTAATCCATGTCTTTATCTCGTTTCCATCGCATACAATTTTATAAGTATTCCATTTGCCAACCGTATTGACAAAAGTCAGAGGTTCTGTTCTAGTTACAATAGAACCCGTTCTGAATTTTTGATTCGGGTGAATATCCCAAATATTCATTTCATAGCAATCAGTATTAGAGATAACCGAATTTTTACATCGAACAAATACGCCAGAATTAACTAATTCATCGGGATAGAATTCAAGAGTAAGAACAAAGTTTGAAAAGGTGTTTTTAGTCATTACAAAACCTGTTGATCCCATAGATGTAGCTATAAGGACACCATTGTCATATTCCCAAGAAGGTTTTCCAGTAACCACCCAATCCTCCGAGCCTTCAATAAATATGGCCTTTCCCCCTTCAGAGCACGATGACAAAACCAGAAGGAACAAAAATATGAATTGATAGATATTGGACTTTTTAAACATGTAAACAAATTTTAAAAATTAAAAATACAATTCTTCGTTGTACTACTCAAATATTGAAACAACACAAAATACGGTTATTTTACCAGATCAAATATACGGGTATACTTAACTATAAAACTATGGTTAAGCGGATCGTTTTCTTGTAGGTTGTAATTATAGACCACAAAGAGACCTGTATTTGCTCTTTGCAGCCAACTAAACCTAAGATTTACAGCCCATAAATTATTTACCGTGTTATTTTGTACTAATCCCTGAACAAAGACATTGGGTTTAAACGAATAACTAAGTCTTGTACTGAAAATATTCTTAGTAAAATTTCCACCAGGCAAGTCGAAGTAATTGTATTGGTATCCTATATCTGTATTAAACTTCTCTCCTTTTCTAAGACTTAAGGTAGCACTATTTAGATACCTATGGCCACCAAAAGAACCGCCAAAAACCGATCTGAGATTTATGGAGATTGGTTTTGAGGCATTGGTAAAAAATACCAATTGACCTTCGGCATGTTTATATGTTCCTGGTTCCACAAATACGCCTTCATCTATCTCAAAAGGCACTAATAACCCTTCCGTCGTAAAGTTGATTCCCGTATGGAATTCCATTCCCGTTTTATACTCAAAATGATTATCAATATGCAAAAATCCAGTTTCTTGAAAACCATTAAAATCCCAATAGCCCCTATAGGCAACATGCGGTCTAAGCTCCAAAATTTTAGAATTTTCATTTTTAGGCCTGAGATGATACAACACTCTTCCTTCTGGCTTTTTAAAAGCAGAGCGGAGCAAGAACCCCACCTCAGGATTAAAACCCTGACCTACTTCCGTATATGCTCCTTGAAATTCCCAATTATCCCATATATAATCCGCTTGAAATTTAAATGAGTGTTCGTTTATTGTATCATTTGGCCCAGCAGTTTTCGCATAAAATCCCGATAACCTGGCCTTTGTTCCAAGGCCTAACTTCCCATCAATGGCGTAAGTGCGGTTATAATCATTTTTTGCCTCTAACCCCACTCGATTTATGAAAACTGCTCCTAAAGCGCTTCTTCCTTTAAACTCGTGATTCACCCTTGCCACAGAAAAGTTATTCTGTTGTATGCCTACCTCATCTACGTCATCCGTGAACATAGAGAGTATTCCAACATTGGTTCTATTTAGTTTTCCTGACATACGAGCCCCACCTATTATGGGAACAATATTTCCATCATCCCCTATTCCTATACGCCTGCTAAAGAAAAGGTCCACTTCTCCTGGGCTACCAACGGTAAACAATCCAGCATTCTCTAGGAAAAAGGGTCGTTTTTCAGGAAAAAACAAGTTAAACCGGTCTAAGTTCACCTGCTGATCATCCACTTCCACCTGGGCAAAATCTGTGTTATAGGTGAGGTCTAGTGTTAAACTAGGAGTTATACTATACTTAATGTCTCCTCCAATTTCAGGGGTAAATTCTGTTTCTGGATCAATCTCAGTATAGTCTTTGTCTAAACGTCCAAGTACATAAGGAATTAACTTTAAATTCCCTGGACTTTTAAGATCCAAATCTGTGAGTGTGCCGGCCAATGAAAGCCTGTTGATTGTAAAACCGATGGGAATAGGTGCCCAATACACAATCTCGTTTGTTTTTCTGATATTTCGTCGAAAATTAATACCCCAATCCTTTCCTGCTTGAAAACGAATGGTTCTGAGAGGAATTGCAAATTCGGCACTCCAGCCATAATTTGTAACTTTTGTCTTTACATTAAAAGCGGCATCCCAATTTAAATTAAACCCACCTATGGTTCCACCTTGTTGTCTGTTCGCATTAAAATTACCTTGTCCTTCATTATCAACCTGAGCATCGTACTCAATTCCTAAGGAATTGGTTCCGAAAACGAAACCGTTTTGACCATCTTTATACGTGTCAATAATAAAAATAAAAGCATCGGTATTATCTAAATTCGCATCTCTTCTGGGATCGGAAACTACCAGTTTATGTGGTTGAGAATCATAACATATTACAGAAAGGAAAAAAGTTTCCTTGGTATAAGCAATTCTAATCTCCGTTTTCTCTGAAGCCGGAAAACCAAAATTTGGTTGAAGTTGGGTAAAATCCCCAAATGGTATTACGTTTTGCCATACCGGATCTTCTAAGACCTCCCCATCTATAATGGGATCAACATCAATAATCACAGCGCTGGCAGTAGGTCTGTTTTCTTTGCTATACTCTTTATTCTTATCCTGACTATTTACAGACAAGCAAACAAAAAGTAAAAAGAATATTCCAAAGGAAACATTCTGAAAATTCATTTGGTTAGGTTGATTACGTATAGCTAAAGGTATAAATTTTTAATGGAAACCTAGGGAGGCTTGGCTACCCACAAAACAGTTTTTACACTTTTATTCTCACAAGTAAATCTAGCCCCTTTTTCTTCAAATATTGACTAGCCCGCCACAAATTTTAGTATAACAATTGAGTAGAATTTCAAAAGACAGATTCATTACTTAAATTAGCCTTAAATTACCTTTGTTTAGCTTTCTAATTCAACTAAAACTATGACTGCCAACAAAACAATAATACTTCTAATTACCCTACTGATGACTAGCACCGTGATTAACGCACAAGAAATAATTAATCTTCCTTTTGAACCTGCATCAGAGGTTGAATGGATTGGCAATGAAAAAAACTATTATTCTACCATTTGGGAAAATCAAGTTGTAACGAATGTATCTTCTCCAAGTATGCAGGTGTTTAGGCCAGAGCCATCAGTTGCAAACGGTACTTCCGTAATTATTGCCCCCGGAGGAGGCCTATATGCCCTTAGCATAGAAAGCGAAGGTAATGAAGTGGCTAAATGGCTTAACACAAAAGGGATTACGGCTTTTGTACTTAAATACAGGCTAGTTCCAACTGGGAAAGATGGTGTTGCCGAAATAACTAATGGAGGAGATGAAGTATTGAAGAAAGTAGCGCAAGTGCTTCCTTTATCGTATCAGGATGGACTTACCGCTTTGAACTTTGTAAGACAGAACGCACATAAGTGGCAGTTAGATTCAGAAAAAATAGGGTTTATGGGATTTAGCGCCGGCGGAGCAGTAGCAATGGGCGTAGCTTATAACTATAGCTTAGAGAATAGACCAAATTTTATTATACCCATATATCCCTGGACCACGGCAATGCCAGTGCAAGATTGCCCCACCGATGCACCTCCAATACTCATAGTTTGTGCTACGGACGATCCACTAAACCTAGCACCAGGAAGTATTGCCTTATATAACTCCTGGTTAGATGGAAAGAAGCCTGTTGGCCTTCATATGTATTCTAAAGGCGGACATGGCTTTGGAATGAAACAACAAGGACTTCCGTCAGACAAATGGATTTTGCGCACTTATGAATGGCTGCTTGCTGAAGGTCTAACGGAAGAAAGTAATTCTAATTAAAATATTCTTTTGAGGAAGTCCTGATTTAAAGTATCTTGCTGCGCATTATGCAAAGACTATTATTCTTTCTCTTCGTAATTGCAGCTTTTTGTGCTACTCCAGAAATTTATGCCCAGAGACTTTTTGATAAAGAAGTATTAAATATCCAAAAAAGATATGATAGCCTATGGGACTCTACTAAAAATACTATTGTCTTTACAGGAAGTTCTAGCATACGCATGTGGAAAGATGTACAAGAGCGTTTTCCAGAGCAACAAATTGTAAATTCAGGTTTTGGTGGTTCAGAAGCCACTGATTTGTATGAGTATTTAGAGGAATTGGTCCTAAATTTTAATCCTTCTAAAGTCTTTATTTATGAAGGTGACAACGATATCAACGCAGGAAAATCTTCTAAAGAAATTTTAAGGGTCACAGAAAGTATTCTAGATCGAATATTAGAACACAATCCAAAAACTGAAATTATACTTATTTCAGCTAAGCCAAGTATAGCCCGATGGCAATTAAAAAGGAAATACAGGAAATTCAATAGACGTCTGGCCAAATTGAGTGAAAGAAACAATCTAATTAACTTTGCAGATGTTTGGAGTCCAATGGTAGAAAATAAAAAAATCAAAAAAGATCTTTTTATTGAAGACGACCTACATATGAATGCCAAAGGTTATGAACTTTGGTACCACGTAATAAAAAACTATATTAAATAATCCAAAATGATTAAATCAGCTTTTTCAAAATACCTTATTATTTCAATTATATTGCTGGCCGTTATAGGATGCACTGAAAAGAAGAAGAGAATATTAAACTTACCTTCTACGGACATGGCTGAGGCAAGTCTAATCCCTAAACCGTTAAAGATTATCGCTACGAACGAGGCTTTTGGCTTAGACCACACTACTTCTATTTATACTTCTGCAAACGATAAAAATTTCGAAAAAGTTGGATTGTTTTTAGCAGACAAAATTAAAAGTAAGACCAACTTAAGACTGGCCGTTAACGACCCAGAAGTACCTGAGGTTAATGGGGTAATCTATATAAACCAATCCGACAGTGATGAGCTTACAACCGCCGAGGCCTACCAATTGTATATTACTAAAGATTCCATTATCCTCAATGCAAAGACTGCAGAAGGAGCCTTCCGAGGAATACAGACTATAAGACAACTCATTCCCGAAATCAGCAATGATACCATTACCGAATTGCCTGTTTGGGTTGTACCTACAGGAAAAATTTTGGATATACCAAACTTTGAATTTAGGGGCTCTATGTTAGACGTAGCTCGTCATTTCTTTAGTGTAGAAGATGTCAAAAAATATATTGACCTCCTTTCTTATTATAAAATAAACGCCCTGCATTTGCACCTTACAGACGATCAGGGCTGGAGGATAGAAATTAAATCTTGGCCAAAATTAACCGAGATTGGTGGAAGTACAGAAGTAGGTGGTGAAGCAGGCGGTTTTTTTACACAGGAAGACTACAAAGAAATAGTTGCCTATGCAGCAGATCGATATATGATGATTATCCCTGAAGTAGATATGCCCGGACATACTAATGCTGCCTCCGTTTCTTATCCTATATTAAATGGAAATGGCAAGACCCCTAAATTATATGAAGGAACACATGTTGGCTTCAGTACTTTTGATGCCAGAAAAGATACGGTTTATAGCTTTATAGATGATGTTGTCAGAGAAATTAGTGCCTTAAGTCCTAGTCCATATTTTCATATTGGTGGAGATGAAAGTCATGTCACTAAAAAGAGCGACTATATATATTTTGTAAACAGGGTAGAGAAAATCGTTCAAAAATATGGAAAACAGATGATAGGCTGGGACGAAGTGGCACAGGCCGATGTTTCCAGCTCGTCTATTGCTCAGTTTTGGGACAGTGAAGAAAATGCTCAGGAAGCCGTAAAAAAGGGTATGAAAGTAATTATTTCTCCTGCGAAGAAAGCTTATTTAGATATGCAGTACGATACACTTTCCAAGCATGGACTTCATTGGGCAGCATTTATCCCTGTAGATACGGCATATGTGTGGTCTCCAGAAAAATATGCGGGAATTCCTAAAGAGAATATCCTAGGAGTAGAAGCTCCCCTTTGGTCAGAAACTATTAGTAATTTAGAAGAACTTGAATATTTAGCCTTTCCTAGGGTAATAGGGTATTCCGAATTAAGTTGGAGCACTCAAGAAAACCGGGACTGGGATAATTTTAAAGTGCGACTTGGAAATCAGGCACCTTATTTAGATCGTATGAATGTAAAATATTATCCCTCTGAGCTAATCGATTGGAAAGAAAGCAAATTTACTTACAAAGAGATTAAAAAGGACTAGAAAAAGAGTTTAAACCTCTTTTTTTTCGTCGGTAGATTCTTCCGGCTCCTTAAAGTCGGTCACTCCATTATCATGGAGAATGTTATACCACTGAATAATCTTTTTAATATCGCTCACATATACTCTATCCTCATCATAGTTAGGAAGAATTTCAAAAAAATATTCCTCTAATTTTAACTTATCATCCTTGTGTTTTACAGAAGTCTTAGCTCCATCTTCTTTGGAATAAATCTTCTCAAAAACAGCTCTTAACGGTAGCTCTTCCTCCAGTGTAAATATGGCTATTTCAGAAAGCACGCTCACGTTGCTGCTCATCCCAACAGTTATCTTTCTTTTGTCTAATAATGATTCTGCAACTAAACCCGTCCTTGTTTGAGTAAGTAATTTAAACAGGCCAGGTCTGCCTCCAATAGCTAGAATTTTATCTAATGTCATATACTTTAATTAAAAGTCGCAAATATACTAATGCGAATTAATTATCTTCCTTTTTTTATAGCAGGAAAACGCATTTTATAATCAACCTTTATTTTACCTTTGGAAATATTTCCCAACTTACCCTTTAAAAGTCTTTTTTTAAGAGTGGATAGTTTATCCGTAAACAAGATTCCTTCGATATGGTCGTACTCGTGCTGTATAACCCTAGCCAAAAGGCCATCATATTCTTCTACCTGTTCATTAAAATTCTCATCGAAATAACGAATACGAATAGTGTCTTGTCTCGCAACATCTTCTCTTATGTCGGGAATACTGAGACAACCTTCGTTAAACGACCAAGGGCTACCTTTTTCTTCAATTATTTCAGCATTTATAAAAACCTTCTTAAAGGTTTTTAGCTTTTGTTGTTCTTCTGAATTTAGTTCTTCATCTTCTGAAAAAGGCTCGGTATCGACTAAGAACAAGCGTATAGGCAGTCCAATTTGTGGAGCAGCAAGACCAACCCCACTTGCATTATACATAGTATCCCACATATTACTTATTAGCTCTTTTAAATTTGGATATTCCTTGGAAATAGAGGTGCCCACTTTTCTAAGGACTGGATCTCCATAAGCCACAATTGGTAAAATCATTTTATTGTATTCTGTTTAAGTAAGCCTGTAGGATTAGTGTTGCACTAATCTCATCCACCAAAGCTTTATTCATTCTCTTTTTTTTCTTGGTCCCTCCTTCTATCAATGTTCTATTTGCCATTTTAGAAGTAAATCTTTCATCCTGCCGGACAATATTAACCGTCGGTAAAGCTACTTTGAGTCCTTTAAGAAAAACCTGAATGAATGCCTCAGACTCTGAAGGAGAACCATCCATCTGTCTAGGTTCACCGACAACTATTGTTTTCACTTTCTCTTCCTTTACATAGCGAACCAAAAAAGCCAATAGATTATGCGTTTCTACGGTATTTAATCCACTTGCAATAATTTGCAATGGGTCCGTAACCGCTATTCCCGTTCTTTTTATTCCATAATCTAAAGCCAGGATTCTTCCCATTCTACATTTTTGCCAAAAATAAGCCTTAATTTGTTATGCCTATAAAAATTAGAGATTAATTAAGACACACCGAGTATATTTACCCAAATTTTAAAAGTATATGACTTCGCTACAAAAGACTATAGAAAAAGCATGGGAAAACAGAGAACTTCTAAAGGAAGAAAAGACCCAAAAAGCAATACGAGGAGTAATTGATTTAATTGATCTTGGGGAATTGCGCTGTGCCGAACCTAAGGGTGGTGGCTGGAAGATTAACGACTGGGTTAAGAAAGCCGTGATAATGTACTTTCCCATTCAGCAAATGGAAACATATGAAGTCGGTATTTTTGAATACCACGATAAAATTCCATTAAAAAAGGACTATAAAAATAAAGGAATTCGCGTGGTACCCAATGCTGTAGCTAGACATGGTGCGTATATATCTCCAGGGGTAATCCTAATGCCCAGCTATGTAAACATTGGTGCCTATGTAGATGAAGGAACTATGGTTGATACTTGGGCGACTGTTGGAAGTTGTGCACAAATTGGTAAAAATGTGCATCTCAGTGGCGGAGTTGGTATTGGGGGTGTTTTGGAACCGGTACAAGCAGCGCCCGTAATTATTGAGGACAACGCATTTATTGGGAGTAGATGTATTGTAGTAGAAGGTGTTAAGATTGGAAAAGAAGCAGTACTAGGTGCCAATGTTGTTTTAACCGCATCTACTAAAATCATAGATGTATCCGGTAATGAAGCTAGGGAGAGTAAAGGATATATCCCTCCCAGATCCGTCGTTATCCCAGGTTCTTATACCAAAAGTTTTGCTGCCGGAGATTATCAGGTGCCATGTGCATTGATTATTGGAAAAAGAAAAGAAAGTACCGATAAGAAAACTTCCTTAAACGAAGCACTAAGAGAATATAACGTCTCCGCTTAGACTTTTAAGATTTTTTTGCAAAATATACTTTTTACTTTCTTTTGGAGTTATAACTTTGTAAGTATAATAGAAGTTTCCCCTTTTATTAATTTTGTTAAATGACCGAACCTACTTCAAAAATAACCGCCTTAATTATTACCTATAACGAAATGGGTTATATAGAAAGGTGTATAGAATCTGTTAGTTTTGCGGATGAAATAATTGTAGTTGATTCCTATAGCAGCGATGGCACATACGAATATTTAAAAAGCCTTGACCATGTGAAGGTCTTGCAACACCCCTTTGAAAATTTTACTTTACAAAAGTCTTTCGCCCTTAAACAGGCTTCCAATGATTGGGTGTTGTTTTTAGATTCTGATGAAGTGGTATCTGAAAATTTAAAGCAGGAAATAAATAAAACAGTGCAATCGAATCCGGAACATGCCGCATATTGGTTTTACAGGAAATTTATGTTTAAAAAAGAAGTTCTTCGTTTTAGTGGATGGCAGACCGATAAAAACTTTAGACTTTTTCGAAAAAGTAAAGCCAAGTTTTCTGATGAAAAATTAGTACATGAAACACTTGAAGTGGATGGTAGTACAGGAATTTTCAAAGAAAAACTGATACATTACTGCTATAAGAATTACGACGACTATAGAAATAAAATGTTAAAATATGGCCGCTTAAAGGCTAAAGAGGCCTTCTATAAGGAAAAACGTTTCAACTATTTATCAATGGTATTAAAACCGAGTTGGAAGTTTTTCAATCATTACCTTCTTAGGTTTGGAATCCTCGATGGGAAAAAAGGAATAACTATTTCCTATTTAAATGCCTTAGGCGTTTTAGAAAGATATCGTGAATTAAAACGACTTGAAAAGAAAAACGAATTGGTCTATTATTTGGTTATGCCGTAGTACGTCCAAACGCTTCTTTTTTGTCTTACTTCTTTTCTTATTACCATATTTCTGGCTATAGCCTCTGGAGTTTTATAGCCTCTTTCATGGTCCAAATGAACACAAACTGCGCTATACCTAAGTTGCTTGGACTTGATCCCGAAGTTTAACAGTCTTTCTCCGAATTCTCTGTCTTCTCCACCGTACCTCATTCTCTCATCAAATCCATTTACATTTAAGATATCTCTTTTCCAACCAGAAGAATTATGGCCATTCCAACTAGAATTTGTAGGTGTGAAAGTGTTAAATAGTTTTGAGACGAAACCCTTGGCTGTAAGCTTATTATTTTTAAATGTTTTTGGAATACCCATATCCTTTAACCATTGAATATTAAAACAATTTTGTTCCTCTATATCCTTTTTGGTTATTGCCTTAGAAATATTCATTGGTAACATATAATATCCCCCTGAGATAAAAGTAGCAGGCTCTTTATTGATATAGTGAACCTGAACAAAGTCTTCTCTGGGAATACAATCCCCATCTGTCATTATAATATAATCAGAGTCCGTAGCTACGATCGCCTTATTCAAAATTTTGCATTTTTGAAAACCATCATCTTCTTGCCAAACATGTTTTATGTTGTAATGCAAATGCGGTTTCAGGTCGTCTATCAATTCCTTAGTGTTAGGTTTAGAACCATCATCCGCAACAACCATTTCGAAATCCCTATAGGTCTGACAATTAAAGCCCCACAAAACATTTTCTAACCATTTAGGATTATTATAAGTACTGACGATCACACTTACGGACTTCATAATAACATATTATTTTTTGCTACTTTTACAAATGTAGTTTTTTGCCTTTCATATCCAAGAGCAATTAAGACTTTTACATTTTTTTTTGCATATAATTAATCTTGATATATTCAGAATAAACTGCCTTACATTTTAATCCCTTATACAGCTAAACGACCTTGCTGCATATTTCAAAACTCACACCTGTTCTGGATGCGATATTTATCAGAAGAAATACTCCATATTCATTGCGCTACATACTTCGTTAAATGAAAATTCTAGTTATTCAACAAAAAATGATTGGAGATGTCTTGGCTAGTACTATTATTTGCCAAAACCTAAAACGAATTTACCCAACAGCCAACATTCACTACGTAGTCAATTCTAACACCTTGGCAGTTTTAGAAAACAACCCATATATAGATAAGGCAATTCCTTTTCTAAAGGAATACCAAAGTAATAAGAAAGTCTTACTTAATTTCTTATGGAGCATAAAAAAACAGAAATATGATATAGTTATTGACGCCTATGGAAAATTAGAAAGTAACCTTATCAGTTTTTTCTCTAAAGCCGAAATTAAGATCTCTCAATATAAATGGTATACTTCCTGGATTTATACAGAAACCGTAAAGGAAGACTTAGGATTTGGGCCCTCCTTCCCCCTGGCATATAAGAATCGTAATAATTTGCTGCAAAGTCTAAATAAGAATCATGTGGCTTTGATTAGTAGACCAACTTTGCACCTTAGTGAATCAGAGCGATTACTTGCACAAAATTTAAAAAAAGATCTGCTGAGCAAGCTTTACAGCACTTTGATTATGGTTACTATTTTGGGCAGTGACCAATTAAAAACCTATCCGGCGAAATATATGGCTTCAATTTTGGATGAAATATGTATGGCTACAAAAAATGCTAGCTTGTTGTTAAACTTTATGCCTGAGGAAAAAAATAAGGTTCTAAAAGTTTATAACTTATGCAATGAACATACAAAGACTCGCATTAATCTAGGCTATAGTGCATCTAGCTTAAGAGATCTTATTGTAATTCTGTCGGTATGTGACGCAGTAATTGGCAACGAAGGCGGGGTAATTAATATGGCAAAGGCACTAAATATCTCTACCTTTGCAATATTTAGCCCATGGATCAGAAAAGATGCTTGGCACATAGATTTTGAGGATAGAGAAATTGCAGTTCATTTAAAGGACTATTTTCCTCAATATTATGCAAATAAAACTGAAAAAGAACTTAAAAAGTATGTACAGAAAAAGTATGCCGATTTTATTCCCACACTTTTTCTAGAGAAATTGAAAAAGTTTCTCAAAACTAACGGCTTATAACTATCTGACTAAAAAAGAAGTTGCCTTCTATGCTATTTGACCTCGCCATAATTATTATCAATTATAATTCTTCAGAATATACCATTGCCTGTCTTCACAGTATTCTAAATAATACATCCAAGAATTTGTCGTATCAAATAATTGTTATTGACAATAGTTCGGTAAAAAGGGACTATCAGAACTTAGAACACAAGATTAAAAAAATTCCGTTCCCAGACCTGCAGCTTTATCGTTCTAGAATAAACACTGGTTTTGGTGGTGGAAATATGATGGGTGTGCAATATGCCAAAGCCAACTATTATCTGTTTATAAACAACGACACCATTTTGGTTAAAGACCCAATTAGCATATGTTATGAGTTTATGGAATCCACTCCCGGGGCAGCAGTTTGTGGGATACAGATACTAGATGATAATAAAATACCTCAAGTTAGCTTTGATCATTTCACTTCGTTTTCACGAGAAGTTTTTGGAAAAAACATTCTTGAACTACTACAACCTAAAACCAAACCAAAAAGAAAGAAAAAGTATTCTGAACCTATAATGGTGAACTATGTGAATGGAAGTTTTATGTTTTTTAGAGCAAAAGATTTTGAGGATGTGGGTGGCTTTGACAACAACATATTCCTTTACTTTGAAGAGAGTGATATTTGTTTCAGACTCCTCAATAATGGCAAGAAAACCTTTTTTATACCAAACGCATCCTACCAACATTTTCAAGGTAAAAGCGTGGATAGTACAGATTGGCGTATTAAAACGAAAATTGAGCTTAAAACCTCTATGTTTTATGTGATTAGAAAAAATTATGGCTACTTACATTACCAAGCTCTCAGAATTGTATTTCTTTTGCGCTATGCTATAGTTTCATTAGTTAAACCCAAATACTTTAAATTGTGGTATAGAATACTTTTAGGAATGCCGATTAGTAAATCTTTAAAACAAGAACAAAAATTACACTAAAATCTTCTAATTAGTTAGAAATTGAACGACAAACATATGCAGGAAGACATTAACGCTGCTATTGAAGTATTAAAAAATGATGGGATAATTCTATATCCAACGGATACCGTCTGGGGTATTGGCTGTGATGCAACCTCAAAAGAAGCTGTTTCAAAAATATATGCTATTAAAAAAAGGGAAGAAAGTAAGGCAATGATATGTCTGGTGGCCGATCAGTTTATGTTAGAACAGTATGTGGAAAAAGTTCCGGATACTGCATATGACATTATCGATTTCTCAGAAAAACCGGTTACTATAATCTACGACAAACCTAAAAACGTAGCACATAATCTAATTGCTCAGGATAATACCTTAGCCATAAGGGTGGCTTCAGATAAATTTTGTCAGAGATTAATTAAATCTTTTAAAAAACCCCTTGTTTCAACCTCCGCTAATATCGCCGGCCAACCAACACCAACTAGTTTTGTGGAGATTGATCTAGACATATCCGGGGCGGTTGACTACGTAGCCAAATCAGGAAGAGATTCCATCAACAAATCCGCTTCAACCATTATTAAACTAGGTAATGACGGCCTTGTAAAAATTATTAGAAAATAGACAGTGAAACTATTTTGTTCTTTTAAATTTGCAGCGCAAATCATAGGACTAAATAATTACAAGAGAGTATTTTATGACAAGAAAGAATTTCAAACAAGAACTCCAAGACGAGGTCTTTCCAATAATCGCAAAATCAGCTGCGGATATTGGTATAGATTGCTATGTTATTGGAGGGTTTGTTAGAGATCTAATGCTTCACAAGAAAATACCAAAAGACATTGACATTGTAGCCGTAGGAAGTGGAATAGCACTGGCCAAAAAGGTTGCGGAAGCAATACCTGGAAAACCAAAAATTTCTGTTTTTAAAAACTTTGGAACTGCTATGATCAGGCACAAGGCTTTAGAGCTAGAATTTGTAGGTGCAAGAACAGAAAGTTATCAGGCAGACAGCAGAAAGCCCTTTGTAGAGAACGGAAGTTTGTTTGAAGATCAAGAAAGAAGAGACTTTACCATCAATACAATGGCCATTTCTCTAAACCAAGAAAACTATGGGGATTTAATCGATCCATTTGACGGCATAAAAGATCTCAAACAAAAACTTCTTAAAACACCTTTAGAGCCTAATATCACCTACTCAGATGATCCTTTACGGATGATGAGGGCTATTCGTTTTGCCACGCAACTAGGTTTTACTATTCAAGACGAGTCTTTACTCGCCATAAGCTCTAACAGAGACCGAATTAAAATTGTTTCTAAAGAACGTATTATCGACGAGTTTAATAAAATACTATTAAGTCCTGTGCCATCTGTTGGAATAGTACTCCTTCATGAAACAGGTCTTCTTCCCTTGCTTTTCCCTGAATTAAAGGCGCTTCAGGGTATAGAAGAAATAGAAGGTCAACGACATAAAGATAACTTTTGGCATACACTAGAGGTTGTAGATAACATCTCAAAAGCCACTGATAATCTTTGGCTGAGATGGGCCGCCCTGTTGCATGATATCGGAAAAGCCCCAACAAAAAAGTTCGATAAGAAAGTTGGGTGGACTTTCCACGGTCATGAATTTGTGGGATCAAAAATGGTATACAAACTTTTTCGAAGACTCCACCTTCCCCTAAATGAAAAAATGAAATTTGTACAAAAAATGGTACGAATGAGTTCAAGACCAATAATTTTGGCGGAAGATCATATTACAGATTCTGCCATTAGAAGGTTGGTTTTTGACGCCGGTAATCATGTAGAGGATCTAATGACCCTTTGTGAAGCAGATATAACCACAAAAAACCCAAGAAAACAACAACGATATAAAAATAATTTTAAACGCGTAAGAAATAAAATAGTAGAAGTTGAAGCCCGGGATAGCCTTAGAAATTTTCAACCTCCTGTCAGTGGTGAAGAAATTATGAAAACTTTTAATTTGAAACCCTCAAGGGAGATTGGTATTATTAAAGAAGCTATTAAAGAAGCAATTCTAGAAGGAGAAATACCTAATGATCATGATAAGGCTTTCGAGTATATGTTAAAAAAAGGGGAAAAACTAGGTCTGAAAGTAAATCCGAAAAGGTAATTGCAAACAGTTAAATTTAGGAAATTAACAGTATATGTCCTTAATATCGAACTTGTGTATTTATGAAAACGAGTCAATCAACGACCAATTATCCCATACATATAAAATATATTTAGACCTAACAAACTAATAGTAACTTTACCAACAAGATTAAGTACAGACCCCAATCTATGCGAACAAATACCTATACCAACATGCTATCTTCATCGATACCATATATTCTTTTAGGTATTTACTATACTTTGTAACCACTGTAATCGTTATAAAGGGAGTTCATCTTAATTTTCATTTAAAAGAACTTGAAATTCGAGAGAATGCAATATTTAATTGAAAATATAAAGTCAGTATCCAAAATCCTTAAAGTAGCATTTTTAAGGCCCATAACTGAATGGCAATATTTAAGACAGACCAGTCCTTCAGAAACACAACAAAAAGACTTATTCAGGACCCGATATTCTAATCCAAGTGTAATTCTTTTGCTGGTAAGTATTCTATTCTTAGCAAACATGAATTCTGGTCTCGCTCAATGCTCAGACACCTCTCCTTTGGCAGATTGTGATGGGGATGGGGTACTAAATGGAGCAGACCTCGATGACGATAACGATGGTATCTTGGATACTAATGAATACGATTGCACCCCTGGCTCTCTGCTTTGGGGAGCATCTACCTGGACTGGAGGTGATCCTGACGATGATTTTGCCTCCAGTGCCACAACAACTATAAATGGAATTGATATTGTAGCCGACAATAGCGCTACTAACTTTGGTGTTCTTAGTACCTATTCTGCCTTAGAAGGAACTACCTTTAATGGAAAAAATGGCCTGCTTCTTCAGGCAGATATCGGACAACTAGACGACGAACCTATTCTTTATAATTTAAGTTTTGATACTCCTGTAACCAATCTAAGTTTTAGCCTGGTAGATGTTGATAAAAGAATACCTACCGACCTGCCTGCTGGGGATACCTATACAGATCAAGTAGTCGTTGTAGCTTCCAATAACGGTACCAATGTAATTCTGACTCCAGGAGTAGACTATACTGTAGGTAGTGCAGTGGATGACTTAACCGGAGGTGTCTTCCAGGGGAATGCTTTGGTGGGTAATGTAAACACCACAGACGCCGATGTAATTTTTACCATTAGTGAACCTGTAGACAACATCTCTATTGCTTTTAGTAATACCATCCCCAGCACGGGTACCGACAATACCGCCCTACTTATTTCAGACCTGAGCTGGAGCTGTAACTTTAGAGATACCGATAATGATACCTTTCCCGATAATGTAGATAACGATAGTGATGGAGATGGATGTGCCGATGCTCTGGAAGGTAACGGAGGATTTGTCTTAGCAGATCTTAATCCGGATCAGAGCCTTTCCGGGGCTATTAACTTAACCAATGGAATTCCTGTTATTGCAGTAGGAGGGCAGGCAGATGTAAGTAGTACGAATAATACCATTACTTCACCAGAATGCGACGACGACGGAGATACCGTAAGCAATGCTTTAGATGTATGTGACGGTGGAAATGACACTTTAGATGCAGACCTGGATGGCGTTCCTAATGCCTGTGACCTCGATGACGATAACGATGGTATCTTGGATACTAATGAATACGATTGCACCCCTGGCTCTCTGCTTTGGGGAGCATCTACCTGGACTGGAGGTGATCCTGACGATGATTTTGCCTCCAGTGCCACAACAACTATAAATGGAATTGATATTGTAGCCGACAATAGCGCTACTAACTTTGGTGTTCTTAGTACCTATTCTGCCTTAGAAGGAACTACCTTTAATGGAAAAAATGGCCTGCTTCTTCAGGCAGATATCGGACAACTAGACGACGAACCTATTCTTTATAATTTAAGTTTTGATACTCCTGTAACCAATCTAAGTTTTAGCCTGGTAGATGTTGATAAAAGAATACCTACCGACCTGCCTGCTGGGGATACCTATACAGATCAAGTAGTCGTTGTAGCTTCCAATAACGGTACCAATGTAATTCTGACTCCAGGAGTAGACTATACTGTAGGTAGTGCAGTGGATGACTTAACCGGAGGTGTCTTCCAGGGGAATGCTTTGGTGGGTAATGTAAACACCACAGACGCCGATGTAATTTTTACCATTAGTGAACCTGTAGACAACATCTCTATTGCTTTTAGTAATACCATCCCCAGCACGGGTACCGACAATACCGCCCTACTTATTTCAGACCTGAGCTGGAGCTGTAACTTTAGAGATACCGATAATGATACCTTTCCCGATAATGTAGATAACGATAGTGATGGAGATGGATGTGCCGATGCTCTGGAAGGTAACGGAGGATTTGTCTTAGCAGATCTTAATCCGGATCAGAGCCTTTCCGGGGCTATTAACTTAACCAATGGAATTCCTGTTATTGCAGCAGGAGGGCAGGCAGATGTAAGTAGTACGAATAATACCATTACTTCACCAGAATGCGACGACGATAATGACGGCCTTACCAACGGAGAAGAAGCAATTCTATTAACCGATCCAGATAATCCAGATACGGATTCTGACAACCTAAACGACGGCGACGAAGTAAATGTAGAAAATACAGACCCTTTAGATCCGGATACAGATGGAGATGGCGAGATCGATGGAGATGAAGTCTTGGCAACCACAGATCCTTTAGACCCATGCGACCCTGTACAAGCAGCAGGATATACAGGATACGATGCTGCCAACCCTATTTGGGCAGCCGCCGATTGTGATAGCGATGGTGTAACTAATGGCGACGAAGATACCAATGGTACCGATCCTTATTTGGCTTCAGGAGATACCGATGGAGATGGTATCATTGACGATATCGAAATTAATGATGGTAATGATCCCAATGATCCTTGTGATCCTGTACAAGTGGCAGGATATACCGGCTATGATGCAGCCAATCCAATTTGGGCTGCAGCCGACTGCGATAGTGACGGGGTTACTAACGGCGATGAAGATACCAACGGAACAGATCCCTATGCCGTATCAGGGGATACTGACGGTGATGGAATAGATGACGATAACGAAACAAATCTGGCGACCGATATTAACGATCCTTGTGATCCGGTACAAGTGGCAGGCTATACAGGCTATGATGCAGCCAATCCTATTTGGGCTGCAGCCGACTGCGATAGTGATGGGGTTACCAACGGGGATGAAGATACCAACGGAACAGATCCCTATGCCGTATCAGGGGATACTGACGGTGATGGAATAGACGACGATAACGAAACAAATCTGGGGACCGATATTAACGATCCGTGTGATCCAGGACAGCTTGCAGGCTATACAGGCTACGATGCAGCCAATCCTATTTGGGCTGCAGCCGACTGCGATAGTGACGGGGTTACCAATGGCGATGAAGATACCAACGGAACAGATCCCTATGCCGTATCGGGGGATACTGACGGTGATGGAATAGACGACGATAACGAAACAAATCTGGCGACCGATATTAACGATCCTTGTGATCCGGTACAAGTGGCGGGCTATACAGGCTACGATGCAGCCAATCCTATATGGGTGGCAGCCGACTGCGATAGTGATGGGGTTACCAACGGAGATGAAGATACCAACGGAACTGATCCTTATGCCGTATCCGGGGATACCGACGGTGACGGGGTGGATGATGATAACGAAACAAATCTGGGAACCGATATTAACGATCCTTGTGATCCGGTACAGCTTGCTGGCTATAATGGCTACGATGCAGCCAACCCTATTTGGGCAGCGGCAGACTGTGATGGCGATGGGGTTACCAATGGGGATGAGGATACCAACGGAACAGATCCTTACGCCGTATCAGCCGATACTGATGGCGATGGAATAGACAATGATAATGAAATTAACGATGGCACCGACTTAAATGTCCCTTGTGATCCTGTACAAGCTCCAGGCTATACAGGCTACGACGCAGCCAATCCAATTTGGGCTGGGGCAGACTGCGATAGTGATGGCGTTACCAACGGCGAAGAAGACACCAATGGTACCGATCCTTATTTCGCTTCAGGAGATACCGATGGAGATGGTATCATTGACGACATTGAAATTAATAATGGTACCGATCCAAATGCTCCATGTGATCCTGTACAAGCTCCAGGCTATACTGGCTATGATGCAGCCAATCCAATTTGGGCTGCGGCCGACTGCGATAGCGATGGGGTTACCAACGGAGATGAAGATACCAACGGAACTGATCCTTATGCTGTATCGGGAGATACCGACGGCGATGGCGTAGATGATGATAATGAAATAAATCTGGGCACCGATATTAACGATCCTTGTGACCCTGCACAGTTGGCTGGTTATACGGGCTACGATGCAGCCAATCCAATTTGGGCGGCAGCTGACTGCGATAGTGATGGGGTTGCCAATGGCGATGAAGACACCAATGGTACCGATCCTTATTTTGCTTCAGGAGATACCGATGGAGATGGCATCATTGACGATATCGAAATTAATGATGGTAATGATCCAAATGATCCTTGTGATCCTGTTCAAGTGGCAGGCTATACCGGCTATGATGCAGCCAATCCTATTTGGGCTGCAGCCGACTGCGATAGTGACGGGGTTACTAACGGCGATGAAGATACCAACGGAACAGATCCGTATGCGGTATCCGGAGATACAGACGGTGATGGGGTAGACAACGACAATGAAATAAATCTGGGCACCGATATTAACGATCCTTGTGATCCGGCACAGTTGGCTGGTTATACGGGCTACGATGCAGCCAATCCTATTTGGGCTGCAGCTGATTGCGATATGGATGGGGTAACTAACGGAAATGAAGATACCAATGGAACTGATCCTTATGAAATATCTGGAGATACTGATGGAGATGGAATCATTGACGACATTGAAATTAATAATGGTAACGATCCAAATGATCCTTGTGATCCTTTACAAGTGGCAGGATATATCGGCTATGATGCAGCCAATCCAATTTGGGCGGCAGCAGATTGCGATGGCGACAGTGTAAGCAACGGCGATGAAGACACTAATGGAACAGATCCCTATTTCGCTTCAGGAGATACCGATGGAGATGGCATCATTGACGACATTGAAATTAATGATGGCAACGACCCCAATGATCCATGTGATCCCGCACAAGTGGCAGGTTATACCGGCTACGACGCGGCCAACCTCATTTGGGCGGCAGCCGACTGCGATAGTGATGGAGTTACCAACGGCGATGAAGATACCAACGGAACTGATCCCTATGCCGTATCTGCCGATACCGATGGTGACGGAGTTGACGACGATAATGAAATAAATCTGGGGACCGATATTAACGATCCTTGTGACCCTGTACAGGTGGCAGGATATACCGGCTACGACGCAGCCAATCCAATTTGGGCGGCGGCAGACTGTGATAGTGATGGGGTTACCAATGGCAATGAAGATACCAACGGAACTGATCCCTATGCCGTATCTACTGATACCGATGGTGACGGAGTAGACGACGATAACGAAATAAATTTAGGGACCGATATTAACGATCCTTGTGACCCTGTACAGGTTGCAGGATATACCGGCTACGACGCAGGCAATCCTATTTGGGCAGCAGCAGACTGTGATAATGATGGGGTTTCCAACGGGGATGAAGATACCAACGGAACAGATCCTTATGCCGTATCCGGAGATACTGATGGTGACGGGGTTGATGATGACAACGAAATTAACAATACAACAGATCCTAATGCCCCATGTGATCCTGTACAAGTAGCAGGCTATACTGGCTACGACGCAGCCAATCCAATTTGGGCGGCGGCAGACTGCGATGGCGATGGCGTAACCAATGGAGATGAAGATACTAACGGAACAGATCCATACGCCGTATCGGCCGATACCGATGGTGACGGGGTGGATGATGATAACGAAATAAATTTAGGGACTGATATTAACGATCCTTGTGATCCATTACAGTTGGCAGGCTATACCGGCTACGATGCAGCCAATTCTATTTGGGCAGCGGCAGACTGTGATGGTGATGGCGTAACCAACGGCGATGAAGATACTAACGGTACGGATCCATACGCCGTATCAGCAGATACCGATGGAGATGGCTTAGAGAATGACATTGAAACAAATAATGGCACCGATCCGAATGACCCTTGTGACCCTGTGCAAGTGGCAGGCTATGCGGGCTACGATGCTGCCAATCCTATTTGGGCCGCAGCTGATTGTGATGGTGACGGCGTTACCAACGGCGATGAAGACACCAATGGTACTGATCCTTATGCTGTATCAGGGGATACCGACGGCGATGGAGTAGACGACGACAACGAAATTAGTCTGGGGACAGATATTAATAATCCCTGTGATCCGGTACAAGTGGCAGGTTATACAGGCTACGATCCAGCCAATCCAATTTGGGCTGCAGCTGATTGCGATATGGATGGGGTAACCAATGGCGATGAAAATACCAATGGTACTGATCCTTACCTTGCATCTGCAGACACCGATGGAGATGGCATTATAGACGACATTGAAATTAACAATGGCACGGATCCGAATGCACCTTGTGACCCAATACAGCTTGTAGGCTACACGGGTTATGACGCAGCCAATCCTATTTGGGCCGCAGCTGATTGCGATAGCGACGGACTAACAAATGGGGATGAGGATACCAATGGTACCGATCCTTATTTGCCAAATATTGATACGGATGGCGACGGTATTGATGACAATGTTGAAACAGACAATGGAACAGATCCTAACAATCCTTGCGATCCGGCACAAACTTCTGGCTATACAGGCTATGATTCTAACAACAATATTTGGGGAAGTGCTGATTGTGACCAAGATGGTCTGACTAATCAGGAAGAATTTGTCTTGGGCACCGATCCTTATAATCCTGATACCGATGGGGATACTATAAATGATGGGCAGGAAGTTCTTGATAATACAAATCCATTTGATGACTGTGATTCTATAGGAGGAACCCCACTTCCTACAAGTATTTGTAATACAGATTCTGACGGAGACGGTCTAACCGATACTCAAGAAGAGGCGCTAGGAACGGATCCAAATAATCCAGATACCGATGGTGATACAATAAATGATGGACAAGAAGTCGCAAATAATACCGATCCATTAAACCCTTGTGATTCTCTAGGGGGAACACCTCCAGAAGGCTCTGTTTGTGAAATAACCATTGGAAATACAATTATAACGGCAGATGGTGATGGAATTAACGACTATTTCAATATCATAGATATTGAGTCATTTCCTGTAAACGAAGTGGAAATATTCAATAGATGGGGAGCCAGTGTATTTAAAGCTTCAGGATATGACAATACTACAAAAGTATTTAGAGGGATTTCTGAAGGAAGTGGCACCATTAATAAGGGAGATGGATTACCACCAGGTGTATACTTCTATATCATTAAATACTTTAACAACAATAATCCGCAGAACCTATCAGGGTATTTATATATAAACAGATAGCATGAAAAACAAAAGCATTTCTATAGTAAAATTTGGCATTTTGTTGCTTCCATTCTTCTTAATAAATATAGGAGAAGTAAAAGCACAGCAAGATCCGAATTATACACAATACATGTTAAATACCATGGTAATTAACCCTGCCTATGTCGGATCCAGGGGTGTTGTCAGTGTTGGGGGACTCTATAGATCCCAATGGATGGGATTAGAAGGAGCGCCAAAAACCCAAACCTTTAACGTAGAAACACCTGTTGGAGAAAATATGGGTCTTGGTTTTTCGATAGTTAACGACAATATTGGCGATGGCACCGTCCAAGAAACTTATTTTGATGTGGCCTTTTCTTATACCATAAAAGTAAATGATGAAAGTAATTTGGCCTTTGGAATAAATGCCGGTGGTGATCTGTTAAACATAGATTTTACCAACCTAATTAATTATGGGATTGAGCCAAATTTAACCAATATTGACAACAAATTTTCTCCAAATTTTGGAGTTGGAGCCTATTACTATACGGAAAAGTTTTATGCAGGAATCTCAGTTCCCAGTTTATTAGAAACGGAACATTTTGAAAACTCAGATGACAGCAGTAGTTCTTTCTTAGCTACTGAACGAATGAACTTCTACTTCACTTCTGGTTATATCTTTGAATTAGATAGAAAGACTAAACTTAGGCCGAGTGTTCTAGTAAAGGCTGTTAGTGGGGCACCAGTACAAGTAGATTTGTCTGCGAACTTTCTTTTTAATGAGAAATTTACCGCAGGGGCGGCTTATCGATTCGGTTCGTCTTTAAGCGCTCTCTTCGGTTTTCAAATTACTGAAAAACTAATGTTAGGACTGGCTTACGATGTCGCTACTACACAATTAGGAAGCACTACCTTCAACGACGGATCCTTTGAAGTATTTTTGCGTTTCGACTTTATATCTAGATACAGACGAGAGGTAACTAATAAATTCTTTTAACATTATACCTCTGGCATTTTAAAGACATACATCTTTGTTATCCAACCTGCATTCTCGAATAAATGTCCTCTTATTTCACTGATAAAAATAATTAAGTGTAGTATTTTTGTAGTCCCTTAAGTTACTGCATGCAACGACACTTTATTAAAATTGCGAAAATTTCCTTGATACTGGTCTATTTAGTAATTATTGCGGGAGCAGTAGTTAGAATGACGGGCAGTGGTATGGGTTGTCCCGATTGGCCCAAGTGTTTTGGATATTATATTCCTCCAACAGACATCGAGCAATTGATCTGGAAGTCTAATCACAACTATAAAAGTGGTCAGGTCATTATCCTAAATGAATCTTTATTTGTAGCTAGGGACAACTTTTCATCCGGGACAATTCTAGATCCAATAAATTGGGAGGTCTATTCAAAACACGACTACGCTGTCTTTAATGCTTCCCATACTTGGATAGAGTTTATCAATCGTTTATTTGGTGCTTTGGCCGGAATCGCGACCTTGATAACGGCAATAATTTCAATCACATTTTGGAAACAAAATAAAAAAATCACCTTAATTTCCTGGTTTATAGTGTTTTGCATGGGGTTTCAAGCCTGGCTAGGCGCAACTGTGGTGTATTCTGTTTTAGAACCTGTTAAAATTAGCATACATATGTTAATGGCTTTATTAATAGTTGCCTTATTAATCTATCTAATCCATTATAGCTCTCACAAAAAAACTAGGGCAGTATTGAGCCGTTTGGATTTTAGGTTATTAGGCGTGGCTTTTGGTTTAACGATTATTCAGATTGTGTTTGGTATACAGGTTAGACAGTTTATAGATGAGCAGGGAGAGCTTCTTGGGTTAGATCTAAAAGCCTTCTTTCTTCAAGACCCAATTTGGTCGTTTTACGTGCATAGATCTTTATCAATCTTAGTCTTTCTGGTGAATATTTTTTTGGCAAGGTCAATTTTTAAGAAAGCGCCGAGCTATCCTCAAATGAAATGGATTCTTTTGTTACTTTTCATGGAAATTGGAACGGGAATACTCATGTACTATATGGCTTTTCCTTTTGGCAGTCAACCTTTGCATCTCATTTTTGCCGCACTTCTATTTGGCATACAATTTCATTTTGTTTTGGAAGCTAGAGAACGACAAAATACTGGTATTTCTTTGTAACTTTGCCCCCTATTTAAGATTTAGAGAACATGGTATATAAAATCAGGATCATTCTAGACACCGAAGAAGATATATTTCGAGATATTGAAATTGAACAAGATGTAAGTTTAGAAGATTTTCACAATGCAATTACCCAAGCATTTGGATTCCTTGGAAATGAGATGGCCTCTTTCTATACCTGTGATGAGAATTGGAACCAGGATGAAGAAATTCCGTTATTTGATACAAGCGAAGGGGACTCCCCTACTCGACTAATGCAAGACATCCCATTGTCTTCACTTGTTACTGAGAGTACGCCCAAATTAATTTATGTTTATGACTTTCTGAGTATGTGGACATTTTTTGTAGAGTTGGCGGATATCGTAGATAAGGAGGATGGAAGGGCTTATCCAAATGTTCTTTTTAGTTTTGGAGAGCTCCCGGAGTCACCACCTGAAAAAAACTTTGAAGCGGATTCAAGTCCGGAATTTGACACATTCGATAATTATGAGGATTTAGATTTTGATGAAAATTGGAACTAAATACTTAATTACATCTTATACCTTACATAGAATACATAAGACATCAACTAATAATTTTTATCCATATTCACTTAATTCCCAAAACTTATGATTAACCTTTTCAACGCTCAGATTGAAAAAATAGCCCTTCACAAAATAGGCAATAAAAGCAAAGCAGAACCTATATTTCTATCTAAAGAAAATTTACGCCTTGATGATGAGACTAATGGGGTTTTAAAAGAATTTTTTCTCAAACCATTTAGAGAAAAAGAGGAAAACTATTACCAGTTAACACATGAGGTGGATGTTGAATTTAACGAAGTCTATAAGACGGCTAAATTACTGTTTGAAAATCCTGAAGAATTACATGACGCCTCCATTGATATCACAAAACACCTATATGCGCAGTCAAATCATCCACATATTAAAAGCGGTGAAATTTTTGTTGTACACTTTACCAATATACTTTTAGACAATAAAAAAACGGAGGCTTTAGGGATTTTCAAAAGTGAATTAAAACACGATTTTCTTCAATTCAAAGAGAAAGAAGACAACTTAGAGCTTCATATTAAACAGGGAATAAACACCTCAAAATTAGATAAAGGATGTCTGGTTTTTAATGTATCCGTAGAAGAAGGTTATAAGGTTCTTTCTGTAGACAGCAATAGGTATGACACAAAGTATTGGCTAGAAGATTTTCTTGGGGTGAATGTGCTGGCAGATGAAAATTTCTACACAAAAAACTATTTAAAGTTCTGTCAAAATTTTGCCAAAGACGTTGTACTACCAGCAGAAGACAAAAAAGAGGAAGTAATGTTTATGAATAGGGCTGTTAATCATTTTGCCAAAAATGATGCCTTTGAAGAATCTTCCTTTCTGAATGAAGTTATGGATAATCCAGAGCTTATACCAGAATTTAAACACTATAAAACAGAGAAAGGTCCCAAATATAGTATAGAAGATATTTCTAGTTTCGATATAGCAAATAAAGCGGTATCAGATTCTCGAAAAAAGATGAAAAACGTCATTGAACTAGATACCAATATTCAGATAAAAATGGACTTTATTAATCCAGAATCTGCTGAGAAATTTGTAGAAAAAGGATGGGATGAGGAGAAACAAATGTATTATTATCTGGTCTACTTCAATAAAGAACAAAAATCCTAAGACTTAAGTTAGATTTATCCTCTTTTCAATTATTTGTTTCATACTTACGTCCTGATAATTACGTTTTACGAAATCTAACGCAAGGTCTAAGATTTGTCCCATGGTCTTACACTTCTTAAAACTTGCATCCAGAGTCAGGTCATAAATCTGTTTACTCAAAAACGTTATATTCTCGGGAAGAGAAATTTCGTCTTCCTTACAAATATCCACCAATCTGTTAATTCTGCGTCCAGAACTAATTATTCGTTTGGCCACGATGGATCGCTCCTCTATTTTATACTGGTCTACAGAGTCTCGCTGAAGCTTTTTCTGCACATTCTGTACCATGGTAAAATTTTCTTTAAAAAATTGTGGTCTGTATACCTTTAAATTTCCTTCGAAGCTCTGTTGATCAAAATCAATTGCTCTAATTTTATATACTACATGATCAAAATCGTGCATTGGAACAATTACATAATTATAAGAACGCATATCCCCCAAAAGTCTAATCATACAACGTTCATTGAACTTAACGAATTCTTTTGCTAATTGTGCCTTGTCACTTTCGGAACAGTTTGGCAGCATTTCTTTAATAAAAACGTCTCCTGGAATACCTGCAATATGCTCCTCAATAATGGTATCTTTATGTACCAAAAAGTTTAGATTATAAGGCGACAGCAAATGCTCTAATTCCAGTCCATAGACTCTTGAAGCATCGGCTTTTTTAATATAGAAATACAGGAAATTATCGTTCAATATATTACGAACTTTAATTCGAAATGGCTTGGAATTCCCAAACGTACAATAGTCAACGGCGTCAATATTTAGGTACTGAAATATACTATCACTTCCATCGGAGTGCAATATGGAATATACTTGTTTTAAACCTTCATCGATTTCAATTCTATCTGTATCAGAATAATATACGCGAATCCACAAAGTATCTGCACCATTATCGTCATATACTACAACAGAGCCAGCAAATCGAAGTAAATCCTCATAGTAAATAGGAATTTCAATTTTCCTACTATACTGATCCAAATAAGCATCTAACTTTGAGCTAATTGGGTAAGCTGGCTTTTTACGGGACATTAAACGTTTCTCCGACATAAATCCTTGGTTATTTCCTACGAATTGTAACAAATTAACGATTTCTTCGTCAAGTATACTAGACACCAACAAAAAACTAATCCAATTTGAAAAACATACTCACTGTAAATCAGCTCACAAAAAAATTTGGATACCTCACGGCGGTAGACAATCTTTCATTTTCTATTGAGAAAGGAAATGTCTATGGGATACTGGGACCAAATGGCAGTGGGAAATCTACCACCCTAGGAATTGTGCTTAATGTTGTTAATTCTACCTCGGGCTCGTTTTCTTGGTTTGACGGGAATACATCTACCCATAATGCGTTGAAAAAAGTTGGCGCCATAATTGAAAGGCCGAACTTTTATCCCTACATGACTGCCTTAGAAAATCTAAGACTTGTTTGTAAAATTAAAGAAGTTCCCTTTTCAAGAATAAATGACAAACTAGAGTTAGTAGGGCTCCTGGATAGAAAAGACAGTAAATTCAAAACCTATTCCCTAGGAATGAAACAGCGATTGGCGATAGCTTCAGCGCTTTTGAATGATCCCGAAATCCTAATTTTAGACGAACCAACAAATGGATTAGATCCGCAGGGAATACATCAAATCAGAGAGATTATTAAAAAAATTGCTTCTGAAGGAACTACCATTTTACTTGCCTCGCATTTATTGGATGAAGTTGAAAAAGTCTGTAGCCATGTTGTTATATTAAGAAAAGGAAAAAAGTTGTATTCAGGGCGAGTTGACGGAATGCTAGCCACTTACGGCTTTTTTGAATTGAAATGTGCAAACGAAAAAGCGCTTTTAGAGTTTTTAAAATCTCATTCTGGATTCGGAACAATTAAGTCCGACAACGGTCTTATCACTGTTTTTTTGGAAGAAGAGATGAATTCTGAAGAATTAAATGCCCAATTATTCAAAAAGAATATAGTCCTATCACATTTGGTCAAAAGACGAGAAAGTCTAGAAGAAAAATTCCTCACACTCACCGAAAACCAATCAAATTAAGACCAAACAACATTTCTATGAAAAGGTTATTACAAATAGAATATATTAAACTCTGGAACAATAGGGCCAGTAGAGTACTAATAATCGCGTACTTCGTTCTACTCACTTCTATTGCGCTTATTGCCGCAATAAAATTTGATATTGGTCCCGTAAAGTTTCATTTAGCCGAACAAGGAATCTTTAATTTCCCCTATATATGGCATTTTAACACCTTTATTACGGCATTTTTTAAACTATTTCTAGCCATTGTAATTGTTTCTATGATGGCTAACGAATACAGCAATAAAACCATAAAACAAAACCTAATTGACGGCTTGTCGAAGAAAGAATTTATTTTATCTAAATTCCTTACGGTCATAGCATTTGCTGTTGTTTCAACGATTTTTGTTTTTGTCGTTTCTATGGTATTGGGCCTTATTTATTCTGACTATAATGAATTATCCATAATTTTTTCTGATCTAGAATTCTTGTTAGCTTTTTTTATAAAACTGGTGGGATTCTTTTCATTTTGTCTTTTCCTTGGAATTTTTGTGAAAAGATCGGCCTTTGCCCTCGGTTTTTTAATTCTATGGCAGGTCTTTGAAGGTTTTGCTAGGGGCATGTTACGCTGGCAATTTTTCGATAAGGATACTACTGAAATTATAATGGGGTTTTTTCCATTAAATTCTATGTGGAATCTTATCAAAGAGCCTTTTTCGAGACTAAGCGCGGTACAATCTGTTGCAAATCAAATTGGAGAAGAAATTGCAGTTAATTACCATGTTCACTGGTACGAAGTCCTTATTGTAGTGGCTTGGACAGGTATTTTTATCTATTTATCGTACGCATTACTTAAAAAGAGAGATTTGTAGTATCTTGTGGTGTTTGGAAGAACACTATGAAAAAGCTTGGGACACTAGTACTTTTTTTGTCCCTTTGCCCTCTATTGTTTGGGCAGGGAGAAGCATCCAATTGGTATTTTGGAAGAGGGGCTGGATTAAGATTTAACAATGACGGATCCGTAACTCCTCTCTCTGACGGAAAACTTGATACCTTTGAAGGCTGTGCGACGATTTCTGACAACTTCGGAAATCTTCTCTTTTATACCGATGGAATCACGGTATACGATCAAAATAATGATCTAATGCCAAATGGAAGCGGACTTTTTGGAGATCCCTCTAGCACGCAATCTGCCCTAATTGTTCCAGTTCCTTTAAATGCAGATCTTTTTTACATCTTTACAGTAGATACTTCTACTGGTCCCGGTGATCCGGACTTTGGGTTTAATTACTCCATAGTAGATATAAGTCTTAATGGAGGATTGGGTGAAGTAGTTGAAAAAAACACCAACCTTTTAAAAGATTGCTCAGAAAAAATATCTGCCGTTTTAAAAGACTGTTCGGACAACTCGATTTGGGTTTTAACCTTGGGACCCGAAAATGGAGAAAGTGGACCATTTAATACGTATTATGCCTATGAAGTTAACTCTGAAGGAATAGATCCAATTCCGGTTAAGACCGTTTTCAAGGGTCTTACTATAGAGGATCCTAGAGGTTATTTGAAACTCTCGTCGGATGGCACAAAAATGGTAAGTGCAAATGTATTAGACGGGGCACAAATTTATGACTTCGATGCGGCCACAGGAGTTGTTTCTAATCAACATGAATTACTTATCAATGCTACAAATAAATTTCCTTACGGAGCAGAATTTTCGCCAAATGGAGAATTACTCTATCTGGTTACATCAAATAATATTTTAGATAAATTAGGAAATACTTCTAATCTTTTACAATATGACCTTCTCTCGGACAATATATCAGCCTCAGAGGTTGTTTTAGATCAAAGCCCTACCTATAGAGGGGCTCTTCAATTAGGAAATAATGGTAAAATTTATAGAACAATTTCCAGTGGCTACTTTTTCGGAACACCTTATTTAGGGGTAATTGATAATCCTAATGTAAGGGGTACGGACAGCAATTACCTGCACAATGAAATCCTTCTGGAGGGACTGGCTACACAAGGCCTTCCTCCTTTTATACAGTCTTTTTTCAGCAAAATACCTTTAGCTGTAAATTCTGATGGCAGCAGGAGCAGTACTCTAAATGGCTGTCTTGGAGAAAGTATTCGGCTGGAAGCAGAAGAAATTCCCGGAGCTACATATTTATGGACCAAAGACGGATACCCTATTGATCTGAGTACAACGTATTTTCTGGAAATTTTAGATCCTACGGAGGAAGATTCAGGCAAATATGGCTTGGAAATAATCCCAGTAAATTCTAATGAATGCCATATTCAAGGAGAGGCCCTCGTAAACGTTTTTGGTAGACCAGATCCAATTATCAACCTGTCAGTATGTGATATAGACTCCGAGAATAGCTCTGATGGACTTACCAGAATCAACTTAGCGCGGCTAAATCAGGATCCGGAAATACAATTTACATTTTACGAGAGACTTATCGATAGAACTAATGACCTCCCCATATTGGATACGACGAACTTTTATAACACCTCCGCTTTCAACCAAACGATATATTATCGAAGTATAAATGCAGCAGCTTGTGAGTATTTAGGAGAAGTGGTTATAGAAGTTTCGAGTGTTACAAAGCAAGATAGTTCACATGGCCCATTTTATAGCTGCGATGAAATTTCTGATGATAATATGCTACTTAGCACCTTTGACTTAAATGAAATAGCTGCGTATTACCAAAATGAATCAATAATATTTTACGCTTCCCTTGAAGATTTAGCCAATGGTGAGAATGAGTTAAAAGAAGAATACGTATCCGAACCTACTTTTATATATGCGCTTAGAACTCTAGATAATTCCTGCTTAGGAATAGATATTATAGAACTTGATATCTCCAAATCTCCAAAGCTAGAAATGCCAGAAGAGTTTTTTCTTTGCGAAGATATCGACTTAATTATACAGGGGCCGGAGGGGTTTATCGAATATAATTGGTACATAGTAAAAAATGGGCAAGAAATTCTGGTTTCAGAGAATGAATCGGCTATAATAAATCAAGAGGGTAACTATATCTTGGACACCGTCTTTAGTCTAAACATAAATGGAGAGGAAATACTATGTGAAAACAGTACGACCTTTTCGGTTATACCCTCCGGCAGACCGATTTTACAGGAAATCGCGGTAAACGACTTCTCCTCAAACAATACGATCCGGATTGATGCTACCGGTATTGGGGATTATGAATACTCCATTGATGGTATTAATTATCAAAGTGAAAATATTTTTAGAGAAGTTCAACCTGGCTATTACCATATTTCCATTCGAGATTTAAATGGTTGTGGAATAGTAGAAAAAGAAATTGCAGTTATGGGCTACCCTGCTTTCTTTACACCTAATGGAGACGGCATTAATGATTTTTGGAAGATTACAGGACTAAATGAACATTTTGAGTCGAATGCGATGATTGCTATTTTTGATCGCTATGGGAGAATAATTACCCAGCTCTCCCCCACTGCGTCTGGTTGGGATGGACGTTTTAATAATCAGGAATTACCCGCATCAGATTATTGGTTTACTATAAAATTAGAAAATGGGAGGCAAATTAATGGCCATTTTGCTTTAAAAAGATAATTGGTATTCTCCTTCTAGGAGGATAATTAGGAATGATGAAAAAGAAAATTATTTTTGGTCTCATGCTATGGATCGGCCACTTCGCAATGTCGCAGGAGTGCCCCAGACTAATAACACCCTCAGATGGAGCCAGCGGTGTTCCAGTAGACGTAACTATTACTTGGCCGCCGGTTCCGGGAATAATTGGTTATTTAGTTTCCTTAGGAACCACGCCGGGAGGTGGCGAAATACTTAACAGAAGGTCTGCAGGTCTAACCAATAGTTATACGCCCGAGGTTGGTTTACCTGAGAATACCACGATTTATGTCACCATTAGTCTTTTCCTATTTGATCAACCCCTAAGAATTTGTCCATCAGAAAGTTTTACAACAGCAGACGTCACCACCCCTCCTGTCTGTACCTTTCTGAATAGTCCCCTAAATAATGAGACCAATGTAGATGTAACCTCCCCCTTGCAATGGTCCTATGCATCTTTGGCCACTAACTATCGAATATCCGCAGGGACCAGTCCAGGAGCTACAGATATTTTGGATGATTTTACTACCGGAAACGTGCTCTCTTATAACCCCCCTGGAGATCTACCACAGGATAGTCCTATATATGTGCGAATTACTCCTTTTAACGAAAATGGTGATGCCAGCGGTTGCATCGAAGAAAGCTTTTCAACAGGGAATGCTGTAATTGATTGCAATGCTTTTTTTGACCCAGACACTGGTACCATAGTACCAAGAAGACCCAAATCTGATGTTCCTACTACTCTAGGTCTATGTGGCGGACAAAATACCACCGACTATACAACAAGAGACGTTGCAGATGGGTATAGATGGTTTAAAATAAATGAAGATGGGTCTGAAAGCCTAATTTCTTCCACTGCTACGGTAAATTTAACAGAGCTCGGTCCACATCGATATGAAGCTTATAATATTATCACAGAAGGTAGTTTTTCTTATGAATGCCCAACTTCTATAAACTTTGAAGTAGTCCCGTCGGAAATTGCAGTCATTGAAAGTCTAAATATTGAACGACTGGCCGATGGCAAAAGAATAGAAGTGATTGTTAGTGGCTTAGGGGCCTATGAATACGCTTTAGATCAAAGAAAGGGACCATATCAAAACTCAAATGTTTTTACACAAGTTTCTGAGGGTTTACACACAGTTTATGTTCGGGATAAATTTGGCTGTGGTATTGCTGAGCGAGTGGTAGAGCGAGAATTAAGTGCGGACGACTTTCCCAGATTTTTTACCCCAAATGGCGATGGAATAAATGATTTTTGGCAATTTATTGCTCCGGAAGATAATCAGGAAATCAAGGTGCTTTTTGTTCAAATATTTGACAGGTACGGCACCTTGCTAACACAAATACTACCAAACACCAGAGGCTGGGACGGCACCTTTAATGGCCAACCCCTTCCTGCTTCCAGTTATTGGTTTAAAGCCAAGGACAATTTAAATAATGAAGTCAAAGGGTATTTTGCCTTAAAGCGCTAAATTATTATAACTCTAGCTAGGTTTACAACTGCCTTTTGTAAATTTGAAGGATGAAATTTAAGGTAGTATCTGAATTTAAACCAACCGGAGATCAGCCGGAAGCCATTAGTCAGTTAAAAGAAGGGATTGTTACAGGCGAAAGATACCAAACGCTCCTGGGAGTTACGGGATCTGGAAAGACGTTCACTGTTGCAAACTTGATAAAAGAAGTACAGCGCCCTACTTTGGTTCTTGCTCACAATAAAACACTTGCCGCACAATTATATTCGGAATTCAAGCAGTTTTTTCCCGAAAACGCAGTGGAGTATTTTGTCTCCTATTACGACTACTATCAACCTGAAGCCTATATACCTACCTCTGGCTTATATATAGAAAAAGATCTTTCAATTAATGAAGATATTGAAAAGCTAAGGTTAAGTGCAACTTCCTCCTTACTCTCTGGCCGGAGAGATGTAATAGTAGTTGCATCTGTTTCTTGCCTTTACGGTATCGGAAACCCTGTAGAATTTCAAAAAAATGTAATCTCTATAAAGAAAGATCAGGTTATATCCAGAACAAAGTTTCTTCATCAATTAGTCCAGAGTCTTTATTCCAGGACTACCGCAGATTTTAAAAATGGAAATTTCAGGGTTAAGGGAGATGTAATTGATGTCTTTCCCAGTTATGCAGACCACGCTTTCAGAATTCATTTTTTTGGAGATGAAATTGAAGAAATTGAGGCATTTGATCCTTTTAAAAATAAATCACTGGAACAATATGAAACTCTTAATATTTATCCAGCGAATATGTTTGTAACCTCTCCTGATATTCTCCAGGGAGCCATACATAACATTCAGGAAGATTTGGTTCATCAGATTGAATATTTTAAAGAAATTGGTAAGCACTTAGAAGCAAAACGTTTAGAAGAAAGAACAAATTTTGATTTAGAGATGATACGTGAACTAGGCTACTGCTCGGGCATAGAAAACTACTCTAGGTATTTAGATGGTCGGGAGCCTGGTACCAGGCCCTTTTGCCTACTCGATTATTTTCCAGATGATTATTTGATGGTCGTAGACGAAAGCCATGTTACCATTCCACAGGTACATGCAATGTATGGGGGTGATAGATCTAGAAAAGAGAATTTAGTAGAATACGGTTTTAGACTACCCGCAGCTATGGATAACAGACCTCTGAAATTTGAAGAATTTGAAGCTTTACAAAATCAGGTCATATATGTAAGTGCAACCCCGGCAGATTACGAATTAAAAAATAGTCAAGGAGTCTATGTAGAACAGCTTATTAGACCCACAGGTTTATTAGATCCCGTAATTGAGGTTAGGCCAAGTTTAAATCAAATAGATGACCTTGTTGAAGAAATTCAAAAAAGAGTAGAGTTAGATGAGAGAACCTTGGTCACTACACTAACCAAAAGAATGGCGGAAGAATTGGCCAAATACCTAAGCCGTATTAGTGTAAGGTGTAGGTATATTCACTCTGATGTAGACACTTTAGAACGAGTGGAAATTATGCAAGATCTTCGGAAAGGAATTTTCGATGTTTTAATCGGTGTTAATTTATTGAGAGAAGGACTAGACCTGCCAGAGGTATCCCTTGTAGCAATTTTAGATGCCGATAAGGAAGGCTTTTTAAGGAGTAATCGATCGTTAACACAAACCGTTGGACGGGCGGCTCGGCATCTTAATGGAAAAGCGATTATGTATGCAGATAAAATTACTCATAGCATGAAATCGACTATGGACGAAACCAAATACAGACGTCAAAAACAAATGGAGTACAACACCAAACATAAAATTACCCCTAAAGCATTAGAAAAAAGCTTGGATAGTGTTTTGGCCAAAAACTCCGTATCCACTTTTCATTTTGAAAAAGAAGAAATGAAAGCGGCCGAACCAGACATCGAATATCTGACCAAAGAACAACGAGAAAAACTAATCAGGGATAAGAGAAAAGCTATGGAAAAAGCTGCAAAAGATCTCGATTTCATGCATGCAGCAAAGCTTAGGGATGAAATAAAACAATTACAACAACAGAATTAAAAAAGAGAGCGTCACAATTACTTGTAACGCTCTCCCAACTAACCAACTAAACAAACCAACCATCATGAAAATCCACGATTGGATATTTCACAACTTTTTCTTACTGCCCAATTTCAATTAATCTCTTGGGCTTGGGTAATGCTTCTTCTTTTTTGGGTAATACAAATTTTAATACCCCATCTTTATAGGAAGCTTTTATAGCATCTTCATCCACACTTTCAGGAAGGGTAAAAGCTCTCTTAAAGGATTCGTATGAATACTCTTTTCTTGAATAATTATTATTCTCGGTTTTATTTTCCTGAGATAATTCACTGGAGATGGTTAAGACTTGTTCGTCGATTTCCACGTTAAAGTCTTCTCTTTTTCGTCCTGGAACAAACAATTCTAATTGAAAATCAGTTTCATTTTCCATGATGTTCACTGCTGGTACATAAGAGGTATGGTTTTCAAGACCTCCAAACCAATCTGGCTTAAAAATATCATTCATCAAAGACGGAAACACTACATTGTTTTTTCTTATAATACTCATAACTATATACTTTTTATTAGACTTAAATTTATATCTGGTATAGGTCAAAAGTTATACCAAGGCTAATAAATGACTTTTTGTCTCTATTTAGCTAAACGTTAGCGACAATATGGCATATTTTAAAAAGAAAAAAGGTAAGTTGACTAAGAATTAGTCTAATTGTAGTGTGCCTTGAAAATATCTATAAGTACTTCTGGAGGAACAATTTTATCGGGATATTGATGCATCACACTTAGAACCTGCTCGATTGCCGAGGGTGGCAACCCCATTCCCAGTCCAATATTATGCAATTTGCTAATTTCAACTAGACGTTGATTATTATCGACATTCATTAGCAGTAACAACCTGTGAAATTGAAGAATCCTTTCTGCCTGGGTTTTGGGAATAATCTTTTGGGCTTTAGCTTTAAACAAGGAATCGAAGGTCTTCTTGTTTACGCCTAAATTGGTGGCAACACTAAAAAGAAAGTTGTATTCGCTGTCATTGAGATCTTCATCAGCCTTGGCAAATGCGATCATTTCTGACAAAATACTCAGTTTTTCTTCTAGAGAGTTCATTAGTACAATTATTTTTTGAGAGACCAAAACCGTTATTAATACAACAGTTTTTTTTAGTATTTCGTATAATGAAGACACGGAAATACGGCAATAAAACCATGAAGACAGGAAAAATATAATACCTTGCAAAAAAAAATAAAATGAACAATAATGATATTCTAAAAAAATTGCGCGTAGCTCTAATGCTAAGAGATGACGAAATTGTACAAATATTAGAGCTTGTAGATTTTAGAATATCCAAAAGTGAAATCGGCGCTTTTTGTAGAAAAGAAGGCCATCCGAAATTCAGAGAATGTGGAGATCAGGTATTGCGTAATTTCCTGAATGGATTGGTGATTAAACTTAGAGGTACCAAAGAAAATCCAAAAACCCCTGCCGAATTTCTAGACAAAAAGAAAAAAGATGTTCTAGACAGAAAAAAGAATCCTGTTCCTCCTAAAAAGCAGAAAGAAGCTTCGAAGGCTAAGGACATTAAAGGAAAAAACAAGAAAAGTGACCTAGGACCGGTGAAATACAAAAACAAGAAAAAAACCAAATAGAATTAAGGCTTTTATATTTCAATAATTTTAAAGAATCTCTAAAAATAAAAGGAGTACATTTTGCTGCTATGACCGACTGGGCTACCATTGAAACATAGGATGTGTTTATCTATCTCCTTAATAAAACTCATTTCTGTAATGCTGTTAAACAAAAAAAGAGCCTCTTAGGCAGAGACTCTTAAATTTATCTTTGTTAGATTGGATTAAGCCAATACTTCCTTCACCTTGTCTGCAGCTTCTTGAAACTGTACAGCTGAATGTACAGCTAATCCCGAATTATCAATTATTTCTTTGGCTAATTCAGCATTTGTGCCCTGTAGCCTTACAATAATAGGTACGTTGATAGCATCACCCATATTCCTGTAAGCATCAACAATACCTTGAGCAACTCTATCACAACGAACAATCCCGCCAAAAATATTAACCAAGATTGCTTTTACCTCACTGTCTTTCAGAATAATTCTAAAAGCTTCTTCTACTCTTTTGGCGTCAGCAGTACCACCCACATCCAAAAAGTTGGCTGGTTTACCTCCCGCCATTTTAATAAGGTCCATGGTTGCCATAGCCAGTCCGGCGCCATTTACCATACATCCCACATTGCCGTCTAAATCCACATAATTTAATCCAACTGCTCGGGCTTCCACTTCAATTGGGCTTTCCTCTCGTAAATCGCGCATTTCCGCATATTGTTTGCGTCTATATAGTGCATTATCATCTATGGACACTTTCGCATCAACAGCCATAATTTTATTATCAGAAGTCTTCAAGACTGGATTGATTTCGAACATATTCGAATCGCTCTGATCATAAGCTTTATAAAGAGCGGCAACAAATTTTGTCATCTCCTTAAATGCCTTTCCTGATAATCCTAAATTAAAGGCAACCTTTCTAGCCTGAAAAGGTAACAAGCCTACAGCAGGATCAATTTCTTCCGTAAATATTAAATGGGGGGTCTTATCAGCAACTTCTTCAATATCCATCCCACCCTCCGTGGAATACATAATCATATTCCTGCCATTGGCTCTATTTAACAAAACCGACATGTAAAATTCTGATGTCTCACTTTCACCGGGATAATAAACATCTTCTGCAATCAACACCTGGTGTACTTTCTTTCCTTCAGCTGAGGTCTGAGGGGTAATTAGGTTCATCCCGATAATCTGCCCTGAAATCTCCTCTACTTCTTTAAGGTTTTTGGCGAGTTTTACTCCACCGCCCTTTCCTCGCCCACCAGCATGGACTTGCGCCTTAATAACGTACCATTCTGTTCCAGTTTCCCTATTTAATTGTTTGGCGACATCCACAGCCTCTTTTGGATTATGGGCTACTAGACCTCGTTGTATATTTACTCCAAAACTTGCTAGTATTTCTTTACCCTGATATTCGTGAAGATTCATATTATAAATTGTCTATGTTCGGAGGCAAAAATAGGAAACAGCCTTCAGTTACCCTAATAAATTGAATAGAAGGCACTAAAAAAAACAAAATAAAAGAGTCTATCTCAAAAGCTGCTGTTTTTAGCTTGAGAAAACGTCATAAATCAGTTATAAGGTAAAATCTTGAAAGTCAAGAGGGTCAAAATTCTTAAAATGCCCATTTAATTCAATAAGCATCTTTGTTCTATTAATTTCTCCTAAAACCTGAATGGTGGAGGTAAGATGTTCTAGGATAAATGCCAAACGATCCTTTTCATGAGGCATCTGCAATAATTGATACTCCTGCTCGAAGGACAAACCCATTTTATGCGCCAGTTGATAGGGGTTAAATAAAAGAGGATCAATTTCAGTAAATGGTACTTCCATCATCGCATAAAGATTTTTCAATTTGAGGATTACTTCTTTCTTATCCTCAATGTCCCCATCTTTTATGTTATCTAGATACTTGACAATTCCCCCGGCATAAAGTTTTCCATCCAAGGTGTTTTCAAAGCTAACTACCTTAAAGACTTGTCGTGCTACACATAATACATCCATAGAACCGTTTTCGTAGGAATTTACAACTTCCACTAATTGCACCTCCGTACCATAAGTAATTGTATCATTAATATAAACAGGAATTCCAAAGGTAACTGCCTCTCTTCGGCAATCATTAATTAGCTCTTTATAGCGGTCTTCAAAAATGTGTAACGGTACTTTTTCTCCTGGAAAAAAAACAGATTTTAATGGAAAAAAGGGAATCTTCATAGATTTTTATTTTAAAAATACAACTTGGTAGACCCACATACAAATGAAAATGAATATTGTTATATTTAAAACAATATGTTTTAAATATAAAAAACATCTAAATATTTTTGTAAAGTCACCTCTATAATTATAGCTTTGTATGAAATAAAAAGAGTATGAAAAACAAAGATCTGATAAACATTTCCGAGAAATTTGGTAATCCCGTTTATGTCTACGATGCGGAGAAGATAATTTCGCAATTTGAGCGACTCACAAAGGCTTTTAAGACGGTAAAGTACTTAAAACTAAATTACGCCGCCAAAGCCCTTTCAAACCTAAGTATTTTAAGACTTATGAATAGTCTTGGAAGTGGTTTAGACACAGTATCTATTCAGGAGGTTCAACTAGGCCTGATGGCTGGGTTTAAACCAGAGAATATAATTTTCACTCCCAATGGAGTTTCCCTAGAAGAAATTGAAGAGGCTTCAGCCTTAGGTGTACGCATCAATATCGACAACCTGTCTATTTTAGAACAATTTGGGAATAAGCATCCGGACGTACCTGTATGTATCAGAATCAATCCTCACGTAATGGCTGGGGGTAATTCCAATATTTCTGTGGGCCATATAGATTCAAAATTCGGAATAAGCATACATCAAATACCTCATTTGCTTCGTATAGTGGAGCTTACACAAATGAAGATAAACGGTATTCATATGCATACCGGAAGCGACATCTTGGATATTGAAGTGTTTCTTTACGCCTCTGAAATTCTTTTCGATACGGCCAAGAATTTTAAGGATTTAGAGTTTATAGATTTTGGAAGCGGTTTTAAGGTACCCTATAAGGAGGGGGATATAGAAACAAATATCGAGGAATTGGGTGAAAAGCTCAGTGGCAGATTCAATACATTTTGTAAGGAATATGGAAGAGAGCTCACTTTGGCCTTTGAACCTGGTAAGTTCTTAGTTAGTGAGGCTGGTTATTTTTTAGCCCGAGTAAATGTAGTTAAACAAACTACGTCTACTGTTTTTGCCAGCGTAGACTCCGGTTTTAATCATTTAATTAGACCTATGTTATATGGAGCATCTCACCAAATTGAAAATATATCTAATCCCAAAGGGCGAGAACGTTATTATTCGGTAGTGGGTTACATATGTGAAACTGATACTTTTGGAAATAATCGCAGAATTAATGAAATTAGGGAAGGCGACATACTCTGTTTTAAAAATGCAGGGGCCTACTGTTTTACTATGGCTAGTAACTATAATTCCAGGTATAGACCTGCAGAAGTACTCTGGCATGAGGGTAAGGCTAGTCTGATTAGAAAAAGAGAAACTTTTGATGATCTCATAAAAAACCAAATTGATATTAAAAATTTATTTATGGCCAAGGTAGAATCTACAGAGGCAAAATAAAGCATGTAAAATTTCGTTAGTTTTGTAAAAGAAAGTGGACTAAACATAGAAATCCCTTACATATGACTCAGAACAAACTTATGTTTATTAAAGGAATATTATTTCTCTTTACAGTTTTAATTACTACGGCCACCAAGGCACAAGAAGTTCAATGGCTGAGCTGGGAAGAGGCTACCCAACTGGCTCAGAGTGATGCGGCTCCAAAGAAGATTTTTATAGATGTTTATACGGACTGGTGTGGATGGTGTAAAAAAATGGACAAAGACACTTTTCAAAATGAGGAAGTCGCGACCTATATGACTGCCAATTTTTATATGGTTAAATTAGATGGAGAAGGGAAAGAACCTATCGAATACAATGGTAAAACCTATTCCTATGTACCTTCTGGAAGAAGAGGATATCATGAACTCGCTGCTGCACTGATGCAAGGAAAATTAAGCTATCCTACGGTAATCTTTTTAGACGAAAATTTAAAAATGCTCTCCCCGGTTCCGGGATACCAAAAGCCAGCGCCCTTTTTAAATATTGCTAGATATTTTGGAGATGACATTTACAAGGAAAAAGATTGGAATTCCTATAGCGGCAATAGTAAATAAATACCTTGAAATTAGGTGTCTTTCCTTAGATAAAACTTTTAATTATCTACTATAGTTAGGGGATTCTTTGGTAATAGTGACATCATGAGGATGGCCTTCATTAATTCCACTAGAAGTAATCTTCACAAATTTGCCCGTCTCCTTTAGGGTGGCTATATCCTTTGCGCCGCAATAACCCATTCCTGCTCTTAACCCCCCTACAAATTGATGTATACTCTCGTATAATTCTCCCTTATATGGGACTCTACCAACAATTCCCTCTGGTACAAGTTTCTTAATATCATCTTCTACATCTTGGAAATAACGGTCTTTACTGCCTTCTTTCATAGCCTCAACAGACCCCATTCCACGATACGACTTAAACTTTCTACCTTCATAAATGATGGTTTCACCAGGGGATTCTTTTGTCCCCGCCAATAGTGAACCCAACATTACCGTGTCTGCGCCAGCAGCAATCGCTTTTGGAATATCCCCTGTATATCTTATGCCTCCATCGGCTATTACAGGAACACCCGAGCCTTTTATTGCCGCTGCCACTTCAAGTACCGCTGAGAATTGAGGAAAACCAACCCCTGCTACAACCCTAGTTGTGCAAATAGATCCCGGTCCAATACCAACTTTTACGGCGTCGGCACCTGCATCTACCAAGTATTTTGCAGCCGCTCCAGTGGCAATATTCCCTACAATAACGTCTAATTCAGGAAATTGATTTTTAACTTTTTTCAATACTTCTACAACACCCTTGGTATGTCCATGCGCTGTATCAATAACAACGGCGTCGACTCCGGCTTGAACAAGAGCTGTAGTTCTCTCAATAACATCGGCTGTAACACCAAGAGCCGCTGCAACACGCAGTCTGCCATATTTATCTTTATTCGCAATTGGTTTTTGCGTCAGCTTAGTGATATCACGGAACGTAATAAGCCCCACCAATTTATTGTCTTTATTAATAACCGGAAGTTTCTCTATTTTATTAATCTGAAGAATATCTTCTGCCTCTTCTAAAGAAGTACCTTCAGCCACTGTAACCAATCGCTCGGAGGTCATTACTTCTTCTATGGGACGGTTATTATTTTTTTCAAAACGCAGATCTCTATTTGTAACTATTCCCAACAAAACTCCATCATCATTTACAATAGGTATACCACCAATACTGTGTTCACGCATACTGGCTTTTGCATCTCGTACTAAGGCAGACAATGGCAGAGTCACAGGGTCCATTATCATGCCGCTTTCTGCCCGCTTTACGCGTCTTACTTTCATTGCCTGGGCCTCGATGGTCATATTCTTATGCAACACACCTATACCCCCTTCACGGGCCATAGCAATAGCCATTTTTGATTCCGTAACCGTATCCATAGCAGCAGATACAACAGGAATATTAATGGTAATATTTTTAGTAAATTTAGTTTGAATATTAACTTCACGAGGAAGTATTTCAGAAAAGGATGGCACTAACAGAACGTCATCATATGTGAGACCTTCTCCAACAATTTTTTTTAGGTGAGCTTCCATGGCAATTAAGGATTAATTGCGTGCAAATATACGCTTTTTTAATAGACTGTTCTCTAAGTATTCGGAATATATAAATCTAAAGGAAATTTCTGGACCATTCATGTATGTGAAAATCAAAATATTACAAATTATTATCTTTATTTATTCTAAATAAGCTTTGTCATTAGTTAAAACAGTCTTAAATTTGCGTTTTTAAAACCAATCTATTTATAATTAGTCTAAATTAATGAAGTCCTTATTAACGGTTCTATTTTCCAGCCTCGCACTAACCTATACCTTTGCTCAATCTAACCTAAAAGATTCCAAAATAAAAGACAGTATCATAGTACAACTAGATGAAGTAGTATTGTCTGCAAATACTATTTTAGGAAGTAAATTCCAGGCAAAAAACAGAACCGGCTCGGCCTATTACGTGTCAGAGCCAGAACTTCTTAAGTTTAATTACACTGATATTAACCGTGTATTGCGCTCTGTACCGGGGGTTAATTATGTTGAAGAAGATGGTTTTGGACTACGACCAAACATCAGCTTAAGGGGTACCTCTCCCGAAAGGAGTGCCAAAATAACCCTCATGGAAGACGGGGTCCTTATAGCTCCTGCTCCTTACAGTGCGCCTGCTGCTTATTATTTTCCATCTGTTGCAAGAATGCAGGCCGTTGAAATACTAAAAGGAAGTAGCCAGGTACAGTATGGCCCCTTCACTACTGGTGGTGCCATAAATATGATTTCCTCCGAAATACCGGATACATTTAATGCTTCCTTACGCGCCAGTTATGGAAGTTATAATAGTGGTCAGTTACATGCTAAACTTGGAGATTCTAAGGAGCGTTTTGGATATAATATAGAATACCTTAATTTCAATTCTGATGGTTTTAAAGATCTTGATAATGGTGGAAATACAGGATTTGATAAAAATGATTTAGTTGCTAAATTCCGTCTAAATAATTCTGCTGAGGCCAAGCTTCATCAAATCCTAGATCTTAAATTTCAATACTCTGATGAAGATTCTAATGAGACCTATGTTGGACTAACAGAAGAAGACTTCGAAGCCACCCCTTTTAGAAGGTACTCAGGTTCCCAAATAGATGAAATGGTAAATGACCATATTCAGATTGCCGCAACCTACGTTTTAGATTTTAATGATCATTTCAATATTGCTACCACTGCCTATTATAATGGGTTTAGTAGAAATTGGTATAAACTGGATGCGGTAACCTTAAATGGCGATAGACGAGGAATTGCCGGCATCCTTGCAGATCCTGACGAAAATGAAGCCTACTATAATGTCATTGCGGGAAATCAAAATGTGGCTTCGGATGCATTATTGGTAAAAGCAAATAACCGTAAATATGTCTCCAGAGGAATTCAGACTAAAATAGATTATCATTGGAATGGAGTTAATACTTTTCATGACCTTGAAATTGGTGCAAGATTCCATTATGACAAGGAAGATAGGTTTCAATGGGTTGACGGTTACGGCATTAATAATGGTATTATGAATTTGACTAGCGCAGGAACCCCTGGCACAGATGCTAACCGCATAAGTGACGCCAATGCATTTTCTACCTATGCCATGTACAAATTAAAATATAAGAACCTTACACTAACCCCTGGATTAAGGTATGAAAACATGACCCTAGGAAGAGAAGATTTTGGAAAAAATGATGTTGACAGAAACGGTGGAGACTTAAAAACCAGAGAAAATTCTGTAGACGTTTGGATTCCTGGAATGGGCTTTAATTACAATTTTAACCAAATATCACTGTTCGGTGGAATTCATAAAGGCTTCTCTCCTCCTACCAGTTCGGAAGGTGAAAAACCTGAAGAGAGTATAAATTACGAATTAGGAACAAGATTTACTTTAGGGAGCTTTTCGGGTGAAGTGGTTGGATTTTTCAATGATTACAGCAACTTATTAGGAAGTGATCTGGCGGCAACAGGTGGTACAGGAAGTCTTGACCAATTTAACGCCGGGGAGGTTAATGTTGGTGGGGCAGAAGTACTTTTAAACTACAATCTATTAGGCAACAATGACAAATTAAATTTACCCATAACCCTTGCCTACACCTATACCTATACCGAATTTCAATCTAGTTTTGACAGTCCTAATGATATATGGGGAGAAGTTGAAGCAGGCGATGAACTTCCGTATATTCCTAAAAATCAATTTAATACAATGATCTCTTTGGAACATCCGTCTTTCCAAATAAATTTAAGTGGAAGATTTAACGGGGAATTCAGAACAAAAGCAGGATCTGGTTCTATTCCCACCGACGAATTAGTGCCTTCTAACTTCGTAATAGATCTTTCTGGGGAATACTATATTAACAAACATTTTAGTGTTAATGGTAGAATTATCAATTTACTCGATGAGGCTTATGCAGTTTCAAGAGTACCAGCCGGGCTAAGACCAGGCCATCCTTTTGGCGCCTACTTGGGGATAATGTTGCAATACTAAAATTTCCTAAAAGGAAAAAGGATTAGTGGTATGCCGCAAAAAGCTCTTTAGCTTTATTATAGGCAGCCTCAAAGGGCATCCACTTCACCGCAGTTTCGGTTTTTTGTGAGGTAAAGAAGGACAGCATCTTTTCTGTTGGCATGTTTCCGGTTAATTCGTCTTTTGCCATTGGACAGCCCCCTAGTCCCTGAATTGCACCGTCAAATCTGCGGCAACCACCATTGTAAGCAGCCTCTAGTTTTTCATGCCATTTTGAAGGTGTAGTGTGTAAGTGTGCCCCAAATTCAACATCAGGAAATCTGGGAACCAGATTAGTAAATAAGTAATGAATATCTTCGGGACTAGATGTCCCGACCGTATCGGAGAGCGACAAGATAGTAACTCCTAGTGCCGCCAGTTTCTCGGTCCATTCCGCCACAATATCGACATTCCACGGGTCCCCATAGGGATTCCCAAACCCCATGGATATATAAGTAACCACTTGCTTATCGGTTCTATCAGCAAGTTCTAATATTTGTTTCAGGATAGTAATGGACTCCTTTATAGTCTTATGCGTATTTCGCATTTGAAAATTTTCTGAAATAGAAAAAGGATAGCCTAAAAAATCAATCTCTTTATGTAAACTGGCTTCCTTAGCCCCACGATAATTTGCAACAATAGCCAGTAACTTACTGTTTGTTTTAGATAAGTCTAGTCCACTTAAAACTTCGCGTGTATCTACCATCTGAGGAATTGCTCTAGGAGACACGAAGCTCCCAAAATCAATGGTATGAAAACCACATGAGAGCAGCGCTTGAAGGTAGTTCGTTTTTTTAATTGTAGGAATAAACTGTTTTATCCCTTGCATAGCATCTCGCGGACATTCGATAATTTTTACTTTCTCTTTCATTTCTTATTTGGCCAACACTCAAAATTAGGGCTATTTATTGAAAAAAAATAGATATGAAGCAATCCCCAGAAAGATAAAAATTTGAAACCATTTTAATACTTCTGCTACCTTTTTATTATCCCTATAATGTTTCAAAATTTGACTTGCCGAAATAGATATTAGGGCAAAAACCAAGAAGGAAACCAACATAAATAAAAGTCCCAAAACATAAAACTGTACTACCGTACTCATACTATCACTAAATAAGAATCCAGGAAAAAAAGCAAGAAAAAATATTGTCACTTTGGGGTTTAGAACATTCATGGTAAAACCCCTCCAAAACATTGCATTAAGACCTTTTTTAGGACCCCTGGCACTCTCTTCAATTAAAGAAGTTGGGCTGTGGTATACCCCATAGGCCAGATAAACCAAATAAATAGCACCAAAGAGTTTTATTAGAAAATACACCTCTTCATTTTCCTTTAAAACCGCAGATAATCCAAAGGCCAATAGGCTTGTGTGAATAAGACAACCTGAAATTAGTCCGGCAGTAGTGACCAAACCGTACTTAACTCCTTTAGAAATACTCTGAGTTAAGACAAATATGTTATCTGGTCCTGGAGTAATAGCCAAGGCAGCCGTTGCCAAGACAAACCCTAATAGTAGTTGTAAATCCAAATGAAGCTTTCCAATTATTTTGAGTGAATTTACAAAAGTTTAATGCTTTTGTTTATCTTTCGAAAAAACATCCTTATGAAATTCACAATTGTCTCATTAATAACTATATTCTCCCTTACTGTCTTTAGTATTAATTCTTCAAAAATGAAAATTCAAAACGCTTCAGAGGTAAAATCTACTTTCTTAGAAAATGATAGTGTTCTGAGACATGTTGTTCTATTTAAGTTTAAAGAGGGTACTACGGATAGTCAGCTAAGGGCTATTGAAGATTCATTTAGTGGACTTCCGGCTAAAATCCCTGAAATTGTAGGATATGAGTGGGGTCTAAATAACAGTCCTGAGGGCCTAAATAAAGATTTTACACACTGTTTTTTTGTAAGTTTTGCATCAGAAGAAGGTAGAGCAACCTATTTACCACATCCCGCACATAAGGCTTTTGTTGAATTAGTTGGTCCATCAGTGGAAGACGTCCTAGTGGTAGACTACTGGGTGAAATAAGGTTTAATAAAGTAAGAGTTTACATTAAATATACTGTCTTTTGAAAAACTAGATAGAATATCTTTTTAGGATGGCCTTGTTTATTCCCTTCACCAAGGACGGTCCTTCATAAACGAATCCTGTCCAAAGTTGAATTAAATCTGCGCCGGCTTCTAATTTTTCGATTGCGTCATCAGGATTATGTATGCCCCCTACGCCAATTATTGGAAAGGCTTTATTACTCTTATCTGCTAAAAACCTTATTACTTCTGTACTCCTATCTCTCAATGGTTTCCCGCTTAAACCGCCTTTTTCTTCTTTCAGATCGTCCGTAGATTTCAAACCTTCTCGTGAAAGAGTAGTATTTGTAGCTATTATTCCGTCAATTCCGGTTGTCTTTACTATAGCTATAATATCCAGCAGTTGTTCGTCCGCTAAATCAGGTGCTATTTTTAACAATATAGGCTTCTCACGAACATCATCCTTAGTGGCCTTAACCGTATTTTCCTTTTTTAAAGTTTTTAAAAGAGCTGTAAGTGGTTCTTTGTCTTGCAACTCTCTTAATCCCGGGGTATTCGGTGAACTCACATTTACTACAAAGTAATCTACTGCCCCATACAAAGCATGAAAACATTTTACATAGTCATCTATGGCTTCAGCATTTGGGGTAAGTTTGTTTTTTCCAATATTACCTCCAACCAAAACGCGATGTTTCTTTTCAAGGTTTCTCGCTGCTTCTGCAACTCCAAGATTATTAAATCCCATTCTATTTATTATGGCCTTGTCTCTTTTTAATCTAAAAAGCCTCTTTTTGGGGTTGCCATTCTGAGCTTTTGGGGTGATTGTTCCAATTTCTACAAAGCCAAATCCAAAATCAGAAAGTTCATTGTACAATTCGGCATTTTTATCAAATCCAGCGGCCAAACCCACCGGGTTCTTAAATTTTAAACCAAATACCTCTTTGGATAATCTTGGATCCTCTAAACAAAAAATTGTCCTGGTTAGAGCTCCTAATCCCAGCTTGGAAGTAAGTTTTATGACATTAAAGGACAAATGGTGAACTTTTTCAGGATCTAGTGTAAACAGAAGGGGTCTTATAAAAGCTTTGTACATTAAAAAAAGTTTGCACAAAAATACAAACATTTCATTGCATCTCCCTACAGAATTGAGATATAAAACACCGCCTATTCGGGAAGAATTCCCAAGAGCGGGGTTCTCATAACTTCTGCACACAACTCCGTATAAAGCTTATATTGTTTAGGATTAAACAATCTTAAAAGCTTTATGTCATATGATTTGGCATTCACCACCATTTTGTCTTGAAGAGTCTTGTATTTACCTGCAAGTTGCATAAGTTCCTCTTCCGTTTTCTGAGGGTGGGTTTTCATAAGGAGATCAATTTCGTCTTGAAGCAATTTATTTTCAATGGAAAGCTCTTGCGTCCAAATTTCCATTTTTGCCTTTTGATCGTCATTCAATTGAAAAACCTCTGCCAGAGTAGCGTTGTCTTTCCCTCCGATTCCCAGAGTACAGTCCCCAACTTGGCCAAAGCCCGTAAGGCAACAAAAAAACACTATAAAAAGACTAATTAATTTTGGCATAACTGATCACAAATTAAACGAATTAACACTAAAATTAGTTATATTTCTCAAGGAAATAATGTAGTCTATAACCTTTAGACCCAAAAACCATATCTATCTATTTAAAAATTGGCAAAATAATTAATGGGGCTCCTTCTAGCTCAAAATTAGAGTTTAATCTAAATAAAACACTAAAGACATATGGAATCATGCTTAACCAGATTCATCAGATACGCCTCTATTGACACCCAGAGCGATCCAAATTCAACAACTACCCCAAGTACAGATAAACAATGGGATCTGGCCAACATGCTATTTGAAGAACTAAGTAATATGGGACTACAAGATGTGAGTATTGACGATAATGCCTACATCATGGCCACATTGCCTTCTAACCAGCTTAAAGAAGTGCCAACAATTGGCTTTATTTCTCATTTTGACACTACTCCAGATTTTTCCGGCACCGACGTAAAGCCAAGATTAATAGAGGATTATGACGGTAAAGATATCGTGCTAAATAAAGAACAGAATATTGTTCTCTCACCTTCTTATTTTGAAGACTTAAAACAGTACGAAGGACAAAATATTCTGGTGACGGACGGCACTACGCTCTTAGGTGCTGATGATAAAGCAGGTATAACCGAAATAATGTCTGCCATAGCGTACCTACAGGAACATCCTGAGATTAAACATGGTGACATAAGAGTAGGATTTACGCCAGACGAGGAAATTGGAAGGGGTGCACACAAGTTTGATGTAAAGAAGTTTAATTGTGATTGGGCGTATACAATGGATGGAAGTCAGATTGGTGAATTAGAATATGAAAATTTTAATGCGGCCAGCGCTACCATTACAACAATTGGCAAAAGTGTTCACCCAGGTTATGCGAAAGGCAAAATGATAAATGCTATTTTACTAATTCAGGAATTTATAAGTCTACTGCCGGAAACTGAAGTTCCCCAGCATACTGAAGGACGTGAAGGTTTTTTTCATATTCATCATATAAGTGGTAAAATTGAAAAAGCGAAAGTAGAACTAATTATAAGGGACCATGACAAAAGTTTATTTGAAGAACGCAAAGCCTTTTTATTAAAGCAAGTCCAAGAGCTAAATGCAATTCACGGTGACTTTTTTAATATTGAGATAAAAGATCAATATTTTAACATGAGTGAAAAGGTGAAACCCGTATTCCATATAGTTGAAATTGCAAAGGAGGCGATGGAATCTATTGGAATTAAACCTATTATTAAACCTATCAGAGGAGGAACAGACGGATCTCAATTAAGTTTTATGGGATTACCATGTCCTAATATTTTTGCAGGAGGACATAATTTCCATGGTAAGTATGAATATCTACCCGTAGCAAGTATGGAAAAAGCTACAGAGGTTATTGTCAAAATCTGCGAACTGGTGGCAGCAAAAGAAAAGTAAAATGGATAAAATTGAAGCCTATTATCGTAAAGAGGGCCCTTATACCACAGGAATCCAAGTACTACGTGAAATTGCCTTACAAACGGAGCTAAAAGAAACACTAAAATGGGGGGCACCGGTATATACCATAAATGGAAAAAACGTACTGGGTATATTGGCCTTCAAGAATCACTTTTGCATATGGTTTTTTCAAGGAGTTTTTTTAAAAGACACACTAGGGGTATTACAGAACGCACAAGAAGGCAAAACAAAGGCCATGCGGCATTGGAAGTTTAAATCACAAGAGGATATCGAGCCAATTAAGGTTTTAGAATATTTTAATGAAGCCATTGCTAATCAGAAAAAAGGCTTAGTGGTTAAAGCAACTTCAAAAAAAACTGTCAAAGAATCTCCAGATTTAATAACATTCTTAGCTTCTCACGGAGAAGCTCAAGAAGCATTTAAGCAGCTAAGTACTGCAAAAAAAAACGAGTACCACAGTTATATTTCAGAGGCTAAGCAACTAAAAACTAAAGAATCTAGGCTCCAAAAAGTCTTACCATTAATAATAGCCGGCAAAGGTCTCAATGATAAATACAGATCTTAGTTATCCGAAAAATGTTACAAAACAAATTGTCCTAGGAAGGAAGACTCCAGCCATTTTCGTATGAGGCCTTCATTATTTCATTTGCTGCATTACTTGTGAACAGGCCTTTTTCCTCATCCCAATAAATCCGGTCTCCTGTTTTAAAGGCTACATTTCCCATGTGAGAAACCATTGCTGCATCATATCCTACTTGAATTGGTGCGTTTAATTGGTCCAAATCTCTACTTTTCACAACTTCCAAAAAGTTTTGTGTATGTAAATCTAGACCACTTCCCTCTTTGGGTTGCAAGGCCACTGCTTCCATTTTTGGTGGTCTATCATTTCCCCAGCCCTTAAACTCCGTTTCCGGAATTACTTCCCATCCACCTCTATCTAAAACCAACGTGCCATTATTTCCTATAAAAGCTATACCATGGTTCCGTCCGTAGTTCCCGCCATCTATCCCAGTGGCGTGTTCCCATAACAATGAGAAATCCTCGTATTCAAATACAGTTTGTAAAGTATCTGGAGTTTCCGATGCATCATTTGGATACGCAAACTTGCCCCCTAAAGCCATCACCGATTTCGGTGTGCCTGCTTTCATTCCATAGAGCGCATAATCAATTAAATGAACCCCCCAATCGGTCATTAAACCACCTGCATAATCCCAGAACCATCTGAAATTAAAATGATATCTATTCTGGTTAAAAGCTCTTTCAGGAGCAGGCCCAAGCCACATCTTATAATCTATACCTGAAGGTGTGCTTTTATCCGCCACAATCGGAACTGGCTTCATCCAACCTTGATATGCCCAGGCTTTTGCCAATCTAATCTCTCCTAATTTACCCGAATGTACAAAGTTTATGGCATCTACAAAATGAGGTTGACTCCTCTGCCATTGGCCAATCTGCACTACTCTATCACTTTCGCCAACAACATTGAGCATTATCCGACACTCCTGCATAGAATTAGCCAGAGGCTTTTCACAATAAACGTCTTTACCAGCCATCAGGGCATCTGCTAACTGTAAACAATGCCAATGATCAGGAGTTCCAATTATTACAAAGTCTATGTCTTTGTCTTCCAATAATTTTCGGTAATCCTTGTACCATTTAGGTTTAGAAATTCCTGCTTTCTCCAAATCGGCAGTGCGCTTCGCTAAAACACTCTCATCTACATCACATAAAGCGGCGACATTCACTTCGCTTAATTTCACAAAAGAAGTGAGATTGCTAAAACCCATCCCGTTACAACCAATTAATCCCACATTAATCTGGTCATTGGGGCTTATTTTCTTTCGAAAACTAGCCAATAACTCCATCGGAAACATAAAGGCTCCTGCAGAACCCATAAAGGCCAAAGAGCTATTTTTAATAAATCTTCTTCTTGTGAAATCCATAATTAAATAATTAGAATCTCAAGATAATTAATTTTAAAATAGCAATAAAAAAAAACATCCCTGCATGCAGAGATGTTTCTATATTTTGACAAGTGAAAATACTATTCCTTCACAGGTGCGTTTAATTTCTTACTTAATTCCATCGAAATAGCAGTACGATCAAATTTTAATCTGCCTGCCATAGTTTCCACAATACAAGAAAAATCCTTGTCGTTTAAGTCAACTACTTTTCCGTGAAGTCCACTTTTTGTAATAATCTTATCTCCTTTTTTAAGTTCTTGAGAAAACTTCTTTTCATCTTTTTGACGTTTCATTTGCGGGCGGATCATAAAAAAATATGCCACTGCAAATATCAAAATCATCGGAAGGAATTGTCCTATATCACCCATAATTATAAATTCAAAAAAATTATTTAACCGGACCTAAGGCAGTTGGCCCAGCATCTTTAGGATTAACAAAAGCCTTTATTCTCAATAACTCTTTACCTTTTTGTGTATTCGCCATAACCGTAATAGTCTTGGTTACCTGATTCTGACCAGTCCCGTTAAATTTAACCAATAACTCGCCATCTTCTCCTGGGGCGATAGGATCTTTTGGAGGGTTAGGCACAGTACATCCACAACTACTTGTAGCACTGGTAATTATTAAAGGAGCATTACCAGTATTGGTAAACGTAAATACTGTTTCTTGAGGAGTACCTTGGATAATAGTTCCGAAATCGTGTTCTATTTTTTCAAAACTCATTTCTGGAAGCTTTTTGGCTTCTAAATCTCTTTCGGCTGCCACTTCAACATTTTCCGCATTAACCTTGCTGGAAGCGTTTTCTTTGCAGGAAGCAAAAACAAACATACCTACTATACCTAGGGCGATAAATACTTTTTTCATTATAAATTACTTTTAAGATTTGAATGCAAAATTAAGGAATATTTATTTATAATAACCCCCTACCTGCCTTTTTCAACTTTCCAGACTCTTTAAATTCTTTGACAATCTTATCTAAAATACCATTTATGAATATACTGCTTTTAGGTGTGGAGTATTCTTTTGCTATTTCTAGGTATTCATTGATAGTTACTCTTTCCGGAATAGATGAGAAATATTGCAATTCACAAATAGCCATTTTTAAAAGGATGGCATCTATATCTGCAATTCGATCTTTATCCCAGTTTGGAGTTTTTAATTGTATCTCTTCCTCGAAAGCCTTATTATTCAGAAGTGTTTTTACCAATAATTGCTCTGCGAAGAGCATATCTTCCTCATCTTTTAAGAGCGCTGGCAAAAAATAGGAAGAAGGCGATGTATGTTTTAGTTTTTTTAAGATTTTTAAAATAAAGGTGTTCACCAAGGGAATATCATCTACCCAAGTAAGTTTATCGTCTTCAAAATATTCATATATTTTTTCATTTGGAGCAATAATTTCCCTAAAAAGTTGAGAAATAAAACTCTTATCTTTTTCGTAATCAACTTCGGAAAGACGCATATAATTCTCAAAAAGATCGCTATTCTTAACCGCATTAAACACAATCTTCACGTAATCTTCATGTAAATCCCATTGATTTAGCTTATTTGCCTCCAAAGAATCTAAAAGTTCTTCATTATTTGACAATTGGACCAAAACGGCATTATTTACAAATCTCTTAGGATCCTTAATAGAAGTATCCTCTGTATTTATATATTTTTTCGAAGATAGTTTTAGAAAGTTTTTTTCTCGCTTATGAAGTTCTATAAGGAGGCTCAAAACAAGTAAGTATAGGCTATAGGTATTCGCAATACTCTCTTTTAGGAACATTTTCTGTTTATCCAAGGATTCATCCTTAGAAAGGGTTAAAGCATATATGCACTGCATAACTTTAATCCTGATTTGCCTTCTTGTGAGCATTTTAAAGAACCTTGCTAATTAATATTGCTTCTAACGATGGCAAAAATACTAATCTATTTCAAAAACAAACCTATTAATACAGTTATCTTATCAGTTTTATAACATTTGGTTTGTATGCAATCTCCTATATTTGCCAAGCTTTAACCATTAGTTATTTGCTCCCGCATTAATGAAAGAACTACGCCATCTTAATAAATATTTCAAAAAGTATTGGGTTAAATTACTTATTGGGATCTTGATAACTATTGTTGCAAGAATTTTTCAGTTAGTTATGCCATCTTTTGTCAAAAAGTCAATAGAAGTAGTAGAGAACTATAGCAGACAAGAAATTGCAGAACCACTGGCCAAAGACTTACTCTTGGAGTATATCCTAATAATTATAGGCGCTGCCTTACTTTCCGGTTTTTTTACTTTTTTAATGAGACAGACCATAATCAATGTTTCCAGATACATTGAGTTTGATTTGAAAAATGAAATATTTGATCACTACCAGCTTCTAAACCTTAACTTTTACAAAAGGAATAGAACCGGAGACTTAATGAATAGAATTTCGGAGGACGTTGGGCAGGTTAGACTTTATGCGGGGCCAGCGATCATGTATGGGATGCAAACCCTAACTCTTTTTGTATGTTTAATCCCTCTAATGTTTATAAAAGCGCCTACCATAGCCTTTTACTCTTTGTTGCCGCTTCCTATCTTATCTGTTCTAATTTATCAGATCAGCAAAATTATCCACCGCAGAAGCACCAAAGTACAAGAATATTTATCCACTCTTTCCACCTTTGCGCAGGAGTCTTTTTCTGGAGTTTCTGTAATTAAAGCATACGGACTAGAGCCGCAAACCAATAAGGATGTAAAACTTCTGGCAAACGAAGGTAAAGTTAAAAGCATGGATCTGGCTAAAGTAAATGCCTGGTTTTTCCCACTGATGATTTTGCTTATTGGGATAAGTAACATTTTCGTGATCTATATAGGAGGTAAGCAATACATTAATGGTGAGATTGAATCCGTTGGAACCATTGCTGAATTTATACTTTACGTAAATATGCTTACATGGCCTGTTGCCATTGTAGGGTGGTTAACCTCGATAGTGCAGCGCGCTGAAGCCTCTCAGAGAAGAATAAATGAATTCCTAAAGGAAGAGCCTGCAATTAAGAATAATTGTTTAGAAGCTACTCCAATAGGCGGTAGTATTGAATTTAAAAATGTGAGTTTTACCTATGAAGATACCAATATTACAGCCCTGAATGATATTTCCTTTACAATCCAAGAAGGGCAAACGGTAGCCATTTTAGGTAAAACCGGGGCAGGAAAATCAACAATCTTAGATCTTGTAGCCCGTCTTTATGACACCACATCCGGGGAAATCAGCATAGACGGGACCCCGATCAGGGATTTAAATTTAAATAGTTTACGGTCTGCAGTAGGGGCAGTGCCTCAGGATGCATTTTTATTCTCTGATACTATTGAGAACAACATAAAATTTGGAAAAGAGGATGCCACAAGGGAAGAGATTGAAGAAGTTGCTAAAAAAGCAGTTGTACATAATAATATAATGGGCTTTTCTAAACAGTACAGGACTATTTTAGGAGAAAGAGGAATTACTCTTAGTGGAGGACAAAAACAAAGAGTGTCAATTGCACGGGCCTTGCTTAAAGATCCTCAGATTTTCTTATTCGATGATTGTTTATCTGCTGTGGATACAGAAACGGAAGAAGAAATTTTAAATAATCTAAAAAAAGCAGTTCGCAGAAAAACAACTTTAATAGTAAGTCATAGAGTATCTTCAGCAAAGAATGCAGATAAAATTATCGTGTTAGAAGATGGCAAAATACTTCAACAGGGTACACATACTGAATTGATCTCTGAAAACGGTTATTACAAGGAGTTATATTTCAAGCAGCTATCCACTAAAGAAAACTAGGAAAATGTTGCTGAATACGCTTTTTTTTTACATTTTTACTGATAATTAAGGCAAAACACTAACTACAATTGCAATCTATGGGTGATAAAGATTTAATGGACCAGGAAGAAATATTTTCAAAAGTTTTAAGAGCAGGCAGAAGGACTTACTTCTTCGATGTTCGAAGTACTAAAGCAGGTGATTATTATTTAACTATTACGGAAAGTAAGAAGTTTACACATGATGATGGGTCTTTCCATTATAAAAAACACAAAATTTATTTATACAAAGAAGATTTCCAGCCTTTTAAAGAAAATGTGGAGGAAATGATGGATTATATTATTTCTGAAAAAGGACATGAGGTTATCTCCGAAAGACATCAAAAAGATTTTAAAAAGGAAGAGCCAAGTGATAATGGAGAGGCGCCTTCCACTGATAGCTTTACGGATGTAAGTTTTGATGATATATAATAAATTAATAAAATAATTCTAAGGCGATCTTTGGTTTCAAGGATCGTTTTTTGTTTAAACCCATTTTAAAAATTCCCGCCATATGAAAAAATACTTATTCCTTTTACTATTAGTTTCTTATCTGGGTTTCGGCCAAGAGACCCTAAATCTGGATTACTACTTGCCTCAAAATATATCCTATAAGGAAAGTATTCCTACTCCAAAAGAAATAATTGGACATGAAGTGGGTGAATGGCATGTGACCCATTATAAACTAATGTTTTACATGCATCAGCTAGCTGCAAAAAGTGATCGAATAAGTATAGAGACTCGGGGTGAAACTTTTGAGGGAAGACCAATTCTCCTCTTAACAATTACTTCCCCTGAAAATCATCAAAATCTGGAAAGTATTCGTCAAAATCGTCTGGCATTAACAGAAGCTGGCAAGGAGGGGGTTTCTTTAGAAGAAATGCCAATAATAATATATCAAGGCTTTTCCATTCATGGCAATGAAGCTAGTGGTGCAAATGCCGGACTCCTATATGCGTATTATTTAGCCGCCGCTGAAGGACCAGAAATTGAGGCGCTCTTAAATTCTGCGGTGATTCTTTTAGATCCTTCCTATAACCCCGACGGTTTGCAACGCTTTGCGTATTGGGCAAATACCAATAAAAGTATAAACCTAAATGCGGATCCCAATGAGCGGGAATACCATGAAGTATGGCCAGGTGGACGAACCAATCACTATTGGTTCGATATGAATAGAGATTGGCTGCCTGTACAACTTCCTGAAAGCAGGGCTCGTATAAAAACATTTCATAAATGGCTGCCTAATATTCTGACCGATCATCATGAGATGAGTACAAACTCTACCTTCTTTTTTCAGCCAGGAGTTCCATCTCGTGTACATCCGTTAACCCCTAAACTCAATCAGGAACTAACCGCAGAAATTGGTGCTTACCATGCCAGGGCATTAGATAAACTCGGTTCACTGTATTATTCTGAAGAACGATATGACGACTATTATTATGGAAAAGGGTCTACCTTTCCAGATGTAAACGGCAGCATTGGAATTCTTTTTGAGCAAGCAAGCTCTCGCGGGCATCTTCAAGAAACAGAAAACGGAATTTTAACCTTTCCGTTTTCCATAAGGAATCAGCTTACAACAGCCTTATCCACTATTGAAGCAGCCCAAACTATGCGAACCAGATTATTAGGTTATCAACAAGAGTATTATAGCGATTTAAGGAAAGAGGCAAGTAATTTAAAATCAGAGGTAATCTTATTTGGTGATAGTAAGGATGCCTCCAAAGCATACCATCTTGCGGAAATACTTCAAAGACAACAAATAGATTTTGACCTTTTAGAGGAAGATAAGACGATCCAAGGAAAAACCTATACAAAAGGTCATAGTTATGTAGTCCCTTTAAATCAAAAAAATCCTAGGTTAGTCAAAGCTATGTTCGAGAAAAGAACCACTTTTATGGATAGCTTGTTCTATGATATCTCTGCCTGGACTTTTCCCCTCGCCTTCAATGTAGATTATACCTTTACCAATGAAACCACATCTACTACTTCGGTTACTTCTGTTTTAAAACGGCCAACGGCCAAGGTTTCTAAAAAAAGTAGCTATGCCTATTTGTTCGAGTGGCATGAGTATTATACCCCAAAGGCATTAAATAAAATTCTTTCTAAAGGACTAAGAGCCAAAGTGGCAAAAAGTCAATTTAGTTTAGAGTCTTTAGCCTATGACTACGGAACAATAATGATTCCAGTACAAAATCAAAAGCTGAATGCCGAAGAATTATACCTGTTTTTAGAAGAAATAGCATCCGAATGTGGTGTTCCCATAAACGGTGTATCTACGGGTTTAACCAAAGGAATCGATTTAGGAAGTAATGATTTTGATCCTTTAAAACCTCAAAATGTTGCTCTAATAGTAGGAAATGGTATACGGCCTTACGATGCGGGAGAAATTTGGCATTTATTTGATACACGTTACGACATACAAATCACTAAAATTGACAAATCTTATCTTCCAAATTTAGACCTAAGCAGTTATACAGACATTATTCTACCGCAGCATTCTGGAAAGGGCAGTTTGGATTCTGCTTCCACAAAAACTATTCGAAATTGGGTAAAATCAGGAGGTACTTTGATAGGATACGGTAATGCCGCTATTTGGATGAATGAACATGATTTAATGACATTGGAATTTAAAAAGGATACCCTAGTTGCTACCAATATTTCCTTTGGACAAAAACAAGACTTTTTAGGAGCGCAGGTTACCGGGGGAGCAATATTTGAATCGAGACAGGACAGATCTCATCCAATTAATTATGGTTACAAAAACGATATGATATCTCTCTTTAGGAATACCAATGTATATTTAGAAAAGGACAAAGAGAGTTATAACAATCCGTTGCAGTATAGTAAAGACCCTCTTTTAAGCGGATATATTTCTAAAGAAAACTTAGAACTTATTAAAGAAAGTGTTCCCTTTAAGGTACATAGACAAGGTAGAGGTCGTGTAATTATTTTTACAGACAATACCAATTTTAGAGCTTTCTGGTACGGCACAAACAAATTACTGATGAATGCTATTTTCTTTGGTAAAATCATGTAATAGCAGGTAGTCTTACAGGTTAATTTTGTACTAATTCCGTGGAAATAGTATTTTTACCCAGTATATAATTTAATAGCATAAGAATATCATTATGGCAAGTACTCCAAGTACGATGCTTCCTCTGGGAACAAAAGCCCCTGGCTTTTCCTTAATGGATACAGTGTCTGATAAAGAATTACATTTATTAGAAGACCTAAAGGGAGGTAAAGGAACCCTGATTATGTTTATCTGCAATCATTGTCCGTTTGTAAAGCACGTAAATTCAATGCTAGCTTCCTTGGCCGAAAAATTTCAGCCCTTAGGCATTCAATTTGTAGCCATCTCCAGTAACGATGTAGAAAACTATCCTCAGGATTCTCCAAGTTTAATGAAGATTACGGCCAAAGAAGAAAACTATACCTTTCCTTATTTATACGACGAGGACCAGGATGTTGCCAAAGCATACCAGGCGGCATGTACACCTGATTTCTTTCTTTTTAACAAAGACTTACGTCTGGTATATAGAGGGCAGTTAGATGACTCCCGCCCAGGAAATGGAATACCGGTATCGGGCATAGATTTAATAAGGGCGATGGAGGCTCTTTTAGCAAATACAGAGGTATCTCCAATTCAAAAACCCTCCATTGGGTGTAATATCAAATGGAAATAAGAAATTACCATCCCTTTTTCTGAAGGATGTTCCTAATATGTTGTGTATGATGATTTCCGTGCCAGGCATATCTGCCAATATTTTCTTCAAGCGAAGTAAAAGTATTGGTCTCCGGATGAATAAATCCTTTTTTTAAATCCTGATCCTTTAATCCTTTAAGAAGAAATACCAATTTGGCATGTACTACTTTTAGATGATCAAGAGACATGGAAATTGGAGCGGAGCGCGAATCGTGAAGCTCAGCCCATTTTTCTTGTTCATAGACCTTTATACGCGGCGTATCCTCGGTTAGAGCCCATTTAAATCTAATATAACTGTTATGATGACTGTCGGAAATGTGATGTATTAATTGCCTGATAGTCCAACCCTCGGGCCTATAAGGTTCACTTAATTGCTCATCATCCAGGGATAATACTAATTCCGAAAGCACTGAGGGTAATACCTCTAAATCCCCGATCCATTTTTTCAAATGTGATTCCCTAATCTCCTCAGGAATAATAAAAGTTCCTATAGGGTATTTTAAATTTTGTAAAGTAGATTCATCCATTGCATAAAGTTAATAAATAGGTAGAATAGTGTCTCTCTTATTAAAAATTATATTAAGCCAAACTTTAATAGTTTTTTAACCTGCGATTGATTTTTATCATAGGATTAAACTATACTTTTAAATAAGTTTGAAAATTAATTTAAATCAAAAAAAATGGCAACAATTAGGCTTGGAGATACTGCTCCAAATTTTACAGCAGAGAGTTCAATAGGAGAAATAAATTTCTATGAGTATTTAGGTGATGGTTGGGGGATTTTATTTTCACACCCGGCAGACTTTACACCTGTTTGCACAACAGAATTAGGTACCGCTGCTAAATTCAAGGAAGAATTTGACAAACGTAATGTAAAGATGATTGCCTTAAGTGTTGATGGCAAGGCGTCTCACAACGAATGGATCAAAGACATCAATGAAACGCAGCAAACATCTGTTAATTTTCCGATAATTGCGGATGAAAATAAAAAAGTATCTAATCTTTATGACATGATACATCCTAATGCAGACAACAATTTAACGGTTCGCTCAGTCTATATCATCGCGCCAGATAAAACAGTAAAACTAATTATAACCTACCCGGCCTCCACAGGTAGAAATTTTCATGAATTACTCAGAGTAATTGACTCCCTGCAACTAACGGCCTATCACAAGGTAGCTACTCCCGCTAATTGGGAGCATGGTGAAGATGTGGTGGTAAGTCCGGCTATACCAACCGATGAGGCGAGAAGCATATTTACAAAAGGGGTAGAGGAAATTAAGCCCTATTTAAGGATGACACCAGACCCAACCGCTTAAAAGGTTTTGGGTATAAAAAAAGGCACTTCTTTTAAAAAATTAAAGAAGTGCCTTTTTTGGTATTCCTATGGCCTTTACTTTACGCCCACCAACTCTACATCGAACATTAAAGTAGCGTTTGGAGGTATAACTCCGCCAGCACCAGCGCTGCCATATGCCAATTCCGATGGAATAACGAAACGCGCCTTATCACCAACTTTTAAAAGACTAATACCTTCGTCCCATCCCGGAATCACTTGTCCAATTCCCAACTGAAAATCTATTGGCTCATTTCGCTTAAAAGAAGAGTCAAATACTTGCCCATCCAGCAATGCTCCTTCATAATGAACAGAAACGGTCTGGCCTTTTTCGGCTTTGCTACCCTCACCCTTTTCCAAAATTTTATATCGTAAACCACTAGGGGTGGTATTGAACCCTGCAGCTACTTTTTCTAGTGCTGCCTCAGCTCTTTCTTTCTCTTCCTTTAGTCTTAGTTCTTTCGCACTTTCAAAATTGGCGAAAGCCGAAATTGCATCCCAGGCTTCTGCTTTTTCTCCTACTCTCACTATTTCTAGACTTTCTATAACATCTCCTTGAGCTATACTATCTACCACTTCTTGCCCGGAAACAACATTTCCAAAAACGGTATGTTTGTTATCTAACCAAGGCGTTGCGACGTGGGTTATAAAAAACTGACTTCCATTCGTCCCAGGCCCAGCATTGGCCATAGAAAGTACTCCAGGTGCGTCATGTGTCAGGTCTGGATGAAATTCATCATCAAATTTATAACCTGGATCCCCTGTTCCGGTACCCAAAGGACATCCTCCCTGAATCATAAAATCTGGTATGACGCGATGAAAACTTAATCCATCATAATATGGGGCTCCTATTGATTTGGCGCTATTCTCACGTTTCCCTTCTGCTAAAGAAACAAAGTTGCCTACCGTTCCAGGTGTTTTTTCATAGGTAAGATTTACTAGAATCTCTCCCTTTGTAGTATTGAATTTAGCATAAATTCCGTCTTGCATATCACATTTTTTAAATGAGTTGCAAAGGTACGTATTTTATGCTACTTTTTAATATTTAGGCGTTCAAGATAAGCGAGTTTAGCAAGTAAATTTATCTTATTTTCCAGTAGGCTTAGCTACTGCTTCTGTCACATGCTTGTCGAATAGAAAAACAAGTGATGCCATGGCGGCGGCACCAAGTTGTAATTCTCTTTTATTCACGTGTTCAAAGGTATCATTTTCCGCATGATGATGATCAAAATATCGCTGAGAGTCAGGTCTAAGTCCTGCCAGTGCCGTCCTATTATTTTTTAGTGGACCAATATCCGGTCCTGAAAACCCTTTTTCGAAAAGATGAATATAATACGGTTCGAACAGAGGTTTCCAAGAAAGAATCTGTTCGAATTGCTTGTCTGAGCAATCGAAAGAAAAGCCCCTTGGTGTAAATCCCCCTGCATCACTTTCTAAGGCTAACAAGTGATTTTCGCCAGATTTAAGGGCATTTTCGGCGTAGACCTTGCCCCCCCTTAAACCATTTTCTTCATTCATGAATAAAACTACCCTGATGGTCTTTTTTGGTTTATATCCAGTCTTTTTAAAAAGCCTAAGAACTTCCATACTCTGTACGCATCCAGCCCCATCATCATGCGAACCATCACCTAAATCCCACGAATCTAAATGGCCCCCAACCAAAATAACTTGATCTGGATAAGTACTACCCTTTATTTCACCGATTACGTTATAGGAAGTTACATCCAAGAGCTGTCTACAGTTCTGTTTAAAATAAAAGAGAATATTTGGATTGAGTTTTAAAGTGGTACTAAGTAATTCTGCAGCATTTGTGCTTATGGCAGCAGCTGGAATCCTCTCCTTTAGATCCTGGTCGCCATAACTCATTGCACCAGTATGAGGAAAGTCATCCAGGCGTAAATTCATTGACCTTACAATAATGCCCAAAGCTCCATAAGCAGCTGCTTCCTTAGCACCTGCATAACGCTGATTTACACATCCACTGTAGGCAGCGAAAGTATTTATCAGAGTAGGATCCATTGGCTTATTAAAAAAGACAAGCTTACCCTCTATTTTTGCTCTTCCTAATTTCTCCAAATCCTCAATTCCCTGTACTTCAACAACATTTGCCTTAATGCCAGCAGCTGGAGTAGCAATAGAACCTCCTAGGGCGGTGATTGGAACATTATTGGTGAATCCCGGACTGGTCTCTATATAGGCAAATTCCGGGGTTCCTCTCACCCATTTAGGAACTTTAACTTCCTGCAGCCAAACCCGATCTAAACCCAAAGTTTCCAGCTGTTCTTTTGTATACTCTATGGCTTGTTCGGCCTGTACAGATCCCGAAAGTCTTCCTCCGATTTGATTAGATAAATGATTAAGCCAATCGTATCCCTTAGCATCGGAAAGAGAGGTGTCAAATATTGCTTTTATTTGCTCAGCGTCTCCCTTTTGTGACCAAGCCGTGGTCGCGACTAAGACAAGTAATATAAAATAGTTTCTCATTCTTCTCCCTCTAATTGTGATTTATACAATTCAATATTAGCTTTTATTTCATCATCTAGCTCAGGTTCAGTAATATCTTTAAGTTTTTTTAACGATTTAAGCAATATTTCGGCAACAATCACTCTTGCTCCCTTCTTATTGTCGGCAGGTATAACAAACCATGGCGCCCATTCCTTGTTAGTTTTTAATATAGCCTCTTCATAGCACTCTTGATATTTACGCCATAATTTGCGTTCTTTTAAATCCCCAGGAGAAAATTTCCAGTTTTTCTCCTTTAAACGAAGACGCCTTAAAAGTCTTTGTCGTTGCTCTTCTTTAGACAAATGAAGAAAAAATTTAAAGATAATAGTTCCATTATCTACCAGGTGTTGTTCAAAATTGTTTATCTGCTCATATCTTCTTTCCCAAAAATCGTTGTCTATATCCTTTAAGGAATCAATTCCTGGAATATTTTCCCCTAATATATACTCTGGATGTACTTTGGTAACCAATACATTCTCGTAATGTGTTCTATTAAAAACTCCAAATTTTCCTTTAGCTGGTAAAGCGATATAATGACGCCATAAATAATCATGGCTTTTTTCTAATGAAGAGGGAACTTTAAAACTGTGAACTACTATTCCTCTAACATTAAACTCCTTAAAGACTTCACGAACCAGACTGTCCTTGCCTGAGGTGTCCATACCCTGCAGACAAATAAGAACGGCATATTTTCCATGTGCATACATGGTATTCTGAAAATCCCCTAGTTCTTTCCTTAGTTTTGAAAGTTCCTTTTTTAGCTCTTTATCCGATAGCCCCAAATCTTCATAAGTATTATAACTTTCTAATTTAGGATTGATGGTGGCTCTAAAGGATTCAATATTTATTGTCTTCATGCGATTAAGATAAAATAATTTAACTATCTAAAAAAGGTTTAGTGGAAACCTGGGGATTAGTATGTTTCTCTAATTAATTGGTTATCAACCATGCAGCTTGTCGAAAAAATATGCAGATGTCCGATATTTTATTTAATTTAATCGTCCCTATAATTTTTACTAACCTACCAATTATGCTATGAAAATTGCATTTTTCATTTTTGCCTCCTTTCCTCTCTTGTTTTCTGTATATGCCAAAAAGGACAAAGCCTGTATATACGCCGGATCAAATCTTGAATACATGGCAACACAGACAAAAATTGCCATTCAGGCAGAGCAGGTAGAAAAATCCCGGTATTATGCATACAAGGCAATAAATGCCTTTGAGAAGTCAAAAGAACAATTTAAAGATTGCGGCTGTGATTATATAAATATTTATTTAAGAGAAGGCTCGGAAGACTTAAAAAAAGCAACGCGCGTAGTATCCTTAAACGGCACGCGTATTTTACTACAAAGAGCATTGGAAAGTATAACGGAAGGCCTAACTATGCTCCAAGAACATGAAGAACATGCACATAGTGTATATGGCAATGATCTTTTGGCCCTAAATACAAAAAATACCTTGTTAAACAATTCCAAACCTATACTTCCGACAAGAGATGTTATTGAGAAGAAAATTGACATCTCCCTTGCCAAATTTGAGAAGTCCCTGAAAATTGTTATTAAAGATGTTGGCTGTGAAGAAGCCTATGATTTTTCTGAAAAAATATACTTATACTCCGAAAAACAATTGTTAAAAGAAGGTTTATCGGAGGCAAAAAAGTACTACCATCTCAGAACCAAGCAAATTACGGCCAAAGCCTTAGAAGAACTAAGACCTTGTATGAATACAGTGTTCTAGAATTAGTGGTAATCTATTTACTCGCAAACAATTTTACATCTGCTTCTGAAACTTCTTCTCCTCCCAATATAATTAGACGTTCAACCACGTTCCTTAACTCCCTTATATTTCCCGTCCAGTTATAACTCTTTAATAAGGCAATAGCCTTTTTAGAAAAGCCTTTTACGGCAACTCCCTGCTCTGTGGCAATCTGATTTGAAAAGTGTTCAATTAAAACAGGAATATCTGTTCGTCTGTCATTTAGTGCCGGAACATGAATTAAAATAACTGCAAGACGGTGGTATAAATCTTCTCTAAACCTACCTTCCTCGATTTCCTTAATAAGATCCTTATTCGTGGCGGCAATAACCCTTACATCTACCTTGATGTCTTTATCGGTACCCACCCTGGAAATTTTATTTTCTTGAAGCGCCCTGAGGACCTTCGCCTGAGCAGACAGACTCATATCGCCTATCTCATCCAAAAAAATAGTTCCTTTATTGGCTGCTTCAAATTTTCCTGCTCTGTCTTTGACCGCCGAAGTAAAAGCCCCCTTAACATGACCAAATAACTCACTTTCAATTAACTCGGAAGGTATGGCAGCACAATTAACCTCAATAAAAGGAGCACTGCTACGTTCACTTTTTTCATGGAGCCAATGCGCTACTAGTTCCTTCCCCGTGCCGTTTTCTCCAGTTACTAAAACTCTAGCATCTGTTGGTGCTACCTTATCGATCATTTCTTTAATTATGGCTATCTCAGGGCTTTCACCAACCATCTGAAAACTCTTACTAACTTTCTTTTTAAGAATCTTATTCTCAATAATCAGCTCTTTTTTCTGAAGCGCATTGCGTACGGTAGTTAATAATCTATTTAAGTCTGGAGGTTTAGAAATATAGTCAAAAGCTCCTAAGCGCATAGTATTTACAGCTGTATCTAAATCGCCATGACCAGAAATCATAATAAATGGCACCTCTGGTTTAATGTTTTTAGAACTTTGCAGCACTTCTACCCCGTCCATTTTTGGCATCTTAATATCACATAAAGCCAAGTCATAATCATTCTTCCTGATCATTTCTAAGCCAACCACTCCGTTTTCTGCTTCTTCTACCTCATAAGAGTCGCTTTCTTCGGAAAGTATTTTAACCAATACTCGTCTAATGGCGGCCTCATCTTCAATTACTAAAATCTTTGACATAATTCTACTTTATACTGTTAGTTGCAATTACAATGCCAGCTATTTCCTACTTAGTTAAATAAACCGGCTTTTAGTTTTTTTATTTTACACTTTGTTAAATCGTATTCTAATTGGTTTCATGGCAGGGTTAAATTAGCCTGCTACGGTTACTTCTTCGAAAACAAATGAACATCGCGTTGTGGAAAAGGAATAATTATAGCGGTATCACGGAAATTCTTATCAATTGCGTAACGTATTCTACTTTTAATACGCAGGGATTTAAAACTGTCTTTTACGTAAAAATGAAGTGAAAAAAGTAGTGCTGAATCTCCAAAATCGTCAAATAAAACAAAAGGTGCTGGGTTCTTTAAAACTTCCTTTTCTTCTTGCGCGCATTTATCAAGAATTTCCATGACCTTATCTACATCACTTCCGTAAGCCACTCCTACTTTGATTTCTTCTCTGGTTGTCTTGTGATTTTGGGTATAATTATAAATAACGTCACTCATAAACTTATGGTTTGGCATAATAATCACTTTATCATCACGCGTAACGGCTAAGGTAGTTCGCAATTTTATCTCTACAACCTTACCAATTTTACCTTCCACTTCCACTATATCTCCTACTTGTAAAGATTTATCTAGGATGATAAAAATGCCACCAATAATGTCCTGAAATAATTCCTGCAATGCCAATCCTAGACCTACAAAAAGTACTGCAGAGGCTGTAATTAACACAGTAATATTAATACCCGCCGCACTCATTGTTATAAGTATAACCGCTATATAAACCACATACTTAATAAATTTAAAAATGCTTACAAACTTCATCCTATCATCCCCGTCCATCTTGCGAGTAATAAAATTCCGAATAGATTTTAGAATAAAACTGGATAGAAAAAAGGCAAGAGTAAGAACAAGGAGTAAACCGATGGTAATATTAATAGAATTCTCCCCCTCTCCGATATGAATACCCCAATTTAAGAACTCCTTAATGGATTCCATAAATTCTGATCTGTTAAGCAACAAAGGTTTCCCAAAAAACATCAATATCTCAGCCATTTGTACAATTCTTTATATGTAGGTTTCTTACCATACATGAGGATTCCTACCCTGTATATTTTCGCCGCGAACCAGACAATCGCAATAAAGGTTATTATTAAAAACAGAATCGAGGTTAATACCTGCCACAACGGTACCCCGCCATCACCAATTCCACCAGGCAGGCGCATGAGCATTACTATGGGTGATGTAAGTGGAAACAGAGAGAATCCTACTGCAATTGGGCCATGTGGATTACTAAAAACAGAGAAGAACCCCACGTAAATTGCCAACATCAAGGGAAGTATAATTGGGAAAATAAACTGCTGTGTATCCGTTTCATTATCTACAGCCGCACCAATTGCAGCATAGATAGAACTGTAAATTAAATAACCCAGAATAAAATATACCAGAAAAAGCGAAATAAGAAGAACCCAGGGTATTTCCAAGAATTCCATGGCATACAATTGCATAGCGTCCATTGGCACATCCACAGGAGCTGGAGCGCCTAATGGGCTTGGTAAACTCTGTTGGGTACTTAAGCCTGTTAGATCAATTCCAAAGATCATAAAAACTGCAAAGAGTAAAAGAGAGGCAGACAGAATCCAAATAACAAATTGGGTTATTCCAGCTAAGGAAGTTCCGATGATTTTCCCTAACATTAGCTGGAAGGGCTTTACAGAAGATATTATAACTTCAATTATACGACTAGTTTTCTCTTCGATTACACTTCGCATTACAAAACCGCCATATATGATTATAAACATCATTATAAGATAGCCAAAACCTCCGCCAATTATTGCCTTAAGTTCGTTGATCCCTTTTAGGTTCTGCTTCCCCGAAAAAGTTAGGATATTGATTTCGAAAGGTTGATTTAGCAGTTTGAATTCTTCCGGAGAAACGCCGAAGGTAAGAAGTTTCCGCTGTCGAAGTCTTTCTTGAAATACATCTTCTAATGGATCTAAAACCGCAGCACTAGGGGGCTCTTTAGAATAGAAATAAGATTCCATAACCACCTCTTCTAAATTTTCATAATCTGGGATATACAGCAATCCGCTTAGACCTAAATGCAAGGTAGAATCTTTGGCCTTTTCAAGAGAGATGTCTTCAAAAAAGATATACGATGTTCTGTCGGTAATATTGAAGTCTGTAGAAAAATAGTCACTTTGATTAAGAATACCTACGACCTTTTTATCACTGTCATTTACCTTGGTGAGATACGCGATTAAGGCAATCATGCCTACCATCAATATTGGACTTAGAAAGGTCATTATTACAAACGACTTATTTCTAACCTTAGCCATATACTCTCTTCGAATGATCAATGGTAGTTTACTATTTTCCATTTTTATCCTTTACCGTTTTTATAAAGATATCACTAGCAGAAGGGACCGTCTCTACAAAGCTATTTACACTGGCAATAGTGCTCAAATCGGCTAGAAACCTCTTTGTATCATCTGAAGGTAATCGCACATTAAAGTGGCAGTGTCCATTTTGGCCCTTAATTTCATCTATCCCTATATTATAATGACTTTTAAGATTTTCTAATCCCGTATTGGTATTTTCAAAATCGGCTATTACTTCAAACGTATTATTTTTGTACTGTTTCTTAATATCGTCTAGCTTTCCATCTAAAATTTTCTCAGAATTATGTAAGAGGGCAATATACTCACAAAGTTCTTCCACAGATTCCATCCGGTGGGTTGAAAAAATTATCGAGGCACCCTGGTCTTTTAGATTAATAATCTCATCCTTAATTATATTTGCATTGATGGGATCAAATCCACTAAAGGGTTCATCAAAAATTAATAGTTTAGGTTGATGTAGAACGGTGACAATAAATTGTATTTTTTGCGCCATTCCCTTTGAGAGTTCCTGTACTTTTCTATTCCACCAATCTCCAATCTCTAGTCTTTCGAACCAGTATTTAAGTCTTTTTTTTGCTTCACTCTTAGTTAATCCTTTTAATTGTGCCAAATAAAGAGCCTGCTCCCCTACTTTCATACTCTTATACAAGCCGCGCTCTTCTGGCAAATATCCAATGGATGCAATGTCTTGGGGCCGTAAAGGTCTACCATCAAATAAAACAGAACCGGAATCAGGAAAGGTAATTTGATTTATTATTCTTATCAAGGTGGTCTTTCCAGCACCATTAGGTCCTAAAAGACCATAGATACAATTTTCCGGAATAGAAAGAGATACCTTGTTAAGTGCATATTGGTTCCCAAATTTTTTGGTTACCTCTTGGGCTACCAGAATATTATTCATCAAAACAATTTTTTCTTAAACGCAGAAATATTGCGTATGTCTAGACTAGGGTGATCTTAAAAAGCAAAAGAATTCAAAGTCTAGACCAATTACATTAAAACCGGGTCATGAAATCCCAAGTAGTACGTACTCAAAGATATAGAATTGCCTCAATATCTGTAGATATTATACAAGATTTGTAAGGAAAAAGAATGTTGTACGATTAAGCATAAAAGAAAAAGTATTTGAGCCATATAAATTGTGCCCGTAGTTCTCAACTATTCTGTAAACAGGATGCTTAGGCCACAAAAACAAAACCCACCCTTAAAAGAATTAAGGATGGGAAAAAAATTGCTATGAAAAAGAAAATTAATATTGGTTTCCCAATATTGCTCCAAATATACGTTTTTTATTTAAAAAGAAAAGGATAATTCGTTAAGAGAACATATCCTTAACCTTTTCAAAGAAAGATTTGTCTGATTTTTCTGGTTTTGGCTCAAAGTTTTCGGAATCTTGCATTTTCTCAAAAAATTCACGTTGTTCCTTGTTAAGTTCTTTCGGTGTCCAAACATTAACATGTACTAATAGATCCCCCGCGCCATAACCATTTAAACTGGAAATTCCCTTACCCCGTAGGCGTAAAATTTTGCCTGATTGTATTCCTGATTCCAGCTTTATTCTGACCTGTCCAGAGACCGTGTCTATTTCTTTAGAGGTGCCTAATACAGCATCTGAAATACTTATATACAGATCATAATGTAGGTTGTCCCCTTCCCTTTTTAATGTAGGATGGTCTTTTGTTTCAATAGCCACTAATAAATCTCCAGGGATTCCATTTCCAGGAGCCTCATTTCCTTTGCCAGACACCTTTAACTGCATACCTTTTTCTACTCCGGCAGGGATTTTAATAGATACGGTTTCCTCTTCAACTTTTAGACCTTGTGCATCTGCTCCAGCAGGTTTCTTATCTATGACTTGCCCTGTTCCACTACAAGTGCTACATGCCGCAGCAGTTTGCATTCTTCCAAGTATGGTATTTGTAATCTTGGTGACTTGCCCTGCCCCGTTACATGTTGAACAGGTTTTATAATTAACGCCCGGAGCTTGTTTCTTTCTTTTAACCTTAACTTTTTTCTCAACTCCGTTTGCCACTTCTTCCAGACTTAAAACCACTCTTATTCTGAGATTGCTTCCCTTAACACGTCTTTGTCCGCCTCCGTTGAAGCCACCAAAACCGCTAAAACCACCTCCAAAGGCACTTCCAAAAATATCTCCAAACTGGCTGAAAATATCATCCATATTCATACCCCCTCCACCGAAGCCTCCGCCTTCAAAAGCGGCATGCCCGAACTGATCGTATCTGGCTTTTTTATCCTGATCACTAAGGATTTCATATGCCTCAGCTGCGGACTTAAACATTTCCTCTGCCTTGGCGTCACCAGGATTCTTATCCGGATGATACTCCAAAGCTTTTTTGCGATAAGCCTTTTTAATTTCTGATGCCGAGGCACTTTTAGAAATACCTAAAATTTCGTAGTAATCCTGCTTCATTTGTATCTTAATCGTTTAATTCCCAACAACCACCTTTGGATGTCTTATTATTTTATCCCCAAGCTTAAAACCTTTTTCAACAACATCAATAATTTTTCCTTTGAGTTTCTTGTCTGGAGCTGGTATTTGGGTTATTGCATCGTGTACTTCTGCATCAAAGGTATCTCCTGATTTAACTTCTACTTCCTGAAGACCTTTTCCTTTAAGTGCTTCTCTGAACTTATTATTGATTAGCTCAACACCTTTAAACAAATCTTTATCAGAGGACTTAGAAATTTCATTTAGTGCTCTATCAAAATCATCCATAATAGGCAACATAGCAACCATAATTTCTTGCCCTGCAGTTTTAAAAAGATCCATGCGCTCTTTGGAAGTTCTCTTCTTGTAATTTTCAAATTCTGCAAAAAGTCTCAAGAATTTATCTCTTTCTTTAGACAAATCTTCTTCTAGCTTTTCAGTTATAGACAGTTCAGGGGTTTCCTCTTCTCTTAATTCAGAATCTTGTAATTCCCCATCATTTAGCACTTGTTCCTGTTCTAATGTCTCTTCTATATCTTCAATATTCTCCTTATTACTCATAATTGCTGTTCTTTACTCTTGTGAATATTAATTGGCAAAAGTACTGCCAATTCTTTAAAAATGTCAAAATGTCACAAAAAAAACACCTTAAATAAAAAGGTGTGCTAAAAATAAATTAAAATACCAAGGCTCATACGAACTCCTTTATGTCTAGATGTTGTTTAGAATCTGTTTTGGTATTTGTTGGATATAGGGATTCAAGGGCTTTGCAAATATTTTTATACTTAAAATGAAACCCCTTTTTTTGAATTTTACTGCAACTAACGCGCTGACTAGCGAGAAGTAAATATGACATTTCACCAAGTAGTAACTTTAAGGAGAATTCCGGCACATTTGGCAAAATAAGTGGTCTATTTAATACTTTGGCCAACTCGTTTACCATTTTTTTATTTGTAACCGGATTGGGAGCTACCCCATTATAAACACCTATTAAGTCTTTCTCCATTAGAAATAAGAACATTGCAGCTAGGTCCTCAATATGAATCCAAGACTGCCATTGACTACCAGAGCCAAATGGGGCTCCCATATAGTTTTTCACAGCCGTAGTGAGTTTCGGTAATGCCCCACCCTTGGCAGAACAAACCAAACCTGTTCTAATGATAGCCACCTCACAGGATAGTTGTTTAAACTTTTCCATTTCTAGTTCCCATGCTTCCACAACCTCTCCTAAAAAGCTGTGGTCAATTTCTGTGGTTTGTTCTGTATAATAGTTGGCAAGAGAATCAGGGTAAATTCCAATTGCCGATGAAGATATCAGCTTAAACTTTCTATTATCTGTCATTTTAGAAATAGCGGAGTAAATCGTTTGGAGACTCTTTGTCCGGCTATTTAGAATCAATTCCTTGTTTCGACTGCTCCATCTTTGTGCAATTGTGGCCCCAGCTAAATTAATTATCGTGGAAACACCCTGAAAACAATTATCATCAATTATATTCTTTGACGGATCCCAATAAAACCCTGTATAGTCTTCTGTTTTTTTTATTTTCTCCTTTGAAGTTGTAAGGTAATGCACAGAATACCCTTCTTTTAATAGTAAACTGGTGAGGGCACTGCCAACTAAACCTGTTGCACCCGTTATCAAGACTTTCATTGCTTTTTTTTGTAAAGGTATATGTTTTCACATACAGCCACGTCAGCTTTAATTTGGATTTAACAATTATCCTAGAGATTTGGCTTAATTGCGCGGAGCATTTCTCTTTTTCCCGGAGGACCGGGTATCTTTTCCACAGTAAAACCTGTGGCTATCATAGCCCGCCGCACACTTCCTTTGCAGGAATAGGTAACTAAAACCCCTCCCTCCTTCATAGCACTAAACACCTTTAAAAACATTTCTTGGGTCCATAGTTCTGGCTGTACACGAGGGCCAAAAGCATCGTAGAATACTAGATTGTATTTACTTTTATCTTGCAAATCACGAAAGTCTATTTGTCTTTTTTCAAAGGTAAAATTATCGGATAATCTTATAGCATCATCCCATGGAGCGCTATGCATTAATTGAAATGTTTCTTCTGCAAAACTATTTTTGAGGGAAGCCACATAATCTAATTGAAGAAGTTCTTTAGATTCAACTGGGTATGCCTCTAAGGTAGTATAAGCTACTTTTATTTGTTCTTTTATTGCCTCCAAATAGGTCATCAATGCGTTTAAACCTGTCCCGAATCCAAATTCTAAAACCGACAACTCCTTTAAAGCAACCTTCTTAAATCCAGAATTTATATAGACATGCTGGGCTTCCTGTATAGCACCATGAGTAGAGTGGTAGGACTCATTCCATTCTTCGAGGTGGATGGTTTTAGAACCATCTTTAGTAATAACGACCTTTCTTTTCAATTAATCCATCAATTTTTTATATGGTATGTACCATAGCCTAGACTTTCTAACAAAAGCACAAGCAATATGTTAAAAGTTTTCATTATTCTCAAAAATCTATTTACATATACAAAACTGAGGATTTTTGGTTAAAAAAAGAAGGTTGAGAATGTTATTATTGCTTACATTTAATCTATTAAAACTGGAATAGATGGAAACAACCACTAAAAATTTGATTGTTGAGAAAGCCCAAACATCAAAAATTACCAAGGTAGATTTTAATCATCTTCCTTTTGGTGCCTATTTTACAGATCATATGCTTGTCTGTAATTACAAAAAAGGGCATTGGGAAACCCCGAGAATTATTCCTTATCAGCCACTCTCCATGGAACCTTCTTCCAGAGTTTTTCACTATGGTCAGGCGGTTTTTGAAGGAATGAAAGCCTATAAAGATGATGAAGGAGGCGTTTGGCTTTTTAGACCGGACGAGAATTTTAAGCGTATTAACAAATCCAGTGTAAGACTAGCAATGCCGGAATTTCCGGAATCGTATTTCTTTGATGGTCTAAAGAAGTTATTAGAATTGGACAAAGCTTGGATAAAACCAGGACTGGGAAACTCTCTTTATATAAGACCTTTTTCTATTGCCTCAGAGGCAGGAATAGTCGCTTCACCGGCTGAGGAATTTACTTTTATCATTATTTGCTCCCCGGCACAATCTTATTATGGAGGGGAGGTTCGCGTAAAAATTGCAGAGAAATATAGCAGGGCAGCAGACGGTGGTTTTGGATTTACCAAGGCTGCGGGAAATTATGCCGGACAATTTTATCCCACTAATCTGGCGAAAGAAGAAGGATTTCAGCAAGTAGTCTGGACCGATGCCAATACCCATGAATATATTGAAGAAGCTGGTACAATGAATATTTTTGTAAGACTAGACGACAAACTAATTACCTGCCCTACGGGAGATAGGATTTTAGATGGGATTACGCGAAAGAGTATTATTGAATTAGCCAAAAAGAAAGGAATTGAAGTAGAAATTAGACCAATTAAGGTAAGTGAATTAGTGGAAGGGATAAAAAACGGACGTTTGAAAGAGCTATTTGGTAGTGGCACAGCTGCTGTGATTAATCCTATCCTTGGATTTGGATATAAAGGTGAACGTTACGAATTACCTAAGGTGGAAAATGCTTATTCTGCTTCTTTAAAGCAAGAATTGTTAGACATACAATACAACAAGGCGGAAGATCCATTTGGCTGGAGGTACGCGGTCATTTAATAATTCCAAGAGCTTAGAAAAGCACTTTTGTAAAGTGCTTTTCTAATTTTCTAGAATTTCTTTAATTTTCGGTTTAAAATATAACGGCCCCTTTAGTACTTTGCCATCTTCGCGATAGATAGGCTTGCCATTTTCATCAAGTTTACTCATATTACTTTTCTGGATTTCCTCAAACACCTCCTCAATTTTATGTTGCATTCCGTGCTCTAAAATAGTTCCACACAAAATGTATAACATATCCCCTAAAGCATCAGCAACCTCTACTAAGTCGTTATTTTGAGCTGCTTCATAATACTCTTTGTTTTCTTCGTCCATTAAATTGAATCTTAGCGTATTCTTGGCTTCTCCCAGGTTAGCCTTCATGGTCTGGGATACTCCGAGACCAAAAGAATTATGAAACAACTCTACTGCGGCAATCTTATTCTTCATAAAATATTTAGTTTTGTGTAAAAATAGCAATTATGTTTAGCAAGGGACAACTCCTTTTCGCCTTATTATTTATAATAAGCTTTTCTATAATACTAATTCGAACATATAGAAAAGACAAAGAACTGCACTCCAAAAATTATAAAGGTGTTAAATGGGTTGGATTATTTTTTGCATTATTCATAATATTTTTATTCTCAATTAAGTACCTCCTAAAAAATTAGGACACATATTACTATTGGCATAAAAAGCTGTAAATAAAACGTCTAATTTTAATTTCTATACGTATTACATAAGAAAATACGTACTTTTGCGTTAGAGAACTACAGATAATCGATAAATGACCATTTTTTTAACCCTTGTTCTTATTCTAGTTGTGTTGAATATTTCAATACTTATTGCGAGTATTTCTTTTATTGGAAAACAAATGTTTTCTAGTAGTAAAGACAGCGCAGACGCAAGCCTTACTAAAATCTATCCAATAGATTTAAATAGCAGTATCTACAAAAAAGCTATTTAGTTTTTTACCTTTAAGGTATGAAACAACTACTATTAGTATTTATTGGAGGAGGAATAGGCAGTTGTCTTCGATTTCTGATTAGCCGAAATTTCAATGCTTATTATGACAATTTCTTTGTTGGAACCTTTGTAGTCAATATAATTGGAAGTTTAATTATTGGTTTTGTTTTGGGTTGTTCCTTAAAAGGTAATTACTTTTCAAAAGATCAAATTCTTTTCCTAGCCACAGGATTCTGTGGGGGCTTTACAACTTTTTCGGCATTTGCGTTTGAAAAACATGGATTATTACAGTCCGGAGAATTACTCTACTTTACTATTTATGCTCTTAGCAGTATTTTTGTGGGGGTACTAGCTATTGCCTTTGGACTATGGCTCTCACGGCTTATTTAAGGCCCTGAATAACTTTTTAACACCTATTTACATCTTTTCTTTTTAATTTTAACTTCTTGTTATTGAAGCAGTTACGCTTTATTAATATTTTTCTTACTTCTTTCATTCTGACCTAAACACAAAATATCTAATTCTTCAATAAATCAAAATTTTATTAATATACCCTTAAATTTTAGGGGTATTAATTATTATAATTATAAAAATTATATATGTACCCCCTAAATTTTAGGGGTAATCTTTTTTATAATATATATTTGTCGAGATCAACAATAAAATTTAAAAATGAAAAAAGTTGAAGCAATTATTAGAAAATCCAAATTTGACGATGTAAAGAAAGCATTGCATCAAATTGAGGTAAACTTCTTTAGTTACTGGGACGTAACGGGAGTGGGCAATGAAAAACAGGGACATGTCTATCGAGGCATTTCCTATAGTACAACAGACATACAGCGTCGCTATCTGGAGATAGTAATATCGGACGAGTTTTTAGAAAAAACCGTTAACGCTGTATTGGAAGCCGCATACACGGGAAATGTGGGTGACGGTAAAATATTTGTATCTGATGTATTAGAAGCCTACAGAATTCGAACCAAAGAAAACGGCCAAGCCGGAATTAATTAAAAAACTAACTAAACCTTAAAAAAATGGATGCAGGATTATTTACAGCCAATAACGTTTGGATGATGGTATGTACAGCCTTGGTATTTTTTATGCACACAGGCTTTGCCTTCTTAGAAATTGGGCTTACCAGACAAAAAAACACAATAAACATATTATTTAAAAACATTTTTATCATCACCGTAGGTCTACTACTATACTATATAGGAGGCTTTAATTTAATGTATCCTGGCTTTGCAGAAGGTTCCAGTGGCATTATAGACTTTGCAGGATTCGGTATTGCAGCACCTGAAAACGGAATGACCCCTGAATATGCAGATGGTGGATATACTTGGTGGACAGACTTTCTCTTTCAAGGAATGTTTGCAGCTACAGCGGCAACCATAGTATCAGGAGCAGTGGCGGAAAGAATTAAAATAGCTCCCTTTATGATATTTACTATTTTATATGTTGGACTTATATATCCTATTGTTGGTTCATGGCAATGGGGTGGTGGTTTTCTATCTTCCTTAGGTGGAGATGAAGGATTCTACGATTTTGCGGGCTCTACCCTAGTTCACTCTGTTGGAGGATGGGGAGCACTTATCGCAATTTATTTATTAGGTGCCAGAATTGGAAAATTTGACTCTGATGGGAAGCCAAATGCGATCCCTGGTCACAACATCCCTATGGCAACAGCTGGGGTACTTATTCTCTGGTTAGGCTGGTTTGGTTTTAATGGAGGTTCTGTACTTTCTGCAGACCCTGAAGCTACCTCCCTAGTATTAGTTACCACATGTTTAGCAGCAGCCGCAGGTGGTGTTGCCGCTATGTTAACCTCTACATTTATGTATAAAAACATGGACTTAACCATGTTCTTAAACGGAATTTTGGGTGGTCTAGTAGGAATAACCGCCGGTGCAGATCTTATGTCACCAACCGAAGCAGTAATAATCGGTCTTATCGCTGGTGTAATCATAGTCTTAGGAGTTGCCTTCATTGACAAAATAAGACTGGATGATCCGGTAGGAGCCGTAACAGTTCACCTTATTTGCGGAATCTGGGGAACATTGGCAGTAGGATTATTTGGAGCCAAAGCCGGAGCACAACAACTAATATACCAGCTTACTGGTGTAGCTGCGGTAGGTGTTTTCTGTTGTGTAACTGCCTTTATCATAATATTCGCCCTTAAGAAAACAATGGGAATAAGAGTAGACAAAGAAGAAGAAATAAATGGTTTAGATCTAATTGAGCATGGAATGGATGCTTATTCAGATTTTAGAATGAACCAGCATTAAAAAAAGCAAACGGAGCGTTTGGCAGAACGCTCCGTTATGTAAATCATTCGGTCAAATCAATAATCATATTAACAGCTAACCCCTAAGGGAAAGCATAAACATTGAGTTATGAAATCATTTACAAATACAAGTTACATAAAAAATCTGTTTTTATTAGCAGTGCTTATTCTTGCCTCCTCAGCATTTGCACAGGAAGAGGAAGAGGAGAAAAAAATGACATTCAATTTTAGTGGATCGGTAGATGCCTATTACAGAACCAACTTTAATGGCCTAAATAGTAAGGTCCCTGTTATTGAGAATGGTGTAGAAATCGGCGAAATAGAACCTAGTGCGCCTGGAACCTCTTTTGCAAATGACCATGGTTTTTCCATTGGTATGGCAAACTTAATCTTAGGTTATGAGGGTGAAAAAGTAGGCTTTGTGGCCGACTTAGTTTTTGGTCCAAGAGGAGAAGACGCTGTATTTAATGATATAGGGTCAACTAATATTGTAAACCAATTATATGTGTATTGGAATGTTAGTGAAAAAGTTACCCTAACCTTTGGTAATTTCAATACTTTTTTGGGATATGAAGTAATATCTCCTGTTGCTAATTTCAATTATAGTACTTCCTATATGTTCTCTTATGGTCCCTTTTCTCATGCGGGTCTTAAGGCCGACTTCGATTTAGGAAACGATTGGTCAGCAATGGTCGCTATTTTGAATCAGACAGATTTCACCTCTTCGGCCAGAGTAAGTGATTTTAGTTTTGGAGCGCAAATTGGCTATGCCGGTCAGTACTTAAATTTTCTTTATGGAAAACAAGGTATAGACAAAGTTTTAATAGATGGAAACATAGTGGAACCGAGTATATCTGGTCTATTTCAAATAGACTATACCGGCGGCTTTAATTTTGGAGAAGACTTTTTCTTAGGAATTAATGCAACCTATCAAGATACAGGAGATGTTGGCTTTGACGAATTTACTCCAGATGATCTTGGATTCTATGGGGTAGCCCTTTATCCACAATATACTACCTCTGAAACCTTTACAATTGGGTTAAGAGGAGAATATTTTAGTGAAATTGGAGATTATGGAGCCATTGGTACAGGAGTAGAAGATTCTAATGTTTTTGCCTTAACCGCTACAGGAAATATTCAACTTGGGAATCTGGCAATAAAACCAGAAATAAGATTCGACACAGCTTCCGATGATGCCTTTTTAAATTCAGATCTAGTAGCTCAGGATAATTTATCCTCCTTCTTATTGGCTGCCGTTTATGCCTTTTAGAAAAAGCTTAAAAATACCGCCTTTAGTTTAGTTTTGTTTAGTTAAATTACCCAACCCCGGCAACCAAGTTGCTGGGGTTATTTGTTGGTTTTATCAAATCGTTTTACCCCTGCCTTTATCTCGGTATTTAAGTAATTCTCTTTAGGAACAATAGGACAGGAATACTTCTTGTTATACACGCAATAAGGATTATACGCTTTATTAAAATCTAAGGTTATTGCATCTCCTTCCGGTATCGATAAATCTAAGTACCTACCCCCTTCGTAAGATTCCACACCATTTGTTTTATCTAAAAAAGGTAAAAAAAGGTAATCCCGAAATCCTATGGAGTCCCTTAGTTGAACATTCTGATACACTTCTAAGGAATAAGCTTTGTTTTGAAGCCTAAACTCTATGATACCGTACACAGTCTCCTCTGAGAACCTTTCTGTATTGGTTGGCATCATAAACGGAATTGCATTGGGAGTTCTTTTTAATATCCCCTGAACAATAAACTGTGTATCTGGTTTAAAGAAATCCAAGCCGTCAAAATCTTTTCTAAATCTGTCCGGAAGTGGGGATAAATTTGGATCCTTAAAAGTCTTATTTAAATTCTGCTGAAATTTAACTATTTCTTTTATCTGCGCAGGATACAAGGATACCTCCTGCTCTTTAGCTTCATCATGATAACGCCTCTTATCCCCACAGGAGGAGAAGACAACCACTATCAACAGCCAAATAACTCCAATACCTTTTTTCATTCGTAATTATTTATGGTAAAATTACAATATCTATATTTTTTATTTACATTTACAGCATCTTAAAACCAAAAGTACAATGACACATAAACAAGTAACATCGATTCTTTCTTCTAAAACAAAAGACCAGTGTTGACTTGTGATCACTATATCATAAAAAAAAGCCTGGCTAATTAGCCGGGCTTTTTTTATTCAATTATAATTTATGAACCGCCTAATCCACAGCTATTTAAATTCTTTTAAAGGCCTCTCTAAAGAGGTATGGTGGCTTGCGCTCATTACCCTGATAAATAGAGCTGGCACTATGGTAATTCCTTTTTTATCTCTTTACCTAACCCAGGATTTGGGTTTTAGTCTGGAAAGAGTTGGAATTATAATGAGCTGCTTTGGACTTGGTTCCCTCTGTGGTTCCTGGCTTGGCGGAAAACTAACAGATGTCTACGGCCCCTATAAAGTTATGTTCTACAGTCTGCATCTGTCGGGTCTTTTGTTTATTTTAATACAATTCGTCGCCTCTTTTGAAATTGTTTGTCTGGCCATATTTATTCTGATGGTGGTGGCGGACGCCTTCAGACCAGCTACTTTTGTTGCCCTTAGCACCTATAGTAAACCAGAGAATAAAACTAGATCGGTAACCTTAATTAGACTTGCCATAAATCTAGGTTTTTCTGCCGGACCAGCTATAGGCGGACTAATTATTGGATTTTTAGGATATGATGGGCTTTTCTGGGTAGACGGAATTAGTTGCATCATAGCAGCTTGGCTATTATTGGCAGTTCTGAACCCTAAAAAAGTTAAAATACTGGATAGCACCATAAATACCAGTCCAATATCTGCTTATAAAGATGGGGCTTATTTACTTTTTGTACTTACCATGGTTATTTTTGGATTTGTCTTTGTGCAGTATTTTTCAACCATTCCACTTTTTTACAATGAGGCGAGAAATTTAGATGAGGCCGAAATTGGTCTTCTGCTTGCCATGAATGGTTTTTTGATTTTTGTATTTGAGATGCCACTCATTAAGTATCTTGAAACAAGGGCAATTAGCAAAATAGGCCATATGATTGTAGGCTTGGCACTGGTCACTTTAAGCTTGTTAGTGTTAAATCTATCTTCTTGGAACGGGGTATTAGTTATTGGCATGTTAATGATGACTCTAGGTGAAATGATTGCCTTTCCCTTTTCCAATGCCTTTGCTATGGAAAGAGCCAAAAGAGGTAATCAGGGAGAGTATATGGCCTTGTATAGCATAGCATTTTCAGCTTCACACATCTTTGCCCATAATAGTGGATTTTTATCCATTGCAAATTTTGGCTATTCCTTTACTTGGTATGTTGCATCTGCGATTGGCCTAATTGGTATTTTGTTACTTTTGCTATTAAATAGAGTGCTAATTAAGAATTAAAAAAGAACATGAATACTAAATTGTGCCTTTTGCTCTGCCTATTAACCTTCTTACACCTTGGTTGTAAAAATAATGAGGAAGAGAAATCTGTGCCTATGGAAGTATCAGCCTACAAGTCTACTCTTGTTGAAAATAGATATAATGTAGCTTTTCTTATTATGGAAGGCACCTACAACACCGAATTTACTGCCCCCTACGACATCTTTCAGCACACTCAATTCAGAAAAGGGATAAAGGCTATGAATACTTTTACAGTTGCCAATACGGATAGGGCGATTACCACATTTGAAGGCCTGAGAATACTTCCTGATTTCAACTATTTAAATGATAGTATTCCAGAAATTGATATACTGGTAGTTCCAAGTGCTGAACACCATCTGGACTCTGATTTAGCAGATACTGCTATGCTAGACTTCGTTAAAAAGGTAGATAAAAATGCCATGTTAGTTACTTCACATTGCGATGGCGCATTTGTATTAGCCAAAGCAGGCCTGTTAAATTCCCATTGGTCTACAACTTTTCCAAGTGACATAGGTACATATAAGAAGATGTTTCCCGAAATTAGAGTAAAAGACAGCGTCCTATTTGTTCATGACGGGAAGTATATTACTTCAGCCGGAGGGGCAAAAAGCTTTGAAGCCGCTTTATATGTTTGTGAATACTTATATGGAAAAGAAATTGCCGAATCTATAGCCGGCGGTCTAGTCATAAATTGGGACCTGAAGCAAGTTCCTAGGTTTATTTCTCAATAATTCGATCGTATCTGGAGCTTTTGAGATATTTATTTACGACGGAATTAAATTCCGGCATAATTCTCAATAGGGCAGTGTCTTCTAAAGAATATAATTCTTCCTTATTGGTATAGCCCTGTTTTAAAAGTTCTTCCAGATAGAAAAGTGCTGTCCCATAATCTTCATACTTAGAACTATCGGAAATAATATTTAAATAATATTGATAATCTAACGGGTCTGTTATGGTTTTAATCATCCATAAATAACTAAGGACCTCATCGTTTACAAGCTGTTGCGATTTTTCCAAGTCTATAAAATCCTCCACTAGGGCGTTTAGATATCCAATCAAGCGTCTTCCCATTTGTACTTGCAAAGAATCCGTTTTGCTGTCATATTTCTTTAATTCCCCTACTTTATAATTCCACCAGCCAAGGTTATTATAATTAAGAGAACTAATATCTTCGCCTAAATTATACTCAAACTCTTCACGGATAAGAGATTCCTGAAATAGGGTATTATTAAAGGCTCTATTTTGAATCTTATAGGTCTTATGCTTTTTCACAGTTCGTAATTCATCCTGTAAAGAATCTACATTAATTAAAGGCTGGTATACTGAAATAATCTGAGACAACCCTTCCTTGGCCCTATACTTATTACCTTTGCTAAGCAATCCTCTATATTGTTGAAAGTCTTTGGTATAGTTCTCCATTATAAACTCTTCATCCCTTGCCAAGTTGCCTTTAGCCATAGAGGATAAAACAAGAATTTCAAACGATTTGTTTATTGCACTTGAATTATAGTCTTTAGCACCACCGTCGAATACTATAAGATTATTAGGAAACTTAAGTTTCCCCAAGATTGGTTTTTCTTGAAGCATATCGGGATAGTTAAAGTCTTCATTCCCCACTATTCCGACAAAATGGTAAGGCCGCTTTGTGTTCAAAAGCTCCATATTTGGTACTGGTGAGCCTATGGAAATAACACCTGCAATTTGCTTTATAAATGATGGTACAATGGTGGCAAACTTTGCACCGGTTCCAAATCCTCCGGTATATGCCCTGTTCTTATCTATAGGTAAGACCGATGACACATTTCTTATCATCCTGCCAGTGATTAGAATATTTTTAGAAATTGAGAGACTATCACTCACGTTGTTAGAAGAGGCAAGTATAAAACGATGGTCCTCAGCCGCCTGCCTAAACATAGACAATACTCTCTTGCTTTTACCTTCCATACTAAAAACAAAGAGTACAGGCCATTTCCCTACTCCATCAAATCGTTTTGGTATATAAAGATTATAAGATTCGGATATGCTATCCTTTATTTTAACAGAATCTATTATTCTTCCTTTGGTAAAACTCATTTGTTTTTCTTGGGAAATAGCTCCAAAAATGGGGTAAATCAAAAAAAGTAGCACAAATACATACCTCATAAAAAGAAAATATCAAAAACCTAGCCAAAAAAAACCATTTGTAAAAAATTGGCGGTAATATCTAACAATTTCAACATTTGAAAATACAAAAACAAGCTCCAATGGTCACTAGCTAATTTAAGTAATAAAAGACAAGTCTAACAACTATTAGATTTTAAATGTTTTTAAAAGATTAAGCTATAAGATAGCATCTAAAATACCTGCTTTAGTACTTCAACTACATAAATCTTGGATGTATTAAAAACGATTTAATGTTAAATTTGTTTTATTGGGGCTTGAGAAACTACATCCGAAAGAATAATATGGGTTCTGGTTTCACCATATCTAATCAATTGATCAATAAATTCTTCCAAATGCCCCTGATCTTTTAATACTACTTCCATCACAATGTTCTCATTACCCGTTATTCGGTAACAATTGGTTACCTCGGGAAGCCCAGGTACCATTTCCAAAAATGGCTTAAGTTTCCCCATAAAAGCCCTTAAAGTTATGATAGCTTTTAGTTGATAACCTGCCTTAGCGTAAGAGACTTTCGCCTTAAAGCCTTCCAATATTCCACTGTCTTCCATTTTTTTAATTCTCTCCGCCACAGCAGGAGGTGTTAGTCCTACTTTTTTCCCTATCTCGACCAAAGATTGTCTCGAATTTTGCTGCAGTATGGCAAGTATTCTCCAATTCAAATCGTCTATCTTATCTATCATAACAAATAATAATAACTAATAAGTATTTTAAAGTAAAATAATTCTTTTGCTTTAAATAACAAAGCAAACTTTACAGTTTTGCACGTAAATTTATATAAGAAATAAGGAAAAATAAAATGCCCTACAAGAACTTAAGGACGATTCCGGTTTATAGAAAATCTATAGAGCTATGCTCTATGAGTAGGGAGATTGCATCTTTTGTATCTAAAAACAAAGATTTGCTAACCCTCTGCCAATCAAATAGTTTAAGAGATACTATTGCCGATTCTTTGTTAACAGATGCCATATTGATTCCCCAGCAAATTGCCAGAGTTGAGGCTTCTGAATCTTACAATGTTAGGATGAAATCCATTTCCTTTATAAATATTATGATTCGAAATATTATTTCGTATTGTAATGGATTGGAACAGGATGGCCTAAAAGAAAGAGAATATATAGATTTAATGCGCAAAGAAATTCTAAGCTTTAGGCGCTCTTTCAAGAAATGGAGAAAGTCTTACGGTGGTTTATCCGGAAATTCCACTTGGGGTTTTAACGATTACAGGGGCTACTGATCAGAAGATTTAGCATACTACATATTTCTTCTGTATTGACCTCCAACTTCAAAAAGAGAAGTGGTAATCTGGCCTAAAGAACAGTACTTTGTAACCTCCATTAATTTTTCAAAAATATTTTGATTCTTTACGGCTGCTTCTTTCAGCTCGTCTAGCAGGGAGCTGGCTTTCTCCTCATTCCTTTGGTGTAGATTCTGCAATGTTATTATTTGATCCTTTTTTTCTTCTTCTGTCGCTCTAATCACTTCTGCGGGTAAAATAGTTGGGGAACCTGTAGAACTAAGAAATGTGTTTACCCCTATTATTGGATAAGTACCATTGTGTTTTAAGGTTTCATAGTACATGCTTTCTTCTTGAATCTTAGATCTTTGGTACATAGTCTCCATAGCTCCTAAAACACCCCCTCTTTCTGTAATCCTATCAAACTCAATTAACACAGCCTCTTCTACTAGATCTGTTAACTCTTCAATAATAAAAGAACCTTGCAAAGGGTTTTCATTCTTAGTTAGTCCTAATTCTTTATTTATAATTAGTTGAATAGCCATGGCTCTCCTTACCGATTCTTCCGTCGGTGTAGTAATAGCCTCATCATAGGCATTTGTATGCAGAGAATTACAATTGTCGTAAATGGCATATAGTGCTTGCAAGGTAGTTCTGATATCATTGAAGTCGATTTCCTGAGCATGCAAACTGCGACCTGAAGTTTGAATATGGTATTTAAGCATTTGAGCCCGAGGACCTGCCCTGTATTTTTCCTTCATTGCCTTAGCCCAAATCCTTCTTGCCACTCTACCAATAACGGCATATTCCGGATCTATTCCATTCGAAAAGAAAAAAGATAAATTCGGTCCAAATTTATTAATATCCATTCCTCTACTCAAATAGTATTCTACATAGGTGAAACCATTAGAAAGAGTAAAGGCCAATTGTGTTATAGGGTTTGCTCCGGCTTCTGCAATGTGATATCCGGAAATAGATACAGAATAAAAATTTCGAACCTTATTGTCTATAAAATAAGCCTGTACATCTCCCATTAAGCGAAGTGCGAACTCCGTAGAAAAGATACATGTATTTTGAGCCTGGTCTTCTTTTAATATGTCTGCCTGAACAGTTCCTCGAATAGTAGCTAAGGTGCGAAGCTTTATTTCATTGTATATGTCTTGAGGTAAGACCTGATCCCCAGTTACTCCCAAAAGGAAAAGTCCCAAACCATTATTCCCCTCAGGCAGGTCTCCTCTATACGCAGGTCTTTTATCTATGGCCCCTTTATAGATTGCCTTAATGGTTTTTTCTACTTTCTCTTCTAAATTGTTCTGGTGTATATATTTCTCACAGCCTTGGTCTATAGCAGCATTTATAAAAAACCCTAGAAGCATCGGCGCCGGACCATTAATTGTCATACTTACCGAAGTCATTGGATTACTTAAATCAAAACCAGAGTACAGCTTCTTAGCGTCATCCAAACAACAAACTGAAACTCCCGCATTCCCGATTTTACCATATATGTCGGGCCTATAATCTGGATCATTTCCATACAAGGTAACAGAATCGAATGCAGTAGAAAGTCTTTTAGCCGGCATGTCTAAGCTCACATAGTGGAATCTTCGATTGGTTCGTTCGGGACCACCTTCCCCCGCAAACATGCGTGTAGGATCCTCTTCGGTACGCTTAAAAGGGTATAATCCGGACGTATAAGGAAATTCTCCCGGCACGTTTTCCTGTAGTTCCCATAAAAGAAGATCTCCCCATGCCTTATATCTAGGCATGGCTATTTTTGGGATTGAAAGTTTTGAAAGTGATTCTACATGTGTTTCTATAGCTATTTCCTTACCTCTAACCTTAAAGACATACTGTTCTTTCTGGTATTTTTCCTTTTTAGCATTCCAAGAAATAATCCGCTCCCAATTATATGGATTGAGTTCTAACTTTGTTGCGTTAAATTGCGACAAAAGCATCTTAACAAAAACGTCTATGTCTTTCTTTTCACCAGCCGTATTTCCTAGAACTAAACCTGTTTTGTCCAAATCTACCTCAGTTTGGGAAATTCCCTTTATAGTAGTATAAAGGCCATATAATTTCTGTGCAATTTCTGCCTGTCTCTGACTCTCCAAGTCATAGGCTTTAAGCGTTTCTGTAATTTCGGAAAGGTACCTGGTTCTAGAAGGCGGGACCACATAAACTTTTTCTTCCATTTCCTTATTTATTTTAAGACTGGAAACAAGCTGTGTAGCGGCCTTTTCTTTTATCACTGCCATAACGGCCTTATAAAGCCTATTCATTCCCGGATCGTTAAATTCGGAAGCAGTGGTACCGAAAACAGGTAAGGAATCTTCCTCTACATCCCAAAGGCTATGATTTCGAACATACTGCTTTTTAACATCTCGTATTGCATCTAATGCCCCCCTTTTATCGGACTTATTAATGGCCACTAAATCGGCATAATCCAGCATATCAATTTTCTCCAGCTGGGTGGCCGCTCCAAATTCAGGGGTCATCACATAAAGAGAAACATCGCTGTGTTCAATAATTTCTGTATCCGACTGACCAATTCCCGAGGTCTCTAAAATAATTAAGTCGAACTCCGCTTGTTTTAGGACCTCAATGGCTTCATTTACGTGTTTGGACAGTGCCAAATTAGACTGCCTAGTAGCCAAAGACCTCATATATACTCTTGGCGAATTGATGGCATTCATTCGAATTCGATCTCCCAATAAAGCGCCTCCGGTTTTTCTTTTAGAAGGGTCTACTGAAATAATTCCTATGGCCTTTGATGGGAAGTCTATTAAAAACCTCCTAACCAATTCATCCACCAAACTAGATTTCCCGGAACCCCCTGTCCCTGTAATGCCAAGGACTGGTACATTCTTACCAGAGTCTTTTAGCCCATTAAAAACTTCATCAAATTCTGATGGTCTGTTTTCTGCCAAACTTATAAGACGTGCCAATACCCCGGCTTGCTTTTCCTTAAATGCCTTTATAAGCGCCTTACTATTATCTAATCCCAGTGGTGGCACCGGAAAATCTGCCTGAGAGACCAGATCATTAATCATACCTTGCAAGCCCATGGTGCGTCCATCATCCGGCGAATATATTCTACTGATACCATATTCCATTAGGGCCTTAATTTCTGCCGGCAAAATAACACCACCTCCCCCTCCAAAAATTTTAATATGCGAGGCTCCACGCTCTTGCAATAAATCAAACATATATTTGAAATACTCATTGTGCCCCCCTTGATAAGAAGTCATCGCAATGGCATTCACATCTTCCTGTATGGCGCAGTTCACAACCTCATCCACACTTCTGTCGTGTCCCAAATGGATGACCTCAACCCCTGTAGATTGAATAATACGACGCATAATATTTATAGCGGCGTCGTGCCCATCAAAAAGAGAAGCAGCAGTTACAATTCTTACTTTATTTTTAGGTGAATAGGGCTTTTGTTGTTGCATTATTAAGCGGTGTAAGTCTTATCCTTGGCAATTTACGATAAATGCAAAAAAGAATTGATTCTTCTGTCTATTTTGAAAAAATTCAAGACAAAAAGGTACATACGACATCTATTGTCTAAATTTACCACCAAATTTTGTGCATTGAGAACAACTTTACTCATAAATTGCCCCGACCAAAAAGGGATTATAAGCAGTGTTACCACCTTTATTCAAAAAAAAGAGGGAAATATTATCTATTTGGATCAGCATGTGGATAAAGAATTAGGCGTCTTCTTTATGCGTTTAGAAAGTGATTTTGAGGAGGAAGTGTTTCCAGAACATTTTAAAGATCAGTTTGAGCTTGAAATTGCCAAACCCTACCAGATGAAATGGAGTATGCATATGGAGGAGGTAAAACCTCGAATGGCTATTTTCGTTTCCAAATACAATCACTGTTTATACGATTTACTGAGTCGCTATAAATCTGGTGAATTAGAAGTAGATATTCCTTTTATAATTAGTAACCACGAACAAGCCAAGAGTATTGCAGCCCAATTTGAGATTCCATTTTATCATATTCCAGTAAGCAAAGATACAAAGGCAGTAGCGGAGGCTGAGCAACTAAGGCTATTGCAATTAAAACAAATAGATTTTATTGTTTTAGCGCGCTATATGCAAATAGTGAGTAAAACAATTATTGCGCATTATCCCAATAAGATTATTAACATTCATCATTCCTTTCTTCCTGCATTTGCAGGTGCCAAACCGTACCACGCAGCTTTTAAAAGAGGAGTGAAAATAATTGGAGCGACAAGTCATTATGTCACAGAAGAACTAGATGCAGGTCCGATTATTGAACAAGACGTAACTACCGTTTCGCACGCTCATAGGGTAAAAGACTTTATTGCAAAGGGCAGGGATTTAGAGAAAATTGTGCTTTCGCGAGCGGTTGAATTGCATATTAAGCGGAAGACCATGGTCTATCATAATAAAACAGTAATCTTCTCTTAGGCTTAATTTTAAGTTTTTAATTGCCGGTTAATATTTAGTATCTTAACCTCACGAACAAATTTAAACTATCTATGATTAAGATTGCCGTTTTGGGCCCTATTCCAAGGGACACTATATATACCTATCAAAATGAAGTAATACGGAAATATGGCTGTGTAACCCATCCGGTAATTGCCCTCTCTAAATTACTTGGCGATAAGGGTGAGGTAATACCAGTTTCTAAAATTCATAAAAAAGATCATAGTGGTATTATGGATGTTTTTAATCCCTACCCAAATATCAATACAGACCATGTAGATTCTAGTTCAAATCGGGGAACCGTTATTGAGCTCAAGTTTTTAGATCAGAACAATCGTTTAGAGAAACAAACGGCTTGTATGCAACCCATTTTACCTGAGGATGTATCTGATTTACAAAATGTTAATGCCTTTGTTTTTGTTCCTATCACGGACTTTGAAATTTCACTAAGCACTTTAAAATATTTAAAAGAGAATTCAGAAGGTGTTATAATTTTTGATGCACATGGGCCAACCACTACCATGAGTATGACAGGGGATCGCTACCGCAAGTTCTGGGTAGACATGGACGAATGGTTGCCCTATATTGATATTCTTAAAATGAATCTTGAAGAGTCCCAGGTGTGTTGGTTTAAGGATGAATACGAAGCAGAAGAAATGAGTAGTTATGATGAAGAAAAAACAGACCATATGGATGATATGGCGGCTCATGTTCTTCAAAAAGGCGTATCTTACTTTTACGTAACTCTAGACTCTCGGGGGTGTGTACTTTACTATTTGGAAAAAGGAAAAGTGGTAAAAACATTTATCAAGTCGGTCTTTATGAAAGATGTCATAGACACCACAGGCTGTGGAGATTCTTTTGCGGGAGGATTAGCCTATGGGTTTTCCAAATACAATGACCCGGTAAAAGCAGCACAATATGCAAATACCCTAGGAGCTCTCAGAACCCAAGGCAAAACCTTTGATGTTTTTAGAAACAAGACGGAAACCGAAAAAATAATTGAACGGCATTATTCTGAATAATCACCTTTTGTCAGGTATATCTTTTTATCTCAACTATCTATTTAAAGCGGTGAATTCCCACAATATTATGAGCAATTTCTCGTTAAGAATCTATAGGGTAACACCCTTCTTATGGCACCTTTAATAAATCGAAGTAGCGATTTTAAAGGAACTATTTTGAGTTAGTATTTTTTTGAGTTATTTAGTTTTAACCGGTGGAAACACCGGTTTTTTTTATTTAGTAAATTCCCGAATATCTAATTATGGGGATTTAATAAGAAGCTTCTCAACGGAGAATTTACTCTCTTCATCTTCTTGAATAGAGGTTGGCCTATTGTCTATTTCATTAAAAAGCCATAGAATTTACAGTAAAAATGTAATCGAAAGGTTAAAAAAAAGTCAAATCAACTGATTTTTCATGGAATACATAGAAAGAAAACATCCAAACCTCCCTTTCGGCCGTATATTTGGAAGAACAAAGAATGTGATCATGAACAATCAACATTGCAAAGTGGGTTCAATTACCCCAATCACCCAGACGCAGCATGCTTTCTCCCTTATGGAGTATCAGTATCAGAATTTTCTAGAAAAGGCTTCGGATTTAAAATATTCCGATGACAAACTTGCCGCTTTTTTTGAGTTAAAAGCTCGAAAACTAAAAAAGTTGCTAGAGAACTTTGTACAGTAATCTTTAAAGGGCGTTAAAGGTAAACAGCCATTTGGTCTCTGAGTAATTGAGCCTTTTGCGAAGCTTTTATGGAGAAATCTTGTCCTTGCGAGGCATAAATAATTCCTCTGGAAGAGTTTATAAGAAGTCCAATTTGTGCATTTAAGCCATGTTTACAGACCTCTTGCAAACTGCCACCTTGGGCACCCACTCCTGGCACCAATAAGAAATTATTTGGTACAATTTTCCTTATGTCTGCAATGTATTCGGCCTTAGTGGCTCCTACGACATACATTAGGTTTTCAGAATTTTCGTATCGTTTAGAAACTTCCAAGACCTCTTCATAAAGATAGTGATCTCCCATTTTTTTTGTTTGAAAATCAAAGGCTCCTTTGTTAGAGGTTAAAGCTAATAGTATTGTATGCTTCTCTTTGAATGCTAAAAACGGTTCTATAGAATCCTTTCCCATATACGGAGCAACTGTAATTGAATCGAAGCCCATCCCGTTAAAAAATGCCTCTGCATAACGCGAGGCAGTATTTCCAATATCCCCTCTTTTCGCATCGGCTATTGTAAATATATTTGGGAAATTGCTGTTTAGATAGTCCATTGTCTTTTCTAAAGCTTTCCAACCTTTTAAGCCATAGGCTTCATAAAAAGCCATATTGGGCTTGTAAGCCACACAAAGATTATGGGTTGCATCAATTATAGCCTTATTAAATGAAAAAATGGGATCTTCCTCTTTTAACAGATGCGGAGGGATTTTTTCGAGGTCCGTATCCAATCCAATACATAAAAAAGATTTCTTCTCTCTTATTTGGGCAACTAAAGCTTCATTGGTCATAGTATAAGTTAAAAAATCTCAGAAGCCTCTTTTAGTTTTTCCGTGTTTTCAACCAACATAAGCTCATCAATTATTTTTTGAACATCTCCGTTAATTATATTCTGCAAGTCGTATAGAGTAAGTCCAATACGGTGATCCGTAACACGACCCTGCGGGTAATTATAGGTTCTAATTTTTGCTGACCTATCACCGCTGCTTACTTGAGAATTTCTTTTGGCGGCATCTTCCTCTTGCTTTTTGGCCAACTCCATGTCATAAAGACGAGATCGTAATACCCTGAAGGCTTTGTCTTTATTCTTATGCTGCGACTTTTCGTCCTGACATTGGGCAACTAAACCAGTAGGAATATGTGTAAGCCTTACAGCCGAATAGGTTGTGTTAACCGACTGACCCCCTGGACCAGAAGAGCAAAAGAAGTCTATGCGCACATCCTTTGGATCAATCTGTACATCAAAATCTTCCGCCTCGGGTAAGACCATCACCGTAGCGGCACTGGTATGTACTCTGCCCTGGGTCTCTGTTTGGGGTACTCTCTGAACTCTATGAACTCCGGCCTCAAACTTTAAAGTACCATAAACATCTTCTCCGTTAACTTCAAATTGAATTTCCTTATAGCCTCCACTCGTACCCTCACTTAGGTCAATAATATTTGTTTTCCATCCTTTAGATTCACAGTATTTGGCATACATCCTATATAAATCTCCTGCAAATATACTGGCTTCATCCCCTCCGGTTCCGGCTCTAATTTCCATTACCACATTCTTCTCATCCTCCGGATCTTTTGGTATCAGAAGAAGCTTAATCTCCTCTTCCAAAGCAGGCATAGCACTCTTAGCTTCATCTAGCTGTAGCTTAGCCATTTCCACCATTTCCTCATCACTACCATCGGCAATGATCTCCTCGGCTTCCGAAATATTATTTGTTAATTCAAGATACCGTTCACGTTTATCTACTAATAGACGTAAGTCCTTGTACTCTTTATTAAGTCTTACATAACGCTTTTGATCACTAATTATGTCTGGCTGAATAATCAGGTCAGAAACCTCATCAAAGCGTTGTTTTACAATATTTAACTTATCTAACATATACCTTCCTTAGGAATGCGAATTTACAACTTTTTTAACGTCTATAATCGGAGATTCAGGCAAGAAATAGGCAAATTAAAAAATTGATTTGTTATTTAGTTGTTTTGAGAAGGAGTCCGCTACTAGTATCAATTCTATTAAAATTATCAACAATTATAACTTCAATTCCACCTAATTGGTTTATAAGCGCCAGACCTCGTTCCTTTCCCATTACATATACTGCTGTGGCTAAAGCATCGCATAGTTCAGCGCTTTTTGAAAAAACAGTGACTTTCTTTATACCAGTGCTGGGATATCCAGATAATGGATCCAGATAATGCGAGTACTTCTTTCCTCTAAAAGTGATATACTTCTGGTATATTCCACTAATGGAAACGGAAGACTCTACCAACGGTAACCAGGTAAAAAACCGACTATCCCTATCGGGGTTATCTACACCAATAAGCCATTTTTCACCTGTCGATTTTGTCCCCCATGTTGTTATATCGCCGCCGGCATTTATCATTCCCCCAGGAACTTGCTTAGACATTAATAGTTCTTTTACTTTATCGGCCGCAAAACCTTTACCTATACCGCCAAAACCAATTTTCATGCCTTTCTCCTTTAAATAAACACTATGGTTCTGTTTGTTTAGCACTATGCTTTTATAGCCTACTCGGGAAACGCCATCACTAATTTTCTCCGGACTTGGAAAAGATGTCATTCTACCATCAAAGTCCCATATCTTATCCATAGACGCAACACTAATATCGAACATCCCTGAAGTTAATTCCGAAATTTGCACGGCTCTTTCAATAAGCGCATACAGTTCATAGTCTACAATCACAGGCTTAATTCCTGCGCTTCTGTTAATTTCAGAAGTTTGTGACATAGGGTCCCATGAGGAGATTAGTCTTTCGAGGCGCCTAATTTCGGCAATTGCCTCTTCAATATTGATATAGCCTATTTCTTCATTGGAGGCTACTACTGTTATCTCAAAAGAAGAACCCATGAGGGTGAGAGCTCTCTTCACCGTGACAAATCTTTTTTGTTGCGCGGTACCGGAAAACCCAAAAAAAAGGGACAATATGAGAACAAGTCCTATCCTCATAAAGTAGCCGGATCTTTAAAATAAAGCATCCATAAGCTACCTAATGTTGTTAAAAGGAGAATGCCATAAATAGGAGATAAGAATTTGGGGGTATTCTTCATAAGGACTGCAAATAAGTAATTAATTACTCAAATACCCTCAAAATATTTCCATTAAGCTCTGTATTGAATATTTTAAGAGGATTATTTGTAATAGTATTTAAGGGCGTTCCGTTCTGATCAAATTCAGAACCATGGGTAGAGCATCTAAAAATACCCCCATTAGATTCTATAAAACGTACTTGATCCGTTTGTTGGTGGCTGCATATCTGGCTTGCGGCGACAAACTGCCCTGTTAAATTCTTTACCACAACTATGTCGTTCTTTAAAATATAACCCCCGTTCTCTGCCAAAGGTGCTCCTTCAGCAGATTCTAGATCAACTGTAAAATCTACTCCTTCTGGGATGGGAATAACCGGCCCTTCGCCATCATCACTAGAACATCCCTGTAGGCAAGGGAAAGTTATTGCAAAAGCCGCACCAGCACCAAGACTTCTTAAAAATTGTTTTCTTTCCATGATAATTTTTCTTACTCTTATTGAAAGGGGTAGTCAAAAACAGATATATCCCTTAAAATATTATTACTAAAAGAACGTATTTTAGGAAGGAATCGTATGTTTAATATTCAAAGGTCCCGTAGGTACTTTTTATCGTAAGTTTTTTAGTTGTACTAGCCTCTACTCTACCAATAATTCTGGCTTCTACCCCTAAGGCTTCCGAAATAGACATAATATCGGCAGCAATATTTTCATTTACATAGAGCTCCATTCTATGACCGCAATTAAATACCTGATACATTTCTCTCCATGCGGTATTTGATTCCTCTTGAATAAGCTTAAAAAGAGGAGGAACATCGAACATATTGTCTTTTACTATATGCAGCTGGTCTATAAAATGTAAAATCTTGGTTTGAGCCCCGCCACTGCAGTGGACCATTCCATGAATATCCGAAGCATCGTATTTTTCTAAGATATTCTTTATCACGGGAGCATAGGTCCTAGTAGGTGACAAAACCAACTTACCAGCATTAAGCGGTGCATCTTTTATAGTATCGGTTAGTTTTACTTTGCCAGAGTAAACTAGTTCTTCGGGGATTTGTGCATCGTAGCTCTCAGGATACTTTTCGGCTAAATATTTGGAAAACACATCGTGTCTGGCAGAAGTAAGTCCATTACTACCCATACCACCGTTGTATTCTTCTTCGTACTTTGCCTGTCCAAAAGAGGCCAAACCAACAATTACATCCCCTGCTTTTATATTTGCATTATCAATAACTTCGCTCCTCTTAATACGGGCTGTTACTGTAGAATCAACTATTATGGTTCTCACTAAATCCCCAACATCAGCAGTTTCTCCTCCAGTAGAGTAGATAAATATGCCATATTTGGCCAGGTCAGCAATTAACTCTTCAGTTCCGTTAATTAGGGCAGCAATGACCTCTCCAGGAATTAGGTTTTTATTCCTACCAATGGTAGAAGACAACATTATGTTATCGGTAACACCTACACAGAGTAGGTCGTCTAAATTCATTACTAAAGCATCCTGGGCTATTCCTTTCCAAACAGAGAGATCCCCAGTTTCTTTCCAGTACATATAGGCCAAAGCCGATTTGGTTCCTGCACCGTCTGCATGCATTACCAAACAATACGCATCATCTCTGGTAAGATCGTCCCTAACAATCTTACAAAAGGCTTTAGGAAATAATCCTTTATCAATATTTTTTATAGCATTGTGAACATCTTCTTTGGAAGCCGAAACTCCTCTTTGATCATAACGTTTGCTAGCCGAAGAATCCATTTAATTAGGGTTTTGGCAAAAATAGACAAACCTTTAAAAAATTAAGGAGTGAAGTGCACAATTAATTACAAATTATTTAATGTAGAGGAGTTCATGGTATTTTGCAAGGGGCCAGGAAGCATCTTCAACTAATTGTTCCAACTTATCGCTGTGGTATCTAATTTTTTCAAAATACGGTTTTACATTATCCCCGTAGGCAAAGGCTTTTTTATTTACATCCTTTATGCCATTAGCACTTTTTCTGGCGTTTGTCATATCATCGGTAAGGCCTTTAAGAGCTACTAAATGTTCTGAAATCTGTTCTATAAGGGTAAGTCGAGATTCAGATAGTTTCTTGTGAGCAGCCCCATAGATTTCTTTTAGACCAATGACATTCTGGATAAGCTTATTTTGATAGGCAACCGTTGCTGGTAAAATATAGTTATATACTAGTTCATTAAATACTCTTCCCTCAATTTGTGTTTGTAGAATAAAGGTTTCCAATTCCACTTCTTTTCTCGCCTCTACTTCCACTTTACTCATTACCTCTAGGTCATCAAACAATTTTAGACTTTCCACAGAAGTTAGTACTTGTAGTGCCGAAGGAGTATTTTTATTATTACTTAATTTGCGTTTTGCTGCTTCCTTTTCCCACTCCAGACTATAGCCATCCCCATCAAATCTTATCCTTTTGGAGGATTTTATATACTCCCTCAAAATATTGAAAACCGCCTCATCTTTTTTAAGGTTCTTCTTATTTATTAAAACATCTACTTCCTTTTTAAAATCGATTAATTGTTTGGCAACAATGGTATTAAGTACCGTCATTGGTTTTGCGCAATTCGTCTTGGACCCAACTCCCCTCATTTCGAATTTATTCCCTGTAAAGGCAAAAGGAGAAGTCCTATTTCTATCTGTATTGTCTAAGAGGATTTCAGGTATTTTCCCAACTACATTTAGTTTTAACTCTGTTTTCTCTTCTGGAGATAATTTTCCTTTAGAAACTCCTTCTAACTCATCCAGAACATTGCTTAATTGTGTTCCAATAAAAACAGATAGGATAGCTGGGGGGGCCTCATTTGCACCCAGTCGATAATCATTGCTAGCAGAGGCAATGGAAGATCTTAATAAAGACTCATAAGTATCCACTGCTTTGATGGTATTTACAAAAAAGGTTAAGAATTGTAGGTTTTTCATTGGTGTAGAACCCGGACTTAATAGATTAACTCCGGTGTCTGTTGCCAGAGACCAATTATTGTGTTTACCCGAACCATTTATTCCAGCGAAAGGTTTTTCATGAAAAAGCACTTTTAAACGATGGCGATCAGCTACCTTTTCCATCACATCCATCAACAATAAGTTATGATCTACTGCGAGGTTAGCCTCTTCATATACCGGCGCCAGTTCAAACTGATTTGGTGCCACCTCATTATGTCTGGTTTTAATGGGTATCCCCAAGGTCAGACACTGCTTTTCCAAATCGCTCATAAAGTTAATCGCCCTGGTAGGAATTACACCAAAATAATGATCGTCTAGTTGTTGCCCCTTTGCAGGTAGGTGCCCTACTAGTGTTCTTCCTGTTAAAATTAGGTCTGGTCTTGAATTTGCCAGTGCCTTGTCTACCAGAAAGTATTCCTGTTCCCATCCAAGGGTAGCATATACTTTAGATACATTCTTGTCAAAGTACTTCGCTACATTGGTTGCGGCTATATCAATGGCGTGCAGTGCCCTTAATAATGGTGCCTTATTATCTAAAGCTTCTCCCGTATACGAAACAAAAACTGTTGGAATACATAGAGTTGATCCGTATACAAAAGCCGGAGATGTCGGATCCCAAGCGGTATAACCCCTTGCCTCAAATGTATTTCTTATTCCCCCACTTGGAAAGCTCGATGCATCTGGCTCCTGCTGTACTAGTTGAGAGCCACCAAATTTCTCAACTGCTCTACCATCAGGTATTAAATCAAAAAAGGCATCGTGTTTCTCTGCCGTTGCACCAGTTAGGGGCTGAAACCAGTGTGTATAGTGCGTAGCTCCCATAGAGATAGCCCAAGCCTTCATAGCTTCAGCTACCTGGTCGGCTATTTTTCTATCTATTTTAGAACCCGATAAAATAGCATCATTTACCCTTTTATAGGCCTCTTTTGTAAGATATTGTAACATCCGCTCTTCATTAAAAACGTTTGTTCCAAACAATTCCGACCGCCTTCCATGGTCCTCGAGTGCCAATGCTGTTCTTTTAGTACTTTCAGCAACTGCTTCAAATCTATTTATAGCCATAAACAAGAAATTAATTGTAGACCAAAGATAAATTAAACAATTAATAGAAAATGGCAAAAAATATGATAATTTTTCAAAATACCCTTAAAAAAAAGGGGGTGTTAATAATTATACCATTTTTTTTCATATTTACCCCTTACATTGTTATGGCAATAGCAATAAAAAATATATTTTTGAAGGTCTTATTTTTATTAAAAATTCTTGTTATTATGAGCAAATCAAAATTAGAATACATTTGGTTAGATGGGTATGAGCCCACTGCCAACTTACGAAGTAAAACCAAAGTTGAAGAAGATTTCAGTGGAAAATTAGAGGATTGCCCCATGTGGTCTTTTGATGGTAGTTCTACCCAGCAGGCAGAGGGAGGATCCTCTGACTGTCTTTTAAAACCAGTTGCTATTTATCCAGATCCTGCCAGAAAAGATGGATTCCTAGTTATGACGGAGGTTTTAAATGCTGATGGTAGTCCGCATGCTTCCAATGGCCGTGCCACCATTGATGATGATGACAATGATTTCTGGTTTGGTTTTGAACAGGAGTATTTTATTATGGATGTCGAAACTCAATTACCATTAGGATTCCCAATTGGTGGATACCCGGGCCCACAGGGTCTTTACTATTGTTCCGTAGGTGGAAGAAATACTTGGGGACGAGATTTAGTTGAGGAACACGCTGATCAATGTATAGAGGCTGGTCTGAATTTTGAAGGTATTAACCAAGAAGTTGCTGCCGGACAATGGGAATTTCAATTATTTGCAAAAGGCGCTAAAAAAGCTGGAGACGAAATTTGGATTGCACGATATTTACTTAATCGTCTTACCGAGAGCTATGGCTACTATATAGAGCTTCATCCGAAACCTGTTAAAGGAGACTGGAATGGTTCAGGAATGCACGCAAATTTTTCCAATACTACTTTGAGAACTTGTGGCTCTCAAGAAACTTATGAAAAAATATGTGAAGCTTTTAGACCTGTGACCAAAGAGCATATAGCTGTATATGGTGAGTTTAACGATCAAAGGCTAACAGGCCTGCACGAAACTGCTGCTATTACCGATTTTAGTTATGGTGTTTCCGATAGAGGAGCTTCAATTAGAATTCCTATAATGACCGTAGAAAAAGGATGGAAAGGCTGGTTAGAAGATAGAAGACCTGCATCTAACGGAGATCCTTACAAAATTGCAGGAAGAATCATCAAAACTGTAAAATCAGTAGAAGTTTAAATAAAGCCTACAAGAGAGAACAGTAAGAAAAACGCTTTGACGCTGTCAAGGCGTTTTTTTACACCTCAATTTCATACCCTAGCTGAGGGTAAAGTATATAAAGGAAATATATACCCCAATTAATACGATCCCGTCTCTCCATCCAAGGCGTAGTCCTTTTGGGAAAAAAACCAGGGGTAAAATAAGGAATGAAATGCCTAGCATCCACCAAATATCATTGGAAAGGAGTTGCTGATCAATAACATAGATTGGGGTTATTAATGAAGTAATTCCTAAAACTGCCAAAAGATTAAAAATATTAGAGCCAATTAAATTGCCAAGAGAGATAGCTTTCTCCTTTTTTACTATGGCAATAATGGAAGCCGCCAATTCGGGTATACTGGTGCCAATAGACACTACGGTAATACCAATAACTCGCTCACTCACTTCGTAGAAAGTAGCCATCCCTACAGCCCCGGAGACTAACAATTCTGATCCACTCCACAAACCGGCTCCCCCGAGGCCCAAGAATAATACAGCCTCGTATAGCCGCATGGGCTTATCATCTAAATGTTCCTCTTCTACGACAGCAGATTTTTGAAATTTGAGTAAAAAAACCAAAAACAGGAAAAGGAATAAAACCATTATACCCCCTTCATAAGCCTCCAACACCCCGTCAAAATATAGGAAAATAAAAAAGAGTAAACTTGCAGCCATCATTACAGGCCAATCCGTGACATAAAAGTTTTTTCGAACTTCTATAGTGCCCAACAAGACCACCACCGCCAACACCAAACCCAAGTTGGCAATATTGGAGCCAACTACATTGCCCAAAGCCAAATCCGGAAAACCGTCTAGAGCAGCATTGATGCTAACAATAAGTTCGGGAGCCGAAGTGGCAAAAGAAACAATGGTCATCCCAATAATTATTCTAGAAATCCTAAGTCGAAGTGAAAATGCTACTGCAGCTTTCAAAAGCCAGTTACCACCTAAGATGAGCAAGGCTAAACCCAAACCAATAAACAACAAGTTGAACATATAGGATGTTTTTAACAAATATAAGGGAATCCACCATGTGCCGGTTGCCTCTCCAATTAAAAAAGAAACGAACGTAAACTTTCATTCATCACTAAATTGCTGGGAGTGTTAATATAAACCAAAAATATAGTTAAATAACTATATTTATAGTTGAATAACTATTATTTTAGTAGTATGTTTGAATCAAATCTATAGTTATGCTCCGACTTACTAATAAAGAAGAGGAAATAATGAAGATCATTTGGCGACTAAATAAAGTCTTTGTCAAAGAGATAAAGGCCGAAATGAAAGAAGAGGCCCCTCACTATAATACCCTATCTACTATTGTTAGAAATTTAGAAGAAAAGGGGTTTGTGGGTCATGAAGCCTTTGGCAACACCCATCGTTATTTTCCAATAATCCCCAAAGAGTCTTACAGAAAACGCTTTATAAACAATTCACTGGTAGCGTATTACGATAATTCCTATAAGAATATGGTGTCCTATTTTGCCAAAGAACAGAAGATATCGATTGAAGAATTAAAAGAAATCATTGCCTTAATTGAAAAAGACAAATAAATGGAAATTGTTTTAATTCATCTGACAAAAGCAGCGGTAATTCTAAGTCTCTTTTATCTAGTGTATCAGTTATTATTAAAAATGGAGACTTTCTATGTTTTTAACAGGATCTTTTTGCTAATTGGTTTAATCGTAGCTTTTGCCTTACCCTTTATACGTATTAACTCCTATGAAGAGGTCTCTAGTATTGTCCTTGAACCAATGGAATTAGTAAGTATTAATGAAAGTTCAAATGCTCTTACAACTATGAACTGGACGGGCATTCTCTTTTATATATATATCCTAGGTGCCTTATTATTAGTGTTTAGAATGGGCCTACAATTGATGTCTATCCGAAAGGTAATAAAGTGCAGCCATAAAATTAAAAAGGATGGTTTTTATTTGATAGAAAGTCAAGAGAAGACGGCTCCATTTTCCTTTTTTAAATATATATTTTACAATCCGCAAAACTATAGTCAGGAAGAGCTTGAAGCAATCCTGAAACACGAAAAAGCACATAGTGCACAGTGGCATTCTTTAGATCTTCTTTTAGCCCATATTACCAATATCCTCATGTGGATAAATCCATTTAGTTGGTTATACAAAAAAACCATAGAACACAATCTGGAATTTTTGGCAGACCAAACAGCCATTCAAACCATAGCATCCAGTAAAACTTATAAATACACACTTCTAAAAGTATCAGGCAATAATTTTATTTCATCCATCACTAATAATTTCTACAATTCATTAATCAAAAAACGAATAGTTATGTTACACAAATCAAAATCGAATCAAACAAAAGCTTTAAAAGCATTAGTTATGCTTCCATTATTGGCAGTCTTCCTATTAAGTTTTAATACGCGTACCATTTATGTTCCCACTGAACGGCCAATATTACCTAAGTTTAGTATGGCAGAAGGTCAGAGTATTCAATTACGAATCGACAAGAATACCAGTAATGAGGAGTTAGAAGAGATGAAGCAGGACTTAAAAAAGAAAGGTGTAGACTTTTCTTATACGGTAGTGCATAATGAGAAAATGGAAATTATTGAAATCGAAATTGATATGGTAGCTAAGGAGGGAAAAGGTAAGAGTTTCCGAGGTTCCTCTTCCTTTGATAACGAGGGCAAACCTATAGATCCAATTACTGTATTCTATGATGAGGAGAGCAATACTTTTTTTGCAGGGAACAAGGATGCGGAGAAACAAATGAATAAAAATTCTACTTATGAAAAAGCAGATATATACAATGGTCAGGGCACATCCCAGCGTATTGAAATTACCGAGGAAAATGGTAAACGGGTGGTAGTTGTAAATGGAGAAGAAATGCTGGATGAAGATATAAAGATAGTAACCAGTGTTGACAATGATAAGGTTCAGCATATTGTAATAGACGTAGAAGACGATGTGGACTACCATAAGGAAATAATCATCAACGGAGACGAGGAAGTGAAAATAGAAACTAGTGGAGGCGGAAATGTATTTGTATTGGATACCGAAGAAGATGGTAAAAACATGCTTTACCTTCTAAATGGAAAAAAAATAAGCAAGAAAGAGTTTAAGAGCATTGCCGCAGATAAGATTGAAACAATTAGTGTTTATAAAGGAGATAAGGCCAAAGAGAAATATGGTAAGAAAGCTGCAGATGGGGTTGTTGAAATCACGACCAAAAAAGAAAACTAGATCAAAACAAAGCATTTTTTACGTATTATGCATAATGCCGATCCATGTAAATCGGCATTTGTTTTTTAGAATGGTTTTTCCAAAAACAGCCGAAAATCGTGCTTTTTATCCCTTGCCATTCTAAAAACACCTCAAAACAGCCCTACAAATATTACAAATTTTAACGTATAAAATACTTATATGTTACAAATTGTAACTTACAGCAAGGCCCAATGTTTTAATAAGTAGTACTAAGTATTTATATACTTTCAATTTTGTATGTAATTACATTAATAATTGGCAAAATACTTGTTGGCATTAAGTCCTTCTTATATCTTCCCAAAAAGATTTAACAAAAAGAGTTTAAACCACAATAAATACTTATAACTATGATTTCAATTGCTAAAATTTTAATACACCTAATTGTATTACTTTTTTTAATTATCTTATAGGAGTAAATTGGATTAGCTATCTATTAAAATGGCCGTTATTTACGGTCATTTTGTGATTGGAATATATTCTGAATGAAGAAACTATTTTTTAAAACTCTTTCCAGGGCCAACAAAATGCTATTGCCCTCTTATACAAAAAGAAGATTGGATTTAGCGCGGGCATCCAAAATTCAACTGGCTATTATTGGCTGGAGGTATTATATCACTTCAAGAGCCTTGGACTAATATTGTACAAGTGCCTTAACAGGATAGCCGTTTAACTTGGCCGCTCCATTTAAAAATTTTAGTTCTAACAAAAAGTTGCATTGCACTACAATACCCCCCAAACCTTCTATTAACTCTGCCGTGGCCTTTGCAGTGCCTCCCGTAGCTAAGACATCATCGTGTATTAGAATACGCTCTCCTTTCTCTATACTATCGGCATGTATTTCTAGAGCGTCTGTTCCATATTCCAAGGCGTAGACCTTTCTAACTTTTTTATAGGGTAGTTTCCCCGGTTTCCGAACAGGTACAAAACCGGCATCTAAACAAGAGGCTAGCAAAGGTGCAAAGAAAAACCCTCTACTCTCCATCCCAACCACTTTATCAACCTCTACGTTACCTACTAATTCTAGCATGGCCTCTGAAGCAGCCTTTAGTGCTGTCTTATCCTTAAGTAAAGGAGTTATATCTTTAAAAGTTATTCCTTCTATGGGAAAGTTTTGAATATCCCGAACATAATTCTTAAAATCCATATTTACAGCCCTGTTTTATTTTGCCTTAAATTTAAAAAGAAATATATTTGCACCCCGCTAAGAAAAGATTTTAATCAACTATTCCTAAGCGGAACAGAAAGGCCTCGTGGCGCAACTGAATAGCGCATCTGATTACGGCTCAGAAGGTTGCAGGTTTGAATCCTGCCGAGGTCACTTAAGAATGAAAAGCTCACCCTTGGTGAGCTTTTTTATTTGAATGCGTTCTGAACTTGTTCAAGGAACGAAGTAAAAATAAAAAAGTGCCCAATCGAAGATTTGGGGCTTTTCATTTAGACTACGGAACACAAAGGAACACGAGCAAAGCGAGTAATCCTGCCGAGGTCACTTAAAGCGCAAACCCTGTATGAAAATGCAGGGTTTTGTATTTGTACGAACATTAAAAGTGTTACTTTCAAAAGTGAGTAAGAAATAGAAAACCGCAATGCGATAGCGTTGCAGCATTGCATTTTCGGGAGGCATCCAAAGGATGTTTGCACAGCAAACAATCCTAATCGGCTGGATACCCCCGCACAAGCGGTCAGTTCTCTAGCGTAGGTCCGCTATACCATTGATTATTTCCTTGTTTGATGTCTAGGTAACATATAAACCATTAAAAATCAAAATATTTGTGGGGCTATCATTGTCTAAACCCCAATATTTTCAATTGAAATATACTAGCAAGAGATCAACGGGGTCGACGGACTAAACGGAAGTTAAGCCCTGTATCAGAATTTATCTTTTATCATTTAGAAAGAGTTGTATTGAATTTCCTTAAATTTAAGAACATAAATGACTCGCGATTTTATACATATAAACGACTTCGTAATTTTAGTTGAAGAAGCTAATTCAACTAAAACAGAACTGGATTCTTGTTATTTTGATGAACCCGTAATTGCCGTAGCTTTTTACGGTTCCGGAAATGTGGATTTAGCTGTAAAATATGGTCAAAATCAAAAAAAATTTAAATATACCAAAGGTTTGGCATTGTCATTCTATGGTAACGAAAAAGTGGAATTCGAACATACTATCAGTCCCAATAGAAGTTTAAAATGTATTGTTGTGGCTACTAAGCTCAGTAATTTAGAACAGCTCCCAAATCAAGAAGGTGAATTGTTTTCTGACCTGCTGAAAGAGTTGGTTAATCCCAAAGATCATTATGTAGAAGGTCCTAGCTTTTTTATGACCCCTGAGATGGACAACATCGTGGATGCATTTTTCTCCAATGGCTATTCTGGTAAAACCAAAATGATGTTTTTTAGAAGTCAGATAACTGCTTTGCTATCTCACTTCTTCGGACAGCTGGCATTGAAACAGCAGGAAGCCTCAAAACCGAATCATAGAGAACAACTCAACAAAGCGCGAGACATCTTATTGGAAGATCTGGAAAATCCTCCTTCTCTTTCAGAACTTTCAAGTGCTATTGGGTTTAATACTACAAGACTCAAAAAAGAGTTCAAGGCTATATTTGGCGTTCCCGTCTTTAAATATCTTCAGAACGAAAGACTCACCTCTGCGCATAAACTTATTAGTGAGCAAGAAGCTACTGTGCAAGAAGCAGCCTGGCAAGTGGGCTATGACAGTCTGAGTTCTTTCTCTAACGCTTTCGCCAAAAAGTTTGGTTACCGCCCCAGCCAAATAAAGTAGGTAAGCCTGCGTACAAATTCAATGGCCAAATACCGTATTAGTCAAGAGATAAAAACCTTAGGCTGACACAAATATTAGTTAACATATACCCCGAAATGGGATATTCAAAACCAAAAGCTAAGTTCGTATATCTAACTATAATTGCCTGGCTAAAGATCTATACTATCTTGAGTTCATTAAGGAATATCAGAATAGCATTAATTTGTGATTTTAAAGCTTATTGTTTTACTCTTTGAATCAAGGCGATGGATGTTATTAGAATTAAAATGACAATTGCACCAATTACTATTATCTGGATCAATTTACTCTGCTGCATCACAAACAGAAGAGCATCAACTTTTCCAGTTTGAACAAAAACCCAGTCACTAGCAATTCTGGTTGCAAAGTCAACACTACCAGTAGTTAAAACAATTATACCATCATTGGTTACAGTATTATATCGAAAAGCTGTGTTGATAGGTGGATTGTTTTTTCCATCGTGACCGATAATAAACTCACCATCTTCAATTTCAGTATACAGAAATGTTCCTAATCCGTAAATTGGTGCTCCCAGTGTTTTTGCCTCAACTTGCCACATTTTTCTTAGAAATTCCATCGACAAAGGTTTCTGTAGATCCCTGTTATTATCAAAAAAATAGAAAAGCCTTTCCAAGTCTGCCAAAGTGGTATAAAGTGCACTCGCGGCTTGTGCTGTATAGAATCGATGCTGCGCCTTTGAACCGTCCGATTTGTAAAAATTGCATAATCTATCTTCAAAAGTTTCATCCCATTGATAAAATGAAGATTTCATTTGCAGGGGCTGAAAAATTTCGGTTTTCATATAAGCATCGAACGTTTGTCCGCTTATCTCTTCCACAATGAGTTGCAGTAGAGTAAAACCTCCACCTGAATAGCGCCACTCGCTTCCCGGGGTTACACCCACTTTTGTTACCCCATCGCTACCCGGGTCTGCATCCTTGGCTTTGGTAAGTGATGCTTCCAAAGGCTGAAGAGCTTCGAAGTTTTCAAAACCTGCATAGCCGAGGCCATCAATAAGACCGGCAGTATGACTTAGCAATCTTCTTATAGTTACCTCATTAGTATCAAAATCACTTTTGGGTAATTGCCACCTAGTTAAATATTGACTTGCAGGTGCATCCAAGTCTAATTTCCCATTTTGTACAAGTCTCATTACACCTAGTGCCGAAACAAATTTTGAGAGCGAGGCTACTTGAAAAACGGTGTTCCTATTTACAGCGATATCTTTTGAGTGAAAGGATTCTGATTCCAGTTTCCCATCTTTGAGCACTGCTATGGCCATATTGCCAACAAACTCGCCCTGTACTTTCTCCTGTACTGCTGCAACAAAGTTATTAGAATTGGTTTCCATCGTAAATGGTATGTACCACCAGCCCTTATCTGTGCCCATAAAAACAATTGATATATAAATACCCATCAATACAACTGTAAGGGCCAAATATTTTAAGAATCGTTTCATTGCGTTGGTTTTAATAGGTAAATAGGTATTGGATATAAATTGTTTTATTGATTGAAAAAGCTCCGATGACTAATCTTAATTCATCGGAGCCTATTAAATTCATTCGTGGGTCTGTGCTATAGATGTATTCCAAATACCGGTTGCCGCAACCTTGGTCGCATATTCTCTAAAATCGATAGGTTTTCTACCGAGTATTTTTTCAACATCACTGGTTACTTCTGCCAGTTCTGGATTGCCTAATACTTCGGTAAATAAATACTCAATAAGCCATGCAAAATCTTCGGGCACCCCTGCTTTTCGCATTCCATCTCCATATTCTTTAATGGAAACAGGAACAAATTGTATCTCGCGATTACTAGCTTTAGCAATTTCTGCCACCGCCTCACCAAATGTAAGGGTACGCGAACCAGTAAGTTGGTAAATTTTACCGTTGTGTCTGTCTTCGATTAAGGCCTTGGTGACTACATCTGCAATATCGTCGGCATCCACCCAAGGAATTTGTGCCTCGGCTTGAGGTAAGACTACAATACCTTCTAACACCGGTTCTAGTAAAAAGTTTTCACTAAAGTTTTGGTTAAACCAGCTCGCCCTCACGATAGTGTATTCTAGCCCCGAATGAATGATTACCTGCTCACACAATTGGGCTTCTCGCTCTCCTTTACCCGAAAGAATCACCAATTTTTTTACATTGGCTCGCTTCGACTCTTTTACCAATTGCTCAATTGACTCTAAAGCACCCGGTACTGCCAGGTCTGGTTGATAGGTAATGTACACTTTGTCTATTCCTTCCAAGGCTTGTGCCCAGCCATCAGGTTGATGCCAATCGAATGCAGGCGAGGCACTACGCGAACCAATTCGTACGATATGACCGAGTTCTTCTAAGCGCGTCACCACTCGTTTTCCTGTTTTTCCGGTTCCTCCAATTACTAAGATGTTTTCTGTTTTCATTTTTACTTGTTTTTAATTTGATATTAATTATGCTTTAAATAGTTAAAGATTTTGATATTGCTTTCTATTAATAAGTTGGGGTTATTCTTTTGTTATAAACTTTGAGATACCAATACACAATTGTGGTAGTTACAAACTCTAGCCCAATGAACCAAAATCCAAAATCCACAAAGAAATCATAGTAACTACCCCCATAAGTAAGTATGGTAAACGGCACTGTAATGAGCGCGTCTAAAACTGCGGAGATTGTAAAGAAAATTAGTCCTGTTCTAAGTCCGTGTGTATGAGCACCATTTCTATAATACAGTTTTGATCCAAACCAAACTAAGGGCACTATGATTATTGACAGCCATATATTGGCCTGTTGTTCTGCATTTTCTAAGAGTGGCACGTAATAGGAGAAAGCATATAAACTAACACCGATTATCCAAATTAGTATTCCGACAAATAGTACTCTTGTATTTTTCATAATTGTTCGTTTTTCATAATTATTTGTTATTGATGATCCCGACGAGTAGCAAAGAAAAAGCCATAATAGATGTCAGTGTCCGTTGCATGTGCCATCTGTTCCAGGGCTTTTCAAATCTGGCTCTCAGCTCTTTAAGTTCTATGGACGAAAGATTTTCCAGGACGGTCTTGTCTAACATTTCGTTTAGGGGTACATTTTTGAATATGGTGATAAGACCTATACCTATAAAAAAGAGCACCGCCGCCAGTAGAAAAGACCAAAACGTAACTGGATGGGCATTTCTATGTAAAAAAGCATTTACAGTAAGAAATATTACCGGGGTAAAAAATACTATCAGAAAACTCGGGTTGATAATTACCCGATTCATTGCTTGAAAAGACTGCAAGAACCCTAAGTCGTCTAACCTTCCAATTCCTGCTGTGATAGCATTAGACCACGTAAAACACAATCCTGCCGTAAGTCCTGTAAATAAAATGCCCAGTAGTAATACGATAATTTTAAAATTGATTTCCATTTCTTTAATTGTTTTTTAAGGATGATATCCAGGTTAATAAATCTTGATATTCTATACTGCTGAGTTTAATTTTCTTGCCTTTAGGCATTCTTTTTTTGATGAATACCTGTTGGTAGACATCGTTTGCCCAAAGGTTCATATTCTCTTCGGTAAAGACACGTCTGTGGTTACGATACGCGTGGCACACATTGCATTTGTTCGAAAGGATTTCATACGCCCTTTGTTGTGCAGAATAGGTTACCGACTTATGAATCGGAGCATCAGTAAGAGAGCTCTGAGCCGAGTCACTTTTTGGGTTCTCTACTGTCAGGAAAGAGAGTGTGATTCCGAGTATACTATTTACCAGTATTGTCATTATCATATGGTTTATTGATTATGATGACACAAAATTGCAGAGATAAGACATCAATCATTTATTCGAGCGGAAGTATGATTTGTTCGAAAAGTGCATTCACATCGATGGCTATTAAAAAATCGCAGTGGCAAGGAGATGATACAAGCTGCTTCCGCATGAGTTTCCGAAGGCTTTATCTGAAGAGCTCATTAGAGTTCTTTGAAAAATCTGTCTATTTTCCCTTCTAATACCCTTCTAAAATTCTCTTCTATAATTTCGCCTTCTCTGAAGTTGTCATAAAAAGACGGTAGCGAATATGTCTCTATGATTTTTGCTCCCAAAAATGGAAAATTTAAACTTGCTGATTGCAGTACGCCAGAACCACCTCTACCCCCAGGGGAAGCTGCCATTAAAAGCATAGGCTTTTCTCGCCAAATTTTCATATTTATACGTGATAACCAGTCTATCGTATTCTTAAACACTGCTGTATATGAACCATTATGTTCTGCTAGTGAAATTATGAATGCATCGGCAGTATGGATTATTTCATCTAATCTTTTTACTGCTGTGGGCATACCATTTTCAGCTTCAAAATCAACACCATAAATGGGCAGAATATAATCGTTTAAGTCGATTGAAATGAATTCTACATTATCCAGTAAACCGGATGTATAGGACAGTAAACTTTTGTTGATAGATTTCTGGCTATTGCTTCCTGCTATTGTGATTATCCTTTTCATCGGTATTACTTTTTTGAGATTAAACTATCTATAGACCATTTTCCACTTCCATTTATTAATACACTCAATGCAAGACCTATAATTAGAAGAGAATATTCATAACCTTCACCCGATTGGTTACCATACCAATTCATAAAAAAGCCATGCGCTAATTGCGTGGTAATTATGATCCCCGTGAACATAGCCGAAAGCGATAATGCCCAAAATCGTGAGAAGAGTCCTACTACTAATGAAATAGAACCAAAAAATTCAATTATAATTACTGAGAAGGCCACAATACTGGGCAAGCCCATTTGGACAGTCAGAGATTCCATCGTTCCAGCATAACCATATCCTTCAAAGAGGCCTAATAATTTTTGTGCTCCGTGCGGAAACATTACTAAACCAAGGGTTAAACGTGCGATACTAAATCCCAAATTCGGATGTGTTGTAATAATTTTTTTTGATAGAGTTTTCATAATATTTAAGATTTATAATGTTTTACGGTAATACAATCCGAAAGAGGATTTTTTAATCGGTTTAGGACCGTATTGGTCAAAATCTAGCCCAAGCCCCAATTGATGTCCTTTGAAGGACAGACCTAAACGTATTTGTTGGAAGCTTCTGGAGTGTGTTTTAAACTTGTCCCAAACCGTGAGAAACTGTCCGTTGCACCACAACGAAATCTTGTCACTCAGGGGTTTGTGAAATTGAAATTGAGCGAATATTTCGCCGAGACTAGCATCTTTCTTTTCTGAGTGTGCAACTGTAGGTATGACCACCAACAAAGTCTTTGTATTCTTAAATGTGAATTTGGCTGAAATTCTTTCCGAAAACCCACCAAAGCTGTTGTAGTATAGGGAAGGTCCTAGAGCAATATTCTTGCTAACTGTTAAGAATAATGTTGGTTGTACGCCTACCTCATCAAAAATTCTATTTTCGCTCTCTCTGAATTTCTGAAAGAAAGCGAGGGTGGTAACACTTAGTGTATTACTCTGATTTATTGAATAACTAGAGAGTAGATTGAAGTCTGTTTTCTCGAATCCTGAAAACAGCTCTATTTGTGTGAATTGTCCTTGTAAAGTGCTTACAAAAGCAATTGTTACTATTATTTGTATGAGTTCTACCTTTTTCACACTTCAAAATTCCGATAGGAAGGCATGAAAAAAAATGAACTAGTTTAAGACTTTTACATTCGATTGACTTTTGAGATAATTTTGCTTATAAATTCTGGTGTAATGCCGATATAGGCAGCTAAATCTTTTTGAGTAATCCTAGTAACTATTTTTGGATATTTCTTTTTAAAATTGATATACCTTTCTTCTGCTGTCAAGGATATTCCGTGATTGGAACGTCTGATGTAACTGACTAAAGACCTTTGATATAGAATGCGATAAAACCTTTCGAACTTTGGTATCTCTTGGAATAATATCTTATAGTTTACCCTCGAAATTCCTAATAGTTCTGAATTTTCAGTGGCTTTAATATAATATCTGGAGGGTTCTTTTGTCGTAAAGCTAGAAATATCCCCCGTCCAGTAATCCTCAATAGCAAACATTGAAATATGAGGTATGCCATTTTCATCCAAGGTATATACTTTTAAACAACCTTTGACAATAAAATATTCATATTTGGTAACCTCCCCTGCCTGCATCAGGAAATCTTTCTTTTTTACCTTAATTTCGGTCAATAAAGAAGTGTATTTCTGCTTTTCTAGCTCAGTTAAATCAATAAACCTGGATATATTATTCAGGATAAGTGTATGTGATTCTTTATAATTCAAAGATTCAATTTTTTGATTGAACTTAATTTAAAGAATAAATCAGAAATTAAAAAGTGATTATTTATATAGCAATTAAATAAAAGGGCTTCTTAGTTACTTTTGAAGGTCTATAGGATTAAATAGAGGAAATTCGCTTAGTTCTTTGCCTAATTAAGGCTTTTAAGATCTTAAAACAATGTGCTGCGGCATAGTCTAATCGAAGCTAGTAGTTGTGTTTTATGTATATCAGGATGTCGGATGTGTCGTTTTTAAGTTTTTGGAGTACATTTTTCCGCTTTCTCTGTCTTAGGTTATTAGAAATTAAGGCGAACAAACCCAAACTCAGAATTGCAAATAAAATATACCAGTAGCCTAGGGTAACCTGTTCTTCAGGATAATCAATAGACAATTCGGCTATACGTTCCTTAATGGCTGTATCTAAGGAACTGGCTTTAACCTGATTCTTGAATCTGTTAAATTCAATTATTAACTGATTTAATTCGTCGTTGGTAACACGGCCGTCCGCAAGAAATCTGTCACATTCACCAAAAACAAAAGCCAGATACTTATTACATAATTCGTTGGTCATAGATTATCTAATTTAAAAGAGTATGCCTAAGTTAAAAGAGCATTGGCTTGCTAAACTAATTCTAAATTGGGAGAATGCTAGACTGCTATATATCTTTTTAAAAATGGAAGGTAAAAAACTCTTTGGTAATTGTAACTTTTTATGGGCATTTGTTTTTCTCTTCATTTAGAAGGAGGCTTCAGCTTTTTTTAATGGTAATTTTTGGTCTCCTCACCAAAATTTCAGCTTGTTAAAACCTATATTGTCATATAACAGAAAGTGCTCAAAGGAACTAGCAGATATTGTTTAAAATACCTATTTTGTAAATAGCAGAAGACTGTCTTTGTGTTCATTTGTTCCTGATTTTTATAAAAAGATATTTTTATCCTTTATCCTGACAAATATCATATTCTTCGTACAGTAACGGCACTACATTTGTACTCATGAAAGCGGTTGTAATTCTTTTTGTTGCAGTGCTAATGCTAGCCAAACCTTTATGGCCCATAGCGGAATACATAACCAACTATGACTATATCGTAACCGTCCTCTGCGAAAATAGAGACAACCCTCAACTTCAATGCAACGGTAAATGCTACCTGTCTAAGCAATTTACCAAAGAATCCAAAGAAAATAAGAAAAACCCCTTTGGAGAAAAACAAGTAAACGAAATACAACAACTTCTCTTTCTAGAAGATTCAAAACCAATAGACCTGAACCTACTTAGGTCTATCGACCTAAAGCATACCAATTGGGAAAATTTCCATTTTCTATCCAGACTCGTCTGTTCAGATATTTCCGAGCCTCCGGAAGGCATAGGCTAATCTTAATTCTATATGCCTAATAATCGGTTGAAATCCTTTCTTCCTATTTGCATATACGCCAAAGTCTAATAGTCTAAATAATCCGAACATGAATACGGAATTCATATATAAGGTATTCGGTTACCTAGTCGGTGGTTCACTAAGAAATACCGTAGCACTAGTTCTGCTCTGCACCTTTGCTACAGCAGAGAGGACTACTGCACAAGAGCCCATAATAGATAACTCCATAGATTCCATACTGCCTATCAACCTCCAGGAAGTAATTGTGATATCATCCTATAAAAAGGATTTGGAACATAGTGCACATGCCAAACCGCTCTCCACCCTAGATGAATATTTAGAGGCTTCCAATAAAGTAAGCCTTATTAAGAGAGGTGCCTATGCGTGGGAACCTATGTTAAATGATATGAGTACAGAACGCTTGTCGGTCACCATAGATGGCATGCGGATTTTTGGTGCCTGTACCGATAAAATGGATCCGATAACTTCCTATGTAGATGTTTCTAACCTTTCTGAGGTTCAGATTCTAGGAGGGCAGCAGGGTGCGGAACATGGGACCACTATTGGTGGGTCTATCGACATGCAATTAGAGAAGAGTAATTTTAATCCAACAGACTGGCAAGCTGCTATTGAGACAGGAGGTGAAGCAAACAACGCCGCCCGAATTATTGGCGGAGAACTAAATTACTCGGACGAAAAATTTTATGTCGATACCGATATCATTTATAGAAAGGCAGAGAATTACGTTGCCGGAGGTGGAGAAGAAGTTGCCTACTCCCAATACGAGAAATACAATTTTTCAATTAACGGAGGGGTTAAAATTTCTAATAGTCAAAAGCTGTTGGGCAGTTTTATTTTTGATGAAGCCAGAGATATTGGATACCCAGCCTTGCCAATGGACGTTTCCCTGGCTCAGGCTTTCATTGGCTCCATTAGCTATCTCCAGGACTTTTTTATTGGACGACTTACTGACTGGGAAACCAAGTTGTATGCGAATAGCATTACCCACATTATGGACGACAGTCAACGTCTGGATGTGCCAATTAGAATGGATATGCCCGGATGGAGTGATACCTATGGCTTTTATTCGCAAAGCCAACTGAAGCATGAAGACCATCGCTTTTTATTTAAGCTAGACGGTTTCTATAATCGATCCCTTGCCGAAATGACCATGTATCCCAACAATTCTGAGGAGAGAGAAATGTTTATGCTTACTTGGCCAGATGTCCGTTCCATTAATACAGGTTTCTATGCAGAAGATGTTTTGTCCTTTGAGAATAGCTATTTGAAATTCTCTACAAGATTTGCATTTCAAAGTTTTAATGTAGCCAGTGAAATGGGTCTAAATTCTCTTAGAATCTTTTATCCCGATATGGAACAACGACAAACCCGGATTCTTAAAAGTGTCGCGGCCAGATACCGGATTGAGGGGGACAATTTTCAGTTCACTGGAGGACTCTCCTACGGGGATCGCGCCCCCTCAGTTTCGGAAGGTTTTGGGTTTTACCTCTATAATAGTTTTGATAATCACGACTATATTGGAAACCCGGACCTCAAGAACGAATCGGCCATAGAAGTCAACGCTTCCTTTGTAGTACCCATAAATGAACTAAAGATAGCCATGGAAGGGAATTATTTTCACACCTTGAATTTTATACTTGGAGAAGTAAATCCAGAACTGAGTGTAATGACAATAGGTGCAGATGGTGTTAAAGTTTATAAGAACCTTCTCTATGCCAATTTGTACAATATTTCCTTAAATGCGACATACCAGCTAAGCAACGCATTTTCTTTAAGTGGAAATGCCTCCTACCATAGAGGCACGGATCAGGATGGGGAAAATTTACCTTTTATAAGTCCCTTCACTTATGCTTCTACCTTAGCGTATACGCAGGAGAAATTAATTGCTTCATTTACTGTGAACGGAGCCGCTGATCAGGTAAATTTTAATCCAGATTTTGGGGAGGACAGAACGGATGCCTATACCATATTTTCTCTCGCCGTAGGCAGAAACTTTAAAATAAATGAAGACAAATTGTATATAAAAGCGGGTGTAGAAAATGTTTTTGACACCAATTATTCTACCTATACCGATTGGAACAACATTCCACGGATGGGAAGAAACTTTTTTGCAGCTATTACCTACTCCTTTAATTAATATTTAATCTAATATCAATAATCTCTTAAAGAGAAATAATTAAATAAATACCATGAAAACCATAAAAACAATTATTGCAGTGATCCTTTTGAGTATCAGTATAACTTCCTGCTCAGAAGAAGATAAAGATCCAATAATCATTGATGAAAATCCCCTGGCAGAATACAATTTGGTTACCAACGTGGATGCGAACAACCATAGTATTGAAATTTATTCGGAACAAAAAGATTTTACCATCGGCTTTAATCAGTTATTCATTCGCATCAAGGACAACGATATGGATACCTATATTTCCAACGCCTCAATCCAATGGAAGCCGGTGATGCATATGACAGAAATGATGCACTCCTGTCCAAAATCGGATGTAACCAAAACAGAAAACGCCACAGTCTATACTGGCTATGTAGTATTCCAAATGCCAGGAAACTCAGAAGAGTACTGGGATCTGGAATTGGAATATACCGCGAACGGGCAGGTTTATAATGCGATAGAGAAAATAAATGTAAAAGCACCCCTAGATGGCAAAAGACGCGTCAATAGTTTTGTCGGTGAAGACGATAGCCGTTATGTTATGGCCATGATGCCTTTCCAGCCAGAAATTGCTGTAAACGATTTTGAAATAATGGTTTTCAAAATGGAAAACATGATGAACTTTCCGGTTGTTAAAAATCATAAGATTGTCTTAGACCCAAGAATGCCAGGGATGGGTAACCATGGGTCACCCAATAATGAGGATTTAGTATTCGATGTAGGGAGTGGTCTTTATAAAGGAAAACTATCCCTGACCATGTCTGGCTACTGGAAGCTCAATTTAATCTTAGTAGATGAGAACGCTGCCATTATCAAAGGAGAGACTATAACCTCCGATAACGAGAGTAGTAGTTTATTCTTTGAAATTGAGTTCTAGCAAGATTTCAAATAAGAGCCAAGCTAACAAGCGTGGCTCTTATTTAATACAAGCATGATGGGTTTGCCCTGCATAAAGCACCAATTTCTAGAGTGGAAAAAAAACTTCATCCTTACCCAGGTTTTTGGTAAGTTCTGCAATGGTAGTAGTTTCAAAGGATCTTAAAAACTCCATTTTGCTTGATGCCACTAAATTGTGCAGTAGGCAGGGATTGTTCATATCACAGTCACTTACCCCTAAAACACAGGAATGTATACGATTCTCTCCATCAATTACCTTAATAATTTCCAGTAAAGACTGCTCTTTTTCTTTTTCGGTAATATAAAATCCTCCCTTTGGTCCTCTTATGGAACTAATAATATTGCGCCGTGCCAGCTCTTGCAAAAGTTTGGCAAGGTAAGCTTCAGAAACGTTAACAGCCTTGTAGATATCTTTTACCATTATCCTTTGCTTTTCACTAGAGTTTATCGCTAAAAAAAGCACAGCCTTTATGGCGTATTTGGAAGAGTTAGACAGCATAGTAATTGGCGTATTTTATTCATAATAAAGTAAAAAAGATATTTTTATCCTTTATATGACAAATATCATATTTCAATCTAAAATCTGAAAGTATTTTTGAGCATTATTTAAATGAATTCATATGAAAATTAATAAATCAATTTACAGTATCCTTTTCGCTGTTTTACTACTGGGTTGTGGTGGCAAGGAAGAAAAAAAAGAAGGCTTTAGTGTAGATCGTGCCAAGGAAGTTGACAAGACATTTGAAACTCCTGTTGTGGACGAGGTGCCTGCTTCACAGCGTGTTACCTTAGACGAGAAAGGTGTGGGCCCAATAAAGGATATAACACTAGATCCAGAAATAGACCCGGAAATGGCAGCTGCAGGAGAAGCACTCTTCAAAACCAATTGTACGGCCTGCCATAAACTAGATAAGCGATTTATAGGTCCTTCGCCAAGGGGTATTATGGAACGAAGAAGTCCTGAGTGGATTATGAATATGATACTGGACCCAAAACTGATGACAGAACAGGATCGTTGTGCGAAAGATTTATTAATTGAGTTTAATGGTGCTGCCATGGCAAACCAAAACCTTACCGTGGAAGAAACCAGATCCATATTAGAATACTTCAGAACCTTATAAAAACAATCCTATGAAAACAACCAACATGAAATTTATTTTCGGGACCTTATTCCTACTATTTTTTATTGTAAGCTGTAAAAATGAAAGCAAAGCCGACAGTACTGACCCTACTACCACTAACAGCACGGCTGCGACCAAGACTTCTGGGCAAGCATTTATTGAAGAAGATGGCTCTACTCCGAATGTGTTACAAATAGCTATTGGTTCGCCAGACCATACCACTTTGGTTGCTGCTGTTCAGGCCGCAAACCTTGAGAATGCTCTGGTAAACGCAGGACCTCTAATGGTCTTTGCACCCACCAATGAAGCCTTCGATGCCTTACCAGAAGGGACTGTTGAAAATTTACTTAAACCAGAAAACATGGAAACCCTGGCTACTATTCTAAAGCATCATGTAACTGCGGGAAACTATTCCAAGGATTTTCTAAAAAAGTTTAAAAAATTAGGACAGGCAGATGACACCAATGCTACTGTAGAAGTTAAAGGAGAGGACGTCTATGTAGGTGGTGCAAAAATAATAGCCAGTATCCCAGCAGGAAATGGTATTGTACATGTAGTAGACAAAGTAATATTACCCGCTTCAGAGTAAAAAATTGATATAGAAATAATTATAAACAACAAGAGATGAGAAAGTATAGTTACATTTTAATGCTCTTTGGTATAACTGCTTTTTTGAGTAGTTGTGGTAACCAGGGAGATAACAAGAGTTCTAACGGGGCTCTTTCTTCTAGCGCTGCAGAAAAAGCATATGTAGCTCCGGGAGAGCACGACGAGTTTTATGCCTTTATGTCTGGTGGATACAGTGGAAATATTACTGTTTATGGTCTACCATCGGGACGTCTATTCAAAGAAATTCCGGTATTTTCACAATTTCCTACCTCGGGCTATGGATATTCTGAAGAGACCAAGCCCATGTTAAATACTTCTTTCGGTTTTGTACCGTGGGATGACGCCCACCATCCAGATATTTCTCAGACTAATGGAGAATTGGATGGAAGATGGATCTTTATTAATGGTAACAATACCCCAAGAATTGCGCGGGTAAGTCTAGAGACCTTTGAAACAGAAGAGATCATTGAGCTACCAAATAGTGCAGGTAACCACAGTTCTTCCTTTATAACGGAAAACACAGAGTATGTCGTTGCCGGAACTCGATTTTCTGTGCCGGTACCACAAAGAGACATGCCTATCAATGAATACAAAGGGAATTATAAAGGAGCTCTTTCCTTTATTAGTATTGCACCGGATAATGGTAGATTAAATCTGGAATTCCAAATGATGATGCCCGGTTTTAATTACGACCTTTCGCATCCTGGTAGAGGTAAATCTCACGGATGGTTCTTCTTTACTACCTATAACACCGAGGAAGCGCATACCTTAATGGAAGTGAACTCGTCTCAAAACGACAAAGACTTTATTGCGGCTGTAAACTGGAAAAAGGTAGAAGAGTATGTAAAAAATGGAGGGGGTACTAAAATGCCTGCTGAATATGCACATAATGTTTACGATGAGCATACCCATATGGCTACCTCAACTATGAAAAAAGAAGTAATCACAGTAGACCCTACCAAAGTTCCAGGCGCAGTTTATTTCTTACCAACTCCTAAATCTCCGCACGGGTGTGATGTAGATCCTTCCGGGCAGTATATCATAGGTAACGGTAAGCTATCAGCAGATCTTACCGTACACTCTTTTGACAATATGATCGCAGCTATAGAAGGAGCGAAATTTGATGGAGAAGCATACGGTATTCCCATATTAAAATTTGAAGACGTTTTAGCAGGAACAGTAAAAAGTGGTGGCTTAGGCCCATTACATACAGAGTTCGACGGTCAGGGTAATGCATACACTACCTTCTTTATTTCTTCAGAGGTCGTAAAATGGAAGTTAGGAACCTGGGAAGTAATAGACAGACAACCTACGTATTATTCTGTTGGTCATTTAATGATTCCAGGCGGTAACTCTAGAAAACCTTTTGGCAAGTATGTGGTTGCCATGAACAAGATTACAAAAGACAGATATTTACCAACTGGTCCAGAAATGGAACATTCTGCACAGATTTATGATATTTCTGGAGACAAAATGGAGTTAATATATGATTTCCCTACGCATGGAGAGCCACATTATGCAGCTGGTTGCCCAGCAGAATTATTGGCGCCAAATTCTAAAAAAATCTATCGCCTATCTGAAAACAAGCATCCATATGCGGTATTAACACCAGATCAGGCAAAAGTGGAAAGAGATGGAAATGAAGTACATATTTATATGTCTACCATTCGTAGTCATTTTACCCCAGATAATATCGAGGGAATTAAAGTTGGAGACAAGGTATATTTCCACATAACTAACCATGAACAAGATTTTGATGTACCCCATGGTTTTGCCATGATCGGTCAGAATACCTCTGAGCTTTTAATCATGCCTGGACAAACCAAAACGTCGCTCTGGGAGCCTAAAAAACCAGGGGTATGGCCATTCTATTGCACAGATTTCTGTTCGGCCTTACACCAGGAGATGCAAGGATATGTTAGAGTTTCCCCAGCTGGATCCGATGTTCCTCTTACTTATTCATTAGGGGAATAGGGATATTTCCAAATCATTTTTTTCAAATCGAAAAGCGGGTTGTGTCTATGACCGTCCCGCTTTTTAAATGATTTTCTGAGGACAATTCCCTGTCTAGATGCAAACCACAACAACACTATTTTATGGATAAGACTAAATAAGAAATTATGAAAAAAGCAGGTTTGTTAATGATTATTGGCCCCTTATTTCTCTTGGGATTGTTTTACTTTCCTCTTTGGAATATCATGTTAGGAGCCCCTCAGTATCCGGAACCTTTAGGCATGAATATTCATATCGATGGTATTCGGGACATGAACGAATTTGATCTGCAGAATATTGATGGTTTAAACCATTATATCGGTATGCGTAAATTACCAAAACCAGAAGAGATGTGGGAATTTAGCACTTTCCCATTAGTAATTGGTGGCATGGTTGCCTTAGGAGTACTTATCGGTATTTTAGGCATTATTGGAAAACTAAACTACCAGTGGTACGCCGGTTGGTTTGTTCTGATGAGTATTTTAGGTATCCTAGGGATGTACGATTTTAATGCCTGGATGGTAGATTATGGGACTAATTTAGATCCTAATGCTATTATGAAGTTGGCCAATCCAGATGGTACCCCAATGAGTTATAAGCCACCTCTTTTTGGGCATGCTAAGATGCTAAATTTTGATGTAACCTCCCTACCCTCTTCAGGTGCCTGGATGATGTTTGTAGGTATGACGACTACCGTAATAGCATTTTTTGTTGGATGGAAGGCCACTAAAAAACCCACTTAATTACTATATCCATTGTTTATGAAAACCACCACTTATATCGTTTTATCTTTCTGTTTAGCCTTAAGTAGTTGCAATACCACTCCGAAGCCTGTAGTCTATGGAGAAGATGGTTGCCATTTTTGTAAAATGACCATCGTCGACAAACAGCATGCAACCCAATTTATAACAAAAAAAGGGAGAACCTACTCCTTTGATGCCATGGAATGTATGCTCAACCATCTAAAGGAAACTGACGTTCAATCCGTAGATAAATTCTTAACGAATGATTACAACGAACCCGGTGTCTTTATCGATGCAACCCAGGCCTCCTATTTAATAAGTGAGAATATCCCGAGTCCCATGGGAGAATTTCTCACCGCTTTTAAGGATGGTAAGGCCACAGCCAAGGCTCAGTCCGAGAATGATGGAGAAGTGCTTACTTGGAAACAATTGCGGGAACGGTTTAAATAAAACACAACAATATCACCTATGTGCGAGATAAATAATATAATAAAAATGCAGCCTTTTGATACCTTACAGATCAAGGAGCTTGCAAAAAACGAAGCCTTTCAAATCCTTAGTATTAGTTTAGAAAAAGGTGCTATTTTTCCAGAACATACCTCTCCTTCAGATGCTTATTTAATTCTGTTGGAAGGAGAAATTAATTTCACCATGAAGGATAGTTCCTTTCATCTAACAGCCCAGCAAAGTTTGCATTTTTCGAAAAAGACGGAGCACAGTGTGAAAGCATTGCAAAATTCCAAATTCTTGATTGTACGCTAAATTGCATGGAGGCTGATATAGCGGTATAGTATACTCCTAATTCTTATTAACTAATAAAAGCTTAGAAGGCCTAAGGGACATTGTGCTCAAAATTGTATTTTTAAATCCATAGCAAAACGGATATGCCAGTAACCTCCTTTTTAGTCAAACAGCTGCTCAACATAGACATCCTATATTTTTTCCAATGAAAAAAAGCGCATACCTTTTTCTTTTCTTCTTTATCTGTATGGCAACCGAGGTATTACTGGCCAAAACCATCACTATTTGTAAGGACTGCCCAATTAAGACCCTTTCCGAGGGAATAGAAACTGCTGCCGAATACGATACCCTAAGGGTTAAAAAAGGAACGTATAAAGAATATAATATTCTAGTAGATAAACCTCTCACCATAATTGGCGAAAACTTCCCTGTTATTGACGGTGAAGACAAAGGAGAAATAATCCGTATTGTTTCGGACCAAGTTACCCTAGACGGCTTGTTTTTAATCAATGTTGGTACAAGTTATACCACGGATTATGCTGCGATTAGAGTGGTAAAAAGTGAATATTTCGATATACGGAATATCGTATTGGAAAAATTATTCTTTGGAATCTATTTAGAAAAATCGAACAACGGAAGAGTATACCACAATAAAATTATTGGAGATGCCGTAGACGAATATAACTCAGGAAATGGTATTCAACTTTGGTATTGTAAGAATGTGGTAGTAGAGAGAAATATTATACAACATGTTCGCGATGGTATCTATCTGGAATTTTCGGACAACATAAGCATAAAGGATAATACAAGTACAGACAACCTGCGTTATGGTTTGCATTTTATGTTTTCTAACGATGACATCTATACCAACAATACCTTTGAGAATAATGGTGCCGGTGTTGCGGTAATGTTCTCTAAACGCATAAAAATGCTTGGCAATACCTTTCGGAAAAATTGGGGTACCGCTGCATTTGGCATGTTATTAAAAGAAATAAATGATGCCGAAATTATCGGAAACACTTTCGAAGAAAACACTATAGGCATTAATATAGAAGGCTCTAATCGCATTATGTATAAGAATAATAGTTTTATACAGAATGGATGGGCAATTAAAATCCTTGGTGCCTGTTACACTAATACTTTTACCTTAAATAATTTTCTATATAACTCCTTTGATATTTCCTATAACAGTAAGTTGAACGACAATGTCTTTAACAAGAATTATTGGAGTAGTTATACAGGGTATGACCTGGATAAAAACGGGATGGGAGATGTGCCCTACAGACCCGTAAAACTCTTTTCTTATATTGTTAACAAGACACCGGAAACAATCGTTCTTTTACGCAGTCTGTTTATGGATGTTATTGATTTCTCGGAAAAAGTATCACCTGTATTCACACCAGACAATCTTCTCGATTCTAGTCCCTTAATGAAACAAATACCATGATCATTGTAGATAATCTTTATAAAAAATTTGGTAAAAATGAGGTCCTCTCCGCCCTTAATCTAAAAATAGAAGAACCTGGAATATTTGCTATTCTTGGACCAAACGGCTCTGGTAAAACCACCCTCATTAAAAGTATTTTGGGGATGGTGGTTCCCAACAACGGTCATATTACCCTAAAAGGAATTCCTATTAAAAATAACTGGAAGTATAGACAGGAAATTGACTACCTACCTCAAATAGCCAACTTTCCCGGAAATCTAAAGGTAAAAGAGCTCATTAGAATGATTAAGGATTTACGCGATATGCCAGCGGACGAAGAACGACTGATTGCTCTTTTTAAATTGGAGCCCTTTCTAAACAAAAAGCTTTCTACCCTTTCCGGGGGTACAAAACAGAAAGTAAATCTGGTTCTAACCTTTATGTTCGACAGTCCTTTATTAATTCTGGATGAACCTACAACAGGCTTGGATCCAGCTTCTCTAATTCATCTAAAGGAGTGGGTTAATCAAGAAAAAGCCAAGGGTAAAACAATCCTTATCACTTCCCATATTATGCAATTTGTATCCGAAATAGCAGACGAAATAGTTTATCTATTAGAAGGAAAAATTTATTTTAAGGGAACCAAAGAGGCCTTAATGACTAGGACAAATCAAAAGAATCTAGAACATGCCATAGCGGCAATAGCAACTACACCAGCAAATGTTTAAAATATTAAAATATAGTTTTTATGATCTTATACGCAGTAGATGGAGCTATGTCTATTTTCTATTCTATCTGGTTTTAGGGTTTGTACTGCTCTTTTTGAATAACGATGTGTCCAAAGCGGTTATCACCTTAATGAATATTATCATTGTTCTTGTCCCTTTAATCGGAACTATTTTTGGTGTTATGTATTATTATAATTCCAAGGAATTTACTGAGCTTTTACTAGCACAACCCGTTAAACGCTCCTCAATCTTTTTAGGACAATATCTCGGGGTGGCTGGCTCCTTAACCTTGAGTCTCGTACTTGGTTTAGGCATTCCATTCGTCTTATACGGTCTCTTGCGAAGCAGTGCAATTTTTGATTTTTCCTTACTACTAGTAACAGGAGCCTTTCTAACGCTTATTTTTACTGCCCTGTCCTTTAACATAGCACTCTCCAACGAAAATAAAATAAAAGGATTCGGCTACGCCGTATTATTATGGTTGTTTCTGGCAGTAGTCTATGATGGCATATTTCTTATGTCTCTGATCCTATTCAAGGAATATCCTTTAGACAATTTTTCATTAATCGTTACTATGTTTAATCCTATTGATCTTTCCCGAACCCTCATTTTATTGAAGTTAGATATCTCTGCTCTATTGGGATATACCGGAGCAGTTTTTAAACAGTTCTTTGGAACAAGTCAGGGATTTATTATTTCGCTTTTAATGCTAATTTTGTGGACAGTAGTGCCGATTTGGCGTATGTTGTATATCTCTAAGAAAAAGGACTTTTGAGTCTAAGGAAGTGGATACAATAAATAGGACGAACTTATTGTTGTTGTAAACTAGTAATTAATATTACTATCTTTTAAAAGTACAATAGTTGTAATAAAAACAGTTGCTGTTGTACGAATACCCCTTAATTTTTAATTTGTACGTATGACTGATTTAGAAATCGCCAAAAAAGTTACCTTAAAACCTATCACAGAAATTTCAAAAAAACTGGGAATTGAGACGGAAGAAATTGAAATGTATGGGAAATATAAGGCCAAAATACCTTTGGAAGCTATTGATAAAGAAAAGATTTCTAAAAGCAAACTTATCCTTGTATCTGCAATTTCCCCTACCCCGGCAGGAGAAGGAAAGACAACCATGTCCATTGGCCTCTCGGAAGGACTAAATCGACTTAAGAAGAAGGCTACTGTGGTATTAAGAGAACCCTCTTTAGGCCCGGTATTTGGAATCAAAGGTGGCGCTACGGGGGGTGGATACTCACAGGTCTTACCCATGGAAGACATTAATCTACATTTTACCGGAGACTTTGCTGCTATAGAAAAAGCCCATAATTTACTCGCTGCCCTAATTGATAATAATATACAGAGCAAGACTGCTAGTTTACGGATAGACCCAAGGACCATAAATTGGAAAAGGGTTATGGATTTAAACGACAGAGCCCTGAGGCGGGTAATTGTTGGCCTTGGTGGCACTACTTCTGGAGTTCCAAGAGAAACGGGATTTGATATTACTGCAGCTTCTGAAATTATGGCAATATTATGTCTGGCTGAAAGTTTTGAGGATTTGAAGACAAGATTAGGAAATATTTTTATTGGCTATACTTTTGAGAAAAAGCCAATTTACGCTAAAGATTTAAAAGCAGAAGGCGCTATGACGGTACTTTTGAGAGATGCCATAAAGCCAAATTTGGTACAGACCATAGAAGGAAACCCTGCAATTATTCATGGCGGACCCTTTGCTAACATAGCCCAGGGAACTAATTCTGTACTTGCCACTAAAATGGGTATGAGTTTTTCTGAATATACTATAACGGAAGCGGGTTTTGGGTTCGATTTAGGCGCGGAAAAGTTCTTCGACATAAAATGCCAAAGTGCCGGATTAAAGCCAAATGCGGTGGTTTTAACCACAACCATACGAGCCCTGAAATACCATGGGGGTGCCGATTTAAAAAAACTTACACTTCCAGATTTGGATGTCCTTAAAAAAGGTTTACCAAACTTGGAGAAGCATCTTGAAAACATCAAAAAGTTTAAAGTACCGGCGGTTATAGCGATCAATAAGTTTACTACAGATTCAGCTGAAGAAATTAGTCTTATAAAGGACTTTGCCAATTCTCAAGGTATTAGAGTTGCACTCGCAGAAGTGTGGAAAAAAGGTGGTGAGGGAGCTTTAGCATTAGCTCAGGAAGTCATCGAAGTAGTGGAAACTAATACCTCCAATTTTGAAGCCCTATATTCTTGGAATAGCTCTGTAAAAGAGAAAATTGAAACTATTGCCCAAGAAATCTACGGGGCAAAACATGTAGATTATAATACCAAAGCAAAATCAGATTTACGTAAAATCTCGGACTTAGGATTGGACAAGTTACCTGTGTGTATTGCCAAAACACAAAAATCTTTGTCCGACAATCCTAAATTATTAGGAAGACCAAAAGACTTTATAATAACCGTAAGAGAAATTGAAATTGCCGCAGGGGCAGGCTTCTTAATTCCTATTACCGGAAATATAATGCGAATGCCTGGTCTCCCTGCACATCCGGCATCGGAAGGCATGAATGTTACGAGGGAAGGGGAGATTATTGGTCTTTTTTAACTTAGTAAACCTAAAAATAATAATATGAAGTATTTTAAACTAGCACTTATAGGCCTTCTAATAATGGCCTGTAAAGAAGAAAATAAAATCAAGAGGTACAAGACCCATTTTAAGAAATAGAGTTCCATGCAGAAGTGGTATCAATAGAAGAAATCCGCTCTGTTTTCCGGTTAGCCCTAAAAGAAAAAACGGGGATCTAAGTAATTATAGCAGTGAAGGAATGGTCGCTATTGGACCCGGAGGAAATGTATGGCAAGAATACATACTTTTGTGAGAAAAATTACTAGAGAAGTTTGCCAACGAAGAGGGCGCTTCGGTGTAAATGGAAAACTCATTTTTGGTTATTCTAAAAAAGGATAAAAAGGACCATGCATGGAAGCTTTTTAAAGAAGTAGACTCCTCCAACCTTCCAGTAATTAATTAAAAAAAGTCCACCCTAAAGTGGACTTCCTATTGGGGGAAACTAATTCTTCAGTACGTCTATTAGAACTATCAGCCTATACTGAAGCTACTCGCCCTGACCTAAAGAGAAACCTCTCCTCCCATCAAACTCATAAAGGTTCTCTGTCTTTATGACATCAAAACCAGTGTTGTTTAACTTAGAGAGTAAGGCAACAACTTGTTCAAAATTGATTGACCCATAAATTGGCATTGGCTTAAAAATATCTGCACTCTCTGAAACAAACCTGCATCTCCAATGATCAGTGCAATAGGTCTCTTTTCTACCCTCGGGAAATACTTTTACTCCCCTATTTGTAATCATTTTTAATTTTAAATTATAACTCTTTACGGCAGACAGAGTCTTACCTATAAGTTCAGGGTCATTACCCTGCCAGTCGATAAAAACGTCTACACCAACTAGTTCTTTCTTAGAAGGTAGGCGCTTATAATCCGCAATCTGAATATTCCCAGATCCCTCTCTCAAATTACTAGCAATAAAGAAGGAAGGAAATTTGCCAAGTCTTTTTATTACTTCTTCCGCAAATTGGGAAGTACCTACTTTTTCTAAACTTATTTCTTTTTGATATATGTCGGCAGTATGGTAACCATCCTCAATAGTAGCTAACCAGGCATTCTTTATTTTATCTGCAATCTCTCTCTGCCCTAGGTGGGCCAACATCATTACTGCCGCATTTAACAAACCAGATGGATTAGCAATATTCTGGCCGGCTATATCCGGAGCAGAGCCGTGAATAGCCTCAAACATTGCCACATTAGTTCCTATATTGGCCGAGCCTGCCATTCCTACAGAACCAGCAATTTCGGCGGCTATATCTGAAATAATATCGCCATAAAGATTTGTAGTAACAATAACATCGTAGTCTTCCGGATGCGCAGCTAATTTGGCTGATCCTATATCTATAATTTGTGAATTACTTTCAATCTCCGGGTATTCTGCCGCAATCTCTTTAAATACCCTATGAAATAAACCGTCTGTCAGTTTCATAATATTATCTTTCACCATGCAGGTCACCTTTCTTCTATTGTACACTCTTGCATATTCAAAGGCATAACGGACAATCTTTTCGCAACCCGGTCTGGTAATCAGCTTTAAACACTGCACTACATCTTCAGTTTGCTGGTGTTCAATACCAGCATATAGATCCTCTTCATTTTCTCTTATAATTACAACATCCATCTCAGGAAAGTGAGTATTTACATAAGGATGTAAGGCGTTAACGGGTCTTACATTAGCAAACAAGCCAAGGGATTTTCTTAGAGTTACGTTTAAACTTTTAAAGCCCTTCCCTTGTGGAGTCGTAATCGGAGCCTTAAAAATTATCTTGTTCTCATTAATTATTTTCCAAGCCTTTTTATCTATCCCAGCGCTATTACCAGATAAATATACCTGCTCTCCCAGACGGATATACTCCGGTTCAATCGGTGCATTGGCGGCTTTCAATATACTCAGAGTGGCCTTCATGATCTCAGGACCAATACCATCTCCCTGGGCAACAGCCACTTTTATAAGCCTATTTTCGGTAATCTGTTTTTTAGAACTAACTAAGACCTTGTTTTTCATATGGAAAGAGTTTTACGTTTAGTGATACAAAGATTTAATAATTATTGCATATAATTTTATTTATATTTTATATTGTATACATAAAATTTATTTATGTATACAAATTTTTGTTTTAAACACTTCCCTCGGGATCTTGCCTCTGAGGTCTTCACAGCACAACCTTCAAATGTTGATAAAAAATAAATCTCAATAATAATTGTAACAATCTTGTAAATAAAAACGTCTTTACAAAGTAAAGATTCTTCTGGAAGGTACCCGATTTAGGACTGTACAGACAACTCTTCTATCTCGAGATTTTAGTAGAAACTGCAGCTGTGATTAAGCAGATCTTTTTTTAACCGTAAATGCAACCATTCTATTTTTTACTTGTCTTTAGATATAGAGGCGCAAAAACAATGGATTAAATAGTAGATCAGCCTTAAATGGGATCCCGAAATTATAATAACGAACATAAAGAATTGTTAGAGCGCAGTATGGCAGGGGACAGTACTGCCCAGTTTAGACTATATGAACTTTATGTAGATGCTATGTATAATGTTGTCTTGAGGTTAGTAGGGCATAAAGAAGAAGCTGAAGATGTATTGCAGGATACATTTGTAGACGCCTTTAAAAATCTACATAGTTTTAAATACAAAAGTTCTTTTGGAGCTTGGATTAAAAGAATTGCAATTAATAAAAGTATAAACCATATAAAAATTAAAAGAATACAACTTGCACCTTTAGAAGATCACGCTTATTACCTAACGGAAGAGAAGGAAGACCCTATAAGTTTTAATATTGAAAAAGTTAAAAATGCCATTTCAAATTTACCGAATGGCTTTAAACAAATCTTCAGTCTATATCTGTTTGAAGGGTACACTCATAAAGAAATAGCAGAAATCCTGGATATTTCAGAGGCAACTTCTAAGTCTCAATACCACAGAGCAAAGAAAAAATTGATTGAAATAATGAAAACCTAATTATGAAAGAATTAGAAAAATTTATTCGAACTAATACATCGGAATTTAATTCGGCTATTCCGGATAAGAAAGGTCTCTGGGACAAAATAAGTGCCGAATTAAAGACAGAGGAAGAAAGAACAATTCCAATTTGGAAAAGAACTTATCGCTGGGTAGCTATATTTTTGGCTATACTTGGCCTGGGTTCCCTTTTGCAAATTGGTTACTTCTCTATGGATACCCAAGACTCTTATTCTAATACCATTACAACTGAATTAAAAGGCATCGATGCCCACTATCAGGGCTTGGTTGCTTCACAGGTAGCATTACTACTTGATCATCCAGGGCTATCCGAAAATTCCAAATCAGAATTCCTTTCGTTTTTAGACGAATTGGACGAGGAATACACGGTATTACGAAAAGAGTTAGACAAAGGTTTGGATAACGAAATAGTACTGGAGGCGATAATATCTAATTACCAAAAAAGAATAGAATTAATACAAAAACTTCTATTGCTCATAGAGGACACTAACATAAAAGAAGATGACAATGCGTATACCTTATAAATCCATACTCTTATTGGTTTGTCTTTGCTCCGTTTGTTTGTCTTTGCGAGGTCAAGAAAGAGTCGTAAAAAGTATAGAGAAAAACTACGCCCTGACCGAGGCAGGAAAACTGCAAATCCAAAATGAATATGGACATCTTGCAGTTAGTAGTTGGGAAAAAGATAGTGTTCAAATAGTTGTAGACATACGAGTATCACACAAAAAAAAGGAAAATTCTCAAAGTCTAATGGACAGAGTTGCCCCAAGTTTTGAGACGGGCAACGATTATATAAATATCAAGACCGAAATAAAAGAAAAGAGTCAGTCGTTTTTCTCCAAATATGTGATTAAGGAGACTCCTTTAGATTTTAGTAAAGGAAATCTGGAAATTAACTACACCATAAAACTACCTAAAAGAGTCTTTTTAGAGATTGATAACAAATTTGGAGATATAGTCATAGAAGGTTGGGAAGGAAACCTCAAAGCTACCATTGAACATGGCGACCTCTTTTTAAGTCAACACGTTGGGCAAGTAGATTTGTTTATGTCATATGGAAAAATTAAAGGAAGAAATATAGACTATGGTTCGGTAGAACTTAAAAATGGATCCTTAAATCTGGAAAATGCTAAAAAACTTAGATTAAATAGTAGAGGTAGTACTATTGTTTTAAATAAGGCTAGCAACTTAGATCTTTACTCCAACAAGGATGAAGTAAGATTAGATAGTATTGATGTGCTTACAGGCGAGCTTAAGTTTGCTTCATTAATACTAAATAACTTAAACGAATCCGTAGATCTCAGCATGAAAATTTCCGATTTTGAGCTAACTAATGTTAGCAATAGTGATGCTATTATCCGTATAAAACAAGAAGACTCTAAGATTAAATTAAACATATCTGGGATATCTTTTAGTTTTGATGCCCTGCTCCAAGAAGGTCTTTTAAGACTCCCGAAAACATTCCAGAATATTGAAAGTCGGGTCGTAGACAAGGTAAATAAAATAAGAGAAGTAGAAGCCTCTTATGGAATTCCTAAGAAAGGGAGAATAAGTATTCGAGGTAGTAAAGGTGTGGTTATTTTAGAAGAAACTCCATAAGCTTTTAAGGCATTGAGAGATTTGATTCTCCAAGTTAATGAAAAATAATCCTCCTAAAATGCAACCTTTCCAAAACTGCTTTGTCTTTAATAGTATCAATCAAAAATCAATAATAATGAAAAAAGTAAAACGTATCTCTGCTGCTCTATTTTTTCTAATTGGAATAATTGGCTGTGCGCAAGAATCTGGGGATTATGTAGAATTTAACGATCGAAATAATGTAGTACATGGCGTATATCTGGGTTTTGCTGGCCACTATGGTAAAATTGCCGGCAAAGACACCTATTTAGGAAGTGTGAAAATTGCGTATGTAGCCAACCAGCAATTTGAGGTAGGTTTTGTAGGAGTAGGTTTATATTCGGAGCAAAATTACGCTAGTAGTTCCTTTTCCGTAGGCGATTTTGTTGGTGGCTATGGAGGATTACATTTAGAACCCATATTTTTTGGCAAATCAAAAGTAAATCTTTCGTTACCCCTTCTGATTGGCGGAGGTGCTGTAGGTTTTCTAGATGGAGATATTAATGATCCCTTTACCGATGTTAATGACTGGGAGGCAGTTTTTGTCTTCGAACCGGGAATAAGTATTCTTTACAATATTTCTAGGTATGTACAATTAGAGACCGGGTTTAAATATAGAATCTCTAGCAACACACAATTTGTCTCTGACAAACCAAAAAATATAAATGGATATTCCGTGGGCTTAGGAATTAAAATTGGAGTGTTTAACATGGGGCGAAATCGATATAAAAAAAATATCTAAGATGAAAACCTTCCCGTCAACTAATCACAGAAATAGCGAAAAAACAATTAATACCCGCTATGTATTTAACATCGATAAGGACGTTTTTTTAACCCTGCAAGATCAAGAAGTGCTAAAAGAAGATATAGTACTTAATCCAATTCCTTTTAAATGGACCGCGCTTTAAAACCTATAAGTATGAAAACAATTACAAAAACTATTATTCCACTTTTTTTTATTCTTCTCCTACTCTCCTGTACCAAAGAAACAATTAGAGTCAGCGATGAAATTACTGAAGTAGAAGTAAATTTAGGCGATTATGAGGGCATAAAGGTTTCCGATGCTTTTACTGTTTACCTCAATCTGACTGAACAAAACAAAGGTATTGTGGTAGAGGCAAATGCTAACCTTCACGAGAAAATCATTTTAGAAAAAGAAGGCCTTTACTTAAGAATAAAAGTAAAGAGAAATACAACTATTAAGGGTGACGCAGTAATGAATATATACATAAATACTCCTGCTATAAATGAAGTTTATGCAACAGGGGCCTCCGAGGTAATTCTGAACAATGTCTGGGTTAACACTAGATCTAAGGTAGAGCTGTCTGGAGCATCTAGATTTACTGGAGAGGTTAATATCCAAGCATTGGAATTGAATCTTAGCGGCGCCTCCCATGTAGATCTATTTGGCAGTCTTACTAGTCTAAAGGCATCACTTCATGGAAGTAGTAATTTAAGAGACTACGACTTAGATACGGCATCTTTAGAATTACAACTTTCTGGTGCCAGTACTTCTTTTCTCAGTGTTTCGGATAGAATCAAAGTACAGGCTAGTGGTGCCAGCATGCTGATGTATAAAGGAGATGCAATTATAGAGGAACAGAAACTTTCAGGCTCTTCTCAGGTCAAAAAAATTAACTCTTAGAAAAGTTTCTATTAGGCAATAAAATAAAAAGGAACCTTTTTCGATCCCTTTTTATTTATTCTTTTTGTAATGGATATGTTTATTTTTAGACATAACTACAAAAAATAATCTATGTTGTTTCGGGGGCAGACAAATGAATTCTTGCAGATTGAAACAATCTGCTCATCCAACAAACCAATATTAAAAGGGTCTGATGAAAGTACATTAACCATACTATGGTTTCAGGATGATGCGTCTAAATTACTTATAGATAATATTGCCTATCACTTTAAAAAGAATCAATTGATTTTCCTCACAGAGTTTCATCAAATTGAAGTGAAGGAAATTGGGAATATAAAAATGGTAAGGTTTAACAGAGCCTTTTACTGTATTTTAGATCACGACAGTGAAGTAAGCTGTAAGGGCATTCTTTTCTTTGGGGCCTCTTCTTTACCAATAATTAATATGAAGAAAGAAGATAGTGAACAATTTTCTAATTTAATTAAAGTATTCGAAGACGAAATGGCCTCTAAAGATGCATTGCAGTTAGAAATGCTACAAATGCTTCTAAAACGCTTCCTTATTCTGTGTACTAGAATTTATAAAGAACAAAACCATCTACTTAATTTACCTTCGGATAATATAGACCTGATTAGAGAATTTAACTTTTTAGTGGAAAAGCATTTTAAGACAACTCACAATGTGAGTGGTTACGCCGAGCTATTGTTTAAATCTCCTAAAACCCTCTCTAATGTTTTTGCCAAACTGGGAAACAAAACCCCTTTACAATATATACAGGACAGAATTATGTTAGAGGCCAGGCGCCTTTTGCGCTATACAGACTCTTCAGTTAAGGAAATTGCTTATGAGCTGGGTTATGAAGACCTACAGACCTTTAGTCGCTTTTTTAAAAAAAATGAAGGAATAGCCCCCTCAGAATTCAAGAAAAAGCCCTTCTAGGAAAAATTGCCAACTCCTCGGGAAATTAGGCCTATCACATGCCTCTAATTCCGCACCATCTTTGTATCAACAAAAATAAAGGATGGTAGTCATGAAAATAATACACCGCATTAAACAGCAAATCACAAGCCTCTTAGAAAAAAACCTTCTGGATGCTAATAAGAATGTTTCCAGGAAAGAAGACAGCTATTGTGAACTCCATGTCATGTCCGATTATTATTGTGAGACAAACGACATGTTTATTTAAATTCTTAATTAATCTATTAACAAGCAAAAAATCAAATGATGAGCAAATTTAACGTACCCACAAAAGAAGAAGTTTCAGAAAACAACCAGGCCATTTTTGGTAATTTAGAAAAAGCCCTTGGCTTTGTACCTAACCTTTATGCCTTTTATGCCAAAAATGAAACTGCCCTAGGAGATTACCTTACTCTTCAAAACAGAAAATCTACACTAAAAGCAAAAGAACGGGAAATAATAAACCTTGTAACCAGTGAGGTTAATGGTTGTCGGTATTGCCAGTCGGCTCATACCGCTTTAGGAAAAATGAATGGCTTTACAGACAAACAAATTCTGGAATTAAGAAGCGGAACTGCATCCTTTGATCCTAAGTTCGATGCCTTAGTAAAATTCACTAAAGAGGTGGTGGAAAATAAAGGAAGGGCATCAGACCGAAGTAGGGATAATTTCTTTGCTGCTGGTTATACCGAGGCCAACTTAATTGATGTAGTCTTTGTAATTGGCGATAAAATCATTAGCAATTATATCCATAATCTTGCACAATTTGCTATAGACTTTCCAATTGCAGAAGAATTGGAAACGGTAACGGTATAGAATAACATTTGTAAAATAGGAAAAAGCCAACTGCAACTATAGCAGTTGGCTTTTCTTTTTCTAGAACAAAACAAGGAGACCTATGGCACTTAATAGGTTCTCACAAATGGTTAGTATTAACGAAAACGATTACCTTTATGCCACGATAAAAAACAAAATAATTTCCCTTAATTCCTAATATTCTATTATTTGGTTGTTCCACTGATTGCGATCATCAGGAAATCAACATCTTGGGAAAAACCTATTTTAGAATGTGAATATGGGCACCTACTATAGTATAAGAAATACTATTAGAGAGTTTCGCTATTCTTAGCTGAGTTTAATAAAAATTCTATTTTTAAGATAGTTTATGGTATTTTGAACGACCCTAGTAATTATTCGATTTTAAATATATCAAAGTGTAAGTTAATTTCATCATAGATTATGGAAATCCTTTTAAAACCATGGCCATGGTATATTTCTGGCCCTTTAATTGCAGTAGTAATGGCTGTTCTGATTTTATTTGGTAAAACGTTTGGGATGTCCTCCAATCTCAGAACGTTTTGTGCAATAGGTGGCGCAGGTAAATATGCCGACTTTTTTAAATTTGATTGGAGGGCATATCGCTGGAATTTATTAGTGGTTTTAGGAGCTGTGATAGGTGGATTTATGGCGGTGACCTTTCTTTCTGACGGAAGTACTATGGCCTTAAACCCGGAAACCGTTAAAGACCTTAGTGCTCTCGGATTTTCTGAGGTAGGTGAGAGTCTTTTACCCAAAGAAATTTACTCTTGGGACGCAGTATTCACAATAAAAGGTCTTGCAATTTTAATTGTAGCTGGTTTTCTTGTTGGTTTTGGTACTCGCTATGCAGGTGGCTGTACTTCCGGCCATGCTATTACTGGTCTAAGTAATCTACAGTGGCCCTCTCTAATTGCCGTAGTTGGGTTTTTTATAGGTGGTCTAATAATGACTCATTTTATACTACCCCTAATTTTTTAACTATGAAAATTTTAAAATTTATTGGAATAGGTATCTTCTTTGGGATCGTCTTAGTTAAATCTGAAGCGGTTTCATGGTACAGAATATTTGAAATGTTTAAATTTCAATCTTTCCATATGTATGGAATTATTGGGTCTGCTGTTTTTCTTGGAGCGGCTACTATTTGGATATTTAAAAAGACAAATCTTAAAGACACAGAAGGAAATAAAATCAACCTACCCCCAAAAGACAAAGGTTTTCCGCGATATATAATCGGGGGCATTATTTTTGGCCTCGGTTGGGCTCTGGCAGGGGCTTGTCCCGGACCCATGTACATTTTATTGGGAACAGGAGTTTTTAGCATGCTAATCGTAATCGCCGCTGCTGTTTTAGGAACATTTGTTTATGGTCTTTTGAGAGACAAACTACCGCACTAGCACCTTTATTCTAGCCCATTATTACATCTATTCGGTGCATTGTATCCTTGCTAAGGATAGGTACAATATTGCCTGAAATGAGTTCCCCATTAACCCTTATTTCCTGAATCCCTTTTGACACGTGATTAGGGTTGGTAATTTCAATGGCATAGCTGGCTCCTCTAAAGGTTCTATTTATGCTAAACCCATCCCAGGATGATGGAATACATGGATCAATAATTATACCCTGATAGTCTGGTCTTATCCCTAGAATATATTGGGTAATGGCATAAAAATTCCATGAGGCCGTACCGGAAAGCCAAGAGTTCTTTGCCTCCCCTGGTTTATTGGCTTCTTTTCCCGCAATCATTTGGCAATATACATAAGGTTCTACCTTGTGTAATTCTGAAAAGTTCTCCAAATAACTTGGCGCTATTTTACTGTAATAATCAAACGCCATATCCCCTCTTCCTAATTGGGTTTCGGCAATCATAATCCATGGATTGTTGTGACAAAAAATTCCTCCATTTTCTTTATACCCGGCAGGATATGTTGAAATTTCACCATACTCCATGTAATACTTCGTAAAGGCAGGATAATTTAATACAATACCATATTCGCAATCTAGGTGCTTTTTTACAGAATCTAAAGACTTCTCGACCATTCCATCTTCTAACCCAATTTCTGCCATGGAACACCAGCCCTGAGACTCAATAAATATTTTACCCTCCTCATTCTCTTTTGAACCTATTTTATTTCCAAAGAAATCATAAGCTCTTAAATACCATTCACCATCCCAGCCGTGCCTTTTAACAGCCTTTACCATATCCGTTACATGGGCTTCTGCGCGCTCTGCCTCCTCTTTATTTCCGATTTCTTCACATAGCTTTATATACTCTTTGCCATAAACAACAAATAATCCGGCAATCATTAGGGATTCTGCGGTAAGCCCTTTTCGATTTTCTGTAGTCTGAAAAGACTCGTTTGGGTCTTCAGAAAAGCAATTGAGGTTAAGGCAATCGTTCCAATCGGCTCTACCAATTAAGGGCAGACCGTGGGGACCTAGGTTATTTATCACATGGTTAAAGGAAGCTCTTAAATGCTCAAAATGTGGTTTGGCTCTGCCCGGGTCATTGTCAAAAGGGACCATTTCCTTTAAAAGACTGAAGTCTCCTGTTTCCTTAATATAAGAAGTAGTTGAAAGAATTAACCAGAGCGGATCATCGTTAAAATTTCCGCCTAGGACAGCGTTTCCCTTCTTAGTCAAGGGCTGGTACTGATGATAGCAAGACCCATCTTCAAATTGAGTAGAAGCTATATCCACAATTCGTTCCCTGGCCCGTTCCGGAATTTGATGAACAAACCCTATCAGGTCCTGATTAGAATCTCGAAAGCCCATTCCTCTTCCAATTCCAGATTCAAAAAATGAAGCAGAACGCGACATATTAAAAGTGACCATACACTGGTATTGATTCCAGATATTGACCATTCTGTCTAATCTGGCATCTCCAGACTTAACAATGATTTTACCTAATAAATTATCCCAATAGGTTCGTAATTCTTCCAGAGCCTTATTCACCTTTTCGGGAGTGTCGTAGGCCGAAATTACATCCTTGGCTGGTTCTTTATTTATAACAGATTTACCTTCCCATTTTTTATCCTTGTCTACTTCTACATAACCCAATTGAAAAATCAACTCTTTTTCCTCAGCTGCATCTAGTTCTATCTCCAAATAATGAGATGCTATTGGAGACCAGCCATGTGCCACAGAGTTTTTGGACTTCCCGTCTGATACAACCTGAGGACTATCTAAGCCATTGTACAAGCCTAGAAAGGATTCTCTATCCGTATCAAAACCATCAATTGGCTGGTTGACCGAAAAATATGCATAATGATTTCTACGTTCTTTGAACTCCGTTTTGTGATATATTACACTGTCTTTTACCTCTACTTCCCCAGTAGAAAAATTTCTTTGAAAGTTGGTCATATCATCTTCTGCATTCCATAAGCACCATTCTATAAATGAAAATATTTTGATTCGTTTTTTCGAGGATGTACTGTTTTGTAGTTTTAATTTTTGAATTTCTACCCAACTATTTAAGGGAATAAACTGCAGCACCTCAGCTCTTATACCATTCTTTTCTCCTTCAAATACAGAATAACTCATCCCATGTCTACATTTATAAGCATCCAGGTCTGTTTTAACAGGTTTCCATCCAGGACTCCAAACAGAATCACCATCCTTGATATAAAAATACTTACCGCCCGTGTCTATGGGTATATTGTTATACCTGTAGCGCGTTAACCTTCTAAATTTTGCATCTTTATAAAAGGTATAACCTCCTGCAGTATTTGAGGTAAGAGAGAAAAAATCCTTATTACCCAAATAATTTATCCATGGATATGGTGTTTTAGGATTTGTAATTACATATTCTCTTTTATCGTCATCAAAATGGCCGTATTTCATTTTGGTATGGTTTTTAACATTATTTAAAAATAGCGCATTAGCTAAGCAAACAACCATTTAAAAGTAAACAAATGTTCCGAAAATTTAAGTGCAAATATTTGCTTTTAAACACTGTATAAGATCTAACAAAAACGAATCTTTACCACCCAATACAAGCTACTTAAACCACCGTGACTTTCTTATCTAAAAAGCTGGTGACTACAACCAGATGTCTAAGTACAGGGGAGGGTTTATAGTTCTCCAACGATTCCTTAAGGCGGGTAAATTTCGTCTCCGAAATTACCCTAAGTGGTAATTTTTAAAAAAAATGGCTCTACAAACAGTTCCTAAGAGTTTTCTGGTAACAGTAATTTGTGGTATGAGGCAATAATGGCACGTAAATCTTCAGGGAAGGCAGCAAGTTTATAGTTTTCGTATTCTCTGGAGATAGTCTTCTCCTTGTAATAATTATATAGGGAGAATCCATTTCGAATACAAAATTCAATATACGCATCGTCCAATATATCCGGAATATTATGCTCCTGATGTGCAAAATTTCTTAGTTTATGCTTTATTGCTTCTACTCCTCCCAAATAGGAAAAATGCCACCCAGCATTATCGACATATTTTAGGGGCATCAATCTGAAATCTCTTATATCATTAGGGCTAAAAAAATTAAGTAAACTAGCTTGAACGCACACTGTTCCGGACCAAAATCCATTGTTTTTTTTATAATTTAAATAGTAATAAAAAAGAGACATTCTAAAAATTATCGGATTCGAATACCCCCTAATCTCACTATAATAAAACAATTTTAGTCTCTTTATATATTTTGCTTTCTTAAACTTTTTCTTCCACACTAATTTAAATGGGTCTAGGAGTATTTCCAGCGACCTTATTGACAGGTCCCTCTTAGCTACTGATTTTTCATCTTTTATGCTTTTTATGACTGATTTGTCAGGAATTTCATCAAGATCACTAATCAATATAAAATCATTAGGATTTAAATTCAGTTTATCCAATCCTATTTGTATACAGTTTCTCTGATAATTCTCTCGTTTCCATGTAACTCCTTCTACTCCATCATATTCTTTCATCTCAATAGGCACATAGATAATCTTTTCCTGAAATGATTTAAACCTATCCATATTATCCCTTAAAAAGTAATCTTTTTTCGCCCCATTATGGGTTCTATCCGCTTCAACAATTACAAAATAATCTACAGTATCAAATAAGTATTTCAACCTAATCTCAAGAAGATCTAGTTCATTGAAAAGAGTAAAGCAATCCACTATTTTCTTAGGTGTTTGGATCATTCTAAATGGTTAACAAAAGTGAGTAAAACTTATCTTTTAAGGTAAACTAATATGCGCCGTACCTCTCCGGTTCTCTCGAAGATCTTAGTACTTGTTTCTTTGTCTAGGCTTAGGGTTTTATGCGTCAAGGAGGTGTTGTTTGCAAAAAACACTTCAATCCCATTGCTTGCGGCCATTTGATAAACTACAGGTACCTGACAGTAGGTGAAGCAAATACACTCTTGGTCTAAAGAAATTATTTGGGTTACAAAATCCACATCCACATAAGTAAAAGTAGCGGGTGCTTTTAGGAATTCTTCTTTGTTAAAAATGCCGGGGCCAAAAGCTATTTGTCCATCGGTGATCTTCACTCCAAGTTCCCCCATTCTACTTAGTATATCCTCTTTTACCTGTCCGGTCATACCAGGTTGTTGTACTCCTTTTCCTGCAGGAGTATGCGAATAAGGATCTGTTGGGAAAGCACCGTATAATTCTGGTGATTTATGTACTCCGATCCCCGCATTTATTTCATAATAATGCTCTATCAGCCTCCCTATAACTTCTTCATTTTCCCCATCTTGTATTGCTTTTAGACAGACCTCCTGTACCGCAAGCAATAATTTGGATACCATGTGCCAATAAATAGATCCTAATCCTTCATAACCAAAGAAGGTGCCAGAACGACCTGTAAACGAACGGTGATCAAAAACCTCTTCAAAAACCCCCAGAAGCATTTCTTCCTCCTTATCGACTAAATCTTTATATCCTTCTGTTCTGAGTTTATCCAAAGCAACTTTAAGGCTTTCCGCATTGTTAAAAGAGCCATTAAAATGATAGACTTCATTTACATCCTTCTCTACGATAGATCTATTTCCATCATTTATTAATTGGGGTAATAATTTAGACTGGTGTAGCTTGTGGGAAGGAATTATATTTTTTTCCATAAAGCGCCCCAAGTCTTTGTCCGGATAAAGTATATAACTATACTGATCCTCTCTAAACAGGCTACTCGCCTTTAAAGCGTCTAAAAGTTCTAGACTTGCTTCAGAAGAAAGATAACCCGCACTTAACACCGCCACTTGTCCTTCTAGCATTTCACTCAAATAAGAAATAGAAATCTCCTTATCATCCGTTAAGGACATTAAATTATAGGAATGATACATATTGTCTTCCCTCTTATTGGCATCTATACTCTGATCCAAATACAACAGGCTTAGTTCTGTAAACTCTAATAGTGCTGTTTTTGACAAGTTTTCCCGATTACCACTAAAACCATCCTTATAAATCTTTACCCTATAGACACTAGCTGCCTCCCCAAGGCCATCTAGAATAGATTTTCTATCGGCATCTGAAACGCTGCCTCCTAGAACACTTTTATTATTCTGTAAGGTTTTATTTAAACTCTTAAAAAACACCAACATCTCCTGAGATACAGGAAGTTCTTTAAAGGAAGCTTTACCTAAACTATTACGGAAAAAGTTTAAGAATCTCCTCATATAGTAAAGCGTCACCATAGACACCCCATTCCCTACAAGGGCATTGTTAGCATCATTCCATTCAGGCCGTTGGGTATTAAGCCAGATACCACCTTCGGGAATAAAGTTAGAACATTTAACCAGAAGGGTTGCCAACAACTTTTCCAAAAAATTTACTTTGTAAATCTCTCCATTTTTTTGCGTTACAAGGGCTCCATCTGCCCCCATAGATACTTTTCTACTTAGGATCTTCTCACTAAGTGCATAATCAAAATCAATAGTATCTTTTGGATTTTTAAGTATACTCTGATAATCCTTTATCGTATAGGGTATATTGGCATAAACGAAAACGTCCTGATCCATATACGCCTCCAATTTTTCGGGATAATAATCTTGGATAATCTCCAAAAACTTCAGAAGATAAATAATTTGATGATCTCCCCAATAGCCTATGTAAGACCATGGATCATCCGGCTCTATTACCTCCCAATCAAAACCATCTTTAGTTACCCGGTAGGGATTATACCCTTCAAAGGTTGTTGCATTTAAAAACTTACAAATCATTCGATCTATAAATTCCGGATAGGAATGGGCAAGGGCTTCCCAGTTCTGGAAGATATCTCTCCAGTTCCCCTGATAGTCCAGAATACTAGACCCGTCTACCTCGCTCTGTGTATTAATGGAAAACTTATTCCAAGGCCTACTTGGGTCTCCATGCCTTCTACTAAATTTTAAAGGCATATACTCCAGGCACAACCTTTTAAAATCTAGATCTGCACTCTCCATAGCAACCGAATTTAGTTCCTTTAAAGAGAAGGTCAGTGGTAATCCTTCCATGACACTAGACTGCTCTTCTGAAACTTTAAGGCTTGCACCTTTTAGATAAGAGCAAAAGTCCTTTTTTTGGATCTCGTAATTTCTATCAAAGATCCCTCCTCTCATTATGTTATAAAGAACATTAGAATAGTGCCTTGCCGTACGGAGTTCATCGCTGGTATGCTGCAAACCATCGGCGGCAGCGGCTAAATCAATTAGATTTTGTGTTCCTAGCTGTATATCCTGATCCAAATGAGAGATTAGAATCTTGGGATTCTTTAATTTATTAGCTAGGGCAACCACTTCAGAGGGACCCTGATTTACATTAGCTACAATACTCCAATTTTTATTGGATTTAGCAGCCAAGGAAACCTCTGTATTGATAAAGTACGCGCCTTTTTCGGCTTTGACTTCCGTCTCCGTTCGCAAAGTCTTACCGCTTCGAAAATCTTTGACTTGAAGAGAAGACACTAAGTATTTTGGCTCGTCAAAACCAACCGACCAAGCCACCGTAGCTTTGAGTGCTTCGCTTGGTTCTGCCTTATCCACAATTATAGCGCTAAGAGCAAAAATTCCCAATCCCGTCTCAGGTTCTACTTCACTCTTTTTATAAGCATCCACTAGATTACTGCGGCCATTTTGTAAGTCTGTATTAACGCCATAAGGAAGAATATTTTGCAATCCATCCAAAAGCGTAAGGTTAATGGTACTTGTGGTATTGTTTATGAGACTTGCTTTTCTAACAAATCCGTAGATATTACTAGAATTCCATTGGTACCTGAAAGTTAGTCCAAGATTCTCGTTAGTCTCTTCGAAGATAATTTTATTCCCATACACATTCTTATATAGATTTCTCGTAATCTTATATAGTCCGTCGTAATGGTCGGAAAAGGGCTCCCATAGATAGGTCTTGTCGTCTTTATTTACACGTAGTATAGTCTTACTCCCTGTTATCTCCGCAGACTCTGTTATCTTGTCATCGGTATAATATGGAAATAGAGAAGACTCACTGTCTTTTCTACCAGCGGTTAAACCTCCATTACTAGAGATAAACATCCAGTGATTAGAATCACTTACAATACTCATGAAAAAAGGACGCAAAGCGTTGCTATTCGAAATTTTATAGTACGCTTCATTTTCATAGCTGATATAAGAACCATTTACTTCCTTGCTCTCAAATTGTAAGCTAGTGCTCCCAATATATTGTTTCTCTTTACTCATATATGCCTAAACTATATAATACAAAAACCTCCTTAAATGTAGATACCTTAAAGAGGTTTCAATTAGCACTTCATTTAATTTATTTTACCATAAAAGGAATATTGGCAGCTGCCGAATGATTATGGCCATCATTAACATAAACAAACAAACGGTAGGCTCCTGCCTCCGGGGCTTTAATTAAAACATCCCCTGCTGCTTGTGAAACTATACTTCCTTCAATGGCCTCTGGCCTTGTCTCTTCATCACCACCATCTTTTAAATCCGTACTTTCCGGTAAAATTTCCCATCTGTAGGTTAGAGGATCTTCTTCAAAATCTTTCATTTCTATTGTGGCACTATATTCCGAACCTACTTTTAAAGTTACATTATCCAGCGCAACTTTGCCATCCAGAGTGTAATTCTCTATTACTGGTGTTCTATTATCTGGCCACTTCCCGTTCCATATGTAATGCATCACATCTACAGATTCTGTTTCTTTGCCATCTTCTAAAAATATACCATACCAGGTAGGTGTTCTCTCCTGCTTGTTTCCCCACAAAAACACATAGGATCCAATGCACTGTGTAGTATCCGAAGCAATTCCCTTAGCATGTCTTTGTAAGTAATTATTTGCCTTTACCGTACTATTTTGTTCAATGGGCGCACCCCAAGAAGTTGTTGGTACTTCCCAATGTCCAGTTGCTCCCCATTCGGTAACCATATAGGGACCATCCCAGCCATATTCCCTGATTAAACGTGGTACTTGCGGTAGATCACCATACATCTGAACCGATAAGATGTCTAAATCGGGACAGCGCTCCTTAATATATTTCACCTCTTGTTCTCCTATACCAGCCAAACTAGTAGTGGTTAGATGGTTCGGGTCTACCTCATGAATCATCATAGATATTTCATTTACCGCGTCCCAAACTTTAGGGTTTTCATAATGCAGGTTCAACTCGTTACCAATACCCCAAATAAGTAAAGCGGGGTGATCTTTTAGTGCTAATACCTGTTGCTTTATATCCATTAATTGTTTGCTAACGGCCTCCTCATCGTCATAATCAAAACCATGCCTTTCCCTACCTACTTCAATACCCATTGTAACCATTAATCCGTTGGCATGTGCTTCATCTAACACTTCCTTCCCAGATCTTTGCCCATTATCTGTCCTCCATGTTCTGAAAGAATTAGCATTATGACTGGCCAGGGCCGATATGTTTCCAAACTCTAAGCCTGCTCCATGGATATAAAAAGGTTCCTTATTAACCCTAAGAACATACTTTCCAGACTCCTTATTCACCTCCACCTTCGCTGGCAAGTCTCTTGTCACGACTGCAGTATCTGTCGTTACCTTTTCTGCTTTACCCTTACATCCGATAAACAGAATAACACATATTACATATACAATTCTTCTCATTTTTGTCTAATTTCTAATTAATAATTCCTGCACTTCCTCCAAAGTTTTACCCTTTGTTTCCACTACATATTTATAAACAAAGAAAACAGCACATAAAGATAGGAGGGCATAAATTGCAAAGGTCACGGTTGGACCCAAATTGGATAATTCCCAAGGGAATACCTGTGTAACCGAAAAGCTTACCAAGGAATTGAAAAAACCTACTACTGAGATGGCGATTCCCTTAACTTTTGTTGGAAATATTTCTGAAATAAGCGTCCACATAACCGGTCCTAAAGAGATTGCGAATGCCGCTACATACAACAAGATGGCTATTAAAACAAGTGTAGCATTGACTTGGATAAAGTTGGTTATTTCATTTCGTTTAAATTCTAAAAATAGCTCTTGACTCATCAATGGCTCCACGGCCTCAAACAACACCGCTTGTCCGTCGAAGGATTTTCCATTCAAATCTGTCAAAGCCGTTCTTATTTCATTATCCCCAATTTTGGCTATACTATCGTCATTAAAATCATAGGTTGCATTGTTAAAAGCAAAAGCCGCCATAAGCAGCGCGATGGTCATAAAGGACGTCCCAATTAACAAGAGAGGTTTTCTTCCAAGTTTATCTATCAACCAAATAGCCACCAGCGTGAAAACCAGATTGGTAAGACCTACTACAATGGCTTGTAAGAAAGAAGAGTCTGTACTGCCCCCTGCCTGCTCAAAAATAGTTGGCGCATAGTAGAATACGGCGTTTATTCCTGTAATTTGCTGAAAAAATGCGATCCCCAAGGCTATAATCATAATGGTGCGGTTTCTATTATTAAACAGATCCGAAAGTTTACCTTTTTCTTCCTGCTTATCTACACCCCGTTGTATCTCAGCTATTGTAATTTCAGCATATTCTTCTCCCCCAATTTTTGTTAAGATCTTTCTTGCCAGCTTTATTTTGTTCAATTTAGTAATAAGCCACCTTGGGCTTCTTGGTACCGTAAAAAGAGTGAGAAAATAAATTGCTGCCGGTATGGCCTCCACCCCAAGCATCCATCGCCAACTTTCTTCACCCATATTTACCAAAAAATAATTAGAGAAATAGGCCACTGAAATACCAATAACAATATTCAATTGATTAAAAGATACCAGACTGCCTCTTAATTTGGGCGGTGCAATTTCGGCAATATAGATAGGCGCGATAAGAATGGCACCCCCTATTCCAACACCGCCTATAATTCTGGCAATAATAAATTCTGTATATCCTGTTGCAAGGGCAGACCATGAGGCCGAAATCGTAAATAGTGCAGCCACAAATATCAGGACTTTCTTCCTTCCAAATCTATCGCTCAGAGGTCCTGCCATTAAGTTACCCGCCATGGCTCCAAATACCACACATCCAACAGAAAATCCAAGCATCCACTCGGTCATTTCAAAATAAACAGTAATACCTTTTACAGCTCCAGAAATCACAGCGCTATCGAATCCTAATAAGAAACCACCAAGGGCAACAATTAAACTTATAAGAATGGTATAGGATTTATTCATTTTTATCACTTCCTCTTTTTTTTTCATGGTAGTTTTAAGTTTGTTAGTTTGGTTTGTTAATTTGCTTTTACTTAAAAAAAAAAACACAATTACAATGTAAGGAAAAAATAGAGAAGCTTTGTACTTTAATGAAGCAATGCAAAAAAGTGCAACAGATTTATTTCTATGGAAATTCTGCGATTTCTTATTGAAAAGAAAAGGTGAGAGCACCGCGATCTCCCTTATGTTGACAAATTTAAAAACAGGAAAAGAAGCTATTCAGAGAGAAACTATAGAGAAAAGAGCTTTTTACCAAAAAGACATTGTTAAATTAGAATTTACACTATTTCAGCACTTAATCCTGCCTCCAATAATCCGCTACATTGAGGTTTTAGTTCTTTATACTCCCCCGTCTTAACTGTACATTTTCCATTATAATGTACAATTAAAGAACATTGTTCGGCTTGCACGGCGGTATGCTTGCATACATTAATAAGGGTTTGAATTACGTGGTCAAAAGTATTAACCTCGTCATTAAACAGAATAATTTCATTATTCTTTACTGTCTCTTCTTCAATCAGTAGTTCTTCTGAGACTTTTTCTTTAGTGCTCATACAGATAGATTTTATTCACCCTAAAATACGTATTTTGCGGCAACCCAATTATTCTTTTCAAGATTTTGTTGAAAATTTAATCCATATTTTTCACATTCGTCAGTAATTTGGTTTAAATCCTTTAGATAAAAACCACTTAAAAACAAAGTCCCTTCTGGTTTTAAATGCCCTGCATAAATCCTGATGTCTTCTAATAATATGTTCCTATTAATGTTTGCTACAATAACATCAAAGTGTTTTTTTAATAGGCTTACATCGCCTTCCTTGACCTGAATTCGGGTGCATTTATTTTCCTTTATATTCTCTAAAGTATTTTGATAACTCCAACTATCAATATCAATAGCTTCAATAGTTCTGGCACCTTTTTTTTCTGCCAAAATACCCAATACTCCGGTACCACATCCCATATCCAAAACACTTTTCTCCCTTAATTCAGCATCCAGGAGGAAGCTGAGCATCATATAGGTTGTTTCGTGATGTCCAGTGCCGAAGCTCATTTTTGGCGTTATAACCAGGTCGTACTTCGTACTGGGAATTTCATGAAAGGGTGCCCTTACAGTACACAAATCTCCTATATGGATCGGGTTAAAACTATTTTCCCAATCGGCATTCCAATTTTGCTGCAAAATGTCGGAGGTAGTAAAACTAACCTCATATTCTTTTTGCTGAAAAATAGCCAGGGAATTAACCTTTTGGATATCGTCAAAATCTTTCAACACATAGGCCTTCAGGCCCTCCTTAGTTTCTATAAAACTTTCAAAGCCCAAGTCGGCCAATTCTGCGAGAAGGATGTCAGATGCAGGTTGAAGAGGCCTAGTCTTGAACACATATTCTACATAGGTTTTATCCATTAAACTAGATTGCCTTTACTATAGCCAAAAAATCAGCCGCTACTAAGGAAGCTCCACCAATTAATCCACCATCAACATCTGGCTTTGAAAAAATTTCGGAAGCATTGGCAGGTTTTACACTACCACCATATAAAATGCTTATCTCTTGCGCAACACTTTCTGAATATGTTTGTGATAAGGTTTTACGAATAAAGGCATGCATTTCCTGAGCTTGTTCTGGCGACGCCGTTTCTCCAGTCCCAATAGCCCAAACTGGCTCATAGGCCAATACTATACTCTGAAAAGCTTCTTCTGGTAAAGAAAAGAGGGCATTTTTCAGTTGGTTACCCACCACTTCAAAATGACTACCAGATTTACGATCTTCCAATTCTTCCCCAAAACAAAAAATGATACGCATCTTCATTGAAAGTGCAGTTTCTACTTTTTTTGCCAAAAAATCATCCGTCTCACCAAAATATGCTCTTCTTTCAGAATGCCCAATAATTACTGTATCTACACCGATACTCAACAACATATCTGCAGATATTTCACCTGTAAAAGCCCCGTTAGAAGCAAAATGCATATTCTGGGCAGAAACCTGTATACTACTTTCTTCTAAAGCTTCCGAAGCTTGGGCGAGATTAACAAATGCAGGAGCCACTATAACCTCTGCTTCCGTTGCAGGAAGCCCTTTTTTTAAGTCCGATAATAGATTTTGCGTTTCTCCTTTATTGTTATTCATTTTCCAATTACCTGCAACAATTTTACTTCTCATTATTTCTTATTTAAGTTTAACGGTTATATGCATTTTGTTTTTGTCCTATTCAAAATTTAAGTCTTCTAAGTCATTGTAATGTACTTTTTGCTTTATGGTGCCTCGATTTAACAGAAGTATTCCAGGATTGGAACGTATTATTGTCTTAAGAGTAGTTTCATCGGTAAAGTAAAAAGGGAAATTTAACTGAAATTCACTTTTAATCTTATCCGTCCACTCTGTATTAGAAGCCGACATACCAATCACCTTATAACCTTTCTTAACAGCCAAAGATGCCATCGCTGCTACCTCGGTAAATGCAGGATAGGTACTTTTTGCTAGGTCATAGGCAATCACCATCATCAGCTTCTCTTCTTGCATTATTGTTGAAGTATAATCTACTCCATCCTGTTCAATAGTAAAATCGTGTATAGGCGGCTCATAGCCTTTTTGAATCTCCTTGGTTTCCACCCCCAGAAACTCCCCTTCCACATCCGGATAGTCTCCCTGTGTAACAAAGACTTCTTCACTTCCATTCACCATAAACTTCCAACTATATTCAAAAATGGCTTTAGGAGCATTTTCTGGGTAGGACATTCCTTCTATAATATTGGCTCCAATTTTATAAGGTCTAAAGTCTATTTGTGGTAAATGATTCAGTACAAAATAGCCATATAGAATGCAAAAAACTAAGGAAAACAAAGCCGTAGCTCGCATGATACGTGGATAAAAAAGTGGTCTAATATACTCCTTTCCAATGACGAGAATAACTATTAAAACCAAAAGAACAGTATCTTTTGTAAACGATTCCCATGGCGTAAGTTTAACAGCATCGCCAAAACATCCACAATCCGTCACCTTATTAAAGTAAGCCGAGTAGAAGGTAAGGAAAGTAAAAAAAACAATCATCAGAAGAAGGGCCCATAAGGTAAATTTCTTTTGAAACCCCAAGAGAAGTAAAACACCCAACAACACTTCAAAGATTACAACAAACAAAGATATAGCTAAGGCATAGGGCATTAAAAATGGTAGATCAAGCACCCCTTGACTAAAGTATTCTTCTAGCTTAAATGAAAATCCTAAAGGGTCGTTTAGTTTGATAAAACCACTAATTATGAATAGCACCCCAACAAAGACTCTTGAAAAACCAACAATTAATCTCATGCCTTATTTTATTTCAGAAGTTTCGTTTAACAAAATCATAGCAAAAATGGCATAATTAATCATGTCCTGATAATTTGCAGCTATACCCTCACTTACTAAGGTCTTTCCTTTGTTATCCTCAATTTGTTTAACCCTTAGAAGTTTTTGAATTATTAAATCGGTAAGGGAATTCACCCGCATATCTCTCCAAGCTTCTCCATAGTCATGGTTTTTATTTTCCATTAAGGTCTTGGTATCCAATGCATGTTTTTCATATAGCTGTAGGGCTTCTTTTAGATTAAGATCGGGTTCTTTGGCTATTCCTTTTTGCATTTGAATTAATGCCATTATAGAATAATTAATAATCCCTATAAACTCTGCCTGCTCATCTTCCTGTATTTTTCTAACCTCATTTTCTTGTAGGCTGCGAATGCGCTGTGCTTTAATATAAATTTGATCGGTAAGAGACGGAAGTCTTAAGATTCGCCAAGCACTGCCATAATCAGCCATTTTTTTTTCAAAGAGGTCCTTGCACTTTTTGACTATGGCGTCATATTGTTCCGAAGTTTGCTGCATGAAAATAATTCTTAATTGCGTAAATTTCGCTCAAAGATATGAAAGCATCAAAGTTCGTGCATTAAAATTGCTCCTCAAAATTAATCTGCACCTATAAGATTCGAAACAATATGACTCTAAACTGCAAAGGGAAATTAATAGATCTCAGTTCTCCAAAAGTAATGGGGATATTAAATATTACTCCAGATTCTTTTTACGATGGCGGAAAATACAATTCCGATAAAAGTATTTTAGCCCGAGCTGAAAAGATGTTAATTGAAGGAGCAACCTTTTTAGACTTGGGAGCCTATAGCTCAAGACCAGGAGCAAAAGATATAAGCGAAGATGAAGAACTTGGCCGCATAAAGCCAATCCTAAAACTAATTTTAGCTGAGTTTCCTGAGGCAATTATTTCAATTGATACTTTTAGAAGTAAGATAGCTGAATACTGTCTAGATCATGGAGCAGCCATAATTAATGATATATCCGGCGGTTCCTTAGATTCTAAAATGATGAATACTGTTGCCAAATATGGAGCCCCTTACATCCTGATGCATATGAAGGGTAATCCTCAGAATATGACGTCCAAAACGGATTATACTAATATCCTGGAGGAAATGCTGTTCTATTTTTCCGAAAAACTAAGCGAGGGAGTAAAGCTTGGACTTAAGGATATAATCATAGATCCGGGATTTGGTTTTGCCAAAAATAAGGAGCAAAACTTTTATTTATTAGATTCACTTGATCTTTTTAAGGCCTTAGACCTTCCTGTACTAGTAGGTATTAGCAGAAAATCTATGGTTTATAAAACCCTGGATATAGAACCAGAAGATGCTTTAAACGGCTCAACCGCTCTCCATATGATTGCCTTGGCCAAAGGAGCCAATATTTTAAGGGTTCACGACGTTAAAGAAGCAGTACAGTGTGTAAAACTACACGTGGAACTCAAATAGAATATTGATAATTTTTTGTATGTCTATTTTTTCTAATTTTACAAAAACACCAGGGATTGGATTTTATAAGTTTTCTTGACTTCAAAGTAACAGATATAATAGATATCCTTCTTGTTGCTATTTTACTGTATTATATCTACAAACTTGTTCGTGGTACTGTAGCAATTAATATTTTTATTGGTATTGTAATTGTCTGGGGCTTTTGGAAGTTAACCCAATTGCTGGGTATGAAAATGATCAGCAGCGTGGTGGGCGGTTTTATGTCGGTTGGTTTAATCGCACTTATTATCGTATTCCAGCAAGAAATTAGAAAATTTCTTCTCATGATTGGTTCTACCAATTTTGCGAACAAACGAAATTTTGTAAAGCGGTTTAAATTTCTAAGACCACAAGATGATTCCCATTTAAATCTCGAGGCAGTATTGTTGGCCTGTGAGAAGATGGCCAAAAGTAAGACGGGAGCAATCTTGGTTTTTAAAAGGAGTAATTCGTTAGATTTTGTAAAAACTACTGGGGACAACATGAATGTTGAAATAAACCAACCCATTATTGAGAGTATTTTTTATAAAAACAGTCCCTTACACGATGGGGCCGCCGTTATTGAAAACAATCATATTACGGCTACCAGGGTGATACTTCCCGTCTCTAACGAACGTAGTATACCCCTTAGATTTGGATTAAGGCATAGAGCGGCGGTTGGTATTACAGAAAGGACAGATGCAATAGCCTTAGTAGTTAGTGAAGAAACCGGATCTGTCTCGTATATTAAAAATGGTGAATTTGTGCTATTTAAAGATTACTCTGAATTATCACAGCTTATAAAAGACGATCTTATTTAATTAAGAAATGTTAAGGTCTTAGACAACTTCTTCGGCCATAAATTGTGCCTCATAAAGTTTATTGTAATAGCCACCTTTTTTAAGCAAGTCTTTATGTGTGCCACTTTCAACAATTCTTCCGGCTTCCATTACCAAAATCTTATCAGCCTTTTTTACTGTTGCAAGTCTATGTGCAATTATGATCGAAGTTCGTCCTTTGGTAATTTTATCTGTGGCTTCCTGTATTAATTGTTCTGAATAGGTGTCTACGGAAGAGGTGGCCTCATCTAAAACTAATATACTGGGATTGCTTACATATGCTCTTAAAAAAGCTATTAATTGTCGCTGTCCACTTGATAGCATGGTCCCTCTTTCCTTAACATTATACTGATACCCTCCTGGGAGGCTACTGATAAATTCATGCACGCCAATTTGTTTGGCCGCTTCTTCAATTTCATCAATACTAATGTTTGGGTCTCCAAGAGAAATATTATTGGCAATAGTGTCTGCAAACAAGAATACATCTTGTAATACTACCGCTATATGCCTCCTTAAAGAAGTTAATTTATATGCCGCAATATTAACGTCGTCTATTTCTATTGCTCCTGAACTAATTTCATAGAATCGGTTAAGAAGATTGATGATAGTGGATTTCCCCGCTCCTGTTGCTCCAACTATGGCCATGGTCTCTCCAGCCTTTACATCAAAAGAAATTCCATGCAAGACTTCTTCATCCTCTAGGTATCCAAAATGGACATTCTTAAAAGAAATACTTCCCTCAACACTTTCCTTCCTTAACTCCCCTTTGTCTTCAATATGACTTTCGGTATCTAAGATTTTAAACACTCTGTTGGCAGCTACCATCCCCATTTGAAGTGTATTAAACTTATCTGCAATTTGACGTAATGGTCTAAAAAGCATTTCTATATAAAGAATAAAGGCGAAAATTGTTCCTGCAACATCAACCTCAATATTCATTATATTCTGTAATCCTCCATACCAGACTACCAAACCAATGGCTATAGAAGTTACTATTTCAGCTATGGGAAAGAAAAAAGAATTATACCATACGGTTTTTAACCAGGCATTCTGATGTTTCTCATTAATTTCTCGGAATTTTTCACTTTCAATTTTCTCTCGGGTAAAAAGCTGAACAATCTTCATCCCTGTAATGCGCTCCTGTACAAAAGAATTTAGACTAGAGACCTGAGCCCTGACTTCAATAAATGCAATTTTCATAGCCTGTTGAAACAGTCTTGTGGCGTATAGGATTACTGGTAATACTGCAAAAACAATTAGCGATAGCTTCCAATTCATGTAGATCATCATAGAAGCAGCTGCAAGCATCTTTAAAAGATCGGCAACTATTACAAAAAAACCTTGGCTAAAAATTTCCCCGATACGCTGCATGTCTGCCACTGCTCTGGTAACCAGAACTCCAATAGAAGAATTGTCAAAATACTGCATTTTAAACCCCAGCATTCTTCGAAATAAATTTATTCTGATATCCCTAATTACAGATTCTCCCAACCAATTGGCATAGTAATTAAACAAAAGCTGGCATATTACCTGGCCAAGTAAAACCAGTAGCATCGTCAGAGATAGTTGTAATAACATCTCGGCATTGCTATCTTTTAAAGCTACATCGATTATGTCTCTTAAAATATAGGGAGTTAGAACGGCGAAAGTGGTTAAGAGCACGGCGGTTAACGCCACCAAAAAAAATGTAAGTCGGTAAGGCCCTGTATGTGCCATTACACGCTTAAACAATCTAAAATCAAAGGCTTTACCGGTGTCTTTATCCATGGAAGTTGAGAATCGTTTCCGGGTATTTTATTTTTGTCAAATATAATCCTTTTGCAGGCACTGATGGCCCAGCTTCTCTTCTATCTTTACTTTTTATAATAGTCTTAACATCTTCGGGACTTAATTTACCTCGTCCAACCTCTAATAGGGTTCCTACAATTGCTCTGACCATGTTTCTCAAAAAACGATCGGCCGTAATAGTGAAAATAAGCAGGTGTTCTTTTTGGGTCCAAAAGGCAGAATCTATTTTACAATTGAAAGTTTTTACATCTGTATTAGATTTTGAAAAACTCTGAAAATTTGTAAAATCTAATAAAAAGGAGGCAGCAGTGTTCATCGCTTTTATGTCCAAAGTCTTATTTATATAAAAGCTATGTTCCTTTAGAAAGGGATCTTTATCTCGGACTACCCAATACTCATAGGTTCGGCTTTTGGCGTCAAATCGTGCATGTGCCTTAGATGTAACCTTAAAAATAGACTGCACGGCTATATCCTCTGGAAGAAAGGCGTTAAGTCTAAATTCTAATTCTGACAGGGATACAATTTGATCAAATTCAAAATGTGCATACATTTCTTTTGCATGGACCCCGGCATCTGTTCTACCTGCGCCTACCAATTCAATTTTATCACCCAATAAGGTACTAAGGGATTTTTCCAAGACTTCCTGCACGGTAATGGCATTTGGCTGTCGTTGCCACCCGTGATAGCCTTTGCCGAAGTATGAAAAAGTCATAAAATATCTCACCTTATTACCCTATTTTTGTGTGCATCAAATATAGGCAAGTTAGCTCGCACGCAAAATCTTCAGATATAAGTCCCAAATTAGTACGCAAAACCAGACTTAGGAAATAATTGTTAAAGGTTATTTGCCTATAAAATGTATAGTTTAATGACAAAAATCTTATTGCTATCAGACACCCATGGACACTTAGACAATACCATAATTAAATATGCGAAAAAAGCCGATGAAATATGGCATGCCGGAGATATTGGGACAATAGGAGTCGCTGATAAATTGGCAGCTATTAACCCTTTTAGAGCTGTCTTTGGAAATATAGATGATCATGTAATTCGCAAGGACTATCCTTTAGATCAAAAATTTCATTGTGAAAACGTATCCGTATGGATGACACATATTGGTGGCTATCCAAATAGGTATAGTCCGAGAGTTAAATCTCTTATAAACAATGATACCCCAAAATTATTCATTTCAGGGCATTCACATATTCTAAAAGTGATGTGGGATAAAAAACTAAACCTATTGCACATGAATCCAGGAGCCTGTGGTAAAAAAGGATTTCATCAAATGCGAACTATGCTTCAGTTCCATATAGACGGGGAAGAAATTAAAAATCTAGAAGTCATAGAATTAGGAAAAAGATAGTAGTCTAACAAAACCTTATTACATTAATATGAAAACGCAAAAAACCCGGGGAACAACCCCCGGGTTTAACGCACTAATACTACTAAGATGTTAGGTTTAACGTAAGCGATCAACAGATTTTACAAGATCTTCATCCTTCTTTATAGCCCTATTGGCAAGGACTAAAAAAACGATAGAAAATACAGGAATCAACATCCCAATACCCTTCTCAGAAATGACTATTTCTCCGGATAAATTTAGTGACCGGTAAACGAAAAATCCCAGTAAAAAAAGATTCAATAGAATATTAAGTCTGTTTACTACAAACTGATTTTTTCGATTTTTATATAAAAAAATACTTAGGATTGCTAAGCAAGAGGAAAGTAAAAATGCTCCTAAAAACATCAGATCACCCTGAGCATAAAAAACTATACCCTCCTCTGATTTCCAAAGACTAAAAACAAAAGGTAGCACCCCTGATATCAGGGCAACTACTAGTAAATATAAAGTTTGTATTCTCTGGATCATCGCTCAAATTTCATAAGCAAGGCAAAAGTACATGCCTTTTGGATAAAATCCATAAGAATTTGAATTAAAATTTATGTACAAAACTCTAGGATATACGGAAAAAAATGTAGAAAATACTCGGTTTGAGTAGGTTATGAGAATACAGAGTTTGGCTCATGGCTAAATAAAACTTTAATATATCTCAATATGTTTAAAATAATTTGTATTATTGTCTCGTTATATGTTATAGCACTTACCCTATGGGATTTCATTCCCAAGTAATACCCAAGATAACAATACACTTCATTTTCATACACTATTAATTTATTATATACTCAATGTTTGAGATTTCAGATTTAAAAGCCAAAAAGCTGCCTGAACTTCAGGATATTGCTAAGGACTTAAATGTACCTAAGTTTAAATCCTTAAAAAAATTAGATTTAGTATACCAAATACTTGATCTACAGGCAAGTAACCCTAAGGCTGTACAAGAAAAAACAGCTGCATTTTCGGCGCCAAAAACAGCTAAACCGGAGAGACCGGTTCGTAAACCAATCATAAAAGAGGAGGCAAAAACAGCTTCCCAAAAAGACACTTCTAAAGAGTCTATCAACAGACCTGAGGTGAAAAAAGCCAATCCGCGTCATCCTAAAACTTCCCAGCAAGTTAAAAAAGATAATGCACAGAATACAAACCAACAAAATAGAAATAATAACCAAAATTCTAATAATAATCACAATAAAGGGCAGTCCAATAAGAAGCCTCACCACAAAGGGGGGCAGGACAAAAAGAATAGTAACTTTGATAAAGACCTTAGAAACAAATACAAACAACCAGAATATGAGTTTGATAGTATAATTGAAAGCGAAGGTGTTTTAGACATCATGTCTGATGGTTATGGCTTCTTACGCTCTTCAGATTATAACTATTTGTCGTCTCCTGATGATATTTATGTATCACAATCGCAGATTAGACTTTTTGGACTTAAAACTGGGGATACGGTTTTGGGTAATGTTAGACCTCCTAAAGAAGGAGAAAAATACTTCCCTTTAATTAAAGTAAATAAAATTAATGGTTTGGATCCTCAAGTTGTTCGTGACAGAGTTTCTTTTGAGCATTTAACACCACTATTTCCCCAGGAGAAATTTAAGTTGGCAGAACGTCAAAGCAATTTGTCTACCAGGATAATTGATTTATTTTCTCCGATTGGGAAGGGTCAAAGAGGAATGATTGTTTCTCAACCCAAAACAGGGAAAACAATGTTATTAAAAGACATTGCAAATGCTATTGCTGCTAATCATCCTGAAGTATATCAAATAATACTACTAATAGATGAACGTCCAGAGGAGGTGACGGATATGCAAAGAAATGTTAGTGGAGAAGTTGTAGCTTCTACTTTCGACAAAGAAGCTACCGAGCATGTTAGGGTAGCCAATATTGTTTTAGAAAAAGCCAAAAGGCTTGTAGAATGCGGACATGACGTTGTAATACTCTTAGACTCTATAACTAGACTTGCCCGTGCATATAATACGGTTCAACCGGCTTCTGGAAAAGTATTAAGTGGTGGGGTAGATGCTAATGCCTTGCACAAACCAAAAAGATTTTTTGGGGCAGCTAGAAACATCGAAAACGGTGGTTCCTTATCTATAATCGCTACAGCGCTTACTGAAACTGGTTCTAAGATGGATGAAGTTATCTTTGAAGAATTCAAAGGAACTGGAAATATGGAACTTCAATTGGATAGACGAATTAGTAATAGAAGGATTTTCCCTGCAATAGATCTAATTTCTTCGTCTACTCGACGCGACGATCTTCTTTTAGATGAAAACACCATTCAACGTATGTGGATAATGCGCAAATATTTGGCAGACATGAATCCTGTTGAAGCCATGGAATTCATGGAACAGCGCATAAAACAAACCAAAAATAACGCAGAATTCTTAATGACCATGAGTCAATAAGTCTTCTTATTTTCAAAAAAAAACCCAATGAAGTTCTCATTGGGTTTTTTGGTTTTAGATGGTTTTATATCGAATTCTTAGGTGAATTTTTACATATAAAAGGAATAAATACTACATTTAAGTTAAAACAAAGCTTCCCCAAATTTTATTAAACCTATTCTTAAAACCTTAAGCCATGCAAAAAACAATTAAAAAATCAAATTTCTTCATTAGTCTATGCATTATAGCCTTATTCTTTGTAGTTATAAGCTGTAAACAGGAAAGCACTAGTCCCAACACTACTGAAAAGGCCATTGAAAGAGCAAGCGCACCAGAACAAATTGTAAGTCTGGAACAAGCACAAAGTATGTATGGCAACTATACGGAAAGAAGAGTACCCATTATTCAACAATACGAGGATAAGTATTTAGAGGAAAAAATAATTGCCAACCAAGTAGAATCTCAACAAGACTCCTTTGTTGTTGCCAGATATATCTATTATGACTATCAAACCATTAAGAATTATATAGCATATATTGAACAGGAAGCAGCGGACGCCAAAGTAGAAATCTCTTCTTTGCGTTTTTATCTTACGAATTATCCGGACAAAGAAAAATTCGACAATGGAAAGCCAATTATACATCCAAAACAAAACTCTATTCTAATTCTACCCGCCGTTAAAGCCGGTAAATCTGATTATGGGCTTTCTATTAACGTATTAGACAATGGCGAAAAAGTACCAATGTATTTGTCGGACGACTTAACACCTATTGATGCCAAAGAAATAGGAAGCCTGGACGAGGATAGCAAAAATTACGCAAGCATGGCTCCGAGTATAAATAAAATTAGTTCTAAACCTTCTCTTTTTTCAGGGAGAAATAGTTTGTTTTTAAACGAGGGCGGATCTTCACCGCCAAAGAATAACTAGTAGAGATAAATACAAAAATAAAGAGTCTGGAATTAGTTAAAATATTACAAGAAAATTACTTTTTACCGCTATATGGTCTAGTTCTTTTGCTTACCATATGGCGGTATCCCCTGTATTATGATACACCCTTACGTTATCTGCCTATCCTCTTGATGTACACTTTTCTTACAGAGCTCTTGGGCGTTTTAATTAGCGTAAATGTAGAAATAAGTCTTTTCTACAAGGAGGTTTACTTCAATAATAACTGGTTCATATACAATTTGTATAATCTACTTTTTTTTCTTTATTTCTATTACGTATTTTGGTCTTATATCTCTTCGAAGAAAAGTAAAAACATAATCAAAACTGGAGCCATTCTTTTTTTGATTACCAGTATTATAAATCCTTTGGCACAGTCTTTCAAAACAATGCCTCAACTAACTTCTTACATTATAGGGGCAATAGTTTTGTTATGGAGTATTTACTTATACACAATAGATCTGAAAAAGGACTATGGCGTCTATTTTCTTAAGAAAGATTTACTGTCTTGGCTAAGTTTGGGTATGGGAATATTTTATGCGGGATATTTGCCAATAAAAATCCTTCGCTATTATATGACTATTTACGATTTTAAAATCCTATGGGTTAGCAAAGTACATCTTTATTTAATCCTTATTATGTATTTATGCTTTGCTATTGGACTAGTTATTATGCGCAGACGTAAACTTCCAAGTTTAGAGACAGAGATTGAATAATAAAAATAGCGATACACCATTAATATTGGCTGCCTAGTATTTAAAACAAAAAAGCCCGAGTTCCTAAAAAAGAACCGGGCTTCAAATAATTTATTAAGCTGCTATAGAGAAGCTACCTGCTTTGCTAGCTTACTTTTTAAGTTAGCTGCCTTATTAGAATGTATAATATTCCTTTTAGCAAGTTTGTCTATCATACTTACTACAGATGGCAAAAGAGATTCAGCTGCTTTCTTATCTGTTTCTCCACGCAATTTTTTTATTGCATTTCTTGTAGTTTTGTGCTGGTATCTATTTCGCAGTCTAACTACTTCATTCCTTCTTATTCTCTTTAATGCCGACTTATGATTTGCCATTTCTTATTTTTATTTTGTTTAAACGGACTCTCAGTTCCTTTTGTAGCCCGTAGGGGAATCGAACCCCTGTTACCAGGATGAAAACCTGGCGTCCTAACCCCTAGACGAACGGGCCAATATTTTCAAATGCCTAAAAAACAAGCGTTTACAGCCTATTTTTAAATTTTAATTCAATTCCTTCGTAGCCCGTAGGGGAATCGAACCCCTGTTACCAGGATGAAAACCTGGCGTCCTAACCCCTAGACGAACGGGCCAATAGATCGCATAATTGCGGATGCAAAAATACAATTATTTTTAACTATACCAACACCTACATATATTTTTTTATATACCTCTAATAAGCTTTAGCAAAGAGCACTCTTTGCGCAGATGGTTTCCCAGTTACCATACAGCTACCTTCTTCTGGGTTTCCTCCTAAAGGAATACATCTAATTGTGGCTTTCGTCTGCTCCTTAATTTGATCCTCTGTTTCCGAACTACCATCCCAATGTGCAGATATAAAGCCCCCTTTTTCGTCAAGAACTTTCTTAAATTCCGTGTAAGTTTCTACTTCGGTAATATGTGATTCTCTAAAGCTTTTTGCCTTTTGGTAAATGTTGTCCTGTATCTCTACCAACAAGCCTGAAATTTTCTCCACAATATCTGATGCTGGAATGATACTTTTTTCCAGGGTATCTCGTCTTGCTACTTCATAGGTCCCATTTTCTAAATCTCTCTGACCTACAGCGATTCTTATCGGAACTCCTTTTAATTCGTATTCATTAAATTTAAATCCTGGCTTGTGGGTATCTCTTTTATCATACTTAACTGAGACATCTCTTTTTCGCAGTTCTTTTACTAAAGGCTCTATATTTTCTGAAATAGCATCTAGTTGCTCTAAGCCTTTGTAAATAGGAACAATAACCACCTGAATTGGTGCAAGTTTAGGTGGAAGTACCAATCCATTATCATCACTGTGCGTCATAATTAAGGCACCCATTAATCTCGTGGAAACACCCCAGGAAGTAGCCCAAACATATTCTTGCTTGCCTTCTTTAGTTGCGTATTTTACATCAAAAGCTTTGGCAAAGTTTTGTCCTAAGAAATGTGAGGTGCCGGCCTGTAATGCCTTACCATCTTGCATAAGCGCTTCTATGCAATAGGTATCCAAAGCACCTGCAAAACGCTCACTTTCTGTCTTTGTTCCCTTAATAACCGGAACACCCATTTGATTTTCGGCAAAATCTGCATAGATGTCCAAAATCAATTCAGCTTCTTTAATAGCTTCTTCCTCTGTTGAATGCGCTGTATGTCCTTCTTGCCATAAAAACTCCGCAGTCCGAAGAAATAAGCGAGTTCTCATTTCCCATCTTACCACATTGGCCCATTGGTTAATAAGCAATGGCAGGTCTCTATAAGACTGTATCCACCTTCTGTAGGTATCCCAGATAATAGTTTCTGAAGTGGGTCTAACGATAAGCTCCTCCTCTAATTTTGCATCTTCATCTACAATAATACCACTACCGTCTTCCGCATTTTTTAAGCGATAATGCGTTACCACGGCACATTCCTTGGCAAAGCCCTCCACATGACTTGCCTCTTTACTTAAATAAGATTTTGGAATAAATAATGGAAAATAAGCATTCTGATGTCCCGTTTCTTTGAACATTTTATCCAGACCACTTTGCATTTTTTCCCAAATAGCAAAACCGTATGGTTTAATAACCATACAACCCCTTACCCCTGAATTCTCAGCCAAATCGGCCTTAATTACGAGTTCGTTATACCATTTGGAGTAATCCTCGCTCCTCTTCGTTAATTTTTTTCCCATGAATAATACTTTGGCACAACTCTTGTGACTTAGTTAGCGTAATAGTTCGGTAAAACTAACTATTTTAAATATGTCCAACAATATAATTTTTTAGTGATGATACAAACTTTACTTTCTTACAGAGCTGCAAAGATGTTAACGGTCATTGCCACAGTTGGACTTTTAACCTCTTGTGGTTCTTACCAGCAGTCTTCTTATTATGATAATGACGGGATATATGCTGATGAAAGTGAGGAGACCTATGTTGCACCGGCCCGAAGTACTCAGAAAAAGAAAGTTGAAGACAATGACCTTTACGGTACTTATTTTGACCAGAAAGCTGAGGACCTTGGAAGCTACATGGATAGTGAAGTCTTCACAAATGTAGATGATTATTACGGAGGGGATATTGAAAATGATAGTCTTCCTAACGCTCAAGAAGAAACGTATTTCGACTATAATAATGAATATCTCGGTGACGCTGGATGGGGTGATAATCCATCTAATGTAACGATCAACAACTACAATGGTGCTGGCTGGGGTGCTGGCTGGGGCTGGGGTGGTTATTGGGGTCCTGCCTGGGGCTGGAGCGCTGGCTGGGGCTGGGGCTGGGGCGGAGGCTACTGGGGCATCGGCTGGGGCTGGGGCGGAGGCTACTGGGGTCCTGGTTGGGGCTGGGGAGGATATTATCCCGGTTGGGGCTGGGGAGGCTGCTGCTACTATGGCGGTGGATATTACGCCTATGGAAAATACGGTTATAACAGAGGACGTAGAGGTTATTACAATAACTACAATAACGCCTTAACTTCCAATTCACTAAGGGGAAGGTCTAATCTAACTTCAGGTAGAGGTAGAAGTTCTGCAAACACTACCGCGAGAAGCACAAGAACGGTGAATAGAAATACTACTGGAAGAAGCAGTAGCACACGAAGTAGTTCGGCAAGAACGGCTTCTGCACGTACAAGTTCAGCCAATAGAACCTCAAGATATAATAGCGCAAATAGTGGGAGAAGAAGCGTAAGCGCAGATGCTATTGATCGCAATAGAACCTACAGGTCTAGTAGAAGTACGCGATCTGTTCCAGGCTACAGTAGTCGGAAAAGTCAAAACTATAGATCCTATAATCCGAATGCAAGTCGTACTACCTCTAGAAGATCTTATTCTAGCAATGGAGCATATAGAAGTAGTCCCAACAGTTCCGGATATAGAAGTTCTGCAAGGAGCAGTATGCCTAGGACCTCTAGGTCTAGTACCAGTAGAAATTCAGGATATAGAGGTTCTAATAGGTCTTACAGCCCAAGTAGTTCTGGCTATAGAAGCTCTGGCAGCTCAAGAAGCTCCAGTGGATATAGAAGTTCGGGAGGTTCAAGAAGTTCCAGTGGATATAGAAGCTCTGGTGGCGGAAGTTACAGAAGTTCTGGTGGCGGAAGAAGTTCTGGAGGCATGCGTTCTGGTGGAGGAAGATCATCCGGAAGAGGTGGAGCTCGTCAATAATCCTTTAAATAGCAATTAAACTTAAATTAAAAAAAATGAAAAATCCCTTTTTTTTCATCCTAGCCTTTGCATGTATTAGCATACAGGCCCAGAACATTGAAGATGTATTGCGATATAGTTTAGACAATACTCAAGGTACGGCAAGATATCAAGGACTAAGTGGCGCTTTTACAGCTTTAGGAGGAGATCTGTCCGCTTTAAATGCTAACCCGGCAAGTTCCGCAGTTTTCAATAATAGTCAGTTCACCTTTACAGGAACAAATTATAATAGAAATAATGACGCAACTTATTTTGGGACCTTTAGAAATGGGGGGCTAAATTCTTTTAAAATTAATCAGATAGGCGGTGTTTTCGTTTTTAAAGATCGTAGCAGAGCTTCAGAATGGAAAAAATTTACCTTGGCCCTGAACTATGATCTCAGCTCTAATTTTAGAAATAGATATTATGTAGCGGGTTCTAGTACACAAGGGATTGACAACTATTTCTTGGCATTCGCTCAGGGCGTGCCACTTAATCAGTTGCAGGTTGGAGAGGATGAATTTATAGAAGACGTATATCTCGATATAGGATCACAATTGGGATTTGGACCTCAACAGGCATTTCTAGGATTTCAATCGGGAGTAATTGATCCTGTAGATTTTGATGACCCAAATAACACCAACTACTTTGGCAATGCGCTTTACGAAAGGGTAAATCAAGACTATTTTCAAGAAACTTATGGCTACAACAGTAAGTTTACCATGAACTTTGCTACCCAATATTTAGATGTGCTGTATATTGGAGGGTCCATGAATTTTCACAGTATCTATTACGAACAATATACCCAATTTAGCGAGAGAGGATACAATACCGATTCCCCAATTCAGTTTACCAACTTCGATAATTTATTAGTAACTAGAGGCAATGGGTTTTCTTTTAGTTTAGGAATGATTGCCAAAGTTAATCAGGCAGTAAGACTGGGTGCTAGTTATCAGTCCCCGACATGGTACGACTTAACTGATGATTTAGCCCAACGAATTAATACAGATTTTCCGGATAAAAATCCAGATATCGGATTTATTGATTTTAATATTGTAAATCTTTTCCCAGGTTACTCAATTCAGACTCCTGGAAAGTTTAACGGAGGTCTTGCCCTAGTCTTTGGTGGCAATGGGCTTTTGAGTTTTGATTATAGCTATCAGGACATGTCGAAATCAAAATTAAAGCCTACAGCAGACCCGAGCTTTGGCTCGGTAAATTCGGAAATTGCAAGTACATTAAGAGCTGTCTCCACTTTTCGAATTGGAGGTGAATACAGGATTAAAAGACTAAGTTTGAGAGGTGGATACCGCTTTGAACAAAGTCCTTATGCGAATGGCTTCACTATAGGGGATCTCAATGGCTTTTCGGCTGGTCTGGGGTATAATTTTGGCGCTAGTAGATTTGATATAACCTACAGTAGAGTTGAACGTTCTGCGGAACAAGAATTATTCGATGTTGGAGTTACAACTCCGGCCAGAATAGATGCAGTGCTTAACAACGTTAGCTTTGGCTATACTTTAAACTTTTAGAAACAAGCCTTTAATCTTCTTAACGAACCAGGGAAAAATGATTCCGTAAAGTATTGGCTACTAGAACGCCATTCTCGTCACGAGAGTATTCTAAACGAAACCAGTAATCGGAAGAAGGTAATGGTCTGCCGTTAAACGTTCCGTCCCAACCTATGGTTGAAGCATCTAATTGCTTAAGCAATTTACCGTATCGATCAAAAATAAAGACCACAGGGTCGGTAAGGGTTTCAATACCCAAAATATTCCAAGCATCGTGGATACCATCACCATTTGGCGTAAAGAATTTTGGATATCCAACTATTAAAAATGGAATTGGTTCAGTAGTTCCACATCCATTTTTATCATTTATTACAAGGGTATTTACGCCCGGAGGGATATCCATAAAAATGGATTCATCCTGAAACTCCCCACCATTAATGGCATATTCATAAGACCCATCTCCATCTACAAAAAACTCTACATTATTACTATCCGATAAATCGTCTAAAACAACTATCCCATTTGGTTCTGGCAAAAGCGTCGGAACACCATAAAAAGTAATTAAAATATCATCGGTAATGGTCGTCGCCAAGGTTGTTTGTATTTCTACAAAGTAGCGGCCACTGGTTGGACTGCTTACAACTAGCTCGGCTCCTAAGGGCCCGGAACCAGTTAAAGTAGCATCTATTACACCATCATCTTCATAATCTACAGTCCAAGTTACACTTGAAATATCAGGCCCTGCTGGAGAATTTAATGCTGTTAAGGTGATATCCGGATCTCCTTCACATGCAATTATATCTAAGCCTAAAAACTCATCTCGCAAAGTACAATCCAAAGCAGTATCCTGGTCCTCTTCTACCGATCTTCCAGTAAATGTAAGTATATAAGGCTCTGCATTCCCATCAAAATTGGTGTTAAAATTATTGATAAGTAAATAATAGATTTCCCCTTCTAAAACATCTAAATACTCGTCGTAGGTATTTTGATTTGCGGTAAGAGGTGGTGCACCTTCCTGCCCATTCTCTGGGTTAACACCCATACCGGTATACCTTGTACTATTTACTTCATAATTACATCTTATAGGCTGGGCAGTGCCATTACTTATACTGGCGCAATCTGTATCGGGCCCATATAAAGCAAAATCCCATTCTGCTGTAATCGCAGAACCTGCAGAGGGTAAGGCCTCGAGATCAAATCCAATCTGCCCATCCGTACCTGCCCTAAATACATACCATGAAGTATTGTTCTCAATATTAGCAGAACTAACACTCCCCTTCTCTAGACAACCAGACTGTCTAATTTCGTCGGGGTTAAAATCTTCTATATCACCTAATCCATCCGCTAGGTTAGAAATGGGCATATCTGCACAAACGGGAATTGCACTTCTACAATCCGGTGAATTCTGTGCTACTACTCTACTACTTATAAAGAGCACAAAACATAGGAAACATAAGAGGGTTCGCATAAATTATGGGGCTATAATTATACAAATAATCATAACTATAACTCTATGCACTGTTTTTTAGTATGTCTTATCGAAGATTTTAATCACTTTATCGATAAACGTCTTTGTACAATTAGATTGGTTATTTATCGCTTAAGGGCAAAATGATTTTGAATATACTTCGCTTCTACCCTTTCCCCCTGAAAATCCAAATAAGTAAGTTTAAACCAATAATCACTCGAGGGCAAAGGAATACCATTAAAATCCCCGTTCCAACCTAAACTACTCTCTGACAAAACTTTTAAAAGCTTCCCGTATCTATCGTAAATTTCCACTATGGGTTGTTCCAAACTTTGAAGACCTTCTAAGTACCAATTATCGTTTATTCCGTCACCATTAGGCGTAAAAAAGCTAAGGTAGCCCACTACGGTTATCGTTTCAGTAATACTACCACATCCATTTCGGTCTACAATCCTTATCACATGTATTCCTGGAAGAACCTCCGTAAAGATAGCCGCGTCCTGAAAGGGACCGTTATCCATTTGAAACTCAAAATTACCTATGTTATTTGTTACTAATTCAATAGTATTATTGCCTCGTAAGTCGTTCACCACAACCTCCAATAATCTGGGAGTTTCAGATACTAAAACATCGATCGCTGTTTCTGTTGAACAACTTACCCCAGAAGATTCTGAAGTTACAATAAGGTTATAAGTACCGGCCTCCATAACACTTATTTGAGGTGTGGTCTCCCCGGTACTCCATAGATAAGTGTAAAATGGTGACACTTCTGCAGGACCAATAGTAATTTGCGCACTGTTTTCGCAGATTTGTACTTCTGTTGGAAAATCTAGGGTAGGAGCCTCTAAAACATTTAAAGTGAACTGTCCGGATGCATCAAAACAATGAGGATTAGCTAAAGAACTTGCTCTTACAAAGATTGTAGTAGTTCCCATAGCCGGGACAAAGGTATCGTTCAAGGAGTTTAGTCCTAAGATTGCATCATCCATGGTAAGATGATAACTAATTATATTTTCAGAAGGGTCTTGTCCTGCCAATGCTTCGTCATCTTTACTTCTAAGGTCATAAAAACCTCCGTTGAAACAAAAAGTTTCATCCGATAAAGAACTCAGATAAGGGGTGTCGTAATACACCACTTGTACATCACTTATTATGTTTGAAGTAGGTCCGGTATTCACATCCACTCGATACATACCGGAGACAGCTACCTGAAAGGTGGCCGTTGTTTCGGATAATATTTCGTTAAAGCCATTACCTACGTCAAGGTACCATCGATAGCCTAAGGCTCCGGGAAAACTTGCATCCAAAACAACTTCTTCTGTATCGCAGGCAGCGATAGGAGGGCCCAAAAGATTACTAATTATAGAACAATCCAAAGCATCATATGGATTAGTGTTAAAAATATCTCCCGAAAACTGAATAGAGAAACCAGAATTAGTATTGCTAAAATTATTAATCATTAGGTAGTATTCCTCGCCTGGAGCAACTTCTAGCCATTCTTCATACAAGACCGTATTGGATGTTCCACTTGGGCTCTCCCCAATGCCCATAAAGCTCTCGCCATCGCTATTATCAAAGAAATTACATCGAACGGGTTCTCCGAGATTATTACAATTATCTGTCTTATACAAGGCAAAATCCCAATCCTCTGCGGTACCGAAACCTATATTAATTCCAAGCTGTCCGGATGCCGCGGTCTTGAACCGATACCATGCCGAATTAGACTCTATACTTCCCGAGAGAGTTCTCTCCAAGCATCCACTACTAGCGAGACCAGGATAATCATCCACTCCATATCCCAAAGTACCCCCATTTATTGGTGTATTGTTACATATGGGTATAGCAGTTGCGCAGTCTGCGGATACCTGAGCATAGGCTAGTTCCACAGTGCCCACTATACTAACAAGAAGAAGAAGGTATATACCCCGCATAAAACACACCTCTATTAACCAATAAATAAAATTAAGAGCCCACTTGTCTTAACACTAATTTATGTTGTGTAAGTCTACTAACTGGGGATAAAGTGGCATATTATGTATATCTTTGCCTTTCCTAAAAAAGGTATTTAAATGAAATTAGACGGTGCTTGGGAAGAAAAGTTTGATGCTATAGAAAACGACCACGTTTCCTCAAACCAAGAAACCCCAATGAGAAATGACGCATTTGTTTTAGATGATGATCAAAAAATTGAGCAAATCAAAAGGAATGTCCAGGAAATTATGCAAACCCTAGGATTAGACCTAACCGATGACAGTCTAAAAGGAACACCCTTGCGTGTTGCTAAAATGTATGTCAAAGAAATATTTGGAGGTTTACATCCTGACCGTAAACCTAAGTCATCCACATTCGACAATAAGTACAAATATGGCGAGATGTTGGTAGAGAAAAACATTACTGTCTATTCTACCTGTGAACATCATCTTTTGCCCATAGTGGGCAAGGCCCATATTGCGTATATTTCTAAAGGTACGGTAGTAGGGCTTTCCAAAATGAACAGGATAGTGGATTATTACGCCAAACGTCCGCAAGTACAGGAAAGGCTTAATATTCAAATTGTAAAAGAGCTTCAAAAAGTTCTAGGAACCGAAGATGTTGCCTGCGTTATTGATGCGAAACATTTATGTGTAAATTCCCGAGGGATCCGAGATGTAGACAGCAGTACCGTAACTGCAGAATACGGAGGTAAATTTAAAGAAGAATTTACAAGAAGAGAATTTCTAGACTATATCAACCTTGACACCAACTACTAATCCGTTTACCCAATAATGCATCTGAATAAAAACCAGCAATTAAGAGTTTACAACTCCCTTAGCGGCACTAAAGAATTATTTGTTCCCATAAATGAAGGTCATGTTGGCATGTATGTCTGTGGACCAACAGTTTATAGCAATGTGCACTTAGGTAATTGTAGAACATTTATGTCTTTTGATATGATTTTTAGATATCTAAGACATTTGGGTTACAAAGTTCGCTACGTCAGGAATATTACAGATGCCGGGCATTTGGAAGATGATGCAGACCATGGAGAGGACAAGATTTCCAAGAAAGCGCGACTGGAAAAAATTGAACCCATGGAGGTAGTTCAAAGGTATACGGTAGATTTTCATACCATTTTGCAAAAGTTTAATTTTTTACCTCCCAGCATTGAGCCTACCGCTACTGGTCATATCATTGAACAAATGGAAATTATTAAGGAAATTCTTGCTAAAGGATATGCTTATGAAATAAATGGCTCTGTTTATTTTGACGTTAAAAAATTTAATACCGACTTTGACTACGGGAAATTAAGCGGAAGAAAATTGGAAGATATGATTTCCAATACTCGTGAATTAACCGCGCAAGACGAAAAAAGAAATCCTCAAGACTTTGCCCTCTGGAAAAAGGCAGAACCACAACATATAATGCGATGGCCATCTCCTTGGGGGGATGGATTTCCTGGTTGGCATCTTGAATGTACCGCTATGAGCACCAAATATCTTGGGGAAGAATTTGATATTCACGGAGGAGGAATGGATTTAAAATTTCCACATCATGAATGTGAAATAGCGCAGGCAGAAGCCAGTAACGGACATTCCCCTGTTAAATACTGGCTGCATGCTAACATGCTTACCCTAAACGGTAAGAAAATGGCAAAGTCTACGGGCAACAATATTCTTCCCGGAGAAATATTTAGTGGAGAAAACACCATTTTAAGTAAGGCTTTTACGCCTTCAGTGGTCCGTTTCTTTATGATGCAAGCGCACTATACCAGTATTCTTGACTTAAGTAATGAGGCCTTATTAGCATCGGAAAAGGGCTACCACAGACTTATGGAGGCTATTGAAAAAATAGAACTGCTCCCAACGGCAGAGACCTCTGATTTCAATGTTGTTTCGTGGAAACAAAAGTGTTACGATGCCATGAACGATGACTTTAATACGCCAATTCTTATTGCTCAATTATTTGAGGCCGTAAAGCATATTAATCTTATTCATGCGGATAAAGAGAAGATTACAGGAGAAGATCTCGCCCTTCTAAAGGTTTCTATAAACGAATTTGTTTTCGACGTCTTGGGCATTGAAGCTAAATCTGGCAACGAGGGAGAAGCCGATAAACTTGATGGCGTTGTAGAATTACTGATAGAACTTCGAAACGACGCCAGAGCAAATAAAGACTTTGCAACTTCCGATAAAATTAGAGACCAATTGGCGAGTATGGGAATACAGTTGAAAGATGGCAAAGAAGGCACCACCTTTAGCCTTTGATTCTTGTTAATTGTAGCAGATGGCTTTGTCGATCAAAAAAATTCTAATTTCTCCTTTTATTTTTCTAGTAAGGGTATATCAAAATCTTATTTCACCCTATCTGCCAGCTAGTTGCAGATACTCCCCTACCTGCTCACAGTACACCATTGAAGCTTTGAAAAAACACGGACTGTTTAAAGGCGGGCTACTTGCAATTAAGAGAATTGCCAGTTGTAACCCATGGGGTGGTAAAGGCTATGATCCGGTGCCCTGAGAATAATATAAATCGCAGTACATAAAATCTCATATCTTTTCTGATTATAGATTTATTCACAAAACTTTAGAATAAACTTAGGGTATCATTTAAGCTTTGGCTCCACTCTATTTTCTTATATTAGCCTCTTAAAATCCTTCTTATGTATTTTTTAGGTTTTACCTGGAATCCCGACGACACCCTATTTACATTGGGTATCCTTCAAATAAAATATTATAACCTCTTATGGATTGCAGCCTTCGCCATAGGTTGGTTTATAATGAAAAAGATCTTCTTAAACGAAAAGAAATCTTTGGAGCAGTTAGATTCTCTTTTTATATATACCGTCGTAGCTACAATGTTGGGCGCTCGTTTGGGACATGTATTCTTTTATGATTGGGCTTATTATCAGAATCATATTGCAGAAATACTGCTTCCCATCAGAGAAAGAAGCGGAAGTACTTTATTCGGGATTATCAACGGTTATGAGTTTACAGGTTTTACAGGTTTGGCAAGTCATGGTGCCGCCATTGGAATAATTATTGGTATGTATCTATTTACTAAAAAACATACAGACATGACTATGTTATGGGTATTAGATAGGATAGTAATCCCCGTGTCTATAGGAGCCTTTTGTGTGCGTCTTGGGAACTTCTTTAATTCGGAAATAAATGGAAAGGTTACCGATGAAAATTTCATTTTAGCCACCAAATTCGTTAGAGATTCCGATGATATGCCAGCCTCAGCGGTCTTGCAGCTAACCCAGGAGAAAACGATTAATGCGGCTTATGCAGCCTTAGAAAGTAATCCAAAATTTGCATCCTATTTGCAGGCAATACCCTATAGACATCCAGCGCAACTTTATGAAGGAATAGCATATATCTTTGTATTTGGAATATTGTACTATTTGTACTGGAAAACCGATAAAAAGAATCAAGCTGGCTTTCTGTTCGGGTTGTTTTTAGTACTGCTATGGACGGTTAGATTTTTTGTTGAGTTTGTAAAGAAAAGTCAGGGTGGTTTTGAAGAATCTCTGGGTATCTTATCTACTGGCCAATGGTTGAGCATACCTTTTATTCTGGTAGGCTTTTATTTTATGTTTAAAAATAAAAAGTCTTCCCTAACTAATTAGTGTTCGATTGAAGTTATGAGAACATTTTGGCATAGATATATTTTTCTTTTATTTGGTCTTATCGTACTAAATGGTTGCGCAGAAGACACAAAAAGAAAGGTTGAGACGGCGGCTATTTCTTTTACTAAGGAAGGAGAATTGTCTTTGTATAAAGCTAATTCCGACTCTCTAATTAGCCAATACAATATTGAAATCGCCGAGTCGGATTATGAAACACAGACCGGTCTTATGTATAGGGATTCTATGAAAGAGAATGAAGCTATGCTATTTGTCTTTTCGGATCTTGCTTACCACTCTTTTTATATGAAGAATACCAAGATTCCTTTAGATATTCTCTTTATTGATGAGAATTTAAAGATTGTAAGTCTAAAAGAAAATGCACAGCCGTTTGATGAAACAGGTATTTCATCAGAATTCCCTGTGCAATATGTTTTAGAAATAAATGCAGGACAGTGTAAACTTCATAATATCTCGGTTGGGGATAGAATAATTTATACGCAACTATAAGATGCCCACCTCTCTTCTGCTCGAGAATCAAGAAAGTAAACGTCTCATTTACAGAAGAGTAAAACCCACTGATTTTAATTCTTGGTTACCATTCCACGAGGAACCTTTGAGCATGCAATACTTCGTTGGTAATATTCCAGAACCACAGGAAGCCTGTAAGGCTTGGTTCGACAAAGTATTTTACCGTTATACGAATAATTTAGGAGGACATAATGCCCTAATTTCAAAAAAGACGGGCAAGTTTATTGGCATGTGTGGGTTACTCGTACAAACCGTAGATAATATCCAAGAATTAGAAATTGGCTATTCTATTTTACCGGAATATTGGCAAAAAGGATATGCCACAGAGGCAGCAAAGCAGTGTCGCTCATATGCACAAAAAAACAAATTATCGACCTCCTTGATTTCCATTATCCATAAAGACAATATAGGTTCTCAGAAGGTAGCAATTGCCAATAATATGTATTTAGATAAACACACCAATTACAAAGGTATTCCCGTACATATATACAGAGTTAAGCTTAAATAATACTTTCCAAAGGGAGGAGATGAAATCCCTAATTAAACATAAAGTCTAAAAGAAAAACGAGGCCCATAATCAAACAAAGGCAAATAGTACAAGCCTGTATAATTTTAATAGTCCGCTTACTCATTGCTTAAATAAAATTTGTGGGGGAATTTATAAAGCTTTCGAAATTAAGGAATTAAAATAATATATCTCTTTTGTTTTTAAGCAAAAATGAAACATTTAAGAGCTTGTTCTATATTTGTTAAAACTCTATTTAAATGTCTATCTCTCCGAAAGGTCATAAGGCAATATTTTATACTAATCAATCTCAATATAACGACCTGGTAGAAGACCTACTAAAAGGAAAAAATCTTGCCAAAGAATTCAACTATTTACAGGGTCTTCAGGGGGCTCTATTCTCTAAAAGAATTCTTGACTACTTCATAGAAGAAGAAACCATTCACGATAAAAAGTGGCCTAGCCTCAACAAAGATCAGAGCTTGCTATCTATGAGTAGCGGGGAGCGAAAAAAAGCACTTCTGAATCATTTACTACAGACAAAACCCGAATACCTTATACTGATTAACCCTCTAGACAATTTAGACCACGCTTCACAAAAAGATCTAATAACCCATTTGAAACTTCTATCCAAAACCAAATATATCTTACTCTTTATAAGTAGAAAAGCCGATCTACTTCCTTTTATTAACAGTTACTACCTTTTAAAAAGCAATACTTTTATTCCACTAGATGATTTATCCAAGATTAGTTTCAAAAAAACTCCTAGCTGGACGAATTCTATTCCGGAGGCACTGGATACAATTTCCTACAACCACACTAATCTTGTAAAACTAAATAAGGTAAGTGTAAGCTATGGGAGTTCTTCAATTTTGAACAATATAAACTGGAGGATTCGTCCAGGTGAATTTTGGAAACTATCCGGCCCAAATGGAAGTGGAAAAACCACACTCCTATCTATGATTAACGGAGACAGTCCTAAGGCCTATGGACAAGACATTTATCTTTTGGGTTTTCAAAAAGGACAGGGGGAAAGTGTCTGGGATCTAAAGAAGTCTATGGGGTATTTTACTCCAGCGATGATTGATCGCTTTAAGGGTTACCACACCTTGGAGAATATGATTATTTCCGGACTTTTCGATTCCATAGGTCTGTATATAAAACCTAGTAACGTGCATAGAAGGTTAGCATTAAAATGGTTACGACTGCTTGATATGGAGGATAAAAGAGATACTTACTTTCATAAACTAAGTCAAGGAGATAAACATCTTATTATGTGTATACGAGCCATGATAAAACATCCTCCACTGCTTATTCTGGACGAGCCAACCTCGGGTCTCGATGATTCAAGTGCAAGGGCGGTAGTTGCGCTAACTAATAGAATGTCCGAAGAAAGTAATACGGCGATAATTTTTGTGTCTCATAGAGAGGAGCCACTGCTGAAGGCGAAATTAGAGTACGTCTTAGTCCCAACTAATAATGGATCCGAAGGAATAGTAAAGACTATTACTGAAAACTAATTAAAAAATAGAATCCCTAAGACATAAGCCTATGCCTTTTCAAATTAAACACTACCTTTAAGAGATTTACCAGCCAAACCAACTTCCATTAATGAAAAGCTATAAAGATAATAAATGGTACGTCCTTTTTATCTTGACCTTGGTATATACCTTCAGTTTTATTGACAGACAAATACTAGTAATTCTCTCAGAACCTATTAAGAGTGAACTGGGCCTGTCCGATACGCAACTAGGCTTACTGACGGGCCTAGCCTTTGCCGCGCTCTACGTTATCCTTGGCTTACCCATAGCCCGAATTGCGGACAAAGGAAACAGAAAAAATATTATTGTAATCAGTATTAGTTTATGGTCTTTTATGACCGCTATTTCAGGAGCTGTGAGTAGTTTTACCCAGCTACTATTGGCTAGAATTGGAGTTGGTATTGGAGAAGCGGGAGGTAGCCCTCCATCCCACTCTATTATATCGGACTATTTTCCACCTAAAAAAAGGGCTACCGCCTTTGCTATATACTCGCTAGGAATATATATTGGAATTTTAATTGGATTTGTAATTGGAGGGTTTATAGCCAAACATTATGGTTGGCGGATAACCTTTTATACCATTGGAATTCCTGGATTGTTATTAGCTATTGTACTGTATTTTACGGTAAAAGAGCCTACAAAAGGGCAATTAGATTCCTTGAAATCGCATATTGAATTACCAACACTTAAACAAGTATACAAAATATTATTTGGTTATAAATCCTTTGTTTATGCTGCTCTGGGCACCGGTTTTATTGCTTTTGGGCAGTACGGCATAACTAATTTTCTACCTTCATTTCTTCAAAGAATTCACGGAATGGATCTGGCAGTAGCCGGCTATGTACTGGGATTAGTATTAGGAGTTGGTGGAGGTCTGGGAGTATTTCTTGGTGGTTATTTAAGCGATCGTCTTGGCCTTAAGGATCTTCGCTGGTATTTATGGGGTCCAATGATCAGTGGATTCCTGTCGCTAATTTTTGTCTTACTTCTTATTTTTAGTGATCAAATCATATGGGTAATAGCTGGGCTTTTCTTAACCGTTTTCTTCGCCAGTTTTTATTTGGCTCCCGTAATTGGAATAACACATAGTTTGGTAAATGCAAAAATGCGGGCCATTGCCTCATCCATACTTTTCTTTATTTTAAACTTTATTGGATTAGGCTTTGGACCATTAACTATTGGCTTCCTCAGTGATAGCCTACAACCAGAATTTGGAGATCTTAGTTTGCGGTGGGCGTTTTGTATTGTCTTAGTAAGTGGATCTCTGGCCTCTGTATTTTTTGGTATGGCGGCTAAGCATTACCGCGCAGACCTCAAATCGTCTGGAGCTCTGCAATAGGTTTTAATAGTCTTTATAAAAGGCAAATTACATGACCTAAACTTTTGGAAAACAGATCACAATATTATTTTAAAAAAAAGATTTTTTTTATATTCCCTTTATTTTGAGCAAATTAGTTTACCTTTGCGGCTAATTTAAATATATATCATGAGTAACGGTACCGTAAAGTTTTTTAACAATACCAAAGGTTTTGGATTTATTACCCCAGAAGATGGTGATAAAGATGTGTTTGTACACGTAAGTGGGTTAACCCAAGATATCGCTGAAGGAGACAAAGTAAGCTATGATCTTGAAGAAAGTCCAAAAGGATTGAACGCTGTAAATGTAGAAGTTATTTAATTTATAAAATTATAACTATTCAAGAGCAAAGGTCTGTCGAAATCGACAGACCTTTTTTTTTACAAAAGACATGAATAAAAAAGCGGCCAATTGATTTTTCAATTGGCCGCTTTTATTTTAACACTAGGACTTTCTATTTTTTAGGAGATATTTTCTTTTTCAAAGTATCGAACATCACAGGCGTTGCAATAAACAAGGAAGAATAGGTACCCACTATAACCCCAATTATCATCGCAAACATAAATCCTCTAAGAGATTCCCCGCCAAAAATAAAGATGGCCAATAACACTACTAAGGTAGTTAAGGAAGTATTAAGCGTTCTACTTAAGGTACTATTCAAGGCCAGGTTAATATTAGCTCCGCCCTTCCAGCCATGTTCCTCTACAATTTCTCGGATACGGTCAAATACTACCACTGTATCGTTTAATGAATAACCAATTACTGTAAGTATTGCCGCAATAAACGCTTGGTCTACCTCCATACTAAAGGGCATAATCTTAGAAGTTAAAGAAAATATCCCCAATACAATAAGTACATCATGGAAGACAGCAGCTACTGCACCCAAAGAGTACTGCCATTTTCGGAAGCGCAAAAGAATATAAAGAAAGACCACCGCCAGAGAACCAATTATGGCCCATAAAGCATTTTTCTTTATATCATCCGCAATCGTAGGGCCCACTTTTCTGTATTTTAAAACGCCAACATCTCCATTACTTCCGCCTGGAATAAACTCTTCATAGGTTGTACCATCGGGAAGGTACTTTTGCAGCGTTGTGTATAGGATGTCCAGAATTTCCTCATCCACCTCGGTTCCTTGCACATCTACCTTGTATTTCGTAGTTACCATTATCTGATTAGCGTCGCCAAACACTTTAGCACTAGCACTACCTAAAGGAGCAGATAATTCTGATGTAATCTCACTTGGATTAACCGGGTTTACAAACCTTATTTGATAGTTTCTACCCCCAACAAAATCAACACCCTGATCTAAGCCTTGGGTAACCAAGGAAAAGATCCCTACTACTACTAGGATAGAAGAAAGTACATAAGCAATTTTACGCTTCCCAAGGAAGTCAATATTCAAATTCTTAAACAAATTCTTGGTTATTGAAGTAGAAAAATCCAAGCTTCTACCTTTACCAGAAATGTACCAGTCTACCAATAAACGGGTAACGAAAATTGCGGTAAAGAGAGAGGTTAGAATACCAATTATCAAGGTGGTTGCAAATCCTTTAATAGGGCCACTTCCAAAAACGAGCAAGATTATTGCGGTTAGTCCGGTAGTAACGTTCGCATCTAAAATAGAAGAAAGTGCATTTGCAAAACCATCAGAAATGGCCTGTCCTTTTCCTTTCCCTTTGGCCAACTCTTCCTTGATTCTTTCAAAGATAAGTACGTTCGCATCTACAGACATCCCTATGGTTAAAACAATACCAGCAATCCCAGGAAGTGTTAAAACAGCTCCGAGGCTAGATAAGACACCGAAGATTAAAACGATATTAAAGACAAGTGCAATATCTGCAAAAATTCCAGCTTTGCCATAATAGAAAACCATCCAAATCAAAACAAAAACCATGGCAATTAAAAAGGAGGTAAAGCCGCTATCTATGGCTTCCTGTCCTAAAGACGGACCAACAACAAAGGAATCTATTATTTCAGCAGAGGCGGGCAATTTACCAGCCCGCAGAACATTAGCTATATCCTTAGTCTCATTTACGGTGAAAGTACCAGTAATCTCAGAGCTACCTCCAGATATACCACCTACTTGGGAAACCCCTGGAGCAGTATAAACCTTGTTATCCAAAACAATGGCAATACCAGTATTATTAAGATTAGCTTCGCTGGTTAATTTCTCCCAGAGCTTGGCCCCTTTCACATTCATGTCCATCCCAACTGCAGGGCGATTAAATTGGTCAAATTGGTCCCGGGCATCGCTAACCACATCTCCACTGATCCTTGGTGCATTATCTCTATTAGATTTTAAGGCATATAGTGAAGCTACTTCAGAATCTTTCGTTGGTCTTTCCCATAAAAATTTCGTGAATTGAACATCTGCGGGTAACAGTCTTCTTATCTCAGGCATTCTCAGATATGCTCCAACTGCAGCGGTATCTTTTATGGCAGCAACTCCTACGGCATATCCCGGAGCGCTTAACTGTAATTTTTCAAAAAGAGGGTTATTTTCTGTAGCCAAGTCCAAAGAGTCTTGGGTAACATCAGAAAGCAAAGAATCTATTTCTGATTCTTCCTTATTAGTATTTAAATCTTCTGTGCTTTCTACAAGGGTTTTTAGGCGATCGTTGGCCTGTATAAAAAAGTTTATTAGACTCTGATTCCCTGGCTCGTATGTTTCCCAAAATTCTAGTTGAGCGGTACTCGAAAGTAAGTCTTGGGCTCTAGCTATATCCCTTGCTCCAGGTAGTTCAACTAAAATTCTTCCAGAATTTCCCTCTCTCTGAATATTTGGCTGGGTTACTCCAAAGCCATCTATTCTTTCCCTTAGTACCTCAAATGCAGATATAACAGATTCATCAATTTTTCTTCTGATGATTGGTTTTACCTCATCATCTGACATTTGAAAATTAATCTCATCACTTAAACTCTTATTTGCAAAGATATCTGGGGAGGCAAGTTTTACGTCTCCTTTTATATTATCAAACGCTTCAAAAAACAACTCAATATAAGTATCGTCACTATTTTTAGAAGCCTCATCTGCATCGGCTAAAGCCTTATTAAACACAGGATTTTTTGTGTTATCCGCCAAACCTTTTAGAATGTCCTTAACAGATATTTGTAGGGTTACGTTTATCCCGCCTTTAAGATCCAGTCCTTTGTTTAATTCTTTCTTTTTGGCATCGTCGTAACTGGTATACCCTAAAATTGGATTCGCTCCTATGGAATCTAAGTATGAAGCTTCAACCACTTCCCTTTTTGCAACATAATCCTCTTCCGAAGGAGAGATAGCGGCGGTGGCAAACGCTTCTGCATCCTTTTCTACTTTCGCAGTAATGAATGTATAGGAAAGTTGATAGATACTTACCAATCCGAACAAGAAGGCAAATAGCTTTATTAGTCCTTTATTCTGCATGCTTTAATTGATTTTAAAATGGAATTTGTAAACAGCGTGCAAATATATCATTTCCCTTAAGAACTGACAATTTATTTAGCTTATTTGTATAGGATTGAGTGCCTTGAATAGCTCGGTTTGGATTTTTATTAGCACCCTATCTTTAATAGGAAACAACTTATCTCACCAATCAGAATATGGGATTTTCTAAAGAGGGTCTAGAAAGTTCAGTAAGAACAGTAAGATATCCAAAGCGAAAGAAATTCGATGTAATCAGAATGGTTTAAAAAATAAAAGCACCCAATATAGGGTGCTTTTATTCCTTTCACTTTAAAGCCAATGCCTATAAAAGTGCATTGGTCTTGCTTACCCCAGAAGCACTTTCTTTCATCTTGTTTTGCTCTGCCTCTGAAAGTTCTATTTCCACAATTTCTTCTATCCCATTTCTTCCTAAAATAACAGGGACGCCTATACAAATATCATCTAATCCATATTCTCCAGACAACATAGCAGAACAGGGAAACATTTTCTTTTGATCACATGCGATAGCCTGCACCAAAGAAGAGACTGCAGCTCCAGGAGCGTACCAGGCGCTTGTTCCTAAAAGTTTGGTCAAAGTGGCGCCGCCAACTTTAGTATCTTCTACCACTTGCTGCAAACGATCTTCACTAAGGAAATCAGAAATCTTTAAACTGTTGCGCGTGGCATGACTGGCCAATGGCACCATCCCGGTATCGCTATGACCTCCAATGACCATTCCATCAATATCCGAAATAGGAGCGTCCATAGCTTCAGCCAAACGATACTTAAAACGAGCACTATCCAAAGCCCCACCCATTCCAATAATCCTGTTTTTAGGAAGATCTGTGGACTTATGAACTAAATAGGTCATAGTATCCATAGGATTACTCACTACAATGATAATTACATTTGGTGAATGTTCTAGTAAACTAGATGCAACAGTTTTAACTATTCCTGCATTTATGCCGATTAATTCCTCCCTTGTCATCCCGGGTTTTCTTGGAATTCCGGAAGTTATCACTGCAATATCACTTCCGGCTGTTTTCTCATATGCTCCTGTGGTTCCATTTATTTTGGTATCAAAACCATTGAGGGAAGCCGTTTGCATAAGATCCATCGCTTTTCCCTCAGCATATCCTTCTTTTATATCTAATAGTACTACTTCTGAGGCAAAATCTTTCAGTGCAATATATTCCGCACAACTTGCACCTACTGCTCCGGCACCAACTACTGTAACTTTCATAATTTATTGTATTTATGTGATTTTAAGACCCCCAAAATTAGTGAATTTTAACATATTCAAGAACCGAATTGCTAGATAATTTTCACTTAATTTTTAGGCTTAATGAATGTAAAAAAAAGTCCGTTTAACAACTAAATAAAACCTAAGGCTGCATTACATCGAAAAAAAACAATACCCATGCCATAAAAAACGTTAGCAACTAAAGAAGACCCCAAATCTTAAATTAAACGCCTAGTGAAAAAAGTTCTCTCTCTCTTAGCTATTGTAGCTATAGTTATGGCAAGTAACTGTTCTAGAATACCTGAGAACAACGATCCAGTTATTGGTATATGGTATACTGTTGACGTAAAAAGCAATAGTGAAACCAGCAAGGAAACGATTAAACAGGAGTGGATTTTTAATGATGCCTACTTAGGCAGATATAATCGCTATAATGGCTCTAAAATTACCTTTAAAACTGATTTTGGGTGGGCTCAGGATGACGGTATCTACACTATAAGCTATCCCGGTACAAATATGACAAGCCAGAGGGCTGTTTTAGAAGATACTACGGATGGGATGCGGTTAACGGATGAAGAAGGAACTATCCTGGCAATTAAAGAATAATTCCCCGCTTTTTTTCATATAGTTAAAAAGGCAGCTTTGTAAAATAAAGCTGCCTTTTTTTATTCTGCTGTTTATAATCCTGTTCAGATAAGGACCTTATGGGCTAGACATCAATATTTGCATATACTGCATTCTTCTCGATAAACTCCCTTCTCGGTGGAACTTCATCTCCCATAAGCATAGAAAAAATTCGATCAGATTCCGTTGCATTGTCTATAGTAACTTGCCTTAGCGTTCTAAAATCCGGATTCATAGTTGTATCCCACAACTGCTCTGCATTCATCTCCCCAAGACCTTTATACCTTTGAATACCGGCACTTCCCCCAAAACTATCCATAATATTATCGCGTTCTTGATCGTCCCAGGCATAGCGTTTTTTTGCGCCTTTCTTGACAAGATATAATGGTGGGGTAGCAATATAAACATGCCCGCCCTCTATTAGCTCTCGCATGTATCGGAAGAAAAAAGTAAGTATTAAAGTTTCAATATGGCTACCATCCACATCCGCATCACACATGATTACCACTTTATGGTACCTTAGTTTTTCTAGATTAAGTGCCTTACTATCTTCTTCTGTTCCAATAGTTACTCCTAATGCGGTATAGATATTTTTAATTTCCTCGTTTTCAAAAACTTTGTGCTGCATCGCCTTTTCCACATTCAAAATTTTTCCCCGTAAGGGTAAAATTGCCTGAAAATTCCTGTCACGTCCTTGCTTCGCAGTACCTCCCGCAGAATCTCCCTCAACCAAAAACACTTCGCATAAGGCCGGATCTTGTTCAGAACAATCGGATAGTTTTCCTGGTAAACCACCAATACTCATTACCGTTTTCCGTTGTACCATTTCTCTTGCCTTGGTAGCGGCATGCCTGGCTTGTGCTGCAAGAATAACTTTTTGTACAATTACCTTGGCATCATCTGGATGTTCTTCCAAGTAATTGGTTAGCATTTCGGAGACTGCCTGACTTACCGCTGAAGAAACTTCTCTATTTCCCAGTTTTGTTTTGGTCTGCCCTTCAAACTGCGGCTCTCCAACTTTTACAGAAATAATGGCAGTTAGACCTTCTCTAAAGTCATCACCAGCAACTTCAAACTTCACCTTATCTAACATTCCAGAACTATCCGCATATTTTTTCAGAGTAGTCGTAAGTCCCCTTCTGAAACCAGACAAATGAGTTCCTCCTTCATGTGTATTAATATTATTAACATAGGAGTGTAAGTTTTCGGTATAGCTACTATTGTAAATCATAGCAACTTCTACAGGAATACCGTTCTTTTCCCCTTCCATGGCAATCACTTCCTGTATTAAGGGCTCTCTATTACTGTCCAAAAAGCGAACAAATTCCTTTAACCCCTGATCCGAATAAAATACTTCCGACACAAAATTACCTTCCTCATCTTTATTCCTCTTATCCGTAATACTTATGGTAACGCCTTTGTTTAGATAAGAAAGCTCTCGCATTCTGTTCGACAAGGTTTCATAGCTAAATTCAATAGTCTGTGTAAAAATACTATCATCCGGATGAAAGGTGACAATGGTACCAGTTTCTGATGATTCTCCGACACTTTTAACCGGATAAAGCGACTTACCTCTTTCGTATTCCTGTTCCCATATTTTACCATCACGATGCACAGAAGCCTTGAGGTGATTGGAAAGTGCATTTACCACAGAAACACCTACTCCGTGTAAACCACCAGAGACTTTGTACGAATCTTTATCGAATTTACCGCCTGCCCCAATCTTCGTCATTACTACTTCTAAGGCAGAGATACCTTCTTTCTTATGCAAATCCACCGGGATACCTCTACCATTATCCTTTATAGTTATGGAATTATCTTCATTAATGAAAACATCAATAGCATTACAATGACCTCCCATTGCCTCATCTATGGAATTATCCACAACCTCGTAAACCAAATGATGTAATCCTCTGACACCGATGTCGCCTATATACATAGATGGTCTCATTCTTACATGCTCTATGCCCTCTAACGCCTGAATACTATCCGCTGAATATTCATTCTTTTTAGCTTCTTCGCTCATACAAATAATTAAGTGTTTTGTTTATTAAATCGCAATCTTACAAATATACGCAATACCCTATAGAATATAGTGTTTGCATTAGTAGGAACTATCGAAGTTATCAACAATTTAACAACAATTTATAAGACATTCACCACAGCCAAAAGAATTCCAAAATCTCATGATATATGTTAGCATATTTTTTGGCATAACTCCTTACTTTTGTGACTAATTAAAATGATTTTATATGGCCGATTCTAGAGGGGTATCCTTAAAACTAATGTCTCAGATTCAGAAAGTTGTAGACATTCAAAGTAAAATCATATATTTCTTACTTAGTATAATACTATCATTTGGTCTTACCTATTGGTTATATGAGCCGGAGATGAACCAGGCACAGATTTATGTTCTTTTTCTTCTGTTTTTAGCTATTGGTCTTTGGATGTCCGAAGCGATTCCGCCATTTGCCGTTGGACTTTTAGTTTTTGGATTTCTGATCTTTTCCATGAATAGTTATTATTCCCAAATAGATCCAGGAAATGCGCAATCGTACTATGTTGGATATATCAACTCCTGGTCGAGCAGTGTTATATGGCTAATGCTTGGAGGGTTTTTTATTGCCGAAGCTATGAGTAAGACCAAGTTAGACCGACAGGTTTTCCGCTTTTCTATCTCTAGATTTGGGTCTACCCCAAAGCAGGTACTGTTGGGAATTATGCTAACCACTGCAATTTTCTCTATGATCATGTCTAATACTGCTACTTCTGCCATGATGATAGCTTCCGTACTACCTTTTATTGATACTTTAGATAAAAATTCCCCTTTTTCTAAAGCCATTTTAATTGGCATTGCCGGCTCGGCATCCATTGGCGGAATGGGGACTCTTATTGGCTCACCACCTAATGCAATTGCTGTTGAAGCCCTAAATAATAATGGCATTGACATTGGTTTTCTGGAATGGATGATGGTAGGGTTTCCCCTGGCCATTATTCTAACTTTGTTATTTTGGTTATTGTTAACGAAAACATATATTGCCAAAAAAAAATCCTTTGTAATTGAGCTGGATGATGAAACCGTAGATAAAGACAGTCCTAATTATCGGTTTGAGAGGGTTAAAAAACGTGTAGTCTTGGCTGTATTAGCCCTTACACTACTTCTTTGGCTTACGGAAAAATTGCATGGAATTCCGGCGTCGGTAGTATCCCTATTGCCTATAATTTTACTAACCATCTCTGGAATCATAAATGGCGATGATGTTAGAAAACTCCCCTGGGATACGCTTATGTTGGTTATGGGTGGCTTGGCTCTAGGGTTGGCGATCAAGGAAACTGGCCTAGCCAGCTATTACGTAGATAAGTTACAGGAGATTGAATTAAATTTCTATGCCCTTGCATTGTTCTTTGCTTTCCTTACCGTTATCATGTCTAATATAATGAGTAATACCGCCACAGCAACTATCCTAATTCCAATAAGTATTATCCTTACTTTTAATAATCCAGTGGTTATTCCACTGGTAATTGGACTCTGCGCTTCGGTAGCTCTGTTTTTACCAATTTCAACCCCGCCAAATGCCATTGCATATAGCACGGGGAAACTGGAACAAAAAGACTTTCGTCTCGGCGGTTTAGTATTTGGAATCGTAGGTCCAATTCTAATCACCGCTACGGTAGTTCTGATTTTTATGGTCCTATATACTGTCTACTAAGACTAGGGAGAATATTCCTCTTTAGCTTGTTCAAAAGAGGTATAAACTAGAGAAGCACCAAATATGGTGCTTCTAAAGAACTAATAAAAAAAGAACCCTTACTATCCAAAAAGGAAGTGAGGTAAACAGAATGCTAGGTAATTCAAATTAGTCTGTTTATTTTTCATAGGCATCTTCGTGAACTTGCGCTACTGCCCGCCCAGATGGGTCGTTCATATTCTTAAATGCTGCATCCCATTCTAATGCTATCTTAGTACTACAGGCTACAGATGGCTCCTGAGGTACAGATAAGGCGGCGGCATCACTTGGGAAATGACTTTCAAAAATTGTTCGATAATAAAACTCTTCCTTGGTTGTCGGTGTTTGAATTGGGTAACGAAATTTTGCGTTTTCCAGCTGCTCATCACTTACCTCTGTATCTACTACCTCCTTTAAAGTATCTATCCAACTATAACCCACTCCATCAGAGAACTGTTCTTTTTGCCTCCAGGCTACACTTTCTGGAAGCATAGACTCGAACGCCTTTCTAACCACCCATTTCTCCATTCGCTCACCATTAATCATCTTATCTTTAGGATTAATACTCATGGCTACGTCGATAAACTCCTTGTCTAAAAAAGGCACTCTTCCTTCGATACCCCAGGCCGCTAAAGACTTATTAGCACGCAAACAGTCGTACATATGAAGTTTACTCAACTTTCTAACAGTTTCTTCATGAAATTCTTTAGGGCTTGGAGCCTTATGGAAATACAAATATCCACCAAAAAGCTCATCTGCTCCTTCCCCGGAGAGAACCATTTTTATCCCCATTGATTTTATCACTCTTGCCATCAAATACATCGGCGTAGAAGCTCGGATAGTAGTGATATCATAGGTTTCCAAATTGTAAATTACATCCTTTATAGCGTCTAATCCCTCCTGAATTGTAAACTTAATCTCGTGGTGTACAGTACCGATATGGTCTGCCACTTTTTGCGCAGCAGCAAGGTCTGGCGATCCTTCCAAACCAACAGAAAAAGAGTGTAATTGTGGCCACCATGCATCTACTGTATCTCCAGATTCTACGCGCTTCTGCGCGTACTTTTTTGCTATTGCCGAAGTTACAGAAGAATCTAAACCTCCAGACAATAAGACACCATAGGGAACATCTGACATCAATTGTCGGTGCACTGCGGCTTCTAAAGCTTCTTTTATTTGGTTTATGCTAGTCTCATTCTCCTTAACCTCCTCATAATCCATCCAATCTCGGTTATACCACCGTCTTAGTTCTCCATCATCACTATGCAAATAATGACCTGGAGGGAATAATTCTATTTTAGTACACGTCCCTTCTAAAGCCTTTAATTCCGATGCAACATAAAAAGTGCCATTTTTATCCCAACCCATATATAGAGGAATAATCCCCATATGATCTCTTGCTATAAAATAAGATCCGGTTTCGGTGTCGTATATGGCAAAGCTGAATATCCCATTCATTTCATCAATAAAATCAACTCCTTTTTCTTTATACAAGGCAAGAATTACTTCGCAATCCGAGGCTGTTGCAAAATTATAGCGACCCTCAAATTGTTTTCTTAATTCTCTGTGATTATAAATCTCTCCATTGGCAGCTAGCACTAATTTTTTATCCTCACTAAACAAAGGCTGTCTTCCCGAAGCTGGATCCACAATTGCCAAACGCTCATGAGCCAGCACTGCCTTTTCGTCTGCAAAAATTCCACTCCAATCAGGCCCGCGATGTCTAACCTTTTTAGACATTTCCAAAAGCTTAGGCCTTAGACTATCGGTACTTTCCTTTACATCAAAGGCACAAACAATTCCACACATTTTTTTACAATTATAATTATCAAAAGCAAAGATGATGATATTTATACATTATTAAAATAAATTATGTAATTATAGTTATTAATTATAACTTAAATATAATGATTTAATACAAAAATGTAATTTTAAAGACCTTAATATCGCAAAAAACCCATCATTCTGTAAGTCTGTTAAATTTTAACGACTTTTTATAAAACCTAGATAGGTTTTCACCTTAGATTTGACAAACTCAAAAAAACATTATCAATTATGAAAAAATTAGTTACCCTTATCGTTATGGCTTTTGCTTTGGTTTTTACCAATGATATAAATGCGCAAGAATTTAGCGGACTAGATAAAAGTCCTGCAGACATCGCATCTTATCCCACAAGTTATAAGGTATCCGACAAGTTAATTAAAGTAGTATACAGCCGACCTCAATTAAAAGGAAGGTCTCTAGAACAACTTGCCCCGGCAGGTAAGGTATGGAGAACCGGAGCCAATGAAGCTGCTGAGATCACCTTGTATAAAGACATGATGTTCGGAGATACTGCAGTAAAGGCCGGAACTTATTCTTTGTTCACTATTCCTGGTGAAAAAGAATGGACCGTAATTTTAAATAGTAAACTAAACCAATGGGGATCTTACTCTTATGATGAGTCTGCCGATGTTGCTAGAGCTATGGGTGGCGTTAGCAAAGGTTCAGATTCTGTAGAGGCTTTTTCCATTGCTTATAAAGAAGTAGATGGAGGCGTGCATCTGATAATGGGATGGGGATCTGTAATGGTCGCTGTTCCCTTTAGCCTAAGCATGTAATAGTTAGTTAGTATTTCAAAAAAGCCGAAGATAAACCTTCGGCTTTTTTTATGCTTTGTAGTAGAGTAACTAGTCAGTTCATTTAATTTAAATATGAAATTGTTTAGACTTTTTCTCTAAGATTTCAATTACTCATAAAAGATCAGTCGGGTTTGCTAATCACAAAGGCCACTCTTCTATTTTTTCGCCTTCCCTCCTCGGTATCGTTTGTGGTGATGGGATTCATCCCTCCATGGCCTTGCCAGCTTACTCTTTCTTTTTTTAAACCCAATGAAATAAAATAGGAAGCTACCGCAGCACATCGTTTGTCTGAGAGTGCCTGATTATAAGTCCTTGATCCTATGTTGTCTGTGTGGCCTTCAATACTAATATGTAGTTTTTCATTGGCCTTTAGATAAGAATAGATATCGTTTAAATCTTCCTTCGCCTTATCTAATAAATTATAGGTGTCAAAATCGAATAAAATAGTATTAAATATATGGGTTTTATCGAGCTCATAGGTAGCACTAATAGTTAAACTGTCTTTAGAAATTATCGCAGAATTATTCTCCAATTCTAGCTCTCTCAAGGAAACAGCGTCTATATAATAGTAGGCACCTTTTTTTCGTCCCTCTTTCAACTTTACTTTTGCAGTAGCTGCATTGTTATCAAAATTCCCAATTATCAAAAATCGTTCGGTTCCTTTTGCTTTAAATTGTGTTCGTACCGGAATCCATTTCTTTGTATCTTTAAAATAATCGCCAGGGTTTATTTCCAACATATAGAATTCATTCTCACGCATGCTATAAAGATGCATTTTAGAAAGTGTTTTTTTTATATCTAAATTAATCTCTTCCAGAGTAAGCAGCACCCCAAAGCTTCTTATTGCAAAATCTGATCTGTCGGCAAGACTAATATAAAAAAGGAGTTCATAAGGGATCCCTGTTTTAAGCGGTTCCTTTAAAGGAACCTGAATATATTCCCTATAATCTTGTGGGGCATACAGATATAACCCAGCATAACCATTACCGGCGTAGGCATCCTGTTTTCCATTGAAATTTTCTGGGGCGCCCATGGTTTTACTACAGCTATTAAAGTAATCTGTAGAACCTCTGGTTGGGGTATTCCAGCTACTTACATCAGCTTCAAAGTTTCCTAAACGTTCAGGGCACTTAACAAACTCTTCAAAACCACCATTGTACACTAGGTTTTGTGCACAAACCGATACAGGAAGAAGTAAAAAGAAGCATAGGCTTAAATATGTCGCGACTTTAAGAAAAACCATAAGACTGACTTAGCTCTATTAAAATTACCAAAAAAACAATGGTGTTCTGGAATTTGGATATATGCTTCGCCAAATCGTAGGAAAAATGCGATGAGAAGATACCTGATTTGGTTAAAACCTAGCCCATTTGATCTTTATAACACGCTAAAAGTCAAATTTATAGGAAGCCCCGGCCAAAATTTGAAATCCCTGAACTCTAAAATTAGCCCATCTTTGATAGTCGTTATTGGCAATATTATTTGCCTTGGCAAAAATAGTAAGCTGCTTACTTGCTCTATAACCCGCATATGCATTTGCATCAAAAAAACTATCCAAAGTTAGAATTGTAGACGGAAAATCTTGAGGTAGGGTATTAGGAACGGCTTCGGAGCTTAAATCGTTTCTTTCGCCTACGAAAAAAAGATTAGCGCCTATATACCACTGTTCGTCAATTTGATAATCAAAAAACAGCGATCCTTGTACCTCAGGAAGGTTCCACGCCGGATTATCTGTCTCAGTATTGTAATCAAAAAATTCTCCATTAACCCCTATGGTAAAACTTCGATTAATATCTGCACTAAGTTCCGCAAACAAACCAAGGGTTTTTACGTCGTCGTAAAAAACTTCAAAAGAGTTTCCCCAATAATACCCTTTGCTGTCAGTTCTTCCGCTATTCAGAGGATTGAGTTTATAAAGAGGCTTTCTGTTCTCTGCCTTATAAGACGCTCTGACATTATAACTTAGATTTGTTAGGACTTGTCCTCTTATCCCAGCAAATCCATCGTACTGTTGGTCTGTTGGTTGAATTGTTAGTGTGGGGGATACATATGGGTTTAAAGCAACAAAATCATAATAAGAATTTTGGACTAATCTCCCTTCCACCCCGGCATATGCCACCAAAGCATTATCTGAAATAGTATAGGACCCACTTACTTGGGGATATATATAGAAGTTACTATCTGAATTTTCCACGTCTAGTCCGTAGACCAAAGAGGCACCCAGACTTAACGCATAAGAATCGCCGCTTAATTCAATATTTGGACTAACACCAAATTGTAATTGCCCATATGAAATTCCGGGACTATTAACTAAACTATTTAAACTTGCATTTTCAAAGCTTCCACCCACATAGTCGAATACCACCGCTACCTTTAAAAGTTCTGTAGATAATGGAAACTCAAAGTTAGGACGTACATAAAACCTATTTTCACCAGAAGAAGCAGCGTCCCAAAACCGTCTATACCTGAGATCTCCACCCGTAAAAAAAGAATCGTCCATAGTTACACGGGCACCCGCTTCGGCAGCAAAATAATTTTGTCCTTCCTCGATACCATTTATGATTGCCTCGTCTAGGCTACCTTCTTCAACCCCATACCAGTTGTACTTTTGGTGTTGAAAGCCCAAGTCTGCAGTCCATCCCATATCCCTGCTTCTTTCTGTATAAGCCCCACTAAGGAGCGTATTATAAAAGTCTGTATTTAAAGGAACATTCTCCAAGTCCCCGCGAGAACTGTGATGTTTCAAGCCAAAATCGAGCCTCTTTTTTCCTCGGTCTAAATCGCGACTAGTATAGAAATCGGCCAAAGCATTTCCAAAATTTCCAAAACTGACCATGGCATAAGAGTTGTACAATTTCTCCGGAGCGGCTCTTTGTATAACAGTGGCCTTCCCCTTAGAAGGTGTAAAGGTAGAAGCAACGGGTATAGAGAAAATACTGTATGAAATCTTCTTTTTCTGTAATTCTATAGAATCGTTTAAAACAGGGACAGATTTCACTTTAAAAGCATCCGACACCGTAGGTGTATAGGCTTTTACAACAGTAACAGTCTCCGTTCCAAGATTCTCTTCTTCCTGGCAATACAAGCTGCTGAAAATCCCAAGTCCAAGTGTAATTAATACGGTGAGTTGTTTTTGAATCGTTTGCATAAATGCTTAGTTTCCTTCAGGTTGAATTGATGAATTTCGTTCTGCTTCTTTATTTTTAATAATTGCAAGCTCTTCCTTTGCTTCCGTAACTATTGCCGGGAAATCGCTAAAATTACTTATAACACTTTCTAAAATATAGGTAGCCTGGTAGGCATCATCTAGGTCATTAAAGTTTTTCGCCATAATAACCAGTCCCTTTCCTCCCCATTCTTTATAAGAGGAGTAGTCTCTGGCAAGCCTTTGAACAGATGTATTAGAAGCCTCGATACTTCCTTCTTTCCTCTCAAAATATGCCTTGTAAAATAAGGCCTCTGCAGCCAGACTGCCGCTTGCTATACTAAGAACTTCTTTATATGCTTCATGCGCCGCGCTTTCATTATTTGTGGCTATGGCAGATCTGGCTATCATTATCTGGGCATCACTTTTTATTCGATCGTCAATAGAAGCATTTTGCAATACCTTGTTTGCATAAGTGATGGTTAGATCGTATTCCTTCTGTTCGTAATACCCTTTCATCAAATTAGATTGTGCAAAAGTCTTGTTTTGAGAAATGTTAGCTGTGTTTTCCAACTCTACAAGAAATGGCAAGGCTTCTGCATAGTTTTTTTCTGTGACATATATCTCACATACCCTTGTAAGTGCCTGCTCCGAATACTCACTGGCCCCACCCTGTGCAACAACTTTATACCTAGGAAGGGCTTTTAGTCTTTCCTCTTTAGTAAAATATAGTTGTGCCAAATTAAAATTGGCATCTATTCTATGCATACCTGAAGGGAAGTTTTGGATATATCCTTCATAGGCCTTAATTGCAGCTTCCGTTTTCCCTTCTTGTTGCTGCTTTTGAGCCGATTCAAAACTAGCATTATCTAGTTCACTATCAGTAACCTCCACAAAGTCCAAACCTTCAACCCAGGCTGCATACTCATTTACATTACCCATATCTACATAGATAAGTTTGGCCGTCGCCACTGCCTGCACAGCTTCTTGTGTTTGAGGAAAATCTCTGACCACGGTTTTAAACTTGCCTAAAGCCTCTTCGTTTCTATTAGCATTATAATGCACTAATCCCTGCCTAAGCAATGCTTGTGGGACCAAGCTGCTCATTGGAAACTGCTGAATTAACTGATCATAGGATTCCAAACCCGAAGTTTCTTGATTATCTTTTATATAGGAGTTTCCCATTTCAAAAAGAACATCATCCCTTAAACCCGAACGCGGGTAAGCTGCATTAAAATTGTTTAGCTCTTCTAACTTTGTTGAGTTTCTATCTATAAAGCCGTAACTAAGGGCTTTTTGAAAGGCAGCATAGTCTTTCTCACTGCTACCAGAAGATATTACTTTGTCATATGATTCAATAGCCGGCCAATACTTACTGGAAACAAAGTAGCAATCCCCTAGGCGAACATTTGCATCATTCTTTTTCTCAGAATCCTTAGAAATTAGAAGAAAACTTTTAAAGAAAGAGATAGCGTTTTCGTATTCTTTTAACTTAAAACTGGTATAGGCCAAATTATAATCTATATCTTCAAATTCGGCAGTTGAATCAGCGGATGAATAACTTTTAAAGGTTTTATAATTTTCTAAAGCGGCCGCGTAATCGTTTAGAAGGTAAAGTGACTCTGCCTTCCAAAAACGTGCTCTTCCTTTAAAATAAGCATTTGGCGCATTCTTTAGAGACTTATCGAACAAGGCATTGGCTTCTGCATACTTAGCTTCCATAAAGACTTCAACACCTCTGTAAAATGCAACTTTTTGATAGGTCTCTTTACTGGCATATCCGCTATTATTCTCTAATAAGTCCAGAGCTCCTTCAAAATCTTTCGAAGTTAAATAAGAATCTACCAATAATTCCTGAACCTCATCTTTGTAAGTACTATTAGGATAAGTTTTCAGATAGGAATTTAAAACTACAGGCACCAGCTCATATGGGTTTCCAATTTCATAACTGAGGCGAGAGTAATTTAAAAAAGCATCCTCCTGTATTTCTGGAACAAACTCCATTGTGGAAGCATTTCTAAAAGCGTTTAAGGCCTCTTGCTTTTTGTCTAGTTTTAGGTAGCATTCTGCCAAATGATAGTAGGCGTTTTGTGAAACTTCATTATTACCATCGATGATTTTATTGAATTGTCCGATCGCATTGGCATAATCTTCCATCTTATAATAACAATAGCCCAATAAATAATAATCCGTATTACTCCATCTTCCCCTCTTTCCTTTGTATTCTTCAAGATAGGGAATGGCATTGGCGTATTGCTCCAAGTTAAAGTAACTCTCCCCTATTATTTTATTTAGCTCAGAAACTTCTTTACGATCAGATTTTGGGAGCTGTGCCTTCGCCAAGACTATAGCATCCTCAAATCTCCCTAACTTGAAATTCATGTCTGCCTGGTAGTAAGACAATTTATCATTAAGGACTTCCTGATCCTGAATCTGATCAAAGCGCTCGTTCGCACCTTCGTAATCGTCTTGCTGGTACGCGATATAACCCAAATAGTACTTTGCCTGCGAACCATAAGTCTCCGAATTGCTAACTCTACTTAAATACCGTTCGGCTTCTTTAGACTTTTTGGCGCTAAAAAGCGAGTAGCCCATTTGAAAATTAAAGCGTTCCTTTTCTTTATAAGACATGGACGACTGGTCTACCTTTCCATACCATTTAATGGCGTAGGGATATTTTCCATTTTCAAAATAATAATCCGCTACATCTATAAAGGCCGAATTTCTTTTGCTGGATGTTGGATAATCCCGCACAAAATTTTCCATGAGCTTATCTGCTCCTAATTGGTTTAATCTGACCGCAGCATTAGCGGCATAGTAAGCACTATTCGCTTCTGTTTCCAGGTCTTCTGTGGTATTCTGAACCCTTTCAAATATAGCTTGAGCTGCCTGATATTGCTTTTCATTGTATAGCGTTAGGGCATCATCATAGTCCTTTTGAGGATATGTGTATATTTTGGACTCTTGTGAAAAACACAAACTCGAAAGTCCTACAACCAATAGTAATAGCGCGGTTTTTTTCTTGTGCATAATGTTCTCTAGCTTTGAAGAAGTACCGTAAATTATCTTAATAACGTAAAAATTAGATTCCAAGTATCTCAAGGAGTAAAAGAAGAAGTTTTTGTTACAGCTTGGTTCATTTTAAGCAGGAACTTATTACTTTTATATCAACATTTCGTATATGGCAGAACAAGTTTTACATCTAAAAGAGGTTACCATTTTTCAAAAAGAGAACATGGTACTCCAAAATATTTCGCTAGAAGTAAAAAAAGGAGAATTTGTATACCTTATTGGTAAAACAGGTAGTGGAAAGAGTAGTTTTATGAAAACGCTTTACGCCGATCTTCCATTAAAAAAGGGAATCGGAGAAATTGTGGGTTTTAATCTAAAAACCTTAAAAGAGAAAGACATCCCTTTTCTCAGAAGAAAACTTGGAATAGTTTTTCAAGATTTTAAACTTCTGTCGGATCGAAATATTCACAAAAATCTGGAATTTATTCTGAAAGCGACTGGCTGGAAAGAGCAGGAAAAAATGAAGGTTCAGATTGAAAAAGTATTAGAGAAAGTAGGAATGAAAACCAAGGGGTTTAAATTTCCCCATGAACTATCTGGTGGAGAGCAACAAAGGGTTGCGATAGCCAGGGCCTTATTAAACGATCCGGAAATAATCTTGGCGGATGAGCCAACGGGTAACCTCGATCCACAAACCAGTGTTGAAATAATGAAGGTATTGCAAGAAATTAATAAGGCCGGAAGGACCATTCTCATGGCAACGCATGACTATGCACTCTTATTAAAATACCCTTCTAAAACACTTAAATGCGACGATTCTAAAGTCTTTGAAGTAATCCAAAAAGCAATTTAGTTCTGGATCTACACATTGTAGTAAATTAAAAATAATTAACTATCTTTCTAAGCATTGAGACAGACCTATTTAAGTCTGTTAATTGCAAGACTTATCTTTTTTTAGATATTTCTTGTAAAAACCACCAAACAACCAACCCAAAATGAGAACCAAGTATTGTTTATTACTATCCGCTTTCTTAATGTTTGTCCTCTCCTGTAAGGAAGATTCTAAACCATTAGAAGTTACCGAAAAAATAGAAGTTCGCGAATGGAATCCCGAGGATACCAGAAGTATTACGGGCCTTACCGCAGAGCGAGGCCTAAAAGAAAAAACACCTAACGCCACCCCTGGTTTTATTATGATAGGCCCGCCGGAAAGCACTAAAACCCATCTGATAAATTTAGACGGCCAGGTAGTTCATAGTTGGGAAGGCGAACTTGCCGTGGTAAATATGTATTTAAAACCTAATGGAAACTTAGTTAGGTTAGAAGTAGACCCCGACTTCCCAACATTTGCCGCTGGCGGACAAGCCGGAAGGATTAGAGAATATGACTGGGAAGGAAATAAACTATGGGATTTTGAATGGGCTGATGAAAACCAGCTTATACATCACGATATTGAATTACTTCCAAATGGTAATGTTTTGGCCATTTCTTACGAAGCCAAAACCGAGGAAGAAGTTATCCAGGCAGGTAGAGATCCAAAGCATGTAAACCAGGCCGGGCTCTGGCCAGATAAGATTATAGAAATTAAACCTTCTGGGGCAACGGAGGGAGAGATCGTATGGGAATGGCACATGTGGGATCACTTGATACAGGAAATTGATAGCACAAAAGATAATTATGGCATTGTTTCAGAACATCCGAGAAAGATAAACTTTAATGTTTTTGGGGAAGCAGGGCCTGAAATGACCGAAGAACAAATAGAGCAAGGCAAAAAAATGGGATTCATGACTGCTAATGCCACTGTAGACAACGTGCATTCAGATTTTACGCATACGAATGCCATTGCCTACAATGAAACTCTAGACCAAATAGCTATAAGTGTCCCCGCCTACAGTGAAATTATGATAATTGATCATAGTACCACTACAAAAGAAGCCAAAGGAAGTACTGGTGGTAAATGGGGTCATGGAGGGGATCTTCTTTATCGTTGGGGTAATCCTGCCAATTATGGCCGAGGCACAAAGGAAGATCAAAAGCTGTTTTTTGAACACGACGTAAAATGGATTCCAAAAGGCTATCCCGGGGAGGGCCATTTGATGGTATTTAATAACGATATTGAGCATCCGGATAATAAGGTTCCTTCTATGTGGGCAATTTTAATGACCAGCAAATCTCCGGAAGTGGAGGCACCCGTAGGCGTGTTAGGAAACCACAGTGCTGTTTTTGAACTGGAACCTCCCACAAATAGTGATGGTGCCTACATCTTGAAAGAAAACAAATCTTTCGGACCAGATTCACCGGTATGGACGTATACCGCAGCTGATAAATATTCGTTTTACTCTGCCTTTGTCTCCGGTGCCCATCGAATGCAAAATGGAAATACCTTAATTACCTCCGGGGCTAAAGGAAGAATAATGGAGGTCACGGCAAACGGGGAAATAGTCTGGGAATACTGGAACCCTTATAACGATCAATACAAGATGCCCGACGGGACAGTGGCTTCTCCAATAGGCCCGTTTAAGTATATGCAGTTTAGGGCAACACATTTTACAGAAGACTACCCAGCCTTTGCGGATAAAAGCTTAAACGCATTAGAAATACAACCAAAACCCTTTATCTTTAAAATGCCACCCCCACCTATAACCCAGGATAGTCTACAATAAATAAAAGCGCAATTAATTACTAATTTAAAACTACCATAAAATGTCTATTAAAATTATAGGAGCCGGATTGCCAAGGACCGGCACAAATACATTGAAACAAAGCTTGGAACAGCTAGGTTACAACCATGTTTACCATATGAAAGAATTATTGGTAAATCCTGAGAAACTTCATTATTGGAAGACCCTGGATGATACTGGGAATACAGACTGGGATGCCCTTTACAAAGGTTATGATGGTACCGTGGATTTTCCCGGTTACCCATGGTATAAAGAGCATATGAAAAGATATCCCGAAGCCAAAGTAATCCTTACGGTACGCGATTTTGACGCCTGGTATAAGAGTGTAGACAGTACCGTTTTCAGGGCCGGGCCTCAGACACCAGCTGAAAAGATAAAGATGATTGGAAAACTGCTTGGCAGTGCCAGGGCGCGAAAAGTGGTTAAATGTATTAAATGGTTTAAAAAAGTCTTTTTTGCTGAAAGACTACAAGGAAATTTTGGCGATAAAGCACACGCAAAAAAATTCTGGGAAGAACATCTAGCCGATGTAAAAGCAAGTGTCCCTGAAGACAAATTACTGGTTTATGATGTGCGAGATGGCTGGGCACCGCTTTGTAAATTTCTAGGTTTGGAAGAACCTGCCGAACCTCTTCCTCATTTAAATAAAAAAGAGAATTTTAAAGCTATGCTTCCCAAATTAATGAAAGGGGAAATGGTCTAATTTGGAAAATCTCGTTGTAACTAATAATTACAGATACCCCTGAGCAAAAAGCATAAGGGGTATTTCTTTTAAACTATATGATATGAATACAGAAAGCTGGCAGGTAAAAGCTACCTTACTACTGGTAAGCAGTCTCACCATAATGTCTATGATTACAATATCCGCGTCCTTACCGGATATGACAAAGACTTTCTCATATTTAGCCAAGGCCGAAGGTTTGGTTAAACTTACACTTTCCTTTCCTGCTTTATTTATAGCCCTTACCGCCATAGTCGCAGGTAAGTTTATTGACAAATTTGGACGTTTACGGCTATTAAATGCCGCCCTTATTTTGTATATTCTTGGAGGCACCTCCGGGTATTACCTAGATAATATTTACCTGATTCTTGCCGGCAGGGCTCTTTTAGGGATAAGTGTTGGTATCTCTATGACGATAGTTACTACCCTCATAGCCGATTACTACCAAGGTAAAGCCAGGCAAAAGTTTGCCGGCTTGCAGATTGCTGTAATGTCGCTTGGAGGAATTATTTTTATTACCCTCGGAGGGGTTTTGGCAGATATATCTTGGAGAATCCCTTTTTTACTCTATCTATTCCCTTTGGTTATTCTTCCGATGACTGGTCTTTATTTAAAAGAACCCAAATCAGACCTGCAACAAAAAACAGCTACGGATACCATAAAATCCCCTAGAATTATTTGGTTGGTGTTTTTTAATGTAATGCTTATGTGGATACTTTTCTTCCTAATTCCAGTACAAATTCCTTTCTATTTAAAATCTATAGGAATAGAAAAAAATAGCCTTATCGGTATAGCTATTGCCTCGAGTACATTTTTTTCTGCAATATCTTCTATTTCCTTTTCTAAAATCAAGGATCGTCTTAGTTTTCAGCAAGTATTTAGCTTAGGCTATTTTCTTATGGCTCTGTCCTTTATTGTAATAGCATTTGGAAATAGCTATTTAATGGTAATGCTTGGAATGCTTTTAGCGGGTCTGGGCATGGGAGTTATGATCCCAAATGCCAATATTTGGGTAATGCAATTGGCCCCGGAAAAGATTAGAGGACAAGAAATCGGAAGACTAACTACCTTTTGGTTTATGGGACAGTTCCTATCTCCCCTTCTTTTGTTACCTTTTTTGGGAATTCTTTCAGAATCGGAGTTATTCTCTTATCTATCGTATATTCTATTATTCTTGAGTTTGTTTTTCTTCGTGTTTCATTACGTATACCAAAGAAAAAATTCCTAGACCTAACCAAGCTTTGTTTTAGCAAATAAGTAAAGGCCTACTTTTTTTGTAAATTTAATACCACAAAAAATAAATTTTGGCCCAATGTATGCTAACAAAGAAAAAAAGGGGAGTGTGTTTCTCTATTTGCTTCTGTTTATAATTTCGATTGTACTCTTGGTGGTAACGGGGCCTTTGGGGTTTGTATTTGGTGTTTTCTATTCTTTATTTAAAAAAGGTATTCCAGGACTCGGTAATTATCTTCTAGAAATCGCCGTTTCTATAGACCAATTGGGAAATGTACAAATGCAATATCTATTAAATGTACTTTGGTTAAAAAAAGGAGCTTATCCTTTTGGCAATAGGGACGAGACTATATCTAGTGCTCTGGGGCGTAATAAAAAGCTAGGTACCTTAAGCAAAATTGGCCTTATCATAGATCGTTTTCTAGATTTTCTGGATCCCAATCATTCCCTCAATTCAATAGACCAGTATATAGAACCTAGCAAAGACATTTTAGAAGTCGTGGTCTGGATTTATATACAGGACTATCGCATTTTATGTACACGAAGTAGAGACAAGCAGGTTTATTTTATCCCTGGCGGTAAGAAAGAAAGAGACGAAAACAAAATAGTAGCTCTGCGCAGAGAGATTAAAGAAGAGTTAAATGTTAGATTAATTGAAAACTCCATTAAAAAAGTGGGTGTTTTTGAAGGCCCGGCCGAGGGATATCCCAGTGGAAAACTAGTAAGACTGCACTGTTTTAAGGCAACTTTTGAGGGAGAACTACTTCCTTCTTCGGAAATTGAAGAATTAGTGTGGTTGTCTTATCAAGACATCCAAATGCTTGCTCCTGTTGATCGTCAAATTTTTGATTTTCTTAAAAAGAAAAAATACCTCCGATAAAATCTAACTAAACTCCAAAAAGATTTTCATTACTTTTGCCCCCGAAAACAGAGAACCAACACTTATTAGACAAATGGTAGTACTTGGAATAGATATTGGAGGATCTGGCATGAAGGGTGCCTTGGTAAATTCAATTACGGGTGAAATGTTAACTGAACGGCACCGTATTCCCACCCCAAAATCGCGGAAGCCAAAAGAGATGGCGGCGGTGGTAAAAGAAATTGTGGCGCATTTTAATCACAAAGGTCCTGTGGGATGTGGTTTTCCCACGGTCATAAGACACGGTGTTTGCAAATCACAAGGGAATCTTCACAAAAAATGGCTAAATCTAAATGTAAAAGAACTTTTTAGTGAAGCTACTGGCTTACCGGTAACTGTTATCAATGATGCCGATGCGGCTGGTTATGCAACCATGAATTATGGTATTGGCAAAGGAAAAGAAGGTCTAGTTATTATGATTACCATTGGAACTGGCCTCGGAAGCGGAGCATTTTTTAACGGGGAGTTAATTCCAAATTTTGAATTAGGACAGATTCCTTACAAAAAATACGAGAAGATTGAAGATTGGGCCGCTGCTTCAGCAAAAGAAAGAGAAGAACTTAGTTTTAAACAATGGGGTAAGCGTTTTAATAAATTCTTAGCCTACGTAGAACTATTAGTTTCTCCAGACCATATAATCCTTGGTGGAGGTACTTCAAAACAATTCGATGAGTATAAAAAATATATCACTATCGATACCCCGGTAATACCTGCTGAATTAAGAAATCAGGCTGGAATTGTAGGTGCAGCCGCTGCGGCACTGCATGAAGCGCCGAGAGACTAATATCTTAAAAATTCTTAGTTAGGCTATTTTATTTCGCTTGCGATCTACTTCTTTTAGAAATATTTTGCGAAGTCTCAGATGTTTTGGTGTAACCTCTACATATTCATCTTTCTGAATATATTCCAAAGCCTCTTCCAAAGAAAATTTGATGGCAGGTACAATTTTGGCCTTATCGTCTGCTCCGGCAGAACGTACATTACTTAACTTTTTGGTTTTCGTAATATTAATTACCATATCATCTCCTCTGGTGTTTTCACCTATAACCTGACCTTCGTAGATATCTTCACCCGGATCAATAAAGAATCTACCTCTGTCTTGCAATTTATCAATAGAATAAGGAATAGCCTTTCCATTTTCCATAGAAACCAGAGAACCGTTTTGTCTTTGTGGTATATCACCTTTCATTGGCTGGTACTCTAAAAAGCGATGTGCCATTATTGCTTCCCCAGCCGTAGCCGTCAAAAGCTGATTACGAAGACCAATAATACCTCTAGAAGGAATGATAAACTCGCATACCATTCTATCGCCTTTTGCCTCCATACTGGTCATTTCACCCTTTCTAATAGAAACCATTTCTACTGCCTTTCCAGATACTTCTTCCGGCAAGTCAATCGTCAGCTGTTCTACTGGTTCGCACTGCACACCATCAACAGTTTTAATAATAACCTGCGGCTGTCCAATTTGAAGTTCATAACCTTCTCTACGCATTGTTTCAATAAGTACCGATAAATGCAATACCCCTCTACCAAAAACCATAAACTTATCGGCACTGTCGGTTTCCTCAACACGCAGGGCAAGATTCTTTTCTAACTCTTTTGAAAGTCTTTCTTTTATATGACGAGAAGTAACAAATTTACCATCCTTTCCAAAAAACGGACTATCATTTATGGTAAATAACATACTCATGGTTGGTTCATCTATAGCAATAGACTTTAGACCTTCCGGATTTTCTATATCTGCAATGGTATCCCCAATTTCAAATCCTTCCAAACCAACAATTGCACAAATGTCACCTGTTTTAACTTCGCTTACCTTCTTACGTCCTAAGCCTTCAAAAGTAAATAATTCCTTAACTTTCGACTTTACAATTTTTCCATCTCTTTTTACCAAAGAAATTTGCTGTCCTTCTTTTAAGGAACCCCTTTGAAGTCGACCAATAGCAATTCTTCCGGTAAAAGAAGAATAATCTAAAGAGGTAATTAGCATCTGTGTGGTACCTTCTTTAGCTTCAAAACTCGGAATGTGCTCAACAACCATTTCCAATAGAGGCTCAATAGAATCTGTTTCATTTTGCCAGTCTTCACTCATCCAGTTATTTTTGGCCGAGCCATAAACCGTTGGGAAGTCTAGCTGCCATTCCTCTGCTCCTAGTTCGAACATCAGATCAAAGACTTTTTCATGTACTTCCTCTGGTGTACAATTCTCTTTGTCGACTTTGTTAATTACCACACACGGCTTTAATCCCAAATCTATCGCCTTTTGTAAAACAAAGCGCGTTTGTGGCATAGGACCTTCAAAGGCATCAACCAAAAGCAATACCCCGTCTGCCATATTTAATACACGTTCCACTTCTCCTCCGAAGTCGGCGTGACCGGGAGTATCTATAATATTGATCTTAGTATCTTTATAGGTAACTGAAACGTTCTTAGACACAATGGTGATACCCCGTTCTCTTTCTAAATCGTTATTATCTAAAATGAGTTCTCCTGTTTTTTCGTTCTCACGAAATAACTGACAGTAGTGCAATATTTTATCCACCAAGGTTGTTTTACCGTGGTCTACGTGGGCTATGATGGCAATATTTTTTGTTTCAGACATCTTTTTGTTTTGAGCCTGCAAAGATACTCCTATTTTTGGCATGTAGTTATAAAGTTGTGTTATTTTTATTTTATTGATTTAGAGGACTTAACACCTTTGCCGTCTCCATAAAAAAACAAGTATATTTACTCCCTAACCTCTCGTTATGAAATTAGATCGTATTCCAAACATAAAAAATCTAGAATCTCAGAATTTTTTCTTGCTCGCGGGGCCATGTGCTATAGAAGGTGAAGCGATGGCTTTGAGGATTGCTGAAGAGATTGTGAACATTACTACAAGGCTACGCATTCCTTATGTTTTTAAAGGAAGTTTTAAGAAAGCGAACCGCAGCAGAGTAGATTCTTTTACTGGAATTGGGGATGAAAAAGCTCTAAAAATATTACAAAAGGTAAGCCAGACCTTTGAAGTCCCTACTGTAACAGATGTTCATACCAATGAAGATGCGGCCAAAGCTGCAGAATATGTAGATATACTTCAAATACCAGCCTTTTTGGTAAGACAGACAGATTTAGTAGTAGCTGCAGCTGAGACTGGAAAAACAGTAAACTTAAAGAAAGGACAATTTATGAGTCCGGAGAGCATGAAGCATGCTGTAAACAAAGTACTGGACACACAAAATGAACAAGCTATGATCACCGACCGGGGAACCATGTTCGGCTATCAGGATATGGTTGTAGATTTTAGAGGTATTCCCACTATGAAAAATTACGCACCTGTGGTGCTAGACGTTACCCATTCTTTACAGCAACCTAACCAAAGCTCAGGAGTAACTGGAGGAAGGCCAGCATTGATAAGCACCATAGCTCAGGCGGGCATCGCTGCCGGGGTAGACGGTATATTTATTGAAACCCATTTTGATCCGGCAAATGCTAAGAGTGATGGGGCGAACATGCTACCGCTAGAGCAGTTAGAGCGCCTATTAACCAATTTGGTGGCGCTTAAACAAACAGTAAATAAACTGAATTAACAGAGGTTTGTTTATTGAATCCGTGGTTAGTTTAGTCTAGAATTAATAACAGAATCATGAAAATCAATGTTTTAATACTAGCCTTTTTAGGCCTTTGCTTTGTACAATGCAAACAAGATGCCTCAAAAGACAAGCTAAGGAGGGAAAGACCTAATATTGTTTTTATTATGTCGGATGATCATGCGTATCAGGCAATAAGTGCCTATAGCAATAAGCTAATCGAGACACCAAATATTGATCGGATAGCACAAGAAGGCATGCTATTTACCAACGCAAGTGTCACCAATTCTATTTGCGCTCCCTCCAGAGCAGTTATATTAACTGGTAAACACAGCCATATTAATGGAAAAATAGACAACTTATCGCCCTTCGATACAACCAATATTACTTTTCCACAACTATTGCAAAAAGATGGCTACCAAACAGCCATGTTTGGGAAACTACATTTTGGCAATGCACCAAAAGGATTTGATGAGTACAAGATTCTGCCTGGACAAGGAGATTATTACAATCCTAAGTTTCTAACCCAAAAAGGAGATACTACAATAACTGGTTATGTAACCGATATAATTACGGATCTTACCCTAGACTGGCTACAGCATAGAAGAGTAAAAGAAAAGCCCTTTCTATTAATGTATCTCCACAAAGCCCCACATAGATCGTGGTTGCCCGCACCCAGACACTATAAAGAATTTACACAAAAGACATTTCCTCTTCCCAATACTTTATTCGATTCTTACAGCAATAGGGGTACCGCCTCTAAAATGGCAGAAATGAATATTTTAAACCATATGATTCTTAACTACGACAATAAAATCTCTGCCAAAATAATTGATTCTTTAGGAATTAAGGATCGTCGCTTGTTTGATCCTTTGGATAAAATGACCAAAGACCAAAGAACGGAATGGAATAATACCTATGATCCGATAAACACCGACTTTGCCGCTAATTACCCTAGTATGAATGATTCTACTCTAATGGTTTGGAAATACCAAAGGTATATGCAAGATTACTTGGGTACTATTGCTGCTGTGGACGAAAATGTTGGAAGGGTTTTGAACTATTTAGAGGAAGAAAATTTAGACCAAAACACTATAGTGATTTACACCTCCGATCAAGGCTTCTATTTGGGGGAGCACGGCTGGTTCGACAAACGGTTTATGTATGAAGAATCCTTTAGAACGCCATTATTGATAAAATGGCCTAACGCAATCAAAGCCGGAATTACTGAAGATGAAATGGTACAAAACTTAGACTTCGCCCAGACTTTTTTAGAGCTTGCTGAAATAGAGGCTCCGCGAGACATGCAGGGTAAAAGTTTAGTCCCGCTATTTAAGGATAAAAAAGAAAGCTGGGATAGGGATGCCGTTTATTATCATTACTACGAATTTCCGGCAGAACATCATGTTAAGAGACATTATGGGTTAGCAACAAAAGACTTTAAACTGATGCATTATTACTACGATATTGATGAATGGGAATTGTACGATAGAAGAACAGATACTCAGGAAATGGTAAATGTTTATGGAGACCCGAAATATAAAGACATAGTAAGTGAGCTAAAATTAAAACTTACAGCACTACAAACAGAATATGGAGACTCAGAAGCCTTGAGAAATCAGTATATTCAAATTTATAAGGATAAAGGCTGGATTAATCCATAATTTTAATGTAAATCTTCACTACTTATAAAACTTTTGATCTTTTAACCCATACGCTTCTTTTAAGACAGACGCTAAAATTTCCGGATTTATATCCTCAAGAGATCGGTACCTAAGCGAACGCATAACCTTTCTTCCCGCTTTAGTCATATAAGGTTTATTCTTTTCTATATGTGCGGCCATCCAAAAACCAAGATCAACATAGTTCTTAGACTGATTAAGGTAACAAAATGGCCTCCCTTCTAAGTAATAAAAAGGGATCTTGTACTTATATTTTAATTCAAGTTCGGGAATAGTATTTTCTATAAAAGTCTGTAAAAACAGTAATACTCCCCTGTAGGGTTCTTCTTGATTTAGTATGTAATTCTCTGCAGGATTCATATCTTTAAAGGAAAAAGACATGACGAAGATATTTATTTCTTTTTTGTGCGTAATACATTCGTTTGTACTTGCAAATGATTTTTCTGATGTAGACTCTAGAGTAAAGAGATACCCTGATTTTAATACCATAAACGATTTAGGTTATAGAATTCAGAACGATTTTAAGGAAGATAGAGATCGTGTACGAGCCGCATTTATATGGCTAACCTATAATATGACGTACGAAGAAATACCAGATGACAGCTGGGATCGTAAGGTTTATATTAGTTTTGAAAACAAATATGAAAAACACCAGAAATTACGCATACTTGCACTTGAAAAAATTGAAAAACCCTTTCGTTTAAAAAAAGGTGTTTGCAAAGAATTCTCTCTAATTCTCAATGAATTATGTATGCAATTTGGATTACCAACGAAGGTTATAGTTGGCGTTTCTAAAACTGAAATAAAAACCAACGTAACTAAAAATATTTACAAAAACCACACCTGGAATGCGGTAAAAATTGATGGAAAATGGGAACTGATGGATCCCACCGGGGGTTCTGGTTTTATAGACCTACATAGCAAAAAGTTTATTCGAAAATACAAAGAGCATTTCTTTTTTACTGCACCTGAAGACTTTGCCAAAAACAATCATCCGAATAACCCGGAATGGCAACTATTAAAAAACCCTATTAGTACAAAAGAATTTTACAGCGCGCCATATTACTATCCTGAGTTTTTTGGAAAAGGCATTACACTGTCTTCAGATACCAAAGGTATTTTAAAAAAATCTGATGAGATATTGAATTATATTTATTTTGACAGCCTTCCTCCCCAACACGGTATGTACTATCTGGTACATGGAACCGGAGAGTATAGACGTTTAGGGTTTAGAAAAATAAAGGATAATTCCTATGTATCCAGAATACGATTAAGAAACAAATTACATAAAGATCATAGTCTATTAACCATTTTTATGGAAAATAAACCTATATTAAATTTTAAAATAGTTGATCCTAGCATTCCCCAACCAATAGAAAAAAACACCAAATAATGAAAAATATTAGATTCCTGATTCTTTTACTAAGTCTCCCGTGCTTGGTTATTGGACAAAGCCATAGCCACACTGGGGCTCAGGCCCTTAGCTACCCTGACATTGAAGGATATGTTACTCTAAAAACAGATTTACACCAGCACACGGTATTTTCAGATGGAAATGTTTGGCCAAACATAAGAGTACAAGAAGCTCTACGAGAAAATTTAGACGCCATATCCCTGACTGAACATCTGGAATACCAGCCTCATAAAGAGGATATTCCCCATCCGGATAGGAACCGGTCCTATCAAATAGCCTTGGAGGAGGCAAAAGCACATGATCTCTTAATTGTACATGGGTCTGAAATAACCAGATCGGAACCGGTAGGACACAGTAATGCCGTTTTTATAACGAATGCCAACCCACTTTTGGCAGAAGATGCTGCAAGTCCTTTTGTCGAAGCAAAAAAGCAGAATGCCTTTGTCTTCTGGAACCATCCAGCTTGGTACGCTCAAAGACCAAAAGGGAATCCAATTCTGAGTGATTTTCAAAAAGAACGGATAAAAAATGGAGAACTCCATGGCATAGAAGTAATCAATACCTTCGATTATTCGGAAGAATCTTTACAAATAGCGCTAGACAACAACCTAACTATCATGGGAACCAGCGATATACATGGCCTCATTGATTGGGATTATACAGAAAAAGGAATGCACAGACCAATTACCTTGGTATTTAGCAAGAATCGCAGTTTGGAAGGCTTGCGCGAAGCTCTATTTAAGGGGCAGACGGTAGCGGTTTACAATGATTTATTGGTAGGAAAAGAAGAATACCTAAGACCTCTAATTAAAGCTTCTGTGGTCATTAAGGAAGTTTCATATCTACCTAAAACCTCCATCTTAAAAGTTACCTTAGAGAATATTAGCAGTAGCGATTTACTCTTTGAAAATAACATGCCCTATAGTTTTTATAGTAAGCCGCCACTCTTCACCATAGAAGCCGGAAAAACCCTTGATTTGCAAATAAAAACCTTGGACATTAAAGACAAGATAAATCTAGAATTAAAAGCCATGGGTGCCTATACTGCTCCAAAAGTACATCCTGTAATAAGTTGGGAAATAAAAGTAGATTAGGCCTTATTCCTTGCCATCCACATAGTCTTGTAAATAGGCAAACCTTGGAGTAAGTTTTCCCCCATTAGTCATTTGCGCTCTTTCTAAAATCCCATCTTTATCCCCATTAAAAAAAGCTGGAATTACATAATCTACAAAGGCCTGTCCAAAGCCTTCACTAGCATCTCTAGGAATTTCTGCAGGTAAATTATCTACGGCCATGACGGCAATAGCGGTCTCGCGCTGATATTCCACCTCAGTTTCAGTCGTAGGGTCGTAACCATAGATGGGATCTTCAATAGTGGAAGCCCTTAAGGTTGATGCCACAGGGCCATCAATATCACAACTTATATCGGCCACTACTTTAATATTAAAGTCCTTCGCTTTGGCATCTTCTCTGGTAAATATAAAAGGTGCCCCTTCTCCATAAAAGTGTCCGGCCATATAGAGGTCTGTTACCTTGGCAAAACGCCTAAAGTCTGATATGTATGCCTCAGGGTGTGTAAAAAAGTCGTTATCCCCTAGAATGCTTCCGTCCTTTCTTTTGTTGTAATCCAAAACATCTATCTGACAGAATACTGCCTCTTCAAATTCTTCCTTTAAAAAGCTATCCACGTCTACTTCTCGCATTTGCATCCCAACGAGTATTTCTCTTGCACCATTTCCAACCCGACCCTTACCGGTAATTAACACCTTTATATTTGGCAGAGTAAGGCTTTTGAGCGTATTAATAAGGGCCTTTGTATCCTTTTGGTCTTTCGCTTTAGGAATATCAAATATATATTCCTTTATCCCCAAAGCTCTTATACCATTATAGGCGCCTACAATCCCAGCATACCTGCCAAATGCCACTAGCCTATTACCACTACTATTTGTAATTACCTCATGGTCATAAAGTGATATGTTTTTCTCTAAAACAGCACGCAGCAAGTCTCTGTTATATGGCTGCTTCTTTATGGTATGCGAAAAAAAGAAATATTTCTTATCGGAAATTAATGCATCTATTGGGACTTCTTTTACTCCTAAAAGTACGTCTGCAGAACCAATTTCAGTTGTCAATGGGATCCCAGCATTTTGATACTCCTGATCGGCAAATATCCGAATGTCCGATTCTTCTACTACTATAGAGGCCCCTTTATGCTCTGAAAGGACTTTTTGACAGGCGTTGGGAGACAAGACAACCCGCCTATCCGGGGGATTTTTTCGTTCTTTTATAATTCCGAAAATCATATTGGAAAATTGGTATTAATATTGTTCTAATGTACATGGATTTTAGGAAGACAACAAATTCCCAAGCGTAGTTTTAATAGAAGAAGAGAGAAATTTCATAACTTCGCAAACCGTTTTAAAAACGGATGTTCTTTAATTTATGGGGCCGACTGGTTTTGACAGCGAGACCAATGGTGATGTAAGCATGTCGAGCGCTGGGATACAGCTCGCAAAACTCATATTTCAAACTTTTAATTGGCGATAATAATTACGCTCTTGCCGCTTAATCTGAATTACAGTAAGATTTAGCCTCGTCCCCGCTAGGCGGGGAAGCGAGATGTCCCTGGATAGCCCTTGTTGACGGCGATCTTTTTCGGGGCACCATAAAAGTCAACATAGATGGGCTATAGCTTCGATAGTCCGTCAAAACTTAAGAAGCTAAGTGCGTAATGGGCAGTTCTTGGTCAGTTGCGCATCGAAAACCGAATAAGGACTAAACATGTAGAAAGCATGGCAATTGCTTGTTTGGACGGGAGTTCGATTCTCCCCGGCTCCACTACACTCAAAAATACACAGCAGCTTATATGGTGAAAACATACCAAGCTCGTTTGTCTATTTTTGATAGCTTTAAGATGCCCAGCGTATTAACGATGGGTATTTTTATTTGCAAATTTGGCCTGGGGTGAACAGTCACTGCTAAAGGAACTACTCTTCCGGGCTCCTCCAATCTAAACCTGTGTTAGCTACCATAAAAACTTGCTCCATATTTGTGTCCTGAAGAAAAAATATTTTCAAGCTTAGCCCCAGTATGTTATTTTTGTACCCCCCGGAATAGATTTTCTAGTTAAAATTTAAAATAAGGGCCTTATGTATAATAAGGCTAACTGGTTCAGCTAATGCAAGACTATACTAAATACGTTACTATCTAAACAAAATACAATGAAAAAACACTACCCTTTATTTTTATTACTCCTTATTTTTCCTTTGGTATGCATCGCTCAAAATGACACTTTACATCTCAACAATGGAGATCTTATTGTAGGCGATTTAAAAAGCATGGACAAAGGTGTTCTAACGATTGAACCATCGTATTCCGATGATGATTTTAAAATTACCTGGGAGGATATCAAGGCAATGACGGCAGCCCAGCGTTACCTCATTACCCTTTCCGACGGGACAAGAATTAATGGTACGTTCCGAAGTGATGGGGAAGGAAAAATATTTATTGATAATGAAGATGGTGAAGACTTAACAGTTGCCCAAGATGATGTAGTCAATATAAATAGTGTGGATAATAGTTTTTTAAGCCGTCTCTCTGCCAACATCGACTTTGGTCTTTCGCTGACAAAAGCCAATAATCAACGGCAACTCAATGGAAACTTGCGTATGGGTTATTTGGCCGATAGATGGTCAGCAGATTTGTATTACAATACCCTATTAACCACCCAAGATGATGTGTCAGATATTCAAAGAAATGATGCAGGTTTAGGGTTTCGGTATTTCCTGCCATCTGATTGGAATTTAGGGGCAGATTTAGATTTTCTTTCGAATACAGAACAGAGTTTAGATTTAAGATCTACGGCCAAGCTTGGTGTTGGAAATTTTATAAGACGTACCAACACATTTTACTGGAATGTTGGCGGCGGTATTGCATTTACCAGCGAGACCTATTCGCCCGTTTTAGACCCAGACGGTACTACCACCACAGCACCTAACAGACAATCTATGGAAGGATATATAGCAACTGAGCTCAACTTGTATGATATTGGAGATTTAAACCTACTTACCAGCTTAGTATTTTATCCAACTATTATTAATGATGCCTCCGTGGAATCTGGTCGTATTCGTACAGACTTTAGATTTGATGCCATCTACGATGATCTTTTTATCAAAGACTTCTATGTGAGAGCAGGCTTTACCCTAAACTATGATAACCGACCGGTTGAAGTAGGAAAGGAAGTGGATTATATCTTTACCACAGGCTTTGGATGGGAATGGTAGTTAGCGATATAATTTTAAAGGTAAGAGTTTAAGAATTTCTCCGTTTGAGAATTATTAGAGTTAATTAAGAACTAAGCCTCACAAAATAATACATATATCTTTACCTATGATTAATTTCTAGGGACAGCTTTAAAACAATACCTAAACCCATGGCATTTTTGCGCAAATCACCTATTGATCAAAGGTATAGTAAAAAGGCCTCCATATTGTAGAAGGTTTTTTGCTTTGTAATGAGGAAGGTTGAGCAAATAGGTTAACGCATGAACAGAAATCTAGAGGGCCATATTCACATCTTGCCTAAGCGAGCGTGAAAAGATTTAACTAAATGGTAAATTCCCGGTACTCCAGAACATAGCTATCCAAAGTTTTTTTACGAATTATAAGAATATGAAAGATAAATACCTCTTTAAATCTAACAGATTGGGTTTTCGAAATTGGAGAGAAAACGACTTGGAAGCATTTGCTAAAATAAATGCTAATCCTGAGGTCATGGAACATTTTCCCAAGCTATTAACCACTGACGAAACCGTCCAATTTATAGAACGTCTTTACAATCATTACATAAAAAACGGCTATACCTATTACGCTACAGAGCTAATTGAAACCCGTGAATTAATCGGATTTATTGGTTTGGCCAGACAGGACTATAAGGCAGAATTTAATCCTGCCACAGATATCGGATGGCGTTTAAAAAAGAGTGCTTGGGGCAAAGGATTTGCTACCGAAGGGGCCAAAAGGTGCTTAGATTTTGCCTTTAAAGAGCTGCATCTCAATAGAATTGTATCTACGTGTACCATTAACAATAGTAAGTCAGAAAAAGTAATGAAAAAACTGGATATGCTTAAGAGAGGAGAATTTAATCACCCAAATTTATCAGAATATCCCGACTATGAAAAGTGTCTTTGGTATGAAATTAGAAATGACCTAAAGGGCTAATAAAACTAAAACAGGATATAGTCATGACCCTTGGCAAATAACTCTGTATTGTCAAAAGCACACTATGAACTTCCCTCTTAAAACATGAACACCTCATAACGGGCTTAAATTTTGGAACCCTGTGCAGGACTGCGGCAAAAAGAAAACAGGAACCGAAGTAATTCAGCAGATACGTATTTTGGGCTAGAATATGGTAACTACAAATTATCCTCAGCTGCCAGAATTATCCTAATAGACTAAAGCTCCTTAGTAATAAAACACCTTATCATTTTATAACCAAGTCCCCCAAAGAAAAGTAAAACTCTCTCCAAGGGCTCAACTTGTTTTTTCTAAATATTCTTAAAAATCTTGCTGTTTGACTGCTTAAAAAAGTTCTGAAAAAAACCTACTACATATCATTTTTTAATATCTTGTAGTCATAAAAAATGAAAAAGAATACCTGTCAATCTTCGATAAATTTGTTTTTTGGTAAACCTTAGATTGATTATATCAGAAACATCCTCCCCCGATGTTATGCGTGTCCGTGCGATTAGCATGAAAAACAGAAAATATTAAATAAGTTTTACGAATCAAAGGGAGTTAGGTGACAAAGAAAAAACATCTTTTGTCCAAACAACACGCTTAGTTCACCAAAGCACATTAAACCATTAACACTATAATTATGATTAAAAAGTACTTAGTAATACTAATTTTTTGCAGTCTGCCTTTTCTCGGTATAAGTCAGCCTGAAAGAAATATTGACTCTACAGCTGTTTTTATATTAGATAAGATGGCTGACATAATAGGAGAATTAGAGTCGGTCAGTTTCTATTTAGAAACTACAACGGACCGCCAAGATGATTCCAAAAAAATTAGAAGTAATTACAGTGTTAGTCATGTTACCATGAATGGACCTAACAATCTAGTATTTCAAAAAACTGGAAACACGGGAAGAATTGGATTCTGGTATGACGGCCTATATGCCAGCTATTACTCTTTTGACGAAAACAACTACGTAACCCTAGAAGCTCCGGATAATACGGTTGAGATGATAGATGAAATGAATTTGCGCTTTGGTTTTCAATTCCCAGCCGCTGATTTTTTCTACCCGTCATTTACAGACGACATATTGGATAGCTTTGATACCCTAGAATTCTTGGGTAAAACTGTAATTGATGGGGAAGAGTGCTATTATATAAGAGCATTGAATGATAAAATGAATTTTCAACTTTGGGTTTCCAGTAGTAATTGGAATTTGCCGAAACGTTTTGTTATTCTTCAAAAAGGAGAGCAAACCCTGCGTATTGAATCGGTCTTTAATAAATGGGAGTTAAACCCCACCATTCCATCTTCGGTATTTGAATTTTTACCTCCTAAAAGTGCTAAATTAATCGACATTCTTGAAAAATCGTAACTCACCATTTTAAAAAAACAATATGAATTCCTATAACCTAAAAACAAAAATTAGTGCAGGACTTATTGTCATGCTTCTTGCATTACTATTACCTGTAGAATCCTTAACTGCGCAACGCATGGGGCATGGAGCCTCTCGAGGTGGAGGTAGAAGCATGTCTAGGCCAAGTGGAGCAAGTCATAGCAGATCTGCCAGACCTTCTACCAGTAGAACCACAAATAGGGCCACTAACAATAGAGCTTCGTCTTCAAGATCTATAAATGGGGGCCATAATAAGTCTACCAATAGGAGTACCAGACCTTCCAGCAGCAATAAATCTGCGACCAATAGAAGTACCAATAGGTCTACCAACAACCAAGCTTCTTCAAGAGACAGAAGTGGTACTGCCAATAAGAATACCCGTGAAGTTAGCAGACCCTCTACAGGTAATACCAATAAGAGGACTTCAGATGTAAGGAGTAACAATGGCAATCGTTCCCGCGATAATATTGGTAACAATTCTGGAAACAGAACTAAAAATGTAGATCGCAGTAAAAGAAATATCAATATTGATAACAGCACCAACATCAATGTTCGGAATAATCGTAATACTTATGTAAGAGGAAGTTCCAGAGCCTATGTAAGGCCTCCTTATAGATACGGAGGCTTTGGCTATTATTGCCACCGACCTTATTTCTATCACCCTTATAGACCATTTTATTATGGCCCTTATTATCATCCATGGGGATTCTTCGTAGCAACTTTGGCTACTACGGCTATCATAGTAAGCATAACTAGCGACAGTAATGATAGTAGTTCCGAGGAGGAAGAATATCATTATGACAATGGCACCTATTATTTGAAAACTCCAGAAGGTTTTGTGGCGGTCCAGGCTCCTGTTGGCGCACAGGTCCCAGATATTCCCAAAGAAGCAGAAAAGGTAGAGGTCAACGAAACAAATAATTACTACTATGCGGGTGCCTTTTATGAGGAAAACGCTGATGGATATATTGTAGTACCAGCAACCGCAGGCACGATTGTTCCTAATCTGCCGGAAGGAGGAGAAGAAGTTAAAGTGGGAGAACAAACCTTTGTGAAATTTGGAGAAACCTACTACCAGCCTATTCAGGTTGACGGTAAAGACATGTACGAAATAGCAGAGGTAAAAGAAGAAAGTTAATCTAAAATCGGCTTAATATTTTAAATTACAAAGGTGAAATTTAGGACCTATATACTGGGGATTACCAGTATAATTTGGACAGGGTATCTTACTGGCTATGCCCAAGGTGATGGTCCAAGAAGCAATCTTCTGGCCCCAGTTGGTGTCTGGGGCTTAAACCCAAAATATCTTAATTTAGACCAGAACTTGGCACCGGCAGGAAACATTTTAGTGGAAGGTGCCCGATTTAAAATTGACGTTTTTCCGATAACTCTTTTTCACACTTTTGGCATTGGAAACCGCTATGCCAGAGTCTTGGCAATGGTTAATCCGGGAAGCGGCTCTGCGAAAATAGATCCAGAAAATAATTTGCCTGGATTTCCTTCAGAAGTAGTTCCTGAAATCAACTTTAGCGGATTTTCTGATGGTTTTGTGGCCTTCGAAATTGGACTCTTAAACGCTAACGCTTTAACTCTAGAAGAATTTAGTCAGAACAAACCTGAGGTATCTCTTTTGGGGCAACTTAGACTATGGTATTCTGGCAGCTATGATAGTGAAAAGTTGGCCAATTTAGGAACAAATAGGTTTGCTATAGAAGTTAGATCTTCCTTGTTAATTCCTTTACACAAAGAACTAAGCGATAAGGCAACTTGGATTGAACTAGTCCCTAAAATTCAAATGTTTACCGATAATAACGATCCTGCTAGAAGCTCCCGCGCCAACAAAACAGAACAAAAGCCACTTTTTTGGTTAGAATCGCACCTTAGTCATAATTTTTCAAAAAAGTTATGGGGAAGCGTAGATTTGGGTTACCAAGTAGGAGGGGAAACAATTGTAGATGGCAATAAAGATGGCAATCAAATAAACTATCTGGGCGGTGGCCTAAGTTTAGGCTACCAATTTCTGCCCTATTTATCGGCATACACCTCTTATGGCCAAAACCTATTTAGTAATAGCAATGCCGAAACTACTATGCTTAGATTAAATCTGGTATTTACTTATATGAACCTTAATAAATAAAACGATGAAATATTTCTTCAATTTTTTAGTCTGTCTTGGTACTATATGTTTTTTGGGATGTAAAGAAGGAAGCAAAGCTGCTGCAGAAGCGGATACTTCTTTAGCCGATCAAAGAAAAGAGGTAATTCCTTTTTTCGAGAATAAAGAAGCCTTCTTTGGAGAAACACATTTGCATACAAAGTATTCGCTTGACGCCTTTATTGGCGGAAATAGATTAAGTGCCGGACAGGCCTTAAAGTTTGCACAAGGCGAAGAAATACTCCTTGAGTCTACCGGAAAAACGATGCAACTAAAAAGGCCACTAGATTTTGCAGCAGTCACAGATCATGCGGAATATATTGGGGAAATGTACTCGGTATTAAACCCTAATGCACAAGCTTATAATAACGAGCAGGCTAAATCCTTGCGTGAAGTAGATGGTCTTGAAGAAGGCCTCAAACTGTTTGTAGAATTGGTAGTAAAAAATAATCGCAGTTCAAAACCACAGCATTTGGAATTCTTTGAAGGATCAATGTCTACTATGAGTGCATGGGAAATTATGAATGAGCAAACAGAAGCTAATTATATTCCTGGAAAATTTACAACCCTACACGCCTTCGAGTGGTCTGGCGCTCCCAACGGGGGCAATTTGCATAGAAATATCATTTTTAGAGATACGATAGTACCAGATTTACCGGTTAGCTACATTGAAGCTAATAGAGAGACCGATCTATGGAACTGGTTAGAAGAAATTGGGCACAATGGATCAACCGCATTGGCCATTCCTCATAATTCCAATGCTAGTAAAGGAATGATGTTCGACGAAAACATGCCTAATGGGGAGCCTATTACGCAAGGATATGCCGAAATGCGTCAAAAATACGAACGGACTATAGAAATAATGCAAATAAAAGGGGCATCAGAAGTTCATCCCAACTTTTGGCCAAATGATGAGTTTGCCAATTTTGAAAATGCACAATCTCTAGAAAACTACAGCGGGCGTTCCTTTGAAGAGAAAAATTTTGTTCGTTATGCATTGAAAAGAGGTCTGCAATACGAAGATGAATTGGGTGTTAATCCTTATAAACTAGGATTCAATGGCGGCACAGACAATCACAATGGCTTAATGAGTAATGTGGAAGAAGACAATTACGCTACTGGAAGTCATGGATATGTAGATGCAACAGCCGAAAATCGTGTTAAAAATACCGTAGATGGATGGGCCAAGGCCTATGATATAAACCCAGGATCTATAACCGGTGTTTGGGCACAGAGAAATACCAGAGAAGATATTTGGGATGGTTTGTATAAGAGAGAAACCTTTGCCACTAGCGGCCCAAGGATAAAAGTACGGTTGTTTGCAGGGTACAACTACAAAGAAAGCTACGAGACCTATGATGATTTTATTGAGGACGGATATGCCAAAGGTGTTCCCATGGGGGGCGATTTAAAACTAGACAAGGGGCAAGAGCCATCATTTTTAGTTTGGGCATTAAAAGACCCTATGAATGCAAATTTAGATAGAGTACAGATTGTTAAGGGATGGTATGAAAACGGCAAATTAAAAGAGAAAATTTTTAATGTTGCCGCATCAGACAACAGAAAAAAAGCTGATGGCACGGTAACACCAACGGATGCGCAAGTAGATTTACAGACAGGTGCTTTTGACACCTCCAAGGGCAATTCTGAATTTATGACAAAATGGAGAGATCCTGATTTTAATCCTTCCAATAGAGCATTTTATTATGTAAGAGTACTGCAATTGCCAACGGCTCGCTGGAATCTATACGATGAAATAAGGGAAGGTGTAAAATTTCCAGGAACGGTAGCCAAAACCGTTGTAGAAAGAGCCTGGAGTAGTCCAATATGGTATAAACCAAAATAATGAGCATAAAACAAAACTAAGAGGCAACTAATCTCTTCACTAATTGGCACAAATTTTAGATATTTCTTATCTTCCAAAACTTACTTATCAGAAATAGAAATATAGAAGCTGTAATGTTTTATTAATATTCAGAAGCATAGATGAAATTAAAAAAAATACTTCTTTGGGTAGTGGCTGGGATTGCCGGGCTAGTCATATTATTCCTACTATTTTCTCCAGTTATTGCCAAAAACTATATCATTAAAAATAGTAAAGAACTGTTTGGACGACAGCTGGAAATGCAAAAATTGCGTGTCAATTATTTTACCGGAACCGTTAAAGTTTATGGTTTTCAAATGTTAGAAGCAAATGATAAAGATGTCTTTGTATCCTTTGATACCCTAATTGTGGATTCAGAACCATATCGTTATATAAAGGATGAAATTGTATTGGAACGTTTTTTACTCCAGGGCTTGGATGTCCAAATCACTCAAAAAGATTCTGTATTCAACTTTGATGATCTTATAGCCTTCCATACCGAAGCAGATAGTATTCCCAAAGACACTCTGAATGAAAAACCTTTAAAATACAGTCTTTCCAATCTAGAACTGAAACAGTCCTATTTCACCTATGATGATCAGAATGTGGGAAAAGTGACAAACATTGATGATTTTTCATTTTTTATACCCTTTATTGGCTGGGATCAAAACGACAAGAGTAATGCCGATTTTAAATTTAAATTTAAGAGAGGGGGGTATTTCGCCTCTACTTTAAATATCAATCCGGCAAGTGGAGAATTTGACTGTGAAATAAGCATTAATGACCTTTACTTAGATCCGTTTTACGAGTATGTTGCAGAGTACGCTCATATCAATTCATTTGAAGGCAGAATGAATAGTGAATTATTGATCACGGGAAATATTAACGAACCTAAAAAGGCTCTACTTTCGGGAACTACCGATATTTTTGATTTTGCCATGACGGATAAAACAGATCAAAAATTTCTAGGTACCAAAAGTATTCATAGCAGACTAGAAGAAATTAATTATGACCAAGAGTCTTATAAAATAGATTCCCTTCGAATATCGGAAGGATATGTAAAATTTCAGTTAGACTCTATTTCCAATAATCTCTTTAGGATTTTTAAGTTGGATGCAGTGCGGGAAATGGAGGAAACAAAGTATGAAAAGGAAGAAAATCCTGATATAGACATAGATTCAACCGCCGTAACAAACCTTTATTATCAAATTAATAACCTCAATGTAAATAATACCGTTTTAGACTACACCGATAATTTAACCGGCCAAGCCTTCGATTATCACCTAAGCGAAATAGAAATTGATTCCGACAGTATTGCTAGTAATTCTGATTGGATTGATATTTATTCACAGATGTTGCTTAATGAAAGAGGCACCTTAGATGCCAAGGTAGGTTATGACCCATCTAATTTGCTTACTATGTCTATAGACATTACAGTAGAACGCTTTATGTTGTCTGATCTGAATATTTATGCCAGCTACTATACGGGTCATAATATTTTACAAGGAGATATGTTTTATTACAGCAATTCTAAAATCACCAACGGAGATATTGTCAGCGAAAACCGGCTTTTAGTAAAAAATGTATCTGTAGACAGTGAGGCTAAAGGTTTGTATAATCTTCCTCTAAAATTTGCCATATTTCTATTAAAAGATAAAAACGGGGATATTAATCTAGACGTACCTGTACGAGGAGACCTCAATGACCCAGAAGTGGATGTTGGTAAAATTGTATGGACAACTTTTAAAAATATGATTGCCAATGCCGTGGCCAAACCTGTAAATTTTCTCGCTGGACTAGTAGGTGGCGATCCAAAAGAGTTAGAATCTATAGAATATACGTATTTGGATACTATCCCAACAGAAAAACAAATCAGACAATTTGATTTATTGCTGGATTTGGAAGAGAAAAAAGAAGGTTTAGAAATAGATATGGTATACTATGTAGATCCAGTACTCCAAAAAGAAGCCCTTGCTGAAGCTACAGTTGGTGAGCTCTATTGGAAGAAAGAGAAAAAAGACTACCTAAAAGACCAAGATGGTTTTTATGCCTATGTAAGAAAACAAATAGACAAAGACTCTTTGGATATAAAGCAGGCTATCTTAGAATTAGCAAATCCCACAGAAATGGATTCATTATCTAGTCAATACAATAAGGCAAGAATAAGGAATGCCCAAGATTATCTCTCAGCAATAAATGATTCTACACAGATTATTATACGCAGTGCAGATCCAAAGGAACCCTTAAATAATGGCTCCATTCCTGTATTTCAGCTAGAATATTCTATGCTCGACGATAATAGTGCCATAGCAAACGACAGTATTAACAAACCATGATCATGAAAAAAATAATCATACTCTTTTGTTTATCATGCTTTCTGGCGTGTAAGCAAAAGACAGAAGAAACGGTGGTGAAAGATCCTGAAAACAAAGTCAAAGGAAGTCGAACCAAGGACTATAACCCTTTAAAAAACCCTTATTTCGGTCAAACCCATCAGCACACTGGTTGGTCTTTTGATGCTGCCATTTTAGACGTTAAATTAGGACCTGAAACCGCCTATAAACATGCTAGGGGAGACAAGGTTACTCATCCTTCTGGCTATGAGGTGCAACTAAAAATACCCTTAGATTTTCTCTCTGTAACAGATCATTCGGAATACTTAGGAGTGTTATTACAAATGTACGACCCAAATAATCCGGTCTCCAAAAATCCCTTAGCCGCTCCAATTATTGCTTCAGGAAAGGACGTAGACAAATCCATGAAAGCTTTTTATGGGCTGGTGGCCAATACCATTCAACCAGATGGAACTACTAAGCCTGATCCCGATTTAAGTTCCCCAGAAATTAAAAAAAGTGCTTGGAAAGAAATGGCCAAGATAACCGATGCCTACTACAAACCAGGAACATTTACCACGCTTATAGGCTATGAGTGGTCGTCGCAACCCAACATGGGAAATCTTCATCGAAATGTTATCTTTCGTGATACCAAAAACATTCCGGAATATCCTTTTTCCTATTTCGACTCTGAGAAACCGGAAGATTTATGGACATGGATGGATGTACAAAGAAAAAATGGTGCCGAGCTCTTAGCCATATCCCATAATGGGAATCTAAGCAATGGCACCATGTTCGCTACTACCGATTCTGATGGAAACCCACTCAACAAGGCATATGCGGCAAGTAGAATGCGTAATGAACCATTGACCGAAATAATTCAGACCAAAGGGCAATCGGAAACCCATCCACTTATGGCACCAAATGATGAATTTGCAGGTTTTGAGATTTGGACTAAGCCCGTTGCAGGCCCCGGAGTAGTTAAAGTATTGGAAACCAATTATGTCAGAAACGCCTATAAAAATGGTCTAAAACTAGAAAGGAAAATAGGTGTAAATCCGTTTAAATATGGCGTTGTTGGTGGAGGTGATATTCATACAGCAATTGTATCCCATGAAGAATATGCTCATAGTGGTGAGCATAATCTAAAATCCGGAACTCCACACAACAGGCTGCTGGAATTACGTCCTGGAGAACCCTCTAAAATTGAACAAGGGACAGCCGGACTGTCTTGTGTATGGGCAGAAGAAAACACGAGGGAGGCCATTTTTGATGCCATGGCACGAAAGGAGTCTTGGGCTACTAGTGGTTCTCGAATTACGGTCAGGGTATTTGGAGGGTATGATTTTAATACTCTACCAGGAGAAGAAAATTGGGTAGAAATTGGATACAAAAAAGGAGTGCCCATGGGAGGGGATATCCCAAAGAATAATAACCGTAAACCAGTGGAGTTGATGATTTGGGCCCTAAAAGGTCCCAATAGCGGAAATTTAGATAGAATACAGGTGGTAAAAGGTTGGATTGATGAAGAAGGGAACAGCCATGAAAAAATCTATAACGTTGTTTGGAGCGGCGATAGAAGTTTAAATGAGGACGGCAGTTTACCGCAAGTAGGAAATACCGTTAATATTCCAGAGGCTACTTATTCAAATACCATAGGAAGTGCTGAGCTTAAAACACTTTGGATAGATCCGGATTTTAACTCGAAACAATCTGCGTTCTATTACATAAGAGTCCTTGAAATCCCTACACCACGATGGTCTACCTATGATGCCAAAGTGTTGGGAATAGAACCCCCAAAAGACTTTCCTGCGACCATTCAGGAAAGGGCCTGGACCAGCCCTATTTGGTATCAAACAGAAAATTAGGAAATATTACAGGGTGAGATTTATACCTAATTCTTCTCAATTCAAATCAATAATCCATACATGAAATCTATATTAAAACAGCCCTTAGTTCACTTCTTACTAATAGGTTTGGTATTATTTATCCTATTTGCCCTAGTAAATAATGGGAAGGATGCAGAAAATACAATTGTCATAGACCAAAGCGATCTGGAAAGAACTATTGCTACCTGGGAAATGCAGTGGAACCGGCCACCAACAGCCGAAGAATTAACTAATCTATTAAAATCGAATATCAGACAGGAAGTCTTTTACCAAGAGGCCCTAGCCATGAACCTAGATCACAACGATGAAATTATTAAAAGACGTCTTTCACAAAAGATGGAATTTTTATCCAATGATCTGGCCAATATGAATCCTCCAACAGAAGAAGAACTAAGGAAATATTATTCGGAAAATCAATCGAAGTATTTAACCCCATATCGATATAGTTTGTTTCAGATAGTTTTTACAGCCGATAAAAGTGGAAGAGACTATTGGACAATTGCAGAAAACATTTTAAAAGAATATTCTGAAGTTAGCATTCAAGACATGGAAACCAAAGGAGATGCCTTACCTTTTCCATTTGCCTTCGACAAAATAAACGAAGACCAATTGAGAATTCAGTTAGGAAGTGATTTTGCACAATCCCTGCGAGAATTACCAAATAACAAGTGGGTTGGACCTATCGCCTCGGGTTATGGTGCGCATTTGGTTTATATCTCAGAAAGAACAGAGCCGCAGGAGCAGGCTTTTGAAAGCATTAAAAATGACCTTTTTAGAGATTTTGAATACGAAAGAGAACAGCAGGTATATCGGGCAATTTATGAGGAGTTAAAAAAACGATACAAGATAGAAGTGGACATTGTTCCTACTGAAATTATTTCAGACACTTTTCTTATTGAATTACAGAAACAGCTTAATACCAATTAAGTATGCGGAGACTTGCTGTTTTTTTATTCTTCCTTTTATCGCTACTTCCTGTATCCCGTCTGCAAGCACACGAGATACGCCCCGGATATTTACAAATCCAACAGGTTAGCGAAAAAGAATACCATGTTTTTTGGAAAATTCCCAGAATGGGAGATGCCGTCCCTAAAATTTATGTCGACTTCCCAAAGTCCTTTAAAGTAGAAGAATTAAAACAGCCCAATCCAATTCCCGGCTTTGTGGTATACGCCTATAAGATTAGCTCTGGCAGTCCTCTTTTCGGAACTGAGATAGGCATTCTAGGCCTAAACAAAACCTTAATAGATGTTTTGGTTAATATAGAATTTTTAAATGGGGAACGTATTCCATTTATGTTGCAACCTGATAAGACACATCAATTAATTCCAGCAAAAGAAACTTTATGGGGAACTGTAAAAACCTATTTTATCTTAGGAGTGGAGCATATTTTATTAGGGATAGACCATTTGCTTTTTGTACTTGCTTTAGTTCTCATTACCTCAGGTTTTTGGAAACTTTTTAAGACCATCACCGCTTTTACAATTGCACATAGTATTACCTTGTCACTTGCATCTTTAGGGTTTGTAGGCCTCCCAGGGCCTCCGGTTGAAGCGGTAATTGCCCTGAGCATTGTCTTTTTAGCACTAGAATTAATAAAGTATAACAAAGGAGAGCTAAGCCTTACCGCCAAATATCCCTGGATAGTAGCCTTTACTTTTGGACTACTGCATGGTTTTGGCTTTGCGGGGGCTTTAACCGATATTGGACTTCCACAGACCACTATTCCAGCGGCCTTACTTTTTTTTAACCTTGGGGTAGAAATAGGTCAGATACTTTTTGTCTTTTTTATTCTCTTCTGTCTTTGGGTCTTGAAGAAAACCGAATTAAAATTCCCAAAATGGGCACCAAATATTCCTATATATATCATAGGGGGCGTCGCCTCTTTTTGGTTAATCGAAAGGGTTTTATCGTTTTGGGCCTAAGTATTCCAGCAAAATTTGTCTAATTAGACTAGCCTTTTTTATTTTCAGAGCCATAGCCATAACCATGCCCGTAATTGTAGTGCTTGGCATTGCCATAGCCCACATCGTTTAAGACATAAGCCATGTGGTTTACCCTTCCCTTTGTTGCCAAGTCTTTAGAGTATTCCAACAATTTTTTATCTGTAAAACCAGCCCTTAATACAAAGAGTGTTAAATCTGCATGCTTAGAAATAAGCAAGGTGTCTGTAACCAATAGGCTCGGGGCGGTGTCTACAATAATATAATCGAACTCTTTTTTAACGGCCTTTAAAAAATTAAGAAAACCATCTCCCGCTAATAATTCGGCCGCATTTGGTGGAATTTGACGGCTATAACACACCTTGATATTAACATCATTTACGAAGCCCTCATTTATTACATCTTGCCAGTTCATAGACTGGTCCGAAAGAAATTCGGGGAGACCTTTCGACTTTTTAAGAATATCCAACTGTTTATGAAGCTGCGGATTACGAAGATCGCCACCAACCAATAGAACTCGTTTCTTCAGGCTAGAAAATGCCATTGCAAGATTAATGGAAATAAGCGTTTTCCCTTCTCCTTTAATAGCAGAATTAACATAGATAACCTGTCCTTTATTCTTTTCTTTTGGAGGTAAATGATAATTTACATTAGTACTGAGCATCCTAAAAGACTCTGCCAGAATAGAACGGTCGTGGAGACCTTTGATACTCTTGTTCTTTTTAAGAAAAGGGATTTCGCCAAGAAGAGGAATTTCCGGACTCACTTTTTCGATATCCCTTCTCCCGTGTATTTTAGTATCTAAGGAAAACTTTATATAGAGGGCGAAAAAGGGAATAACAAATCCCAGTATCAAGCTAAGAGGGTAAACTATTAATTTCTTTGGGGAGATAGGTTTAGAATCTGTAAGACTATAATCTACTACTTTAATAGAAGGCGTTGTCGTAGCCAGATTAATGGCAGCCTCTTCTCGTTTTTGAAGCAACAATAGATAGAGTTGTTCTTTAATAGTTTGTTGCCGCTCTATAGAGCGAAGCATTTTCTCTTGCTCCGGGAGTTCAGAAAACACTGCCCCTGCCCTACTATATTCCAGGCTCAGCTGACTCAGAGAAGTTCTCAGTTGGGCCTGATAGATGTTAACCGATTTTATGATATTTACCTTCCCACGTTCTAACTGCCCTGAAATAGCCCGTAATCTGGGATGGTTAATTCCAACATTTGGCAATAGCTTGTCACGTTCTAAAGCCAATTCGTTATAACCGGCAACCAAGGCATTCAGGCTTTGGTTTTCTAAACCAATGTCCGCCGGAAGGAGACTGTATTCTGCCTGGTTTATTACGGTTGTTTTTAGAAGTTTGGAAAGAGAAATTTGATTTTCCAAAAGCGCCACCTCATCTTCCACTTCCGATTTTCGCTGTAAGGTAACTCCGGCATCTGCTTCAATATAGGAAAGTCTATTGGTCTGTTTAAAATCTTGTTTCCCAACTTCAATAGAATCTAGTTCCGAGGCAAGGTCTACAAAACGTTTATCTATAACTTCCATGGTACGTCTGGAAACCAACTGCCGGTCTAATATGCCATCCTCATTAAATTTCGTAATAAGGGTATTTAAGATAGCCTCCGAACGTTCTACACTCTCCCCTTTTATGGAAAGGGTGAGGATTTCGCTTCTTTTTTTAGCTTCTCTTATTCCCAATGCCAGTTGCAGTTGTAAAACTGCTCTTTTAAACGGATTAATTACTACTTCATAGGTAAGGCCTTCATATTTCTCTATTGCAATTTCTTCCGGTATGACCAAAGAAATCGGTAAACCTTGTATTGAATCACCTACTGAATTTAAATTTATTACTCTGGTAAAATCATTTTCATCTGTAATTATCAAGTTTGGGTTTTCCACTGTAATTCTTAAGACTTTCTTGATTTTTAGACTATCCTCTTCAACAGTTTTTATTGCCGTAAAAGGAGCATTCCAAACCTGGGCGGTTTTTATATTACCGACTTCAAAATATCCAATATCTAAATGTAGATCTTCAACTACTTGACTAAGTAGCCGATAGGATTTTAAAACTTCAATCTCATTATCCAGATTAATTTTGGAAGTACCATTTAAGAGAGCCATAGCATCCGAAGCTACATTTAATTCTTTACTTTCATCTACTATCTTAATCTTAGCAACAGACAGATATGTAGTTGGTGCATATCTCATATAGGCCAAGCCTAACAACAATGAAATAATAATTGAAATCAAAAAAAACGGCCAAAATCTTAAATATTTGGCCAGCATTTCCGTTAAAGTCGAGGGCTCATCAATTTCTTGTAAACTTGATAAAACAGATGAATTTTCCATATAACTAAATAGGTCCTAAAAAATATTTCTACTTTTTATTAATTCTTGTATTTACATAATACTTTTTAAAGCCGTTAATTGACCAAAGAATCAGTAGATAAAAGGATTGTAAAATACTCAATTTTTCCACATCCCTATATACTTTCCAAACATAAGGAATTAGTTTTAATTTACTTCTTGAAACAGAATTCTTTCGCATTCTATATATGGCTAAAGGCTCTTCAATACCGTATGCATAGTCTACTTTTTTCAAAACAGCCAACCAAAGCCCCCAATCTTGTCTTTTATCTAGATTTGGCATATACAATTTACCTATACGCCGGATATCTATAAAGGCGGTTAAACAAGAAATTGGACAAGTTTTTAAAACACTTTGATAGTTGACCTTATTAGGTACAATAAAATCACTAATCAAAGGGTTCAATGCTTCGTCAAATCTCCTATACGATGCAAAAACAAACTCATAGTTATTATTTAAACAGGTTTGTAAGGAAGTTTCTAAAAACAAAGGCAACCATAGATCGTCACTATCTAAAAAGGTAATAAACTCACCTTTGCTTTCAAAAATTCCTATGTTTCGGGATATTCCAGGACCTGAATTGACCGAATTATTTAAAAGCCTAATCCTACTATCTTTTTTTTGAAATTCTCTTATAATATTTAACGAATTGTCATTCGAACAATCATCAATCAAGATCATCTCCCAGTTGGAATAACTTTGCTCTTGAACAGATACGATAGTTTCAGAAATATATTTCTCCGAGTTAAAAACCGGAGTCACAATAGAAATAAGAGGTTTTTTCATCAATGAATGAATAATTTAATATTTAACTCAAAAGGTCTAATGATCTCTATATGGTATAGGAATAAGTTGTTAATATTAAGACATAAGACCGTCCTTAAATGTTTCCCATACTTGCTCTCGGCTATATTCTCTACTTTTCAACAATGCACCTTTCCTTAAAGAAACTAATTTATTAGGGTTACGTATAAGATCTATGACATTTGCTACGAAATCTTGTTCATTATCAAAGTCTGTAATAACGCCTGAGGTATTATCTATAAATTCTGATGCATACATCCACTTAGTCGCAATAACAGGGAGACCCGAAATATAAGCATCAAGTATGGAACCAGGAAAGCCTTCGGTATAATACAGAGTAGGAAAAAGCATAAGATCATACTCAGTTAAGACTTGATAGATTTCATTAGGCTGTAACACGCCTTTGTAAATTAAGTTCTCTGAAGAATTCTTACATTCTTCTTCAAATTCCTTAAGATACTCATTGTAAATAGGTCCATAGATATCTATTTTGACCTGTTCTAATTTTAGTTCAATTAGTTTTTGACTAAGCCTAAAAATGGTACTTATTCCTTTTAGTGGGTGTACACGTGCCATAAAAACTAATCTTGTAATTTTAGTTTGTGATCTCTTTTTAGGCAAAAAGCGAATATTTCGAAAGTTATTTAAGCGTTTGACGTTGTCAAAACCAAAATCATTTTTCAAAATCGTACTTAAATAGTCGGTCTCGGGATAAATTCGATGAATACGCGATAACATAAAGGCATATAGTGGTTTGCGTTTTAAATAGTCCCCAAGCCAACCGCCTATAACAACAAGCTGTATCTTTTGAGAAAACAATTTTGAGAACATATATAAGAAAGGAAAAATAACATTAAGACTTCGCGTTGCCGGAAGATAAACCCATATGTCCACTTTCGTTGACTTAATGAAAGTTTTAAAAGACCCAATTTCTCTTAGGCTATGAATTTCAGAATCCAAATAATCTACTTTTGAAAAAAAAATATCCTCTTTACTCTTAAGAAGTTCATAAACATTTCTAGTTTTTATGGTCTGTCCGCATACCTTATTGCTATGATAATTAAAATTCCCAAATACAATTACTTTAAGTCTATCCATTTTATCCTTCTCATTTAAATCAATTAAATAACGGCCTCAATTTATTTCATCTACCTGTATAATTATCGCCTATTATTATTTACTTCCACTTTTGAAATGCCGCATCAATAACAAAATAATCTTCAATTTGATGTAAATGGTGCACTGACATAAGACCTTTCTGGAAATCAGGCTCGAAAACAATAGCTCTTTCTTCAATAAAAGAATCAATAGTTAGTTCGTGAATCTTATTAATATTAAGAGCCTTGCCATATACACCGTCGATATTTCTTTGTGACGGTCTGAATATATCATTTTTGTAACGAAAAATGCCCCCGCCATTTCTTGCTACTCTTGAATCGATATAAACAGGATTCTCAGTGTGTGGCAATAATACATTTAATTTTGGACCATCAGTCTTATAAATATATAGCTCACTATTAATTGGTAAATAATCAGTTTTCTTTTTGTTAATAAATAACCAATTTTGATTCATTTTATCATTATAAAAAAAAGCATCGGCCACCATTTCACCTTCAAAAGCAGTCGAAATGAGTTCCCATTTATTAGGGAATTGCACACATCTATAGACTTCTAATCTCATGTTTTCTAGAGTTTCTGGCATCAAATATATCTCGCCATCCTCTTCAAATATATAAGGATACGATAGGTGATAATCCAAATTCAGAACATCTACTACATTTGTAATGTCGCCATCTTCTAATACCCCACATGATATCTTTCCTTTTTTTGTATGATACTCGTAAGTTTCATAAAAAACATAGGTTATCCCTTTATACATGAAAAGAAATGGATCAGCCCAAAATTCATTCTTAGGTGGTATTATAGGCTTCAACTCTTTGAGGTCTGAATTCAGGAAATTACCTTTCCCAAAAAATAAAATCCAGTGTTGGTATCTAATTCCAAAAAGAATCCCAGTTATAATCTTCCAAGCCTTATCATACAGAGTAATGTAGAAGAAAAATAAATACTTGACTAGATAACTATAATGAAGACAACTGTCTGAAGGAGTATGTATGCTAGGTAGGCTTTTTTTAATATTGATTCTTCCACTTAGTTTCCTTAAGTTCTTAGTCCATAAGGTGACTGATCCTTCTAAAAGAATATCGTTTGTTCGGGCTAATGACCAATGCGGATTAAAAAATGCTGTTTCTACTATTTCATAGGCGTTATTTTTAACTCCAAATTGGACTAAACCTACTTCAATAACAGATTTTTTATTACATATTTCCCACAATCCTGCCATATCATTATGTCCCTTATAATTACAATTAGTTAAAATAGACCATAATCCATACTTAGTTATTCCGACTAGGTTAAAATTATATATACAGACTTCTAGATGAAGGATAATATCTAAGTAGTAACTTTGAATTCTAATTTCTTCACCATCCTTTAAGATTACTACTTCGTCCAATATTGACGGATGTATCAGTAAAGAAGGCACCTCATTAGCATAACTCAGGACTAACGATTTATCAGCTGACTGAGGTTTTTTAAAAAGGATTTTCCTCTCGATAAAAATTTGTAATTGGAAAAGAAATTTGATTAAAGAGTTAAACCAATTATTCTCCTTCTTAGTATTTTTTATTCTTCTTTCTTTTGAATTTTTTTCTTCAATGACAAGAGATAATGTGAGATTTGGATCAGCAATAATCGATTGAACTATTCTAACTTGCCAATTTTCTAAACCCTTAAGGCTATTAACCCATATCCCGATCTTCATAATACCATGTTAGTTTAAAACCCAATTAAGCCAACGATCAAAACTATGTAATAATAGCTCATATCATTTAAGATTCTTTCTAAGGATTTAGTTTATCCTTTCATATTCCAATTTATCAAATACTTTTGGCCAGAAAAAAAAGAAGGCCAATAATGTTCCTAAATCGAACACTATATATCTGAAGTACAGAGAAACCATGTTGGCATCTATTTTATTCTTCTTATAAAAGGTTTTAACTAAGATTATGAAAAAATATAAACAAAGATAGTACGGATTCTTTAGATAGATTGCTAAAAAAACAAACCCTAAAAGAGAAAACAATGTCACCTCACGAATTAAGAGTCGATACATATATTTGTTGTGGATATGACTCCTGTATAATAAGGCCTTATAATATAAAAAATCACCCTTTAATACATCTGCCCAAAATCTATCCTTACTATTGTAGGATTCTGTATGGTGGAATGCCAGAACCTCCTTTACACGATACAATCTATTATCTTGGAAAGCCATTCTTAACCCTAAATCCCAGTCTTCTGAGATTCTAAAATGGCACTTCATACCACCTATATGATTCCATAACTTTCTGGTAATTAAAAATAATCCACCAGTCGTAGTTTCGTAAATATTCTCTTGTAGGTTATAATGCAATCTTCTATTTATAAATTTTCCGTTTTTGGAATAATATTGATTTTCAAAATCCCCTGAAGTAAAATTATTGAGTAATCCGTACTTATTATTATATAAAATACCCACGGTTTCAGCTATTATTTCCATATCACCATCAATAAAAAAAAGCACATCCTTTAAAGACTCCTTGGCTCCAATATTTCTCGCAATTGCAGCATTTGTTTTATTTATAATTGAATATATTTTGACTTCCTTGTATTTCTTAACTCTTTCTATACTATCGTCATTCGACTGAGAGTCTACATATATAATTTCGTAATTAGAAATTCTATTTTTCTCTATACAAGAATATATACTATCCAAACATTTGGAGATCTTCCAACCTTCATTTTTACCAATTACTATAAACGAAATTCCAGTATTCATGACTTAAAACGTTATAAAGGTATAAGGCGAGCAACCATTCTCTCCAACATAAATTCCATAACAATACAGCATTATAAAAAATACCAAAACAGAATTAGCAAGTAGTAATTGATTGGAAACAAACAAATAACGGATTATAAAAGCCAATGCAAAGGTGCTAAAAAGTAAAAAGTAATAATTAATCCTCGTCATGAACAAGATATGTGAGAATGAATTATATAATATAATACCAATTAGCGCAAGAGTGAAATATGGCAAACTTGAAGGCTCAACCTTTATTAACTTCGAATAAAACGACAATATAAAAAAGCCAATTCCCACTCTTATTAGATAGCCCAATGTTAGGCTCCCAGCTTCATTAGCATTTTCAGTTAGTCCCATTGCAAAATTTCCGTAGTCCACTTGTGTACCGGATAATATTTCTGAAAGCAAATATAAGTCGACTAAATTATCAAATGGAACGAAATGAAGTAACAGACTTATTCCAAAAGCCAAATACCAAAAAAGACTTGAAAATCGTATTTGATTTATTACAAAATATAGAGGAATAAATAAAAAAAGACTTTTATGCATTAAGCCACCCAAGAGAATAACAACTAAGTATAAAACTATTTTGCGTTCTTGGGCAAACATAACAGCTACTGATAAAGCACTCATTGCAATAGCTTGCCTTACACCATTAAATGAATAAAAATAAAATCCATAGGTAATATAAAAGAAAATCCCTAAATAGAGAATTGGCTTATACTTATTAAAACTATAAAAAAACAATATATAAGTCAGAAAAGCGGAAATCATAAAAAAAGACCAAACTTCAAGATTTAGATTATTTAAAAATTCTACAAGTACCGTGTATCCAATTTCCATGTCTAATTCAGCAGTATTATCCATGAACTGTACTTCTTCATACAGATAAGAATAATTTTGATAATCCTTCCCCGTATCATAGCGAAGGCCCGAAACCAACACTAAAACAAGTAGACTACAGCCAACAATAAAGTAATTACCCCTATCGTATTTTAGCTTATTTAAATGAAAACCATTTCTAGCTAGTAATACACTAGAAAAAAGAGTTGCTAAATACACAAAAAAAGTAAAGAATTCTGTCATGCTCGATGAGTTGATATGTGACTTATTCTATCGATCATTTTATTAGTATCACTTGAAATATTTATCCAATACACGAAAAGGGGCTACATTTATAAGGTCCTGTTGGATTTTTGAAAGATCATTCTTAATTAAGGTAACATCTTCATATAATTCAAACTGTTTTATGGTCCTATCTATTTGAAAATCCCTTATAGACAATTCAAAAGGCTCATACTTGTCTATTCCCACAGACGAAAAATAGTCGTAAAATTTAATACTATCTCCTGTTAATGGTTTTTCTAAAATCCTATACCAAAGACTAGGAATTTTATAGGCCTGTGAAACAATAATTCCGTGTAATGAAGTTGAAATTGTAAATTCACATGATAGAATTTGATTAAGAACTTTCTCTATTGGATCTAACAAATTAACAATTAAAACAGAACTTGAATTAATCCCATTCTTAATCCTATCATAGTGAATATAATGGGGTATTATCCCTAGTTTAAACTTAGCCCTGGTTTTAACCTTATAGAGAAGTGGTAATAATAGTGCTGGATCTCCAATTACTTCTGGTGAATTTCTGCCAAGTTCTTTCAATCTATTTTGCGTATAAACTCCCCTAACTGCTAAGAATTCTGCTTCTGTTATCAAATCATCTCTTCTAATGATTCCGCTTCCCCAAACTTTTGCACTAGAATTTCTATTTAGTGCAATTACACTTCCTATTCCGATAATAATATCCTTCATAAAAAACTGTTCAATCAAAATTGGAATCTCTCTCAGGGATATATTCCTATTATAAAATCCACTCAGACATTTATAAATAAAATCAATTCCCGAAGAAGGAATCAATATTCGATTAATTTCGCAATCTGTCAATCTGGACACAATAAAATGATTTAATTCGTCACCGAAATTGCCATTCCCAGTTGAAGTCTTAAACCAATATAAATTTATCCTTTGCATAATATTTCTGATAGTAATCTTAAACAATTAGTAATTTATTCCAGTTACTTTTTTTGAGATATATTTACTCAATACCCATTATGAAACAAACTAATCTAATCTCATCATTAACTTCAAAACTATTACTATAAAGCTTCTTTAGTTGTTTTTTTATACAAAAATACAATTGCTAAGAACAAAGATATTACTAGAAAAGTCGTTATAAAAATTCTATAAACATAACCAATGAATGTAATTTGATTGACAGTAATTAAGGTTAAAATTATACCCCAAACTATCCACACCCATCGATTATAAAATATATGTGATGGAGATATTTTTTTTTGAATAAAAAAGGGTAAAAACAGGATGTAATTTGTAACAAATCCAATTAAAAATGAAAGAGCCAATCCAATAGCTCCATGGTCTTTAAGAAAGTAAAATGCAATTAGGATAGTCATATAACACTGACCCATACTTAATACGCTTAACCACATCTTATTTTTCATTATTAGATCCCTACTTATACCTCCTTTACTTGAAGTTATTAAAGTATACAAAATACAAATTGACAAAATAGCAGTTACTAATCCGTCATCATATTTACTTCCTAAAATTAACAGGATTATCTCTGGGTAAATAATTAGTGGTAGAGACAATATTATTGAAATAATCCAAGGACCATAATAATTAAAAAACTCGGCATTAACACTTAATTTTTCAGTTCTAGATAAAAATAATGGTAATAGCACCTCATTAATAGACCCATTAAACATTTGAATCGCAAGTATAAAAATGAGTACCGCATTAAACAACCCTAGCTCCTCATATCCATTAGTTTGATTCACTAGAATTGTATTTAAAATCCATATTGATGGTGCTATAATAATAGAACTTAACGAGGCTGGCAAAGCGAACTTGTATATTTTTTTTACACTGGATTTCCAATTCTCTAAATTTATGAATACATCTATTTTTTTAGCCTCTGATCGCAATAAAGCTTGTAATACAAAGGTCACCAAAACAAGCGCAATTAAATTGCCCGTTAACGCACCTGTGACACCATATAAATAACCCCCGACACATAATCCAAAAAACATTAAAACACCTCGAATAAGATTTGATATTGAGGTTTGTTTATAAGACTGCATACCCAACAATGCTCCCATTTGTGTGCTATTGATAGCAATAAAGACTAAACTAAAACTCCCAATAATTAACGGTATCTGAATTGAGCTATTATTTAATAATCGGATAGTAATATCCTTAGAAAATACAATAACCAAAGTCGCAATAAGTATACTTAAGATAAGTACCAAAGAAATAGCAGCACCAATTAACGATGAGGTATTTTCTTTATCAAAATCTTTCAATTCTGATATATACTTTGTAGTGGTCAATCCGATTCCCATTGAGGCAAAAACTAAAAAACTATCAATTGTAGACTTCACCATACTGTATTCCCCATACTCAAGAATACTCAATATTCTAGCTAAAATAATAGATGCAAAAAAAAGTAAGCCTTTAGACAATATTGAACCTATTGAAATCCAAAATGTACCTTGTATTACCTTTTTAAAAAAATCGGAAGTGCTAAAATCAAATAGTGTCAACTATACATAAATTTAAATTTTAAAAAGACTATTTATCCTTTAAGATTTCTTGTCAGATTGTTTATAAAAAATTAATTGTTTTATTTGTCTATTTGTACAATTCTGTTTCAGTGTTCCCTGAATAAATAGTATTAATATTATAAAAACTTTTCTTAGCATCTATTTTCCATCATAAACTAATTCACATTCTGTCTATACCATTCTTCTAGAACTATTATGCTCCATAAAGCTAATGACCTATCTCTCCTGCCTGAATGATGCTCTTTTAGGAGTTCTGAGACAAACTTAAAATTCATTCCCCTTCGCTCTAGACTTTCTTTAGACAAATAAGAGGAAACAAATCCTTGCAGATCATTTTTTAACCACATACCCATGGGTGGATTTAACCCTAATTTGGGTTTATTGATAATTTCGTCTGGAACTTTCCCCTCCAATAACTTTTTCATCAAATATTTCGTCTTTCCAGATCGAATACGATAGTTTGAAGAAATTGAAGTCATGAATTCTACAAGTCGATGATCAATTAAAGGAGTTCTTACTTCAAAACTATTTGCCATACTCATTGAATCTCCATAATATAATAGATTATTAACCAAATAAGTTTTCAAATCTGTAATTGACGTTTTAATAATTAGATTTTTTGTAGGTATTGAATTAAATACTTCGGTAACCGCCTTATTAAAATCTAATTGAGTCTTCAATAATAATCTTATCTCCTTAAATGAAAAATAAGCAACCCAATCGTCGTACATTTCATCTTCAGGCTTAGACAAAGAACTAATAAAGGTCTTTACTCTTCTGAACCTGTGATTCCCTGAAGTATCTTCGGAAATCAATTTTAACGCAGGATTCAAAACCTTCCAAAAAAACCGAGGTACAAACTTTATTCTATCAAACAAAAGAGTCGCCTCATATCTAGGATAACCTCCAAAAATTTCATCACCACCATCTCCCGCCAAAGCCACAGAGACATACTTTTTTGTTTCCTTGGTAAGTTCATGAATTAGTATTGCAGTTGGATTCCCAAAAGGCTCATCGAAATGATGTACCATTTTGGGCAGCAAACTAGCTACTTTAGGATGTATTATTATTTCAAGATGATTTGTATTAAAGTAATTGGCTATCATCTTTGCATCTCCAGTTTCATCGTACTTCTGTGCCCCTTCAAAACCAAGCGTAAATGTATTAATTGGCTTATTGGAGTTTTTTGTCATATAATACAATATGGTTGACGAATCAATGCCTCCAGAAAGAAATGATCCTAAATCTACATCAGCAATCATTCTATAATTAATTGCCTCATTTAATAGAAAGTCTAATCTATCAAGAACTTCACGCTCTTTTAAATGCAAATTTAATCCAATAGAATCATCACAATTCCAGTATCTAGTGATTGTTAAGGTCCCTTTTGAAAAATTAAAGAAGTGAGCCGGTTCTAGTTTGCTTATTTCATTATAAATAGAGTCAGGTGAGGAAACATATAAATATCTCAGATACTGCCCTACAGCATGAAAATTAAGAGATAAACCACTTATTAACTCCTTAATTACTTTGATTTCAGATGCAAAGGCGAAATTTTTACCTCGTGTATAATAGACAAAAGGTTTAATTCCTAATCGATCACGAGCTCCAAAAAGTATATCATTTTTGATATCATAAACAGTAAAAGCAAACATGCCTATAAAATCTTCCAGACATTTTTCTTTTTTCTCAATGTAATTGTAAAGAACAACTTCAGTGTCTGAAGTTGTTCTAAATGAATACTTGGTTTGTAATCGTTTCCTTATTTCTTTATGATTATATACTTCCCCATTATAAACAATTACAAAATTTCCGCAAGTCGATACGAATGGTTGATGAGCTTCCTCTGATAAATCAATAATTGAAAGTCGATTATGACCTAAAGTAAATTTACCAAAACGTTGTGCAAATGCATTATCAGGCCCTCGATAGCTAGCCACATCTAAATAGCTAGTGGCAAGGCCCACATTAAAATTAAAACCTATTATTCCACACATAGTTACAATAATGATTCAACATACCATTCCAATTAAAAATGTATGTCGGATATAAGAACTCAATGATTTTAATGAAAAAATCTAATAGTCAATTATTATAAATGTGATAAGAGTTTATAAAAAATCAAATCTTAATAATCGGTCTCCACTGACTTTCGTCCTTTTAAAATTTTTACTTCTCTTAAATTTCTTTCTTTAGACTTTACTAGCTCTTTGATCCGCTTATCACCTATTAGCCAGGTTTTGACTTTATCTGCATTTAATACCGTTGGGGTATACTTCTTTTTTCTGTTTAATTTAGATAAGGACTTAGTTGCACCTTCTCTTACTAAACTATCCTGAGGTTTTAGACTTATAACTTTACCCTGATTAATTTTAGTTGAAACGACATCTGGTGATTTGGTCCATTTATTTACAGAATTCACCCTATAAAGCGCCGTATACAAGAATGAACCAAGAAGTACAGTAATAACTAATTGGAGGTTTATTTCTAAATCTTTTACAAGAATAGCCAGTTCTATCACTAAGACATTGGCAATCGCTAAAAAAATCGTCGCCTGCTTATGATTTAAGCCGCCATCTATCAAGATGTGATGAATATGATTCCTGTCTGGGCTAAATGGACTTCTGCCTTCTCTGGCTCTTATAATAAATACTCTCAGAGTATCCAATAGCGGAAATGACAAAACTGCCAATAAGACTATTGGTGCATTAGAAATGCCAAATACATCCGTAAGCTGGTTTAGCTGTAAAAAATAAACGCCCTGATAAGCCAGTAAAAATCCTAATACCATAGAACCTGAGTCTCCCATAAAAAGCTTACGGGATTTGGACAAATTAAATAGTAAAAATCCAACTACTGCCCCAAAAGCACTAAAAGAAACTATAGCCGAAAAGAATTGGTCATTAAGCACAGAAAACACCCCAAATGTTGCACAGGAAATAAGCGCTATAGTGCCGGCCAAACCATCTATACCGTCGATTAAATTAAAGGCATTGATAACCAGTATAAAAACAAAAAGTGTAAATAAAACAGAAATAACATAAGGCAAAGTCCCAACACCTAAGAGTCCTTCAAGACTTTCAATACGGATATCCGTAATAAAGATTACCATTGCCGATACGGTAAGCTGTCCTAAAAACTTTTTCTTAGGTGCAAGGGCAATAAGATCGTCCTTAATTCCCAAAAACAAAAGAATCATAGTCGCAAGACCCAAGGTGACTAACTTTATAAGCTCTGCCCGTTGTAAATCTGCTAAAATTGCAATTAACACCGCAGATATAAAAAAAGCAACATATAACCCTACACCCCCAAGAGTTGGTGTTTTAAAACTATGACTGCTCCTTTCCTCTGGTTCATCCATTAAATTCTTAGTCCGTACCGTATAAATAATTACCGGGTATATCCTAACCGCCAGTACAAAGGCTAAAATAGCCGACAGGGAAGAGAGTAGGTATAGGTTGGTCGTTAATTCGCTTAACAAGATTATTTAAAATTTAAGGCTCTATTTAATTCGGACAAAAAACTTATCCTCAACTATTCTGGTCTTTTTACAATCGAATTTTCACTTATTACCTAAACAAAAACCAATCTAATTCCTTTTCCAGGGGATCTAAAAGGAAAATTAATCCATTTATTATCAAGGGTTTATATTTATTCGACAACTCGGAGGGCAATTCCGTTTAGTTGTATCACAAAACCCGGACAAACTGTATTAAACACGAATTCAAAAGACTTCTAGACAATAGTAAATACTATATCAACATTCCGAAGTTCTCGTTTTATCGCCGTGTAAAATTATTCATTAATCAACCAAATTGTCTAAAGAGAAGGAAGCTTTTATAAACAACTTATTAAGAGGTTTTGGATAAATACCGTAGCTCCATTTAAAAATAAAAAAATGCTACGGTTCTTTTCAATTTTCGGCTTTTAAAAAAAATTAAGATCCTATAAATCAACACTCTACACAATAAATTCATCCATCTATACAATTCTGGCTTAAGCTAACTATCTATGGTATTTATTTGGTGTAGAAAACTATAATTAGCATAAAACACTAATATGAAAACTACTCTTCTAAGCTTTGCCTCGCTCTTTATTTGCGTCATCCTTAATGCTCAGAATAGCCTCAGTGGAACTCTGGCAGATTGGGACAATCCAAAGGCAGAAATTATTACAGGAATGCATAAGCCTCTTGCTATTGGAGACATAGACGACAAAGGAAATTTTTTGATTGAATTAGATGCGGCTTTAGCCCAAAGCATTAGAAAAGATATTAAAGGATTCAATGAAGCATCGGATGAATGGAAGACTAGTCTAAACTCCATTGACCAAAGTTTTAAGTGCCATACGGAAACCGTTGAAACCTTGAATGGCGAACAGCTAATTTTAAGTCTAACCACCTTTGGTATGTTTAATATAGCTGATATTCCTGCTCAAAAAATGTATGGTAGCTTTATGATGGTAAATTCTAAATCCTTTGCTGAAGGAGTCAAAGCCTTTGGAAAATACCAAAACAAGGAGGGCTACTATATTGATATGTACTATTTTGAAGAGGCTGCAACAGTGAAAGGCTCTTGTGGGATGGATTCCTATACCATATCCGGCGAAATGTATGAGGCTAAAAACGTTTACGAGCTTAACTTTAAACCTGGATGGAACATTGTTCAATATCAGGTTACGGAGATATTTAGGGATAAAGATGGCCTGACTTATGAAAAAACCATCGTGTGGAAGACCCTAGATAAATTACCCAAGGATCTGCAGTTTGTATATTTTCCTAAATAAGATGCTTGGGTAAATCGCTTACCTGGGTACAGCCCAATTGTTCCATTACTTGGGACAATTGTGTCTGAAGCAAAGAAATAGTATGATCTCCTCCTTTTTTGCCTAAAGCAGATACACCATACATAAAAGACCTGCCCATAAAGGTGAATTGAGCTCCACTGGCCAAAGACCGCGCTACGTCCGGTCCCGAACGTATACCGCTGTCCATCATTACCTTAATATCCGAACCGTACTCTTTGGCAATGCGAGTTAAGGGTTTTATGGTAGACTCTCCGGCGTCTAGCTGTCTGCCGCCATGATTAGAGACAATAATACCATCTAAACCAAGCTTAATTGCCTTTGCTGCATCTACTTCTGTAGCCACTCCTTTTAGTACAATCTTCCCTTTCCAGCTATCTCGTATAGGTGCAATTTTTTCTTCGTTCATTCGCTTGGAAAACATAGCGTCCATAAAAAGTCCTAAATGTTTTAGATTTAAGTTTTTGGGCATATACGGCTTCAAAGTTTCAAAATTAGGTTGGCCGTTAAGCAATGTCTCCCATGCCCATTGTGGCCTTCCAAATATCTGGACAAAATTAGATAGAGTCATTTTTGGAGGCATCGACAAGCCGTTCTGGATTTCCTTGGCTCTAAATCCAAAGGTTGGCACGTCACAAAGCAAAACCAACACCTCACATCCTGCTGCTTCTGCCCTCTTTAACATATCATTCCGAACCTCATTTTCTGTGGGATGGTATAACTGAAACCATGCTCTTCCTTCTGTTATTTCCGACGCTTTTTCTATGCTCATTGTAGTCACTGTACTGAGAATAAAAGGAATGTTGTAATCCAAAGACGCTTTGGCCAATATTTCTGAAGCCTTAGGCCACATAAGCCCTTGAAGTCCTACTGGAGCAATACCAAAAGGAGAATCATAAGTCCGCCCAAAAAGTTCAGTTTGTAAGGAGAGACCCGGATATTTGGTTAAATAATCCGGTTTTAATTCTACCTGTCTTATTTCATCGGTATTCTTTTTTATATTGACTTCTTCATTGCATCCACCATCCAGATAATCAAAAGCAAATCCGGGAATTCTCTTCTTGGCTTTCGCCCTTAAGGCTTCTATTGAGGGATATCTCGAATCAAATTTAATACGTTTGGCGTTTCTCATAATACCGACTGATTTTTCATCTTAATTATACATCCAATTTAGCTTTTTTCTCCAAAATTTATACTGGTACGATAACCATATAAGGCTACCACTAAAAAACAAATTAATGGAAGTATAAAGGAAAAATTGACTTCCGCAACGCCTAAAATCGTTGTATCCGCGTAATTAGGACCACCAATATCTAATATAAGGCCTTGTAAAATAGGCATAAAAGCGCCTCCAACAATTGCCATAACCAAAAAAGCAGAAGCTGGTTTGGCATCTTCCCCCAAACCCTGCAAGGCAATTCCATAGATTGTAGGAAACATTAAAGACATACAAAAGGAGATTAAAACTAAACTATAAAGCCCCGTTATTCCTTCTATAAAAATAGCCCCGATGGCGAAGACAACTGCTCCAAAAGATAAAATCATTAGTAATTTTCCCGAATTCATGAAATTTAAAAGATAGGTACACAAAAACCGACCTAACAAAAATATCCCCAAAGCTATATAGGCGTAATTTACGGCCTGTTGATTACTAATTCCAATATTTTCTGCATATTGATAAATATAGGTCCAGCACATAATTTGTGCTCCCACATAAAACAATTGTGCCAAAACTCCTCCATAAAAGCGTTCCTTTTTAAATATTCGCTGAATGGATTCTTTCATACTTGGGCCGTCTGCCTCCTTTTTTTCTGGCATTTTTACAATACTGATTAGCATAAACATAAGGAGAACAAAAAATCCTAAAGCCACATATGGGTCCCTGATAACGAGTAAATCCGAAGTTTTTATAGCCGCCTTGGCCGTTGCGGAAAGGCTATCATAAATTGGCTGTCCGTCTGCGTCTAAATTATCAGACTGAAGAGCTCCTAAAATAAATGTTTGTGCTACAAATAATCCTGAAAGGGCACCGATGGGATTAAAGGCCTGAGCAAGATTTAATCTCTGGGTAGCAGTTTCTTCTGTTCCCATAGATAAGATAAAGGGGTTTGCAGTGGTCTCTAAAAACGCCAACCCAAAAGTTAAGATATAAAGTGCCAGTAAAAAGAATATATAACTCTCCATGGAGGCGGCCGGATAAAAAAGTAGGGCGCCGAGGGCGTAAAGTGCAAGTCCCACCAGAATCCCTATTTTATAAGTAAACTTCTTAACCACATAAGCCGCCGGCAAGGCCATAGTGAAATACCCCCCATAAAATGCAGCCTGCACCCAGGAAGCCTGTGTATTATTCAATTCTAATATTTTTTTAAATGCCGATACCATAGGATTTGTAATATCATTGGCAAACCCCCATAGCGCAAAAAGTGAGGTTATTAGGATAAAGGGTAATAGCATTTGTCTTGATACTATAGGGCTCTTGTTCACTGAGTTCATTGGAATTATTGGTTAATTTATAGTGCTCTGTCTAGATGGGTATACCCCCCGTCAACATACAGTAATTGCCCCGTGGTATGACTAGATTTAGGAGATAATAAAAACGCAACGGTATTGCCTATTTCCTCGGCTGATGTCATCCTATTTTCTAAAGGGATTTTTTCACATATCTCTTTTAATTTCTTCTCAGGCTGCTCGAAGCTTTTTATCCATTTTTTATAAAGCGGGGTATAACATTCTGCTACGATTAAGGCGTTTACTCTTATACTATAAGGCAACAATTCAACTGCCCACTCTCTGGTTAGGGCATTTCTACCTCCATTTGCCGCAGCATATCCCGATGTCCTTCCCTGCCCAGTACTTGCAGTTTTAGAACTGATGTTCACAATGCTTCCCTTAGTTTTCTTGAGCTCTGGCAATGCGTAATGCGCCATCATATAATAATGGGTTAAATTCCGATTAATAGAGCGGACAAAATCCGCATAATTTCCATTTTCCAGACTAATTCCGTCATTGATGCCGGCATTATTAACTAAACCATCAATCCTTCCGACTTCCTCTACTACCTTTTCTATTGCCGCTTTGCATTCCTCCGGCTTGGTTAGTTCTGCAATAGCATAGTATACCTTGGCACCCTCATACTGCAAGACTTCTTGAGCCTTTAAGACATCCTTTTTTGTTCTCCCTATGATTACAGGAATGGCTCCTTCTTTACAGAGCACTTCGCAAATTCCGTAACCAATTCCCTTGGAACCTCCTGTTACTACAATTACTTTATTTTCTAATTCCAAGTTCATTATTCATATTTTGTTGCTTAAGCTTCGATATTTTCTTTTTCACCGTGGTAAAATGATACGCTAATAAACCTGAACATTCTAGTAATTATAGCTCATAAAACCGCTTCGCATTTAATCCCATTATATTATCCTGCTCTGATTTTGTAAGGGTTGAAACGAACTTTTGTACTATATTAATTACCTGCGGGTATTTAGCCGCTAGAAGACACACAGGCCAATCTGAGCCATACATTAATCTCTCCGAACCAAAAGCTTCTAAAACTACCTCCATAAAGGGTGTAAATTCTTCTTCGGACCACTGAAAGTCTTTTGTCTCAGTAACCATTCCAGATATCTTACAGCTTACATTGTCACAAAGACTTAATTCTTTTATTTGAGAAGACCAATTCCTACTTACACCTTCTGACAATTTTGGTTTTGCGATATGGTCTAAAACAAACTTTTGATTAGGGAAGGCTCTTGCCAGTAAAACGGCCGCTGGTAGCTGAAAATCATAGATTAAGATATCATAGGTAAGGTTAAAGTTAGCAAGGCATTGAATTCCATTTTGAAACTCTTTCTCTAACATAAATTCCGGATCTGGTTCATCTTGAACAACATGCCTAATTCCTTTAAGGTTCTTATCTGCGGCAAAATAAGCCAGTCTGTCTTCTCTATTGGCTCTCTTAAGATCTATCCATCCCACCACTCCTTTAATAAATTCATTTTCAGAGGCGCATTTTAGAAGAAAATCGGTCTCCTTTTCCGATTGGTCTGCTTGCACAGCCACACATGCATCTACTCCATTTGCTTTTAATAGCGGATAAAGAATCTGAGGCAAATAATCTGCCCGCAGAATTTTCATATCTTCTGTTATCCAAGGATAGGTCTCAGGCTTGTATTTCCATAAATGGTGGTGACTATCTATAATCATACTCCGCTCTTTTATACCGCGTTATCTTCTTTAAATATAGATTCAAAAATTGGATGTAGATCGAGGCGATCTCCCATAGCTTCTTGTAATTCCATCAATTCGAGGAACATCTTCCTTAACAATGGCGTATTTCTAGGGTCTGAAGACAAATCTTCTAATTCTAAAGGGTCTGCCCTTAAATCAAATAGCAAAAGTTTTTCAATTTTTGGATAAACAATCAGTTTATAATTATCTTTTCGAATCATCCTTTGGGAAGCTTCTTCGTAACAGCCATACACGGCCGGGTAATTCCCTTTTGACGTTTTGGAGGTAGCAAGGTCTAGTAAACTGTTAAAATCTACATAGGTGGGTTTGTTCACCCCTGCAAGTTCTAAGGAGGTTGCCATGATATCTTGCAGATAAATATCGGTACTTATCTTCTTATCTTTAGGCACATTAGGACCCAACATCACAAAGGGTACCCGAATGCTGTGATCAAACATATTTTGTTTTCCTAAAAGCCCGTGTTCGCCAATGGCCAGACCGTGATCAGATGTAAAAAAGATAAAAGTATTTTCTCTGAGGTTATGTGTTTCTAAGGAATTTAAAATCTTACCAATTTGTTCATCCAGATGGGTGACTAGGGCATAGTATTCTTGTCTATTTACTTTTACTGAATACTCCGTTCGAGGAAAAGGCGCTAGCATTTCATCGCGTAGCTCTCTGCCAGATCCCATTGCCTCTGCAAAAGGGTATTCTGGCATAAAAGATTTAGGGATAGCAATACTGTCCAAATCATATGCATCTACATAAGACTTTGGGGCCTGTCTAGGGTCGTGAGGGGCATTAAAAGCCACATACATAAAAAAGGGTTTAGTACTGCCGGAAGCATGACTTATAAAACTAAGGGCATCGTCTCGTACTAATTCGCTCCAGTGCTGCCCTCCTTCCCAATATCCTCCGAATTCCTTTTTCCATGGCTGCCAAAGAGTATCTTTCTTATTTAACGGTCTATTATAGCCTTCAGGAGTATCTTTTGGCATCCCGCTAAGAACACTTTTTACATGATTAAAAATACTATCTGGGGGGATAGAAATATGCCATTTCCCTGTCATATAGGTCTCGTAGCCTTGTTGTTCCATTAACTTTGGCCAGGTCTTATTTGATTCTTGATTTTTCGATAAGCTTTCTGAAAACTCCTGGGCACGCCAAATATTACGGCCGCTAATCATCATTGCTCTGGAAGCTAAACAAATTGCACCATTCCATCCGCCCATATTATATGCATGTGTAAAAGTAGTTCCCTCCTTTACCAGTTTATCCATTATTGGGGTGTTGATCTCTGGATTGCCTAAGGCTTGTAAGGCCCTAAAACTCTGATCATCCGTATAAATAAGTAAAATATTTGGCTTCCCCTCCAGAGCGAGGTCGATATCTACTTCTTGCTTTTTTTCTTTGCAGCCAACAAAAAGTAAAAAAGAAAATAAAGTAAAGAGAATTACTTTTGAACTTCTATTCATATTATATTTTTTGTTATCCATTTAGCCTTATAAAGCCCCCATCTATGGGGAAATCTGTTCCGGTAATAAACGATGCCTCATTAGAGCATAGGTAAACTACTAAATTTGCAATTTCTTCTGGTCTTCCCATGCGACCAATAGGCTGTGTTTTAGAAAGAGCTTCAAACATTTCCTCTTCTCTTCCTGGATAGGTTTTCTTGAGATAGCCATCTACAAAAGGAGTATGTACTCTTGCTGGAGATATACTATTACAGCGTATCCCAAAATCTAAATAATCTTTAGCTACGGAATAAGTCATGGTTAATACAGCTCCTTTGGTCATGGAATAGGCGAATCTTTGTGAAATTCCTACGGTAGCCGCTACAGATGCCATATTAATAATTACCCCGCCATTTTCTTTCATTGCTCCAATACTGGCGTTTATACAATTATAAACCCCCTTGATATTTACATTATAGACGCGATCCAAATCTTCTTCAGATGTGGTCTCCACATCTCCAATATGTGCAATCCCCGCATTGTTTATAAGAATATCGAGTGCTTTTGTTTTCGTTATTTCACCAATGAGTTTTTGTACTTCCTTTTGGTTAGATACATCACAAGAATATGCTATGGCACTTCCATTTCTCTGGTGAATCTCCCTAGCAGTTTCCTTGGCCGGGCTTTCATTTAATTCTAAAATATGCACCAGAGCTCCCTGATCGGCCAACGCAATGGCAATAGCCTTCCCAATACCACTGCCTCCGCCGGTGATTATGGCGTTTTTTCCTTCTAAATTAAATTTCAAAATATTTGTCCTTTTGGTTATTCTTTATGCGTTACTTCGTAAGTACCTTCTAACATATTTATACAATTTATGAGCGCTCTTACATTGTGATAATTCACTTTCCAGTTATGTGCTTTGGAAGCCTTCCTAATTTCCTCATTCCCTTCTACTCCTTCTATAAACCAACCCCCATAAATGTCATCTACTAACTCTTTCTGGATATAGGACCATTGCTCTATAAATAGTTTTTTGTAATTCTCTTCCTCAGGATATAAAGTTGCCATTAATAGAAGTGCATTAAGTCCTTCTGCTTGGGTCCACCATATTTTTGCCGGATTTAAGATAGTGCACTCATCTGTCCCATCCAAATAATATCCCCCATCGAAAAATCCTCCGCGATTATAATCCCAGCCTTTGGCGATTCCATGGTCTATCATTTTTTTTGCTTTTGCTCTCGTGACAGTATCGTTCTTACTATGTAGCACATGTGATGCTTCTAATAATAAAAACCCCGTTTCAACATCATGTCCAAAAGAAACATGATCTATCCAAAAATTATCTTTCCGATATTTTTCGCTGGAATCTTTTAAGACTACCGGGGTCCAGTCTCTATCTAAATGAAGATACAAGTAGCCTTTTTGAGAAGTTATCGTATCTCTTATTAGCAATTTCAATTCGCGTAGTTTTATTTCAAGACGTTTATCAGGCCAAACCTCATAAAGCGCAGTAAAGGCTTCCATTAAATGAATAGATGAATTTTGATCTTTCCAATCTTTACGAATCCAATTTTCAATAGCTTCATCATTTGTTTCTACATTTAGCAAATTGGAGCCATCTAGCTGCAGCACATCAAAATACCCTTTATGCAGCGTATCATAAGCATTTTGATCTAACCATAGAAAGGTCTTTTTTGCCAGGCTAAGTGCGCTTGTGTCTCTCGATACTTTGTAATAGGTTGCGAGACCATAAATAGCAAAAGCATTGGCGTAAGCACTTTTAGTTTTACTTACGGGGACATAGTTCTTACCGTTAGATTTTAACAGCGTATAAAACCCTCCTTGATCTACATCTTGCATCTCCTGGCTTAAATATTGAAAAGCATGTACAGCTAATTCGAGGTAGGTCGAATCTTTAAAGTGCGAAAAAAGGGTAGAAGTAGTCCATAGATGCCTGGCCTGAGTAACCAGCATTTTAGACTGTTCCCCTTTTAAGTCCCATTTATAGTTAAAGTCGGCATAAAATCCCCCTCGTACGGAATCTACGGTTCTGGGGTACCAGGTATTTGCCAAAACCTCTAATGAACTTTGTAATTCTCTTAAGACCATATCTTCTTTCTGAACATTATGATCTTTTGAATTACAGGAAAGAATAAGTGCTGAGATACAACATAAGATTCCAAAAACCCCGATATTCTTTAAAACTATATTCTGCATATGATCCATTTAGGCTATTCATCTAAATGTAATCAATATTTAGTTTATTCTTATGTCTTCCCAATGTTATTCATCCACCAAATGCAGAAGTCTTTGGAGATGTGCAATAATTCTTAGTAACTTTCCCTTTCAATAAATTAAATGCATATCTATTGTACGCTATTGTAGACATCGAGACCACTGGAAATGGAATTAAGGGTAATAAAATTACCGAAATTTCAATTTTTATTTTTGATGGCAAGGAAATAGTAGATGAGTACACCACTCTGGTTAATCCCAATTGTGAGATTCCTTATTTTATTACCGGACTTACGGGTATTGATAATGACATGGTAAGGGATGCACCTTCTTTTGAAGAAGTTGCCCCTAAGATTTTAGCACTCTTAAAAGAAAATATTTTTGTTGCTCATAGCGTAAATTTCGACTATAATGTGATTAAAGAGGAATTAAGGAGAATAGGTCAAACACTTGCTTTAAAAAAACTGTGCACTGTTAGACTATCGAGAAAACTTCTACCAGGCTATAGCTCGTACAGTCTTGGAAAGCTTTGCTCCTCTTTAGGCATCCCCTTAACGGACAGGCACAGGGCTAGAGGAGATGCTGCCGCGACTGTTTTGCTGTTTAAACAGCTCTTAGATAATCCAAAGGCAGAACCCGTTTTTACTTCTTTTTTAAATGCAAGATCTCAGGAAATAACCCTTCCACCGGGCCTGTCAAAGTCTAGCTACGAATCCCTGCCAAACGCAGCTGGCATCTACTATTTTAAAAATACCAAGGGAGAAATTATTTATGTAGGTAAAGCTAAAAACATAAAGAAGAGAGTGCTAAGTCATTTCTATGACAAGTCGAAAAAGGAATTAAAATTGTGTGAAGACACCAGCGATATTGATTTTAAATTGTCAGGAAATGAACTATTGGCACTTTTGATGGAATCTACGGCCATAAAACGGCACTATCCGCTATACAACAGGGCACAAAAAAGGAATGTAATACCTTATGGTGTCTTTAGTTATGAAGACCGCCAAGGCATCTTACACTTAGCGTACAACAAACAAAAACTAGCACCCAACCCTATAGTTACTTTCTACAATACCACAGATTGCAGACTATTTATTGAACAACTGTGTAAGTCTTTTAATTTATGTCCAAAATATTGTCATTTACAAGATACAACTGGTCCATGTTCTCATTTCAGAATTAAGGAATGTAAGGGTATATGTAGGGGTGAAGAAGAAGCAGAAAACTACAACAGTCGTGTTATCAATGCCATAAAACATAGCCTAGATGCCAATGTAACCTATCTGATTAAAGACAAAGGTCGAACAAGAGAAGAGGACGCTGTAATTTTGGTAAAGGATGGTACCTATGCTGGTTTTGGCTTCGTTCCAAAAAACCTTGAATTGCCTACTATAGAAGATGTTCTCGCCTTTTTACAGCCTCAAAAAAACACCATAGAAACAACGCGTCTTGTTAGAACACACACTCTAAAATATCCAAAATCAGTTGTTCTCCTCAACAACAGATAGAAAAATAGAAGGGCCTAATAAGTCAAAGCTAAGGACTAAGCTATTTGTTTAAACGGTTGTACATAAGTATAACGAACCATAACCATATAACAAATACGATTGCAACTATCACGGAATATGTCAGAATTAGTTCGTTCACTTCCTATACTTCAAATAGTTCATAAACCCTAATATTGTTGGTGCCCAAAAAGCGATAAAAATAGCCTCCAATTTATTACCGGATAAAAACATTATCTCGGATACTACAATTATGGAAAGCACCACTAACAGCATAACTGCGTTCATTATGCCTATGCCAAGAATAAACTTTTTAATCATTTTATTGCAAATTCTGAGGAAAGATACTAAATAAAATATTTAAGAACACAACGAAACCCTGACTACCTCCATTGTGCATTAAAAGATACTAATTAGCAATCTAATTTATGTACGGCTATTTATTCCCACTATTTAAAAGGCTAAGGAGGATTGCGACCAAGGCAACCACGACGATCGCAAATACGGCAATCATAATAATGCCATTGTTCCAGTTAACCAAAGGAATTATTGAAGAAATCATAAGCAAGCAAATTGGTGAATACTATGTTTTTTTAACCTTACATGTGTTTAGTCCCACCAGGCCATAAACTGGGCAAAAACTTATCAAACTAGTTAGGATAAAAACGGAGGCCATTGCCAAGAGAACATAGGCAAATGTACCTTGCACCACATCAAAATAAACCAAGAGGGCTGCAATAATAGCGAGAGCTACTCTAACTATCTTATCGGTCTTTCCCATATTTCGTTTCATACTATAATAGTTTTAGTTATTCCTAGTCTTTAGGTTGGGTGTTTTTATAACACCAGCTTGGTCTGTCTGTTAAAACTTCTCCAAAAATAGCACCAACACCCTAAATATTAAATGATAAAAGTCATATTATAATGTAGATGGACAAACATAGTTGGTTACCTCAGCACCCTCTTTTTTTAGAGCACCAAAGCCTCCAGCCAAATCTATCAAATTGTGAATTCCTCTGCTTTTAAGTATAGACGCGGCGATTACCGATCTGTATCCGCCGGCACAATGCACATAAAAATCTTCATTTTCCGGAAAGCTGTCAATAAAAATATTTAGTTGATCTAAGGGTGTATTTGTGGCATCTACCAAATGTTCTGCCTTAAATTCACTCTCCTTACGAACATCAAATACCGGAGTTGCGTTTTTCTCCATTTGTTGTTTCGCCAAACCAGCCTCTATTGAGCGTACAGAATCAATCTCTTTACCTGCATTTTGCCATGCCTGGAACCCCCCTTCCAATACACCCAGAGTATTGTCGAACCCAACTCTTGACAACCTTGTAACCGCTTCTTCTTCCATGCCTGCTGGGCAGACCAGAAGTAAAGGTTGTTTTACATCAGCAATAAGGGCACCTACCCAAGGAGCAAAATCGCCATTTAGACCTATAAAAATAGACCGGGGTATGTGTCCTTTAATAAAATCACTCTGTGGCCTAACATCTAGCACCAAAGCTCCGGTATCATTCGCTATCCTTTCAAAATCGTCTGGTGATACGTTGTTGGTTCCTCTTTTAAGAATTGTATCGATATGTTCATAACCTTCCTTATTCATTTTTACATTTAAGGGAAAATACTTAGGTGGAGGCAGTAGGCCATCGGTTACTTCCTCGATGAACTCTTGCTTTGTCATGTTGGCCCTAAGCGCATAATTCATACTTTTCTGATTACCCAATGTGTCTACAGTTTCCTTCATCATATTCTTCCCACAAGCAGATCCAGCCCCATGAGCAGGATATACAATGACATCGTCTGCCAATGGCATAATCTTTGTCCTTAAACTATCAAATAAAAGTCCGGCTAAGTCCTCTTTGGTCATATCCGAGGCCTTTTGTGCCAGATCCGGCCGTCCAACATCCCCTAGGAACAACGTATCTCCTGAAAAAATGGCATAGTCCTTACCCTCTTCATCTTTGAGGAGGTAGGTAGTGCTTTCCATTGTGTGGCCAGGTGTGTGCATGACCTTAATTGTTATTTTTCCTAAGACGAACTCCTGTTCATCTTTAGCGATTATTGCCTTGAAACTAGGATTTGCATTTGGGCCAAAGACTATGGGTGCACCAGTTTCTTTAGACAAAGTGACGTGCCCGCTAACAAAATCGGCATGAAAATGTGTTTCAAATATGTACTTTATTTTTGCACCATTTTTTTTTGCCCGATCTATGTAAGGAGATATCTCTCTTAATGGATCTATGATAGCGACCTCTCCGTCACTTTCAATATAATATGCACCTTGTGCAAGACATCCCGTATAAATCTGTTCTACTTCCATATTTTCATGCTTATATTTAGCAAAATTAATACTAAAAGTTTTACTCTTTAGTAACTTTAGTTACCGGTATTATTCCGTTGCAAAGCTACTTTCCCGTATACTTCTACCCTTTCTTCTAGATTATCAAAAAAGGCAACCGCTTCTTGAATTTTCACAAAAAGATATTCTTTAGGCAATACTTTTGCAATATCACTACGAAATATTATATCGCGCGTTGGACCAATTGCTCCGACAATATGAAACTCTATTCCGCTTTTTTGAATTTGTGAAATAGTTTTCACCAACATCCTGGTCGCCGTAGAATCAATATAATTAATTGCTTCTGCATTTAAAATTATTCCTTTTAGCGCGGGTCCTTTTTGGTCTATATGTTTCTGAAGTTCTTTCCTAAAATAATTGGCATTCGCAAAATACAACTGTGAATCGAATCGTACAATAAGAAGATCGTCGCGCAAACTAGCTTCATCCGAAAAGCGATTTATATTTTTATAATATTCTGTCTTCCTAATATTTCCTAGTTCTGGAAAATGAGGTTTTGAAGTTCTATAAACCATAAGTAAAAGACTTGCCAAAACTCCAATTAAGATTCCCTGAGGAATCCCCACAAAAATGGTTATTAAAAAAGTAAAGAGTAATACTATAAACTCATCTTTTCTATATTTCCACAGGCGTTTGGCATACTGTAAATCAATTAACTTAAAAACCGATACGACAATAATACTTGCCAGAATAGTCTTTGGCAAATAATAGAATAAAGAAGTAAGAAAAAGTAGCGTTAAACCAACTAAAAGAACACTTATCCCAGAAGATAAATTGGTTTGCACCCCAGAATCTTCTTTAACAGCCGAGCGGGAAAAACTTGCTGAAACAGGATAGGACTGGAAAAAAGAGCCAAAAATATTCGCAGTCCCCAGAGCTATTAATTCTTTATTTGCATCCAATGTGTCTTCCTCGCTTTTTTCTTCAAAATTCTTGGATATAGAAATAGCTTCTAAATACCCAATTAATGAAAGCGTTAAAGCAATTGGCCATAGTTCCATAAAATGACTAACAGAAAAGGAAGGCCAAATAAAACTAGGCAGCCCTTTGGGTACTTCCCCAACAATTTCCATCCCATAAGTATTCAGTTGAAAGAAATAGGTCACCAATATTCCAATTATAACAACAAAAAGAATCCCTGGAAGTTTTCTAGTCCATTTCTTAAACGCTATTAAAAGTATAATGCCTGAGAAACCCACTAAAAATGTAATCCAGTTAATAGAATCTAATGCCAAAAATAAATTCTGAATTAAAAGATGAAACTTATTGCTCCCTGCTGCGGACATCCCCAGTAAATGTTTAATTTGACTACATATTATTATAATTGCTGCGGCAGAAGTAAACCCACTAATGACCGGCTTGGACAAGAAATTTACCAAATATCCCATTCGCATAAGCCCCAGTAAAAACTGTATGCTTCCAACCATAAATGCCAGCACCATTGCCATGGCAATATAGTTTTCAAGGCCAGTAATTGCTAAAGTCCCCAAACCTGCTGCAACTAATAAAGAATCCATGGCCACGGGACCCACGGAAAGAGGTTTTGAGGTTCCCAGAAACATATAAACCAAAACTGGAATCAAGGAGGCATACAGACCATAGACAGGGGGTAAACCTGCTATCATTGCGTAAGCCATTCCCTGGGGAATCAGCACTATGCCTACGGTAAAACCCGAAAGAAGGTCTTTTCCAAAAGTTCTTTTATTATAGCCTTTAAGGCTCTTAAACAAAGGAAAAATAGACTGCATATATCAAAAATACTATTATTAAAAATAGTAGCAGAACGTATAGGGGTTAATAAATACGTAAAACTAAAGTGCTAAAACCTTTATACTACTTCTTCCCAACTCTAACTTACCTGCTTTTTCTAGGCTCTTAAGTATCCTAGATACAACAACTCTTGAGGTGTGTAAATCATTTGCTACCGCTAGATGTGTGGTCGTAATGACGTCATTTTGAGTGACCATGGCCCTATCTTTTAAATACTTCATCAGTCTTTCGTCCATTTTCATAAAAGCCAGCGTATCTACTGTCTCCATTAACTCAGAAAGTCTGGTATGATAGCTATCCAGAATAAAGGCTCTCCAACTACTGTATTGCACCATCCATTCGTCCATTTTATTAACAGGGAGTAAAAGTAATTCTGAGTCGGTCTCCGCTATTGCTCTTATATCACTTCTACCTGTACCCATACAGCAAGAAAAAGACATGGCGCAAGTATCCCCTTTTTCAATAAAATACAACAACAATTCTTCTCCCTCTTCGTCCTCTCTTAGAACTTTAATGGCACCAGAAAACAGTAAAGGCATTTCGCTTATATGCTGCCCTATCTCCATTAGTTTATCTCCTTTACGGATAACTTTGTACTTACCTGCCGATGCAATTTCTTCTAGCAAAGCCGGATCAAACAGATATCCATAATGTAGATCTAATAATTCCTTGACACTCATTTCTTTCATCATGAAACCATAAATAACTTACTTGCACTCACTTTTTTCCTTAAACTCCATCACTACCTTAAAGGTAACCGGGCCGTCATCCAAATAGGCAAAACCTTCATGTAAAAGAGATTGAGGCAGGGCATAGGGATAAAAAGTGATTGGTTCTATACACAACATATTAGGCACTTCTGTCCACAGCATAAAATGTTTAAAACCCGCAGTCGATATTTTTAATTCGTAATCATCTATTAATTCTATGTCTTGGCAGTCGGCTATTTCCATTGCACGATTCCCAACCGCCAGTATTTCTGTTAAAGAAATGATTTTGTCCTTACTTTTTATCTGCGGTTTAATGGTATTAATTTTAAAGGCTGGATGATAGCCTATCATATAAGGCATTTCTTTATCCCCTCTGATAGTGAAACTTATCTCTACGGCAGCTTCACTAACTGAAATGGACTTTTCAAATTCAAAGCTATAAGGCCAAACCAATAAGGGTGAATCAGATTTATCTGGGAATTTGGAATTTTTTACTACCGTACCAGCCTTATACGTTTTGCCGAAGATTGCATTGGTTTCAGTTCTGGATTTTAAAACATATTGTAGTTCTCTTAATAGTCCATGCTGATCCTGTATGGCATTACCTTTTGGTACCTGTATCCTATTTTGGGTTTCAGAAGTTGGGCCGATTACGGGAAACATTTCGGTATCCGAATTTCTCCATCCTGGGCTTCCCTTTTGGTGAATAAGTTCTTTTTTGTTTACTTGGAAACTTACTAATTCTCCCGCCTCAATACTAAGCTGGGTATGTCCAAAAACCAGTGTTTCCATTCTTATTCATTAATTAGTCTATAAAGAAATAAGGCCGTTCTCTTTGTCAGGGCTTCTACCGTCTTGAGATTAACGGTTTCCTCAGGTGTATGGGCTCCAGTGCCCATGGTTCCCAAGCCATCTAAACAGGCAACATATGCAGCTACAAAGGAAGTATCCGCAGCACCTCTTTTACCGGGATCATATGCCTTCACCTCACCCTGGCCCAAATCTAAACTCACCTTGTTCAGTTCTGCTAATAATTCCTGGTTACTTTCTGAAGGAGGCATGGCCGGGTAACTGTCAGTAAAACTTATTTCCGCCGAAGTATGTGGCAGGTTTTCATTTACAATAGCTCTCATTTTATCTCTGGCGGCCTCCTTCTGTTCTTCCGAGATGAATCGCAGACCACCTTTTACCACAGCCGTTTGCGCCACTACATTACTTTTACCAAATACCTCCCCTTTACTTGTTGCAGCATCGAATTCTACAAAGGTTCCTCCCATCATTACCCCTGGATTAAAGGTTAGAAACTCCTCCCCCCTAACATCTTCATAAAAGCCATTCAGAATCCTTGACATTTCAAAAATAGCCCCTGCCCCTACTCTTTCGTTGAAAACTCCGGACGAATGTGCTCTTTTTCCTTTAACTTTTACTTCCCATCCCGAAGCACCTCTTCTCGCTACCGTAGCATAGTTAAATCCGGTAGAAGTTTCAAAACCCAAGGCAATATCGGATCGTTTCGCAGCATCGACTAGATCTTTCCTACTAATACTTAAGGGTTTCCCCGTACTTTCTTCATCTCCGGTAAAGGCTACAATAATCTGTGCGTCTTTCAATAAACCCTGTTGATACAGAGCTTTTAATGCATAGAGTACAATTACGTCCCCGCCTTTCATATCATTCCCTCCAGGAGCATGTGCCGTACTATCATTTATTCTTTTAAACTCTTGAAAAGGACTATCCTCCTCAAAAACCGTATCCAGATGCCCAATCAGCAGTAACTTTTTTCCTTTCTTACCAGTTGTCTCGGCAAAAAGATGTCCAGCCCTATTCATTTCATTGGGCATTTCAATCCATTTGGAATCAAATTCTATTTGTTCAAAGGCAGTTTTAAAGATTGTACCCACCTTTTTTACGCCTTCTTTATTAAGGGTGCCGCTGTTTATATTTACCACTTTCTCTAAAAAAGCAATGGCCTCCGTGTTATTTTTCTCTACGGTTTTTATTAGTTTTTTCTCTACGTTTGTCAGTTTCTGCGACATAAGAGAAAGACCAAAACAGAGGCTAATACAAAGGGTTAAGCTATTTTTCATTTTATTCCTGTTAATCTATAAAACCTTGTTCTTTCATCCATTCATCATTGTAAATTTTCCCAACATACCTACTTCCATGGTCGTGGAATAAGACTACTACTACATCCTCTTTACTAAAATGCTCCTTTAATTGTAAAACTCCTTTTATTGCAGCTCCTGCCGAATTTCCTAAAAACATACCTTCTTCTTTAGCAAGGCGTTGGGTATAGACCGCAGCATCTTTATCAGTAACCTTTGTAAAACCATCTATAAGTTCAAAGTTTACATTTTTAGGCAGGATGTCTTCGCCGATACCTTCAGTTATATAGGGGTATATCTCGCTTTCATCAAATATACCTGTTTCGTGGTATTTCTTAAAAACAGAGCCATAGGTATCTACGCCCCACACTTTTACTTTTGGGTTTTTCGATTTAAGGAAGCCTCCCACACCAGAAATAGTACCTCCGGTACCAACTCCTACAACAAAATGGGTAACCTTTCCCTCCGTTTGTTCCCATATTTCCGGACCAGTACTTAAAAAATGAGCCTTGGTATTAGACAGGTTATCGTACTGATTTACGTACCAGGAATTGGGTATTTCGGTAGACAGCCGACGGGCTGTAGAGTAATAACTTCTAGGGTCGTCTGGGGTAACATCCGTAGGACAAACATAAACTTCACTTCCAACAGCCTTAAGAATATCTATCTTTTCCTTGGATTGTTTATCACTGATGACGCAAATCATCTTATAGCCTTTTACAACGGCCGCCAGGGCCAATCCCATCCCCGTGTTCCCAGAAGTCCCCTCAATAATAGTACCTCCCGGTTGTAAGAGACCAGCTGCTTCTGCATCCTCAACCATCTGCACTGCCATTCTATCCTTGACAGAGTTGCCAGGATTGAAGGTCTCATATTTGGAAAGGACAAGACAGGGTAATTCTTCAGTAAGTTTATTTAGTTTAACCATTGGAGTTTGCCCAATAGTTTCTAGTATATTCTTTGCGTATTTCATAGACCTAACAAAGATACTATTTTCATTCCTCAGAAGTGGGAAAATAGATCAGCATATAGCTATTTACTATTCAAATTTTATAGCCTTAACCGGAGAAATTTTAGTAATAATATAAGAAGGTACCAAAAGCATAAGCAAACACAGGACTAAAACCCCAAGATTGAGGCCGAGGACCGCGGACATACTAATATGCACTGGTATATAGTCTATATAATACTCTTTTGGGTTTGGAAAGCGAAATACCTTGAAACGGTCCTGAACCCAAATAAAGCCAATACCAATAATATTGCCCCATAATAAACCAATCCCAATTAAATAGGTCGCATTGTACAAAAATATTTTTCGAATTCTCCAATTAGACAAACCTAATGCCTTTAAAACTCCTATCATCCGCGTTCTTTCCAATATCAGAACTAAAAGGGCAGTAATCATATTTATTCCTCCCACAAAAATCATAATACCAATAATTAAGGCAATATTAAAATCAAAGAGCCCAATCCATTCGAAAATCTTATAATACTTGTTTTTTATGTTTTGTGTATCTAAATTACTAAGAGTTGAGCCATATATTTCGGCCGTTTTAACATCGATTGCGTCAAAGTCATCTAAGAATATCTCAAAATTTCCTACCTGCGTTTCTTCCCATTTATTCATCCTTTGCAAATGTCTTATATCCGTAAAGACGTACTTAGCATCAAACTCCTCAAACCCGCTGTCGTACAAGCCGACTATGGTAAATCTGCGTTGATTTGGGGTCTTGGACGGGTCTTCTTCTTTAAGAAAGAAAGTGTAAAAATCGTCTCCGACTTCCTTTCTTAATCTATTGGCCATAAAGGTCGACATTAATACCTCGGTATTTAATTCCTCGGAATAATCCGGAAGTCGCCCCTCTTGAATAAATTCTTCAAAAACGTTCCAATTATAATCCTGGCCTACCCCTTTTGCAATAAAGCCTTCAAAGGTATCTTCGGTCCTTATAATACCTGCCTTACTAGCCACTGCCTGAATGTGATTTACACCCTCAACGGCGGTGAAATCTGGATAAAAATCTTGTTCAAGAGATACTGGTACAAGGGAAACTTCAGAAACATTATTATCGTAGTTGTAGATCTGAATATGCCCATTAAAAGCTGCTACTTTTTCGCGAATTTTTTCTTTTAAACCCACCCCGGTAGCTATGGCAATTAGCATCATTAAAATTCCCAAAGCGATTGCCGCAATAGCTATTTTTATTATTGGTGCGGAAATACTAATTTTATGTTCCTTACCCTTAATTAAGCGTTTTGCTATAAAAAATTCAAAATTCAATAGATGCATTATTTATACAACTTCAAAAATACATTTTTCTGTTATCTTTTATTAGTAATAAGCTGTGGAAACCATCCATCTAAGGAAAAGCTTGGCGAACTCTCCAGTAATTCTAAAGAGGTTGTCCGAGAAAATCCTGGAATTATCGTTGGCGCAAATAAGGTATTCTCCTATTTACCAAGTCTAAAAGGAAAAAAAATAGCAATTGTTGCCAACCAAACCTCCGTGATTTTTAAATCTGAATATGGCTCAGAATCGAAAGATGAATACACGCATCTGGTAGATAGTCTGCTTAGCTTAAACGTGCAAATTGAAAAAGTCTTTGCTCCCGAACATGGTTTTAGAGGTATGGCAGACGCCGGAGAACATGTAATGGATGGGATAGACACAAAAACAGGTCTTTCAATAATTTCATTGTACGGAAAAAACAGAAAACCATCCAAAGAACAGTTAAAGGGAATCGATGTTGTACTATTTGACATACAAGATGTTGGCGTGCGATTTTACACCTATATAGCAACCTTACAGCTGGTGATGGAAGCCTGTGCAGATTTAAGTATCCCAATAATTGTTTTAGACAGACCTAACCCGAATGCAAACTATGTAGACGGGCCTACGATGGAAAAAGAACACCTAGGGTTTTTAGGTCTAACTACTATCCCACTGGTATATGGAATGACCATTGGTGAGTATGCGGAAATGATAAATGAAGAAGCCTGGTTAAATGATAAATTAAAAGCACAACTAAGTGTAATACCCTTAGAAAATTATACCCATAACTCAAATTACGTTCTACCTATAAGACCCTCCCCTAACCTGCCCAATCAGCAGTCTGTAAAGTTATATCCAAGTTTAGGTCTTTTCGAAGGAACCAATGTAAATGCTGGGCGAGGTTCCGAAAACCAATTTCAGCGCTTCGGCGCCTCTTTTTTAGATGCCACGTATTTTGATTTTGACTATATCCCTATTCCCAATTTTGGCTCTAAAAACCCTAAACAACTAAATAAAACTTGTTACGGAAGGGATCTATCCACAATAAAACCTCCAAACGAAGTGACCTTAAAATGGATTATAGAGGCATATGATCACAGTACAGATAAGGCTTTATTTTTTAACGAAAGTGGGTTTACAAAACACGCAGGCACTCGAAAATTACAGCAACAAATCACGGCTGGTTGGAACGAAGAGCGCATAAAGAATGCATGGGCAACAGATATAGCAAAGTTTAAGAGTATTCGGGAGAAATACCTTCGCTATCCTTGAGCACCTATTTAGAAGATTCCATACTGGTGGGTTTTCGATATTTATGAAAAGGCTGTTTTAATAGGCCACCTATACTCGCATTGGTAACCTTATCGGGAAAAGTATCTACACCATATACTATCCTTTCCCGGTCGAATTTCATATAGGTGCCTAAAAGACGATCCCAAATGGAGAATATATTTCCATAATTAGAGTCTGTATAAGGCAGTTTATAATGGTGGTGAACCTTATGCATATCTGGAGATACCACTAACCAACTAATGGCTTCGTCTACCTTTTTTGGGAGTTTAATATTGGCATGACTAAATTGTGTGGCTACAATAGATAATGATTGGTACAGCATTACAATACCTATAGGTGTACCTACAACAAAAACCCCTAATAGCGTAAAGGTAAAACGGACTAAACTTTCTAGTGGATGGTGTCTATTCGCCGTGGTGGTATCCACTTCATGATCCGTATGGTGCACCAAGTGAATCATCCATAAAGGTTTTACTTTGTGTTCTACAAAATGTGCTAAATACGCTCCAAAAAAATCTAATAACATTACTCCCAAAACTACATAGGCCCAAAGAGGAAGGTTAGGAATCCAGTTTATTATGCCAAAGTTATTTAGCTGAACCCAATCGCTTGTTTTTAGCAATAAAAAAGCAAGAGAAAAATTAACTAATATAGTAGTGAACGTAAAGAATAAATTAGGTAGTGCGTGCCGCCATTTTTTATATTTAAAATTAAAAAGAGGCAAAATTCCTTCGAGTAACCAAAAGAAAGTGATACCCAAAACTAATATCAGACTTCGATGACTGGAAGGGATATTTTCAAAATAGCTAATAATTGCATCCATTGCCTAAAGTTATTAATTTTTAAGAATACCACAGCTAGTAAAAGAAGATGGTAAACTTAAAATTTGATATTTTTTTTCATTTCTTCCACGATATTAAAGGCTGCAGGGCAAATAGCAACGTTTTTAAGAGTAAGAGCGGAAATTTGTTGAAATTTTTTTCTGTCTGTATGAGGAAACTCTCTACAGGCCTTAGGCCTTACCTCATAAATAGAGCAGTAGTTGTCTTCCCCCAAAAATACACAGGGTACATTTTGTAAAACATAGTCTTGATCTTCATCTATTTTCAAATACTGTTTAATAAAAAGCTGTGGTTTTAATCTTAAATGTTTTGCAATTCTCACTACATCATTGTCTGTAAAAAGCGGGCCGGTAGTTCTACAACAATTTGCACATTCTAAACAATCCGTTTTTGAGAACTCCTTTTCGTGCAATTCGGACATTAGATAATCAAGATTCTTTGGTGGCTTTTTTCTGAGTTTGCCAAAGAATTTTCTATTTTCGGAATGTTTTTCTTTTGCCTTTTGTGGCAAGTTCTTAAGTTCTTCTTTCATTGCATAAGAAATCGACGTCCCATTACTGAAACTATTTTCAGCAGTTATTAAAAAAGGTAAAGAGCTTATAAATCTACAAATAAAATGAACGATGATTTGCTTGGTGAGGCAGTACTGGACTTTTTGAATAAAAACGGTCCAGAAAACATTAAAACCTATTCGTCTTTGAACGAAAAAGACGAGCTACCCATAGCCTATCTCTTTCGGAAGTATAGGGAAATGCCTCTTATAGAAAAAAAAGCGCTACAGCTTTGTTACGGAAAAGTTTTAGACATTGGTTGTGGAGCAGGCAGCCATAGTATATATCTACAGAAAAAGGGTCTAGATGTCACTGCCCTAGATAGTTCTTTAGGAGCTACAAAGGTCTGTTGGGCTAGGGGAATTAAAAAGGTTGTCCACAGCCCTATACTAGACTACTCTGGTTCTAAATTTGATACCCTACTACTGCTAATGAATGGCATTGGCCTTGCTGAAACCCTTGGTAATCTATCAGAATTTCTTATGCACCTAAAAGGTTTAATTCATAATAAAGGTCAAATTCTCCTCGATTCCAGTGATATTATTTATATGTTTGACAAAGATGAAGACGGAGGGTACTGGGTTCCAAATAACGGAGCATATTATGGCGAAGTAGAATTTACTATGACTTATAAAGGCATAACTACTGCTGCATTTCCTTGGCTTTACATAGATTTTAATAGACTAAAAGAAGTGGCCTCCTTAATAGGTTTAGATTGTGAAATGATAGTTGTAGGAGATCATTACGACTACCTAGCAAGATTACGCTTATTTGATACTATTTAAGTAATTTGCACGTTTAACTTTAAGTCTTAACAAAAAAGATCTTATGAAAAATTATAGAACAATATTCTTCCTGCTTTTTATAGGATTTACGTTAAGTTGTGCGGATGACGATGCCAACCCGGGTGAAGTGATCAAGTCTGCTAATTTATTAACCACAGGAGCTTCTGCAAACGATATTCTCTCCAATGCTAGTTTCACCAGGCTTCATGTTGAAATGGCCTATGTGGTAGGTTTTAGACCAACAGATGAGGCTATAAGCAATTTAGAAACATTTTTAAGGGAACGAACCTTTAAGGATGAAATAGAAATTATCCTGAGACCTTTAGGATCGCCAGAGGAGGAAGACCTTACTATTACCGAAATTGTTGAATTGGAAAGTGACAATAGAACACTTTACAACCTAGACGATATGCTGGCCATTTACATTTATTTTGCCGATGCCCCGTCCGAAGGAGACGATCCTGATGAAGGTTTATTCACTTTAGGTGCAAGTTATAGAAATACTTCTATGATAATTCATGAGTCTACTTTAAGAGAATTCGCTACGCGGAGTGTTTTGGTTAGCCTGGCAGATATAGAATCGGCCACTTTGATGCACGAATTTGGTCACCTTTTTGGTCTTGTGAACCTAGGTACAAATCCTGTAAATAATCATATAGACCCAGATTCTCCAAGCCATTGTAATGAAGCAGTTTGTTTAATGCGAGCTGAATTAGAATTTGGCATGGGAATGATGAGTATAATGGAAAAAAACATGCTAGCAAAAGGAGCTATTGTTCCTGACTTAGATGCAGAATGCATCTTAGACTTACAAAATAATGGTGGCAGGTAAGCATTTTATAGGTGAAACTAAAAACCTATAAACGAGACCCGCTTATGGGATATTCAAATATTTATGGGTTTGCAAAGAAATTTTCCATTTAGGATTAGCCATTACATAGTCTACAATCATAGGGGTTACTTTGTCCCTTACACTCCATTCTGGCTGGAGAAATAGCATACATTCTTTTCCGACTTTAGCAGCCTGTTCTTCTGCAAAAACCAAGTCGTGCTTGTTATATACGATCATCTTTAACTCATGCGCTACCGAATATACTTCTTTCATGGGAAGCTTATTTTTTTTGGGGGAAAGACATATCCAATCCCATGTGCCTGTTAAGGGATAGGCCCCGGAAGTCTCTATATGAATATTTAATCCTTTCTCTTTTAAGGCAGTCGTAATAGGATTCATATTCCACGTCAGTGGTTCCCCTCCGGTTATTACAATTGTATCGGAATACTTGCTTGCATTATTAACAATAGCCTCAATAGCCGTTGGAGGATGGGTAGCTGCATTCCAACTTTCCTTTACATCACACCAATGGCAGCCAACATCACAGCCACCTACTCTAATAAAATAAGCTGCAGTTCCTTTGTGAAAACCTTCCCCTTGAATGGTATAGAATTCTTCCATTAGAGGTAGCATAGTACCCTTTTCTACCAAATCCATTATTTCCATTTCTGACATCCGACAAAGATACGTTATACTATTTAGGATATCCCAGAGTTTTTTGGAAGATAAACTGAGCTAGGTAGTAGCAGAAACGAGTTTTATCTCATATAGTAGCTAGACTCTATTTGGAAGCAATAACATCTATTTCAACGCTGGCGTTTCTAGCCAAGCCTTTTGCAGCAAATGTAGTTCTGGCTGGTTTCTTTGTAAAGTGTTTGGAATAAACCTTGTTAAAGGCTGAAAAATCCTCCATAGAAGCTAAAATTACTGTACATTTCACCACATTGTCAAGAGTTAAGCCGTGTTGTTCAAGAACTTCTTTGATATTCTTAATGGCCTGTTCTGTCTCTGTCACTATACCCGCTTCAACCATAGTTCGTGTAGTATGATCCATCCCTATTTGACCGGCTAAAAAGAAAAGATTGCCAACCTCAACTACGTCGCTATAAGGAGCTGATTGTTTTTTTATCTCGTGTGAAGGGTGAAATACAATGGGGGACTTCTCCTGTCCAGTTAAAGTAGTAATAGAAACGGACAGGAGACAGAGGTATATACACAGCTGCTTTTTCATAAATATTAGTTTTTAATGTTGAATAAAATTACCCTATTTTTATCAAAAATAGAAGGAATGAAGACCAAAGACGATTTCTATACCCATATTATTGATGGTTATTCTACCAAGGGCGATGCTATAACCCTAGGAGCGGCCATGCTCAATGAAGAGGCGGTAGAGAATGCCTTGGTTAAAATACCTTTAAAAACACTCAATAGACATGGCTTAATTGCAGGTGCTACTGGGACTGGCAAGACAAAAACGCTGCAAATCCTGGCGGAGAATCTTTCTGACAAAGGCATTCCTGTTCTTTTGATGGATTTAAAAGGAGACCTCAGCGGATTAGCGCAAGCAAGTCCGGGACATCCAAAAATTGATGAGCGGCACAGCAAAATTGGTATTCCATTTACTGCAAAGAGTTTCCCGGTTGAAATTCTATCTCTCTCAGAGCAAGCAGGTGTAAAAATGAGGGCAACCGTGTCCGAATTCGGGCCGGTGTTATTGTCTCGAATATTAGATTTATCAAAAACCCAGGAAGGCATAGTCGCGGTAATTTTTAAGTATTGTGATGACCATAGTTTGCCCTTGCTAGATCTAAAAGACTTTAAAAAGGTCTTGCAATATGCCACCGGAAATGGTAAGGCAGAATTCGCCAAGGAATACGGACGGATTTCTACAAGTTCTACCGGTACTATTTTGCGGAAAGTTATTGAACTTGAACAACAAGGAGCGGATCTGTTTTTTGGAGAAAAATCCTTCGAAGTAGATGATCTAACCCGTATAGATGATCAAGGAAGAGGTATCATAAATATTGTTCGGCTAACAGATATCCAGGACAGGCCTAAATTGTTTAGTACTTTTATGCTGAGTCTTCTTGCCGAAATTTATGCCACATTTCCGGAACAAGGAGATAGTGACCAGCCAGAATTGGTATTCTTCATAGATGAAGCGCATTTAATTTTTAAGGAGGCGTCAGATGCCTTATTAGACCAGATCGAAAGTATTGTAAAACTGATCCGATCAAAGGGAATTGGACTTTATTTTGTAACCCAAAATCCAACGGATATTCCGGATGCAGTTTTGGCCCAGTTAGGACTTAAAGTGCAACATGCCCTTCGAGCGTTTACTGCGAAAGACAGGAAAGCAATTAAATTAGCTGCAGAAAATTATCCTCTTTCCGATTTTTATGACACAAAAGCTGTCCTTACTTCTTTAGGAATTGGAGAAGCCTTAATTACTGCATTGGATGAAAAAGGAAGACCTACGCCATTGGCAGCTACCTTACTTAGAGCTCCAATGAGCAGAATGGACATTTTAACTTCGGAAGAATTAAACGAAGTCTTGGAAAATTCTACCCTGAGTAAAAAATACAATAAAACTATTGACAGAGAAAGTGCATACGAACTATTGAATAGAAAAATTGCAATAGCCGAAAAAGAAGCAGAAGAAATACAGAAAAGAGAAGTTACTAAAAAGCGCAGAACAACTTCAGGCAGCGGGCGAAAAAGTACACGAATGAATCCAGTGGTTAAAGTTTTGACCAGTGCTACATTTATTAGGGGGGTGATGGGGGTCTTAAATAAAATGATGCGATAAATACTTATGAAAAAAATTCAAATACTCTTTATTTTGGCTTTAAGCCTTACCCTTTTGTTTTGCAAAAAAGAAAAGGACACCACATTTTTGATTAACAAGGAACGTGTGGGCAAGTTGCTAAGAACCAGTAAAGCAACAGAAATCGATTCTATCTTTCAGGGAGATTCTATAGTACGAGAAGAAACCCAGATTGCCATTGGATCTTTCCCTCCCCGTTTTAATATTTATGAAAAAGGCGGCAAGCATTTACTTACCTTAACGCCAAATAAGGATAGCCTCGCAACTATAGGTCTTGTACGCGTATATGACAATAGATATCTTACAGAAGAAGGAATAGGACTCTTGAGTACTTTTAGTGATATAAAAAAATCTTATGAAATAAAGAAGATTGTAACATCCTTAAATAACGTAGTAATATTTATAGAAAATAAAGATTTTTATTTTACCATAGACAAAGAAGAACTCCCAGCCAGTCTTCGATACGATACATCCTTGAACATTGAAGCAGTTCAGATTCCTGACGTGGCAAAAATAAAGTACTTAATGGTAGGTTGGGACTAACTTTATACTTGCGATGAATAAGGTTATTTTCCAAATACTGGCCAAATCCTATGGCCTGTACATAAATTTTATAGCACTCTTTTCTCCTAAGATAGCTGCTGAAAAAGCTTTTACTTTGTATTGCAGTCCACGAAAGGGCAGAGTAATAGATATACAGGCGTACTTTTTAAATAAGGCAAAGGACCAAGTCATAAATATAGGAGGCTTAGACATACAAGTGTATCGGTGGAATGGCAGTGGAGAAACTGTATTACTTATGCACGGATGGGAAAGCAATAGCTTTAGATGGCGGTATCTAATCCAATACCTTCAAAAAGAAAACTACAATATTATAGCTTTAGATGCACCTGCCCATGGAAACTCTTCTAATAAGTCATGGAATGTACCACTATATGCAGAATGCGCCTTTAGGGTTTGTGAACTATATAAGCCAGAATATCTTATTGGGCATTCTTTAGGTGGAATGGCAGCATTATTTATGCAGTATACGTATCCAAAAAATAGTATTGCCAAAATTATCACCATTGGCGCTCCCTCAGAATTTACTCAGTTGATGAACCACTTTAAAAGTTTACTTGGACTGAGTTCAAGAGTTATGAATGCTCTAAATGAATATTTTATATTTCATTTTGGCATGGCCATAAGTGATTTCTCAACAGCCATATTTGCTCGAGAAATAAAGGTTAGAGGTCTTCTTTTTCATGATACGCAAGACCCAATTACCCCTTATATCTCCTCTGAAAAAGTCCATGCAAATTGGAAAGATAGCACTTTGGTTAGTACAAAAGGTTTTGGGCATTCCATGCAACAGGCCGAGGTTAATTTAAAAATTATTGATTTTTTGAAGTCGACCAAATAGATTAATTTTAACAAAAAAAATTTATGCCTTCTATTGCACCTTTTCATATTGCCATTCCTGTTCATAACCTATCCGAATGTAGGGAGTTTTATCGAAACGTATTAAACTGTGAGGAGGGTCGTAGTAGTGAACATTGGGTAGACTTTAATCTGTTCGGCCATCAATTGGTTATACATTACAAACCGAAATCAGAAGAAAATATACACACGAATCCGGTTGATGGAAAAAACGTTCCTGTACCCCACTACGGGGTGGTCTTACCATGGGATGTTTTTGAAAGTTTTTCGAGGGAACTGCTAGAGAAGGGTGTAAATTTTGTTATTGAACCGTACGTCAGATTCAAAGGAGAGGTTGGTGAACAAGCTACCATGTTCTTCCTTGATCCTGCCGGCAATGCATTAGAGTTTAAAGCTTTTAAAGACTTAAATCAACTTTTTGCTTCCTAGGATTATTTTCTTTTCTTGTAGGCGTAATAGCCCCAAGTACCTATTCCATATAAAACCCCAAATACTAGTCCAAGCACAGCCTTACTTAAAAGGGTATCCAAGGAAAAATCTCTTTCAAGAATACAGGAAAACAAAACAAATAGTACAATTGCAGCTATACTCCGTGATATAATATTTTTTATTTCCATCAATTAGTACTACTGAGACCAAGAAGTAGGTTTTCGATCCCAGCGATGTTTTCTAAGTTTATTATATAAGTCTTTGGCTAATTCTTTTCCATCGCTCGTTGCGGTATTAGACAATACGTTTCTGGCCTTTCGCATTCCAGGTATAGTGGTACTTACATCATCGTTCATTAGAATAAAGCGAAGTGCCATTTCCGCCATGGTCATATTTTCGGGAATCAGGGGTCGCAATAAGTCTGCCTTTGCCGCACTAGCTTCTAGGTTTTCGGGTACAAAATAACTCGATCTCCAATCACCTTCAGGAAAAACGGTTTCCTTGGTAATATTTCCAGTAAGTGTGCCCTCATCAAAAGGTACACGGGCAATTACTGCGATATTCAGGTCTCTACACAAGGGAAAAAGTGAATCCTCCGGAGCCTGATCAAAAATATTATAAATCACCTGAACGGCATCAATTAGCCCCGTCTTTATAGCCTTGATTCCGTTTTCTGGTTCCCATCGGTTTAAACTTAGGCCAATTGCAGCTATCTTGCCACTTTTCTTAAGGTCTTCCACGGCTCTTTGCCATTCTTCCTTATCTGTCCAGCCATCATCCCAGGTATGCAACTGTATAAGGTCTATTTGCTCCTGTCTAAGGTTTTTTAGTGTTTTATCCGTAAAATCCTTTATGTGTTCTGCAGGATAAGAATCTTCTAAGGTATACCCCGGCATGGCCGGCCATTTAAAGTTCTTTGGTGGTATTTTACTGGCTGTAAACAATTTCGTGGAGGGGTGTCTCTTCACCAAATTACCCAGTAATTTTTCGCTATGTCCTTCGCCATATCCCCATGCTGTGTCAAAAAAGTTAATACCATTTTCCACAGCAAGATCTAAAGAAGCTTCGGACTGTACATCGTCAGATTCTGTCCATCCGCCCATACCCCACATTCCATAACCTATTTCACTTACTTCCCATTGGGTTCTTCCAAATATTCTTTTTCTCATTTTCAATTCTAAATTTATCTATTCCAAAATAACATTACTTATACCTCCAACTGTTTAGGTCTGCTCCTTCGGGAGCACTTTCCGCAATTCGCTTCATAATTTTTGGCACGTACATACTATTATAGCGTAATCTGGAAATATGGTTTGGCTGATCCGGATCTCCATTCCAACAATGTTCTGCTCGGTCTCCATAAGTAACTTCCCCGTCGTAATAAGGGTCGGTTGTACTTTCTAGAAAATCTTCCATCATATAAACCGCATTATTTAGATAGTAATTATCCATATCACCGCAGTAAATATGAATTTTCCCTTTTAATTTTTCGCCCAGTTTGTCCCAATCTCTTTCTAGAATATGTCTCAAATCGTAATTCTCCTTCCAGTATTCGGCAACCTCAAGATCTATTTCTCCGCTTCTCTTGTCCCATATTCTCTTAGGATATCCTTCTTCATTTTGAGGAGAATAGGTTGCTTCCCAAATATCCCATTGCTGTCCGGACCTGGATTTATCACCTAGTACCAATTCTAATTGATTTTCTTCGCGTATGGTGCTTTGAATTTGCCCCAAATAATCTCTATGCGCAGGCACCTCCAGGGTCTTATGATCACTTTCATAATAATAGGCATTGTTATCTTCGTAAATATTAGTTAAACAGTAAGCCCTAAAATCTATAGGATCGGGACAAGCAGCAAAACAACCGTTGTATTCATCAGGATACTTAAGCTGTACCGCAAGAGCCTCCCAGCCTCCTGTTGAACCTCCATAAAGAAACCGAGCCCACCCTTCTCCTAAACCTCTAAACTCTTCCTCTATATATGGGATTAATTCATGTGTGATAGCATCACCGTAGGGGCCCTGACTTGCAGAATTAACGGCATAGGAATCGTCATAATAGGGTGTGGGATGCTGAATTTCAATAATCAAAAACCGTGGATAATCTGGATCATTCCATCTGCTGTAAAAATCATAAGCCTCTTGCTGTTGTATTATATTGTAACCCTTCACCTTAAACCTAGCGGCATAGTCTGGTTCTAAATTCGGATCAGGTGGAATTGTTCTAAATCCGCCAAAATCGTTAGGGAAATGTCCGTGAAAAATCATCAGAGGATATTTAGCTTCCGGGTGCTCCTCAAATCCTTTAGGCAAAAGTACATGTGCCCCTAGATACATGTCTCTTCCCCAAAAATTAGATAATTTTTCGGATCGAATTTTTATATGCTTAATCCATTCTGTGTCTTCCGGCTCTTCTATTGCAGGAATTATCTGATCCATAACCAATTCAAAGGATTCCGAAGAATTCGAGGGAATTGTAATCCTAACAGGTTTACTGTATAGATTTCCCGGCGATCTATTCCATTGTTGTCCCTCTCCATTATCCATGGGCAGTTTTACGGTATGGCCGGTACTTAAATTAAACGTCTCATAAACATGCAACAGTCCCTGTACCCAATAGTCTCCTGGAGGTACTTCCGACATACTGGCATAAGGAAATCCAAGAGCATCCGCCTCCATCACAACGGCTTCCTTTGGCTGCATTCCCTCTATATTCTGACCAAAAATTAGCTGCGTATTGAGACCAGAACTAATTTGAAATCGCGGCTCTTTTTCATTATTACTAGAAAGCATTAGTAATAATCTACCATCTTTAGCGGTTGTACTCACATTTTCAGTAAAAGAAATACTAAAGTTTACCGTATTTTGCTTCGTGGAATCTTCCTTACAACCTAGTAGGATAGTAAGGCATAATAGTAGGAGGAAATATCTATTTTTCATGGAAGGTAATTTAGCCATAAAAGGTAGCTAATTCCCCATTAGCCTCAAAAACTCTTGACAAGAATTCTCATCAATACCTATAGACTAGTTGCCAGAAGTCAATTTTCTCTTTCTGGCAAGAAGAGTATTTTGCAAAAGCATGGCAATAGTCATGGGTCCTACCCCTCCTGGGACCGGAGTGATATAAGAGGCTTTTTTAGACACCTCATCATAAGCAACATCCCCAGTTATATAATAGCCTCTTTCCCGGGAGGTATCAGGCACTCTGGTAATTCCCACATCAATTATTACAGCACCATCTTTCACCATGTCTTCTTTCAGGAATCCTGGTACTCCTAATGCCGAAACAATAATATCTGCCTGAAGGGTTATTGCCTTTATATCTTTTGTTCTACTATGGGTTAAGGTTACCGTAGCATTTGCGCCAGCCCCCTTTCTACTTAGTAGAATGCTCATTGGTCTCCCTACAATGTTACTGCGGCCTATAACCACAGCGTGTTTTCCTTCGGTCTTTACCTTATACCGCTTTAAAAGTTCCATGATTCCGAAAGGTGTGGCCGGAATAAAAGATTCCATATCCAAAGCCATTTTACCAAAGTTGGTAGGGTGAAATCCATCAACATCTTTTTCCGGATCTACGGCCATCAATACTTTTTGCTCATCAATATGCTTGGGTAAGGGGAGTTGAACAATATAGCCGTCTATTTCAGGATCTTGGTTCAGTGCATTTACTAATGTTAATAATTCTTCCTCCGTCGTCTCCTCTGGCAAATGTTTAAGTGTTGACTCAAAACCAATTCTATTACACGATCTCACTTTACTTCCTACATAAGTTAGACTAGCCCCGTCGTTACCTACCAGAACAGCGGCTAAATGCGGCACTTTTTCCCCTCTTGCCTTTATCTCGGCAACTTCTTCTGCTATCTCTTCTTTTATTTTATTGGAAGTTTCTTTCCCGTTCAGTATGGTCATAAATCTTGATGTTTATTGCCTTTATTTCATGTTTTGCATCATCTGCATCATTTTCTTACCGCCCCCTCCTTGCATCATCTTCATCATTTTACTCATTTGATCAAATTGCTTAAGTAACTGGTTAACTTCTACAATAGTTCTTCCACTTCCCTTAGCAATACGCTTTTTTCTACTAGCATTGAGTACTGCAGGATTAGAACGTTCCCCTGGCGTCATGGAATGAATTATAGCTTCTACATGCTTAAAGGCATCATCATCTATATCTAAACCTTTCAGCGCCTTCCCTGCACCTGGAATCATTCCCATCAGGTCCTTCATGCTCCCCATCTTTTTTATCTGCTGGATCTGTTTTAAGAAATCGTCAAAGCCAAACTTATTTTTGGCAATTTTTTTCTGAATTTTTCGTGCCTCTTCTTCATCAAATTGCTCTTGAGCTCTTTCTACTAAAGAAATAACATCGCCCATACCCAAAATCCTGTCTGCCATCCTGGACGGGTGAAAAACATCTATGGCATCCATCTTTTCGCCGGTACCGATAAACTTTATTGGCTTGTCAACAACAGACTTTATGGATATGGCTGCTCCTCCTCTAGTATCTCCGTCGAGCTTTGTCAAGATTACGCCATCAAAATTAAGAATGTCGTTAAAGGCTTTCGCTGTATTAACTGCATCCTGTCCGGTCATGGAATCTACCACAAAAAGGATTTCCTCTGGTGAAATTGCCTTGCGAATATTAGCAATTTCTGTCATCATTTCCTCATCCACTGCAAGTCTACCTGCCGTATCTATGATAACTACATCCAAACCTTTTTCCTTGGCAAACGAAATTCCTGCCTCTGCTATCGCTACTGGATTATTATTCTCTCTATCCGAATATACGTCAATCCCAATCTGTTCTCCAACCACATGAAGCTGATCAATTGCTGCCGGTCTGTAAACATCACAGGCCACTAATAACGGTTTCTTCGCTTTTTTGGTTTTTAGGTAATTGGCAAGTTTCCCCGAAAAAGTAGTTTTACCAGACCCTTGTAAACCAGACATCAAAACAACGCTAGGATTTCCGGAGAGTCTAATTCCTTCGGCATCTCCTCCCATTAGCTCTGTAAGCTCGTCCTTAACAATTTTGACCATTAATTGGCCAGGCTGCAGGGAGGTCAAAACATTCTGACCCAGAGCTTTTTCTTTAACCCGGTTGGTAAACTCTTTGGCTATTTTAAAATTAACATCTGCATCTAGTAGGGCCCTTCTAACTTCTTTGGTCGTTTCTGCAACATTTATCTCGGTTATCTGACCGTGACCCTTTAATACATGTAGTGCCTTATCTAACTTCTCACTTAAATTATCAAACATTTGAACTATTTCTTACGTGTATAGAATTGCAAATTTAACAATAAGAATGGGAAGTGGGAAGGTCTTGACCAGAAATAATAAACAGTAAAAAGGGTAACTTCCACTGGAAGCTACCCTTTTCAAAAAAATGTGGGGCAAATGCTTAAATAATTCTTACTAATTCAAGCTGGTCATAACCTCCCCCATCATTCTCGTGCTTCAAATCTACACGCATCTCATCTATTTCCAAGATACTGTAGTCATTGGCTAAGGGATAGAAGTTGCTTCCCTGCTCGAAGGCAAGTATTAATTCTAATTTATTATTGGCATTTCTGAAAACAAACCATCTTCCGGAACTTATCACCATGGAATTCATGTCTCTCACCTCAAGAAGTCCATTTGTATTCATGACTAATGAATAGTCACTATATCCAGAAGTGGTTTCGTCTTCATTTTCAGCAAAGTAGGAAATCGCCCATTCTGTATCTCCAAATATATCTTTGATATAACTCACATCTTCATCGTTATTGTAATCCTGCTCACAATTTCGAATTAAAACAAGCTCATAAAAGGTACCTTCTACGTTAAATTTTAATAATCTATCTTTTAAATCAGACAGCAACCATTCAAAGCTCACTCCAGGTTCGTCGCCCATAGTTATTGCCAAGACTGCTCTACCTGCATTATTCAGTTCTACTGCCCAGGTCCCTTCTATTACATTATTTTCATTACTCAACAAAACAACCCCGCCTTCATTGAATTCAAAAGAATAACCTAATAGTCTATTTAGGTGATCACCATTATTTTTTATTCGCTTAATGATCCATTCACATTCACCTAATATTTCTCTCAAAGTATCCGGATTAGCTTCAAACAATTCACAAGCACTAACCATGATGATTTTGTTTCCTCCTTCGGCAAAAAGCTTAATTTTTCCCTGCTCCAATTCGTAAACCAACCATTCCAGATTGAAATCAACCAAAACATCAAACTCTAGGCTAATTAATACCCCATGATCGGTCATACGTGTAGCCCACTGGCCCATTAAATTGTTCCCTGTTCTATCTTTAACAGTTACAGATCCATTTTCATTGAAATTCATTATGTAATCAAAGAACTGGTCTGTTTGATTAATTTCATCTCTAATAATCTCTTTAATTAACCAAGGACACTTTACCAGTAATTCGTCTAAACGTTCTTTAGTAAAATCATCATCGTTATAATCGTTATCATCGTCTTCATCACAAGCTGCCTTTGTAGTTTCAATAGCATTCGCTAATTCGGCATTAGAGGTAACTTCCAGTTTAGAACCATCATATAATTCTAAGGTTATAGGGAAGTCTATACTAATTAGATCGCTTTCCTGAAGGTTAGCAAAAAATAACCTCAAGTCTTTGTCAGAAGTTACCGTTACAGAACCAGTTTCAACCTCGTTAAGATCAAAGGTGTACAAGGTAATAGGATAGACAAAATCTATACATTCAATATCATCATCCTCTCCTCCTTCAATACATTCCTTAGCCAATGCAATTAGCTCTTCAGAATTATTTATTTCAACTTCTGTAAAATCGGCCAGGGTAATAACTATTGGAAATATTATTTCTAAGATGTCATTGTCATCTTCCAATTCTTCAAATACCTCTTCTATAATTTGCAAACCCTCTTTAGAGTCTACGGTTATTTCAATGCCATTGGCACGAACAGAATAGGGAAACTCAATTGCAAGACAGCTAGCGCCATCTACAATATTGTCATAAGACCCGTCTCTAGAAACTGTCTTTTCCATAAGAAGGGCTGTGGTAGAATTTGCAACAATGGTCTGATTTTCATCGGCCTGAGGCAATTCTTCAAATTCGTCCTGACATCCTGTAAGGGTAAAAAACAAGATGAAAGCAAAAGCATGTAGGAAATTTTTAAAATAATTTTTCATAACGATTTGGATTATTTGTTGTTCCCCTCTAAAACAATTAGGTTTTGAGAAACCCTACCTCATTTTTAATTTTTTTTGAAATATCTTTGGCAAAAACCATCCCCTTTAATAAATCGTATTATGGACAATGTATGTGAGGATGAAGTATTTAGCAACCTCTTTTCTACTCATTCTAAAACGGTATATAACTATATATATTATAAGTTCGGCAATGAAGAGAAAGCATATGATGCCGTGCAAGAGGCTTTTATTAAACTTTGGGAGAATTGCGCCAAAGTTATTCCTGAAAAGGCCAAATCCTATGTTTATACGGTAGCCAATAACCTTTATCTAAATGTAATCAAGGCAGAAAAAGTACGTTTAAAATATGCCAAACCTACCTATGAGATTTCTCACGAATCACCAGAATTTCTTTTAGAAGAGAAAGAATACCAAGCTAAATTAGATGCAGCCTTAAACCGTCTACCTGAAAGTCAAAGAGCTACCTTTTTACTTAATCGAATTGATGGAAAAAAATATGCTGAAATAGCCGAAATGGAAGGTGTGAGTGTAAAAGCTATAGAAAAGAGAATGCATTTGGCCTTAAAAAGCCTAAGGGAAGAAATACATGGCATTTAAAATTTGAACCAAGGATTACCTAATTTTTATAATCCTCTAGGTAGGGTTTTTTATATGCTACTTGTTATAAAGATATAAAGATAGAAATCATGCAAGAGAATTACCTGGCAAAATGGCTTGCTAATGAACTAACAGAGGAAGAACTGGAGCTATTTAAAAAGTCTCCAGAATATGAGTCCTATGTGAAGTTAAAGAAGGCTTCTGCTTCTTTGAAGGCTCCAGATTTTGACAGTAGTAGAGTTTTACGGGCTGTAGAAGCCAGAAAGGATAAAAAGGAGACAAAAGTAATCTCCATTGCTAAACATCCTAAACTATATCGGTATGCTGCGGCCATAGTTATATTGGTTGCCACCTCTTATTTCTATATTTCTACTTTAGACGACAAAGTAAGCACTCAATACGCAGAAAGAGAACAAGTTGTTCTCCCGGATCAATCGGAAATAATCCTTAATGCGGACTCTGAAATAAGCTACAGCAAAAAAGACTGGTCTAGGAAAAGAAAGATTGCATTAGAGGGAGAAGCTTTCTTTAAGGTAGCAAAAGGGAAAAAGTTTACCGTACATACATCACAGGGACAGGTTGCGGTTCTTGGCACCCAGTTTAATGTAGAAAACAGAAAGGACTTCTTTGAAGTAAGTTGTTATGAAGGACTGGTGCAAGTGTCCTATAAAGGTGAAAAAATTGAACTTCCAGCCGGATCTTCGCTTGTAGTAATAAACGGATCTATTACACATACTGAAGTGCCAAAAAATGCCAGCCCATCCTGGTTGTTAAACGAGAGTACTTTTAAAAGTATTCCACTTCTTTATGTGTTGGATGAATTGGAAAGACAATATGATCTTGAAATTAGCACGCAAAATATTGATCTAAATCAGGCATTTACAGGATCTTTTAGCAACACAAGTTTAAATTTAGCGTTACAGAGTATTAGTACTCCCTATCAAATAGCCTATTCTTTGGAAGGGAACAAAGTGCTATTTTATGCTGAAAGCGCCACGAAATAACATACTACTCTTTTGTCTTTTCCTTTTAACACTTGTCTTCTCCGGGAATTCTCAGGATGGCAGTACAAAGGAGCAAATTAAACTTAATCTTTATCTTTTAGAGATTGAATCGGAATACGATATTAAGTTTTCTTTCGCGGACAAGGATTTGGCCAATCTGGAAATCACCGTTCCCAAGCAAGAAACTCTCGAGGAAATTCTGAATGAGATCAGGGCCCAAACCCAACTAGAAATAAATCAACTCAACAATCGCTACTATACAATCTCAAAAACTAAGGAAATTAATATCTGTGGTTATATTTTAAATAACTACAATGAACTAACTGCCTCAGCGGCAACAATTGAGGTATTAAACAGCGATGTGAGCGCTTTGACAGATGCGAATGGCTATTTTTCCCTAAAAACCATCCCAAGGGAAAGTACTATAAGAATTAGACATCTGGGTTTTAAGACGAAATACATCTCGGCAGAAAAGCTTTTATCAGAGAGACCCTGTTCAACTATTTTGTTAAGCTTAAACTACCAACAACTGGAAGAAGTTGTGGTATATAAGTTCCTGACCTCCGGGCTAGCTAAGGAAAAAGATGGTAGTATAAGTCTTCTCACGGATGAGTTTGGAATAATACCTGGTTTAATTGAACCCGATGTACTGCAATCCATTCAGGCATTACCCGGAATTAAGAGCATTGATGAAAGAGTATCAGATATTAACATTAGAGGAGGAACCAACGATCAAAACCTAATTCTATGGGACGAAATTAAAATGTATCAATCTGGTCATTTTTTTGGTCTTATTTCGGCCTTTAATCCTTATTTAACCGGAGAAGTAAGTATCGTTAAAAGTGGTACAAGTGCAGCCTATGGAGATGGGGTTAGCGGAATAATTAATATGAAGTCTAAAGACAGCATAGGAGGCAGACTAATGGGTGGTGCAGGTGTTAATCTAATTAACATGGATGCTTATGGTCAGATACCACTAAGTGAAAAATTAGCATTGCAGTTTTCAGCCAGACGATCTGTCACCGATTTTCTAAATACGCCAACCTATAATCAATTCTCGAAGAGAGTCTTTCAAGACACCAAAATACAGGAATTTGGTAATACGCCTAATCCAGAAGATGTTACTAGCGATGAAAACTTTTATTTCTATGATTTTACAGCCAAGATTTTATATGACATCTCCGAGGAACACAAAGCCAGATTTAGCTTTTTGGCCATCCATAATAATTTGGATTATTTAGAAAGCCAGGCACAATCAGGTAGAACCGATAAAAGTGGTTTAAACCAAACGAACCTTTCTTTTGGAGGTAACCTTTCTAGTGAGTGGTCTAACCGATTCTCCTCTAATTTAAATGCCTATTACAGCAGATATAATTTAGATTCGGAAAATGTAATTAACAACGGAGAACAAGTACTAGATCAAAAAAATGAAGTGATTGAAACTTCTATTAAATTATATACAAACTACAAGATATCATCTAATTTGGGTTGGCTAAATGGCTATCAGTTTACCGAAACAGGCATTACCAATTTTACAGATGTGACCCAGCCCCCCTTTGAAAGCAATATAAAGGGAGTGGTTAGGGCTAATGCTCTTTATAGCGAAATAACCTATGAATCGAGTAATAGCAAGTTCTATGCACGTGCAGGCGGGCGCTTAAACTATTTAGTTAATTTACGATACTTTAATAAGTTTATCCTAGAACCCCGATTTGTAGTAAATTATAATCCAATATCGGACATACGAATAGAAGCTAGTGGAGAGTTTAAAAATCAGATTACAAACCAAATAATTGATTTGGAGCAAAATTTTCTGGGTATTGAAAAAAGAAGATGGATGCTATCAAATGAAAAACAAGATACAGTTCCAGGAAATCCTAACCTTCCCATTGTTACTAGTAAACAAGCAGCGCTTGGTATTAATTACGATAAGAACCAGTGGTTTATTGGTTTGGAAGGCTATTTCAAAAAAGTGGAAGGTGTTAGTACACTAACACAAGGCTTTCAAAATCAAAACCAGTTTAATGGAGAAATTGGAAGTTATGAAGTAAAGGGGTTTGAGTTTTTGATAAATCACAAAAATCGTTTCTTCAGTACCTGGTTAAGCTATACCTATGCACACAATGATTATTTCTTCCCAGATTTAAATCCCAGTTCCTTTCCTAACAATTTAGATATTAGGCATATTGTAACATTTGCCACAACCTACACCCTAGACAATCTAAAGATTGGTTTAGGCGTGAACTATAGAACAGGAAAACCATTTACAGAGCCCTTAGATGGAGATAGTGGTCTAGACCTGGGCACTATCCCAATTTCGATTAACTACCAAGAACCTAACAGCAGCAGATTGCCCGACTATCTTCGCGTAGATGCTTCTGCCTTATACGACTTTAAAATTTCTACACGGGTGAAGGGACAGGGCGGAATTTCTGTTTTAAACGTATTGAATAAACAGAACATACTCAATACTTTTTATCGTGTAAACGCACAAGATGAAATAGAAAAAGTAGAAAACATATCACTAGGATTTACCCCAAATATAAGTTTCAGAATATTTTTCTAAGAAATTTATATCTAGCTTTTATCGAAAACTTCTATCCTATTTACAGAATATTGTAAGAAGTAAGATTATTTATATTTAAGACAAGGCCTGTAAGTCTAACCTGCTAAATTTACATCCTAGCGGGCACATCAATTCCCAACAATAAAAACGAGGAGCGTATAACCTCTCCCACTTTGTGGGCTAATTGCACTCTTAAAGTTCTAATCTCCTTGTTAAGCTCGCCTAAAATTGGAACCTGCTGATAGAAAGAATTAAACTCTTTTACCAATTCGTACGTATAGTTTGCTATTAAGGCCGGACTTAAATTGGTGCCTGCTAATTCTATAACCGAAGGATAGGTTTCTAGAAGTTTTAAGAGTTCTTTTTCCTTCTCATGAATTTCTAGCCCTTTTGAATTCTCCTGCAATAAATCACTTTCATCCATATTAGATTTACGCAAAATGGACTGTATCCTCGCATAGGTGTATTGAATAAACGGACCTGTATTTCCTTGAAAATCAACAGACTCCTTCGGATTAAATAAGATACGTTTCTTAGGATCAACTTTAAGGATATAATACTTTAAGGCTCCGAGACCAATTGTTCGATAAAGCGTTTCTTTTTCCTCCTGTGAATAAGAGTCTAACTTCCCAAGTTCTTCGGAAATTTCTTCAGCTGTTGTTTTCATCTGCTGCATCAGGTCGTCTGCATCTACCACCGTGCCCTCTCTACTTTTCATCTTTCCCTCTGGAAGGTCTACCATCCCGTAACTAAGATGGTATAAGTGTTGCGCCCAGCTGTAACCGAGTTTCTTCAGTATTAGGAACAGAACCTTAAAATGGTAGTCCTGCTCATTTCCTACGGTATAAACCATGCCATCAATATCCGGAAAATCCTTTACTCGTTGGATCGCCGTACCAATATCTTGTGTCATATACACAGCTGTTCCATCGGCTCTTAATACTATTTTTTCATCCAGGCCTTCCTCTGTGAGATCTATCCAAACGCTCCCATCTTCCTTTTTAAAGAAAATGCCTTTAGATAGCCCCTCGGCGACCACATCTTTCCCAAGTAAATAGGTATCGCTTTCGTAATAAAGTTTATCAAAATTTACTCCCAACTCTTTATAAGTTGCATCAAAACCTTTATACACCCATGAATTCATTTTCTCCCATAAAGCAACAACTTCTTCATCTCCTGCCTCCCACTTTCTTAGCATATTCTGGGCTTCTATAAGGATAGGAGCCTTTTTTTCCGCCACCTCCTGTGTTATTCCGTCCTCTACTAATACAGCTACTTCTTCCCTGTACTTTTGATCAAATAAAACGTAGTATTTTCCGGCCAACTTATCTCCTTTTGTACTACTGCTATCAGGGGTTTCCCCCTCTCCATATTTAGACCAAGCCAACATACTCTTACAAATATGAATCCCCCGATCATTAATTATTTGGGTTTTGTAAACTTTTCGACCATTTGCCTTTAGAATTTCTGAGACTGAATAGCCAAGCAAATTATTACGAATATGCCCAAGGTGAAGCGGTTTATTGGTGTTAGGTGAAGAGTATTCTACCATAACAGCCCTGTCTTCTTTAACTTCTTTAAAACCGTAATTATTTCTATTCTTTATTGAATCAAAAAACTCGAGGTAATAACTGTCTGATATGGTAAGGTTTAAAAAACCTTTAATAACATTATAGGCTTCAACTTCCTTGACTCTAGGCACCAAATAGTCCCCAATATCATTTCCTATTTGAACAGGATTACCCTTGATCTGGCGAAGCATTGGAAAAATTACAACCGTAACATCTCCTTCAAAATCCTTGCGAGTAGGCTGAAACTCTACAGAATCTAAGCGCGCATCAAACAAAATTGAAACTGCTTTAATAACTTCTGCCCGAATTACCTCTTGAATATTCATAAAATTTACCCAATTAAGGCTGCAAAACTAATGAATTTTTAGACTTTTATACTGCGATAGGCCCTCTGTTTGCCAAATATTAATACTCCATGCTACTAAATGTTAGTTATAACAACCCATCCATAAAGAAAAAGGTCGAAGAAGCCGTCGGGCCAGTATATTCTTTGAAGGAGCGCTGGGCAATGAAAGGAATTGGCTCACCTAAATTATTTATTACCGATGCCAGCATCCAAATTAGTAATTTGTTAATCCTAGATCAAAACCTAAATACCTGTCAAATTGAAATCAGACCAAAAGGAATAATTATGAGTTTTCGATCTTTATTGGAGACTTATGCCCTAGTAATACCCTATTACAAATTACGAATTTATAAGGGAGATTTTGCTGTTTATTCTGTCTTTATAGACGAATATTTTATTAAAGTGCGGTCTGATACCAAGGCCATTCAAAAGTTTTTTAAAAAAATATTAGACCATAGGGCGGACAACTCCCCAACCAGCATTGAAGACTTATAAGCCATGAAAATACTTCTTACCGGAGCAAACGGATATATTGGAATGCGTCTTTTGCCTTTACTTATCGCAAAGGGGCATGAGGTAGTTTGTGTGGTGAGGAGCGAACAACGATTGTCTATTGATGAGGAAATTCGAAAAAAAATAGACGTCCTAGAAATTGATTTTTTGAAACCCATACCCGATGGGCATATTCCAATAGATATTGACGTGGCTTATTTTTTAATCCACTCCATGAGCTCTTCTACTCAGGATTTTGATCAGATGGAGGCCATGACGGCGAAATCATTTAATGATGCCTTAAGACCTACTCGGGTTAAACAAGTAATCTATTTAAGTGGTATTGTAAACGAAAAGAATTTATCTAAGCATTTAAGATCCCGTAAAAATGTAGAAGATCTTTTATCCGAAGGCCCTTTTAATTTAACGGTATTAAGGGCAGGCATTATAGTTGGTTCCGGAAGTTCCTCGTTTGAAATTATAAGAGACTTATGTGAGAAACTTCCCTTTATGATTACGCCAAAATGGGTTTTAACTAAGACACAGCCTATTGCTATCAGGGATGTAATGAAATTTCTGATCCGCGTTTTAGGCAATGAAAAAACCTACAATGAGTCTTTCGATATAGCAGGATCTGATATACTCACTTATAAGCAGATGTTACAACAATACGCGAGTGTAAGAGGTTTTAAGAACTGGATATGGACCGTTCCTGTTATGACTCCAAAGCTGTCTTCTTACTGGCTTTATTTTGTCACTTCCACCTCCTATAAATTAGCTCTTAATCTGGTGGATAGTATGAAAATAGAGATCATTGCCAAAGACAACAGATTAGAGAAAATGCTGGAAATAAAACCGTATTCCTATAAAGAAGCCATTAAAATGGCGTTTAAAAAAATCGAACAAAACCAAGTCATTAGTAGTTGGAAAGACAGCTTGGTAAGCGGGAGATTTAAAAAGAACCTAGGCAAATATATTCAGGTCCCTAAATTCGGAGTATTGACAGATCGTAAGACTCTGACAATTACTGATCCAGAGAAAGTATTAGATAATATTTGGAAGATTGGTGGGGCTCACGGATGGTATTACGCCAATTGGCTTTGGAAAATAAGAGGAATAATGGATAAGTTTTTCGGAGGTGTTGGCTTAAGACGAGGAAGAACACATCCGAATAAAATATTTCCCGGGGATGCACTAGATTTTTGGAGAGTTATATTAGCGGATAGAGAAAATAAGAGACTACTACTGTTTGCGGAAATGCGCCTCCCTGGGGAAGCTTGGTTAGAATTCAAAATTGAAAAAGATACTTTGATTCAAACCGCCACCTTTAGACCAAAAGGTCTTAAAGGCAGATTATATTGGTATTCCGTACTGCCTTTTCATTATTTTATTTTTGGAGGAATGATCAGAAATTTAGCACTAAATAATTCTGAATAAATAACGTAACATTATTAGGTAGTTAGTCGTCTTAAAAAAGAAATTCAATCTTTATGAAAAGTAAATTATTCTTTATTAGTCTCTCGGTGTTTTTCGTAGGCTTAGTTCAGTTACGAGCTCAAACAATTACTTCCCGGGTAGTAGATAAGACAACCAATAAAGGAATACCATACGCAACGGTTCAATATCAGTCTAATCGCGGAGTAATTACCAATGAAGAAGGAAGGTTTAGCATACAAAATCCTTCGAGTACCAACATGCCAGATTCGCTATACATTTCCAGTATTGGATATGAAAAAATAGCCATCCCTTTAACCGCTGTATTAGATAGTATTCTCTATGTGGAGCCAAAAGCCATAGAGCTAAATGAAGTTTTCCTTTTTGATAAGGAATTAAGTGTCCATGAAATAATAGAGAAGGTTAAAGAAAACATTCCTAAAAACTACGTAGATACCCCAATTAAACAGCGCCTGTTTTTTAGGCAATCCAGTTTGAATACTTTAACGAAATTAAATATCGTCTTTGAGGAGTCTACCATTGAAGAATTAAATAAAAAATTCTTGGATAGTGTTGTATCTATTTTACCAAGAAATGCAGCTTTTTATACAGAAAGTCTGGCTACCTACTATCAGAAGCCAGAGGATAAAAAACTAGAATTAATAAAAGCTGCAGAATTATATGATAAAAATAATGAAGGATCCATGGAGGCCCTATCGGCGAAACTTGAAAGAATCTTTAAAGACAATGTAAAACCAGATTCTTTCCTGAAAATTAAATCTGGCTGGTTTGGGCAAAAAGTACAGGTAGACTCCATATTAAATGAATCCATTAAGGATTCCATTGCCAAGATAGAGCAGGAAGAAAAAGGTGAATTTCCTTTTCTCAGAAATCGAAAAAGAGAATTGGGAAGTCTCTATGCAAGGTTTTTCTATAAAAAAGACTGCAAACTTAACTTTATAAATAAATCTAATAGGTTCAAATTTAGTCTTAAAGGCTATAGTGCCATGGACGAGGATGGGGTTTACATTATTGAGTTTGTACCAAAAAGATCCGAAGATTTCCAAGGCACTTTATATGTTAACATAGAAGATTTTGCAATTATGAGAATCGACTATGAGAATGTAAAATCTTTAAAGAAAATTAAATTGCTGGGCTTCTCCTATGAAGAGGTATCCTACAAAGGAACTAGTATTTATGCCAAGGATAGTGATGGGACCTATAATTTACGTTTTCTCGATAAAACACTGGGAAGAAATATGGGTGTTAGGCGTCCATTAAGTGTCATTGAAAAGAACAAATATGTTAAAGGCAAAAGAAAGCAAAATGAGCTTTCTATGGAAATTGATTTAATTAATTTCAATACCGAGAAATACGAAATTATTGTATTTGACACTGAAAATATTAGTGCAGAAACCTTTGAATCGATAGAGGAAAATCCGTCGGTTAAAGCCACCTATTTATCGGAATACGATCCAGAATTTTGGGAAGGTTTTGACATTGTAGAGCCTAATAGTGCTATCCGGGAATTTAGTATTACTAAATAGGTTCTCAGAGGAAGTATTTCTAGAACACATAAATCCTTATCTTTAGTTTTCAATTTATTCTTATTAGAAAACTCTTTCAAAATAACAAGCTTCTCATTGTTTCTTTAGGGCTGCTTATCGCTCTGGCGATTATAGGAAGTAGTTTTACACTTCAGAGTTATAATTTCATAGAAAAAGTTTCGCTATGGGTAAGAAATAGCTTTGGGTACTTCTATCTCTATCTTGGTTTAGGATCCGTATTGTTTGCCGTAGGCTTGGCCTTTTCACCATGGGGTAAAATTAAACTGGGTAAGAAAGAGGAAAGACCAGCACATAGTTTTTGGAGTTGGTTTTCGATGCTTTATAGTGCCGGGATGGGTGCGGGAATACTTTTAAGAGCGGTTCAGGAACCAGTATTTATGAGAGAAAATCCCCCTATTCCGGCGCATGGCAGTAATGAGATTTTAGCTCTTGAATATACCTTTTACCAGTGGGGATTTACCCCCTGGGCTTTCTACGGCTTATTTGCAGTAGTAATTGGCTATTCACTTTTCGTACAAAAACAAGAAGTAAGGATTAGTACTTCACTCAGAGGAGTATTAAAGAGGCAGATGATACTCCAGGGCATAGATATTATTGCCATCCTAACTACCGTTTTTGGCCTAATAGCCGCCATAGCCTTGGGAGCAACACAAATAACTGGTGGATTGAGCTATTTAGGGGGGACTGACCTGGGATTAGAATGGACTCTTAGCCTAACTTTTATCATAACCCTTTTGGCATTCATTTCCGCTTGGAGAGGGCTAAATAAGGGGATAAGAATCCTTTCCATAGTCAACATCTGGTTAACGTTATTGTTATTAGTGCTGGTGTTTTTATTTAGCGATATGCTGTCTGTGGTGTATTTCTTCTTTATTGCATTTGGCCACTATTTAATAGACCTAATTCCGATGAGCCTAGCAATTGGCAACTACAATCCAGGAATAGTATTTTTAACGGATTGGACATTTTATTATTGGGCATTTTGGCTTTCTTGGGCACCATTTACCGGTATATTTATCGCAAGAATATCGAGAGGAAGAACCCTGGCACAAACCCTTTTAGGGGTAATGATAATTCCTTCTATAGGCACCTTTTTTTGGTTTACTACTTTCGGCACTTCTGCCTTTAAGCTTATGGATTCCGCCACTACTAACTTAGACTTTAGTAATGTATTTACCTCGATATTCATTTTTTTAGAACAGTACCCTCTTGGCCTTATACTATGTATAATGACCCTTATTCTGTTAGTGGGCTTTCTGGTTACTTCCGTGGATTCGGCTGTTTTTGTGCTGAGTATGTTTACGGATAAGGGTAAAAAGAACCCTCAAAAGTCGCACAAAATCCTGTGGGCCGTGGTGATTCTAATAACTACTTCTGCCTTATTAGTGTTGGGAGATGTCAAAGCGGATATTAGCGTTCTTACTGCCATACAGAAATTACTAATTATCACTTCGCTCCCTTTCTCATTCCTACTAGTGCTTCTACTATTTGGATTTGTAATTAATATGAAGAAGAAATAAACTAACGCTTGGGCAAGAATACTTCGGCCATCATACACCGCGCACTGCCTCCTCCACAAGTTTCAATGGTGTCCAAAGAACTATGTAATATTGGATTGTACTTTTCCAGCTTTTTAATTTGTTCTTTTGTTAAGGATTTATAAGCAGCACTACTCATAACCAAATAGCGATTTTCGTCTTTATCAGCCACTTGGAGCATGTTTCCTGCAAAATGATGCATCTGTTCTTCCGTGATACTAATTATTTCCTTACCATCATTTTTTAAATGGTTAAGTACATTCTTTTTTTCCTTTTTATCGTCGATAGAATCAAGACAAATAACGGCGTACTTCTCTCCCATACACATCATCACATTGGTATGATAGATAGGTAATCTTTCATTTTTTACAGTTTGAAAGGCCCCGAAAATTACCGGTGTACATTCAAAATCTTCGCAAAATTCAATAATCAATTCCTCATGGGCTCGATCGGATAAAGCACAATATACTTTTTCATTTAAACGATCCATAAGAATACTACCTGTTCCTTCCAGAAATAAATTGTCTTTCTCAGCAGAAGAGTAATCTATCACTTGCTCAATATGAAATCCTCTTTCCTCTAAAGTGTCCAAAAGATCTTCCCTACGTTCTTTCCGTCTATTTTCCGCAAACATCGGATATAGTACTACGGTGCCATTGGCATGAAAGGAAATCCAATTGTTGGGGAATATAGAATCTGGCGTATCATTTTCCAGAGTATCCTCGATTACAATTACCTCAATACCATTCGTTCGGAGCACTTCTACAAAAGCATCAAACTCCTTTTGAGCAGCCAGGTTTACTGCCTTGTTTTTCATGGAAACATCTTCCATAAAATAATTGTTAACTGCGGTTTGCTCATTCATCCTGAATGCCACAGGCCTAATCATTAAAATGGTATTTGTAATCTGTTTCATTGGCTAAAAAAATAATGGCGCAAAATAGTCAATTCCTACATAATTTTATCATAATTCTTAGAATAAGAAAGATAAGATTTGCAGACAATAATTACTACATATGCCCTGCTGTTTTAACCCCTTACATCTTTACTTTTTAGAGCTAATTAAAGAAGTATGATAAACGTATTGGGAAATGGAACTGGATAAGAAAAGGATAGTACTACTTATTTTTCCCTTACCAGTGGCATGGTACTGCAACGTAATAAGCCCCCTTGTTTCGATACCTCAGCATAGGGTATTTCTTCAACGGTAAATCCCTGTTCCCTGAGCCAGTTATTAAGTCTGGTAAACTTTTTTTCAGATACTACAACCTCCGGACTGATGGAAAACACATTACTAAACATTTGGTACATCTCATCTGCAGTAATTTCAAACATATTTTCCTTTCCAAAATGATCTATAAGCCATTGGTACTCTTCCTCTATTAGAAAACCATTTTTATGAATAATGGCCTTATCCTTTCCAATAGGCTGAAAACAACAGTCTAAGTGCAAGGCATTTTCTTTTGGATGTGTAATAGATTTTCTAAGTTCAAAAGACTTTACCTTTTTATGCGGAAACATTCTTTTGATATATTCCACTCCTTCCCAATTCGTTCTTGCCGTAATATAATCCGGATAGTCATGACCTGTATAGGTGCCTATAAAGATATAGTCTTTCCATGGCATAACATCACCACCTTCTATGTGGACCTCCTCTGGTGGGTAAAGTATTTTACTTGGATCAATATACTCAAGCACATGTAATATTGCCTCAAATTCCTCTTCTCTATGTGGCAATATATTGGCCTTTATAAGTTTATCCTCTATAACAAAAGCGATGTCCCGGGAAAAGATTTGATTACAATCGGGAATTATTTCTGGGCGGTGTATGTCTACACCATACTTTTCAAAAACCTTGGCAAATGCCTCCATTTCGGCTACCATATCCTCTTCTTTAGGATAAGTACCTGCCAATATATGTTCTAAGGACTTAGGGTCATAAGCATCCTCCGGTTTAGGAATGGGTCCATTGCTTTTTGCTGTACCCAATACTACCACCTTTAGCCTTGATATTTCATCAAAGACATGTAAATTTAACATAGAAAATTATTAATTAGCGGTTTATTAGGTCAACAAAACGACGCTCATTTTCTCCGATATAGACTTGTCTAGGTCTTCCAATTGGTTCACCCCGTAAACGCATTTCTCTCCATTGTGCAATCCATCCCGGGAGGCGCCCCAAGGCAAACATTACTGTAAACATATCTGTCGGGATACCTAAAGCACGATAGATTATTCCTGAATAGAAATCAACATTTGGATATAGTTTTCGATCTACAAAATAGGAGTCTTCTAAAGCCTCTTTCTCCAAAGCTTTGGCGATATCCAAAATTGGGTCTTCAATACCCAAATCTCCTAATACCTCATCCGCAGCTTTTTTAATAATACGAGCTCTAGGATCAAAATTCTTGTATACTCGGTGTCCAAAGCCCATTAGTCTAAAAGGATCATTTTTATCTTTGGCTTTAGCCATAAATTTAGCTGTATCCCCGCCGTCGGCTTCTATGGCCTCTAACATTTCCAAAACTGCCTGATTGGCTCCACCATGCAGAGGTCCCCAAAGAGCAGAAATTCCGGCAGAAAGAGAGGCAAATAATCCAGCATGTGACGATCCAACAATACGCACAGTAGAAGTGGAACAATTTTGCTCGTGGTCGGCATGAAGAATTAATAATTTATCTAATGCTTCAATTACAATTTCGTTTTTTTCATACTCTTCATCGGGCAGTCGGAACATCATTTTATGAATATTCTCCACATAGCCCAAGGAACTGCTACCATATTCAAGAGGGAGTCCTTTTTTCTTTCTTAAAGTCCAAGCAACTAATACAGGAAACTTCGCCAAAATCCGAACAATGGCATGGTACATGTCTTTCTCAGAAGAAACGTTTACAGAAGATGGGTTAAAAGCAATTAAAGCACTTGTTAAAGAAGATAGCACTCCCATTGGATGAGCAGATTTAGGAAAGCCATCTAAAATTTTCTTCATTTCAACATCTACTCGAGACTCTGCCTTTATATCCAAATGGAACTTTGACAATTGTTCTTCATCCGGAAGCTCCCCAAAAATTAATAGATATGCCACTTCTAAAAAGTCGGCCTTTTCAGCAAGCTCTTCTATTGTATAACCACGATATCTCAAGATACCTTTTTCTCCATCTAAAAATGTAATTGCACTTTCACAGGATCCGGTATTCTTATATCCCGGGTCTAGAGTAATAATATTGCTAGATGCTCTTAAGGTTTTAATATCAATAGCGAGCTCATTTTCAGTACCTTCTACTATTGGAAAATCATAGGTTTCCCCGTTTATATTTAATGTTGCTTTTTCAGACATAGATTAATATTACTTTTTTAAATACAGAACTGTAAATTTACGAAAAAGCAAGCACCTTAACAATTAGAATAACTAAATAGAAGGTTGTATCGAAAAGAAATATTTATTACGAGAATACTGGCTTAAAATACACTTCTAGTTATAAGTTGTATAACTTGAGGTAATACTGATCTACGGATTTTTTCCATGTAAATCGCATTTTTTGAGCAGCCAATTGTATTTCATTCCATTGGGCCTTATTATTCAAGAAAACGTCAAGTACCTTGTCTAGTCCTTCTAACATGGCAGTAATTTTTGCATCATAGGTTTCCCCATCAAAGGAAAAACCTGTTTCCAAATGCTTCACCGTATCTTTTAATCCTCCAGTATTATGTACGTAACAGGGGTTTCCATTTCGCATAGCCAACATTTGACTAATTCCACAAGGCTCAAAGAGACTAGGCATAAAATAAAGGTCTGACTCTAGGTAAATAGAATCAATCAGATCTTCTGACTGCCCATTTGTAAATACAAAATTCTTGTGTTTATAGCTTAACTCTCTAAAAAGCTCCTCGTATTCTGGAGCGCCGGTCCCTAAAAGCATAAATACTCCATTTACCTTAGAAAGTTTGGAAAGTATTTGTTCAAAAGCTTCCGGAGAGCGTTTAAAAAAGTAGAATTTTTGTTCCGTTAAGCGAGCCACACTTGAGCAAAGAAAACTAGGGCGTTCCTGTAATATATCAATTACCTTTTCCCCAGTATGTGCAAGAAAATCTGCCTTGTACTTTTTAGATTCTTGCTGCAGCCACTGAAAAATGGCCCTTATGGTGTTCTTATAAATATGTCCTTTCTCGGCCGTTCTAATGTTTTGGTAATTACATCCGTTTAGAATTCCATATAACCTCTTTTCCTTATCCGCCTTTTGCAAGTCAATCTCTAATCCTTCACCGCCTATAAATTCGGGAGGTCTACTCGGCTTAAGGACGTCTTTTTTGTAAGATGGGGAAACTGTGTGCACCGCATCTGCCAGTCTAATGCCAACTGCCATTAAATTAATACAGTCTTCATAGCGAGGATCTTTCAACTTCTTGTAGTCGATTTCGATATTTGGAAACCAATTCTGTATAGAGGAATAATTATCCTGAAAAGGCCTTATGCCCTGTATAGCCAAATTATGGATGGTGTAAACAAAATGTAATTTTTGCAAATTAGCATAAACCGGGCTATAAGCTCGCAGGAAAAGAAGTAGACTGCTGTGCCAATCGTGTAAGTGAACCACGTTTAGCTTACCGAAGGCACCTTTTTTTATAGCTTCGGCCACAGCAGTACAAAAAATAATAAACTTTAAGGCGTCATTATAAAAAGGTTCCTTCGGATCATTATGATATATATGAGCGATATCTCCACCAACAATTTCGGGATGGTGTATAACATAATGATGAACGTTGGCAACTTCCTTCTTTGGAATTACCACGTATAACTCTGCTGTATATACAATACCTCTTAAATCGAAGTTTAGTTTAGTCCTGAGTGTACCGCCATTGCGATGTAGCCTACTATAAGAAGGAGTAATCACATGAACCATATCCCCTTTGTTAGCAATTTGTCTTGGGACATCTCTCACCACATCCCCCATTCCTCCTGCTTTGCAATTTGGAATTGCGTCATTTTCAGCAGAAACAAAAAGAAAATTATTCATGACAATTGGACTTTTTATACCGTAGTTATATTGTAAAGGCTTTTTTCCATACTATCTAAAAAAAGCCTTTCCACAAAGAAAGGCTTTTTTAATAAGATACTTTTTATTCTAGCCTATTTTAAAGGCCTTTTCCTTAGGGTAATATGCCACATCCCCAAGTTCTTCCTCTATTCTTAATAACTGGTTATATTTCGCCATTCTATCACTTCTTGAAGCGGACCCAGTTTTTATTTGGCCAGTATTTAGCGCAACAGCTAAATCGGCAATAGTATTATCTTCTGTTTCACCAGATCTATGAGACATTACCGATGTAAAACCAGCGTTTTTGGCCATATTAACAGCCGCTATAGTCTCGGTTAAGGTTCCTATCTGGTTTACTTTGATTAGAATAGAATTGGCAATTCCGTTTTCAATACCTTTACCAAGACGTTCTACATTTGTAACAAACAAATCGTCACCAACGAGTTGCACACGATCCCCAACCAATTCTGTAAGAACTTTCCATCCATCCCAGTCATTTTCATCCATTCCATCTTCTACAGAAATTATAGGGTACTTCTCACATAGTTCCGCTAAATAAGCTGCTTGCTCCGCAGAAGTCCTGATAGCCCCTGACTCTCCTTCAAACTTTGTGTAATCGTATTTTCCATCAACGTAAAACTCCGCAGCTGCGCAGTCTAATGCAATCATTACTTCATCCCCAAAGGAATAACCTGCATTTTTTACAGCCTTCCCTATAGTCTCGAGTGCATCTTCCGTTCCATCGAGTGTTGGTGCAAAGCCACCTTCATCGCCCACTGCTGTAGATAATCCTCTATCGTGCAGTACTTTTTTGAGGTGGTGAAAAATTTCAGTCCCCATCTGCATTGCATGTGAGAAATTTTTAGCCTTAATTGGCATTACCATAAACTCTTGAAATGCAATCGGAGCATCTGAATGCGATCCACCATTTATTATATTCATCATAGGAACAGGCAAAGTATTAGCACTTACCCCGCCCACATATCTGTATAATGACATTCCCATCTCGTTAGCAGCAGCTTTTGCAACAGCCAGAGACACTCCAAGGATGGCATTTGCTCCCAACTTGGATTTATTTGATGTTCCGTCTAAATCAATCATTGTTTGATCAATAAGGTTTTGATCAAACACCATCATCCCTCTAATCTTATCAGCAATTACAGTATTTACATTTGATACCGCGGTACTGACTCCTTTGCCCATAAATGCACTTCCTCCATCACGCAATTCCACTGCTTCATGCTCTCCTGTAGAGGCTCCGGATGGGACTGCTGCCCTACCCAAAACACCACTTTCGGTTATAACATCTACTTCTACCGTAGGATTTCCTCTCGAATCTAAAATTTGTCTTGCATGCACATCAATTATGGTACTCATAAAAAATTATTTAATGGTTGAAATTAGTTTACAAAGATACAAAAGGACAGCTAAGCTCAGAGCAAATAACTGTCCTTATTGGGGTTAATATAACATTTCCTTAAACTAGTGTATCATTTTTCACCGCAGAAGCAATATTCTCAAAAAACTGATCAAATAAATAATCTGCATCGTGAGGACCCGGACTCGCCTCGGGATGATATTGTACGGAAAAAACATTTTTTGATTTCATTCTAAGTCCAGCTACCGTATGATCGTTAAGGTGTTCGTGGGTAATTATAATTTCAGGATTCTTTTCTGTTTCTTCTCTATTCACAGCAAATCCATGATTCTGAGAGGTTATTTCCCCTTTTCCTGTTTCTAGATTTAATACAGGATGATTAATCCCTCTATGACCATTATGCATCTTATATGTTGATATTCCATTGGCAAGAGCTATAACCTGGTGGCCCAAGCAAATCCCGAAAAGAGGATTGTCGTTAGCAATTATCTCTTTTGCCGCAGCTACTGCATCCTTCAAAGGTTTGGGGTCTCCAGGGCCATTTGAAATAAAATACCCATCAGGGGACCACTCTGCCATTGCCTTATAGGGAGTATTGTAAGGAAATACTTTTATATAGGCATCCCTTTTAGCCAAATTCCTTAAAATGTTCTTTTTGATTCCTATGTCTAAAGCGGCAATTCTATATTTAGCATTTTCATCTCCATAGAAATAAGGTTCAGAGGCAGATACTTTAGAAGCCAATTCTAGGCCTTCCATATTTGGCACATTTTTTAAATCTTCCTTCAACTTAGCTACATTGTCTACATCCGTAGATATAACGGCATTCATTGCGCCAGCTTCTCTTATATGACAAACCAATGCCCGAGTATCTACATCAGATATTGCGAATAACTTATTATCTTCCAAAAAACCTTCTAAGCTTTTGTCTGCGTTAATCCGGGAATATTCATAACTAAAGTTTTTACAAATAAGTCCAGATATTTTTACAGAATCAGATTCTACCTCTTCTTCGTTGGTGCCATAATTACCAATATGTGCATTAGTAGTTACCATCAATTGTCCAAAGTAAGAAGGGTCAGTAAATATTTCCTGATATCCGGTCATGCCCGTGTTAAAACAAACTTCCCCGAAGGCAGTGCCCTCTTTATTTCCAACAGCCTTCCCATAAAAGATGGTGCCATCTGCTAACAATACAATTGCTTTCTTTTTTGTTTGATACTTCATTCCGTGTATTCCTTTAGTTTCACAAATAAACATAAAAAAAGGATAGACTTTTAGGTCTATCCTTGATAAAATATTAAAGATGTTATAAACAATCTATGCTTCAGAATCATCCTTCTTTTTTTCAGAATCATCCTTCTTATCTTCAGCGGCTTCCTCGGAAGAGGATTCTACTTCCTTTACCTCTTCTTCCGCAACTTCTACAACTTCATCTGCAGCTGCATCCACCACTTCCTCGGTGTCTGTAGTAACTTCTTCTGTTACCTCTTCCACTACTTCTACTGTGTCCTTAACTTCTTCAACAGCAACTACGGCGTCTTCAGATTTCTTTCCTCTTCGACTTCTTCTGGTAGTTTTCTTTTTAGCTGGCTTCCCTGCGTTGTATACTTCATTAAAGTCTACTAACTCAATCATAGCCATATCCGCATTATCACCAAGTCTATTTCCAAGTTTTATAATTCTGGTATAACCACCTGCTCTTTCGCCAACCTTATCAGATACACTACTAAACAATTCTGTTACTGCGTATTTATCTCTAAGATTTTTAAATACTACACGTCTGTTATGACTGCCTTTTTCAGTTGTTTGATTGTTCTCGGCCTTTGACTTTGTTATAAGCGGCTCAATAAATTGCTTTAAAGCCTTTGCTTTAGCCACCGTAGTATTGATCCTTTTATGTTCAATCAAGGAACAAGCCATATTTGCCAACATAGCTTTCCTATGCGCTGTTTGTCTTCCTAAATGATTGACTTTCTTACCGTGTCTCATTTTCTTTTTATATATGCTTTCTATTAGCAGAATACTTCTGCAAATAGATCAATTAATCTTTATCTAATTTGTATTTCGACAAATCCATTCCAAAATTAAGGCCTTTATTTATCACCAACTCCTCTAATTCTGTCAATGATTTTTTACCAAAATTTCTAAACTTCATAAGGTCGTTCTTATTAAAAGATACCAAATCACCCAAGGTATCAACTTCTGCTGCTTTTAAACAGTTAAGTGCTCTGACGGAAAGATCCATGTCTACCAACTTGGTCTTAAGAAGCTGTCTCATATGCAGAGATTCTTCATCATAGGTTTCTGTCTGAGCGATTTCATCAGCCTCCAAGGTAATTCTCTCATCAGAGAATAACATAAAATGATGAATTAAAACCTTAGCTGCTTCAGTAAGCGCATCTTTAGGATGAATAGAACCATCGGTTACTATCTCAAAAATCAACTTTTCGTAATCTGTTTTCTGCTCTACCCTAAAGTTTTCGATGCTGTATTTAACATTCTTAACCGGAGTGAAAATAGAATCTACGGCAATACTTCCTAAAGCAGCATTTGATTTTTTATTTTCCTCAGCGGGTACATATCCACGTCCCTTTTCAATAATAATCTCCATATTGATGGTGACCTTGGGATCCATATTACAAATTACCAATTCAGGGTTTAGTACTTGATAACCAGAAATGAATTTTTGAAAATCTCCTGCTGTAAGCTGCTCTTTTCCTCCTACAGAGATAGAAACAGTTTCTTCATTCACATCTTCAATCTGTCTTTTAAACCTAACCTGCTTAAGATTTAAGATAATCTCGGTTACATCTTCTACAACACCATCGATAACTGAAAATTCGTGCTCTACTTTATCAATTCTTACAGTTGTAATTGCAAAACCTTCCAAGGAAGATAGCAACACTCTGCGTAAGGCGTTCCCGACAGTTAAACCATATCCAGGTTCCAAAGGACGAAATTCAAATTTCCCTTCGAAATCTGAGGAATCTATCATTATAACTTTATCGGGTTTCTGAAAATTTAATAATGCCATAGTCGGATCTGTGTTGTTTTATTTAGAGTATAACTCCACGATTAATTGTTCCTTAATATTCTCAGGAATTTGAAGACGTTCTGGTACAGAAACAAAGTTTCCTTCCATTTTTTCTGAATTCCAAGTAATCCATTCATAAACACTGCTATTTGCACTTAATGCATCTTGAATAGTTTGCAATGATTTTGATTTTTCTCGCACACCAACTACGTCACCAGCTTTTAAGCTGTAAGAAGGAATATTAACTAATTCCCCGTTAACGGTTATATGTCTGTGAGAGACAAGTTGTCTTGCTCCACTACGGGTATTGGAAATCCCCATTCTGTATACCACGTTATCTAAACGTGATTCACATAATTGAAGTAGTACTTCCCCGGTTACCCCTTTACTTCTGTTTGCTTGTGCAAACAAATTTCTAAATTGGCGTTCTAATATACCATAGGTATACTTTGCTTTCTGTTTCTCCATGAGCTGAACAGCGTATTCAGATTTCTTTCCTCTACGTCTGTTATTCCCGTGTTGTCCTGGAGGATAATTTTTTTTCTCGAAAGACTTATCGTCTCCGAAAATAGCTTCGCCAAACTTACGTGCTATTTTTGATTTAGGTCCTGTGTATCTTGCCATCTTCTTTAAATTTAGGAGTGCGACTATGAATTAAGGCTTATCCTTCGATAATCGTAATTGCACTTCCCCGTGAATTAACCTTTTTATTATGATTTAATTAAACTCTTCTTCTTTTTGGAGGTCTGCAACCGTTGTGTGGTAATGGAGTTACATCAATAATCTCAGTAACCTCAATTCCAGAATTATGGATAGCTCTAATTGCAGACTCTCTTCCATTCCCTGGTCCCTTAACATAAACCTTTACCTTTCGTAAGCCAGCTTCATGCGCTACTTTAGCACACTCTTCTGATGCCACCTGCGCCGCATAGGGAGTATTCTTTTTTGATCCACGGAAACCCATTTTACCAGCCGATGACCAGGAAATAACATCACCCTTCTTATTAGTCAAAGAAATGATAATGTTATTAAAAGAAGCAGTGATATGTGCTTCACCACTAGACTCAACGATTACTTTGCGTTTTTTGGCGGTTTTGGTATTTGTCTTTGCCATACTATGCTAATTATTTAGTTGCCTTTTTCTTGTTAGCAACTGTTTTTCTTTTACCTTTCCTAGTTCTGGAGTTATTCTTGGTTCTCTGTCCTCTTAAAGGAAGCCCTGATCTGTGACGAATACCTCTGTAGCAACCGATATCCATCAATCGCTTAATATTCAATTGGTTCTCAGAACGCAACTCACCTTCAATTTTATAGGAAGCTACGGCATCTCTGATACGTCCGATTTCATCATCATTCCAATCAGATACCTTAGTATCGGCATTTACCTGAGCCTTTTCTAAAATCTCCTGTGCTCTACTTTTACCAATACCGAAAATATAGGTAAGTGCTATAACACCTCTTTTTTGTTTTGGTATATCTACACCTGCAATTCTTGCCATAATTACCCTTGTCTTTGTTTGAATCTAGGATTCTTTTTATTAATTACGTACAATCTGCCTTTTCTGCGTACTATTTTGCAGTCGGCACTTCTTTTCTTTATGGATGCTCTAACTTTCATTCTTTGTTTGTTAGTATCTATATGTGATTCTCGCCTTACTTAAATCATAAGGACTCATTTCTAATTTAACTTTATCACCGGGCAATAATTTGATATAATGCATTCGCATTTTACCAGAAATATGCGCAGTAACTACATGACCGTTTTCCAGTTCTACCCGAAACATTGCATTGGATAATGCTTCGATTATACTCCCATCTTGTTCTATAGGTGCTTGTTTAGCCATATTCTTATGCTACTTTTCTATTTTTACCCGATTTCATCAAGCCGTCGTAATGTCTATTTAGTAAATATGAATTTACTTGTTGTACTGTATCGATGGCTACCCCTACCATAATTAACAAAGAAGTACCACCATAAAACAGTGCCCATCCAGCCTGAATATCTAACAACTTTACTACCAGTGCAGGTAAGACCGCTAAGAGGGCCAAAAATACCGATCCTGGCAAGGTGATTAAAGACATAATCTTATCTAAGAAGTCGCCCGTTTCTTTACCTGGTCTAATGCCAGGAATAAAACCGCCACTCCTTTTAAGGTCATCAGCCATTTTATTGGTTGGAACCGTAATAGCCGTATAGAAATACGTAAAGATTATAATTAACACTCCGAATAAGATGTTATACGCCAAACCAAAAATATCCTGAAACTGCACTTCCATCCACTGCCCTACAGCAGTATTATTAAATGTCCTCCCTAAAAGTCCGGGTGCAAACATAATTGCCTGAGCAAAGATAATTGGCATTACCCCAGAAGCGTTTAATTTTAGAGGAATATACTGTCTTGATCCAGCAATATTCTTTTCATAGCCACCGGAAGCTGTCCGCCTTGCGTATTGGACAGGAATTCTTCTCGTTGCCATTACTAGTAGAACACTGGCAAGTATTACCAAGAACCATAAAATAACTTCAATCAGCATAAACATTAATCCACCAGTGTTATTTGCAGTTCTAGAGATAAATTCTTGTACAAAGGACTGCGGCATCGTGGCAATAATTCCAATCATTATTAATAAGGAAATTCCATTTCCTATACCCTTATCCGTAATCTTCTCCCCTAACCACATAGCAAATACACAACCTGTGACTAAAATAATAACTGATGGCACTATAAATCCTAATCCTTTTCCTAATAAAAAGGCACTATCTGGAACACCTAAAGCTCCTAAACTATAAAGATATGCTGGTGCCTGTACTATACAAATACCAATGGTTAACCATCTTGTAATCTGATTTTTTGTTTTTCTGCCGCTTTCTCCTTCTTTATCTAACTTTTGCAGATAAGGAACTGCAATACCCATAAGCTGCACTACAATAGAAGCAGATATATAAGGCATTATCCCTAATGCAAATACCGAAGCATTCGCAAAGGCCCCTCCAGTAAACGCATTTAGGATACCTAAAATACCTTGTTCAGTATTAGATGATAATTCGGCTAATTGAGCGGTATCAATACCGGGAAGAACCACCTGCGCACCAAATCGATACACCAACAGTAGACCAAGAGTAACTATAATCCTAGTTCTCAGTTCTTCAATCTTCCAAATATTTGATATGACCTCAAAAAATTTCTTCATAGTATAATTCTTATAAATCTATTGCTTCTCCACCTGCAGCTTCTATAGCCGCTTTTGCTGTTGCAGTAAATTTATGTACGGTGACTTTAAGAGATGCTTTTAACTCTCCTCCACCTAATATTTTAATCAAATCGTTCTTATGAGCCAACCCATTGTTAACAAGATCTTCTCTTGTTACGGTTTTCTTTACAACACCGTTGTCTACAAGCTCTTGCAGCTTTCTAAGGTTTATACCCTGGTAGTCCTTTCTGTTGATATTGGTGAAACCAAATTTGGGTACACGTCGTTGTAAAGGCATTTGACCACCTTCAAAACCAACTTTTCTAGAATACCCAGATCTTGATTTAGCTCCTTTATGTCCTCTGGTAGCCGTACCGCCTTTTCCAGACCCTTGACCACGGCCAATAGTCTTTCCGGCTTTATGTACAGATCCTTTAGCTGGCTTTAAATTCCCTAAATTCATTTCAAATATTTTTTAAGCTTCTTCCGTAGAAACTAAGTGTTTAACTTTATTTATCATTCCCATGATATTCGCAGTGTCGTCGTGAATTACCACATGACCAATTTTACGTAGACCTAAAGCCTCCAGTGTTCGTTTCTGGTTTTGCGGCCTCTTTATGCTACTTTTTACCTGCTTAACTTTAATCTTTGCCATACGATTATTTCTTATCCTTTAAAGACTTTTTCCATAGAAACACCTCGCTGTCTTGAAACAGTCCTAGCATCTCTTAATTGTAATAGAGCGTCAAATGTAGCTTTCACTACATTATGAGGGTTAGATGATCCTTGCGACTTAGACAATACATCATGTACTCCAACGGCCTCTAAAACTGCTCTAACAGCTCCACCAGCAATAACACCGGTACCATGAGAAGCAGGTTGAATATAAACTCTGGCTCCACCGTATTTACCCTTTTGCTCGTGAGGCACTGTTCCTTTATTCAAAGGAATTCTAATTAAATTTTTCTTAGCGTCCTCTATGGCCTTGGCAATAGCTGTGGCAACTTCCTTAGACTTACCTAAGCCATGCCCTACAACACCATTTTCATCACCAACCACAACAATGGCTGAAAAACCAAAGGCTCTACCACCTTTTGTTACCTTAGTAACTCTTTGAACACCAACTAGTCTGTCCTTTAATTCAAGTCCACTTGGTTTAACTGTTTCTACGTTTTTATACTTCCCGAACATAATTCTTTTAAAATTTAAGACCAGCTTCTCTTGCTCCTTCAGCCAATGATTTTACTCTTCCATGATATAAATTACCACCTCGATCAAAGGCTACTGCTTCAATTCCGGCCTTCTGAGCCTTTTCTGCGATTGCCTTACCCACTATTTTTGCAATTTCTGACTTGGTTCCTTTCTCCTTGGCCAAATCCTTATCTCTTGAAGAGGCAGCAACTATAGTATTACCTGTATTATCGTCTATTACTTGGGCGTAAATCTCTTTATTACTCCTGTAAACAGACAATCTTGGACGTTCAGCAGTACCAAAGGATACTTTTCTAATCCTTCGTCTAATTCTTTCTCTTCTTTCAGTTTTTGATAATCCCATGATTAAAATATTATGCTGATTTACCTGCTTTTCTTCTTAATTGTTCTCCTACAAACTTGATTCCTTTTCCTTTGTAAGGTTCAGGCTTACGGAAAGATCTAATTTTTGCCGCTATCTGCCCTACTAACTGTTTGTCATGCGAAGTCAGTTTGATGATTGGGTTCTTACCTTTTTCAGAAACTGTTTCTACCTTCACCTCCGGAGCCAAATTCATGACTATATTATGAGAAAAGCCCAAAGCCAATTCCAATTTCTGACCCTGATTACTAGCTCTGTATCCAACTCCTACAAGTTCTAATTCTTTAGACCAACCCTTACTAACTCCCAGAATCATATTGGAAACTAAAGATCTGTAAAGACCATGTTTGGCTTTGTGTTCTTTTGAATCAGAAGGTCTCGTAATAAGAACTTGTCCGTCCTCAGAAGAGATACTTACTGAAGAGTACTCTTGCGTAAGTTCCCCTAATTTACCTTTTACCGTAATTACATTATCCTGTACTTCAACTGTAGTACCTTCTGGAATCGCAACTGGATTATTACCTATTCTAGACATTTTCCTTTCTCTTTAAATCTTAATATACGTAGCACAAAACTTCACCACCCACATTGTCTCTTCTGGCTTGCTTGCTTGTCATTACTCCATGCGAAGTAGATACAATTGCAATACCCAAACCATTAAGAACTCTAGGCATATCACCTGAACTCGCATATTTACGAAGCCCTGGCTTACTAATACGTTGTATTTTTTTGATCACAGGTTCTTTCGTTAGCCTATCGTATTTTAGTGCTATTTTGATAGTTCCCTGAACTTCATTTTCTTCAAATTTGTAACTCAAAATATATCCTTGATCGAATAAAATTTTGGTAACTTCTTTCTTAAGATTAGAAGATGGTATCTCTACCACACGATGCCCTGCTCTGCTGGCATTTCTAACTCTTGTTAAATAATCTGCTATTGGATCTGTAAACATTTTTTTCCTTTTATTGGATTACCAACTTGCCTTTTTTACTCCTGGGATTAGTCCCTTATTGGCCATTTCTCTGAACATAACTCGGGAAATTCCAAATGTTCTCATGTAACCTTTTGGCCTTCCAGTTAGCTTGCATCTATTATGCATACGTATTGGAGAAGCATTTTTAGGCAATTTTTGTAATGCCTCATAGTCACCAGCTTCTTTTAAAGCCTTGCGCTTTTCAGCATACTTTTCTACAGCCTTTGCCCTTTTTCTTTCGCGGGCTTTCATTGATTCTTTAGCCATATTAGTTCTTTTTAAAAGGTAGTCCCAATTCCGTTAACAATGATTTTGCTTCTTTATCTGTTGGAGCAGAAGTCACAAATGTGATATCCATTCCATTTATTCTATTGATCTTGTCAATATTTATTTCTGGAAAAATAATTTGTTCTGTAATTCCCAAGTTATAATTTCCTCTACCATCAAATCCTGTAGCTCTTATTCCCTGAAAATCTCTCACCCTTGGCAAGGCTGTAGTTACCAACCTATCTAAAAATTCGTACATCCGCTCCCCTCTCAAAGTAACTTTTGCACCAATTGGCATACCTTTCCTAAGCTTAAATGCCGCAACATCTTTCTTAGACATTGTAGATATGGCCTTCTGTCCGGTAATCATTGTCAGCTCTTCCAAAGCATGATCAACCAGCTTTTTGTCCGCTACCGCAGCACCAACACCACGACTGAGTACAATCTTTTCCAATTTAGGCACCTGCATAACATTGCTATACCCATATTCTTCCTTTAAAGAAGCAATTATACGCTCCTTATATTCCTGTTTTAATCTTGGTACGTAAGACATAACTAAATTACTTCGTTAGATTTCTTAGAAAAACGCACTTTGTTACCCTCCCTCACTTCGTAACCTACTCTTGTGGTTTCACTCGACTTAGGGTCGATTAAAGAAAGGTTAGACAAATGAATCGGAGCTTCTTTTTTAACAATACCACCCTGAGGATTCTGAGCACTTGGCTTTTCGTGTTTGGACACCATATTAGCACCTTCCACAATTGCCTTATTCTTTTCACGATCTACCATTACCACTTTACCCTCAGTCCCTTTATGGTCTCCGGCAATAATTCTAACGGTATCTCCTGTTTTAATTCTTAATTTCATCTTTCTATTTTTTAAAGCACTTCAGGGGCTAAAGAAACTATCTTCATGAATTGTTTATCTCGCAATTCTCTGGCTACTGGTCCAAAAACCCGAGTACCTCTCATTTCACCCGTTGGATTTAACAAAACGCAAGCATTGTCATCAAATCGGATATAAGAACCATCTGGTCTTCTAACCTCTTTCTTCGTTCTTACCACAACCGCAGTAGAAACAGCTCCCTTTTTTATACCTCCATTAGGCGTAGCCTCTTTAACTGTAACAACAATTTTGTCGCCAACAGAAGCATACCTTCTTTTCGTTCCTCCTAACACACGGATAGTTAGTACCTCTTTGGCTCCCGTATTGTCCGCTACTTTTAATCTAGATTCCTGCTGTAACATAATTATTTGGCTCTTTCTAGGACTTCAACCAGTCTCCAACATTTGGTTTTACTCAATGGACGTGTCTCCATTATTTTTACAGTATCGCCAATATTGCAATCATTGGTTTCATCGTGTGCAACATACTTTTTTGTTCGTAATACGAACTTACCATACATAGGATGTTTTACGCGTTTTACTTCCGCAACAACAATAGACTTCTCCATTTTGTTACTAGTGACAACGCCTACTCTTTCCTTTCTTAAATTTCTTTTTTCCATAAAGCAGAACCAATTATTGGTTATCCCTTTTAGTTAATTCAGTAGCCAATTGAGCCACAGTTCTTCTTGCCTTCCTTATTTGGAGTGGGTTTTCCAGTGGAGTAACCGAATGAGCTATTTTAAGATCAGCATGTTGCTTCTTAAACTCAGCAATTTTTTCTTTCAATTCTTCTACTGTAAATTCTTTTATCTCTGATTGTTTCATGATCGCCATTCTAAAAATTAAGCCGCTTCGTAATCTCTGGCTACAATAAACTTAGTTTTCACTGGTAACTTTTGAGCTGCTAGTCTAAGTGCTTCTTTAGCCACATCCATTGGCACACCTGCTACTTCAAACATAACCCGTCCTGGTTTAACCACTGCTACGAAATATTCTGGAGCTCCTTTACCTTTACCCATCCTTACTTCTAAGGGTTTCTTTGTAATAGGCTTGTCTGGAAAAATTTTAATCCATAACTGCCCTTGTCTTTTCATGTATCTTGTTGCAGCAATACGTGCTGCCTCAATCTGACGTGATGTAATAAAACAAGAATCCAAAGACTTTATACCAAACATACCATTAGAAAGTTGAAATCCTCTTCCAGCATTTCCTTTCATGCGGCCTTTCTGCGCTTTGCGAAATTTTGTTCTTTTCGGCTGTAACATAACTCTGCGTTCTTCTTAAATTATTACTTTCTACTGCGTCGCTTTTTTCCTCCATCTTGTTTACCACCTTTAGACTGTCCTTTAGACATTCCTACTAGTGGAGACAATTCGCGCTTTCCATATACTTCACCCTTCATGATCCAAACCTTTATACCTAATCTACCATAAGTAGTGTGCGCTTCATGTAAGGCATAATCAATATCTGCTCTGAAGGTCGACAATGGAATTCTTCCATCTTTGTAAGATTCGGAACGAGCCATTTCTGCCCCATTTAATCTTCCTGATATCTGAATTTTTATACCTTCGGCATTCATCCTCATTGCTGCCGCAATTGCCATTTTTATGGCTCTTCTGTAAGAAATTCTACTTTCAATCTGACGAGCCACGCTGGCTGCAACTAAATTTGCATCTACCTCCGGTCTCTTTATTTCAAATATGTTGATTTGAACTTCCTTATCTGTAATTTTCTTCAGCTCTTCTTTTAGCTTGTCTACTTCCTGACCACCCTTACCAATAATAATACCAGGTCTTGCGGTAGTAATAGTAACTGTAATTAGTTTTAGCGTTCTCTCGATAATAACTCTAGAAACACTTGCCTTAGCCAAACGAGCATGAACGTATTTTCTAATCTTGTCATCTTCAGCTAGTTTATCGCCGTAGTCGTTTCCACCATACCAGTTAGATTCCCATCCTCTGATAATACCTAGACGATTTCCTATTGGATTTGTTTTTTGTCCCATACTAAATACTCTAGCTTTCTGTGTTATTATTAGTTCCCAAAACCAAGGTAACATGGTTGGAACGTTTTCTTATTCTATGTGCTCTTCCCTGAGGAGCAGGACGTAACCTTTTTAACATTCTTCCGCTGTCTACTTTTATTTCTTTTACAAAAAGTGCAGCTTCTTCAATATTTGCATCCTCATTCTTTGCCTGCCAATTTGCTATAGCAGAAAGAAGTAATTTCTCCATCTTTCTCGAAGCCTCTTTTGGACTAAATCTTAAAATAGCCAAAGCCTTTTCTACCTCCGCTCCACGTACCAAATCTGCTACTAAACGCATTTTTCTAGGTGAGGTTGGACAGTTATTTAACTTGGCAAAAGCAATTTTTTGCTTTTCTTCCTTTAGTCTTTCGGCCATTTGTTTTTTTCGAACTCCCATAGCTTACTTACTTTTTACCTTTATTTTTTGCACCTGCGTGACCTCTAAAAGATCTTGTTGGTGAAAATTCCCCCAATTTATGTCCAACCATGTTTTCTGTGACATATACAGGAACAAATTGTCTCCCATTGTGTACAGCGATAGTCTGACCTACAAAATCAGGTGTTATTGTTGATGCTCTGGACCAGGTTTTAATTACTGATTTCTTGCCAGAGGATACATTCATTTGAACTTTTTTATCCAAACTATAATGAACGTATGGTCCTTTTTTTAGTGAACGTGCCATTTTTTCTTCTTTTTATTTCTTTCTACGTTCTATTATATATCTATTGGTATCCTTAGTCTTCGATCTAGTTCTAAATCCTTTCGCAGGAATACCATTCTTAGATCTTGGATGCCCTCCAGAAGCTCTACCTTCACCACCACCCATTGGATGATCTACAGGGTTCATAGCTACTGGTCTTGTTCTTGGTCTTCTTCCTAACCATCTGCTTCTACCTGCTTTACCAGATACTAACAATTGTTGATCAGAGTTAGAAACAGCTCCAATAGTCCCTAAACATTTTACCAGAACTAAGCGTGTTTCCCCAGAAGGTAACTTTATTGTCGCATACTTTCCTTCTCTAGCCATTAACTGAGCGAAAGTACCGGCACTTCTCGCCATAATCGCTCCCTGACCCGGACGCAATTCGATACAAGAAATAATTGTTCCCAATGGAATCTTACTCAATGGAAGCGCATTTCCTATCTCCGGAGCTGCGTTTTCGCCAGAAGAAACTTTCTGACCCACTTGTAAACCATTTTGAGCAACAACATACCTCTTCTCTCCATCCTTATACTGCAAAAGAGCAATAAAAGCGGTTCTGTTTGGATCGTACTGAATAGACAATACCTCTGCCTCTACATTGTGTTTATCACGTTTAAAATCGATAATACGATACCTTCTTTTGTGACCTCCACCACGATGGCGAATTGTCATTTTTCCTTGACTGTTTCTACCTCCAGACTTTTTTAACGGGGAAAGCAAGCTTTTCTCCGGCTTATCAGTAGTAATCGCGTCAAATCCGTTTACTACTTTAAAACGCTGTCCTGGAGTGATCGGTTTTAATTTTCTAACTGACATTTCTTGTCTTTATAGATTACTGTAAAAATCGATTACTTCTCCTTCTTCTACATCTACAATTGCCTTTTTAAAGGCATTTGATTTACCATGCTGAACTCCGGTCTTGGTAAAACGAGTTTTACGCTGAGGTCCGTAATTCATTGTGCGAACTTTCTTGACAGAAACTCCATAAGCAGCTTCCACGGCATCTTTGATTTGTAGCTTATTCGCCTTGGGGTCAACAACAAATCCGTAGCGATTATACAACTCGCTATCCGCTGTCATTTTTTCCGTTATTATTGGCTTTATCAACACACTCATGATTACCCTATTTTGTTAAATTCGCTTCGATACCTTCTAGAGATCCTTCCAGAAGAACGATTTGATTTGCATTAAGTATTTTGTAAGTGCTTAATTCTGAGTTAGTTACGACATCGTACCCTTTCAAATTACGCGACGACAAATATACGTTATTATTTGAATCACCCAACACAAACAAGGACTTTTTGTTTTCTAATCCGAGAGATTTTAAAACCTGAACGAATTCTTTGGTCTTCGGAGACTCAAAATTGAAGTCTTCAACCACCATAATTGCCTTATCCTGTGTCTTTAAGCTTAAGGCCGATTTTCTAGCCAAACGCTTTACATTTTTATTTAATTTCTGAGAATAATCTTTAGGTCTTGGACCAAATATTCTACCCCCACCTCTAAAAATAGGGGATTTTATACTTCCCGCTCTAGCTGTACCAGTACCTTTTTGCTTTTTAATCTTCCTTGTACTACCAACTATTTCTGCTCTTTCTTTTGCCTTGTGCGTTCCCTGTCTTTGATGTGCCATATATTGTTTCACATCAAGATATACAGCATGCTTATTAGGCTCTATCTTATAAACGCTATCAGAAAGGTCTACCTTTCTTCCCGTTTCTTTTCCTTTGATATCTAAAACTGCTACCTTCATTACTTCTCTATAGTTATATAAGCGTTTTTATGACCAGGAACACAACCTTTTAAAACAATGAGGTTTTTCTCTGGAACTACTTTTAAAACTCTTAGGTTCTGTACGGTTACTTTAGTACCACCCATTCTACCGGCCATTTTCATTCCTTTGAAAACACGAGCAGGATAAGAAGCGGCTCCAATAGAACCCGGTGCTCTTAAACGGTTATGCTGTCCATGTGTCGCTTGTCCAACTCCCGCGAATCCATGACGTTTTACAACCCCCTGAAAACCTTTACCTTTAGAAGTTGCAGAAACATCTACAAACTCTCCTTCATTAAAAAGATCTACCCCTACGGTATCTCCTAATTTGTGCTCACCTTCAAAATCTCGGAATTCAACGACTTTCTTTTTGGTGGAAGAACCTGCTTTTTTAAAATGACCTACTTCAGCCCTATTAGCACGTTTTTCTGCCTTGTCATCGAAACCAAGCTGAAGGGCATTGTACCCGTCAACCTCTTCGGTTCTGACTTGGGTAACTACGCATGGTCCAGCTTCTACGACAGTACATGGAATGTTCTTTCCATTCTCGTCAAAAATACTGGTCATGCCTACTTTCTTTCCTATTAACCCAGACATACTTTTAATTATTAATTATTTAAATATTCAATTCTTATTTCAAAAAAAACAGGATCAAAAATAATTCGATCCCGAATACATTTTTGTTACCGTCTTTCCCTCGCGAAACGCTCAGGACATGTCTCCGTCTCCTTCTGAAACGGATTGTACTATCACACCTTAATCTCTACTTCAACCCCACTAGGAAGCTCTAACTTCATCAGAGCATCAATGGTTTTTGACGAAGAACTGTATATATCCAGCAGTCTTTTGTATGAACTTAGCTGAAATTGCTCTCGCGATTTTTTATTCACATGAGGTGAACGCAAAACCGTAAAGATTTTTTTGTGCGTTGGCAAAGGAATAGGCCCTGTTACAATAGCACCAGTTGTTTTAACCGTTTTAACAATCTTCTCTGCAGACTTATCTACTAAATTGTGATCGTATGATTTTAACTTTATTCTAATTTTCTGACTCATGATGCTATAATTTAAGCCGTTACTCCAGTTGCTGCTTTTATTACTTCTTCTGCAAGATTACTAGGCGTTTCCGCATAATGCGAAAATTCCATTGTTGAAGTTGCTCTTCCTGAAGATAAGGTTCTTAAGGAGGTTACATAACCAAACATCTCGGATAAAGGAACCTCCGCTTTTATAACTTTTGCTCCGGCTCTGTCATCCATATTGTTTACCTGTCCTCTTCTTCTGTTCAAATCTCCAACTATATCACCCATATTCTCCTCAGGTGTAAGTACTTCCAACTTCATTATTGGTTCCATTAAAACTGCTCTTGCAGCTTTGGAAGCTTCTTTATATCCAATCTTAGCCGCCAACTCAAAAGATAACGAATCTGAATCCACAGGGTGGAAAGAACCATCCTTTAAGGTAATTTTCATACTATCCATTTCAAAGCCGGCCAAGGGACCATTCTTCATAGCCTCTCTAAATCCTTTTTCTACAGATGGAATATACTCCTTAGGAATATTCCCACCCTTAATAGTATTTACAAACTCCAGTCCAGGCTTCCCTTCTTCAGCAGGTTCCATGGTGAATACAATGTCAGCAAACTTACCTCTACCTCCAGTTTGTTTTTTATAAACTTCCCGATGGTTGGCAGATCTTGTAAGAGCTTCTTTATACTCTACCTGTGGCTGTCCCTGATTAACATCTACCTTGAATTCTCTTCTTAAGCGATCCACAATAATATCTAAGTGCAACTCTCCCATTCCCGATATAATGGTCTGTCCGGAAGCCTCGTCGGTTTTAACAACAAACGTAGGATCTTCTTCTGCTAATTTCGCCAAAGACATGCCAAGTTTATCCACATCGGCTTTCGTCTTAGGTTCCACAGCTATACCAATAACAGGGTCAGGAAAATTCATACTTTCCAAAATGATCGGATTCTTCTCATCCGATAATGTGTCTCCTGTTTTGATGTCTTTAAAACCAACTGCCGCTCCAATATCTCCAGCTGCAATAGAATCCACAGCGTTTTGCTTATTAGAATGCATTTGGTATATTCTAGAAATACGTTCTTTATTACCAGAACGATTATTCAAGACATAAGAACCAGCATTTAATTTTCCTGAATACGCTCTAAAGAATGCTAAACGTCCTACAAAAGGATCCGTAGCAATTTTAAAGGCTAATGCGGAAAATGGCTCACTTACATCTGGCTTTCTTTCTATTTCGTTTCCAGTATCAGGGTCTGTACCAACTATAGCTTCCTTGTCTAAAGGAGAAGGCAAATATCTACAAACCGCATCTAATAAAAACTGTACTCCTTTGTTTTTAAAAGAAGACCCGCAAATCATTGGAATAATACTCATATCCATCACAGCCGCTCTTAAGGCAGCATGTACCTCATCTTCTGTAATAGAATCTTCATCTTCAAAGAACTTTTCCATTAGGTTCTCATCGTATTCGGCAACCGCTTCTATTAAAGCAGCTCGGTACTCATGAACCTCTTCCTTCATATCTTCAGGGATCTCTATAATATCAAAAGTAGAACCCATGTCTTCCTCATGCCATACAATAGCTCTATTCTTCACTAGATCTACAATCCCTTTAAAGTCTTGCTCCTCCCCAATTGGCAATACAATCGGCACAGCGTTAGACTTCAACATATCCTTAACCTGATTACAAACCATAAGGAAGTTAGAACCTTGTCTGTCCATTTTGTTTACAAAGCCCATTCTTGGAACTTTGTAATTATCCGCCAATCTCCAGTTTGTTTCCGACTGAGGCTCTACCCCATCAACGGCACTAAAAAGGAACACTAAACCATCCAATACTCGCAAAGACCTGTTTACTTCAACCGTAAAATCTACGTGTCCGGGAGTATCAATAATATTAAAATGGTAAGGTTTAGAATCAGAAGTTAATTGTCCATTTTGGGTTGGGAAGTCCCAAGTACATGTTGTAGCAGCAGAAGTAATGGTAATACCTCTTTCCTGCTCTTGTGCCATCCAGTCCATGGTAGCAGCTCCATCGTGTACTTCACCAATTTTATGGCTTACCCCAGTATAGAATAATATTCTTTCTGTAGTGGTGGTCTTTCCTGCGTCAATATGCGCAGCAATACCTATATTTCTTGTATATTTTAAATCTCTTGCCATTTTATCTTAGAATCTAAAGTGGGAAAATGCTTTGTTAGCTTCTGCCATCTTATGTGTATCTACGCGCTTTTTCACTGCAGCTCCCTCTTCTTTAGAAGCAGCTAACACTTCTCCAGCAAGTTTCTGCGCCATCGACTTCTCGTTTCGTTTTCTCGCAAAAAGTATAAGCCATTTCATGGCCGTAGATATTTTTCTATCTGGTCTTATTTGCATTGGAATTTGAAATGTAGCGCCCCCTACTCTTCTACTTCTCACTTCAACATGAGGCATAACGTTAGAAAGTGCGTCCTTCCATAATTCCAGAGCAGACTTTTCCTCATCTGTCTTTTTTGCATCAACTATATCGATAGCATCATAAAATACCTTGAAGGCAACGGATTTCTTTCCATCCCACATCAACATATTTACAAATCTAGTTACCAACTGATCGTTAAACCTTGGATCTGGTAATAATGGCCTTTTTTTCGCCTGTCTTTTTCTCATCTCTTCTTCTTAAAAGTTTTGATTACTTTTTTGGGCGTTTTGCACCGTACTTAGATCTTCTCTGGGTCCTTCCAGCAACACCTGCTGTATCTAAGGCTCCTCTTACAATGTGATATCTAACACCTGGCAAATCTTTCACCCTTCCGCCTCTAACCAATACTATCGAGTGCTCTTGAAGATTATGTCCCTCTCCAGGAATGTATGCGTTCACCTCTTTTCCATTGGTCAACCTAACTCTTGCTACTTTACGCATTGCAGAATTTGGTTTCTTCGGTGTTGTAGTGTAAACACGAGTACAAACCCCTCTTCTTTGGGGACAAGAATCCAAAGCAGCCGATTTACTCTTCTTGGTAATTGTGGCCCTTCCTTTTCTTACTAATTGTGAAATTGTTGGCATATTCTAATATATGTATATAAACTACCCTCGTTTAAGGGCTGGCAAATGTAGTAATTATTCGTAATAATTCAAATGCTATTAGATTAATTTTAAAGTTTTTTTTTAGCATCCAAAATCGACCCTTACGTTTTCCCAAAAAAAGGTCCTTTTATACCTTATATATATATATACATTAAAAAGTCTAAAAAAAAAGACTTTGCTGCGATCACTTCCCTCCTCAAACCCTCAACCCGCCCATATTCTTGTTATTAGGACCCCAAAATGCTAAAAAAAGCAGAATTACCAACTTCCTAATATATTTTGAATCTTATTTCGCTATCCACAACATTCTATCACCGATTCTGTATTTCTCCTATATTTTTAACATTTTTATTAGTTTATAGCGTAACAAAACACTGTTAAATTGTTTTTTTCTCACCCTTTCGTCTTAAAGTTTTATTAAAATAAGTTTGGATTATTAACATGAAATTAGGATTTTCGCATTTAGCTAATTCAAATTATTATAAAATGAGAACAAATTTAAATGGAATCTTGACGCTGCTATTGGCGTTTGTTGTGCATTTATCATTTGCGCAAGACAAGACGATTTCAGGTACGGTTACCGACTTTGAAGGTTTACCGCTCCCTGGTGTTAACATCTTGATTGAAGGTACTACTACTGGTACCCAAACTGATTTCGACGGAAACTTCGAAATTAGGGGACAGGAAGGTCAGGCGTTACTTTTCACTTACATTGGTCAGAAAAATGTAAGAGTCGTTATTGGTGCTAGCTCAAATTATTCTGTACAAATGGAAGAAGATGCACAGGCTCTTGAAGAGGTTGTTGTAACTGCCCAGGGTATTGAGAGAGAAGAGAGATCTTTGGGTTATGCGGTATCAACCGTAGATGAAGGGCAAATCGAATCAAGACCAGAAGCGGATATAGGTCGGGTACTACAAGGTAAAGTAGCCGGGGTAAATATCACAGCGAGTAACGGTCTTTCTGGTTCGGGTACCAACATCATTATTAGAGGTTATTCTTCTGTAACGCAGTCTAACCAGCCACTTTTCGTTGTAGATGGTGTGCCAATTGACTCAGGAACAAATAACCAGGGATCCATATTAGATGGAAACACTGCGTCGAGTAGGTTTTTAGATTTGGATCCAAACACTATTAAAGAAGTAAACGTACTTAAAGGTTTAAGTGCAACCGTTCTTTATGGTAACAGAGGTAGAAACGGGGTAATCCTTATTACTACAAAGAGTTCAACTACCGGAGACGCTCCTAGCAAAATGGAAGTAAGTGTTGCTTCTTCTGTCTTTATTTCGGATGCTATCCTTCCTGAGTATCAGGATAACTACGGTGGTGGTTTCCACCAAGGCTTTGGATTCTTCTTTAGTAACTGGGGACCTAGATTCGACAGAACGGATAACGATGCAGTTTCTTTGGCCGGACAATGGCTGGGTAACCCATCTGGTTTTGCACAGTTAAGTTCACCTTTGAACTTCTTGGCAGATCAGTCTTTAGTTGCAGGCTATGAAGATATTGCTGCACAGCCTTACCCATACAGACCATATAACGGTGTTGAAGAATTCTTCAGAACTGGTTATGTAAATACTACTTCCGTAAACCTTAGAGGTGGAAACGACAAGGCCAGCTTTAACTTTAACTATGGTAGAACCGAAGATAAAGGTGTTACTCCTGGAAACAGAGTACTGAGAAATAACTTTTCTTTAGGTGGTAATGCAAGACTAAATAACAAGTTCACCATCCAAGGATCTTTCCAGTTTATCAAGACAGACTTTAATTCACCACCAGTTGCACCTTCTTTAGGTAGTGGTTCAGCGTTTAATGGAGGTTCTGTTTTTGGTGATGTATTATACACACCACGCTCTGTAGATTTATCTGGACTTCCTTTCCAGGCAATTGACGGTAGAAGTATGTATTACCGTTCTGGTAATGATATCCAAAACCCTTACTGGACAGTTGAAAATGTTAAAACTAGCCAGGATACAGATCGTTTCATAGGAAATACTTCTATTTCTTATGAGATAAATGATTTCATGAACTTGTCTTACAGACTTGGTTTGGATACCTATACGGAACTTAACTCATACGGACAAAATAAAGGTGGAGTTGACGGACAGCCTTTAGGACTATTAAGAACACGTACTGTAAGAAATACTATCTGGAACCACGATTTAATTTTATCGGCGGATAAAAACCTAACGGAGAACTTAAACTTAAAAGCTATTCTTGGGGTTAATGCCAGACGTGATGTATTTAATTCAGATGGTCTTGAGAGTCAAGGACAATTGGTATTTGGTGTTTTAGAACACTTTAACTTTACCACTCCTTCTCCTCAAAACTCTTTCGTTAGAGTTGGAAATAATAATCTAGCACAAACTTTCGAAGAAAACCTATTGGGTGCATATTTAGATTTAACTTTTGGATATGAAGATTGGATCTATGTTAACCTTGTTGGTAGAAATGACTGGTCCTCTACATTAGAACAAGAGAATAACTCTTTATTCTATCCTGGAGCTAGTGTATCTTTTGTACCAACTGCTATTTTTGATGGGATTCAAGGAAATGCACTTAACTACATGAAGTTTAGATTTGGATACGGATCCTCTGCAGGTTTCCCAACTCCTTACAATACAAGAAATGTATTAGGACTTAATGCACGTGCCTTTGTTGATACAAACGGAACTGTAGTTTCATCGAATGACGTAAACAACACTCTGGGTAACCCAGCCTTACAGCCAGAAAGAGTTTCAGAATTAGAACTTGGTTTAGATACTAGATTATTTAACATCTGGAATTTAAATGTGAGTGTATTCGACAAGACTACAACAGATTTGATAACCAACAGACCATTAGATACGTCAACAGGTTTTACATCTACGACAGTTAATATTGGAGAAATAAAGTCTAAAGGTATTGAGGTAGACACTAATATTGATATTCTAAAAGAATACCAACATAAGGTAGGATTTAACATTGCAGCGAACTTTACTGCTATTGAAACTACGGTTACTGATTTAGCCGATGGTACCAATAACATTCTTCTTACTGCCGCTATTGCAGGGGAAGCAGCTAACTACGCTGTAGAAGGAAGACCATTTGGTGTATTCTTAGGAACTACTGTTTTAACAGATGATCAGGATAATTTACTTGTAAATGATGCCGGACGCTATTTGGTAGACAATGAGATCAAAGAAATTGGTGATCCTAACCCAGATTGGAATACTGCAATTATTCCAACCATTACATTTAAGAACTTCTCTCTATCAGCGAACTTTCAGTACCGCCACGGAGGAGATATCTACTCTACTACTGCAACTACTTTGATTGCTAGAGGTGTTGTAGACGATGATACTCCAATTCAAAGAGAAGCTCAGTATATTCTTCCTGGTGTAAGACAGGCAGATGGGCTACCTAACCAGAATGCAATTACTGCTACTGAATTAGGCTTTAGCACCTACTTTGCAGATGGTATAAACACATTCACGGTTTATGACGGAAGTACGTTTAGAATACAAGAAGCATCTTTAACCTATGCGCTACCGTCTAAATCTTTAGACAAGACACCATTTGGAAGTTTATCATTTACCGTTTCAGGGCAAAACTTATGGTTTAGAGCCATTAACATGCCAAAAGACGTAAATTACGATACAAACTCTTCCAGTACCGGTGTTGGTAATGGACAAGGAATTGATTTCTTTACAGGACCTTCTACAAGAAGATTTGGATTCACAGTAAGAGCTTCCTTCTAATAGTTAAGAGAAATGAAAAATATAAAGAATATTATGAAAAACAGGTTTAAGTTTATTGGTGTGGCCTTTGTTGCCTTATCAATGTTACTAATAAATGGATGCGAAACCACCAATTTAGACGTGCAGCCGAATCCAAACTTTTTGAGCCCAGAGTCTGCTGATATTGACTTCTTCTTGAATTCTATTCAATTGAAGGTAGCCAACTTGCATTCTGGAACAGAAGGTAGAGCAGAGAACGGATGGGCACAATTTGGTATGGAGCCCGTAAGAATACAACATGGTTTTGGACCAACGTACAGAGATTTTTACGATCCAGGAGATTTTGATCAAATTTGGGATGATATGTATTCTGAAGTTCTGATCGATATAAGAACTATGACGCCACTAGCTGAAGAAGCGGAATTGTTTACGCATATTGCGATTGGACAAGTTTTGGAAGCTTACGCTATGATGAACATGGTAGATTTATTTGGTGATGTGCCTTATTCTGAAGCAGCAAGAGGTGTTGAAGGAATTTTCAATCCTATTGTTGATTCAGGTGCAGATATCTATGCTGCCCTAGACGCACTTTTAGTTACTGCAATCGGTAATTTTGCCAAGAGTGAATTAACACTTCCAACAAATGATTTGTTTTACGGTGGAGATGAAATACAGTGGGTACGTGCTGCAAACACTTTAAGAATTCGTCTGGCTGTTCAAAGCAGGCTTGTTAACGCTGCACAATCTACAGCAACTATTAATACTATAGTTGGTGGAGGGCAGTTTATTGCTACTTCAGCAGATGACTTGCAGTTCCAATGGGGAACCAGCAATGCTGCTCCAGATAGTAGACATCCTTATTTTGATGCTAACTATGACGGTCAGGGACCAAGTTCAGATTTCTACACTTGTAACTACTTCATGGATTTAATGGCCAATCAGTATGGTGCAATTGATCCAAGAATTAGATATTATTTCTACAGACAGCAAAGTAACTTTGATGGAGCAGATAACATTACAAAAGAGTGTATCAACGAAAACACTATCCCATCTTGGTGGAATGATTTTGCTAATGTTTACTGTATAGTTCCTGCTACTAATGGTTATGGAGGTCTATGGGGAAGAAACCATATGGATGATGATGGTATTCCTCCGGATGACGCATTCCGTACTCTTCATGGGGTTTATCCAATTGGAGGTCCTTTTGATGCAGATGATTACAGAAACGTTTCTGGATCAACTGCAGTAAGTGAAGGTTTAGCAGGTGCAGGTATATCTCCTATGCTTTTAGCTGCAAATACACATTTGATGCTAGCGGAATCAGCTCTTACTTTAGGAACTGTTGGAGATCCTAGAACATACTTAGAAACTGGTGTTAGAGAATCTATGAACAAAGTAGCCGCTTTTGGAGCTGGCCTTGCGACTGGTAGTGGCTTTGAAGCTACACCTGCATTAATTGATGCACATATTGCTGAGATTTTAGCAGCATACGATGCTGCGGATAATACAGGAAAATTGCGTATTATTGCAGAACAAGTATTTATTGCATCTTGGTGTGATGGTATGAGTGCTTATAACACTTATAGAAGAACTGGGCAGCCAGATAATTTAACTCCTGCTTTTGTAGTAGAAAATCCTGGTACTTTCATGAGGTCCATGTGGTACCCACAGACAGCCTCTGATAACAATACCAATATCTCACAGAAAGCTGCACCTGATACACCGATATTCTGGGATACAAATCCACCAGATTTCACTAGATAATAAATAATTTAAAAATGTGCAATATGAAAAATTTAAACAAATTCATTTTAGGGATACTTGCCGTAAGTCTGGCCTTTGTATCCTGTGAGGATGACGACAAAGATCCATTAAGCGTTCATACGAACGATGCTAACAAATCAGCGTATGTACGTGCTTTGGTTAACCAAAATATCTACTTAGTAGAGGAGATCCCTAGTGCAATGTTTGAAGCAACTATAGAAGTTCCAGTAGATAATGTAGCTTCTTATGACTTAGCTTTTTCTTTAATTAGTTCAAGCGGGGAGTACGATACTATTCCATTGACCACTATCACTAGTTTTCCTACAGATATTAGCTATTCCTATTCGGAACTGGCTGGTTTATTAGGGCTAACTGCTGCTGATATCGCTGGTGGAGATATCTTCAACTTCATAGGAACAAGTACAGGCAAAGATGGTAAAGTTTTTGTTGCAGACAATTTCTCTGGCAATGTTACTGCACAACCTGCTCAGTTTAATGGTTTCACGTTTACAGTTTTAGTAGATTGTGCTCCTATTACTGACGTTGAAACTGCAGGTACTTGGTCAGTTGACATGCAAGATAGTTATGGTGATGGCTGGAACGGTGCAACCTTAGTCTTTAGTGTAGACGGTTCTACGGAAGCCTTTACTGTTTCTACAGCTCAAGGTACAGAAGCCTCGCATACGAAGGACGTACCTTCAGGTGCTTTATTGGAGATTTTCTTCACAAATGGCGATTGGGATTCTGAGATCACTTTCCAATTATACTCACCAGATGGTGCGCTTTATGGAGAATATGGTCCTTCGCCTGGAAAATGTGTAAACTAAATCTTTAGTTATTAGATGAGCACTTTTATTTAAGAACTCAACTAGTTTATAACTTGCAAAAACACCGTTACTAAGTAACGGTGTTTTTTTTTGAACTATTGCAACCCTCCTCTCCTCTATTGTTATTCTTCTTTTTCAATACAGCAACCAACTTCTATAAACTATGTGTGCTACTAACTATACAGCCAATTAAATAGAAAAGTTATAAGGCATTCTCCTCCCCATACTTAGAAATATTTCCCATACTTTTGCCAATAGCAAAGAAAATGCCCCTATGAACCTAGTTAGTTTTACACGGCTTTTATTACTTACTTCTTTAATTCCCCTGGTGTTAGTTAGCTGTAGTAACACAGAAGACGTTTCTATTGGTGATGCAGAAATAGAAACCCCTATTACAAAAGAGGAAACTTCAGACATCACGGAAGAAGAGGACCCGCAAGCGGAAGTCTTTTTTTTTAATGCTGATTTAGTTTACGACGGCTTTGTATTAGTAAGTGGTGCCACAGGTAACCGTGTCTATTTGATGGATAAAGAGTCTAGATTATTATTTGATTGGCCCTTAAATGATGCTAAACTTGGTAACGACGCCACTATCTTACCCACAGGAAAACTCCTCGCCATGTTGGAAGATCCCAACGCCCAAATTAAGTTTGGAGGATTTGGAGGAAAAATTCAAATCCTAAATAAAGAAGGGAAGGTAGACTGGGAGTTTCTTTATTCCACAGAAGACTATGTATTGCATCATGATGCAGAAATGCTTCCAAATGGGAATATAATAATGCAAACCTGGGAGCGCAAGACAATTGCAGAAGCCATAGCGGCTGGTTCTAACTTGAATGTTGAATTATTCCCTGATGGAATCATAGAAGTAAATCCTCAGACAAATGAAATTGTCTGGGAATGGCATTCCTGGGATCACCTAATTCAAGAATTTGACGCCACCAAGTCCAACTATGGTCTAGTTTCACAGAACCCACATAGAATAGACCTTAACTACACGCAATTGGAAGATGGGGATATGACCCATGCCAATGGTCTTACCTACGATAAGGAAAATGATGTTATTTATCTTAGTGTTAACTTCTTCAGTGAAATTTGGGTTATCGATCACAGTACTTCCACGACCGAAGCCGCCACCTCTAGTGGCGGAAATTACAACCAAGGTGGTGATCTTATATATCGTTTTGGAAATCCTGAGGCTTACCAAAACGTACTCGGTACCCGTAGATTCTTTAATAACCACCATCCGGTACTAGACCTTCGAAATAACCAGAAAAGTATCTATGTCTATTCTAACGGACAGGATCTTAACCAATCTACTGTATATGAGTTAGCGATTCCAACATTATTTTCCCTAGACGCAGATAAAGACAATGAACCAAAAGAACTATGGAGTTTTTCGGACCCCGAGCTTTATGCGCCAAAAGTATCTGGGGCTGTACCCTTACCAAACGGTAATGTTTTAATAACTGAAGGCGATTTTGGTTTATGGGAAGTGACTAGAACAGGAGAAGTAGTATGGAAGTTTGTCTTTCCCGGTTTTTATTGGAGAGCTTATAGTCTCGACAAGGATGCTCCAGAAATCCTTTCACTAGAATTATAGAAACAACTTTTTATGTGTACCCCAACTTCAATTGAGAAGTATTCTGCTCCTCCCCTAATCGATTTTTAAAAAGTGTACAAGAAAATACTCCGTTAGGCAAAGGAAACCTTTTTTCATACCTTTAAACCATGCAAAAATCCGAACAAATATACGGTATAAGAGCTGTTATAGAAGCCATTAATTCTGACAGTTCTATCGATAAAATTTACATACAAAAAGGCCTTGGCGGTATGCTTTACAAAGAATTGGAGAGTCTTATCAAAGAAAAAGGTCTCGTCTACTCCTATGTTCCAGTCGAAAAACTAAATCGCCTTACTAGAAATAACCATCAGGGGGTTGTAGGGCATATCTCTCCTATAGAATTTGCTGTATTTGAGGAATTAGTAGAGCTAACGCTAGAATCCAAAAAAGCGCCTTTGTTTCTCTTACTAGATCAACTCTCGGATGTTAGAAATTTTGGCGCAATTATTCGTACGGCCGAATGTACTCAGGTAGACGGTATAATCATTCAAAAAAAAGGAGCAGCTCCTGTAACCGAAGACACTATTAAGACTTCTGCAGGTGCCGCATTTAAAGTTCCCATTGCCAAAGTTGATCATATCCGAGATGCCATATACTATCTGCAATCTGCCGGAATAAATGTAGTAGCCGCAACAGAAAAGACACAAAAAAGTCTTTACGATATTAATTTTAAAATCCCGATGGCTATTGTAATGGGCTCTGAACAAAGAGGGATTTCTCCCGCAATATTAAAAACCGTAGATGACAAGGGTAAAATTCCTTTACTGGGAGATATTGAAAGTTTAAATGTATCTGTTGCCTGTGCAATCTTCTTGTACGAGGTTGTAAGACAACGGCTCCTTTAAGACTTTATTCTTCCGAATCCTCTTTCTTAAGATGGTAAATGATTTTTAAGGGAGTATTTTCCGCTTCCTTAGTTTGTTCCATAAAATTTCCATCCGCATCAAAATGTCTTAAGAATTCATCATCTTCCTCCCTGTAATTGTCGTCTTCCCATGCATACTTTTTTGGCTTTGGCACATTAGCTTTTAATATTATTGCCAAAAACAAGCCGGTTACAAAGCCTGCTAAGTGTCCTTCCCAGGAAACACCCTCTTTTATCGGAAAAATAAACCATATCAGACTCCCATATACAAAGACAACAATCAATGAAAGCGCAATAAGCCTAAAATACTTTGTAAAAACTCCTTTAAAAAATATAAAACTAGCCAAAAGATAAATCAGACCACTGGCACCAATATGATAGGCATCACGACCTACCAGCCAGGTAAAAACACCTGTAAGCAAAAGGCCATAAAGAAATACTTTCCAGGAAATATCTCGGTAAAAATAAACCAGCGCAGCGCTGAGAACAGCCAAAGGAATAGTATTGTTATACAGATGACTTATGGAACCATGAAGAAAAGGGCTAAATAATATTCCCTTGAGGCCATCTAAGGTTCTGGGATAAATACCCCAACTATTTAAATTAGTTTGAAATTTAATTTCAAACCAATAAACTGTCCAAATAGACAATACAGAAATCATGGGCACTAAAAGCACCCAATCGGTAAATTTATAATGATATTCCTCTGTCATTTCTAACTAACTAGAATATTCTAAACAAAAGCTTAGCCATTTTTATGCATACTGCTATATTGTCATGGCCCCGATTTTACATTTTAAAATTAGTAAATTCATTAAATCTTTTAGAATCCAATTATTCCTATCCTAAGGAACAAACGTATTTATTACATTTATCATATGAATGAACCTTTAGCAGAGAGAATACGGCCGAAAACACTGGAAGACTATATAAGTCAATCGCATTTAGTAGGAGAACAGGGTTCGCTCACAAGGCAGATAAAGAAGGGGATTATTCCTTCCCTTATCCTTTGGGGGCCCCCAGGGACAGGAAAGACCACTTTGGCCAATATCATTGCCAATGAAAGTGAAAGACCTTTTTACAGTCTGAGTGCCATAAATTCTGGCGTAAAGGAAATTAGAGATGTCATTGAAAAAGCAAAACGAAGTGGTGGTTTGTTTACCTCAAAAAATCCCATTTTGTTTATTGACGAAATACACCGATTTAGTAAATCGCAACAAGATTCCCTCTTGGGAGCTGTTGAGAAGGGATGGGTAACCCTTATCGGCGCAACTACTGAAAACCCCAGCTTTGAAGTTATACCGGCACTTTTATCTAGGTGCCAGGTATATATATTAAATTCTTTTGGGAAAGAAGACTTGGAGAAACTCCTAAAAAGAGCAATGGCCCAAGATACTATTCTTAAATCCAAACAAATTACTCTTAAGGAGACCGAGGCATTACTTCGCCTGTCTGGAGGCGATGGAAGAAAACTTCTCAATATCTTTGAATTAGTCGTTAATTCAGAAGAAGACGGTATTGTAATAACCAATGAGCTTATATTAAAAAAGCTACAAAAAAATACGGTGCTATATGACAAAACCGGAGAACAACACTACGACATCATTTCTGCCTTTATTAAGTCAATTAGGGGAAGCGACCCAAATGCCGCCGTATACTGGTTAGCCAGAATGGTTGAAGGAGGTGAAGATGTAAAATTTATTGCAAGACGCCTTTTAATTTCTGCTTCTGAAGATATTGGTTTGGCAAATCCAACCGCCTTAGTAATTGCAAATTCAACTTTTCAGGCGGTAAGCACCATAGGATATCCCGAAGCGCGAATTCTATTAAGTCAGTGTACCATTTATCTGGCAACATCGCCCAAGAGCAATGCCAGTTACATGGCAATTAAACAGGCACAAGAAATGGTGCATAAAACAGGAGATCTTCCTGTTCCCCTTCCCTTGCGAAATGCCCCTACCAAATTGATGAAAGACCTGGGTTATGGTGGTGACTACCAATACGCCCATGATTATGAAGGAAACTTTGTAAACCATGAATTCTTACCCGAGTCTTTGTCTGGAACTACTTTTTATAGTCCAGGTAATAACCATAGAGAAAAAGTCATAAAGGAGCATCTGAAGAATTTATGGAAAGATAAATATTAGAACTTTAAAAAGAGTTCTTCTACTTTCTTTTTACCCGATTCGTAGTATTCAAAAAACCATTTCCCTTCTCTTTTATACACCACGCCGTTGGTTTCCTCACTTTCGGCAATGTACATATCCGCGGTTTCTGTTTTATAAATTTTTAATCGAACCTTTGGCGATTTGTCTACAAGCTGATAACCATTGGGAATTTCCTGCGCATACCAAGTATTCTGATCAGGGCTACTACCCATGTTTACGGTAGCGACAGAAGTTGCGACTACGGCGGTCGACTTAGTAGTATTCGCTTGGGCAGCAGGAACTGCTGTTGTTTCCCTAGCCTGGACAGGGGAAGAAGGAGGCGTTGTTTTCTGTTCCGCTGTCGAAGCGTCTGCCACGGCGACAGTGCTCATTGTAGGTTCTGAATTAGTCGTTGAAACTGTAGAAGAAACTGCCTCCTTAGCTTTTTCCGGCTCATTAGAAGGCATATTTTGCTCTTCAACTCCTGCCACGGCAGTTGATCTTGTGTTGTTCACATCCGAGGACTTTGCCAGTGGCTGTTCCATTACCTTAGATGGTGTATAGGCATATGGAATGGCCATTATAGAAACAAAGGCCCCTTCAATTGCTTCATGATAACTCTTTTCAACATCTTTTGCTTTACTCTTTCCTTCTTGTGTTGTATACACTTCTTTTGAGGTACAATCTTTTAAAACCAATGTTGCGCCGGTATAAAACATATTAGAGCTGTGCACTAAATCTACCGTAACGGCACTACATCTGTCCGCATTTATTTCAAACGGGATATTGTTGTCATAATATACTTCAAAACCTTTCTTTGTAAAAAGATGCTTAATTAGTGTACTGGTTTTATACTGATTATCCTTTTTAAAACCATTAAAGCTAACTGGGACGATGACGTATTTATATTTATCTAATTGAGCGTATAAACCAAAACTTAAGCCCAGCATAAAAATGACCCCTAAAACTATTCTTTTCATTACTTCTGTCTATCAATTAAGGTTCCAAGATATGATATTTAATCCTAATTGGAAAGCAGCAAAATTGCTGTCTGCTATATTGCCATAAGACAATAAATTACTACCCATTAGATAAACATTTACCGGACCTGCTTGCACACTAAAGCCCAGGCCAATGTTGGTTGCAGAGAATTTATCCACAGTGTAGGTAGTTTTAAGCGCCAGTATATTTCCGAACCTTCTTTGATAAAACCCCGATAAGGCGGCCTGTGGCCCCCTGGGTCTGTTAATAGCAAATAATTGAAGACCTACACTATTTAAATATGCGGTATTCCTTGCCGGTGCGTCTATTTGTGTATCACAATCACAGGATCGCTGAGATTCGGCTTGCTTCCCGAAGTTATATCTAAAGGAAGAATAAAGTTTTACAGGCCGAATGGTGACATAATTATCATTATTTTCTTCGAAAGGGAGCAATTCTTCAATTTCATCCACAAGGTCTTGCCATAGGTCTGCTCCAGGATCGGCCAAGGCATCTGGCAGAATAACTTCTACTCCCTCAACAGACGCATTTCCTTTAAGACTATAATTAACAATATCTGTAGTATGATATATCATCCCCAAATCTAAAAGACTACCGGTAAGAAGCATTTGCTTGTTTAAATAGTAGGTAACGCCTACATCAATCCCCAGGCCTATATCTCCACCAAAAAAACCTCTTTGGGTAAAAAGACTTGTTACCGACCTTCCCGAATCGTCGAGGTTAAAAAGCTCGTTAAAACCAGAACTTCGAACTTTTACATCGGCACTAAGCGTATTTACTAACAAGTTATCCCGTCCAACATCCGTTAAAAAGTAGCCTTTGTTACTTGTGCTTTTATAATCAACAATGGCAGAATAAAGTTTCAGTCTTCCGCCTAAGGTAAGTTTATTATTTATTTCCCTATTGATTCCAAAGTGAAAAACATTTAGCATCTGGCCGCTAGAATTAAGATCGCTCAAATCAAAACGACGGCCAAGTTGATCGGCATTACCATCAAACGCTAAAAAGGCCAGGTCTTGAGGCCAGTAGTTTACTACGTAGCCTTCCGTATACAATCCAAAGGAGTAGAAATTCTTAGGATTATTTCTTCCCCTAAACCCCCCATTAAGGATGTCGATTTGAAATATTCCATTTACCTCGTCCTTTTTGGTGAGACTATTTAGGGCTCTCTCTCTTACTTTTTGATTAATATCTACTCCGTCAGCAGCAAAAAGATCATTGACCGTTACACCACTAGTAGCACCGGCGGCATATACTCCGGAAATAAAAGGTACACCCGCGTACCATTCATAGGATACCTCTCTGCCAGGATTTAGCAAAAGTGATTCAGGAATCTCAAGAAAATCATATAGAACCTCTTTATTTTGGGCACTTATTAGGTTAGAGCCTATTAGAAAGACCCAAAATAAATAGCGAAGACGCTTCATTTAAGATTGATAGAAAATTGGGCACTAGAGCGTAAGTAGATAGTTGGCTCTGGTAGTGGAGAAACACTTGTATTGTCACCTCGATTTACTGCCGAAACCCTGATGGCAGAAGTATTCCGGATTATATCCATACTTCTTCCGTTAGGTCCATAGGCAATTTCTCTAGTCAAAATTGCCGTCGGTGCTGCTTCTATAGAAAAGAATTCTATGTCCAAAGAATTACCAAATTCATCCAAAAACTCAAAAGTAATATCTAAGGGTTTTGAAGTTGTGTTTTCAACTTCATAGGTAATAACCCCTTCAAGAATATTCTCTTCCACGAAGGGCTCATTGAATGCATCAAAATTAAAGGTTTGGGTATAAAAATTAATACCGCTAACCTGGTTTATTATACGTTCTGGAGTTTCTACATAAAGCAAGCTAGCCTCAACATCGGGCACTATTGTTAGATCATCAAACTGATCAAAGTCCTGCCTATCAGCACAAGAAAATATTATACCAATAATCAAAATCTGTAAAAGAATAAAAATACCTGTTCTTTTCATCCTGCTATAGTTTCCAAGACTTTTAACCTCCTATAAAGCTTCTTATTTTATAAAAGGATTCCACTATTCTATAGAATATAACTCTATAAATAATTTTTTATTTCCCTTAAATCAAAAATGATTTTACCGTGCTGATGATCTGGCTCGTTATGAGCATTCAAATGCAGGGTATGCAAGCCAACTGCACGGGCTCCTATAATATCAGCTTCCAAACTATCCCCTATCATAATAGCCTTATTTGGCAGAACCTGAGCCTTTTCCAGTGCGAGCTCAAAAATTATTGGATTCGGCTTTTTAACACCAGCCATTTCCGAATTAATTATTTGATCAAAATAATCCATGATATTGGCATTACGCATTTTCTTATTTTGAATTTCTTCAAAACCATTGGTGATAATATGAAGTTTATACTTGGGTCTTAAATATTCCAATATTTCCACGGTATTTGGAAGTAGATTATTATGGCTACTTAGCCTAAGGATATAGGCTTCCGATAATTTATGGATAAGACTATCACTTATAGGATAGGAAAGCGTATCAAAACTGAGTTTCAATCTTTCATACCGGAGTTGGTTCTTGGTTATCCTTTCTTCTCTATACAATTTCCAATAAGATAAATTTATAGGAATGTATACTTCCAAAAAATCAGATAGGGATAGATTAATATTGCTATCCTTAAAAATTTCTGTAAAAGTCAAGGCAGAGTTTCTTTCAAAGTCCCATAGGGTATGGTCTAAATCAAAAAATACATCGGAAACCAAATCCCTAAACATGACAGTTGTTTATTGCTTTATGATATAGTTCTAGCCAACTAAATTTATGGTCCCCTCCTAATAATTCATTTGAAAAGACGGTGATAAAATGCCCATTGACTCTTTTAACTTCCTTATAGACTTCTTCTATTAAACCCAAAGCCTCTTCTTCTGATTGCACATTAGTTAATGAATAATCATGAACGGCAAAAGGATATATCTTAATTGGTTGCTGTGCATCTATGGCTGCATCGTAAAAATAAAAAGGGGTGCATGTACCAGCCTTGAAACCAATTTCATGCGTATAGCCCATAGTATAATCAGCGGTAAACTCAGATTCTACCATATCGCGATAGGTTTTAGGTATATCCAGTCTATTATACCGCATGCGAACAAAGTTTACAGGTTTATTAATCACATTTGAAAGTCTCTTTTTCTCTTCCTTTAACAAATCAACATCTCGGTACGAGCTAAAAGAAGCCGATAATGCCACTTCGCTATAATCGGCAACAGCTTTTATTAAATATTTAAAACTATTATTCTCAGGAGACACATTTTTGTCATAGGTTGAATACTCCGCAAATTGAAAAAAGAACATACTTTTAAGACGAAGTTTTTTGTGCCAGTCTATCAATTTAAAATAATTATCAAACGGGTCTTTTTTTAGCTTCAAACTAACGGAGATTCGCTGTATTACCCTTCTAAATTTAAACGTTCCTAAATCCAACATAAGTCCGGCGAAACCCCTAATTGGTCCTCGATGTGCAAAACAGTGAGATGTAGTTACATCAACAATGGAAGTGTATTTATATGACCTGGTTTTATACTTCAGTGCAGGAAAACGCTTTTTCAATTCATTTAAAAATGTAAAAGCCCATAAATCAACCAATGGATATTTAAGTAGCTTGTTTTGCATTGCAAAACTCTCCGAAGGTGGAAATCGGCCATGATGATCTTTTAGGAACGGTAAATACTCTTCGTATCTGCTTAATAAATAAAAACTTGCGGCAAAAATATCATAAGGTATCGCAGAAATTTCATTAGTTGGAAAAAAACAAGGATTGCCCTCCCATTCTGAAATTGGTATTTGAAAATCGCGTATTCCATTTTCAAAAAGCAGTTCGTGTGACCGAATAAAAAACTCGTTTTGAAGAGGGTTTTTACTATATGTTATTTTGGGGCCATTATGCTTAATAAAATCTTCCACTTTTGTGGTGTAAATGATCTCAATTCCCAATATCCTCGTAAAGATTTGCTTCATAATATAAATGAAACGAGGTGTAATCTTGTAGGTGTAAACTAGGAGCATATTTAGATTAAATTATTATCAGCAAAACTAAAGTATTTGTCATTAGCAATTATAACATGATCTAAAACCTTTATATCTAGAGCTTTTCCTGCAACACATAATTTTTTAGTCACATTTTTATCTGACCGGCTTGGTTTTAAGGTGCCGGAAGGATGGTTATGTGACAGGACAATTGCGACGGCATTCGCTTGCAGAGCTTGCTTCATTACTAATCTGGTATCCACGAGGGTTCCGGTTATGCCTCCCATACTTAATCGAGCCTTTTTTAATACTTGATTTGAATTATTTAGGTATAATATCCAGAACTCTTCATGGAGTAAATCAGAAAGAAGTGGTCTTAACAAATCAAAAACGTCCTCACTTTTAGCTATTCTTGTAACGCTGGCCTTCTTTTCATAACCCCTTCGACGTCCAATTTCCAAAGCCGCCGCTATAGTTACGGCCTTTGCTCGTCCAATTCCTTTGAAATTCATTAAATGATTAACCGAAGCATTTCCTAGTTGTTCCAGTTTATTGTTAGAAGCCTTTAGAATTCTTTTCGCCAAATCTACAGCCGTTTCTTGTTTCACGCCCGTACCAATTAAAATTGCCAAAAGTTCTGCATTAGAAACTGAGAAGGGACCCTTATACAAGAACTTTTCTCTAGGCTTATCCTCATCGGACCAATGTTTTATTGAGATAGAGTCTGTTTCAGCTTGCATAGGTTAAAGATAGTCAACTTAAAAAAAAATTGTAATTTCAAATTAGAATTTCTTTTTACACTCTATGAATTCTATTTTTGAATCTTCTTCTTACAAAGAAATAACCCAAAGACTAGGAAAATTAAGTCCCGAATCTAAAGGTCTTTGGGGCAAAATGAGTGCAGCCCAAATGTTATGGCATTGTCAATTCCCAATTCAATTAGCTATTAAGAATAAGAAACCTACTAAATCTCCAAATCTTCTAATGCGATTACTGTTTAAGAAGTCTATGTATAATGATAAACTGTGGCGAAAAAACCTACCTACTGTGACAGTGGCAAAAGCCACCGAAGCGAAAGAATACGAAGTGGAGCTTAAAAAACTTAGAGATAAATTAGAAGCACTTTATCAACTGAGAGAAAGAGAAGATTGGCAACCACACCCAAACTTTGGAGAATTTACCTCAACACAATGGGGTCAGCTTCAATACAAACACCTGGACCATCATTTTAGACAATTTGGAATATAGCCTTAGTCTATTAAATCTATTACTTCCTGCATGTCTAAACCACCATAGTTTCCTGAGCTCATAAAGAGGAGTACCGAATTATGTAAATTCTGTGTTTTAAGAAATTCTCGAAATTCCTGACCATCTCCAAAAATATTATCTGTATCTAGATTAAATGCCTCTGCAATTTCCTCGATCGTCAGAATTGCCAATCCCTTTATAGCCAGAGATTCTTGTATATAAAAAACAGCAGCAGAATCGGCGTCTTTTAAGCTATTTTTGTACTCCCGCAAAAAAGTACTGTTAAGGCTACTATAGGTATGTAGTTCCAAACAGGCAATAATCTTTCTATCGGGATACTGTTCTTTTACAGCTTTAGTAGTTGCGATAACCTTACTTGGGGAATGGGCATAGTCTTTAAATATTATGGTGTCTTTAGTTTCGGCGATTTTCTCCAGTCTTTTGGAAGCGCCTTTAAAAGAAGAAATTGCCTCATAAAAATCTTCTTCATCTACTCCCATATTCTGGCAAATCCACTTGGCACCTGCCAGGTTATTTAAATTGTGCCTGCCAAATACATTAATAGGTAAAGGTCCCTCAGGACTTTCTATAAAGGTTTGTTCATTTTCAACAAAGAATTCCGGAGTCTTATATGGAAATTTTCGAATAGAATTCTGAGACTCTTCTACAAGTTCCTTTACATGCTCATCCTCCTCGTTGTATGTAATACTTCCCCCATTTACAATGCTTTGAATAAAAATTCTGAATTGTTCCAGATAATTATCAAAGGTTGGGAATACGTTAATATGATCCCAAGCTATTCCACTCAACAGAGCAATATTTGGTTTGTATAAATGGAACTTAGGTCGTCGATCAATTGGAGATGAGAGATATTCGTCTCCTTCTAAAACGATAAAGTCATTTGTATTGGTTAGGTGGACCATTCGTTCAAATCCTTCAAGCTGCGCTCCAACCATATAATCTACTTCCTTGTTATGGTACTGCATAACATGCAATATCATGGAGGTTATGGTTGTTTTGCCATGGCTCCCGCCAATAACTACCCTGGTTTTATTTTTAGACTGCTCAAACAAAAACTCGGGATAAGAGTAAATTACCACATCTAACTCCTTGGCTCGTAATAATTCCGGATTATCCTCCTTAGCATGCATCCCCAGTATTACAGCGTCTATATCTGAGGTAATGCGTGTGGGATCCCATCCCATTTCCTTCGGTAATAGCCCTTGTGCAGCCAACCTACTTAGCGAAGGTTCAAAAATAACGTCATCACTTCCAGTAATTAAATCTCCTTTGTGATGAAGAGCCAGGGCCAGATTATGCATAGCGCTCCCGCCAATGGCTATAAAGTGTAATCGCATCCATTCTACATTTAAGCCCTAAAGATAGGAATTGAAAAGAGCATCTCAAATCTTATTGTGCGTTGTATTCTTTTTATCTTAGTAGAACAACTAAACGTTACTATCTTCTAAAAAATAAGAATAATGCATTTTAATCTAAGTGAGGTACAAGAAAAAGAAATAATGCCGGGGTATCACGGTAAGATGATCCATTCAGATCATATAACCATTGCCTATTGGAAGGCAGACAAGGGGGCAAAAGTTCCAGAGCATTCTCATCTAAATGAGCAAATTATGCAGGTATTGGAAGGTTCATTTGAATTTACAGTAAATGGGGTAACCGGCATTTATGGCCCAAATGAAGTGGTAGTAATTCCCCCTTATGCGAAACACAGCGGAAAAGCTCTTACGACTTGCAAGCTGATGGATGTTTTTAGTCCGGCCCGTGAAGAATATAAATAGCTAAAGAACGCAATCATTATGGAAATATCTTTACACAATAGAAATGCTCTTGTGGGTGGAAGTAGTCGTGGCATTGGAAAAGCAATAGCACTACAATTAGCCAAAAGTGGCGCAAAGGTTACCCTTATGGCCAGAAGTAAAGAAGGCTTAGAGAATGTTTTGCACGAATTAGCTGAATTTGGGGAGCAACCGCATGACTATCTTTTGGTGGATTTTAATAACTACGAATCTTTTGGCAATACACTAAAGGACTATTTTAGCAAAAACAAAGTAGACATCCTAGTTAATAATACCCAAGGACCTCCTTCAGGAAATAGCTTAGAGGTAAGTCCCTCAGACTATCAAAAAGCCTTCGATCTTTTATTCAAAACGGTGGTGCTAACCACAGAATTGGCTTTAGAGCATATGAAAAGTAATAAGTGGGGACGTATTATTAATGTGGCCTCTGTATCGGTAAAAGAACCCCTGTCTTATTTGGCCTTATCCAATACAATCAGGGCTGCGGTTGTAACTTGGGCTAAGTCATTAGCTACCGATATAGCGCCTCATGGTATTACGGTAAACAGTATCCTGACAGGCTATTTTAATACCGAAAGAATAGCCCAACTTACCCAGAAAAAGGCAGAACAATTGGGAATTAAAACAGAGGAAGTAAGAGAAACTATGAAGCAAAATGTTCCGATGCAAAGAATTGGAAATCCCGAGGAATATGCTTATTTGGTTACCTTTTTAGCCTCAGATAAGGCCGCCTATATTACCGGTTCAAATATTCCTATAGATGGTGGGCTCTTAAAGTCTCTTTAGCCTAATGGCTGGGAAATTACCTCATTTTCGAAAGAGGGTGATATTGAAATTTTATCCGATTATTAGGCCCAATTAAAGTTCTATTTTTTCGACACTTTAGCAGACGGGGGATATTTAGAGAATACTTTGGCAACAACTTTTTGAAGACGCAAAGCTTTTTGGGTTGGGGAATCATTTTCTTTAAAAGCAGCATTGCTCGTTGCCTGCCAGAAAAGAACATCTCTTTGACTATCAATCAGGTCGAAAACTAATTCTCTTTTTAGATTGGCTCCTCCAATTGGTACACCAACAGAAACTCCACCCCCGACATTTCCTCCGGTACCACCTAGACCTATACCTACAGAACTATTAGAAGGATTCTGATAGTAAGTACTAATGATATTAATATAAAAGTCCGGTTCTTCCGAGAGCTGAATACCCTTTATTCGCAAAGTAGAATCAATTGCCTTATAAAGCCTATTTGCATCGAGATTATTAAGTCCAGAATCCATCTCAGGGTAATAATTATAGGTGCTATAGGAAGAAAAGTCTACCGCCCTGTCGTAATCATAAGTAACGCTAATGGAAGAGCAGTTCGTGAACGCTAATACCACAAAAAGTATTATAAAATTTCTCATGATCAAGGATATATAAAAGTAACGTAAAAAATGTGGCTATGGTATGCTATCCTTCAGATTCGTTCAGAAGATTCCAAAGCTCGTCCTTCAAGTTTTGCATGCCCTGACCAGTAACAGAGGAAATAAAGATATGGGGGGTACCGGGAATATCCTTTTGAAGTTCCTCTGCCATTTCCTGCATTAGTTCTTCATCGAGCATATCGGACTTACTAATGGCAAGAAGGCGGTTTTTATCTAATAATTCTGGATTGTACTTCCGAAGTTCCTTTAGTAAAATATTGTATTCTTTAGCGATATCTGAACTATCTGCAGGCACCATAAAAAGTAAGGTTGCATTTCGTTCTATATGTCTTAAGAAGTAATGCCCAAGTCCTTTTCCCTCTGAGGCCCCTTCTATTATACCTGGAATATCAGCAATTACAAAGCTCTGAAAATCCCTATACTGTACAATCCCCAAATTTGGTTTTAAGGTTGTAAATTCATAGTCTGCAATTTTTGGCTTGGCTGCAGTCAAAACAGATAATAAAGTAGATTTACCAGCATTTGGAAAGCCTACTAATCCTACATCGGCTAGGACTTTTAGTTCTAAGGTATACTGTTTTTCTTCTCCGGGAATTCCTGGTTGAGCATAACGCGGCGTTTGGTTTGTAGGCGATTTAAAATGCCAATTTCCTCTACCTCCCTTACCGCCTTCTGCTATTATCCTTTCTTCATTGTGCTCCGTAATCTCGAAAAGCACCTCGTTCGTTTCTGGATTTTTTACAATAGTTCCTAAGGGTACTTCCAAAAATATATCTTCTCCATCGGCACCCGTACTTCTACTTTTACTACCGTGTTCCCCGTGACTTGATTTAAAATGTCTCTTAAACTTAAATCCCAATAACGTCCAAAGATTCTGATTTCCTTTAAGAATAATATGGCCGCCTCGTCCTCCATCACCCCCGTCAGGACCACCCTTGGGGATATACTTTTCCCTTCTGAGGTGAGCAGAACCCTTGCCCCCATTGCCCGAAGCAACATTAATCTTAACATAGTCTACAAAATTCCCTTCGGTCATCTGTGGTCAAATTATGGTTTATATGGTATTCCTGCTAATTCTTCGAAGGAACTATTAACCGGAGACTTCTAAACTACTTATAACTTCTCCAAGTCTATTGGTTACCTCTTCAATTTCTCCTATGCCATTAACACTAAAAAACTTGCCTTGAGACTCGTAAAACGACCTTAAAGGAGCCGTTTTAAGATTGTACTCTTCAAAACGATTCCTAATCTTATCTTCATCCTGATCGTCTGTTCTCCCACTGTCTTTTCCTCTTGCCAATAAGCGTTCAATTAAGATTTCATCATTGGCATCGAGAGCAATAGTGGCATGGATTTCCATATCCTTAGACTCTAACAAATTATCTAAAGCTTCGGCCTGTGCCACAGTCCTGGGAAAACCATCAAAAATAAAACCTTTGGCATCGGGATTTTTCTCTACCTCATCCCGTAACATCTTAATTGTAACTTCATCTGGCACTAGGTCTCCATTGTCCATATATTCTTGGGCCAATTTCCCTAAATCGGTTTTATTTTTAATATTATATCTAAAAACATCTCCTGTTGAAATATGTTTTAAATTATGCTCATTTTTTAAAAAAGAAGCCTGGGTACCCTTACCGGCCCCGGGCTTCCCAAACAGTACAATATTTATCATTTTCGTGTTGTTTAGTTGGTATACATTTCTCAAATTTCTCCCCTGTTCTTTATAATCCAAACCATAGCCTACAATAAACTTATTTGGTATTTCTAACCCAATATAGTCAATAGGATACTCCCCGTTATACACCTCAGATTTATAAAAAAGGCTGGCAACCTTAAACTCCTTTACATTTGTATTTGAGAAAAGATGCACCAATTCCTTAAGGGTTCTTCCTGTATCAATTATATCTTCTACAATAATTACACTTCTTCCTTCAATATTTTCAGGTACTTCTAATAGGGTTTCTACAATCCCCGTAGACGTAAGTCCGCGGTATGAAGCAAGTTTAACAAAGGACACTTCTGAGGGATAAGGATAGTGCTTTAAAAGATCTGCAATAAACATAAAGGCGCCATTAAGTACACCAACAAAAATGGGCACTTCGTCCTTAAAGTCCGCAGCAATTTCGCCTGCGATTCTCTTTACAGCAAGCTGAATTTCTTCCTCTTTTAAAAAGGGCTTAAACTCTTTATCATGTAGTTTTATTAGAGACATAATTTTAATAGGAAGGCAAAGATAAGGTTTTGGTTTTTCTTTTTTCTATGGGCAGTCTTCGATTCTCACAATATGATGTATTTTTGTGGGACTTATAAACTTAAATATACTTAAGGTTGATGTAGATGGAATACTTCTCTTCAGATTTTAAACTTGGAATATTAGGCGGTGGGCAACTTGGTAAAATGCTGCTTTATGAAACAAGGAAATTAGACATATATACAAAAGTTCTCGACGCTTCATTGGATGCTCCATGTCGTATTAGCTGTAATGAATTTGTACAGGGAAGTCTCATGGACTATGACACCGTGGTCTCTTTTGGGAAAGATGTGGACCTTCTCACTATTGAAATTGAAAATGTAAACATCGATGCCTTAGAAGCGTTAGAGACTAATGGGGTAAAAGTATATCCTACGCCAAAAGCCCTAAGAATTATTCAAAACAAAGCCAAACAAAAGCTTTTTTATGTAGATCATAATATTCCGACAGCAGATTTTTCACGCTTCGCATATTCTAGTGAAATAGAAGAAAGTATTGCAAATGGAGGCCTGCATTTACCATTTGTATGGAAAGCCGCTCAATTTGGTTATGATGGACAGGGTGTTAAAATTATTCGTTCCCTAAAGGACTTAAAAAGCCTTCCAAACGTAGAGTGTATTGCTGAACGTCTAATACCTTTTGAAAATGAACTTGCGGTAATAGTAGCTAGGAATGTAAAGGGCCAGGAAATTACTTACCCTGTTGTGGAGATGGAGTTTCATCCAGAGGCAAATCAGGTAGAATACGTACTTTGTCCGGCCAGAATAGACCATTCCATAGCTGAAAAAGCCAGATCAATTGCTGTGAATGTGGCAGAACAGCTAGAGCATGTTGGCCTCTTGGCCGTTGAAATGTTTCAAACAAAAGATGGTGAGATTTTAGTGAATGAAGTGGCTCCCAGACCTCATAATAGTGGGCATTACAGTATTGAAGCGAGTTTTACAAACCAGTTTGAACAGCACTTAAGGGCCATATTAAATTTACCTTTAGGAAAAACAGACAGTAAATTATCCGGGGTTATGGTAAATTTGGTTGGGGCTGAATCTTATCAAGGTCCGGTTCATTATGAAAATATTGAAGAAATTTTAGAATTGAAAGGCGTAACTCCTCATATCTATGGGAAACGAGAAACAAGACCATTTAGAAAAATGGGACACGTAACTATCGTAGATAGGGACATTAATAAGGCTAGAGAAGTTGCAGAGGAGGTGAAAAAAAGAATCAAAGTAATAAGCAAATCTTAATTAAATGAGCAAAGTAGCGGTTGTAATGGGAAGTACAAGTGATCTTCCAATAATGCAGGAAGCTGTAGACATCCTAAGTGGTTTTGATATTGAGGTGGAAGTAGATATCGTGTCTGCACATAGGACGCCTGAAAAGTTATATGAGTTTAGCAAACAAGCCCACAAAAATGGTTTCGCTGTAATAATTGCCGGAGCAGGAGGTGCAGCACATCTTCCTGGTATGGTAGCCTCGTTAAGCCCCTTACCTGTTATTGGGGTTCCTGTGAAAAGCAGCAATTCTATAGATGGATGGGATTCTGTGCTATCAATACTACAAATGCCCGGTGGTGTTCCCGTGGCAACAGTTGCTCTAAATGGCGCAAAAAATGCGGGTATTCTTGCTGCGCAAATTATTGGATCTCAAGATAAATGCGTTATGGACAAAATCTTACTCTATAAAGAAGGTCTTAAGGAGAAGGTAATCCACGGGGCCAAAGAACTGAAGAAAAAATAACTTACTTACTGCTTAAAAACGCCTTACTAAATTTTCCTTGAACTATGAATCCTTTATTAAAGCCATTCGATGTCCCGCCATTTTCTAAACTTAACGATTCGCACTATAAGCCCGCTTTTCTAGAAGCTTTGAAAATTGCCGAAAAGGAAGTGGAAACCATTGCCAACTCCGAGGAAGAAGCAACTTTTGAAAATACTATAGAAGCATTAGAGTTTTCTGGCCAACAATTAGAAAGAGTTGCCAGCCTCTTTTTCAATTTAAATTCCGCAGAAACAAACGATAAGATTCAGGAGATTGCCAAGGATATTTCTCCCTTGCTTGCCAAGTTTAGCAACGACATTGTTTTAAATGAAAAATTATTTGGCAGAATAAAGTATGTCTTTGAAACTATTGACAAGAATAGCCTATCCGCTGAAGAGAATACACTCTTAGAGAAAAAATATAAGAACTTTAGTCGGAACGGCGCAAATTTAAAGGAAGAGCAAAAATTAAGGTTACGGGAAATAGATGCAAAATTGGCTCCGTTGAAATTGCAGTTTGGAGAAAATGTACTCAAAGAGACACAGAGTTATGAACTTCATATAACCAGGGAAGAAGATTTGGCAGGGCTACCAGAAAGCGTCAAGGAAGCTGCAGCACAAATAGCGCAGTCTAACAATAAATCAGGTTGGATAATCACCTTAGACTATCCAAGCTATATCCCATTTATGAAGTATGCCAGCAACAGAGCATTGAGAAAAGAACTTTCCACTGCCTTTGGAGCTAAAGCCTTTCATGGTGATAGTTTAGACAACCAAAATAATGTACTTTCTATTGCAAAACTAAGACATGAACGAGCACAACTGTTAGGGTATAAATCTCACGCTCACTTCATTTTGGAAGAACGAATGGCAGAAACTCCAGAAAACGTCTTTGAGTTTCTGGATAACCTTTTAATAAAGGCAAAACCCGCAGCATTAAGAGAACTAAATGAATTAACAGATTTTGCAAAAGGATTGGATGGAGTAGAACGTCTTGAATCTTGGGACGCTGCCTATTATTCTGAAAAATTAAAACAACATCTTTTTCAATTTAATGATGAGGTCTTAAAACCCTTCTTTGAGTTAGATCGGGTAATTGCTGGCGTTTTTAAGATTACAGAAAATCTCTATGGACTAAGATTTGAGGAAGTATTCGACGTAGAAACCTATCATCCAGAAGTTAAAACTTATCGCATTTACGATCAAAATGGGGCATTTATTTCTTTGTTCTTTGCAGATTTTCATCCAAGGGAAGGAAAAAGAGCCGGTGCATGGATGACTTCCTTTAAATCGCAGTATATATTAAAAGGGAAAAACGAGAGACCTCTTATTTCTAACGTTTGTAATTTTACCAAACCAACAAAAGAAAAACCTTCCTTACTTACCTTCAACGAAGTAACCACACTTTTTCACGAATTTGGACATGCACTTCACGGTATTTTGGCAAATACTACCTACCCTAGTTTGTCAGGAACTTCGGTGTATTGGGATTTTGTAGAACTTCCTAGTCAAATTCTCGAAAATTGGTGTTATGAAGAAGATGCATTAAAGTTATTTGCCATTCACTACAAAACAAAAGAACCTCTTCCAATGGGTTTAGTGAAAAAAATCAAGGATGCCGCAAAATTTCAAGAAGGAATGGCTACTTTGAGGCAAATAAGTTTTGGACTATTAGATATGTCCTGGCATGCCCAAGACCCATCAGACATCAAAAGTGTAAAAGAGCATGAACTTAAGGCTTTTGAAAAGACGGCACTTTATCCAGATAATGCAGAAACTTGTATGAGCACTTCCTTCTCTCATATTTTTCAGGGTGGTTATTCGGCAGGATACTACAGCTATAAATGGGCAGAAGTATTAGATGCAGACGCATTTGATTACTTCAAAACAAAAGGAGTGTTTAATAAGGAGATTGCTGCTAAATTTAAAGAAAATATCCTCTCTAAAGGAGGAACCGAAAAACCCATGGTGCTATACAAACGCTTTAGAGGAAGAGAACCTCAAATAGATGCATTACTGAAGCGGGCCGGACTAACCGATGTATCCGACTAATTATGCTCGGCTAACCAAGCATCAAAGCCCCCAGTTAGGTTAATCACATTGGAATAGCCTAGGGATGCTAGTAATTCCTGAGCCTTGGTACTACGTCCTCCCTTTTTACAGTAAAGATAAATTGTTTTAGTCTTGGGAACTTCTTGTATTTGGTTGGCAAAATCCTCCGAAAACCAATCTATATTTAAGGCTCCATTTAAGTGACCTGCCGAATATTCTTCCGCTGTTCTAACATCTACCAATACGGCATCCTCTAAATTAATCTCTTCCCATGTAGTTATGGATTGGCTTTTAGTTTGCGCGGATAATACCACAGTTACCAAAAAAAATAGTAAAACACATAAACCTCTCATATAATACTCTTTAAATATTAAATTCATTTATTAGTCAAAATTAATTTATTTTTGGTTTCGATAAGGAACTAAATGACTTCGAATAAAATTAATCCTGAAAAGTGGGTAGGTAATTATGCTGATTACTTGTATAACTATGCCGTTGTTCGGGTAAGTGATGCTGAAATTGCAAAAGATTTGGTTCAGGAAACTTTTCTTGCTGGGCTTAAATCTGCTATTAATTACCAGGGGATTGCCTCTGAACGCACCTGGCTAATTGCTATTTTAAAACGAAAAGTAATTGATCATTACCGAAAAATAAATTCTAAAAAAGGGAAGGCAGAAGTGAGGATGAATTATAGTAACCAGACAGACGCTGAAGGAGATTGGTTAGAAGAACAGGTAGCCGACCCTCTTAGTCTTTTGGAAAATGACAACATTGAAAATGAAGAGCTAGGTTTTGCTATTCAAGAATGCATTGCCCAGCTACCCCAAAAACAGTCGGATGTTTTTACGATGAAAACCATTAAAGGCCTTTCTACGGAGGATATATGTAATGAATTAGATATTAATCCGTCTAATTTATGGGTAATGATACACCGGGCAAGAACCTCCCTGATGGGATGCCTTAATGAAAATTGGTTTGAATTATGATGAATTGTGAAGAAGCAGCCAAAGTGTGCAATAAATTGCAGTATAAAGAGGCTAGTTTATGGGAAAAAATACAACTCAAATTCCATCTTTTGATTTGTAAAGCCTGTGCCACCTTTTCTAAAAAGAATAACAGACTTACCACTTTAATGGATAAGGCCCCGTTGCAATGCCTATCTATTCAAGAAAAAAAGATTATGGAAGAAAGTCTGAAAACCGAACCCTAATTTACTTCTGAAATAATTACTACGAGTGCCCAAAGAATAGGAATTGCCTCTACATAGAAAGCGGCAAAATATTTTCGTTGTTTTTTTTTTGTTGCACCTATTACACAAAGCAGCAGAATTGATACAAGTGCCTTCTGGGTCATAAGGGAGTTAGATAAGGCATCTTGCAAATAGATTGAACCAAAATAACAGAATACCAATATAACTCCTCCTATTTTTGTTTTTTGTACACCAAATCTTTGTGGGATGGTTTTTAAATTGGGCTTATCCGTATTCAAATCTCTTATCTCAAAAGGAATCATTAGAATCAGCACTAATATAATTCGTTGAAACATCGCTAATCCAAGATCCCAACTGAGTTGCAAACGTGCATCCAGTATCGGTATTACAACCGTGGTCCCAGCCCAAACCAATGCAACTAACAACACCTTTGTGATTCCTAGGCTTCTTAAATTCTGACCCTTATTTGTAACCGGTAAGGTATAGCTACCTACTAAAATGAGTAGTAAAAAAACAAACAACCAGGTATTCTTATTCAGAAAACTAAAAAAATAAGCGCTTACAATTAGAGAAATTATACTAAGAAAAAAAATGATATTGCCATACGGGTAGTTATCATTTTGTTGAGGTCTTAGCTGCACCCCATATTTGATATAATTATAGGACCAAATGGTGCCAAAAAACACAAAATACAGAACTTCCTTTTTTAGGACTATGCCTATATTACTATAAGTAATAAGGGTAAGGCTTAATACCGCCAGAGCTACATGAATACTTGCATCTAGATAAAAATTTAGAAGAATTTTCGCTCTCGACATTAAACAAAATTAAGGAAAGTGTTTATAACCATACATTTCGGTTAAAAACTTTAATCCAGAGTCTTCAAAATTCTATATAAAATCGAGATTTAATCGTTAATTTTGTGAGCTAAATTTTTAGATAAATTCAAGACTTATGAGCACTGAATTATTTGCTTCCAGACATATTGGAATAACAGAAAATGATCTTCCAAAAATGCTTGATATTGTTGGTTCTAATAGCTTGGAACAGTTAATAACAGAAACCATCCCGGATGATATTCGACTTAACAAGCAGCTTCCTTTAGATAAGGCAATGAGCGAGCATGAATTCTTACTCCACACCAATAGTCTTGCTAAAAGAAATAAGATTTTCAAAACCTATATAGGCCTTGGGTATCATGAGAGCATAACTCCTTCTGTAATTAAACGAAACATACTGGAGAACCCAGGTTGGTATACAGCCTACACACCGTACCAGGCAGAAATAGCTCAGGGAAGACTAGAAGCGTTATTAAATTTTCAGACTATGGTTTGTGATTTAACGGCTATGGAATTAGCCAATGCTTCACTCTTAGACGAAAGTACAGCGGCTGCAGAAGCGATGACGATGCTCTTCGATGTTCGGAGCCGAGAACAAAAGAAAAATCAGGTGGCATGTTTTTTTGTCTCAGAAGAAGTCCTGCCTCAAACCATTGCATTATTAAAAACAAGATCCGAACCCTTGGGTATAAAATTAGTTATTGGTAGTCATGAGGAATTCGATTTTAGCCAAGATTTTTTTGGAGCACTTCTTCAGTACCCGGGAAAGTACGGACAGATATATGACTACCAAAGCTTTGTAAGCAAAGCTAAAGAGCAAAATATTAAAGTAGCAGTTGCTGCCGACATCCTAAGTTTAGTACTTCTAACCCCTCCAGGGGAAATGGGTGTTGACGTCGTGGTAGGTACTACACAGCGTTTTGGGATACCCTTGGGCTACGGAGGGCCTCATGCGGCATTTTTTGCCACAAAAGAAGCCTTTAAGCGAAGTATTCCAGGTAGAATTATTGGCGTAACCAAAGATACCAATGGGGATTTTGCACTCCGAATGGCACTTCAAACTAGGGAACAACATATTAAAAGAGACAAGGCCACTAGCAATATTTGTACTGCTCAAGTACTTTTGGCGGTTATGGCCGGGGCATATGCCGTGTATCACGGTCCAGAAGGCTTGAAGCGAATTGCTAAAAACATTCATACAAAAACCAAAGTATTATCCAGAAGCTTAGAAGAAATTGGATTTAAGTTAATCAATGATTCTTTCTTTGACACAATAGAAGTAGACCTAAATAATACTTCCGGTTTACAGCGTATTGCAGAAGGGAAAAACATTAACTTTTATTATACAGATAAAGGAAGTGTATCTCTTTCCATCAATGAGACTACTTCAGAGAAGGACTTATTAGACATATATAGTTGTTTTACGGAGCTCCAAAATATTGAACACCCTCTAAATTGGAATTCTGACGACTTAAATGTTATTCCCTTCGCACTGAACAGAAACTCTGCATTTCTGGAGAACGAGGTATTTAATTCCTACTATTCAGAAACGGAGTTAATGAGATATCTTAAGAAACTAGAGCGTAAAGACATGGCCTTAAACCATTCTATGATTTCTTTGGGCTCTTGCACCATGAAATTGAATGCAGCTACAGAAATGCTTCCTTTAAGCATGGCAGAATGGGGTAATATACACCCATTTGTACCTCTAGACCAGGCAGAAGGATATCAAATAGTCTTAAAAGAACTAGAAAAGGACCTAAACATCATTACAGGTTTTGCGGGCACCTCTTTACAACCCAATTCTGGAGCGCAAGGAGAATACAGCGGTCTAATGACCATAAGAGCATTTCATAGGTCTAAGGGAGAAGGGCATAGAAATATTTGTCTTATACCAGCTTCAGCTCATGGAACAAATCCCGCATCTGCTGTTATGGCCGGCATGAAAGTGGTGGTTACCAAAACAGATGAAAAAGGGAATATAGATTTTAAGGACTTAGAGGAAAAAGTATTAATTCACGCTGAGAATCTAGCTGCCTTAATGGTTACCTATCCAAGTACGCATGGCGTTTTTGAATCTTCCATTATTAGGATTACTTCCTTAATTCACGAACACGGGGGGATGGTATACATGGACGGTGCTAATATGAACGCTCAAGTAGGACTTACAAACCCTGCTACGATAGGGGCCGATGTTTGCCATTTAAATTTGCACAAAACTTTTGCCATCCCTCATGGAGGCGGTGGTCCGGGTGTTGGACCCATATGTGTTGTCAAAGAGCTTGTACCTTTTTTACCAGGTAATCCGATTATTAAGACGGGTGGGGAAGATGCCATTTCATCTATTTCAGCTGCCCCTTGGGGCAGTTCTTTGGTCTGTTTGATTTCCTATGGATACATTAAAATGTTAGGGGCTCACGGGCTAACACGGGCAACAGAAATAGCTATACTAAACGCCAATTATATAAAAAATCGCCTAAATGGTTCTTACGATGTACTGTACACCGGAGAAAAAGGTAGAGCAGCCCATGAAATGATTATAGACTGCAGGCCATTTAAACAAAAAGGCATAGAAGTAACAGATATTGCTAAACGTTTAATGGACTATGGGTTCCATGCCCCAACGGTATCTTTTCCTGTGGCTGGTACACTTATGATAGAGCCTACGGAAAGTGAGAGCCTAGCGGAACTGGACCGTTTTTGTGATGCTATGATTTCCATAAGAAAAGAAATTGAAGCAGCAGATACTAATCTCCTAAATAATCCTCTAAAAAATGCCCCTCATACATTAGCCATGGTAACAAACGACCAATGGGAATTCGCTTATTCAAGGGAAAAAGCTGCCTACCCATTGGCATACGTCAGAGAAAATAAGTTTTGGCCAAGTGTAAGAAGGGTTGACGATGCCTATGGCGATCGTAATTTAATATGTACCTGTGCACCCATCGAAGCCTATGCGGAAGCATAACTAATTGTTATTAAGTTAGTTACCACTAGTCGGAGATTAAAAACATAAATATATTTCAGTTAAAAATACCACTGACCATCGTATTCGTTTAAGGGTTCAGAATACAAAAGGGTTAAATTTTTAAGACATTCGTTTTAGACCAGCAGATGTATCAAATATGAGTATTGGAATAAGTGGAATAGGAAGTTACATCCCTAAAATTACAAGTGCAAATAAAGATTTTGAAACGAACATGTTTCTAAATACCGACGGCTCACCCTTAGGTTATTCTAACGAAGTTATTATCGAAAAGTTTAAAGCTATCACAGGAATAGAGGAGAGAAGATATGCGGATAAAGAATTAAATACGTCAGACCTTGGTTATTACGCAGCCAAGGAGGCAATAAAAGATTCCGGAGTAAATGCAGAGGATTTAGATTACATCATCTTTGCTCATAACTTTGGAAATGTTTCCTATGGGCAGTCACAGGGAGATACCGTCCCAAGTCTTGCTACTAGAGTAAAACACCGCCTTAAGATAAAAAACCCCAAATGTGTAGCCTACGATATGCTTTTTGGATGTCCGGGATGGATTGAAGGTGTAATACAGGCCAAAGCCTTCATTAAAAGTGGTATAGCCAAAAAATGTCTGGTTATAGGTGCAGAAACCCTTTCCCGGGTAGTAGACGAACATGATAGAGATTCTATGATCTATTCTGATGGCGCTGGAGCATGCATTATTGAAGACAGTGAAAAAGCAGGGGAGATTTTAGAACATATCTCTGCCACCTATACTAACGATGAGGCTTATTATTTGTTTTTCGGCAATTCCTATAATAAAGACAAAAAAGACAATATACAGTTTATAAAAATGTATGGTCGAAAAATTTATGAATTTGCATTAAACCACGTACCCCAAGCAATGAAAACCTGTTTAGATAATAGTGGAATCCCAATATCAGAATTAAAAAAAATCTTCATCCATCAGGCAAACGAAAAAATGGACGAGGCCATAGTTAAGAGGTTTTATCAACTCTACAAGCTGCCCGTGCCGGCTAATGTGATGCCCATGAACATAAAAGAACTGGGCAACAGCTCTGTGGCTACGGTACCAACACTGTTCGACATGGTGACTAGCGGAAAAATAAAAAATCAGCATATAGAAAAAGGGGATGTTGTTATCTTTGCAAGTGTTGGCGCAGGAATGAATATTAATGCCATCGTTTATAGATGCTGAAAATATGTACGAAAAAACCTATCCCAGTAAAAGGTATATAAATACACTGGAATTTCTACAAAAACATATTTCGAAAGACGAAACCATTCTCGATCTAGGCGTGAACAATCCCTTTTCCGAGTTAATGAAGGCAAATGGTTATGTGGTTACCAATACCAATGGAGAAGACTTAGACCTGGAGTTCAGCAGAGTTACCAAAGGAACGGAAGATGTTGTAACCGCCTTTGAAATATTTGAGCATATGCTGGCTCCATTTAATGTCTTAAGGGCAGTTAGGTCTAATAAATTAGTAGTGAGTATTCCGTTAAAACTATGGTTTGCCTCTGCCTACAGAAGTAAAACTGATCCCTGGGATAGACATTATCACGAATTTGAAGCCTGGCAATTCGATTGGCTGTTAGAAAAATCTGGCTGGAGAATAATAGATAGATCTACATTTACAAACCCAGTTAAAAAATTAGGTATCAGACCGCTATTACGATTATTTACCCCAAGATATTACTTAGTCTACGCCGAGAGAAAAAAGAAAGATTAAAAAACACTCACAATTACAACTCGTTTTGAGATATTTCATTGTTATCTGCGCGCATAATGAAGAAGAGTTTTTAGAACAGACTTTAAAGTCTGTTCTAGATCAAAGCATATTACCACAACAAGCAGTGGTCGTAAACGACAACTCTGTAGACAATACAGAAGGTATTATTGATCTTTTTGCAACTGAGTCCGCAGTCATTCACAAAATTAATCACAATTCTACGGAATTGCATATGCCTGGATCCAAGGTGATCGATGCCTTTTATGCTGGCTTATCTGTCATTCCAAAAGAGTACGACTTTATAGTAAAGCTAGACGCAGACATCATTTTACCCGAGAATTATTTTGAAAAAATTATTGAACTAATCCGGTCCAATCCAAAAGCCGGAATCCTGGGAGGATTTGCATATGAAGCAGATAACCATGGAAGTTGGGTGCTAAACCACCCAATGAACAAAGATCACGTCAGGGGAGCTTTTAAAGCATATACAAAAAACTGTTTTACAGCAATAGGTGGATTAAAAAAGGCCATGGGATGGGATACTGTAGATGAACTTTTGGCAAGATATCACGGGTTTACCGTCATCACCGATGCAAGTCTAAAAATAAAACACCTAAGACCGTTAGGTAGCTCCTATTCCAAAAAGGCCAGGTATTTACAAGGAAAGGCCATGTATAGAATGCGCTATGGTTTTGTTTTAACAGCCTTATCCTCTCTAAAGATGGCTTTCGCCCGTAAGAAAGTTGCTCTCTTTATGGACAGTATTAGTGGGTATTTTATGGCTAGCAAAGACAAAACTTCATTTTTAGTAGATAGTGATGAAGGTGCTTACATACGAAAATACCGTTGGAACTCTATCCGGAACAAGCTATTCTAAGGCCTTTACCACCGGTTCTCCAGTACTCCCATTAGGAAATGCAATACCCAAAAGAACAGCTATCGTAGGAGCAATATCAGTTATTTCAGTTCTTTCAATAGTTGCACCTTGAAGGATTCCCTTCCCATATAATATCAATGGAACATGAGTATCATATATATTAGAAGACCCATGGGTAGATCCTGTTTTGCTATAGTCAATATATCCAGTATTTGGCACTAGCATTATATCCCCTGATCGCATTCTATTGTATCCATTTTGTAGTATATACGGCAGTCCCTTGGTAAATTCCCCGTTTTGTAGTTGGTATGCTGTATAGACATTACGATAATGCCCTTGTTTTAAGAGCTCTTCCGCCAAAGAAGACTGCACTTCTTGAAGAGATAAATCCAGATTCTTTATAACCATATGATCTAAAAATATCTGATTATTGGAAACGTTCCTAATGAGCTCTGCAGCCCCATACGTATACTTTATATTTTCTTTCAGAGACTTTATCGCCGTTTGTTTATTCAAATACCCAGCTGGGATTTTATTATCTTCTAAAAATGCCGGAACATGTACTGCTCCATGATCTGCTGTTAAGAAAACGGTATAATTACCCTCACCAACTCCTTCATCTAAATAGTCTAAAAGGCGAATCAATTCCCCATCCAAACGCATATAAGTATCTTGGACTTCTTTAGAATTAACGCCATATTTATGCCCAACATAATCCGTACTTGAATAGGATATGGCTAAAAAGTCTGTGATCTGATCCTTCCCCAGATTTTCTGCCTCAATGGCCGCCAAAGCAAAATCGGTAGTTATACTATTTCCATATGGGGTACTTCTTAATATATTATAATCGCCGTTTGCATTCCAAATTTCATCTAGATTATGAGGAAATATCGGTGCCTTTTCCTCTTTAAAAACACCCTCGTACTTTGTATTATCCGGACCACTTTCTACATACGAATTAATATCTTCCAAGGTTGTCCAAGCTTTTTTATACTGGGAAACACTTCCTGCCTGATTAAAGGTCTGTACCCAATCAGGAAGCTTATTCATGTAATAGGAACTACTTATCCATCTGCCATCTTTTCCTCCTTCAAACCAATATGCAGCATTAGCTGTATGTCCGCCCGGTAATACGGCACCCCTATCTTTAAGTGCAATCGAAATAACTTTAGATCGCATTTGACTATGCAATCTTAATTGATCCGTTACAGTACTGACTAACATACGTCCTGGCGACATTTTCCCTGCTTCAGAAGATGAACCTATTGTATTGTATGCAGGATCCCCTGCACAATACACAGATTCCCCTGAAAGCTTATCGTACCAATTGTTACCTATAACCCCGTGAACAGAAGGAGTTGTTCCGGTATAAATAGATGCATGCCCTGGACCTGTACTGGTAGGAGCATAGTTATAATGGTTATTCTTACAATTAAAACCACCGTTTACCAATCGCTTAAATCCCCCATCCTGAAACCGGTTCCAATACCTAGTTAAATAGTCATAACGCATCTGATCCACCACAATACCAACCATTAGTTTAGGCTGAGTGTATAGGGAAACCTTATCGGGCAAAACTTCAGATTTTTTTGACTTTCGCTGGCCTTGAACTGTAGTGATACACAAAAGCAAGCATATGAACGAGAAAGAAAGAAAAGAAAGTCTAAAAGGCATAAATACAATATTAATTAGTCAAAAATACTTAATTAAAGTTTTTAAAATATGAAATCAAGGTCAAATCAATGCTAATATTACTATTTTTACGATTAGAATCGCAGAACGTTTTCATGGGATATTTAGCGTCAATTGGGAATTACTCTATTATGGTCAAAGAGGTTTTTAAAAAACCAACCAAATGGTCGATCATGAAGAATTTAATTCTAAAGGAGATAGACGAGTTAATCTATGGTTCGTTAGGGATAATAATATTTATTTCAATTTTTATTGGTGGAGTTGTTGCCATTCAAACGGCTCTAAACATGACCAATCCACTTATTCCAAAAAATTTAATTGGTTTCGCTACTAGACAATCCGTAATCTTAGAATTTGCCCCGACCTTTACTTCTATTATCATGGCGGGTAAAGTAGGCTCTTATATCACTTCTAGTATTGGCACCATGCGAGTTACAGAGCAAATAGATGCCCTGGAGGTAATGGGCGTAAATTCCTTAAACTACCTTATTTTTCCAAAAATAATTGCCATGCTTTTTTATCCTTTTGCCATAGCCATAGCCATGTATTTAGGTGTTTTGGGAGGTTTAATTGCAAATGTAATGGGAGAACATAGTACCACAGCAGAATTTATTGAGGGAATACAAATAGATTTTATCCCTTTTCATGTCACTTATTCATTTATTAAAACTTTGGTATTTGCTTTTTTAATTGCTACTATTCCCTCTTTCCATGGGTATTATATGAAAGGTGGAGCTTTAGACGTAGGAAAAGCCAGTACTACTTCGTTTGTTTGGACTAGTGTGGCAATAATTATTGCAAACTTTGTACTGACACAACTATTACTTGGCTGATGATTGAAGTTAATAATTTACATAAATCATTTGGAGAAACCCATGTTTTAAAAGGGATTACCACTTCCTTTGAAAAGGGTAAAACCAATTTGATCATTGGACAAAGTGGCTCGGGTAAGACGGTTTTTCTTAAATGCCTCTTAGGCCTTTTAATTCCGGATGAAGGAGAGATAATCTATGATGGTCGTTTTCTCTCCAAATTATCCATTACCGACAAAAGAGATCTTAGACAAGAAATTGGGATGGTTTTTCAAGGGAGTGCCCTCTTCGATTCTATGACGGTAGAAGAAAATGTAATGTTCCCACTAGATATGTTTACCAAGCAGGCGAAATCTGAAATGGAGGATCGCGTTAATGAAGTATTAATGCGGGTAAATCTAGAAGAGGCAAAAGATAAATTCCCATCAGAAATATCTGGGGGCATGCAGAAAAGAGTAGCCATCGCCAGAGCTATCGTGATGAAGCCCAAATACCTCTTTTGTGATGAGCCTAATTCGGGATTAGATCCCAAAACCGCCATCCTTATAGACAATCTGATTCAGGAATTAACCCAGGAAAACGATATTATTACGGTGATAAATAGTCATGATATGAATTCCGTCATGGAAATTGGGGAGAAAATTGTTTTTCTAAAAAACGGCCTCAAAGAGTGGGAAGGCACAAATAAAGAGATTTTTAAAACCGACAATAAAGCGGTGACTGATTTTGTTTATTCTTCCGAATTATTCAAAAAAGTAAGGCAAATGTATATTGAAGAGCGTAACTAAGACTGCCGCTGTTTTACCTGTGCCTTTTTATCATTAATTCGCAGTTTTAACCATTCTTGCAACTTTTCACTATCTTTTCTCACCTCTCGCTTTTTCGCTCCTTTTTTCCACACTACTTCAAAAATGGGAATAGTGTCCATTTTATTAAAATCTGTCACCAAGGTATAGGCGAATCCTAGACTTTCTAAATTTTCATAATTGGCCTTTGCCTCGGCACTTATCTGTTGAAAAGGTACTTGTCTGGTTGTTAGCTTACTAAGTTTGGCAATTTCATTTTCAAGCAACCTTATTCTTTCATCTTTGTTTTGGATTTCCACTTTTTTGGATTCATATAGTTCAGTAATGTAATTAAACTTCTCTTCAGAATCATCTCTTCCCCCCTGAACTATTTTCATTTCTGTATTCTTCAATCTGCTGTAGGTATTCTTCTTGGCAATCCAGGTTTCAATTACGTTGCTAGGTATCTCCTCATTACCCATACAAACAATTTCTATATTAGAGGTTCCCTTTCTGCTATAATTGATTTGGGTTAGATTATCCAAAAACCTTCCTTGTCCTTGAAATTTATAGGCCCCAATAGTAGTATTAACCAAGTCTTGTGCCTGCACCATAAATCGGGATTGCTCAAAAACATTGTAAAAAGTTATTATCGCCGGGATCATCACCAATACTGCAACCAAAGACGCTATTCTTGCGAAAATCATTCGTTTCTTAGAATTCACATACCTAACCATAGGAAAGCGCAAAAACTTGAGAACAATGACGGTGGCTAGGGCTATAAAAATGGTGTTGATGGTAAAAAGGTAAATAGCTCCTAAAGCGTATTCCATATTCCCAATTGCAAGACCAAAGCCAACGGTACAAAGAGGTGGCATCAAAGCGGTAGCAATAGCAACTCCGAATATTACTGTTGCCACAGTTCCTCTCTTTGCCCTGGCTATAACTAATGCAAAACCACCAAAAAAAGCAATAAGTACGTCTCTTATATCCGGCGCTGTACGCGCTAGAAGTTCAGAAGATTCGTCGCGGAGTGGGAAAAAAGTAAAAAACAAATAGGCAGTCAGAATACTGATAACTACCATTACAACAAAATTCTTTAAAGATCTTCTTAAGGTATCAATATCATTGATAGCAATAGACATCCCAATTCCCAGAATTGGTCCCATTAGGGGTGAAATAAGCATGGCTCCAATTACCACTGCAGTAGAATTGGCATTTAATCCAACCGAAGCAATAAAAATTGAACAAATCAATATCCATATGGTATGGCCCTTAAATGGAATATCGGCAATTATCGCAGCCTTGGTAGCTTCTTGATCCGTATCATTTCTAATATTAAGTAATTCCCATAAAAACTTTCTAGCGCTTCCTAAAAAACCCTGAAAGTCTTTTTGAACCTTTTCTCTGCTCTCTTTGGTTTCTTCTGATTGCAGGTCTTTTTGTTGTTCGTCTTTCATAACTTAGGTATAGTCTTCTCCAAAAGTAGTTTTCACTTTGGCCAAAATCTTTTTTATGTCCTGTTCTTTAGACTTAGGATAGATCATTAACACATCATCCTTGTCCACAATAATATAATCTGATATCCCATCAATAACAGCAACTTTGTTCTTTGGCAGGCGTATCATATTACCACTTGCGTCTTCTGTTAGAACTTGGCCATTTACTATGGCATTGTTCTGAGCGTCTTTCTGCAATTTATCAAATAACGAGCCCCATGTGCCAAGATCATTCCAATCAAAAGTTGCCGGTATTACATAGATAGTCTTTGCCTTTTCTAATATTGCATAATCTATAGAGACGTCCTCTGCTTTAGGGTAACTTTCTTCTATAAATGGGGCTTCCTCAGCTGTATTAAAAACTTCCATGCCTTGTACAAGTAAATTATAAATGTCTAATTGGTACTGTCGAAACTCTTCTAAAATAGTAGCGACACTCCAAATAAAAATACCCGCATTCCAGAGAAAATTACCTTGATCCAAAAACAACTTGGCGGTTTCATAATCCGGTTTTTCTCTGAATCGCTCTACCGGGTAAAAACCACTATCGAGCATTTTTTCGCGATATTCTATATAACCAAATCCGGTATTTGGAAAGCTAGGTCTTATCCCCAAAGTACAAATTGCACCCGGTTGAAGGGCCTGTTTAAAACTACTTAAAATATTTCTTTCAAACTCCTGCTCATCCTCAATCCAATGATCGCATGGGGCAACAATCATTAGAGCATCTGGATTTAATTTATGAACCTTTAATGCCGCATAGAGTATACATGGAGCAGTATTTCGCATTACTGGTTCCAATACCACCTGCGAAGCCGTTATCATTGGTAGCTGTTGCAAACATAAATCCTTGTATTTCCTGTTGGTAAGTATTAGAATATTCTCAGCAGGAATAAAACGATTTAAACGGGCAAAGGTTTTCTGAATTAAGGTATCCCCGGTGCCCAGCATATCGTGGAACTGTTTGGGGTAGTTTTTTGTGCTAACTGGCCAAAATCTTGAACCAACTCCACCTGCCATTAAAACGGCATAAAAATTACTGTTGTTCATCTATTCTTTTATTAATTCTACTTCGGCATGGGGTTGAAACAGATATACCCTGCCTGTTTTTAGTTCCACACACTGGATTCTTTTTACCTTTTTTAAACCTCTCCTAAAGAGTTTCCCATTGTAAAGTCTAAATATACTGCCATAAGGTAGTTCAAAAACAGGAATTAAATCGGATGGCAAATCATATTTTTTAAGAGCTAGGGCCAAAAGTGTATCTGTACTACTACTAGCTTTTGGGTTCTTAAAATGTCTGGCAATTAACGGCAAAAGGCTGTTTGGAAAAATCTCAGGTCTTATAAAGGGTAGCATAAGACTTTGGAAGGTCCGTTTCCATTCTAATCCATGTGGTTTAATATGCCTTCCATATTGCTCAAAAGCCATTAAATGAGCTACCTCATGGACTAAAGTGATTAAGAACCTATACTTATTTGGGCTAGAATTAATGGTAATTTGATGAGTTCCATCCGGCATTCTCCTGTAGTCTCCATGTCTTGTAACTCTCTGATTTACGATTTTTAAATGAACTCCATTTATCTTTACCAGTTCTAAACATGGGTTAACAGCATACTCGGGAAGATAGGAATGTAAGGCGTTATCCATTATATATCTAGCTAAAATTTATCCATCTTTCTAAATTAGTCTCAAGCCATTCTCTTTCAGCGTATACTTCCCTTTCCATAACTTAAAAATACTTTATTCTTATAACAAAGCTGACCCTCAGATTATAACTCTAATGGAGTCCTATTGGCAAATGAGAAACGCTATTGGACCTACTAGGCAATCTAAGGAGTACTCTTACTCACTGGTAAGAGTTTACCGTTGTAATACCTATGTCCATTTAATGCAAATTCCATGATATAAACCGCCATTTCAACAGCTGTTAAGGGAGCTTTGTATCCTGGAAAAGCTTCTTCTAACATCTCCGTTTGAACAGCACCTAAGGCAAGAACATTAAAAGAAGGGCCTGTCTCTTTAAATTCTTCTGCCCATAATTCTGTTAGGGTAATTACAGCAGCCTTACTAGAACTATAAGCCGCAAGTCCCGGAAACTTAGCGCTCCCCTGCACTCCTCCCATAGAACTAATCGTTACCACATGTCCTGTTTTTGACATGAATGGCAGAATCCTTCTGGTTACTTCTGCTACTCCAAAAACATTAACTTTATATATTGCCTCAAAATCTATAGAAGAAGTATCCAGAAATGGTTTATTTAACAACTTCCCGGCATTATTAATGAGTATATCTACCGTTTTCCATTCTTTCGCAATATATTCTATCAAATAGTCTACGTCTTCAGACTTGGAAATATCAAAAGGAAAAGTCTCAATATTTGGATTAGCTAAAGACTTAACAGGAACAACATTCCTGGAAATAGCCAAAACCTTGTTCCCTTCCTGTGCAAACTTTTGTGCCAATTGAAAACCTACGCCACGACTACAACCAGTTATAACTACTCTTTTCATTTAATTATATTTTATCTCCCTGTTCTCAGCATTTGTAATCTTTTCTACTACGGGAATCATTTTATTAATAACATTAGTCATATGCTCAAAATCCATAAGCTCAACCTCGTCCCCGGGTTGATGATAAAAATTAAAATTGGTAAAATCAAAGGATGAAAATGTCTGGGAGGGTGCATTAAAAACATTGTGAAATGGAAAATTATCAGACCTCTGAAAAAGACTGAACTCTTTTGCTTTCGGTAAAAAGCCTACAACTTTCTCACCGGCATAGCCATTGCCTACAGCGGCAAGATTTGATCGTTCATATCCGGATAAGTACAGCAGGTAGTCTTTATCTACCATTGGCACGCCAATCATTTCAAAATTAAGCATCACATACAGATCCAAATTTTGGCCTTTGAGTTTTTGCGCAAGATGTTTTGAGCCCAACAGTCCCTTTTCTTCAGCACTAAATAACACAAAAAGCATGCTTCGTTTATTACTCTTGGTCTTACCGAAATATTTCGCCATTTCCAAAACAGCGGTAGTTCCTGAAGCATTGTCGTTTGCTCCATTTGCTATTTGATCTTCTATGGCAGTGGTATCTACCCCTATATGATCATAATGGGCCCCAATAATAATGAATTCGTTTCTCAGGGATTTATCCTTCCCTTTAAGGTAACCTACTATATTATAGGCTGGTTGTTCATAGTTCGTCAAGGTATCTTTGTAAGTTTCAAAAAATGGCTTTACACCATTCGTCTTAAAAATCTGCTCGGTAAAAGTAGCCGCCTTTTCTATTCCATCAGAACCAGTATCTCTCCCCTGAAGTGCATCAGAGGCCAAAAAATTCATATCCACTGCTACTTCCTCCTTTGAGGTGTAATACAGTTCTTTATTTTTTTTAAAAGATCCGCAGGCGGTAAATAATACTAGAAACAAAATTATACTGCTGTATTTCATATAAGTGTTTTTAAAGTAAAAGGCATCCAAAAATATGGATGCCTCTGTTTATTTTAGTTATAATACATGTAAATCAATAGGCATTTAGGCCAACATGGTAACTGGATTCTCTAAATAGGATCTTAGAGTCTGTAAAAATTGAGCTCCAGTAGCCCCGTCTACTGTTCGATGATCGCAAGCAAGGCTAACTTTCATAGTACTACCCACGACAATTTCACCGTTTTTAACCACTGGTTTATCAATTATCGCCCCAACGGATAAAATAGCAGAATTGGGCTGGTTTATAATGGAAGTGAACTCCAAAATACCAAACATCCCTAAATTAGATACTGTAAAAGTACTCCCCTCCATTTCGGCCGGAGTAAGCTTTTTTATTCTGGCACGTCCGGCTAAATCTTTCACCTGAGCACCAATCTGAGTTAGGCTTAGCTGATCTGTAAACTTCAATACCGGAACTACCAATCCATCCTCAACTGCTACTGCAACCCCGACATGGATGTGTTGATTATATCTTGTGGTGTCGCCATTCCAACTTGTGTTAACCTGAGGATGTTTCTTTAGTGCCATAGCACAAGCCTTAACAACCATATCGTTAAAAGATATTTTAGTATCAGGTAGTCCATTAATCTGAACCCTAGAAGCCTTGGCATTATCCATATCTACCTCAATCATCAGGTAATAATGAGGAGCCGTAAATTTAGATTCGCTAAGTCTTTTCGCAATAACCTTGCGCATTTGAGAATTTTTCACTTCTTCGAAATGCTCTTCTCCAACAGCTAAAACTGACTGCTGCACTACTGGAGTTGTTTCTCCTTTAGTTGGACTTTCTCCTACTTCTCGGACAGAGGCTGCGACGGGTTTGTAATTTTCTATATCACGCTTAACAATTCTCCCTTGATCTCCAGAACCTTGTACCTCCTTTAGATTGATTCCCTTTTCTTCAGCAATTTTTCGCGCTAGCGGAGAAACAAAAATTCGTTGCCCTTCTGCTACCGTCTTAGTTTCAAGAGTTTCTGTATTCTCTACCGCCGTTTCTTTGGCAGGCAGATTGTCGCTGGCTTTGGAAGCCTCTTCGGTTTTGGGCTTTGCGTTTAAGACAGAATCTACATCTGTACCTTTTGGCCCTATTATCGCCAACACTTCATCTACAGGAGCCGACTCTCCCTCCTTAATTCCAATGTAAAGAAGATGTCCGGCATAAAAAGATTCAAACTCCATTGTTGCCTTATCCGTCTCTATTTCCGCAAGAATATCACCTTCTTCTACCTCATCGCCAACTTGCTTTAACCAAGTAGCCACAGTACCTTCCTCCATGGTATCACTTAAACGTGGCATTTTAATAATCTCCACATCGTCGGGAATAGAAACTTCAGCTTGGGAAGTACTTACCACTACTTCAGCCGGCTCGGGAACTGTTGCTTCTTCAACTGCCTGAGTACTTGATCCTCCTGAGATTAGACCAGTAATGTCCTCCCCTTCCTCACCAATAATGGCTAATAATGTATCCACAGGAGCTCCGTCACCTTCAGGAATTCCAATATGGAGGAGTGTTCCTTCATGAAACGACTCGAATTCCATAGTAGCCTTATCTGTTTCAATTTCGGCTAGAATATCCCCCTCCTCAATTTTATCTCCAACATTTTTTAGCCATTTAGCAACGGTACCTTCTTCCATGGTATCGCTTAATCTGGGCATATTAATAACTTCGGCCATTTACTTATATTTTATGTTCAATAAAGGGATAGTCTTCCTGTTCATATACCATATCGTATAGTTGTTCCACCGGAGGGTAGTCAGATTCTTCTGCAAACTTCTCACACTCCTTAACCAGGTTCTTTACACGATCATTGATTTCCTTAATCTCCTCTTCAGTGGCATACTTCTTATCCTGAATCACATCAAGAACTTGAGTTATAGGATCAATCTTTTTATACTCTTCAACTTCTTCTTTCGTCCTGTAATGCTGTGCATCCGACATGGAATGACCTCTGTATCGATAGGTTTTCATTTCTAAAAATGTAGGCCCCCCCCCACTTCTTGCTCTTTCTATAGCCTTGCTCATTGCCTCAGCAACTACGACGGGGTCCATCCCATCTACAGGAGCGCAAGGCATTTCATATCCCAGTCCAAGTTTCCATATATCAGTCGTATAAGCAGTCCGTGCTACAGAAGTACCCATTGCATAGCCATTGTTCTCACATATAAATACCACTGGTAATTGCCAAAGCATTGCTAAATTAAAAGTCTCGTGGAGCGATCCTTGTCTTACTGCTCCATCACCCATATAACAAAGTGTAACAGAATCTCTTTTAAAATATTTATCCGCATAGGCCAGGCCTGCGCCTAGAGGTATTTGGCCTCCAACAATACCATGGCCTCCATAAAATCTGTGTTCTTTTGAAAAAATATGCATAGATCCTCCCATACCCTTTGAGGTCCCTGTTACCTTCCCATACAGCTCCGCCATTACCCTTTTGGGGTCTTCTCCCATACCGATAGGTTGTACGTGATTACGATAAGCCGTAATCATTCTATCCTTGGATAAATCCATGGCGTGCAATGCACCAGCCAAAACGGCTTCCTGTCCGTTATACAAATGCAAAAATCCTCTTACCTTTTGTTGGATGTAGACAGCTGCTAGCTTATCTTCAAATTTTCTCCAAAACAGCATGTCTTCATACCATTTTAAATATACCTCTTTCGTGATTTTTTTCATTAATTACGTTTCTTTTAATGTCCCTTTGGTTGATTCCCTAGGCCTCTGCTTAGAATGGATATTTTTAAAGGAAAAACAAAAATACACATTAAATCAATAGTGTAAAAAAAATGACTAAAAAGGTATTGAATAGCTTTAAATAAATATTTGATCCGCAATAAGTTATTGAAATATTATTTTAAATAACTCGATTCAAAACCCAGTGGAAGAATGTCCGCTAGTGAATTAATCTTATAAACCGGACCTGTACTTCCCATCATTAAAATACGAATAGGAGATTTTTGTTTATGCTCATACTCCGCAATTGATTGACGACAATTACCGCAAGGTGCCGCAGGTTTATTCAGAATATATAATTCAGATGCTGCGGAAATGGCGATTGCCTTTATAGCAATTCCTGGAAAACAAGCTCCTGCCTGAAATACGGCTACTCGTTCAGCACACAAACCCGAGGGATAGGATGCATTTTCTTGGTTATTACCAAGTACAACTTCTCCATTTTCCAGTAATACTGCCGCCCCAACTTTAAAACTCGAGTAGGGAGCGTACGCCTTATTCCGACTCTTAATGGCCTTCTGTAATAAGCTTTGATCTTCTAAAGGCAACTTCACCAATGATTCATATGTATACAAATCAAATGAGATAGATAACTTTTCCATAAGTAAGCCAATTGATATATAGGTAAATATACTTACAATTCTCCCAAAGAGGTGTTTCAGAAAAAATGAGCAAAAAAAAACCCGTCAATTGACGGGCATATAGGTTTTGTAATCATGTCTTTTAATCATTGTAATACTCTTCACCAAGATTAAATGTCAATGAAAAACGCAAAGTATTTTCTAACGGATTTTTTACTTGAGATGTTGCAAAAAGATAGGATAAATCTACCTGCGCAGATTTAAATTTAAAACCGGCTCCTAAAGTAAAGAACTGTCGAGCCCCTTTATTTGGACTTTCGTGAAAATAACCTGTCCTAAAGAAAAATGCGTTTTGGAACGCATACTCTGCACTCAATGCCCATGTAACCTCCTGTAATTCTTCACTTAAACCGCCTGGCGCATCTCCAAAGGATTTAAAAACTCCTTCGAACCAACCAATTTGTTGGTAAATATCGTTGTCTTCCGAATCAATTACCCCATCACCATTAAAATCTTGCGGAGTAGGAACCAATAGTTTATTAAACTCTAGGCCTAGTGCCAGAACATTGTCTTGATCGAAAATAAAGTCAAATCCACCCCCTAGACCCAGGTTGGCAGGTAGAAAGTTCTGTTGTCCTCCTTCTTCGTATTGTATTTTTCCTCCAAGATTGGAAATGTTAAAACCACCTTTCCATCGACCATCAAAACTATTGTAGGCAATTTCCCTTGATCTAAAATACCCGGCAACATCTACAGCAAACGAGCTGGCAGACTGCGAATCAACACTGCCGTCATCAGGCAGTCTTAGATTAGAGTTGATATACCTACCTCCAACAGCCATGGAGAATTGATCGCTTAATTTAAGTGAATAAGAGCCGTCAATAGCTAATTCATTTGGCTTAACAATGGTGCCGGGGTCTCCAGCAAACTGTCTAAGTTCAATTTCTCCTAAAGTAAAATAACGTAACCCAAAGGCAAATGCACTTCTATCATTGAGTTTATTATAATAACTACCGTTTAATAGGGCTATATCCGTAATGATACTTTCTAAGTATGGTGTGTAACCTATACCAATTCCCATTTTTCGCTCCGCAAATGCAAATTTGGCGGGGTTCCACTGCTGGGAAAAAGCATCAACAGAGGTTGCCACTCCCATATCAGCCAGACCACCGGCTCTAGCGTCCGCTGCGATTCTTAAAAATGGTACGGCTGTAGTGATAACCCTATCCTGGTTATCTTGGGCCGATATTTTACAAAAACCCGCCAGCAGGATTAAAACGGTCAATTTTCTCATTTTTCTCATAAAAATAGAATTAGTGCAAAAATGTATATTATTCTGTAATAATTGCTATAAAAATCGTTGAATACTTGATTAGTAACGATGATTTAAAAAATATCTTGCCTAAAGACCAACTTTATTTACATATTATACCTTAATAATAAGCTCTAATAAATAAACTTGCCACAAACAGGGTTTAGGATTCAGGAGTTTCATGAAGAATTGCCCTCTAAATTTAATTCTTATCAAAAAACAATCATGTACATACTATATAGCTAAATACAGCGTTATGTTCATGAATATTTACCGTTGAAATACCGATGGTAAGTGATCCTAAAAAATTTTAATCGGCAATAAAATATAATGTTTAAAACATCGTTTAATTAGCCGAAAGAAATACATTTTTATTTAAATATCTTATCAAATTAACGCTAGGTTAGTTTGATTTGGAACCTAAGTCCTAAATACAGATGAAAAAACAGTTGATCAAAGTTGTACTTTCTTGTGCCGTGGTAGCCGGAAGTTTTACACTAAATAGTTGTAACAAGTCTTCCTCTTCTTCTTCCAAGAATGTTTCAAGAGCAACAGGATGGAAAATCAATGCCAAAGAAGGTGGTTTTCAGTATAATTCCGACTTTAAAGAACAAGAAACCGCACCAGGTCTTGTTTTTATTGAAGGTGGAACCTTTACAAAAGGTAAAGTGCAAGATGATGTTATGCATGATTGGAATAATACGCCAACGTCACAACATGTTCAGTCTTTTTACATGGATGAAACCGAGGTTACCAATGTTATGTATTTGGAATACCTAGATTATTTAAAGGCGGTATATCCACCTGAAAATCCTAAATATGCCAATATATATAAGGGTGCCTTACCAGACACCTTAGTATGGAGGAATAGATTGGGTTTCAATGAAACAATGACCAACAACTACCTGAGACATCCGGCTTATGCTGAATATCCTGTGGTTGGTGTTAACTGGATTCAGGCTGTACAATTTGCTGAATGGAGAACAGACCGAGTAAATGAAGCGATGTTAGAAAGAGAGGGTTATTTAGCACAGGATGCCAAATACAAGGCCTTAAATGGAGATTTAGAAGGCACCTTTAGTACAGAGGCTTATTTAAATAGACCAGAATCTGTCTATGACGGACAAATTGATTCTCTTCAAGGAAAGAAAAAACAAGACTCTATTTCTTCTTTTGCTAAAAGGAGTAGTGGTATTATAATGCCAGAATACAGACTGCCTACAGAGACCGAATGGGAATACGCAGCTGCTGCCCTTCAAGGTAGTAGAGAATACAATAACTATCGAGGTAGGAAAAAGTATCCATGGGAAGGTGATTATACTAGAAATGGACAGCGTGTTGGCCGAGGAGATCAGCTTGCAAACTTTAAACAAGGTAAAGGTGACTATGGCGGAATAGCTGGATGGTCAGATGATGGTGCCGATATTACTGCAGAAGTTAAGTCTTACAAACCCAACGATCTTGGATTATATGACATGGCTGGTAATGTTGCAGAATGGGTAGCTGATGTTTACCGACCAATTGTGGATGATGAAATAAGTGATTTCAATTACTATAGAGGTAATATATATATGAAGAATGCAATAGGAGAAGATGGAAAAGTAACCGTCTTAAGGGATAGCGTTATTTTTGACACCCTACCTAATGGTAAAGTTGTAGCGGTAAATTTACCGGGAGAACTAAAAATGGTGCCAGTAGATGAAGAAGAAACGTATTTGCGTACAAATTTCTCTAGTAGTGATAATAGAGGGTATAGAGATGGAGATCCGGGTTCTTCACGATTCTTTGACAGATTTGCAGATGAAGAAGATGCAACAGCCGCAAGAAAAATGTACGACGCTCCGAAACATAAGGTAGAAAGAGACTCCTCTGGAACGCTTATCAGAGAATACGATAAGAACAATAATAGAACCAGTTTAATCAATGATGAAGTTAGGGTGTATAAAGGTGGCTCTTGGAGAGATAGAGCTTATTGGTTAGATCCTGCCCAAAGACGATTCTTACCGCAATATATGGCCACGGACTATATCGGATTTAGATGTGCAATGTCTAGAGTTGGTTCTAAGTCTAAAACAAAAAACAAAACGGTTAGAGGCAAAAAAGCCAAATAAATCTAATCCTACTAACAACCATACAGCCCCGATGATTTTCATCGGGGCTTTTTATATATTTGACACATGAACATCGAAGAACTTCACAAGCTTTTTCTACAACATCCTTCCGTGTCTACAGACACTAGAAGTATTGCTAAGGGAGGAATCTTTTTTGCTTTAAAAGGCGAGAATTTTAATGGAAATGCTTTCAGTTCTCAGGCTTTAGAAAAAGGTGCCGCCTATGCCGTCATTGACTCCCCAGAATACAAGCTAGGCAAAAAAACTATTCTTGTAAAAGATGTCTTAATAACACTGCAGGAATTGGCAACATTTCATAGGCATTATTGTGATGCGAAAATAATTGCTCTTACTGGTAGCAATGGGAAAACAACCACCAAGACATTAATCAACGCAGTTTTATCTCAAAAATATAATACCATTGCCACCCATGGAAACCTGAATAACCATATTGGTGTTCCTTTAAGTCTTTTAAGGTTAAAGGAAGAAACAGAAATTGGAATTATTGAAATGGGTGCCAATCATCAAAAAGAAATAGAATTTTTATGTGACATCGCTCAACCAGACTATGGCTATATTACTAATTTTGGAAAAGCCCATTTGGAAGGGTTCGGAGGTGTGGAAGGAGTAATAAGAGGTAAAAGTGAATTGTACACTCATATTATTGACCATAAGGGTCTGATATTTTATAACGCCGACGATCCCATCCAGGTAGAAAAGACAAGAGATTACCAGTATAAGTTTGCGTACAGCGCATCAGACAAGGCAAACTTTAGTATCAAGCTGTTAGAAGTTAATCCTTTTGTTGTTCTAAAGACCCAAGGAACTATCATAAACACCCAACTAATTGGTTCCTATAATTTTCCCAACTGCTGTGCTGCTATACTCATGGGTGAGTATTTTAAAGTTCCCTTAAAATCAATTAAAAAAGCCATTGAGGAGTATAAACCAGATAACAATAGATCTCAAATCCTCGAAACAAATGGCCATAAAATCATTTTAGATGCCTACAATGCAAACCCCAGCAGTATGGAAGTTGCCCTGGAGTATTTTAATCTATTAGACGAGCCAAATAAAACTGTTTTTCTGGGAGATATGTTCGAACTGGGAGAGGACGCAAAAATTGAACATCAAAAAATTGCAGAATTAGCCCAGTCCATGAAGTTTGATATGGTGTTTCTTATTGGAGAAAATTTCAGCAAAACCACTGTTAAACTTAAAAAATACAGTTCTTTTGAATCGCTTGCTGCCCATTTAAAAAAGTCGCCTATTACTTCTTCTACCCTACTAATAAAAGGTTCTCGAGGAATGGCTTTGGAAAAAATCCTCGACTACCTTTAGAAGCAGCAAGAAAGTGGATTGCAATTGGGTTTTTCATCTAAGAGGATATTCTTTGGGCTGATCTTAACCTCAGATTTTTATTGGTTTGATCAGCCCGAAAGAGTTTTTATTGAAAATAACCGGTTTTATGGAAAACTGTATTTCGATTATCGGTTTAACAGCCCCGGATTTATAGCTAGACCCTATTCTAAGTTTGCCAAAAAAAGTGGGAATCTAAGGGATAAAATAAATGGTTTATTCGGGTCTTTTAAGGCAGACATGGAAAGGCAAAGACATTTGTAATATCATGATTTCATACGACCTTAGAACTCGGCCCAATCCATAATCCAGTTTTCAATTAGCTTGTTCTGTTCCTTGCTGGGGACGTGTTTAGTATTTTTAAGAAGTTTACTGTTTAACAGTGTAGGAAATATTTTAGAGGCTCTGTTAAGCAACTTTTTTCCAGGAAACATAAGGTCATTCTGAGAAGCAAAAATGGTAATTGGCGTATTTATTGTTTTTGCCTTATTTCTAGTGATAACTGGTACTGGTCTAAAGTCCATTCTAAATTCTAAAAAAACTTTCGAAAGATATTTTATGGCGAACTCATCTCGTTCTGAAAAAAGCTCTGATAGAAACTTCTCAACATATTTCAACTTTTTGGTGGCCATATATCTTTTTATTGGAATAAAGACTTTGAACAAGGCCATTATGGGGTTTCCATTAACAATATAAGCTGGGGAAGTCAAAAAGACCTCTTTAATTTTACTGTCATTATATTCAAGAGTTTTCAGAATTACTAAACCTCCAAAAGAAAATCCTGCCATAGTCACCTTTTCAATTTTCAGTTGCCCAATTATTTCATCCATCCATTCTCCGTACGAATCGTCTTTCATATCTAACCTGGTTTCCGCGCTTTTATTTGGCTGGGCTAAGACATCAATGGCGTAAACACAGAATAAAGCACTCAGATTCGGGTAGGTTTCAAGGGCTATAGGAGCGCAACCATTTGACCCGTGGACAAGAATAATTGGTGGTTTTTGTTTATCTCCGGTCCTTATGACAGTTGTTTGTCCAAATCTTGTATTAACTTCTATATATTGAAATTTTATGGCAAGCTCCTTCAACTTTTGATCGTATAGATTCAAAATTTCAACTTTAGCTGTTTCTGTTTTAAAGAGTGATTGCTTAGACATAACTTGTGCGATGAGTGTACCAAGAATAAAAATGTTCTCTTACGGCTGGGAATTATAATTATATACGGAGTTTGAAATAGTATTAGGACAATTGATTGCTTTTCCGATAAAAAGATGAAACAACTGTGCTGAAAAAGAAAACTATCCAAATAACAAGTGGAGTGTATTGGATTCGAACCAACGACCCCCGCCCTGTCAAGGCGGTGCTCTAAACCAACTGAGCTAACACTCCTTAAAACCACAATTCAAAAATCATTTTCTGAATCGGGCTGCAATATCGGAAAAAACTATAACACCACCCAAGAGATGGCCCAATGGAATGCCCTATTTCAAGGAATTTAAAGCAAAACATTTTTACAGTCTTTTATGTTCTTTACTTTAAGCTTCGTATTTTGTGTTTTGCTTTTAACTACAAAAGATAATTTTATGAGAATAGTATCCTGGAACGTGAATGGTATTCGGGCCATTATGAAAAAAGATTTTCAAAATTCCATTGAAAAAATAGGCTTTGATATTATTTGTCTCCAAGAAACCAAAGCACAAGACCAGGAAGTAGAAAAGGCTTTATCTGTTTTTCCAGATTTATATCTCTTCGTTAATTCTGCGGAAAAGAAAGGATATTCTGGCACAGCTATTCTAAGCAAACGTAAACCACTGGAGGTGTCTTACGGGATAGGGCAAAGCGAATTTGACAATGAAGGTAGAGTTCTCTGCGCTGAATATCAAGACTTTTTTTTAGTAAATGTTTATGTCCCTAATTCGGGTCAAAAACTAGACAGATTGTCTTATCGGGCTAAATGGGATACTGCCTTTCTGAAGTATCTCAAGGCCAAAGAAAAGAAGAAACCTGTAATCGTTTGTGGGGACTTTAATGTCGCCCATAGAGCCATCGACCTTAAAAATGACAAATCTAACTACAACAAAACTGCGGGCTATACACAGGTAGAAATTGATGGTATGAATAACTTTACCTCCAGTGGTTTTATTGATTCTTTTAGAACATTACACCCGGACGAAGTCTTATACAGTTATTGGAGCTACCGATTCAAGGCGAGAGAGCGCAATACGGGCTGGAGAATAGACTACTTTTTGGTAAGCAAAAATCTTTTTAAAGAGGTAAAAAGGGCAGATATTTTAACGACTTATTTGGGCTCTGATCATTGTCCGGTTTTGTTAGAACTTAAGCCTTAATATCAATAGAACACAAAGGGTTCGTTCATCGTAGTCTTTCAACTAATTTACCCACTGTGAGCCCTTGCACGATGATTGAAAAGATTACTACCACATAGGTCATCACCAAAAAAAGATCCCTGTGCATCTCCACGGTTAGTCCAAGTGCCAAGGCAATGGAAATAGCCCCTCGTAGCCCCCCCCAGGTCATAATTATATTTGTATATGGAACAAAATCTAACTTTTTCTTAAATATTGCTACCGGGCCCGATAACGAAATAAACCTGCATAAAAGGGCTATTGGAATTGTTAATACCCCTGCCAAAATAAACTCAGATTCTAGGTCTAGGACTAATAGCTCCATACCAATTAAAACAAATAGTATAGTGTTCAATAAAATATCTATCAACTCCCAAAACTTATCAACGTATCCCTGCGTTTGCTCTGACATGGCCTGCGCGCGTACTTTGTGCCCGCCTATCATTAATCCGGCAACGACCATCGCCAATGGTCCTGATATATGCAAATAAGACGCAATAGCGCTACCGGTCATCACTGCCGAAAGGGTTAGTATCACTTCTATATTGTAATCATTAATAGACTTCATTAACTGGTATGTAATCCATCCAAGTAAAGCCCCTAACAGTATTCCACCGCCAACTTCAACAACAAACAATTCCAATACACTTATAAGGGAAAACTCTTGGTTAGAACCACTTGCAAGACCATAAATAGTTAAAAAGATTACTACCCCAACCCCGTCGTTAAATAACGATTCCCCAACAATTTTCATTTCCAACTTCTTGGGTACCTCGGCCTTCTTTAGAATTCCTAAGACGGCAATTGGGTCGGTAGGAGAAATTAATGCCCCAAACAGAAAACAGTAAATTAAATCGACTTGCAGACCTATTCCCTCCAACATGAGAAACACTACTCCGCCTATTAGAAAAGTAGACACCAAGACTCCAAAAGTGGCAAATAAAAGTACCGGCCAACGCAGTGTTCGAAGTTGTTGCAAATCTGTATGCAAAGCTCCGGCGAAAAGTAAAAAACTAAGCATAATATCTAGAAGTACTGCTCTAAAATCTATATGACTAATGATATAGCGCTCGGCATTTAACAAGGTATCATCAAAATAGCTCAATGCAAAAATAAAAAAGGTAAAAACAATGGTAATTACTGTGAGGCCAATGGTACTAGGCAGCTTAATAAATCGAGTGTTTAAATATCCAAAGGTCGCTGAAATAAACACTAAAGCAGTTGTAATAAGATAATAGTCCATAGGCTGCGAATATATCCAAAAATGTCTTAAATAAAAACCGCTAGATTAATCTAAAAGACCAACTAACCATTGGAAACAGGCGACATCATATAACTTCCTCTAGGAAAGTGGTTTCCTAAGCTGATTTAAATCATTTCAAGGGAGTTATAATGACCTTACTTTTAAGCTTAAATAAAGTTGAACCCAAAAAATTTACTACTATGTCACGTATTAAAATGAATAAAAAAAGAAAGCCATTTGTGACGGACTTAGTCACTTCCGATTTTTTTGATATGGAAGATTTTTTTGACAATCGATTTTGGAGCAATCGATGGTTAAATGACAATTTCTGGAATGGCAGAAAAGGAGAACCTGCTCTAAACATTAAAGAAACAGAGGATAAATTTGAAATTGAAATAGCGGCCCCAGGTTTCGAAAAAAAAGACTTCGTAGTTACTCTGGAGGAGGGCACCTTAATTGTTAAAGCTGAAAAATCTTCTGAAGAGGACGAAAAGGATGAAAGTTTTACTCGCAAAGAATTTAGCTACAGGGCTTTTGAAAGAAGGTTAGTCTTACCCGAAAATTTAAAAGAAGAAGAAATCAAGGCGGTTTATGAAAATGGCATTTTACGCTTTAATCTTCTAAAAAAAGAAGAAATTGAAAAATCCAAACCTACCATCGTAGAAATTAAATAAATCCCTTGGATTTTCTGGGTGTTCCTCATACAACTAAACTCGTCCATGTAGTAAGGTCTTGAGGGGCACCCTATTTTTTTAAGTTCTCCTACTTATTTTTAAAATATCAAATGCTTATGCTGCTCTAGAGACTCTACCGCTGCCTGATATCCAAGATTAAAAACAGCATCCATATCTTTTACGGTAAAAGTACCATGATTCACCAAGTCTTTTGGTGAAATAACAAGACTACAATCATTAAATTTTTCCAAAGAAGTCTTAGCGGCCCTTATTTGGTATGCCCTTTCCAATACATTGTAGGAATACTTTAAATCGTTCATGGTGACTTTCACAAAGGGATTAACATAAGCCCCAATTATCTTATCACAGTGGTCTTTAATGAGATCTACCGGAAAATTATTCAGTACTCCTCCATCTACGTAGAACTCCTTATCTATTTCTACCGGAGTAAACATACCTGGAAAAGCGGCAGAAGCCAACAAGGGTTTAATTAATGGGCCACTTGAAAATACACGCAAATTACCTTCTAATATATTTGTAGCGGTAATATATAGGGGAATGTTTAAAGACTCAAAGCTATCTTCTTTAAATAAGTGGGTAAACTCCTTGTGAAACTTTTCTGAATCAACAAGACCTGGTTTCGTAAGGGCAAACTTCTTTAAACTAAAAACATCTACTGTTTTAAAAAAATGAAGTATTTCTTTCCAGTTTAATCCAGCCGCAAACAAGGCACCTACTATTGCTCCTGCACTTGTCCCAGCAATAGAAGAAGGAACTATTTCTCTTTCTTCTAAAGCTTTTAGAATTCCTATATGGGCTAACCCCCTAAAACCTCCTCCGGAAAGCACCAAGCCTGTTTTCATCTCTCAATTAAATTTTATTCTCTTTTACTAAGGCATAGGTTTGTTTGGCAATTTCTGCTTCTTCATTAGTAGGCACCACCAAAATTTTAACTTTAGAATCAACCTCCTGTATTTCCCTTAAATGATGCCTATGCTCACTGTTTTTCTCTCGATCTAAACTTATCCCAAAAAAAGACATATCCCTGCATACCATTTCTCTTATCAGGGAAGAATTTTCTCCTATCCCTGCTGTAAATATAATGGCGTCTAAACCATTTAAGACCGCAGTGTAGCTACCTATATACTTCTTTATCCGATAGGCATTCATTTCCAGGGCCATTATGCAATTTAAATCCCCTTCTTTAGCAGTCCTTTGAATATCTCGTAAATCTGTTAATCCACTTAAACCAAGCATTCCGCTACTTTTGTTCAACAACGCTTCTACTTCCTCTAATTTATAACCTAAATTCCTAACCATATAAAAAATGATGGAATGATCAATATCGCCACTACGACTACCCATTATTAAGCCGTTAGAAGGGGCAAAACCTAAACTATGATCGATACTCTTACCATTCTTAACCGCCGTAATACTGCAACCATTCCCCAAGTGAATTGAAATTATATTTTCTAAAGAATTTCCAAAATAACCATTTACTTTTTCGGTAACATATTTATGACTTGTACCGTGAAACCCATAGAGTTGAATTCCATTTTCGTCGTATAATACATTTGAAATAGCATATTTTTTTGCCTTTTCAGGAATGGTTTGATGAAAGGCCGTATCAAAAACAGCGACTTGTTTTGCCTTTGGAAATAATTTTTCTGCAACAGTAATCCCGGCTAAATTATGTGGATTATGCAGAGGAGCCAGTGTTCCCAATCTATCTATGGCTTCTTTTACCTCTCGATTTATCAAAGTAGTATCACTAAAATCATTTCCTCCATGCACCACCCTATGACCAATTGCGGATACATCTTCAGCGCTAGATATGCTACCCTTTTCTGTATCTAATAAAAGGGCAACTATAGCTTCCAAGCCCTCAAGATGGGTTTTTATAGCTATTTCCTCCTTTATTTTAACATTCTTATTTTGATAAGTCAACTGAGAAGTTTTCCCACCAATTCGCTCTATAATCCCGTGAGAAAGTACTATTTCTCCCGGCATTTCAACTAATTGAAATTTTATGGATGAACTCCCAGAATTTATAATAAGTATTAGCATTTTTAACTCTCTTCCATTGCTTGTGCCTGAATGGCGGTGATGATAACTGTATTAAATATATCTCTGGTGGTACTCCCCCTGCTTAAGTCATTAACAGGTTTGTTTAGACCTTGAAGTATAGGGCCAATAGCCAAGGCACCTGTTTCTCTTTGCACCGCCTTATAGGTGTTATTCCCTGTATTTAAATCCGGGAAGATAAAAACCGTTGCCTCCCCGGCTACATCCGACTCAGGCATTTTAGACTTCCCTACCTTTTTGTCAACTGCCGCGTCGTATTGTATAGGCCCTTCAATTTTTATTTTCGGAGCTCTGTCCTTAACTATGGCTGTTGCCTCCCTTACCTTCTCTACATCCTCCCCTACACCAGATGTTCCCGAGGAGTAAGACAGCATGGCAATTTTTGGCTCAATGCCAAAAGCAATACTCGTCTTAGCCGAAGTAATGGCAATTTCGGCCAACTGTATGGCGGTTGGATTGGGATTAATAGCACAGTCACCGTAAACCGTAACCCTATCCTCTAGGCACATAAAAAATACTGAGGAGACAATGGAAACACTGGTCTGAGTCTTTATAATTTGTAAGGCCGGTCTTATGGTATGCTGGGTGGTATGAATAGCTCCGGAAACCATCCCATCTGCATGCCCTTTATAAACCATCATGGTTCCGAAATAGGAGATATCCGCCATTAGGTCTCTGGCCATAGACAAGTCAACATTCTTGTTTTTCCTTAGCTCGAATAATGTAACAGCATAATCATCGAAATATTCAGAATGTATCGGATCAATAATAGAAATCTTGCTAAAATCGAGGCGTATATCTAATTGTTTTGCCCTCTCTTCAATCTGTTCTTTCTTACCCAATAAAGTAATTTTTACAGCATTGGCATTGGTTAGGTCATGGGCCGCTATAAGAACCCGATCGTCTGTGCCTTCTGGCAAAACGATGTGTTTAATGTTTTTTTGAGCCCGTTTTAATAAATTGTATTGGAACATCCTCGGAGTTATCCCGTTAGCCTGCGAGGTAATTAGCCTTGCTGCTAATTCATTTACGGGTACATATTTTGTAAAATCATTGATAGATGTTTCTATCTTCTGTTTGTTTTCCGCATAAATCTTAGGTCGTATAGCACCTGTTCTGTTCGCCACGGCAAAGGTGCCTTCAGAAACAGAGATAATCGGTACTACGTCGGACAAGCCTTCAATAAGCCTAATAACAGGTTCTTCAGGAATAAGTCCCCCGGTGAGAATAATGCCAGACGCTGTTGGGTAATTAGATGAAAGGTTGGCCTGTAAGGCTCCCAATACAATATCTGATCTATCTCCAGGGGTAATTATTAATCCATTTTCTTTAAAGTGCGTAAGATAGTTACGCAGTTGCATGGCCCCAACGCTAAAATTACTCACTTGATTGTTAAGGTACTGTTCCCCAAAAAGCACTTTCCCTTCCAACTCTTTTACAATTTCCTTCACACTTGGATTTCCCAATACAGGATTTAAAGGGATAACTCCGACCAAAACGTTTCTTTTTAAGGCCTTAACTAGCCCTTGATTAACCAAGTCTATATTTTCTGGCTGAACCATATTGGCTATTACCATCAAGACTTCAACTCCTTTTTCTATAAATGAATCGTAAGCTAAATAGAGGTTGTCTACTAATTCTTCCAAAGTCTTCCCCACCCCTGTATTAATAATTACAGTAGGTATCCCTAAATTTTTTGCCGTTAACACATTAATATCCCACTCAATTATAGAACCTTCTCCTGAGAAATCCGTACCCTCAACAAGAATAAAATCGAACTTAGATTCTATCGCTTTATATTTTTCAATTATCTTATCGAGTACCTCGTCGTTTTTGTCTTGGTTATGCTTTTGAATTACTTCAGACCTGGTAACGGCAAAGGTCTCCGGATACTCCATTTTTATATCGAAGTAATTAAGAATAGTGTAAATATGATTATCCATTTCCCCATCGGGATAGTCATCAATAATTGGCCTAAAGTACCCAACCTTGGCTGCTTTGCCCAACAACATATTCATAAGACCTATGGAGAGAATAGATTTTCCGCTGTTTGATTCTGTTGTGGCAATGTAAATAGCTTTACTCATAGCAAGAAAAAAATATACGATTACAAATTTATAGTATTCCTTTTGTTTATGCGTTAACTAGAAACTATTTTAAAAATATGTAGCCATGAAGAGATTGGTACTGCAGCATGTTAAGCAAGATAGTCTGTATTTTGAGGTAATAGAACTGCATATAATACTCTCATAGGTGAAGAACATTTAGTTTTACCCTAGATTCTTTTAAAATTTCCAAACCTAGATCTAACTCTTACTCTTATAATTATACCCAAAAATACCTTTCTTCGAACTTCGCGAATTATCTGTTCCAAACACGGTATGCCCAGATAGAGATAAAAGCTAATTCACTTCGAAACATGTGCTCTGACAAAATTCAGGATCGATCTACCAACCCAAATAAAGGACTAATAGAATACTACAAAAGTTAAGGGGGTGGCAACTAGATAATGGATGACCAAGGTCATTGCAGTACTCCCGATGCTATAATAGTTTTGTGCTATAATAAATCCCAAAATTAAACATCATGAAAAAGTCAGTTTTATTTCTTTCGGTTTTCCTTTTCCCTTTTATCATTTTTGCTCAGAATCTTTCTGGTCTTGATGAAATTGCTCCATTTAATGAAGGTTTAGCCGCCGTTCGTAAGGGGGAAACCTGGGGGTTCATCAATAAAAAAGGAGAACTTGTAATTGATTTTCGAAATGATTTGGTTTGGCAAGAAAAATCCATGATTACCGAAAAAGACTTCATTTCTTCTTCATACCCTAGGTTTGTAGATGGAAGGTGTATGATAAAAAGTACTATGTCCGAAGAGGGGATTACTGTCTATGGCTTTATTGATAAAAATGGCAAGGAAGTCATAAAACCAGAGTATTTAAATATCACCGAATTTCAAGAAGGTTATGCTCTTGGTATTTTAGTTACCAAGTCTTTTAGAGGTAAAAATAATTTTCAATTAAATATCTACGATTATAGTTTTAGTGAGGTTCTCCTTGATACCAAAGGGGAGATAATGCTATTGATTAAAAAGAGAGATGGTATATCAATGTCTACAAGGCGATACGAAAGACCACCGCTCACGACTAAATTTTTATCGCCTAAATCATTGGCATTGAAATCTTCTGAAAACACTTGGGAAATAAAACCACTTGATTTATGAATATAATACTTTGGTGTTATAGGCAATACTTTTGTTTAGCTGGAAGAATCATCCTTATTAATTCTAGGAAGCACTTCTTCTGGAAATGGAAACAAGATGGTGGAATTTTTTTCTGCTGCAATATTCGACAAGGTTTGGTATAGTCTCAATTTAATGGCCGAAGGAGACTTATCCATCTGCAATCCTGCTTCTAGGAGTTTTCCAGCAGCTTGTTCTTCAGCCTGAGCCAGGATTATTCTAGCTCTTCTAGAACGTTCCGCTTCTGCTTGATTTGCCATCATTCGCCTCATGTTTTCAGGAAGTTGAATGTCCTTAATCTTCACATCAATAATTTCTATTCCCCATTCGTGTGTCTCCTGTTCTACAATGGCCTTGATATTTTTGCCCATTTCCTCTCTTTTTGATAGGATTGTATCTAATTCTACTTTTCCGCAAACATCCCGCAGTGCCGCCTGAGCAAGCTGGGTAATAGCAAATGAAAATTCCTCTACTTCCAACACTGCCTTTTCGGGATTGTTAATTTTAAAAAAGACCACCCCATCAATACTACAGGGCACATTATCTTCAGTCATTACCTCTTGTGAAATAATATTAATAGTAATTACTCTTATGTCTACTACCTGAATAGATTCAACAATAGGAATTATCCATCTCAACCCTGGCTGTAAGATTTTAATATACTTCCCAAAGCGAAATTTTAGAGCTCTTTTGTACTCAAAAACTATTCGTATTCCGGACAACAAAAACATCGTGAGAACAAGAAAAAATATCAAAAGTGGATTCATAATAAATGTATTTAAGTTTTAAACAACTTTGAGCTATGGGATATAACTATTTATAATATGAGCTGACAAAAAGAAAGACGCTTTTTTTTTGTCAACACCCTACCCTCCTTTATAAATTACAAATAAAATCAATCGTTTCAAAATAAAAACAAGACCCTATTTGAATCCAAACCTTTATGAATATTACAAGAATTAAATCGTTTTCTTACTTTGATTCTTTCCGTAGAAACTCTCGCAGACTTTCTTTTTTAAAACTCCATAGCGGGTATATTCTTTCGAGCTTCATTTTTTCAACCATATCGAGGCGCCAGAAATTAAGAAAACTATCTTTATCCTCTCTCTCTAACATCACCAATATAGCGTTAGTAACATTATTTAAGTAAGTGTTTAAGGCGATTTGAATATTGTTGGAAAGGATTAGTTCAAAACTAATTCTAGAATAAGAAACCTGTTCTTTCAGCATTTCCTTAAACCACTCTAACTGCTGCATACCGGCATATTCTTTTTCGGTTGAAATATGAATTAATTTTATTGGCTTCTCAAGACATCTGGCAATTTCTGCTAGAGATTTTATAGCGAGTATATCCGCTTCTTCAAAATCCGTTGCGTAAACAAAAGATTTTAGGTCCTGCAGGATAAATTCATCGGGAACGGCAAGGAGAGGAACCAAAGATCCTTTTATTAGGTTGGTGGCAGTGCTCCCCATAAAAAATTCTTTCCACCTATTTCCACGATGCATGCCAACAATAATAAGATCGGCCTTTATTTCTTCTGCCAGCTTTATAATTGCTTCAGAAGCGATGCTGTGTTCTTTTAAATGTACATTAGAAATTTCCCAGCCTGCATTCTCTTGGCTTTTACGCGCACAAAAATTTATCAGTCGCTCTCTATTTTCCTGTATAAGCCTTTTTTCCTTTTGGGCATAGCCCAAACTAAGTGTACTCATATACGATGGGGTCATTTCAAAAACGTTTACAGCCTGTACCTCCGCTTCTAATTTCTCAGCCAGAAAACATGCGGTATGAAGTGCTGTTTCAGCTGCTTTAGAATAATCTGTAGCAATTAATATCCTTTTCATAATGGTATTGGTAGAGAATTTCAATTTAATCAGAGAATACGTAAAGTCCTATGACCAAAGTCATAGGTCTAATACATATAATTAATGACATTATATCCTCAAAAGTTCTGACAGTAGGGCCATGGCAAACCTAAAATAGGTGACGGATTGTTTTAGATAATCCTAATTCAAAGCTGTGTCTATTGTCTATATTGAAATAGGGAAAATGTCTTTTTTTAAGAATTTTAATATTGCAGATTGGTTCTCCTTTTACCGCATAGCAGCCGTACCCATTCTATTAACTTTTATTCTCATAGATCAGAAAGATTGGTTTAGTTGGTTTTTGCTAATCAGTTATAGTACAGACGCCATTGATGGCTTTCTGGCAAGAAAATTAAAAATTTCCAGCGCAAGAGGCTCACAGCTCGATTCCTATGGAGATCAGCTTACTTTCGTAATGGGTCTTATAGGAATATTCTATTTTGAACCAGGCTTTATAAAAGGGAACTATCTCCTGCTCACTATCGCCTTTACTCCTTACCTAGTTCAGATGGTACTGGCATTCAAAAAATACGGAAAAGCTACAGCCTTTCATACTTATCTAGCTAAAATATCCGCAATTATACAAGCCTTATTTATCCTTATGCTACTCTTTTTTGGACCAATATATTGGCTTTTCTATACCATGTTGATCATAGGAGTTCTGGAAACCATTGAAGAAATCAGCTTAATTTTTCTTTTTGATCATTGGGTAGAAGGCGTTAAAGGCCTTTATTGGGCATTGAAAGACAAAAAACGCAATACTGGATCAAATAAGTAATCCTTTATTTATAAGCTTAGTCTTTAAAAATTAAAGCCTAAAAGGAACATGGTAATTTTGATTAATTTCGGAAGAGCTATATCTTTAACTGAAATACCAAAAAAATATGAAAGTCTTTCATTTTCTGTGTATTCTCGGCTTTAGTATAGGGCTGTCTGCACAAGTAAAAACCAAAGTTATATTAGACGCAGATACTGCTAATGAGGTAGATGATCCTTATGCCATTGTAAGAGCTTTTGCAGTTCCCGACTGGGATATTCAAGCACTGAGTGCGGCCCAATGGCAAGGAAGTCAATGGTCTACAGCTCGCAGCATGGAAGATAGCCATCGTCTCAATCAGGTATTAACAGCCTATTTAAAACCAGAAAACACCAAGGTAATTAGGGGAGGCCATAGACGCATGTACGACTGGGGTGACATGGCAGTGCATTCGGCGGCCGCCTATAATTTAATAAAGCAGGCACATCTTCAAAAAAATGGTGAAAAACTAACTGTAATCGCCTTAGGGGCACTTACCAACATTGCTTCTGCCATTTTTATAGACCCCAGTATAACCCCAAAAATTAAACTCTATTGGTTAGGCACACAATACGACTTTGAAAATGCAGTTTCTACTCGAACGGATTTTAATCCTATGATGGATCCACAAGCCATAGAAATGCTCCTGGCTACCCAATTAGAAATGCATATAATTCCGGTAAGTGAAGTAAATCAGATGAAGTCTAATTTTGAGGAGACTAAACAAATTCTTTCAGGAATTCATCCTTTAGGGGAATATCTAATCCAGCACTGGTACAATCATGACGATGGGGGAAGAGAAGAAAGAGTCTTATGGGATATCGCAATAATTGAAGTCATGTTGCATCCTGAATGGGTTACAGAAGTAGAAGTAGACAACTTTAAGAACAAAAATGTTTACTTATACAAAGACATGAAAAAAGAAAAAATCCTTGAGAACTGTTTTAAAGAGATAGTAAGAAAACTTAACGAACTGGAATAGAAACTTTCTTATTCCATTCTCAGTATACAACACAGCTTAAAAGTTTGCCGTTACCCCAAAAGAAGGTCCGGTAAATGCCATGTCAAAATTGCCTTTCCAGTTTTTATTGTTGAATTCGGCATAATAGTTAAGATAATGATAAGCAACACTTAAACCTAGATTATCTATAATCTGAAAATTTACTCTGGGACTTATATTCCACAAACCTCCTGAAATATCTCCAATGTTAATAAACAGCCAATCTACATTGGCCATAAAAGACCATCTTTTAGACGGGGCCCATGTGTACCATGCACCAATATTTGGAAGCGGCAACAGTATGTCCACGTCTTGTCTTCGAAAGCCAACATCTTGACCATTTATTGTGGCATTCCCTTCCACAAAGGCATCAGGTCTTACCGCGTGGATTCCAAGACCTGCTCCCAGCTCATGCTTATCTCCAGTGCTAATAACTCGTCCAAAGAAGGCGCGGAATAATGAAAAGCCAAAACCAGCACTTACACCACTTCCAGCCTCAAAAGTTACGTCTTCCCAAACAACATCTTCTTCTAAAACTGCCTCTCCTCTCGCACTAACCCTAAAATATTGCCCTGTAACGGACCATAACTTAGATTTAGAAAAACGCCATGTAAAATCCATATTAAAAGTTGTTTGCGCACCCCCTATACCAAAGGTTCTATCGAAATCAATACCTCCTAATTCCGTAATTTCTAGATTGGCATCTACCCCTACCTCCACCTGCCTGTCTGGAACAAACAAGGCCGCCCTAGCCAAAAACCGGTCTGTCAACAACTTATTCTTGTCTTCTTGAGCAGATAGTTTTACCCCAGTCATTAGAAAACCCACTAATAGTAAGAAGGAGATACCCTTAAGGGATGTAATTTTTTTCATATTTACATTTTTAACGCCTCGAAATAGTTTGGTATAACAGGGAGAGACATCCTGTTTATAATTCCAACCACTTTAACAGGAACCTTTCACGTTATAAAGACCAAGATACAATAATCTATCAAATAGCAATCAACTATTAAACGCGACCACGAGAAGTATTAGAATAATTCTTTCAGGATTAAAAACCTCAACTAATCTGTTTTATCTTATTATTTATTCCTCAATAATCATTAAATTACCCGTTTAAATTGTATTTCCAATAGTAATTTTATTAGCATATCATTATGGATCAAAAATTCTTCTTCCAAATCATGGTCCTTGTAATAGGGAGTTTTATACTGACCACTTCATGCAAAGACAAAGATCCTACAACCAAACCCATTCCACCTATAAATGTTTTAGAAGTGCTGGTAAAAGACGTGCCCTTGGAAAGAGAGTTTGTTGGCCAGGTTTACGGATTTCAGGATATCCCTATAAGAGCAAGGGTAGAAGGCTATTTAGAGGGTTTACATTTTGAAGAGGGCTACCCGGTTAAAAAAGGTCAGCTTCTTTATACTATAGATGCCCAACCTTTTGTTGAAAAGGTAGCCTCCCAAGAAAGCATGGTGGCAGAAGCACAGACTTATTTGGTCAATGCCGAAAACGAGTTGACTAGATACAAACCTTTGGCAGAAATCAACGCGGTTAGTAAGAGTGACTTGGATGCAGCACAAGCAAGCAGAGATGCAGCGGCCGCATCTCTTGAAGCAGCTAAGGCAAATTTACGTATGGCGGAAATTAATCTTAGTTATACCCGAATAGTATCTCCAATTAATGGACTTATTGGAAAGACTGAAGCCAGGAAAGGAGAATTTGTAGGCAGAGATCCTAATCCTGTGATTCTAAATATTGTATCTGATATTAATAGAATGCGCGTGGAATTTTTTCTTACGGAGTCGGAGTATTTATCTGTTGCTCGCGACTATAACGATAGGATTGCTGAAGATGGCACGATTAAAAGAGAAAATCCAAAAAATGAAAACAATCTCACTCTAGTACTAGCAGATGGAACGGTCTATGACGAAGAAGGAAATGTAGAATTTTTAGGCAGGGCGATTGATGCCAATACAGGTTCCATTTTAGTTCAGGCCTCCTTCAATAATAGTAAAGGTCTACTTAGACCTGGAATGTATGCAAAAATAAGGGTGGAGTTTGAAACTGCGAAAGATGCCATCTTGGTTCCCCAAAAATGCGTAACCGAACTGCAAGGACAATATTCTGTATTTGTTGTTGAAGAAGGTAATATTCTAAAATCTAGACAAGTGTCCATAGGTAATAAAATTGAGGACCTTTGGATAATCACAGAAGGCTTAAAACCAAAAGATAAAGTAGTAATCGATGGATTGCAAAAGGTAGCATCGGGCATGGAAATTAATCCTGTAGAGACTACTTACAGTGCTGAAAAAGATATAAAAGAATAGAAATATGGCGGACAGTTCCGGAAATTTTTTTGTGCATCGGCCTATTGTGGCCATAGTTATAGCCATAGTCATCGTAATAGTAGGTAGCGTATCCCTTTTAGGACTTCCTATTGAACAGTATCCTAATCTTACACCACCAATTGTTCAGGTACGTGGCACGTATACAGGAGCAAATGCCATAAGTGTAGAAGAGTCTGTTGCCACACCATTGGAACAAGAAATAAATGGGGTTGATAATATGATCTACATGAAGTCGACCAACGCCAATGATGGAACTATGGTCATTGATATTTCCTTTGATGTTGGTACGGATCCGGATATGAATACGGTTTTGGCTCAAAACAGAGTCTCCGCAGCCTCAGCCAAATTACCACAAGAAGTTACAAAATTCGGTGTTTCCACTAAAAAGTCGTTGCCGAATATAATGATGGCCATGACCTTAACCTCTGACGGACGTTATGACCAGGAATTTTTGGGTAATTATGCCTTAATTAACATAAAAGATCAGTTATCGAGGATTAAAGGAATCGGGAGAGTAGATATAATGGGAACCTCCGATTATTCTATGAGAATTTGGGTAAAACCTGATTTACTTTCAAAAATGGGAATAACGGTTCCGGAAATTTTGAATGCCATTAACGAACAAAATGTGATTGTTCCCGGCGGGAAGTTTGGAGCAGAACCTGCACCTCCCGGCACAGAATTTACTTATACGGTGCGCTTACCCGAACGGTTTAATTCTGCAGAAGCATTTGAGGATATTGTGGTTAGAACAAATGAAGACGGGTCTCAGGTAAAAATTAGAGATATTGCTTCAGTAAATCTAGGGGTTGAAACTTATGCTATGATACCCAGGATGAACAAAGAAACATGTGCCATAATTTCCGTATACCAGGCCCCAGGATCAAATGCTGTAGAATTAGCTCAAAATTTAATTAGCGAAATGGACAATCTTTCGAAAAATTTTCCGGAAGGTATTAAATACGAAGTAGCTTTAGATTCTACATTACCCATAACTGCTGGTATAAAAGATATAGTGGTTACCCTTGTTATAGCCTTACTTCTTGTGGTTTTAGTTGTGTTTATCTTTATTCAGGATTGGCGTGCCACCCTTATTCCTACCTTAGCGATTCCTGTCTCCTTGATTGGAGCTTTTATATTTTTTCCAATTTTAGGATTTACTATAAATGTACTTTCCTTACTTGGACTGGTCCTTGCAATAGGAATCGTGGTAGATGATGCTATTGTTGTGGTTGAGGCAGTGCAGGTAAATATTGCCAAAGGTATGGGTTCAAAGGAAGCTACTTTAGACGCAATGCGAAAAGTTTCCGCACCGGTTATTGCTACCACCCTTGTACTGGTTGCCGTTTTTATCCCAGTGGCGGGAATGGCGGGAATTACTGGCTTACTATATCAACAATTTGCGATAACAATTGTAGTATCCGTTTTGGTATCTTCAGTCAACGCATTAACCTTAAGCCCTGCTCTTTCTTCCTTGTTGCTAAAAGAGCCTAAACCATATAAAGGCTTACTTGGAAAATTCTTTGGAAAATTCAACCAGGGAATGGATAAATCTACTGAGGCTTATATGAGTTTTACAAATATAGTAACACGAAAACTAAAGAGGGGAGTTGTGTTTATTGTCCTAATGACGATAGGAGCAGGAATATTTGGCAGTTTGGTCCCCGGCGGATTTATTCCGGAAGAGGATATGGGATATTTTTTTGTTAATATCCAGCTTCCCAATGCCGCATCTATTCAACGAACAGATGCCATTGCCAAGGCGGCTGAAGAAATAGTCTTAGACAATCCAGACATTGAATACCTAACTACGGTAGTTGGTTATAGTATCCTAGCAGGATCTGCCGTTCCGAATAACGGACTAATGTTCGTAACCTTAAGCGAATGGGGAGAAAGAGAGCGAACAGCCAGAGAAGTAATCGCAGAACTAAACAAAACATTTGCCCAGAAATTGGAAGGGGCCCAAATTTTTGCATTTGGACCACCCGCCTTACCCGGGCTCGGTAATGGTTCCGGATTTAGTCTTATGGTTCAAGACCGTGGTGGTAACACCGCGAATTATCTTGGTGAAAATACCATGAAGTTTATTCAAGCTGCAAACCAACGCCCGGAAGTGGGAGCTGCATTTACCACTTTTCAGGCAAACGTACCTCAGCGATATTTGGATATCGACAAAGAAAAAGCTTTAAAATTAGGGGTATCCCTAAATGATCTATATACTACGATCGGAGCGTTTATGGGTGGAGCCTATGTAAATAATTTCACCCGTTTTGGTCGTTTATATAAAACCTATATACAGGCAGAACCAGAGTACAGGGTAAATGAAGAGCAGATAAATAATTTCTTTGTGAAGAACAATCAGGGCAATATGGTCCCTCTAAGGACCATTGCAACCGTAAAACCAATTTCTGGTCCGGACTACACCACTCGATTTAATCTATATAGATCTGTAGAGGTAACTGGCAGTCCTGCACCCGGTTATACCTCTGCAGAAGTAATGACAGCTTTAGAAGAAGTAGGTGATGAAGTACTTCCTCCCGATATGACTTATGCCTGGAATGCCATGTCGTACCAAGAGAAACAAGCCTCGGGCTCCTTAATGATTATCCTTACTTTTTCCTTAGTATTTGTTTTCTTAATCCTAGCGGCCCAATATGAAAGTTGGTCTTTACCTTTCTCCATTTTAATGGGAACTCCATTCGCCATATTTGGTGCTTTAATTTTTCTTTGGATAGCCAGAATATTCAGTCCTACTTTTGAAAACAATATTTTTGCTCAGGTATCTTTTGTTATGCTTATAGGAATGGCGGCAAAGAATGCCATTTTGATTGTCGAATTTGCAAATGATGAATTTAAAAAAGGAGCAAGTCTTTATGAGGCGGCCTTAGAGGCTGCGAAGTCTAGATTTAGACCAATACTAATGACTGCTTTTTCATTTATTCTAGGTGTCTTCCCTTTGGTAATTGCATCCGGTTCTGGTGCTGAAGCGCGGAAAGTTATGGGGATGGCTCTATTAGGAGGAATGACTTTGGCCACTCTCTTAGGAGTGTTTTTCTATCCCATGTTATATATCCTTGTTGGCAAGATTTCGGGATACGAAAAAAAGAGAGAAAAAGCAGTAGCATTATTAAAAGAAACATCAAAATAAAATGAAAAAAATTCAAGGCTTAACATGGAAGACTTGTATTATCCTATTAGCGATAGGCAGTCTCATTTTATTTGATAGCTGCAAGGTAGGTCCAAGTTTTAAAACCCAACGTACAGAAATCGATTCTACAGCAGTTTATCGATATGATAGTATCCAATTAGCTATGACCGATTCTGTGCTAAACATAAGTTGGTGGGAGCTTTTTGACGATCCCGTATTAGCAGATTTAATCGAAATCGGGTTGGTAGAAAACAAAGATGCCCTAATCGCTTCTTCAAGAATAGAACAAGCCATGGCCCAATTAGGTTTCACAAAAGCCGATATGGGACCTAAGATAGAATACAATCTTGGTGCTCAAAGGGGCAATGTCATAGGAGGGGCCCCAACCCAAGGGTTTAGTGCTTCAAATTTGTTCACTGGATTTGGTTCCTTAAGCTGGGAATTAGACTTTTGGGGTAAATTTAGACGGGCAAATGAAGCAGCCAGAGCTGAACTTCTAGCCACTGAACATGGACAACGAACGGTCCAAATTGCGTTAATTTCGGCAATTGCATCTACATATTATGAACTACTAGATTTTAAATGGAGGGAATTTATCTCGAGAAAGACCTTAGATTTAAGACAAGCTTCCCTAGACATTATTCAAGCCCGCTATAATAGCGGAATTGTTGCCGAAATAGATTTAAATCAGGCACAAATTCAGAGAGCCATTGCAGCCTCAGCGGTGCCTAGATTTCAACGATCTGTGGCGCAAACGGAAAATGCGTTGGGAATTTTATTGGGCAGGAGTCCTGGCCCTATAACTACTGGAGCAGAATTAAATGATCAAAACCTTCCCCCAGATATTCCTGTTGGCCTTCCCTCGATGTTAATGGAAAGACGTCCGGATATTTTAGAAGCTGAAGCCCTTCTGCACGCACAAAACGCACGAATTGGAATCGCAGTGGCACAACGTTTTCCGTCTATAAGTCTTACAGGGCTTTTGGGTGTGGCGAGCAATGATATTTCGAATTTAACCGCTAATCCAGCCGCATTTGCTATTGGTGGCAGTTTGTTGGGACCATTATTCGAATTTGGAAAAAATAAGAAGCGAGTTGAAATTGAAAGAAAAATAACAGAACAATTCCTCTATGAATATGAACGAACCGTTATTGTCGCTTTCCAAGAAGTAGAAGATGCTTTAGTGGCTATTAGTACCCTAAAGGAAGAAAGACAGGCTAGGATGAACCATGTTCTTGCCGCGCAAAATGCACAATACTTATCTGGAGAACGATACGATAAAGGCGTAACCAGTTTTTTAGAATTAATAGAAAGTCAACGGCAGGCTTTTGAAGCGGAATTAAGCCTTTCTGAAACCACCCAAAAACTATTTAATTCCTATGTAAACCTATATAAAGCCCTTGGTGGGGGTTGGCTGTCTCAAGAGGAAATGAATGCTGCAATGAATGAGGATGAATAATCCTTTTTCTCTCACCTCCATTAGAAGTTTTTTAAAAAGGGTTTAGTCTGCCTAGTTAGGCAGTTTTACAATATACCTTCAAATTCTAAGCCAATTGTTTTTAGGTCTACTTGTCTTATCTAAGAAGCATAATTAAGTCCCATTTTTCGAACCCTAAGCCTAGTTTTTTCCATTAATTATTTTGTAACTTCTTACCATATTCTAAATCCATTCTCGATGATCAGGCCAATTTTGAAACTCCTATCCTATTTTATCTTTTTCTTATTTTTTTCCTCTACCATTTATGCACAAGGCAAAGAGAGGGAAATTATTTGGTCTGATTACCCTTATCCCATCTCAGAAGAATCCAAAGAGCGCCTACAATTTGGCCATATAGTTGTTCCTGAAACACGAAATTCTGAGAATCCTCGAAAACTTAAAATTGCCTTTTGTATAATAAAAGGGAACCATAAAAATGAATTAGATAATCCCATTATCTTTCTGCCCGGTGGCCCTGGTGGCGGTATGACTCAGGCGGCTGCCTATTATACTTCTCCAACAGACCAGTGGAAAGAACGACTTAAATTTACGGATATCGTTTTTTTCGACCCTCGTGGCTGTGGCAAATCCGAACCAGATCTTTGTCCAGCTATGGATAATCCTGAAATCCAATATATGGGGCTTATGGGGAAGACGGAGGAGGAAATAAACCAGGAGGTTGTGAGAATTCTCCAGCAATGTTCTGATTCGTTATCGAAAGAAAATGTAGATACAAATGCATATGGATCAGACGAGGTAGCACGGGATATAGAAGATCTTAGAATTAGTTTGGGTGTAAGACAATGGAATATTCAAGCAGCCTCTTACGGTACAAGATATGGACAGGGATTGATTAGAAATTTTCCGGAAACAGTTAGAAGCGCTCTTTTTAGTGGTTTAGTACCTACGGTAAGAAACTATAAAGACGACGCCCTAAGATCTTTCTCTAGCTCCTTTCAATTAATCCTAAAGGATTGTAAGGAAGATCCAAATTGTAATAGCAAATACCCAAATCTGGAAAACCAATTATTTGAGGGCTTGGAATATTACAATAAAAATCCATTGGTAATCGCCCCAGAGGAACAAAAACTAGTTAAAAGCAACAATATTATAATAAATGGCGAAGTAATTGCGCAGGGGATTTTTCAGTTATCCTACGGACCTGAAGGGATAGAAATAATCCCCAAAGTAATCCGGGCAGTAGCAGAGAAAAAAGATTGGGTAATTAAGAATTTTGTTAATTCCATTGGGGATATGTTCTCCGGTAATAGTGATATGTATTTGTTCATTAACGCTAATGACAATCCGGAATACGGTGAAAAGATGGATATGACTGGCTATGATAATTTCACAAAAAAACTAGCACCTTATTTCTATTCTCCTATACCCCTTTCGGAACGAGAACAGGCCCTATATTTAGATATAGAACAGGACAGCCTTCAGGAAATTCCCATTGCCTCAGATATCCCTGTTATTCTACAAACAGGTGTCTATGATCCAATAACGCCCCCCGGAAATACCTTTATTACGGCAGCATATCTTACAAATTCTATTACACTAAGCTTTCCTGGCCAGAGTCATTGGGCCAGACCTAATCCCTGTTTCAGTAAGTTAATTACCGAATTTTACAGAACTGGAAAAATCCCAGCAGACGCTGAGGCCTGTCTAGGGGAGGCTATACCCATTCAGTTTGTTACCAATATAGTATACAATAAAGGAATTGCTGAAATAGGCAGTAAACTGCTAATGGAGAAAGGAAATCAGATTTACATTCCACTAGGAATCAGCTTAGTCCTAGTACTCATTGGATTTGTTGGCATTCCATTCTATGGCCTTATTAATTGGTTAAAGCGCAGAAAGAAAAAAGAGTTGGCGAAGGAAAAGCAACCTTGGTTCATATGGTTAATGACTGCAATGATTGTAACTTTTGGCATCCTCTTTTATCTGGCCATAACAGGCAGTATAGATAGAAATCCTTATATCCTTGGCTTTGGTATACTATCGAACTGGAATTGGATTTTTTGGCTTGTGTATATAATCCTGGGATTCTTAGTATATACTTTCTTTAAAAGCAGGTCAGCACCCGAAAGAAACACAACTAAATTCAGTAAATCCCTAGCCTATATCAGTTGGGGTGGGAGCTTAATTTTTGTCTGTTTATTGTTTTATTGGAATCTTCTTTGGCCCTTATCAAGCTAATTCAAAGTACTGTCAATTCGGTTCAATTTTTACTTGCGCACAACCTTCTTGAAGATAGCTCGTAGCATGTAAACTAGCAATTAGTTTAGGATTAAGTATAAGCCAGGTTTTTAAATATTACTGTTTATCTTTTTTATAAGGAAATCGCTAAATTTTTAAATTTGACGATTTCCTAATACACCTCTACTTTTATCAAGCAACTAATTAGCTATATACGCTATTGATTACAGTGATTTAATTGGCATTCTGTTCTCGATTTTCCTGTGATTTTACAATCATTTCAATGGCGTATTTATTCTGTGGGTTCAAGGAAAGTGACTTTGAGTAGCTAATGATAGCATTATTCCATTCTTTGTTTACAAAATACGCTTCACCCAAACTGTCGTACAAATTCGCATTATTGGGCATTAACTCTAAACCATATTTAAAGACTTTGATTGCTCCTTTTGGGTTTTTGATTTGTGTTAGCCATTCGTAGCCCAACTCGTTAATAATATTATCAAAACCTTGATTTAAGAATTCTTGTTCAGTAATTACATTATCACCAAGTAATTCCTCTAAAAGCAAAGTAGGGTGTTCAGGATTATTATACTTCTTATAATGCTTAACCCCTTTAGAGTTTTCAGGAAATAGGTCAGCTATCATTACTCGGTGACCACCTTTTCGTAATTCCTTCTTTAAATCCAATTCAATATAGCTAGCAAAATCTTGAAATAAATGCACACGAATTGTAAGCTCTTTTAAATCATAGACTGTTGTATACTGGGTTGGTGCAATTCTAAATTGTGCAAAATTTGACATTGCCTCTGAACAATAGTCCAAAGTCTGTGTTTGTTTTGTGCTCTCTATAAAACTTTGTCCTTTCCTAAAATAGGGTAAACTAACATCATCTATTGATTGAATTTGTGAATAATAAAAGTTGGAAAAGGTTTTTTCGTTTTCGTCACCAACAAACATCTTATCTCCTTCAACAATAAGATATGTACCCGATTCATCTACAAACACAAGTTGTCCATTCTGCAAGGAACTTAGATTAATAGTGCTTAAATAGGACTGTACCTCTTCCACATTTATCTTTGTTTGCATTACCTTTTTCAAAGCTTCTTGTATAGGAACTTCTATCTTACCTTCTGAATTTTTTATTTCTAAATAAGGTTCCCAAAATCCGTCAAAAACTAATCCTTTTTCGTTAATTGCTCCTTGAGCAAAGTTGTTAAGTAATCCCATATACATTACACCAAAACTGTTTGCATCGCCTTTTTCAAACCAAAACTGACTATTTGGGCTAATATAATCTTCATTATTACCAACAATTGTTTTTCCGTTCTTAGTCAGTTTATACATACTGCACGCGAAACTTAACTTGGAGAAGAGTAAGGCCATTGTTAAGAAGATAGTCAGCAAACATTTCATTGATTTAATTTTTGATAATTTTTAATTTGACGATTTAATACACGTTAATTCTCGCTCTAGCAAAGGCTTTAGCAATTCCGCGAAAATTCAGAGATGGTAGAATCTACCGACTAAACTAAGGGACCGACGTACTCCTTTAAAAATAAACATAAATTAGTAAATAGCTGTTATACATTGTTGGCAACAGATTTTTTACTTACCATCTTTCCGATATAATAGAATACTAGTAATAAAACTATTATTAAGGATAATAAAAACAAAGAGTTTAGGACTACCTTTTGAAATCCCAACGTTTGTACATCCAAGAATGGATAAGGGTAGAAGTTCGAAAAGAAACCTCTTATTAAAACAAATGTTATATAACCTATTGGATAAAATACCCATTTCAAAAGGCTTTTTAGATCAACAATACTTTTCTTGGTTGAAAGAATCCACAGGACTAAAGTACCTACGGGAACAATTGTATGGTGTATTTCACTCAGGATCATTGATAGGCCTTTCGGATCCCAAATAGGCTTCAATGCAATGTGATATACTATTCCAACAACTAGTATAAAGGCTGTTAGTGCAGTTAGTGTCTCAGGTTTTTGCAGCCTAGGATTTAAATAAGGCCCCATATTTACTAACTGACCGGTACAATAGATAGTGACTAATAGATTGGTAAGTATTGTAAAATAACTGAAAAACTGCACTGCTGATTCTAATGGGGAATAGGTTGCTTCTACAATTCGGAGATATAATCTTACAATTAAAGTTAACCATCCAAGAGCTGTAAGTATTACAAGGATCGCTTTTCTCATTCTTTTCTAATTGTAGCTAAGGATCTCGGTTATTATTTTAAATGCTTATCTAAAAACGCTATTAACCTTTCTTGAAGAGATATACGTGTAGCATCATCTCCCAAAGACACAGAATTCCTTGGGTAAAAGTGTCCAAATCCTGGTATCCATATTAGGTTATAATCCGATTCTACCTCATGCATTCTTTTCGTCAGTACTCCGGCAAATTCTAACACAGCAGGCTCGTCAAATTGCGATATAACATGTAGCATTGGAGGAATTTCATTATTGCTTACTGCCTTATTTAAATTCAATCCAGTAACAACTGGCGATAAAGGAAATACAGCACTTACCGGAACATCTAATCCATAGGTAGCGTTTAATACCGTTGTTGCGCCGGCTGAATGCCCTCCAAGACCAATTTTTCCAGAATCAATATTGAATTGATCCTCAGTGTTCTTAACAAACTCTACAACTTTTTTTATATCCTCAGCTGCCGATATTAATGTTTTCCAAATCATTGTTTTTGCTTCTGCCGTCTCCAGTGCTTCTTTACCGTCATATGTTCTGGCTAGATTTGCTCGCTTAACAGCTGTTTCTGTTATCGCATCTTCCATATTTAATAACCATGACGCATCTAAAGCTGTTTCAGGTACTGGTAATTCATCAGACAATCTGTATTCTACAATAAAACAAACATATCCTAGCGGTGTTAGCGTTTGCGCATAATCTTCCATTCTAGAATGAAGGGCTCCATCTTCCGTATAGGGTGCTTGTCGTGGGCCGCCACGCTGAAATCCACCACCATGGACTAAAATTACTGCAGGGTATGGTGGTTTTTTTTGCAGGTCTTTGGTATAATCTTTATTTGCATTTGAGGGCAAGTATATATCTAATAATAAATCCCGCTCAACTATTTTTCCTTCTACCGTTACTTTTCCTTTTCCATATGGCACATCTGTTAGGGTTTCATAACCTAAATTAGGTTTTTCTTGACTAAAAGAAAAATTCATAAAAACTATGATAAAAATAAAGGTACACAGGTCTTTTTTATTCATGTTAAACTGTTTGTTATGGGTTTTTATATAATTAGTAAAGGGGAATCGGTTACGCTTTTTGAACAGAATACTAAGTTAATTACTTCCGAGGGATTTCCGATAAGGAAATTAAAAAGTAATTAATATTACAGTTTATTCTATAAGAATACCGATAACAACGAGCACTATTTCACCAATTGCATATTTAAAATACTTTATAGTATTACCTTCGGAAAGTAGTTGCTGTCTTATTTGTCTAACGAATGTTAGCATTAGTAGTGGTTGATTTTAATGAAGCTAGCATTCGGTATTAGAAGCATAGGGCAATAAATAAGCACCATCGTTTCGATTAAGAACTTAGTTCTTTATAATGGTTTACATGCTTTTTTACTTAATTGCCAAATTTTATATTTAGCGGACTTTATGAATATACAATGGCGTTTGAATTAACCCCATACGCCCTATGTTTTTAATACATTGTTGGCAATAGTATTTAATTACTTGCCTCGTAGTTTCCTGGAATAAACCGAAATGTTTTCATTAATCTAGTCCAAGTATTTATTTGAGAAATCGCTAAAGTCAGCATACAAATTTCTTCTTTTGAAAAGAAATTTAATAATGGATTATAAAATTTATCTGAAATGGGCTCACTAGGTAATTCTGTTAAAATATCTGTGAATTTAAGTACTGCTCTTTCTTGATCCGTAAAATAGGGGGTTTCTTCCCAAACACATAAAGATGACAATCTCAAGTCATTTTCGTTAGTTTTTTTTAATTCTTTATGATGCATATCAACGCAATATGCACACCCATTCTTTTGAGCTACTCTTAGTCTCATTATTTCAAGCAATTTAAAATCTAAGGTAGATTCATTAATGAAGCTTTCAGTTTTCAATAAAATGTCAAACATTCCATTGGGAATATCTTGATAGTTAATTCGTTCCATAATTCTGTTTTTAAATTATAGCACGAAGGTATATTCAGGCTTAACCATAAATCCTTAAGATATCTTAAGAACTGTGTTTTTTTCGAACTTCGCTTAAATACTCTGGTGTAATGTCAAGGTAAGATGCTATCATGTATTGAGGAACTCTTTGAGAAAAATCAGGTATCTGTTCAATCATGTCGTAATAACGTTCTCTGCTATTTTTTTTCATATAGATATCGCTTTTTCTTTGAATAGCAATTATCATATTAGCATAGATTTTTCGAAAGGCCTGCTCTAATTTAGGGATTTCTGCATATAAATATTCAAGTTCTTCTTTCGTAATTTGAAGAACTGTAGTTTCTTCTATCGCTTGAATAGAGTTTATAGAAAGTGTTTGATTTATAAAGCTGTCTAGATTAGAAATCCACCAGTTTTCTATTGCAAAAACACTAATGTTTTCATTTCCATTATCCTCTACTCTAAATTGGCGAACTAATCCTTTTAGAATAAAGAATTTGTATTTACAGATATTGTTTTGTTTTAATAAAAAATCCTTTTTCTTATATGTCTTAACAGAACATTTTTTATAGATTGTCTCTATTTCCAGCTTGTTAAAATTGGAATACCGAATTAAGTATTTTGCCAGTTGTTCCTTCATTTAATACGTAAAATTGCCAACAACGTCCAATTGTCATCTATAAGCTTAACATTCAGATACCTTTAAAAGTACCTCCTTACAATAGCCTTTGCAAATAGCTAAATTAACGTATGGGCGTTTGTGTTTGTTATCACTTGTTCATTCTTTATTTACTGAAAGTTCTGCTGCCTTCTTGAAGTATTTTTCCGATTCTGCCCTGTTGTTTAAGGACTTGTAGACATTCCCAATTCTCTTTAACAAATCACTTGAATCAGGAAACTCCACTAGCATGGTGTTATATATATCCAAAGCCTTTTCAAAATTCCTGTTTTTCTCATGATACTCTGCAATTTCAAAGCAGCGGTATTTCATGTCCCTAATAAAGTCATCATTTACTAGTTCATCTGCGAAGATATTAAAATGGTCGTAGTCATTTGCTTGAATAGCACTTCTAATGATGGTGTATTTAGACCAGTTAGACAACTCTGGTGAAAAGCCATATTTTCGACCTCTTTCTCTGGCATAGGCATAGGCATAATCCAAGCCACCGGCTCCAATGAACTTTTGAAGATTAGGTGCGTGAAGTTCATAATAATATTCAAAATACGACCTAATACCATGGTATAGCGTAGGAAAGCCCGTCGAGTGATGTTCTTCATTAGAGAATTTTGTAAAGGTCCAATCCAAGTCTTTGATTGCATTACTGGAAAGCACAGAATCAAGTTTATTTACAGCATGATTGATTTGAAATTCATCATGGCTCACTGAAAAGTACAACTTGGTGTTGAGACTTGAATAATCTGCCAATGAATCTGTTTCATCCCAAATTGGAATTGGACTGGCTAGCAGATAGCTATCAAAAGAAATAGTATCGTCGAGCATGATGTCGAAGGCAAGACCCGCTGCGTATTGCCATCCGAAAAGTAACTTTTCATCATTGGTATGATAACTATCCTCGATAAATGGGAGTACTTCTGAAGTAATAAATTCAATGAATTTATCTTCTTGAGCTCCAAAAAGATCATAACGTTCTGGAAAAGGAGTATTGATTCCCACAACAATAAATTCTGGTGTGAGCTTGAATTGTTTAAATGTTTTACTTAGACTGACCGCATGGTGGAAGAATAGTTGTCCATCAAGCAAATAAAGAACAGGGTAATTCGAACCTGAATCGGTGTAACTAGGAGGCAGAAAGATCTGTATTTGTCTTTGTTCTCCCAATATCTTAGAATGAACAACATGATTTATAATATCAACGTCTTCTTGCTGTGAGAATTGACCATTGACTGGAAAAGAAAGTAAACAGAATATACCAAATAGAATTGTAAAATGTTTCATGATAAAGAATGTGATCTTTTGATTTATCTTTTTGAAAAGACGAGAATAGCTTTAAAATTTGGACTTTTACATAACTAAGGAAATTTTAACAATTAATTCGCATTTCAAATAAGTTTTGTAGTGAGCCAAGTTATAAGGTTTGCCTATGCGCAGTACAGATTGAAAAACCGAAGCTTTCAATCTGCGGCAAACAGCAGCCAAAGCTGGGATTTCTGTTTTTAAATTTATTCAGTAAATATGTTTAAGAGGAGTTTTTCAGGATAGAAGCACCAACTATTGGACCATCTCTTCAGGCCACATTGCGTACAGGGTTTGTTGTGATTAGTGATTTCATTTTTCAACGACTATCATTCTGCAGTCCGTTACAGATTTATGTCCAGTGTCACTGTCTTCAAACGAGTATGTAAATTTCTTATCAGTCAATCTTGAAAGTTCTTTTTCATAGTCAAGTGCCTGATTTAAAATTTGAGCTTTGTCGCCAGTGTCCTGAATACATACCACTATGAGACAACCCTTTCTAATATCTGAAACTATTCTTTTGACCAGTCCAATTTCCTTTTCCCTATCTTTCTTTGCAAAATGAAACATACTATCTAAGAGAACTATATCGAACTCGTGATATCGGTCGAATGAATAGATATCTCCGACTTGTCCGTACAAATTCAGATTTTCGATTTCAACGATTTTGTTCATTTGTTCGATACCAACTTTTGAGTTGTCAATTCCTGTCACAGCATATCCAAGTCGAGCCAAAGCAATTGCATCTCTGCCTTGTCCACAACCTAGGTCAAGCACTTTTCCTTTTTTAGGATAATTCGAAATAAACTCAACCAATTCAGGATAAGGTTCACCAAATAAGTCTTTAGTTTGATAGTATTTGTCGTAGGTTCCTGTCATTTCGTTTTTTTACTTTAAGTACAACGAACGGCTATATGACGTACCAGCAAATTCGGGGAGTGTGTAGGCTCGCATTGAATTTCCCGTGGCCTGCCTCGCTGGCATGGACGAATAACTATTTTTAGCCTCTCGCTTTTTTTATTTCACGATCTAAAGTTTCAATTATTTTTTGCATTTTTTCCTTAAGTGATTGCCCTTCTAAATTGCAAACTTGAGAAAAAGTGAAAATAAATGTTACCAAGCCTTCAAGACGTGGATCTTTTAAAATGGATTGAACATCTATTTCTTTAGGACTTTTTCCCATGGTCAATGTTTGGTCGTTTTTCCCTTTATCCAAAAAGCCCATTCTAAGTTCTTGTGCCTTCCAAAAAACATGGTTCGCATTTCGCATTATTCCAACTTCTTTCATGTAAGGAATGATATCAGAAATATAATGGTCATGTTGGATTAATTCAGACTCCTTGTATGACCTAATATCTGAAGTCCAATGGGATAGTAATTGCTTTAGGGTGTCATTCCTTATCAATTTAATATTTCCAGAATTTATTATATCAATTTCAATTGGATCAAAAGTGGGGTCCATAAAAAAAGTCGCAAATATCATTGAAAGAGAATCTTCACTTATTAGTATTTCTTTTGAAGTAATTTCAAAAACATTAAGACTTTCTTCAATCAATTTACGTCTCATTTCAATCTTATTTTCCAATTGAAGTAAATTCGCTTTGTAATCGGATTTAAGTTGTTTAAGGATTACTTGCTCTTGCTCAATGTCCTTTTGTTTTCTATTATAATTATTGATTGCTAGAGCAATTAAAATACCGATAACAACGAGCACTATTTCCCCAATTGCATATTTAAAATACTTTATAGTATTACCTTCGGAAAGTAGTTGCTGTCTTATTTGTCTAAAGAATGTTAGCATTAGTAGTGGTTGGTTATAATGAAGCACAACGTTTGTGTGCAGTGCGTATCCCGCAGGTATGTACTTTATGCTGTGTTGGCATTAGTGTTTTACTCTTTGATAGTTTAAGGTATTTCCTCTCCCAAGATAAGATAGAGATAAATTCTTTTCATCCATGGAAATGATATACCAGCACAATTCACTCTTTAGTCCAGAGATATAATCATCTTCTTTAGATGCTGTGCCCTCACCATTTATACAATTGTTAGATAAAATATACGCTTCAATATCTTCAGCACCTGAATTGGTTTCTATTTTGAAACTACTTGTAAATTCAATAAAATTGTTTTCATCATTAGTGCTTTTCCACTGTCCTATAAGCAGACTTTTGCGTAGACCTTCTTTTACAAACCTTTCACTTGTTATCGGATTATAATGTCCCCCTCTTCCGTCATCAGAATAGGAAATGACAGTAGGGTTTTCAGATACTATTTTTAGCTCAAATTTCCCTGAGTTGTATTTTCCTTTAAGAACACCTGAACTTTCAGCTGCGGGAACAAAATAATCTTCATTACTGAATTTAATAGAATAGCCATTTTCATCTTCCCTTTTTATTTGAAAATATGCAGGATCAATAGGGCTAGATGAATTTTCTTTCTTCCAGTAACCTATAATACTGCCATCTGAAATATGCTTATCCTCTTTTTTGATACTAAATATTAAATTCTTGCCTTGAAACGCTCCTTTGTTATCAATAGTAAATTGATCCTCCTTCCAAATTTCCTCTTCTGATGGCTCTTGGTCATAGTTGGCTCTATACATTGTTCTGCTAATACTATCTTTTGAGATTTTTGATTCCAAATGTGTAAAGCCTTCAATATAATCCCCTTGTGTAATTAAAAGAAAATCAATCATACGCCCTTTTTTATCATAATTAACTAAGTACGATTCATACCAACTGTTTCTATCTTCAAAGCCAATAATAAAAGAGTAATAATCAGTTGAAAAATTAACTGATTCAGTAATCAGACAGTTTCGATTTAAATTAACTGTCGGTTTTATTTTAAATAAATCTAACGTATTGAAAAAAGACTGATTGATAGTTTTCTGTAATTTGACATGCCTATCAATTTCTAAATCAATCGTGTTTTCTTGTATATCTTTTTCTATTAAGAATTTTTCAGCATTGTTAAGCTCTCTGTTTTCAATCAAAAAAGGTTTTACCTCAAATGATACTTGTTTAGGTTCTTCAATTATATCATCAGTAACCTTAGAAGTTTCAAACTGTTTATTGCCTCCTTTTGAATCGTTGCAAGCGCTTAGCAGTAGTATTGAAAGGCCTATAAGTGGTATTATCTTATTCATTTATCTTTTCTATTGAAAGTTGATGTTAGTTCTCGTCATATTAATGCTAACGTGTTTGCGTATGATTAGTTGCATTGGCTGGAACTAAGTGAGCAAAGTAAAACGAACCAGAGGAAAACCCTACGGATTCTCCGAGTCCATACAGGCTTTGGCAATTCCGAGTGTAACGCTACGCAAGTTTGCACTTTGTGCTCGTACCTGAGGCATTCGAATCGGCCGAAACGAGCGAGGCGAACTGACACTTTTAATTGCGGTTATACAATGTTCGCAATAGTATTTCAAGGCTATTCCCTGTCGGCCCCAATAAAGCTATCAAAATGGACAGACATTAATTTTGCCGCTTCACCTCCTATGGCACTCTTACAAACTTGTGAACAGATTAAAAAATAAACTACTCTAATTCAATTACTACCTTATCTATTGTATCGGTAAATCTAAAAGGAGATGAATATTGTGATCTAATTACCGAACCTCCATTATCTACGCCTACATCAAATGGTTCTGAAAGTGAATATTTACCAAGGACAATATGATCAATTGTTCCACTGCCTACTGCATTACCGTCTACAAAAAGTTTAATATTAGCGGATGCATCCATTGGATTTTCACTCTTAACGGCCTCATACACTAGCTTAATCTCATGTTTTCCGGCAGATAGAGGTGAATTTGCCTTAACTTCATAATACTTTTCGTCATAGAAATTATAGCCATAAGTAAGAATATTATTCTTTACATATAAGCTATATCCAGCAAAATAACCCCCACTGCAGTTAATCACTCCATTGGTAGAACCATCAGTTTCAATAAATGCAGTAATTGAGTGATTGCGATTTTTTAATGGAGGACTTGCAGACTCTGCAATAAACTCTGCCCCTGGGCTATAATAAGTGTATACTGTTTCGGAAGGTGGATGAATTCTATCCGTAACATTCTTTAATCGATTAGTAACATTGTCATACAGTGGATAAACATTATACTTCCATGCTAACTCATCAAACTTTTGTTTAAGCTCTTCTATTTTTTCAGGATTACTATTTGCTAAATTATTTACTTCGGTAGGATCATTTGTAATATCATATAACTCCCATTCATCTTCTTCAAAATTAAATGTACCACCAAGATTCCATGGCAATCTTCCGCCGTGAAGAGAAACTGCTTTCCATCCATTATCATAGATTGCTCTACTGCCTAATTGCTCATAATATTGAACAGGATGATTAGTTGGTGCATCAGCATCATTAAATGAATACTGAAAGCTAACACCGTCAAAAGGCATCTGCTCTACACCATCAATCTCGTTCTGAAATCCAACACCAGTAACATCCATTATTGTTGGAACGACATCGGTAATATGTTGATACTGCTTTCTTAATTCTCCCTTCGCCTTAATACCATTTGGCCAGTGAACAACTAATGGGTCAGCTATGCCCCCATTGTGTACAGTTTGCTTAAAATACTTAAATGGCGTATTCCCCGCCGCCGCCCAGCCTGCATGATAATGATTATCTGTCTCAGCAGTTCCCCAAAGCTCATAAAAACGTAAATTCTCTTCGTGAGGAGTTCTACCTATACCATTTAAAACTAACATTTCATTATGAGATCCTTCCAATCCACCTTCACCACTACTGCCATTGTCAGATGTAACGATAATAATTGTATTCTCTAGCTCTCCTATTCGTTCAAGAGCATTTATTACTCGACCTATTTCATGATCTGCTTGTGTGAGTGCCGCTGCTGCTGCTTCCATTTGCCTGGCATACATTTTCTTTTTTTCTTCTGGAACATCCACCCAAGCTTGAATATCATCTGGTAACTCTGCGAGTTGAGTTCCAGATTCGTGAATACCTAAGGATATTTGATTTTCCAAAATCTGTCGTCTTACTTCATCCCATCCCATATCAAATTTGCCTTTATACATATCTAAATACTCTTGTGAGGCATGATGTGGAGCATGTAATGTTGGCGTAGCATAAAACATCATAAATGGCCTGTCTGGGGAAACAGATTTGTGAGCGGTAAGCCAATAAATGGCTCTATTAGCCAAATCTGTATTTATGTGGTAGTCTTCTTTTCCTTTGGATGGATTTGAAGGCCAGTGATCGTTATACATAATAGGTTTAAAATTGTGAACATCTGCAGACATAAACCCATAAAAATGATCAAAACCTTCTTCGTTTGCCCAGCCATTAAATGGGCCTGTACTATTAACCTCCCAAAGAGGTGTATGATCCCACTTACCTAGTGCATAAGTGCTGAATCCATTTTCCTGTAGCATCTTAGCACCACTTGCCGCAGACTCTGGTATCATACCATTATAGCCAGGAAAGCCCATTGCTGTAAGTGCATGACTACCCAGCCCAATGGAATGATGATTTCTACCAGCCATTATGCTTGCTCTTGACGGGGAACAAAGGGCGGTTGTGTGAAAGTTGGTATAGTTTAAGCCATTGGCAGCTAAACGATCAATGTTAGGAGTTTCAATTAGTCCTCCGTTTGCACCGATTTGAGCAAATCCTACGTCATCAAGCAAGATAACCATAACGTTCGGTGCTTCATCAGGTGCTTGCACTCGCTCCGGCCAATCTTCTACGGATTCTTCATAAGTTTTGGCAATTTTACCCTTAAACCCGCCAAGTCTCGGGTCTTCTTCAGTGGTATTCCTATCACTTTTTTGGTTACAACCAAAATTTAGAAGGACTATTCCTGTAAGGAATATCAGCTTCAGGTCTATCTTTTGCATATTTAGATTGATTTAGATGTTATTATTTGTTCACAATGTTCTAGTGTATGGCTCGTTATGGAAAATGTCCATCGGAATTTTCACCGTTAGTGAAAGATAGTAAATTGTAATGGATTCCGATAAGTAATTCAGCCGCAATGGGCTATGCAGGTTGTTGCGCTTAGTTTTTATTTTCTAAATCATCACTGTTTTTTAAGTGTCTTTTCCTTAGATTTTCTGCGTATTCAATAAATGAACCGTCAAAAAATTGTTTATTCGGACTACTTAATAATGTTCCAAAACCGGGAGATGGTATCATGCCATGAACTAATGATTTTCTAGATTCCCAATTTTTTTACTTAACATTTTGTTTTCGTTCTGTAAAAAGAGATTCTCAAGGTGCCGTATTTCAGCAGCAAATAAGTGAAAACCATGATTGTATTCTTCTTCCGTCAAGGAATCTGGATTCCCTGAGAAAGTTGAAATTATTCTTGATGATTCTTTAGAAGAACCTAAACTTAGAAGTATATCAATATCTAAGGCAGCAATCTCATAAAAAGTTGAGTTGTATATCAATTTTTCGGATAAGCTCATTCGCCCATTTTTCCTTACTTTCAAGTCCTTTTATGCCTATTTTTAACCTAATGGACAGTTGGTTCAAATAGTTTTCGAGACTTATGTCATCCCTAATATCTTGTGGTTGTAAAATAGGTCGGTTATCATTGTTGTACCTAGTAAGAGCATACTGACCCCCTTGTCCGTCAAGGGCCATTACATTTTTAGAAAATATGTTATAATTATTTATAAGATTATTTTCATTATAAACGTTGATAAACCTTTTAGTTTCAGTGACGTGTTGTTCAAGTCCTATGTTATTGAAATAATTTGATAAATCTTTGGTCAAACTATCATTTGTAATATTATTCCAATAGCCCGTACTTGTAGCTATATCAAATGAAGTTCTGTTAGAACTTGGTAATATAAAATAAACTATTAATTGAAAATCATTTATGAATTGATGAGTGTCTTCAAGGGGTTTTGAAGTATCAATTATATAATCCAGAAGCCTTAGTGCAGACGTATTTTGAGAAGTTTTAAATTCTTTTACGTTTCTAAATTCTTGAATATCACTTTCTAAATCTCTTTTTATATTTTCTAAAAGAGTTTTTTCTATTTGACGGTCTTTTTTTTCTATTTGCCAAGTATTAATCTGTAAAGCAATCAAAATTCCAATTACCACCAATACAATTTCACCAAGCGCATAAATCAGATATTTCCTGAAATTGTTTTCAGAGAGTAGTTTTTGTCGGATTTTACGAAAGAATTTTATCATTGATTAGTAGTTGTTCAAAATGAAGTAGAATAATATAGGTTAAAATTAGTTACATCTGTTAGTATCTTCCTTTAAAAGTCCTCCTGCAAGCAGTTATAACCCAAGTTGGAAATTCCATAGGTATTTCCAAAGTAGGCGAGAAAGAGAAATGAATTATAGCCATTGTTGTATTTAGTTGTTTTTCTAATCCAGTATATTTTATAGGGTAATTATAAAGTGTTAAGGATTCATCAATCACAAAGATGAAAATTCATAAAACGGGACAACGATATTTCTAATTAATTAAGCAATTCAAGACTTAAAAATAATGTCTAACTTTTTGGTAGTAAGCCTAATGATTATTTCGTAAGAAATAATACTGATGATTATCTTATTATTTTCGATAATTTCAAAGAATATGAAAAGTTAGCATTTTTTAATGAATTTCAAATCAAAATGCTAATAATATGACTATTAGACATCTTCAGTTTACTGCTTTGTAAATGAAACATAAAAGCCATAAAAAGGTAGTAAAAGAATTTAGGTTACTCAAGGTTTGCCTAAGTCTAAACAAAATATTATCATAAATTAGTACTTCAAAAATAATATTTAATGCAGTTAAAGCAGATGCTATTAAACAATTGTTTTTGATATTGTAAAAAACCTGTAAGTAATAAGAAAATAAATAACAGTGACTATGAATTTTAAATATAAATTATTTTGAAAAAGGGTTTAAAAATTGTTTTTATTCTATTTATCATAGTATGTTTTAGTTGTAAATCAGACACTACAAAACCTTCTGTAACCAAAGAGGTTATTAAAACTGATGGTGAAGTATTGGCTAAAAGACATTGTGTGCGTTGTCATTCTTTTCCAGAACCTACTGTTATGCCTAAGCGCTATTGGAAAGAAGTGCTTCCATTTATGGGATTCCATTTAGGAAAGGCACCTAAAGGAAAAACGCTAAGTGATTTTAGAAATGAGGTGGCAAAAAAACGTCTAGATCAATCCGGATTATTTCCTTCAGAAGCCATGATTTCTGATAATGAATGGCAAGCTATCATTGATTTTTATGACAAAAATTCCCCAGAAAATCTTCCCGTTGAACAAAAGCTATCGCTATATCCTGAAACTAGTGTTTTTGAATATGAAGTCTTACCATGGAAAACTTTTGGGGGCGGGCTTACATATCTTAATTTCAGTAACAATATTTATCAAGTAGGATTTAATACAGACAAAGGAGCTTCGTACTATGCTAAAATCCAAAAATCGGGTGCCCCACTAAAAAGCTATCAAATTAATTATCCGTTAGTTGATGTTGCATCTATAGATGGGGTGGAATTTTTGCTAAGTATGGGTCGTATTTTCAATATAGATGAACCTACAGGAAGCATATCTGTACTCCAGGATAGTCTAAAACCTTTTATAGAAGACTTGCAAAGACCTGTAGATTTTATTTTAGATGATTTAGACAGAGATGGGATTGTTGATGTTTTGGTTTCTGAGTTTGGCAAATACCTTGGAGGAATAAATATTTATTCTAATAAAGGACAGTTTGGAAAAACTAATCTACATCCAAAATCAGGAGCAATTAATTTTGTACTAAGAGACATTAATAATGATGGTTTGAAAGATTTTTATGTGCTAGTTGCGCAAGAAGACGAAAGTATTTATCTTTTTATTAATAAAGGTGATTTTAAATTTGAAAAGCATCAATTATTATCGTTACCGTCTTATTATGGAACAACGCATTTTGAATTATTAGATTTTGATAACGATGGTGATGAAGATATTATTTGCTCTAGTGGTGATAGTGATGATTTCACTAGTGCACTAAAACCATATCATGGTATTAGGATTTTCGAAAACTTAGGAAACCATAAATACAATCAGGCATGGTTTCATAAACAAGAAGGGGCTTACGGAACAGCTTGTGCTGATTATGACAATGATGGTGACATAGACATAGCATCAATAGGATACTATGCGTCACTTAAGAATAAAGGTAAAGAAGCATTTCTTTATTTTGAAAACATAAGTCCATCTAAAAATAAGTTAGAATTTAAAGCGTATTCTCCATTGGAAAGTAAGGATAACTGCTTCATGCTTATAAAATCTAAAGACATTGATAATGATGGTGACTTGGATATAATATTAGGAAGTAATTCTCGTATTTTCTCTGGAAAAAGAAAAGGTTCAATAAATGATAATTGGCAGAAAAACGGTGGTATAATCACTATTCTGAGAAATACTACAAAATAAACTAAGGTGTTTTCTTTTTATGATTTTAGCCTATAAATTATTCTTATTCGTTTAAGGCCCGATTAAATATGGCGCCAGTTTTATTTTATAATTGTAATACTTACAATTCCTCTACACAAATATCAATGGCGAAGCATATTAATCTGGATGTGGATATAAAAATCCAGATTGGGACATTTTAATTTTTGAGATTAGGATTGGCTCAGTTCTTCAATGTCAATTATTCGACCTTCAAAAGAATTCTTTGTCAGTCTGTCTATATAAACCGTTATTTGAACACCAATCAAAAGAGTTAAGTTTAATATGATTAATAGAATGTAGCACATGCTATTTCAAATGCACGCAACAGTCTCGGCTATCATACGGTTGCAATTGTCAGCACAGTATGGCAGCTCTCCCATACACTGCCTGCTTCTAATCGATAGCGAAGCGAGCTGCCGGCGGCAAACGTTCATACCTTGACTATTGATTAAATGTAGCTAATAACCTCCGGCTTAGCGAATCAGTAGCAATATTCTATTACCATTGTTGTGCTTTCGTTTTTTATTATTTGATTTCAAAATCTATCATTTGAATGACTTCTTTGGCTTTTTCAATTAACATCTCAGTCTCTTGATTGGTGATTATACAAGTTGTAGCCCTTCTGTTCAGTACGTTTAAAAACTCCATATCAGCCAGAAGTGCCGAATAATCACTTGTCACAAATGGAGCATCTGGCAGTGTTTCTATAGTAACCTTTTCAAAACGTGCCCTTGGAAAAGTAAAAACTTTAACCAGATCATTCCATGAAACATATTTCCCCAGCATATCTAAGTATCTTCCTTTATACAATTCATCTTGATTTACTTCATCTTCAATCATATCGGCCACATCACCAGGCCATTCAATTAAAATTTCTTTAAGGGCGATATTCGAAATCAAATTTATTTTACCTGACGTTAACAAGACATTTAATGATCCAGACTTGTTGTTAAAAGTTGGACCAGATAAAGTTTTGCTGAACAGACTGTCTAAATGGGTTTGAGAGTATTCATCAACAGTCTCTGGCGATAGCTTGAAAATTTCAGTTGCTGCCAAAATCAAATCACGTCTTATGAGATTTAATGTTTCAAATTCTTCGACAGAATTTTTAAAATCTTGTTTCAGGCTCCTTAATATTTTTTTCTCCTCTATTCTGTCCAATCTTTTTTGATTCCAACTGTTAACCTGTAGTGCAAGTAAAATGCCTATCATGACTAAAATAATTTCGCCAAAAGCATACTTTAAATACTTCCCAGTTTTTCCTTCTGAAAGTAGATTTTGTCTAATTTTTCTAAAGAATTTTATCATTAGTTAGTGGTTTGTCATAATGAAGCACAACGGTCTTCTATAGGAGTACTAGCGGATTAATTACACTAGTTATTCTTGTTACAAGATACTAATTTAATGTAAAAACGGTTCGAGTTTACACCCGAACCGCTACTGCTTTTATACCTTGTTGTAGGTACTATTTTTTCCTAAAAGTTGAATTTCCCGTTATGGTTTTTATGTTCAGTAGCTGGTGCAATCGTCTCCATTACATCCCAATGTTCAGCAATTTTTCCATTTTCAATTCTGAACAAATCATAAAAAGAAGTATGTTTTCCTGCAAACTGCCCTTCACTAACAGCAAGTACAAAATTACCTTCTCCTAATACGATATGATTTTTTTCATAAACCATTGTAATTCCATTTTTTGCCATTTCTTCAAGAGCCTTACCTAAACCAGATAGTCCATCTCCAATCATTGAATTGTGTTGAATATAGTTATCTCCATCAAAGTAATTTCCCATTTTATCAAAACCGCCATTCACTAAAACAGTATTTACAAAATCTTTTACGAATTCTTTGTTTTTTTCGGTTTTATCCAAATCAGTTAAAGTAGTACTTCCATCTGTTTGCGTTCGGTTACTTGGGTTAACATCTGTAATCTCAGATAGATTGTCCCAATGCTCAACTATTAGCCCATTTTCATATCTGAATATATCAAATCCAACTTTTGGTCCGAAAAAATCATAAATAGTTTGCGAAAAGGTATAATCTCCATCTTGAAAAGAACGAACAACTTTTGCTTTAAAACCACCTTCTGGAGCATTTTGTAATACAGCTCCAAAACCTTCTAAACCATCAGCAACCCCTAGGTTGTGTTGTTTGTAGTTGGTTGGATTGATATACGCAATGGTTGATTTGTCTCCATTCTCAAGACTTTCTAGTAATGCTGCTGATTTTTCTTTGTTTGTCAATTCTGTTTTTGATTCCATTTTTTCTGTGTTTTTAGTTTTTGACTCCTTTTGGTTAGTTGCGCATGTAGCAATTAAAAGTGCTATTACAACTGTAGCTATTGTTTGTTTCATTTCTTTAATTTTTATTGAATACAAAGTTGAAACAACTCTTACGTACATGGAAGATTAAAAATGGAATAATAATGGTTAAAGTCGAACCAGTTCTATTTATATGTTGATTTAATAAATGAATTTGGGGTTAAACTCGTATGCTTCTTAAAATATTTTGAAAAATTTGTCGGGTCTTCAAAACCTAATTTATACGCTAGTTCTGTAATTTTTAGGTTTGAATTAATTAGATTTCTTTTTGCTTGTAGAATTACAAAATCGTCAATGACGGCTTTGGCTGTTTTATTAACTAATTCTTTGCAGATTGTGTTTAAGTGCTTATAGGTGATAGTTAACTCTTTAGCGTAGAAATCAGCACTTCTGCTTTTTGATAGATTGGATTCAATTAAAGATGTGAATTTTTGAAAGATTTTAATTTTTGAAGAATCTGTTATATGAAAAGTTTGACTTTTTTTTAAATCTTCGGCTTTTGAAATAAGAATTACAAATAAAGATTCAATAATTGTTTTCTGATTGAATGACTCTGTGTTATTAAATTCTTGTAGTAGAAGATTGAAATAAGTTTTGAAATCCGAATGTTTCGGAATTTGAAGAATTGGTGAAAATAATTGTGGGTTGAATAATCTAAAGACAAAATCTTTAGAAAGGTTAGAAAAGCATTTAACAAAATATTCTTCTGTGAATATAATACAAAAGCCATTTAAATTTTTTGAAAAATCAAATGCATTAACTTGCTCCTTTGTAAGATAAACTAAAGTATTTTCCTGAACAGGAAACCAATTAAAATCAATAAAATGTCTACCAAAACCACTGGTAAAAAAAATTAAATTATAGAATTTGAGTTGGTGAGGTAATTCAGGATTGTGATTGTACTTTTCTTTTTTTCTAGCAATTTTTTCAATTGGAAGAATTTCAAATCCAAAATTTTTGTTCGTAGAAGGATTAAATTGGATATGTGGAATTTCCTTTTTCATATTACCTACAACGGTCTGTGTATGAGGCTGTGCCTCCCATGGTATATATTGGTTAAGGTAGTGAAGTCTGCCGGAGCGCACAAATCTGTAGATGCCGCTGCTCTCTGAAAGTCAATTCCTCCCAAATTTTCCGCAGTTAAATTCCATCAACGCCAACCTAGCCGGTAGACCGAACGGGCAAGGTGATCCCAAGATATTCCGATAGGATAGCAACACCTGCCTTTATACATAATGTTGGTATTTCGTTTTCTTTCAGTCAGTCGTAGTCTAGTGAAGCACTAGTTATCTTTAAATTCTACGATAAGAGTTCTAAGTGTGGATTTACCAATATTCTACAATGAATGAGATATAGGATTGGTTAGTTCAATTTTCTGCGCTATTGTTGGTTGTTGTTCTTTTCTACTCCCATCTGGCCCATGCCTTAAAATCTTGGCGCCTTCCATAACATATACATACATCGGTGGGTGATTATGCATTGGCTCGATTTCACCAGGTTCTAATACATGTTCGATGATTCTTACATTGTCATTCTGATAGAGTATAGTATAGAATTCTTCAGGAAGTTCTTGGAAAGCAGAAACTGATGTTTTTGTAAACGTATTGAACCCATACATCGCTGAAAGTCCTATTAAGATTCCAATGGTAAGCGTTAGAATTTGAGATTTCATGAAATTGTGGTGATTAAGTTCTAGGCTATGAATGCTAACGCTCTCGGCTACGAACCTTCGGCTAATGACACCTAAGTTAGTAAAAAGAGCACTGCGCAGTAGAAATTCGATAGGATTTCTCGAAGAATCTTTAAACGGCTAGCCATGGATTATGGCTTTGTTAGCGACTGTTTTTATTTTTATAGAATTTACCATCAAATACTACGGAATGTACTTTAATGTCTTTAATTGATAATGGATCAATTTTTAATGGATTTTGTTCCAAAATTGTAAAATCGGCTTTTTTACCAACCTCTATAGATCCTATATTTGCCTCCTGTTTAATAGCGTAGGCAGCATCTATTGTAACGGCTTTGAGAGCTTGGTAAGGACTTATTTTTTCCTCTGGTCCTAAAGTTTGCCCACTAACGCCGAGTCTGTTTACCGCACACCACATTAGGAAGAGTGGAGACGGAGGTGCCATTGGAAAATCGGAATGTAAACTGAACCTTATACCGTTTTTGGCAAGGGTTCCGGACCTTGAAAAATAATGAGATCTACTTTCTGGGCCAACTCCATTTTTTGTAAATTTTTCTCCTAATGCACGATTATAGTATGGATTAACAGATGCAATAATTCCAAGTTTAGCCATTTTTTCAGACTGCTCTACTCTAGAAACTCCAAAGTGTTCAAATACGGTTCTGTGACTTGCTCTAGGAAAATCATTTTGTAACCGCTCTATAATGCTTAATAAGTCATCAACTCCTTGATCTCCATTAACATGAATGTGTACATCGATGTTGTTTTGCCAAAAAGGCTTCCAAAGTTCATATAAAACCTTTGGCTCAGTAATGTACTCACCTTCATGGCCATCTAAATATGGTTCAGAAAGCATCATTTGTTGGCCAAACATCCCGCCATCAATAAAGAGTTTGATTTGATCAGTTTGATAGATAATATGTTTATTATCTCTTTCAGAATTCTGAGCTATGTAGTCTAGAGTAGCGTCAAATCCTTTTTCATAAAATGTAGGACGTACGTCATAACTAAAATAGCTTCGAGCCGATGCGGTTGAAAACAATTCGTAAGTCGCATCAATTTGTTCTTTTGTTGCACCCAAAAATGCACCAGGACCATGAATCGTAGTAATTCCATTTTTAAGTAACAATTCATTGACCTGCTTTATCCCTGATTTCCATTCATTTATCGAAAATTTTGGCAACCATCGCTGATATAAAAAGTCAAGTTGTTGAAAGTTTTCAAGTACAATTCCCTTATCAAAGTCTGCTTGCGGGTCATTCATATTTTCTCTGTTGTAGCCATAAAAGTCAAGTGCAGCAGAATTGAAAATGTTTTCATGAAATGATCGATGAAAAATATTAATAGGAACAGTAGTGGATATATTATCCAAATCTTCTTTGTAGATGGTTCCATGAAAATATTGACTATATCCAAAGATTTGAAGGGCCTCGTTACTGGAAGAGAACTGATCTGTAAGTAATTGTACTTCTTTTAGAAATTCTTCCTTTCCTATGGTGGCTTTTATTTTACGGTCATTTGGTAAATCCCAATCTTCTGGAGTAACCCAGTGGAGCGGTAATAAAATAGCACCTAAGCCCATGTGTAAATGATTGTCTACAAAGCCCGGTACCATAACATTATTAGCTAAGTCTACAGACGTTGCATTGGGGTATATTTTTTTTGCTTCGGATTTGGTACCAACAAAAACAATAGTCTCATCTTGTGTAACTACAGCTTCGGTAGCACTTTGCTTAGTTTCATCCATTGTAATTATTTCTCCTCCAGAATAAATGGTGTAAGTGGATTCAGCTTTGAGGCTTCTATCATTTCGACTTGTACAACTAAGCAAAATACAAAGTCCTATAATAAGAGTTAAAGTATTTTTCATGGAATATTTAAATGTCGTGAAGGGCATAGTATAACCGTCAGTTATGGGTTAAATTAGCAATTATTTTCGGTTTATCACAGACCTTAGTACTTCCGAGTGGATTCCTACAGCCTGTCCCGATTACTCAGGATAGTCGAATCCGCCGACTAGACCGCAACTACTAACGAACTCCTTTATCAATAAGCATTAGTGGGTAAATCACGCTTATACATTGTTAGCAAAGGTTTTTTATTCATTCGCTATAAATTCTTTCACTACTAGACTTTTTTCAGATTCCATTTCGCAAGTCCAACTATCTATCCACCATCTTTCATTTTCATAATGCAGTTGAATACTGTTCAGTCCTTTAATTTTAGATTCAACGTCTGGGTCAGTTCGTATTTCAAAAGCGCTCCAAACTTGCGCAATATTTCCATATTTGCTGACTTTTCTTTTCAATTCTTTTTCATAGAAATCCTCTTTCGGTGCTAATCCTATCGGTATATATTCCGCTTCAAGAGTATGTGTGTCAGCTTCTCCATTTTCATCGAGTCGAGTTATAAAAGCATTTTTTGAATGAATGTTTTTATCTCTTTCAAATTCCCAGGGATCATCACTTGAACCAGAAACAACATCATAGTATGCAGTTATAATTGCATCTATTGACACTACATCTGCTGCATATTTGTCTGTTTTAGTTTGTCCTAGAACTGAGGTAGAAATCAATATTCCGATTATAATTACTGTGTTTTTCATATGTGGTTCAAATTTTTGCTAACGCATTGTGTATGGGGAATAGCGGATTTTACTAACTACTTGTCAGTTTTACACGGACCTTGGTTTTATGTTCATACGTTCTTTTTATTACTTAAACCGCTATTCCTCAAACACCTTGTTAGCCACTGGATTTCTATATATATTTCTAGGATAGTCCGACATTCTTAAATGTTCTTTTTGCAATTCGCTCAGTGCATTTTTTGCAATCCATTGTGCAGATTTACTCTCAAATTCCAATATTTCTTTTGTAACTTCTATTGCTCTCTCATTAAGGTCAATATTTCGTTTGCCTATATTCCTCAAAGCCCAGTTCACAGCTTTTTTGACATATAGTCTTTCGTCATTAACTTCTCGTTTGATAATTGGAAAAAATTGTTCAAATAATTCGTTCTCTGACGTTTTATCTGCCATACAATAAGAAGCCATAATTGCAAATCCAGCTCTTTTTTCAAATTCGGAATCTCTTTCAGTCCATTCCATTATTTTGTCAAGAGCAAATTTACTTTTTGAAAAGAGTCCCATACTGAAACTGTCGCAAATTTCCCAATTCTCAAAGGTCTTAACCCATTTTTCCATTAGCGGCTCAGTAACATCTTTGGGTTTAAACATTTTGCTACACAAAAGCCGTGCTTCATAAATTCCGCTATCAAATAGTTGTAGGGCAAGCTGATTATTTTGTCCAATTTCTTTTGCTATCATTTTCAACTCCTTATGGTAAATACCTAAAGAGTTATTTGATATTATTCCGAATTTTTTCTCTTTGAAAACAACCTTTTCGGCATCTTTCAAATCATAAAGAGAATCTATAATTTCATTGTAGGTCACTTATTTTTCAGAGTTTATTTCGATTGCCTGTTTTATGTAATATTCCACTGCTTTCTTATTCAATTCTCTTTGTGGCAAAACTCTTATAGCTTTTCCATTGCCTTTTAGAAGCCCTAAACTGTCTTCCATTTTTGCACCTTTTAAAAATCCAAAATCAATTCCATAAGGCATTGTTCGCATATGACAAATCCCTCCTTTTTTATTCGAATAAGTCGTAATTCTCTCTTTTTTGGTTTCTACGATTCCTTCAAAGGATAAGAGAAAATCTCTTGCTTGAAGAAATACTTCTTTGTGTTCTGACTGTAAATCTCTGTCGTATTGCATAATGATATTTTATCTTGTGGCTAACGGCAGACTAAGGTTCGTTACCGTGATTCGTCCGAAGGACAATTAAGCCGACCCTAAAGATAGCTTTTTGCGCGTGATTTTCGTTTAGGAAATCCGCGAGTTATAAATTTTGTGCTTTGTTGTAATTAGAATATTCATTGCAGCAACTCCACTTTATTTTTAGATTCTTATTTGGTAAGCTAGAAATAAACAACCTAATATGATAGCTATGTTTATACAAGCTCTTATTATCCATGGAAATTTTGAGTAATCAAGTTTCGCATAGGTACTTAAAATCACACCAAGGCCCATAAATAAAAACCATGGAGTTAGGAATAGGATAAATTTCCATTTTAGTAACATGATAGCCAGGTCATGGATAAATCCACAGACGACAAAAGTGATTATCAGTGATAATGCATTGGGTAAGATGAGTTTAAGCGGTTTAAATATATATTTTCCCAGATAGAATCCCCAGATTGGATTCCAGTATTGCCAAAATATCGAAAACTTTCCCGCTCCCAGAGAACGGCTCAACATATTACGAAGTGAATCGCTGTTACCCAAAGGCACACCATTTCTTCTTTTTACGTAATCAGATAAATTCAAATGAACAGGTTATATATTCTGTGCTTTAATTAATTACAACGGTCTCGTCTCGGCTATAATTAGTACGGGAATAAAAGGGCAGTTTTGTTTCTGCTTAGTCGGTTAGCCGAATCTTTTTGTCTGTTTTTATTTTTTCTGTTTAAAAGTCAGATCCAAAAGTTTTTGCGGATTTTATAAATATATCCAAACTTTGGGTTGAGCGCAACAGCCCATATTAATTGTAGTCATTGTTGTAGTGCGTTTTAATTCTTGTAAGTTCTTTCTAGTTAATTATTTATGATACATATCAATTAGAATAAAAAAAATTGATTTTATTAATTAACGGGTAATATAATAACGGAATCAACATAATTGAGCAATTTAGTTATACCTTCATTTTCTACACTTCTATAATCTATAGGTGTAGGGTGTCCATAAACTGTTAGACTAGATGTTGAACTATCCTCCGCAAATGGTCTAGGCGTATAATTATAAGAGCTTATTTCCATACTCATCCTAACAATTGAATCTAGTATTTCTTTTGAGGCTTTAGCTGGATAATCTCGTTTATAAACACCCCCTTTTCTCAAAATTATTCCATTACCAAAAACAGTTAATTCATAATTGTATTGAGGATTAGCAATGTTATGTCTATTCACACTCATTGCAAAAATTAGTTCATCATCTTTATATTTTTTCATGTTTTCTGTGTTTGAATTGATAGTAGCGCAACTGCTCAAAGTAACGACAAAAATAAATGTGTAATAGATTGTATACATATTTAGGAATTTCCTCATATTTTCAATTTAAGCTTCTTTTCGGTTTAGCATTCATTTTTTTATTCGTATTTCTCCTATGCACTACAACGTTTCGGCTATGATTCCGTTGTCGAAAATTCCGCAGGAATTGTCCCCTTTAGGAATCATGCATTTAAAAGTAATGTTTTATATTTAGAAGAAAGCAGGAATGGATTGTACCCACTATTAGTAGCAGTTACTTTTATTTTTTTGCTTTAAAGCAAGCATAATTGTTAGATGTTGTCGGATTGTCAACGGACTTTTCAAATTCTTCAATACACCAGGGGTCTCGGAATCCAGCTATGCGAAGTAGTTTCAAGTGTTCACTTGGTTTTATACGTCCTCCCTCGTATTCATAGTCAGATTCCTCTGGTTTAATGAAATCACCATTTAATAAGAGTCCTCCAACGGGCAATATTTCATACGCTGTTCTATAGACATTTAATATATTCTTCTTTTCAAATAAATCATGCAATGCCCATGTTGACACAATCACTTTTGGAGCCATTTTTATTTTCTTATTCCAAGCCTCATTTATTAAATCGGCCTGAATAAAATCAATTCTATCATTGTATACTTCAGTTCTTTTCTTAGCTATTCCCAACATTGATTTGGAAAAGTCCAAACCTTCATAGGTAATTTGAGGTAGTCTATTCAGTAAATAACTTGCTAAAAAGCCAGGTCCTATTCCCAATTCAAGTACTGGCACCTGTTTGCTGTCATCATCTTCTATTTGTTTTAAAATTGTTTCAAATAGTCTGATTCTGTGCTGAGTGGGCTTGAATTTTTCTGTCCAATCTCTTGAAAAATCGGTATTATGAAATTTATGCAAGGCTTGTATTTTCATACTTAATTAAATTACTCACAACAGTATAGTATAACTGTCAGTTACTGAGTATAAAGTTACATTTTATTCCGATGAACGTGAAGTTTGTAAGAAATTAAATTCGCTTAACCATCTAGTTACAAAGAAATTACGGTTATACATTGTTGTAAAACGTAGTTTTAAACATGGATAATCTCTCTTTGGTTAAATTTTTAATAAATTCAGTTTTGAATATATTTCACAGGTTGCCAAGCGGCTAATAACCAGTTTTCATTTACTTTCCGCTGAACTTCCAAAAATCTAGTTGTGAATGTCATCTCTTCATTTTTATAGATGACTTTAACATCAATGAACCCAGTTAGGACGGCAGTATTTTCATAAATACGAACGTTTACCTCTCTTGGAATAAATGATAAATAATCTATTCTTTTAGTCTTTACAGTTTTAATAAATCCAGTTTTTGTTTCAGTCGAACCCTTTGTATGTCCATAAGTTAGATCGTCAGCAAGTAAGCTTTCAAGTTTCACAATATCAGCGTCAATCATAGCAGAAAATCTATCAGATTGCTGTTTAAGAATTTGCTGTTCCGAAAGAACAGTCTCATCATTCTGTGCTATAGTAAATTGGCTTGTAATCAGTAATAATAATCCAAATAGTTTTAATAATTTCATTATTCAGGATGGGCATTTAGTAGGGTTCTTGTTTTGAGCTATGTTTTACAACGTCTAACTAAGCTCTGTCGGCTTAGTTTTTCTAATATCTCAAAAGTATTTATTCTCATTGCTCTGTGCAAGCAACTCTGTAAGCCGATGGAGCTTAATGCTTTTTAGCGGCTGAATTCACCTCCAAACTTTTCTTTGTCAGGTTAGTTTCTTTTTATCATGTTCCAAATGAACTTACAGGTAATGCCGAAACTTTTTGCCTGGTTTTTTACGAACAACTTCATTTGTTCTAAGTCCGCACTATTGTATAGTCTGCCATTATAATGTACTCGCCTAATAGTTTGAGTATGTTCAATATTTACCAATGGATCTTTATCAAGCATAATGAAATCGGCTATTTTCCCTGCCTCAATACTTCCGTAATCGTTGTTGATGTTATAATATTCAACAGGGTATAAAGTCGCCGTTTTCAGAGCTTCTGCGTTGCTCAAACCTGCCTTCACCATTTCCTGTAACTCTTCGTGAATACTTATGCCATAATATACATTGCGATCAAGTGCGTCAGTTCCTGCTAATACCTTTACTCCATTTTGTTGAGCCAATTCTGTAATTTCCAGTAAATCGGCGGAAGCTTCGTACGCTACCATAAAATTGCTAGAAGCATCATTAACATTTTTAATATTAGTTTGAAAGTCTATTTGAAGATTTTTTAAAATGGCTTGTTCTCGAATTCTATCTTTTCTATATTCATTCCAATTATTAATTTGTAATGCAATTAAAATCCCAATTACAACAAGAATAATTTCACCAATTGCATATTTCAGATACTTTCCAGTTTTGTTTTCCATTAGTAAGTTTTGTCTAATTTTCCGGTAGAATTTTATCATTGGTTAATGGTTGATTATAATTAAGCACAACGGTTTGTGTTTGAGCAGTAAGGGAGCAAACTAGCTATTACTTTCCTTTTTGGCACTTAGCCAAAGCTTTTTGTTTTGATTTATTTTTTTATTTAATGCCAAATCCAAAAGATTTGGCGGTGTTCATTGATATTCCGGGTTTATACCTTAATCAGTCAAACCCGTATTGTGTATAGTTTTTGTTATATGGTGTTTTTATTCCGTCGCAATAAACACGTCAACTTCTGAATCTGTTCCGTTTTGCGATTTCGCTCCGTAAACCTCAAAGTCTGCCGTATACCTACGTTTTAGTTTTTTATCTTCTTTCCAGACTTTTTTCCACACGTCCACAATTGCGTCTGGTATTTCTCCCTTTGCCACGAGCTTGATATATTTTCCACCCTTAAATTCTCGTCCGATAAGTCCATCTGGAATTTCATCCAAAGATTTTACTTTCTGTCCGATTATGGCTCTGATTTTTCCAGTATAATCAGTTTCATAGTCAGTATAAATAGAATAAATTTCTTCAGATACTTTATTGGGTATTTTCTCCGAAATTCCATCTGAGTAGAATTGTCCCCAAAGTTTGCCCATATCCTCAACTGATTGTCCGCCTTCGTTAGTTGTTTCGATTGTAATTCCTATTATTTTGAATTCCGCCAAATTCTGTTCCATATATTTCTTATGATTTTTACACGACAAAAAGATGGTCAATATTACTAAAATGGTTATCGCTTGTTTCATTTTTTCAAATGCCATATAACAGTAAGGCTATTATTTCGGCTTGGAAATTCGTGAAGAATTTTCAAGTATCGAAATCGAGCCGGTTAAAAGTAAGAAAATTCGGAGTGTATCAGAGGACAAGCTAAATTATAGCCGTTGTTGTACCACGTTTTTATACTATTCGCCAAATTAAATAAATTACAAATAGGACTATTATTACAATTGCAGCTCTAGTAATTATAGACATTAGTCGTATCATTTTTTTCATTTCTTCCTTGTCGTTGACCTTTGGGAAGTCAGTTTTTGGTACTTCTAATCCTAAGAATTTACATAATGGTTCCCATCCTTGATTAACTGAATAAACTAATAACTTTTCAGATGGGACAAGATTAGTTACTTCATTTATGTGTTCATTGTAGCGGTTTATAGCGCGCTGTTTGTTATCCATTGTTCCTTTAAGGAATCGCCCCCAAATTAACTTTGAAGTCATTTTTGTCATCTTCCTTAATGGAGGAATGAAAGATGATAGTAATTTGCTTTCCCACATTTTAGACATTCCATAAATTGTATCGACAGTACTTTTATACCAAGCTTCAGGTCCACCAGGATGCAGGGTTAATAAAACTTTAGCATCAGGATTTGCTTCCATCAACTCTTTCCAAACACAGCTACTTGGGTAGTCTATGGTTGCTGAATAATTTTGAAATACTTTATTCCATTCATGTGGTGCATTTTCAGACGTTTCGGCTACTTTAACCCAGAAGTCTAAGTGTTCCTCGTTGGCTTTTTTTGTTATCTCTTTCATATGATAACAAGAGTAGCCAAGCTCATTCAAAGCATGTTGAGTAGATAATGTTCCTGTTCTTCCAAATCCAGCTCCAATGATTTTTAAACTCATTTATCTCAATTTAATGTGCTACAACGGCTAGGATATGAAAAGTAGCGCAGTTTAAGCACTAACTATTCAGGTTATAACTGACCGTTATTTTATATTTTCACTTTCTTGTATGTGCTTAAAGCACTATTTTTTATATACGTTGTTAGTGGCTGATAATTCCTCCCTCGGAATAAATTTTCCACCAATGATTACCGTTTCAATGTCATTATAAGCATTTATGTATTTCAGGGGATTAGATTTTAAAATAAGTAAATTGGCCTTTTTTCCCTTTTCTACTCCTCCATATAATATTTCTAAGTGGAACGCTTTTGCATTATTGTAAGTGGTGGATCTAAAAATTTTTTCTAAAGAAATTCCGGCATCAAACATGTGTTTCATTTCAAGAAAACCATTGTATCCAGGAGGGTTTGTAAACATATTCATTGCTGGTGTATCTGAACCGAAAATAAAATTAGCATTTTTTTCAGACAGATATTTCGCAACAGTATTCAATCTAGAATTGTATAATTCATAAACAGCTAACCACATTTCAACATCTTCAGAATGATTACTTCTCATAGCATTGTAAAAAGTGGGGTTCGTTCTTTTTAAATAAGCACCACGTCCTAAAATTTTATTTCTACCCCAATTACCTTCATTAGTTTTTAGTAAATTCAAAACGGTTCCCGGAAACACATGAGATAAATTTTTATCGGAACTAAGTGTCCCCTTAATCAAGTCTTCTTCACCAGTAATAGTTCTAAAAGTTAATTGATAAGCTATTTGTTTTTGAGCTATTTCCGAAAGTACATCCTTGTGCTGTTGTGTTAGTTCTAAATTATTAAACTCCTCTGCAAAATTGGTAGTCCAATTCCACATTCCATGTGCAAACACCTCAACACCAGTTTCTAAGCCCACCTGATGACCCTCTATCGAAGGAGCATGAATAAGGACTGGCAAGTTTTGTTTTTTTGCTTCAAAGACTAAATCTTTTATAATATTCGTACTTGGTTTAGCCCAACTTACTATTAGACCTGATGCTTCATCTTCATAAACTATTTTTACACCAACACCCTCCTGTTTAATAATTCTTGAGAGAATCATTTCTGGAGTATGTTTTGAAAGATCCATACTGTCTGGAAAAGATATTTCTTTATTGTATTTATCATACAAAAATTGCGATTGATAACGACTTTCAAGGGAAGATTCTTCCATCTCCATTTCAAAATCATTCATTACCTGTACCTGATTAGCACAAGTGTAAATATCTGGATGGAGAGGGCTGTTTTTAATTTTAGATACCAATCCAGGATTATAATTATTCACATCTACGAGGGTGGTAAATCCATGGTATAAATAACTTTTAGGTAATTGCTTAAAGTAGTTCTCTACTAATTTTGGATATTTTTTTTTGAGTTCCTCGTTAAATCCTGCTGTGTTAGCGAGGTGAACATGCGAATCCATCAAACCCGTTATAATAAACTTACCTTCTCCATTTTTTTCTTTAAAATTTCCAGACAATAATGGTTTTTTCTTATTTGCATATACAATCTTTTCTCCATCAATTACCACAAAACCTAATAAACTGTCTACTTTTTCATTGTTGGCAGATATAATAGTTATATCATTAATTATCGTGCCTTGCCTAACTTTTATTTCTATAATTTCTTCATGCTTGCATGAATTGAATAACAAGGCTAGAACTATTATTAAAATATATTTTTTCATAAAGTGCTGTTTGACACTAACGTTTTGGCTATGCGCAGTGTCCCGAAGGGCATTGCGTATAGGTTTTGTTATATGCCGAGTTTTTAAAATTTCTAATCATCAACAGCAATCAGGTTTGGTCTCGCACTTAAATAATCGGTTATTTTTTCATACGCTAGTGCAAACTGTAATACCCTTTTATCATCTCCAAATTTACCCATGATTTGCATGCCCATTGGCCTTCCTTTAGAATCGAATCCTACAGGGACGTTAACTACTGGTATACCACCAAGGCTGCCCAAAATGACTACTTCCATCCAACGATGGTAAGTATCCATCTCTTGTCCATTAATCTTTTTAGGCCAGTGAATGTTATTTGGAAACGGAAATACTTGTGCTGTGGGTAAGACTAAAAAGTCAAATCTATCGAACAAACTATCTAATTCGACATACCAATTAGAACGAATAATATTTGCCCTTGCTATATCTTTCTCATTAAAACTTAGACCTTGTTCAATTTCCCAGATTAATTCTGGTTTGAGTAGATCTCGTGTTATCGGATCATGGTAGTAGCTCAACATATTTAAACGTCTATGATGACGAAGAATAGTCCAGCTCTCCCATATATCTGATAGTATGAAGTTGGTTTGCATTGATTCAACTTTTCCTCCAGCGTCTACTATTTTTGCTAAACTCGCTTCACATAATTCGATAATCCCAGGTTCCATTGGCAAATAATTATCTAAGTTGCCCATCCAGCCAATTTTTATACTTTCAAAATTTAATGGATTTAACTCATCAAAGACAGGGTTGAGAGCAATCGTGTTTAGCAATCTAATAGTATCCCTGGCATCTCTACCCATTGGTCCTGAAGTCCAAAGAAGTCGGTGATTAGCATCTCCTTCGTCCATTACAACATTAGTGCTTGGTCTAAAACCGATTGCATTATTATATGCTGCTGGATTTCTTAGAGAACCCATCATATCACCGCCATCTGCGACAGGCAACATGTGAGTAGCTAAACCACACGCACCACCGCCACTACTGCCCCCTGATGTTAGTTCTGGATTGTAGGCACTTCCTGTCGTTCCGAACACTGGATTGTATGTTTGTGAACCCAAGCCAAATTCAGGTGCATTGGTTTTCCCAATAAAGATTGCGCCTTGATTACGAATTTTTGCTACTATAGCTCCGTCTTCTTCTGCTGTCCGCTTGGCAAACATTGGTGAACCATCTGTATAAATAAGACCCTTTACTGGTGTCAAGTCTTTTACTGCATGCGGCATACCATGCATCCATCCCCAATATTCATTTTTGGCCAAAGCTAAGTCTGCTTCGCGAGCCTTCATTAACAACTCATTATCATCAACCATACTTACAATGGCATTGTATATAGGATTATAACGATGGATACGCTTCAAGTAGGCCTGCATCACTTCAACACAACTAGCTTGTTTTGTCCTTATTGCAATTGATAGTTCAGAAGCGCTAAGATCGGTTAAATCAGAAGGGAGAGTTGACGCAAAAAGCCTTGTAGTAAAGGGTAAAGGTACAGAAAGGACAGCTCCAAAAGCCAGAGTGTTCTTTATAAAATTTCTTCTTTCCATATTTAATTTCTTCTGGTAGTTAGATTGTTTCTTCTTTTCATCATTTAGAGACTATCATTGGTCATTTTGCGCATGGCATACAACGGTGTGGAATATAAGCCGTATTTAATGGCTTATATACATTGTTAGGCTCTTTTAGAGTTTTGCCAGTTCAGTTAAGAGTTCAGGTGGAAGTGCACGTAAAGATTCGTTATGCCAAAGAATAATTATACGGTTACTCTCAACAAACTTTAACATGAAATCCGATGAACCATATCCCGCTCCACCATGACCAATTGCTAGTTCGTTTTTCACTCCTTTGTAAGGTAAATTCATAACACTACAACCGTAACCGTAAGGCTCAAAATGAGGTCCCCACTTCCTTAAGGCTTCCTCTGGGAGAGAATGTTTTTTGAACATTAACTCCCAACTTTCTGGTTTTAAAAGCTTATCGGTTCCGACTGCCAACATGAACTTGTGTAAATCTTGGAGTGTCGATTTTGTTCCTCCATCACCTTTATAATTACTATGAGGAAAAGGTGTTGCAGGAGTGCCATCTTCAAGGTAGTACACTGGCGAACCAGGGCCATAAATTGAAGTTGAATTATAGCTACTTTTCATACCAAGAGAATCAAATATTCTTTCCTTTTGAATATCATAGTAATCTGCTTTTCGATATTTCATAATTATTTCGCCAAGTAAAAGATATCCTGTGTTACTGTAGTCATATCCATTACCAGGCTCAAAGTTTAGTTCAAGCGTAGTCATTTTATTTAATACGTCTTTCTGGGATATGAAAAACTCAAGATTACCTTGAATTTGCTCCATAAAATAACCCTTTAAACCAGATCGATGAGCCAATAAATGATGGATTGTTATATCGTCAGCTCTAGGATGTTGAAACCATGGGAGGTGCTTTGAAATAGGATCAGTTAAAGCAATGGAATCCTCTTCGACTAATTGTAAGGTCAAAACAGCTGTAAACATTTTCCCCATGCTATTGATGATGAATCTGGTGTTAGTTGAATTCGGAATCTCGAGATCCCTATCAGCCATTCCAAAAGCATTTTGATATATGACGTTTTCCCCTTGTGCTATCAGAACACCTCCATGGATTTTACCTTCAGAGTAGAGCTGTTTTACTATTTTGTCAATTTTTGAATAATCGGATGAAACAAGTTGAGCTATTGTACTTTGAGATGAAATACCCAGTATAAGTAATAATAAAAATCGTTTCATATATCCTTTTTTTAATTGAGCCTAACGGTTTGTGTATGATTTGTAGCGGTGTGGCGGCAGGCTTGGCGCGTGATTAGTTCGCCGAAGGCGAAGGGAAGCTTGTGTTAACAAGCGTGCGATTCAGCCGTGCGCGGAGGCCGCATGTTCGTTTTATTCCGAGTAAGATACTGATTCTGTAGGAGCTTTCATAAACTTAACCCTCTAGCGCTAGCAATAAATTATATACGGTGTTAGGCACAGTATTTTAATATTTTTTCTTTTCCGATATTTTCAAATTCGTTAAGGAAATTAGATAATTACAAGCGTTATAAAAATTTCCTTTACTTGGTGACCAAACACTTACAACTCTATAATTCGTCTGATTTACACCTTCCATAATCCATTCAGAACCATCTGTTCCAATTGAGCTACGACCTAAATCCATATTCCAAAAATCCGCTTTTTCGATAAGTTGGATAAATTCAGTCCATTCTTTTTCAGTTAGTATTTTCAGTCGTTCAATTTCTATTTCTCCAGGTTCATATCCACCAGCACCATTTAGCACTTTCCAATAAAGAATATATCTGTCATTTCTTTTTTCAATTCTAAAAGCCATTGGTTTGTCAAAAGTCCTTAACCAAGTAAAACGATAAATTTCTTTGTCAATTTTTCTGTTAAACAACAAAGGTTCTTTCATTGCGTGAAGATGTTTTGAATACCAATTCACAACAAACTCGTCATAAGTTCCTTCTATGACTTTTGTTTTAATTGTATAGCTTGAGTCACTTTCCTTAACCCAATCAGTACTAACTTCAGGAAACATTTCTTTAGGAAAGTAAGGTTGTTTTAAATCAATCGGAACATTAAGACTATCAACTTTGATTTTCGAATCGACAAATTTTTGAATTGATTGACTAAATCCAATCTGCGTCAGAAATAAAGTCAAAATTCCAATTGATAATATATGTCTCAAAGTTTTGTTCATATTGTGCCTAACGGGTAATATGCGTTAATTTTCGGTTTAGCACAGACGTCAGTAATTCCGTGTGGATTCGGACGTAGTCGAATCCGCCGACTAGAGCGCAGCGACTGACGAACTCCTATATCAATAAGCATTAGTGAGTAAATTGCGGTTATACATTGTTGTGCTCTGTTTTTTATTCTTTCCAATTATCCATTACACGACGTAAATCAGAACCATCAGTTGCTTCGATAATTTCAAAATATACTCCGTTTAGGTCTTTTGCATGTGCAATATTAACTTTCGTAAATGGACTAACTATTGATTTTGTACATTCAATTCCCTTGTTGTGGAATTCACTAACAATTGCTTCATTATTGTGCGTTTCTAGGCCAAAGTGGTCTATGCCTTCAGGATGCTCATCATCGGATAGCATTAACTCTATAAATGTTGACTTGTTTATCTGAAAATATGCAAACAAGAGTTGGCCAGTGTCATTATGAAATTTGTAAATCATAGGAAAACCCATTGTATCTTCATAAAATTTTGAAGCTTTATCAAAGTCAGCCACCCTTATACCCACATGATTAAGACCAATAATTTCACCTGTTTCTTTATTATCGGTTCCACCATTTTGTCCAATAATTAAACCTGCAAAGAACAAAATCGGTAAAGCCAGAGTTATTATAATTTTTGTTTTCATAAAATTTGGTTTAATAGAGCACAACGGTCTGTATAAACTGCGTTTTAATGCAGTTTATACTTTGTTATACACATTTATCATTTATTAGATAATAAATCTTTAGTCTTCATTCAACTTAAAAGATATATCCAATTTTTGAATCATTGCTGCTTTTTCTGGCGTAAGAGTAAAAAATACTTTGATATTACCATTTACACATTGTATCGTAAAATCACCTCGCAATTGGTTTCTAGGAACTATGTTTTGAATATTTTTGATAGCGCCTGCTTTATCTAATATTTTTTGAAATTCTTTTATTCGTCTTTCTTTTGATATGTCCATAAAAAAGTTTTCTGCAAAAATATTTTTATCTAAGCTGACTTTTCCATTTGAAATAAGGTTAATAATTTCTTCTTTTTTTTGCTCCAAAATATCCGAAGCAGGCAGTTTACGGGATTGTAAATCCAGTCTTTCAAAGAGAATTTTTTCTAATTTATCATAAGGGATAGGTGTTTTATAAGTTAAATTTCCAAAAGCCATGATCCCAATTCCATACTCTGGAAAAAATGCATAATTACTTCCAAAACCTGGTAAAGCACCTCCATGAGAAACTCTTACAATTCGTTTACAATCTATAGAAATTCCTAATCCATACCCATACCCAATCATACTTGCACACGGTTCATTATTCCAGTCTCTATCCCAAGAGTTTAAAAAATTGTATTTAGGCGTATGCATTTCCCTTAAACTGCTACGCTTTATCGGGCCTTTTTCTTCTTCACTTCTTGCAGGCCATGCAGCTAAGTGAAAACTCACATATTTACTAAAATCCTCAATTGAGGTTAGCAGCCCACCCATCGCCCCATAAGCTCCATCATGAAGCAGAGGTTCTTTTTTCCATTTTCCATCTTCCCATCTATAGCCGCTTGCCAGTTGTTCTTTTGGAACATTTGCGTATTCCCAATATGTGTTTTTCATTCCTAAAGGATCTAAAATGTTTTCTTTGATATATTCTTGATACGGAGTTCCTGAAACTCTAGTAACAATATGACCAAGTAGGGCATAGCCTGTGTTACTATATTCATATTGATATGAAGAAACTTTAGATAATGATAATCCTTTAGAAACAACTTCTAAAAAAGCTTTAGTCGATAGTGCAAGTTGTCTATCACCCCACGGGTTATCTTCTGGAAATCCCGCAGTCATAGTCAGTAAATTTTCTATATTAATTATTGGTGAATCTTCAGTTAGATATTCTAAATTTTCCATTTCGGGGATGTAATTAATAACTGGATCACTTAATGACAACCTTCCTTCATCCCTTAGCTTGATAATAGCCATTGCTGTAAAACTTTTTGTCATAGAAGCAATTCTAAAAGATGTATTAGTAGAAACAGGTATTTTATTTTCAATTTGAGATACTCCAGTTGTAGAGCCTAAAACCAACGAATCGTCTATAACTATGCCATAGGCAATTCCCGGTATTCTCTCATTTGTTGCATGCTCGTCAAATATTTGTTGTAATTCGGGTATTATTGCTTTTATCTTTTTTAGTCGATGATCGTTAATAAATTGCGGTTTTTTATAGGTGTTTGAAATGCTTATTTTTTCAATTTTTTTACCATTATCTGTCTTTAATTCATTGTTGCAAGATATTAGTGATGCTGCTCCCACTACTAAAAAGAATATTAAAATATTTTTCATTTTTTGGTTTAATTAAAATTTAAATGAAAGATTAATACATTTTGAAAATGTTACACTTTTCCAATTGTGTATAACGGTGAGTATAAAATGCGCTTTAATGCATTTTATACAGTGTTAGCTGCTTTTTTAATTTACCAATTCTTCAAATTAATATTATGCTTTAGATAAATTGGGTATGGAGTGAAATTTTAAGTTTTCTTCCACTCAACGGTTTTGCTAAAGAATCCTACGTTTATTTTAATTTCAAGAACATCACCTTTTTGAGTTATTTCAGCATCGTACCACTCTTGCCTTTTAGCCGCATAGATTTTGCCTACCCAAATCCTTCCATTCTTATTTACCTCCTTTAAAATGACATTGCCAATTTTGGCTTTAGAGTTATCTGATGATTTTATCTTACCAGTAGTTTTGCCGTCAATTTCTGTAATTTCAATAATTGTATTGTCTTCCCCTGTATCCCAAGCTCCATTAAGGTTAGATTGACCAAAAACGCAGTGTGAAAGAATTGAGAAAGCGATTAATATTGTGTATTTCATAGTTCAACTGCTTTAGACTTTTGAAGTGAAAGAACTAACATAAGAAGCCCCACAGGAATCATGATGTAATTTCCTATTCCGCCAGGAGCAGTGCCTTCTAAGATGATAGGTTTATAGAACGTTAGAAAAAGCCTGCCGGTGTATTCTGTTAAAATGAATAAATACATTAACGGAATTAGACTTTTATATTTCCATAACACAATGGCGTATAAAATGCCAAACAGCAATTGGGTCAGACCCCATTCTGCAAAAATGTGAATGACAACATTTGCGGCTTCTGGAGAATAGCTGCTTAAAGGAATGGTCGCAATGCTCTGAGCTCCTCCATCAGGTGCAAATATGTGGATTAGGCTTCTTGCTACAGTCATTACTGTAAGAAGATAGAAAAGGTATAATGCTATTTTTCTGCCTTCATAATTGTTATTTATTTCTTTAGGTAAAACTTTCATTACTCGATTTATTAATTGCAGCTAACGTCAGTATAAGAGCTGTAGCGGACTAAAAGCTACTACCTTTCGGATAGTAAAATACTGAATTAAATACAAAAACGGATCGAGTTTGCACCCGAACCGCTATTGCTTTTATAACTTGTTGTGCGTTCGCTTTTTATTCCTTTTAGTTTGGTGAGTTTAGACCTAGTTTATTTCCTTCTGTATCTAAAAACAAAGCAAAAAATCCGCTTTCATCTGCGTGGGCAGTTTTTGGGACGATGATTTTCCCACCATTTTTCTCAACTTTATCAAGAATTACCTGAAGGTTGTCTCCACCATTCAGGTATATAGTTACTCCATCTGCTGAAGGTTGGTATCCCTCTCCTTTCATTATGACTCCTGTTACCATTTGTCCTTCATATGGAAACAATCCCATTTCTATTCCTGAGAATTCCATTTTCTCCATGTTAATGCCCAATATTGCTTGATAAAAATTTACTGCTCGTGAAATATCCGTTGCTGGAATTTCAAAAATGGAGATATAACTTGGTATCTCATTGGTCATTTGCTCTTTGCCAGAATCTACTTTTTGTTCTTCTAGTTCAGGTTTATGACCTTCTGATTCAGATTTATTTTGATTGTTACAAGCCGTGAAAATAAGGGCGAGTATAATAGTAGCATTTAGAATGATCCGTTTCATTTTTAATAATTTATTTTTTTCGCTTACTCTATTCAGTTTTTAACTTTCCTGTTATTAATTATTACGTCTTTCTGCGGTTGTTTAGCATTACTGCCAACGGTCTTGTGTATGAGTAGTAGCGGATTTGTACTCACTAATTTTTCGGTTTTGCACTGAACTTTGTTTTATACTTATACTTTCGCTTTATTACTTAAATCGCTATTACTTATACACATTGTTGTAACCAGTTATCATATTCCGTTAAAGAAATATTTTTTAGCCAAAAACAATCCAATTATTGGAGGTATTGCCATTCCAAGGTGAATCATTTCTGCTGTCATATGTGGAGCAGCTAATTCTGGAACGAAAGGCGTTCCAATCCAAAAAGGAGCATAATATCCAATTATAAGAATTAATCCTATCCACCAAGAGTTAGGAGTCCTCCAACTTTTCTTTCCGAAAAATAGGACCAAAAGAATAAGCATTGCAGATAAATCTCCAACCGCCTCTCTGAATGCATGATACCAAGCGTGATATTTTCCTTTTGTGAATTCTGGAATAAGAATATAACTTTCATCTCCAATATGAGAGAAAGTTTGCCACCAACTTTTGAGTCCAACAATTAATCCAATTATTAATAGAGTCCTCGCAATATTTAGATTTATCTGTTTCATTATTATTATTGGTTTAATTGGTTACAACGGTCTCGGCTATGATTTCGTTGTGGAATCATCCGCAGGATTATTCCGCCGAAATCCAGCTGTTTGATTTATAAATTTAACTTTGTTTTAGCTTTCTGCCACAATGAATTATAGCCATTGTTGTAGCCAGTTTTTTTAATAACCATTCAACTGTTTTTCATATTCTTCCGCATCGTAAGTTCCGATTGATTTTTGAACTAGTCCTTGGTCATTCATAGTCCATTCTTCAAATCCGCTGAAATCCACTTTATTTCCGGTTCCGTTTGGTCCAGAATTAGTCCCTTTAAAAGTCCAGTAATATCGATAAGTCCCATTTCCCTTTGTCAGACTATCCATCGTTAATTCCAAATCAGGAAATGCATCCATATAGGATTTAGCAGTTTCCGCTAATTGTTTTCTTCCGACTGCTGGTGTTCCGTTATTTACAGATAGTGTTCCATCCTCTGCGTAAAATGAAGCCATTTTTTCAGGCACGTTACTGTTCCAAGCATCGGTATATTTTTGCCCGAATTCAACCATTTTATCTAGTTCAGACCTATCAGATTTACATCCTGCCATAATGATTAATATTGTTAAAAATGTTACTAAAAATGTTCGATTATTTTTCATAAAATGCTGTTGTTCAAATTGGCTACAACGGTTAGTATAAGAGCAGTAGCGGATTAAAATACCCTAACTTTCAAATCACAATATACTTAATTAAACACAAAAACGGTTTGAGTATGCACCCAAACCGCTATTGCTTTTATACCTTGTTGTAAATCGTTTTTTTCAATTCTTCAGCCATTCAAGAGCAAATTTTGCAACTTGTTCCCATCCATCAGCACCGCATATAAAATGATCTTTGCCTTCGAAAAATTTTGAATCAACAATACTTTCCTGATTTTTATAGTGCTTTATATTTTTTCTTACCAACTCATTCGGAACTATTACATCATCTAATCCTCCAAGAAATAACAAAGGAGCATGAGGCTTCTTTGTATCAACCTTAGTGATTTTTTTTAATGCAGCTCGATGCGTTCTTCTGCTCTCTGGAACCGCATATTGGTCAAACGCTTTATCAGACTCTTCCAATGAAAGAGTATTAGCAAAAGCATAATGAAACCACTTTTTATATTTTTCTGTATCAGGATTAAAAACACTTCTTCCTTTAAAAAAGTTTAAACTTTTGTTGTTGGCTTTCCAAAAGCTAGGTTTGAATGATAATGTGCCTTTTGGTGGTGCAGAGCTAATCAGCACTGCAGCTTCGACTTTACCTAATTCAACTAGCTTTTGTGCTGCAAGACCACCAAACGAATGTCCAATAAGAATGGGTTTTTCAGGTAGAGCGTCAATCAGTTTTTCCAAATATAATAACCAATCTTCGAAACGAACATCTTCTAAACCTTGAGGTGGATTCAGACGAAGTTTATTGGGTTTGCCATGATGCTTAGGGTTTGCAGGAGTGTAACAAGTGTATCCTTCACTTTCAAAGAGCGTTTTCCATTCCTTCCAACTTTCATTATTCACGAATAGACCATGGATAAATATGATAGTCTTTGATTTTAGATTTTTTTCCATTTTGCTTTGATTTAGATCTTGAGAATAAGAATTCGCAGAAAACAATAATGCGAATGCTACTAAGATTGTATATAATTTCATTTTACTTCTTGTTTATTTGAAGCAAAGCTCAGTATCTCAATAATGAATTTTCTTAACCTCGGTTAAAATCGTTATTTGCCCGCTAATCTTTTTCTTATTCTGCTAAGGGATGGACCTTGTATTCCAAGGTATGACGAAATATGATAAAGAGGTATCTCATTGCACAGCTCAGGATGAGCTTTTATTAAATCTAGATATCGCTCTTCGGGAGATTTTAGAAGAAAACTTTCCACTCTTTGAGTCACTACACTTGCTACCCATTCTGCAGTCAACCGACCAAAATTCTCCCATTCATGAGATTGTCTGTATAGGTCATCTAGAGATTTTGTGTTAATACAAATAATTCGAGCATCTGTTAATGCTTCTGTATAAAATTGACAAGGAATTTGATTGACAAAGCTTTTATAGGCAGATATAAAGCCATCTTTGGAAAAAAAGAATACATTTTTTTCTTCTCCACTAATGGGATCAATAATATAGGAGCGAAATGTTCCTTCTAGTATATAGCCTAGTTCCTTGCAAACATTTTTGTAGTCATTAAACAATTCACCTTTTTTAAATGATTTTTCATGCCAAACACCTGCAGAAAGTTTGAAAGCATTTTCGCTCATAGAGGAAAAACCATTTAAAACAAGCTGAAGTCTATGATTATTTGTCATATTTTTAATGATTTACAACGGTCTTGTGTATAGCTTGTTGCGGTTTTCAAACTGCGGATTTATCCGCTGGATTAAATGTAGTTAAATTGCAGGAAGTTTCATAAGGTTAACCATCAGAGCCGCAATGAGCTATACACGTTGTTGTAAAACGTTTTTTACTTTATTTCTTTAAGTAATTTTTCTGCTTTTTCCTTTAGAAGATTTTTAGAAATTAAATCGTTTAATATCTTTTTTGCCTTTTGGTTATTACCCAGAGAGTAATGTGTTCTTGCTAATACAAATTCAAGATTCTGGTCAAAAAAGTGAGGAGATGTCAACTCCATAATTTCCATTGCTTTTTTTAATTCGACTTTATTTTCTTTTGCAGCAATCGTTTTGTAATAACCCCATACAGCGATTAAAGGAATGTCATAATTCTCTATATTTTTTGCTAATAACGATTCCGCTTTTTCAAATGTTATCTTATTATCTAGAATATCTTGAATTAAATACACGCTATTCTCATCGTCATACAATTCTCTTTTTACAGGTGTAATCCCAAAAGATTTTACAACGGCTTCTGCAGATTTTGCTGTTGAAAATGGATTTTGACCGGTAACAAATTTTCCTGAAACAACAACCTTAGACAACATGAAATCAGCTTGTTTAAAGATAGCACCCCTTTCTTCTAATTTAGTCTCCAAACTAAAAGGAAATTCCTTCACCCATTTTTTTCCAAAAAGCTCCTCTTCTATGTTACAAAAGCTTGTTAATTCAACGCCTTTTATAATAAACTCATCGTTACTTTTAATATTTACAAATGAAGCTGGTCCGTGGCAAACCGATGAAATAACCGTACTTTTCCTCTCATATAGATTTAATACGATATCTTGCAAAGAGGGGTCAAAAGGTAAATCGAACATTGCACCTTTTCCCCCAACAATGTAAATAGCATCGTAGTCTTCAGGGTTCACATCTGCCGTAGTCATTGTATTATCTAAAAAACTTAGAGCCTCTTTATCTTCTAATAGTGTTTTGTTATAGGTCTTCTCTGTATTGAATTTGTCTGCCTCTACTTTTCCTCCTTTGGGACTAGCTACATTAACAGAAAAGTTGTTATTTTTAAAAACTAAATAGGCTTGAGAGAATTCGTCAAACTCATAACCGGGTCTTATTGAGCCATTATCTTTACCGTAACTACTCACTACCATTAAAATGTTTTTCTGCTCTTTATTGGATTGAGAAAAAAGAATGATTGGTAAAAAAAGAACGATTGTTAAAACTATTTTTTTCATTTTTGAAATTTATCTTTTTATTGAAATAGATTAATAACACGAATGAAAGAAGTTTTTGTTACAATAGTGCAAAATGTTTTACAACAATTGAATATAACACATTATGCACTATATATTTTTTATAGCTAAGATAGCAAATCATAAATATTCTTGAAGGAATTTTCTGATACATGAGTTTAGATCTCCGTTGTTTTGCTCGAATTATGACCCAAAAGAACTTGTATCTTTCGTAAATCAGTTCCCTTATTCAACAAATGTGTTGCGAAACTATGACGGAGCATATGTGGCGTAACTCTTCTTTTAATTCCGGCTTTTTTTGCAGCACAACTAACTATATTCACCACACTCGTAGGAGAGTAGGCTTTACCACTGGGACTTTCGAAAAGATATGTCTGTGGTTGATATCGTTTGTAATAATTACGTAATTCCTTTAGCAGTTTGGCACTTAAAATTGAATATCGATCTTTTTTACCCTTTCCCTGGTTAACTCTTACTAACATGCGCTTACTATCAATGTCCTCTGGTCTTAAAGACAAGACTTCTGATCTTCTTAAACCCGAACTATAGAGTAAACCAACGATACATCGATGCTTTACATTTTTAATTTCCCCGAGCAAATCATGAACCTCTATCACAGAAAGCACCTTTGGTAGCTTTTTAGATTTCCTTGGCCGTTCAATAGAATAAAACCGATTGGGCATTCCACATACAATCTCGTAGTAGAATTTAATACTGTTTATGGCTTGATTGATATAGGAATCAGAGCTTTCTTTCCGAACTAGAAAAAGCAGGTATTTGCGGATATCGTTTTCGTCTAATTCATTCAATATGGCATTGGGATAAAAGCGCATGAATGCCTCAAAGCATGAGATGTAAATTCTTGCTGTATTGGGTGCATATTTCTTAAGCTCTAACTTTTCAAGATATTCGTTAGGACATAATTGTTCCTGACCTCTAGAATTTCTATGATTCTGGCGTTTAAAGCTACCCTTACTTGGCTTATTAGGAAGAGCTTTGTTATGAAAGAAATAGTTGCCATTTATCCAAGCCACACCTTTAAATAGTTTAAATATCAATTGTATGTTTTCTTTCGTATTCGGCAAAAAATACATTTGATACCGGAAAGACCATGCTACGTTATTCAATAAATTCACCTTTTCTTGTAAATAACAATTTGCTTGAAATTGGAGGCCTATACAAGATCGATTTTCAATATATAAGTGTTTCAGTGTAATACTCTTCCCAAACATGCCTATAAAGTTTCCTCGTAAAATAAGTTATCATACCGCAACTTAACAGTAATTAAAACATTTAAGGAAATTTCAACTGTCCGATGCCCATAAGGTATGCCTAGCTAAAATTGTATACTACTTTTTCCACTTTTAGGAAGAAAAAACAAAGTTGCCGGCGGCGACAAAACTTTTATAAACCTGAGAAACTTTCAACTGTTTACCTAATTATTTGCAAATAAAAAAGCTTCAGAAAATCGAAATCTTCTGAAGCCTAGTGTTTACCTGGTGGGCCCTACTGGATTCGAACCAGTGACCCCCTGCTTGTAAGGCAGGTGCTCTGAACCAACTGAGCTAAGAGCCCCAAAGGGGATGCAAATATAGGATAGTTTTTTATTCCCCAAAACAAAAAATAAAAAAATTTATACTACCTCTGCCACAGTAAATGTACTGCCACCAATAAACAGAAGATCTTTGTTGTCTGCCCTGTCTCTAGCAGCCTTATATGCACTGCCTAAAGATGAATAGGAAGTTCCAATAAGTCCAAACTTGGCAGCTTTGTCTCTAAGTATTTCTGCCTCTAAACCTCGAACTACCTTTGGTTTGCAAAAATAATAAGATGCATTTCTGGGAAACAAGGGCAAGATTTTATCTAAATCTTTCCCCTTCACAAAACCTAGAACAAAATGGAGATCATTGAATCTACGTTTTTGGAGCTGTTGCAAAACCAATGTCAATCCTTCTCTATTATGTGCGGAATCGCAAATGGTAAGAGGTTTTTCGCTAAGAATCTGCCACCTTCCTAGCAAGTTGGTATTTGCAACTACATTTTTTAATCCTTTTACCAGATGAGTTTCTTTAATGCCATAAGAAGGTAGTTGGGCAATAACCTCAACAACACCTTTCACATTCTTTATTTGATATTCCCCTAATAATGGTAGACTATAGTTTTTAGACTCGTTTGCAGAGGCGAAAGAGAGAGGTGCTTTTTTATCTAAGGCTATATCCTGAAAGATAGTGGCCACTTCTTCCTGGAATTCACTTACTACAACAGGAGTTCCATTTTTAATAATTCCTGCTTTTTCTCTTGCTATCTCCTTCAGAGTACTCCCCAAAAGATCTTGATGATCCAGACCTATATTGGTAATTAGACTTATTTCAGGATGTATTATGTTGGTGGCATCCAGTCTTCCGCCAAGACCAACTTCAATCATGGCTATATCCACCTTTTGTTTAGCAAAATAATCAAAAGCCATACCTACCGTCATTTCAAAAAAAGAGAGATCATGCTCTTCCAGAAAGCTCCTATGCTCCTGAATAAAGCAGGTCACTTCCGTCTGCGAGATGCATTCACCACTGATTTTTATTCGTTCTCGGAAATCCTTTAAGTGCGGAGAAGTATAGAGTCCGACCTTATATCCGGCTTCCTGGAAAATGGAAGCCAGCATATGACTACTAGATCCTTTACCATTTGTGCCTGCTATGTGTATGCTTTTAAACTTTTTGTGTGGATCTCCCAAATATTTGGCAAAAGCCAGGATGGTATCGAGTTTTGAATTATATGCAGAAGCCCCTTTTTGCTGATACATTGGGAGTCTGGAAAACATCCAACGCAAGGTTTCGTCGTAAGACACCACTTATTCGCCCAGTTTGAAGTTAACAACCACGAACCCCTTTTGTCTGGAAGGTGCCTTGGAATCTGAGTTCCATTCGTGCATCATAGCCGTTTTCCGGGCAGGTGCCAACAAGCATGGATCGGTATTTGTAGTTCCTTTTACTCCTGGTGTAGCTTGTATTACCTTGCCATTCTTGTCTACAATAATTTCCACAACCACACGTCCTTCCTGATTACATTCTTGAGGAACTTTACCCTTTCTCCCTAATGTTCTGCCGCTTAGACCATAACCTCCGGTTCCGTTCCCAGATCCGGGACTCCCATAATAACTCGTTGCATAAGGATTGCCATCCGGACTGCCCTTATCTCCAGCTACATTATCATCTCCCTCACTCCCCTGCGCTTCACCATCCGCACTATTCAGACCTCCCATGAGTTCATCTAGTTTCTTCTTCTTGGCTTCTTTTTCCTTTCGTTCCTTTTCTTCCGCCTCTCTTTGCTCCCTGGCTAATTTATCTGCCTTAGCCTTGGCCCTTTTAGCCGCCTCTTCTGCTTCTTTTTTTGCAATAGCCTCTTGCTTTATACGAATAGACTCTTCGGTGTCTTGCGTAAGGACCTTCTCCGTAACATTTTCAGTAACATCTTCTTCAGCTATTTCTTCTATTTTTGCTTCTTGTGGTTCTTCTACTACTTCCTCTTCTTCCTGTTCCACAGGAGTAGCTGCGGCAGCCTTTATCTTCTTTTTGGGTTGTTTTTCGCCCATACCATAGTCCATGGAACCAAAATTGATAGTAATTCCATTCTCTATTGGAGGGTCCATATAGGTTAGACCAATATAAAAAAGCAAAAGGAGTAGTACACTTAACAAAAGAGTAGTAAGTGTAAAAGATTTTTTCTTGTGTCTCGTGTCTAAGAAGGACATTAATTTGGTCGCACTGCCAGGATCACTTTATAACTATTCCGGTTCGCAATATCCATAACGCTAACTGCTTCTTTAATCGCAACGCTTTCTTCTGCTCTCAGAATAATAGTTGGTTTTTCCTGACCTTCTAGTGCCTTTTTTAATTCAATTTCAATGTATTCTCCGTTTATTCTCTCATTATTAACAAAGTACTCAAGGTTCTTATTAATCGTCACGGATACGTTCTGTGTATTTGTAGACTTGCCCTTGGCTTTGGGTAATAATAAATCGAGGGCATTTGGTGAATTTGCTGTCAACATAAAAAATATCAACAATAAAAACACTATATCTGTCATAGAAGACATACTAAACTCTGGACTTATCTTATTTCTCCCTTTTAATTTCATAGGGTGTTTTTAAACTGGTTCGTTTAATAAATCGAGAAATTCCACTGCATTGGCTTCCATCTTGTGAACAACCTTGTCGGTCCGGTTTACCAAATGATTGTAACCCATGTAGGCAACAATACCCACTATTAAACCAGCTACAGTAGTAGTCATGGCCGTATATATACCAGAGGCTAATGCTCCCATTTCTGCCTGTCCCCCACTACTTGCCATTTGATGAAAAGCCAAAATCATACCGATTACAGTTCCCAAAAAACCAATCATCGGTCCGGCCCCGGCAACAGTAGCCAAAACATTAACATTCTTTTCCAATTTGTATACTTCTAGAGTGCCCGCATTTTCAATAGCAGTATTGATATCATCTAAAGGTTTCCCTATTCTAGAGATGCCTTTTTCAGTGAGTCTTGCCACAGGGGAATCTGTTTGGGCGCAAAGTAACTTGGCCGCTTCTAATTTCCCATTCATAACATGATCTCTGATCTGGTTCATAAAATTCTTATCGATCTGAGAAGCAGCTTTTATAGCTAATAGACGTTCAAAGTAGATATAAAGAGCAACTGCCAACATTACAAACAAAACGGATATTATAACTATACTACCCGTTCCTCCATTAAATATCAAATCGATAACCGAAAGAGTTTTTTCTTCCGAAATAAGTTCCCCAGCCTGAGCCTCATCAACTAGGTCCTGTAACAAAATCATATACTTCCCATTTAAAAGTTGCCCTTATAACGCTTTATTCGAAATTAAATTATGCGGCTTGCAACAAATTTCTCAACAACATAAAAGTCCCTGCACCAGCAATAAAACCAACAAAGGCTAACCATGCAATTTTTTTGAAATACCAAAAGAAATCAATCTTTTCCATGCCCATTGCCACAACGCCAGCGGCAGACCCAATAATCAACATACTACCACCCGTTCCGGCAGAATATGCAATGAAATGCCAAACGGAATCGTCTGTTGGAATAGAGAACATCCCCATACTGGCTGCCACCAATGGTACATTATCAATAACGGCAGAACCTATACCCAGTATTATTATAACCAAATCGGAGACAGACCCCCCTGCTGCTTCCGTGCCAAGAAATGGCATAGTCTCATCGAGGAATCCTGCAAAGTGGAAAAGCATCCCGAGTGACTCTAATGCGGCCACTGCGAGTAATATTCCAAGGAAAAACAAAATGGAAGGTAATTCAATTTTTGATAGCGAGGCGTGTACGGCGCTATGCATAGAACCTTCGTGGCTTTCCGCGCCGTCTACACTAGAAATACTAAACTTAGCACTTGTATAGATTTCAGCAAATGTAGCAACAACGGCCAAAGACAGCATCATACCCACGTATGGAGGTAGGTGTGTAATGGTCTTAAAAAACGGAACAAATACAATAGACCCTAAACCAAGATATAACATGGTTGCCCCATGAGGAGATTTTTTGGGTTCCTCCGTTAACACTTCACTTTCAATATTGCCCTTAAAAGCCTTATAACGCAAGGCCACCAGAACCGGAATAATCATACAAACAATAGAAGGTAGCAGCACGTTTTTAATTAATTCCACAGCAGATACTTTATCTCCAATCCACAACATAGTGGTAGTTACATCCCCTATCGGAGACCATGCTCCTCCGGCATTTGCAGCAATAATTATCATACCAGCGAACCAGAGTCTTACATCGCGTTCTTTAATCACCTTTTGAAGGATGGTTACCAAAACTATGGTAGCCGTGAGGTTATCAATAATTGCAGAAAGGATAAAGGCCAGTATAGAGAACAACCATAGCAGCTTGGACTTTTTCTTAGTTCGGATATATCCTTTTATGGTGGCAAAACCATCGAAATAATCGATTATCTCCACGATGGTCATTGCTCCTAAAAGGAATACCAGAATTTCGGCAGTTTTCCCAAGATGGTGCAAGAGCATTTCATCTATATGAGATGGCTCTAACTCCTTTAAGTCGGTATTCACCTCAAAAACAGGCAAATGCGCCAATGCTATCAGGGCCCACAAAATAGCCATCATAGCCAGAGCCGGAATTAGTTTATCAATTTTAAGATTATGTTCTAGGGTAATCGCCAGATAACCTACTAAGAATACAATGATAATAATGGTTTCCATATGGTTTTATTTAGATTAGTTGCTTCAATGCAATTTCAAATGCAGTTTTACTTAGGTCTTTTTTCGAATCATTTTCCTTAAAGATATTCAAAATAGCTTTCCCTATGGTATCCGAAGTGTCATTAAAAATCATTTCGTCATCCATAGCTACTCTTCGCTCCATAAAATACGCAAAAACTCTGGCCATTCCACAATTTGAAATAAAATCTGGAATAAGGCTTACACGTTCATCCGTGTATTCCATAATAGGGCCAAAAAATATTTCAGAATCAGCAAAGGGGACGTTTGCACCACAAGAAATAACTTCTAATCCCGTGTCGATCATAGCAGAAATTTGCTCTTGAGTTATCAACCTCGAAGCCGCACATGGGGCAAATATCTCGGTAGGCAAACTCCAGATTCGATTATTAATCTCTTCAAAAGGAATCATTTTGTCCGCATCAGCAATTAAAGTATTCCCTTTTTTATGGAGAAAGAAGTCCTTTATTTCTTCAAAAGAAAAACCATCTTCATTAATTACACCGCCAACCCTATCAATTATTCCTACGATTTTGGCTCCCATCTGTGCTAAGTAAAATGCCGCGGCAGAACCTACGTTTCCAAAACCCTGGACTACTGCTCTTTTCCCAATAACCGTTCCTCCATAAATATCATAATAGTGTTTAATGGCTTCCGCAACGCCAAAACCAGTAATCATATCCGCTATGGTATACTTTTTTGCAACATCAGGAGAGTAATTAGTATTCTCGATAACCTTTATCACGCCCAACCTCAGTTGGCCAATTCTATTTATTTTATCGGCCTCCGTTGGTTTAAAGTGACCGTTAAAAACACCTTCCTGTGGGTGCCAGACACCCACATCCTCCGTTATTGGAATAACTTCGTTAATTTCATCAACATTTAAATCTCCTCCCGTACCATAATAACTTTTTAATAATGGGGAAACAGCTGCATACCAACGTTCCAATACTCCCCTTTTTCTAGGATCGTGAGGATTAAAATTAATCCCCGACTTTGCTCCTCCGATGGCCGGGCCAGATACGGTAAATTTTACTTCCATGGTTTTGGCCAAAGAAAGTACTTCATTCCTATCCAGGCCTTCGCGCATTCGCGTTCCACCGCCGGCTGCTCCACCTCTTAAAGAATTAATAACTGTCCAACCTTCGGCTTCGGTTTCCGGATCCGTCCAATGAAAAACAATTTCCGGGGCTTTTTTCTCGTATTTATTTAAAAGATCTTTCATAGTTGGATTAAAAACGGAGATTTTTTTAGGAATAAATCCTTCCAAAAAACGCTTGTTCAGCAGAAATAATGCTTCCTGCAATTTTGAAGCGTAGGGCGTAAAAAAATACCTCTCACAAATATAAAAATATTGTAATGGTATCAAAGGAATTCTATCTTTTGTTCTGGGAGATAATGCAAGTATTTTCCCGATTTTAAACTTCGCTTTTTTTTTAGGAAGAACCTAAAAATAAACTTAGAACTTTATCTTTGCATAAGAAATATTTTAGAAAAATACTATGGACTTTTTGATTAGCGAGGAGCAAAAAATGATTAAGCAAGCAGCGAAAGATTTTGCCGAATTAGAGCTGCTTCCGGGCGTTATTGAAAGAGATGAGAACCAAGAGTTTCCGGTAGAGCAGGTTAAGAAAATGGGAGAACTGGGTTTTATGGGGATGATGGTAGACCCAAATTTTGGAGGTAGTGGCTTAGACACATTGTCTTATGTCTTGATGATTGAAGAATTATCTAAAATAGACGCCTCTTCTTCTGTAATTGCTTCTGTTAATAATTCATTGGTTTGTTGGGGAATTGAAACCTTTGGTTCAGAGGCACAAAAAGAGAAATATTTAAGACCATTGGCTACAGGGCAAAAAATTGGGGCTTTCTGTCTGTCAGAACCCGAAGCTGGTAGCGACGCAACTTCTCAAAAGACAATGGCCGTAGACAAAGGCGACCATTATATTTTAAACGGTACAAAAAATTGGATTACCAATGGAAATTCAGCAAGTATCTATTTGGTAATTGCGCAAACATATCCAGAGAAAGGTTATAAAGGAATCAATGCCTTAATCGTTGAAAAAGCTTCCCCGGGATTTGAAGTAGGTCCTAAAGAGAATAAACTAGGAATACGTGGCAGTGATACGCATTCTCTAATATTTAATGACGTTAAAGTTCCAAAAGAAAATAGAATTGGTGCGGATGGCTTTGGTTTTAAATTTGCCATGAAAACTCTTTCCGGAGGAAGAATTGGAATCGCAGCCCAGGCCTTGGGAATTGCTGAAGGTGCATATGAATTGGCCAAAAAATATGCACAGGAAAGAAAGGCCTTTGGTACAGAAATAGCTAATCATCAAGCCATTAGGTTTAAATTAGTAGACATGCATACCCAGATTGAAGCTGCAAGACTACTGGTTTACAAGGCAGCAAAAGAGAAGGACGAAGGAAAAGACTATGTTTTATCCAGTGCCATGGCAAAGCTCTATGCTTCTAAAGTAGCTATGGATACGGCTGTTGAAGCCGTACAAATTTTCGGCGGTAATGGATTTGTGAAAGAATACCACGTGGAGCGTATGATGAGAGATGCAAAAATTACGCAGATATACGAAGGTACATCTGAGATTCAAAAATTGGTTATTTCCCGTGAGATTTTAAAAAAGTAGCGTTAATTTATGTTACTTAAAAAGTATACCCCTAAAAATTTAGGGATAATTTGTTTATAATTAAATTTATCAATAAAAGATCCCCCCTTTTTCTACAATATCATAGACTATAATTTGTATTTTTAAAACTACACCCCTATAATTCTTAGGTCTACCTTTGTTTTCAAACCCTGTTTGTTATTATCTCAATTTATTAGACCCAAATTTCACAAATTAGATATTTTTAAGCTTTCTATTACAAACGTTGAATTTATTGTTGGATATCTATATAAATGGTATAGATATTTCAATTATATTGATATTTTTGAGAAAATACCATAATACTATGAGTCTAAAAAAACAAGGTCTTTATTTACCAGAATTTGAACATGATAATTGCGGAGCAGGGTTTATATGCAGTCTAAAAGGTGAAAAGTCTAACGATATAATTCACAAGGCCCTGGAGATTCTGGATAAATTGGAGCATAGGGGTGCAGTGAGTGCCGATGGGAAAACTGGAGACGGTGCCGGAATCCTCATAGACATTCCTCATGATTTTTTTGTACAAGAATGTTCTTTTGAACTTCCGAATATTGGAGACTATGCAGTGGGGAATATTTTTCTTCCAAAGAAAGTAAATCAGCAAGATTACTGTATTTCCGTTTTCGAAGAAAATATTAAGAAGCAAGGATTAACACTTTTAGGTTGGCGAAATGTTCCAGTTAATAAATCAATTCCCGGTAGGATTGCCGGAGAGACAGAACCCTTTGTAAAACAGCTTTTCGTAGGCAAAAAAGAGGAAGACCAAAGTGATTTTGATTTCAATCGAAAACTTTATATCGCACGAAAAATAACGGAACATAAACTTATTAATTCTAAACTTTCGGAAAGTAAGTTTTTCTATGTCCCCAGTCTGTCTACTAAAATCATAATCTTTAAAGGGCTTTTAATGCCCAATGATATAAAGCTCTATTTTACAGACTTGATGGATGCCAGAGTAGTAACCAGATTGGCATTAGTACATCAACGTTTTTCTACCAATACCTTTCCCACATGGGATTTAGCACAACCCTTTAGATATATGTGCCATAATGGGGAAATAAATACCTTGAGAGGTAATATCACCCGAATGAATTCTCGGGAAGCTCTTTTAAAAAGTGATCTTTTTGGGGAGGAAATAAAAAAAATTCTTCCTGTTATACTACCAGGAAAATCAGATTCTGCAACGATGGACATGGTTGTGGAATTATTGTTGATGACTGGCAGGTCTTTGCCAGAGGTAATGATGATGCTGGTACCTGAGGCTTGGGAAAAAAATAATGAAATGTCCGATACTAAAAGAGCCTTTTACGAGTATAACTCCTGCATCATGGAACCATGGGACGGACCAGCTTCCATTCCATTTACGGATGGGAGCTATATAGGAGCTGTTTTAGACAGAAATGGATTAAGACCCTCCCGCTATTCAGTGACTAAAGATGGCTATGTTATAATGTCTTCAGAAACCGGAGTGGTTGAAATTGATCCGGAAAACATAGAACACCATGGGAGGTTAGAACCTGGCAAGATGTTCCTTGTGGATATGGAAGCCGGTAGAATCATAAACGACGAAGAAATTAAAGAAAGAATTGCGGAAAAACATCCCTATAAAAAATGGGTAGATGAAAATTTAGTGCACCTAAAAAATATTCCTTATAACGATTGCCCTCTCTTTCTTGACGAAGCCTCTTTAGAAAAAAGGAAGGCTGTATTTGGATATACCCTGGAAGATATAAATACGATTATTCTTCCGATGGGCCAGTATGCCAAGGAGCCCATAGGATCTATGGGAGCAGACACCCCAATAGCGGTCTTATCGGAACGCCCTCAATTATTATACAATTACTTTAAGCAATTATTTGCACAGGTAACCAACCCGCCTCTTGATGGTATAAGAGAAGAAATGATAACCGATATCTCCCTAACCTTGGGAAGTGATCAAAACATATTTGATATTACTGAATTAAACTGTAGAAAACTCAAGATACAGAATCCTGTTATCTCCAAGGAAGATCTAGACAAGATTAAAAACCATGATGCCAGCCCAGATTATAAAGTTGTTTCTATTCCCATACTTTATGAAATAAATCGAGGACACAACGGACTGGAAGAGGCACTGGAAGCGGCTTTGAGAAAGGCAGAAAAAGCAATAGACGAAGAGGCAAACATTATTATTCTCTCCGACAGGGGCAGTGATAAGGATAAAGCGCCAATTCCTGCCTTGCTTGCCTGTTCGTACGTTAATAGCGGCTTACACAAATTAGGAAAACGCTCTAAATTAAGTATTATCATCGAATCTGCAGAACCAAGAGAGGTACACCATTTTGCTCTATTATTTGGTTTCGGTGCTAGTGCAATTAATCCTTATTTAGTAAACGAAATTATAGCAGAACAAATTGAAGAAAACGATATTACGGAGTTTACCTTTGATGAAGCCATCAAGAATTACAATAAAGCTATTGGCAAAGGGATATTAAAAGTAATGAACAAGATTGGGATCTCTACCCTCAATTCTTACCGCAGTTCCCAATTATTTGAGTGTATAGGAATTAATACCAAGGTAGTGGATAAGTATTTCCCAAATACACCTACACGAATTCAGGGAATAGGTTTATATGAGATTGAAAAAGAAATTGCAAAGCGGCACAAAAAAGCTTACCAGGACCAGCATGTTGCTGCTAATCTGGATCTAGAAATTGGAGGGGATTACCGATGGCGCCGGGATGGTGAAAAACATATGTTTAATCCTATCTCTATTGCTAAGCTTCAAAAATCTGTCAGAAATAATGAGCCCGACACCTATAAAGAGTTTTCTGAGATGGTCAATAAGCAATCCGAAAACCTAATGACCATCAGAGGGTTATTCGAATTTTCTAATTACGATCCTATACCTATTGAAGAAGTAGAGCCTTGGACAGAAATTGTAAAGCGTTTTAAAACTGGGGCAATGTCTTACGGTTCCATAAGTAAAGAAGCGCATGAGAATTTAGCTATAGCCATGAATAGAATAGGCGGTAAAAGTAATTCAGGCGAAGGAGGGGAAGATGCAGAGCGTTTTTACAAAAATCAAACAGGGGATTGGCGCAATAGTGCTATTAAACAAGTAGCTTCGGGTAGGTTTGGCGTTACTTCTAACTATTTAACCAATGCACAGGAGATTCAAATTAAAATGGCTCAAGGTGCGAAACCAGGAGAGGGTGGTCAATTACCTGGCCCAAAGGTAAATCCGGCTATCGCTAAAACAAGGAACTCTACACCTTATGTTGGCCTCATCTCGCCCCCACCACATCACGACATTTATTCGATTGAAGATCTGTCTCAATTAATCTACGACCTTAAATCGGCAAATAGAGCCGCACGCGTAAATGTAAAATTAGTGTCGGAAGTAGGTGTGGGAACTGTAGCCGCCGGAGTATCTAAAGCAAAGGCAGACGTAGTTCTTATTTCTGGTTTTGATGGAGGCACGGGTGCCTCCCCATTAACATCTTTGAAACACGCCGGACTGCCTTGGGAACTTGGAATAGCCGAAGCTCAGCAAACTTTGGTGTTAAACGACCTCAGAAATAGGATTGTCTTGGAATGTGACGGGCAGCTGAAAACTGGGAGGGATGTAGCCATAGCCTGTTTATTGGGAGCAGAAGAATTTGGATTTGCCACTGCTCCGCTGGTAGCCTCTGGATGCATAATGATGCGGGTATGCCATTTAAATACCTGTCCGGTAGGAATTGCTACACAGAATCCGGAACTAAGAAAGAAGTTTAACGGCAAACCAGAACACGTAGTAAACTACATGTATTTTGTAGCGCAAGAATTACGTGAGATTATGGCACAACTAGGCTTCCGAACCGTAAATGAAATGGTGGGGCAGGTACAAAAATTAGACAGAAACAAGGCCATAGAACACTACAAAGCTGCCGGGATAGACCTAACACCAATTCTACATGAAATAGACGTTCCCAAAGGGACCAAATTATTCAATACACAGAAACAGAAACATCATATTGAAGAATCTATAGAATTTGAAATTATTGAAAAAGCACATCCTGCTCTTTTTCGAAAAGAAAAAATTAGCTTAGATTTTCCAATAAAGAATACGGATAGGGCTGTTGGTGCAATAATAAGTAATGAGATTTCAAAAATATATGGTGCAGAGGGTTTACCCGATAATACCCTAAAATTAAACTTCACCGGATCCGCTGGTCAAAGTTTTGGAGCTTTTGCCACCAAAGGATTAACCATGGTAGTAAACGGTAATACCAATGACTACTTAGGCAAAGGGTTATCAGGAGCAAAATTAATTATTAAGGTTCCATATAAATCTACTCTGCAACCGGAAGAAAATGTAATCACCGGAAATGTAACCCTATATGGAGCTACTACGGGCGAGGCATATATCAATGGGAAAGCCGGGGAGCGATTTTGTGTTCGTAATTCCGGAGCTAAGGCTGTAGTAGAAGGAATAGGGGATCATGGCTGTGAGTATATGACCGGAGGAATAGCAGTTATTCTTGGCGAGGTGGGGCGTAATTTTGGTGCAGGCATGAGCGGAGGGATTGCTTATGTTCTCGACGCAGAGGAAAATTTTGCGAAAAGATGCCAACAGGATGGGTTAAACTTATTAAGTGTTGAGGAAGACAAGGATATAGCAGAACTTAAAAGTCTTGTTGAGAAGCATTACAACGCCACTTTGAGTCCGCTTGCCCAAAAGATACTGGAAAATTGGGAAGTATATCTACCGAAATTCATTAAGGTCTTACCGGAAGAATACAGACAGGCATTAATACGCTTGGAAAATGAAAAACTTGAAACAATATAATTAACTTATGGGAAAGATAACTGGGTTTTTAGAGTATGACAGAAAAGTAGAGTCTTACATTCCTGTAAAGGATCGAATTCAAAATTTTAAAGAATTCACACGCCCGCTAAAGGAAAAAGAAATTAAGAATCAGGGAGCTAGGTGCATGGATTGCGGTATACCTTTCTGCCATAGTGGCTGTCCCTTAGGAAATCTTATTCCCGATTTTAATGATGCGGTATATAGAGGTAAGTGGGAAAAGGCAGCAGAAATTTTACATGCTACAAATAATTTTCCCGAATTTACCGGCAGGCTTTGTCCGGCTCCATGCGAAGAAGCATGTGTATTGGGTATTAATGAAGACCCCGTATCTATTGAGAATATTGAGAAGAACATAGTTGAAACTGCTTTTAGCAAGGGATGGATCGTAGCCTCACCTCCAGAATATCGCACAGAAAAAAAGATTGCCGTTGTTGGGTCAGGTCCTGCCGGTTTAGCGGCCGCTCAGCAATTAAATAGAGCTGGGCATTGGGTTACTGTCTTTGAGCGAGATGAAAAAGCAGGAGGGCTACTGCGTTATGGAATTCCAGATTTTAAAATGGAGAAAAACGTAATAGACCGCAGACTGAAAATATTAGAAGAAGAAGGCATTACATTTGAACTTGGGGTAGAAATTGGTAAAGACATTAAGGCCAATGATTTAAAGAAAGACTTTGATGCAATTGTACTATGTGGAGGGGCAACCATTAGAAGAAAACTACCCATAAAGGGAGCAGATCTAAAAGGAGTTGTACAAGCAATGGATTTTCTATCTCAAAATAATAGAAGAGTGGATGGCATGTCCTTTGAAGGAGAAGATATTTTAGCGACCAACAAAAATGTGGTGGTAATAGGCGGTGGGGATACTGGTTCTGATTGTATAGGAACTTCCATCCGACAAGGGGCCAACTCTGTGTCGAATTTTGAAATTTTAGGAAAGGCCTCCGAACAGCGCACTGAGGATCAACCTTGGCCATTTTGGCCCATGAAACTGAGGACCAGCTCTTCTCACAAAGAAGGAGCACATAGGTTTTTTAGCATCTCAACAAAAGAGTTTGTAGGTGATGAAAATGGTAATTTAAAAGGTCTGGTCACGGTTAATGTAGAATGGAAAAAAGTTCCCGGAGAACGACCTATTTTAAAAGAAATTGAAGGAACCGAAAAAGAATGGCCATGTGAACTAGTACTATTAGCAATGGGTTTTACCGGTTCTGAAATGACCATTGCAGAGCAATTGGGACTGGAAGCCGATGCGAGAACGAATATCAAGGCCTCGGTAAAGAATTATCATACCAATGTTCCTGGAATATTTGTGGCAGGAGATCAACGGAGAGGTCAATCCTTAATTGTTTGGGCCATTTCGGAGGGGAGACAGGCTGCACATCACACAGACAAGTATCTAATGGGCCAATCCAATCTTCCTTTAAAGGGTGAAGGTGATTTACCCCGTCTATAAATTGCAGTACTAGCTGAGGTTTCATTTAATTGGCAGTGTTTTATTTTTAATTATTGGTTTTGCCCAGAAACTAATACTAAGTACAAATAATAGAGCCACAAAGTTTAGTAACATCCCAATTTTAAGGGAGGTAAAATCACTTACTAGGCCAATTAGCAATTGTACTACAGCACCACCCATGATACCTGTCATTAAAATCCCTGCGAAAGACCCATGGTTTTCTGTTACCGAGTTAAGGGCCAGGGATAAAATAATTGGATACATCACCGACAAAAATATTCCACATAGTTGGAAACTATAGTAGGAGGTCTGTGCATTTCCAAATAATGCAAGTGCCAGGGAAACCATGGCACAAATTGTAAATACTCTTAAGACTAACTTACTGTCTAACAATCGTAATAAAACTAGTCCAAATAAGCCTCCGAGGGTCATGTATCCCCAAAAATTTCCTACTGCCTCCGCACCAAAAGTTTCAAAATCGAATTGATGATAGACCTGCAAATATTTAGACATCCAATAGGAAATACCTTGTTCCACACCAACATAGGCAAATATTCCGAGGAAGTACAGTATTACCGTTTTATTAGAAAACAAAGCCAGATAAGAGGCACGGCTACCTACTTTCTCATCGCTTTTAAGTTCTACATTTGGAAAGTGAAAAAGTGTAATTACAAAAATCATCACCAGGCTTGCCAGAGCAAAAAGCCAATACATAGAGCTCCATGCCATATCCGGTAGTAGCATTCCTTTGAGGCTTCCCAAAAGCCTATTATCTGCAGATGCTGTGCTCTCAAAATAGGTTACCATTACCGAATAAACTTTTGGACTAACAAAAGAAGCTGCTCCAAAGGTGAGTTGCGCTAAAACAGAGGTAAATGCGTAGTTTTCTTCTCCTCCTGCCACTCTTAAAAGCGGATTTATTACCACTTGTAGTATTGCCATACCAGTTCCTATGGTAAAAAGGGTAACAAGAAATACAGGAAAAGTAGGTATTAGTACGAATAAAAAAGACCCTAATAAAGCCAATAGGAATGCAAAAATCATCAACTTTTTTTCCCCAAATTTTTCTAGCATAAAACCAGAAGGTATAGACATAATACCGTAGGCAATAAAAAAAGTAAAGGGTAAAAATCCAGCCATTGTCTCACTAAGCCCAAAACTTATTGACACGCTAGGATTTAAGGCCCCCAGTATATTCGTAAGGAAGGATATAACAAAAAAAGTAAGGAGGATTAAGAATACAATGGGGTAATTGGTTTTCATAAGAGCTAGGCTAGAATTAAATAAAATACTAAAAAACGTATAATAGCATCTAATATATAATTCTTGAATTTACGTTTTTCTCTTGTTAGTGGGGCAAAAAAAAAGCACCTATCGTTAGATAAGTGCTTTTCGAAGAAGGCGGCGGCCTACTCTCCCACCAGTTACGGCAGTACCATCGGCGCAGACGGGCTTAA
>NZ_JARDUB010000004.1 GCF_029360665.1 Eudoraea chungangensis
GCACCATCGCCCGTAGCAACATAGGTGTCCCGAAACTGAGAAGACCAGGTGATTAAACGACCATCAGGTAGGTTAGCAACCGCTACAGGAACTATTCCAAATCCTATGGGATCACTCCACGAACCTTCCACAGAGGCGTCCTGGGCCTTAAGGTTAAAGCCGCATGTAATTGCGAGAATAAGAAGTGTAAAGATGAATGAGTAATTTTTTATCATAGCAAAAATTTAAATCACAAATATCCGAAATGTCAACAAAGTTACATATTAAGATGGTGTTAAGATATTCTGTTGTCCTTTAATCGATTAAGCCTAGCAAAATATCGGTAAGAGGTTCTAAAAATCCCCCCTATTCCATTAAAAAAAGAACCGTTTTAGCTGATTTTAGCAATTGTAAAACTGACTATATAAACTTAGAGTCTCAGCCAGAAAGTAAAGATTCTAAATCCCCAAGGCTTTTTGGATAAAAAACAATAGGCCCTGACTAAATAATTTAATTAAACTTCCACCAGGCTTGGGTAGTTTTTCCGTAGCCATAACCGTATTTACCGCCATAACCCAAATTAGTAGATTTAACACCATTGACAATAAAAGATAGGCCTTTTAATTTACCTTCTTTTCGCAGTCGCACCGGGAACTCTAAAGCTTTTAATTCCGTAAAACCTGCCCGTGTGACATATAAAATTTGATCCGCAAATTCACTTATTAACAAGGTATCTGATACTACCATTAAAGGTGCCGTATCTACAATAACATAATCATAGTCTTCTGAAGCTTTATCCAATAACTCCTTCATCCTTTCACTCAACAACAACTCCGCTGGATTTGGAGGTATCTTACCAGAAAAAACAACATCTACCGTCTGTTCATGGGCTAGAATGGAAGTAATAATTTCACTTTCAGAAACTGCAGGGTTTACCAAGTAATCCGTAAGTCCTAAGTTTTCTTTATTTCTATAAGGTTTGCCCAATTTATCTACATGTTTTCCAGAATAAAACTGGTATATTTTTGGATTACGAATATCTGCTCCGATTAGAAGGACCTTCTTCTTAGTATTGGCAAAAATCATCGCCAAGTTAGATGCGACCAGTGTCTTTCCTTCTCCGGGAACACTAGAGGTTACAAATATTATATTTCCCTTATGACCCGAAACTTTCCCTTTTAATAGATAATCGAGGTTTGTTCTCAAAATTCTTAAGGCCTCGGATAAAACTGTTCGTTCACCACTCCTCACTAGGGTACTTTCATTTTTGCCTATTTTAGGTAATTCTGCCAAAACTGGTATGCTCCCAATATGCTTCTCAAGACCTACCTTATTATGTACTTTATTATCTAATAATTGATGAGCATAAATTGCAGAAAAAGGAAAAATAAACCCTAATAATAATGCAACTAGTAAAACAATAGATTTTTTAGGTGAAACTGGTAAATTATTTGCCGCATATGCTCTATCGATAACTTTAGATTTAGGAGAGGTAGAGGCAAATGCAATTTGAGATTCTTCTCTTTTTTGAAGTAAATACAGGTATAATGCCTCTGTTGTTTGTTGTTGTCGGGTAATATCTCTTAAGGCTCTTTCATTACCTGGAGCCGCATAGATACTAGCATTAATAGAAGATTGCTGGCGACTTAAATTATTAACCTGCAGGTTAAGATTGTTCGTCATACTGGCTAAACTAGACTGTAAATTCCTTCTTAATCCCTGTAATTGTTGATCTACATTAACAATAATTGGGTTCTTTTCATTGGAACTTTTTAATAGTCTATTTCGTTCTAAGACCAATTCATTATAACGGGCAGTAGTATTAGCAATTGAAGGATCATCCAAACCAACATTTGAAGGAAGTACTTCGTATTCTGATTGGTTATCCACAATATCCTTCATGGAAGCGGCTATATTTAATTGAATAGTCCTGTTCTGAAGTTCTTGTCTATTAGAAGCTCCAACATTTAAATCAATATTAGATTGCGAAGCCACATCGGTAATCCCGCGTCCTTCTTTGAAATCTTCAGCACTCTGATCAACCTGACTAAGATCTCCGTAAATATCGGTTATCCTGTCATTAATAAACTCCGTTGTACGGTCTGCTATAATTCTCTTGTCTTCTATGGCGTTTCCGTTATAAGTATCAATTAGTGTATTAATTATATCCAAAGATTTTTTAATTACTGGACCGTTAAGACTAATAATAACAATGTTAGAGTATTCTTCCGCGATTGAAATGAGGAGGTTCTTTTGAAAGAACTGAGCAACTAATGAAACTGGACTAATAGTAACTTTGAAATCTCTATCCAAATGCTTTATCATGTTGTCTTCATTTGGCAGTACTACAAATTCCCCGATCGGCGAAGTAATTGTATTTCCAAAACTGTATACCTTAATTGGGCTGTCTTTTTCGTCTGCATACGAAAAAGTCGTTTCCGACAGTACCTCGATAAAAAATTCGTCTGTGGAAAGGTATACTAAGGAATCTGGTATAAGAAAATTTATCTTAAATGGAGGATTTTCGTAAAGCTCTGTATTATGTATATTTCCTAGTGATAAGATCTTAACATTTAGCCCCAAATCCTTGACAACCTCCATTAAATTGGTTCTGGAATTAAGGATTTCTATTTCATCTTCAACTTTTGTATTCCCACCGCCTAATAGTTCTAAATCCCTAAAGGCAGTAAGTTCTGAAGTACTGGCCTGATCTTGAACAACCTGTATTTTGGCCTGCACGGCATATTTCGGGGTAGCATACCTAACATAGACGAATGCAAGAAATAATGTGCAAATAACAGATAGTACAAACCATCTCCAATGCTTCAAATAAGGCCGTATTAATTCCTTGTAATCCAGCTTGTTATGGCTAGAATGTATTGTGTTTTGATTCTCCATAAGTATAAAAAATGCTATTTCTTAAATAAAATTTTCGTTAACGACGTGTAATAATAAGAACAGCAGAAGTAACAAATAAAGAAAACAGTGTAACATAAATGGCGGTTTGAGGACCAATCTGTGTTGCGTTTCTTCCTGCTTTATTAGGTTCGGCGTATATCACATCATTTTGAGTTAAATAATATACCGGGGACTTTGCCAATTCCTTAGAGGTAAGGTCTATTCTCGTATATACTTTTGTGCCATCAAAGTCGCGAACTACCAAAACATTTGTTCTCTCGGCATATAAGGAAAGGTCACCGGCCAATCCCAAACCTTCCATAACAGTAATCCTCTCTCCTGAAACCGGGTAAGTTCCTGGCCTATTAACAGCACCTAAAACAGTTATAGTAAAATTTCTTAATCTTATATTAATAATTGGATCCTTTAAATAGTCAGACAACAAATCCCTAAGCAACACGCGGAGTTCATCAGGAGAAAGTCCTTCAACACTAACCTTTCCGATTACTGGAAAATCAATCATCCCATCCTGATCAATTAGATAATCCACTTGTTCCGGTCTAAACCCACCTTCAGACTGTCCTCTATAGAGATTAAAAGGTGCGCTGGCTTCAGGATCTAACGAAGACACATGAATAGAAATAACGTCGTCTACCTTAAATTTTGTAGACGAACGGTTGTTGTCTACAATGGTTTCGAAATCCCCTGTGTCCTGGAAGTAAACTACTTCTTCTCTCGTTGCACCACAAGAAGCTAACAGAATTGTTAGACTAAATAGTACTAACTTTTGTAAAATGGTTGCTTGTTTTTTTAAATACATAAGTAAATGGCTTTTGGCAAGTAAAATTTATGATTGAAATATTCTTTTGATCTCTTTGTCCTTTTTAGTAGGCATTACTTTCCCGCTTTTTGATTCTTCTTCATCTAGCTTACAGAAATCCGAATTGTTCGAAACATATTCCGGCACAATTTTTTTCATTAAGCCAACCGTATCTGCATTGAAAAACATATTAGAAACACATAATTCGTCAATTTTAGACCTTACATCTGCATAATCCAACTCTCGGACTTTACTAATCATAATTTTTTTATGATAAGTAGGCAGTGTATTTTCTCCACTAGCTAATAATTCTTCATAAAGCTTTTCTCCAGGTCTCAATCCAACTACTTTAATATCTATATCATGCGGATATCTTAGTCCGGATAGTTTGATCATGTTTTTAGCTAAATCAAAAATCTTCACCGATTTACCCATATCAAATATAAATATCTCCCCTCCTCTACCCATGGCACCAGCTTCTAGCACTAACTGAGACGCTTCTGGAATGGTCATAAAATATCTAGTAATATCTTTATGAGTCACTGTTAGGGGGCCTCCTTGATCTATTTGCTTCTTAAACAGTGGGATAACCGAACCATTAGACCCTAAAACATTCCCGAATCTTGTAGTAATGTAACGGGTTTTACTTTCTTGGTGTTTACAACTAATGTACATTTCAGCTATTCTTTTGGTAGCACCCATGACGTTAGTTGGGTTAACAGCTTTATCTGTAGATACGAAAACAAATTTTTCTACCTTATAGTTAGCGGCAAGATCTACCAATACCTTTGTTCCTGCAACGTTTATTTTTATGGCTTCATATGCGTTATATTCCATTAAAGGAACATGTTTATATGCGGCTGCGTGAAATACAATATTGGGTCTATACTCCTGGAAAAAAGAATTCATTCTATTTTTATCCCGAATATCTCCAACGATCGGAATAATATTATGTATTCCTTTTTGCTTTAATTCTTGTTGTAAGTCATAAAGTGCTGATTCGGCATGATCAATAATAAGAAGAGACTTATAATCATAGCTGGTTATTTGCCTAACAATTTCACTACCAATAGAACCGGCACCACCAGTAACCATTATCACTTTATCCTTTAATTCATTAGATATTTTGGAATTCTTTATTGAAATAGGTGCCCTATTTAACAAGTCCTCTATTTGTACTTGTTTTATCTGGGACACCTTTAGCTCTCCGTTGATCCAATTGTCTACCGGAGGAACAATTTTAACCTGTACCGGAAATTCTACAAGACTTTCTACTAACTCCTTTAAAAATCCGTTCCCCTCGTTATGAATGGCAACAATTATTTCTGATACATTTCTTTTATCAATTAGAAAAGCATTTAATTCATTACGTCCATAGACTCTTATTCCGTTAAGGTTCTTACCGACCTTTTTGGGATCATCATCGATATATCCAACAACATTTGTATAACTTGCTGTATGAGCCGTAAGAGCATTAAATGTAAGTAATCCAGCCTCTCCCGCTCCGTAAACCAATACATTTTTCGAAGCTTTAAATCCTCTTTTAAGGTTGTAATACATCGCCTTAAAAAGGTACCTAGAAGCAGTTAAGACTATAAAACTTATTAAACTATGTATTATTATAATCGACAAAGGAATCGTAAACCCATCCATAACACTTATCTGCCTATTTACAATAACCAAGAAAATGGTCACTATACTTGACAAGCAAATAGCATTAAAAATATTATAGACATCTCGAACCCCGGTATGCCGAACCACTCCTTTATAAGAACCAGTTAATAGAAAGGCTATACATGCAATTCCTGCAACTAGAGGTAGCTGAAGGAAAAGACGTTCGGTATCAAAGTTTAGGGTAAGATTAAACCGTATAAAATACGATAGAATAAAACTTATTGATATCAAGGTAATATCAATAGCCAAGACAAGCCATTTAGAGGCATATCTATGGGCATTGTTAACAAGGTAGTCTTTAATCATAACTTTACTTTTAGGATTAAGTTCACTATTCTGTGTAAGTCATCCTCACTCAGATTGGACCCGCTGGGCAAACAAAGTCCACGTTTAAAAAGATCTTCTGATACACCATTCGTATAAAATGGGTTATCCTTAAATATAGGTTGCAAATGCATAGGCTTCCAAAGTGGTCTTGTCTCAATATCCTCCTCTTCAAGGCTACGTCTTATTTTTTCTCGGGCTTCATAAGATGGAGTTAACATACAAGATAACCATCTATTGGAATACGAACCTTGCGGTTCATTTAAAAATTCAAAACTTGATGAAAGTTCCAAAGAATTTTCATAAAAGTTATAGTTAAACCTTCTGGCTTTAACTCTATCTTCCAAAACGGCCATCTGACCTCTTCCTATACCGGCAAGAACATTACTTAACCTATAATTATATCCAATTTTTGAATGTTCATAATGCGGTGCTTTATCTCTTGCCTGGGTGGCCAAATGAATGGCTTTATTTTTTATATTCTGGTCCTGACACACAAGTGCACCGCCACCAGAAGTTGTAATAATTTTATTTCCATTAAAAGACAATACTCCTAAAGTACCCAGCGTGCCACATTTACGGCCATTAAAAGTACTCCCCAAAGCTTCAGCACTATCTTCCACTATCGGAATATTATATTTTTGGGAAATTGTAGTAATCTCTCTGGCTTTATATGGCATACCATATAAATGTACTGCAACGATTGCTTTTGGTTTTTTACCAAGGGCCATACGTTCAATAATGGCCTCTTCTAATAAAACAGGATCAATGTTCCAGGTATCCTTTTCACTATCTATAAATACAGGAGTAGCTCCTAAGTATGTTATAGGATTAGCAGAAGCTGAAAATGTAAAACTTTGACACAACACTTCATCTCCATAACCAACCCCTAAAATCTCTAATGCCAAATGCAATGCTCCTGTACCTGAGCTCAAAGCTGCCACCTTAGAATCTTCTTCCAGATATTCTTCAAGGGCAATTTCGAACTGATTGACGTTAGGTCCTAAAGGAGCAACCCAATTGGTATCAAAGGCTTCTTTTACATATACCTGCTCAAGATTTCCCATGTGTGGGGAAGAAAGCCATATTTTGGTCTTGGTCATCAAGGATTTGTAATTTTTAATTAAATTAACCTTTGGCATGTCGTTCTCGAGACATGTTTGCTTTTTCAAAACTAATTTTTAGTCCATCTACAAGATACAACATATTCAGTTCTTTCTAAAAGCCTTGGAAAAGTAAAACTCCTATACTTTCCGGGTGTAAAAATAAGTATCCTTCATCATAGACCATAAAAAAGAATATCTTATTTCGTTAAAATGATCATATTGTCGGTTTTTAAGAATTACTATTGCGATTTACCCAATAAACATACTTAACAACCTCATTATTTTAAAAGTAGCACCATTCAAAACTCTTTTGAACTAACGTATAACATCTGGCACATCTAATATTTTGACTTTTGTGCCTTTCAACATCAAAATTGATGCGTTTAACAACAATATTAATTATGGTTCAATAATTATTTATAATATTTGCTCCTCATTTATCAAATCTCACTATGAAAAGTATAAAGAATATTTGTTGTATTGGTGCTGGTTATGTCGGTGGACCGACAATGTCTGTTATTGCCAAGCAATGTCCAGATATCAATGTTACCGTTGTTGATATTAATGAAGATCGAATCGCGAAATGGAATAGTTCTAATTTGGATGAACTTCCAGTTTACGAACCAGGTCTAAAAGAAATTGTGGCCGAAAGCAGGGGAAAGAATTTATTTTTTTCTACCGAAGTAGATAAGGCCATTGATAATTCCGAGATAATTTTTATTTCAGTAAATACACCGACTAAAACCTATGGAAAGGGCAAAGGCCAGGCTGCAGATTTAAAATATATCGAATTATGTGCTAGAAACATTGCCAAGGTTGCTAAGACTGATAAGATTGTAGTAGAAAAATCTACCCTGCCGGTAAGAACGGCGGAGGCCATTAAAAGTATATTAGACAACACTGGGAATGGGGTAAATTTTGAAATTTTATCCAATCCGGAATTTTTGGCAGAAGGTACAGCTATTGATGACCTCCTAAATGCAGATAGGGTCCTAATTGGCGGACAGGATACTCCTAGTGGTCAAGAAGCCAAAGATGCCTTAAGCTCCATTTATGAACACTGGTTACCTAAGGAGAGAATACTTCAGACAAATGTATGGTCTTCTGAGCTTTCCAAACTAGTAGCAAATGCCTTTCTAGCGCAAAGAGTGTCTTCGATAAACGCTATTTCCGCGCTCTGCGAAAAAACGGATGCGAATGTGCAAGAGGTTTCAAGAGCAATAGGGTATGATAGCAGGATTGGTTCAAAATTTTTAAGCTCTTCCGTAGGATTCGGTGGATCTTGTTTTCAAAAAGACATTTTAAACTTGGTTTATATTTCCAGAAGTTTTGGCTTAAACGAAGTTGCTGATTATTGGGAGCAAGTGATTATAATGAATGATTACCAAAAGAGACGTTTTGCAGAAAATATTATTACTACTCTATACAATACCGTAGCAGGGAAAAAAATAATTTTTTATGGCTGGGCGTTTAAAAAAGACACCAATGACACCAGAGAATCTGCTGCCATTTATGTTGCCGACGCCTTATTGGACGAAAAAGCAGAATTAGTTATCTATGATCCAAAAGTATCCGCAGAAACAATTTATGCGGATCTAGATTACCTTAACACAAGGTCCCCAGAAGAAAATCGGAAACTATTAAAAATTTGTTCGGATCCGATTGAAGCCTCTAAGGATGCACATGCTATAGCAATCCTAACAGAATGGGACGAGTTTAAAGCATACGATTGGTCTGAAATCTACAATTTAATGCTAAAACCCGCCTTTATTTTTGACGGTAGAAGACTTTTAGATAAAGATACTATGGATGCCATAGGATTTAAATATTATAAAATTGGTCAGTCATGAAGATTTTAGTTACCGGCGCGGCCGGTTTTATTGGATTTTACGTCTCTAAAAAGTTATTGGATCATGGTCATTCGGTAGTTGGTTTGGACAACATAAATGATTATTACGATGTTGGGCTTAAATTCGGGAGACTTACGGAACTCGGCATAGAAAGAAATAAAGCTGAGATTTTTAATGTTATTTCTCGCAGTAATAGTAATCCAAACTTTAGTTTCATTAGACTATCATTAGAAGACAGAGAAAATCTTCCACTTCTATTCAAAGAGGAGGGTTTTGAAGTAGTATGTAATTTGGCTGCTCAGGCAGGGGTACGTTATAGCCTTGAAAATCCTGAGGCATATGTAGATAGTAATATAGTAGGCTTTTTAAATATACTTGAGAATTGCAGAAACTTTAATATAAAACATTTGGTCTACGCCAGTAGTTCCAGTGTTTATGGTTTAAATAGCAAGGTACCTTTTGAAACCACAGATTCGGTCGACAATCCCATTAGTCTCTACGCTGCCTCTAAAAAAAGCAACGAACTAATGGCCCATACCTATAGTCATTTATATGGATTTGCTTCAACAGGATTGCGTTTCTTTACCGTGTACGGACCTTGGGGAAGACCAGACATGGCCATGTTTTTGTTTACAGATGCCATCCTTAAAGGCCAACCAATTAAGGTATTTAATCATGGGAATTTAGAACGTGATTTTACCTATATTGAAGATATTACGGAAGGGGTTGTTAGAATTATTGAGTTGCCTGTAAATGAAAGAAAGGATCCAAATACTTTGTACAAAATATATAATATAGGTAACAATAATTCTGTAAAATTAATGGATTTTATAAAAGCCATTGAAGAAACCTTATCTATTGAAGCTAAAAAAGAAATGCTCCCAATGCAGGCAGGTGATGTAACCAGAACATGGGCAAATGTAGATGCTTTAATAAAAGACTATAATTACCAACCAAATACCCCAATTAAAAAAGGAGTTGAAGAGTTTATTTCATGGTATAAGTCTTACTATTCCATCGAACATGGAAATTGAGAATATAGCATATTTACAAATAATTATATAAAAGATTCTTTCTAAAGTACAAACCTAAAAGAACTATCCAATGTCTGAAACAGAACAACGAGAAAAATTAAAGGTAATATATTGCATGGGTTCTGGAAGGTCCGGATCAACCCTTATGAGTATTATTTTAGGGAATCACCCAAAAATTTCTGGTCCTGGAGAAATATATACTATTCATAGGCTTAAAGAGGAGAATTTTAGTTGTTCTTGTGGTGAGCGTGTAGAAGAATGCACTTATTGGGCCAGTATACTGGAGGAATGGAAATCCAATGTGGGTATTGATTCATTTAACCAATATGTTTTTCAATCAAAAAATGTGGTTGAAAATTTTAAGTCCCCGATTGCCTGGCTTAATTTAATTTTGAATTATCCAAGTAAAAGAGCTCTTTATAAAAATTACCAAGATAATACTTATCACTATCTTTCATCAATAATCAATCATAGTAAAAAGCCAATATTAATCGATATTTCTAAAAATCCTTTGCGGGCTTTTGCGCTTTTAAAGCATCCCAATATTGACTTAAAGCTGATTCATTTAGTTAGAGACGGTAGGAGTTTAGCCTTTTCATTGAAGAACTCCAGAAGAGAAAACATTAGAAAGAGAAAAGTATCAAGAACTGCCCTATTTTGGTTAATAGCAAATAGACAATCTGATTTTGTCTTAAAGCGGGCGAAAAATGGCTTACGTATAAAATATGAGGATTTAGCTCTGCATACCGACAGAACTTTAGAGCGAATAGCAAAAGTTGCTGAAGTAGATCCGAAACATCTTTTGGATGTAATAAAAGGAAGTTTGGCTAATGACAAAAGCCATATTATGGAAGGGAATAGACTCAGAAATCAAAAATCTATTAAAATTAAATTGAATACGGATTGGGAGGAACAATTAGATTTTGAAAAGCAGAGAACATTTTATAGGATTGCAGGAAAAACATTAAGAAGATATGGTTACCAGCCTTTACCAAAGAATAAGGGTGTTTCTTAAAATAGATTTAAAGCCTAATCGATAGTTGTTTACTATTCAAATAAAAGAACCAAACTACAAAAATTTAGAAGGTATGAGTATAGATAATGTAATTTTAGAAACAGTAATTAGAGCTTCTGTACAGGCTGGGGTTTCAATACTCGAAGTATACAATGCCCCTTCTTATGTATCCCAATTAAAAGAAGATAATTCTCCTTTAACTGAGGCAGATAAAGCTGCAAGTTTAATTATAAATAAGCATCTCGAACCCACTGGGATACCAATTATAAATGAAGAAATAAAAAATAAACCCTATAATGAAAGGAAGTCATGGGCTAAATGCTGGATCGTTGATCCATTAGATGGAACCAAAGAATTTATAAAAAGAAATGGCGAATTTACAGTTAATATTGCGCTATTTAGCATAAACGAACCAAATATTGGAGTTATTTATGTCCCTGTAAGCAGAGAATTATACTATACAAATATAAAAGGTACGGCTGCATATAAAACTAAATTGGGGGAGAATCATAAATTAGACTTTGACAGTTTATTTCAATCAGAAGATGAAATTAAGCCTAGTATGACTAATACAAATTCAATAAGAGTAGTTGGTAGTAGATCTCATATGAATTCTGACACTGAACTATTTATTGAAGAGCTTAAGCATAAATATGAAGGAGTTGAAATAGTTTCGAAAGGAAGTTCTTTAAAGTTTTGCTTGGTTGCTGAAGGGAAAGCGGATGTATATCCTCGATTTGCACCTACCATGGAATGGGATACTGCAGCTGGACAGGCCATCTGTGAAGCCGTAGGTCTCCAAGTAATATCAAAAGAAACGGATAAACCCTTGAAATACAATAAAGAGAATCTATTAAATCCTTATTTTATAGTCAGACAATAGGCTAATGCGAAATATTTCACATAAAAGACATTTGGCTAAAACCATAACATGGCGCCTTGTAGGTAGTATCGATACTATTTTGCTGTCGTGGATTATTTCAGGCAACCCGCTTACTGGCTTAAAAATTGGATTTTCAGAAGTAGTAACCAAAATGGTTTTGTACTATTTTCATGAACGTATTTGGTTTAATATTGGAATTGCAGATAGTCGTAAAAGGCATGTTATAAAGACAATTACATGGAGGTTAATTGGGACTATTGATACTATTCTCTTGTCGTGGTTGATTTCTGGTAACGCTATGACAGGCCTGAAAATTGGAATGGCCGAAGTGATAACTAAAATGGTTCTATACTATCTTCATGAAAGAGCGTGGTACCGAATCAATTTTGGTTTACCCAAAAGAAATAATGCAGAAGAATGGAAAAAAATATAATAAAACACTCCTATAAAATAAATAGGAAGGCCAGAAATACGGCTTATGGACATAAGTCATTTTTAATCTTTTTTACAGGACTTTCTGGTTCCGGCAAATCCACTATTGCAAATATTCTAGAAGAATTGTTATTTCAAAATGATTATAAAACCTATGTTCTGGATGGGGATAATGTCCGAAGAGGCATAAATAGAGGATTGAGTTTTAGCCCGGAAGACAGGTCTGAAAATCTTAGACGAATAGGAGAAATTTCTAAACTATTTATTGATGCTGGCATAATTGTACTAGCCGCATTTGTTGCTCCTTACAAAAAGGATAGAGCCTTTATTGCCAAAACTGTTGGTACTAAAAATTATATAGAGATATTTGTAAACACAAGTTTAGAAGTTTGCGAAGCAAGAGATGTTAAAGGTCTATATAAAAAAGCAAGAAATGGAGAGATTGAAAATATGACCGGAATTTCAGCTCCATATGAGAATCCTGATAATGCAGATGTCATTGTCACAGAAAAAAATACTGCAGAAGAAGCGGCAGCATTGATATTTGATAAAATTAAAAACAAATTAACTCTTTAAAAAATGAGTAAGTATTTTTTGAATTATTTAGATGAATTAGAATCTGAAGCGATTTATGTTTTAAGAGAAGTATGGGCCCAATTCCAAAACCCTGTAATTCTTTTTTCAGGTGGTAAAGACTCTATTGTGGTAACACATCTAGCCAAAAAAGCATTCTATCCCAGTAAGATACCTTTTGCATTAATGCATGTAGATACGGGACATAATTTTCCAGAGACGATTAAGTTTAGAAATGATTTAGTGGCCGAACTCGATGTGAGACTAATCGTAGGTTTGGTACAAGATTCAATTGATCAAGGTAGGGTTGCTGAAGAACAAGGAAAACATGCAACGAGAAACGCGCTTCAAATCACTACCTTATTAGACACTATCGAGGCCAATAAAATAGACTGTGCCATTGGTGGTGGACGTAGAGATGAAGAAAAGGCTAGAGCAAAAGAACGTTTTTTCTCCCATAGAGATGATTTTGGGCAGTGGGATCCGAAAAATCAGAGACCTGAACTATGGAATATCTTTAATGGTAACCATTTCGAGGGAGAACATTTTAGGGTATTTCCAATTAGTAATTGGACCGAAATGGACGTTTGGAACTATATTAAAAGAGAACAAATAGAGATTCCATCTTTGTATATTGCCCATGAAAGAGAGGTAGTATGGCGTAATGATTCTTGGATCCCTAATTCCGAGTTTTTAACACTTCATGAAAACGAGACAATAGAGAAGAAAAAGATTAGATTTAGAACCTTGGGTGATATTACGATAACAGGAGGTATTGAGTCGGAGGCCGATACTTTAGAAAAAATCGTTCAGGAAGTTTCAGCAATGCGACAAACAGAGAGGGGTAATAGAACCGATGACAAAAGATCGGAAAATGCCATGGAAGACAGAAAAAAACAAGGTTATTTTTAAAATTGATAAAAGATGGAAATAAATAACAATCAATTATTACGATTTACTACTGCAGGAAGTGTAGATGACGGAAAAAGCACACTTATTGGAAGATTATTGTATGATTCTAAGTCAATTTTTGAAGACCAACTGGAGGCTATTGAGAATACTAGTAAGCAAAGAGGTCATGAGGGTGTGGATCTTGCCTTATTTACCGATGGTTTAAGGGATGAAAGAGAGCAAGGAATTACTATAGACGTAGCGTATAGATATTTTACAACACCCAAAAGAAAGTTTATCATTGCGGATACTCCAGGACATATTCAGTATACCCGTAATATGGTTACAGGTGCTTCCACAGCTAATGCAGCAATAATACTTATCGACGCAAGGCACGGGGTTATAGAACAAACAAAAAGACATGCATTTATTGCATCTCTTTTGAATATCCCCCATGTTATTGTGTGCATAAACAAAATGGATTTAGTAGACTTCTCTGAAGAAGTTTACAATGATATTATTAAGCAATTTGAGGCCTTTTCTTCAAAATTCATTGTAATGGATATTCGATTTATTCCTATAAGTGCCCTTTTAGGAGATAATGTAGTGAATAGATCAGAAAATATGGACTGGTACCAAGGAGGTGCTCTCTTACACACTCTTGAAACGATACATATTAGCAGTGATATCAATAAAGTGGATGCTCGATTTCCTGTACAAACAGTCTTGAGGCCCCAAAGAGAAGGGTTTATCGACTACCGTGGCTATGCAGGCAGAGTAGCCGGAGGCGTATTGAGAACTGGAGATAGTGTTACGGTAATGCCATCAGGGTTCACCTCTGTAATTGAATCCATACAAGGACCTAGTGGTAAGTTAGAGGAGGCATTCGCTCCTATGTCCGTAGCACTGACATTAACAGACGATATTGATATTGGAAGAGGTGATATGATTGTAAGGAGTACTAATGTTCCTGAAGCCTCTCAAGATATAGAAGTATGGCTGTGTTGGCTACACAACAATCCGGCCAAACCAAGAGCTAAATATACCATCAGGCATACGTCTAATGAACAAAAAGCTATGATCAAAGAAGTAGTGTATAAGATAAATATTAATACACTGGGTCGTAACACAGATGACAAAGACCTGAATATGAATGATATTTCCAAAGTTAAAATAAGGACGACAAAACCTTTAATGATTGATCCCTATCGAGAAAACCGGACCACTGGGAGTATTATACTCGTTGATGACACTACCCATGAGACAGTTGCAGCTGGGATGATTGTTTAATCGGTAATCCGATTAAAAAATAGGATAATATAGTTCATGAAAAATCGTTAATATTAACTTAACGGTGTGCTTATCGATATTTTTTAATATTAATCGAATAAAAAATAAAATCGTTAAGCTTTAAGCAGATAGTACTTTTCTTTGGTTTATGAAAAAATTGCGATTATATTTTATTGGAATTGTTGGTTTACTTATTTTTTCTGTCCTACTTGCCTCTAGCATAAGGAATATTTATGAATCGAAAGATGGAGGAATAGGGCGATTAGGATTTATGGCCAAGCCACTCAAATTTATGGCGGAAATACCGTCAATTATCAAACATGTTGTTTCACCTGCAGAGTTTTTTGTCTTAAACAATAATTCCAAGGACGGTCTTAATAGTTTTGATAGTAAAATAGACAAGACATACCCAAAACTCTTAGTTACTTATAAAGATGAGCCGTTTAATCAAAAAATTGATTTAATAGACTTAAATAACGGTCAAGTACTAAAACAATGGACGCCGAATAACAAAGAACTTTATGCAATGGCCTATAACGAGGATAATCCTAGAAGACCGGCAGAAGGTAGTGATCTTTATTTTATGCATCCATTATTGTTAGAAGATAACACTTTGATGTTTACTGCCCAATTAACGAGTTTATTGGCTAAAATTGATGGTAATAGTGAGATACTCTGGTTAAAAAATGATCGGACTTATCATCATACATTGGAGTTAGATCATGAAAACAATATCTATTCGTGTACAAGACCTTTTATTTCAGATGAGTACGATTTTTTTCCAGATGACTACGAAATGTATAAAAAGCATTTATTAGATGATCATATTACCAAAATAGACCCAGAATCGGGTAATGAAATATTTGATAAGTCGGTGATTTCTATTTTGATAGAAAACGGTTATCAAGACTTGTTAACGGCAAAAGGGCAAACAAACAGTGACCCTATTCATTTAAATGATATTCAACCGGCCTTAACCGATACAGAACATTGGAATAAAGGCGATCTATTAGTTTCTTGCAGAAATTTAAGTGCCATCTTTTTATATCGACCTTCGACGAATAAAATTATTTGGCTTAAATCTGGTCCCTGGTTTAATCAGCACGATGTAGATTTCTATGGCAATGATAAGGTATTAGTATTTGGCAATGACGTAATCCGAGAGGAAAGTATTATAGACCCTAGATTAACGACAAAAAACCTTTATTTTCCTAAGGCCAGACCCAATAACAATGCGTATGTCTACCACATTTCAAACGATAGCGTTTCCAGGCCTTTTTCTGAACTATTTAGGAAGGAAAACATTCAGACATATACTTCAGGTAGATGTGATGTTTTATCTAATGGAGATATTTTTATTGAAGAAACCAATCAGGGAAGAATAATTATAGGAGATTCCATAAATAAGAAAATGGAATATGTAAAAAGACTAAATGAAGAATATATTTCAAGTCTTTTTTGGAGTAGAATAATAAATTAAAAATAACTATTATGTTTTTGTATTTAGGTCCAGGCCTCGGTGGAGGTATTATCGCAATTATTTCAGGTATTTTTTTAACAATTTTCGCCTTTTTAGTAGCTGTTTTTTGGCTTCCATTAAAACGGTTTTTCGGTTTTATTAAGGGAAAATCAAACAAGAGCTAGTTTGCCATATTTAGTAGTAATTTTATTAACAGTTCTATCCTGTGTACTGTTTGACAAGTCGAAAATTAAAAACTCCTTAGATGAACTTCTAAAGGCTTACAAAGAGCAATTTCGGGTGATGTCAGACAAAAGTATGGCTGATGATCAGAAACAGAAGGAGCTGATGCAATTAATTCCTAAACAACTAAAAGGGTTAGGAAAACTAATTTTTGGAATAGTACTTTTTATTTCACCTTTTTTAAGTCTGTTTGTCTTAGAATATTTAAATCCAGAACTAAACCCCAATATTTTAGTCACGTGGTGGGGCTTATTGCTTCCCATTTTAACGGTGTTTGTATATATCATCTTAAAGAAAAAATATGGCAGGCTATAGTAAAACGGATAAGTTTCTACACCGCTTTTATCTTTCAAATTATAGCATTTCCAAAGCCACTTTGGAAATGGAGGAAATTGTCAATGGAGCAAGAATAAAAAATTTAAATATAGAGCAGCTTGTATTTGTAACCGGGCTAGCGAGATCTGGCACAACTGCGGTGATGCGAAAGATATTCAATACCAATGCTTACGCTTCTCTGCAGTACGCGAATATGCCGTTTCTTCTCTGCCCTAACCTATGGAATAGAGTTTCCAAGATTGAATCGCATGAGAGGGCTCACAAGGACGGTATTGTAATCGACGGAAATTCTCCGGAAGAATTTGATGAATACTTTTGGAAAGCATTCTTAAACGACTCCTATATTAAGGAAGAAGGTTTAGAATTACATGAACCAGACGAAGACATACTAAAAAAGTATGAGACCTACGTTTCTCTAATTTGTTTAGCAAAAAATAAGAAGCGTTATATCTCAAAGAATAACAATAGTATTCTTCGTATATCTTCCTTAGAAAGAATCCCAAACAGCAAAGTCATAATTCTTTATAGGCATCCAATTGACCATGCCTCTTCGTTAATGAAATTAGATAAGAATTTCTCGAAGGATCATTCCGATGACCCATTTAACTTGGAATATTTTAATTTTCTTGGTCACCATGAATTTGGAATGAATCATAAACCATTTTTATTAACAGATGAATTTGAATCTAACAGAATAAAATATGACAAAAGCAGTCTAAACTATTGGTTGAGTATATGGCTTAATTATTATGAGTATGTTTTAGCACATAAAAATGACGCACATCTCCTAGTCTCTTTTGAAGAGCTTATTGAAAAACCAAACCTAAATTATAAGCGAATTGCCTCATATTTAGAAGTTGATTTTAATATCAAGGATGCAAAACCCTATAAACCAACAAAATACCACAATACGGAGTTTGATGAGGTTTTATTGGAAAAATGTATCAAAGTATATAATACGCTTAACGCAAATGAGTAAAAACTTGGATAATTAGTATCCAATAGACTAAATAAAAAATCAAGGCCATAGCTACCTAATTAACTATAAATGAAACAAAAGCCATTTACATTACCTTCTAAAAAGACAATACTTGTTACCGGAGGAGCTGGTTTTATAGGATCAAATCTTTGTGAAGTCCTCTTAAAAAATGACAACAGCGTTCGATGCTTGGATAATTTTGCAACTGGTAAAGTTTCCAATATTGAACCTTTATTGGACGATTCCAATTTTGAATTAATTGAAGGAGATATCAGAGATCTAACCACCTGTATAAATGCTGCTAGTTCTACAGACTTTATATTACATCAGGCAGCTTTAGGTTCTGTTCCCAGATCCATAAAGGACCCTATAACAAGTAATGAAGTGAATATTTCTGGTTTTCTAAATATGTTAACCGCGGCAAAGGAGGCAGGGGTAAAACGATTTGTTTATGCCGCTAGTTCGTCCACCTATGGCGATTCTAAGGAAATGCCCAAAATTGAAGATCGAATAGGTAAACCCTTATCCCCATACGCAGTAACAAAGTACGTAAACGAGTTATACGCAGATGTCTTTAATAAGACCTACGGACTAAATACTATAGGCTTACGTTATTTTAATGTATTCGGTAGAAAGCAGGATCCAAATGGCGCTTATGCCGCTGTTATTCCAAAGTTTGTAATGCAGCTTATGAGACATGAATCGCCTACTATCAATGGAGATGGAAGCTTTTCTCGAGATTTCACCTATATTGATAATGTCATTGAAATGAATATTCGTGCAATGATGTCAGAAGATAAAAATGCCTTAAACACGGTGTATAATGTAGCCTTTGGCGAACGTACAAACCTAAATCAACTTGTTGACCTTTTAAAGCAATATCTGTCAAAATTTGATGAGAACATTTTAAATGTTGAGGTAAAACACGGGCCCAATAGACTGGGAGATGTACCTCATTCACTGGCATCTATCGAAAAGGCAAAGAGACTTTTAGGTTATGATCCAAGATTTGATATTAACCAAGGCTTAAAAAATGCCGTAGATTGGTATTGGAATAATTTATAAGACTAGATACTAGTTTATCGGAATAAACCCTGAGAAATGAAAAATAAAAAAATTGCAGTAATCGGATTGGGCTATGTTGGATTACCATTGGCTAGGTTGTTCGCAACAAAGTACGCCGTTGTGGGCTTTGATATTAATTCCAATAGAATAAATGAATTGTCTAATGGAATTGATTCTACAAAAGAGATAGATAGCAAAACCTTGAAGAAAGTACTAAAACAAGAAGCAAATTCTGATATTGGCTTGCTGTGTTCCAATTCTATGGACGACTTAAAAGAATGTAATTTCTTTATCATTACCGTTCCAACCCCAGTAGATAACACTAACAGACCAATTTTAACCCCCCTGTTTAAAGCAAGTGAAACAGTAGGTAAGGTACTTAAGAAAGGGGATATTGTGGTATACGAATCTACCGTTTACCCAGGAGTCACGGAAGAGGAATGTATCCCTGTTTTGGAAGATATCAGTGGTCTAACCTTCAATAGGGACTTCTTTGCCGGATATTCGCCGGAAAGAATTAATCCAGGCGATAAAGAGCATACGGTTGAAAAGATTTTAAAAGTTACCTCGGGCTCCACTCAAGAGATAGCATTACTGATAGATGAGGTATACGCTTCTGTAATTACCGCCGGAACACACTTGGCTCCCTCTATAAAAGTGGCGGAAGCTGCAAAAGTCATTGAAAACTCTCAAAGAGATATAAACATCGCTTTTGTGAATGAACTTGCCAAAATTTTTAACCTGATGGACATTGATACCAATGAGGTATTAAAGGCAGCAGGTACCAAATGGAATTTCCTTCCTTTTAAGCCCGGTTTAGTGGGCGGACATTGTATCGGGGTAGATCCGTATTATCTTGCTCAAAAAGCGCAGCAATTTGGTTATCATCCAGAAATTATTCTGGCCGGAAGAAGGCTGAATGACAGTATGGGAAAATATGTATCTTCTGAGGTTATAAAATTGATGGTGCAGAGAGATATTAAAATCAAAAATTCTAAAATTCTGTTCTTGGGAATCACCTTCAAAGAAAATTGCCCTGATGTGAGAAATACTAAAGCAGTAGATGTAATTCTAGACCTAAAGAGCTATGGAACGGAGGTAACTGTATACGATCCATGGGCCTTGGCAGAAGAAGTTAAATCGGAATTTGGCTTTGAATTGTCGCCAAACATAGAATCCACGAAGTACGATGCTATCGTTTTAGCGGTAAGTCATAGTGTTTTCCTAGAACTCGATTTAAGGTCTATGCTTGCAGAAAACGGTGTATTATATGATGTTAAAGGTATTCTTTCAGAAAAAGTAGATGGTCGACTTTAGTATTTTAAACAATAATTTGAAACCTAGTTATTTAGAATAACTAGGTTTTTTTTTGTCTTTATTTCTTCAATCTTAGGGAGGAAAATTAAGCCCGGGTGTCTTTTTTTCGTTTAAAAGTTAAAAAAAAGTGTAGTTCATCGAATATAGAGTTTTCAAAAATCCAAACCCCTCCAACCTTGCGTACCAAGTATTTAAATAAATAAATGTATTTCATCGAAAATACAATAGTTTTTAACGATGATTTGAGTTTTTTTAGATAGATTTATAGAACCCAAATCTAATAATACGAATACTTAACCTATCTTACACATGAAATTCAACGCCTTAACCCCAAAAAGCGTGCTATACTTTCTTTGTTGTTTTCTTACGTTCTATTCCTGTTCTAAGGACTCAGATTTATTTACTGATTATATTTCTGAAGATTCCAATTTAGTAATTGAAAACTTAATACGAAATGATGCTTACCAAGTGGCAATAGTAAATAATTCCGAGGAAGAAATCACAGAAATTATTGTAAGTGATGAGAATTCGGGCTCCAATGAAATAATTGGATCGAATGATAATGATGGAACAATAGTTAATGATAATTTTGAACTTATTGGGGAGGTAAGTATAGTGCTGGATGTTTTGGCCAACGATACATTTGTTAATAAAGAGACAGCCACTATTATTGAAACAACACAACCAACTAATGGAGAGGTAATTATAAATAGTGATAATACCTTAACCTTTATACCTACTGTAACAGGAAATAATGTAAATAATTTTTCCTATACTACAGAATTCATTAAATCTAATGGCTCTGTAGGGAAAGAAACTGGTTCAGTAAGCGTAGCCATCACGGAAAATCCAAATAAGATTTCGGAGGAACTGGGAGAATTAAAAGCATTTCCCGGAGCTGAAGGCTTTGGAAAAAATGCTACTGGAGGCCGAGGCGGGATTATTGTAGAGGTAACTAATTTAAATGACAGTGGCCCTGGCAGTTTACGCGAAGCATTAACGATGACCATGACGCGTACTATAGTTTTTAAGGTAGGCGGGACAATCGAATGTGATTCGTATTTATCGATACCCTCTAATTCAGGAAATTTAACTATTGCGGGTCAAACAGCACCAGGTACTGGTATTACAATAAAAGGAGCCGAATTGAGAATTTCCGCATCCAATGTCATAGTAAGGTACTTAAAAATTAGACCCGGAAACATTTCTAATAATGAAGCTACTGACGGCTTAAGAATAGTTGCCTTTAATGGATCTCAGGTTAAGGATATAATAGTAGACCATTGCAGTATCGCCTGGGCATCTGACGAAAACCTAAACATTGGTGGTGTAGGAAGTAATAGCTCGGTAAGAAATATTACTATACAAAATTCTATAATTGCGGAAAACATAGCAACTGGTTATGGTCTACTAATATGGCAAAATGCCAAAAATATATCAATTTACAGAAATTTATTAGCCCATAATAGTACCAGAAATATACGCTCTTCGACTTGTACCAGTGATTTTGAGATGGTTAATAATATTCTATACGGCTTTAGAACGGCAACCGTACCAACTTATGAGAACGCTTTTGATATTGTTGGAAATGTATATAAATCTAATCCTAACACCCCTGTCAGTGACAAGACAGTTAAGCTGGAGGCGTCCGTCAACAATTGTCCTGATGGAAAAGCTAGTTTAACTAAGGCATATATATCAGATAATCTTTTCGATGGAGGTAATATAACAATTGAATCACAGCTTAATTCGTACTTGGTTAATAATAAGATCTTCAATTCGGGTATTCAAGCATTAAACGCAGATGAAGTAGAAAATTCTTTGCTGAACAATGTTGGTGCTTCGATATTACGCGACGACATCGATAAAAGAATAGTAAATGATGTTAAGAATTTATCTGGCACCTTAAAATCTTCTACTGCTGCAGCAGGAGGATATGATTATACAGAAATTACTAATAGTTATCAGGATACAGACAAAGATGGTATTGATGATTCCTGGGAACAGAGTAATGATCTAAATCCTAACGACACTGATGATGGAAGTTTAGATATTAATGGGGATGGTTTTACAAACTTGGAAGAATTTTTACATTATCTAACCATCAATTAACTATAATACTTATATATTCTATAAAAAAGAGGCTTATTTAAGTCTCTTTTTTTTTAGCGAATATCTTATCGGAAGCAATGAGATAGCGCGGTGAAATAAGCCTATGGCCTTTTACGACTAATTTCTTAGACACTGAACGCGTTTTTTTATAACAAATGATATTAAAACTGATATTTGTCAAAAACTAATATTATTCATCTGAAATTATTTTTGAGAAGATTATTAATTATTTGTTTGGTACTATTTAATTTATAATTATAATCGAAATAGTTATGCTTAAAATATTAAAGAAATGAGCAAACCCAAAATCGCATTTGTGTTACCTGCATTAAATATGGGCGGTGCCCAACGCGTAGTATCAGTGCTCGCGAATGCCTTAGTACGCCATTATGATGTTTTTATAATCACCTTTACTAAAACTAAAAGATATTACAACTTAGACGAAAATATTACTTTAATCAACTGTGTAGATAAAATAGATCCAAGCAAAAGTGTATTTCAGGCAATAAAAAGTAATTACATTTTAATAAGGAGAATCCATTCCATTGTAAAAAAGCATAAGATCGATTTATTAATTAGCTTTTTAACCTCAGCCAATATTATTACCACCTTAGTCGCTAATTTTTGTCATCTACCAGTGATTATAAGTGAAAGAAATAATCCATACTCCCAAAAAATTTCAAAAATTTGGGATTTGATGCGATCTTTCACTTATCCTAGGGCCAACTTTGTAGTAGTACAGACGGAGACTATCAAGAGCTTTTATTCTGATAAAATAAAAGAAGACCGACTACGTATTCTTCCAAATCCAATTTCACCAGAATTGACTAATAAGAGAAATCCCAATACTAAAAAAGAGAATCTAATTTTGAATGCCGGGAGGTTAACAGATCAAAAGGCTCAGGATGTCTTAATAAAAGCTTTTGCTCGCATCGAAAAAGCTGATTGGAAGTTAATTATAGCAGGCGAAGGATCAAATAGAGAGAAATACGAAAAATTAATTGAGGAATTAGGCTTAGGAGAGAAAGTATTGCTCTTGGGACGTCAGAAAAACATTTATGCCCTTTACAATAAGTCTAGAATATTTGCATTTAGTTCTATATACGAAGGCTTTCCCAATGCCTTGATTGAAGCCATGCATTTTGGCCTGGCCTGCGTTTCAACAGATTGCCCCACAGGACCTTCTGAATTGATTGAAGACGGTAAAAATGGATATTTGGTTCCAATGAACGATGATGAAGCCTTCGCTGAAAAATTATCCGTCTTAATGAATGATTCCGAGGAATCTGAGGCTTTTGGTAAACTGGCAAAAAAAGCGGTGGAAAAGCTTGAAGTTAACACCGTTGCAGAGAAATGGAATCAATTAATTAGCAACTGTTTACAATAATCCTTTAAACAATCAAGGATTTCATTTTGAGTTTAGTAAATTGTCGCTGTCAATCATACAAGTAAACTAAAAAGCTAAATAACAGTATATACTGGTGTATCGTCGCATCAGCAGGTTTTTTGTTAATTTTGTCTTTTTTAATTCACCAATTTTTATTTTCTCGCTAATTTAGGCTGCAATTCTTTTGAGGTGCTATATTTTAGACTCTTAGGAATTACTAAGGAATTGAAATTTGTGATAAAAAGAATCTTGATATTACCAATTATAATCAGTCATAGGAAGTTCTAAAAGAGATATCACCTTCTTAATTGTTTTTGTTTTAGGCTTGTATCAAAATGCTAATTTCCAAAGGAAGTTTCTTTGTAAATATAATTTCTAATACGTTTAAAATTAAATACCCATATCACAGAAGTATGATAATGAATTTTTTAAAATATTCAATTTTATTTTTGATTCTCTGTAATATACCCAGTTATTCGTTGGCATATTTTGGCGGCACTCTAGGATCCTTAACTTCTTATGCTTCCTCCTTACTATTAATTGTCTTCTTTTTTTTTGTAAAAGATAGGAATAAACCTCTTTTGCCTTTTATTATCCTTGGCTTACTCTATTTTCTAATAGGGGCAATTAATTATACTCATTTAGACGAGGGTAATTATTTCGTAAAGGAGTTTATTCGATTTATGATTGTGGTAGTCTGTGGTGCAGAAGTAATAAAAAGAACAACCACAAAAGACATATATTTAATTCTTCTACTAGGAGGATTAAGTGTCCTTATAAATGCCATTATATTCCCTTCGGCGAATGCTAATTTCAGTGCCACTTATGGCAGATATAGTGGTTTTTACTTAAACCCAAATTTTGCAGGACAAATATGTTTGGTTGGTTATGCGATTTCATTTTCTATTTCCCGACAAGCATGGAAACTAATTGGACAATTCGTTTTTACCCTAGCCGGGATATTAACCTTCTCAAGAACATTCATTGTCGTATGGCTCGTTATTAGCTTATTTGCAATAATTCAGAGCAAGAAGAACATAAGAGTACCAGCTATAGGAGCCATTGTAATAATTTTAGTCTTAGCATTTGCTGAGAGTATGACTTTAAACAAGGATCGTTTCTCCGCATTCCAAAGTATTTTTGGATCAGAGCAGGTAAAAACGAAAATTATTAGCAAAGATACAAGAGATCAAACATGGAGCCTTTATTATGATATGGCATTAGATAAACCCTTTATTGGAAATGGTTATTTAAAGCTATCAAAAAAGTATCAGGGAAAACCTGGTGCGCACAACTCATTTTTAATGATTTTTGGCGAGGCAGGTGTAATACCTTTACTCGTGATGCTGGGTATTTATGGTTATTTATTACTCAAGAGTTTTACTTTCTTTAAAACCCAACCTGAGGTTTTTTATATTACCCTAGTAATTGTATTAGCCTTAATGACTAGTCATCAATACTTTACCGTTTTTTATTTCGTTTTTGTTTCAATGTTCGTCTATTTTAGACTGGAAGAGCTTTCTTCTGTTCAGAATACAAGCTTAAATTTACCCAATAATAAACCTCCTACCACCCTCCCTAATTAAATAACCTAAAAGATAAATGGCAATTACCATTCACAAAACTATTTACCACAAAACCCTAATGGGTAACTTCGTGAGATACTGTTATAACTGGTCTAAATATCACATGGTTCCAAAAAAACTTGTATTGCAAAAAAGGTTTCAAAAAAAACATGGACGCAGACTTAATCTAAATAATCCTATTAGCCTGAATGAGAAAATTGTTTGGCTTAAACTATATAATCACACTCCCTTACACACTCAATGCGCAGATAAATATGCCGTTAGAGCGTATATTAACGAGAGGATTGGAGACCAGTATTTAGTACCATTATATTACCACACACTAAAACCTGAGAACATTATACCCGAGAACCTGCCAACCACTCCCTTTATAATAAAAGCAAACCACGATAGCAGTGGAGGAATATTTGTCACGGATAAGAATAAAACAAATTGGGGAGAGGTGCAAATAGAACTAAAAAATCGTTTGAAAAAGAATTATTACTGGAGATCGAAGGAATCACAATATAAGGCCATCGAACCACGAATTATTGTTGAGAAATTATTACAAGATAAGAATGGAAATATTCCTTTTGATTACAAATTACACTGCTTTAATGGCAAAGTACGAATGATACAGGTAGATATGGGTAGAGGAACATCCCAGCATTATCGCAATTGGTATTCGACCGATTGGAAAAGAGAACCATACCAATGGGACATGCCTAATAAAGATGGTGGATTTACTGAGTCGACAAAAGAAGACATTGATAAACCGGTGACTTTAGAGAAAATGATTGAACTCTCCAAGATTTTGGCCAAACCTTTCTGTTATGTCCGCGTAGATTGGTACGATGTTGATGGAACATTGTATTTCGGAGAACTAACCTTTCATCATGGTGGTGGAAATGAACCTTTTACACCAAAAAAATGGGACGAAATACTTGGTAAAGAATTGGTTTTAAATAATCGTTAATAGAATTCGAATTAAAGCTAACTCGTTATTAATTAAAATAACATCATTAGTCTGTTCTTATTAAGGAAATTTTGGTGCCTTTTTCAATAAAAAAATGTGAATATAAAATAATGGTTAACACAACTAAAGTTAAATGTATCGCCGTTTCATCCTATAAAATAATTTAATAGGCTTAGTTGTCTTCCAAATATTTTTGAGTCACTTCTTTTGATAAATCCGCATGTGCTTCGCAACGCATCAGGTTTAATTGAGCTGCAATTGCCCTTATATTTAAACCTGTAAATCCAAGTCTTCTCAAAACTCCGCTAACATATCTATTTTTAATATATGCATATGCAGACCAACGATTTATATAATTATTGTATTTATTATCCACTAACTTTTTCCATTCTTTGTATAGACTCTTCTTATCGGAGATAATTTTATTATAAGCGGAAACTCTTTTTAAGACTATATCTTTCTCACGTCCATGTAACATACTTAATCCAAAAGTACTTTTTTGCTGTTGTACTGGAAACAATTTGGTAGTTAGGTTGTGGTCTTTAATTTCAATCTCCAAGACCATCCCAGTGTACCAATCGTCATTTTTGTTATCACTTGTAAATAAGAAATTTCCAAGGCTATAATATATAGGAACTTCTTTGTAGACTTCAAATCCGCTGATGCAATGGGTATGATGGCCAACTACCAAATCTGCACCACATTCGGCATAAAATCGATATTGTTTTTGCATTCTAGGGCTTGGTAGGTTATAATATTCATGCCCTCCATGAATAATAACAAATAAATAGTCGGCTTTTAACTTAGACTCCTTTATTTGTCTTACATTATCTATAATATCCATTGGATTTGCCCCTGCCCTTTTCTCGGTAGCACTAGCCCATTCGTTTTCTGCAAAGTTGACTATCCCAATTTTGCCAACACTTGTATCAAAATAAAAGGTTTTCGACGCATTTTCTAAATTAGTCCCGGCTCCTACGGTATTAATATCATAATCTTTACAGAACTGAAGTGTATCCTTAATTCCCTGATGATCATAATCCAAAACATGATTATTGGCAAGGGTTACTAAATCTACCTTCAGTTCTTTTAATATCTTCCTTGTTAATTCTATATCTGATTTTAAATGGGGACCCGTTTTAATAATTTTAGAAGTTGTAGTAGTAACCGGAGCTTCTAAGTTTACAATATTCAGGTCAGAATTTTTAAAAAAATCAATGACATCAGAATCCAGGGTATAGCTTTTATTTATAACTAAATCCCCGGTTATTTTTATATTCATGATGGTACTATAATTTTGGAAATTATTACTTATTTCTTATTTTAAGGAACCCTTGTTTTCCAATTTTAAGTAATTCCTTTAGCTCCTTAAATCGAAGTAATTTCGAGCACAATAAATAAAGAGCAAAATATAAAATAAAATTCGTAATTATTAATACTAAATCATTTTCCAAAAATTTACTAAAGAATAAAACATTCAAAGAAAACATAATTACTGTTAAAACGAAGCATAATAAAAATATTGGAAATACGTCGATTATTTGATTCCGAACTGGATAGTTTATGAGCCTTCCGCAAAAAAAGGTATTTACAAATGCGTGTATAAGCATGCTAATTGCCTGAGCATAAATTACACCCCAAATTCCAAAGGGTATTATTAGAAGTAAAAACATGATAGAACTCAACTTCTTTATTAGTTCCATTTTTAAGTGCAAATCACTTCTACCCTTTGCAAGAACAATATTTAAATTGTACATACTCAGGGGATATACTATAGCGCTTAAAGCCAATACTTGAAAATATGGGGCCGCAGGCAACCATTTTTCTGTTAATAAAAATCGAAACAAGGGTTCCGCTACAATCACCAAGTAAAGCATAACTGGAGTTACAACAAAAAAGACTAATGCAGTTATTTTTCTAAACATAGCCTTTAAACGTACATTATCATCCTGTATGGAAGAAAAAACTGGATATGTAACTTTCCGTAATGCTGTTGTGAGGTTTTGTACCGGGAACATTCTTAAAGTATTCGCCTGATTATAAAACCCCAATTGTGTCGCAGAAAACATTTTACCAATTATCAGTGTATAAGAATGGTGATAGGCCGTAGTAACCAATCCAGACAAGGTAACCTTATATCCAAAATCAAAATGGTGTTTTAATTTATTCTTATCGATAACAAAATCAGGCCGCCAGTCAGTTCTAAACCAATGTTGAACCATAAATACAGTGGCTGTAGTTAAATACATCAATACTAAGCTCCAAACTCCAAATCCATTATAAGCCAAAATAATACCAACGATTCCTCCACATATTGTAGCCGGAATTTGCATATACATCTGAAGTTTAAAATTTAGTTCTTTTGTTAAGCGAGTAGTTTGAACATTTCCTAAAGCCTGTATTATGAATGATAAAGTATAAACCCTTAATAAAGCAGTTAGCTGAGGCATCTCAAAGAAACCAGATATGTATGGCGCACAAAAAAAAAGAATAGCATATAAAACAAAGCTGGCCATAAGATTTAAGAAAAATACCGTCGAGTAATCTTTCTGATCGGCATCCTGAGTCCTTATTAAAGAAGAGGTCATGCCACCGTCTACCAAATTTCTTCCTATAGCTACAAAAATTCCTACAATTGCAACGAGCCCATATACTTCGGGCATCAAAATTCTAGCTAAAATTATTTGAACAACAAAAGATATTCCCTTAACGCTGAATTGCTGTGAAAATGTCCATAAAATACCAGTTAAAGTTTTTGATTTTAGACTCATTTTTTTGAATTAGAAAGAATGCAACATTAATAATAAAAGTTTACAAAATAAAAACTATTAGCCAAGCGCGTAAATTTAGACTTAATCAACAATAAATTTAGACTTAATCAATAGAATCTATTCGAATTAGAAGTATTTATTTATGTACACCAGTGAAATAAGTTCTTAACTTTGAAGTTTATAAATATAACAATCGACAAAGTTGGTAATTTGTTTATCTAGATAATTTAATTAAATAGTTATTTAGTTGTGTAAATAGAATAATAACACTTAATACCCAGCATGAGAAAAAAAATTAATGTCGTTTTTATTGTTCCATCCTTAAGGCCTGGAGGAGCTGAAAGAGTTGTTTCTTACATAGCTGATAATATAGATAAACAGCTATTTCAAGCGCATTTACTAATAATAGGTACAAAAGACGACAAAAGTTATAATATCAATAGCGTTCCTGTTACTTTTCTAAACAAAAAAAGAGTAAAAAACAGTTTTTTCTCCATAGTCCAGTTTATTATGCGAAATGAAGTGGATGTCGTAATGAGCACTATGGCTCATCTAAACGTAATGACATCTCTAATTTCATTATTATTCCCACAAATCAAATTTGTTGGCAGAGAAACTATTGTAAGAAGCGGAAAAATTGGGTATAAGAAAAAAAAGGTCAAAGATCAATCCTTAGCGGATAAGGTTAAAATTCATTTATTAGACGCAATAATTTGTCAGTCTATTGATATGAAAATGGACTTGGTAGAAAATTTTTCTTATCCTGAAAATAAGACAGTCGTTATAAACAATCCAGTAACGAAAAAATTTAAATTAAAAGTAAGGCAAAAGACTAAAAATGAGGTCTCTTTTATTACGGTAGGAAGATTAAGACCACAGAAAGGATATTTTAGAATAATAGATGCATTAGCTAAATTCAAAGAACCATTTCATTATACAATAGTTGGGAAAGGCATTGAGAAAGATGATTTAATCGACTATATTGATCAAAAGGGCTTGAGCAATAGTGTTTCCTTTATTGATTTCACGGACTCTGTTGAGAATTATTTGGCACAAAGTGATATTTTTCTTCAAGGTTCATATGTTGAAGGTTTTCCAAATGCGCTTTTAGAAAGCTGCGCAGTAGGTACTCCAGTAATAGCATTTGATGCTTTAGGCGGTATCAATGAAATTATCCAAAACGGAGTCAATGGCTATATCGCCCGTGACGAAGTAGAATTTGTAGAAAAGTTAAAACTTGCATGTAAACAAGAATGGAACCCGGAGACTGTACGTTCTTCGGTTTTAGATAAATACTCCGAAGAGATAATTCTAAGTAACTATGAAAACTTTTTTATGAATCTCATTAAAGGAAAAATTTTTAACCTTATCTAAACACTACTACATTGATTAATTCGATTAAAAAATTTTATCTCTCCAATAAAACGGCCCAAGCAATAATTCGACCGATTTTAAATTTCAGTAGCGCGCTAATTCCTCAAGATCTTCTCCTTAAATTACGATTTAGAATTCTAGCTGGCTATGCGCTAGACCTTGATAACCCAAGATCTTTTAATGAAAAAATACAATGGTTAAAGCTAAATGACCGAAGTGAACTACATATACAGTGCGCCGACAAGTATGAAGTTAGAAGTCATATTGCAAAAAAAATAGGTGAATCTTATTTAATCCCTTTAATACTAAGCTCCGATGATGTAGAAGATTTACGACCCGATTCATTACCAAATTATCCGATAATTATTAAATCTAACCATTCTAGTGGTGGTGTATATATTATCCGAAATAAATCGGAAATAGATTGGGTCAAGGTAAAAGAAGATTTTAAAGCACAATTAAGTCAAAATTATGGCGACGGTAAGGTAGAATGGCAATATGAACAAATAAAACCTCGGTTTGTTATTGAAAAATTACTTTTGGATGAACACAACAAAATTCCGAGTGATTATAAATTTCACTGCTTTAATGGAAAGGTTGGAATGATTCAAGTGGATATGGAACGTGGAGTAAATCATAAGCGAAATCTATATGACCGTGAATGGAATTATCTGGATTTTACTTGGAATTATTACCCAAACAGAGAACCAGAAATTAAACCCAAGAATTATGATAAAATGCTAGAAATAGCTGAGATATTGGCTAAAGATTTTTTATACGTTCGAGTAGACTTATATACCGTTGGAGAAAATATTTATTTCGGAGAAATGACATTTCATCCAGCATCAGGTTTTGCAAGATTTGTGCCCCAGAAGTGGGATTATTATTTTGGCGACTTATTGAAGTTACCGACGAATTAATCATTTTACAATGACTACAAAAATTTTTTTAATACTCTCCTTCCTTAGTGACTAAAAATGAACGAAAAAAAATGGCTCTTTGTTATTCCCGCCGATACCTTACATGGATCAGAGTTGATAGCCAAAACTTTTGTTGAATTCTTAGTTAAGAAAAAACAGAAGTGTCATGTTATCATTCTTACAAGGAAATATAGCGAACAATGGGAGCATCTGAGACCTGAGGTAGAGATTACTTACCTATCTTTTAATAACTATTTTAAAGGAGTCTTATGGTTATTACCGCATCTCCTCAGGAATAATCAAGTCAGGTTCGACTATACCTTTACTTCACAATCTGTCATTAACGGAACAATTGGCTTTGCAAAAAGATTAGGCCTGTTAGGTAACCCTATTGTAATCTTAAGAGAATCAAACTCTATTTTCAAACTTCTAAAAGGATACAAGTCAAAGATTTACAGCTTCTTTTATCATTTAGGATACAAATATTCGTCTTTAGTTGTTTGTCAGACCACTTATATGAAAGAGCAGTTAGTCTTAGCACAACCAGGATTAACTAAAAAGTTAAATCTAACGGTAATATCCAACCCCTTTGAGGTGGATAAATCAAAGTCTCCCAAAGACCCCCTGCCTTCGAAGTTTGAGAAAACTAGTTTCCTTGTAGCCGCCGGCAGGCTTGCACCCGCAAAAGGTTTTGATATTTTAATTAATACGTTTAATAAGTATCAAAAAGAATTAGAAGGGGTTAGCCTTATTATTTTAGGAGAAGGTCCCGATAGAAAGCTATTAGAAGAGCAGATCAATGATCTTAAATTAGAAAACAGAGTTTTTCTGCCAGGATATGTCCAAAATGTATACCCGTATTTTCATAAGGCTAAAGCCTGTGTTATTTCCTCAAGAATTGAAGGATTTCCAAATGTACTTTTACAAATGATGTCTGTAAACGAGAAAATTGTCTGTACTTTATCGGCAGGGGACATAGATTCTATTCCTGGTATATATACATGCATCACTGAGGATGAAATGGCTTTAGGCAAGTCTATAATCGAATGCATTTCTGCTAGTTCACAGGATAATCGATCAGTTTTTGATTACTATTTGGAACAAAGGTCGTGGGAAAATTTTTATAGGGCTATTTTAAACCAAGTATCCGGAACAAAAGGCTAAAGTAAAATGGTTTTAAAAAACTATGACTATCTTTTACTTCCCGCTTCATATTCTTTGACAATTAATGAAAAAGCTAAGCGTTTAGATAATAGCACATTTAAATATTTTTAACTTTGTCTTATCATCAGTCCTCCTTATATGACTAAAAAAAGAATACTACTCGTAGGATCTGCTGCTCGTTCCTTAATTCATTTTAGAGGAGATTTTATTAAGAGCCTGCATGCATCTAATTATGCGGTATACGCAGCCGCACCAAATATGGAGATTGAAGTTCAGGAGGGTCTTAAAAATCTTGGGGCCATACCCCTAACCTTCTCTCTTTCGAGAACAGGTTTAAATCCGTTTAAGGATATTAAGTCTATTATGTCTCTAAAACAAATTGTGGACAAGTATAATATAGACATCATATTTCCATATACTATTAAACCCACTATATATAGTTCGGTTGCTGGTAGATGGGCAAAAATTCCCGTTGTTTCTCTAATTACGGGCTTGGGATTTACCTTTAGTGGCAATTCAAAAAAGGCGCTTATGCTTCAAAAGCTTACCAAAAAAATGTATCGCTTTGCCCTTAGAAAGAATAAGGTTGTCATCTTTCAAAACAGAGATGATCTAAGGTTATTTGTTGAAAACAAACTGTTATCTAACACCCAAAAAACTGCCATTGTAAGCGGTTCTGGTGTAAATCTTGGTAAATATCCTTATCGAGAAAATGCAAACGATTCTGAAGTAATAAGATTTATAATGGTGGCCAGACTTATAGAGGAGAAGGGAATCTCTTTGTATCTCCAAGCCGCTGAAAACTTAAAAAAACTATTTCCTAAAGCAGAATTTCACGTAATTGGCAGCCCTGATAGATCTCCTTCGGCAATTAAACTCGAGGAGATTCAAGAACTGGCTGATAAGAATATTATAGTCTATCATGGTAATCAAAAGAATGTCCCTAAGTATTTAAGTAATTCGGACATCTTCGTATTACCCTCTTTTTATAGAGAAGGTATCCCTAGATCAATTTTAGAGGCATTATCCATAGGAATGCCAATTATCACTACCGATTCGCCTGGATGTAGAGAAACTATCAAAGAAAATACCAATGGAATTCTAATTACCCCAAAAAGCCAAAAGTCCTTGCAGAATGCCATGCAATTCTTCCTTGAGAATCCTGCTAAAATTAAGGAATATGGGATGGAAAGTAGAAAATATGCCGAGGAGCGTTTTAATGTGGATATAATAAATGCTGATTTATTGCATATAATTAATCGAAGTCTTGAAAAAGAATTAACCAACTTGGATCTTATTCTTTAAATAGGGATTTAGAGGCCTTTTTTTAAGGACTCCTACCTTAGATATAAAGTCAAAAACGTATGTACAAACTATTTTTCAAAAGACTTATAGACTTTGTTCTCGGTATTGGGTTATTCCTAATGCTGTCGCCACTTTTTATATTAGTAATGATTTTTCTCTTTTTCGCTAATCGAGGGAAGCCATTCTTCTTTCAACACAGACCAGGAAAAAACGAAAAAATTTTTTCAATTATTAAGTTCAAAACAATGAATGATAAAACGGATGAGGATGGGAACTTACTAGCTTTTGATAAGCGAATCACAAAAGTAGGTTCTTTTGTGAGAAAGTATTCACTTGATGAAATTCCCCAATTACTAAATGTCATTATTGGAGATATGAGCCTAGTAGGACCAAGACCTCTTCTTGTAAAATACTTGCCCCTTTATAATTCTGTTCAAAAAAGGCGGCATGAAGTTAAACCAGGTATTACCGGATGGGCACAAGTAAATGGGAGAAATACTATATCCTGGGAGCAAAAATTTGACTTTGATGTCTACTATGTGGATCGTGTCAGATTTCTATTCGACCTTAAAATTTTATTCCTAACTGCTAAAAAAGTATTGATAAAAGAAGGTGTTAATTCTTCAGATTCTTTGAATATGGAAGAGTTTAATGGAAGTTAAAAGAGAAAATCCATCCTTTAAACAAATACCTATACTTACTTGACATTTTTTTTATACTTTAATCCGTTTTAAAGAAAGACCTCTAATTCAGATTTTTATCTTATTTTAACTAGCGAGAGCATGAACATTTTAATTACTTCCATAGGACGACGCGTTTCGCTTTTAAAAGCATTCCAAAAGGAATTAAAATTGTTATTCCCATCCGGGAAGGTATTTGGTGCAGATGCCCGCCCAAATTTATCTGCTGCCTGCCTTGTCGCTGACGGTTATTTTCGAGTACCTTTTGTGGAAGAAGAAGACTATATTTCAATCCTTATTGAAAAGTGTTTAGAGGAAGAAATTAAAATGATTATTCCAACAATAGATACAGAACTACTGTTGTTGGCAAAAAACAAAAAACTATTTCTAGAAGTAGGTATTAAGGTAGTCATTTCCTCTCTTGAGTTTGTTTCCGTTTGTAGAGACAAAAGAGAAGTGCACAAATTCTTCAAAAACAGAGACATTCCTGTTGCAAAAGAATTTGATAAGAACAACTATGACCTCCCATTATTTATAAAGCCGATTGATGGAAGTAGAAGCATTGATAATTTTATAGTAAAAAAAGAAGAGGAGTTAAAAGATGCTTATTTTCAGAATAAGAAATTAATGTTCCTAGAATATTTAGACCATGATGTCTACGACGAATTCACTTGCGACCTCTACTATAATCAAGACAATCAATTAAAATGTGTTGTTCCTAGAAAGCGGATTTCAGTTCGTGATGGAGAAGTTAATAAGGGCCTAACTGTATTTAACGAGTTAATCCCATTTTTAAGAGAACGTCTTTCTGTTATTGATGGTGCTGTTGGTTGTTTAACTCTACAGTTGTTTAGACATAAGGCGAACAAAAATGTATTTGGAATTGAAATAAACCCCAGATTTGGTGGCGGTTATCCCCTCTCCTATTTGGCAGGTGCCAATTTCCCCAAATGGATATTACAGGAATACTTGTTGGATTTAGCCATTGAAGATCAATTTGAAATTTGGGAGAAAGATCTATTAATGATTAGGTATGATGATGAAGTCTTAGTACATGGATATAAAAGTAAATGACAAATCCGTCCTAATTTTTGATTTGGACGACACGCTTTATAATGAAATAGACTATCTAAAATCTGCCTATAAAACTATCGCCTCCGAACTAGAACCGCATTCATGGAGGCTTTTATATTCCAAGATGTTTTCTCTTTATAGAAATAAAGAGAATGTTTTTAGCTTCCTGTCGGGTACATATAATATTTCATTAGACGATCTAGTAAAAACATATAGACTACACAAACCAGCCATAGTACCTTTTGACGGCGTAGTTCCTTTTTTAAATTCTGTACAACAAAAGGGAGCTTTGATGGGAATAATTACAGACGGAAGAAGCGTAACACAACGCAATAAAATTAAATCTTTACGCATCAATGATTATTTTCAAAAGATTGTAGTTTCGGAAGAACTTGGCACGGAAAAGCCCCATCCAAATAATTTCAAAGTAATGGAAGACCATTTTGGACCTAAACATTACCACTATATTGCAGATAATTTTAAAAAAGACTTCATAACACCAAATAAAATGGGTTGGACAACCGTTGGACTATTAGATAACGGTTTAAATATTCATTCTAACAGCTATCAGTATACTAATAAGGAAAATACACCTGACATTCTGATAGAATCTTTTAAAGAAATTGTTTTAAAAAACTAAGAATATCTAAGCAAATAGTTTGTTTAAACCCAAATCAGCTATTACTAATGATAACTTTGATCGAAAATAAACAGGACTGGTGCTCTGTAATTGAATCTATAAAAGATGCTGATTTTTATCACACTTATGACTATCACCATATAGCAAAAAATGATAATGAGAAACCCTACCTGATAAAGTTTGAAGAAAACGGCCATATTATCGCATTACCCTTATTAGTTCGAAATATTCCAGGCACGCCTTACAAAGATGCTACCTCTGTTTACGGTTACCCAGGTCCTATAACAAATGGCCTCTCCTCCACTTTCGACAATCGAGAATTTGAAATACAACTAAAAGGACTTTTCCAACTGAATAAAATTGTATCCGTTTTTTCTAGATTAAACGCCTTTGTACCCTATCAGGAGCTGGTACTAAACAATTTAGGCGATATCAGAGTTCACGGCAAAATAGTAAATATTGATCTTACCAGTGATATTGATTATCAGAAAAGTCATTACCAAAAACGCCTAAGAACTTATATAAATAAGTACAGAAGAGAATGTAGTATTCGCAAGGCAACAAGTCAACAAGATGTTAAGCTCTTCATAGAAATGTACTATGAAAATATGTGTAGGGTAAATGCAAATAAAAATTATTATTTCCCGGAGGAATATTTCTTTTCCCTAATTGGGAGCAATTCTTTTAAAACGGATATATTACTCGCAACCGATACTAAATCAGGGGAAGTTATGGGAGGTGCTATGTTCATTAAAAAGAATAGAATTGTCCAATACCATCTTGCCGGCACAAAGAACAAATACCAATCTTCAAATCCATTAAAACTACTTCTAGATGAAATGCGTATAATAGGCAGCAAGGAAGGTTACAGCCATTACAATCTTGGTGGCGGTGTAGGTAATAAAGAAGACAATCTGTTCCAATTTAAGTCCAGCTTCTCCCACGAGTTCCGACCATTTAAGCTCTGGCGTTATATTACAAATCAAAAAGTTTACGACGAACTTGTACAATTAAAAAAACAAGGAATGTGTCAAAATTTTGTAAAAGATTGTGGAGATTATTTTCCCTGCTATCGATGTGAAAAATAGAAGTATTGGATAATATTACATGAAAACTAACCCTTTTATTTCTTCCATTTTCGTTGAAAAATGGATTAAGCATTTTATACCTGAAGATTTGGTCTATCAATTTAGGGGCGTAGAACATGTTTCATTTTACAAAAAAAAACTACTCCCACTCTATGTAAATTTGGGGAGGAATCTAACAAAAGGGCTTTCCTATAATCTTACGCTTGATACGGCAGATATGCTAAAGGGGAAAGTATTCTTAATCTATGACATTCCTACTTATTTTAATACCAACACTTTACAGCTTCCTGAAAGTATAGGACTCCATAAAGTAGAGCAATATCCGGGATTCCTCATTGATTTGGAGAAATTTGAAGATATAACTTCCTATTTACAAGCTACATTCAGTAAAAGTAGTCGGTATAAACTAAAAAAGTATTGGAAGCGATTTGAAACTTGTTTCGAAGTTAAATATACTATGTATTGGGGCGAGATGAATCCCGAGCAATTCAACTATATATTCGATTGTTTTTATGAATTATTACAGAAGCGTTTTAAGGAAAAGGCAGAGTATAATAATAACCTGGATTTAAAAGAATGGAACTTTTATAAAGAAGTAGCTTATCCCTTGATTTTAGAAGAAAAAGCTAGTCTTTTCGTAATTTATAATGCAACCAAACCAATAGCCATCACTCTAAACTTCCTTGACAAAGAAATACTAATCGATGCTATAACCGTCTTTGATACCGATTATGCAAAGTTTCATCTGGGGTCTATTAATATTATAAAACAAATTGAATGGTGTTTAGAACGGAATTTTAAAACTTTCGACTTTTCAAAAGGTTTCTTTGATTATAAAGAAAGATGGTCAACACTAAGATATAGTTTCAACTACCATATTCTTTATGATACTACTTCTCTTGTCTCAAAAGGAATCGCCAACTCCTTGAGTCAGTATTATAAATTAAAAAAAGAGCTGAGAGATAGAGGCCTGAATCGTCTTTTTCACAGCCTCCGTTTTAAAAATGGCCAGAAGAAATCTGTTAGATCAAAAATGTTATTCGATTATGTACAGTATAATAAGACCATTGACCTAGCTCAATTAATAAGAATCGGAAATCCAATTACTTCCACTACTCTGCCTGTGAGTCTTTTATTTGATTTTCTTTATCTAAATCAGATAAAGTATGAGGAATTGGAGGTATTTGAAGTGGTGAGTAAGAAAAACCAATTTTTATTTCAAGTGGGAGATAAAAAAGTATTAGCAACCATTAATAATGTCGCATAGAAACGTAAATATTACATTATTAACCGAAACTTACTACCCTCAAAGTAAGTCGTCTGAAATAATACAGGAATTTTATGACGAAGAAACAAACACATTATTATGGCAGTCGAAACCGTTAAATTCATTGAAGAAAGGCAATACAAAAAGTTTTTATCTCATTGAAAATGTGCCTTCCTGTTTAAATGTTAAATACTATATAAGACCAAATTACAAGCTTTGGAAGTTCTATTCTGTAAAAGGGTTTGCTATGAAGTTAGAGGAAGTGAATTCTGTTGAAGCATACATGAAACAGTTTCTTCCCAAAAAAGTAAGAGCAAATATTAATAGATCCATGAGACGACTGGAGCACTCTTTCCCTATTCGTTACAAAAGGTATTATGGTGAAATAAGTAGGGAAAATTATAATTACTTAATGACTGCTTTAAAAGAAATGATTGTTACCAGGTTTAAAGAGCGGGGAGAAAATAGCAATACACTTTCTAATTGGGATAGCATCTATGAAAACGGGCTTATATTAATTAAAGAGAAAAAGGCTTCCCTATATGTAATATATGACGATCAGAGCCCAATTTCTATATCTCTTAGTTATCATTATGGCAAGGTGTTTTTTTATTATATCACTTCGTATAATATTGATTATTCAAAATTTAGTCTGGGAAATACCATGATTGTTAAACAATTGGAATGGTGCTATGAGAACAAACTAAGTATTCTCGATATGGGGTGGGGAGACCTTGACTATAAAAGACGCTGGTGTAATTTGAATTATAAAAACACTAACGATTTAGTACTACCAAAAAAAATTCAGTTAGCACATTTTCCAGTCTTTTATATTTTTCTAAAAAAGAGTATAATAGCTTACCTAGTAGATAAAAACATTCATACTAAATTCCGAAACTTAAAAAAATTACTCATTGGAGCAAAAACCAAAAGTCCTGCTACAAATTTTAATACTTTATATATCGATAATAAAGAGAAAAACTTAAATCATAAACCAGTTTCTCTTAGCGATTATCCCTTCATAAAACCTTATGTCTATAGGTTTCTCTATAACGCTATGGAATCTATCTCGGACATAGCCATTCTAAAATCTAACAATAATGAAAACTGTTTTTATGTAATCGGTATCAATAAAGCCATGAAAATTTTTGAAGCAGCTGAAACGGATGAAAATTTTTAATGGAATGAAGCGTTAGAATAACTAAGACATTACTAAATACAAGACCTATAGCTTTATGCTTTTTAATTCAGTAGAATTTCTTTTATTCTTGCCCACGGTATTCTTCTTATACTGGTTTGTATTTAAAAAAAATGCGACCACCCAAAACCTTATAATTATCCTTGCTAGTTACCTATTCTATGGATGGTGGGACTGGCGATTTCTGTTACTGATCATGGGCAGTACTCTGGTTGATTTTATTGTAGGTCAAAAGATATACACCGCCGAGACTAAAAAGCAAAGTAAACTTTGGCTTTGGGTAAGTGTTTTTTTTAATTTATCGCTTTTAGGAGTATTTAAGTATTATAACTTTTTCGTGGATAGTTTTGTCCAATTAGTAAGTAGTGCGGGATATGAAATTAAGAGTATATGGACCTTAAGTATTATACTTCCGGTAGGAATTTCATTCTATACTTTTCAGACAATGTCTTATTCCTTAGACATTTATTATAAGCGCGTTAAACCAACAAAAGACTTTACTTCTTTTGTAGCCTTCGTAGCCTTTTTTCCACAACTAGTAGCTGGTCCAATAGAGCGTGCATCTAATTTACTTTCCCAGATAAAAGAAAAAAGAATTTTTAGCTACCGGCAGGCTAGTGATGGCCTGAAACTAATATTATGGGGATTTTTCAAAAAATTAGTTATTGCCGATTCTTTAGCCCCGGTGGTAGACGATATTTTTGCAAATTATGCTACCTATCCGGCATCAACCTTAATACTCGGAGTTTGTCTCTTCAGTTTTCAGGTATATGGCGATTTCAGTGGATATTCTGATATAGCCATTGGTACAGCCAAACTATTTGGAATAGAACTGATGTCTAATTTTAAATTCCCAAATTTCTCAAGAAATGTAGCAGAATACTGGCAAAGATGGCATATTTCCCTCTCTACCTGGTTTAGACACTATCTCTATATACCTCTTGGCGGTTCCAGGGTAAGTAAACTTAAATCGGTCAGAAATATATGCATCATCTTTTTGGTCAGTGGTTTCTGGCATGGAGCAAACTGGACTTTTATTTTCTGGGGTGGACTACACGCCCTTTTCTTCATTCCGGTATTCCTGATGGGGAAAAACAGACTTTATAAGGACAACGTTATAGGACAGTCGAGCGCATTACCTTCAATAAAAGAAGTAGGTATGGTTCTATGGACCTTTTGTCTAGTCACCTTTTCTCGAATCTTTTTTAGGTCCCCAAGTTTACAGGACGCGTTTAGTTATATAAGGCAAATAAGCGATAGGTTCTCCTATGAAAACTATGTTCATCCTATGGGCTATCGAATGATAGACTTTTATATTCTCCTCGTGGCATTCATTCTCTATGAGTATCGCATAAGAAAACATGAAAGATCACCTTTCAATTTTAAATCAAAATGGATCAGATTTCTAATTTATGTCGGTGTAGTTCTGGGAATTCTTCTTTTCTATGACGATGGAGTAAATAGATCCTTTATATATTTTCAATTCTAGGCATTATGAAAAAGTTTATTCTCAAGACATTTTTATACATAATTGCCATACTGTTGGCCCTAGAGATTACAGTGCGAGTATTTCATCTGTATACAGAAGATCCTCCTAGATATATAGATGAATATGGAGTTGAGAAAAGGGTACCAAGGAATAACGGAATTGCTGTTTATGGAAACCGCAACCAAGCCTATTCCGAATTTGATATTAATAATGCAGGATTTAATTCCTTTAGAGACTTTTTGCCTTCCTATGAGAAGTTTGAGCTTGCAATTACAGGAGACTCTTTTATTGAGGGCTTTCACCAAAACTATCAAAATTCTATAGGTAAAAAAATTGAAAACAATATTCCTAGTATTGAGGCTTATGAATATGGCTATGCGGGTTATGATTTGGCTAATCAGTTACATCTAATACATAGCTACAAAAAAGACTTTGATAAGATTGATGAAATAATTGTTTACCTCAACTATGAAAATGATTTAAAGCGAGGAGTTTATACCCCAAATTATGAAAGAATAAAAATGCTCAAATCTCCTCTTTTTAAAATGAGAGATCAGATAAAATTACTGGCATATGGTTCTAAAATTGGTGTCTTAGAACCTATAAAGAAATTCGTTAGCGGCAAGGCCTTTCAGGATAAAGAAGAGGGGTATAAAACGAATGAAATTGAAAATTCTGATTTGGCCAAAGAAAAGGACCAACTGTATCTGCAAAATTTCAAAAGTCTAATAAAACACTACGGTTTTGATAAAACAAAAACAGTACTGCTTTTGGATAGTAGAAAAACAAGTAAAGCCTTTCTTGACTATTGCGCTCGGGAGGGAATTGCATATCTAGACTTTTCAGAAAAATTTAAAAATTCCAAAAAGGCTACAACACTAATATATGATTGGCACTGGAACGATCATGGACGGTCGCTTATTTCTGAAACTATATCAGAATATATACTAGCCAAATATCCTAGTATGAAGCAGTAGTCATGGAGTTTTGAACACTTAAATTGAGTTTCCCTTTAACTATTTAAGAAAATCCTTATAAATAAATTAGCTTTTTGGTTCAAGAGTCATGGCATCTAATGAAGTAGTCACATCGCTCATAGAGCAACTTTGAAAGCCATATTTAGTTTGCAATTCTTGGTAGTGCTTTAAGATTTTCTCTAAAATTAGAAAATTCTCGTCCTGATATGTTCCAAAATTATGGGGATGCCACCACAAATGGTATAACAGACCATTCTTTGCCGCATGAGTCATACTCCTTTTTATACGTCTTAACTTAAGCCATTCAAGTATCGGCAATTTGGCTTTATAAGGTCTTAAGAACCTACTAGATGGGATGTTGTAAGGTTTCTCTGATTTAAGATCTTCAAGTTTATAACAATGATGGCCACCAATATTTATATAACAATTTAGTGTCCTGAATACTCGTTTTTTCAATGATATACTCTCTTCACTTTCGCTTTTATGAAACCAGGAATTTTCATTACCACGATAAGAAGAGATATTATTACTATTTAGAATCTTCAAATACTCTTTATTAAATTGGTTTCTTGGAAAAACCAGAGAATCTAATTTAATATCATTAACTTCAGCTATAGACCTCGCTGCCTTCATATCAGCGTCGAAGTCGTTAGGTTTCTGACCCTTTTCTAAACAATAGTAATGTGAAAAAGTATGGGTGGCAATTTCCTGACCCTCGGATTTTTTTAATAATTCAATTAACCTTGGGGCATAATGGTATAAGTCTGCCTCTTCCGGAAGCTCATTTATGTCTTTTCCGTAAGGTGATAAATTAGCGTCTTGGTATTGCGGTTTAATGGGAGGCACAAAGCGAAGAAGTTCATTTTTATTTTTGGCAAATAAAAATCCAACCGTAGCAAAAGTAGACCTTATTCCGTATTTCTCAAACAGATCTAACATTCGCGGAACAATATCGTGCACCTTGGCTAAGGAAGCACCATAACTCTCTATAGTCCTTTTATCTCGGACTCCCCAAAATAATTCAAAATCCAGGGAAATAACAAATTTACCTTTACCAGTCACCTATATTTTTTTACGTTTAGACAAAGTTATGGTTTGAATGTTTATTTATGGATAATTTTACGATATATTGCCGTTTTTAAAGTTTAAGGAAATTGCTTTTCGAATAACCTATGAGAGATCTCGGTACTTTACTTTTTGTTGTAAACGTAGACTGGTATTTAATTTCACATCGCATAAAAATTGTGGAAGAGGCTGTAAATGCCGGGTGGAATGTCTATGTTGCTTGTGAAGACACGGGCAGGTCTAATGAAATTGAAAATACAGGGGCAAGGTTTATCCATTGTCCTATTTCAAGGTCCGGCACAAATCCTTTAGAAGAACTTAGGCTTATAAGGAACTTATACAAGCTTTATAAAGAAATTAAACCAGATGTAGTACATCATATTTCATTAAAACCTGTTATTTATGGATCGTTCGTAGCAAAAAGACTTAAAATAAAAGGGGTCTTAAACGCTGTCAGCGGCCTGGGCTATGTGTTTACCGATAAAAGAACTAGCTGGGTGCAAAAAGTAATGTTACGCTTAATGGAATATAGCTTTAACCGCAAAAATGTAGCATTCATATTTCAAAATCAGGACGATTATAACGAATTAAAGGAATTAGGAGTACTAACACCGGATAATATTATAAACTTCATCAAAGGTTCCGGCGTTAATCTGAGTAAATATTCCTCTGGCGATTTTCCGTCGGATAAACGTATTAAAATCCTTCTCCCATCAAGAATGCTCTGGGACAAAGGTGTTGCAGAGTTACGCGAAGCAACGCAATTACTAAAAGATGACTATGCCGATCGAATAACCTTTGTTTTAGCCGGCATGGTTGACGATGGCAATAAGGCCAGTGTACAAAAAGAATATTTGCATGAATGGGAAGAAGAAGACTATGTTACTTGGATTGATCATCAAAAAGATATGGTCTCGGTCTTCCATAATTCCCATATCGTTGTTCTTCCTTCCTATAGGGAAGGTATGCCCAAATCCCTAATTGAAGCCTGTGCTACCGGGAGACCCATAATTACGACTACTGCCGTGGGTTGCAAAGAATGTGTAGATGAAGGAGTGAACGGATTTCTTGTACCTGTAAAAAATGGTCCTAAACTGGCAGAGGCTATTTCAAAATTGGTGGATGATAAAGAACTAAGATTGAGGATGGGAATTGCTTCAAGAAAAAAGGCTGAAAAAGAGTTTGATCTTCAAGATGTTATACATAAACATCTAAAAATTTACACCAACTTATCCGATAATTAGTGATTTTCCAAAAAATCTAATTAAATTTATCGAAATCAATTGCATTTAAACGCCTATTTTGGGGATTAGATACTTTTAAATTTATCTTTAAAACTTGAATTGGTTGAAAATTTCTAAAGAGAAACGCCCTTAAATCGACTTTTTATTAACCTCGGCTATTTTAAAATTAATTTCTATGGCAACAAGAATTCATTTTTTGATATCATCCCCATTAAAGGGTAGCTATAGATTATAAATAAATTGTGTTGATCTATACATTAAAAGGATATAGCGAATATATCACGTAAATCTAAAAGATGGATTATATTCTTCCTACTGTACTTTTGATTGCATTCTCTTTCGGCTATAGAATGCTTGCCAAAAAGTATGGTATAATTGACAAACCGAATATGCGCAGTTCGCACATATATCCTACTGTTAGAGGCGGAGGGGTTATTTTTTATTTCGCTACAATAATATTCTTTTTAGTTTCTGGTTTTAGCTTTCCTTACTTTTTTATTGGACTAACACTGTTAGCCCTAATAAGTTTTATCGATGACGTTTTTTCCTTATCTGTACTTCAGAGACTTCCAGTTCATTTTGTGGCGATCTTTCTAGCCTTATTACAGGCTAATCTATTAAGCTTGCCTTTATTATGGGTGATGCTCCTATTATTTATTGGAGTTGTATTTATTAATCTGTATAACTTTATGGATGGGATCAATGGTATGACAGGCTTCTATAGTTTTTTAACTGTAGGGACCTTCTTATTTCTGTCCTTTGAAGAAAACTTAATGGATCAGAACTTTCTCATTCTAATCCTAATATCCATTGTGGTATTTGGTTATTTTAATTTTCGAAAAAAGGCGATTCTCTTTGCTGGAGACGTAGGTAGCATGACCATGGCTTACATTGTTTTTATGTGTACCCTGATTTTTTGCTTTGCACTTAAGTCTCCCTTAATAATTTTATTAGTATCTGTTTATGTAGCAGATTCTGGTTTAACCCTTCTTATACGGTTTTTTAAAGGTGAAAAGATTACAGAACCTCACAGAGAGCATTTGTACGAACGTTTAACAAATGATTTAGGTTATCCCCATTTAAGAATCTCCTTTGTTTATTTTGTAATACAAGGCCTAATAAATATAATTGTGATCTTTAATTACAACAAAGACTTGAATACGCAACTTATTATACTTTGTAGTGTTATGGCATTTATTTGTTTAGGCTTTTTCTTTATCCTGAAAAGTGTACAAAATAAAGTTGCCTTAAAAGAAGTAAAGAAACTCTAATATTAGTATTCAGCTGTTCAATTATAATGGTGTAGTATTTCAGTCTAGTACTTCTTTTACACTACCACACGTAAGCATTTTATCTCCAAAATAGGGATTTCTTATTTTTTCATTTAGACTTATCCACGATGCGCCCTTGTTTTTGTCTGCCATAGGGCAGAATTGAACATAAAGGGCACGCCCAAAGCGAGGAGAACGTTTGGCAAGACTAACCATTTCATCAGAAAGAGGCTTAAAGCTATTTCTTTGATCCTCAATATCCTGCATCGCTGCTATATCCTTAGCAATTGGTTTAATATTTGCTATAGCCAGTTTGAGTTCTTCATTATTAAATTTATCAGTTTCGATACCCTGAAGGACTTCTGTCAAGGTTTTTGCCATCATTGTGCTTTGTTTTATATCCGTAGAAACTAACGCATCCTTTAACATAAGATAGGAACCCAATACGTCTCCTATTTTACTCTTAGTATAGGAATTTATTTGCAGTTCTTTCGGAACTTCTTTCTCCATTTCCATTGGAGGCCTCTTTCGCTGTATCATGGAGTTCTTTCTGCTTAATTGAGCCGCTGCGTCTACTGTAAATGTACCATTAATCACTATTTCATCACCAGCCGCAAGACCGTCCAACACCTCATATTCATCAGCATATGTATCTCCTAGGACAATTTCTACCATCTCAAAAGTTGATGAAGTAGGGATGGGTTTTCTATATACAATAGATCTTTTACCAGTCCATAAAACTGCCGATTTTGGAACCGTAATATTCTTTCCCTCCCGATTAATCAAGACCACTGCTTCTGCAAACATGCCAGGTTTTAATTCTCCCTTAGGGTTGGGAATCTCTACTCTTACCGCTACCGTCCGTTTGGAGGTCTGCAGCAAAGGTTCAATAAAACTTATCCTACCCTTAATCTTTTTGCCTTTTAGGGCATTAAGTCTAAGCACTACTTCCTGGTTTTTTTTAAGAGAACCGATCTGACTTTCATAGGCATCAAAGACTGCCCAAACTGAATTTAAATTAGATACTTTAAATAAGGCATCCCCTTGGTCGTAGTAATTACCCTCATTTGCAATAATTTCCGTAACGGTCCCAGAGACATCTGCAATTAATGGAAAATTTACCATAGGCTTTCCACTTTCTAATATTTCATCTATTTGTTCATCCGTCATTTTCCATAAGCCTAGGGAGTTCCTGGCTGCATTGTACAGTTTCTCATGTGTATCTTTATAAGAAGCTGAAGTAAGAAGTTTGTCTTGTGCAAGATATAGCTCCGGCGAATATATAACCCCTATTTCGTCTCCTTGTTTTACATATTGGCCAACAGATTTTATATACAATTTATCTATTCTTCCATCAAAAAGAGTTGTCTGTACAGCATTGGTGTTTTCGTTAGACTGAATCACCCCAGATAATACTAACTCACCCTTTTTTTCTATGGATCCATCTACTACCATTGTCTGAATATTTGCAAGCGCAACAGCCTCTTCACCCATTTCAAATTTGCTAAGACTCAAGACGGATGTATTATTAGAAACTATTAAATCCATACCACAATGTGGACACTGTCCTTCTTCGCTAGAATCATATTGTGGATGCATGGAACAGGTATAATGAAGTTTTTCTTCCTTATGCTCGGCGTTTTGTTCTTGGATAACACTGTCGGTGCGGAAAACAAAGGTTCCTAGTAGGATACCAACAATTAATATTCCGATATATGGCAGTGCTTTTTTTATACTTTCTACTTTATACTTTTCCATAATTCTCTCTTTTAAAGTAAACTTCTTCTTGCCAACAGTAAAGTAAAGGTACCATAACTAAGGTGATTAAAGCCATAAACATTCCTCCCAGAATTGGAATCGCCATTGGCAACATAACATCACTTCCTTTGCCTAAGGAAGTTAGAATAGGTAATAAAGCCAGTACTGTGGTAGCCGTTGTCATAAGACATGGTCGTATCCTTTTCTCTCCTGCCTCGACAACCGCAGCTCTTATTTCATTAATACTTTTTGGGGTTCTTTGTTTAAAAGTCTGTTTCAAATAGGTAGCCATTATTACGCCATCATCTGTAGCGATCCCAAAAAGGGCGATAAAACCAACCCAAACAGCAACGCTTAGATAGATGGTTTTAATGTGGAATAATTCTCTAAAGTTAATACCGAACAAATCGATATTTAAAAACCATGGTTGACTGTAGAGCCACAGTAAAATAAAACCTCCCGAAAAAGCCAAAGCTATTCCGGTAAATACCATAAGGGATATCTTAACTGAATTGAACTGTAAATATAGGATTAGAAAAATTACCAAAAATACCAAGGGTATCACAATCATGAGTCTTTGCTCAGCCCTTAGATGATTCTCATGGGTGCCACTAAGTTTATAGTTAAGACCAGAGGGAATTACTAAACTTCCCTCCTTAAGTGCCTCATCAATAGCCCTATCTACTGCATTTATCACTGTAACCTCTGAAATATCTTCTTCCTTATCGAAAATAACATATCCAGTTAAGAAGCCATCTTCACTCTTAATAATTTGCGGTCCTCTCTTATACTCTATGGAAATTAAATCGCTTAAGAGAACTTTGTTTGAACTATCGATATCTACGTAAATAGCAGCAATGTCTTCTGGTGTAGCTCTCAGTTCTCTAGGATATCGTATCCGAACAGCATAATTTTCCCTTCCTTCAATTGTTCTGGTTAGAACCTTTCCCCCCACAGCAACTTCTAAGACTTCTTGAACATCATTTATTGAAATATTATACCTCGATATTTTCTTCCGATCTATGTCTATTTCTAAATAAGGTTTACCTACAATCCTATCGGCAAATACAGATTCACTTTTGACACCCTCGGTGTTGATTAAAATTTCTTCCAGAGCAATTCCAAACTTTTCAATTTCATTGATGTCTTGGCCTTGTACCTTAACACCAAAGGCAGAGCGCATACCAGTTTGCAGCATTACCAGTCTAGTCTCAATGGGTTGTAACCTAGGAGCTGATGTAATCCCCGGGAATTTGGTAACCTTTACAATTTCGCTCCAGATATCTTCCTTTGAATTTATCTCTTTTCTCCAGTTTCTATAATAAGATCCATTCTTATCTTCTACTAGGTCCTTTTTCTGAATCCCAGTACCCATGGCAACCCAATTTCCATTAACTGTCTTAAACAAACCTTTGTCATTAACTTCAAACTTTAAAGGACTACCGGAGTCATCTAAATAATATTTTGGCTTGTATTGTATTAGATTCTCGAACATAGAAAGGGGTGCAGGATCTAAGGGTGTTTCAGCTCTACCAGCCTTCCCAACTACCATTTCTACTTCTGGAAGTTGTGCCACAGCCATGTCTAGTTTTTTAAGAACCTCAGCGTTTTCCGATATACCAGCATGTGGCATAGAGGTTGGCATCAAAAGAAAGCTACCCTCGTCTAGAGAAGGCATAAATTCCTTTTGTATATTCAACAATACCAAGAAACCCAAAATAAATAAGACAATAGGTAGTAGTACAAAATTGAATTTATTAACCAGGAAGTACTGTAGAATACTGGAATAATACTTTTTAAAAAAATAAAGAGGTAATACTACTATTGCGGCGGCTAGTAAGACAAATATGGAATTAGAAATAAACGAAAATTCTGGTCCTAATGGACGCCAATAATAACTCAATAAGAGCCAAACAAAAAATAGGACGAATCCTAAATTTACCTTCTTTTGTTCTTTGGTATCCCATGCTTTTTCAAAAGCATAAATTCTAAAAATCCCAAAAAAGACAAGTATTGAGCCAATATATGTACCCAGATAAATCGAATAAAGACCTACTAAGATCAGGCAAATAGAAGCTATTTGTTTCCAAAAAGCATTTATTTTTAGTGGCTTTAGAATAACAGCCGCTAAAGGCGGTATCACAAATAGAGCTACAAACATAGAGCCACTTAATGCCAAGGTTTTGGTAAATGCTAAGGGATAGAACAGTTTACCCTCTGCACCACTTAACATAAATACTGGTATAAAGCTTACAATAGTGGTAAGTCCGGCAGTTACAATGGCACCAGAAACTTCTGTAGTTGCCTTATAAACCGTTTCATCTATGCTTTCTTTTCTGTTTAATTGTAAGTGCCTTATTATATTCTCGGTTAAAATTATGCCCATATCTACTACGGTGCCTATGGCTATCGCAATACCTGAAAGGGCCAAAATATTTGCATCCACTGAAGATAGCTTCATCCCAATGAAAACCATTAAAACCACTAATGGCATAAGACTAGAAATAATAATGGAGGTGCGAATATTCGCCAATAAGATAATAACAACCAATATGGTTATTAATATTTCAAAAGATAGTGTTCTTCCTAAAGTTCCTAGAGTTTCTTTAATTAATTCGGACCTATCATAGAATGGTATAATGGTAAGCTTACTTTTTCTTCCGTCTCTTAACTCTTTTACTGGAAGACCTATGGAAATATCTTTAATTTTTTGCTTAAGATTAGTAATAACCTCCATTGGATTTGCCCCATATTGTGCTACCACTACTCCACCTACAACCTCAGCGCCCCCTTTATCGAGGATACCTCTTCTTTCCGCAGGGCCCAGGTTCACTCTGGCAATATCCTTAATATAAATCGGCGTAAATTCTCCAGCCCTAACAACCAAATCTTCAATATCTTCTGAAGATTCTAAATATCCTAAACCTCGGACAAAATACTCCACACTATTAATCTCCAAAGTTTTTGCGCCAACATCCTTATTACCTTCTTTTACAGCTTTTACTACCTGTGCAAGGCTAATATTGTATTGTCGCATTATCTCGGGATCAATATCTATTTGATATTCTTGTACAAAACCACCAATAGAGGCAACTTCAGAGACACCTGGAGTGCTCGAAAGACCATTCTTAACATAGAAATCTTGAATACTTCTTATTTCATGAAGATCCCATCCACCCGTAACCCGGCCGTTTTCATCTCTGCCCTCTAGAGTATACCAGAAAACCTGGCCAAGTGCAGTAGCATCGGTCCCTAATGTTGGTACAACTCCCTCCGGCAAAAGGTCTTGGGGAATAGAGCTTATCTTTTCGAGGACACGGTTTCTAGACCAGTAATAGTCTATTTCATCCTCAAAGATTATATAAATACTGGAAAAGCCAAACATCGAAGAACTGCGAATAGTTTTCACTCCAGGAATTCCGTACAATCTGGAAGTTAGTGGATAGGTGATTTGATCTTCAATATCTTGTGGCGACTGCCCCACCCATTCGGTATATAGAATTTGTTGATTCTCACCAATATCAGGAATTGCATCGACAGTAACGGGAGATTGAGGGACTTCAAATGGTAAGCTAAATGGAGTGTGATAAACCCCCCAAGTAAAAAACAAAAATAGCAGCATAAACGCCACTATCTTGTTTTCAATTAAGTATTTAATAACCCTATTGAGCATTACATCCAGAATTAAGCTTTGAACAATCTTTGTTTATTAACTATATCCAAAATTACTAAATGATTACCGTTTACTTTCCACCTTATGCAATTACCTCTAAAATTTATTCCGGTGGAAGGTCAAGTTCACAGCAAAACCCCTTTGGCAGCCATAATAATACCTAATACAAGCTTCACCAAGAGACTTTGCAAACTAACTAAAGAATTATTTAATTAGTGGTATCCGACATTATCTTAATTTCGAACTGAGATCGTCTATTTTCCTTATGCTCTGCTTCTGTACAACGAACCCCATCGGAGCATTTATTGGTCAATTGCGTTTCTCCATAACCCACTCCTTCTAATCGAGCGGCAGCTATCCCTGCTGTTACAAGGTACTCAACTGTTCTATTTGCCCTTCGCTCTGATAACCAAAGGTTATATTCACTTCTACCTCGAGAGTCCGTATGTGACGCAATTTGAAAATCAACGTCCGGATATTCCTTTAAAATGATTGCTAATTTATCTAGTAAAGACTTGGCATCCTTACTTAAATAAGAAGAGTCAAAAGCAAAATATACATTTCCTAAAGCATTTATTCTATCTTGCAAATCAATAAGACGTTGTTTAGCAGCTTGCTCTTCAGCCTCTTTTAAAGCGGCCAATCTTGCGGCTTCTTTTTCCTTAGCCAACTTTTCGGCCAATGCCGCAGCCGCTGCTTCAGCAGCCATTGCCTCATTAATAGAATCCTGAACTCTTTGCTGTTCTGCTTCCATGGCCTGAATTAGGGCAAGTTTTTCACGTCCTTTTTTATTCAGGTCTTTTTCTATATCAAATTGATATATTACGCCTATCCCATGCTGAATATGATTAGTTGCTTCATCACCAAAAGACCATTTACCGGAAGAACTAAGGTCTATACCCCATCGATCAGAAAACCAAGCTCTAAATCCTATCACCGCGTTATATGTTCCCCGAGGAGTGTTGTTCGCATCGGTATATCCTATACCCCCACCTACATATGGATCAAAAAAACCGGTCTGTCCAAATATTTTATTAAGGTCGTAGCTTATCCTAGAATCAATAGCAAAGTAGTCTATATCCTCCTGGTTTACAGCACCATCAATAATATTTCCTTCCTTATACTTATTATAGGTAGCGATAGCTTCTAATCCTATTCCACTTCGAAAATAACGGCCAGCACTAATCCTCGAAGGAAAAGCTACCGCATTCCATTGGTCTTTTACGGTATAAAAGTCGTTAAACGCATCACCAGAGTCGTCTACAATATTCCAGCCAATACCAATTATCCACGAACTTACTACCATACTGTCTTTGGCAGTTAGTTGAATATCTTCTATTGAACTTTCTGTGGAATTTTCTTGTGCTCTAAGACTACTCAGACTCAAGATACTTATAAATATAAGTATTGTGATGTAGGTTTTCATAATACAACGATTTAGGATAATTACTACTACAAAAGTAAAGAGAGAATAAAACGAAAGCCACAAAATACTTTAATCGACCTTTTTAATCGATAGAATACTTCATAGAGTAAAAAAAAGCTATTCTTGTTCTAAAAGATGAACTTCCCTTTCGTCGAGTGGTAATTTAAATAGATAAAATGGCTGAAGTAAAACAGAATTATAATTTTCTTCGCTAGAAGCATTAGACATTCCAAACTCTAGTGTATCTTCTTGTATTTCAAGACTTACAGAATTCTCATCCAATACATTATTCGTATTTCCCGGACAGTATAAAAGAAGCATGTCTTTTTTAAAATCAATTTGAGGAACCTTTAAACCCGGTTTCCGAGTTCTATTTATCCTGGAATAAAATTCTTTCAAAGATGCTTCCTCTTTTATCACTTCCAAACTTTTCTCTTCGGTACCACCGTAAAGATCTTTTTCAAGGAGGATTATTGCCATCTCCTGTGTTTTGTACTCGCTTTCTTTAGCAGAATTAACTCTTTGTCCTCTACACCCAGCGGCAAGAAAAATTAAAAGAAATCCTATGTTTACTATACGGTTCAAATGCTATTATTATAAGTGGTGTTATAGGCTTTTTCGTATACGGCTTCATACAGTGGCAAAACGTTCTTTATGTCGAACTTAAGAGCTGTATGGTAAGCATTTTCTTTAAATTCGGCAAGAACCTCATCGTCTTGAAGAATTAATATGGCATTCTTAGTCATATCCGCTATGTCGCCTACATTACTTAAAAATCCGGTATAACCATCAATGTTAACCTCGGGGATACCTCCGGTATTACTAGATATGACAGGAACTCGATTTATCATAGCTTCTAAAGCCGCCAATCCGAAACTCTCTGATTTTGATGGCAATAAAAATAAATCAGAAAAGCACAAAATTCGATCTATTTCATTACTATTTCCTAAAAAAACCACCTTATTTGAAATTCCCAACTTCTCGCATAACAATTCTGCGCCTTCCTTTTCAGGGCCTTCCCCAACCATAATCAATTTAGCAGGCATTTTCTGCTGAATTCCATTAAATACACGAATTACGTCAGGGATATGTTTTACTTGTCTGAAATTACTAATGTGGGTAATAATCTTTTCCTCCTCATCGGCCATAACGGTGCGCTGACAATCTGTGAACTCTGTATTATACTTGGTACTATCAATAAAATTTGGTATAACTTCTATCTCTTTTTTTACTTCAAAAAAATCTAGCGTCTTTTGTTTAAGATTTGCAGAGACCGAAGTAACGATATCACTTTTATTTATGCTAAAATTTACGGCTGCTTTGTAAAATGGATGCTTACCAACTAAGGTAATATCAGTTCCATGAAGAGTGGTAATCATCGGAATATAAATTCCTTCCTCTTCTAAGATTTGTTTTGCCATATATCCGGCGTAGGCATGGGGGATCGCGTAGTGCACATGCAATAACTCAATTTCGTAAAGCTTTATGGTATCAACTAGTTTACTGGAAAGTGCCAACTCATAGGGTTGGTAGTGAAAAAGAGCATATTCAGGTACATGTACCTCATGAAAATGTATTTTATTACTTAACAGTTCTAGCCTTACGGGTTGCTTGTACGTCACAAAATGAATCTCATGACCCCTATTGGCCAAGGCAATTCCCAATTCCGTAGCGACAACACCACTACCCCCAAAAGTTGGATAACATACAATTGCAATTTTCATAAGTCAATATTTTAAAATAGGCATAGCATATAAGCTCACCTTAAAAACTGTTCTTCTAAACAAAATTAAGGTTTAATTTCCTGATTAATTTATAAGAGAATCATAAATCACTTGCTGAATCCTGCTACGCAATCCAGATTTCACCAATAGTCTATTTGAAGCACTGGGATAAGTTCGATTTGACAAAAACACATAGACAATTTCCTCTTCCGGATCGGCCCAAGTGAATGTTCCGGTAAACCCACTATGACCAAAGCTCTTTCTAGAGACACAATTACATGTTGGACCTTGAGGAACAAGCTGTGGCTTATCAAAACCAACACCCCTTCTAACATTCTTATCGCAGAAATAGCATTTGTTAAACTTTTCCACAGTCCTGGTCTCTAAATATCTATTTCCACCATAATAGCCTCCTTGCAGATACATTTGCATGATCTTGGCTACGTCATTGGCATTACTAAACAATCCGGCATGCCCGCCTACTCCACCTTGCATTGCAGCTCCCATGTCATGTACATAGCCGTGTACGGTCTGGTATCGGTAATAATTATCTACTTCAGATGGCACAATTAATTCCAAAGGGAACTTCTCTATAGGGTTATACGCGGTATGGTTTGCGCCCAGAGGAGCGTACAAGAACCTGTTAGCCAAATCATCTAATTGAGCTTCAAAAGTATTCTCTATATATTTTTTTAGTACATAATAGGCAACGTCACTATATCTGTACCTGTTTGACTTTAAACTTTGTCGTCCAATCCTATTATAAATAGAATCGTTATACGCATCCTGCAGGAACAATTCATTCGCAACCTGCGTACTAAATCCATCAGTTGAAATTTGTCTGTAAAACTCAGGGGATGGCTTTCGTTTGTTATTCAGGGTCTTTAAATAAAAGGCTATCCAAGCAGGTAGTCTGCCATAATGACTAAGTGCCTTAAGTACTGTAACATCTTTAATTTCTGTATCGGCATAGCTCGGAATCAACTCTCCAAATGTATTATTTAAAGCAATTTTCTCCTCCTCTTCCATCTTCATTACAACAGGAAGAGTCGCCAGTATTTTAGTTAAAGATGCTAAATCAAATAAATGAGTTTTGGTAAGTTCTACATCAGTATCGTAGGTTGGCTTTCCAAAAGCCTTATGATATACAATCTTTCCTCTCCTTGCAACCAATACTTGAGCCCCTGGAAACATAAGCGAATCCAAACCATTTTGCATTAACTCATCTATTTTAGACAACTTAGAAGAATCTATATTAACCCTCTCAGGAATACTATAACCAAGTCTCTTCATCTCAGGAGATAAAGAGGATGAATTTACGGGTAATTCTGCATGTGCGGTAACTGGCAGCACTCCTTTAGCCGCTATGGCGCCAAAAAGTATTTCCGCCGTTTTTTCTTGTGCTAGTTTACTATTCTGATAAGACACAACAACCGCATCAATATCAGATAAGGAGACCACATCCAAAAGGGCATAGGGGCTTGCGAAAACATTCAAAATCACATTAGAGCTGGCCTGCCGGCCTATCTCCTGAAGCCAAAAAAGCTCTGTCTGCGAAAAGCGATAAGACTTCCATGGTGAAGCATTGCTTTTATGAAAGCCGATAATCACTAAATTAAAGTCCTCTAACTTCCGCTTTAGCGTGGCAATGTCTTTGGCTTTTATCTCTGTTACATCTGCGTACTCTTTTAATCTACCAAGGAATGGGTTATGATCATCCTTACCAAATTTAACGTAGGCTATCTTCTTATTATTCAGGTTTTTAATCCCAACTATATTAAGTGGGTCTTTGGCAATGGTAATAGCGTTTTCGATGGCCTCTTCATAGACCATATCGTTGGCAGAACTGTTTAATTCGGCATTTAAATTCTCCATTTCAATGGGAGAATACTTATGTAAGCCAACCTTATACTTCGCCATCAATATTTTCTTAACAGACAGCGCAAGCCGTTCTTCTGTTATTAATCCGCTCTGAATTGCCTGTAAAATGGTATTCTTACTCTTTATAAAATCTTTAGGCATTAATAGCATATCGTTTCCTGCCAAAAACGCCTCTAATTCTGTTATTCCATTTTCCGCAAAATTAGATACCCCATGCATATTAAGAGCGTCTGTAAATACTAGACCACTAAAGCCCATTTCATTCTTTAATAGATCAGTAATGGTACTTTTAGACAAGGAAGTGGGTCTTTTTGGCTCGGACTCCAAAACCGGAACACTTAAATGCGCCACCATTACACTTTCCAGGCCTTCTTTTATTAATTTTTTATAAGGATAGAGCTCTATACTGTCTAATCTTTTTCTCGTCAAGTCAAGAACTGGTAAGGTTTTGTGAGAATCTGCTGCGGTATCTCCGTGGCCTGGAAAATGCTTTCCACTTGTTAAAACACCTGCCCTCTGCAGACCTTTCATGATTGAAACGGCTTTTAAGGAAACATTTTCCCTGTCTTCTCCAAAAGATCTATTTCCAATAATGGGATTTCTAGGATCTATATTTACATCTACCACGGGTGCAAAATTAATATGCACTCCCAATCGTGCTGTATTTTTACCTATTTGATAGCCAACTCTTTCTACAATAGAAGAATCAGAAATAGCACCTAAGGTCATATTCCAAGGAAATGCATATGTGGAATCTAATCGCATTGCCAATCCCCATTCGGCATCCATTCCCACAAGTAGTGGGATTTTGGCAAGTTTTTGGTAAGCATTGGTAACTTTTGCCTGACGTCGTGGACCGCCTCTGGAAAGTATTATGCCTCCTAAGGAATGTTCTTCAATATAGTTACTAATTTTTTCCTGAGCCTTGTCTCCATTTTCTGTGGAAGTCATGACCATAAATAATTGGCCCACCTTTTCCTCCATCGACATTTGGTCATAGGTAGTTTCTACCCATTGCCATTGGTAGATACTGTCGGTAGAACTTAAAGGAGAGTATTGCCCCCAAGCCGAAAAAAATAAAAAAACCAAGATTAAGGATAGTAGATATTTCCCCATAAATATTTCCTTAAAACTTTAACTATAAAGAGTAATTAATATTGTCTTCAAATAATTTCAGTTAATACCTTGTAATTGCGGGGTTGTTTTTAGCTAGAATGCGCAAAATTTATAAAAAGCGGCCATGCCAGCTTTCCGATGCCGGAACCTCCCAATGGTTGATATATTCTTGCTTATTTACCACAAGATTATTAAATACTATAGTGTTTTTAGAAATTGCCTTGGCCTTAGCCATCTTCTTAAACTCCTGTAATGGCTTATAAGTGATATATGGCCCCTGTTTAAAACTAACATTCATTTTATCCAAGAGAACAATTTGAAACTTTTCTTCTAATTGCTGAATAAAGCGCACCGACGCGTCAATAGAGCACCCAGATGCCGATGCGTATTGCTGGTCTAGGGCTAATACAATGAAGCGTCTGTAGTTAATCTCATAAGCCGCTTTAAGCTCACTTCCATGAGCCGTCCATTCTTCTATAAAGATATCTAAAGCTTTTGCTATCTCCTTCTCCTCTTCCTCGTTAAAAGCTCGGTTACTCTGGTATATCCATACCCTGGAAGTATCCGGCAAACTATCAAATGTCACCAACATAATTTTCTTTTTTAACCATTTATCTATTTGCCATGTCTCCTTTTGCCAAAATTCCGGTTAGAGGTCTCCTGCTTTTGCAATAAGTTCAGCAATGTCCATTACCTTAACTACAGCCTCTTTTTCTTTGTTTTTTATGCCATCTGTCATCATTGTATTGCAAAAAGGACAGGCAGCTGCAATGATCTCTGGTTTTGCCGCCAGAGCTTCTTCTGTTCTTTCAATGTTAACATCTTTATTACCCTTTTCTGGCTCTTTAAACATTTGTGCTCCTCCGGCACCACAACACAAACCTCTTGTTTTACAACTTTTCATTTCAACGAGCTCGGCATCTAACTTTTCAATAAGTTGTCTTGGTGCTTCGTAGACCCCATTTGCCCTTCCCAAATAGCAGGCATCGTGATAGGTAATTCGCTTTCCTTTATAACCCCCTCCTTCTAAAGAAATTCTCCCTTCTTTCAACAGGGAGTTAATAAACTGTGTATGATGCACCACCTGATAATCTCCTCCCAGACCCGGATATTCATTTTTCAGGGTATTAAAACAATGTGGGCAGGTAGTAACAATATTCTTAATACCATAAGCATTCATAACTTCAATATTGGTCACGGCCTGCATTTGAAAGAGAAATTCATTTCCCGATCTTTTCGCCGGATCTCCTGAGCAACTCTCCTCCGTACCTAATACTGCAAAATTCACCTTAGCCTTCTGTAATATTTTTACAAAAGCCTTGGTGATTTTCTTTGCTCTATCATCAAAAGATCCCGCACAACCTACCCAGAACAATACTTCTGGTGTTTTGCCTTCTGCAAACATTTGTGCCATTGTGGCGACTTTTATACTTTCACCCATTTTATAAATATTAACTATTTATCATTCTTCGGTCCAGTTTAGTCTGTCCATTTGATTATATGGCCATGGAGCACCATTATTTTCAATATTACCCATCATTACATTAAGTTCCGTGGGAGCCTGGGATTTTTCCATAACCAAGTATTGTCTCATCGACATAATAATACCAAGGGGATCTATACTTATCGGACAAGCTTCCACGCAAGCGTTACAGGACGTACATGCCCACAACTCTTCCTCACTAATATAATCTCCTAATAACTGTTTGCCATCGTCCTGGATTACCCCTTTATTAACATCCAAGCTTTTTCCGACCTCCTCCAATCTATCTCTGGTATCCATCATTATTTTTCTGGGAGATAATTTTTTCCCGGTTATATTGGCAGGGCATTCACTAGTACAGCGACCACACTCGGTACAAGAATAGGCATTTAGAAGTTGTACTTTACTTAAATCCATAACATCCGAAGCACCAAATTTCTCCGGAGGTGCCATGTTTTCATCTGCTGCTGCGTATGGATTGGCCGAAGGATCCATCATAAGTCGTACTTCCTGTGTAACAGATTCCAAATTCTTAAAAGCGCCTTTTGGTTTAAGGCTGGCATAGTACGTATTTGGGAAAGCCAATAATATATGTAAATGTTTAGAGAAATATAAATAGTTAAGAAAACAAAGAATACCTATAATATGTAACCACCAGGCCAAACGTTCAACTATTATTACACTCTCTGCGGACAAACCCTCGAACAAGGGTAGCAAAAAGCTACTTACTGGAAAAAGTCCCGCTTTGGTATAGTGCTCCACTTCGAGGAGCTGTAATTGATTATCCGCCGCGTTCATTGTTAAAAACAGCAGCATCAAAACTACTTCTATATAAAGAATAACATCCGCATCCCTTTTTGGCCATCCTTTCATTTCTGGACTTAAAAAACGTCTTAATTTTATAATATTTCTTCTTATCCAAAATATTACCACCGCAACTATTACAAGAAAGGCCAACACTTCAAATGAGGCAATTAGGAAATTGTACGCCGAACCTAGGAAAGAGAATACTCTGTGTGTTCCAAAAAGACCGTCAATGATTATTTCCAGGACTTCTATATTGATTATAATAAACCCTAAATAAACTATTATATGTAAAATACCAGCTACAGGCCTAACAGTCATTTTCGACTGTCCCAATGCCACCATTAACATGTTTTTTAATCTTTGGGAGGGATTATCTTTAGGAAAATCTCGTTTGCCTAGTTTAATATTTCGAAGCAGCTTTCTTACATTCTTGATAAAATAACCAATCCCAAAAGTAAGGGCAAGAAAAAAGACTATATTAGGTAAATAGGGCATTTACTGTTCGGGTTTTATCTCGGCAGGATCCATCTCGGGGTTCTCATAACTCTTTTGCTTTTTGCCAAAAACGGAAACATTCACATATCGTTTAGGGTTTAATCGCATATCCTGTAATAATAGGTCTAGCTCTTTGGAAGCATCGGACAAATTATTGTACAATTCATCGTTGTTCACCAATTTACCCAAGGTTCCTTCACCATTTTCAATTTTTCCTAAAAGCATCTGCATATTATCCATTGTTGCCTTTAGGCTTTGAACCGTGTTCGCCAAATCTGCCTTAGCTATTGAGTCTGATAGTATAGAGAAATTAGTAGTAATGGTATTAATATTGGTAATGGAACTATCTAATTTTCCTTTATTACTTACAAGGATTTCATTAAATAAGGTAGCACTTCTTTCAAAGCTATTAACCGTGCTTCTCAATCCTTGGATACTAGCTCTTAAATTCTCTTTTGTATCCTCGTCCAAAACGTCATTAAAATTAATTAATAATGAATCGGCGTTTGTGACCGCCCCCTCAATTTTAGTTTGAAGTGGAGCCAATTTTTTCTGTAATAAATCCGTTAAGCCTGGTTTTATAGCAGAACGCAAGGTATCTCCTGAAGCGGCCATCGTTGCACCATCAAAGACAGGATGAATCTGAATTCCTTTACCACCAATTATACCGGTATCGTATAATTCTGCCAAGCTATTTTTAGAAAATTCAAAATTACTATCCACAGAGAAGGTAACTAAAAGTCTTCCACTACTACCTTGGAATCCTATTTGATTAACGTTCCCAACGGTGAAACCATTAATAGATACTTGGGTACCCGGTTGCAGGCCACCAACGTGATCATAAACCGCGTAAAACGTTTTGCTATTATTAAAAAGAGGAGTTGCCTTTAAAAAACTAAATCCCAATACAAATAGTAAAATGCCACCTACTACAATAATGCCTGTCTTAATTTCTCTTGAAAGCTTCAAACGCATTGATTTAGTTTACTAACAAAATTATAAATATTTTTTGGATGTGCTCCTATCATTGTGAAAGGTATTTTAATGCCTCTGGCACCGGAATTCTTTTTCCTTCCTTGTACGCCACAATATAACATGTACTATAGCCTTTATTCACAGCATTGTTTTTAAATAATCTAGCTTCATCATAGGAGTTTGTTTCCCCGTACATATAACGATATAAGTTATTATAAGGCTCTTTAGATAATGCACTTAATCCTTTAAAATTAGACGGAACCAAAGAAATTGTTTTGGCACTTGCCAATAGCTGTATTTTAAAAACAATATCCGTATTAACATCTTTTGATTTTTTGTCAGAATCATCCTCTGCGCTCTTAACTGTTGTGGCCGGGACCATCTTTTCCTTTGTAGAGCTAGCCGTTGAAGAAGTGTTATTATTTAATTCTTTACCACTTAAACTCTTTTTCTCCTCTGTACTTACCTGCTCCGTTAGCGAGACTACTTCCTCTTTCTTTTCCACTTCCTCCGAAACCTGGCCATTGTTGTACTCAGTCGTTGTAGCCGAAACTGGTAGTTGTACCGACGCGGTTTCTGGCTCTTTTACTACTGGCACTGAGACAGGGGTAATCGTGGTAGTTCTGGTGTTATTTTTATAGGTGATTATTGCTTCCGCAATCGCTTTTCCCATTTCTTGTTGCCCCTTCTTTGAATTTAAATAGGCTCCTTCGGATTTATTGGTTAAAAAACCTGTTTCAACCAAAATGCTTGGCATAAAGGTCTGATGTAATACAATAAATCCGGCCTGTTTAACTTTTCTATCGTTCCTTTTTAATTTATTCGAAAAATTGTCTTGCATCATTTTCCCCAGCATAATACTCTGATCTAAAAACTCTTCTTGCATAATAGTAAGTCCAATTACCGACTCTGGGGAATTAATATCGTAGTCCGCATAACGAGATTCGTAATTATCTTCTAAATAAATTACCGAGTTCTCTTTCTTTGCGATTTCGAAGTTTTGTTTGTTTGCGTGCAAACCTAATACAAAGGTGCCTGCACCATGTGCATCCGATGTATGGGAGTCACAATGCACCGATACAAAAAGATCGGCATTGGCCTTGTTGGCTATTTCCCCTCTTACAAATAAATCGACAAAAGAATCGCTATCCCTGGTATATACAACCTTTATGTCTTGGTTAGACGATAGAATTCTGCCCACCTCCAAGACAATTTTAAGGGCGATGTTCTTTTCCATATAACCATTCCCCAAATTACCAGGATCATGTCCACCATGACCAGCATCTAATACTACAACAAAAGGGTCATTGTCTTTCTGAAAAGAGATAAAGGAAAAGAGGGACGTTAAAACAACGAATAGAAAAAATGGAATAACAATAAACCGTTTCAACATCTACAATAATTAAGATTCATATAACTTGTGATACATAACTTGACGAATTCTTGATACCACTAAAACACATTTACTCTAATTATACCCTTTTTTGATAACCCTCAAAGCAACGCAAATAAATATGGGCTTCTTGTTTTGTGGCATCGTCAGGAGGTTAAATTTATTGTAATGTGCTGTAAGCGGACCAAAAAATATATGTAAGTTTGACTTCAAAATCGAAGCCTTACCATTACAAAAATAGGATATATCGCTTTGCAATCAAACAAACACTATCTTCTTTTCTTTTTGTTAGTAATTATGGGTCCTTCCGCCTTATTTGCACAAGAAGATTTTATTAAGCCCCTTCCCATAAAGGCGGTGCAAGATAGCATAACAGCTCCTTTGATGCCAGCTCCTGTCCGCCGAGATACCGTAGTAACAGATTCTTTAGAAAACGACTCTATTCAAACCAAATCGGGAATGTTAACCGATAAAATTAAATACAAGGCAAAAGACTATGTCAAACTAAGTCAAAAGGATCAAAAGATTTATTTATACAATGAAGCGGAGATTTATTATGAAGACACCGAATTAAAAGCTGGGGTGATTATCTTAGACTATATTAAGAATGAAGTCTATGCCGGGAGGCTAAAAGATTCCCTTGGTAATTACTCTCAGACCCCATATTTTAAACAAGGAGACAATATCGTTATACCCGATAGCATTCGGTTTAATTTTGATACACAAAAGGCACTTATTTTTAATTCTAGAACCGAACAACAAGCTGGTTTAGGGCAGTTAGGAAGCGACGCGATGAAGGTTTATGCCAACATTACGAAAAAAGAGAATGATTCTGTGTATTTCTTAAGTGAAGGCAAGTTAACCACATCAAAAGACACCATTAATCCAGACTATTATATTAGAATTCGGAAAGCCAAGTTTGTTCCCAAGAAGAAAGTAATTGCAGGCTTTAGTAATATTTATATCGCCGATGTGCCAACTCCGGTGGCCTTGCCCTTTGCTTATTTCCCTTTAACCTCAGGCCGAACGGCTGGTGTGATGATGCCCACTTTTGGTAATGATCCAGACAGGGGGTATTTTTTACAGAATCTGGGATATTACATTCCAATAAGCGATTATGCAGATCTAACGGTAACGGGCGACTTATACACTAATGGGAGTTGGGGGTTCAGGGCGCAATCTGTTTATGCCAAAAAATATAAATACAGAGGAAATTTCAACTTTAGATACGAAAATCAGATTACTAGTCAAAAGGGTTTTGATGATTATAGCAGAGGTACAATTTATAATATACAAATATCTCATTCGCAAGATTCTAAAGCCAATCCAAATTCTCGTTTATCCGCTTCTGTCAACTTGGGTAGTAGTCAGTATTATCGTAATTCTTTGTTACAACAGAATCTTCCTAATACACAGATCAATAATTTATCTTCTTCTATTTCATATTCCAAAACTTTCCCGGCATATCCGTCGGTTAACCTAAGTCTTACAGCAACACACAACCAAAACACCAATACCGAAGCCGTAGATTTAACCTTACCTACACTACAGGCTAGTTTGGAGAGAATATTTCCCTTTGCTAAAAGGGAGGGTATAAAAAAAGGAGCTTTTCAAAATATAAATTTTCAGTACGATTTAAATGCCAGAAACAGTATAAGTACTACCAATGAAGATTTTGGTACGGCCAAAATGTTTGACAATGCGAAAGTTGGCGCTCGGCATAGAATTCCTATCAGTACAAACTTCAAGGTAGCTAAGTTTTTAAGTGTTAGTATGGGTGGAACTTATGAAGATGTTTGGACACTGCAGACCTTTAATCAAAGATTTGATGAAGAAACCCAGACGGTAGTTACAGATACCATAAGTGGGTTTGACCGATTTAATCAATACAATCTTAGTTCAAGTCTTGGAACTACAGTTTATGGAACCTTTAACCTTGGGGAAGACAAAAAAATTCAGGCTATTCGGCATGTTATGAGGCCATCTGTTAGTTATGGCTATGCCCCCTCTTTTGAGCAGTATTACGATGAATATATCAATGGGGTTACAGGGGATACCGTTTCCTATACCCGTTTTCAAAATACGCTATATGGTGTCCCAAGCAGAGGGCAATCGAGCAACCTAAGTTTTTCTCTGGCAAATTCCTTGGAAGCCAAAGTCCGAAATAAAGATTCCACTAAGTTGGAACCAAAAAAGGTTTTCCTGTTAAATAGTTTTAATTTTTCTACAGGCTACAATTTTGAATCCGACTCATTAAACTTAAATCCCCTTGCCATTACCGGAGGCACTAATATCTTGGACAATAAAATGTCTATTAACTTTGGCGCAAGTTTGGATCCTTATGCTATAGATAATAATGGAACAAGGATTAATACCTTTAATATTGCCAATGGAGGAAGCCTATTTAGACTTACCTCTGCAAGAGCTAATATAAGTTACTCTATTAGTAGTGAAGATTTTAATCCTACCAGGGATAGAGAGGAATATCCAACGGAAGGGGATATTTATGTGGCAGCCAGTGGTGGAAGAACAGATGATCTGTTTGGAAAAGCAAATAATTTTGATGAAAGCAGGTTTGACGATGAAGATGAATTAAATAAAGAAAACCCGATTTACCAGAACAAAATTCCCTGGGACCTGAGATTGCAATATGCGCTTTCCTATAGTAATACCAACCGGCAAAATGATTTTACCAACAATTCACTTATGTTTTCTGGTAATGTTACCTTGTCTCCTGGGTGGGATGTTGGTGTTTCTTCTGGTTACGACTTTAAGGGTAAAGGTTTTACCGTTACCCAGCTACGGTTTCGAAGGGACTTGGGAAGTTTTAAACTCAACTTTGATTGGACACCCTTTGGAGATTTTGAAAGGTGGTATTTCTTTATAGGTATAAAGAGCTCTTTACTCAAAGACCTTAAATGGGAAAATAGGAGTCAGCCTCCTCCACGTTAAAGAAATTAATACAAGGCACCCAATACCTTGAAAACAAAAAATAGAACTAATGAAAGAAAATATTTCAACCGTAAATGCACCAGCAGCCATTGGTCCTTATAGCCAGGCTATTTTAAGTAATAATACGCTTTATATTTCAGGCCAAATTCCATTAAACCCAACCAATGGAGAGTTAGTGTCGACAGGAATCGAAGGAGAAACTGCACAGTGCATGAAAAATATAGAAGCTATCCTAACTGCAGCTGAAATGACTTTTGAGCAGGTAGTTAAGGCCACTATATTTATCAGAGATATGGGCCAGTTTTCTCTTATCAATGCAGTGTATAGTTCTTATTTTGATGGGATAATTCCTCCGGCACGTGAAACCGTAGAAGTTTCCAGACTCCCTAAGGATGTTAATATTGAAATATCGATGATAGCCGTTAGATAATTTCTCTGTGGAATTCTACCAAGCCTTCAATGGGACGCTGTCTTATAACACCAAGAATTAAGTCGTTTCTTTCTAAAACAGCCAAAAGCTCATCTTTTAAAAAGTATGCAATACTCCCAACAAAACTTATTGGCACTTTTGTAGCTAACTCAAATTGCATAATGTAATTATTTACAAATTGCTGCAATCCCTTATCTATTACCCCTTTGCAGTAAGGATGATCTTTATTTTCAATTAAGAATTTAGCAAAAGTTGCGAGATAAGTATTGGGATTAGGTTGCTTATATAGGTTCTCTTTTATTACATCGGCCTCTAAATTGTATTCCTTACTAAATTTTAGTGCCAAGGCCTGTGGCATTTTATGAAAGTAATAATCGCGTATTAATTTTCGTCCAAAGAAATTTCCGCTACCATCATCCATCGGTATATAACCTAAAGAAACTACTTTTTGAAAAAGTTGATGCCCATCGTAATAACTACAGTTAGAACCGGTGCCTAAAATGCAGACAATGGCCTGATGCCCAATTTTGGTAGTACTGTAAATCGCGGCATAGGTATCCTCTTGCACTTCTGCTTTGGCATTTGGAAAGAAGTTTTTAAAAATTCTATTTAAAAAACCTTTCATTCGGTCGGTTCCGCAGCCAGCACCATAGAAATACAGATGCTTAACTTTATCCTTATTTTTAGACAGTTCAAAATTATTTGCCAATCTGTCTTCAATAACTTCACGGGTTAAAACTTCAGGACTTAAGCCCAGTGTTTGGGTCATAAACAATTCTTTTCCCTTACTGTCCAAGGCAATCCAGTCCGACTTGGTTGCACCGCTATCAACTATTAAAATCATATTCACTTAGCCTTAAAAAAGAATCCCCAAAGAAGCTTAATAACCTTTTTGAGGATTCCTCATTTACAATTATTTAAACTCTTCTTATAGGGAAGCTACATGCTGCGTTAGATCCAGAAGCTTATTAGAATACCCAGCTTCATTATCATACCAAGAGATAACTTTAAAGAATTTACTATTCAATTCAATTCCAGCCCCTGCATCGAAAATACTGGTTCTAGAATCGCCGATAAAGTCTTGTGAAACAACAGCCTCTTCCGTATATCCTAAGATTCCTTTTAAAGCACCCTCTGAAGCTTCTTTAAAGGTTTTTTTGATTTCCTCATAAGAGGTTTCTTTTTCTAGACGTACGGTTAAATCAACTACAGAAACATCCGCAGTTGGCACTCTAAATGCCATACCAGTAAGCTTGCCTTCTAGGGCAGGAATAACCTTTGTAACGGCCTTGGCTGCGCCAGTGGAAGCTGGTATAATGTTTAAAAGAGCACTACGACCACCTCTAAAATCTTTCTTGGAAGGTCCATCTACAGTAAACTGCGTAGCTGTAGTAGCATGTACCGTTGTCATAAGGGCTTCTTCTATCCCAAAATTATCGTTTAGCACTTTGGCCAAAGGAGCCAGACAGTTAGTGGTACAGGAGGCATTAGACACAATAGCATCAGAAGCTTTCACATCTTGATGATTTACTCCCATTACAAACATCGGTGCATCTTTAGAAGGGGCTGAAATTATTACTTTTTTAGCACCTCCATCTATGTGATATTGAGCAGTTTCCAGAGTAGTAAAGATTCCTGTACATTCTGCTACAAATTCGGCACCTACAGCATCCCATTTTAAATTCTTAGGATCTCTCTCACCGGTTATTCTAATTGTATTTCCGTTAACCACAAGATTTCCATCTTTTACCTCAACAGTACCATCGAATTTTCCGTGGACAGAGTCATATTCCAAAAGATATGCTAAATGTTCTACAGCCAAAAGATCGTTAATTGCAACCACGTCAAGATCGTCTCTTTTAAATGATTCTCTAAAAACTAATCTTCCTATTCTACCAAATCCGTTAATTCCTACTTTTACTTTAGACATTGTTTATTGATTAAGATTAAAACTATATTGTCATGATATCCGAAACTCTTATAAGTTCCTTATCAATTTTTGTTTTCCCTTTGATGGCTTCTTCCACCGGGGTTAATGTTATTTGATTATCCATTATACCCGCCATAAGCGAACTTTTACCTTCTAATAAGGCCTCTACAGACTTCACACCCATTCTGCTCGCCAGAACTCTATCGAAACAGCTTGGTGCACCTCCTCGTTGCATATGTCCTAAAACGCATACCCTTACGTCATAAATTGGAAGGTTCTTTTCTACATATTCCTTAAGTTCGTATACGTTTTTTCCGGTTGTTTTGTCTCCTTCAGCAACTACTACAATACTCGAAGATTTACCTCTTGCTTTACTGCGTTTTAACGAGTCTAACAATCTCTCAAGACCCAAATCTTCTTCTGGTATTAGAATTTCTTCTGCTCCGGCGCCGACCCCTGAGTTCAGTGCAATATGGCCAACATCCCTTCCCATGACTTCTACAAAAAATAATCTATGGTGGGAACTGGCCGTATCCCGTATTTTATCAATGGCATCTACCACGGTGTTCAGTGCAGTATCGAAGCCAAGTGTATATCTCGTACCAAAAATGTCATTATCAATGGTTCCAGGAATACCAATAAAAGGAATTTTATGTTCTCTATAAAAGGCTAGAGCACCAGTAAAACTGCCATCCCCCCCTATTACAACAAAAGCATCTATATTATTAGCTACAAGTTGATCATAGGCTTTCTTCCTACCTTCCACCGTTCTAAAATCATCGCATCGCGCAGATTTTAAAATTGTTCCTCCCTTATTGATAATATTATTTACGCTTCTTGCATTCATAGGGATAAAGTCTCCTTCAATCATCCCTTCATACCCTCTATATATTCCTATACAATCTTTATTTAAATAAGCACAGGTACGCACTACTGATCGTATGGCGGCATTCATACCCGGAGAATCTCCTCCTGAAGTGAAAACCGCAATTTTTTTAATTTCTGAACTCATAGAAAAATTTAGAAATGCAAAAATACTAAACTTATCGGATAAAATGAATTGGATATCCCCTTATTTTAACAATTCTATTGACGATATCGTTGTAGCTGAAGCGGCCTGTATCAAGAGATTATCGCTGAACCGCCCTTCGCGGAACTGTATACTTATAAAACAAGAAAATCTGAAGAAGTAATTTGAATAAAATCAGGTTATACAAATAACAAAATTAACTTAGGATGTTAGTTAAAAAAAAGGAAATAGACTATTTCAATTTTGGCCTATTAGGTTTGGGGTAAAACCTCACTAAACTATCTTGTCCCATTACGGCCGACGGTTCCACCGCGGCCTGTTTAGGTACAGGCACTTCTTCTTGTTGTGGCTCTATCTCTTCTAATTCTTTGTTTCTAAATATCTTTTGCATCAATTCTTTAAATGTGTTAAAGTCTACTTCGTAAGCAATACCAATACCCTGGGTATACCCCTGTTGCTGTTGAAGAAATTGCTGAATTTCGTTTTCTCTATTAAACACCTTCGCCCTTAAAGTCCCTTCATCGTTCAGCAATACCTGTACCTCGACATCTCCAGCGACAACTGTTTCTGTTACCCCTCCAACCGGAACACCAAAACGCCCATTAAACAAAACCTTATCACTTATCTGGGTAGATACTGTTACTCCTATTCTATTTTCTGTTTGAATATCATTAGGATCCAGGAAACCTTGTTCATAGGAGACCCCAAAATCTATTTTGTCATCTTCATCACCCAAAACTTGATTTAAGAGCCCCGAGGCGGTTTGAATTAGATTCCCTGTTACCGCCTGCTGATTAATCCCCGAGGTTTCACTTACAAAAGTTCCTTGAGCTAAGAGAAAAATGGCATTTCTTTCTTCAATTGTAGGGTCTTGCAATCTGTATTCCAATTCCGATTTTACCGTGGAACTTGTTCCGGGAAATTCAATACTCAAATCGATATTTGGTCTATCCAACTGCTCCGTAAGCCTTATTGTTACATCTGTTGGTATTCGTCGGCTATATCCGGCGTTATCTAAAAGGGGGGCCGGATTAGCATTCAAAGAATAGACAGCTTCCATATTTAAAACCGCCTCCAAGGGCTCGCCATCCCAAACCAAACTACCTCCCGGTTTCACACTAAAGGTTCTGTCGATAATCCCACCGAATTTATAATTAAACGCACCAGTCACTACCACAAAATCACCAAACATATTAAACTTCCCATTCGTATTTATCTCCATAAATACCAGTCCGGCCCCAGTTCCCTTCAAAGAACTTCCTGTCTTTTGATCAATGACGATTTCTACCTCCGCATCTGGGGTGACATCCAAATCAAATCTCAACTCCAAGCCCTCATACTTTTTTAACTGCCTCTCCATTTCCAAAGACTGTAGCTCGTCTTTTTCGATAAAAGTTATAAAGGAATAGTCTCCTACCGAGGCTACGTCGCTTATTGGAATTTTTAAAGAAGTTCCCTCTGCGGTGGCTCCTTCAAAAGTAATATTCAATGCAGTGGTGGGGCCATATATTCTACCTTTCCCCTTAACAAATCCCGTTCCATAGTAAAGAATTTCTTCTTCAAAAGGGGTGTTTAATATCAGGAACCGATTGTTTCCTGTATCTATATCCAAATCCATATTCCAGGTTTTGAAAAAATTGTGTTTAATCGTCCCCTGCAGTACAGATTTAGTCTTCATAGCCACATCTGTGAGACCTATATTCTGAAAGTCGAAGGTTTGATCATAAAGCCTAATAGACGCATTCTGGGCAAAATCATAATCTACGTTTAAGTAAGGCACCCCCAGACCAGCGTTATTTAAGGTTAAGACTCCATCGATATCCGGATTTCTTATATCCCCTTTAATCTGTACATTGCCATTGAGGTTTCCACGGATATTGGAAATAACATCTTCTCCGAGAGGGCTAAAGGGTGACAGATTGAAATCACTAAAAGAAGCCACTAAATCCGCTTTGGGAATCTTATCATTAGTCGTAAACTTTCCAAAAACCCCAAATTTCTCAAGCCCATTTTCTTTTATCTGGGAATTAACCGAAAACTCAGACAAATCCTTATTCCCAACAATACCAATGGTTAAATTTCCCAGATCCACACCATTAATTCCAAATTGGGAAATGTCCAAATTACATACTGGCAGGTAAATATTATCCTTTTGCAACACGTTGAGGGTCCCATTTATTTCACCCTTAAGTTTTAAAGAATCTATACTAGGGGCTATTTTGTTAAGAGAGACAATTTTAAATTGTAGTTCTAAGTCTTTGTAAGTAGAATCTGCTAATTGCCCTCTGAGTCTAATTTGTTCTCTATTCTCGTTGTTCATAACAATCTCTTCGATTGTAATGCTATCCAGAGTCTGGTTAAGAATTACTTTGTTTTTACTATTGCTGTTTCTGTTTAAAACCCATGTGTTGCCTTTAAAACTAACGTCTGATTTTTTAAGCCCTATTACAGACTTATTATCTTCGTTAAAAGTATGGTAGAAGTTTAAGTTGTAGCTATCATCATAGGCACTTCCTCCCTGAAATTCTGTTCTAAAAAAAAGAGTATCATTTAAGGTGGTGTTAATTAAATTAAACTCCTTTACATCATAATATGGGGTCTGAACATTTTGTACAGCCAGATACGTATTAAACAGAGGGTTTTTGTTGTCTATTCTAAAATCCACACTATCCAATTCGTTTGCAAAGGCTTTGATATGGGGAGATTTAAAATCAAGTTTAAAGTCTCCCTTGTCTGCTATAATATTACCTCGGATAAAAGTATTGGGACCAAAGGCTACCTCTGGAAAAAACACTTCAACTATCTTGTTGTATATTTTAAAATTAAATGCCAAAGTCTGCCCATTGGATATCTCAAAAGGTTTATAATTTGTATAAATACTACCAATAGAATTTCTTACCAATTTACCTAGTTCTCTGACCTTAAATTTTCCCCGCATATAGCCTGTAATAATATCAGGAGAATTAATTTCAATATTTCGGGTAGAGTCTTTTGAGAAAGTGGAGACAATACTAAAATCGTCGAAATAATAGGTGTTGTTTATATTTTGATAACTAGTCTTAGAAAAACGGATGTCTCCTTCAATGTTCTGATAAGAACTTCCCGTTATATCCATACTGACGTCCCCTTTGAAAATAGATACACTATCCTTTATAAAGTTCAAAGTTTTAAAATCGGCATATTCTACAAAAGCATTAAAATTAAAACTACTTTCTTCATCGCTAAAATCAGCCAAACCATCAAAACTAAACTGTATGTTTTCATCATTACAAAGCAAGGAACCATCAAATAGTTGGTCTTTTAAGATCCCGGAAACTTTAAGATCATTGTATTCGTAATTATTAAACTCAATAGAATATATTTCCCCAAAAACCTCAGTATTAAGGTTTTTACTGACAAAACCTTTTCCCTCCACATTGACATCTACAGTGGTTTTCCCCAGTTTAGCGTTATCTATGAACCTTCCCAAGTCAAAATCAATGAGCGATACAAAACCTTTGTAGTCAGCATTGTCAATATCATTAACTTGGGTTAAATCCAAATCTAAATAACTCTTTCCTACGGCAGTATTCAGGTTGGCCCTGGTATTAATAGAAGTTTCTGTTATTATGGCATCACCTCTAATTGTAAACTGACCTAACTTTTTAAAGATTGAAGGTAAGGACTTGCCCAGAATGTTTGGCATCAATGAGCGCAATTCGTAATAGCTAGTAGTTATATTTTTAATGTCTGCGTTTAATTCAAATTCCCCTTCGTTGGAAAAGAGGTTAGTAAAATTAAAGTCTCCTCTTATGGCAGTATTATCCGATATTAAAAAAAGACGTTCTATGTTTAAATCATTTAGGACCCCACTGACACTGGCAGAAAAGTTCACCTCTTTACCTGAGCCAAACTGATCGTATAATCGGTTTACCTCGTCCAATACCACTTTTGAATCCTCAAATTGTGCACTAATCTGAACCTTATCTATAAAATTAACGAGGTCTTCTCTTTTGTAATCAAATTGAAGGTTTCCTTTAATCGCAGACATAGGTGTCTTGATGCTTAATGAGTCAAAGCGCATTTGTTCTTTAGAGTAAGCAAATGCCGTAGATAGATCCGTAACATCAATACCAATGTTGCTTTCCATGGCAAGGCTCTCTATATTGGTGGTTACATTTGGTCCGAGTATCTGAAATGTCCCCGCTCCGATATCGAGCTTTGTAAAGTTTAACACCTCTGGATTCTCTTTATTTAAATCACTTAGGCGAAAAGTACCCTGATTTATTTCAATATGTGTGGAGGAAAAAAAGAAAGGCGGACTATTTGGGTCTCGGGGCTTTCCGCTATCTAACTTATCAATAAAAACACCTAAATTGTTGTCTGTGGCATTTTCATAGGTCTTTAAATTAAACAGTAATCCGTCTAAGGTAATATCCCCAAATTCGAGTTTCCCCTTTATTACATTTCTGACATTTAGTAGAGAAGTAGACAGTTCTTCCACATAAATCAAAGTGTCCTTTTTATAATCTTCAATATAGATATCGCGTAAGGCGGTATCCCATGAAATTAGAGAAATCCTAAGTCTATCAATATTGATGTTGGTCCCAAACTCTTTGTTTATAGCATTGGTGGCATATTTCGCAAAATAAGTCTGAACAGGTGGTAAAGAAAGTATGATCGTCCCCAAAACAGAGAGGAGTAGCAAAGCAAGAAGTGTTCTTACTAGTATTTTTCTTAGTTTTCTGATAGGGCCAATATGTTTTACCTTTGTGCTTACAATTTTTGTTCCAAATGACGAATACTGATAAAAACATTTACATTTTAGCGATAGAGTCTTCGTGTGACGATACTTCCGCGGCTGTTTTACTCAACAAAAAAAAGTTGAGCAATGTAATTGCTACACAGAAGATTCACGAAGCTTTTGGAGGGGTTGTACCTGAATTAGCCTCCAGAGCGCATCAGCAAAATATTGTACCGGCTGTTCATCAAGCCTTAGCTAAAGCAAATATCGACAAAAAACTAGTATCCGCCATAGCTTTTACACGCGGACCTGGACTAATGGGTTCTTTACTCGTTGGAACTTCATTTGCCAAGTCCATGGCCTTAGGCCTGAATGTTCCTTTAATAGAAGTAAACCATATGCAAGCGCATATTTTGTCGCACTTTATTGAAGAAGAAGAGATGGAGGCTCCCAGTTTTCCATTTATTGCACTGACTATTAGTGGAGGACATACACAGATTGTTTTGGTTAAAGACTATTTTGACATGGAAGTACTAGGTGAAACACTAGACGATGCCGTAGGTGAAGCATACGATAAAAGTGCCAAAATATTAGGTTTACCATATCCCGGCGGGCCATTGGTGGATAAATATGCTCAATTAGGTAATCCTAAGGCTTTTCCGTTTCCTAAACCCAAGGTAGAAGGGTATAATTTTAGTTTTAGCGGCCTTAAAACGAGTATCCTTTACTTCATACAAAGAGAAACAAAGAAAAATCCTCATTTTATCGAAGAAAACTTAAATGACATTTGTGCTTCCATACAATATACCATTGTTGGAATTCTTATGCATAAGTTAGAAAAGGCGGTTCAACAATTGGGAATTAAGCAGGTAGCGATTGGCGGTGGGGTTTCTGCGAATTCAGCAATAAGAAAAGCCTTAAAAGAGAGAGAAAAGACACTAGGCTGGAAGACTTATATCCCTAAATTTGAATATTGTACAGATAATGCCGCTATGATTGGTATTGTGGGCTATTTAAAGTATCTTGATGGAGATTTCACCAACCAGGGCACTGTAGCAAAAGCACGGTACAAAATAACCGATTAAGTATATGGCATATTCCGAAGATTTGGCATTGAGAATACGCGGAATAATTAGCATGTTTCCGAAGACCATACGTTCTGAATTTAACGAGAAGAAAATGTTTGGAGGACTGGCTTTTCTCTTTAAAGGAAAGATGACCGTTGGTGTAATAAAATCGGATTTAATGGTTAGGGTGGTTGCAGAAAAAATGCCAGGCATACTCAAGGAAAATAGTGTACGACCTATGGACTTTACCAAAAGACCTATGAAAGAGTTTATATATGTAGATTCGTCTGGCTACGCCACTGAACAGCAATTACAAGGCTGGTTAGAATTAGGACTGGAACATGCCAAAACCAAACTAAAGTTGAACTGATTAATGAAAGATACAATAGATGCAATTATTTTATCAGCCGAACATAGACAATAGTGCTGTTCAATTTGCTTTTAATAAAGAGGAGAGCAGACATTTAATAAAGGTTTTGAGAAGAAAAGAAGGGGATACTGTCTTTATCACCAATGGCAAAGGAGATCTTTATACCGCGAAAATAATCGCTGCCGATGTTAAAATGTGTAAGGCCGAAATAATTGAAAGAAAGATAAAGCACAGAAAGATGCACTGGTTACACCTAGCGGTTGCTCCTACTAAAAGTAATGATCGTTTTGAGTGGTTTTTAGAAAAGGCGACGGAAATAGGAATCCAAGAAATTACGCCAATTTATTGTGAACACTCGGAGAGAACGGTACTAAAAATGGAGCGGCTCGAAAAAGTAATCCAGGCAGCCATGAAACAATCACTTAGAACCTATTTACCAAAGCTTAATGAGCCTATTAGCCTGCAAGCCTTTTTAGAGCAGGAGCACAAGGAATTAAAATTTATTGCACACTGTGAAGAGGAGGATAAACTCGACCTAAAAAGATGTATCGCAGCAGATAAAGATGTTACCATTTTAATAGGTCCAGAAGGTGATTTTTCATCCAAGGAAATAAAAATGGCCTCTAACAAAGGTTTTCTGCCCATCTCATTGGGAGAAGCAAGGTTGAGAACAGAAACAGCTGCCTTGGTAGCATGTACGGCCGTAGCAATAATTAATAGTGGATCTTAAACATACCCCGCAAACAAAAACAAATATGCCCTGTAAAAATTCCATCTTAAAAATACTTACAATCATTTGTCCTCTTTTTCTCTTTTCTCAAGAAATTGCGGTTTTAAAGTATAATGGAGGCGGTGACTGGTATTCGAACCCAACAGCTCTACCAAATTTAATTGAATTCTGCAATAAAGAAATTGGCACAAAACTCTCGGCAAAGCCAATAACTGTTGAAGTTGGAAGTTCTGCCCTTTTCCAATATCCATTTGTGCATATGACCGGGCATGGGAACGTTGTTTTCTCTCAAGAGGAAGCAGATAATTTAAGAACCTATTTGCTTTCCGGAGGCTTTCTGCATATTGATGACAATTACGGTATGGAGCCCTATCTTAAGAAAGAACTGGTAAAAGTATTTCCAGAAATACCTTTGGAGGAAGTTGGAACCACTCATCCTATATTTAACGAGACCTATTCCTTTCCAAATGGACTTCCCAAGATTCATGAGCACGACGGTAAAAGACCGCAAGCCTTGGGAATTTTCTATGAGAAAAGACTGGTCTTACTCTTCACTTACGAAGCGGATTTAGGTGACGGCTGGGAAGATCCTCAAGTACATAATGATCCGGCAGAGGTAAGAGAAAAAGCTCTAAGAATGGGAGCCAATATCCTACTATACGCCTTTAAAAGTTAAATCATGAATTCAAAAACAATCGCAGATGGCATTTTAAGGGCTGTTGGCATCTTGGCTGGGATTGCGCTTCTATTATTTTTTCTTTATCGCATTCAAACAGTGCTGATCTATATAGCCATTGCTGTAGTTATTTCTCTCCTAGGCAGGCCAATTGTTGTCTTTTTAAGAAGGAAACTCAAGCTTAACAATACCCTTGCGGTAATTATTACCATGGCGCTTTTCCTTGGCATAATCTTAGGCATTATTTCTATGTTTATTCCCTTAATTATTCAACAGGGTAAAAACCTGTCCCTATTAGACATAGATACTCTTCAAGAGAATTTTAATAATCTTTATCTTCAAATAGTGGATTATTTTGGTCTGCAAACCAATGTAATTGAAGAGCAGCTTACAGATTTTAATTTATTTTCAAATCTAGATTTAAGTTTTATTCCCGATTTCCTAAATTCTTTGGTTGGCATTTTGGGAAGTCTAAGTATAGGCTTGTTTTCAGTAGTATTTATTGCCTTTTTTTACCTTAAAGACAGTAAATTGTTTCAACAAAATTTAATGGTCCTTATACCTGACGATAAAGAGGCAAAACTCAACACTTCCATTGAAACAATTAAAGAATTATTATCGAGATATTTTTTAGGATTAGTACTTCAAATATTTATTCTTTTTATTATTTACACCACGGTATTATTAATTTTTGGAATCGAAAATGCCGTAGTTATTGCGTTCTTATGTGCACTCTTAAACCTTATCCCTTACATCGGACCCATCATTAGTGCAGCACTGATGATTTTGCTAACCATGTCTAGTAATCTTGGAGCCGATTTTAGCAGTGTAATTTTACCTAAAACTATCTTTGTTATGATTGGTTTTGGCATCGGACAATTGATAGATAATTTCTTTTCACAACCCTTTATCTTTTCCAATAGTGTTAAGTCACATCCCTTAGAAATTTTCTTGGTAATTATCATTGGAGGTCTATTACTCGGAGTTATCGGTATGATCATAGCAGTACCATTATATACCGTAATTAAGGTGATTCTAAAGGAATTTTACGCCCAAAATAAGATTGTGCGATCATTGACTAAAAATTTATAGTAATACTTTGAATAAATTATTATTAAATACTGGTGTACAGAATTTTATAAATAAAAATTTAAATACTGACATCGTGTCAGTTATACTAAAAAAACCACTTTTTAAGGAAGTTTCTAACAAAGAGATTGCCCAACAGCTCGAAAGCAAAAAAAAATGCTTTAAAAAACTTCCTACCTGGTATAATACTCCAAAAATTTATTATCCCAAAAAGATACATATTGAGCAAACATCTTCCGAATCTTCAGCATTGTACAAATCGCAATTAGTGCAAGGAAAAAGGCTTTTGGATATCACCACAGGTCTTGGGGTGGATGCCTATTTTTTTTCTAAAAAATTTGACGAACTCATCCTTTGCGAAAAAACAAAAGAGTTGGCAATTATTACGCAGTATAATCTTAAGGTTTTAGGAATTCTCAATACAACTGTCTTGCCTCAGGATGGCTTGGAGTATTTAAAAACTTCCCAGAATATTTTTGATTGGATTTATTCCGATCCCGGAAGAAGACATCAAACAAAAGGCAAAGTATTTCGACTTGCAGATTGTAGCCCTGATATACCTAGGCATCTTGACTTACTTTTTTCAAAAACCAGCCATATCCTTATTAAAACATCTCCCTTACTTGACTTAAGTTTGGGAATCAAAGAATTAAGAGGAGTAAAAGAAATACATATACTTTCAGTTGATAATGAAGTGAAAGAATTGCTTTGGGTTTTGGAGAAAGGTTTTAAACAAGCGATTAAACTTCATTGTTGCAATATTGAAAAAGGAAGTAAAGTAAACTTTAATTTTTCCTTTGAAGAAGAAAAAGCAACCGTTTCGGAATATTCACACCCACTGACATACTTGTATGAGCCCAACTTAAGCATATTAAAGGCGGGAGCCTTTAAATGCATTGGTCGAAGATATGGTCTAAAAAAACTCCATGAACATACACATTTGTTTACTTCAGATGAATTACTGGAATTTCCTGGCAGAGTATTTAAAATAAATAAGGTTTCTCCCTACCATAAGAACCTCGGCAAGTCCTTAAATCTTCGAAAAGCAAATATTAGCACAAGAAATTTCCCGGAATCTGTGGCCACAATTCGCAAAAAGACAAAAATAAAGGATGGAGGCAACCACTATGTTTTTTTTGTTAAGGATGTTTCAGGAGAGTTACGCGCCCTAGATTGTTATAAAATGTTCTAAAAAAATCGGTATATTTAAGAACAATAACGGCAAACCTATCCAAAAACCAATTTTTAAAACTATGGAAACTAAACTATTCAATATAAATCGCAGAAAATTTCTCAAAGGTGCAACTGCAGCAGCAGTTCTTTCCTCCTTTGGCAGCTATGGTTTTGAACTAATGCACAGAGAAAAACCATGGCGGGTAGGCTTAATTGGTGCCGGGTGGTACGGAAGTAGTGATCTTTTTAAATTGATCCAGGTTGCCAATGTTGAAGTAATAGCGATAAGCGAAGTGGACAAGAATTTTGCAGCAGATACTGCTATGCTCGTATCACAGAGGCAAAAATCCAAGAAAACGCCCAAAACATACAACGATTATCGCGAGATGTTAAAAAATGAAGGTTTAGAAATAGTTTTAATTGGTTCCCCAGACCATTGGCATGCCCTTCAGTGTATAGATGCCTTAAAAGCAGGGGCACATGTTTATGTACAAAAGCCTATTAGCGTAGATGTACTAGAAGGAGAAGCTATGGTTGCCGCAGCAAGACACTACAACAAGGTGGTACAGGTGGGAACACAAAGAAAAAGCACACCTCATCTAATTCATGCCAAAGAAAATATTGTAGATAAAGGACTTTTAGGCAAGATTTCACATGTAGAAATGTGTTGCTATTTTCATATGAGAGCGAATGGCAATCCGCCCTTGGAAGCGGTGCCTGATTTTCTAGACTATGAGATGTGGACAGGACCAGCACCACTAAGACCATATGATGGTTTACCACATAAAAGATGGTGGAGAACATTTATGGAGTATGGCAATGGCATTATGGGTGATATGTGTGTACACATGTTAGATACCGTGCGATGGATGCTTCAATTAGACTGGCCAAATAAAATTAGTTCTACTGGCGGTATTTATGTGCAAAAAGAGGGGAAGTCAAATATTGCCGATACACAATCTGCTATTTTTGAATACGAAGATCTTAACTGTATCTGGCAACATAGGAGTTGGGGTACACCGGATGATCCCGAATATCCTTGGTCATTTAAACTTTTTGGAGAAAAAGGTACACTTTCTGGTAGTACCATGCAGTACGATTTTGTGCCGTACGACAAGGATGTTAAACCTATTCATATGGATGTGGTTTATGAAAAAGAAAAGTATCCTGAAGATTTAACTGAAAAAGGCATTGAGCTCAATGCGGCACCGGCTACACGCCTGCACATGTTAGATTTTTTAAAGGCAATTGATCAAAAATCTCTTCCAATAGCTGACATTCGGGAAGGGCATATATCAACAGCAAGTTGTATCCTAGCCAATATGTCTATGGAATTACAGCGTCCATTGGTTTATGATTCCAAAAATCTGGTTGTGGTAAATGACGAGGAAGCCACTGCCTTATTAAAAAGACCATATAGAAGTCCTTGGGAACACCCCCACCCCAACCAGTTTAAATAAGACGCTCCTATAAATTCTGAATCCATTGGGCTAAGATTTCGGTCCACCTATGGAGATAAGGCCGGTCAATAGCCAAAGCGAAGCCATGTCCTCCCTCAGGAAAAATATGTAATTCCGCCGAAACATTATTCTCCACCAAGGAGGTATAAAACAACAGACTGTTTGCTGGGGGTACACCCTTATCATCCGTAGCATGGAATAGAATTGTAGGTGGCGTATCCTGGTTTACCTGAAGTTCATTAGAAAAATACCTAATTTCATTTAGAGAAGGATTCTCTCCTAAAAGTGCCTTCAACGAACCAGAGTGTTTTGAGGAAGAAGTAAATGAAATTACAGGATACACCAAAGCCATGAAATCAGGCCTAGCAGAAACCGCATCAACCACATCTAATGCTTCATAAGCTTCCTCATTATAATGTGTGCCCAAGGTAGAAGCTAAATGTCCTCCAGCCGAAAACCCCATGACCCCAACAAGGTTTTCGTCTATATTCCAATTTAAGGCGTTATGTCTTACAAGTCGTATTGCCCTTTGAGCGTCTTGCAAAGGAACCATTTTAGGGTTTTCTAAAGATTTTGAAACAGGCAGCCTATATTTCACTACAATAGCTACTATACCTTTTGAATTCAGAAATTTAGCGATATCCGTTCCCTCCCAATCATAAGCCAAAACATGATATCCACCTCCGGGAAAAACAAGTACGGCCTTACCATTGTTGCTTCTTTCCGAAGGAAAATAGACCTCAATTTCTGGATATTGTACCTGGCTCACCAAAAGAATATCGTCTTTTTTATGCATCTCTTTTTCATCACTGGGAATGCGATTTGGAACATTGTTGCGGGGCCATAAGGGGACTATGGTGTCCTGAGCTTGCAATGCTAAATTTCCGGCTAAAACTAAGGTAAGAAAGAGAAAAAAGGGCTTCATGATAATTCTTTAAGGTTGCACTATAGTTAAATCTTCCTCACAGGGCCACAGAAAATTTGCAATAGGATCTTTAGAACTGCCTTGCAGGTTATAGTGCCACCACTCCGTTCTAATAGACCAGAAGCCATATTTTTCCATAATTTCTTTGAGCAATTTTCTGTTTTCTAGGATAGCCTCCGGTAGATTGGTATTGTCGTGGTAAGCTCGTTTTCCAAAATAATCAAAATCTGTTCCCATATCTACAAACTCGCCTTTCAATCCAACTAAACTAATGTCTACAGCACCACCTTTATTGTGAATTGAGCCTTTCACAGGATTCGCTACATATTGAGGATTTGGAACCAATTCCCACATTTTATACTGCACCGCGTTTGGTCTGTAACAATCAAAAAATTTTATCCTGAAGCCATGTTCAATAAATTCCTTATTTGCAGATATCAATGCTTTTGCTGTCTTTACACGTGTATAACATTCCCCACAAGGGTAAACCTTTGCCTTTAGAAAGTTATTAGTCGTGGCATACCGAAGATCATAGCTAAAATCATCACTAAAATCAGCCAATCTAATAAAGGTAGTATCCGTATAGCTATCTAACAGATAAGTCTTATCTACCTTAGGTGTTGCCTCTATAATTTCTTCTTTTTTAAGTATTATCTCCTTTTCTGCTTGCCTTATCTTCCTTTTATCGGACTCCTTGCATCCCGGGAATGCAAATAGAAAAAGTAGAATCCATACTCCCTTCAAAAATGGTAATTTGTACATCTGACTTTTTATAAACATAAAAGCATTGTAATGTTTTATTGCAATTGCAAATTAGCTAACTCATTCGAACAATAAATACTTCTTGCTAACATTTTCCCAAAAGAGTAGTACCAAGAACTTTAAAATACCTGAGATCCCATTTCTGTATGCCCTAGGGTCTTTTGCGGGGAGAATTACCCTTTGATTACCTCCAAATACCCTATCTAATTTTCCCTTCCATTGAAGGCTTCAAAAGGGAAAACCGCAGATAGCTTTTTTAGGAACATTGAAATCATAGTTAGACCCTGCCTCTATGAGAATTATTCGATATTGGCTAAATTAACCAATATTAAATTACAAAGCATTGGCGAAGTGAAGCTACTAAAAGTAATATTACATATCTTGTAAAAGACTGTCCTGTAATTCTTATCTTTCTAATCCAAATTACATGTAATTAGGACTCTTTATTCGGAAAGGAGTCACAATCTAACTATTAATGAAAAAGACTTATTTACTTCTTTTCCTCTTTGTACTGAGTGCCTGTGTTAAAACCAATAAAGAACAAAACCAAAGCTCCGACATCCCAAATATTATCTTAATTATGGCTGATGATCAGGGTTGGGGAGATCTAGAAAGCAGTGGAAATAAAAATATTAAGACGCCTAACATAGACCTACTTTCTAGTGAGGGAGTTTCTTTTGTAAATTTTTATGTACAACCTGTATGCTCGCCTACACGCGCAGAATTATTAACGGGAATTCAATATCCAAAACTAGGTGTTTACGATACCTCAGCAGGTGGTGAAAGAATGAATCTTGGCACGCCTACTCTGGCGGAAGCACTTATAGAGGAGGGATATGTTACCGCTGCTTACGGGAAGTGGCATAATGGAATGCAGCCGCCTTACCATCCAAATTCAAGAGGGTTTACTGATTTTTATGGTTTTACATCCGGACATTGGGGGAATTATTTTAGTCCTATGCTAGAACATAATGGTGAATTAGTAGAAGGTAAGGGGTTTTTGGTAGACGATCTTACCCAAAGAGGAATAGACTTCATAGAACAAAACAAAAATCGGCCCTTCTTCTTGTATTTACCGTATAACACACCGCACAGTCCAATGCAGGTCCCCGATAAGTATTGGGATGCCTTTAAGGAGAAAGACTTGACTTCAAAATACCAGGACCAAGAAAAAGAAGATGTAGAATTCACTAAGGCGGCTCTGGCAATGGTTACCAACATTGATGACAATGTAGGCCGAGTATTGAGAAAGGTTGCGTCTCTGGGCTTGTCTGAAAACACCATTATTATCTACCTAACGGACAATGGCCCCAATAGCTATAGATATAATGGAGGAATGCGAGGAAGAAAAGGCTCTGTGGATGAAGGTGGGGTACGGTCTCCTTTTTTTATTCGCTGGGAATCTAAACTCCAAAAAGGAAAAATAATAGAGCCAATAGCATCTGTTTTAGATATTATGCCTACCCTTTTAAGCATTGTTCGGAAGGAAAGCATAACCCCTTCATCCTTTGATGGCATTGATTTATCGCCACTTTTGTTTAAAGAAAATCCCACTTGGAAAGATAGATTGTTATTCCATCATTGGAACGGAAAAACCAGTGTTCGCACAGAAAATTACAGACTGGATAACGAAAATAGACTTTATCACATAAAAGAGGACAGAGGTCAAAGAACAGATCGGTCTTCGGAGTTTCCAGAAATTACCGAAAGTCTTATAGCGCAAAAAAAGTCATGGCTGCGAGAAACAGAACCTTCTATGGCAGATGACAGGCCTTTTACACTTGGTTACCCTGAGGCAATCTACACCCAAATACCTGCTCGGGATGGAATCGCGAGTGGTAGCATAAAGCGAAGTAATAGGTGGCCAAACGATTCCTTCTTTACGAATTGGAAAAATGTAAAGGATTCCATTAGTTGGGATGTAGAAGTTTTGTCGGCAGGAACCTATGAGGTGGAAGTGTATTATACTTGCCCTAAATCAGCAATAGGTAGCAACTTAAGTTTAACGCATGGCAAAAATGAACTTTCCACCCCTATATCGGCAAGTCATAATCCTCCTTTAAAAGGGATGGAAAATGATAGAGTGCCTAGGATGGAGTCTTATGTTAAAGATTTTGTTTCGCTAAAAATGGGCCGCATACAATTGCAAAAGGGCAGACATCCTCTCTCCTTAAAGCTTGCTTCCTTAAATGGATCTGCAGGGCCTGATATTCGTCTCCTACTATTCAAAAAACTCTAGTAATATTCCTCTGTTACAGGGGTTCATACAGCAAAATATCACTATCTAAAAATCCGATTCTTTCCGCCTTAGCCTGAAAAATTTGATCTCTTGGAATAGGGTTCTTATATACCTTCCAGACAGAATCCTTGGGTGACTTCCAGACTATGGTTGCATCATTCTGCTTAGAAACTAATTCTATTTCTTCTTTCACCTCCAACAATTCTAATGATGGAAGTTGGGGTTGCTCCCCTTCTATTAACCATTTAGAAATTAGTTCTTTCTCAGGATATTGTCCTAAATCACGGGTTTCCTTGATCCAAGACTTCAGCAGGCTACGAAAGCGCTCTAAAGACTCTGCATATTCCGGATTATTAGCTAGATTTACTAACTCGTAGGGATCTTTCTCTAAATTGTACAATTCTTCTTCTGGCTTATTAGGGTGCAACCATTGGGCCTGTTCCGGAGTTAATTCATTTTTCTCATATAAGAACCTCAGATTCTGCATCATAGGCATTTGCTCTCTATACGAAACTCTCATAGCATGGCTGATGGTAGTATCGTAACTATAAATATATTTTAAATTTTTAGATCTTATTGCCCTTAAACGATCGTACTTTTCATCAAATCGATCTGAAGTAAAGTACAGTTCTTCGGGTTTTTTTTCTATTTCAAAATCCCCAAATTGTGCAACACCTTGCATTACTTCAGGAGGCTTAATACCAGCCAACGATAATACAGACGGAGCTAAGTCAATAAAACTCATAAATCTATCATCTCTGGTACCTGCACCTTCTTGCGCTGGAAATTTGATAACCATCGGGACTTTTGTCCCCGTTTCATACAAAGCTCTTTTATGTCTTGGAAAAGGTCCTCCATGGTCGCCATAGAAAAAGATATAACTACTCTCATAAAGACCATCTTCTTTTAACTGCGCAATGACCTCCCCAATCTGATTGTCGAGTCTTTTTAAATTGCTATAATTTACAGCTATATCGTGTCTTATTATTTCATTATCAGGTAAATAGGGTGGCACATTAACCTCTTCAGGAGAAACAAAAAGGCTGTCTTTTCCTCTTTTCCATATTTGAGATTCATGGCATACTGAAAAATTAAAGACTGCAAAAAATGCTTGGTCTCCCTCTCTATTTCTCCAATGTCTTTTAGGGCTACTCTCGTCCCAGGCGCCATCCGTTTTCTCAAAATTATAATCCTCTTTTGGTCCATTTACGCAATAATAACCATCTTCCCGAAGGTATTCCGTAAACATTCTAACTCCCTGGGGAACAATAGGAGAATAACCTGGTATTCCAATAGTTGGTTGATTCTCTTTACCTCTCCATGAGGCAAAGGTTCGCATATTGTGTGTGCCCAGTGTTGTCGGGTACATCCCGGTGATTATAGCACTTCTGGCTGGGGCACAAACAGGAACAGGTGAATAGGCATTGTCAAAAATTACGGCATCTTTAGAAAGGGATTGTAAATGCGGCAATGATATAGTACTATCTCCATACATCGGAAACCATTCAGGAGATTGGTCCTCCGCCACAAGCCAAATTATATTAGGCTGATTTGGTTTTTCCTTTATAGTCTTCCCTTCCTTACAGGAAATAAAACTACTAATCAAAACCAATAAGAAGAGAATCTTGCTGAGTCTATTCATGCAACTTTTACAGCTTTTCTAAAAACCTAAGACTCTGAGGAACCTGTTCTACAACTCTAGAACACTCATCTTCGATAAACATATACTTCACAACGCCCAGTTCTTTTGCTCGTTTGACAACTCCTGCAATATCAACCTGCCCGGTTCCCAAAACTACATTAGTCTCTACATCTTCATGACCGGTATTATTCCCTTTAACACCTTTCTCCATATCCTTTAAATGCAGTAATACTATTTTATCGGGATAGCGGTTTAAAACAGCAAGTGGATCTGCACCACCGTGATGTACCCAATACACATCCATTTCAAAAGCAAAGTCTTTCGCGTTTTGTGCCATATAGTCAAATAAAGTTCCCTCCTTATAAGGTCTAAATTCATATCCATGTGCGTGGTATGCTAGAGTAATTCCTTCCTTTTTTAATGCCTTCCCTGCCTTATTGAAAACTTCTGTGGCCTCTTTGGTTTTGGCAATATCAAATACATTATCCTCGTGTGGAATCCAAGCACACATAACATATTTGGCTCCAAATGTTTTTGCGTTGGCAATCACTTTATCTACATTATTTTGCAGGTCTTCGTAACTACTACCTACACTAACCATATCCAGCTTATTTTTCTTTAGCAAAGCCTTATATTCATCTATGGGTAGTCCGTAACTACCACCACCTTCAATTTTAGTTATTCCCCATTGGTTTACAAGTTGTAAGGTTCCTGGAACGTCTGTTTTAAACTGATTCCGCAGGCTGTACAACTGCAAGCCCACTTCCTGTGCTCCTAAAGAAGCAATGAAAAAAATTAAAAATAGACCGGTGACTAGGTTTTTCATTTGTTTTGTTTTATTTGTTAATTAAGAATCTTCTATGCATAAGTAAAACACCCCATAAAGAGAAGAGACTATAGTTCCTTCAGATATGCTAAGCTAAGTGGGATTTGCTCAAGAGATTTAGAAGATTCGTCTTCGATAAACAAATATTCTAATCCCATCTTTTTTGCCTCTTTGACCACAGCAGCAATATCTATCTGTCCGGTTCCAAGCACTACGTTTGTTTCTACATCTGAAGTGCCATTAAGATTTCCCTCAACTCCTTTTTTGCAATCTTTAAGGTGCATAAGTTTAAACTTATTTGGATATTTTCGCAGCCATTCTACCGGGTCTTCTCCGGGATGTGCAAACCAATAAACATCCATCTCAAAAGCAAAGTTATCCGCATTCTGGATCATATAATCTAACAAGAATTCTCCATTGTATGGTCTAAACTCATAACCGTGTGGGTGGTACACAAGAGTAACACCGTTGGTCTTCAATAACTTACCAGCCGAATTAAAAACATTCAATGCCTTATTTGTGTCGGCTATTGTAAAACTATTTCCGTCATGAGGTATCCAAAAACAAACAACATATTTAGCCCCATATGCCTCTGCTCTATCCAAAACGCTTTCTGGTGAATTTTTCAATTCATCAAATGGTGCACTAATACTTACCATTTCTAAATTATTCTTTTCTAAAAGCGCTTTATAAGCCTTAAAACTATAGTTATAGGTGCCGTCGTTACCATCTTCAATCTTGGTAATTCCCCATTCGTTTATTTTAGCAAGCATTCCTTCTACATCATCTATCATCTGATTTCTTAGACTATAGAGCTGTATACCAATTTCCTGCGCAACCATGGAACTCATACCTAAGAGAAATAAACCGCATAAGGTAATTTTTTTCATAGGCAATTAATTAATATGGTTAAAGATAAAACAATGAAAAGTTAAGTCAAAAGATTTCCTTTATCATCCCATTCGGCAATAATACCACGTTTACTCTGATCTATACATTTTGCCAGCCATTCTTCTTCATAGGCAACTCCATGCTGTTGTAAAACATCTTCTGGCACTCCGTTCCAAACATTTGGCATATTTCCTACGTAACCCAAATCGGCTATTCCCTTTTCGGAAGTATAATAGCCCGTTAGCGTCAGATTTCGCATAAGAGAAAAGAACTGAACTTCCATAGGCTGTTCTCGCATGGGTATTTTGGCATCATAAAATGCGATCTCATCTAATATCTCTTTTTGCTTAGCCTCTTCAGTGGTTTTAAACTCTGTTCCATTCCGTCTATTACTCTCATGGTCTAACCACATTAATCCTCCTCTTAAATCGGTCTGTAGTTCCGGAACATCCTTAGCCATAAATTCAATAAATTGGGGTACTTCAGCATCGAGAGGTCCACCAAATTCTTCATTAGGAGGAAGAATTAGATTGCAGAGCACGGCAATAGTAGAAAGTTCGTGTTCATTAAAAAACTGTTCCTTATTTAGCTTTTCAATTAATTCCTTTTCTTCTGGAGTTCTACCAAAGTCTCCGGTTAATTTTGGTGCCTCTGGTAAACTTAAATTCTGCTCTTCTTTAGGAGCACATCCGTGAATAGCCAAACCTCCTGCAACAGAACCAAGAAGTAATGATTTTATACTATTTCTTCTATCCATATATCAGATATTTTGCTGTTTAAGTTGTTCTACAATATAATCAGACGCGCGCCATGAAAGGGCCAAAATGGTCCAGGTACAATTTTTATCTGCCTGGGAAACAAAGGGTCCTGCATCCGTTATAAATACGTTGTTTACGTCATGAAGTTGTTGAAATTTATTAACGACTGAACGCTTAGGATCATCCCCCATTCTTGTGGTACCAACCTCGTGTATTATACTTCCGGGAGTAGACAGGCCGTAGTCATCTTCTTTGGATGGCGTGTCTCCTAAAACCTCACCTCCCATGTTATGTATTAGTTCTTCAAAGGTTGCCTGCATATGCCTGGCCTGATTCCTTTCGAAATCGGACCACTTATAGTTAAATCGTAACACGGGAATTCCAAATTCATCTACTGTAGTAGGATCAATTTCACAATAATTATCTTCTCTGGCAATAGCTTCTCCTCTGCCCCCAAATCCTAAGACAGAACCATAGTACTTTTTTACATCTTTACGCAAGCCGGCACCATATCCTCCTGTACTTAAACCAAAGAACTTATTAAATTCATTGGGATTAAAACCAAAGCCATAATTAGGCATATGAATACCCCCCCAAACTTCTATGTGATATCCCCTGGGAAAGTCCAGATTTTTATTGTCTAACCACCATGGCGTATAAACATGCATGCCACCAACTCCATCCTCATTATACATCTTTCTATTCATTAAATCTGGAATAAAACCAGCCCTACTTCCTCCGGTAGAATCATGAAGATACTTCCCTACCATATTGCTACTATTCCCCAGTCCGTTTGGATGCTGCTTACTCTTGGAGTTCAATAAAATACGTGCTGAACTACAGGCAGATGCAGCCAAGACCACAACCTTTCCTTTAAGCACATATTCTTTGCGATCTTCTTTACTAATATAGGAAACTCCTGTGGCCTTACCTTCTTCATTTGTCTGTACTTCTCGTACCACAGAATTGACATAAAGATCTATTTGCCCTCCACTCTTCTGGGCTGGGAAAATAAGGCAGGAGCCAGCTGAAAAATCGGCATAAACCTGACAGGAACGTGAACATTGCCCACAGTAAAAACAAACTCCCCTATCGTTGTTTATTTTTTTAGTAAGCATGGACATCCTTGAGGGGATTACAGGTATTTTAGATTTACGAGCTCCTTTGATATAGAAAAGCTCATGAAGCCTTGGCTTAGGTGGTGGTAAGAAAAACCCATCCGGATCATTCGGAAGGCCCTCATTAGTACCAAAAACACCTATAAGTTTATCTACTTTATCGTAATAGGGTTTTACATCTTCATAACCAATAGGCCAGTTATCTCCAAGACCATCTACGTCTTTATGTTTAAAGTCTTTCGGCCCAAAACGCAGTGATATTCTACCCCAATGGTTAGTTCTTCCTCCAAGCATATGGGATCTGAACCATTTAAATTCTGTTCCGTCCTTGTGTGTATATGGTTCCCCTTCAATTTCCCATCCTCCGTAAGCCATATCAAACTCACCAAAGACTCTGGTAGTCCCTGCTCCTCTTCGGGGAGATTCATAAGGCCATTTTAGTTGAGTCTGCTGGCTTGGCTCGGCGGGGTCAAAATAAGGCCCTGCCTCTACAACAGCAACCTTAAAACCTGCATCTGCTAAAACCTTAGCAGACATACCTCCTCCAGCCCCGGAGCCTACAATTATTGCATCGTACTGTTTGGGCGTTTCTTTTATTTGCATAAAATATTATCTGTTCAACAACTATTTTCTATTAACCGTTTAAATTACATTTTTTATTTGAAATAGTGCCTATAAATATGGGATTGACAGAAACATTGATGAAAATGACAATTTACTTTCATCAGAAATGTTTCTGCCTTTAGTAGACACTATCTTCCTTTATTAAAGCACCCTTCTAATTCCAGAAAAATCCTGCCGGTATTCTGTTGGGGTGCGCCCTTTATTCTTTCTAAAAACCCTATTAAAATTGGCAATACTATTAAAGCCACAGGCAAAGGCAATCTCTGAAATACTCAGGTCTTTTTCTATCAGCCATTTAGAAGCAAAACCAATACGGACGTCATTAACATATTCTACAAATGTTTTTCCCGTACATTTTTTTATAAACCGATTAAAGGAAACGGTACTCATATTCATAATTTCAGAAACCTCATGCAGCGTTAATTTAGAAGCGTAATTTTCTTGTACATGGTTATAAAGCGTCTTTAACTTCTCATTGTATTCAAAATTATCTAAGTGTATTGTAGTGGTAGATAGAAGTCTCTGGTTTCGAGAGTTAGACAAGTCGTACAAAATGGAAAACAACTCCAAGAAATAGTCAATTCCACCCATTTTAGAGACTTTTACTATTCTAGGCATCATTTGCTTCGCAACCTCCTTAGAAAACAAGACCCCATGAGTGGAGCGATTGAACATATCTTTCAGAGGCTTCATAATTCTTCTTCCCAAAAATTTATTATCAAATAAATCATCATGGAATTGAATGGTAACTTCATGAATGTTTTTGGAATTACAATTATGGTGTTCCCAGCCATGAAACAAGTTAGACCCCACAAGGACCAATTCATAATTATCAACCTCTTCTACGCTATCACCTACAATTCTTCGCAGCCCCTTACCTTTGTCGATAAAATTAAGTTCAAACTCCGGGTGAAAATGAATTGGATAATCAAACATATCCTTTAATCTATCAAATACTAAAAAACTGTCTTCCTTTGTCAGAGGAGTAATCTCACGATGAATTTTTTTTAAAATATCCATTAATTGGTTTTCAAACTGTTTTTATTTGTTCGTAATTTGACAAAATAATACCAACACAATATTAACAAATATTTTAGATTTGAGATAGAATTTGTGAATTTTTGCTGTTAATTTTCATCAAATCAGTAAAAAATAAAGCTTAAAATTGGCAATTTAATTATTATATCTAAAACCCCTTTTTAATGTTGATAATATAGTATATGCTTAAAGGAATAGATATTACTATCATCTTATTATACCTCTTAGCAACTGTCATAATTGGACTTGTGCTCCGAAAAAAAGCACAGAGAAGTAAAGACGATTATCTTCTTGGGGGCAAATCTTTACCCTGGTATATGCTTGGCCTGTCAAATGCTTCAGGGATGTTCGATATTTCGGGTACCATGTGGCTAGTAACCTTAACTTTTGTCTATGGCCTTAAAAGCATTTGGATTCCTTGGCTATGGCCTGTTTTTAATCAGGTTTTCTTGATGGTCTATCTAAGCGCATGGCTGCGGCGGTCTAATGTTACCACCGGAGCTGAATGGATTCTTTTCAGGTTTGGCGAGGGTAAAGGCGGTAGATTATCACATTCGGTGGTCGTAGCCTTCGCCATAGTAAGTTGCCTTGGTTTTTTGGCCTATGGCTTTATAGGACTGGGGAAATTTGTGGAGATTTTTATTCCATGGGAAGCGGTCAGCGCATATATTCCTTTTGATATTCCCCTTGCCTATGTACCGCATTTTTATGGAGCAGTTTTTACCTTGTTTGCGGTTTTTTATTCTGTTTTAGGTGGAATGTCCGGTATTGTATGGGCAGATTTACTGCAGTTTTCCATTATGACTATTTCCTCGTTTGCCATTGCCTTTATTGCTTGGCAGGCAATGGGAACGAGCACACTGCTGGTGCCTGATGGCTGGATGAACCCTTTCTTTGGATGGCATTTAGATATAGATTGGACACAGTTAATTTCAGAAGTAAATGATAAAATTGTCTCCGATGGCTATTCGCTTTTTGGGCTATTTTTCATGCTGGTAGTCTTTAAAGGGCTTTTAGCAAGTATTGCTGGCCCTGCACCTAACTATGATATGCAGAAAATCCTTTCTACCAAATCGCCAAAAGAAGCGGCAAAAATGAGTGGTTTCGTCTCTTTAGCCCTTATGCCTACACGTTATTTAATGATTGGTGGATTTGCCATTTTAGGAATATTATTTTATGATCAACTAGATCTGAATAGAGCCGGAACCATCGACTTTGAAAATATATTACCCTCTGCTATAAGCAACTTTGTACCGGTTGGCTTAATGGGCCTATTATTGGCCGGTCTGCTCGCAGCATTCATGTCGACCTTCGCAGGGACTCTTAATGCTGCTCAGGCTTACCTGGTGAATGATGTTTATCTAAGGAATAAGAAAGATGCCAGTCCAGGTCAGGTAAAATCTATGAATTACACCAGTGGCATAGTAGTTGTTTTCATCAGTATTGTACTCGGCTGTTTTATAGAAGACGTAAATTCCATTACCCAATGGATTGTTTCTGCTCTATGGGGCGGATATGTAGTATCTAACACCTTAAAATGGCATTGGTGGCGATTTAATGGGAATGGGTATTTTTGGGGAATGCTTTCTGGCCTTATCCCTGCCATTATTTTTCCCTTGGTTTTTCAAGAAACTCTGGAACTTTATCTCTTCCCACTTTTGCTTCTTATCACAACCCTAGGGTGTTTATTTGGAACTTATACCGCAGCGCCCACGGACGAAAAAGTCCTTATAGATTTTTACAAAAAAACAAGACCATGGGGTTTTTGGAAACCTATTAAGGAGAAAGTTGTTAGAAACGAACCAGATTTTAAAGAAAATAAAGCCTTTAAAAAAGACATGTTCACGGTCTTTATAGGGACAGCCACCCAGACCCTGCTGGTAGTAATTCCTCTGTATCTCATTTTGCATGAATACACCTCTCTTTGGATATCCTTAGGCCTTTTTGCTATTTGTGCTTGGATACTAAAAAGATTTTGGTGGAACCACTTAGACGATCAATTGTAATGGAAATGAATAGGACCACATATAAACCAACACAAAGAAATCTCCGTGATTTACATCAGCATTATGAAGAATTAATCACCTGTCCTAACCAAGCCATCCCAGAAGACAATGGCCTTTACTTCAGGTACAAAAACCCCGTGATTACCGCCAAACATATTCCTTTAAACTGGCGTTTCGACTTTAACAAAGCTACCAATCCATTTGGTCTAGAACGCATTGGAGTAAACGCCGCATTTAATGCGGGTGCCATTAAGTGGAATAACAAGTTTATTTTGGCCGTAAGAGTAGAAGGTACGGATAGGAAGTCCTATTTTACCTTTGCAGAGAGTCGGCAAGGTTTAAGTCATTTTAAATTTTGGGACAAACCGCTTTATTTACCCCAGTTAAATGAGGGAGATACTAATGTTTATGACATGCGATTAGTGGCACATGAAGACGGCTATATTTACGGCATATTTTGTACAGAAAGAAAAGATCCCAGCGCTACCGCTGGAAACACCTCTGCAGCAATAGCCAATGCCGGATTTATTCGCTCTAAAGATTTATTAACTTGGGAAAGGTTGCCAGATTTGATCTCCGACTCGGCTCAGCAACGAAATGTAAGTTTACACGAAGAGTTCGTAAATGGGCAATATGTAATTTATACAAGACCACAGGATGGGTTTATTGAAACCGGTTCTGGAGGTGGTATAGGCATGGGTTATATTAAAGACATGGCCAACCCCGTTGTGCATGACGAACAAATAATTAATCCAAAAGCGTATCATACAATCTATGAATTAAAGAATGGTCTGGGACCTTCTCCTTTAAAAACGAAAGATGGATGGCTACATCTTGCACACGGCGTTCGCAACACTGCCGCCGGGCTTCGGTACGTATTGTATTTGTTTATGACCGATTTAAAGGATATAGCCAAAGTAATTCACCAACCTGGCGGGTATTTCATGGCGCCAAATGAAAATGAAATAGTCGGGGATGTTGGCAATGTACTTTTCTCCAATGGTTGGATTTTGGAAGAAGACGGTCGTGTCTTTATCTATTATGCCTCCTCAGATACGAGAACACACGTAGCTACTTCACATATTGACTTATTAATAGACTATTGCAAAAACACTCCAGCGGATAAGATGTCTAGCAATGGTTCCGTAGAAAATATTTTAAAACTTATACAGAAGAACAAAATGGACATTTAATAATATTTCCCCCAGCTGCGCTCTAATATTTGAATTAGCGCAACACTTCCTTCTACTGAATGGCAAATCAATAGGAAGTGAAAATATCCAAGGATAGAACCGTGTTGTATATGGAATTATCCGTAGCGTAGAAACGATTCCTTTTGATAACAGATCAAAAGGAATTGTTGTTTTTAAGAGATTTTATAAGAAAACCTTAAAGTTTGCGTTTAACAACTGCATTTTACATATATAACAAAATTGCAAAAAATCATTATTTGAATAATAAATGACAAAATATTGTCATCTTACATTACATAATTCACATAATTTTATTAATATTATCAAAAATTTATGGTTTTTTTTAACATTTCGCGAAAACGTTTTCGCGAAAACGTTAACTAAAATTGTGAAATTCAATCATTTAAAGCTAACTAAACAACAAACGATTATGATTCTAAAAAGTGATTATCATTCGTTAAAGCTGAACTACGGTAGAAAAAAGAAAACCGTTGGTAAGGCTTTTTCATTACTTCTTGGTCTTGTTTGTTCCTTTGCTATTGCAGCACCGACAACAAGTCCCAACACAGTAACGACGATTGAAGCATTTCAATCAACAATTTCAGGAACAATTACCGATGCAGATGGTGTTCCACTTCCAGGTGCAAACGTGGTAGTAAAAGGTACCACTACTGGTGCTGCTGCAGATTTCGATGGAAATTATTCCATTCAGGCAAGTCCTGGAGATGTTCTTGTGTTTACCTACACAGGATACAACAACAAAGAAGTTACCGTTGGTAGCGAAAGTAACATAAGTGTAGTTCTAGAAGAAGGGCTTGCGTTAGACGAAGTTGTTGTAACAGGATATGCTGTTGAAAGTAAAAGAGAAACTACCGCAGCGGTTTCTATTGTAAAGGCAGAAGAATTAGCTGCTATTCCTTCGGGTAACGTAGAACAGCAGTTAGCTGGTAGAGTTGCAGGGGTTACCGTTATTACAAACGGACAGCCTGGTACTGCTTCTCAAGTTCGTGTTCGTGGATATGGTGGATTTGGTGGTAACCAACCTCTATATGTAGTAGATGGGGTACCTGTTCAAGATGTTGGATTCTTAAGTCCGGATGACATTGCGACAACTACGGTACTTAAAGATGCTGCTGCAGCTTCCATTTATGGAGCAAGAGCTGCAAACGGGGTAATCGTTTATACTACGAAGCAGGGTTCTAGAGGAAATCAGAAAGCAAATGTTACGATTAATATCCAAAGTGGTATTACAGATCCTAACGTGGCTGGTTCTCCAAAAATGCTTAATCCTCAGGACATGGCAGACTATACGCATATTGCCTATAGAAACAATGCGGCTGCTAATGGTACCGAGCCTCAGTATACACATCCGCAATATGGGCCAAATGCTACACCAAGATTCCCAGACTATTTGCATGCAGATGGTCAGAACGGAGTTTTTGAAGCAGATGTTGATTTAGCTCAAATTGCCGCAAACTATGCAGCAGACCCTCAGAATGTATTCCTTATTAGACCAAATTTAGCAGGAACTAACTGGTATAAAGAAATTACTAGAGTAGCACCGGCCTTAAGAGCTAGTATAGGTTTCGACGGCGGAAATGAAAATAGCCGTTACTATGTTGGTTTAAGTGCTCAGTTATTAGATGGTATACTATTATCTAACTCTCAGACTAGATATACTGCCAGATTTAATACAGAATTCGATTTAACTCCTTGGTTAAGTATTGGAGAAAACCTACAATTTACCTATAACTCTGTTCTCGGACAAACTGGTGGAAATGGTGGTCAGGGTATTTCGGATGATGAATCAGAAGTTTTGGCTGCATACAGAATGCCAACCATTATTCCTGTTTTTGATGAATTTGGAAGTTATGCTAGTACAAGAGCTGCTGGTTTTAACAACCCTAGAAACCCTGTAAGAAGGTTAAAGCAAGATAGAGGAGATGACCAAGCATTTGCCGTAAGTGGTTTTGGTAACTTATACGCTTTAATTAAGCCAACTGCTGGTCTTGTATTTAAGAGTAGTATAGGTGGACAATATTACAACTTTACCAATAGAGATTACAACTACGTTTATTTAGGAGATTCTGAGCCACAAGCAAGTTATAGCTTCTCAGAAGGTTCTGAATATGGATTCTCTTGGACTTTTACGAATACACTTACTTATGAGAAGTTATTTGGTAAGCACAAATTTAAAATTCTTGCAGGTTACGAAGCCATTCAAGGAACCAACACTCCGGTTGCGGCACCTCGCGGAAGAAGAATCCAAGGGTCGGGTATTAATCCTTTCTCTACCGACTTAGACTTCGTTACACTTTCTGCTGTACAGAGTCCTGTAGTTCAAAGTTTTATTAGAACAGGGGTTAACTTCAGTTCTATATTTGGAAAACTAGATTACAACTACGACGAAAGATTCTATGTATCTGCAGTTGTTAGACGTGACGGTTCTTCTGTATTTGGACCTGAAAACAGATATGGTACTTTCCCTGCATTCTCTGGTGCATGGAGGATTATTGCAGAAGACTTTATGCAAGATCAGACTTTCTTATCCGATTTAAAAGTAAGAGCTGGTTGGGGAGAAATGGGTAACTCTAATAATGTAAACCCTGCAAACCAATTTTCACTTGCTGCTTCTAACCTAGGAAATACATTCTATCCTATTCAAGGTCAGAACAGTGGTGCAAATGAAGGGTTTGCTACAAGTAGAATTGGTGCCCCAGATACTAAATGGGAAACTTCAACTACTACCAACATTGGATTTGATGCTACTATCTTAAATGATAAATTAGATATCATCTTCGACTGGTGGACCAGAGATACAGAAGACTTATTATTCCAAGTTCCTTTAGCTGGTGTTACTGGTAACTTTGCTCAGGCACCTACTAGAAACGTTGGTTCTATGAACAACACAGGGGTAGATATCCAAATCAACTACAGAGGAAACTTCACAGAAGACTTTTCTTTTGAATTTCAGTTAAACAACTCTTTCTTAAAGAACGAAGTGTTAGGGTTTGCTCCAGGTATTGATTTCTTAGATGGAGGTACTTATAGAGGTATTTCTCCTACAAGAAACCAAATTGGTAGACCACTTTCTTCTTTCTTTGGATATGATGTGATTGGATATTTCAACAGCCAGGCAGAAGTAGATAGCTCTCCTGCTCAGGATGGTGCTGGTGTTGGTAGATTCAGATACCGCGACGTAAATGGAGATGGTGTTATTACACCGGATGACCGTACCTACCTTGGAGATCCAATTGGTGAGTACAGTGGTGGTGCTACTATAGACCTTAAATACAAAAGCCTTAGAATGGAAATGTTCTGGAACTGGGTAACCGGGGTAGAAATATTCAACCAATCTAAGTGGTTTAGAGATTTCTTCGGATCGTTCGAAGGTTCAGCAAAAGGTGTAGCTGCATTTTCATCTTGGACTCCTGAATTAGGAAATAATGCAGGTGCTCCTATCTGGGAAAGTGCTTCTAATTTAAGTACCAATGGTGCTTCTAACTCTTGGTATGTTGAAAATGGCGACTATTTAAGATTGCAACGTCTTGCCTTCATCTACTCTTTTGATGATTTAGTTAAAAATTCATTGGCCTTGAGCAAGTTCGAAATTGGACTTTCTGCTAACAATATTTGGACTATAACTGGCTATAGCGGTTTAGATCCAGTAGTTGGTGGTGACGCTGATACTCGTTTTGGTATCGATGTAGGTAACTATCCTGTTACGCCATCTTACCTAATAAATGTAAATATTGGACTCTAAACCTTTGATTATGAATTTAAATAGTAAAATTTTAATTATATTTGAAAAAAAAAGTTATGATGACAATTAGAAAAACTAAACAATTAGGAATTATCGCCCTGAGTGCCCTTGTCTTGGGTATCTCTTGTAGCGATGAGTTTTTAGAAGTTCCGCCTGCTGCTTCCCTAGGGGATGCTCAGTTGGGAACTAAAGATGGTATCGAAGGTTTATTAATCGGTACATACGCTGCACTTAACGGTGTTTTCGGTAACAGATTTGAAGGCCCTAACCATTGGATTACAGGATCTATCATGGGAGGAGATGCCAACAAAGGAACGGATGCTGGGGATTATTCCTCTATTAACCCAATTCAAAGGTATGAGACAGATCCTACAAGTGGGGACCTTAACAACCTTTGGAGAGGTCGTTTTGAAGGAGTAGCTAGAGCAAATAGAGTTTTAGCCACAATTACCAACAGTCCGGATGCCTTACAACCTGCAGATTTAGCAAGAATTTCAGGAGAAGCAAGAATGTTAAGAGGTCATTTCTATTTTGATCTAAAGAAGCATTTTGGCAATATCCCGGTTTTTGATGAAACTATTCCACCAGATGAAGTAATTGTACTTCCAAACAATGGTGATGCATGGGCGCAAATTGAAGCAGACTTCCAGTATGCTTATGACAACCTTCCTGCTGTAACCGATGCAGGGCGTGTTAACAAATGGGCTGCTGCTGCTTATATGGGAAAAGCCAAACTTTACCAGGGTAAATTCGGAGAGGCCATAACTTGGTTTAACGACGTAATTAGTAATGGTGTTACTCCAACTGGAGAAAAGTATGCCTTATTAGATAACATTGCTGAGATTTACAATGCAGAGTTTGATAACCATGCAGAATCTGTAATGGATGTTGAATCGGCTAACAACACAGGTAGTACCGCAAATGCAAATTACTTTGATGACCTTAACTATCCTTACAATACAGGTCCTGATGGTCCTGGTAACTGTTGTGGATTTTTCCAGCCAAGTATAGAGCTAGGTAACTCTTACCGAACTGGAGCAGATGGTCTACCATTATTAGACGGTTCTTATAATGACCCTGCTAATGAAGTTGCTAATAACTTTAAGTGGGTGGTAGTAGATGGTAACGATGAGGCATCTTTTGTCCCTGACGCTAATCCATTAGATCCTAGAATCGACTTTGCAATGGGAAGAATGGGATTACCGTATTTAGATTGGATAGATCACCCAGGTTCTGCTTGGATTAGATCGTTCCCTTATGCCGGTCCTTATTCTCCTAAAAAGTATATCTACTACAAGTCTCAAGAAAACACTTTTACGGATGGAAGTTCTTGGACTAGAGGTTATGCTCTTATGAACTATACCATTATCCGATACGCAGATGTATTATTAATGGCTGCTGAAGCTGAAATTGAGGCTGGAAGTCTTGCAACTGCATTAGACTACATAAATCAAGTTCGTAGAAGAGCTGCTAATTCAGAGTTTTGGGTGAAAGCATCCGATGGTTCTGGAGCTAATGCTGCAAACTATGTAATCTCTGAATACACTACTTTAGGTAGCCAAGAGCAAGCGAGAGAAATTGTACGATTCGAAAGAAAACTAGAACTTTCTGGAGAAGGACATCGTTTCTTCGACCTTGTAAGATGGGGAGTAGCTGCTGAAACAATTAACGCTTATTTAGGTTATGAATCTCAGTACTTAGTAACTAAATTCGGTGGGGCTAGCTTTACTGCTGGAAAAAGTGAACTTTACCCAATACCTCAAGCGCAAATTGATATTCAAGGACCTGATGTTCTTACGCAGAATCCAGGATATTAATTCTTTATAGCATAAATGATTGAAAAGGCCGCTGAAAAGCGGCCTTTTTATTTGTTCATGTGCCAGGGTTCTTGCATTTTTGTATGTTGACTCAAACAATCTAAAGATGAAGCTAACAACCCTCTCGTTAACTGCTACTATTTTATTTGCCTTTTTATTTGGTTGTAAAAAAATAAAAACGGCCCCTACCCTATTTACTGTGGTACCACAGGAGCATTCAGGACTCTCCTTTACTAACCAATTAACCGAAAACGATTCCATAAATATTTTAGACAATGAATTTGTCTATAACGGTTCAGGAGTAGCTTTGGGAGATTTAAATGGAGACGGAATAGACGATATTTTTTTAGCTGCCAACCAAGTAGATAATAAGCTATATTTAAATCAAGGAGAACTTAGGTTTACTGATGTTTCAGAAGATGCAAATATAGGCAAGCCGAACAAGCTCATTTGGTCGTCCGGAGTATCTATTCTGGATATTAATCTAGATGGCAAAGAGGATATATACATTTGTAACACTTTCTACAAGGATGCTAGTTCAAGACAAAACCTGCTTTATATCAATCAAGGGAATAACGAAGCTAACATCCCAGTATTTAAAGAAATGGCGCGCGAATATGGGGTTGCCGATGACACCTATTCTTCACATGCCCAATTTTTCGACTATGACAACGATGGGGATTTAGACTTGTTTATAGGAGTTAATCGCATTGAGGGAATTAATCCGTCTCAGTTTAGCCCGTTAGAAGATGATGGAACCTCTATGAGCAGAGATCGGCTGTACAGAAATGACTGGAATGCAGAATTACAGCATCCTGTATTTACCGATGTCTCAGAAGCAGCAGGTATACGATACCACGGCTATAGTCATAGTACTCTTATCCATGATTTTAACGGTGATGGGTGGATGGACATATACGTCGCTAACGATTTTCTAAGTAACGATCTTATCTATATTAACAATCGGGATAAGACCTTTACCAACAGAGCTGGGGATCTTTTTAAACATTTTAGTCTATCCTCTATGGGTAGTGATATTGCCGATGTGACCAACAATGGTAAAATGGATATTTTTACCTCAGAAATGCAGCCATATTACAACAAACGTAAAAAGCTATTTCAGGGACCCAGTAGCTACCAGAAGGAAATATTTACTAAAAAATATAACTATGAGTCACAATATACCCGAAATACCCTGCAGATAAATTTGGGAACAAACCCGGAAACTGATTTACCAATTTTTGGTGATGCAGGAATGTTTGCAGGAGTCCAAGAGACGGATTGGAGCTGGGCTCCCCTGTTTGCAGACTATGACAATGATGGCTGGCAAGATCTTTTCATAACCAATGGCTTTCCTAAAGATGTTACGGACAGAGATTTTGGAGATTTTAGATCTACTGCAAGTCGGCTAGTTAGTAAAGAAAAACTCATTTCTGCCATTCCGGAAATTAAAATCCCAAATTTTATGTTTCGCAATACAGGCGATTTAAATTTTGAAGATGTAACCGAATCCTGGGGGCTAAATTTTGGAACTTTTTCTAATGGTGCAGCCTATGGAGATTTAGATGCCGATGGAGATTTAGACTTGGTAATTAATAACATCAATGACCCTGTTTTACTGCTCGAAAACAAAGCGAACGAAATTTTACCTGAACAACACTTTCTTCGAATAAAACTAAATGGACGCGAGTTAAATCCCGCGGCCTTCGGTAGTGAAGTAGTAGTATATAGTCAAGGAAAACAACAACGAAAATCTGTCCTTTCAGGGAGAGGATACCTTTCTAAACCAGAGAGTACACTTCATTTTGGGATGGGAACGACCTCAGAAATAGACTCTGTAAAGATCATATGGCCGGGAAGACAAATACAAAAACTGATCAACCCTACGGTAGACAAATTGATCGAAATTAACTATAATGCCGCTGATTTAGGTACAGATACTACATCTATTAAGCCTGCCTTATTAGCAGAGGTTTCCGAAATTCTAAACCTAAACTTTTTGAGTGAGGATGACGATTTTATTGATTTTAACTTTCAAAGGACCCTCCCGCATAAGTTTTCACAATATGGCCCTTCTCTGGCTGTAGGCGACATCAATGGCGATGGTTTGGATGATTTATTCCTTGGAAGTACCAGAGGTTTTAAAGAAAGGTGGTTTATTCAAAAGACAGATGGAGGGTTTTTTCAGCAGGAGGTCGACTATAAGAATGGGGAGTCTCTAGTAGAAGAGGATGCAGGAACCTTACTTTTCGATGTTGACGGGGACCAGGACCTGGATCTTTATATTGCCAGAGGTTCTGCTCAATACCCAATCGGCAGTCCTTTTTATCAAGACATTCTATTACTAAATGACGGCAATGGCAATTATTCTGAGGCCAAAAATGCGTTGCCACCACTTCGCCATAATAGCTCTAGTGTTAGTGCCGCAGATTTTGACAAAGATGGGGATCTGGATCTGTTTGTAGGTAGTAGAGTTTTGCCCATGGCTTACCCTAGCCCAGACAGGTCATTTATTTTAAGGAATGATACCGATAATAATGGTCCTAAATTCACAGATGCAACATTAGAAGTTGCCCAGGAATTAGAATTTCCAGGTCTTATAAGTGACGGTCTATGGACCGATTTCAACGGAGACTCTTGGCCAGATCTTGTTCTAGCAGGAGAATGGATGCCACTTCAGTTTTATGAAAACCAGGAAGGGAAACTAAAAAATATTACGCAACAATCCGGCATTGCAAAATTTTCTGGCTGGTGGAATAGTTTAAGTGCTGCAGACTTAGATAACGACGGAGACATGGACTATGTTGCTGGTAATTTTGGAGAAAATATAAATTTTAAAGCAGCAGAAGATAGCCCAATTCGCTTATATGCCAAGGACCTAGATGATAACGGCATGATAGACCCGTTTCTCTCTTATTATCTAAGAGACAGCGCCGGGGTTAAAAAAGAATATTTATACCATCCCTGGCAAGATATGGTTAAGCAATATGTCGCCATTAGAAAACGATTTAATTCGTTTGGTGCGTTCGGAGAAGCTACGCTGCCAGAAGTCTTCCCTCCAGGTTTACTGGACGACGCCACCGTTTTGGAGTTTAATTATATGAAAACTTCCTGGATAGAAAACTTGGGCGATGGTTCCTTTAAAATACACGCTTTGCCAATAGAAGCACAAATAGCTCCTGTTTACGGTATTCTTACAACGGATATAGATTACGATAACCTTGTAGACATTGTTCTGATAGGAAACGATTTTGGAATGGAGGTTCAACAGGGTCCAGCGGACGCATTTGTGGGACTTATTCTTAAAAACCATGGCAATGGGTCGTTTAAATCCATTCCCCTCGAAAATAGCAGGTTTTATGTGCCTGGAGACGCCAAAAGTCTTGTGAAGCTAAATAATAACAGCAAGCCATTAATAATAGCCTCACAGAACAATGACTATTTAAAGGCTTTTCAAGTGAATACTAACAATAAGTTGCAATGGATCCCACTTACAGCGGATGAGGTTAAGGCTAAAATATTCTTTGAGGATAACAGCATACAAATACAAGAATTCTACTGGGGGTCATCTTTTCAATCTCAATCGAGCAGGCAGATAGAGATTTCGCCTCAGGTAAAAATGGTGGAAATCTTTGATAGCAGGACTAAAAAGACGAGAACCTTAGAGTTTTAGTGTTCGTTTGCATGTTTAAAATCCCCGAAGCGATATTTAACCGTGCGTTTTAGAGGAATATTCATTCCATTGGTAGCTTCAAGCCAATCATATATGGCAGACGACATAGACTTCGCCGTATCCTGTAATGCAGGATCCGCGATTAGATTGTACATTTCATCCGGATCGTTTACAAGATCATACAACTCGTTTCTATCCCAAATACCATGGTATTTTATGTATTTGTACTTGTCTGTTCTCATTCCAAACACTGTAGGTGTCATCGGAAAATCGTATTCCCAATAATACTCGTAAAAGATCTCTTTTCTCGGAGTAATGGAACTATCGCCGGTTAGAATTGGAATAAAAGAAACTCCGGGCATATTTTTAGGCTGTTCTACCCCCGCTTCGGCTAATACAGTAGGCCCTATATCTATATTCTGTACCATTTGCTGAGGAACTTGTCCACCTTCAAATAATTCTGGGCATCTAACTAACAAAGGAACCTTTACAGATTCTTCATAAAAATGTCTTTTATCAATTAAACCATGTTCTCCCCAACTAAAACCGTTGTCGCCCATATAAATAACCAAAGTAGACTCGTCTAGCCCTTCTTTCTTCAGATAATCCATAACGGTACCTACACTTTCATCTACTCCTAAAAGGGTTTCACAATAGTCTACTACCATTTCATAAAAGTCTTTGTTAGAATGGTACATATAGTCTACACCGTGCCAGCTTATTCTTTGGTCGGCCACCCATTGCGGCCATTTAAGGTCTCTGTACTTCCCTGTTTTCGTTTGATCATAGGTAGAGGGAAGCGATATCTTTTTCCCTTTATACAATCCCTTGTGACGTTTGGCAGGTTTAAAAGCTGCGTGTACTGCTTTGTGCGATAAGTACAGAAAGAAGGGCTTATTCTTATCTCTATTGTCTAACCAATCTACGGCGTGCTCGGTTAAAAGATCTGTAATATACGTAGAGTCCTTATAAGCAACGCGTTTGCCATTTATGTTCAGAGTAGGGTTGTAATAAACCCCCTGTCCTGGAAAACTTTCCCAATGTGTAAAACCCGGTTGTGGCTCATCTCCATGATCTCCCATATGCCACTTTCCAAAAAATCCAGTCTGATATCCTGCTTTCACCAAATACTCCGGAAAATAAGTAAGGTTTCCAGGATCAGGAGCCTGATTATCTACAATAGTATGGCTATGGGAAAATTGTCCGGTTAAAATAGACGCCCTACTCGGAGAACAGAGGGAAGTAGTTACAAAGGTGTTTGGTAAATAAGCGCCATCTGCAGCTAACTTGTCCATATTCGGAGTCTCTAACCAAGGAACCTTCCCGGTAAAACCCATATAATCATATCGGTGATCATCGGTCAAAATAAATATTACATTTCGCGCTTTCTTTTTCTGCGCATAGCCAGGGTTTACAAAAACTAAGGCAAATAATACCAATACAGTACACTTAATAAAAAATCTCATTTAATAAATTTTTAATTTGATTCATTTTCTAAAAAACCTAATATGTAGGTCAAGGGAGCGTTCCAATTTAGGCATATTTCATTACTTGCAAAACTCTCTTCTACATCTACCCAACTTTTCATCGGAGCTACTCCTTCAGGATAGCTAACTCCGGCTGAGGCATCTTGTTGTCTGGAATTCGGGCCTCCGGAAAGAAGGCCTGGTACGGGCTCAACAATTCTATCTGCGGCACTCTGCCTATGGTGAATAAACATCGGTGTTTTCTTTCCATAGCCTGTAACAAAACTATAGCCAGTGGCATTAGTGCCTAAAATATAATTAGCCGATTGTTGTACCGCTGCGAGATAAGAGGAATCCCTATTAATTCTATAAGCAGCAGCTATGACCATTGCAGCGTTTAAAACATCGCTATTAGAGCCCCATTGAAAATCATCCACAGCCTGAAAATATGCTAATTCCTTAGTTCTTTCCACTAAAACCGCCCCCTCTTGTAGAATACCTTCTTCTAGAGCCTTATAAAGCGCTTCAGGTAGTTTGTCTTTATGCTCCAAAAGAGAAAACATACCTATAAATCTCATGAAGCCCGTCCAACTTTCACCAGCATTAAAGCTAAAGTTTAAAGCCTGTTCTGCCAAAATATCTAAATACATGGTATCTTCCGTCGCCAAAAACAATTCGGCGGTGGCCCAAAACCATTCGTCATCAAAATTTTTGTCCCCGTATTCCCCTGTACTAATATCTTCTGGATTCTGAAACGCAATGTCAGGATTCTTTTGCGCCCATATATATGCTCTTTTTGACCGTTCTAGACACTCTTTTGCAAAATCTGCGTCTATTACAGAAAATATTCTTGATGCCATTGCAGAAGAAGCAGCAAAATCTAAACTTGCCGCTGTTCCCTTCCCAACGACATAGCGCTTGTTGATGGCCTCATCAGGCATTACCATTCCCTCAAAGGACTTAGTTGTTAGTTTGTGAAACAAGCCCCCATCGGTATCCTGCATTGTCATGGTCCAATTAATTTCATATCTCAATTCATCTAAATAATCGCTAACACCATTATTACTTTCGGGAATATTGAGTGCATTGTCCTCCAAAACATTTGGATATTGTTCCTCTAAGAGGAGTAGCTGCCCAAGTGGAAATGAGGCGTTCACAATATATTTATTGTAATCCCCGGCATCGTACCAGCCGCCCGGAGAACTTCTAAAACCTGAAGAATATCCACTGGATGGATGGTATAAGACCGAATCATCCGGATGTCCCATCGGGCGTTTCCATTTCCCAGCATACTTTTCCTTCAAGGCTGTACTTACTCTTTGATAATATAAGGCCTTTATGGATCCTAAGAATACCGGTTTTAATATATTCTTAGCTATTTGAAAAGGGAAAGACTTCCCGAAACCCTCTATATGTAACGCATATTCTCCTTCTTCCTGAAAAGAAGTGAAGTCCGCAAGGCGTACTTTTTCACCTGCTAAGCTCCAGTCTTTAGGCTCGGAGAGCTTTCCGCCAAAGACAATCTCATCCGTTTGAGTATTCACCAGCGTAAAGTTCAAGGAGGAAGGACTATCTACAATGACAGCTTTTTTAATCGCCTCTGGATAATACCCAATTTGATTTAAGCGAATTCCGTCCTTAATGAGATTTTCCTTTACAGATGGTCCTTGACTACAGCCGATAAAGAGAATTCCCAAAATCAAAATACACAGGGAATGTTTTCGGGTTTTGTGCCAAAGATTCGTCCAGAAATAGTTTTTCATGATTATCCTTTTTATTCTTTATTCACGTCAGTTAACTCTTCCTTTTCCGTTGGTTTGCCCCTCCACCAGGTGGCCAAGGAAGATCCTGTAATATTCATCATAGGCCCGAAAACTGCGGGTGCAAGACCCATGGTGGCAACCCGGCCCATTTCCAAAGCTATTCCCGATGCCAAGCCTGCATTTTGCATACCCACTTCAAAAGCCACAGTACGTGCAGATTTTTTATCTAACCCAAACAGACGACTACCCCAGTAACCAAAAAGATACCCAATAGAATTATGTAACAAAACAGCTACTATTAATAGAAGTCCTAAGGTAAGTAATGCGTCTCTCCCAGCGGCTGTGATAATTGTAATAATTACCGCAATTCCCCCCATGGAAATAACTGGCATGGCCTTATCTAGCCATACAAATTTTCCATGAGCAAACCTATTAAAGATTAAGCCAGCAATTATGGGAAGGATTACTATTTTAACGATGCTCCATAACATGCCCCAAAAATCTATGGGTACTAACTCATTAGCCAAAAGCTTCATGAGAAGTGGTGTAAAAACCGGAGCCAATAAAGTAGCCACTGCAGTTAATGTAAGTGAAAGTGCCAAATTCGATCCAGAAATATAAGACATGACATTAGAAGCCAAACCACTGGGGGAACTTCCGACCAAAATTATGCCGGCGGCAATTTCGGGGGGAAATCCAAATAAATAGGCCAATCCAAATCCAACAAAAGGCATTATAGTAAATTGACATAATAATCCAACCAGAACACCTTTTGGCATCTTTATAACCCCTTTAAAGTCCTTTAAGCTCATGGCAGTTCCCATCCCAAACATTATTATCATCAAAAGAGGAACAATAAGTTTTTTTAAGTCGAACCCTCCCAAAGAGGTAAAAAAAGCAGGGTAATACATAGAGGCCGTTACGGCGGCAAAAATTAGTATGGTAAACGAAAACCCTTTTAAACTTGGGCTATGTCTAATGGCCCAGGCCAGAGATAAAAACAAAAGAATTAAAAGTGGCCCAAGATAGTTCCATAGACCGAAAACGACTGCCATAAGTGTTAAAACAAAGGCTGTGAAAAAAATGATCCAACTTACTTTTTTAGACATAATTCTTGTATGTTTTAACTTTTGAAAAACTTATAAGTAAACATTTTTCTATTTTTTCTTCTGATTCATAAACCATTCGTAAAGCTCTTCGGTATTGTACGCCTGTATCCAAGAATCGTGACCAACCCCTTCATATTTCGTAAATGTTACATTGTACTTCATCTCCCTTAAACGAGCTACCATGTCCTCAGATTCGCTAAACGGAATAGACTTATCCTCTGTACCGTGAAACACCCATATAGGCATATCCTTGTTAATCCATGCGGCATATGGTAAAGGAGCCATCCCACATACTACTGCCATCGCAGCAAATTTATCCGGATATTGTACACACAATTCCCAGGCAGCGCCTCCACCTCTACTCAGACCGGTAAGGTAAATCCTGTTAGTATCAATCTTGTAATCCTTTACAATTTTTTCTAGAAGTTTCATAACAGCAAGAGTATTCCACCATTTGCGCTTATTAGGGTTTTGTGGAGCCAGGATTGCAAAAGGAAATTCCCTTCCTTCGGCCAACATTTTTGGAGGACCATTTGTCTTTAAATCTTCAAGATTTCCGCCTGATTCTCCCCCGCCATGTAAAAAGAGTAATAAGGGCACCCTGGAACTCTCCTTGTAGTCTTCGGGAAGATATAGGTAATACGACAGAACTTCTGTTGATACCGTTTCAACTTTATCTGAAATTAACTGCGATTGCCCGGCACAACCTTGCACTAAAAACAAGGCAAAACCGAAAGCAAATACTAGAAATTTTTTCTTTCCAATTAGTAGCCTTTTGTTAAGACTATTCCTATTATCCGACACATTTTGTACCATTATATTACTTTAATTTATCAAACTTCTAGTATTGAAATTAAGATAAGGATTTCATCAGCGTTTTTACCCCTTTTTCATCAATCTTTCTGAGGTAATTGGCTAACAAATCTTCCAATTCAAGTTCTTTATTAAAACTAATTCCCCACAAGGTTTTATTTGCTAGGATTTCTTTGGCCATTTCTTGAACATCATTTAAAGCCCAGACTGATTTAAAATAGGAAACTATAGCCATATCGTCCTTAAGGATAAGTTCTGTTCCTCCATATTCTCCCCGATAAAATACGATTATCGCGGCCCAAACAAAGACTAGTCTTTTTGGTATGGCATCCTTTAAAGCAATATATTCCATTATCGATGGGAGTAATCTTGTTTTAAACTTGGCTATGGTATTAAGCGAAATACTACTTAACTGGTGTTCTATCGCTGGATTTTTGAATCTCTCAAGGACATTTTTTGCAAATTCGTCACATTCTTCCCTCCGACCGCCTAATGAAGGTATTATTTCCTCGTCCAGAGTTTTCAGCAAGAAAGTTTCCAGGGTAGCCTCGTTAACTGCAGCTCTTACCGTTAGAATATTAGTCATCAGACCCAAGGGAACTAGTACGGTATGTGCTCCATTTAACAATCGGACTTTCATCTTTCTATAGGTATCTAAATCCCCCACCTGTTGAATATGTAGCCTCTTATTAGTCAAGGGCCATTCTTGCTGAAATAGTTCTGATCCTTCGATAATCCAACTGTGATAAAATTCCCCAGCAACAAGTAAGGGATCCTCCTCCCCTATTTCCCTAATCAATTCCTCTGAAAGCTTTTTTGGAAAACCACTTACAATCCTATCAACCAAAGTATTACAAAAGAAATTATGATTTAAAACCCAATTGGTAAAATCTTCCGGTAAACTCCATAATACGGCATAGTCAAGTATACATTTTCTCAGCTCCTCACCATTTGCTTCTATTAATTCACAGGGAAGAATAATGCACCCTTTTGAAGGATCTGCTTTAAAAAAAACAAACCTATGGTACAACCAGCGAGTGAGTTTTGCCGGAAATTCCTTTGGCGGGCAATCTGCAAAACTGTCCTTATCAAAAAACGAGATACCGGCTTCTGTGGTGTTAGAAATGATAAATCTTATACTTGGAACCTCGGCGAGCTTTAAATAGCTATCCCATTCTTTATAGGGGTTAACAATGGCCTGAATACATTCAACTTTTTGGATACTTTTGCGTAGTTCTCCTTGGTAATAACCATTTAGTAAAACGTGGTATATACCCTTTTGTATTCTTAACAAATGATAATCTCCATGCTCAGTAGGTTTAATAATAGCCACCCCAGCATTAAAATTGGACTCTTTATTTAAAATGTCAATCATCCATAGTGAAAAGGCTCTTAGAAAGTTCCCTCCTCCAAATTGCATTACTTTAAGAGGCATAGACCGATTAACAGTTGTACTCATATGTTTTTTAGTAGCTTATTTAAAGTGAAATTCCTCTTTTCCATGGGATAAAATCGTTTTGATCATTTCTCCTTGCCTTACATACAGTTTTCCCACTGGCAATTTTTATCAATAATTCCAATAGTCGCTCTCCAACTTCTTCAATAGTTTCCTCTCCGGAAATTATTGTCCCGGCATCTATATCAATTATCTCCTGCATTTTATTAAACAAGTTTGTATTACTTGAAATTTTTACAACCGGACAAATAGGATTTCCCGTAGGAGTGCCCAAACCTGTTGTAAATACAATCAGGTTGCAACCAGCTCCGGCCAGACCTGTAGTACTTTCTACATCATTTCCAGGCGTACAAAGTAAGTGTAGACCAGGACCATTTACTTTCTCTACATAGTCTAAGACACCAACAATTGGAGATGTTCCACCTTTCTTAGCAGCTCCTGCAGATTTCATAGCGTCGGTAATAAGACCATCTTTTACATTTCCAGGAGAAGGATTGTTCTCAAACCCAGTCCCCCTAGATTTAGCGACGCTGGCGTAATCATCCATCAATTCGGCGAATTTGTGTGCCAGCTGATCCGTTGTACAGCGATTAAGTAGTTCTTGCTCTACCCCATTGAGTTCTGGAAATTCGGAAAGCACGGCGCTTCCTCCTATTGCCACAACTAGGTCACTGGTGTGCCCAAGAGCGGGGTTGGCGGAAATCCCGGAAAAACCATCAGATCCTCCACATTCCAAGCCCAGTACTAATTTGTTTAACGGGGCTTTTTCCCGGCCTATTTTATTAGCTTCCACCAGGCCAATAAATGTTTTTTGAACGGCTTCTTCTAAGAAGGATTTTTCGTTTATTGCTCGCTGTTGTTCTAAAAAATAGACAGGCTTTTGAAGCGATTTTATTCGAGCATCAAGTGCCTCTTTAAGCATGTCAATTTGTGCATGTTGACACCCTAGACTAAGCACCGTAGCCCCTGCAACATTGGCATTAGTGATGTAGCCAGCCAATAAATCACATAAGGCTTGTGCATCTTCTTTGGTACCCCCGCATCCACCATCATGTCTAAGAAATCTAATTCCGTCTACATTTGGAAAAATTCGATTCTGCTGATACTCTTCCTGTGAAGAAATTATAGGCGTATTAGCCAAGTCTTGAGTTGAAGCCCCTGCCTGATATTTCTTAATTAACACCTCTGTATTTATATGATAATTCTTTTTTGTAGTATACCCCAGGGCATCGGCAAGTGCCTCTTCAATAAGTGTGATATTTCTGTTCTCACAAAAGACCAATGGAATAACTAGCCAATTATTTTCAGTACCAACACTGCCGTCCTTTCTATGATATCCAAGAAAATGTCTATTCCCTAGCTTTTCAATGGAGGGAGCGGTCCAATGTATCTTTTTAGTATTTGAGGAGTCGTAAACTGCAGCCTCATGAACGGTATTTGCTCTAGAAATAACTTCCCCGGCCGCTATTGCTGAAATGGCCTTTCCCACTGGTACGCCATACATGCTGAGCACTTCTCCCTTCTCGAGGTCTCTTAGGGCAAATTTATGTTTTGCAGAAATATCTGTCTTAATCTCTACCCTCTCCTTTCCCAATTGTACCATAGTACCCTTAGTTAAATCTATTAAGGCTACCCCTAAATTATCTCGTTCGTCGATTTTCAAGCATTGTTTTTCCATAATTTACTTTTGCCTGGCCCGAGAAGCGGCAATTATCTTTAAAACTCCTCTGGCCTTTTGTGTGAGTCTTCCATAGTCTCCACTTTCCAAAATTTCTTTTGTGACCAATTGTGAACCCATGCCTACGCAAGATACTCCAGCCCTAAACCAATTTATTAGATTTTCCTCACTTACGGTAACTCCTCCAGTGGGCATTATTTTTAAGTTAGGCATTACTGCCTTAATGGATTTCACAAAGTTTGCCCCGAGTACATTCCCAGGAAAAACTTTGATCAAGGTTGCCCCGGCAATTCTGGCCTGGTGCGCTTCCGTGACGGTGCCGCAACCGGGTACCCATAGCATATTGTTGTCTATGGCATATTTACCCACCTCAGGTACAAGTGCAGGAGAAACCAGAAACTTGGCACCTGCCTCATGAAATTTCTTGGCATCCTCTGTATAAAAAATGGTGCCAATACCTAAAATACTTCCCTCAAGGCTTTCCGAGAAAGCAACCAATTCTTTAAAAACATCCAAAGCATTTTCTCCGCGATTGGTAAACTCAAAAACCCTAATTCCCGCGTCATAGGTTGCCTTTAAGACCCATTTACATACTTCTATATCCTTATGAAAAAAGACAGGAATTAATCCAGATTTTTCCATTTCCGTTACCATCGATGCTATGGTTATCTGAGTCATTTAGTATTGTTTAGAAGGTAATCGTAGCTTTAATAATTGTTGAGTCTGATGCTGTCCATTTATCAAAATTTTGAGGCATTTCAGTAAATGGCAACGAGGTAGAAATATAACTCTTGGTAGGAAAACTTTTTATTTGATCCATTACCCGATAAAAATCGGTTTTAGTTGCATTTCTACTGCATAATAAAGTTGATTCTTTAGCATGAATTTCCGGATGGTTAAAAACTAGATCTCCTTTAGATAGTCCTACCAAAACATATCTTCCAGAATGCCCCAATAACTTAACACCGAATTCTAGGGCTTTTTTATTCCCAGTCGCATCAAATACTACATCGGCCATAGCATGGTTAGTTAATTCCTTTAAATTATCGGTCAACTGGTCGTCCGCCAAGAAGATTATATCGGCATCCATAATGTTTTTGGCAAATGCCAGGCGTTCCGGATTAAGATCTACAGCAATTACTTTTGCACCTACCAATTTGGCTTGTTTTATTATGGCTAATCCGATAGGACCACAACCCATTATTAACGCAGTATCCTCTGCAGTTAATACAGCTCTTTTAAGGGCATGAGCTCCTATGGCCAAAGGCTCTATAATGCTTATCTCCTCCTCGGTAAGTTCATTTGCAAGAAGAAGCAAATCGCTTCTTAGCGAAACATATTCTTGCATACCCCCATCGGTGTGTATTCCAAAAACATGTAGTTTTTCACAACAGTTGGTATGTCCTTTGGTACAGGCCCTACACCTACCACAGTTTATATATGGCATAATGGCCACCCTATCGCCTGGCTTAAATTTTGTGCTGTCTGCATCTACTTCTACCACCTCAGCCGCAATTTCGTGGCCTAAAATTCTTGGATAGGTAAAAAAAGCCTGATTTCCTTTGTAGGCGTGTAAGTCTGTTCCACATATACCAACTCTATTAATTTTTAACAAAACTTCCCCATCCCTACGACTGGGTACACTTTTTTCCTTAATGTTGAACCTTCCAGGTTCTTCGCAAACAATGTATTTCATGATTGGTTAAATTAATAATTTTGAAGAAGTTTCGGAGCTTTTATTTTTTAAAACTTGGAATTCGACATAATCGTAGCAATATGTTTACAAATTGCATTAGAATTGAAGAAAGAAGTAATGAAACTGAGCTAAGAATTGCAATCGGAAAAAAGAAAAAAAAAGAACTTTACGAAAATCTAAAAAACAGAAATAAAAAGTATTAAAAAAGTTGCGTTACAAGATTTGAAAAAGTACATTTGCATCCGCATTTTGCGATACACGTTCATAATTAAGTTTTAGGAGAGGTGCCGGAGTGGTAACGGAGCAGATTGCTAATCTGTCGACGCGTAAGTGTCGCCTGGGTTCGAGTCCCAGTCTCTCCGCTTTTTCCTTTTAAGAATATAATTTCGGGGTGTAGCGTAGCCCGGTTATCGCGCCGCGTTTGGGACGCGGAGGTCGCAGGTTCGAATCCTGCCACCCCGACGAAATTCTTTTTAGTATTTTCAAAACCCTGTAAATTTATAGATTTGCAGGGTTTTTCGTTTTTGTTTATATCCATGGGTAACATTTAAAAATATTACATAGGTGAATTGTCTGGCACACTATTTATGGTATATTTAAAAAGCTATTAGAGTAATACCAACAGAAGGCGGTGAACAAGTGATTTGTATAGCTAAACCGTTGTCAACTCTAAATAATAAGAATGAACACTAAGGATATTAATGATTTCAAGTGGTGTGTTTTTTGCTCGAGATTACATTCGGATCGAACAAATGTAGGTCCAAGCAATAAAAAGAAATTGTAAAGGAATTCTAAACCACAAATAGCCGAGACCATTTCCGTCAAATGTTGCTTTTTCGTAATTCACATTATTTATTGAAGCATAAACATTAGCCGGTAGCATCAGTAAAAGAAAAATAATTAAGGTCCACCCAGATAAATATTTAAATCGAGGTATCAGAAGCCCAATGGCAATCAAGATTTCAAATAATCCTGTTAGGTAGACAAAACTTTCTTTAAAAGGAATAAATTTAGGTATCATCAGGGACATTCCTTGTGTAAATACAAAATGTCCAATGGCTGTAAACACAAGCATAGTTGACATAGCAATTCTAGCAGATAATGCCAAATCATATTCTTTTTTAATGATTTTTATTGCAAAAATGTAGATAGTACAACTTAATAATAGCACAATTAGTGTTTTCATTTTTTTTTGAAATTATTGAAGTGCAAAGTTCAGAAAACACTAAAGCATAAACAATGAACCTAGGTTAAGTAATACGTCTTCTAATTCTACTTAAAGCTTGTGGAGTTACGCCGATATAAGATGCAATATATTTTAAAGGTATTTGTTGCAACAAATTTGGTCTGTCAGAGAATAAATCCAAATATCGTTCTTCTGCTGTTTTACTCAATAAGGAAAGCTCTCTCTTTGATTTTATTAAAAACATATTTTCAGACATTTTTCTTCCAATAATATTTCCGCTACTTGTTCTATCATAGACTTCTTCTAAGTCTTTATGATTAATTTGCCATAAAATGGTGTCCGTCAAGGTTTCAATCTGGTATTTAGAAGGCGTTTGCGTTAAAAATGAATCATAACCTGTAACAAATTCATTTTCGAATAAAAATCCAAAAGTTAAATCAACCTCTACTCCCGGAACATAAAGTCTAACTATTCCTTTTGTTATAAAAGACAAATGGTTCTCAACCTCTCCGAGTTTCAATAGAACAGAATGCTTTTTATGCCTAACTTCTTGTAATTTCGAGGAGAAAAACTGCCAATCAGAATTGGACATTGGAGAAATATTCTCAATAAAATTTCTAATCTCGTTCATTTACAGACCTTTATACTCATAGCTAACCTAGAATTAAAGATTCTCTCCGTCCTCTGGCTTGGAAATAGTAATTTCCTGGTTCTGACCCGTTAAATGATCTACAATTCTGCTGAGAGGCGACTTATCATCCGAAGATAATTTACTGGGAACTGTTGTAAGGCTACCATCGCGTGCGGCTACATAGCCAGGAGAGAGTATTTCAACCCCTGCTTCGTTAAAGGCATTTAAAATATTCTTGTGCACCTCTGAATAAATAAATGGAATTTTTTTTGATTCTAAGGTATATACATTTAGCTCATAAGAGACATAATAATCATCTAAGCTAGTTTGTAATACAAAAGGTTTGGGTTCCTTTAAAATATGTATAGTATTAGAAGCTGCCTGCTGCAATAGAGCCTCAGCCGTCTCCCAAGGCAAATCGTATCCCAAAGTTATCGTAGTATGTAATATTACAGGTTCGTGTTTTTCATTGGTATAGTTCACGATGGTACCCGTTAAAATCTTGGCATTGGGAATGGTAACCTCTTCCTGTTTCGTCGTTCTAATGCGCGTTACCAGTATTGTTTTATCTATAACATCTCCTACGATATTGTCAATTTTTATGCGGTCATCTAATTGAAACGGTCGCATATAGGTAATAACAATTCCTGCAATAATATTAGCAATCGCGGAGGTTGATCCAAAAGAGATTAGCGCACCAATAAAGATAGAGATCCCCTGAAAAGCAGAGGAACCAGAACCCGGCAGGTATGGAAAGATTAAAATAAGTGCCAAGGCGTAAATTAGTATAGAAAGTATCTTGCCTGTGGGTTTAGCCCAATCCTTGTGAAAGTTTTTCAGTTTAAACTTTTCCAGTTCCACATCTATGGCAATTTCATTGATAATTCTGGAAAAATATCTTGCAAAAAATGCAATAATCAATATAAAGAATAGGGATGGGATAAAATCCACAAAGCCATAAAAAACATATTTAATAGGTTTAGAAATATACCCATAAAAGAGGTTGACAATATTCTCTGCCCATGGGAAAAAACTAAACATAAAAGGGGCATAAATAAATAAGGTAAGGGCTATAATTCCTATGCGAACAATATTCGATGCAAAAACAAATATATTTACCGTGTCTTTTGGAATAAAATATTTTAATACGTTTGTTTTCTTTCTTAAGAATTTACGCTCAATTTTAGACAACCTTACGGTTATCTTCTTGAAGAGCCAGTTTACCAGTCTTATATAAAGCACTAAAACTAAAAGTAAAAGGGCAAAATATCCAATTCGTATGGCCCATTCTCTGGGAGTTAAGTCTTCGGTTCCCTTTAAATTGGCTTTAATCCTGTTTAACCTAAACTCTGCCAAGTCTCTTACCGTAGTGCTATCTGTCCTAGCATCTTGAGGTGTAGTTACCAAAGCCAAATCCTCATTTAGCATAATCTGAATGAGTCCCTTATTTTCTTTTAACCACAGACTATCTACCAATGGATTATACCCTTTGGTTAATCGTTCTAACCTAAGGGAAGCTTCCTTAGCCCTAAATTCTGTTGAATAGGTATCCGTTCCATTTGAAATATAAAAAATAGTATCCTTTTTAATAATGACAGGAGAGGCCTCTTTTATTACTATTGGCTTTTGAGGGCTTAAACTATCTTGGGAAGCTAAAGCAAAATGGGATAGAAGAAATAGAAGGAATACTTTTTTAAATAACATATTACAGAATTAAGAACTTACTTTCGAGTAACTTAAAATGAAAATAAGGAAAAAAAAGACAAGACTAACAAGTAATAAAAAATAAGCCACTATTGAATCTAATAGATCCCTCAATTATTTTCTTACAAAAGAATGGCATTTGGAAAAAAAACGAAGAGAGCCTTCTGCAAAGATATTTTAGATTTTGAGTATTTCGAGCTGCTTGGAATCTCTTGTACTAAACTTTTGTTTTAGTTGTAGCCATAGCCATATCGCCAATAGAACTCTCATTAGAGGTTGATAAAATAGACTAAAATACTCTATATATACATTGATAGTTGTGGAATGCCAGAATTCATTTCCAAAGGCAATAAGATTTAATATTCCCCATATAAGTAAAAGAATAGCTAAAATATTATCAAGCCTTTTATTTCCAAAAAGAGCTATTCCATAACATATGTTTCCCAATGAAAAAGCAAAAATAAACAATCCAAAAAGGGCATATCCGAAGAGTCCGGCACTATCCATATTTTGCACCAATACCTGTTTAACAGTTGTTTCTGCCACCATATAAGACTGCCTTATACCGTTTAAATAAAAAAAGACAAACATCTGTCTAAAGATCTCAGTAAAACAGAAAACCGCGAAAAAAACAAAACCTAGTCCGGTAAAACCCGGAGATTTTCTAATTTGAAGCAGACAAAATCCCCACATAGAAATTAAAACGAACAGGCAATGAAGAATAACCCAAAAACGATTAGCTAAATAGGTTGTATTTTGATAAAGTAATAGTCTTTCTTCAAAACTTAAAGTACCTAAGTCAAATAAACTGGAATGGATGCCAAGAGTGGTTATGGCAGATAGGAAGCAGCTAACTATGGCCACTATCAAAAACTTTTTTGGTAATATCATATTATGCAGGTAATACTATTAGGTGTTCAGATGGGTCTTCAGTTTATTACAAGTCCTTTATTTTCGTTTCATTATTTTAGCTATTGCAACAATCCTTAGGTAAATGAAAAATACATTGAAATTATTCTGGGTATATTTATTTATTTCAGCGCCGGGATTTTTTATTTCTAAGCCTTTGTTTTCATGACGAAATTTTCCAAGATTCTTTTAGGAGAGGAGTATTTGTTTCAATCCAGAATAGTTACGCACGTCATTTTCTGGCTTTTCTACTACATTCTTTTCAGTTTGTTATGGGTAAAAGACGGCAATTACTTTCGTTCGTTTGAACTAGAGTTTATTTTAATGCCCCTAAGAATTGCCGCTTCATACATCTCGGTATATTATTTAATCCCCAGATTTCTTTTAAAAGAAAAAGTGGTCTCTTTTTTTGGTTTGTATGTTTTATTAATAATAATCGCAGGAATTCTACAGCGAATTTTAACCTATTTTTTTTATGATAGTTTTTTTTCAGAGACTTCAGGCCTTTTAAACATAGCTTCCTATGTACGTTCGATTATTTTAATAAATTCTACCGTCCTTTTACTTTCTTCTCTGAAAATGTTTAAAGTTTGGAGCGATGAAAAGAAAAAAAATGAAAATGCCACGGAAAGCTTTCTGGAAATAAAATCGAATAAGCGTTTTTATCGAATCTTACCCTCTAAAATAACCTATATAGAAGGTATGGGGAATTACTTAACCATCTATGCAGTAGATCGAAAACCGGTAATAAGTTATATGTCATTAAAGGAAATGAAAAAAAGTCTTCCGGCAAACTTTCTGCGGATTCATAAATCCTTTATTATCAATAAATCTTTGATTGATTCTTATAATAATGAGAGTGTAGAAATTGACGGTAGAATACTACCAATTGGCAAGTCTTTTAACGAAAGTCTCTAAATAGCATTTCCTTACAAGAATTCGCATAAATGCCATACTGACAAACTGAAACGCTTTTGGCTAAACTTCATTTTCATACGAAACTCATATCTAAAGGTCAAGAGGTTTTATGCGTCTTAAATAGCTAAGACATCACACCGCTATAATCTTTATATAACGAACGTATCCTAAGAAAAATATTACATAAAATATGGTATTTCGTCGATAGTTTAGGTAATAAATCCTATCTTCATCTCGTTAGTGGTAAACCAAACTATATTCTACTTATGCAGCGATCAAAAATCTATATCAGATTTTCGACCATTCTATTTAGCTTATTAGCCCTTTCCATAGGGGCTATTATTCAGGCAACAACTCCCGATTCCGTAGAGGAACCCATACAATATTCTGCTAAAGCTTATTTTCCATCTCAAAAGGAAAAAGAAGTTTTTGGTTTAAAAAAACAACAATTAGAAAAGGCTTTAAACAAGTATTTTAAAAATGCTATAGCAAGTGGTAAAATAGTTGGTGCAGGTGTTAGTATTGTTAAGGGAGACTCCCTTCTTTTTGCCAATGGTTTTGGGAAAAGAAATTTTAATAAGACCAAGAAGGTCAATGGGGAGACCGTATTTCGTCTCGGATCTCTCTCTAAAGGGTTTACGGGAATATTGGCGGCAAAGGTAAAGAATGAAGGGAAACTAGATTGGAATGATAAGGTGATTACTTATATTCCAGATTTTGAGTTAGGAGATGAAGCGAATACCGATAAAGTAACTTTTGGCACCCTATTATCTCATACTTCAGGCACACCATATCATAGTTATACCAACCTAATTGAAGCCGGGCTACCATTGTCTGAAATAGCTAAACGCTTTAAAGATGTTGAGCCAATTAGTGTTCCTGGCGAAATGTATAGTTACCAGAATGCCATGTTTGCGTTATCCTCGGAGGTTATGCTAAAAGCGACAGGAGATGATATTGTTACTTCCCTAGATGAAGGTTTTTTTAAACCTTTAGAAATGTGTTATACAAATATGACCTTTGAAGGTATGGCAGCTATTGAAAACGTAGCACTGCCACATTCACCGAGGGGAAAAGGGTATAGAACTTTGAAGCTTAGAGATAGTTACTATAACGCTGTTGCTGCAGGAGGAATTAATTCTAGTGCCTCGGATATGGCCAAATGGATGCAATTTCTGCTGGGGAAAAATCCGGAAATTATGACGTCATCAGCGATTGAAGAAGTCTTCAATCCAGTTATTGAAATTAAGGGCCATCAGAAGTATTACCAACGTTGGCCAGGGCATTTGTCTTCCCATTATGGATATGGCTGGAGAATTCATAACTACCTGGACAAGAATAATCAAGAAAAAATTATCTGGCATCATGGGGGTAGTGTTAACAACTATAGAAATGAAATTGCTCTTTATCCAGACAGTGATTTAGGAATCTGTGTATTATTTAATAGCAATAGCAGACTTTCTAAAACTGTAATTCCCGATTTACACGAAATTGTTGCGAGTATTTTTGAGCGTTCGGAATTCGAGATGGGACAGGGAGATAATGCCTCACTCTCGGAATCTACGAACTAAAAAAACGTTCTCCCTAATAATTACCTCTAACAGCTGTTTGTTAAATTATCTAATGACTTAGTATGGCTAGTCTATAATGATAGTTTTTAAATGTTCTGGAATAAGCACTTTAGATTTAGGAGAGAGTCTTTTAACATCTTCTTTAAAGGGTATTAACTTTTGTTCAATTCCGGCTTCTTGAGAAAATCCGTACGGCAATCTAAAATTATCCCAATGCGTTGGAATAATAATTCCAGGGTTGTTCGTGACCTTTAAGAGACGTTCATTGTACTTATATAAACCCAATTGTGATCTATTTACCCCAGCCAACAAAATATCTGGTTCTTGTCCTAATAATTCTCTTTCAATAAAGTTCATCGATCCCATAGTTAAAACACTGTGTCTTTTAAAACGTATTAAAAACATCAAGGACCCGCCCTCGATAAATTCAGATACTTTTAAAGGGGCCTCAGGAACTTCTGTATAGGTTCTTGAATCAATATAATGCTTGTCATTCAGGGCCGAATGTAGGGTAGGAATCACCTTAATCGAAAAATTTTCAAACTGATAATCTTCTCCACCCTTAACCGGATATAATTGCTCGTTCGGAATGCCGTAAGCGCGTAGTATGTTGCAGCTAGTTTCTGTTCCTATTACTTTGGCACCTGTTTTCTTGGCGATATAAGGTACATCTCCCAAATGATCAAAATGCGAGTGATGCGCCAATATAAAATCGGCTTTAGTAATTATACTATCAATCAAAAGAGTATCCGAAACATAAGCATCTGAGCGTTCCACGGTTTTTCTTTTGTCCTTTGGACTTACTCCGGGTCCAGTACCCAGTTTTAAGCGCGAAATATACGGATCAATTAAAACAGTTAAATTACCGTCCTGAATCTCCCATCCGGCAGCCCCGAAATACTTTAGGCGTAAAGATTCTTGCTGTGCCACTGCGGTATCACAAATACCCAAAGCAAGGAAGATAAGAACACCTAGCATCTTCGTCATTATTGTTGTTAAGAAATGTGCTTTTAACTGTTTCATATGCTAAATATTTATAGTAAGGATTGTATTAATGTCGATTAAAATAATACCTATTAATCCCATCCGAATTGGCTTCAATAATGTCTATAGTTTGATCGTTATTTACATCTACCCCAATAATATCGTAGGTATCTAGTTTTTCCCTGCTCAGTCTTCTGGGAGTCCAGCTTAGACCATCCCCATTATTGAAATAAACATAATTGGGACTCTCAAAATTTCCAACTACAATGTCTAGGGAATTATCACCGTTCAAATCTTCTAGGAAAATGGAGGAACTACTATTTTTGGAGGAATCGAAAATGACAGAATTACTATAAGATAGCTCCCCGGATCCGAAGTAAATCACATTTGGTTCCCCTATATTGGCCGTGACAATATCTAAATAACCGTCGTTATTTAAATCCCCTACACCAAGGGCACGGGTATTATCTTTACCGGTGCCAAAAGGCAGTTTTTCTTCAAACCCTTTCTTGCCATTGTTTAAATAAATATAATTGGGCTGCCCATCTCTATTTGCCAATACTAAATCTATATAACCGTCCTTATTTAGGTCTGCAATCTCTACGTCGATAGTAGAATCTTTATTATTCCCGAAAGATGTGTTTTCTATAAAATTTCCCTTCCCGTTATTCCAACAAATTTCATTAGGCTGTCCTCTATTCGTAATAACAATATCTACAGAACCATCCCCATTTAAATCGGCCAATGTAATATTTCTCGTAGAGGCATAATCCCTACCAAAATTTCCGTTTTTGACAAAGTTTCCCTTCCCATTATTTAGAAAAATTGTATTTGGTGCCATATCATTCCCCACCACTATATCCAAGTCTCCATCCTTATCCAAATCCGCAACCTCTGTAGCATAGGTAGTTTCTCTTTGGATTCCCAGATCTATTTCCACCGTAAAAATTCCTCGTCCATTATTAAAAAAAACTCGGTTTTGTCCCGGCCAGTGCCTCCCATTGGCGACAAGAATATCCATATCTCCATCCATATCCAAATCCCCGCTGGAAATAGAGGCCGTTCTCTCTTTATAGGTCCCAAGTATTAAACGGGGACTATCCAAAAACTCTATTTCCTGTGCTCTTAGGGCGCTTCCTAAAAACAACCATAGAAAACCTAATAGTATGTTTTTTACAGACATTATTCAGTGGTTAAGCAATAATATATTGCTCAAGTTAATTGTATTAAGGGATTTAAAAAAGTCTAATCAGAAAGAATCCAAATAATACGTCTACTCATAAGTTAAACCATAGCCAAATGGATATAGAGGGTCTTTAGAATCATATGGAACATCTTCTAGTTGGTTTTCCACAGCCTCCTTAGAGGAAGGTAGCTCAAATGGCAGTTTTCCTTGGGGTGTTTTTTCAGCAAAAAGTACTTCCATCAGAACCTCATCGCTTGTGCCAAACTCACCGAACAATGCAGAGGAAGCGGCTGATACCTCCGTTAGTATTGCCGCTCGTTCTAGGTTTACCACAACTATAGAGGGTTTTTGATTTATTAAATCCAGGATTTCTTTCTTTTCCTCCTCATTGTAATAAAGTCTTCCTTGGTGGAAGAAGCTTTCCAGAAAATAGTCAGAACGTTCGTCAAAAGGTGTTTGTAATCGTTTTAGAATTACATCTGCCTCCCCAGGTTCAGTAACGAAAATTACCTTTTCATTACTTTCCATATCGGTAAGCATACCTTCTGCATAAATCTTTGTTCCTTTTCTCAAAGGTAATAAGTCATTGTTTTTAAGCAAGACCATAGATTTGGCCTGGGCAATTCTACCTTTTTCGCGAAAATCATCCCTCCCAGTTATTTTGGTGGCTTTGCTGCTATCTACATAAGGGTTATCAAACAAGCCTAAACGAAACTTATCACGCATTATTCGCTTTACGGAAACATCGATTCTTGCCTCCGAAATAGTCCCTTCCTCCACTAAATCAATGATTAATTCTGGAATACTTTCCCCTCCAAATTGATCACAACCTGCTTCAATAACTTTTTGTACACGCTCTTTTGGAGATAATGCTTCCACCCCCCAAGCTCTGCCTTCACCCATTCTTGTTTTGGAAATTATATTCCAGTCCGTACAGACGACCCCTGTGTAGTTAAGGGAGTCTCTGAGCAGGCCTTGAATTATATCCTTGTTAAAACCAAATGCCACGTCTTCGCTGGTCTGCCCTACGGGAATTCCGTAATAGGGCATAATTTGGGCGGTATTCGCGGGGAATGCACCTTCTGTAAAAGGAATCACATGGTAGTCAAAATTGTCCCCTGGATATACCTGATTTTTGCCATAGGGAAAATGTGCATCTTCACCATCCTCCTGAGGCCCGCCACCAGAAAAATGTTTGGTCATACAAGCAACACTATTTTTGTTAAGAGAGTCGCCTTGAAAACCTAAAACATAAGCCTTGGTCATTATTGCAGATAGCGTGGCATCTTCTCCAAAAGTACCGTTGGCCCTACCCCATCTTGGTTCCGTCGCCAAATCCGCCATAGGGTGAAGCGCAAGGCGTATTCCTACTGCATTGTATTCTTGCCTAGCGATGTCTCCAAATTCTTGAACCAGAAGGGAATCTCTTGTCGCCGCCAAACCCAAAGAACTTGGCCATTTTGAAAATGCGGGAGTATATAGGCCGGCTCCGGGATTATTTTCCGTACCATGCCGTGGGTCTGTAGCAATTGTAATAGGAATCCCCAGACGAGTACGCTCTGCCATCTTTTGAATAGAATTGGCATAATTCGCCATTAGTTCGGCATCTAAAGAAGCTAAAACATTAAAACTATTCATCTTTTTTCTGGCAATCATTTCTGAATTTGACGGTAACATCATAGACATCATAAGGGTCATAGGGTCTGTAGAAATAACTGGCCTTTCCATTGGTTTTCCTTCGGGTGTGGTCCCAATCATATTGACAAACATGGAACCCGCCTTTTCTTCTAAGGTCATTTTAGATACCAAATCAGAAACACGACTTTCTATGGATTGGTTTACGTCTTCATATACATCGAGTTCTCCATTTTTGTTTAAATCACGGAAGGGCTTACCATCCTGACTTAACAATGGGGCTTCTTTTCCTAAGAGATCCAGATTTCTCTTAGAGACTATAGACTTTTTTATGTATACAACCGTTACTAGAATCAACGCAGTTCCAATAATCGCTAAAATACTGTATTTCAATATTTTAAATACTTTTCTCATAACTGTATCTCTCTATAAGGCAGTGAATTAATTTATTATGTTAATTTGACACAATAATACAAAAAAAATATTTAATGTGTCGTTATAATACAATAAGTTATATATTTACCTATGACCCAAAATTCTAATGCCGCTCTATTTTTAGAAAAAAAACTATTAGGTTCTCTTCCCGGGCTCTCCATAGATTGTGTGATTTTCGGATACAAAAATCATGAGCTTTTTATTTTACTACTGCAATGGAAACACGATAATATGTGGTCTCTTCCAGGCGGGTTTATCCACAAGGATGAAGATATGGATAAGGCGGCCTATCGTGTCCTAAAAGAAAGAACAGGACTTGATTCCATCTTCCTGAGTCAGTTTCACACTTTTGGAAATAGAGACAGAATTGGCAAAGAACACGAGAATAGTCTAAAAAAAAGACAGCTACTTCTTAAAGAATTATATAAAAACCAACCAAAAATAATCGAATGGCTAAATAAAAGATTTATTACAACTGGGTATTTCGCCTTAGTAGATATTAACCAGACCAATCCGAAACCAGACTTTATGACCATTCAGTGTGCTTGGCAATCTATTAAGTCTATTCCATCCACCATCATGGATCACAGAGAAATTATTGAAAAAGCCTTACAACAACTTCGGATTCAATTAAACTATCTTCCGGTGGGATTGTCCTTACTACCTACCAAATTTACTATGCAAGACCTGCAAAAGTTATACGAAGCTATTCTTCAAAAAAAATTAGAACGAAGTAATTTTCAGCGTAAAATGCTGAAACTAGATGTCTTGGTAAGACATGAAAAGCAAATGACCGGGGCAGCCAATAAGGCACCATATTTATATAGTTTTAACCAAGAAAAATACGACTTACTTTTAAAGAAGGGCATTGGGTTGAGCTTTTAAATTTTTCTCGGCCTTTTCCAATACATTTTTCTTTATCTCTTTTGAAAATTAGAAAGTTTATAGGTTTCTAAAATTAGGCTAATTCCATGCTCGTACAAACCCCATGTCCATTTCCAGAAACAATAGGCTATGTTCTGTGGGCAAGAGTGCACCACTTTCCATGGTCTTCCATGTTTTCCATTTAGCTTCTAATCCGCCAATAGGAATTATACTAACCCACATTTTATATGCCCTAGGCAGGCCAGAATCGTCCAATAGCCATAAATAGGAATCCCCAGGGGTATTGCCGCCAGTAGTATAGGTAACTAGTAGGGCTTCTTTACCGTTCTCCAATGTAACAAGCCTTCTTTCGGTCCCAGCATCAAAAACCTTGTGGGGAGCAACTAACCAAAAAGAATCGTTATTAAAATAAGCCATTGCCTTTTTAATAAACTCTTCTTTCTTGGAATCATGTAGCTGTTCGCCATTCCTAAGAACAATGCTATTTTTCGCTTTAAGTAGGTCCAATTGCACTACATAATCCTTCCAGCTAACCGTAACTATACCTTCTTTCTTATCCCACAAATAATGATTCCGTCCCTTAAATGTCCACTCCAGAAAGCGGGTGTTTTTATAGGCTTCATTATTTACAGCTTGGAGCATTTTAAGAGCTAAAAAATCGGCCTCTTCTGAGATTTCACTCTCGGGCATACTTTCATTATAGACAAGAAAAATACCGCTACAAAGGACTACTATTAAAACAATTAAAAATGCAATTGTCTTTCCAACTACTCTTAGATACTTCATAGGGAAAACCTCAAACATGCTTAAATTTTAGACTCTTTTCCTTTACACATCTTCGGAAATGCCTTTTGTCTTAATTATCTTCACCAGCACAAAAAGCAGATAGCCAACGGGTCCAAACATAAAGGTAAATGGAAGAATTAACGTATAAATCCACCGCGAAATATTTAACTTCCTGGCTTTCTTAACGATATAGGCGCCCACCAGCAAATCAAAGGCCAAATAATGAAACCAACCGGCCGCCACCGCGGCATCGTGCTGAAAAAGGGCTTTTACGTTTTCTAAGGTACTAAAGCTTTCTAAACTAAAATTTCCTAAGTCTCTTACTATTAAAAAAGTATAAACAGTTGCAAGAATAAGTACCACCCCATTTAAAACTATAGTTTGGGTATGCCGCCATGCCGGCAGAACTAAAAGTAATATCCACCCAAGGAGGACAAAAGTATTACCGAATGCAAAAATTTCTGAAGGTGTCATAGGATAGGTTTTGTTTGTATCAATTAGTATTCCAGTTCGCATCAATTACCTTTTGAATATGGGGGTAATGTTGATCGGTTTCATTTAGATTTTTGCGCATTTCTAAAAGCTGGTTCTTAAGGTCGGCAACTATTTCTGCATAATTTTCATCCCTATATACATTGTTCATTTCGTAGGGATCCTTTTTTAAATCATAAAGCTCCCATGCCGGAGGAGTGTGGTTCGTGAAATCATTTCCCCAACTCTCCTTGTTCCACTCCGAATCGGCCTTATCGGTATCTACCCAATATTTTCCATAATAAAATATAAGCTTATACTCTTTCGTCCGAATTCCAAAATGCGCCGGATTCTGATGACGGTGCGCCAAATGCATCCAATACCGGTAATAGGTTGCCTGTGGCCATGCCTCCGGCTCTTTACCCGTTTCCAGGATCACATCAAAACTATTCCCCTGCATATAAGCTGGTTTTTCACCTCCGGCCAAGGCAATAATGGTTGGGGCAAAATCGGTATTATTAATAATGGCTTCAGAACTGCTTCCCGCCAAGACTTTTTTAGGATAGCGAACAAAAAACGGCATACGCATGGATTCATCATACATCCATCTTTTGTCTATATAGTCGTGTTCGCCCAGCATAAACCCCTGGTCGCCGGTATAAATGATAATGGTGTTCTCCAATAAATTTTCTGCTTTTAGGAAATCTATGAGACGCTTAATATTATCATCAACCCCTTTAACACATCTCAGATATTTTTTGAGATAATCCTGATACACTTTACTTGTATATTCCCTTTCGGGAGGATCTATTTCCCATTTTACTAGCTCTTCAGCGCCAATATCTTGTGCGTTTCTGTACTTTTTATAAATACTGGTATCCTTCCAATAGATATTCATTGCCTGATTGCGAATAAGATTTCTATGGGAAACTGAGGAACCTATTATTCTCGTAAGGGAGTCATTACGTCCTCTTATTGCTTCAGATCCGTGATTTCCAATTTCATAAAGACTTTCGGGCTCTGGGATAAAGGTGTTTGCAAGATACGACTCGTATCGTGGGGCATATTCAAAATCGTCATGGGGAGCTTTATAATGGTGCATTAAAAAAAAAGGCTCCTCCTTATTTCGTATGTTCTTAATATAATTAATGGCTATATCTGTAATCTTGTCGGTAGAATGTCCTTTTGTTTGTACTAGGTTTTCGGGCCATGGTTTGTCGCCCCTTAATCTAAATTCAGGGTCGAAATACTTTCCCTGGCCGGGAAGCACCTGATAATAGTCGAAGGCAGCCGGTTCGTCATGAAGATGCCATTTCCCAACCATTGCCGTTTGATAACCCAAGGCCTTCAATTCCATAGGCAAGAATTGCTTTTCTGGGGCTATTTTACCTTCTAAGTCGATTACCCCATTAGTTTGCCCTCTTTGCCCTGTTATTATGGCGGCTCTGCTGGGAACACAAATGGCATTATTAACAAAGCAGTTGTTAAATACCATTCCTTCCGATGCAAGCTTATCTAAATTTGGTGTGGGATTAAGTATTGCCAGTCTACTTCCGTACACTCCCAGAGCCTGTGTAGTATGATCATCCGACATTATAAAAATAATATTTGGAGGACGATTTACTTCTTTAGAGGTACAGGCCGATAAAAACACAATAAAAAGGCCTAAAATAAAAATCTGTTTGTTAGACCTCAACAAGCCATCCTTGAATTTATCCTTCAAATGGATAGTTAATACCTTTGAAATAAAGATAAATATGTAATACTTTACCCAAGCCATTACTGAAATCTTATTTAGTTACTTCCACTCCCTTCCAAAAAGCAATATAACCTTTTATTCCTTTGGCCAATTCTGAGGTCTCCGGGTAATACCATGCAGCATCCGGATTCTCTTTCCCATACACTTCAAGGGTATAATAAGATGCTTCCCCTTTCCAAGGACAGGTGGTATGAGTATTGCTCTTTACAAAAAAAACTTCTTTAATACTTTCTGGTGGAAAATAGTGATTTCCTTCAATAACTACAGTGTCATCACTTTCAGCAACGACTTCCTTATTCCATATTGCTCTCATAGTTCTACTTTTTAATTTCAATTAATGTCTATTCTGTCAGATAAACCAAGTCTTCTATTAGCGAAAAGTTCCAAAGGAAATAAGCTCTTCCTTTTCCCCATTTAAATTCAACGTATTCCGCAAAGGCCTTCCCAGACCATCCCATTTTACTTCCATAATATCTCCTTGCTGTAATGAAATGCCTTCTCCAAAACTAAAGGCATCTGCTCCAAAAAAATGAATATGTGCCATCCCAGCTAGTCTATGATTTTTATACTTAAAATGATGGTATTCCAGATTTTCCAGACTATGGGACATATTCGCCTCCCCTGTACTTATATTTTTGGTCCAGAATACCGAATCCTTTCTATAGATACTGACTTTTCCGTCAATACTATCAAAAGATGCATCTATGGACAGTTCAGGTCCCACACTACAATTTCTAATCTTAGAAGGTGCCAGATACAAATAGTTTTTACGTTCCATTATGTGATCAGAAAACTCATTTGCTATCATCAACCCAAGTCGAAAAGGTTTTCCGGTATTATCCACAATATAGGCAGCCGCAACTTCGGGTTCCTCTCCCCCATCCTCTCCGTAGCTTGGTATTTCCAAGAGTGCATTATGAGCACGCAAAACGCTACCGTTTCCTTTATAAAACCATTCTGGCTGTACTCCTATTTCTCCTTTTTTGGGATGCCCCTCTTGTACACCCATAAGATACATTTTCATACTATCCGTCAATTCCTTTTCTGCTTCTGCATGGTGCATCTTCTCACGATTCTCTGCACTGGCCTTATGGGTTAAACCTGTTCCGGCCAGCATTAGTTTTAAGGGATTTCCTGGACAATCGAACGGAGGTAGCAGGGAATAATCAGATTCTCCCTGGTAAACGAAATCATAAGAGATTATACGGTCCGAAAGACAACTCTGTACTAAATCAGTAATATTGCCATTGTCCTCTATAGCCTTAGTTGCAAGGTCATATACAGAGCTATACCGGTCTAAAAGGCGTAAACTTGGTTCTTCCACCAGAGCAACACAGCGTCCGTTTATTCTATGGCTTAACTGAACTAATCTCATTTTGGAAATTTCATTAATTTAATAACTTAGAAGGCTATTACTATTACTCCTTTTAAGAACTTATTGAGGAATATACCAAATATCTTTCTCGAGGTCTACTCCGCCATTTAATTCTTCCTGCACTACCCTGTCTACAATATACACCCCAATTGTCGCCATGTTTTCGAAAGTATCTAATCCATTGTTTGGAAAGTTCTCCCTGGTACGATGAATATTAAACTTATTCGAAAATGTACGTCCAAAAGCTTCTTCCACTCCCTTCTTGCCGTACATAAATCCTAACATGCCACCCCAGGTAGCCGTAGGATTGTCTGAATCCCAACCAGATAAGGCACCAATTTTTATAGTTTCAACAAGGTCTCCCTCTCCGTAGAACAAACTAACCATACTAGCGGCAAAATTAATCCCCGCAGCAAAACAGCCATTACAGAATATCTCCTTAGATGTAATGAGGTATCCGTCTTCCTGATCTACTTGATATCTTTGGTAAACGGCATCTCTGGCTTCCTCCCAAGTATCTCCCGCATCATATCTGCTTTTTACAAAATCGTACATTTTAGAAGCATAAGAATCCTTTGGTAATACTTCCCTGGACCGATTAGCCATCCACATAATCTGATCTTTTTTACTTAAATCTTCTGGTACTGCCGAGGCTAATGAATACATGCTAACGTAAAATTCTGAAATCCATTGGGCATTTTCACGTGCCGTAGTTCTTATAGGTAATTCTGCCATTTTTAAGGCTATATCCACTCTTGTTGGAGAATAAAACCCAAAAATTTCTGTGGTAAGCTGTGCATCGATCATCTCGTGGTAGTTATCATAGATAGAATCTTTAGTAAGTGCAGGGTCGCTGGTAGCTGGAGGAACTACACCTTCTTTCATCATGTCTAGTGCTTTTTGATTTGCTACCCATAAATAATTCTCTTCCTCGGCCTTAATATGCTTTAGCCAACCTTCTTTTATTTGTTCTCCACTCAAAAAAGAAGTTTTTAGAGTATATAATAAATGTTGGTACATATATTCAATATCGGTATCGTCATCCGCTCCCCATACTTCATCTTCACCTCTAAAGACAAAATCAATATTCTCCGATAAATCGCTTGGAATTCCCTCAGACCAAATACTGGGTTGATCTGGAGTACCCCAATCTTCTCGCGTATAAAAATCTCCGGTTTTTATTTCTCCAATATTTCCAACCTTATCCATTTCCGTTACCAGGCCCGTCCAATTTGCAATACACTGTCCCAACCAAAAACCATATAGTTTTTCGGCATAGGCAGCTCTAGAAATCTGTATATCCGCAGGCTTGGGAGTATAGTCCTTGTAAACCAATGTACTATCATAAAGAGGGTTAGAAATCGTCTTATTCTCTTTCTTGGGGTTTCCGCAGCTAAATAGGTTAGCTGCCAAAGTGAAAATCAGAATTTTGTTTAGGAGGTTTTTCATACGTCTAAAATATTTAGTAAACTTGGTTATGATATATTCTATTTCTATTTAGTAGTCATTAATTCAATTCCCTTCCAATCATCTCCCAACTCTTTGGTAATCAGATGAGCAGAACGATTTAGAAATAATTTAGCCGTATGGTCCTGATCATTACGTTTAAAAATCCGCTGGAAAGTCACCGCCGCCATTGCAAAATCCTGATTGAAATATAAATCCATTCCTTCCTCAAATGTTTTTTTAGTAGCTAGTTTATGCTTATACAATTTGGGAAGGTCTCCATTTATACATTCAAATAGCTTGATGGGTTTTTGCTTTCCCTTTACTTTGACTGGTCCCAAATACCGAAACTCAAATTCTTCCGGATTGGTTAGGTTATCCTTGCATACCCCAGTTAATAAAATGGAGTTTCCGAAATGTTTGGAGAGTCCTTCAATGCGGGCTGCTGTGTTAACGGTATCGGCAATAATAGCGGCATCTAGTCGCTCTACATCTCCCGTAATACCCATGATAAGATTTCCACTTTGCATGCCAATCCCAACTTTTACTGGTAACCTATTCTTTTTTAACCGCTCTTTATTATAAGACTGAAGGGCCTGTTGCATTTCTACAGAAGCTCTTAAAGCATCCTGGGAACCGCCTGGAAATAAAGCCATGAATCCATCGCCCAAATACTGCATTATAAAGCCCTGATTTTTTCGAATAAAAGGGCCCATTCTACCATTAAATCCGTTTACAAACAGAAAGTTGTCAGTTGGGTTCAGAGTCTCCGAAATAGTGGTGAAATCTCTGATGTCCACAAAAACCACCGTTACTTCGCGCTCTACCAAATCTCCCAGAGCCACTTCCGTTAGTTTATCCTTACCTAAAGAAGTAATAAATTTAGAAGGCACAAACTTCTGACTTACGTCATGTATTTTTCTTATCGCTTCCTCTCTCTCCTGAGCCTCTTTTAGTCCCTTTTCATAAAGATGGGCACTTTCAATAGCCGCTGCAGACTGCAGGGCAATAGTGGTTAGTAATTTAAGTTCTGCCGCAGTAAAGTCTATGGGATCCTGATGCCCTAATATCATGATGCCAAGATTTCTATGTTTAACTTTAAGCGGGGCATACATTACCGACTTAAGATGTTTTATTGCCGGATTATTCGGTATTCTTTCGGGAGGTACTATGGCGGCGGTTCCTCTCAGAATCAGTTCCTTAATAAGGTCATTTTGTGCCTTAAGATTGGTTAGTCTGTTTGGATTATCGCCCAGAGAAGATACTTCGATAACCTTGTCTATTTCGGCGTCGTACATAAGAAAAAGACCATGTGTAATTCCAATAATCTGGGAGGCTTCTTCAAGGGCTATTTCAGCAATAGCCTTAGAATCTATAGTCTCGGAGATCATTTCGCTTAAACCATAAATCATGTTTATCTCCCGATAAAGTCCAAGAACTTCTTTCCCTATATTTTTCTTCTCCCATTCTTTTCGAAAAAGAAGTTGTAATGTTTCTAATACGAGTTTTCCGGTTGGTGAGGTAGCATAGAAAGTTCCTAGATCCATTTCTTCAAAATGAATCTGTTCGGAATACCCTGTCAGAATATCATCACCCCAAATCCAGCGCTGCTCAGTATCCTGAAAGCTAAATCTTACGTCTAACTGTTTGGAAAGATTTTCTAAAAGAAGTTTGGCATCTTTATCTCTCTTTAAAACATAGCGTAAGGCTTTTAATGCAGTGTTTAGCCCCATACTTTTTCTTAATCTTTAAGAATTTCTTCTGCTATTTCAAGCATTTCATCCGGATCGAAGGGTTTCGTCATATATTTATTTGCACCCATTTCCAGACCTTTCTGCCTATCTACTTCCTGTCCTTTAGCAGTTAATAAAATAATATAAACTTCATTTAAATTCAATTCTTTCTTGACCTTCTGACAGACCTCCATCCCATTCATCTTAGGCATCATCACATCGAGAAAAACCAAATTAGGCTTCTCCTCCTGAATAATTTCTAAGGCTTGCTCCCCATTCTCAGCAAAAAGTAATTCTACACCCTCATCTTCGAGGTCTTCAAGGGTCTGCTCAATAAGCATTCTTATATGGGCTTCATCGTCTACTATCAGCAATTTTTTATCCATGTCTTTTTCTTATGAGTTAGTCTTTTTATTGGTAAACAAAGAACATAACATTCTCCATACCTTTCTGAAATTTTAGTTCTTTTATTGTTTTCTCATCGCCATTTAATACGGAATTGAGCATAATAATATCAGGCTTTTGCGCAGTTGCTGTCTCTATTAGGTTATCCGGGTTTGCTTCCATTACCTTATAACCTCTTGCCGTTAAAACATCCGTTAAGGTTTTTACCGCAGAAACATCATCGTCGACCACCAAAACTTTTTTCTTGGATACTCCTTGCTCTAAAAGTTCGTCTACTTCATGAAACAATTTTTCTGTATCTATAGGTTTGGTGAGATACCTGTCTACTCCTATTCTAAGGCCTCGTTCTTTATCCTGCACTATTGATAAGATAATGATAGGGATGTCCATAGTAGCCGGATCATTTTTCAAAACAGCTGCCACATCAAATCCATTGATCTCCGGCATCATAACATCCAAAATAATTAGATCTGGTTTACTAATCCGTACCATATCTAAGGCTGCCTTGCCGTTGGCTGCTTCCTTTACCTGATAGCCAGCTTCTCCCAATTCTTGTCGCAATAAAGATCTAATCGGAGTATCGTCATCTACCACCAAAATGGTAGGTGTTTCTTCTAAATTCTTAAGTGAGGTATGTTTTATCTGTTTTTTAAGGCTCGTTAGAATTCGATCCAGTTGCATAGGCTGTTGGGAAGCTCCATCTCCCAGAGTAGGAATAGAAAAGAAGAAAGTACTGCCCACATTATACTCACTATTTAACCAGATTATACCTCCATGATGCTCAATAATCTCTCTACAAATGGGCAGTCCAAGTCCGGTTCCCTGAGGTTTGTCTGTAAGGGTATCCCCGGCCTGTCTAAAGCGCTCAAATATTTTATGCCTATCGTCGTCAGCTATGCCAATACCCGTATCCTGAATCTCAAAAATCACCTGTCCTTTGTCTTCATAGGCATCGATAGTAATCTTTCCTTTCTCTGTAAATTTTACGGCATTAGAAAGTAAATTAATGACCACCTGAATTAGTTTGTCTTCGTCTCCACTTATCAAAGGCAGGTCTTCAGGAATATTTTTAATTAGTTCCAATTTTTTTTCCTCGAACAAACTAGAAGTTGCCGATACTGCTCTGCCAATGACGTCTTGTATAAAAATGGGTTTAAAATTCCATTCCATTCTGCCAGATTCAATTTTAGCCAGATCCAAAACGTCATTAATTAAGCTAGTGAGACGTTCCCCCTCAGAAACCACTACATTTAGGTTTTCACTTACCTGTTTCATGGTACGTTTTATTTTCTGATCTTCTACATTAACTGCCGGGAAGATTTTATCTTCTAAACGTTTCCTGATTATTTTGGCAAACCCCAGAACAGAGGTGAGAGGAGTCCTAAGTTCGTGACTTACGGTAGATAAAAAAGCACTTTTAGCCTCGTTAGCATCTTCTGCTTTGGCTTTGGCAACCTTGGCATCTTCAAAAAGTTCTGCATTATGCAGGGCAACACCCACATTAATTGCAATAGTATTTAAAAGACGTTTATCTTCATCGTTAAATCTACTCTCCTGTTCTGTACTTTGTACACTTAGCACTCCAATAATGCTATCTTCTACTGGAATAGGAACTCCCAAATATGATATGGCCTGTTTCCCTGTTTGTTCAATACCACTTTTCTCATATTCGGCAGTGATATCCGTATCCTTATTGATTAATAAGGCTTTTCCGGTTTGAATTATTTTGGAGGTAAGACCTTCTCCATATTTCATTGGTTCCATATTATCTCCATCCTGGTAGGGGAAATCAATAATATTGGTAGCCGGGTCCAAAAGAGCCAAGTAGGTAATGTCGGAGTTAAACAAGTCTTTCATCTTGTTACCCACCAACTGAATTAATTCCTTTAATTCAATTTTTTCGGTAAGCGCCTTACTCACCTGATTTACAGTGGCTAATTCGTTAAGACGTTGGTTGGCTTCTCTGGTACGTTCTTCTACCCTTTCCTCCAATTCCTTTTGCTGCTTAATTAATATATTGGTACGTGTTTTTACAATAGCGTACACTATGGCTAAGAAACCTAGTACATACAATACATAAGCCCACCAGGTTCTATACCAGGGTGCCGCTATGCTAAAGTCAATTGATTTTTCTTCAGAAATATTACCATATACATTCTGTGCCTTTACTTTAAACGAATATTTTCCCGGGGGTAGATTGATATATTCCCGTGAACTTTGTTTACTCCATTCTGACCAATTTTCATCAAGACCTACCAATTGCGTACTGTATTGCATTTCCTTTTGTCCAATAAAAAGAGGGGCCGCATAACTAATGTTAACACTGTTATTCGCATAGGGCACCTTCAGATTTTGTGGCACCTCTATATTTCCTGCATATAAAGTAGAATCACCAGCAATAGAAAAGTTCCGGATTTCAACATTGAAATTAGGAACAAAGGGTTTGGATAGATCTCCTTCATATCGTATTACTCCACCTGGTCCAATAAACCATGCTAATTGCGTATTGTCGTCTTTCGTCTTCTCCAAATAAATATTCCAAATTCTATTATTCTTGAGTTCTTTGAAGGTTTCTGTATTAATTGAAAAGTCGCCATTTTCATCCTTGGATGCCACCATTAATCCGCCACCAACATCGAACCAATAATTACCCCTATCATCTTTTACTAATCCTGTTCCTTGCCTATTAAAGTCTATATATTCTTGAAAAAAGAAATCTTCTCTTTTCACAAATCGATTATCTTCCTCATTAAACGCATATACTTCCTCTACCTCGCTTGCCCAAAAGGCTATTTCATCATCAATTCTTCCAAAAAACATTCTAGAAGCAGGTAGGCCATCTTCCCTATCGTAATAAACAAACTCGGAAGCAGCGAAATCTAAATTTCCATCAACTATCTTGGGATAAAACCGTATTACCTGATTATCCTCTGTTGATTCTACCCACAAGCTTCCGTCACTAGCTTCGGTCATATTAGCACTACTTCTAATTCTTTCATTTGTTGAAGATTCCTCGTTTAATTGATTTTTTATCTCGTCGTAATAAAAACTTATAATACCCTGTTGATGAGAAACATATATGCGGTTTGGATCCGATTCGGATTGATATAGCACCCCTGCCCTAAAATCATAATCAATATTCTCTCGAATATAACGAAATGTCTTCCCCGTAATCTCGATAAGCCCCATTCCATTGGTCCCAAGGTAAAGTTTGTCATTTAACTCCAAAAAATTCGTCCCCTGCCCAAAAGTCCCCGGAATAGACTTAATCATCTTTTCTTTTTCATCTAAATAGGCAACTCCATCATTATTACTTAAGTACAAGACCCCATTAAATCTGTATACATCGTTTACAACATTTGTTGACAGGCCCATATCGGAGTCTATCAAGGTAAAATTGGAACTTAAATTGGATGTGGATATCCCATTTAACAACATCAACCAAAGAACCCCCCTCGAATCCACATAAACATAGTCTACACTACCATCCTGTAATCCATTTGCCGTAGTGTACTTCTGTATAAGTTTGCCATCATGACTCATTAAATACGCCCCATCGCTAAACGTATTTAGAATGTAGCTTCCATCATCTAATGCAACGCCAGGCAAATACAACCTGTCTTTAACATATTCATCTAGTTCCGTCTTAAAGGGACTGAATTTCTCGCCATTATATAGGTAAAAACCTTGTGTTCTTGTTCCAATTAGAAGATTTGTGTCATCATAGGGCAGGATGGAATAAATACGCTCACTTGCAAAAGCTTCACCACCCGGAACAAGTTCAAAAGTATCATCATCTTTTAAAATACAAAGGCCAACTCCCCAAATTCTGAGATAGTAAACATTATTTACTACATTACCTACATGATAACCATCTTTTGAAGTAATTACCTTCATCGTTTCGCCATCCCATGCGTATAGTTTAAACTCTGTACGGAATATAACACGCCCTTTGTAATAGTCAATTTCCCAAACGTCTTTAAATACGCGATGCTCTTCGGGGATTTCATCTAATAAAGTCTTATAGTGATATTCTCCTTTTTCATCTGTTTCTATATAACCCATTTCGCCCACACCTCCAACATGAATCACACCATTGCCATCTTTTCTTAAAGACCGAACACCACCTATTCTGGTGAGTTCTATAGTGTTCCAGTTTATACCATCATACTGTAAAATACCAGATCCATTGGCAAAATACATAACTCCATTATTATCTTCTAAGGCCCACCAGTTTGAAGGAGATGCACCATAGTCCTGGTATCTATAATTGGTGATTAAAGGTTTCCCCAGCTGTTCTTGCGCAAAACTGCTGCTAATGGATAAACAAAAAAGAAGGAAGAGAATAAAGGAGACAGGGGTTTTTAAAAGAGAAAACGTGGTCTTTTTCATATAGGTGGTTGGTTTAATTCTTATCTGATTAGGAGGCTCATATCTCCTATTCTCTAAAAATAGGGAATAAACTCCTTATAATATAATTTGTTAAAAAAAACATCCAGAGGTAATATCCCCAGAAAAATTTAGTTGCGTTTAACTATTCAAAAAAGCGTTTAAAACCATCCATTTTAAAGACGTCCATTCATCGGATAAAGTGACTTAGTTTTTAGTCGTACGGTTCTTTCTAAGGGCTTTTGCTCAAAAACCTATGAATTTTTGCTAGGGTAAAAGCCCTACTTTTTAAAAAACCTATGAATTATTACTAAGTACCTAAAGCAGTCAATTCTGCAACTTTGAATTCATAAATAACCCAAATCTCAATATACTATGAATACAGTTCTACTTAACAGACTTACTCTTTGTAGTTTTCTGATGTTCTTTAGTCTTTCGGTTTTTGCACAGAAGACGAAAAGCTCCCCTGCCCATGCCGATCTTATTAAGGAGGCGAATAAACGTATCAGTGACTACCAGGAATTATCCTCGATGGGATACGATGATGTTCAGATTTTTCAAGACCTGGGAAATGTAAACTTTCTAGTGGAAAACTTTGAAGCAGCCGTATTCTGGTATAATAAATTAATACAAATCAGTAAAGACGGTGTTATTGGTCCCGGATACTACGAAAGATATCAGTATGCGCTGGAACAGACCAACCCAACCACATCGGCCTCCTCCCTTCCACCAGGAAAGGATTGGTATACCTCCATTAAGGCAGATTATGAAAAAAGAAATAAATCGTATAAGGATTTGCCATATGGAGCATTGGAAACTGCATCTTTTGAAACCAATTCCAGGGATAATTCTACCCCTAGTCATGAAGATTTTGCAGCGCTCGATTTTACCGATGAAGAATTTAGTTACCCCACATCTGGTAAAATGGATCCTTTTGAAAATATCATGGAAACCGCCATTAGTGTTACCAAAGATGGGAATACCGCCTATTTCAGCAAAGGGATCTACATTGAACCTAAATTTGGAATCTTTTCTAAAGATCAATTAGTTCACAAAATATATGAGGCCAAACGCGTTAATGGTAAGTGGAGCCAAATTAGGGAAATAGCCCTGGCTCCCAAATATTTTTCGTCTATGAATCCTACTATTTCCGCAGACGGAAAACGCCTTTTCTTTGCCTCTAATATGCCTGGTACTTATGGAAAATTCGACATTTATGTTGCCGATAAAAATAAGGACGGTTCTTTTGGAGTTGCAAAAAACCTGGGAGAAAAAGTGAATACCAAAAAAGACGATCTCTACCCAAAACTTTCCAATGGTAATCTCTTGTTTTTTGCATCGAATGGCAGAAAAGGCTATGGTGGCCTAGACGTTTACATGGTACAGGTAGACCAAAAAAAGGTTGGAAAATCTGTAAACCTTGGTGCACCCATTAATAGTGTGCAGGACGATTTTGGGATCATGCTAGAAACCGATACTAATTCGGGTTATGTGATGACCAACAGAGGAAATGCGGATAAGAAACTACACAAAGTGGCATTCACTATTCAGCCAGACCGCGATAAAGAAATAAACACACAAAGAAATCAAAAGATTTTTAACGCCCTTCACAGCGATATTCAGATAGACTATTCGAACACAGTATTTGAAGACCAGTAATAAAACGCCATAGTATGATCCAGAAAAACTACTTTTTAAGAAGGGCATCTATCTTTGTTTTATTTAGCATAGCCCTAGGTATAAGCACAATTTTTGCTCAGGAAGGAATTCCTGAACTGAGCTCCAGTACTTCGTACCACAATCAATTGTTCTTTAACAGGTTTCTGATTAACCCTACTTTTTCTTTGGTAAGAGAAGACAAGTCTTACTTGAATATCTTACATAGAAACGAGTACGCCACCTTTGATGACAATAGACAAAACTATTTTATTGGGTTTAGCAATAAACTTAATAACAATACTGCTCTAGGGCTTAGTCTTTATAGCCAATGGTCTGGTGTAATACAGGAATTTGGTATTAATGCAAATTATGCCACTTCGGTTCAATTGGGAGAAAAGAGCAAGTTAACTTTTGGTACCAATGTCACCTATTTAACCGAAGGTATTGATTCTAACCGAGCTATATCTACGGTAGACGATCCCGAATTGCTAGGGTCCAGAAAAGAAAACAAGCTGGCCATACAGCCTGGAGTAACCTTGTCTATGGGACAATTCGATTTTGGTCTTTACGCTGAAGATTTGTTAAAATACAATCAGACCACCGATGAATTCTCTACCAATTTAAACGCCCAAAGTGTAAAAGCATCACTGCAGTATACACATGCCTTTATGGCCAGAACCGGCCTATTCGCCTTTGCCCGACTTATGCCTATGGTACAAATAGGCCAAAATTTAGACAATAGCATAGCCTATTTGGGAACGGTTTTGTTAGACCTTCCTAAATATGGATGGCTTCAGGCAGCAGTGGATGACGAATTTGGGATGTCTATGGGATTGGGTTTTAATTTAAGTAACAAACTTTCCCTAGGCTATTTAATGGAGAAAAACTTTATGCAGGATACGGGCAATCTGGGATGGAACCACGAGCTTTTACTCGCATATACCTTTAAAAATACAGGTCCTATTGGGGAGAAAGGGATAGTAATGGATACAGATCAAAACAGAATTGATGAAATAGTTCGAAATTACGAAGAGCAAATTGCAGCTTTAAAAGCCGAATACGAATCAGCGAATAATAAGGATCCTTACTTAAGAGAAGATATTGCTATGTTAGAACAAGAAAGTAAGGAGTTCGTGAAAAGCGAAAAGAGTACGTCTAACACTGAAATCAAATCTGATAATCTTGTAGATAATAGTAAAAAGAGCAAAAAGAAATCAAAAAAATCCGGTCTTTTAAAAGAGGATATAAACCTTGCTATGGCAGATGCTGAAGCCATGGGATATGAGAATACTTCAGAAATAAATTCAATGGTTTATGAGAACAGACTAATACTAGATCAGCTTATTCTACGACAAGACTCTATTGAAAAAGCGAGGAATCAGGACATGGAAAGAAGGTTTGAAACCATTGTCAGGCTTTTAAGAAGTGATGTAGAAAAAAAGAAAACGGAAAGTCCATCTGACTTTATAGCACCACAAAAGCAAGAAATGGTTGCAGAAGCAGCGCCACAACGAGTTAAGAAAACAGAACTAAAAGAAATAGTTGCAGAAACCAAGCCCGTACGTAGTATAAGGCCAGAGTATAATGATCCTAAAGACTTTGTAACTCCACCAATTAAAATTCTAAACCAGGCAGATATTGTTGGTGCCAAGACCGGATATTATGTAATTGCTAATGTTTATAGCAATAAAAAATATCTGGAAATCTTTGTTGAAAGCCTAAAGACTCAAGGGTTAAATCCAAAAAAATTCTATAATAGAGAGAATGGCTTACACTATGTTTATTTAGCCGATTATGAGGTAAAACAGGAAGCAGAAATGGCTTATGTATCTCATTTGGATGGAAAATACGCTGAAGAAAAATGGATTATGTCTGTAGAGAATCCTACTACCACGGCTCAGATTATGTTCGAAGATGAATGATTTGGGTTTCCGGACCTAACCTACAACTAGTCTCGCTGCGTTTATATCCACTAGAACTGAGGCTAGTTGCGTTGGTCCATTTGCTCTCAACCAACGACATCTTTCGATAATTATTGTTAAAAAAGAAGTGCATTTGAACGAAAATACGGACGAAAAGAGTAGGCTACATACAATTTTTGGTATATTTCGACAACCAAAGAATAAAAAAAGAATAAATAGTAACCCCAAAACCTTACCGTATGGAATCTAATTTTTACCTACAAAAATCTTCCGAGAATTGCTCCTTACCAACAGGCAACTCGCCAACTCTTTTTAATAACAATTTAAGCAACTGCTAAAGTCTATTTGGATTAATAGTAAAAGCGCAGACCGAGTATTTTCTATTCTCAAAACTTAGATTCTTTATCTTCCTAAACTACCCTTAGGAGTCTTGTATGCTGCGTTTTTTATGATATACTCTTTATGGTTGAGGTCTATAAACAATAGGCCAATTGACCAATAGGGGACAGAATGAATTTTTTAAAAACAAAATTTCACTCAAAAAAACTATCATCATGAAATCTAATATATTACGAATTATTGTTATCGATCATGACTTGCTTTTCCATCAGGCGTATCAGTACTATTTCGAAACCTATAAAGAATATGACTTAGCTGGTATTTATGGTAGCGTTAAGGACGCCTTGGAGGAATTTGAATTAACCAAACCAGATATTATTGTCTCGGAAGTAAATCTGCCTGAGGTAAACGGAATTGATGGCATTCAAATGTTCAGAAAAAAAGATCCAAATGTGAAAATTATTATGGTTTCGGCCGAGAATGATTATGAAGTAATAAAAAACGCTTTTAAAAGCATGGTGAACGGATACTTGGCGAAACCGGTAAGCATCAAAGGCTTGTACCACGCCCTCAATTCAATTAAGTATGAAGGTGCTGTTATTGGAAATGATATTGCCAAAAAGGTCATAGCCATGTTCCAACGAAAAAATTATAAATCGTTTTCTGAAAGAGAGAATCAGATTATTGATTATTTATGTCAGGGTGCCACCTATAAAACTATAGCAGAAAAACTTTTTGTAACTACCAGTGCCATCAACTTTCACATACAGAATATATATTTAAAACTCGACGTAAACTCAAAATCAGAAGCCCTAAACAAGCTCCAAGAATTAGAGTATTAAAATAAAAACAGATTTATCCCCGGGTATTGATTTTAATAAGGACTGCAAATTGAGGTTTAGAGTCAAGGACTTATAAACTCCCTAATAAAGATCATAAGGTTCCCCCAACCCGGGGTAATTTATAGCAGATTCCGTAATACTGTGATTAGCGTGTCTCAACTCCTTAAATAAAAGCCTTATTTGGACCTTTTTAATAGTAAATTGAAAACATTGCATAAAAAAGCCCTTGACTTCTCAAGGGCTTTGCAAATTTTATGAGTGCTAAACTATTCTTCTAAGAAAGGAATTCCTTCTAAAATACCGTATCTAATTGCACTTTGAATATAATTCTCTATCTGATAGAATTGAGCGGCCCTTTTGGCTCCGGACACTTTTTTGATCTTCTTGTAATACTGATCAATCAGTTTATCATGTGCTTTTCTTAGGGATATGGCCTCTTTTACCATAGCATCTGTTGCAACGCCATCCATAGTTTCGTAATTACTTACATAATCATCTAAAAGATCTACCCTTCTTTTTCCTAATTCCTTTCGACTTACCTCGTATTCGTCATAAAGTGGCCAAAAGGCATTAGAAGAATCCAGATCTAAAAATTCGGCTACCGCTTGTTTTTTTTCCATTCCAAAAATAGACTGCACAAAATCTACTTCCTCCTGATTACTCTGCGCATTTACCGCAACAGCAGATAAAAATACCAAAGCAAGACTTAATCCTAATATTCTTTTTAATTTTTTCATATATAATTCTTAATGGTTACTATTCTCTATTTAACTTGTGCTAAAATAAGGTATTAGGGACATTTAAACTACCCAGAAATTATATTTTTTTTGCCTTCCCAATTAGTTGTTTTGACAAATTTTTCAGCCTCCCCTTAGGTTAGACTTCCCATTGTTTTAGATAAAAATTATGTTAGGCTTTACTTTCTTTGTGGTGTTCTAACGCATCTTTTTCAGTACCTAAGACAATGGCAATCCATCTGGTCCGTGGATTTTGCTGCAGCATTATTTTAATGGCCATGGTAAGAGGTACAGATAAGAACATCCCTACAGTACCTAAAACAAAACCCCAAAATATCAAGGAAATAAAAACTATAAAAGTAGATAGCCCCAGACCCTTACCCATTATCTTAGGCTCTACAACATTACCAATAATCATATTTACCACCACAAAAACTACCACGGTACCAACGGCTCCGGGAACACCTAGTTGTATCAAGGCAAACATAACAGCAGGTAGAGCGGCAATTATACTTCCAACGTTGGGAATAAAATTCAATAAAAATGCTATCAACGCCCATAGAATGGCGTAATCAACCCCGAGGAACCATAGAGAAACCCAAATTAGTAAACCGGTTAGCAAACTAGTTAATGTCTTCATGGATAGGTAGTCTCTAATACTTTGCCCTATAACTCTTAGATAGTCGAAAGAAGATTTAGAATCTTTTAAAATGGCTTTGGATTTTATATCAATTTCATCTTGCTCGAAAAGAAGAAATAAGGACAAAAAGAAAATAGTTATTCCATTGCCCATAAAACCTCCCAGCTCCCCTAGAATTCCAGCTGTCACGCTCATTACCCGTGAAGGTTGAAGAGCATCCTCAACTTTATCTACAGACAAACTAAAGCCCATATCGTTTATAAAGCTTATGGCAGAAGTACCAAATTCTTCTAAACTCCTTTCGTATTCGCTGGCATTTTTTGAGAAAGAAGATACGGTTTGTGCAATAATCTCCCCAAATCCTACAAAAACACCCGTTAAGGAAAGAAAAACTATAAGTATAGCAATGCCTTGGGGCACTCCTTTTGATTGTAGATATCGTATGGGCCTGGCACAAATTATACTTATAAAAAGTGCCATTAGTATTGGGTTAATGATAGACTTAGCATAAATCATCCCCCCAATAATGATAACAAATGAAGCCCACAACAAGGCGGAAGGCATTTGCCAGAAGACTTTTCTACTTTTCATAGGCTTTGTTTAAAAGACATAATTTTAAGTAAAATACGGCATTCTTAATACAATCCCGGAAAAGAACTAAAGTTTTTGAATAATTTATAATAGACACGCCTTAAAAATCATAATAAAAAAGAGCCCATAGTCTACTGGCATTTCCACCTCTGCCATCAAGGTTCCATCGTCTTCCCCAGGCATATTCCACCCCCAGTCTTGCCCCATCTATAATCTCCCAAAAAGTATCTACGGAAATACTCATACTCTCATTATAATTTGTATCTGGTTCGTAACTGCGATTAGACAAATCTGCATATCCCACAGAGAAATTGGATACTAAATCTTCTTTCCAGTCCTTACCATAAGACAAGAAGCCCCCAAAAGAACTAAGTGCATCAAAATCTCCGGTGGCAGGATTATAAATTGCGTCTTTTCCTGTACCGCTAAAGGTGGTAATAAACCTAGAGATAGACTGTCCGTAGGTAATTTGATAAAGAAGCTTATGATCTTTCGAAAAATCAATAGAACCGGATAAAGACCCCCCAATACCAAATTTATAACTCACATTGTCTTCCGTATCGATAAGCGACAGGGTACTGGCCACCAGAGACAATTGTACGGCGCCTAGATAACCGGCTCTTTCTATCCTAGCGGTGAAATCAGGAACTACCTGCACAGTAGACAGGCCAACGGTATCCAATTCCTGATTGTCAAGATCAGGCTGCGAGTATTCCAGTGCCACCGCCCACCTGTCTCCTTTTTTTGTAGTACCACTATATCTAATTTGAGGTGTTCTTAGGGTAACACTTCCTGTAGGTCCATTTGGATCTACCGTTGCCGGCAAAGAAGAAACATTACTAAATAAAGACCAAGTCTGCCCAACTAAAAATCGGCCCATTTGTCCATAGGCATGCCTTATTCGATAGGCATCATTTACCCCCGCGAAGTCCGTTTCTAATCTAACAAACACATTTTGATCCTTAACTTTTCTTGTAACCTCAAAACCAATTCGTGATTGTCCCAAGGTACTATTAAAACTAGGTACTCCTTTGCGCTCGTCTCCTATTGGTATATAATAGGTATTAAAGGCATTTTTTACTGGTAAGTCCACAAAATCGTAGAGCACGGAAAAACGAACCGATCCTAAAATCCGCAATTGCATATTGCCATCTTTCGTCAGAATGTATAGTCCTCTGTCTGAAGTAATATCTGTTGGACTATTTTCTTGCCTTACCGTTGAGTCTTTTGCAAATATTTCTGCAGACTGACTAGACATATTGATAGTTTTTGTAGAATCCGCTTGTCCGGCTACCGTTAATGCCATCAAAATCAATAAACTAGATAAAAGTCGAAGTTTGGTTGTCATTGTTAATTGGTTTAAAGACCTAGGTAAATACAATTTTTACTAATATCCGGTTTACTTTGATCTAACCATAAAACACTACTTGAGAAAGTAACTTACTATCTCTAACTAGTACGTTCTAAACTGTGAAACAATCCAAAAAGATCAATATTTTTGAATGATTCAAAATCTAATTACTCAATTAGAACCACTTTGTATGGGTCTCGTTTTATTTCAAATTTAGGCATCGTATCCTCAAAAAAGCCATCTATTTGAAGTAGTAAAAAGGTATACTTTATTCTTATTTCTTCTCTTTTGTGACCTCATGGAAAAGGACGAACAGCCACTGAGAACATACGTAAATAGGCGTTTAACCCTTTATGATCTGATGTTTAGATTCTAAGCCTGTCCAAGACACCTAATACGGACTATTCCAATACATTACGGTAACTTCCTTATTACTCCGCGAGGTCTATTTCATCCTTTAAATCCTCCATTTTGGCTTTTACCCATTTACCTCCTTTACGAAGTTTTAAAGATACCGCAATGAACAATACTCCTATGGCAAAAGCAAAAAAGGCGATTAGGTACATTAGAGACCCCACGCCTAGCGCGGGACGAGCAAATATTATTAGTCCAAATATCACCGAGAGAATGCCCCCGGCTATGAGCCACCCTTCACCTTCTATTTCTTTTCGGAGCTGTATGGCCATAGAAATCCTGCTAACTCCTATAAATACAAACCAGAAGCCTATAGCAAAAGAAACAAGAAGCAAGGTAATTCCAGGAGTACTAAAGAGTATCAGTCCAAACACCAAACTAACAACTCCCTCTAGTAAAAACATCCATTTATCTTCCCGTTCTTTCCAACTACTAATGGCAGAAACCATGGTGAAAATTCCAAAAATGGCAATTAAAAGGGCGAACCACATAGTAAGTGCAGAAGCACTCCACAGCGGATTAAAAAAAGCCATTAAGGCAAATATAATTAGCAGTACTCCTTTGATTGTTAATAAGTACCAGTTTTTGATGAGAACATTTGACATTAGAGATAGTTTTTAGGGTTTGCGTTTGATTATTTCTAGAAAACGAGTTTTTCCTTCCAGAGCAGGAAGATATTAAATAATCGGCATAATAATCTAAAAACTTTTATGTAACCCAATGCCAATACTGAAGGTATCGTATTCCTGTTTAAAGTCATAATTAAAGTATGGGGCTAAGGCAAAATCATTTCCAATTTCAAAGGCATAATCGGTATTAAATCTAAAAACAATGATATTTTTATTTCTCTCGAATTCCAATCCAGGACCAAATCCTATGGTCCACCTCGGTAAAATTTCATAGCCTATTCCTAAACCAGTTACTATTGCCCCTTCCCTTTTAATTTCCTCTCCATCAAAGTTAACTTGGTATTTCGCTAACTCAAAATCTAACACAAAAGCTAATTTCCATTTCTCATTAAGCTTATAATAATAGTCAAAACCAATTGTGGGAAGGTAGATTTCCTTTTCTGGCTCCCCTTCTTCAAAAGCGGCAGGAATATGGGAGAATCCAAAAACAAAAGCTACTTCATGGGGTTTTTCAACCCCTTCTTTAATTTCTTCTTCCTCTTCTTGCCCAAAAGTTAAGTTGGTTAGGAAGACACACAGAATAGTGGCGAAAATTCGGAGTTTGCTAGTGTTGAAAATTATCAAAAGAATTGTTTTTATGAAATAGATTAGAAAGATATAAAAATAGTTAATGGGTTAGTGCCGATTGTTGTAAAAGCGCTTAGCTACATATCAAACCGCCTTCCAATAATAAAACGAAATTGTTGGGTAGACAAATCAAAGTCGTAGGGACTTAAGTCGATACTACGAAAATTAATACTACCGGTTATTCCTAAATAAAACGCTTTGAACTCATACCCCAGGGACATTTTGGTAAGAATTTGGGCAGCAGGCTGGCCTTATTTTTGTCCTGTACCGTCTAATTCTGTAGTTTCCACACGTTGGTATCCAAAACCTGGAGCAATAAAAACACCAAGCAGAAAGCGTTGTTTTACCACAAAATTATACGCATATCCCGCAGATACTCCAATAGCAAAATTTTTGGGATAAATTAGTTAGGGCCCTTGGTTCTAATTCCTGTTAATGAATTGATAAGAGTATAGAGAAAGTGGAAAGAAAGAAAGAAAGAAAAGACTTCGTAAACTGCACCTCATCTAAGCATGTTTAATCCTCAAGGCACTAAAATTGAATGTAAAATTTGAGCAATAAAATAATTATTGCAACTAATTAGCAAAAACCAAAAAAGGAGCCAAATGGCTCCTTTTCTATTATAAAATAGTTGCTTTTTATTCTGCTAATTTCTCTAAAGAAACAGCCATTGCTTCGGCATAAGTTAATATTACTACCTGACCAATACTAAGTTTTCCCATAAAATCTGAATCTTCCATTGGAATGGTTAAATAATTTCCGTTAGGACCCTTCACTGTAGCAAGCATTTGTGGTCTGTTTAAAATTTCAATAGTAACCAATGCTTTTACCATGGCACCAACAGCACCCGCCGGAGCCATATCATCTGGAGCTACTCCTTCTTCAGCAATCGCAACTATTGGATTTGCTTTTTCCTCTTCTGTAGGTTCTCTAAACTCGGCTTTTAAGTAAGTGTAGTAGTCAAATGCTATAGCATCACCTACAGCAATTTCATTAAAACGCGCAACCTCAGCTTCTGCTTTAACGGTAACTAATTCTCCATCTGGTCCTTTTAGCGTAATATTTCTAGTACCTTTATCAATAGCAGTAACCGTACCTTTTGTGCTTATTTTGCTTAATTTTTCTCTAGGCTCCCAAGTGGTATCTTCTTGTCCTAAAGCAATACCTGTTAGCATCAATGCCATAACGGCCAATACCGATTTTTTCATCAAATTCATTCGTTATTTATTTTTATTTGTTTTTAGTGTTTATACGTTTATAGTAAACGTTGCCAAAAGTAATTTATATCTGTTAATTGTACACCACTTTCACCAAATATTTATTAATCCAGCATAGATTACTGTTAATTACCAAAAAGATATTCAAGGGAGTTGTATTATTTGTTCTTCTCGAAGAAAAGAATCTTATCTTTTAATATGCTTCGCGACTAGGAAGTTTCCTGTAACGATAAGCTGCAATAGGAGTTAATCTGATCCAGGAGAAGATCCGTCTGGTCTGAATTTGAAAAATTTTTGGGGATTTTACTTCTAATAATATTGGCCATCTTCCTGTAGATTGCGATTACTTCCTCTATGCTATTTGCATTGAGGATAAGGCTTGCAGCCATACCTTTCCTAATTTTTACATTCTCTGTAAAGACTTTTGGATTGTTATAAACCTCTGCCAAGGTCGCCATAGCCATTACCTGAGGAATAGCACAAAACCTAAAAACACGGTCATTCCTAAGCATTTTTAAGTAGTCCAAACAATCTGTAGCGTGCACTAAAGCATTATTTACTAATTCATTTAGGCAGGCCAAGGATTCTTCCTTGCTTGGTTGTAAGGAAAAATCTTCTAATTTATTCGCGTAGATACTCCAGATTTCTTTAGGCCAGAATACCCTACGCTCGTCTAAATCTTCCTTATAATCTCTAACAATATTTGTTTTCTGTAGAAAAAGTCCCATTGCGTTAGAGCGGGCTTCCTCTAATTTCATACCAGAATTCTCTAAGCCTGAAGCAGAGAAAATCGAGGAAAGACCCATGCCTACCAAACCTGCCACATAATGACAATAGAGATCGTAATCTTTTATGGTATTGATTTTCTTATCCGAAAAATCGGCCATCCCTTCTCCCATTTTTGCACAAATGTCAGAGATTATGCTCTGATATTTTGGGTCTAGGCTGGCAAAAGCTTCAATTACCAAATGGTAATTCGCTAAAAGCTCTCTATACTCCTGTTTATCCCCTACTCCGGTTATAGACCACCCTGCCTCATAATTTTTTAAATAAAAATGTCTTAATAGTTCTATTTTGATATCGTTTTGCAAACTCATATCATCCTCGATAGAGTCTAAGGCCCTCAGAATTAGATAAAAAAGACATACCGCATCATCCAGGCCTTGAGGTAATTCTCTTATAACCACTGCAAAAGATCTGGAAACTTTATTTAGTGTATCATAGCAATATCTTAGACTTTTTTCCTTTTCCTTTGCACTATTTTGATAAGACTCATTGCTCCGTTTAGCCTCTAATCTAAACTTCATTAGGGCAGACAGTTCTTTGGGTTTAAAAATCGATTTCCGTATAGACATGTCTCAATATTAAAATGGCAAAAGCCGATTGTTAGTTAACTAGTTTGTTTACTTCAAAATCCACTTCCTCTAAATTGGGTCTTGGATTAATTTGTAAAACTGCAATTTCACTCTTCTTGGATGACTTACTATCCAAATGAATAATTTGCATTGGTTGAATTTTATTTGGGGCACTTGCTACTTTCTTATAATTAGAAAGCATGGTTGTGCTTTTCTCGGAATTGTCTACATTAAATTCTGTGACAAGGTAAATATAATGGGTCCTCTGATCTACCAAATATACTGTTTTGCCTTTTGAATCATCCTTTTTGTCCCAAATTGTAATTTTAAAACAATCTTTCTCTTCATACCTTTCTCTCTCCAATGGATCAAAACGCATATTATCTAACTCTATATTACCAAAATTACTAATTGAACTTCCGGAATTTACCAAGGCCATATTTTTTGGTGTAGCCTTCAATTTTCTAGTTTTACCATTGGCCGGAGTATAAATCTCAATTATACCCGTTCCTCCTTGTGTCTTTTCAATTACAATAGTAATTCCTTTTGCCTTTTCCGGTTGTTGAATTACGGTTTTAATTCTATCCACATCCTTAAACTGCCCCATTAATACAGCATATTTTTTAAGCTTGAATTTTTCATTGGAAGACCATTCTTTAATTTCTATGGTCATTTCCATATTCTGAGTCATTAGTTGACTCAAAGCTTCGGTAAACTCCTTTTTTGCCTCTTGCTGACTGCTTGCAGTAAGTAGACATAAAAAGGTAAAAAAAACAACATATACTCTATACATTCTCAACAATATTAAAGCCTCCGTACTAATGGGATTTCTAGCTAAATTTCAAATCTTCCATTAGGTTACTAATACCTCTGTGATACCACCCACCTTACTAATAATGAAAGATACGGAGAAGCCCAGCCACCACCAATTAATAAAAGTAGTAAAAAAGTGTTATTTCCGGTTTATTTATGGGCTATTCTTGAATGGTGAATTTGTTAGATGGGATTAGAAACTTAGGTTTCACGATTAAAATAATAGAAGGTACCAAAAATAGAGAACTAAGCAGGCACGCCAATATTGAAATAACTATCAAGCCTCCAAAAAATCTAAGAGGAGTGAAACTAGAAAAAATAAGGGGTGCAAAACCTACTACAACAGACAGAGCATTTATTATAATTCCCCGTCCGGTTGTTGTTAAAGTATTATATACCGCCTCCTGCTCGGTTATGCCACGGCTTCTTTCTTTTTTAAACCGCCATAGAAAATGTATGGTATAGTCTACCCCAATACCTATCATAATGGAAGACAAGAGGGCTGTGGCAATGTCTAAAGCAATTCCAAAAACTCCCATAAGACCAAAAAGTACAAGGGTGGCTATACTTATTGGTAAGGCAGAAAGCAGACCTCCCTTTAAGGATTTAAAAACAAAGCTCAAAAGAACAAAAACAATAAGAATAGCGATGAGCAATGATTTTAATTGCCCATCTACTACCACGTCTGCCAATTCTATATCAGTTAAACTGGCTCCAGCCGCATATTGCATATTTGGATCATTAGCAGTTAAGCTTTCTAGCCTTTCTACTACTCTCTTACTGGCAGAATTACTTCCATCTTTTAGGCTAATAATCATTCTGGCATTCTCATAATCATAATCCAAATATTGAGATAAATCCTCTGCCTCCTCTCCCATGCTAAAGATTTCAATGAACTGATAAATTTCGTCAGAATTTTTAGGTAGACGATGGTATCCTTCTTCTTCAGGAGAATAAAAACCTTTACTCAACTCCTTTACTAAGCTTACCGGAGAACTAATGTTTCCAACTGCCGGATCTTTCAATAGTTCCTCTTCGTAAGATTCCATACGATGAAGCACATCTGCAGACAAAACATCCCCAGTAAATAAAACAGAAATAAATTGAGAGCCTCCGAATTTCTCGTTGATTAAACTGGTAGATCTACCTACTTCTGATTTTGTAGAAAAATAGTTTTCAATGTTAGTATCCACTTTTAACTGGAGCACACCAAAGATGGATATTATGCTAATCAGAAGGGCCAAACTGGTTATTGTCCTAGGCCGCTCGCTTACCCATAAACTAAGATAATGCAGGCTTGTTTTTTTTTCTAACGTCCTTTTTCTAATATGCCGTTGCTCATCTCTTTTTGGTACAAAATAAGAAAGCATTGCAGGAAGAAACCACAAACTTAACCACAAGGCAAACGCAATTCCAGTAGCTGTAAGCACACCTAATTCTGCAGCAGGCTTCATGGTATGGCTTAAAAGACTCAGAATTCCACCTATGGTAGTTACTCCGGTAATAAGGATTGGCACTCTAAGATCGCTGTAAATTCTTTTACAAATGCTTTTCATGGGTAAGGAGGTAGTCTGGGCTAGTTCCTGGTAATGGGCGATAAGGTGTATCCCGTAGTCGTTTGCAATAGCGATAATCATAATTGGCATTATGATGCTAAAGAGAGAAATCTGCCAACCAAAAAGCGACATAGTGCCAAAGGACAGAATTATACTCATTAAGACAATTACAAAAGGCATAAATACACCTTTCCATTCTTTAAAGGAGAAATACAGCATTCCTACCATTAGAATCATGGCAAGAGGTAAAAGAAATATCAGGTCTTTCATTATATTTCCTTCAATAGAATAGCGAATAAATGGCAAACCGCCAAGTAACATTTCTTCTTCCCCTGGGTGGTTCGAAACAACCTCCTTAATCTTATCTATTATGAGATCGGTGGTGCTGGTGTTCTTAATTAAGACCAAGGAAGTCAGGGTAAAATCCTCAGAAAAAAAACGCCGAGCCATTATATTAGATTCTATTCTAACTTTGAGATCTTCTATTTCCACTGGCTCATACGGTAAACCTTCAAAGAAAGGTGTCATGGTTAAAAAGCCATCTTCCGAACGAATTTCCTGTACGGAAAAGGGAGAAATTACTCTATCAAGACCTGGGAGCTCTCCAAGCTGAATAGAAATCTCTTCTAATCGCTTTAGGGTTCTGTTGGTAACTACATCTTCAGAATGGAGCATAAGTAAAATCATCTCACTCCCGCCAAAAATGCTGTCTAGTTCTTGTAAATAAACCTTGTTTTTTATGCTGTCTGGCACATAGTCTCTTACATCAGAATTAACCGTAAGTTTTGGAATAAGTAGTAATGCCCCTAGCATTAGTGCCAAAGCCACGGATATAATCCAGAAACGGTACTTAATAATATATTCTTGCATGCTAATTTACTGAGGGAACAATAACCTCAAATTTAGTATTTCCATTTGGGTTTTAATTATACTAATGCGGATTAATTGCTGCTAAATACTGTATAAGCTATCTGGGTAAATATGGATATATGCCAGACTTTTTAAAAAAATTTAAGTTCCGATATTTAAATTTGCTTTATTAAGTAAATAAAGTTTTATACTTCGTAATACCTTACTATATTTGCACCGCTAAAAAATCGGTCGCGTAGCTCAGCTGGATAGAGCATCTGCCTTCTAAGCAGACGGTCACAGGTTCGAATCCTGTCGCGATCACTAATATTCCTAGAGTCTCAGAGGTTTTACACTTTTGAGACTTTTTTATTTGCAAACAATTTGCAAACACGTGAAGATTTATCAAATTTTAACATTTATTGAATCAAATAGAGTCAATAAAAATGGATTCTTCATTTTCAATTAATCTTCTTCTATCTTAGGATAAGACGAAATTTATTTCGTTCCAAATCCTTACCCTTAACTTTTGCGGATGGTTCCTGTTGGGTTTTTGTAGCGTCCCGATAGGTAAGCGTAATGCAAAAATCCAATAGGGTGCGACCTACTTCTTGGATGAAAAGTACTTCATCAAAGTTTACAAATTTTAGGAGCGAAGCGGATAAGGTTTGTTAAGCAAGAGGGTAACACGATAAAGCGGTGTTACGAATCATAAATCATTGATTTTCAATGTATCGAAAATAAAGCGCGAATATTTTTTTTCAAAAACTCAACAAACACCCTCTAAGACCGGGCACATACATAAAAGTTGAGGGAATACTCAAATGGACATTTCCGATTTGAATTATGATAAATGCCACTAGTGAAAGAAATAAACTCTTTATTGCAATTGAAATTTGAACTAGCTGATTTCAAGTTTTAAGAAATTGGACTAGTATGATTTTGATTGATGTTTTTAGTTCCCAATAATTATTTAGGTATTCTTAGAGTGTTACATTTTTTTTCAAAAATGAATAGTTCTTGAGAATAATTTAATTTTCTAAATGTGTTTTCAAAAGTTAGTATTTACTTTTCCTTCATTTCAATTTCTCCAATCATTACCTTCGCCACAATGGCCGAAGAAGGAAGAAACATAGTAGACACGACCCGTTGATCGATGACCACCTCGTGTTTATCCTTTAAATCAGCCTTGGATTGAAAAAAAGCCCCGTGTTCCCGCAATCGGTCTTCCAATAAAAAAGGTAACAGGGTACCTTCCTTGGCCCAGGATTTGGTTATTTCGGTTGAATTTGGAAATCCAGTTAGCTTTTTACCTTTCACCATATACTCCCCATTACCCAATACAACGTTGGCAAAAGAAGCTGGCCCATGTCCGCAACCTCCTATAACACCCCCATTGTCATAAACCTTAGCCATAACCGACAATAATTTTTGATTGTTGGCCACATCGAAGATCGGCCCATACCCACCTCCGACAAAGACCGCATCATATTTGGAATAATCCACTTGGTCGGGAGTAAGCGAACGATTCACCTTTTCCATAAAACACTCGTACTTTATGGTATAGCTGCTGATGTCAAGAGGATCCATGGAAAACGGGATTTCGCCGCCTTTTGGGGAAGCAAAATCCACTTCATAACCATGAGACACAAAAATGTGATAGGGGGGCGCCACCTCCCAAAGATTATTGCCGGCAAAATGTTTTTCAGGGTCACCCATGTCCTCCGTATTGGATACCAGGATCAAAACGCCTCCTTTAACATCATCCTCGCTATCACAGGAATGGAGTAGAAGACCAAGGGCCAGGATGTAAAAAATGATTTTCATGTCTTTTGATTTAATTTAAAGTAATCGTCATTATTTTAATATTTTCTAGAAAAGGTATGTACAGATTATTCATATAAGTAGATGGCTGCAGCCCCAGCCATTTTCTTTTGATTGTGACCTACATCCGGTATAATTTGTAGCCTCCAATTGAAAGTGGCATTCATTGTCTTGGCAGTTTCCTGACTTTTCCAATAGAAATATTTCCCTCTTTGCAGTCGATGTGTCCCCTGCTTATCTACCGTTGGGGAGCGTAGCATAAGCCCTCCAGTTTCATTTTCGTTATCTAGCTCTCCAAGAAAAAGCACCAGTTTTTTTCTAAAGGATTGCTTCAAATTCTCTTCTTGTAACCCAATATTTTTTATCCCGAACGGAAAGTCTTCTGTAGAATCCGGTGGGGTGTAGGAACCTGAGTTCGAAGCAAGGATTCTGTTTGCTTTTGAGTGTGGGGCAAACAGGGCAAAACGATGTAAGATCTGTCCTCCGGCCGAATGTCCAAAAATATCATATGCCGTTTGCGAGGATCCAACGGCAATCGCGACTTCTTCAAATAATCGATCAAAATCGTCATAGATCCATTCCCCGGGTGTCAAGTTTAACTCGTACTTCACTTTTTCTTCATTCAATTCAACAATATTCGAATTTTCTTTAAATGTGACACTTTCCAATATATTTAGGTTTGAAACAATTCCCCCTAAATGATAATCCCCGTATCCGTAGTTCTTTTCGGCATACGACGGAGAAATAATCAATACGCTATGCTTTTCCGAAGCTTCGATCCACGAATCCCTATAATCATCCCCATTTCTGCCAGACCCCGGGATAACCAGTAAAATTTTGGACTGAGCAGTAAAGTTTTTCGGCTTGTGATAGTACACTCTAATGGTATCTTCCTGATGGCCTAAACCACCCATTCGTTCGAAATATCCTGACCCCTCGTTAATTCTTAGTGCGGGATGGTTTTGTGTTTTAAGGAACTCTTTTTCGGCTATCGATGCCTCATTAGTTGATGATTGCCCATGGGTTTGGTTTAACAATCCAATTATTGCACTTGCCATTATAGGAATTAATTTCGTTTTCATTTTTCCTCTAGTTTAAAGTAATAGTTTAATTTCTAGTTTCAGTTTCAAAGAAACACCGTACTTTGCTCTCTAAAGCGGATTTTCGACGGATCGGCCTTACTGCCATCTATATGAGCTAGAAATTCTGATTTTTGAAACTTATCATTGGATTGGACCTATTCATATGGAGTTGATGAATGTTCGTCGCCCGAAGTATTTACCGGGCTAGTTTATGTTTACTTTTGAGAAAGTTTACACGCCTTATGAACCGATCAAAATCCAAATGGGTAGATACCCTTCTTCAATCGAGATGGCAAAGTCATATTTTGTTCTGGGTTTTGGGTTGGATTTTACAGGCTCTTGTTTCTGGCACTCCCTATGGTAGTTACTCTAGAACCTTTATTCACACTGGCATTATGCTGCTGCCACAAGTACTTGCCTCTTATTTACTGGTGTACTATCAAGTACCTCATCTATTATTTAAAAGAAAGTACCTCTTATTTGGTCTATCATTCCTTATTTCTGCTTACTTTTTTAGTGCTCTTGCCCGCATCATGGTCGTGCACATTATAGAAGAGATCTACAGAACCCCTCCTTTTAGACAAGAACCGGTTTGGGAAATATTGACGGATTTAAGAGAGCTGGTAAGGCCCAATTTTTTTAGGGTATACTCGGTGGCTTTTACAATGCTTATTATAAAGCTTTTAAAGGAAAATTTTGAAGAAAAAAGTAAGCGAGAACTTTTGGAAAAGAAAAAGATTACGGCAGAGCTTAAATTTTTCAAGGCCCAGATACATCCACACTTTATGTTCAATACCCTGAACAATCTGTATGTACTCACTTTGAAGAAGTCAGACAAAGCGCCTGAAATGCTCCTAAAGCTTTCTGAAATATTGGATTATATGCTATATCAATGTAATGATCAATTTGTTTCCATAGAAAAAGAAGCCAAACTAATTCAAAACTATATCGATTTGGAAAAGCTGCGATATGGTAGCCGGTTATCATTGACCTTGAAGGAGGAAATTGATAATTCGAAAACCCAAATTGCTCCCCTAATTTTAATCTCCCTTATAGAAAATGCATTTAAACATGGAGCAAGCGGAAGTTTGGTCGATCCAGTTATTGAAATTGAATTGACCGTTAAAGACAACATTCTTCTATTTTCTATCTTTAATACCAAGAATAAGCTAACACAGGAAGATCAAAATAACCACAAAGAAGGGATTGGTTTGAGCAACACCAGAAGTCAGTTGCAATTGATTTATCCTGACAAGCATTATTTGGAAATTGATGAAAAGGATGAATCCTATATGGCAACTCTTAAAATAGACATGAACAAATGAGCATCCATTGTTTAATTATTGATGACGAACCTTTGGCCGCCGAGCTGATTGCCGATTATGTAGGGAAAATTCCGCTATTAACCTTGGTTACGACCTGTAATAATGCCATAGAGGCAATCGAGGTTATCAAGAATCAACAGATTGATCTGCTGTTTCTGGATATCCAAATGCCAATGATAACGGGAATAGAATTTTTGAGGTCACTAATTAACCCGCCAAAAGTGATTTTCACAACGGCTTATCGCGAGTATGCCCTTGAAAGTTATGAGTTAGATGTGGTAGACTACCTATTAAAACCCATTTCTTTTGAAAGGTTTTTTAAGGCTATAAATAAGTACCAGAGCACAGTTGAAGTTAAAATGGCAAAGTCGGCAACCACAGATGAGCCCGAAGACTATATGTATATCAATGCAAATAAAAAACATCATAAAGTACTGTATTCCGACATTCTCTATGCGGAAAGTTTAAAAGATTACTTAAGAATACATACTGTTCAAAATAGCATTACTACCAAACAAAAGATCAGCGACCTCGAAAAATCATTACCGTCCTATTTCCTCCGCACTCATAGATCTTACATCATAAATACTAGAAAAATTACAGCGTTTACTGCACAAGATGTGGAAATTGGAGCTATTGAGATCCCCATCGGGATCAGTTACAAGCAACAAGTTAATGCGGCATTGAAGCAGTAGTTGATAAATTAACCTTGGATTAACACAATTAAAAAATGGAGATAATAAAGGAAGAATTGACTTGGAACGACTTTTTAAAAGTTGAAATAAGGGTTGGAACAATCATATCAGCGGAAAAATTTGAAGAAGCTAGAAATCCTGCCTATAAAATGATGGTTGACTTCGGAGATTTTGGAATGAAGAAAACTTCCGCGCAAATCACCAAACTATATACTCCTGAAGAAATCGTAGGCAAACAGGTAGTTGCAGTTGTAAATTTCCCTCCCAAACAAATAGCAAATCTTATGAGTGAATGTTTGGTTTTAGGGGCTGTTGGAGAGCAGAATGAAGTTACGCTTATTCAATCAGAAAGAAAAGTGCCAAATGGAACAAGAATCGGATAAAACTGTGCCCAGTAAAAGTAATATGCCCTTGGTGAACCAAAACGTTGTGACACATTTAAAAAATTAGACGATACAAAAACCTTCAACAAAATAAACCAGCCAAACGCTTGTGTCTCATAAAATTAAACATATGGAATATCCGGATTTAGATTTAAAAAATATAGCATTGATTACTATTGATACCCAAACCGATACTTTGGAAGGACAACCTCTGGAAATTCCTGGAACGTCTGCTGTTTTGCCTAATATGGCTTCTCTTCTAAAAATCTTTAGGGATCTCAAATTACCAATAATCCACATTGTGAGAATCTATTTGCAAGACGGTTCAAATGCTGAACTATGTAGAAAAAAAGCCTTGGAGGAGGGTCAGGAAATACTAATAAAAAATTCTAAAGGTTCGCAAATTGCAAAAGAGCTATTCGACGAAAAAGTTATGTTAGACCCAGACTTATTAATGAACAATAAAATTCAGAAAATCAATGACGATGAAGTTGTAATTTACAAACCTCGATGGGGTGCATTTTACAAAACACCATTGGAAAAATATTTAAATGACAAAGGTATAAGTTCCTTAATCTTTACCGGATGTAACTATCCTAATTGCCCAAGAACCACAATATATGAAGCTAGTGAACGCGACTATAGAATCGCGTTGATTAAAGACGGCGTTTCAGGCCTATATGAAAAGGGAGAAAAGGAAATGGAAAACATTGGCGTCAATTTACTATTAACTAAAGAAATGATTAACAAAATGATATGTACCATACCAGAGGGGTAATAAAGCACGTTTATATGTCAGTCGCCAACAGTGAATCTAATGAAAAGCCCTGGTTCAATCCCTCAAAACAACTCTTTTTTTACCTTCTCCAAATAACTATCACTTACAGGAATTTGTACATCTCCCAATAAAATATCTCTTCCTTTTAAACCAGTAACCCAATTACGGTTTACTATATACGAACGGTGTACACGGATAAAAAGTGAGCTTGGAAGCACTCTTTCCAAGGCCTTTAAGGATTGATTACTCATAATCTTTCTATCAATTGTATGGTAGTGGACATATTCACTATCACTTACTATATAGCTGATATCGCTAAACTTTAATTTGTGTAGGTTGTAGCCCGATTTCACAGTAATAGTTTCTTCGTTAGTTCTAGTTTGCCCTGCGGTTTTTGCCTTATTTATTGCCTTTAAAAATCGCTCAAATGTGATTGGTTTTAACAAATAATCCAGGGCGTTTAGTTCATACCCTTCAAGGGCGAATTCGGAATAGGCGGTTGTAAAAACAATCTTGGTGTCTTCAGAAATCATTTTTGCGAAGTCTGTACCCTTTATTTCGGGCATTTGTATATCTAAAAACAACAAATCAACCGAAGTCTTACGCATGAGGCTTATAGCTCCGACTGGGCCTTCAACACTACCTACCAATTCTAAAAAATCTAGCTTTGCAATGTAACTTTCCATTAAAGTCCTTGCTAGTTCTTCGTCATCTACCACCAAACATTTAATCTTTCCCATTAACTCTAATTACTAGTTTAACTATAAAAGTACCATTATTGTGAATATGTAATGTGTGTTTTTGCGGATATAAGATTTGCAATCGACGTTTCACATTTTCAAGTCCGATTCCGCCAACTTTGTCTTTATAGATTGTTTCCTTGGGAATGCTATTTTCTATTCTTAATTGTACTTCCGCATTAGTGGCCTTTATGGCTATTTTAATAAATGTGCCCTGCCTTTTTTCAATATTACTATGCTTTAGGGCGTTTTCCATAAACGGTATGAAGAGCATGGGTGCAACCATAATTGTGCCATCCTGAATGTCAAAATCTGTACTAATTGGAAAGGGTCTACTGCTCTTTAATGCGTATAGTTTTATATAGTTCTCTATATAGGTTATTTCCTTTGATAAGGGTACCCTTTCCTGTTCACATTCATAGAGTACATAACGCAGCATATCCGACAAGTAACTTATACTTTGCTGTGTTTTATCGGAATTGATTACGGAAAGTGCATAAATATTGTTCAGGGAATTGAATAGAAAATGCGGATTTATCTGTGATTTTAATAGCTTGAGTTCTGTCTTTAAAGCTTCGTTTTTGTTCTTAACCGTTTCTTTATCTTTTTTTTGCGCAAACCAGAAGGTCTCCAGAAAGGTTCCAAGAATATAAGAAAGTGCAAGTATTAAACTGTGAATGAAAAATTTGGAAGGCGCCCTATTCGGAGGAGGTAACTGCGGCATACCACGAATTTCTGCACCAAGTGGCCGTGGAGGTGGTCCACCAACAGTATAACGATAAGAGATCCAGGCAAAAAGAACAATCGCAGCAATAGAAATCAAAGTGAAGTAGATATACTTTTTCTTAAAAAGCAAGGCAGGTGCTGTGTAAAAAATCAAACCTGCCAGTAAAATAGTTTGAAAAACAAAAGCCAAACCATTGGAGGCTACAAACCTTGTGTTTGCACCGTCAACGAGCCATAGAGCTCCCCATATACCAAGCCATAATAAAACCTGAAAATAAAACCTCCTTGATCTGGTCATGGCACAAATAAAAGCAAAATAAAATGAAGTATTTCCCAAAAATGATCATACTAACCCCCAGAACTATAGGCTTAACAGAAGAAGTATAGGTATTCACTTAAAACAAATGGTCATTCGCTGATTTGGTTCATTTACCATTAGACTTATGCCCATCTTTGAAATGAAATAAGTATTCTAAAAATAAAAAGACATGTATAACAAAACACTAAAACTAGGATTATTAATTATAGTAATTGGGCTTTGCGCATCTTGTAAATTAAACGGTCAAAATGACAACGGCAAACACCAGAGAAAAGAGCGCCCTTCCATTGAAGAACTTTTTGAGCATATGGACACAAATGAAGATGGTAAACTCTCCAAAGAGGAAATAAAGGGTCCTTTGAAAAATGGCTTTGACAAAATCGATACCAACGAAGATGGTTTTCTTTCCAAAAAGGAAATAGAAGACGCTCCCAAACCTGAAAGAGGACAAGCTAGACCACAGAGATAATAATGATATTTAAAAACAAAAACACCGTACTATGAAGAAAGTAATTTATTTCCTTTTGGTATCAGCAAGTATAGTATTTATTTGCTGCAGTAGTGACAATGAAAATGATGTATTGGACATGATTGATGAAGATAATAGTGAAGAGTTGGTCACAGAGCTACATAACGCTTTTGGAGCATTCAATGCTGAAGCTGTAACCGTATTTATAGATGGCTCTGAGGTAGTAATAGAAACTACGGGCCTACCCAACCATGAAACAGTGTATTGGGGGGAAGGCAACGAGCTTTTCCTACAGGAGCCGGAAGTCGCCAGAACTCCAAGTATCATATCTAGCAACAATAATGCTGTAACAATCCGAATAGATGCAACACCAAATCTTACAGGCAATACAGTAGATACACAGCTAAGCACTATCGGTATCGCCGTAAGCGGTGCGTCTATTTTCAATGATCAAGAAGGCAATGGTCCATTGAATCAGGCGGCGGCAAGCCTGGACTGGACTGGTGCTCATATAGGTCCGGGCGTATATCACTATCATCTAGAACCAAAGGCATTTAGCAATGATGATGAAAACTTGGTAGGAATTCTACTAGACGGTGTTTTTCTCTATGGAAGAAAATGTAATTCAACCGGAACCTACCCAACTGATTTGGATGCTTCAGGAGGCCATACCACCGAAACACAATACACAGAAGGTGAAGAAGAATACCATTACCACATAATTAATGAAATATATTCAACAACCGGCTCCTATTTGGCTTTTGCAGGTCCCTATCAGGGATATTAATCTACACTATGAAAAGACTATGCCTTGTTTTACTCGCTTTAACATTACTCCATTGTAAGGAAAAAGCCAGCTCGGTAAATAATGTAACCACTTCCTTGGTAGCTGAGGAAGTATTGGTGGTATCCCCTATGGAAGTTCCAAAAAAGGAATTGGTCTTAAATCAGAACAAAGGCATATGGTATCATAACGGACAGCCCTATAATGGCTATTCTTTAAAATACCATCCCAACGGAAATCTAGAAGAACGATGGGGGTTTTACAAAGGAAAACGTGAAGGAATTGCAAGAAGATGGTCTCTAGACGGGGTCCTTAGGGTGGAGTATAATTATCATCAAAATAAAATAGTAGGACCATATAAAGCTTGGTGGGAAAATGGTCAACTAGCGGAAGAATCATATTATGTAAATGGCTTAAAACAAGGCAGCGAGAAGCAATGGTATCCCAACGGACAACTTTCTAAACTACGTCATCTTAATGAAGGTAAAGAAGTGGGTATGCAAAAGGCTTGGCTAAAAAATGGAAAATTATACGTCAACTACGAAGTAAAAAACGGACGAACTTTTGGCATGAAAAGAGCTAATTTGTGTTATCAATTAAAGGATGAAATTATAATTAGAAATGACAAACTATAGCCTAGTATTTATTGGTTTACTTTTATTTTTTACAAACTGTAAAAGGGAAATAAAGAAGGAAACAGCTGCCCTGGAGGCAATGAATAGAGTAGAATACCTGCCATATTATAATGAAGAATCCTTTACCCCACGCTGGTTACGGCCAAATAGTGAGGAAGAGCAGGCATTCCATAAAATTCCAAATTTTAAATTAGTGAATCAATTAGGAGATACAGTCAGCCAAAAGACTTTTGAAAACAAAATTTATATTACCAATTTCTTTTTTACCACTTGTCCGGGCATTTGCCTGAAAATGACTGGTAACATGAACCTATTACAGGAGGAGTTTAAGGGAGATGATGCCATTCTGCTATTGTCGCATTCGGTGACACCAACAATAGATTCGGTCCAAGTCTTAAACACCTATGCTGAGAAAAATGGAATTATTGCAAACAAATGGCACCTCGTTACGGGCGACAGACAAGAAATTTATAATTTAGCCAGAAATGAATATTTCGTGGAAAACGATTTGGGTATTCCTAAGAACGATAATGACTTTCTACATACCGAAAACTTCCTTCTTATTGATAGGAATAGTCATATCAGAGGTATCTACAATGGATTAAATAGGGCGTCTGTTTCTCAATTGATCACCGATGTTAACACATTGAAATCGGAGTATTTAAAATAGATCTTAGTAACATTATAATCCATGGGAAACTCAAATGCCCTTAAACTCTTAGATAAAATTCCCTTAGGTTACTCTACAGGCGTGTACTTAGATAAAAAATACGGCCTAACAAAATCGACATTTAACAATGGAAAATCTTTAAAATTTTATGCCAAAGAATTGGGAGGTAAGGATTTTGTTAGTTTAAATTATTACATTACACAAGATAAGGAGCTATTAAAACCCTGTGAAATGTCGGAACAAAAAGTGATGCACTTTTTACGAGAAGTGAAAAAAATCCCCGAAGGTAAAAATTACGGCCCCGAGAGTGGAATTATATAGGAGAAAATCCTTGATTTAGCTTAATTTTGTAGAATGTAAAAAGTGAGGAGCTAAAGTTCTATTTACTAACAAAAAAAATACCGCATGAAAGATTATAAAAAAGCATATCTCGCTGGAGGTTGTTTCTGGGGGATGGAAGATCTGTTTAGAAAAAGACGAGGAATTATAGATACAGAAGTAGGATATCAAGGAGGGCAAAATGAGTATCCAACCTATAGAAATCATCCCGGGCATGCAGAAGGGATTGAAATTACTTATGATCCGGCGGTAACTTCCTTTAAAGATTTATTAGACTTTTTCTTTAGAATTCATAACCCTACCACCATAGACCAGCAAGGCAATGATATTGGATCTAGTTATCGCTCTGCCATTTTCTATCAAAATGAGGAAGAAAAACAGATAGCGGAAGACATGATTGCACTGGTAAACCTTTCAGGAAAATGGGACGGGCAAGTGGTCACAACCTTAGAATCATTTAGCCCTTTTTGGCCCGCCGAGCCTGAACACCAAGACTATTTAGTTAGAATACCTAACGGATACACTTGTCATTTTGAAAGAGACTTCGGAAGTTTTATAGAAGATAGTGTACTCAAATAGCGAGGCAGCAGAAATTAATCTAAAAATTAATTTAGTAACTGCCCCGCAATTGGCAACTTTCTAATACGCTTTCCACAGGCTGCAAAAATAGCATTGGCCAGGGCCGGAATGGCTGGCGGCAATGGGGGTTCCCCTAAACCTCTGGGTGGCAAGTTGTTCTTAATAAAATCTACGCGAACATCAGGTACATCTTTCATTCTAATCCAAGGATAGTCGTGAAAATTAGATTGTACGGTAGCCCCATCTCTAAAAGTTATCTCCCCATATAGTGCGGCACAGAGTCCTTCCAATATTCCCCCAACTACCTGGGCCTGGGCCCCGGATGGATTTACTATAATTCCGCAGTCTACCACAGCGTCTACCCTTAAAATATTTAGGTTTCCATTTGCCTCTACCTCTACCGTAACCACTTCGGCTATAAAAGACCCCGCGCCTTTACGGGCAGCAAACCCCCTACCCTGACCCTTGGGCAACGGTGTTTCCCAATTACTAATTTGCTTTACCTTTTCAATAACATGGAGAAATCGATTGTTATCAAATTCATAATCTCCCAATACAGGAACCATTCGTGCGGGCCCTAAAAAGGCAATAAAATAGTCTATTGGATCTATTTGTTGCATATGAGCAAGCTCATCCAAGAAGCAGTGAACTGGGAAGGCATTTGCGGAAGCTGCCACCGCACGCCATTGGCCCAAAGGCACATCACTTAGAACATGACCATATTCCAATTGAAGATTCGGTACAAATCCGGCAGGAAAGTCATATGCATCAATTTCAGTACCCGCCGGGCGGCCATCTCTACCCAAACTCGTTTTCCGTGACGCATTCGCTAAAATATGTTGCCAGCCTATCACCTTTCCCTGAGAATCTAAGGACACGGACATTTTATGAACACTTCCCGGGCGATACCAATCGTGTTGAATATCGTCTTCTCGGCTCCATGTAAGCTTTACAGGTTTGCCAAATTTTTTAGACAATACAGCAGCATCCATGGCATAATCTCCATAATATCTTCTACCAAAACCCCCACCTATTCTGGGCAGGTGTATCTTTATTTGCTCTGGTTTTAATTGGAACAATTTCATCAATCCGTTTTCTATGGCTTGAGGATTTTGTGTAGGCACCCAGACTTCACAAAAATTATCCCTGAAGTGTACGGTACAATTCATAGGTTCCATAGGAACATGGGCCAGAAACGGAACTTCATAGATGGCTTCATGATTTTTTGCAGCTTTTCTTCTTGCCTTATGGATATCTCCATCTTTCCTTTCTATTTTGGTTTCGCTTAATTGCTTATAAAAACGCTGAAAAAGTTCTTCTGAATTTTCCTTCCGTAAACCAGTATTATCCCACTCTACCTCCAGTTTTTCGGCCCCTTTAAAAGCCGCCCATGTTGTATCGGCCACAATAGCAACTCCATTAACGAAATTGGGGCTGTTCGCTTCTAAGAGTCGGCCTCCATAGTCCTCATTGTTGAGTTCTATGACTTCCAGGACGCCAAAAACGGACTTTGCCGACGCCTCATTATAGCTTTTAATCTTTCCCTGAAATACCGGGTTCTTTCGGACGGTTGCGTATAACATTTCGGGTAGACTTATATCTATCCCAAAGCTCGTTGTACCATTTACAATATCCTTTACGTCAGTTTGAGGAGTTGGTTTACCAATTATCTTATAGTCTTCCACAGGCTTAAATGCCACTTCTTCAGGCAAATCTACCAAGGCGGCTTTTTCGAGCAAGGCCTCAAAAGGCATCGACTTTCCAGATATTTTATGAAAAACACGATTATTATTGGAGATAAGCTCATTTGTTGGCAGTTTCATATGTATAGATGCCGCCTCTATTAAGGCATATCGGACCTGGGCCCCAGCCTTACGCATTAAATCCCAATTGAGAATAATGGCATAACTACCTCCCGCCCACTGCTCCTCATATTTAACATCAAAGTCTGCCTGTTCAATTTTAACCTTGTCCCAATCGGCTCCCATTTCTTCCGCTAAAATCATTGGTAGGGCAGTTTTAATTCCCTGTCCAATTTCCGGATTTTTGGCTGTTAAGGTAACCCAGCCATCCGTATCAATTCTTATAAGGGGTGAAAATGCATATTGGGTAGCGGCCTCTTCTTTCCGGTAACAAGACTGTAATTGTAGACCTACTATTAGAGCTCCAGTAGCCGAACTGCTTAATTTTAAAAAAGTTCTTCTGTCCAGGTTATTTTTCATATTTCTTCTATGTATTGCCTTTAGACTTAGAAATTTCCCAAAGACGCAAACTTATCTCGTCAGGTATCATTGTTTTATATTTTTTGCTGCCAAGCTTATGGCTTGCTTAATTCTGGAATAGGTGCCACAACGACAAAGATTTGAAGACATAGTATTATCTATTTCAACATTAGACGGATTAGGATTGTTGACAAGCAGCGCAGCAGCATTCATTATTTGGCCTGCTTGGCAATAACCACATTGAGGTACATCTAGTTGTATCCATGCCTCTTTAATCATTATTTCTTTCTCTTTCACTAGGCCTTCAATGGTTGTAATCGCGCCTCCATCGGCATTTTCTATAGCCATTGTGCAAGATTTTATGGGACTTCCATTGAAATGTACTGTACATGCTCCGCAGACTCCTTTCCCACAACCATATTTGGTCCCGGTAAGGCCTAACATATCTCGTATTACCCAAAGTAATGGAATATCCGGACTAGCTTCCACAGAAATACTTTCTGAATTAATCGTGAGCTTATAAGATGGCATTTGCTTCTCTTTATAAATTTCTGGAGTTATATGTCTCCGTTTTCGGAATAAAACTAGGCATTCCGAGTATCAGAATACGCGGTATGCAGTGAAATGTCGGTAAAAAGGTAGTGAATGGTATTAAAAACTTCTGGTCTTAATTAAATGGGTAACTTCTTTTATTAATTTTCTGCTTACCCTTCGGCTACTCCCATCTTTTAGAACAACATCAAGCGTATAACCAGAACCTTTTTTTAGTTCCAATACATAGTTTAGATTTATTATGGTAGATCGGTGAATCTTTTTAAAAACATCAAGAGGAAGAACATTTTCAAAATATTTAAGCGGTTTCCGCATTACAAAAATACCTTCAGAAGTAAATAACTTGGTATAATAATTCTCAGAAACCAAATAGTAAATCTGATGCGTTTCACAAAACACAGTTGTATTTCCGCGGGCAAGTTTAATCCGCAGGGGTAGTTTTTTGTCCGGCATGGGAGTGTTCATAAACTTGTCGGTGACAAACCATACCAAAACGATATCAATAAAGGTCCAGAAAACAAAAAAATAACGAAATACACCAAATCTGCATCCATCCTGTCCCAGATAGGGGCTAAAAAAAGCGCTTATCACAAAAAACCAGCCAAAATGTAATGCGACGGTTATTGCACTCAATCCTAGTAATGCCAGATCGCGGTGACGTAATCCCTTGGTTTTTTGTTGAAAGAAGTCCAAGACAAAAAAGCCAAAGACCCACGGAGTCCAGACGACTAACTGCCATAAGATTACTTTGTGGAAACCAATCTGGTCTCGGAGCTCAAATTCTCTCCAGAAAATAAGACTTGCCATGACCACAGCAATAACCAAGGGTAAAAAACTGAGCTTTCTATTTCTCTTTACGAATGAAATCACAAAACATTTTTGAGATATTTCTAAAGTAATGAAATGTAGTTTCTCTGGAACATAACACTATGTTAAACCAAGGAATATTTTATTCTAAGATAGATTGCACGCCATTTTCTAAAGTGTACAACGTCTTTATTTCGCTTTCTGTCAACTCTTTATTAAAAATAGACAAATCGTCCATATATCCAATATAGCTAAGTCCCAGAAAGATGTTAGACCTATCCAGATCCCATGAAAAAGGATCTGTAATACCTTCTCTTAGGCCTTTTAGTTCTCCGTTAATATATAGGCCTGCCTTCCCGTTAGTGGTGTTTAATCCGGAAAAGTTTATTAGTATATGCGTCCATTTCCCTTTGGCAAAAGGCGGATTGCTCACAGGCGCAAGTTGGGGTAGAAAAAGGGCATTTTCGTCTTCCAAATTTTCTGGATTCCAAATATTTCTATCACCTATGACTCCCAATCTAAAATCGCGAGGGTTATTCTCTGTAAAATCTACCCATATGGCCGCATCATTATAACTCACATCTGTAATCTGAATAGGATCACAGAAACCCGGTTCCAGGTCGGTGGCAGGGTCCAGGCTTAACCAAAAAGAAATGGCCCCATTCCAGTTTTCCCCATTGTAGGCAATGTTCCCGGCACTGGGGTAATAGATATATCCTTTACTGCGTTCGGTAAATTGTAGGCCAGCACCGTATTTTCCTTGCCCAGCTTGTCTGGTAATATCCGGCTTGTGCAAACCTACTTTGGAAGAATCCAGGAATTTTCGATTAGTTACGGTATATATAAGTGAGTCTCCCAAGGCAAAATCGGCATTCACTCCAGAGTCAAAAGAAGCATAGAAGGTAAGGGCCTCCTTTATACTTTCTACCACAGGATCTTTTTTAGCCTCTTCTTTTTGAGCCGTTTTCTCCTTACAGGAAGACAATCCTACAAAACAGAATAGGACGAGTGGAACCAGGTGCTTTAGGAGGAATTCTTTATGCATAATTATACTATTTGATGGATTAAAATCTAAAATACATAATTAATAAGTAGGTTTAAAGTATTTAAAAACATTCTGACTTATAACTTAAGAAACGGGATAATCCACACCAATAGATTGATGTATCAAAGAAAGCTTGCTGTTCTTTTTCATAGATAGTCCTTTTAGGTTATTCCAAAAAATCCAGTTTCAGAGATTATTCTTTACTTTTAAGAAAAACAACTCGTTATGAAGACCTGTATATATCTAGTTGCTCTAGTCCTTTTGATAAATATACATCCTAACCTTTGGGGACAAAATACTACTGCGCCCGACAGTCTCTTAATCGAATATGGAAGACTCCCCAACGATTCTACCAAGGTTAAAACGCTGCAAGAGCTTTTTAACTGGTATATTGATAGGGATTGGAATTTAGCCATGCAGTACAATACCGAGCAGTTAAAACTTGCAAAGGAGGTCGGTTTTAAAAAAGGCTTGGGTTTGGCTCATATGAACGCTGGCGTTTTGTATAATTACTCAAGTAAAACAGATTCAGGAATCGCGGAATATAAAATTGCCCGAGATATCTTCAGGAAGATAAAACACTACCGTTTAGAAGCATGGACCATAAAAAATCTGGCCGCCAGCCAGTACGATAAAGGCAACTATAATGAGGCTCTTGTTCTCTTAGACAGTGCCTTTGTAACGTTTGAGAAGAGTAATAGTGATCCGGCAGAATTAAGCTCTTTTTACAACATAAAAGCCTGGATTAATTATATGAAGGGTAATTATAAAATAGCGACAATTGACGCATTAAAACAATTGGAATACCTAGAAGATAATAACGGTAGCAAAAAAGCCGAAGCGCTATACCAATTAGCAGCCTTAGCAACCAGTAGAGGGGATTACCAACAGGCTATTTCCTACAACCTTGAAGCAGCAGAAATTTATAAAAAGAATGACGACTTGGCATTTGAATTACAATGTTTAATGGATGTTGGCATTAATTATAATAGTCTTGGAAATTATGCAAAGGCTGTGGAGTACTTCGAGGAATGCCTGCCGAAGGCAGAAACACTGAAAGACATCTTTTTTAAGCAGGGCATTCTACATGATTTAGGAAGTAGTTATGTTTATTTAAATAAACTAGACGATGGTATAAGGCTTCTTCAAGAGGGCGTTGAATTAGCAAAAATTATTGGTAATGAAAACAAATTAATGGCGGGCTACAATGCCCTTGGCTACACCTTTAACAAAAAAGAAGACTATGTAAAGGCTAAATTCTATTACGATCAGGTCATTAGTAGCATAGACAGTACAGATTCTAAAACTACCCTGTCTTTTGCCTACTTAGGCAGATCTACGGCCTATGAAAAATCCAATAATTATTCCATGGCCCTAAAGGACTTTAAGACTTATAAAAGCTTAACGGACAGCATTTATAATAGCACCAAGTCACAGCAAATAGAAGAACTAAATACGATTTACGAAACCGAGAAAAAAGAACAACAAATATTATTGCAAGAAAAGGACATAATGGTATTAGAAAAAGAGGTGCAGATTAATTATCAGCAAAAAATACTATTAGGTGGGGGCTTGGGGCTCTCTCTCTTAACCATAGGTTTCGGTTTTTATGGTTTCCGACAAAAAATAAAACGGAACCTGGTAGAAAAGCAAAGGATAGATGCCGAGCTGGCGTTTAAAAAGAAGGAACTCACTACCCACGCCCTTCATCTGGCTAAAAAGAATGAAGTACTTGAGAATATAAAGGCAAAAGCAAAAACCTTAAAAGAAAAAGAAGGAGCACCTGGTTATCAAGAACTCATTAAAACTATCAAATTTGATCAGCAGGATGATAAAAACTGGGAAAGTTTTACCCAATACTTTGAACAGGTTCATAAAGATTTTGCCGCGGATGTGAAGAAAAAATATCCCCAAGTTACCAAAAACGAACTCAGGTTTATGGCCTTGATGAAGATGAACATGTCATCGAAAGAAATTGCAAATATTCTAAATATCTCTATCTCAGGGGTAAAAAAGGCCCGAAACAGACTGAGAAAAAAGCTCGGAATTACCCCTAATGAATCCTTGGAAGGCCTGATTATAACGATTTAAAGGTTTATCATATTCTCAGCTAAAGTCTTGAATCAGTAATAAAATAAGGTGCTTCAAGAGTGTCCCCCCTTTGTCACCCCTGTTTTTTTTTATTCCCAATTTTCACAAGCTAGGTTTGTGTCATCATTAAGTTGATAAACCGTTTTGTGGTGTCTTGTTCGGTCTAGGGCTGCAGACCAAATCCGAACAGGAACGCACAAAACAAAATTGTTAAACCACAAAACAAAAGATTATGAAAACGGAAAATGTTCCTTTCAAGAAACTAGCCCTATTTTTTTTATTGGCAATTGCCATATCCTGTGGCAAAGATGATTTGGAAACAGTTATCGAACCCCCCGCAGGTCCTATAGCCACAAACCCATGTGATGATCCTTGTGCCAACCCTAATGAATGTCCAGACCAATGTGAAAACACAGCCACAGGATTAAATCGAGATTCTTTTATCCCAGAGGGCACAGTTACCGAAACAACAGATGGTTACCAGGTAGATGGCAAACTTACTATCCCTTTGGACTCTATAGGAGAAGTAATCTTCGATAATGCCGACATTGATGTTTCCTTTAACGATGATGGCAGCTTACAAAGTCTGGTTGGAAATGTTGAAGTTCCTCCTTTAGAAAACTTTTTTGAATTTGCTGAACCTCTACAAGCAGAGATTGGCTTTTTTTCAGGTAAGTTTTTAAATGATAATCGTAACTACGAAATTGTTTTAAAAGACGAAAGATTCTATTTTGTCTTTAATATACAGGCCAATATAGAACTCAAAATTGGAGTCAATGACGACCCAAATGCTACCAAACCTCTTTCCATAAGTCCGGGAAGTGCTGGAATTGTCTTGATCACAGATTATACAGATCCTATGTTTTTCTTCTCTCTTGGTGGGGGCGTTGCCGGTGGAGACGGAGAAGATAACAACCAAAATGGGGACAATAACAACGGGAATAACAATAATAATAATAGCAATGATGGCCGATTATTGGGAGTTAGCTTTGGCGGATCTTTTGGAGGCAATATTGTATATGTCCCAACCAATCCCGTAGATGACGTAGTCAGTTTTGGCGCCAAAACCGTTGTGGGAGGGTCTGCTTCCTTTTTTAAGATAATTGAGATGAGTGGCCTTTTGTATGAAAATAAAGGTTTTAGCGTGGATGCAGATCTACGGGATCCCTTAGCCTCCGAGTTTGGAGTAGGCTATCGATCTGGTTTTAATGGTTCTTTGGACCTGGCCCTTGAAATTAATTCCTTTATCTCTTTTGGTTTTCCTATAGCCGAAGGGAGTGCTGCAGTGGTTGCAGAAGCTTCCACCGCTAGTGGAGTGCAGGCCAGAGCATTTATAAATGGAATTGTAGATCCCGATTTATCGTGGTATCCAAATTTCATTCCTATAAAACCCGACGGAAGCTTAAATGCAGAAGGTTATGTAAATCAAAATGGAGAATTTGATATTGCGGCAGCCGGAAGCTTTAGCATTGAAACCCCTAATAACACTCAGGAAATTGAGGGCTCTATTCGCCTTTCCAATCCGGCATTTGAAATTGGCGGAAAATATACTAAGAACGACCAGGAATGGTCCGTAAATGCTGCAATAAAAAAAGACGAGAGCGAAGTTCTGGTGAAAGCACCAAATAACTTTGTAACTGGCCTCGATGTGGAGATTTCTCAAAGAATTGATTCTACTTTAGCGGTTGCCGAAGACGCCCTTTCTAATTTAGAGCAGGCTACTTCCGATTATGAATTTGAACTTAGCCTTCGAGGATTACGCCAGGTTTTACCAACCATCATTTCCAACGCCTTACAAACCATAGATGAACAGGTAGATGAAGGCATTGCCGAAGGTCGAAGAAGAGCACGAGCAGAACTTGATGATCGCGGCAGAGTTCTTTGTAGTGATAATATACCAAGCATTGTTAATGGGATAGTAGACCGGTATAGGAATGCTTTGGTACGTATGCGAAATGCAGTAAACAATGAAAACGATACCGAACAGACCAGAACAGAACTGGAGGCTTCTTTACGGCAGCTAGCAAATTTGAATCGCGTAAATGAAACCGTCACTGCTGAGATAAGAAGTGACTGGAAGTTTACAGGCTGTGTAATCCCTTTGGCAACAAATAGAGATGTTTCTTTAAATTTCGAGGTATTAACCAATACCCAGGTAAATCAACTGAATACAGCTGCGGATAATGTAAAATTTATTGCCGAGACGAGTGATATTTTAGTTAGTGCCCAGGCCATTTTTGATGCGGTTCCCACGGAAGAAATTCGCGATCGCTTAGATCAAATAAAGCAAGACATAGGTACACAGGTTAGAACCTATTCTAATTTTTCAGGAGTTGGCTTTGTTAAAAACCACAATACCAACGAATTTAGTTTCTTTGTTGAGGAAGGAGATAACAGGAGAAATGTAGCGAGTTTTAATCCCTTTGACCCGAACGCCATAATTAAAATTCTGGTGCCAGAATTATAAGGTAGTAGTATAAAATATGCCTAAAAGAAGCTCTTGAATATTCTTCAAGAGCTTCTTTTGTATTTCCGTTTACAGTAAGTACTCTGGAAAAAAGATAGAACAATAGTAATACTTGGTTCGTTTAACTGAAAGAGTATAAATATAGCTGCTCTAACTCTGTTCGACAGGTACCCTAGTCTATTCTTTTCGTAAACTCTTTACCGGATTCGTATGCGCCACTTTTAAGGTTTGATAACTTACCGTTATCAAAGAAATTCCTATTAAAATAATTCCAGCTAACACGAATATCCACCACTGCATGTGAATATGAAACGCAAAACTTTGAATCCAGTTATTTAAAAAATACCAAGATAAGGGTATGGCTAAACATAGAGCTATAAATACTAGCTTAATGAAGTCTTTGGACAACATTTCAAACAAACCAATAATATTTGCACCCAAAACCTTTCGTACGGCAATTTCCTTTATTCGCTGTTGCGTGGAAAACATAGCAAGACCAAATAGGCCCAAGCAAGAAATTACAATGGTAAGTACTGCAAAAAAAATTGCCAGACTTTGCACCTTCTCTTCATCTTTATAGGCCATTTCAATTACACTATCCAAGAAATGATAGTTCATAGGGAGACTACTAAACTGCCTATGTACTTTTCCCATATGTGCAATAGCTTCTTTAGTCTTCCCCGCGGTAGATTTTAAATAAAACAAATAGGTCTCTTTTGGTCTGCATCTAATAATCAAAGGCGTAATTGGATTATGCAGAGAAGTAAAATGAAAATCCTTAACCACACCTATAATTCTACCTCCTTCTTCTCCCCAGAAACTTAGAGATTTGCCTAAGGGATCCTTAATTTTCATAACTCTTACGGCCTCCTCATTGATAATGAAGTTCAGCGTATCTCTTGAATAATCCTCGGAAAAATTCCTTCCCTCTTTAATGCTAATATTTAACATCTCCAAAAGCCCAAAATCTACGTCGAGAATAGAAAACCATTTTTGACCAGTATCGGGAGTCATTCCTTCCCAAACGGGGTCCGAGGTGGTTCCATTCATCTCAATAAAATTACCTCCTGCGGTACTAACCTCCTTTATTCCAGAGAAACTTAGCAGTTCGTTTTTTATACTCTGGGAATGAGCGTAGCTTTCCAAATCCATTTCCATATAAAAAATATTTTCCTTAGCTATCCCTAGATTTTTGTCTTGAATGTATTCTAATTGCAAGTATACTACCATAGTAGCCGTAATCATTACCATACAAAGAAAAAACTGTAAGACTACTAAACCCTTCCGCAATCTGAGCTCGTTGGTATTCACTTGCAATTTTTGCATTAAGGCTTCGGTACTCTTAAATGAAGCCAATGACAATGCAGGATAGATTCCAGAACATAAAATAGTTCCTATGGTTATGGCTCCAAAGACAAGGTAAAGATTAAGGTTCGAAAAATTTAGAGTAAGTGTCTTTTCGGTTAGCGCGTTAAAAAAGGGAATCGAATTTATGGTTAGGGCCATTGCAAGTATTACAGATATGCATACCAGCATTGTTGATTCTACAAAAAACTGACCTAATAATGGTCTTTTCCCTGCTCCAATCACCTTTTTTATGCCTACTTCTTTGGATCGTTTAATGGCAGCGGCCGTGGTTAGATTAATAAAATTAAAACAGGCAATTAGTAACGTAAAAACCGCAATAATTCCAAATAATATAACATAATCGATTCTACCGCCTACAACCTTTCCATTCTCAAATTTAGAATACAAATAGCGGTCCTTAAAAGGCTGTAAAACTAAAGTTCTCCATTGGTCGTCACCGATTCTTTGAGGGATATCTCTTATCTTCTGATTTAAAAGTATAGTTTCGGTATTCTCTTTCTGAAGTATAAATGTCTTTACCCATGTATTACCCCAACTTTTGTTGTTCATTGGAAGAAAATTATCTAAGGGAATTACTGCGTCGAATTGTACAGTAGACTGTTCAGGTATTTCATTGAATATTCCCGAAACACGGTATGCCTCGGCATGCCGATTTAGATTTAGGCTAACTACCTTTCCCAAGGCATTACCTTGAGGAAAATACCTAGTGGCCAATTTTTCCGAAAGAACAATACTTTTTAAATTATCCAAACAAAAGTCCTTGTTACCTTCTTTTAAAGGAAAGGAAAAAATATTAAAAAAACCTTTGTCCGCCCCTCGAACCTTAAGTTTAAATATCTTATCCCCCAATTTTAAATTAGCCTCCCTATTGGCCGTTATTCTCACAACACTTTCAATTTCCGGTATTTCAGTAGATAAAGCCTCCGCCACAGGGTAACCCGTGCCATCCCAGATATTGTCCGAATCCCCCGGCGAACTTACTCGGGTTAAAACCTGACTAATTCGATCTCCTTTGTCATGAAAGTTATCCTTGTCATATTCATCCAATATCCATAAGGAAATAAGCAAGGTACACCATATCCCTAAAGAAAGACCCAGGACATTAATCAAGGTAAATCCTTTTCGTTTTTGAAGGCTTCTGAATGCCATTTTAAGGTGGTAGAGCAGCATGTTGTCTATATAGTTTAAGATAAAGAGTTACATCGCTTTAATGATCAAGGTTCCGTACGTCACTATTAGACTATTCCTGAATTATGCCAAATTTATAAAACACTTATAAACAATGTTTTATGAAAATAATTTTATTAAATAGTTGACAGAGTGTAAAATTTATTTACAACATATGTCTAATAATTTTACAACTTTATAAAGAACAAACGAATTTTGTAGACTAAACCTTGGTACTATTAAAAATCTATGCTGAATATAAATATACCCAGGAATGAAAATAGCTTATGCACAAATAATTTATCCAAAAGAATTAATATTTTAAAATATATATGGTCTCTACATAACCGACTTATTCCACCTTGTAACTAATAAATAGCCTCCGTGTTTTAGGGCTTACCTATCTTTACACGAGAATTTGAAATCACTATTAAAAATCAATTTTACGTTTAGTATGAAATATTTCCATATAAAAATATCTATGCTTTTAAGTCTATTCCTCCTAATGGGATGCCAACAGAATAAACAGACAGAGAAGCTATTTTCGGAGCAAAGAATCATACAAAGTGCCATCCAGGGTGAGAAAAGTAAGGGCCAAAAAATAGTCTATTCAAATAGTCCTGAAAAAATAATAAATGCTAGCTTTTCCCTTAAAGGTAAGAATGCAAATTCATGGCGAGTTGAGTATACTTCGCAGAACGAAGTAAAGAATAAGGACAGTGTAGCGTTCTTTGTTTTTTTTGAACCAATAGCTAATTTTATTGGTATTGCTCAGGATACACTAATACTGACTATGGAACATATGGAGATTGTCTATTCCTTAAAGGGCCTTAGTACCAAAGCTCTGGAAGGGAATAACGAACCCCCGCTGGCAGATGTAGTGACAACTTTAGGATATGCCATAAATTTAGGCTGGACAGATCTTGCAAATCATGTTCTACCCGATTTGCAGGGCGATGAATTGCCTCCTTCTCTATTTCAGAAGATTGGGCCTGGGAAAGTTTATATGACTCCAGTAGCCAGATATAGCCCTCCCTTTAGTTTGCCTTTTGGATATTACACCAGCCTTAAAGATACTATTGTAAAACATCAGGTAGGTGTTTTGGAAGGTTCCGAGATCTACCCTGAACACCAGACCCTGTATCCTGCATTGGCACAAGGAAAAAACAGTTTTGATCCCAAAGATAAATTATTTGGTTTTTACACTACTAGCCCTAGCCATGACGCCTATTCGGAGGACAAATGGAATGCAATATGGTTCAAAGAAAATGTGGCCCACGCGGCTAGAATATATGAGGTTAAGAACGCTGAGGGTTCCATTATTAGCGGGCAGTACCTCGTTTGCTTTGAAGAAGCGAGCAATGGGGATTATCAGGATTATGTCTTTTTATTAGAAAATATTACCGCAGTTGCAATTAAGGATTCGGAAGAATAGCTTAAAAATTCTTACGCTCTTTTTTAAAAAATAACAGCCGGCATCAAGTTGTTGAACCTGCAACTCTTAGACACCGACTGTATTATTTCTTTTTACAATGCGTATGGCCCTTCTTGATCTCCATTTAATTCACGTATTACCAATAGTCCTTCTGTGGTAAAATATAGGATTCGCTGAATAGTAGCTCCGTTAATGTTGATTTTACAAGCTGCCTCGATTCCCTCACTGGCTACCTCGGTGTCCTGTTCTGTTTCCCAACAATTAAAATCTGCAAAACCTTGATTTCCACTTGGCAAACTAATAAAATAGGGATTGTAATAATTACGTCTGCTATACGTACTGCCGTTGGTATCATTAGAGTAATAATAGGAAGAGGTTACTTCACCATTGATTACCCTAACATAGGGGGCCTCAACATAAATACCTACTTGCTGCAAATATCGATCTCTTCGAACCGCCGCCTTGATTCCTTTACCAAATAATGGGAAGGATTGACAACTTACATCACGACCTTCAGGTCCAATGAAGGAACCATCTGCAAAAGAGTCATTTACGCCATTATTTTCTGAAAATTCTTCGTTAACCACCCACCTTCTATTGGAACCATTGAATTGTCTGTATTCACCAATAGGGTTACTAGGGGTACTTCGGATGTTATCCGGTTGGTAGTCTATTAGCTCATATTGGGTACCATCTTCATTGAAGATATAGATTTCATCCAGAAAGTTCCGTAAAGCTGCTCCAACACTACTAAAAGTTGTAGCACCCAAAGGCCCACTAGGGTCAGTAATACTGTACGGGTCTGAAACATCCCCTGTTGAGGCATTAAATATGGCATATTCTGTGCCAGCCCCATTAAAAATGGCTGTATATTCATTATTTAATTGTGTAGCTGCTCCTATCCCATCTTCAAAAAGGTCTACAAGGTTGGAATACAAGATGGGTGGCAAAACCCCTTTTAAACTGCATTCCACAACCTCCATTTCCGTGGAAATATTCGTCCCAACCTGTTTTGAAGGATCTTCCAAAGAATAAATTTCATAAGAGAGGGGTAATCCCGTTCTTATATCCGTACTGGCGGCCAGCATGTCGGCTAAGGCACTAATACTAGTTTCGCCTAGTCCTGAAAAGGTATTTTTGGAGTCTCCTCCATATGCGATTACCTTGATTTTAAGGTTTTCCATCTTCTCCATGCTATCGGTCTCTAAGTTACCCGATATTTCTTTATCGAAACTCTTGTAAGAAGCATCAATCTGGGTGTTCATTACTTCCAAGGAAGAGGTAGACTCTACGAGCATATAGAAAATTCTTCCATAGGTTACTTTTTTAATGTAAGTAGCGGGGTTGTCTGCTTGTATAAATCTATCCAAATCACTTGGTGCTACGCTAGGATCAAAAACATCCTCATAGCTAGTCGGAAAATCATAACTTACATCGTAATAAGACTGGTATAGCTTTATTAATACCCTATTATACGTTTGATCCTGACTAAAGGAGAGTTTTCCTTCTGCCTTTACACCGTAACCTTCGAAGGAAAGCCCCATTTGTAATGCCACCTGCTTTTCTGAAAACACATTTTCATAATCCAGATCAAAATTAGCCGGCACTACCCCGGTACTACCTGCAATAATATCATTCATGGCCTGTCTAACCTGAGACTCGCTCATTTCGGTAAGATCCTGAGAGGCTTCGGGGTTCCCGTCATTCAGATTATAAGATATACTGCCTCCGGCCCTTTTTAAAGGGATCCCTTGGGGTTTTACATTATTTATAGTTTTGCCTTGTAAAAGAGCACCGGGGAATATTTCACTGGCTACCCCACCCAGGGTTTGAAAATCCCCTGTGCCGTCCGTAACGCTGACCGTTCGGGATTTACAAATAAAGCGAAGCGTCTCTGCCTCTGAACCAGTTCCAGATGTATAGTCATCCGGATAATCTTCGCCCTCTGCCAGAGTCACGTCAGATCTAGACTCGGGTACTTCTTCAAATTCTCCTCCCTTTGCAACCACAGCATTAAAGTCTGTCGCTACAGGATCGTCTTGCGTAACCGGATCATCAACTGGAGGTACCAATTCATCCGAATCACTACTGCAGGAATAAACTAGTAGTAATATTAAACTAAGGTTTGTAAACATTTTTAGAATAGAAAGTCTTGTTTTCATAATTTCTTGCTTTAAAGATTCAACGGTATAAAACTATCTGCAAATCAAGCTTCTACCTAATTTTGTCCATGGACAAACTATGGACAGCAGTCAAAAAGGATGGTGTACCGAAGTATGGACAAGAAGTAATTCTATGAGACTATAATTGCGTAAAAAAGCCAATAAAATCAGTACATAAAAGATATTTTGTTATTCTATAAAATTTCAGTAATACTGGACAAAGTAAAGAGCTCTTGACGTTTCTTCAGAAATCCAAATTCCATATCAAACAGATTTTTAAGGTATCTTGTAGGTATTAAAAAGTAAAGGTATGAAACCACTAATCTGTTATTTTCTAGTTTTAACAAGTTTTACGCAGTTTATATATTCCCAAGAAATTGAGAGAATCGATAGTCTCTTAAACGTTTACAATACCACTAAAAAAGATACGAATAGCATAAAAATACTCGATCAATTATGGATGTATTCCTTAAATAATAATATTGACTTAGCCAAAGAGTATGCCAATGAGATGGTTATTCTCTCTCAAGAACTAGAGTATCCAAAAGGGATGGGAATTGGGCATACCAATCTTGGCCTAACCAACTCGCAAATCAGCAACTTTAAAGAAGCAGAATTAGAATTTCAAAAAGCCTTAGATATTTTTAGGAAACATAAACTTCCAGAACAAGAGGTAAGGACTGTAATAAGAATGGCCAACGACTATTTTTATCAATCTAAATACGAGCGCGCTATTGAATACTGTGATTTGGCAGAAAATGTCTTAACAAAGCCGAAGGATTCATTGCAACTTGGATCCGTTTTTATACTAAAAAATGCAATTTATTTAGAACAGGGTTATTTTGAACTTTCCTTGAAATACGGCTTAAGGGCTGCTAAAATTTTTAAAAATCAAAAAGATGAAATTGGTTATGCAAAAACCTGTTATAATATTGCCTGTGTTCACGAGTCTTTAGGTAATAAAACAGAAGCTCTTCAGTACTACTACCAATCTATTCCGGTATTCGAAAAAAATAATATTCTATACACTTTGGTTTTGGCCCATCAAGGACTTGGCATCCTTTATACCAGAGACCCAGTGCAAAAGGATAGCGCAGAGGTCAACTTGTCAAAAGCCTTAGAATTGAGTCATAAAATGGGGGATTCAGTACTAATTTCTACCTCGCTTAACGAATATGGCAGATTAAAATTCGTCCTTAAAGAGTATGAGTCGGCTAAAGAAACCTACCTAGAAAGTTTAATTATAGCAAATAAGATGGATTCTGGCTTTAGCAAACAAATTATTTTATTAGATCTAAGTGAAGTTCACCTTGCCTTAGACAATTATGATCTTGCTTTAGCAAATTCCATGGAAGCCCTCAATTTATGTCAAGAATTAAAGATCGACGTCGGTATTAATCAAGCATATGAAAATCTTTATAACATATATAAAGAAAAAAACGATACCAAAAACGCCCTGAAATATCTTGAAAAATATAAGCAAACAAACGACAGTTTATATAGTGTAGATAAGACAAATAAAATAAATGAATTAGAGATTCAGTATCAAACGGAAAGAAAAGAGGCAGAAATAGCCTTACAAGAAGAAGAAATAAAAACGCTAAATGAAAAAGCCAAAGTCAACAAACTTACCAAGGGTCTATATGCAGGGGGAATGGCCTCTGCGATTGCCCTATCTGGACTCTTAGTATTTGGTTTTCAGCAACGAATCAAGAAAAATAAAATAGAGCGGGAGAAACAAGAAGAAATATACCGACAGGAAATTGAACACAAAAAGAAAGAATTAACCAGTCAGACTTTGCACCTTGTCCAAAAAAACACTTTTATACAAGAATTAATGGAGAATTTAGACAATATTAAAAATTCTCCTGACACCTTTAAAACGGAATTCAGGCGAATGGTTATGTTACTCAAAAAGGAGAACGCTTCCGATAAAGATTGGGAAGTTTTTAAGACTTATTTTGCCGATGTTCATAACGATTTTGACCAAAAACTCAGAACCTTTTATCCAGGTATTTCAGAAAAAGAAATCCGATTAGCAGCGTTTTTAAGAATGAATTTAACCACCAAAGAAATTGCCGTTACCCTAAATGTAATGCCAGACAGCGTCCTCAAGTCAAAATACCGGCTTAAAAAGAAACTAGGTCTCCGTAAAGAACAGGATTTAAGTGGTTTTTTAAATAGCATATAATTATTAAAAGGATCCTTCAAAAACTATGTTTCTTTAAAGGATGTAAGCAGTAATCCTTTAAAAACAGCATTGGCATAAACGTTTTATTGGCGTTTTTAATAAAGAAAGCTCTAAAGAAATAATACTTTTATGCCAAAACGAAATAATTCCTTGGCACTCTCTCGTAAAGCTCAACGAAATATAGGCAGAATTATCCCTTTTGGCATTATCTGGCTTTTAGGGGGTTGGCTTCAGCTATTTATCCAAGAAGCCGCCACACAAAATCAAAATCTTAATCCTTCAGCCTCTATCACCGTAACCCTTGAGGTATTTGTTTTTGCAAGTATTACGATTACTCTGGTAGGCCTTTTAGTTGGCACTATAGAAGTGCTTTGGCTGGGTAATCTGTTTGATAAAAAATCTTTCTCGCAAAAAATACTATACAAGACAGGTTTTTATAGTTTTTTTCTAACCCTTACCATTCTTATTCTATACCCATTAGCCGCTAGTTTGGAGTTAGATGTTTCTATTTTCGATAAAAAGGTATGGGAAAAGTTTGTAAACTTTCTCAGCAGTATAGAACTGGCTTCCACACTAGTCTCCGTTGCATTCAACCTTTTTATGTCTCTATTTTACTTTGAAATAAGTGAAAATCTGGGGCATGGGATTTTAATGAATTTTTTCACTGGCAAATATCATACCCCTAAGGAGGAGCAAAGAATATTTATGTTTTTAGATATGAAAGCCTCTACAACCATTGCCGAGAGTTTGGGTCATATCCAGTACTTTAAACTATTAAAGGCATATTACGAAGACTTTTCAGAAGCCATAATTGAATATTCCGGGGAAGTTTATCAATATGTTGGGGATGAAGTAGTAATATCATGGAAATATAAAGAAGGTATTAATAATAACAATTGTATTAAGTGTTTCTATCAAATGAAAAATGACTTGGAGAAAAAGGCAGATTATTACCTTTCAAATTTCGAAGTTATTCCCACCTTTAAAGCTGGAATTCATGCTGGCAGGGTTACAACAGGAGAAATTGGGGCTCTTAAGAAACAAATTATATTTACTGGAGACGTGTTAAATACTACTGCCCGTATTCAAGGTCTCTGTAATTCATATGCAGTGGATCTATTAATTTCAAAGACGCTGCAAGAAAAATTAGAACCGGATCCTTCTTATGAACTAATATCACTAGGATCTGATTTTGTAGAAGGTAAAAAAGAAGCAATCGCCCTTTTTACCATCCAAAGAACGTCAGATAAATTATGAAACAGGTTTTTAAAAGAAAAAATCTTCATTTGCTAATTTCTTTGGTAATAGTTCTTCCGGCTGCTCTTATTTATGGTCTTTTCCCATCAATTAGCATTCCATATTTCTTAGACTTTGAAGTAGAATCTGTAGATCTTAAAAGTATTTTTAGAGCTATTATGGGGCTTTATATAGGAATAACTTTGATCTGGCTTTTAGGAGTCTTTAAAAGTAAGTATTGGGATTTAGCCACCCTTTGCAATATCGTCTTTATGGGAGGAATAGGGTTAGGACGACTATTGGGAGTGTTTATAGACGGGATACCCTCACCGGTCTTTTCCTTGGGTATAGTTGGAGAACTAGGCTTGTCTTTTTTTGCCTATTACCAATGGAGAAGATACTCTGAATAAGGAACACTCCTTTAAATCCAGGCTCTAGCGAGAATATTTATGCAAATTTTATGAGAATAGTCTTTTTATTTTCTTTCAGGAAGAGTACATTTGAAATTGGTTTGGATTAAAAAATGAGGATAAGGAGTAAAATTCTGCTTTGGTGCTCTGCATTAATACTTTCTTCGGTATTATTACTGCCGATGGTTTTTCAGGTTTTTCATATATTAGAAAAACATGAGCACAAAGTTTGTGAGGATGTAAATACACATTTACACGAAGTAGCCCTGGATTGCTCCCTATGCGACTTTCACCCTGCGTCCTTAGACTATACGCTAGCAAAATTGCCAGCTTTTTTTACACCCAAATTATTTTATACCACGGTGGAGCTATTTGTTGTGTTTACGCTCGACAATTGTGTTCTTACGAACAAACAGCTGAGAGCTCCTCCCCTTTTGTCTTAATTCCAAAAACAAATGTTTATGATAATTAAGACATCTAATGCGCTACTACGCCTTATTATTACTGTTATTTAGTAGTATTTCTATTTACTCACAAAATTGTAATAATACCCTACAGGGTACTATTACAGATCAACACGATGGTACTTTACTGGTGGGGGCACTTATAATTGTGAGTGAAACTGGTCAGGATGTTACGACTAATGAAAATGGTGAATATGTCATCACTAACCTATGTGATGCGAAATATTCTCTTCAGATTTCACATCCCTTTTGTAACACCAAGGGATTTGAAATTAGAATTAGTCAAAACACCCAGAGGAATTTTAAATTAGAGCATCACCTGGAAGAACTAAATGAGGTAATTGTAAAAGGCAAGGCGAATTCTAACAATACCAGTACTAAGTTAGTTAACGAGCTTTCCGAAACAGAAATTGATCGTTATAGTAGTAGTACTTTTGGAGATGCCTTGAATAGTATTAATGGTGTTTCTTCCTTAAATACGGGAAATACTATAGTGAAGCCTATGATAAACGGACTACACAGCAGTAGAGTAGTAATCATAAACAACGATGTTCGTATGCAAGATCAGGAATGGGGCGCCGAACACGCGCCAAACCTAGATGTAAATATGGCCTCAAAAATTACGGTGGTTAAAGGATCCGGAGCTCTGCAATATGGGGGAGATGCGATAGGCGGAGTGGTTATTGCAGAAACAGCTAAGGTTGCCGTTAAAGACAGTCTTTTTGGAAAAACAATCCTTAGTGGTGCAACCAATGGAAGAGGTGGCGCACTAACAAGTAGTCTAACCAAAAGCTTTGACAGCGGTTGGTATACTACACTCCAAGGTACGCTAAAACGATTTGGAGATTTTGAAGCACCAGACTATGTTCTAAGTAACACAGGACTTTTTGAAAGAGACTTTTCTGTGCGTGTTGGACTTAACCGTTTTGATTTTGGGGTTGAAGGGTTTTACTCCTTATACAAAAACGAGATTGGAATCTTAGCAGCATCCCATTTAGGTAGTGCTCAGGATCAGGTACGGGCCATAAATAGCCCTGTGCCCTTAATTATCAATGATTTTACCTACAATATTATACCTCCTAAGCAAGACGTTACTCATCATCTGGCGAGAGTCAAAGGCTATAAGAGGCTTCATAATATAGGTAAACTGAGTTTGCAATACGACTTTCAAAAGAACAACCGTCTGGAATTCGATGTTAGAAGAGGTGCAAATAGAAATGAGGCATCTATTGATTTACAGCTAGATACACATACTTTATTACTAGACCTCGACTACAAACTCGCAGATGAGTTTCGTATGAAATCTGGAATAATGGGAAGGTATCAGAATAATTTTGCGAACCCAGAGACTGGTGTACGAAGGCTAATTCCGGATTATGATAAATATGAACTAGGAATATATACTTTGGGGGAATATTCCCTTAACGAGCAGTGGCTATTCGAAGCCGGCTTACGATTCGATTACGCCTATATGGATGTTTTCAAATTCTATCGAACTTCGTTTTGGGAATCTCGGAATTACGACGAATTAATTCCTGAAATCATTGTGGAAGAGTTCAACAATCAGATTTTGACCAATCCACAGCCAAGCTTTAGTAATCTATCTGCAAGTGCGGGCTTTACGTATGATATTAACTCTAAGTATAAGCTATTCTTTAATTATGCGCTGAGTTCTAGAGCTCCTAACCCCTCTGAATTATTTAGTGAGGGACTGCATCATTCTGCATCAAGGATAGAACTTGGTGATCTTCTTTTCGACTCTGAAGTAGGGCATAATATTAGCCTAAGTTTTCAGAAGAAAAAAGAAGCCTTTGGCTTTTCAATTAGCCCTTACAGCAATTCAATAAACAATTTTATTGTGCTAGAGCCAACAGGAATTTCACAGACCATAAGGGGTAATTTTCAGGTTTGGGAATACAGACAAACCAATGCGCAGATGCTGGGGATTGATGTAGATGCCTCGTACGACTTTTATCGCAATTTTGGCTTTTATAGTCAATTTGCACTAGTAAAAGGGTATGATGTTGAAAAAGACGAGCCTCTCATAAACCTCCCAGCCGCAAATTTTAAAAATGCCTTAGTATACCAGAATCCAAAGATTAACAACTTATGGCTGCAACTTCAAAGTGAATACGTTTTTCGACAAAATGAATACCCCGACAACAATTTTGAGGTGTTTGTTCCAGAAACAGGAACCACAGAATTAGTAGATGTAAGCACTCCACCGAATGCCTATCATCTGTTAAATTTTAATTCTAATATAGACTTTACTTTAAACCCAAAATCAACACTTTCAGTTGGTTTAACTATTGCAAATATTTTTAATACCTCCTACCGAAACTATCTGAATAGACTACGATATTACGCAGATGACCTCGGCAGGAATTTACTATTGAATATTAAATTGAATTATTAAATAAAAACAAATTTTAAATAAAAATTATATTATTATGAAAGCTATAAAATTTTTATCCATTATCGCACTTACAGGACTTGTGTTAACTTCTTGCTCGGATGACGATGATGCTCCGGAAATCATCAATGAAGAGGAGTTAATTACCACCATGACGGTTACGCTAACACCCAGTACTGGAGGCACAGCAATTACTTTGGTTACAAGAGACCTTGACGGAGATGGTCCTGATGCTCCTTTTATAGACGTATCTGGTAATTTAACAAGTGGTGCAACTTACAATGGTAGCATCGTCTTATTAAATGAGACAGAGAGTCCTGCGGAGAATATTACGGAAGAAGTAGAAGAAGAAAGTGACGAGCACCAATTCTTTTTTACTCCCGGGGGCGGCTTAGATGTAACTACTACCTACTCTAATTTTGATACAGCCGGCAACAATTTAGGGACAGAATTTAGTCTGGTTGCCGGAGCGGTAAGCTCAGGTACTTTGAGTTTTACCCTAAGACATGAGCCAACGAAACCAAATAACGACTTAAGCGACGCTGGCGGAGAAACAGATATTGAGGCTACTTTTGACATAGAGATTCAATAAGAAAAATCATTTAATTCCATTAACCGCTTCTTTTGATGTTTAATAAAAGAAGCGGTTTTTTTGTGTTCTCTTTTTGTTTCTGCAGCGGCCCCTATCCAAAGTTTGATTAAAGAAATTGGGGATTAGGTTTTATTAAAAAAAACTCAAGAGCCTAAAAGAAGAATCTTGGGCCAACATTTTTGCTCCAAAGCGTTAATGGAAAAAGTTTATACCAATCTGATTATAAAGAAAGTCCTTTGGAATAAAGAACTTCCTTTTTTAATATATTCTTATTGATGGCTTTTTTCTTATCTTAACCATCTATAAGCTACTATTGGTAGCAATAGATAAGACCATTAGCTAACTAGCAACCAATAATTTAAAACCCAATCCATGAAAAATTTCTTTCTATTCCTTTTTGCCTTCTGTTTTAGTACTGTATTAGTAGCACAAAGCAAGCTTCTGGAGAGTTTAAGTATGAAAAGTGAGCTCTTAAATACGGAGGTAAAGTATTCTATTTACTTACCTGATGGTTATGAAGATTCACAACGATACTATCCTGTAGTTTACCTTTTAAATGGCTATACAGGAGACGAAACCAGTTGGATAGAGGCAGGTAATATGCAAAGAATTACCGACCAAGAAGTAAATGCAGGAAATATTCAGGAAATGATAATTGTTATGCCCGATGGAGACGACAGATTATACATGAACAGAACGGATGGCAGCTATCCGTACGAAGACATGTTTATAAAAGAATTACTCCCATTCATAGCAAGTGAATATCGTGTTCGAAAAGGAAAGCGTTATACTGCCCTGAGCGGGCTTTCCATGGGGGGTGCAGGATCCTTAAAACTAGGTTTAAAATACGACAAGATATTTGGTGTACTTGCGGCGTTTAGCTCTGCTGTTTTTACAGAAGAATCGGTGACAACTTCCGAGCAAGATGCCATGAACGGGTATGTATCTAAGGCAATGCCGGATATGGTTGGTCTTAAAGGTGAAAAACGTCTAAACAAAAGCTATGAAGAGTACGACGTCCTTCATTTGGTGAAGACTAAAGACCCCGAGCTATTAAAATCCGTAAAAATATACTTTGATTGCGGAGATGATGATTTTCTTACCCTTGGAAATGCGGAATTACACAAGCAACTGATTTTAAAACAAATTCCACACGAGTACCGTGTTAGAGATGGAGCACATACCTGGCCTTTTTGGAGAGAATCGCTACCCATTGGTCTAAAATTTATAAGTGATTCCTTTTGGAGATAGTTATATAATCCTCCAGAGGCGCGGCTCTGTTAATCTCTTAATCCAGGATGGGGCGTGTTAGTCTTAAAAGACTTCATCTAGCCAATGATTCACTATTTTATAATAGTCCTTGTGAACTTTTGCCCAATAAGGAAAATCCGATTCCCCAACATAGTACATAGAGTGATTGGCATCTTCTAAAAGAACCTGCTGAAAATTTAACCTGGCATCCGAATTAATATGAGTGGCAATTATAGCATGACTTTCGGGGGGAATTATTTCATCCTTTGTACCTTGTAGCAGAAGTAAGTCTTGCTTTATTTTATTAAAATATGGCAAGGGGGAATACGTTAATTTAGGGTCTGTCACCACTTCGTCTAAATTTGGCACCCAGACACTTTCAAACCACGGCTGCTGTTCTTCCAAAGCCAGTCTTTTGGTCAGTTCTTCCTTAGAGATCGTACCCCCAATATATTGAAAAACCATCTTTTGCATCTCTGCCGCAACTTCCACTTCTTCTCCTAATTTAGCCCTGTTATTGTTTTTCCATGCATTGATGTCGCTTTCTAGCAAACTAGATCCTGGGCAACTAACTACTATGCCAGCATGAAGTCCGGGTAAAACGGAGAGTAGATATGGCACCTTTGTAGCGCCCTGGCTACTACCTTTAATGGCTATACTATCTAAACTTATGCCGGTAATCTTGGAAAAATATTCTATTGACTTTGTATCGTCGGAAAGCAATTCTTTCATGCTTGCAACCTGCCAATTTCCACTAGAGTTACCAGTACCTCTTTTGTCGTAATGAAAGGTTGTATATCCTCGCTGGGCAAATAATATTGCCTCTGCTCTTGATCCACTACGGTCACCACCCCCAGAAGAGGTTAAGAAAATTAAACCTTTACCATTAGGTTTATTGGGTGAATATATAGTGCCTTCAAAGTCTAATTTCATGTTGCTAAATCGTATGTCCTGAACGGAATAGGTCTTAGCGGTGGTTGAAGGGATCTCCAAAAGCTGGTAAGGAAATACTTCTCCATTCACCACCAAAAGCCCTTTTAGCTCTTCTGTTATAGGGTCCCATTTGTTTTTAAATTGATAGGTATATCGATCACTTTGAAGAAGAAAAGACAGAGAATCTTTATAAACCTCTATATTCCGTGCAGGGATTCCAATAGCATTCTGTTGTAAACTACTGAAGCTTACCATCCAATCATCCGAATCCCTTTGAACTTCCAAACTAAGATCTACCTTAAAATTCCCCTTTTGAAAAGTACCTGAATAAATACCTGGCCTAATTCCGTCTTCTACCTGGCAAACTCCAGTAAAAACAGCAATTGTAAGTACCAAAAGACATAAGTGATATTTCATATTATGCTATTTAATAAAGTAAGGAAGGTCTTATAGTTACAAACACCTCTCTTAAAGGAGACTACTACAACGGGTTTATGTTACAATTTATTCAAAAATTTATTCTACCAAATTGGCTTAATACTCCGATCAATAAGGACTAACACCAATTTTACAATTAAAAAAAATAAAGGATTCCTGAATACTAAAAAAATATTTAGGATATTGTAAAGAGCAGCAAAATACATAAACCTTTGGTTATGCTATTGTTGTAGTAATGGTACTTTAAACTAACCTAAACACAATTATGGAATTAATTATAAGTAATTTAAATAAGACTTATGCCAATGGTGTACACGCCTTAAAAGATGTGAACTTAACCATACCCCAGGGGATGTTTGGCCTTTTAGGGCCAAATGGAGCCGGGAAATCTTCGCTAATGCGTACCCTTGCTACCTTACAGGAAGCCGATTCAGGAAGCGCTACCTTCGGAGACATTGATATACTAAATGACAAAAAAAAGGTTAGAGAAATATTAGGCTATCTCCCGCAAGAGTTTGGAGTTTACCCCAAAATAAGTGCCATCAATATGCTTAATCATATTGCTAGTCTAAAAGGAATAGCCAATAAAGGTGAACGTAAGAGCCTTGTAGAGTCTCTTTTAGTAAAAACCAATCTTTGGCAATTTCGAAATCGGAGTCTGGGCACGTATTCTGGGGGTATGAAACAACGCTTTGGCATAGCGCAAGCTCTTATCGGAGACCCTAATCTTATTATTGTAGACGAACCTACTGCAGGTCTGGATCCGGCAGAAAGGGTTCGCTTTCACAATCTTTTAAGTGAAATTGGCGAAAATACTGTGGTAATACTTTCCACGCATATTGTAGAGGATATTTCTAACCTCTGCAGTAATATGGCCATTATCTGTCTTGGGGAGGTAGTAGCGAAAGGGAATCCCAGCGAATTAACTAAAGAAGTTGCTGGTAAAATTTGGAAAAAACCTGTCGATAAAAATGAACTGGCGGCCTATCAGAAAGATTTTCAAGTTATTTCCACCCATTTAAAAGCCGGTCAGACCATTATTCATGTTATTAGTGAAGAACAACCCCACGCCTCATTTGAAAAAAGTAAAGCGAATCTAGAAGATGTCTATTTTGCGGAAATCACTTCGCGCATGGAGGCCATTGTTGATTAAGTTCCATTCACTAAAACAAAAAATAATGTTTAGACAGATATATTTATTTGAATTAAAGTATAGACTAAAACGACCGGCCACATGGGCATACTTTGGAATTCTCCTGGTTTTCGGATTGATTGTAGCTATTGGGGGAAATGGACCAGTCTCTGAAAAGGTCTTTGTGAATTCCCCTATTGGTATAGCTACTATGCTTATTACCATTAGTATTTTTGGAGTAATGTTGGCAAGTGCTATAATGGGTGTTCCTATTTACAGGGATATAGAACATAAAACAGAAAATTATTATTTCACCTATCCCATTAGTGAAAAAGGATACGTTCTGGGTAGGTTTTTAGGTTCCCTTACCATCCTGTTTTTAATTAGTCTTGGATTTCATGCTGGGCTTATTGCTGGTTTTGCTATTGGTCCTTACGCAGGGTATGTAGAACCAGAACGATTTACAGATTTTCATTTGTCCTACTATTTACAGCCAACATTTATCCTTTATTGGAGTAATTTTTTCGTTTCGGGAAGTATCTTTTTTGCCCTTGTAGCCCTAACCAAGAGAATTATGCTGGCTTATGCCGGAGGAGCCATACTCTTTATCACCTACCTGGTTACCTTAACGCTTACACAAGATATTGAGAATAAAGATTTAGTAAGTCTTTTTGATCCCTTTGGCTTTGGCACCTATTCAAATGTCATCGATTACTGGACCCCAGAAGAACAAAATACCAAAACAGTTCCAATTACCGGAATGTTAGTATGGAATCGTATACTTTGGGTGGGGATAGGCCTACTTGCCTTGCTATATACCGTATTTAAATTTGATTTTCAACGTTTCCTCAACCGAAAATACAGCACTAAAAAAGTTAAAATACAGAATGAGACTGTAAATGTAAGTGCTGTTTTGGAAAGAATTCCGAGCGTAGAAAAAGTATACTCTAAAAGTTTAAACCTTAAAATACTTCTGGATTTAGCGAAAATGGAAGTTAAAAATATTGTAAAAGACAACTTCTTTATTGCAATATTAATAGCGGCAACGCTTTTTCTGTTTTTTGATGGTTGGTATGGCTTTCCGCTTTATGGGACTCCTTCCCTCCCTACAACTTATTATATGTTAGAGGTGAAGGATTTTAACTTTATCGTCCTGATGTTTGTTCTAATTGTCTTTATGACAGGGGAAGTGATGCATAGAGAACGAGGTGTAAACTATGATCAGATTTTTGGATCCCTTCCTATTCCAAATGGTGTGATCTATGGTTCCAAGTTTTTAGCGCTCATTTTTATCAGCTTTTTGTTGGTAAATTTAGTCTTAGTAAGTGGGGTTTTTAACCAAATCACCAAAGGGTATTACGACTTTAAATTCGGTATGTATTTTACAGATTTATACCTTATTGAGTTTCCGAAGTATATCACCTTTGTAATGCTCGCATTTTTCGTGCATTCGGTGGTAACAAAAAAATTTATTGGCCATGTGGTCGCCATTGCCATTTGGACCCTCCTTTTTGCCATAAACAGTTTTATGGATGTAGACAATAACCTGTATTTATATGCCTACGCACCCGGTTACACAATATCAGACATGAATGGCTTTGGGCATTTTGGAACTGCACTTTTTTGGTTTAGAATATATTGGCTGGCGTTCGGTGGCTTATTGGCGTATTTAGGTTTTCTACTTTGGAAACGAGGTACAGATACTGGAAGAAAATCCCGGTTACGCTTAGCCAAAGGGAGGTTGAACAAGGCTACCATCTCTACTATGATAATACTGGCGGCAATCTGCTTAGGTAGCGGACTCTACATAAATTACAATACGAAAACTATAAATAACTACCAAACCGAAAAAGCCGGTACCATAGCCAGTGCTGAATACGAAAAACAACTTGGCAAATACAATAGAATTGATCAGCCCAAAGTTGTGGATGTTAAATTAGAAGCGGATCTTTTCCCTGAAAATCGGAGTGCGACCATAAAAACAGTTTACAAACTAGTAAATAAATCAATCAGGCCCATAGATTCGTTACATTTAAATTGGGGTAGTCCGGGAATATTTCACAAGGAAGTAGAAGCCTTTAAGATAAATGGAAGAACGCCAGTACTTGGACGGAAATATGAGGATTTCAATTATGAAATATATGCATTGGGCACCAGAATGAACCCAGGAGATACCTTGGTTATGGAGCTTACCGTTACAGGCAGCTTTAAAGGCTTTCCCAATGAAGGAAGTGGAAGACAAATAGTCTACAATGGAACTTTTATGGATAATTCATTTTTTCCTTCGTTTGGATATGATACGCAAGAAGAACTGACAAGTGATCAGGACAGAAAAAAATACGAACTCCCAACCAAAGACTATAGCCTTCCCTCACAGAACGATGGCTGGGGCCTTAAAAACCTTCTTTTCAATGACGATGCAGACTATGTTACTTTCGAAGGGACAGTCAGTACAGCCCCCGATCAGTTGGCTATAATGCCTGGGTATTTGCAAAAAGAATGGGAAGAAAATGGACGTAAATATTACAGCTATAAAATGGAAGGCGACCTAGACTTCTTTTATAATATTTCTTCTGCCAGATACGAAATATACAAGGAGGTTTGGACCGGTAAAAATGGCAAAAAAGTGAATATTGAGATTTTTCACCATCCCGAACACACCTATAATATTGACCGCTTTGTTAAGAGTGTAAAGCATTCCTTGGATTACTTTTCAGAAAATTTTGGTCCTTACCAATACCGCCAAATACGGATTATGGAATTTCCGCGTTATGCTGGTTTTGCCCAATCATTTCCCAACACAGTTCCTTTCTCGGAGAGTTTTGCCTGGGTAGGAAATTTTAGTGACCCTGAAGATTTAGACTATGCCTATTTTGTTACCTCCCATGAGGTAGCCCATCAATGGTGGGCTCATCAGGTAACTCCATCAGCAACTAGGGGTGCCAATCAAATTTCAGAATCAATGGCCGAATATGCAGCCTTGATGGTAATGAAAAAAGAATATGGTAGAGATGCCATGCAACGCTTCCTAAAAGAGGAATTGGACGATTACCTAAGGGGTAGAGCCAACGAAAGTAAATTTGAAAAAACACTACTAGACAATGATAATCAGGCATATGTCTGGTATCAGAAAGGTGCACTTATTCTATATGCCCTGCAAGATCTAATAGGGGAGAAAACCTTAAACAAAGGTTTTGAGCGTTTTGTTGATTCTGCATTGTACAGACAAAAAGCACCTTTTGCCACAAGTCTGGAATGGTATGATTATATTAAATCGGTCACCCCAGATTCTATAAACTATTTTTTAGAGGATAGTTTTGAAAAAATAACCCTTTATTCTAATAAAACCAGTGAAGCCATCTATAAAACCTTGGAAAATGGTAAATATGAAATCACTATTAATATAGAAAGTTCAAAAAGTTATTTCGACGGGAATGGAAAGCTCTTGGATTCCCCTCAAAATCCAAATCTCATAGAGATTGGTGTCTTTGGTGAGGACAAGAAAAATAAGGCTGGGATGACCATTAAATCCCCAATAATCCTAGAAAAGAAGTGGATAAAACCAGGGAAAAGTAGTTTTACCTATGTAGTAGACAACCTGCCCTTTAAGGCTGGAATTGATCCATATAATAAGATGATAGATAGGATTCCGGACGACAACCTGGTGACTATTGAGGAATCTTCCGATTAATCACAAAGAAGTCTTATCTACTTTTATTCCTAAAAATATATTACCAATAATAAAACCTAATACCATGAAACCATCCAAAAAGTCGCGCAGAGAATTTTTAAAGAAATCCTTAACAGCCTCCGCAGGAATAAGCATTGTGCCAAGTTTTGCCATAAGTGGTCTTGGACATAAAGCGCCGAGTGACAAACTAAATATTGTTGGTATAGGGGTTGGCGGGAAAGGAATGCACAATCTAAATGCCATGAATTCTGAAAATATTATTGGCTTATGTGACATCGATTGGAACTTTAGCAAACCTTGTTTTGATTTATTTCCAAGGGCAGCAAAATTTTACGATTGGCGAAAAATGTTCGAAGATCTGGGTCCTTCTATCGATGGGGTAGTTGTAGCTACTGCAGATCATACCCATGCAGCCATTGCCGCCACTGCTATGACTATGGATAAACACGTTTATTGTCAAAAGCCACTTACCCACTCAATCTATGAGTCGCGATTATTGACAAAATTAGCAGAAAATTATAAGGGAGCTACCCAGATGGGAAATCAAGGTAATTCTGGCGATGGAGTACGACAATTATGTGAATGGATATGGAATGGAGAAATTGGAGAGGTAAAGGAGGCACATGCCTGGACCGATCGTCCTATCTGGCCTCAAGGACTGGAACGTCCGAAGGAAAAAATGCCAGTTCCAAAAAATTTTAATTGGGATCTGTTTATTGGTCCGGCCAAAAAAAGGCCTTATCATGAGGTATATACCCCATGGAACTGGAGAGGATTTTGGGACTTTGGCACAGGGGCATTTGGAGATATGGCTTGCCATGTCATGGATCCTATTTACAGGGCTTTAAAGCTCAAGTACCCCATTGCTATCTCCGGGAGTTCTACCAGCTTAAATACAGAAAGTGCTCCGAATGCGGAGAAAGTCCGTTTCGATTTTCCCGCCAGAGAAGCGATGGCAAAGTTGCCACTACCAGAAGTGCAAGTGCACTGGTATGACGGTGGGCTCTTACCAGACAGGCCAGAACTACTCGCTGATGGGGTTCCTTTATTAAGAGATGGCTTAGGGGGATGTATGTTTATCGGGACAAAAGATACACTGATATGCGATAGTGGTGGATTTAACCCAAGATTATTATCCGGAAGGGTCCCAAAGGTAACCCCCTACCTTCGCAGAATCCCCGACATGGTAAAATATATAGACGGACCTCATGAACAGGACTGGATTAGGGCGTGTAAGGAATCCCCTGAAAATAGAGTTAATGGATCTGCCCATTTTGGGTATGCAGGTCCCTTTAATGAAATGGTCCTACTGGGAGTTCTTGCCATTAGGTTACAAGGACTCAACAAAACCCTCGATTGGAATGGGGAGGCCATGCGCTTCACCAACATTTCAGAAAACGATACCATGGAAGTCATAGAATCTTTTCATTTCGATCGCAAAAATGGAAATCCCAACTGGGATGTTAAAAGACTTGAGATAAATGCCTACCAAGCTGCTCGGGAGTTCATTAAGCACACCTATCACAATGGATGGTCTTTACCTTCTATGGGCTAACTATACTGTATTAAGACGGAATTATTAAAATCCTAATGAGTGAGGTTATATATAATGGACATATCCTAATATAAAAAACTATAAAACGCCAGACATAGGTTAAATCTTAGTCTATAATAAAGGGTACTTAGAAGATTATTTCAATCTTTTAATTTTTAAAAGTAACTGAAAAGTGCCACAACGCCGTTGTAAGAAATTATGCAAGAAAATATTAAAGAAGCACCTAAACCCAGATTTATCCAAAGACTTGTTCTGTAGTTTTTCATTATTTCCCTGTTGTTTATAAGTAGTAAAATTCCAAAAATAACTAGCGGTAAAACAAAAACATTGAATACCTGTGATACAATTTGCATTTCTATAGGATTAGCACCAAAAACAGGAACAATAAGGGCAAACAAACAGGCAATAGCCGTTATAACCCTAAACTGCCGGGAGTTTGTATCTAACTTTCCAGATTGATAATCTGCTAGAAGGATAGGCGCTATTAACAAACACGGGAAAATGGAAGACAGACCTGCACTAAGCGTTCCAAAGAAAAACAGGGTCAGTGCAAACTTTCCGGCTATGGGCTCCAAGGTATTTACCATATCCAACACCTTGGTAACTGGCTCCCCTTGATGAAAAAGAGCTCCACTGGCCACGGCCATAACCGAACCACTTATTATAAATACCAGTACAGCAGCTATAATGGCATCTTTTTTCTGCTGTTTTAAGTTATGAATCGTCCAACCTTTACCCTGTACAAAGAGCGGGCGTGATAAGAATGTAGCCGCCGCCATGGTAGTACCAACAAATGCTGCCACCATCATTTTGCCACCTTCAACTGCAGGAATAGAAGGCACAAGACCTTGTAAAACCTCTATTGGCAATGGATAAACCATAAATAAAGACACAAGAAAAGAGAGCCCCATTATGGTAACAAAGACTACCAAAATTTTTTCAAAGAAAGTGTATTTACCTACGAGTAATAAGGAATACATGACGGCTATAACTACAATAGCAATGATTAGAACACTCTCGTACCGTACTCCTTCCAATTGGGGAAAATAGATAAGAAATATTTCAAAAAGGATATTTGCTGAAATACCCAAAATACCCATTAAGGAATTCCATTGACCAAAAGATATCCCAACAATAATAAGGATAGCGATAATTTTACCACCCCTGATATGCTTTTTAAAACTAAATAAGGCCGTTTCACCTGTAATCAGTGTATAATTACCATAAACATACATTAACAAACCAGAAAATATACAACTTATCAGGAGTACCCATAATAATTGCATCCCATACGTACTTCCTGCCACTATCATTGAAGTAACGCTTCCGGTACCAATAGTATATCCTATGGCAAATATTCCCGGGCCAAAAGCCAAAATTAATTTTAGAAACTTTTTGAAAAGAGAATTTGAAGGTTTGTTTTCATTCATAATCAATGTCTAGTGAGTAAACCAGGGGATATTATAGTATCGGAGAAAACTCTTTGGATTTATAAAAAAGTTCCTCTTCTATTAATTCCGTAATTCGGCAATTAGTGCCAAGGTAGAACTAACCCTTTTCTCTAAAGAAATAAAATCCTTATTCGCAAGAATTTCCTTACTGATAAGTTTTGAACCCATGCCAACGCATACTACGCCAGCATCGAACCATGCCTTCAAATTAGCCTTATCCGTGCTAACTCCGCCGGTTGGCATTATACTTGTCCATGGTTGTGGACCCCTAATTGCCTTAACAAATCCAGGTCCGTAAATATCGCCAGGAAAAAGTTTTATTATTTCGCAGCCCATTTCTTCTGCCCTATTTATTTCGGTTAATGAACCACATCCAGGTGACCATAATACCTTACGCCTATTGCAAACTATGGCGATATCTTCTCGCATAGAAGGTGTTACAATGAAATTGGCACCCATCTGTAAATAAAACGAGGCCGCCGCAGCATCCGTAATAGAACCAACACCCATTATTAGTCCGGGAAGCTCCTCTAGCGCATATTTATTAAGCTGAGAGAAGACTTCAAAGGCAAAATCTCCTCTAGCAGTGAATTCTATTAGTCTAGCACCTCCTTTGTAGCAAGCTTTTAAGACTTTCTTACCCAATTCTACGTCGGGATGGTAAAACAAGGGTACCATTCCCGTCTCACGCATTACGTTTGCAACCTGAATCCTTGTGTACTGTGCCATTTAAAACAATTTATCTTACTACTCTTCCAGAAGCATCGCCCCCCATTAATTTTTGTACCTCATCTACGGTAACTAAGTTCGCATCGCCTTTTATAGTATGCTTTAAACAAGAAGCGGCTACTGCAAAATCTAGGGCATTCTGATCGTCCTTAGGATACTTAAGCAAACCGTAAATTAGTCCTCCCATAAAAGAATCACCCCCACCTACTCTATCAACAATATGGGTGATTTGATACTGTCTGGTCTCATACATTTTCTTGCCGTCATATAACACTCCTGCCCAAGTATTATGAGAGGCTGAAATGGATCCCCTAAGTGTTGTAATCACCTTTTGTGCTCTTGGAAATTTTTCCATCATTTGTTTACAAACAGATAAAAAGGCTTCCGCCTTTACGTCGTGTCCTTGCTTCGTTATGTCTAATCCTTCTGGTTTAATATTAAAGTGTTTTTCAGCATCTTCTTCATTACCCAAAATTATATCACAATAGGAAGTCAATTCTGTCATAATTGCCTCCCGGTCACCCCCATATTGCCATAATTTGGCACGATAGTTTAAGTCTGTCGAAATAGTAATTCCCCGTTTACTGGCTGCTTTAACTGCTTCTAAACAAACATCTGCCGCATTTTGGGATATTGCTGGTGTGATTCCCGTCCAATGGAACCATCCAGCGTCCTTAAAAACTTCGTCCCAATCTATCATCCCTAATTCAATTTCGGAAATAGCAGAATGTGCCCTATCGTAAACTACTTTGCTTCCCCTACTTACAGAGCCAGTTTCCAGAAAGTAAATACCAAGTCTATCTCCTCCGTAAATAATTTTTTCTACGCCAACACCTCTTTTTCGCAATTCCATGAGGGCACATTGCCCTATGTCATTGTTAGGCAATCGTGTAACGAAGTCTACGGGTACACCATAATTTGCCAAAGACACGGCCACATTAGATTCTCCACCCCCGTATATAACATCAAAACTGGTTGTTTGGGAAAACCGCAAAAAGCCTGGAGGGGCCAAACGCAGCATTATTTCTCCAAAGGTTACTACTCTTTTCATCTTAGTCTTATTTTTTATACTAAATTCCTAGCGCCTGACCGCCACCTATTTGGATTGTCTCGGCCGTAATAAATGAGGCGTCGTTACTTGCCAAAAACGAAATAACGGAAGCTACATCTTCTGGCTGACCCAACCTCCCTAGCAAGATATTGTTTTTCCATGAAGCAAAGACCTCTGGTTTTGTTGATTTTATTTGGGCATGAAATGGAGTGTCTATGGTACCTGGAGAAACGGCATTTACCCTTATCCCATATTCAGCAAGATCTTTTGCCAAAGCCCTAGTTATAGAATGAACACCCGCTTTTGACGTCCCATAGATTCCTGCTCCCGGTCCACCGGCCGTCCATGCGGCATTGGATGTAAAATTAATAATTGAACTGTTTTCTCCTTTTTTAAGATAAGGTATTGCCGATCTTGAAGCAAAAAATACAGAATCCAGATTAAGTGCCATAACTTTTCTGTAGAACTCGGTAGACATTTCTTCAAACCTCGATCTGCCGCCCAATCCGCCGGCATTGTTAACTAAGACATCTATTCGTCCATATTTTTCTCCTATTTTTTTAATATTTGCGCTTACCGCTTCATCATTGGTAACATCAAAACCATAGTATTCCGCATTTATTCCTTCTTTGGCAAGTTCTTCAACTCTTTTAGCACCTATTTCATCTTCAATACCGTTTAACACAACAGTATATCCGTCTTTACCTAGTCTTTTTGCTACCTGGAAACCGATACCTCCGGTTGCTCCTGTTATTACTGCTACTTTATTCATTTAGATTCTTGTTTTATTTTTTGTTATATATTTTTTAATCAATTTATTTTCTCAATACGCTCTGGCATCTACTATTTTCACTTTTCTGATAAAAAAGAATATTGCTAGGACTGCAAGAATTACAGAAATTGTGATTGCCACAAATGCGGGTATATATGAGCCTCCTTTTGTAATTTGTCCAATGAACCAATTCATTATCATTGGGGATACTGCAGCAACTGTACCGGCTAATCCGGCTAATGTCCCTACAGATGGCCCGCTTAATAAATCGCTTGACAATGTTTGGATGTTACCGATAGCAAATTGAAAGCCAAATAAGGCAACACCTGCCAGATAAATGAAGGTCATAAAATTCGTTTCTTTAACGAAAAGAATTATACCCACGAATCCTATGATTATTAAAGCACTTCCTAATACAATGCTTAATTTCCTTCCCACATCCACTGAACTTCTTTTAATGGCCTCTTCCGTAAACATACCACCTAAAATACTGCCAGCAGCGGCCATCAAATAGGAGATCCACATGGTATTACCAATTTCTTCAATACTTAGATTGAACTTTGAATTGAGATAGATGGGCATCCAGCCAGCAAAGAACCACCAAATAGGTTCAATAAAGAAACGGCACGACAGTACGCCCCAAGATTCCTTGAAACCCAGTATTTTTGCTAAACTCAAACTCTTACCTTCAGTTTCCTCAGTTTCAACCGCATTTCGCGCATTATCACTTAAAATGAACTCACGTTCTTTCTCAGCAATCCATGGGTGGTTTTTAGGGCCAGTTTTATTCAATATTAACCATGGAATAACCCATAGTAAGCCAGCAAGTCCTAGTATAACATATGTTGCCTTCCAACCAAATTTCGAGTAAAGGAATACTATAATGATTGGTGCTATTACGTTCCCTATAGATGCACCAGAATTGAATATGCCTTGTGCCAGAGCTCTTTGCTTGGCCGGGAACCATTCACCATTACTTTTTACGGCACCTGGCCACAATCCTGCTTCTCCTATCCCCAAAAGACCTCGAACTAAAGACAGCGATATTATGCCTTTGGCGAAGGCATGAAAAGCAGCTGCAAGAGACCAAACAATAATAGAGAGAGTAAATCCTATTCGAGTTCCAATCTGATCGTACAATCTTCCTGAGAGAAACTTACTTAAGGCATATGCCGCCATGAAAATATTTAAGAGAAATGCATAGTCGGATTTGTCCATTCCTAAATCCTCCCCCATTTGTGGCCACAACAGTGCAAATGCTGTTCTATCTATGTAATTAATGACAGTTGCAACAAAGATTAACCCAATAATCCACCATCTTAGTCCTTTAACTTTCATATTTTCTTTATTTAAAAGGGTTTGGTGCTAAAATTATCCACAGAAACACCTTTAGCTATAAAATCAGATTCCAGATTCGTTAGCATTTTCAAGACTTTTCAATAATATAAGGAGTAACTTATTCAATTAAAGCTGAAAGATTCTCATCGTAAATTCGATTTGATAAAATTTCCCTCCAACGGTAATTCATGTGATCATAAGTATTTTGTTAATACTCACAATATTATTCTTCATTTATATTATAGCAATATTGGTACAACATTTTAAAGTGTACCTTCATTTTTTCTTTTGCCAAACGTGGGTTTTGTTGTTCAATCGCGGAATAAATATCCTCGTGTTCCTGCATTCCTTTAAAGGCCTGGTCTACATCACAGACATGATATTTTTCAAAATTGGTTAAAATACCCGGAGTTATAATAAGCATTAATCGATTCATAGTCCTATTACCAGAAGCTTTAGCAATAGCTAAATGAAAAAGTAAATCTTCCTGTACTGCATCTTCACCATTTTTCACCTTAACATTATACGCATCCAGATAAGTCCGCATTGAAATGAGATCATCCGCTGTACGTCTTAATGCAGCCAATCTTGCAGTTTTTAATTCCAATAGTATTCTAGTCTCCACCAAGGATTTAAAGTTAGGATCTTCTAAAGTCAATATGTCCTCTATCATTCCATTCATAGCGGTAACGCCAATATTTGCTACAAAAGTCCCACTTTGAGGGATAGACTTCAATATTCCATAAAATTCTAAATTTTGTATGGCTTCTCTAACATTACTTCTACTTACACCAAACTTTTCTGAAAGCGATCTTTCCGAAGGCAACTTATCCCCAGGTTCCAGATTCTTGTAATTAATAAGATTACGAATCTCAGAAATTATAGTGTTTTGAATTTCACGATTCTCACTTTTAGTAAAGACTTCTAATTTCATAGATATCAATTTTTAATTCAAAATTGGTTAACCAGACTAGTTCGCTAAATTTAGAACAAATAGATCTAACATAAAAACTACTTAGTTTTAATTAAGGAATACCGGCCCTTTTAATAGGCCGGTATTACCTATTGTAAAAAACTAACTCAAACAACTATTATTATATTCTTTCATTTCTAATCAATTTATCTCCAATACAAAAACTCTTAGCTCGATGTACATTTATTTAGAGAGACGAGCTGAATATTACAACTAGTACCCAGCGTTTTGCGTAATCACACCGTCGGTTGCAAGAATTTCTGAGATAGGAACAGGAAATACATAGTAATTAGGATTTACAGCTTCTCCAATTTCAGCATCAACAGCTCCTGTTCTCACCAAATCAAACCACCTATGTCCTTCAAAGGCCAACTCTAGTCTTCTTTCATCTAGAATAGCCTGTCTAACCTCAGCTTGCGAACTTGCCGTTCCTGTTAAACTATTTAAACCTGCTCTCGTTCTTATGTCATCCAGCAAGGGAAGCACTGTTGAAGCCGGAGCACCATTTTCGTTGAGGGCTTCTGCATATAATAGAATTATATCTGCTAACCTCATTTCTATCCAGTCATGTTCAGCACCTAGGCCTCCATCTTTAGGAAATTTTATAGCGGTAGTTCCCTCTGCACTAAGCGTAACAGCTCTTCTTAAATCGGTTCCTCCACCATTTAGATCACTGGCATCAAAAGCAGCAACTAAATCAGGGTCTACAGGAAAATCAGATTTGGAATCATCTCCAACAAACCAGTTCCAGAAGCGAGACGCAAATGCATATTCATCTACTATAGAACCTACTATTTGTGTTGAAAAAATAATCTCTGTATTACCAGCCTCGTAGGCGGCACCAAAAATTTCACCATAGTTGGGTATTAAGCTTATACCCGCCGCTGCAGCTCCATTTACAACTGCGGCTAGATGTTGTTCAGCACTTCCATAATTACCCATGGAGGCATATACTTTCCCTAATAATCCCTGAGCTGCAAGTTTGGATGCTCTACCATCTACAATTTCAACTCCTAAGGCTGCTATAGCATCGTTCAAATCAGGAATGATAACATTGTTGTAAACCTCAGTGGCTGGTTGCCTTACTAAAATTGAGGTATCTGTTAGGCTTGGTTCAGCCGATAAATTTACCGTAACATCTCCAAACACCTGCACCAATTTAAAGTAAGCCAGGGCTCTCAAAAATTTAGCTTCTCCTATTTCCTCAGCATCGGAAGAGTTTTCAATTACAATATTCGCACTTAATATTGATTTATATGAAGCCGTATAGAACGGGCCAAAAAATTGATCCTCCATGTCTGTTAAATCACTATTAAATCTATCAAACGCAGGATATGGCTCTTCGAACATAAAAGCATTGTCCGATCTAAATTCGCCCATAACAGCCATTGGTGTAACAGATGCAAGCTGGTAGTAATACGCTGCGTTCAAAACTCCAGCAAAATCTTCCAATGAATCTGAACTAGCGATGTTTGGCGGGAATTGATCCAAATCATTATCACATGCTGTAAATAACAGCAAGGATCCTAATACTAATCTATATATTGTTTTCATTTTTTACTTATTTAAAAATTAACATTTAAACCAAACGTATAGCTTCGAGCAATAGGGCTTGCACCAACCTGTACTCCGTAGGTAGTTGGACCCAAATAACCACCATTTGTAATCTCAACACCTTCAGGGTTATAAGAGGTATAATTACTGCCCCACAGATATAATAAGTTAGTGGCTGCAACGTATAGTCGTACAGAATTAATGCCTATCTTGTTTATTACATCCGGATCAAGTGTATAACCTATTGTTAAATTTCTCAGCGCTACGTAAGAAGCATCTTGTATCATAGCGTCTGTTTGCCTTCTGTTCCCTATGTAAAACTCTCCATTGTTATCCGCAATACCGTCATCGTTAACATCGAAAGTATCTACCAGTCTTCCACTCCATTGTGACTCATAATAAAGTGGGTCTATGTTATAGACCTCACCTCCGTGAGATCCCTGGAATTGGAAGGACATATCAAAATCATGTAATTTTATTGAACTATTCAATCCCCAGTAAAAATCAGGAGTATTTTGACCTATTTTTACCAAATCTCCGCCATCCTCTACACTTTTTGTATTGTCAATAACACCATCTCCATTTTGATCAACCACATAGGATTCTCCAGTGGTATTGTTTGGATGTCTTGTACCATCTTCTAAATAGATCATTTCAACATCTCCAATGGTCTCCAATCCCCACATTTCTCCAATTTCTCCACCTACATAATTTCTAAATACAGGACCTCTACCACTTTGGCCATAAATCGTTTGAGGTAATTCTTCTAGACCACCCAAATCTGTTATTTCTGTATTTACGGTTGATAGGTTAGCTCCCAGGCTCCATGTAAAATTCTCCTTACTGAATATTGTTGTATTCAAGTCAAATTCTACACCTGAGCTTCTTACATCCCCTGAATTCAAGACTATTGAAGTAGTACCAAGTACCTCAGAAACACTTTGATTAATCAACATATCCTCAACGTCCGAAGTATAATAGTCTACACTTAATCGCACACGGTTACTGGCAAAGCCTAAATCAATCCCGTAGTTTCTCTCTGTATTGGTTTGCCATGTCAAATCTGGATTAGCCACATTCGACGGAATTAAGAATCCTGTTCCATAAATAGTTGCTTGCGGCTCTAGTAGACTAAGTGCATCGTAAGAACCTAAAAATGATGTGGTTCCTAAAGACCCTGTACTAAATCGTGGCTTTATTAAACTGATGGCATCAGAGTTGTACCAAGACTCATTATGTATATTCCAACCTGCCGAAAGCGCCGGGAATGTTTCATACCTATTATTCTCTCCAAAACGGGAATCTCCATCTCTTCTAAGGGAAAAAGAAAATAAGAATCGATTATCATAGGCATAGTTAACTCTTCCAAAAAGACTTTCCCTTACCCTAGTCTCATCTCTTTCTGTAACGGTAATATCCGCCGGATCAAATAAATTGAAATTTTGAATGTCCGTATCTGGTACATTAACGGCATTCAAAGCAGTTCCATTTAATTTGGTAGTTTGAAATTCAATCCCACCAACAGCCGAAATATCATGTTTACCATATGTTTTGGCAAAATTTAAAGTAGTCTCACTTACAACAGTGCTTACTTTTAAATCTGTTTGATCCATATAAGTCTGACTGGTTCTAGCCCTGGAGTCAAATCCAAGTAGTCTATGCTGATAGAATTGTGTGTCCGTAATATCTCCCCCTAATACGGTTTTTATATTGAAGCCGTCAATAAATTCATATTGCAAAAAAGTGTTAACATTGGCGTAATATGTTTTTTGCCAACGATCTGTATTATCCAGTTTAGTCGCGGGACCTGCATCTCCAGACCCTCCAATACCATTATTTGCTCTTCCATAATGCCAGTCTTGTGCCGACATCCCTGGCTCTAACTCATAAATACTGCTCGCTTCATAAGTTGATCCTCTGTAACCATTGTCGAATGGTGCCAGGCCAAGAGCTTGTGCCTCTTGATCTAGCTGCTGAACAAATGCAATAGACTCTTCCGTGTGGTAAACCGGATGTACACCATAAGCTCTTAATAAATCTCGCATGTCATGACCAAGTATCTTTCTATTGGATGTAAATCCATTAAGACTTATTCCTGTCTTGAACTTCTTACCCAATTTTGCCTCAATATTTGCCCGAGCATTCATCCTTTCAAAACTTTCGGTGATCATTATTCCTTTTGTATTTTGATAGCCAACGGATGCAAAGTAGTTTACATCATCGCTTCCTCCAGTTACACTAAAGTCGTGACTCGTTGAACTACCATTTCGAAATAACCAATCTTCCGGACTTATGGCACCAGGCGAATTTTCGTAAGCGTTTAATCTGTATTCCACAAATTCTGGATCTATTTGTGAAAGATCCCAATTTCCTGCGGCAATCTCATTTCTTGAAATAGCAGCCCATTCTGGACCTGATTTAAGAATATTTTTACGGTATTTACTAGAGAAACTAGTAAAATTATTGTAGGAAAAACTAGCTTTCCCTGTTCTTCCTTTTTTTGTGGTTACCAAAATAACCCCATTGGCACCCCTAGAACCGTAGATGGCAGCCGATGCAGCATCTTTTAGCACTTCTAAACTCTCAATGTCGTTTGGATTAACTGTTGATAGATCTCCAGAAATTGGATAACCATCCACAACAATTAATGGGTTAGAATCTCCACTAATAGAGGAGGCTGCCCTAACCTGAATTTTTGGAGCAGCACCAGGAGAACCATCCTGCTGTTGAATCAAAACACCAGGCAACTTTCCACCTAAGGCGTCATCCACCCGAGTGGCTTGTATTGCCGCGATATCACTTCCGTCTACCTTGGCAACAGCACCCGTCAAAGATGATTTCTTACGGGTACCATAACCAATTACAATTACTTCATCAAGCTCTGAGGTGTCTTCCTCCAAGCTTATGTTAACTGCAGTTTGATTAGTAATTGCAATGGTCTGTGAAGCAAATCCGATATACGAAAATGTTAATGATTCGCCACTTGTAACACTGATAGAGTAATTACCATCAAAATCTGTCTGCACCCCCCTCGTCGTGTTCGTCACAACAATATTTACGCCAGGAATTGGAACATCATCCGAGGCAGACACTACCGTACCCGATACGGTAAATTCATTTTGAGCCATTAACGGAATGCTAAAAACCAGCAATCCAATTAAGGCCAAGTACGTTTTAAATTTCATTTGTCATCGTTTTATTATTAGTAGTAAAGTTTAGTCGATATATAAAAATATACCTTGATAGAAGTTGTAAGTAACTTTATCGATTTTCAACTCCAACTAAAAACAATTTTCATGGAAAGTCAGCAAATTTTGCTATTTTTGAAAATATGTTTATAGTAAAGTATAACATGTATTGAGTATTACTTCCTTCCAAAATGAAGTAATAAAATTTAAAAGGATAGGCGTGCACCTGTCCTTTTTTTTGTTTATATGGGAACTAGTTTCATAAGATCGTTCAGTTTGTTTATTAGTTAATTGTTAATTCATGTATTTATTGGTTCACCACACTGGTTTACCAAATTGGTTTACCAAATATATGTTATTTCTTCGTTAAAAAAAATTTAATTAAAAATTTAACATTCTCGGCTATTAAAGTTTTGAAAATGAGCACATGACATTCTTTTTCGTTCGCGGTTACATGTTATAAACACCGCCATTGATATCAAGGGTAGCGCCTGAAATAAAGCCATCATATTCTGACGCCAAATATAAAACCGCTCTTGCCACATCATCTGCATTACCGGCCCGTTTAATAGGAATATTCGCTGTTGTCTCTGCCGCTGATTCTTCCGTTGTATGGGTATTATGGAAGGAAGTACCCAAGATAAGACCAGGAGTAACTGCGTTGACCCGTATTCCCTTTGGACCCAACTCTGAGGAAAGCGCCCTGGTAAATGTTAGTATGGCACCCTTGCTGGTGGAATAGACCAACGAACCTGGATGTCCTCCCTTGCGCCCGGCAAGCGATGCCAAATTAACAATACTGCTGTTCTCATTTTTTGCCAGATGTGAAACGGCAGCTCTAGTAACAAACATCATAGAAGTGAGGTTGATATCCATTACCTTTTGCCAGAATTCCAATGTCATTTCACTTAACATTCTTCGTGCCACAAGTGAACCGGCGTTGTTAATCAATATGTCTAATCCTCCAAACGCTGCCACCGTTTGTTCAACCAAAATATTTGCATCAGCTTCTTTTGTTAAATCTCCTCCAATAGCCACCGCTTTTTGTCCTTTACTAATAGCATAAGAGGTCAATTGCTCTGCCGTATCGGAACTGGAAAAATAGTGAATGGCAACATTGGCGCCACTATCAATAAGGTGTTTGGTGATTGCCTCCCCAATTCCCTGAGCACCCGCAGTAATAAGTACGTTTTTTCCGGTTAATTTAATGTTCATATTCTCTAGATAAAGCTTTTTTTTCCAATCCTGCACTCATTAGGTTTTCCTAGAAGAATCTACCTGGGTGCAGCTATTTTTGTTTCGATCCTATTTATCTTTAAAGTAAGATACCGCCTCACCACTTAAAAAATCTTCTCTTACCGGGCTAAATGTGTCAATTAACATCCCTTCTTCCAAACAGACTGCACTATGCAATAAATTAGGTTCAATGTAAACCCCATCTCCTGCTTCAACAATTTTCTTTTCACCATCAATTTCAAATTCAAACTTTCCGGAAACGCAATAGGTAGCTTGGGTGTGAAAGTGTTGGTGAGGAGCGCCCAATGCTCCTTGCTGGAACTTCACTTTTACCATCATGATTTGGTTATCATAGCCTAAAAATTTTCTCGATACTCCTCCTCCAAGTTCTTCCCACTCTAATTCTTTTGAAGTAATATACTTTTCACTAAATCTTTGCATAATTTAACTGTCTTTTCTATTTGAAATTTTCAGGACCTGTCTATTAACAATCCTGCCTACCGCTCTTTAATTTATTATGTTTTTTCTCTACCCTTGTTACTAAGATACTGGTCTCCCAATATGTCATACTCTTTAATACTATTCTACCCTTTCCTGCAACTTAATTGCTAGCACTTACCAACAGACCTCTGCCAAATGCCCGTCCTGCCTGAAATATTATGCTTCATCTTTTCATCGAATAATTAGACAAATTCTAAGATCATTATATATTAGGTTTCGTACCAGGACCTACTGTCGCTTCTCTAAACCATACTTCGGTATAACAGCCATTCTCATACTGCTTGGTGATATCACCATTATAAGTTTCTGCACCCGTAGACCAAACCATATTTGTTTTAGGGCTTTTGCCGTTGGTTTGGTTATACGCCCCTTGTTTAAAATATCCGAGTTCTCCACTATAGGCCGTTGCACGTTCGGTTCCATCTTGCCCAATAGGCACAAAGAGTTGCTGCACTTGAGCGGGTAGATCCGATTTTTCCTGAAACTCGGAGACGATAAGGTTTTTAGTAAAGGTTCTGGTCTTATGTCCTTCACTGGAGAATGTAAGATACATGATACCCTCGTATACATTTACCTCATAACTAAATTCTTCCCCCAATTCTATACCATCTTCCGGTTCCGGAGGATAGACATTTGGCCCCGTCCCAACAACCGACAAATCATTTCCCCATACTGCGGTGGAAAAGTCCCACCTTCCAGAATTATCATTATCTGCGGTATTGATTTCATAGTTCCAAAATACAGATCCTTTATTATGGCCTGGAAATTTTTTATAAAATATCTTTAATGGCTCATTTTCATGTCCTTCACCACTGTGAATTTGGCCAATAACCGTTGCAAAAGAAGCCGGAACCCTGGCATCACCGGAAACAGAAACTTGCATTACCTTGCAGGTCCCGGTTAATTTACCCCCTTGTTCTGGCGTCCAATCTCTTTTTTCATGCAATTCAGTTCTTGTATTGCTAGAGTTTTTCGTAGTTACTCCTGAATTTGGAGTTTTATAGACCACCCAGCGCCTTGTACCGTCAATAACGGTATAGAAAAAATCTTTATGTTCGTAGTTGCTGATATCTTCAACCTCAGTCCCGTCTCCCATCCATATTTTAAACTTATCCATAAATGGAATCACCTCATTAGGATAGACCGTTTTGGCGCTCAAGCCATCATTCGCTTGAAAATACCCGCCATTGGATATAGCGTCCTCGCTGATTGTAATATTTGCCTCTTTAAACCAAACTTCCGCATAATTCCCATCTGCATATTGTTTTTCAATATCACCCCCATGGGTTTCGGCCCCAGAACACCAGACTCTGTTTACTTTAGGATCTTTACCGTTCGTTTGGTTATAGGTTCCCAATTTAAAAAATAAGCCCTCATCGGCATATGCCGTTTTACGTTCTAATCCATCCTGACCAATAGGTACAAATAATTTCTTAACCTGTTCTGGTATGTTTGAGCGTTCCGTATATTCAGAAGAAATGAGATTTTTAGTAAATGTTTTGGTTTCATGACCTTCGCTAGTAAAAGTTAGATACATCATTCCATCTTTAATCTCAACCTGATAACTGAATTCTTCACCTAAAGCAATCCCATCCTGTGGTTCTGGCGGATACGTATCTGCCTCCGTCCCTACTACAGAAAAGTCATAGCCCCAAACAGGATACGAATAATCCCATCTACGGGAGTTATCATCCCCGGCAGTATTGATTTCATAATGCCAGAAGACGGAACCTTTGGTATGACCAGGGAATTTTTTATAAAATATTTTTAATGGTTCATTTTCGTGGCCATCTGCACTATGAATTTGGCCAACTACAACAGAGTACGTAGCCGCCACCCTTGCATCTCCTGTAGCGGATACCTGCATTACTTTTAGCGTAGCGTTCATTTTGGCCTCCGTTAGCGGTGTCCACTTTTTTAATTGGGCCAGTTCAGTTCTTGTATTATTGGAAGTGCCATGAGTATTTCCCGCATTAGGTGTTTTAAATACTACCCAGTCAGCCTTCTCATCACTGGCAGTGTAAAAGAAATCTTTGTTTTCATAATCTGTTGCCTTACCAACATTAGAGCCGTCCCCTAAAATCAAATTCCAGTGTTGAAAAAAGGGAATAATATCATTTGCTTTTTTTGCGACAGTAGTACTCCCATCGGCTTTTTCAACATTTTGTTTATTACTTCCATCGCCGCAACTATTTAAAAATAAAACTGCCACTCCGCAGAACAAATAATGTATTAAAGTTGATTTATAATTCATTTTACAGTCTGTATTAATCACATGTTAATGTAGGAATGGTCCTGTGTTAGCTTTTGAAAAAGCTCTTTTTATTTATAATAATTGGTTTACCAGTTTGGTTTACCAAAAATACATATATAAATTTGATTAGCAAATTTTTAACATAAAATCGATCTACAGTATTACAAATTATCCATGATCAAGGATTTTATAAACCAATTATTGGCTTAAGCTAATAATAAAAAGAGGCATACTATTTTTCGTAGACTATCTTTTTATTGCTCCGGAAGTATCTCCATCCATCAAATTTTTTACATTATCCAAGGAAACCATATTTACATCCCCTGGAACTGTATGTTTGAGGGCACAGGCGGCGGAAGCAAAAGCCAAGGCCTGTTTGTCGTCATAGTGTAACAGACCATAAATTAGACCCGCGGCAAAGGCATCCCCGGTACCAACGCGGTCTATGATGTGCGTAATATTAAGCATGTCACTTTTAATATACGCTTCCCCGTTCCACATCTTCCCTTGTATTTGGTTATGGGAAGCACTCAAGGTTCTTCTTGTTTTTTTAATCACTTTCCTGACATTGGGAAAAAGGTTGATGAGCGCTATGGCCAAATCCTGAAACTTATCTTTCGGTTCACCTAGGCCGAACATTTCACGAATACCTCTGCTACTGCTAATCACTACATCACAGTGCTCTACCAAGGTAGGAATTACCTCTTGCATTTTTTTTCCGTACTTCCACATATTATTTCGAGAATTGATGTCTCCTGAAACCATAATACCTAATTTATTTGCTGTTTTTATGGCTTCTAAACAACTTAAATAAGCCCCTTCCGAAATGGCCGGCGTAATTCCGGTCCAATGAAACCAGTCGGCATCTTTAAGTACATCTTCCCAATCTAACATGGAAGGCTTTATCAAGGAAAAAGAGGATCCTTCTCGTTCATATATTACTTCGCTAGGTCTGTGAACGGCGCCTTTTTCAAGAAAATACTTTCCCAACATATTGTCACCATAAATAACATGTTCCGTGCTTAGCCAATGTTTACGTAAAAACTGGGTGGCCGCTTTTCCTAAGGCATTATCAGGAAAACGCGTAACATGGGCTGCCTTCATTCCAAGATAGGCACAGGATATGGCCACATTTGCCTCCCCTCCGCCGTATACGAGCTCGAAAGAAGTGGCCTGCGAAAATTTTTTATAGCCTGGTGGGGACAAACGCATCATTACTTCCCCAAATGTGATTACTTTTTTAGGCATATTTTCTAATACATTAACTTAAGTGGTAGATTTTCCTCAACTATTAATTCTCCAGAATTTTCAATAATATTATTGGAGTGTATATTGTTCTTGGCACCCCATAAACGTGCCACCAATTTGACCCTATTATCTATAAATTTATTGTTATATAGACTAACATTTATAATCCCATAGGTATTGAGCAGAATTCCATTTTCTTTTCGAGTTCCACATTTTGTGAAGGTAGAATTTGTCACTTCCAGATTCCCTCCCACCGTAGACTCATCGTAACCCCCTCGATAATAATCGATTACATTTTTAGGAATCCCTTCAAAATAACAATCGGAAATTATTATGTTTTCCGCATTATAATCGCCTCGGTCGTCATTTTCCTGGGAGAGCTCAAGACCATTATTACAATTTAGCAGTTCCGTAGACTTCATTGTAATGTATTCTGAAAAAGCAAATTTGTATCCTTTCAGGACATAGTCAAAGTTTACTATTTTAGAATCTACTACCTCTAAATTGTACAGACTAGACATATTTTCTCTAAGCGGGGCAAATGCGAAGTTCTCCCCATTCCCTTCTAGTATAACGGCTACTAAGGTGAGTTCACCTTTTGGATTCATTTCGAATGCAGGAGTTTCTGCTTTTCCGGTATACCTCAGGATAGCCTTATTACTCTTGTCTGAAGAAGCTATGGTTATTTTCTTACCAATTTTTAATACTGAGTTTAGCTCATATCGGTCAGCTGTCAAAAGGATTGTATCACCAATGGCAGCATTCTCTATTGCCAATTCCAGTTCTGAGGTGGAGCCTGCATAAAGATTATTGGCACTATTATTCACAGTAGTCGACAGTGGGTACCATCCTGGGCCATATTGGGAGGTATCCATAACATTAGTCTGTTTTTCTGGTACTCCCACAACGGCTCCGACGGCATTCTTCTCCCGTGAGTTGCCGAAGAGATCTTGTGAAATCAATTCGAATTCAAAACCATTATATGTTTCCATATTTGGTTGATCATTTGTTGGGATTAAAATTTTATCCTCTAGTGTAAAAAGAGAAAAATCCTCTTGCTTAAATGCTGATTCGTGTCGGAAGAATGTCCCCTGATTATTTATCAAATTGCTCTTAAAAGTGATACCGTCTAACGAATCGTGCGCAACTACGGGTTGTTCATCTGCATGTTCATTATAAATAAGATTATTCGCTACAATAGTCCGAATGGGCCTTTCTGAGCGGATTTCGGAAGCCGGCAACACATCTCTTTGATCAACATTAGAACCCACACCAAATTGCCAAGGCGATGTGCAATTAATCCAAGAATTATACGCCACAACGACATCCGTCACCTGTATGTACCGATTCAATGGGGATTTTGGAATTCCGTTCATCACAGCAAGCGGACTTCTGAAAACCTTTCCTTTTAGATTATAGAAATAATTATTGGTTACCCAATGCCCAGTCCCGATTAAACGTACACCGCCTATTTGCTCAGATTCGGTATCTCCTATAAAGTAGTTACTATCAATTATACAATAGTTCCCATGTCTCGTAACCAGCGAGCCTTCACTTTTGTAAAAAATATTATTCCGGAACTCATTAAAATTTGTTTTACTTGAAATAACCTCAACTTCACCATTACATCTTTCAAAAAAATTATTGGCCACCAAGGTATAACTAGGTGCCATGGAAGTAAAACTGTTTCCAAGCTGAATGGTCTCTGCACTTGGCCCACCTTTCGGTGGTCGCGGTCCAAAATAATTGTATCTTATTTTATGGTAATTCTTTATATTTTTATTTCCTGCCAAATCAACCCTGATGGTAGGTCCTCTATTAGATTTTCCAGCTAGGTAGCAGTGATCTAATTCATTATGGCGACCCTTAAACTGCACCCATAGATCTGCGTAGTTTCTTTGTGATTTATTGAAATCTATTATCACACAATCGGTTATCCGCGAATGGTTGGCCACCGTATCTTGGTTAATTGCGAATTCGATAACTGCTTCGGAAGGAGATGAACCTCCAGTGAAGAATAAGCCATTAACCTTCAGGTACTCCCCCCCTAGTTTCAAATCGGATTGTCCTACAATAAATACCTTCCCGGGAGTCTCTGCTTTTAAGGTTATTGGCGCTTGTTTCGTTCCATAACCGAGTAATCGGATTTCAACATCCTTCCAATAGCCATTAGCCATAACAATTTCAGTTCCAGGAGTTGCATTGTCAATAGCACTGTTCAATTCAGTAATATCTTTTACATATATACTTTTGGAACCCTGTTTGTTATCACAAGAAAATAATAACAAAATTATGCTTAGTAGCACGAAATATCTTTTTATCATTTCAAAATTTTCTAACATTATAGAATAATAAACTCATTACAACTTATGGTTACCAGTATTTTCTGGCCATATATTTTAAGATGGTATCTACAATTTCTTCTTCCGAGTAAGTCATATCAATAGTCAAGGCCCACTTTGGGATTTCAAGTGTTTCAAAATCCGATTTAAGTGCTGAAACGGGTCGATCAGAAGCACTATTTATTTTTAATCGCTGGGCAGCATTTTCAAAAGTATCGTTCATAAATACCCAATCTAGTGGATGGTCAATATTTGCAGTTAACCTTTGACGATGTTCTTTCTTCAATATCGAACATGAAACTACACAACCCTTTAGAGTCGATTCCCTCACTATCAATTCCTCGACGGAAGTCAACCATTTTTCTAAATCTATATCCGGCGGTAGGTTTCCATCCGAAATATCATTTTCCATAAAAGGTCTGTCAACATCAAAGAATGGAACTTCCAGTCTTTGTGCTAATTTCTGACCTACAACGCTCTTACCTGTACCGCACACTCCAACAAGGATGACTATATAATTATTATTTGCCATATTATATTTAAAATTGGTTTACCAGTTTGGTTAACCAAAAATACTTATATTTGTAAGACTAACAAATTTTTAAGACAAAAAGCAGTAAATATTCTCTAGAACTAACCACAGAAGTAAATGACTAAGGCCGATTACAACAGAAGAAGATTTATGAAATTATCCGCCGCAACTTTGGCGGCTGTTCCTCTTATGGGGTTTGAAAACACCGTATATAGTACCTTAACACCTCCGTCTCAGGACATAGAGGTATACCTATTTTCGAAACACCTACAGTTTCTAGGTTTTAAGGATATGTCGGAGGCCGCAGCCGAGATGGGTTTTAACGGACTTGATTTGACTGTACGTCCAAAAGGACATGTTTTACCCGATAGAGTAACGGATGATTTACCCAAGGCGGTAGACGCGATGAAGAAATTTGGATTAGCTCCTAAACTCATGACAACCAATGTAGTGGATTCAACTAATCCAGTACAGCTTCAAATTTTAGAAACTGCCAGCAAATTAAACTTCACACATTATCGAACAGGTTGGTTAAAATATCCGGAGGATAAGAATATAGTAGCAAGTCAGGCAATCTTCAATCAGCAGTTCCGTAACCTAGCTATTGTAAACAAAGAATTAGGATTAATCGGTGGATATCAAAACCATACCGGCAAGCACGTTGGTGCGCCTATTTGGGACCTGCCGCCCATTCTAGATAATGAAAACAATAAATTCATGGGGTGCCAATATGATATTAGGCACGCTGTGGCAGAGGGAGGTGGCAGTTGGGAACTCGGTTTAAAACTGGTTGCTCCGTTGATAAGATCTATCGTTATTAAGGATTTTAAATGGGGTAAAGTAGATGGCAAATGGAAACCTATAAACGTACCGCTTGGTGAGGGTATGGTAGATTTTACGAACTATTTTTCCTTACTAAAAAAATACAAAATTAAAGTACCTGTTTCCCTGCACCTAGAATACGATTTGGGAGGAGCGGAGCATGGAGCTTCTACTATTTCAATGGATAAAAAGGAAGTCTTCAATCAAATGAAAAAAGACCTTTCTTTTTTACGTGCTAAATGGGCAAACGCCTAGTAAGTTACCAAACAGTATAATATGACTTCCATCTCAGATACAACAAGAAAAAAATTAAGCTCGGTCAGTACGGCAACCATCGCCACATGTCTCTTTAAGAAAGGGCTTAAAAACCAGTTTATACAGGATGTACGACCTTTAAAAAAAGGAAGAGACAATATGGTTGGCGAAGCTTATACCCTACGGTACATACCCGCCCGTGAAGATTTGAATCCCATTACAGTATTCCAGGACCCCAAGCATCCCCAACGCATCGCCGTAGAGCAATGCCCCAAAGGTCATGTAATGGTCATTGACAGCAGAAAAGACGCCCGCGCTGCATCTGCTGGATCTATTCTAGTTACTCGACTGATGATTAGAGGAGCTGCAGGAATAGTCACAGATGGTGGTCTCAGGGATTCGGCAGAAATTGCTTCCTTAGCCCTGCCATCCTATCATAAAAAGCCCTCGGCTCCAACTAATTTAACTCTTCATCAGGCTATTGATATAAATGTTCCTATTGGTTGTGGAGATGTAGCAGTTTTTCCGGGAGATATGGTGGTTGGAGACGATGACGGTGTCATAATTATACCCCATAAATTGGTTGAGGAGGTGGCAGAGGAATGCGTAAAAATGACACTTTACGAAGAGTTTGTTATGCAAAGGGTGGGAGAAGGACAGGCAATAATTGGCCTATATCCACTTACCGACTCAGAATGTAAAAAAGATTTCTCGCGATGGTTAGAAGACAAAAATAGTTAGTTAGGCCAGTAAGCTTAGTCCATTGTGAATAAAAAGCACAACGGACAATCTTTAGCCCCCTTGATCCAATAAGTCAGGACAGATTAATTTCTATTTAACCATCTATTGAAGAAGCTCTCCCGACTCTATGGCCTTATGGAAATTGGCCTTAACTGTAGGATAAAATCTAAAAAATCGAAACCCATCCTCACGCTTTAAGACAACTTCCACACGGTTTTCTTGGTGGTAGTTAATTTCATGTACTACAACCTTCTCCCCTCTGAGTTGCTTATAATTTGCAATAGCTCCCCTTTTAAGAATAAAGTTAGCTCTTGGAAAATTGATATACCTGTATTCCGGAGATACTCCTTTTCCAAGGGTAAATACCTCTCCCACCTCAACATTAGTATGGCTATTTTGTCCAAAAAGAGAAAAGGCAGAAAATAACAATATCATAATTATACCCTCTTTAATCATAGAAAAAATATTTATTTATTAATATATAGGTTGTTTTTTATGAATTTAATAATTTTAAATCAATTTTCCTTCCAATAAGTTGTTAAAGTTTAAGAGCATAAAAAAGCTAAGTGGTTTGGTCGAAGAAAATTTAAATGCACTTAAATATCTGTTCAGATTTAGAAATTCTAGTAAATTCCTATGGAGGTGCTTCTAATAACAGTATTTTATATCTTTAGCGCTTATAGTCTGCAACCTAAATGACAAAACCGGCCCATCTAAAATATCACCTACTTGTTCTTTTTTTTGGACTAATGGTATTTTCCAAGCTTAGTGCCCAAGAAAAAGTATTGGATTCGAATAAAGTAAGTATTTCCTATGGCTCTAAAGGCTTTCAATTTAAGACATTAAACGAACGATTTATGCTTAACATTGAATCCAGGTTTCAATTTAGATTTGCAACCCCCAGCGATCAAAATCCTCTAAATTTTGATGATTTAAAGCTAGACAGTCCCCTTTTTAAAATTAATAGAGCACGGCTTAAAGTTGGCGGCAACGCTTTTGAGCCTTGGTTGAAGTATTATTGGGAGTACGAAATAGGACAGGGAAATCTTTTAGACTTTAGATTAATGATCGAGAAATGGTCTTTTCTTAAGCTTAAGGTAGGCCAGTGGAAAACCTTTTACAATCGTGAAAGAGTTATTTCCTCTGGAAAACAACAAATGGTAGATCGCTCTATACTTAACAGACCATTTACACTGGATAGGCAGCAAGGAGTTTCTATCTATGGGAGGTTATTCGAAGAGAGTACCGCGGATATTTCTTATTTTTTATCGGTACTCACGGGTACAGGCCGCGGTAGTTTTGAAAACGACGATGGTAATTTAATGTATGTAGGACGCCTTCAATGGAACTTTTTAGGTCGAGAACTAGCCATGGTCGGTTCTGATGTTAGCTATCACGAAAAACCTACTGCCCTCTTGGCTATTGCCGCAGTCACTAATCGCAGTCAGTTTACTCGTTTTTCTCAGGCAGGTGGAGGACAGTTGGAAGGGTTTGAAGAGGGTATTGCCGGACAATACCGAGTTAAGCAGGCACTTTTGGAAACCGCTTTTATGTATCGTGGTTTTTCATGGCAACAAGAATTGCATTTCAAAAACATCTACGACCATGTTAATTTAACAGAAACAGATTTGTATGGGAACTATGTACAGGCGGGATATTTTTTTAATAATACCTTCGACTGGTTTCCAAAACCCTTAGAGATTGCAGGCAGACACTCGTTTTACGTGCCAAATAAGTCCTTTTCACAGGTAAGAGAGGTGGAATATGCCTTGGCTGCAAATTGGTTTTTTGCAAAACATAGAAACAAACTAACCGCAGAGTTTACTTTCTTTGATTTCCAAAATATCAGTACAGATGTTCCTGATGGTTGGCGATTTAGGGTGCAATGGGATATTTCCCTTTAAGTACGTAAGATCACAATGTCTTTTTCATTCAGGGTACTCTACCCTGAGATGATAAATATTCGTGAGCTTTTGTTTTAATACTTTCTTTATCTTTTCAATTTCCTTAAATGTAATATTGGCATTTAAGAATTGTTTATTGTTCATTTGCCCAGCAATGATCTTATCAATAAACTCGTCAATCACCATATAGGTAGGGTTATTCAAGCTTTTAGAAGCTGCTTCAACTGCATCAGACATCATGAGTATAGCAGTCTCTTTAGAAAAGGGAATAGGCCCTGGATACTGAAAACTGGCTATTTCAACATCGGGATTATTCTCTTGTTCTTTTTTGTAGAAATAATAAACCAAACTTGTTCCGTGATGAGTTCTAATAAAATCTATTACCCTGTCAGGAAGATTATTTTTACGTGCCATTTCTATCCCCTCAATAACGTGGTCAATTATTATTTTGGCACTTTCTACTGGAGCAATATCGTCATGAGGATTAACATTAGTGATCTGGTTCTCGGTAAAAAAGGTAGGGTTATTCATTTTACCAATGTCGTGGTAAAGAGCACCCACTCTTACCAACATAGCGTTGGCACCTATTTCATTTGCCGCGGCTTCCGCCAAATTAGCCACCTGTAAAGAATGATGAAAAGTTCCTGGTGCTTTATTTGACAGCTCTTTTAATAAACGTGAATTTGTATCGGAAAGCTCCAATAGGGATACATCCGATACCATCCCAAAAACCTTTTCGTAAATATAAATCAATGGCTGAGCAAACAGGGTAATCATACCGTTTAAAAAGAAAAATCCAAAAATATACCAATTCACATTATCCAGACTTCCTTCATGTATAATATGAAAAGCAAAATACCCGACAATATAGATTAAGGTAATCTGACCGACGGAAATAAACAGATTGGCCCTTTTGTACAACTCAGAAACCGTTAAAATAGTAACGATACCAGCAATTATCTGTAAAAATATATATTCAAAACTGTTGGGCACAACAAAGCCCAGTATCAATACTGTTAAAACATGCACAAAAAGTCCGAGACGGGCATCAAAAAACGTTTTTAAGATTAAGGGCATAATACATAAAGGGACCACAAAAACATAGGTCTCATTGTATTTTACTACCAAGGTAGTTACCAAGACCATTAAAAGAATATTAAAGAATATAAACGTAACTTTGATATTATTTCTAAAGACTTCTGGCCTGTATTTTTTTAAAAACAACAACAGCATCATTAGCACCAGGGCCACAAGAATAGTATATCCAAAAAGGATAAAATAATAATTATTATCTGTCCATAATTCCGATTCGTATTCTGCTTTCAGAGAATCTAATATTTTTAGATTTTCCGCTTCCACAACCTCACCTTTGGCAATGATCAATTTTCCTTCATCTACATTACCCCGTGTCAGGGAAATTTCAGAGAGGGCTTCTTGGAGTTCCCTCTTTGTTAAACCTTCATCATAGGATACGTTAGGCCTAATTATTTCGAAGAAAAAAGATTTATATTCTGGCTCGTAAGCCTTAAGACTCTTTCCGCCTAAAACTTTGGAAATGGTGTCGTTTAAGCTCCCCATCTGGTAAAGTTCACTGCTATTAAGTCTTTGTGCTTCAGAATTCTGGACCAGATATATTCTGTCTTTTAAAATCCCATCATTGGCCTGCACAACTATTCCACGGCTATAAATAGAATCTAACAAATCTTTTGCGACAGATTTTAAAATAGAGAGGGATCTTGGGTTAAACTTGCTGGGGCTAAAGACCTTAGTAAAACTACTATCAAAATTATCATATACCTCTTTAACGATAACATGGTCGTAAACAAAGTAGTCTATTTGCTGTGATTCAATTCTCGACCTCTCGGTAAGCATATCCTCTTCTGTCTTCTGAATGGCAAAATCAAATGGTGCATATAGATTCTCGTACTGCCAAGGTTTACCTTTTTGAAACTCGTATTTAAACTTGCCTCCTCTTGGGAAAAAGAATACAATGCATCCAACAGTAAGAAGGTAAAGTAGGTATTTGTAAATACGCGACCGATTCTTATAAACGCCATCTAAGGTTTTTCCCATGAGAAAGTATATAATTCAAAAATAGAAAATAATAGTGTTACCCTCTCTCTTTTGAGGATGAAACCGGAGGCATTGCACATAATTTTAGTAATTTCGCCAAATAATTTATCACTATATGAAAGAGGTAGTAATTGTATCAATGGCTAGGACACCTATTGGCAGCTTTTTAGGTTCTTTATCTAGTATCCCCGCTCCAGAACTTGGTGCCATAGCTATAAAAGGAGCTATGGATAAGATTAATCTTAAGCCAAATCAGGTAGAAGAAGTCCTCATGGGTCATGTGGTTCAGGCAGGAACTGGACAAGCACCTGCCAGACAAGCGGCTATATTCGCGGGAATACCAGAGACTGTTCCCTGTACCACAGTAAATAAGGTTTGCGCCTCAGGGATGAAGGCAATTATGCAGGCTGCCCAATCTATAGCAATGGGTGACACCTCTATTGTTGTTGCGGGAGGCATGGAAAATATGAGTCAGATACCCCATTACTTACATATGAGAAAAGGACAGAAATTTGGCGGTGCCAGTCTTCTCGATGGGATGCAAAAAGATGGCTTGGTAGATGTTTACGATCAAAATGCCATGGGGGTCTGTGCCGATTTATGCGCAGCGGAACACAATTTTACCAGAGAAGATCAGGACAAATATGCAATACAGTCTTATACGAGGTCGGCAAATGCCTGGAAAGAAGGAAAGTTTGATGAGGAAGTAGTTCCAGTTGAAGTCCCCCAGCGCAAGGGAGAACCCCTTCAAATTTCAGAAGATGAGGAATATAAAAATGTTTTTATTGAGAAGATTCCTGCACTTAGAGCAGCATTTACAAAAGACGGTACCGTAACTGCGGCAAATGCTTCTACCATTAATGATGGAGCGGCTGCCTTAATTCTTATGAGTGCGGAGAAGGCTGCAGAATTAAACTTAGAGCCTCTGGCGAAAATTAGAAGTTATGCTGATGCTGCTCAGGAACCAAAGTGGTTTACAACCGCTCCTGCAAAGGCCTTACCAAAAGCACTTTCAAAAGCTGGCATATCTATAGAAGAAGTTGAATATTTTGAATTTAATGAGGCTTTTGCTGTGGTAGGATTGGCAAACATGAAACTCCTGGGATTATCCGATAAAAACGTTAACATTAATGGGGGCGCTGTTTCTTTGGGACATCCACTTGGCTGTTCAGGGGCAAGAATAGTAATTACCTTAATGAGTGTGTTAAAACAACAAAAAGCGCGTTTAGGAGCTGCGGCTATTTGCAACGGTGGAGGTGGTGCTTCTGCCATAATTCTTGAACGAATCTAAATTAGGTTTTACCGGCTCAATGCACTACGGAATATGTCATCTCAGTTTAATACCTATCAGACTTCAGGCAGAGGACTATGAACCTATGATTTCCCAACTACTATATGGAGATCACTTTAAAATTCTGGAAAAAAGAAAATACTGGAGCAAAATAAGGGACGCTTTTGACAAGTGTGAGGGGTGGATTCGCAACGATCAATTTACAACGGTTTCCAAAGAAGACTACTATAAAATAAGGGAAAACAAGACATATGTATCCGACCTTCTGAGTTATATAAGCAATGAGCAACACCAATTACTACCGATTATAATAGGTTCTTCTCTTGCCTCTACTAAGCTTTTAAAACATCATTATGAGGGTTCCTTTACAACAGAAAAAGGACCTAAGGACCTTTTTGTAAAAACGGCAATGTACTACCTGCATGCGCCTTATTTATTTGGTGGTAAAACTCCTTTTGGGATAGATGCCTCAGGCCTGTCTCAAATGGTTTATAAAATCCATGGTTATTCTCTTTTACGAAAAGCTTCAGAACAAGCAACACAGGGGGAAGCCCTAAGCTTTATAGAAGAAAGTACGCCCGGTGATTTAGCGTTTTTTGACACCAAAGAGGGGGAAATTAATCATGTAGGTCTTATTATGAAAGACAATTATATCATTCATTCCTTTGGTTCTGTTCGGATAGACAGATTAGACCATACCGGGATTTTTAATACAACGCTTGGCAAATACACCCATAAACTCAGAGTGATAAAAAAAATCGTATAAAAAAAACCCATTAGTTTTAAGACTAACGGGTTTTTTAAAATGGTTTAGAAAATTTATTCTCCTAAGAGTTTTTTAACTTTCATAAAGTTTTCTGTATCCCCTAACGCACCATAAATATTCTTCAATTGTGTAAGGACACTTTGGTTTCCAGGATTGGTTTTTAAACCTTCCTCTAAAATAGTTGCTCCTTCTCTAAAAAGGTCGTCTTTTTGTTTCTTTAACTCGTCGTATCTGGCAATATCTGCTTTAGAATTACCAAGACTATTCATTTCATCAATAAAGGCATTTCCTTCATCTACGTAGGTGGTAGATAAATTCAATTGGGCATTAACATAGCCCGGATTAATTTCAATGGCTTTTCTGTAAGCCTTACGAGCTTCCTCAATATTACCCTGCTGCATATTGATTACTCCAATATTATACTGTAAGTCTGGATTATTTGGTTCCATAGCAGCAGCTTCGGACATTAGCATTTTAAACTTGTCTTTGTCTCCTAATTTAAAGTGAAGATTAGCCTCGTTTAAAACTAAATTAACATCATCTGGGTTACTTTTACGGGCTTTAGAAAAGGCTTCAAGCGCTTTTTCGTCCTGGCCGGTTTGGGTGTAAATCAATGCCATATTCTTAACAATCTCTGCTTGTTTAGAAGGTGTTTTCTCGTCAATAGGATCCTTATAAGCCCCAGATTTAATCATTAAATCTCTTTGGGTTTTATCCATTTCTTCCACCTGTCCATTGGCAACATTCGTAGCTTTGTATACTGTACCGCTTCCATCGTATCCAACGTCCATCAACTCTTCGTAGTAACCCAAGGCTTTGTCATAGTGTCCTCCATTTACGGCACTACTGGCAGCATAGTACAAATAGACGGTATCCGCAGGACTAATCTTATAACTCATATAAAGTTTATCAGAAGCCTCTTCGAATTTTTTATTCCCATTGTCTTCTACTGCTGAATTCACTAAGTCGGCAGACAGGGCTGCTACTCTTTGTGAGGTCTCATCCGTATACTTTTTCTTGCCGTTGGCTTCTAGGTCTAACACTTTTTGAAAAGAAGTTGCAGCCTCATTAAAGGCACTGTTATCTCCTTTATTTGCTAAATCTGCATAAACCTTCCCTCTCATAAAGTAATAGTCTGCTTGCACCTTTTCATCGGCACCACTCATCATGCCTTCAATACCATCCAAACTGGCCTTGGCAGAAGCAGTATCCCCACTTTTCAAGGCTTTATCGGCAGCTTTCAATTCTGCTTTTTGTGAAAATCCAACCATTACACAAAAAATGGTCATAAGAAATAATAATTTAGTCTTCATCTTGTATTTATTAATATTAGTGTTTATTGATTTTTAGTTTTCAGTTTCAGTGTCTGTATCGGTACTACTATTATCAATAGCTGTGCCATCTTCCGTTTTAACCTCGATATCTCTAATGTCTACCTCTTCTAAATTATCTTCATCCTTCATTACTTTGGCTACTGCCGCAATAGAATCATTATCCTTTAGATTAATCAGCTTTACTCCCTGTGTTGCCCTTCCCATAGTACGCAGATCGTCAACACTCATTCGGATGGCAATTCCAGATTTATTTATGATCATTAAGTCATCAGAGTCTGAAACATTCTTAATGGCAACGAGGCCGCCAGTTTTCTCAGTTATCGATATCGTTTTTACTCCCTTTCCACCTCTATTCGTGATACGGTAGTCATCTATGCTGGAACGTTTTCCAAAACCGTTCTCAGAGACCACTAAAATCTCATCATCAAAATTATGAACCGATACCATTCCTATTACCTCATCGTCTTCAGAGGCAAGACTTATTCCTCTAACCCCAGAGGCATTTCTACCCATAGGTCTGGTTTTGCTTTCTTCAAAGCGTATAGCTTTTCCAGATTTTAAACCTAAAAATATTTGACTGGTCCCTGTAGTGAGTTTGGCTTCTAAAAGCTCATCATCTTCTCGGATATTAATGGCGATAATACCATTTTGTCTAGGTCGTGAATACTGCTCCAGGGAAGTCTTTTTCACAGTACCCTTTTTGGTGGCCATGATTACGTAATGACTATTTACATATTCTTCATCTTTTAGATCCTGGGTACAAATAAAGGCTTTCACCTTGTCGTCTTTTTCTATATTTATTAGGTTTTGAATAGCCCTTCCTTTCGAAGTTCTACTTCCTTCAGGTATTTCGTATACTCGCATCCAGAAACACTGCCCTTTTTGTGTAAAGAACAACATATATTGATGGTTGGTTCCTACAAATAACTGCTCTAAAAAGTCTTCGTTTCTGGTCGAAGAAGCTTTTTGTCCTACACCCCCTCGATTTTGGGTTTTGTATTCTGAAAGAGGGGTTCTTTTAATGTATCCGGCATGAGAAATAGTTATTACTACCTGTTCATCAGGAATCATATCTTCAATACTCAAATCTCCTCCTGCAAAATTGATCTCCGAACGCCTTACATCACCGTAACGCTCTTTTACTTCTAAAAGCTCGTCTTTAATAATTTGCATCCTACGATCTTTCTTATCTAAAATATCTTTTAGATCCGCAATAGTTTTAATAATCTCTTCGTACTCGGAACGCAGTTTATCCTGCTCCAGGCCGGTTAACTGTCTCAATCGCATTTCTACAATTGCTCGGGCCTGTATCTCGGTCAGTTTAAACCTTTCCATTAGATTAGCTCTGGCCTCGTCTGCATTCGAAGAAGCTCTAATTAATGCGATTACCTCATCAATATTATCAGATGCAATTATTAATCCCTCTAAAATATGTGCTCTTTCTTCTGCTTTTCGCAGTTCATAAGTGGTTCTTCTCACTACCACTTCATGACGGTGTTCCACAAAATAGTGGATAATCTCCTTCACATTTAGTAGTCTTGGTCTGCCTTTAACCAAAGCGATATTGTTTACACTAAAGGAAGACTGTAGGGCAGAATATTTATAAAGCGTATTTAGAACTATGTTTGGAATAGCATCTCTTTTTAGGATGTAAACAATACGCATCCCCTTTCTATCAGACTCATCCCGGATAGTTGATATTCCTTCAATTTTCTTATCATTCACTAAATCTGCCGTCTTCTTTATCATGTCGGCTTTGTTGACCTGATAAGGAATCTCTGTGACAACAATACACTCTCTTCCTTGTATTTCCTCAAAACTTGCTTTGGCACGCATTACTACACGACCTCTCCCTGTATGAAAAGCTTCCTTCACCCCGTCATAGCCATAAATAATCCCACCTGTGGGAAAGTCAGGAGCTTTAATATGGGTTATAAGTTCGTCGATCTCAATGTCATTGTTATCTATATAAGCAATGGTTCCATCCACCACTTCCGACAAATTGTGAGGAGGCATATTGGTCGCCATACCCACCGCAATACCAGAAGCTCCGTTTATTAGTAGGTTTGGAATCCTAGTAGGAAGTACCGTTGGTTCTTTTAAGGAATCATCAAAGTTTAGTTGTAAATCAACTGTTTCCTTATCAATATCGGCCAGCATTTCGTCTGCAATCTTTCGCATTCTGGCCTCTGTATAACGCATTGCAGCCGGGCTATCCCCATCAACTGAACCAAAGTTTCCCTGACCGTCAACCAACATATATCGCAAACTCCACTCCTGAGCCATCCTAACCATTGAATCATAGACAGAGGTATCTCCATGTGGGTGGTATTTACCCAAAACCTCCCCCACTATCCTGGCAGATTTTTTATGTGCGCTATTGGAACGAACTCCCAATTCATGCATCCCGTAAAGGACTCTTCTGTGTACAGGTTTCAACCCGTCTCTGACATCAGGTAAGGCACGTGACACAATGACCGACATTGAATAGTCAATGTAGGCAGATTTCATTTCATCTTCAATATTGATAGGTATCAATTTTTCACCTTCGGCCATAGGAAAATCTTATATTTTAGTTGTAATTAAATTATCGCGGCAATATACACAAAATGATAGCCTTGAAAGGGATTTCCAAGGAGTTTATTAAAGAATTTATCAACAGGGAATGCCGGGGTATTCGTTAATAATTAGGTTGTTAATTTTTTTGTAAATCAATGTTTTTTTCGTCATTTAGTTCTAGTTTAACGAATATAGGTATGGTATTTGCCGTTCTTAAGTAGAGATTTACTAATTTTATTACAGATAAGGATCATATATGGATGATAATTTTTCACCAAGAGTAAAGGATGTAATTGCTTACAGCAAAGAAGAGGCATTAAGGCTAGGTCATGACTTCATTGGCACAGAACACTTAATGTTAGGCTTACTGCGTGATGGAAATGGGAAGGCAATTAGCATCTTGGATGCCTTAGACGTGGATTTAGATCACTTAAGAAGAAAGGTTGAAATCTTAAGTCCGGCTAACCCAAATTCTGGGAGTATTCAAAAAGATAAAAAGAATCTGCATTTAACTAGGCAGGCAGAACGAGCGCTAAAAACAACTTTTTTAGAGGCTAAACTATTTCAAAGTTCCAGTATTAATACGGCACATCTGTTATTGTGTATTTTAAGAAATGAAAACGATCCTACTACAAAACTACTTCACAAATTAAAAGTAGACTATGATGGGGTGAAGGATCAGTTTAAATCCATGATAACCAGCGAGGATGATTATATAGACTCTCCAACTTCGGAATCTTTTCCGAGTGACTCGGATGAGCCTACAGAAGGTAAGGAAAGTTCTTTTGGCGGATCTTCTAACCAAAAAGGCAGTAAGAAGTCCAAAACTCCTGTTTTAGATAATTTTGGAAGAGACCTTACCAGACTCGCCGAGGATAACAAATTAGACCCGGTTGTAGGAAGGGAAAAAGAAATAGAACGGGTATCTCAAATATTGAGTAGACGTAAAAAGAACAATCCATTATTGATTGGAGAACCTGGCGTAGGTAAAAGTGCTATCGCTGAAGGTTTGGCACTTCGAATTATTAATAAAAAGGTTTCCAGAATCCTTTATGGGAAAAGGGTAGTTACCCTAGACCTTGCTTCCCTTGTTGCTGGCACAAAATACAGAGGACAGTTTGAAGAGCGAATGAAAGCGGTAATGAATGAATTAGAGAAAAATGACGATGTTATTCTTTTCATTGATGAAATTCATACCATTGTTGGTGCCGGGGGTGCCACTGGTAGTCTGGATGCATCCAATATGTTTAAACCAGCCTTGGCCCGAGGAGAAATTCAATGTATTGGCGCTACTACCTTAGATGAGTACAGACAATACATCGAAAAAGATGGTGCCTTAGAAAGGCGTTTTCAAAAGGTTATGGTAGAACCTACCACAGTAGAGGAAACCATTGAAATTCTCAAAAACATAAAAGGTAAATACGAAGACCATCACAATGTTAACTACACGGATGAAGCATTAATAGCTTGTGTAAAGCTTACTAATAGATATATGACTGATAGATTTTTGCCAGACAAGGCCATAGATGCCTTAGACGAATCTGGAAGTCGTGTCCATATAATTAACATGGACGTCCCAAAACAAATTCTTGAATTGGAAAACCAACTAGAAGATGTAAGGGAATTAAAAAATAGTGTAGTTAAAAAACAACGCTACGAAGAGGCTGCTAAGTTAAGAGATGATGAGAAAAGGCTAGAAAAAGAACTTTCTATAGCACAGGAAAAATGGGAAGAAGACAGTAAACTGCACAGGGAGACCGTGACAGAAGAGAATGTTGCCGACGTAGTATCAATGATGAGTGGAATTCCGGTGAATAGAATAGCACAGACGGAAAGCAACAAGTTGGCCGAATTACCAACCCTGATAAAAGGAAATGTAATTGGGCAAGACGAGGCTGTTGCCAAAGTAGCCAAAGCAATTCAGCGGAATAGAGCGGGCTTAAAAGATCCAAATAAACCTATTGGCTCTTTTATATTTCTTGGCCAGACAGGAGTAGGTAAAACACAACTCGCTAAAATATTGGCAAAAGAATTATTCGATTCGGAAGACGCACTTATTCGAATAGACATGAGCGAATACATGGAGAAATTCGCTATTTCACGGTTGGTAGGGGCCCCTCCGGGATATGTTGGCTATGAAGAAGGAGGCCAGTTAACCGAAAAGGTTAGGCGTAAACCTTATTCTGTAATCCTTTTGGATGAGGTTGAAAAGGCGCATCCAGATGTTTTCAATATGTTATTGCAAGTTCTGGATGATGGTTTTCTCACCGATAGTCTAGGAAGAAAAATTGACTTTAGAAATACCATTATTATAATGACTTCTAATATTGGTGCCAGACAGCTAAAAGACTTTGGTCAGGGGGTTGGTTTTGGAACTGCTGCCAAAAAGTCTCAGGAAGGGGAACACCAGAAAAGTGTTATTGAAAATGCCCTGAAAAAAGCATTTGCTCCGGAGTTCTTAAACAGAATAGACGACGTGGTGGTATTTAACGCTCTTGAGCGTGAAGATATTCATCAAATAATAGATATTGAACTAAACAAGTTGTTTGAGCGTATCAAAGATCTTGGCTATGATTTAAATCTTACTGAAAAAGCAAAAGATTATATCGCAGATAAAGGATTCGACAAACAGTATGGAGCAAGACCTTTAAAAAGAGCTATACAGAAGTATATAGAAGACTCTTTGGCAGAAGAAATTGTTAATTCTAAACTAGAAGAAGGAGATAGTATTTTCATGGACTTTGACAAGAAGAAAGAAGAATTGACTATAGAGATAAAAAAAGCCAAAAAGTCTTCAAAAGCCTAAATTATTTGTAAGAATTTGACTATAAGGACACAAGTGATTTGTGTCCTTTTTTTTTGTGAAATTTTTAAGACGTAAGAATAAGCATACAAATACCAAAATATCCCAACCGTATAAACGATATATAGGCGTTTAATCTATTTTATTTCTAAATATTTTAACAAGCATCTACTTTCGCTAATGAGCACACTAAACTATATGAAATGAAAGTCGGACCGACGAAGAAGAAAATCGTAGTCAAAGAATACCAACTAGATATAGGTACCATCCAGGTATACGAAAATTTTATGGTATCGATTTTTGACGAAGGGGCAACACTCACCTTAGAAAGAGCATATCAGATCATTGGAATTTCTGAAATCCATTTTAGAGATACCAATTTTGGAATAATCAGCCTGAGAAAAAATTCTTATGCAGTAGACCCCATAATTTATAGCTACTTAAGAGAATTAAACAATCTAAAAGCCTTTGCCATTGTCTCCGTAAAGGAGGTAGACATGCACAATTTCAAAATCGAAAAACTCTTTTATAAAAAGCCCATGAAGTTTTATATTGACTATAACAATGCCTTGGCTTGGGTATTGCGAAGAGTTAAGTCTAAATAGAACTCATCAGTCTTTCTTAGCTGGCTCCTTAGGCGATTGCTCGGGTCCAGCGAGGAGCTCTTTAAATGCCAATCCGAGCGTATTAATAATGGAAGATGCTGTCAGCGCTTCCAGTCCTAGTTGTGTAGCAGCAATGTCCCCCGATAATCCATGAAGATATACCCCGAATTTTGACGCAAATAGTGGTTCGTATTGCTGTGCTATTAACGAGGTAATTATTCCGGCAAGAACATCGCCGCTTCCAGCCGTAGCCATTCCAGGATTCCCACTAGTATTTATGTATATAGAATCTTGATATACCACGGTAGTATTTGCCCCCTTAATTATAAGTATGCAGGAAGTATCTTTTGAAAATCGCTTCGCCTTATCTAGCTTTTCGAAATCATTATCCCAACTTCCCAGAAGTCTCTTTAACTCTCCGGGATGAGGAGTAATTACCGTTTTTGACGGTAGGTATGCCAACAAGGATAAGTCCTCGGAAAGAAGGTTTATACCATCGGCATCAATAACCAATGGCTGCTTGTTATGCTGAATAAAAGTGGCAAAGGCCATCGCGGTCTTTTTGGATGTACCCATACCCATTCCAATGCCTATAACGGTAGGTGTTAATTTAAACTCTATTTTACCTATTTCTTTCTCTTCTGTGTCCGTTAACACCATCACTTCCGGTACCCCAAGCTGTAATGGAATATATCCACATTTTGGTATATAGGTGGTTACTAAACCACTCCCTGAACCTATACAGGCCCTGCTTGCAAGGCTTACAGCACCGATTTTACCATAACTGCCACCAATTAACAGACTGTGGCCATAACTGCCTTTATGTGCAAACTTTTCTCTGTACTTATACCTTTGAAGTACTTCCGCTTTATGGATGAGACTTACTTTTGATTCTGTATCCTGCAGATAGGTAGGGGAAAGTCCTATATCGAGTACCTCCCACTCCTTACAGTAGACATTTGTATCCGGGAGAAAAAAAATGAGTTTAGGAACCTGAAAACTCAATACCATATTTGCTTCGATTATACTCTTAATATGGTCGGTATGCTTATCCATGTAAAGACCTGAGGGTATGTCTACCGAGAGTACATATAGCCGGGATTTGTTTATACTCTGTATCAAGTTAGAAACCCAGGGATCCGGTTTTCTATTTAATCCTATTCCAAATATTGCGTCGATAATAATTTCTCCAGGGCCAATTATAGGAAGCTCACTCGATTCATCTATATAGTTAGGCCAAATCTTCCTCTCCTTTAACTTTTTTAAATTTTCTAAAAAATCCTCCGATCTCTTATCACTAAAGTTCACTATATAGACTTCAATACTATATCCGTGCTCCCATAAATGCCGTGCCAATGCCAGGCCATCTCCCCCATTATTACCAATACCACAAAACAGATTTATCTTAAGCGGATTTCCCTCTAAACGAAGATGCAGCCAGTTAAACAATGATAAAGCCGCCCTCTCCATAAGGTCTATACTCTTTATCTTCTGTTCTTTCAGAGTGTATTGATCGGCTGCGTAAATCTGTTGCGTGTTAAATATCTTCATAACTGTTCCGGTAATGTTTGCAAAACAACAAACATTTGATAGATCGGGTCTAAACCAATAGGTAAAAAAGCATTTAGTTTTTTACAAAACTAAATAATAGAGACCAGATGCCTCAATTGACAAAATTATTCTTAAAAAAAATATCGAATATTGTCGACTTGATAAAAATACTAGTAAATATTTGATAAGGAAATCAAAAAAACTACTTTTGATTGCTTATACTGTTTAAATGAAAATCACTAAGAACAATCTTTCCTTGCAAGTTTTCTTCCAATTTAGCTTTATTCAAGAAGCTACAGGAACTCGCTTTACAACCCCTTTGGGGTAAAACTATAGTTTCTTTCGAAAACGAGATCTCGCTCTATTCTTACCGATTATAATTTATTATCATGAAAGTTTTAAAATTTGGGGGTACTTCCGTAGCCAACGCAAAAAATATTAAACAAGTTAAACAGATTGTCCAGAATTTAGAAGGACAAAAAGATTTAGTAGTCGTTTCCGCCCTTGGCGGGGTTACCGATTTATTAGTAAGCACTATTCGTCTTGCGGCTTTGCAAGATATTAGCTACAAGAAAAGTTTGGCTGAAATAGAAGAAAGACATATTAATACCATCAAGGAGCTTATTCCGGTATTATCGCAAAGTCCTGTACTCAGTAAGGTTAAGAGTGAACTCAACACCTTGGAAGCATTGGTTGAAGGGGCTTTTTTAATAGGAGAAAATACACCTAAATTAGCCGATAAAGTTTTAGGTTATGGAGAATTGTTATCCTCCTATATAATATTTGAATACTTTAAGACTTCAGGATTAAAAGCCAATTTTAAGGATAGCCGAGAAATTATAAAAACAGACAGCTCTTACGGCAAGGCTGTTATTGACTTTCCGTTAACCTATAAGAATATTAAAGTCTTTAAGGATACATTAAAGAATGGCCTAACTGTTTTACCTGGTTTTATTGCCTCTTCTAAAGACCAAACCTCTACTACTTTAGGACGAGGAGGATCCGATTATACCGCGGCTGTGCTCGCCAGAGGTGTTGAGGCGGAGGTCCTTGAAATTTGGACCGACGTAAGTGGAATGTATACAGCAAATCCAAGAATTGTTAAACAGGCCAAGGCTATTCCGGGTATTTCTTATCAAGAAGCTATGGAATTGTCTCATTTTGGAGCCAAGGTACTTTATCCTCCCACTATTCACCCTGTGCTTTCCAAACATATTCCGATACAAATAAAGAACACCTTTAAACCGGAAGAAAGAGGTACAACCATTACTAGTATAAATGAAAAAAATGAAAAAGCAGTTAGAGGGTTAAGTAATGTTGATAATATTTCCTTGTTGTCCTTGGAAGGACCGGGCATGATAGGAATTCCAGGAATTTCTAAACGGTTTTTCGAGGTGATATCCCAAGCCGGGATAAGCGTTGTTCTGATAACACAGGCTTCCTCGGAACACTCCATATGTGTTGGAATTGCCGACAATGATGCATCCAAAGCAGAACTCGCACTAAATAAAGCCTTTGAACATGAGATTGACCGTCAGAAGATATATCCAGTAGTAATTGAAAGTAGCTTAGCAATTGTTGCCTTAGTTGGCGATAGAATGAAGAGTCACCAAGGATTAAGTGGTAAAATGTTTAGTACGCTAGGTAAAAACAATGTTAATATAAGGGCAATAGCTCAAGGGGCATCTGAACGAAATATTTCGGCGGTAATTAAGATGGAAGATGTAAAAAAAGCCCTAAACACCTTACACGAAGCTTTTTTTGAAGAGAACATTAGACAACTTAATCTTTTTGTAACTGGAGTAGGAAATGTTGGATCTAGGTTTATTAATCAAATCAAAACTCAGAAAAAGTATTTAAAGAAGGAATTGAAGATAAATCCAAGAATTATTGGTTTATCTAATTCGAGAAAGATGGCTTTTGATCCAGATGGGATAGACTTAGAAAATTGGGAAGATGCGCTAATGGGTGGAAAAAAGGCAGATAGTCTGGGGTTCTATGAGAACATCATCGCTCTGAATCTCCGAAATAGCATTTTTGTGGACAATACAGCTAGTGAGAAAATTGCACTCTTGTATAAGAACTACTTAAGACAGAGTATTGCGGTAGTCTGCTGTAATAAAATTGCATGTTCCTCTGCTATCGATAATTATTTAGAATTAAAACATCTTTCCAGAGAATATGAGGTTCCTTTCCTTTTTGAAACAAATGTAGGCGCAGGCCTACCTATTATTGACACCCTAAAACACCTAATAGCGTCTGGTGACAGAATTCACAAAATAAGAGCTGTACTTTCCGGGAGCTTAAATTTTGTATTTAACAATTTCGCTAAAGACACCACTTTTGCTGAAATAGTAAAAAGAGCACAGGAAGAAGGATATACGGAACCAGATCCAAAGATCGATTTAAGTGGGGTTGATGTTATGAGAAAAATTCTCATTTTAGCCAGAGAAAGCGGATTCGCACTTGATATTACAGATATAAAAAATGAATCCTTCTTATCTGAGCATAGTCTGAGCACAAAGAATAATAAAGACTTTTACGCCTCTCTGCGGGAGGAAGAGGGTTCTTTCCAGGCCTTGCTTGCCAAAGCAGCTGAATCGGATAGTAAATTAAAATATGTAGCTGAATTTGAAAATGGAAAGGCCAAAGTAGGTTTAGAGTACATTCCGAAGGGGCACGACTTCTACCATTTGGAAGGTAGTGATAACATTGTTTTATTTTATACGGATAGGTACCCTACGCAGCCCTTAATAATAAAAGGCGCAGGTGCGGGAGCTGACGTAACCGCTTCCGGAATATTTGCAGATATAATACGAATAGGTAATTTCTAGGATAATGCAAGAAATCAAAATATTTTGCCCCGCTACCATAGCTAATATCTCCTGTGGATTTGATGTTATGGGCCTTGCCCTTGCTTCCATTGGTGACGAAATGTTAATACGAAAAACAGATAATAGAGGTCTTACAATATCCAAAATTACGGGGCAAAATTTACCCTTAGAAACCTCTAGGAATGTAGCAGGGGTGGCAGGTTTGGCACTTTTAAAGGACTTGGATTATTCCGGTGGTTTTGAAATTGAAATAAGAAAGAGAATAAAGGCAGGAAGCGGTATTGGTAGTAGCGCAGCGAGTGCAGCAGGAGCTGTTTGGGGAATTAATGAACTCCTGGGACAACCTTATTCATCCTTAGACTTAGTTAAATTTGCTATGGAGGGTGAGGCTCTGGCCAGTGGAGTGGCACACGCCGATAATGTTGCCCCGGCTCTTTTTGGAGGATTTACCTTGGTAAGAAGTTATGATCCTCTAGACGTTGTTGGGTTAAATACTCCCTCAGAATTATTTGCTACCGTTATTCATCCTCAAATTGAAGTAAAAACATCCGATTCCAGGAAAATTCTCAAAACCTCGATTACCCTTAAGGATGGGGTAAAACAATGGGGGAATGTTGGAGGTTTGGTTGCTGGTCTCTTTTTGGAAGACTACGACCTAATCGGCAGATCGCTTGTTGATCATATAGTAGAGCCTATTCGGTCCATGCTTATTCCGGCTTATTCGGAAGTAAAGGAAGCTACCCTGTCAGCAGGAGCACTTGGCACGGGGATTTCAGGTTCTGGACCATCTATTTTTTCTTTATCACAAGGCGAAAAAAACGCTAAAAAGGTAGCCAAGGCAATGCAAGATATTTACAACAAAATCGGCGTAGACTATGATATTTATGTATCTAAGGTTAACAAAAAGGGTATATATGCTCTATAGAAATGAAAAAGTAATAAAATAACTCTATCCAAAATTCTTTAAGATGAAATATTACAGTTTAGGTGGTAAGGCGCCAGAGGTTTCCTTTAAGGAGGCTGTAATTAACGGATTAGCACCAGACAAAGGATTGTATTTTCCTGAAACTATTACCCCATTGCCGCAGGATTATTGGAACAATATAGAAAATCTTGAAGATCAGGAAATAGCCTTTAGGGCTTTTCTACCATTTGTTGAAGGCAGCCTTTCAAGAGAGGAGCTTAAGCGTATTTTAATCAAAGTGTTAGACTTCCCATTTCCCTTAATAGACCTTGATAAAAACACTGCCATTCTGGAATTATTTCATGGACCTACATTAGCATTTAAAGATGTAGGGGCCCGGTTTATGGCAAATTGTATGGGGGTCTTCTCAAAAAACAATGAGGAGGAGGTTACCGTATTGGTGGCAACCTCAGGGGATACCGGTGGGGCTGTGGCCAATGGCTTCTTAGGGGTACCCGGAGTTCGGGTTGTAATTTTGTATCCCAGTGGTAAAGTAAGCGATATTCAAGAAAGACAGCTGACTACCTTGGGAAAAAACATCCATGCCTTAGAAGTAAATGGGACTTTTGATGATTGCCAGGCCATGGTAAAAAAGGCTTTTTTAGATACAGAAATCACCGGAAAAAGAAAACTTACATCTGCAAATTCAATTAACGTAGCCCGTTGGCTACCACAAATGTTCTACTATCTCCTGGCCTTTAAATCCTTAAAAAAGAGGAATATGCCTCTTGTTTTTTCCGTCCCCAGTGGGAATTTTGGAAATATCTGTGCAGGTATGGTAGCGCATAAGCTTGGAATGCCTGTAAAGCAATTTATTGCCGCTACAAATTCTAATAACACTGTTCCTACTTATTTAGAGACGCAGAGATATGAACCAAAAAAATCTGTCTCTACTATTTCTAATGCTATGGATGTAGGAGACCCTAGTAATTTCGTTCGTATAGACACGCTATTTGAAAATAAGTTTCAACTTCTAAAAGATAGCCTTAGTTCCTATTCTTATACAGATACCGAAACAAAGAATGCCATTAAAGAGGTAAATTCAAAATTCAATTATATCATGGATCCACATGGAGCCGTTGGATACTTAGGTTTAAAAAAATACCAAAGAGATCATCCGAATACTTTAGGTGTATTTTTGGAAACCGCCCACCCTGTAAAATTCCTTCAAGTAGTAGAAGAAACTTTGAAAATTAGTATTCCTCTTCCCTCTGGAATTGAAGAATTACTTTTACAAAAGAAAACCTCAAAAAGAATTAATGACTATAGCGAATTAAAAGCCTACCTACTAGAAGACTAATAACCCATAAATCTAAGTTAATCATAAGAAGAGTATCTATTATTTTTCTCTAAATTTGACCTGCTTAAAACCATGACAATGAAATCAACAGCCTTGACAAAAATACATGAAGCTCTTGGAGCCAAAATGGTCCCATTTGCCGGATATCTTATGCCTGTTTCCTACGAAGGGGTAACCATAGAACACGAAACCGTTAGAGAGTCTGTAGGACTGTTTGATGTTAGTCATATGGGTGAGTTTTTAATTGAAGGACCTAAGGCCTTAGAACTTATTCAGGAAGTAAGTTCTAATGATGCTGCCAAACTAAATATCGGACGAGCACAATATAGTTGCCTTCCTAACGAAAGTGGCGGGATAGTTGACGATTTAATAATATACAGAGTAAAAGAAGAAACCTATCTTTTAGTGGTTAATGCCAGTAATATAAAGAAAGACTGGGAACACATTTCCAAATACAACCAGAAGCACCAGGCGGTAATGCGTAACATCTCAGAGAGCTTTTCTCTATTGGCTATTCAAGGGCCAAAGGCTGTAGAAGCGATGCAGGCCTTAAGCAGTGTTATTTTAAAAGATATTAAGTTTTATCATTTTGTGGTAGGTGATTTTGCAGGTATTCCTAATGTCATTATTTCTGCAACTGGGTACACTGGTTCTGGAGGTTTTGAGATATATTGTAAGAATGAGGAAGTGGAACAAATATGGAATAAGGTATTAGAGGCGGGAGCCGCTTTTGGAATTAAGCCTATTGGATTGGCTGCCAGAGATACACTTAGATTAGAAATGGGTTATTGTCTCTATGGCAACGACATTGACGACACAACTTCACCTTTAGAGGCAGGACTTGGCTGGATTACTAAGTTCAGTAAAAACTTTGTCAATTCTAAGGCTTTGGAAAAGGAAAAGGAGCAACCATTAGTTAAGAAATTAGTAGGATTTGAATTAGATGATAGAGGTATTCCTCGGAAAGACTATAAAATTGTTGCAGAGGATGGTAAGGTTATTGGGAGGGTTACTTCTGGGACAATGTCCCCGTCTTTAAATAAGGGTATTGGACTAGGTTATGTAAATGGAGAAATGGCCATACCAGATACTAAAATATTTATACAAATCAGAAAAAAACAAATTCCGGCTACTATTGTTAAACTGCCATTTTATAAAAAATAACCTCCATAATATAAATACGAGATAACAGGATTAGTGAAAGGAGGAGACAAAAAAGTACTTATTTTAGGTGGCAGTGGCTTTATTGGTCAGGCCATTTACAAGGAATTATGCCAATATTACGATACCTACGGGACGTATAACTCTGCGAGAGCCAGTTTTGAAAATAACAAACAATTTGTACGGTATGACCTTCGGGAAGACGATATTGTTCAAATACTAAATAGGATAAAGCCACAAATTATTATCTCAGCAGTTAGGGGTGATTTTGCTTCTCAGGTTCAAGCACATCAACATATTATTGAATATCTACACCAAAATAAGTGTAAACTGCTATTTCTTTCCTCTGCGAATGTTTTTGATGCCTACAGCAAATATCCTTCTTATGAAAACGATAAAACGCTGTCGGAAAGCATCTATGGCAGATTAAAAATCCGAATTGAAAATATGCTTTTGCGATTGCCCAAAAGTAAAATGGCCATCCTAAGAATCCCCATGGTTTTTGGAAATACTTCTCCCAGAATTAAAGAAATCAAGAAAGCTATTTGGAATAACGAAGCAATAGAGGTTTTTCCAAATCTTGTAATCAATGTAACCAATGATGACCGTTTATCGCAACAGATTCATTATTTAATAAATAGAAATAAGGGCGGTGTTTATCATTTAGGAAGTTCCGATTTGGTACATCATGATGATTTTATAAAAGACATTGTGGATCGAATTGGAGAATTTAGTCCAATTTACAAAAGAGTTTTTACCACAAATGAAGAAAGGTATTTAGCTGTATTGCCTAAGGAAAACAAGCTTCCAAAAAACCTTAGAATAAGTTATCAGGAAATTATAGACCATCATCTGATGATTTAAGTAGTTATCTTTATATTGTTAGGAAGATCTATACTTTAAACAAATTTTTATGCAGAAATACTCAGAAATTGAAATCGCAGAAAAACTAAAGGAATTGCCCGACTGGAATTACGAAGATGGGGCTATTTATAGAGAGGCAAAATTTGATAGTTTTAAAACCACATTTTCAATAATGACAAGAATTGCATTTGAATGTGAAAAACAGAACCATCATCCGAACTGGACAAATGTCTATAATTCCCTCAGTATCCATTTAAACACTCATGATGCCGGTGGGATTACTGAAAAAGACTTTGCCTTGGCAAAAACGATCAATACTATTTTAAACGCTTAGTTTAGTTTTCTGAGACAGACTTGTGTCCGTTTTAAAAATTATTAATTTTGTTTCCAACCAAAATCAAAATTCATCTATGGGAAGAGCTTTCGAATTTAGAAAAGCACGAAAAATGAAAAGATGGTCTGCTATGTCCAAAGCCTTTACAAGGATTGGCAAAGACATAGTTATGGCTGTAAAAGAAGGAGGACCAGATCCTGACTCAAATTCTAGGTTGCGTGCTGTAATACAAAATGCCAAGGCAGTAAACATGCCCAAAGACAATGTAGAACGCGCCATTAAAAGAGCCAGCGATAAGAGTCTGGGAGATTATAAAGAAGTTCTATTTGAGGGCTATGCCCCTTATGGAATAGCCATTTTAGTGGAGACTGCAACGGATAATAATACGAGGACCGTGGCAAATATTAGAAGCTACTTTAATAAATATAACGGAAGCCTTGGCACTTCTGGATCGGTGGAGTTCTTGTTTGATCACAGCTGTAATTTTAGAATCAATTCAGAAGGTATTGATCCAGAAGAATTAGAATTAGATCTTATCGATTTTGGAGCGGAAGAAGTCTTTGTGGACGACGATGGGATATTGATATACGCCCCTTTTGAGAGTTTTGGTTCCATACAAAAAGAATTGGAAGGACGTAAGTTAGAAATTCTTTCTTCGGGTTTTGAGAGAATACCCCAAATGACCAAAGCACTCACTTCAGAAGAAATGGAAGAGGTAGAGAAATTATTGGAAAAAATAGAAGAGGACGACGATGTACAAAATGTGTATCACACTATGAAAGAAGCGCAATAAAATTCTATTTACGCAAGACACTTACTTTCTGAAAATAAGTAAGGCAATAACCCCGATTAATCTGTAAAGTAAAATTTTTATTTGTACTAAAAGCTATATTCGGCAACCTTCCCCTTTACACCTTTATAAAAAGTGTAATATGTTTTTAGATCTGTCTGTAAATTACCAGTGGGGTATTGAGGCTCGGAAATTTTCACTTCCTTTTTCCCAAAATCAAAAGCTACCATCACTATTGGCACCTTAGCTGTCGATGCAATATAATAAAACCCTGTTTTCCACTCAGAAACTTTCTTTCTGGTACCTTCTGGGGCAAGTGCAAGACGAAACTCCTGTCTTTCATCAAATATGGCCTTTATTGCTTCCACCTTATTATCGTTTTTTGAGCGATCAATCGGTGCTCCTCCCATCCATCTAAAGAACCAACCATAGGGAGGCTTAAAAAGACTCTTTTTTCCGATATAATTTATTTTCTCACCTATTATACTTCGCACTAAAAGACCAATAACAAAGTCGACCCAACTAGTATGCGGAACAACAATCACTACACATTTCTTAAGTTTAGGGAAGTCTCCTGTAAACTTCCACCCCATTAAATGGAAGTAAATAAACTTAGAAATAAACTGCATGAAATTGTTTTGTATGTTATAAAGGTCCGCTTTGCGCGCCTTTTCTTATTTGTTGGGAATAATTTTATATTTTAGAATAAATATCACGGATTTTTTCAGGTGAAATACGGGTTTTCCAATCTTTCCCCAAGGCATTTTCCCACAGTGGCGTCATTTTTAATGAAACATTTATCATAATGTTAAATTGATCCTCAGAAAGTCCTTTACAGATATCTTTTGGTAAATCAATGGCATGTTTGTTTAAAATCTTTTTAAAAGTAGCTACCCCTTCTGGATAAAACTCCTGCAAATGCTGAAATACCAAACAATTGGCTAATCCATGACGAATCCCTAAAAGAAATGACAAACCATAACTCAAAGCATGTGCTATTCCTACTTGTGAGTAAGCTATACTCATGCCACCATGCCATGAAGCCATCATCAGCTTTGCCCTAGCTTCTGAATCATTCAAATTTCCTAAAAAAACGTCCTTACACAAATCCAGGGCCTTTTCTCCATAACTCTGACTAAAGGCATTTAAAAAAGTGCCATTTAGAGATTCAATACAATGTATATAACAATCCATTCCTGTATAAAACCATTTATTCTTAGGAACCCCCTGTAAAAGTTCAGGATCTAAAATTACCTGATCAAAAACCGTGTAATCAGAATTTATTCCAAGTTTCTTTGTTGGGCCCATAAGAACAGTGGTTCTAGAAACTTCCGCACCTGTGCCGCTTATTGTGGGTATACCTACATGATAAATTGCCGGTTTATTCACCAAATCCCATCCCTGGTATTTCACGGAAGAGCCTTTATTCTTGAGCATAATGGCCACTGCCTTTGCCAGGTCCATCACAGTACCTCCCCCAATTCCTATAATTCCAGAAGGTAGTTCTTTACAGTTCTCCTTAATGTTGGCAACTAAGGCATCTACCTGTTCCGTTTTCGGTTCCTGTTCAGCACATTGAAAAATAATCCTATCCTCAAAAAGTAATGGAATTCTGTTAATTAGACTAGAATTCTTAAAAACATCATCTACCAAATATATCATCGGAGCGTCTACACTCTCCCTCTTCAACATTAGGATATCTCCTAATTGATCAAAACTTCCTTCTCCAAAAACAACCTTTGGTACCATTGGAAAATTTCGATAGGATGGCTTTAGAATTTGCTTGTCTCTTTCACTATTTATGGTTTCATTTTTAAACTCCATAACATCAATTAAGGTATTTTAAAATATCTGACAAACCATTTAAAGTTAAATAGTTCTTCAGCTTTACATCTCTATCTAATTCTTCATGTGCCCATGTGGTATGAAATGGGACATGTACTGCTTTGGCACCTAAGTTAATAATAGGTAAAACATCTGACTTCAGTGAATTGCCTATCATTAAAAATTCATCAAGCTCTATTTCAAGGTGTTCCAGTAAATTCTTATAGTTATTTTCTTTTTTGTCGCTTAAAACTTCTACATGGTGAAAATAACTGGATAAACCTGATTTCTCTAATTTCCTTTCCTGATCTAATAAATCTCCCTTTGTCAGTACTATTAAACGGTATTTATCATTTAACCTGGCCAAAACTTCTTTAACACCGGGAAGTAATTCAACTGGCTTTTCTATCATTTCCTTTCCCAATGACAAAATAGCTGCGATGGTATTTTGTGATATAGTGAAATTCGATAATTCCAGGGCCGATTCTATCATGGATAACATAAAACCTTTAACTCCATATCCATAAATATCCAGGTTTTTCATCTCCATCTTAAACAGTTCCTGATCTACCTTATTTTTCGTTTCAAATTTTTCCAAAAATTCGGCAAACCTCTCTTCTGCCTCACGAAAGTAAGTTTCATTGATCCAGAGCGTATCATCCGCATCAAAACCAACTACTTTAATGTTACTAAAATCTACATCCATGCCTTTATTGCCTTTTGTAAATCTTCAGGAGTATCTATCTCTATGCCGCTCACGGTTGTTTCTACCATTTTTATTTTTTTTCCATATTCCAGGTATCTTATCGCTTCAATCTTTTCCGCAGCTTCTAGGATTTGCATCGGTAACCTCCTAAAATCCATTAAGGCACGCTTACGAAAAGCGTAAATACCCTTGTGTTTAAAATAAGGAATATCTAACTCCTTTGCCCTTGGAAAGGGAATAGGTGATCTCGAAAAGTAAAGTGCAAAATTGCGGTTATCCACAATCACTTTTACCGTATTTGGATTATTTATTTCTTCCCAACTAGTCATTCTAGTCATTAAAGAAGCAAGGTCTATTTCCTTGTCCACATCGTCTTCAAAAACTTTTAAAACTGCAGTCAGACTTTCCTTGTCGGTAAACGGTTCATCTCCTTGGATATTTAAGATAATATCCACATCCATATCTCTTACCGCCTCTCCTATTCTATCGCTTCCACAGTCGTGTTCTTCCAAACTCATAATGGCTTTACCTCCGGCAGTTTCTATAGTGTCGTAGATAATAGTACTGTCGGTTACCACATAGACTTCGTCGAAAAGTTTTGTTTTAATTGCCGCCTCGTATGTTCTCAGTATCACTGGTTTCCCGGCCAAGTCTTCCATCAATTTCCCCGGAAATCGGGAAGCAGCATATCTGGCAGGTATCATGGCAATAATTTTATTCATGGAAGTGGACTATTTGTTTTTTAGCTTAGGTTGCATTTTTCGATAGATATAAAAGATAAAACATAAAATTACAATAACTAGAATTACAGCCAAAATTGGTGCAAAAATAGATGCCGTAGTTACTACCAGGGCGGTGCCAGATTCAACAGTAGATATAATTGGATTTGCCAAGCCACCTGTGCTCAGGGAAGAAGTTAAACGCCCGGTGGCAGAAGCTCCCTTTATCGCTGTTGCCGTACCTCCTCCGGCTATAATCGCTAAAGACCAAGTTACTACCGGGTCTAGATCAGCAATGGTAGATACCATTACTGCGGTTCCTGCTATGCCGGCGAGGGGCAGCGCTGCACTATCTAACATATTATCTACCCAAGGAATAAAATATGCTAATAACTCTATGACGGTTGCTATTCCAAGGGTAATTACCGCAAACATGCTGCCCAGCCATTGCCAGTGTTCGTTGAGCTCCCAGACCCCAAAATGAGAAGCTAAACTTAATGCAAAAAGTGGCAAAAATATTCTAAAGCCAGCTGATGCAGCAAGGCCAACACCTAAAAAAATACTAATTATGCTTTCTGAGGTCATCTTATCTAAACTGTAGCACTAAATTAAGTCATTCACCTTCAACAAAAAAATCACTTTTAAACCCAACGAGGTATAATTGTGATTTGGCTCTTGTTATAGCCGTGTAAAGCCAACGCAAATAATCTTTATCCACTCCATTAGGTAAATAGGGATGTTCTACAAAAACAGTTTCCCATTGTCCTCCCTGTGATTTATGAGCAGTAATGGCATAGGAAAATTTAACCTGCAAGGCATTAAAATATTTATTGTTTTTAACCCCCAAAAACTTCTTGTATTTGGAAGTTTCATGTGCATAATCTTCCAAAACCTGTTGATAAAGTCTATTGCTTTCTTCATAGGGCAATGAAGGGGAATCTGCCCTGATAGTATCAAGAAGTAAGACAGTTTCAAAAGGTCTTTGGTTTGGATAATCTACCATTTTAATTTTCACTTCGGCAAACTTAAATCCATATAGCTCTTTAATAGCATAAATCTCCAAGATTTCAATAATATCTCCGTTAGCAATAAAACCAGCTTCTGAATTGGGTTTTAGCCAGAAGTAATTATTCTTTACCACCATCATATAATCGCCCGGAGATAATTCGTTTTCTAAAAACAATATCTTATTGCGTATACTTTCATTATAGAGATTAGCTCTTTTATTAGACCTTACTATAAAAACCGTTTCTTCTTTACCGTTTTGCTGATAAGCATTCTCTATAGCTTCCTGTATCTCATAGCCGTCTACAAGTCTCACAATATCTTTAAATCCTCTTACATCAAATTGAAAATTAGGTAAAACGGGGGCCGCCAAATCTGTTCGCAATTGAGTGGCATTAACAAGAATACCAGAGTCTTCGGCCTGCCTTACTACCTCATCCAATTCTAAGACTATTACCTCTTTATCATAATTTAGGGCTAGCTTTTGTTCGTCTAAAGCCGGACTAATTAGGAGACGGACAGGAGGCAATTGTGCTGTATCACCTATCAACATTAGCTTACAATTGAAACCAGAATAAACGTAAGAAATAAGGTCGTCTAACAAAGAACCGTTCTCAAAAAGTTTGGATTCAGATGGTGCGTCGGGTATCATAGAAGCCTCATCAACTATAAAAAGAGTATTTCTGTGTTTGTTTGGCGCTAGAACAAATTTTATTCCACCGCCCCTTTCCTTTTTAGGGAAGTATATTTTCCTATGGATAGTAAAAGCTTCGGTCTTGGAATAATTACTCATAACCTTGGCAGCTCTTCCAGTTGGTGCCATTAAAACCGTCTTAAATGTGGTCTTCCATAAATTCTTAACTATAGTTCCTATTATGGTAGTCTTACCGGTACCTGCAAAGCCTTTTAAGAGAAAAATACTTTCTTTATTCTTGGAATGAACATACTCAGAAATCTTATATAAAGTAATATCCTGCTTCTCTGTTGGTATATGGACAAAATTGGTCTTTAATATTTCATAAAAGGAAGAAGCTGTAGACAATTTCATAGAGCATCAAAGATAAAGAGGATTTTTGGGTCAAAACCTTTTACGATTAAAAAAAAATTGTAGATTTGTGAAGACCTCTAAACAAAAAATTGACCAAATGAGAACTGTTTTACAAATAGCACTTTGGATTGTATGTATTATTCTTGGATATCTTATTTATAGATCCGTAACCGGACCGATAGAATTTAAGAAAGTTAAGCAAGAACGTTTTGCTAAAGTTATATCTAATCTAAAGGACATAAGAAATTCCCAGGAAGCGTATAGAACCGTTAATGGAAAATTCGCGAGTGACTTCAAATCCCTTGTCTCCTTCGTAGATAGTGGGCAATACACTATCACCCAGCAAAGAGATTCATCCTATATGGAGTACGACAAAGTTTATGGAATTGACATGCTTAAAGAAGTTAGAATAATTGATACTCTTGGCTTTGTTGCGGTTAAAGACTCTTTATTTAAAGGTGATGATAGATACAAAACCATGATGAATGTACCTTATGCACAAGGATCAGAAACTTTTGAAATGAAATCTGCTATTATTGATAAACAAGGTTATAAGGCTCCTGTATTTGAAGCCAAGGTTAAAAAAGATGTTATTCTCTACGACCAGCCAAAAGATCTTTTAAATAGAGAAAATGCTCAAATAAGTGTGGAAGAAGTTAATGGATCCGAAATTAAAGTAGGTTCTCTTAATGAAGTAAGTACCAATGGTAACTGGCCCCCAATTTATGATAAAAAAGGAGAGAAATAGTCCTATAGAAAATTATAAGAAATTGTCCATTCAGGTTAGCTTGAATGGACTTTCTTTTTGTATTGTAGATACTATTGCTAATTCTATTTCACAATTCGAACGAATTTCTTTTGAAACAGACGTAACTCCATATGAATTAAAGAAAAAACTAAAATCCTTTATCACCGAACATAAGCTTTCCTCAGAACTGTATTCTGAAGTCGTCGTAGTCCATAAAAATTCACTTTTTAGTTTTGTCCCCTTAGCCATTTTTGATAGTAATGAATTGGCCAATTATCTAAAATTCAATGTGAAAATATTGGCTAATGATCATCTTGATTTTGATGAAATTCCAAATTACGATTTAGTCAATGTTTATGTTCCGTTTGTGAATATTAATAACTACATCTTTGATCTGTTTGGTGAATTTACTTTTAAACATAATGGTACCGTAATGGTCGAGGCTCTTTTAAAAGCACATGGACAGACTAATGAGACTATATGTTATGTTTATCTATGCGACAACCAATTAGAAATAACTGTTTTAAAGTCTAAACAACTGCTCTTTTACAATTCCTTTTATTACAGCTCATTAGAGGACTACTTATACTATCTATTATTTACTATGGAGCAGTTAAAACTAGATCCCGAGGCTATTAAAATGCGCCTATTTGGGGATGTTGAATTAGAAGATGATTACTATAATGCTACCTACAAGTATATTCAGCATCTTTCCCTATTTATTCCTCCAAACGACCTACTATCCGAAGAAATAGTCAAGGAAATAGATTTTAATATTCTAAATGCGCTCTAATGCGAATAATTTCGGGTACCCATAAAGGACGTAAAATAGCTCCTCCAAAAGGACTTCCAGTAAGACCCACTACAGATATGGCTAAGGAGGCCATATTTAATGTCTTAAATAATCGCTATCATTTAGACGAAATTTCAGTGCTAGACCTATTCGCTGGGACAGGTAATATTAGCTTAGAATTTGCCTCCAGGGGGGTAGATGAAGTTCTCGCGATTGACAAAGATTATAAGTGTTGCGCCTTTATAGCAAAAATATCCAAAGAATTAGAACTTCCTATTAAGGTTATTAAAACAGATGTTCTGCCTTTCCTTGAAAAGACAAATAATAGGTTTGATTTAATATTTGCAGACCCTCCTTACAGTTTTGAGGATAAGGATTGTGAGAGCATAAGATCACTAATATTTAAAAAAAATCTATTAAAACCCGATGGCCTCCTGATTATAGAGCATTCTAAATACACAGATCTCACTAAGCTTCCATCCTATACAGAAGGTAAAAAATACGGGAGTTCTGCCTTCAGTTTTTTTCAGTCTTCAGTAGTTTAAAAAACCTCGCCAAAAGATTCCTAAGAACCTAAGGCAAGGTTGTTTAATACAGGCTATAAGCCGGATTCTGTAACTCCATAAATGGAGCTTCCTTATCATTTATCTAGACTTAGCGTTACCGCTAAGTTCTATCCGCCTACCCTTCAATTTGGGCGTGCAACCCTCAAACACTGATTTACATGGCGTTGCACCGTATAGAGTTTACCTGATTTCACTACGGCATTACCCGTACATTCTTTCTGTTGCACTTGTCCTTCCCATATTAAACACATGGGCGACGGGCGTTACCCGCTATACTGCACTTCGGTGTCCGGACTTTCCTCACTTTATTTGATAAAGCGCGATAAGGCCGCCTGTAAAGACAAAGGTACAATTTAGTTTAGGGTGTCTAATTACTTTTAGCAAATTATAGCTTCTATTATTTTCTTACATTGGCGTTAATTGTTGATAAAAACTATTCATTATTAAGCAAAACAAACACTTTAATAAGGTGCTATTTCTATATTTGTAAGACAGCCTTTCAATAGCTGAAGTAGCCATAAAACAAAAGCAAAGATTTGGAACCCTTTATCGTATCGGCAAGAAAATACAGACCAAAGACATTTAAGGATGTCATAGGACAGCAAGCTATTACCAATACACTCCTAAATGCCATTGAACAAAATCATTTGGCACAGGCACTGCTCTTTTGTGGCCCCAGAGGAGTCGGAAAAACCACCTGCGCACGTATTTTGGCAAAACAAATAAATCAGGATGGGGAAGAACATGGAGAAGAAGATTTTGCCTTTAATATCTTTGAACTAGACGCTGCTTCTAATAATTCGGTAGATGACATTAGAAATTTAATTGAACAGGTGCGTATTCCCCCTCAAGTAGGGAAATATAAGGTCTATATTATAGATGAAGTACACATGCTTTCTCAGGCAGCTTTTAACGCTTTTTTGAAGACTCTTGAAGAACCACCTAAGCATGCCATTTTTATTTTGGCAACTACGGAGAAGCACAAAATTATTCCGACCATTCTCTCCCGATGTCAAATTTTTGATTTTAAGCGGATTACAGTTCGAGACGCCGCCGAATATCTAAAATATATTGCAGAGGAACAGGGTATTGAAGCAGAAGAAGACGCCTTACTCATCATTGCACAAAAAGCAGATGGAGCAATGAGAGATGCACTATCAATATTTGACAGGGTTGTGAGTTTTGCAGGAAAAAACCTAAGTAGGGCTGTAGTCACAGAAAATCTAAATGTTCTGGACTACGAGACCTATTTTAGTATGACCGATATTTTGCTTGATAAAGACATCCCCAAAGCTCTAGTCTTTTTTAATGACATACTCGCCAAAGGTTTTGAAGGACATTATTTTATAAATGGCCTAGCATCACATTTTAGAGATTTGATGTTGTGCAAACACAAAGAAACTATCTCCTTATTGGATGTTGGTGAATTGACCCAAAGAAAATACTTAGAACAAGCACAAAAAACCTCTAATTCTTTTCTTTTAAAGGGAATTGATTTAGCCAATACTTGCGACCTAAACTATAAATCTAGCAAAAATCAAAGGCTTTTAGTAGAACTAACCCTAATGAAAATTGCCTCCGTAGAATTCACCTCAGAAAAAAAAAAATCTGAGAGCCAACTAGGGGTTGGTATAGGTGAGATAAACCTTATTCCTACTGCATATTTTAAAAAGTTGGCGCCCTCGAAAAATGGAAATTCTACCCCTCCTCAAATTTCTAATTCGTTTCACGGTAAAGAAAACCAGACCGCGGATGTAATTGAAGACGCTATGGAGATTCAAAATAGTGGCGTCCCCGAACCTGTGCTTAAGGAAGAAGTTTTGTTTGAGACTGATAAAAATATAACAGAAATTATTAGCAAACCCGAGACGAGAATTAATATTAGTCCACGTGTAAAAAAAGTATCTGGTCTTTCATTATCTAGTCTTAAAGCGAAAAAAGAACACGAGTTAAAAAAGATAGAAGTAGTTATAGATGAAGACAACCTTCCTAAGGAAGTTTTTGAAAAAGAAACTTTTATGAAACTCTGGAATGAATATATCCTTCAACTAAACAAGGATGGAAAAAAAATAATGGCTTCTAATTTAAGCTCTAGTGAACCTGAATTAATAAACGAGACCGAAGTTTGGCTTGAAATGCCAAATAGCACCATGAAAACCGAAATTGAAAGAGAGCAGTATCCCTTGCTTAGCTTTCTTCGTAAAAAGCTGAATAATTACAATATTGATCTGCACATCAAAGTAAATGAAGTACTAAATAAAAAATATGTGTATACCCCACAAGAAAAGTATGAGAAATTGCGGGAGATAAATCCTGCTCTTGAAGTTTTACGTAAAAAGTTTGATTTGGATATTTAGGGTTTAAATTTGCGAATGGCAATGGCATAAACAAACATCGTTATTGCCAGTATCAGCATCCCAAGAGCTTCCCTACCTCTTTCTACATTTACTATATCTCCCTGACCAATCGTAACACCTTCAAACTGATCCGGCCAAGTACTAATTGTTATAATCACGTAGATAATACCTAAAATAATGGCGACCAAATATGGAAGCCTGTTTAGATAAAACAGAAAGGAAGCTAATGCAGCTGCACCATATATTGCATACCAATAAAAAACGTCCGGATCGTTATATTGGACATAGGCAGCCCAGAGGAACATAGCCCCAAAAATTAAAGAAAGATATTTAAGCGCTTTCATGGCTAGGTAGAAATTAAATGTTGATAAATTAAATCATAAACCTCTGTGGCTAAGGGATTCTCTTTACCCAATGCCCCTTTATTATTGGTTATAAAAATAGGAAAATCTTCTTTCTCTTCCGGAATTCGACCATGAGAACCTTTTATCAAATTAGCCTTTAATGGGATTACGTCCATCACCGTCCTAAAGCCCATTTTCTTTTTCAATAATTTACCCACTACTTTAGGCATTACAAATGGATCATTTGGGTCTGTTAGCATCTCAACAGGATCATAGCCAGGTTTCTTATGAATGTCTACCATTCTAGCAAAATCTGGCGCTACAGAGTCGTCTAGCCAAAAGTAATAGGTGAACCAAGAGTCTTTATCCGCTACTACTACCAAGTCGCCACATCTTGCATGTTCTAAATGAGCATTTTTAATTTCCTGACCCGTCAAAACTTTTTCAACCCCTGGAACTTCTTTGAGAATGCTTTTTACTTCCTTTAAGATAGAGATATCATTTAGGTAAATATGTGCTATTTGATGATCAGCAACAGCAAAAGCTTTGCTAGCCCCTGCGTCTAAAAGTTCAAGGCCTCTTTCTATCCGAATACTTAGAAGACCTGCATCACGTAAAACTCTATTTAAATGAATAGGGTTGGAAACATCTGTAATACCATATTCGGAGAGTATTATAATATTTGCCCCCTGCTCTTCGTAGTAATTTACTAGATTTTTAACGACCTCATCGATTTCGGTCAGGTCCTTGCCAATTTTTGAAAAATCCAAGCCATGGCGTTGGAGGTTATAATCTAAATGTGGTAGGTAAACAAGTGTTAGGTCAGGATTGTTTTTTTTATCCGTTAAGATGGTTGCATCCGCAATCCATTTACTCGACTTTATAGAAGTCTTGGGTCCCCAAAAGTGAAATAATGGAAAGGTCCCTAATTCTTTTTGTAAATAATCTCTCAGATCTGCAGGATGAGAATATATATCCGGTATCTTACGACCATCCGCTAAATAGTTTGGTCTAGGAGTTACGCTGTAGTCTACGGAAGAATACATATTATACCACCAAAACATATTGGCACAGCGGAAGCTCGAGTCTATTTTTTTTAAAGCATCCCAGATCTTGTCACTTTCTACCAACTTATTGGACTGCCGCCAAAACTTCACTTCACACTCTTCTTTAAAATACCAACCATTACCTACTATACCATGATCACTTGGCCACCTCCCAGTGAGATAGGTAGACTGGGCCGAGCAGGTAACCCCCGGAAGCATGGGCTCCACAGACGTAAAGGCTCCTCTGTCTAGAAAAGATTTAATAAAAGGAGTATGTACCCCAATAAGTCTTTCCGTGAGACCTACAATATTTAAAACTACCGTTTTCTGCATGCTTAAAATTTATCCTTAAACCATTGTAGCTCGCGAATAATAGACTCTGCAAGATCTCTTTTTAACAAGGGAGGAAGAACTTCCCAGGTGTATGTTTCAATTTCCAAATGCTCGGTAATACTCTTATCCTCTTTTAAAATCGATACGACTTTTAAGATATGATCTTGCGTAGAATACAACTGATCAAAGGATTCTAAAAATATTGGCACATGAAAATGTGCTCTTAACTCCTCTACTTTTTTCTTACTCTCTAAAACAAGAGGTAAGTCGTTATACGTCTTTATCCCTTTTTCGGTTTTCTCCGTTACTTGATGAAGATAAACTGGCTCATTAAACTTTTCTAAAGCCTCCCATACTTCCTTCTCATTTGTCTCTTTAAATAAGACTTTTAATGCCGCACTGACTTGTATTTTACCAATTTTTATCCCTGCCTCCTTTAATCTTCTAAAGGTTTCCTTTGGCTCTTCAAAAGCCAAGGAAAAATGACAAATATCGTAACAAAGCGTACAGTATTTTAGAGTAAGTTCTTTAGCCTTTTGACCATTTATACCGTATATCTCAAGTAGCCTTTCCGAAGCTATGGGCAACAAATAGGTTCGAAAAAAAGCTAAAACATCTTCCGTATTTTCTAAGAGGCCATCCGGTTCCGGCTCTATATCTAAATGCAAATACTTTCCCGTATTCTTTTCAATTTCAAAAAGGTGCACAATAATATCGGTAATATTCTCAGCCCCTAGTTTAAAGACTTTAACCGTATCACTATTCGTTTTATGCCAATGCTTATAACTAACCGGAGAAGTGGAAATTCCGCCAGACATGCCATTGGGGAGAAGAAATGCCAGCTGATCAAATAATCGTTTGGTATAGTCTACCCGCTCTCGGGTAGTCCAATCTGGGTGATGAACCTTATCTTTAACTACCTCCTTATGAAAGTTCCCATAAGGAAATCCATTCATAGTAAAAACATAAAGATTCTGAGAATCTAACCAATCCTTGAACTCTTGCAAATTATTACCCTCATCTAATTCTTCACTTGCCTTATTAGACAAGCGCAAACCAATCCCAAAATCGTCATTTGCAGAAATCTGATCTTTAACCTTAGGAAGATAGCCTACTAAGCTGTTAAAAGTACTTTGCCAATCCTGGCCCGGGTGTATGTTGGTACAATAGGAAAGATGGTATGCATGCTGTAGTTTCATACTACTAAACTACCTTAATTTTTACTTTTTCGTTTAAAAGATTCACTGCTTTTTCCATTAACTGCAGATCTATTTCGTGTACGTCAAATTTATTTCCAATTCTATCGATTAAGGTAATTGTGAGCTGCCCCCCCAAATGCTCCCTAAATTCTTCGATTCCAGTTAACAGGGTCTGCAGATCTTTTTGACTAAAAATAGGTAGGCTTAAATCAAAACCTATTTTCTGCATCACTTCTAAAACCTCCGACCAAGTATCCTCTGATATGTAAGATAAGAGGTATGCATAGGAAAGGTCTAAGGCGATTCCTTTTGCCACAGCTTCTCCATGTCTTAAGGAATAAGCTGTCATATCTTCTAATTTATGCGCTGCCCAATGACCAAAGTCGAGCGGTCTTGATGATCCCGATTCAAAGGGATCTCCTCCTTTTGCTATATGCTCCATATGCATTTCTGCACATCTATAAATGGTATATAGCATTGCATCTTTATCTCGATTTTTTAGCTTTTCTGCTCTTTCTTTTATCTCCTTATAAAAGTTAGCATCTTTTATTAGAGCCACTTTTAATGCTTCCGAAACACCTGCTATCCAATCTCGCTGTTCTAAGCTATCAAGAAAGTCTATATCATTTATAATGGCATGAGGAACAGCAAAGGTTCCTATAAAATTCTTTTTATTAAAGGCATTTATACCATTTTTTACGCCTACTGCAGCATCATTCTGCGCAAGAACCGTAGTAGGTACCCTAATTAAACGAACTCCCCTGTGAGCTATAGTTGCAGCATATCCGGCCATATCAATTACCGCTCCTCCACCAATTATTACAACGAATGAATGTCTACAAATAGCATTTTTATGTATTCCCTCCAAAATCTTCTCAACATTTTCTTGATCATTTTTTGCTGCTTCTCCTCCAGGGCAAACAAGAATATCGGTAATTCTCAGGCTATCTTTAAAGGCCTCTCCATAGGCATCTATTTGCTTTAACAGCCAAGAATTTGCTTCCAAAAGTCCTGAATCTACCACGAATAAGACCTTTACAATCTTTGAAGAATCACTAGGAGAAATAACCTCTTTTAAGAGCGTATTTTCTATACTAAAAATACCCTTGGTAAAATGTAAACTATAGCTATAGTTCACTTTAAAAGACTGTTCAATAGGTTTTAAAAGCATGCTTACAATTTAAGTAACTGCGAAAATTTTAGACAATACCACGGAGAGCGGCAACAATAGTAAAACAATCAGACCAAACATCCAAGTGTCAAAGGCCATTACAAAGGTAGCATCTAAAACAATTATAGATAATACTCCTGTAATCACCGCTTTCTTAATATTTAGAGGAGTATTCCTTCTAAACGCCTTAATTAGGGAAGTCATATTGAGAAAACCAAAAAGACCAAGGCACAATAACATACTCCAATTATCTAAAATAGAAAAGGAATCAAAACCCTCACCTCCTGGGCTCTCCATCTCTACTTTATGTAACGCAATTGATATGAGAACGAGAAAAATCACCACAGCGTATATAAAGGCAGCCTTAATAATATTACTTTTATTTTTACCGTGGACCTCACCTCGACTTATTAAGGTAATGGCAAATATGTAGAGCAAAGGAATAATCCCAAACCACCAGGAATCCATTTGGCCCCAAATAGCCATTCCCAAAATCAAATTAAGGGCCCTGCAAACCCCCATTGTCAATGGTCCTAAAAAATCGTGCTTTTTCGTAAATCCATCATAAACAAGAATGGCACTTGCCAAGCCTGCAGCTACTATTCCAGCTGTCGTAGCTACGAAAAAAGCTAACACAATGCCAAAAACGAGTAACAATACCCCAGTCACGGTAGCTAGCTCAACAGACACCATTCCCTGAGGAATAGGACGCTCTGGTCTTTCAACTAAGTCAATCTTATAATCAAAAACATCATTTAGAACTACTCCTCCAGCATAGAGTACTGTTGAAGAAAGCAATAAAACTAAAAAGCTAAATCCCTGCTGCGAAAGACCCGGACCTTCCAAAATATCGCTAATGCCTAGGCCGGCAATAGCGGCTCCGGCAAATATATCTGCCATAGCCGTAGGAAGATTAGCCGGACGGCAGAGTCTTAATAGACCATGGATGACTCTTCCCATCTATTTAATTTCATCCGTGTCAATCCTGGGTTCCTGCCCACGAAGAACACTGTTATCATTATAAAGCACCGACTGATTTATTCCTTTTGCCTCTAACCAATGAGCTTCTTTCATATTACCATTCTTGCTAAAAGCATCGAGTGCATTTTGATAACATGTCTTTATTACATCTTCTTTTGCAATACCTTTTTTCAACATTAAGGCCGCAGTTTTTGGCACCGCCAAAGGGTCACTTACACCCCAGTCTGCCGAGCTATCTACAATAATATTATCACTACCAAACTTTCTAACCACTTCTACCATTCGTTCATTACCCATTTTTGTTTTAGGATAAATAGTAAAAGCAGCAATAAAACCTCGGTCTAAAACCTCTTTAACCGTCTCTTCATTATTGTGATCAATAATGACATTACCTGGATCTAATTGATGTTCTAAACAAACTTCCATGCTTTTAATAGTCCCTGATTTTTTATCCCGATGTGGTGTATGAACTTGCACCGTCATGTTTAGCTCTTTAGCCATTTCTAATTGTGCTCTAAAATACTTGTCTTCAGCAGGAGTCTGGTCATCATAACCAATCTCACCAATAGCCACAACATTTTCTTTATGCAAGTACAAAGGTAACAGCTCAATAACTTGCTCTGCCAGAGCCTCATTATTCGCTTCTTTTGAATTGAGACCTATTGTGCAATAATGCTTTATCCCAAACTGGCTGGCTCTAAAAGGCTCCCATCCCACAAGGCTGCTAAAATAATCTTGGAAAGAACCTACCTGTGTCCTGGGCTGACCCAGCCAAAACGATGGCTCAATTACGGCAACTACACCGGCTGCTGCCATAGCCTCGTAATCATCAGTAGTTCTCGAAGTCATGTGTACATGTGGGTCTATGATCATCATTTTGTCATTCATAATACAGTCTTTAGATTATTCCAGCTTATGGATTTACTTGAAATTTCTTTTTTTATTTCCGGATATTTATCTAGTAGTTCTAAGGCATCCGGGCTTTCAGAATTTAAACAACAGAGAGCCGCTGCATAATTTTCTGCCTTGTCTTCACTCTGCAAAAGATGTTTCATATCTCCTAATACTATTGCTTCCATAAAACCACTTACGGGCCTCCAAAAATATGGATCTATTTTTCTCGAAGCAGCCCAGCGTTCATGGGCATAATCTGATATGATTCTCGTTAAATCTCTATTAGAACGTTTATCTATGTCGAGAATTTTTGACAAATCCAGTTGCATAAATGCAGCCTTCAAATACATTTGGTTCCATTGCTGGTCATTAAAATATGAAGAAGGATAAGGATTGTTTAAGGCGATGGCACAAAAAATAGTTTCAATATTAGTTCTTAAAGCCTCTACACCTACGCTCCTATAAGTAGAAGGATTAGGAATGTAGACAAGATATTTAAGAAATGCCTCTAACTCAGAAGTATCTGCCACTTCAATCAGCTTAGACACTTTGGATGAAAAAAAGCTCTCATCCGCTAGAAGTATTTTAATCAGAACCACGATTCTGCTCAACTCTAAAAGATTTATTTTCTCTAGATGAATAATTTCTTGGTCTTCTTTAGAAAGAGAGTTTACAAGAATGCTATCTTTAGGAATTTCGCGTCTTAAAAGACTATAAAATAAATAGAGATCTTTAGCTGATTTTTTTTCTATTATTTGAGATACCTTCTCATGGTACCATTGTTGGGTTTCTACCGAGAGGTTCTTATTTAAAATACTACTGAGTTTCTCCCCTCTAGATCTATACTGCATATATTTTCTTACTATTTAACCTGTACCTCATAAGACGCTACCCGTACATTACAAATATATTAAGATAACATCAAATTTCTTAAACAATTGTTCTGATATAGTTGTAAGGAAAACATTTCGGTTTAACGGCTTCTTTTTACCTTAGCAAAAAAAAGTATGTTAGGTCTTAAGCTCCCTACCGATCCACGATGGGTAAATATTGTAGAAAAAAATATTGATGAAATTCTAACGGATCACGCCTATTGCGAACAAAAAGCCGCGAGTACAGCAATATCTCTGATTGTAAGTTTTCCGGAATACACAGATTTAGTTAAAGAAATGATCGCTCTTTCACGTGAAGAGATGGGACATTTTAAAATGGTTCACGATAGAATCTTGGCTAGAGGAAAAGAACTTGGTAGGCACCGCAAAGATGAATATGCCATTGCCTTATTAAAGTTTTTTCCAAAAGGTGGAAGTAGAACTACCCAATTAGTTCATCGACTGCTTTATGCAGCTTTGATCGAAGCCAGAAGTTGTGAGCGTTTCAGGTTATTATCTGAGGAACTTGAGGATAAAGAACTAGCAGATTTTTACCATCGTCTTATGGTAAGTGAAGCTGGCCACTATACCATGTTTTTAAAATTCGCTAGGCAATATGGAAACAAAGAAGAGGTGGATAAAAAATGGCAGGCACTTTTAGTATTTGAAGCAGAGATTATGAAAAATCTAAGCAAAAAAGAAACTGTGCATGGCTAGTCCTAATTCTTAGCAATCTATTATTCTTTGTTTAATTGCTCTAAATAATAATCGTACATTTTAAATTGAGATCTCAGTTTAGGCTCGTTATTCCTGCGGTATGCATTATTCTGTTCTTCATTAAAAACCCTGGCTTTTACATTATCCTTCCAGGATATTTCAAAGGTATCTATCAATTCTTGTTTAATATCTTCGTCATAAATAGGACAACCTACCTCTACCCTATTGTCTAAATTTCTCGTCATCCAGTCTGCAGAAGAAATATAGACTTTAGAATTTCCATCATTCCCAAAAATAAACACACGTGGGTGCTCTAGAAACTTGTCCACTATACTTATTGCTTCAATATTCTCACTAACCCCTTCCATACCTGGGATAAGGCAACAAACCCCTCGTATTATTAATTGAATTTTTACCCCGGCCTGACTAGCTTCGTATAGTTTATCAACCATTTTGTAGGAAGTAAAACTATTCATTTTTATTTTAATAAAAGCCTTTTTTCCTTGGTTCGCATAACCAATTTCTTTGTCTATTAGTTTAAGAAATAGGCTCTTGGTGTAGTGCGGTGAAACAACCAAATGCTTGTATTTGTATATCTTATAAGATGTGGTAAAAAAATCAAATACAATTTTTAATTCTTTTAAAATGGCCTCGTTGGAGGTAAACAAGGTATAATCCGTATAAATCTTGGCGGTAGATTCATTGAAATTTCCCGTACTAATAAAACCATATCTTTTAATTTCGTCGGCTTCCTCCCTTTCAATAACACAAATCTTACTGTGTACTTTTAAACCAGGTACCCCAAAAATAAGTGTTACACCTTCCGCCTGTAATTCCTCTGCATAATTAATGTTCGCCCTCTCGTCAAATCGCGCTCGTAATTCAATTTGCATAATTACCTGCTTCCCATTTTTTACAGCATTGATTAAAGACGCCGCTACCTGTGAATCTTTGGCCAAGCGATATACTGTAATTTTTATAGATCTAACTTTAGGGTCTATTGCCGCTTCTCTTAAAAATTTAATTACGTAAGAATAGGTATGATAAGGTGCATATAAGAGGTAGTCTTTTTTAGCAATACTATCTAGAATACTACCCTCTAATCCAAGGTTTTTTATTGGCAAAGGGGTAATTTTATCATACATCAAGTCGGTTCTTCCAAGACTTGGAAAACCCATATAGTCTCGTCTATTGTGATACCGTCCTCCGGGAATTACAGAATCTGTATCTTCTATTCCCATTTTGTTCTTTAGAAACTTCAGGGTATCTGGCTCGATATTTTTATCGTAAACGAATCTAACAGGATCGCTTATCTTCCTTCCTTCAACACTGGAAGAAATTTTTTCGATAAAAGTTTTACTGAGATCATTGTCTATATCTAACTCAGCATCTCGAGTTATCTTTATCATATGGGCCGATATTGATTCGTACTCGAACATTGTGAATACCTTATTTAAACAATACCTAATTAAATCATCCAGGATAATTATATAGTTATTATTATTCTGCGGAGGCAGTACTACAAAGCGATCGATACTCTTAGGAATTTCTATTAAGGCATAGCGCTTATGCACCTTATTTAACTGGATATCTTTTTCAATTTTGTCTACCGAAGGTTTTAAGATTAGTTTAACGGCTAGATAAGCCTCTGTATCTTTCAGTAAGGGAAACTCATTTAAATCATTTAAAATAATAGTCATGAGTTGAGCACTCACATTATTTAAAAAGTACTTATTTAAGAATTCGCCCTGGGCCTCTGAGACTTCTCTTTCATTTATTAAAAATATACCTTCTTGTTCTAGTTCCTTCTCAATATCGGCATGTATTTCCAGACTCTTCTTTTGTTGTTCAATTACGATTTGTGTAATCTCAGCTAACAAGTCTTTAGCCTTCTCACCTCCTAAGGCACTTTTACCCTTTTTTCCTGCTAAAACAATCCGTTTTACCGTTGCGTATCGCACTTTAAAGAACTCGTCTAGATTGTTAGAGAAAATTCCTAAAAATCTCAGACGTTCAATTAAGGGCACATTCTTATCCGCACTCTCCTGTAAAACTCTTTCATTAAAACGGAGCCAACTAATCTCCCTATTTATGTAACGATTTTTCGCTTTTATCATCTCCGCAACTGTTTAGGAATAAGAATTTTAGACGTTACTCCTTTTTCTATTTGGTTCCATTTCGTAGTTTCAAATTTCAATTCTACCAAACCACTGGTCGGGACATTTTCTATAATTTGATCTCCCCAATCATTTGCAATTGAAGTAAATGCATAATTATGCCCAAAAAGAACTACTTCTTCCAAACTATCATCCAGACTCCGAACAAAATGCTTTACGCTTTCCCCTGAAAAATCATAAAGCGCATCTGTAATCTCCAAATCAGTTAATGAAAAACCCGTATTCCGCAGAAATATCATGCAGGTGTGCAGTGCTCTGTTGGCTGGGCTTGAAAAGGCCATTTGCAATTTAATTGCCTCCTTACTATACCTTTCACTAACCAGATGTATGTCTCGAATCCCGCGTTCCAAGAGCGGTCTATCTTTGTCACTTACTTCGTATTCCCAGGATGATTTGCCATGCCGGACAAGCACTACAGTTTTCATATCTACTTATTTTAAGGAGCAAGTCGTTCTATTTTCCAATTATAATCTTTCTGTAAACTAAACCGAATTCTATCGTGAAGTCTGTTGGGCCTACCCTGCCAAAACTCCATAGAAACCGGCCTAACAAGATATCCTCCCCAGTTTTCCGGTCGCTCTATTTCTTTGTTGGAATATTCCCTTTCTAATTTTCGAAGTCCTGATTCCAATTCTGCTCTCGACGAGATTACTTCGCTTTGTCTAGATACAATAGCACCTAATTTACTTCCTTCTGGCCTTGATTCAAAATAACCATCTGAGAGATTTGCAGCAATTTTCTCTGCATTACCCTTTATTATAATTTGCCTTTCTAAATGATGCCAAAAAAAAGACAAACACAGTTTAGGATTTGCTTCAATTGCCCTCCCTTTTTCGCTCTGGTAATTGGTGTAGAAAATAAAACCTTCGTGTGTATATTTTTTTAAGAGTACTACCCTACTCTTCGGAAATCCGTCTAAGCCGATAGTCGCCACTGTCATAGCGTTGGGCTCTTCTAAACCATCTGCTGATTCTACTTCATAATACCATTTCTGAAATAGTTGCATAGGGTTGTCAGAAATATTGCTTTCTAACAATTCCCTTTTCGTATAAGATTTTCTTTTATCACTAAGATCCCCTTGCATTGCACTTGCTCTTTTAGGTATTTACACAAAGTTGATGAAAAGATGTATAAAATTGAAAGAATATCTCAACTTTATATAAGGCAAAATTCCCTACAATCGCCCTTTAAATATCGATCACTAATCCATCCTTGGCGAGGCAGACCGCCTTAAAATGTTCGGATGCTTCTTTTTTAAATGCATCACAATCCTTATATCGGGTAGAAAAATGCCCAAGGATTAAAAGGTCAACGTTCGCTTCTAAGGCAATTGACGCAGCTTGTTTTGCCGTAGAATGTTTAGTTTTTGTTGCCAACTCCCTATCGACCTCTAAAAAAGTTGACTCATGATATAAGGCATTAACATTCTTAAGCAAGGGAATAATCTGAGGATAATATGCAGTATCGCTACAGTACGCGTATTGTTTTGGTTTTGGAGGATCAAAACTGAGTTCTGTATTCGGAATTAGGTCTCCATTTTCTAATTCTACTGCCATTCCCTTTTTAATCTTTTTAAAATAAGCTTTGTCAATTTGATATTTTGCAACAGCAGAAGCATTGAGTTTTCTTTCTTCAGACAATTCACTAAAAAGAAATCCATTGGTGTAAACTCTATGGTCTAATGGAATTGTTCTGACCGCCACAGAACCATCATTAAATACCTCCATGGAATCAAGGGTAGTTAATTCGTGAAAAATTAAGGGGAAGTTAGTCCAGGAATTACCAAGTTTTAAAAGCATAGTAATTACCTCTTTAATACCTTTTGGACCGTAAACATGCAATTCCTTTTCTCTTCCTAAAAGCCTGAATGTAGAGATAAGTCCTGGCAAACCAAAAAAATGATCGCCATGAAGATGCGAGATAAAAATATGTTGTATTCTAGAAAACCGAATACCCTTCTTCCTAAGTTGCAATTGTGTACCCTCTCCACAGTCTATTAGAAAAACATGACTCCTAATTTCAAGTACTTGCGCACTCGGGTTCTGAAGTGCCCTCGGAGTGGCTGCATAGCAACCAAGAATTGATAACTTCATGTATAAACTTAGTATATTTACTTTTTTAAGGCAGTGTTCATTTAATCTAAAAAGAATTACTAAAAAAGATCGAGGTCTCTTTCTATTTCTTCCAGGTCAATAATATCTTTTGCTTCTTGCACTGTTGGAGCCACATTTAAATTAACCGGAACCTCTTCATAATTTATGCTATTAGACACCATGACGAATGATTTGCCTTGCGCTCTGTGTTTTTTAGATACTTCTAAAAACTCTAAAAGATCTTCAGAACTTAAGTCTGAAAAATTTAAAACATCAATAATTAGATGGTCTGCCTTAATCCTGTCATAGGCATCATTTAAATTGTCTAAAAAATGAGATAAAGAAGTTTTTTCCTGGGATACCGTAGTTATAGTGCCTTCTTTATCAAAGTTCATATGTACTATTTAATTTTAGATGCTAGCAAGTAAATTACTGCCATCCGAATGGCAACCCCGTTTTCCACTTGGTTTAAGATAATAGAATGTTCGGAATCTGCCACATCACTTGTAATTTCCACCCCCCGATTAATCGGTCCTGGATGCATGATAACAATTTCTTTGTTCAATTCTGATAAAAGGGCTTTATTAACTCCAAATTGCTGTGTATATTCTCTTGTGGAAGGGAAATAGCTCATATCCAGTCTTTCGTTTTGAATTCGCAACATATTCGCCACATCACACCATTCTAGGGCCTTTTGAAGATCTGTTTCAATTTCAATACCTAAGGTTTCAATATATTTTGGCAAGAGTGTGCGAGGGCCACATACTTTAACCTTCGCTCCCAGAAGCTTTAGTGCAAAAATATTAGATAAGGCCACCCTAGAGTGTAAAATATCCCCAACAATAACTACGTTTTTGTTGGCCACATCCCCGAACTTTTCACGAATAGAATAGCAGTCTAACAAAGCCTGTGTTGGGTGTTCATGAGCGCCATCCCCAGCGTTAATGATAGAAGCGTTGACATGTCTAGCGAGGAAAATACCGGCACCTGGGTTTGGATGTCTCATCACTACCATATCTACCTTCATGGATAAGATATTATTCACTGTATCGATAAGGGTTTCCCCCTTCTTAACAGATGATTGTGCTGCAGAAAAATTTATAACATCAGCAGATAGTCTCTTTTCAGCTAGTTCAAATGATAATTTAGTTCTTGTACTACTTTCAAAAAATATGTTTGCAATTGTGATATCTCTTAAAGATGGCACCTTCTTTATTGATCTATTTATCACTTCCTTAAAGTGATCTGCGGTTTCAAAAATGAGTTGAATATCTTCTTCCGTTAGATATTTAATTCCCAACAAGTGGTTTACACTTAATTCACTCATATTCTATTTATTGACCAAATAAATTATATCTTTTCCTTCATTCTCTTTCCAAAGAACCTTAACTTTTTCTTCGTTAATTGCATCTACCTGTCGCCCTCTATAGTTTGGTTGAATGGGTAGGTGCCTACTAAACCTTCGATCTATTAGCGTAAGCAATTCAATTTCTTTTGGTCTCCCAAAAGACTGTATTGCAGTTAATGCAGCCCTAATACTGCGTCCCGTATATAGTACATCGTCTATAAGAACAACTTTTTTGCCCTCGATAAGAAAATCTATTTTTGTTTTACTAGCCTCCAGAGTCTTTTCTCCTCTTCTAAAATCATCACGATAGAAAGTAATATCCAGAAGTCCATGATCTATATGATTTACTTTATAGTCTTCTTGAAGAATTTTAGTGAGTCTTTGGGATAAGAAGCTACCCCTGGGCTGAATGCCCAGCAATACTGTTTCAGAAAAGTCTAAATGATGTTCTAATAATTGACAAGCCAAGCGATGCAGTATAATGTTAATCTCCTTAGAAGAAAGCAATACTTTTTGACTCATGTGCTGTTAGACCTTCATTTTTCAAATACAAAAGTAGGGATTTCTCCTTAAACCCTTGCTCAGATTTTTTATATTCTATTTTGTTCCAAAATAGCAATACCCATCATTACAGAATAAAAAAAGAGCCTTGGTTTTATCACCAAGGCCCTTTAACCTAATGTATTTAGGATACTACTTTGAAATTATTTCTTTTTCTTAGCAGCCTCCATTTTATCCTTCAGAGCCTGAAGTTGCTCATTAGCGTCACCAAGTGTAGGCTTAGATTCATCAGCAGAAACCGCTGCTTTCTTCTTAGCCGCCTTTACATTTCGCTCTTCTTCTTCTTTGAAGATAGCAGTATGACTGGCAACTACACGCTTAAATTCCTTGTTAAACTCAATGATTTTAAACTCAGCTTCTTCGCCTTTGCTCAGCTTCTTACCGTCTTCTTTTTCCATATGTCTTTGTGGAACAAAAGCAGTAATATCATCGTTAAACTCAATAATTGCTCCTTTGTCTACAATTTCCGAAATTGAAGCTTTGTGTACTGTTCCTAACGCAAATTCCTTTTCGTACTTATCCCAAGGATTTTCTGTAGTTTGCTTGTGTCCAAGACTTAACTTACGTCCTTCTACATCTAATTCAAGTACTTCCACTTCCAGAGTATCTCCTACTGCAACAAACTCAGATGGGTGTTTTATTTTCTTAGTCCAAGATAAATCAGAAATATAAATAAGTCCATCAATACCCTCTTCTAATTCAACAAAAACTCCGAAATTAGTAAAGTTTCTTACAATTCCTTTGTGTCTTGAACCAACAGGATATTTTGTGGTTATATCGGTCCATGGATCTGGAGTAAGTTGCTTAATACCTAAAGACATCTTACGATCTTCTCTGTCTAAGGTTAATACAACAGCCTCTAATTCATCTCCTACTTTTACAAAATCTTGCGCAGATCTTAAGTGGGTAGACCAAGACATTTCAGAAACATGTATAAGACCTTCTACACCTTCGGCTACTTCTAAGAAAGCACCATAGTCGGCAATGACTACCACTTTTCCTTTAACCTTATCTCCAATTTTAATTTCGTCACCCAAAGCATCCCATGGATGTTTTTCTAATTGCTTTAATCCAAGTTGAATTCTAGACTTGTTGTCATCAAAGTCTAAAATAACTACGTTCAGCTTTTGATCTAGCTCCACTACCTCGTTTGGATGGTTTATTCTACTCCAAGAAAGATCTGTAATGTGTACCAATCCGTCAACACCTCCTAAGTCGATGAATACACCATAAGACGTAATATTTTTAACTACACCTTCAAGAACCTGACCTTTTTCAAGCTGACTAATTATTTCCTTCTTCTGCTCCTCGATATCAGCCTCGATTAGTGCTTTGTGAGAAACGACCACATTTTTGAATTCATGGTTAATTTTAACCACTTTGAATTCCATATTTTTCCCAACATATTGGTCGTAGTCTCTAATTGGCTTCACATCAATTTGAGATCCTGGTAAGAAGGCTTCAATTCCAAAGACATCTACAATCATTCCACCTTTGGTTCTGCATTTTACAAATCCAGTAACAACCTCTTCTTTGTCATGGGCTGCATTTACTCTATCCCAAGCCATTATTGTTCTGGCTTTTCTATGAGAAAGAACAAGCTGACCACTTTTATCTTCACGTATATCAATAAGCACCTCTACTTTGTCACCAACCTTTAAACCTGGGTTGTAACGGAACTCATTCAATGAAATAACACCTTCCGATTTTGCATTAATATCGATTATAGCCTCTCTATCGGTAAGATGCGTAACCGTTCCTTGAACTACTTCTTCGTCTGCAGTATCAACGAAGTTTTCTCCAACCAACTTTTCAAATTCTTCCAATTTGGAATCTTCTACTCTTTCAATTCCTTCCTCGTATTTCTCCCAGTTGAAGTTTTTCAAGAACTCTTGTGGATCTTGTTTAGGTGTTTCTACCTTTTGCTCTACTTGTACTTCAGTAGCTTCTGCTACTTCCGTGGTTTGTTTTTCTTCAGCCATTTGCTGATTTAAATTTGTATTTCGTGGTACCTACAAGAGATTAGCAATTCCCACAAAAGTTGTTATTTTATTTAGCTTCCTTTCTCCTCTTGATTATCTGCAAAAAAGGAGTGCAAAAATACAATATAATTTCCGTTTTACAAAACACCCCTTATAAAGCCTTTTAATTGAGTTAAAAGCCTTTTCTAAAATGCTTAATTACAGACAAAAATTTGTACCTTGTTACCTATTAATCACTAAACATAATTACAATAGAAATGAGTGTAAAATCGAAATATCAGGCAGTTCTAAATTTAGGAGAACAATTAGGAATAAAAAACGGGGATGTTTCTGAAGAAAATGGTGTCTTAAAGGTAAAAGGAGAAGCGGGTACTGCCTATGAGAAAAACCTTATTTGGGATAAAATAAAGGAAATAGGCGGAGAAAATCCTTCCGATATTAAAGCCAACATAACCGTTGGAGATTCTAGTGTTTTCCATAGACATACTGTAAAAAGCGGAGAATCTTTGAGTAAAATAGCCAAGCAGTATTATGGAGACCCTATGAAATATACCGCAATATTTGAAGCCAATACTAATATTTTGAGTAATCCAGATGTGATTCACCCAGATCAGGTGTTGGTCATTCCGAATTTATAAATTTTTGAAGTTTTATTAGAAGAGAGCGCCTATTGGGCGTTCTTTTTTTTGTCAATAATTTGGGTGGCAAAATTATGTATTCTCTCAAATTGTTCTAAAAGACCCATATCACTATTATCAAAAGGAACAGCGTCTTCAGCCCTTCTAAGAGGAGATATTTCTCTATGCGAATCTATATAATCTCTTTCCTCTACATTTTTTAGTATTTCACTATAAGTGACCTCTTCTCCTTTTTCTAGTAATTCTTTATATCTTCTTGCTGCTCTGGTTGCGGGAGAAGCTGTCATAAATACCTTGAGCTCGGCATCTGGAAAAACTACTGTACCAATATCGCGCCCATCCATTACCACACCTTTGCTATGTCCCAAATCCTTCTGAATTGCCACAAGTTTTTCGCGAACCTCAGGAATTGCCGAAACCTTGCTAACAAGTTCAGAAACTTCCATGTTTCTTATTTCTCCCTCTACATTTTCATTGTTTAAATAGATTTCGCCATATCCTTTTTGTTCATTGTATTTAAACTCCAGAGATACCTCCTGTAGCAATGCTATCAGTTTTTCCTTATTTATACTATTATTCTCCTTGCACTCATTGCGCAATGCGAATAGCGTAATAGCTCTATACATTGCACCTGAATCTACGTATAAATAGCCCAGGGCTTTAGCCAATTGTTTGGCCACCGTACTTTTTCCTGTAGAAGAATACCCATCTATGGCTATGGTGATTTTTTCCATTTGGTTAATTTAGAGCTACCCTTAAATCTTTAAAAACGTATTATTTCCTCATTGCAAGCTACTCAAAAGCACTGTATTTAAACTATAATTTCTTTGCATTTTTAACCTTCTGATTGGTTATTGCTATATTAATTACCTCGCTCATTTCCGTAACATAATGGAAAGTTAATCCTTTGAGATAGGCTTCCTTAATCTCCATTATATCCTTTCTGTTTTCTTCGGATAATATTATTTCTTTGATACGGGCTCTTTTGGCCGCAAGAATTTTCTCCTTAATCCCTCCTACTGGAAGCACCTTTCCTCTTAGGGTAATTTCTCCAGTCATTGCCAGACTCTTTTTTACCTTCTTCTGGGCAAACAAAGACACCAAGGAAGTAAGCATTGTAATCCCGGCACTTGGACCATCTTTAGGAGTTGCACCCTCTGGAACATGGATATGAACATTATACTTGTCGAATACGGACGGGTCTATACCAAAGCTATCTGCATTTGATTTTATATATTCCATGGCAATGGTTGCCGATTCTTTCATAACCTTTCCCAGATTTCCAGTTATATTAAGACTTCCCTTACCTTTTGATAAGATAGATTCAATAAAGAGAATGTCTCCACCAACACTTGTCCAAGCTAATCCAGTTACCACACCCGCTACATCGTTGTTTTCATATTTATCTCTTTCCAAACGCGCAGGACCTAAAACTTTTTCGATTACCTCTTCAGATACTTTTATATCGTATTCCTCTTCCATAGCTATGGATTTCGCAGCAAAGCGCACCATCTTTGCCAATTGCTTTTCCAAACCTCTTACACCAGACTCCCTAGTATAACCTTCTACAATTTTTTCGAGCTGTCTTTTCCCAATTCTCAAATCCTTAGCCCCCAGTCCGTGCTCTTTTAACTGCTTCGGCAAGAGATGTCTTTTTGCAATTTCTACCTTTTCTTCAATCGTATACCCCGTAACATTTATTATTTCCATCCTATCCCGTAGTGCTGGTTGAATGCTGCCAAGGTTATTTGCGGTTGCGATAAACATCACTTTAGATAGGTCATAACCCATTTCCAAAAAGTTATCATGGAACTCGCTATTTTGTTCCGGATCCAAAACTTCCAACATGGCCGATGACGGATCTCCTTGGTGGCTAGAACTTAATTTATCAATCTCATCCAAAATAAACACAGGATTAGAAGTAGCTGCTTTTTTAATACTTTGCAAGATTCTACCCGGCATTGCGCCAATATAGGTTTTTCGATGCCCTCTTATCTCGGCTTCATCTCTAAGGCCACCTAAAGACATTCGAATATATTCTCTCCCTAGTGCCTCAGCAACAGACTTCCCTAAAGAAGTTTTGCCCACTCCAGGAGGTCCATATAAACAGAGTATAGGTGATTTCATATCATTACGTAACTTAAGGACAGCCAAATATTCAATGATTCTTCGCTTTACGTCCTCCAAACCATAATGATCCCTGTTGAGTATCTTTTCTGCTCTTTTTAGATCAAATTTATCTTTAGAATATTCATTCCATGGTAAATCCAAAAACAAATCCAAATAATTTCTTTGGATAGAATATTCGGCTACCTGTGGATTCATCCTTTGCATTTTAGCTAGTTCCTTATCAAAGTGTTCACCTACTTTGTTGTCCCATTTTTTATCTCTGGCCCTAGATCGCATCTCTTCTATCTCCTCATCATAGGATACACCGCCTAATTCTTCTTGAATAGTCTTCATTTGTTGATGAAGAAAATACTCTCGCTGCTGCTGATCCATGTCATTTCGAACTTTGGATTGAATATCCTTTTGCAATTCTAATTTTTGCAATTCAACATTCATATACTTTAAGGTGGCCAAAGCTCTTTCTCGGAGATTTCCGATTTCTAAAAGTTCTTGCTTATCTTTTACATCCAGATTTAAATTTGAAGAAACAAAATTGATTAGAAATGAATTACTCTGAATATTTTTAATGGCAAACGAAGCCTCACTTGGAATATTAGGATTGTTCCTTATTATTTTAAGTGCTATCTCTTTTATGGAATCAATAATCGCCAGAAACTCTTTGTCCTCAGCTTCTGGTCTTACCTCTTCGGCCTCCCGGATCGTTGCGGTTAAATAAGGGGTTTCTGTCAGAACTTCTGCAACTTCAAAGCGCTTCTTGCCTTGAATTATCACCGTGGTATTGCCATCAGGCATCTTCAGCACCCTCAAAATTCTGGCAACAGTTCCCAATAAATTAATATCCTTTACCCCTGGGTTTTCTGTCTCCTCATCTTTTTGAGATACTACGCCAATAACTTTTGATCCTTTATTAGCATCCTTTATTAGATTTATAGAGGTATCTCTTCCCGCTGTAATTGGTATTACAACTCCGGGAAACAAGACGGTGTTTCGCAAAGGCAATATTGGAAGTGTCTCTGGTAAGTCTTCCTTGTTCATTTCCTCCTCATCTTCTGGTGTCAACAGAGGTATTAGTTCAGAATCTTCATCAATCCCGTGTAACGTCATATTGTCAAATTTTAAAAAACTGGAATGGCTCATAGCTCAATTATCGGTCAATCTGTCATCATTAGACAGCTTTTTACATTTAACTATCCTTTTAAAACTAAGAGAATTTAAATAAATAAGTCTCAAAGCGCATTAGATAGCTGCTTTTTAACTTCCTTAGGACAATAGTTGTGCCAACTAAGATTTTTTTACTTAGAAAGTGTAACAATCGTTAAATTCAGCAATCTATTAAGCAAACCATTTATTTTTTGAGCCAAAATAAATTAAATACCGAAGAATTAATTCAATTGTGTCTAGAAGGCAAATCCACTGCACAGATGGAGATTTACAATAGGTATTATAAAGCGATGTATAACACCGCAAACCGAATAGTAAAAAATCCAGCGGAAGCCGAGGATGTAATGCAAGATGCCTTTTTAAATGCTTTTACTAAGCTAAACACCTATAAGGGGGAAGTAGCATTTGGAGCCTGGTTAAAAAGAATTGTAATAAATAAGAGTATCTATTATTACAGAGCACAAAAGAAAAAAAATGAAGTCGGTCTAGATGATTATTTGTACAAGGTCGAAGATAATGATGAGATTTCTGAGGATCATGGACGTTCAGAACAATTGGCTCAAAAAGTAATGGACACCATGAACCTTTTAAAAGATAATTACAGAATTTCTTTGACCTTACATCTAATTGAAGGTTACGATTATGAAGAAATAAGTGGAATAATGAATATAAGTTATGCTAATTGCAGAACCACCATTTCAAGAGCCAAAGAAAGTTTACGAAAAAAAATGAAACAAGTATAGCGATGAAAAAAGATACTATTGACGAATTATTTAAAAGTCTTGAGGGTTCCTTCGATTTAAATGAACCGGCAGATGGTCATAAGGAAAGGTTTTTGAGAAAACTAAACCAGGAAACCAAGGTAGTCCAAATAAGTAGTAGCTCTAAAAGTAAGTGGTGGAAACCTCTTAGTATAGCAGCATCTATAGCTTTATTAATCGCTGCCGGTTCTACCTTATTTATCAACCAGCCAACGGTAGAGCAACAGGTAGCTAACATTTCACCGGAAGTATCTCAAACCCAATTTTACTTTGCTAGTTTAATTGAGGACCAAATAAAAGAATTAGAAAGTGCTAGTACTCCGGAAACACAGAAGTTGGTAGAAGACACGATGATTCAATTAAAGAAACTGGAAGCGAATTATGTAAAATTAGAGCAAGATCTTATTGAAGGAGGTAATAGCAAGTTAATATTAAGCGCAATGATCACCAACTTTCAAACAAGAATAGACCTTCTGCAGGAGGTTATGAATAAAATGGAAACAATTAAAAATTTTAAAACTTACAACGATGAAAATCTTACTATTTAAATATACCCTAGCAATCTTGCTAGTATTGCCTGCATTCGGTAGTGCGAAGGATAAGGATCTAAAAGGGAAATATACCAAAGAGAAAACTATTAAAAAAGAGTACGAGGTTAATGCCGATGCACTTTTAAAAGTATCGAATAGTTACGGCAACTTAAATGTGAGTTCCTGGAGTGAAAACCGCATAGTTATTGAAGTTCATATGAAAGCCAGTGGTAATAACGAGAGTAAAGTTCAAGATAAATTGGATGACTTAAATGTAGACTTTGAGGCTAGTAGTAGTATGGTGTCGGCAAGAACAACTTTTAACAAAGGTAAAAGTAGTTGGGGTTGGAATTGGGGCAACAGCAAAAATGTGAATATGCAAATAAACTATACTATTAAAGTTCCTATTAAGAACAGCGTACACTTTAATAACGACTATGGGAACATTATACTGGATCGAATAGACGGCCATGCGAAAATAAGTTGTGACTACGGGCGTCTCGAAATTGGTGAACTACATGGAAGAAATAACGAGTTAAAATTTGACTATACATCAAAATCAACCATAGACTATATAAATAGTGGTAAAATAGCAGCTGATTACTCAGGGTTTACCATCCAAAAAGCTGGGGACCTTCAAATCAACGCAGACTATACCAACTCTACCATTGTACAAATGGAGAACTTAGATTACACTAGTGACTATGGGAAATTAGAGGTTGGAGAGGCTAAAAATGTTCAGGGTAATGGTGATTATATTACTGTAAACCTGGGAAATATTCACGGTAACGTAGATATTAATGCAGACTATGGTTCTTTAAAGATCGATAATCTTGCTTGGGATGCCGGAAACGTTTCTATACGTACAGACTATACAGGAATTAAGATAGGCTACGATCCGTTGTACAACTTCAATTTTGAAATATCCACAGAATATGCTGGGGTAAGCGGCAAGGATGATTTTGAAGTAAATATTAGCAAAGAAAAATCAAACGAACGCTACTATAAAGGTTATTATGGCGATGCGGCCAGCAGCAACATGGTTTCCATTAGTAGTGATTACGGAGGAATTAGTTTCCACAAAAATTAAAACACAAAAAACACTAAATCATGAAAAAAACATTTTTATTAGGACTAGCATTAATTTTATCCACTATTTCTTACGGCCAATTCGGAAAAAAGATAAAGGGGAATGGTGACAGAACAACCGTACAAAGATCTACCGCAGAATACAATGTAATCGCCGTATCCGGTTGGTTTGACGTAAATCTTGTTGATGGCAAAGAAGGTCAAATAAGTCTAGAAGGAGAATCTAACTTACTAGAGCACATAAAAACGGAGGTAAAAAACGGAAAGTTAGTGATTAAAGTAGCCAAAGGAGTAAACCTACAGCCATCGTCTTGGAAAAACAACGGGGGGATTTATATCACAGTTCCGGTAGAATCTATAGATGAAGTTAGCTTGTCGGGTTCTGGGGATATTGTTGGTGATAAAACCATTAAAACTGCAGATTTCACTACAAACCTATCCGGTTCTGGGGATATTTCACTAACTATAATTGCCGATAATGTAACTGCAGGAATGTCTGGCTCAGGAGATATCAATTTAAGCGGTAAAACCAATAATTTAGAGGTACATATTTCTGGCTCCGGAGATATTAAAGCCTATGATTTGGAAGCGAATAATGTAGATGCCAGTATCTCCGGTTCGGCAGATATTAAAGTTACGGCAAATGAGATGTTAAAAGCAAGAGTTTCTGGCTCAGGGGACATACATTACAGAGGTGATCCAACAAAAATAGATAGTAAAGCATCAGGATCTGGTGACGTAAGTAAAGGTTAATACATCAAAAGACGAATAGTTTATCACCCTGGCGTAACTGTCAGGGTTTTTTTGGCACTTTAGTGAGTAAGTAAAAACCAAGTAGAAAAAAAACGCCGAGAAAAATTGTTGCGTCGCGCATGCTCCCTGTAAATTGAATTATTGCTGCATATAAAAAAGTGCCAATTACAATCCCAATTTTTTCAGCAACATCATAAAAACTAAAAAACGAAGCTGTATCCTTGGTTTCTGGAATGTATTTGGAGTAGGTAGAACGGGAGAGGGCCTGAATGCCTCCCATTACCAAACCTACAAAGCCTGCCGCAACATAAAAATCGATTGGGGTAATTAAGAAGTAGGCATAAATACATATGATTACCCAGAGAAAATTAATAAACATTAAGGTCTTAATATTTCCAAAGCGTCCGGAAGCCTTTGCCGTTAGGGTAGCCCCTAAAATTGCAACTAACTGAATAAGCATGATACTAACTATAAGCCCCATGGTTCTTTCATCATCCGATCCCCACTGAATTTCCTCTTCGCCAAAATAGGCAGCAATAAGCATAACCGTTTGAACCGCCATACTATAGACAAAAAAGGCTACTAAATACTTTTTTAGTCTAACTTCTCCCCCTAATTGCAGCCACACACTTTTTAGCTCCCTAAATCCATTCAGAACAACATTTTCTCTCTTTCCTTCCCTCTTCCTTCCTTTGGGTAAGTAAAAAAAGGTATACTGACTAAAAAGTATCCACCAGATTCCAACGGTGACGAAAGAATATTTCATGGCAATAATTTCTGCCGCATTATCTGCTGTATCAAGAATACCAAAAGTAGAAGGGCTCATAACCATCGCCAGGTTAAAAAGCAGAAGAATTACACTACCGATATACCCCAAAGAGAAGCCTTTGGCACTTATTGCATCTTGTTGTTCTGGGTATGCTATATCCGGTAGATAAGAATTATTTATGGCAAAACTTACCCAAAAACCTACAATTCCAAAAAAATAACAGATTATTCCTAGGTAGATATTTTCCAAAGAAAACCAATATAATCCAATACAGGAAACCCCTCCTAGATAGCAGAAGAATTTCATAAAGACTTTTTTATTCCCTAAATAATCAGCCACTCCAGACACTAGTGGCGTAACTATGGCTATAAACAAAAAGGCTGCGGAAGTAACATAACTAATTAAGGGTGCCCTGGCGATTTCTCCTCCAAATACCTCCACCTTTTCAATTTCTGCAACTCTAAAAAGGGCTCCATAAAAAATAGGGAAGATTGCTGAGACAATGGTTAAACTATACACAGAATTAGCCCAGTCGTAAAAGGCCCATGCATTGAGGAGTTTTTTACTCCCCTTGGGAAGAATTCGTAATTTCATTTAAAAAGTATATGCACTAAGAATTCCTTTGAAGATACCATAAATTAATAATAATCCTATTGGAAACTAGTAACCCCAAATTTCTTTGCTTCTTCCTTAGCCTGTGGAGCCCAAGCAGTAAGGTTTTGAATCCTTGTATCGTTAGAAGGATGTGTACTTAGAAATTCAGCAGGTGCCTGTCCGCCTGCTTTTTCCTTCATCCTTCTCCAAAGTGCTGCGGCTTCGTCTGGATTGTATCCAGCAATAGCCATAATCTGTAGTCCAATCCTATCTGCTTCTGTTTCATGACTTCTACTAAAAGGAAGCATTACGCCAACGGATGAACCTATGCCATACGCCTGATTAAACATATTTCTAGATTGAGGATCCTGAATGGCGATATTTCCAGCTACCGCACCAATTTGTTGCAGAGTACCGGCACTCATACGTTGCGCCCCATGATCTGCAAGGGCGTGTGCAACCTCGTGCCCCATTACAACCGCTACGCCGGTTTCCCCATCACAAATAGGAAGAATTCCAGTATAGAAAACAATTTTTCCTCCTGGCATACACCAGGCATTAACCGTTGCATCTTTCACTAGATTGTATTCCCATTGGTAGTCTTTTAAGTAACCCGGATACCCATTAGCATTTAACCATCTCTCCGCTGCAGAGGAAATTCTTTGCCCAACCTTTGTTATCATCTTGGCCTCAGCATTATCTTTCAGCACATTATTCTGTCCTAAAAATTCATCATATTCCGCAAAAGCCATTGGAAACACCTGACTATTTGGATAAAAGTTTAAAACCTTTTTTCCGGTAAAAGGGTTTACTTTACAAGAAACGAGCAACCCCAGCATTGCCGCAAAAAAATAACAACTCCTGACTTTCATACTTTTGGATTTGAATCCTATGAAATTACAAAAATTTAAGAACCAATTAAATGAAGCGTTGAAAAATCTTTAGTGACTTCAAAAGAGTTATTCCCGTTTAATTTAACCTCTTTTAGTGTTATCTGTTCTGTATCAATAATGATCTTTTTTACTTTAAAGGGAAGACCTATTAGGTTAATTTTAAAAGTATCGTAAGATGTAATAAAAGTACCGCTTTTAAACTGTTGGATTATCAACTCCTTCTCTTTCCCGTTTAATTTGAAATTCCTCAGGCTAAAACTCCCTTTAGCATAGTCATATCCATCCTGAGCGTCTTCGTAGACAGTAGACTTTTCGAGGCCTAGTTTGTAGTAAACATCCAGGGTTAGTTTATCTATTTCTTTTTCACCAACATACTGCTGTATGGGATACTTAGGAATTATAGCTCCCTCTTTAATAAAAATTGGAATCTTATCAATATCAGCGGCAACCCATTTCTCCATTCCTCCTTCTACTATTTCACCAGTCCAGAAATTATGCCATTTACCTCTTGGAATATACATTCTACGTCCATGAGCGTTAGGCTCCTGTACAGGGCAAACAAGAATCTGATCTCCAAAAATAAATTCGTCTGTTCTAAAATGCGTTTGCATATCCTCCTGATCGTAATATACCAGCGATTTCAGCATCGGAATATTATCGTTAGAATACTTCCAAAACATGGTGTACAAATAAGGGAGAAGCTGGTAGCGTAATTCTATAAATTTTCTTACAATTCCCGTTACCTCTTTATCAAAAGACCAGGGTTCCTGATCCCCGTGATCCCCACTAGAATGTACCCTGAAAAATGGGTGAAAAGCACCTAATTGAACCCATCTGGCAAAAAGCTCCCCATTTGGTTGTTCTGCAAATCCACCAATATCGGAGCCCACAAAAGACATACCGCTTAGGCACATTCGCTGAACTTGAACATTAGCAATCCATAGATGTTCCCATGTAGCTACGTTATCTCCAGTCCAGGTAGAAGAAAACCTTTGCGCTCCTGCGAATGCAGCTCTGGTAATTACGAATGGTCTTTTTGGGTAAACATATTTTTTAACTCCCTCAAAAGTGGCTCTCACCATTTGGGTTCCATAAATATTATGGGCCTTTCTGTGGCTACAAGGATGACCATCAAAATCATGTCTTGTATCTAAGGGAGCAGTTTTTGAAGGCACTTCCATTACAGCTGGTTCATTCATGTCGTTCCAGACCGCATGTACTCCCGTTTCAGCCATCATCTCCTTATAAAGCTCGGCCCACCATTCCCTTACTTTAGGGTTAGTAAAATCTGGGAAACTACATTCCCCTGGCCAGACTTTACCGCGCATTACAGGACCATCTCCTCGCTTGCAAAAATAATCGTTCTTCATGGCCTCTTGATAGACCCAATAATCTCTGTCTACCTTAATCCCCGGATCAATCATTACGACAGTTTTAAAGCCATCTTCATAAAGCTCTTGAATCATTCTTTTGGGATCCGGAAACCTCTTTTTATCCCAAGTAAAGCATCGAAAACCATCCATATAATCTATGTCTAAATAAATGGCATCACAAGGAATTTTTAAGTCTCTGAACTTCTTGGCAATACTTTTTACATTTGCTTCTGGAAAATAGCTCCATTTAGATTGATGGAAGCCCAAAGCCCATAGAGGTGGTAGTTCTGGAGTTCCTGTTAAATCCGTATAATCACGAACCACTTTAGACATTTCAGGGCCATATATAAAGTAGTAGTTCATTTCGCCCCCGTCTGCCCAAAAACTAGTTATGTTTCTTCGCTCATGTGCAAAATCGAAATGCGTCTTAAAAGTATTGTCAAAGAAAATTCCATAGGCATGGTTATGGTGGAGGCCAATATAAAACGGAATCGCCTTGTATAATGGGTCCTGATCTTTACTATAAGCATACTGATCGGTTACCCAATTACTCAGTCTTTTCCCTTTTAAATTAGTGTGCGTGGCCTTATCACCCATTCCATAAAAACTCTCGGCAGGTTGGGTTATTTTGCTCATTTTGACCGAATTCCCACCGTATTCATAGTTTTCTTCCCAGTGAAATCCCAGTTCATCTTCATTGATAATATTTCCTTCCAAATCTGAGATTTGGGTCCGGAGTGTTTTTTTGTCAATTAAAACGCTGATCTTAGAAGTAATTATTACATACTCCGTTTTGGTTTCCCGGGTCTCTAATTCATTATAGCCCCTACTCGCGTCGGGACTAATGGCATAGGAAAAATCAGGTTGAAAGTTATAATCGGTCGCATATCTAAATCGAAGTGCACTATTGCGTAGTACGGTTAGTTCCAGAATTACCCCATTGTCTGAAGTGAAGTAAAACTTATCCTTATCTTGTTTAAAGTTGACAATCTGATTTGGATACAGATTCCCTTTATATTCTAATTCAGTATTGGTTATCATAACACGTAAAAATATTAGACCAACAAAAAAAATACATTACGCTTTAATAATGAAAATTTATTGCCATCAATTATGAACTATTACGATATAGTTAGGTCTTAGCCCTTAAAAATGACTATTCCTAAGGGTGGAATTGTGATATTTACGGAGTTTTGTCTTCCATGCCAGGCAGTCTTGGTTACTTTTACACCAGTATTCTTTATCCCGCTTCCTCCATATTTTTTGGCATCGCTATTAAAAACCTCTTTTAAAGCACCCGATTTCTTAGGGATTCCAATACGATATTTCTCCCTGGGAACGGGAGTGAAATTACAGGCGATATATAAGTCGTCTTTTGGATCGTTTCCATGTCTGATAAAGGTGAGTACAGAATTTTCGGAATCTCCATAGTCTATCCATTCAAAGCCTTCCTGACTAAATTGCTTCTCGTATAAGGCGGGACAGGTCCTGTAAAGTGTGTTTAAGTCCTTTACCAACTGCTGCATTCCCGAATGAAAATCGTATTGTAATAAATGCCAATCCAAACTCTGTTCAAAGTTCCATTCAGAAGACTGCGCAAATTCTCCCCCCATAAAAATTAAATTGGTCCCTGGATGAGCAAACATATAACCGAACAAAAGTCGGAGGTTTGCAAAACGCTGCCATTCATCTCCCGGCATTCTATACAATAGCGACTGTTTTCCGTATACCACTTCATCATGCGAGAAGGGAAGCATAAAATTCTCCGTAAAGGAGTAGGTCATACTAAAAGTCAAATCATTTTGGTGATGTCTGCGGTAAATAGGTTCTTTTTTAAAATACTCGAGGGTATCATGCATCCATCCCATCATCCATTTCATTCCAAATCCCAATCCGCCAAGGCTTACAGGTCTAGAAACCATAGAAAAGGAGGTAGATTCTTCTGCAATGGTTTGTACCCCTTTAAAATTGCTGTAAACCACTTCATTGAGTTCCCGAATAAAAGAAATTGCTTCTAAATTTTCATTATTACCATAAATATTGGGCTCCCACTCCCCTTCTTCTCTGGAATAGTCTAAATAAAGCATGGAGGCAACCGCGTCTACTCTTAGTCCATCTACGTGAAACTGGTCTAACCAGAATAGGGCATTACTTATTAGAAAGGCTCTCACCTCATTTCGTCCATAATTAAAAATTAGACTCTTCCAGTCTGGATGGTATCCTCTTCTTCTATCTGGATGTTCATACAAACTAGAGCCATCAAAAAACCCTAGTCCATGCGCATCTTCCGGGAAATGCGACGGCACCCAATCGAGAATTATTCCAATACCATTTTGGTGTAATTTGTCTACCAAAACCTTAAAATCCTCTGGCTTACCAAACCTAGAAGTTGGTGCAAAATAACCCGTAAGCTGATAGCCCCAGGAAGGGTCGTAAGGATATTCCATCACGGGCATAAACTCTACATGGGTAAAGTTCATTTCTTTTAAATAGGCAACCAATTCATCCGCCATGTCTAGATAGCTTAGAAATTCATTGTTCTTTCCTCTTCGCCATGAACCCGGATGTATCTCATAAACCGAAAATGGTTTGTCTAAGGCATTGATCTCTTCCCTTGTATTCATCCAGTCTTTGTCTTTCCATTTGTAAGAAGACGCCCAAACAACGGAGGCTGTATTTGGCGGATGTTCACAATATCTGGCAAATGGATCTGCTTTTTCCGTCTTTATATCCTGATTATGAGATTGTATTTTGTATTTGTATAAAGCACCTTGGGTCACCCCCGGAATAAAGCCCTCCCATATTCCACTTTCATCCCAACGCACGTTGAGTTTGTGTTCTCCTTCTATCCAGTAATTAAAGTCCCCAATCACGGAGACCGACTTGGCAGAAGGTGCCCAAACAGCGAAATAAGTACCTTCTTGCCCCTTGTATTTCATAGGGTGCGAACCTAAATGATTGTAAAGCTTAAAGTGTTTTCCTGCTCTAAAAAGACTTATATCAAAGTCCGTAAATAAACTGTAAGGGATAACCTGGCCCATAAAAATTAAATTAATTATTCTCGTTAATAATACTCATTATCCCCTGTAAAGGAATCACCGCCCATAATGGTCTGGAATTCATCTCATAGCCCAATTCATAGACCGCCTTCTCTAACATGCAATATTCCAAAAGAAAAATTCTCTCTTGTCTATAGCCAATATTTAGATTGTGCTCCTGAATTAAGGTAACGTAAGACTCCATAAAGACCCCTATGAAATACCTATATAAAAGTTCTCCGGCTATAAACAGTTCTTCCTGAGAATGCTTATAACTGTCCATATTCGTAAAGATTGTCGCGTAAACCGCATAATGAAAAGATCTAAAAAGCCCGGCTATATCTTTTAATGGAGGTTGTTTCACTTTTCTATCTCTAATAGTACTTTCGGGTTCCCCTTCAAAGTCTAACAAGAAAAAATCGTCTCCTTGCACCAAAACTTGTCCCAAATGATAATCCCCATGTACTCTAATCCTCTCTCCCTTTAACTTGGTCCAATCAAAATTTACAAAACGCTTCCTAATATCATTTTTTCGCTCTAAAAATTCCGTAGCCAAATCCAAAGATAAGTCTTCCAATCGATGTAAATTATTTTCTACTGTATTTAGGCGGTTTTGGAATTGATAAAGTAGTCTGTTTTTTAGCCAAACCTCGTAATCCCCATTAAAGTGGGTCGGTGTAAAAGCCGTATCTTCAAATTCGGATCCCAAGGCTATATGCATTTCGGCGGTTCGTTTTGCCAGCGTTTGCAGCTTTAGAAATATATTTAGGCCTGCCCAATCAATAATTTCTGGTGGAACATCTCGAATACTTAGTCTATCGAAAAGAGTGGTTTGCGGTAACTCCCTAACATTGATATGTTTTTGTTCTAGGGTATTGAAAATTTTATTTAATTCTTTAAGCATAAAATCCCAAGCATCCCCTTCATTAGGCACCAGTTCTTGCATTAATGCAATGGTGACATTAACCTCTTCCGAATCCATGATACTTATGCTTCCTTGGTACGCGGGTGTATTTTTATAGCCCTTTCGCTCAGATAAAAACTGACTCATTTCAAAATCAGGGTTCTTATCGGCGTAAATTCTTCTAAAAAATTTAATTACAGAACGGTCATTAATAATTATGGAGGTATTGCTTTGCTCTAAACCCATAAAACGAGAAGATTCATAGACCGTATCGGTGAATTCAAGACTTTTATGGTAACGTACCCTTGTTACATCGTTAGGTTCGGCTGTCACAATTCTCTCAAAAACAAGTTTTCTAAAAGCTTCTAGATTTAAAGCATCTATAATAAAACCTTCTTGTTCGTTTAAGGATAATGGAAGTATCCGGTCCTTTTCGGCAAAGGATTCGTCAGTAACAAAGGCTATAGGCAGAAAATAGTGTTGGTAAAAGGCCTCTTCAAAGTTAATTTCCAATAATAATCCATAATAGACTTCCCCTTTTTGCTGAATTTTAAAATACTCTCGCAGCTCAATGTATTTTAGCTTACTCGCCTTACCGCCATACCACCGCTGCTTAAGCACATACTCTTCAAGAATATCCGACAAGAAAACTTTAATAAATTTCTTGTCTTCCATTAGATTCTCCCAGGTCTCCTTAATCACGTATGGAGCTTGTAATATTGAGTCTTGCTTTTTCTTCGCCATGGGGTTTTATTTAATATGAAACAAATGAAAAGGAAGAGTAGGATGCAGCTCAACAAAATTCCATTCGTCTGTCCAATTATAATGGTTATCTGTAATAAGATCGTGTAGTTCTACGCCATTTCCTTCATATGGATTAAGTATTTCTGAAGGCAATTGCAACATTCCTTGTTGGGAGTAATTAGAATCGAGGTTGATAACTACCAAAAGTTTATCTGTATAAGCATTGTCCCATTTAAAAAAGGCCAGTAGCTGCGGGTTTTGAACTTCGCAGAAACGTATGTTATTTGTTTGCTGTAAGGCAGAATGCTCTTTTCGTAAGAAGTTTAATCGTGAAATAAGATGCGTTATTTTATTTTCAATCGTCCAATCCCAAAATCGGATCTCATATTTTTCAGAATTTAGGTATTCTTCTTTTCCCTGCATGGGTTCGGAAACCATATACTCATAAACAGGACCATAAATTCCTAGATTGCCGCTTAATGTTGCCGCCAAGGCATATCGTATTATGTGCATTGCCTCGTTTGCTCCTTGTAAATGATATGGATTAATATCTGGGGTGTTTGGCCAAAAATTCGGTCTGTAATACTCCTTCATTTCAGACTGAGTAAGCTCGTGCATATACTCTGTTATTTCGTGTTTGTCCACACGCCATGTAAAATAAGTATAAGACTGTGAGAAACCTTGTTTAGCCAATTGCTGCATTACTTTTGGTCTAGAGAAAGCCTCAGCCAGAAAAAGCACATCCGGGTTTTTCTTTTTTACCTCTGAAATTAGCCAATTCCAAAAATAATATGGTTTGGTATGTGGGTTGTCTACTCTGAAAATATGAATCCCTAGTTCTACCCATTGCATCGTAACTTCCAACAATTCTTGCCATAAGCTTTTGTACGCATCGGCATCAAAATAAAAGTTAACAATATCCTGGTATTTTTTAGGTGGGTTCTCAGCATATTGCATGGTTCCATCTGGTCTTTTACGAAACCACTCCGGATGTTCCTTTATATAAGGGTGGTCTGGTGCAGCCTGAAACGCCAAATCTAAAGCAATTTCTATATGCAGCTTATTTGCTTTCTGAATTAACGACTCAAGGTCCTCTTGTGTTCCTAGTTCCGGATGGATAGACTTGTGTCCTCCTTCTTTAGAGCCTATGGCCCATGGAACCCCAGCATCTCCCTCTTCTGCATTTGTGACATTGTTCTTTCCCTTTCTATTTACCTCACCAATTGGATGAATTGGAGGAAGATAAATTACATCAAATCCCATTTTTTCAATTCTAGGTAATAGGCGTTCACAATCCTTAAACGTACCATGAGCCCCTTCCTTATCGGCTGCTGATCTTGGAAAAAACTCATACCAAGTACTAAAGTTTGCTTTCTTCCTGTCTACATAGACAGATAATTCTTTACTGGTATTTGCCAGTAATCTGCTGGGGAATTCTGTGAAAAGTGCATGCAATCTTTTAGAAATTGCTTCTTCTGTAGCCTTATTATATTCTTCGTCTAATTGAAAAATTTGCTCTAGACGCTTCAAATAGGTTTTGTCCTTAGCCGAAGCCTTCTTTTGAAGAAAACCGAGATATTGCAATCCATCAAGCAATTCACTTTTTACATGCTGTTTGTCTTTTAGCTTCGCTTCGATACCATGTTGCCAATTTAAGGCATGATCTACCCACGCTCTTATTTTATAGGTATATACTCCCTGCTTTAAGACCTTAAAATCTACAGTGTAAACATCATTCCCTAATTCTTTCATACGTAGCGTTTGAAAGACTTTTTCATTTTGGTGCTTAAATTGTAATTCTGCCTGAATAATATCGTGTCCATCCCCCAGAATATCTGCATGTACCGTAACCGCTTCTCCAACTACTCTTTTTATAAAAAAAGCTCCACATTGTACCTGTGGAGAAATATTTTCTATTACAACACGTTGTTGTCTCATTACCATGGATTAGAATTTGACTATTTGTTAAAAATAGGAAATTATCACTTATCCTCCTTTTAAAGCCATTTTTTTTGAGAAACAAGTCTGGTATTTAGCACATAAATATTTTTGGAACGCTTTTTGTATTTGTAACTCTGAACATAATAATAAAACCTTTTTACACGAAGACAAACCTTTAATATAAACCTTAAAAATACTCTTATGAAACAGATAAAATTACTCTTAGGAAGCCTACTAATTATTTTTATTTTCTCCTGTGAGGGACCAACCGGACCTCCTGGCCCTCCTGGTTTTGATGGAGTTGATGGCTTAGATGGCGTAAATATATTGGGCCAGGTATTAGAAATAGAAGGCACTTTTAGCCCCAGTAATAATTACAGTCTTTTTTATGAATTTCCTACCACTGTAGAAGTTTTTGAGTCCGATGTAGTACTGGTATATATCCTTTGGGATGAAACGGTAGATGGGAATGGAGAACCAGTAGACATTTGGAGATTACTACCTCAAACTCGTATTCTAAATCAGGGTCTATTGCAGTATAATTACGATTTTACCTTTTTAGATGTAAGTGTATTTTTAGAGTCCGATTTTGATTTAGGTAGTTTACAACCTGGGGATACAGACAATCAAATTTTTAGAATTGCCATAGTACCCGCTGAATTTGCACAAGCTTCTAAAATAGATACTTCTAATATCATTGAAGTAATGAATAGTCTAAACATAAGCGAGGAAGAAGTAGGTCGGATTGTCCTAAATAATTAGCAGTAAGCTTGTTATTTTGAATAAAATATTATAGTAAATTTGTAAGCGTCAAGCTCTTAACACTTGGCGCTTAAAAAAAAGAAAATGAAAAGAAAATTTAAATTGTTAACGCCTTTCCTCTTTTTGATGATAATTAGTTGTAAAGGGGTTTCACAAGAAAAGGAAGTCGCTAATACTTCTGAAAAGGAAATAAAACCAGTATATAAAGTACAAAAATCTGAAGCGCAATGGCGAGAGGACCTTACAGATCTTCAATTCTATATTCTTAGAAAAGCGGGTACTGAAACTGCTGGCACCAGTGAATTATTATCTAACAAAGAAGAAGGCATTTATGTTTGTGCAGGATGTGCTACCCCTGTTTTTGAAAGTCAGTACAAGTATAATTCCGGTACTGGTTGGCCAAGTTTCGACAGAGAGGTAGAAGGTAATGTTGCCTATGATGTAGATTACAAAATTGGGGTTAAGCGTATAGAAGAACACTGTGCTACTTGCGGCGGACATTTGGGACATGTTTTTGAAGATGGCCCTAGGGAAACAACAGGATTGCGACACTGTATTAATGGTGCCGCCCTGAAATTTATTCCAAGCTCCCCTTAAAAGAGATTAATATCTTTATATGTACTTCAGCATAATCCGTACAAGAACATTAAACTGTTCTACCTCGGAGCATTAGAATCTTTATGTCTAAAATTTAGAAAAAGAATTGTATTCTTATGTCCTAATAAATTTTTAAGATTTTACTATTAGTTGAAACGCATTCAATTTGGTTTTGTAACTTTGCATCCTTAGAATTTTGAAATTAAAAACAAAGGAATGGCCAAATTCGATATTATTGTTTTAGGGAGCGGTCCCGGTGGATATGTAACAGCAATCCGAGCTTCACAATTAGGATTTAAAACTGCTATTGTTGAAAAAGAAAGTCTTGGGGGCGTATGCCTAAATTGGGGCTGTATTCCAACGAAAGCCCTGATTAAATCTGCACAGGTATTCGAATATTTACAACATGCGGAAGACTATGGTCTAAAAGCACAGGGAGTTGACAAAGACTTCGATGCAGTTGTAAAAAGAAGCAGGACTGTGGCAGATGGCATGAGCAAAGGGGTTCAGTTTTTAATGAAAAAGAACAAAATAGAGGTCATAAATGGTTTTGGAAAACTTGCTTCCGGAAAGAAAATAATAGTTACTAATGATGCGGGAGAGACTGCAGAATATAGTGCAGATCATATTATAGTAGCAACGGGCGCAAGAAGCAGAGAACTACCTTCCCTACCACAGGATGGTAAAAAAATAATTGGTTATAGAGAGGCAATGACTTTGGCGAAACAACCAAAAAAACTTATCGTAGTTGGTAGTGGTGCTATAGGAATGGAATTTGCTTATTTCTACAATGCAATGGGAACCGAAGTCACCGTAGTAGAATATCTACCCAACGTCGTTCCTGTAGAGGATGAAGAGATTTCTAAACAATTAGAACGCAGTTTTAAAAAGGCGGGTATTAAAATAAAAACCTCTTCAGAAGTAACTAAAGTAGATACATCGGGCGAAGGAGTAAAGGCAAGTGTTAAAACCTCCAAGGGAGAAGAAGTTTTGGAAGCCGACATTGTATTATCTGCAGTTGGAATAAAAACAAATATTGAAAATATTGGATTGGAGGACGTAGGAATAGCAACTGACCGGGATAAAATCATGGTGAATGATTTTTATGCTACCAATATTCCCGGGTATTATGCCATAGGTGATGTAACCGCAGGACCTGCTTTGGCTCATGTAGCATCTGCGGAAGGAATTATTTGTGTAGAAAAAATTGCAGGAATGCATGTAGAAGCGTTAGACTACGGAAATATCCCAGGCTGCACGTATTGTTTGCCTGAAATCGCCTCTGTTGGTCTTACGGAAAAACAAGCAAAAGAAAATGGATATGATATCAAAGTAGGTAAGTTTCCTTTTTCTGCTAGTGGAAAGGCAAAAGCCTCGGGACATTCGGACGGCTTTGTAAAGGTTATTTTTGATGCCAAATATGGGGAATGGTTAGGTTGTCATATGATTGGTGCCGGAGTAACCGACATGATTGCAGAAGCCGTAGTTGGAAGAAAATTAGAAACTACCGGCCATGAAATTCTTAAAGCAGTACATCCGCATCCAACGATGAGTGAAGCAGTAATGGAAGCAGTGGCAGCAGCATATGGAGAAGTAATTCACCTTTAGAATACTGGAGTGTGCTAAAAGTTTTTAGAATTACAGCTTTATTAGAAGGTATTAGCTATCTTTTATTATTTAGTATAAGTATGCCTCTAAAATATTGGGGGAAGATTCCAGAACCAAATAAGTTTATTGGTTACGCTCACGGACTATTATTTATTCTTTTTGTGGTTTTGGCCATTGTCTTTATCCTGGAAAGAAAACTATCCTTTAAAAAGGCATTTCTAATTTTACTTTCTTCCCTGCTCCCCTTTGGAACTTTTTATTTGGATAAACACTATCTAAAAAAATTGTCTGAGCTAGAGAAAACTAGCAATAGCTAGGTCGTAACTCTTTAAGCCGAATCCAAGAACAACTCCTTTTGCTCCACTTGCGATGTAAGAGGTATGTCTAAAACTTTCTCTATTATGGGTGTTAGATATATGAACTTCTACCACTGGAGTACTAACTGCCTTTACGGCATCGCCTATTCCAACAGAAGTATGGGTGTAAGCAGCGGCATTTAGAACAATGCCATCATAACTGAACCCAACTTCCTGAATTTTATTTATAAGTTCTCCTTCCACATTAGATTGATAGGACTCTAATTCTAAGGATGAATATTTAGTTTTTAATTCTTCAAAATAGGAATCAAAAGTCTTCCCACCGTAAATGGCAGGTTCCCTTTTTCCTAGAAGATTTAAATTCGGACCATTAATAATGATAATTTTCATTTGGTAAAAGTAGGAAAATGTTGGGCATATAAAAAAGCTTCTCTAACTAGAAGTTAATCAAAGCTAAAGGTGTGTATAACGCCTAAAGTAACCGTATTCCAGGTCACAATATCCATATTAATGGCGGTAAAGGATAAATTAATTTCTGTTTGAGGGCCCATTAAATAACCCAGCATTGGTCTGTAATAAAACCCTCCGTCGTTTCCTTCGTTAAGTCCAATTGCCTGTCCTACTTCCCCACCAAAGGAGAAGGAATTAGAAGGCCAGATACGCACAGAAGCGGCTAAGGGTAAAAATTGCATTGTCGGATACTCTAATTGGATTGGTCCGGACTGAAAAGTCTCTGGAATACCAATTAAATAGCCGGCGGAAACACCCAAGTCTAGAAATTCGTTTATTCCAAACATATAACCTGTCTCAATTCCTACAACTACACTAACCGCATCGTTAAAATCATTAAAAGGCAAACCTGCTTGCAATCCAAGCTTGAGACCCTCCTGACTAAAAGAATTAGAAGTTAAGAATACCGCTAATACTACTAAAAGACACCTTTTCATAAATCTGGATTATTTAGATTGAAACTTAAAACTAAGCAGTTGCTACTATCTTTACACATTTTTGTTGTAAAAGCACTATATACAATGGTAAAAGCCTAGTCTTCTGATAAATAAGAGGTTAAACCTCTTCCTTTTTATCTTAGACATGATAAATCACATTAATTTAATGGTGGGTTTTACCATATATAACGGCTATATAATATCTTTATCTTATGACATGGAAGAACGCCATCTTGGATTTTCAACATTATCTTAAAATTGAGAGAGGACTTTCAGCGAATACTTTAGAAAATTATTCTAGGGATATATTAAAACTAGAAAGTCATTTAAATCAAGAGAAAGAGGCAAGGTCACCGATAAACATTACCAAAGAAGAAATTCAGGCGGCTATATATGAAGTAGCCAAGACCGTAAATCCAAGATCTCAGGCCAGAATTATTTCTGGCTTAAAAAGTTTTTTTGGCTATCTCGTATTCGAGGGCTTAAGGTCAGATAATCCATTAGACCTAATTGAAACTCCAAAAATTGGCAGAAAACTTCCCGAAACATTATCAATTACAGAAATTGATACTCTTGTTAAAGCAATAGATCTTTCCAAGCCTGAAGGAGAGAGAAATAGAGCCATTTTAGAAACTCTTTACGGCTGCGGACTAAGGGTATCTGAACTTATAAATCTCCGAATTTCCGATCTTTTCTTTGAGGAAGACTTTATTCGGGTTACAGGGAAAGGAAACAAACAACGTTTAGTCCCAATCAGTGAAGTAAACAAAAAGTATATTACCTTATACCGAACCCAAATTCGTATTCATTTAAGTATCGAAAAGGGGCACGAGGACTTTGTGTTTCTCAACAGACGAGGCAAGCAACTCACCAGGGCAATGATTTTTACCATTATCAAAGACCTGGCCAAATCTATAGGTCTAAAAAAAGCAATTAGTCCACATACTTTTAGACATTCTTTTGCTACTCATTTACTCCAGGGAGGTGCAGATCTTAGAGCAATACAGCAAATGCTAGGACATGAAAGCATAACTACTACGGAAGTATATATGCATCTAGACAGATCGGATTTAACCAAAGTAATCTCTCAATTCCATCCCAGAAATACCACCTAATTTTGTTTAGCTATATTTAACCAAAATATTTAATAAAAATGAAAAGACTCCTCCCTACCCTATTCCTAATGCTAATTGGTTTATCCCTTTTAACCGCACAGAAAAAGACTGATCAAATTATTAATGACCTAGAACAGAAGTCTGGCATGTATAGTGAAATAGCTATGGAAATATGGGAGCTTGCTGAAATGGGTTTTTTAGAAGAAAAAAGTAGTTTACTGCTTCAGAAAACCCTCAGTGATGAAGGTTTTACCATTCAAAGCGGAGTTGCCGGAATACCAACGGCATTTATCGCTGAATATGGCAGTGGTTCTCCCGTAATTGCAGTTTTAGGGGAATATGATGCGCTTCCGGGCCTATCGCAGAAGGCCGTTTCGGAACAAGTTACAGCAGGGGGACAAGCCGGGCATGCATGCGGGCATCATCTTTTTGGTACCGCCTCGGCAGCAGCTGCAATAGCTACAAAAGATTATATGGAAGCGCATAAGATAGAAGGCACTATTAGGTTTTATGGTTGCCCAGCGGAAGAAGGTGGCTCCGGGAAGGTATATATGGTGAGAGAGGGACTTTTTAAAGATGTAGACGTTGCCTTACATTGGCATCCGGGAGCATCAAACGCTGCAAATATTGCTGCCTCCCTGGCTAACAAATCAGCTAAATTTAGATTTTATGGAGTCTCTTCCCATGCCGCCGCTGCTCCAGATAAAGGAAGGTCTGCCCTAGACGGGGTAGAGGCAATGAACCTTATGGTAAATATGATGCGTGAGCATATCCCTGAAAAAGCCAGGATTCATTATGTCATCACTGAAGGAGGCAAGGCGCCGAATGTAGTTCCGAATTTTGCAGAAGTGTACTATTATGCACGTCATAATCGCCGGGATGTAGTTATGAGTATTTTTGATCGAATTGTAGACGCCGCCGAAGGCGCTGCCCAAGGAACAGGAACTACCATGGACTATGAAGTACTTGGAGGAGTACACGAATTATTACCAAATCTTGTTTTACAAGAAATAATGTATGCTAATTTAAACAAAGTAGGTGGATATGGTTATACCGAGGAGGAGAACCTTTTTGCGGATAAAATTGCAGTGACCTTAGGTTCGGACAAAGCAGATCTCCAAACAATTGCCTCGGTGATGCCCTTTAAATCGGAAGGTAAGGCATTTGGATCGACCGATGTTGGAGATGTCAGTTTTGCAGTTCCAACCGTGGGAATGAATGCAGCCACCTGGGTTCCTGGAACTCCGGCGCATAGCTGGCAGGCTGTAGCTGCGGGTGGAACTTCCATAGGAGCAAAGGGGATGATGGTAGCCGCCAAGACCTTGGCATTAACAGCAGTTGACCTACTATCTAGCAAGGAGTTAATTAGAAAGGCCAAAGACGAATTTATTCAAAGAAGAGGTGAAGATTTTGAATACATTCCTTTACTTGGTGACAGACCCCCTGCCCTAGATTACCGGAAGTAAATCGCAAAACAAAACTGCATTCGTTGGGACATTTATACCAGAAATCGTTTTTTATAATGTAACAAAACCATCTTGTAAGCTACTTATCTATAAATAAGCACTAACCAAAGCGTGAATAAAGAACTGGAGCACAAATTTGTTACCGAACTAGAGGACAATCAGAACATTGTTCATAAAGTCTGTAGTCTATACACTTCAAATCGCGACGCGCATAATGATCTATTTCAGGAGATTACCATACAATTATGGCGTGCATATCCCAAATTTAGAGGAGAATCTAAATTTAGCACTTGGATGTATAGGGTTGCATTAAATACTGCTATAACTCTTTATAGAAAGTCGAAAAGAAGAATTAAGACCCAAGATTATGACAGTGTAATCTTTAAAATTAAAAGCGATGATTACGACCCCACCCAAGAACAACAATTACAGTTAATGTACAAAGCCGTAAGGCAACTGGGAGACATAGATAAGGCCCTAGTATTTCTCTATCTGGAAGACAAAGACTATAAAGAAATATCGGAAACTTTAGGAATAAGCGAAGTAAATGCCCGGGTGAAGATGAATCGTATCAAGACTAAATTGAGAACCATACTAAATCCCTAAGGATATGATGGATGAACTAGAATTATTAAAACAGGATTGGCAAAAGAAAGACGGGGCGCACCCTAAGCTAACTTATGACGAGATCTACAAAATGATAAAAAAGAAATCTTCCTCAATTGTCAAGTGGATTTTTTATATCAGTATTATGGAATTTGTCTTTTGGGCGGTCTTAAATCTACTTTCCTATAGCAAAGAATCTTTAGAATTAGAGAAAACATGGCATATTTATGAAATAACTACTTTTCTCACCATAATTAATTATTTAGTATTAATTTATTTTATCTACAAATTCTACAACAACTACAAGCGTATATCCTATACCGAATCTTCCAGGAATTTGATGAAAACAATTCTCAAAGTGAAACGAACCGTCACACAATATGTTTGGTTTAACATAGCGATTTTTGTAGCATATCTTATGGTAAGTCTCTATGGAAATTTAAATTATGGAATAAATAGTGAGAAGATAATGGAGGCAGCTTCAAGGGCCGGTAATGAAACACTTTTTTGGATTATGCTGCTTGGAATGATTGTACTCTGTATTGGAATAGTCCTAGCCCTAATATGGCTTTTTTATAAGCTCTTATACGGAATATTATTAAATAGATTAAGAAAGAACTACAGCGAATTAAGAAGGTTGGAGGTTTAAGTTTTCCATTTGCGTTTCTTGTTTTCTTCTTCATATGCCAATAACTCTTTTTCTGGAATCACCTTCAAAAAAGAGGGATGTTGCTCAATAGCATATTCTAGTTTTTCAATTATAGAATCTATAGATTCATTTTCATAATCTATTTCCAGAGGATCTTTTACAACGAGAGACTGAAGTATTCCTTTTTTCTTAATTAAAAGGCCTTTTTTATCAAACGATCGTCTAAAGCCATCAATAACCACGGGTACCACCACTGGTTTATATCTTTTTATTATATGTGCAGTTCCTTTTCTTAGGGGTTTCCAGGGGGTTGTTGTTCCTTGAGGGAAGGTAATGACCCAACCATCCATCAGGGCCGTACCAATATTTGATATATCGCTCATTTTAACCTGTCGGTTAACTTCTTTACCTTCAGACCGCCAAGTTCTTTCAATACTAACAGAACCAACATAGGCAAAAATTTTAGTCATAAGGCTTTTACGCATGGTCTCAGCAGCAGCGACGTAGTATATATTTAGTTTAGGGTTCCATAGGTAGCCTACATTTTTAATACTATCCTCCCGCCCATGTAAACTAGCGTTAAACATATGAAACATGGCTACAACATCTGCGAAATAAGTCTGATGATTACTTACGAACAGAACATTCTTATCCGGTAATTCTCTAATAATATCGGATCCTTCAATTTCTAAGGTATTAAAGCCTTTATAACGCTGATGTGTTAACAGGCCGAGGGAACGAATAATCCACTTTTTTACAAAAAGTATATGCCCAAATGGATTTTTTTTAAATAATGCCATAGTCTGCAAAACTACAAAATAAGAGTTATAACACTTGCCTGAAAAGATCTTTGATTTCACTTAACATCATTGCAGTAGCTCCCCAAACGGTATAACCTGCTAATTTAAAGGCTGGTACCTCCATTTGTTTGGCGTACGAAGTACTTAAAACTTCATTAATTAAGCTTCTTTCGTCCATTAGGTCTGTGAGGGATACTTCAATTAATGCCTTCACTTCTTCTTGCTGCCTTATAAACTCCTGTTTCTCTTTATAAAGGCCAACAAAAGGAGATACTACAAAATTACTTGGAGGTATATACAATTCGCTTAAAGGCTTAACAATTTCTACCTTCTCAGGGGAAACACCTACTTCTTCCTTAGTCTCCCGCAGAGCGGTAAACAACAAATCTTTATCTGTTTTCTCTGCTTTTCCACCTGGAAGGCCTACTTGGTTAGAGTGAATTCCAGGATAGGTATTACGCAATATTAAAAGTAGATTGGTTTTGTCTTGGCTATTGGGATAAAACAATGCCACCACAGCGGCTTTTTTTGCTCTTTTAGCAGTGCTTTGTAGAGATTCTAATTCTTCTATTCGAGTTTTCGGTGCCATTTTATAATGTGAAGACGATCCTGGAAGAGGTAGATTTTTTATTTTTGCTACCTGAAAAGAAAAATCAGAAAAATTCATGTTTTACAAAAGATTAACCTTAAGTACAATAATACTATTATTTTTTCTGAATGGTTGTGGCGATTCCCCTGCAAAAAAAACAACCCCTAAAGTGACTAGTGATACCAAAGAGAAACCTGCCCTCAATGATTCTCTTATGGCAGTAGAGAAAGATACTTTTTTACTCACAGAAGAAAATGCCATTGATTTTTTCTTTAACTACCAGAAAGATCTAAAAACTACCAGAGTAAGACTTAATACCTCCCTAGGAAGTTTTGTAGTAGAACTTTATGATAATGTCCCTTACCACAAAGCCAATTTTATTTACCTTACCAAAAAAGGTTATTTCAATAATACCATGTTTCATAGAGTGGTCAAGGATTTCATTATTCAGGGAGGAAATGCAGATAATAAGGAAACCGCTATGAAGAGAAGGGAGATTGGAAGATACCTATTACCACCTGATACCAGAAAAGGCCATAAACACCATCGAGGTACCATATCGATGCCGAGCAGTGAAATTGACAATCCTCATATGCTTGCCTCGCCTTACGAGTTTTTCATCGTGGTTACCGATCCAGGTTCTTATCATTTAGACGGCGACTTTACTCCTTTTGGAAGAGTTACACAGGGCATGGACATTGTAGATAAAATAAATCAACAGGAAGTAGATGATGGCGACTGGCCTATGCAAAACATTTATATAGAAACTGTGGAAATTGTTAACTAATTAGTCTGTCTTATAAATAGAAGGAAGGGCTATTTTGTATTTTACTGCCATTAATCTAATGCCTACTACAATAGAAATTGCCATAATATAGACGTATTGGTCTTGAATGGGTAAATTTCGCAAAACAAAGTAGCTTATGCCACCTACTACACATGCTGTAGCGTAAATTTCTTTATGAAATACTACGGGTATCTCATTACATAATATATCCCGTATTACGCCACCAAAGCTCGCGGTCATTGTTCCTAGAGCAATGCACATAATTGGAAGCAAGTCTGCCTGTAAACCTTGTTCTATGCCCACCATCGTATAAAGGCCAATGCCCAAGGTATCAAAAAGAAAAAGGGATTTTCTTAAAAAACGAAGCTTTTCTCTAAATAGAATGGATAGAACTACTGTACTGATTATAGTAACTATATAAATATACTCTCGCATCCAAACCACTGGTGTATTTCCGATTAATAGATCCCGAAGAGTACCCCCTCCTACTGCCGTTACAAATGCTACGATAAAGACTCCAAAAAGATCTAGTCGTTTGTCCATAGCGACCATTACTCCTGATATGGCAAAAGCAGCGGTCCCAAGCAGATCCATTAAAAGGTAAAACATAATTCTATTCTATTTTTTTGAGGTTGAAATTATGCTGCAAATTACATTTATTCAATTAAATAATTGAACCCGCAAGTTGAACTAGGGAGACCTTTGCAAAAAAAGCTTGGCGCAATATTCAAAGTTGTTCTATTTTTTTAATCAAAATGCTACCACTAATAGAACCTTAAAAGAGATAAAAGTAAGATGCTTTGGATGGTTTGTTAATCTAATACAACTCCGGTCTAAAATACGAAGCAAGCCGCGGCCCAAACTTCATTAGAGAAAAGAATTAATAACAATTAAAGGGAGTTGTAAAATTATAATACATTTGAAAGAAGGAAGATGTATTATTATAACTATACACTTATATTTTTACTTATTTTGACCAAAACTCATGTTTTAGCTGATTTCTCCAAAGACTCTAGTCTTAGCAATTGGAAAATCGTAAATGATGGGGTAATGGGAGGCCTGTCCAAATCAAAAATTGACCTTACGAAAGAAGGCTATGCAAGGTTTAAAGGAAGCATATCTCTTGATAACAATGGTGGTTTTGCCATGGTACAATACACTTTTGACGAGATAAATATTAAACCCTTCAACAGATTAAAAATAATTTTAAAAGGAGATACTAAATCGTATCAATTCAGGATTAAGAGTAAAAAAGAGGAATACTACGCTTACGTTTATCCCATCCAAACTTCAGGAAAGTGGGAATCTATTGAAATTAATCTGTCCGAAATGTATCCGGCTTTTAGAGGGAGGAAACTAAATATTCCTAATTTCAGTGAACCAACACTGGAACAATTTTCTATTTTAATAGGAAACAAGAAAAAGGAAGATTTTGAATTACAGATTGACAAGATAGTTTTGGAGTAAGCCTCTAAATCATTTCAAAAAATAGTATCTTGAAATCCTTATTTTTTATGTTTTATGATTCTCTTCCTTTTCTTATTTCTAATTCCTTTTTTATTATTAAAAAAGCTCAATTCCTTTTCTTTTAATAGAATCGCAACGGCCAAGCAAGCTATATTAACAAAAGAGAAAGACGTTGAACAAAACTTACGTGCTATTTGGCCCAAAGTAAACTAACTAATACTATTCAAAACAATTTCTTTTTATGTACAAAAATCTCCTTACTCTTCTTTTTTTACTAGGCTGTTTTAATCTAATGGCCCAAAAAATAACCGGATTTAAAAATAGTAATACGGAAAAGCAACTAAACTTAGAAGCTGCTTTTGATGCAGAAGTTAATCCCGAGAATCTTGATGAATGGATGAAAAAAATGGCTGCAGAACCACATTATGTCGGGACCAAATACGGGAAAGAGCTCGCAGAGTGGATGGCAAAGGAATTTAAGAGTTGGGGTTATGATGTGAAAATAGATACGTATGACGTTCTATTTCCTTATCCAAAGCTAAGATTATTGGAGCTTACTGCCCCAATCAAGTACACTGCAAAACTTACGGCCGTGCCCGTTGAAGGAGATCCATATACCAACCAAGGTGAAGCTCTTCTTCCAAGTTACAATGCCTTTTCTACCGACGGCGATGTGGAAGCTGAATTGGTCTTTGTTAATTATGGCATTCCTGCAGACTATGAGGTTTTGGAAAAAAAAGGAATCGATGTTAATGGTAAAATTGTTATTGCCAAGTATTATGGCTCATGGCGAGGCATTAAACCAAAACTAGCGGCAGAAAAAGGAGCCATTGGTTGTATCATTTATTCTGATCCTCAGGATGACGGCTATGTACAGGGAGACGTTTACCCAAAAGGAGCTTTTAAAAATAAAACAGGTGTTCAAAGGGGGTCGGTAATGGATATGCCTCTATATCCCGGTGATGTTCTAACCCCTGGATATGCAGCAACAAAAGATGCAAAAAGATTAAAGAAAGAAGATGCACCAACCATAACTAAAATTCCTGTTTTACCAATTTCTTATGAAGATGCACAACCACTTTTAGAGGCTCTTGATGGCGCAGTTGCTCCTGCCTCATGGAGAGGAGGTCTCCCTATTACCTACCATATTGGTCCTGGTCCGGCAAAAGTTCGGCTAAAGCTAGAGTTTGATTGGCAGTTAAAACCGGCTTATAATGTTATAGCAACCTTAAAAGGCTCACAGTTTCCAGACCAATGGGTTATGCGAGGGAATCATCATGATGCTTGGGTACATGGAGCCAACGATCCCATAAGCGGAATGATAGCCTTGATGGAAGAGGCGAGAATAATAGGAGATCTAGCCAAAAAGGGAGAGACGCCTAAGCGAACCTTGGTATATTGTGCATGGGATGCTGAAGAGCCAGGACTTATTGGGTCTACAGAATGGGTCGAAGACCACAAAACGGAATTACAGCAGAAAGCAGTTGCATACATTAATACAGATGGAAACGGAAGAGGTTTTTTTAGAGCCGGTGGCTCCCATTCTTTGGAAACCATGGTTGAAGAAGTTGCCGAGTCTGTAATGGATCCGCAAAAGAACGTTTCTATTAAAGAAAGAGCAATGGCCAGAGATCAGATTAATGGTGGCAACGATAAGTTTGAATTGTATGCGCTTGGATCCGGATCTGATTATACCCCCTTTATTCAGCATGCAGGTATTGCTTCCCTAAATATTGGCTTTGGGGGAGAAAATGCGGGAGGTGAATACCATACCATCTACGATACTTATCCACATTACACACGGTTTAAAGACCCTGGATTTGCCTATGGCGCAACCCTGACGAAAACTGCGGGCAGGATGGTGTTGCGATTGGCCAATGCCGATGTCTTACCCTACGCCTTTAGTCCTTTAAAAAAGACCATAGACGGCTATCTTAAACAAATAACAAAACAATGCGAAACCATGCGAAATGAGGTAGAGAAACACAATAAGTTTGTACGTAAAAACCTTTATGATTTAGCTGCAGACCCAAAAATTCAAAATGCAAAACCTCAGCGAAAAGAAGCTGTGCCATTCCTTGATTTTTCTCCCCTACAAAATCAACTTTTACATCTAGAAAATTCAATTGAGGCGTTTAATCAATTAGACTTATATGATCTTTCAGATAGCAAATTGAAGGCGTTAAATGAAAAACTACAAGCTACGGAACAATCTCTCACTTCAAAAGAAGGACTGCCTAGAAGATCCTGGTATAAACACCAGATTTACGCTCCGGGTTTTTACACTGGATACGGTGTAAAAACACTTCCAGGTGTCCGAGAGGCTATTGAACAAAAGAATTGGAAAGAAGCCCAAGATCAAATTCAGAAATTGTCTAAAACCTTGGCTACCTTAGATACACATATAAATTCCTTAATATTAATTGCCAAGTAATCCATTGAATTGCAACTTAATAAACTACATATGAAAATTCCTTCCACCTTAAATAAAATAAGCCTCTTCATAGCCTTTATAGCCTTTATAGCCTTAGTATTTAGCTGTAATCAAAAATCTAACATTCCTAAAGTTACTCCCCTGTCGTATGCGTTAGATTCATTAACAGCGAGTACAGTGGCGGAAGAAAATACGGCAAATATTAATCCTGTATTGGCAGCAGGTTTGGAACTAAGTCTCTGGGCTTCGGATTCGCTGGCTCCAGATCCTATTGCACTTGACATGGATGACGAAGGCAATGTTTACGTAACACGAACTAACCGTCAAAAAAATTCAGAATTTGATATTAGAGGGTATCAAGATTGGATGATACCTTCCATTAGCCTGCAAACTGTTGAAGATAGAAGAGCCTTTTTAAGAAAGACTTTTGCACCCGAATTAAGTAAAGAAAATGAATGGTTTCCCGATTTAAACAAAGATAGTATTCATGACTGGAGAGATTTAACCGTGGAAAAAGATGAAATCTGGAAAATAGAAGACAGAGATGGAGATGGTCTCGCAGATATTTCCACTAGAATATTGGAGGATTTTAATGAGGAAATAACTGATGTAGCTGGTGCCTTGTTAGTAAGAGAGGATGATATCTATGTAGGTATTGGCCCAGATATGTGGCGTGTAGAGGATAGCAACGGAGACGGTGTGATGGATACAAAAACGTCCATTGCCCACGGTTTTGCAGTGCATATTGGTTTTGGAGCACATGGAATGAGTGGGGCTATAGAAGGGCCGGATGGCAAAATTTATTGGGGCATAGGAGATATTGGTGCCAGTATCACCACTGTGGATGGCAAAAAACACCATTTGCCCAATCAGGGTATGATTGTACGTTCTAATCCTGATGGCACCAACTTCGAAGTATTTGCGCGAGGTTTGCGTAATACACATGAATTTGTATTTGATGCCTTTGGGAACTTAATTTCCTCAGACAATGACGGAGACCACCAAGGAGAAAGTGAACGTTTGGTTCATATTGTTGAGGGTTCAGATGCAGGGTGGAGATCCAACTGGCAATACGGTAAATATGTAGATCCCAAAAACAATTCCTACAAAGTTTGGATGGACGAGAAGTTATATGTTCCGAGGTGGGAAGGACAGGCAGCCTATATTATTCCACCCATAGCTAATTATCACAATGGTCCTACCGGAATGGTATATAATCCTGGTACGGCATTAGGAAAAGAGTGGTTAAATCACTATTTCATTGTAGAGTTTGTAGGGGACCCCGCCTTATCGCATATATGGTCCTTTACACTAAAACCAAAGGGAGCCTCTTTTGACTTGGAAAAAGACATAGACGTTCTTAGTGGAGTACTGCCAACCGGCTTAGAATTTGCTCCGGATGGAAGCCTATTTCTAGCAGATTGGGTAAATGGTTGGGGGACTAAAAACTATGGCCGTGTTTGGCGGCTCGATGTGACTAAAAACAAAAATGACATGGCACAAGTGCGTCGGGAAACCGAAAGACTGATGACGAAAGATTACCATGATGAATCCACGGACAATTTAATCAGCCTTCTTGCATATCCTGATATGCGGATTAGACAAAAAGCCCAGTTTGAATTAGCTACGAGAACGTTTTGGGGTTACAGAGCTTTAAAGAAAAGTTTAACGGAAAGCGAAAATCAGTTTGCCCGTATACATGCCATATGGGGTATAGGTCAAATTGCAGCAAATTCGCCGAGTAAAGCAGAACCATTATTGGAATTATTGGAGGATGAAGATCCTGAAATTGCTGCTCAGGCCGCAAAAGTACTTGGGGATCTTCGTTACCAAGAGGCAGGCGAATTCCTCCTTCCTCTCCTTAAAAGTCCATATGCAAGGGCACAGTTTTTTGCTGCACAGGCCTTAGGGAGGATAAAAATGAAAGAAGCTGTAAATCCGTTATTAGAATTAATCGAAGAGAATGCAGATAAGGATTTATACCTTAGACATGCAGCAGTATTAGCTTTAAGCAGAATTGGAGATGTAGAGCCACTTCTGGCCCTTGCAAACAGTCCGGATAGGAGTTTGAGGATTGCAGCTGTTTTAGTTCTGAGAAGGCTAGGAAACCCTGGTATAGTGAACTTCTTAGCAGATAAAGACGAATATGTTGTGACCGAAGCGGCAAGAGCCATTAATGATGATTGGTCTATTCCTGACGCCCTACCGGCATTAGCCGAAATAATGATGGAGGAAAGATTTACTTCAGAGCCTCTTCTACGAAGAAGTATTAACGCTGCCTTGAGAGTGGGTGGAACGGAGCAATTAGATTTACTCATAAAATTTGCAAAGAATCCTCAAGCCAATGGAAATATGCGAGGGGAAGCATTGGCTACTATTGGGAGCTGGCCTGATCCTTCCGTTTTGGACCGTGTGGACGGCAGATATCGCGGAGAGTTTAAGCGTGATCCGGCAATTGTAAAAGAAAAAATTCTACAGGATATTCCAACTTTCCTTTCGGATAAAGATCCTAACATCCTAATTGGTGCCTCACAAATACTTAGGACGCTTAGAATTGAAGAATATAATAATACCCTGGAGCAGATACTTAGACAAGATAAGAGACCAGAAGTTAGGGTTGCCATGATAGAGACCCTAGGCGCACTAGATGCGGAAGGGATTGCAGATATTGCAAAAATGGGCATGCGCGATTCCGATGAAAATGTGAGAGCTGCAGCTATAGACTTGATTCCTGAATTAGGTATTTCAAAAAATGATTTACCAGCGGTAATTAATCCAATTTTTACTAAGGGAAGTACTCGCGAACAGCAAAGAATGATTTATGCGTTAGCAGATATGCCTATAGAGCAGAGCGGCCAAGCCTTAGGTGAACTGCTGGAGAAGGCAGGAAAAAATCAATTAGAAGCGGGAGTAGTTTTAGACCTAATTGAGGCTGTTGAAAAAACAGAATCCGCAGCCTTAATTGCAAATTTAACCGAATTAAAAAATAGTGGCTATGGCACCGATTCATATAAAGAAGCCCTGTATGGTGGCGAATGGTGGTCTGGTTCTCGAGTCTTTAAAAATAATTCTGCAGCCCAATGTGTAAGATGTCATGCCTTGGGTGGGTCTGGAGGCAAAGTAGGACCCGCTTTAGATAACATAGGGGCTATTTTGAGTAGAGAAGAATTGTTAGAATCTCTTATTGATCCTGGAGCACGATTAGCACCAGGTTACGGGTCTGTTCTCTTAACCCTAAAAGACGGCCAGAAGGTAGCTGGTATTTTAGAAGAAGAAAATAGTAAGGAACTAATATTGAGAACTTCAGAGGCCGAACCTATGGAAATCCCCCTTTCAAGAATTAAAACCAGAGAAAATATGCCCTCTGCTATGCCGCCAATGGGACAGGTGTTAAGTAAAAGAGAATTACGTGATTTAATAGAGTTTTTAGCTAGTTTAAAGGAGGTATAAAACTATCCCTACCTTAAAAAATCTTTTATGATAATTAAGGTACTATCTCGGTTTATTAACAGGTATTAACGATATAAACAAATAGGTTCATCGTTAATATTATGATTTAAGAAGTATGAGATATCCCGTAAACTTAAAGCAGAACTCTTAGGAACCAGACGTAAAAGTATCTGATTTAGTGGAAGGTTTAACAGGTCTGGCTTCTTATAAAAACAAATAACAAGCATGTCAAATAAATTTTAATAGCCAAGGTATTATGAAATCAAGACATTGTTTATTGGGAATTCTTTTTTGTCTCTATACCATCTCAGACTATGGACAAGAGCTAAGCGATCTTGCAAATAAGTTTATAGAAACATTAAGTCCTGCCTTAAGGACTGAAACCCTTATGAATCTAAAAAGTCAGGAAAGGTTAAATTTTAACTATGTTCCTATAAAAAGAAGAGGAGCCACATTTAAAGACTTCAATGAAATACAAAAAGAGGCCGCAATTGCCTTATTGAAAGCGTCTTTGAGCGAGCAGGGATTTAATAAAACTATGGCTATTACTCAATTAGAAAATATTCTGATTGTATTAGAAGACAATAAATTAAGAATGCCAGATGGCAGTCCAATGAGAGATCCTTTGAATTATCATTTTTTAGTGTTCAAAGATCAAAATAATAATTCTTTTTGGGGATGGCGTTTTGAAGGACATCATATTTCTTTGAACTTTATGGCCGGGGAAAATAGTATCTTATCTTCTACCCCATCATTTATGGGTTCAAATCCGGGGGTAGTACCTAGTGGGCCGCATAAAGGAAAAGAAGTGCTAAAAGAGGAGAGCGAATTAGGTTTTGCATTGGTAAATTCTCTTTCTGAGGATCAGCTTACAAAAGCACTAATATCCCCTGATGCGCCCAGAGACATTATTACGGGGACTAGTACCGAGGTTAGCAATATTGAACCCCTCGGGATATCTTTTGAGAACCTAACAAAGAATCAGCAAAAAGTTTTATTACAACTTGTTAAGGTCTATCTCCATAACTACGAAGCAAAATTTAGTACTAATTTTTGGAACAAGATCGAAACGGCAGGGTTAGAAAATCTGTCTTTTGCATGGGCTGGGAGTCTAGCACCCGGTAAAGGGCATTATTACAGAATTCAAAATCGCATAGTGTTAATTGAGTTCGACAATACACAAAATAACGCCAATCACGTTCATACCGTAGTAAGAGATCTTACCAATGATTTTGGGACAAATATTTTAAAGGAACATTATCAGCAGAGCCATAAACACTAATTATAAGATAATGTTACCAAGTACATAGTATAACACCATGGCTTATCTAATCTTTTTCTAAAAAATATACCTGCCTTACTACCATCTTTAACCCATTTTTAACCATTCATACAGCTTTACCGTAAAAGGCATCAATCTCTTAATAATTTAGTATCTTTATTTTCAGTCTGTTACCTAAAACAGATGCAAGTTGATTAGCTTGAAAAACAAAATTCATAGGCATACATTTAAACAACCAATAACCACTATAGTCATGAAAACAAAAATCAGTTTTACGCTTATCCTCTTGGGGATTACCCTGATTACTTATTTAATTCTCCCAAAGACAGAAGAAACGGAACTGGATCCATCCCAGCAGGCTTCTTTTTACTCCGTAAAATGCACGGTCGCCAAATATCTTTTAGAAGATATTGATACCACGCAACAGATATCTCCCTTATTTGAGAATCTCGGGGATTTAAGTTTTGCCATAAGTACTAAGAATAATTCTGCACAGACATTCTTCGATCAAGGCCTTAAACTTACCTACGCCTTTAATCATGCAGAAGCTCATCGATCTTATATGGAAGCCTCCAGAAGAGATCCGTCTGCCCCAATGCCGTATTGGGGGCAAGCATATGCTCTGGGACCAAATATTAATGATCCCTTACCTACTCCAGAACGTAAGGAAAAATACAATGAAGCTCTAAAAAAAGCTCAAAAGAATATTAGCTCTGCCAGTCCAAAAGAAAAAGCGCTTATAAATGCTCTGGCTGCCAGATACAGTGAGGATTTGGAAGCAGATGTTGAAGAATTGAATATGGCTTATATGAAAGAAATGGCTAAGGTGGTTAAGGCATTTCCTAAGGACACACATATTCAAACACTTTATGCGGCATCTGTAATGAATACCGTTCCTTGGAACTATTGGGATGAAGAAGGAAATCCTTCTCCGGGGATAGCGGATGCCAAACTGGCCTTAGAAAAAGCTATTGAGTTAGACCCAGAAAATCCGGGAGCTCACCATTATTATATACATATGGTAGAGCTTCCTAAGCCAGATCTTGCGGTACCAAGCGCAGATATATTAGCCTCTCTTATGCCTGCAGCAGGCCATATTGTTCATATGCCCTCTCATGTATACATAAGAGTTGGTCGTTATTTAGATGCTGTTAAGACCAATCAGGCTGCAATTCTTGCAGATGAGGACTACATTTCCCAGTGCTATTCACAGGGAATGTATCCCTTGGGATACTACCCTCACAACATCCATTTCCTCTGGTCTGCTGCAAGCCTTTTAGGAGCAAGTGAAATTGCTATAGATGCGGCAAAAAAGACTGCAGAGAAAGTACCCACCGGAGAACTGATCGAACTTCCGTTTTTACAAGACTTCGCTTCTACACCAATGCTTTCTTATGTTCGTTTTGGTAAATGGAATGATATTTTAACCATTCCCAGTCCTAATCCTGAAATAAAGCATCTAAATCTAATAAGACATTATGCCAGAGGCATTGCCTTTGTAAGAAAAGATAATCTTAAAGAAGCTGAAGAAGAGCTGCAGGCCATAGGAGCACTGAAGGAAGACCCGGAATTAAAAGAAATCGTTGCCACAGCACATAACAGTTCAGATAATATTGCGAAGATTGCCTATGAGGTGGTTGCTGGGGAAATAGCCGCATCAAAAGGAGAGTATTCCTTGGCTATTTCACATCTAAAAAAAGCCGTTGAACTGGAAGATTCGCTAACCTATACAGAACCAGCTGCCTGGCATATTCCTACAAGGCAAAATCTGGGTGCAATTCTATTAAAATCAGAGAACTATGAAGAGGCCGAAAAGATTTACAAGGAAGATCTGGCAGTATTAAGGCAAAATGGATGGTCATTAATGGGCTTGTATAAAAGTTATATCGCACAGGGTAAAACAGAAGAAGCTGCCCTAATAAAGGCAGAATATGATGTAGCCTGGGAAAATGCTGATATTAGGCTTAACAACTCTATTCTTTAAGTTTTTAGAAGTTATTCACTCTAGGTAATAGCCAGCTTACAAATAACTAAATTGTGCCGTATTAAATGTAGCCCAATGAAAAACAGTCTCCACTATTGTTTATTTATTTTTCTTCCCTTATTTCTCAGTAATTGTAAAGAAAAGAAAAAGGAAGTACAAAAAGAGGTCATCGTAAAAAAGCTAATCTACCCTTCTTTACATGAAGCTAAGCTGGTGGCCTATGAAGACGAATTTTGGAATTTAATTAATACGGAAACAAGCATTGAAATTATTGCAAAGGAACACGACTGGACGGAAGGCCCGCTGTGGGTACCAGGGCATGAGATGTTGTTATACACAGACATCCCCAGAAATGCCGTATATGTTTGGAAAGAAGGCGTAGAATCTGAAGTATATCTACAACCATCTGGGTTTATGGGAGAGAATTTTGAGGGCGGAGAACCAGGAGCCAACGGACTTATTTTAAATTCTCAGAATCAGCTTGTACTTTGTCAGCATGGGGAACGAAGAATGGCCGTAATGCAAACCGATCTTTCTGCGCCAAAACCTCTTTATACATCTATTGTAAGTGAATTTGAAAACAAAAGATTTAATAGCCCAAATGACGCTGTGTACTCAACTCAAGGAGATCTTTATTTCACAGATCCTCCCTACGGTCTTCCCAAACAAATGGAAGACACTATGAAAGAATTAGACTTTCAGGGCGTATACCTATTTAATTCCAAAGGAGAGCTTCATCTATTAACAAAAGAGTTTACCAGACCCAATGGAATAGCTCTGTCTCCAGATGAAAAACTACTATATATTGCTAATTCGGATCCTGCTATGGCCATTTGGAAAGTATTTGAAATAACTGAAAATGGATTAATTGGAGAGGGAAAATTATTTTACGATGCCACGGAGGAAGTTGCTTCTGAAAAAGGGTTGCCCGATGGGCTGAAAGTAGATAATGATGGCAATCTATTCGCAACAGGGCCAGGAGGTGTTTTTGTTTTTTCCCCAGAAGGAAAACTCCTTGGGAAAATTAAAACGGGCCAAGCCACTTCTAACTGCGCTTTTAATTCAGATAAGTCAACCTTGTATATAACAGCAGACAGTTATGTCTTAAGAGTCAAATTAAGGTAATAGTTAAATAGCAGGAAGCTTATCAGAAGCCTTATAAAATTCTTCCATTAAATCAGATACAATTTCCGATGCTGGTTTTATGTCATGAATCAAGGCAGCCACTTGTCCTATTTCTAATTCACCTTCGTCCATATCACCTTCAAACATTCCTTTTTTGGCTCTTGCCCTCCCCAATAATTTCTTTAGATCTTCCTTTGTAAATCCTTCAGCATAGGCTGTCCTCACCTGCTCATAGAATTTATTCTTAAGCAGTCGAACCGGAGTAAGCTCTTTCAAAGTAAGCTCCGTATCTCCTTCTCCGGCGGTAACAACTTGGTTTTTAAAATTTATATGTGAAGATGCCTCATGGCTGGCTACAAAACGACTCCCAATTTGTACCCCGTCTGCTCCCAATATCATAGTTGCGAGCATGGCCTTTCCTGTGGCTATTCCTCCTGCGGCTATTAAGGGTATTTGTATTTTTTCCTTTACTGTAGGAACTAAAACCAAGGTGGTGGTTTCTTCTCTACCGTTGTGTCCGCCCGCTTCGAATCCTTCTACCACTATAGCATCTACCCCAGCTGCCTCCGCTTTTAGTGCAAATTTTAAACTGCTGACCACATGTACTACCGTTATCCCGTTTTCCTTTAGATATGCTGTCCACAGAGCAGGATTTCCAGCTGACGTAAATACAATTTTTACACCCATGGAAACTACTATTTCCATTAGTTTGTCCATTTCCGGATATAACAAAGGTATATTTACACCAAATGGTTTCTTTGTAGCCTTTTGGCATTTTTGGATATGCTCTTTTAGCACCTCTGGATACATACTCCCGGCACCAATAATACCTAAACCTCCTGCATTAGAAACTGCAGAGGCCAAACGCCAACCGCTTGCCCATACCATGCCTGCCTGTACTATTGGATATTTAATCTTGAAAAGAGAGGAAATTCTATTTTGCATAAATAGTAGTTTAAGTACAGATCGATTAGGAATGGAAAGTATTACTTTCTCAGGCAATCACCCCGGAACCTAAAAGTTCATCTTCTTGGTACCATGCCACAAATTGTCCTTCTGTTATTGCAGATTGTTTTTGTGTAAAATCCACATAAAGGCCACTGTCTACTTTATATAAGATTGCCTTTACCAAGGGTTGTCTATATCTAATTCTTGCCTGCACTTCCATTTGTTCATCCACTGCCAAGGCCAAGTCTGGTCTAACCCAATGAATCTCCCCATTTGAAACAAATAATGTTCTCCTATATAGTCCTGGATGCGCTTTGCCCTGTCCGGTATAGATAATATTCTCTTCTACATCTGTATCGATTACAAATAAAGGTTCTTTAGTTCCACCTACATCCAAGCCCTTCCTTTGACCTTTAGTAAAGAAATGAGCGCCTTGATGCTGCCCTACCACCTTCCCATCCAGAGGAGAATACTTTGGCTTTTTAGACATATGAGCCATCTCTTCCATTAGGGAAGCATAACCACCTTCCGTATTTTTATATAGATCTAAGTCGTTAGGAATTTCTACAATTACTCCATTCTTCGGCTTTAGTTTTTGTTGCAGGAAATCCGGTAAACTTACTTTACCAATAAAACACAGACCTTGTGAATCTTTTTTGTTAGCAGTCACCAATTGGTTCTCTTTTGCAATTTCTCGCACCTCTGGCTTGGTTAGTTCCCCTATGGGAAATAAGGTTTTAGACAGCTGTTCCTGGGATAACTGACAGAGAAAATAGGATTGGTCCTTATTTGTATCCACTCCTGCTAAAAGCTGATATATTTCATTCCCCTCAGCATCTTGAACTATTCCCTTTCGGCAATAATGTCCCGTAGCCACAAAGTCGGCACCTAATTGCAGGGCAATATCCAAGAATACATCAAACTTAATTTCCCTATTGCACAATACATCAGGATTGGGAGTTCTGCCCATTTCATATTCCCTAAACATGTAGTCAACAATCTTTTCTTTGTATTCTTCACTTAGATCTACGGTCTGAAACGGAATACCTAGTTTCTCGGCCACTATTAAGGCATCGTTACTATCCTCTAACCAGGGGCATTCATTTGACAGTGTCACTGATTCATCGTGCCAGTTTTTCATAAACAAGCCAATTACATCGTATCCCTGTTGCTTCAACAAATAAGCTGTAACACTAGAATCTACTCCTCCGGATAAACCAACTACTACTTTTTTCATAATCCTTATAGGGTACAAAATTACAAAATTTCGGAATTACAACTAGTTTTCTCTAGTACTAGAATTGAACAGATAGAAATCAACGGAGGATTGCTGCCTAAGTCTTAAAAACACTAAGTTTTTTAATTAGGACTTGCTATCTAAAGTCTTTAATTACCCTTCTGAAGAATACTAAAATTGTCATAAATTTTTATATGCTCTGTTAATTAAATAAAAAAAAACTGAAATTTAGGCTTTAAAAACAAAAGCAATGAAAAAGAAATTAAAAATTCATCCCTACCTGTTTTTAGTCCTCATAAGTCTTTTATGGTCTTGTAGTGAGGACGATAACAGCGGAGGAACTACACAATCTACTATAGTAGAAGTAGCACAGGCTAACCCAAATTTGTCTACCCTTGTAACAGCTTTGGAAATAACGGATTTAGTAAGTACTTTAAACGGAGATGGGCCTTTTACCGTTCTGGCACCTACAAATGCAGCTTTCGACCTATTCTTAGCCACCGCTAATTTTCCAAGTATTGAAGACGTGCCCGTGCCTGTCTTAAGAGAACTTTTATTAAACCATGTTATTGGTGCTGGATTAGACTCCGAATCACTCCGTATTTTAGGCAGAAATTACTCAAGCACCCTGGCCCAGGGCCCTGGTGGTGACAATAATTTGTCCCTATATTTTGACGCCACAAATGCCTCAATAGTATTCAACGGTAGTTCTACCGTACTTGAAGAAGATATTGATGCCTCTAATGGAATCATTCATACAGTAGGAACAGTTATTGATTTGCCAACGGTAGTGACCTTTGTTACAACGGACATTAATTTTGAACAATTGACAACTGCTCTTACTAGTGGTACTCCCGGAACAGATTTTGTCGCTATTCTTTCAGGAGATGGACCCTTCACCATGTTCGCTCCGGCCGATACGGCTTTTGATGATCTTTTAGACTCTAATCCGGATTGGAATACAGTAGAGGACATTGAAGAAGGTTTACTCACTGCTGTTTTATACCATCATGTAGTGAGTGGCAATAATAGATCAGAGTCTATAACCAATGGTAGTTCTCTGGTAACCTTAGAGGGTGATAGTATAACCTTTTCACAAACAGCAGGAGAAACAACTATTACAGATGGTTCAGGAAACTCAGATATTATTCTCGCAGTAACCGACCTACAAGCCGTTAATGGAGTAATTCACCTTATAACAAAAGTAATGATTCCGGATACAACGAATTAGTTACCGAAAAATATTTAGTTTAAAAAACCATCCTTTCGGGATGGTTTTTTTTGTTTATAGCCCTTGCTAATTGTTAAATTTTGTTAAGGTTTTATACATTTTAATTAAACAAAGCAACTTTTATAGTTTTTCTACATCCTCTTATTAGAATGACGTTTAACAAAGCTTAAGTTCCTTTTATATGGTAAAATATGTAAATATTCGATTTACCAATAGGATGTTAAACAAATAATAAAAATATTTTATTGTTTAAGTTTTATTATAGTTTTGTTGAACATTTTAAAAATAAGTCTAATTAATTAATATTAAAATCTTACTAATGAAAACAAAATCCAATTTAATTAAAAGTCTTTTCGTAGCATTAGCTTTTGTAGCCTTTTCGTGTTCTGATGACGACAACGGAGGTGGCACCCCTCCGGTGGAAGAAACACCAAACATTGTAGAAGTAGCTCTGGCCACTCCAGAACTTGCCAGCCTAGTCGCAGCCTTGCAGGCAGCCGATGGAAATTTAGTAGACGTCCTAAGTGGAGATGGACCATTTACAGTTCTAGCGCCTACGAACGCAGCTTTTACCACCTTTTTAGCTTCTAACGGTTTTTCCTCCTTAGATGAAGTGCCGACAGATGTACTTTCTCAAATACTTTTAAATCATGTAATTTCCGCGAATATTACTTCCAGCGACTTAACAAGCTTAGGAGCCGGATATGCAAGTACAAATGCAGCGGGAGTTGAAGGAAATAACATAAGCGTCTATTTTAATGCAGCTAATGGAGTACGATTTAACAACGTTTCTGCTGTTTCTACTGCGGACGTAACTGCATCTAACGGAACAATACATATCGTAGACGCGGTAATTCCAATTCCTTCTATTCTAACTCATGCCGCAGCAAATGCAGATTTTAGCAGCTTGGTAGTAGCTCTGGGCGCGGCAGATGGAAATTTAATTGACGTCCTAGCTGGTGATGGTCCTTTTACTGTACTCGCTCCAAATAACGCTGCTTTTGAAACCTTTCTTGACGGAGCAGATCTAGGAGGTATCAATACTGCTGTGTTGTCTCAAATTCTGTTAAACCATGTACTTAGCGCAGCCATCCCTTCTTCTGCCTTGGTAGAATCAGGTTCAGGGTATTCAAACACAAATGCTACTGGCCCTAACGACAAGCCTTTAAGCATATATTTCGATACAACAGATGGAGTACAATTTAATGGCATATCCTCTGTTTTAACAGCAGATGTAGTCGGTTCCAATGGCATCATTCATGCGGTAGATACTGTTATAGACATTCCTACTGTAGTAACTTTTGCCGCAGCGGATCCATTGTTCTCTACCCTTGTTGAAGCCCTAACTACCCTAACACCAGGAACGGACTTTGTTAGTATTTTATCTAGGACAGAAGGCAGTAACGCAGATGGTATTAACCCAGAGTTTACGGTTTTTGCTCCCACCAACGATGCTTTTGCTGACTTAGCCGCAATTCCTGAAGAAGTTGTTCTTACGCAAGTGCTTCTTCATCATGTGGTAAGTGAAGCAAATATTACATCAACGGATCTTAATAATCCTGGAGACACTCCTGCAACTACTTTAGAAGGTGATGATATTGTCATTACACTTCCTGGAACAGGGGATAATATAGGGGATGTAACGGATGGTGCAGGCAACACAGGTAAAGGCATTATTGCCGTAGACGTTCAGGCAGGGAATGGCGTAATCCACGTCTTGAATTCTGTCCTAATTCCTGATACCACCAACTAGAGGACCTAAATCTCTCTAGCTAGTTTTTAGCTATCTATATATAACTCCTTCGATTTAAAAATCGAAGGAGTTTTCTTGTTTTAACAAATGAATTTTTAGATTTTTTGTTAATTCTTTATTAAATTATATTAAACAAAAGCAACCGTTTAATAATTTGGGAGTCTTATTAGTAAATAATACAATTTAACCACTAATACATTGTTTTTAAAGAATCCCACGAGTTCACTAAAAATTAATTGTAACGTGATTTTTAAATTTATTGTTTAATTATTTTATTTTTTTATTAAACTAATTAACTTCTAAAAACACTATTATGATGAAAAGATTATTATTCTTAAAAAGATTATTTGTCTTAGCAATTGCATCTGCATTCGTTATGGCATGTGAAAAAAATGACGACGAAATCGCCAGCAGAGATGCGGCCTTAACGATCGTAGAAACGGCTCAGGCCACAGACGCACTTGGTAATTTGGTAGCTGCCTTGACAAAGGCAGATGAAAAAGAAGGAACCGACTTAATTGGAACTCTAAGCTCTGACGGTCCGTTTACTGTGTTTGCCCCGACAGATGAAGCATTCACAACTCTCTTGGAAGGCCTAGAAGGCTATGACAGCCTAGATGATTTTGCATCGGACGCAGAAAAACAAATTTTGGCAGACATCCTTAGTTATCATGTAATTGTTGGCGTCCAAGCTGCTTCCACTGACCTTTCGGACGAACAAATGTTAACTACTGCCCAAGGAGAAGAGGTTGAAGTATCACTAGAAAGTGGTGTCTTTTTAAAAGACGCTACAGAAACAGCTGCAAGAGTTTTAATTCCAAATGTGGAAACCAGCAATGGAATTGTGCATGTTATTGATAAAGTTCTGGTCCCTGAGGCTGTTCTAAATACGTTAAACGCCATGGCAGATATGGAAGGTACCTTAGTAGAACTTGTAGTTGAAACAGAAGCATTATCTGTCCTGGAAGCAGCCGTTATTAAAGCTGGCTTAGCTGAGACCCTGTCTAGTGAAGGCCCTTTCACAGTATTTGCACCAACTGACGACGCCTTTGTTGCTCTTTTAGAGGTTCTTGGAGATAATTACAATAGTTTAGACGACTTTGATACCGAAGCAGAAATGATGTTGTTAAAAGACATTCTTTTATACCATGTAATTCCAGCCGCCGTATTAGAAGAAAATCTTAGCGCAGGCACTGTTGGAACAGCATTAACAGACAATAACTTAGAAGTAATTGCTTCGGGGGATACGTTTGTAATAGGCGACGCCTCGGACACTAATGCACAAATAACCGCAACAGATTTTATTGCTTCAAATGGTGTAGCACACACTATCGACAAAGTATTACTTCCTCAAGCGGCCTTAGATTTCGTGGCTTCCCTAAGTCTCAAAACTATTGTTGAAATAGCAGTTGAAACAGATGACTTAAGCCTTTTAGTAGGAGCTCTACAGCAGGCCAATGCCGGCTTAGTTGAAACTTTAGGAACAGATGGACCGTTTACCGTATTTGCTCCGACTAATGAAGCATTTATTGCAGTACTTGACGCGCTTGGTGATGACTATAATAGCCTAGGTGACTTTGATACACAGGAAGAAAAAGATTTACTAGTTCAAATACTTACTTATCACGTCGTTGCAGGTACAGCTGCTTTTTCAGGAGATCTTTCCGATGGCCAGTCGATAACCACTTTTCAGGGTACGGATGTAGGTGTAAGTCTTAAAGATAACACAGTACATATTACCGATGCAACAGATATGCCCGCCACTGTAGTAATGCCAGATGTAACAGCAAGCAATGGTGTTGTTCACGTAATTAACAAAGTACTTTTACCTCAGGTAGCTCTAGACTTTATAGCTACCTTAAGCTTAAAAACCATTGTTGAAATAGCTGTAGAAACTGACGATCTAAGTCTACTTGTTGGAGCACTGCAACAAGCAGATGCTGGCTTGGTAGATTTATTGAGTGGCGATGGTCCGTTTACCGTATTTGCACCAACTAATGAAGCTTTTGTTGCCTTATTAGGAGCTCTTGGAGAAGACTACAACAGTCTTAGTGATTTTGACACCCCTGCAGAAAAAGAACTTCTTGTAAAAGTATTAACGTACCATGTAGTAGGTGGTGTGGCCGCTTTTTCAACCGATCTTTCTGACGGGCAAACCATAGGGACAGCTCAGGGAGAAGACGTACTTATATCTTTAAAAGACAATACGGTTCATATAGATGATGCTACCGATATGAATGCCACTGTAGTTCTGCCAGATGTTGCTGCAAGCAATGGAGTGGTACATGTGATTAATAAAGTTCTTTTGCCTCAGGAAGTTCTAGACCTGCTTACTCCATCAGAACCAAATATTGTAGAATTGGCGCAGTCTGTTGAAGACCTAAGTCTACTAGTTGATGCCCTTATTCAGGCCGATGCTGGTTTGGTAGAGCTTTTGAGCAGCGATGGCACCTTTACGGTATTCGCACCGACAAACGCAGCTTTCGCTGATCTGTTAAATGCCCTTGGTCCTGACTACAATAGCCTAGAAGACTTTGATACACCTGCAGAAAAAGAGCTTTTAACAAAAGTTCTCACCTATCACGTAATTGATGGAGTAGCTGCTGCATCCACAGATCTTAGTGACCATCAGGAATTGCCAACAGCCCAGGGTGAATCTTTATTTGCCATTTTAAATCACGGTGTATTTATTCGAGATAAAACAGACACGGATGCGAGGGTAACCGGAGCTGATAATGTAGCTAGCAATGGCATTGTTCATATAATTAACAAGGTATTATTACCTCAAGAAGTATTAGACTTATTAAATCCCCCCAGTCATTAATACAGAAAAATATAGTTAGTAGTTTGGTTGATATCTTTTGATAGAAATACTCCCCTTCTTAGGGGAGTATTTTTGTTTACCCCTAGCAAAGCGATACAAATAAAACTGCAAGACATCATAATTAAAACAATTAGCATACAAAACTGAACCCTTGACAACTATTCTTTTTTTTAAACCGTAAGTTATGACATCTTTGAAGTCCCAAATCTTATCAAACCAAACCTATTTAATGCTAAAAGCCCCGACCAGTTGGTCAGGGCTTTTTTTTTAGAAATTTTGCAATTATTTCTTTTTTTGTTGCTCTGCTTGTTCCATCATCTCCCGCATCTTTCGCTGAAATTTATTCTCCTTCTTGGGTTTCTTTTTATTCTCCTGTATCTGAGCATGAATCTTATCCTCATCTAGAATAAATTTCTTTATTGCTAGCATTATAAAAATGGTGATAAGGTTGGACACAAAATAGTACAAACTTAAACCACTAGCATAATTATTAAAAAAGAAAAGCATTAATAGAGGAGACAAATACATAATGAACTTCATATTAGGCATCCCCGGTTGTGTCTGCATATTCTGTCCGGTTGTCATCATCATATAAAAGAAAATTGCCACAGAGGCCAAGATGGGAAATAAACTTACATGATCTCCATAAAAGGGTATAGCAAACGGCAATTCTGCAATTGTATCATAAGAAGATAAGTCTTCTGCCCACAGGAAGGACTTCTGACGCAAGGCAAAAGAAGTTGGGAAGAACATAAACAGCGCATAAAAAATAGGCAGCTGCAAGACCGCAGGAACACATCCACTCATTGGACTAACCCCAGCCTTATTATAGAGCTTCATAGTCTCTTGCTGCTTCTTCATGGCATTGTCCTTGTACTTTTCATTTAGCTCGGTAATTTCTGGTTTTAGAACTTTCATCTTGGCCTGAGATAAATAAGACTTATAAGTTACCGGAGACATAGCAAGTCTAACCAAAATGGTCATTACTACTATTGCCAGACCAAAAGGCAAATAAGAGCTTAAAAACCCATAGAAGGGTGTAAAAACATATCTATTGATCCATCCAAAAATACCCCATCCATAAGGAATAGAATCGGCTAGGCCCAGGTCTTTATACTCTGACAATACCTTTATATCTGTTGGCCCATAGTACCAATTCATTTGATATGCCAGTTCCCCTCCTTGTAATTCCAAGGGAGCTATTGTGGCATACTCCTTTGTAACTTTAGCTTCCTTACTTTCTTCATCCACTAAGTTCTTAGAGGTAAATTCGGCTGTTTTAAAGGGAGTATTTGTGGCTAAAATAGAGCTAAAAAAGTGCTGTCTGTAAGACAACCATTTTATATCAATCTCCGATTCTTCATCATCGGACGTTTCCGATAGCTTACTAATTTTACCCCCATCATGGTTATAGGTAAGCCTGGTATATCTATTTTCGTATTGTATGCTTTTATTATGTCTTATCCCTATCAATTGCCAATCTAAGGTTACGGGCTGAACATTGTTTATAACTGAAGACAGGCCTTGCGACCGAACCACAAAGTCTACCAAATATTCTCCAGGTTTCATTTCGTATCGATACTCTAAAAACTGATTTGCTGAAACTTTTGCCTTCATGGATAGAATCTGAGTATCGCCATTATTACTCAGTTGTGGTTCAAAAAACAAGTCTTTTGTATTTAACACTCTATTATCTGTGGTAGAAAAGGCTATTCCAAAAGCCGCATTTCCATCCTTAACTAGGTATACGGGTATAGAATCGAAAGTCACAAATTCTTTCATGTATGCTTCTACAATTTGCCCCCCCTTATTACTTATTTCCAAGTACAGAACATCATTTTCCAAAACCGTCGTTCCTTCCTTAGCTGCAGTATAGCTGAAATCTCCTATGGTTTTTTTATAATTTGCAATTGCTGATGAATCTGCTAGATTTACCGAAGACTGCGGCAAGGTAGTTGTTGGTTGTGCTTCTTCTGGATTTACTTGTATCTCAGATTCTGCTTGTTTGGCTTTTTGCGCCTCAATCTCCTCAGGCGTGGGTTGGTTCTGATAGAACCAAAAAATTAATATTCCAAATATCAATAAAAACCCCACAATAGAGTTTATGTCCAATTTCTTTTCTTCCATGTATGCTTATTTAAAATCCGTTCTTTAAAAGCTGTCTTTCTATTTTTAAGAACGACCTGCAAATGCAGCGGTGCAAATATATATCCAATTGTGGGTTTTATGCCAAACTGGCATTAGTTTGTTGTCTTTTGTGTAAAAGTGCGGCACGAACAAAACCCACGAATAGTGGATGCGGGTTCGCTACAGTGCTTTTATATTCAGGATGGTATTGAACTCCAATAAACCAAGGATGTGCTTCTAATTCCACAATTTCAACTAAACCAGTCTCCTTGTTTATTCCAGATGCTATAAGTCCGGCACCCTCCAATACTTCCTTGTATTCGTTATTAAATTCATACCTATGTCTGTGTCTTTCAGAAATTTCAGCCTGTCCGTGATAAGCCTTCATAACCAGACTATCCTTCTTTAAAGTACAATCCCATGCACCAAGGCGCATAGTCCCTCCTTTATTGGTAATAGATTTTTGGGCTTCCATTAGGCTAATAACCGGGTGGTCTGTATTTCCTTTCATCTCTGTAGAATTCGCATCGGAATAGCCCAACACATTTCTTGCAAATTCAATAACAGCCATCTGCATTCCCAAGCATATTCCCAGAAACGGAATATTATTTTCTCGAGCATATTTTACAGCTTTTATCTTTCCTTCCACCCCTCTTTCACCAAAACCAGGCGCTACCAGAACACCATCCAGCCCCTTCATTTTATCCTCAAAATTTGCATCTGTGAGATATTCAGAATGGATAGATCGAATATTTACTTTTACTTCGTTAATGGCACCGGCATGAATAAATGATTCAAGAATTGACTTATACGAATCCTGCAATTCCACATACTTCCCAATTAAACCAATGGTAACCTCCGATTTAGGATGTTTATGCCGGTCTAAAAACTCATTCCATTGCTCTAAATCCGGTTCACTTTTTTCAGGTAAAACAAGTTTATTTAAGGCAACGGTATCTAGGCCTTCATTCTGCATCATAATTGGCACATCGTAAATAGTAGAAGCATCTATTGACTGAATAACGGCTTCCTTTTTTACATTGCAAAAAAGTGCTAATTTTTCTTTGATATCCGTAGTAAGTTCGTGTTCTGTTCTACAGACCAGAATATCGGCTTTAATACCACTTTCCATTAAAGTCTTAACCGAATGTTGCGTAGGTTTTGTCTTCAACTCACCGGCTGCAGAAAGAAATGGCACAAGCGTTAGATGAATTACAATACCATTATTGTCGCCTAATTCCCATAATAGTTGCCTCACAGCCTCTATATAAGGCAGGGATTCTATATCCCCAACGGTTCCTCCAATTTCTGTGATAACTATGTCATAATCCCCACTATTACCCAATATCTGGACACGTTCTTTTATTTCATTGGTGATATGTGGCACTACCTGTACCGTCTTCCCCAAAAACTCACCTCGCCTTTCTTTTTCTATTACACTCTGATAAATTCTACCTGTAGTAACATTGTTCGACTGCGATGTTTTTACATTCAAAAACCTTTCGTAATGTCCAAGGTCCAAGTCGGTTTCAGCACCGTCGTCTGTTACATAACACTCTCCATGCTCGTAGGGGTTTAAGGTTCCGGGATCTACATTTATATAGGGATCTAGTTTCTGTATTGTAGTCTTATAACCTCTGGCTTGAAGTAGTTTTGCAAGGGATGCTGCAATTATTCCCTTCCCTAATGACGAGGTAACACCACCCGTAACGAAAATATATTTTGTATCTGACATTTCACCAATCTTTCTTACGGGATTCAAAGGTACAAAATAGAGCTCTAACAACTGGAATTGAATCTTTTTTTCTTTAGACCACTAGTAAAACAATTCTTGTAGAAACCTTAAGATCCAATACAAGAATAGACCCTAAGGTTAGATTAAGATATCCAAGGCATTCCTAAGGTGATAATTTCGAAGAAGTAGATTCATCTATGTTTTGACGGGTTTTCACTTTGCAAAAAAAAAGTATCTTTAAGAAGTAATTACAACAAAATGAAAAGAAGAACATTTATTGGCACCTCTGTAACGGCATCTGCAGGTCTCGTATCTGCCAGCAGTTTTGCCCTTGAAAGCAATGAGAAGAGCGATGCTAAATTAAAAGGAAATATTAACCATAGTGCCTGCTATTGGTGCTATAATTCTATTCCTCTCGAGATATTTTTACAAAACTTAAACACTCTAGATGTAAAAGCCATTGACCTTGTTGGCCCAGATGACTGGCCCCTTCTTAAGAAGTATAACATACATGCCTCTATGTGCTGGGGTGCTGGTTTGGGAATTGAAAAAGGCTGGAACGATCCTGCTTTACATGAGGAACTTATAAAGGATTATTTAGATATTATTCCAAAAGTTGCAGCCGCAGGATACACCAATCTTATTTGCTTTAGTGGGAATAGAAATGGCATGGACAATGAGACGGGTTTAAAAAATTGTGTAACAGGTTTAAAACAAATTCTTCCTGAAGCTGAAAAACATGGGGTTGTTCTACAAATGGAACTTCTCAATTCTAAAGTAGATCACAAAGACTATATGTGCGATCATTCAAATTGGGGAATAAGCTTGTGCAAAGCCTTAGGGTCGGATAATTTTAAACTATTATACGACATATACCATATGCAAATCATGGAAGGAGATGTAATACGCACCATCAAGGAGCATCACGCATATTTTGGGCATTATCATACTGGAGGAAATCCCGGACGTCATGAAATAGACGAAAGTCAGGAGTTGTACTATCCTGCTATAATGAAAGCCATATTAGAGACTGGTTACAAGGGACATGTGGCACAAGAATTTATTCCGACATGGGAAAACAAAATTGACGCACTTAAACAAGGAGTAACCATCTGCGACGTATAGATTTTTTGTGCGTTTAATCTAGGAGGGAATCTGCTAGAGCCAACTGAATTTTCTTGTTCCAAAGTAATTGCTGTGGAAGGTTTCTGGAAAAGTCTGTCTCTTCGTCGTAACTATTCTGAAAAGCACTCAACTCTTTTATAATTGTTTTATAGATTTCTTTTATTTCTTTTTTTACATTACTGGTAAACTTCGAATGTTCCAATTTGGATCGCATTTTCCTTGCAAATAATTCGGCTATATCAAAATGAAGTTGTTCGTGATTTAAAATATTCTGATTGCAAACTTCCGGCTTATACCAAGACTGTTCCGGATAAAAGAAGGCACTTACTTTATAAGATATTTTCAATTCCCCATTAACATCTTCAGCGGTAAACTCATAGCTAATACCACTAGCCGTTAGCGCTGCAGCCCCGGAAGACATATTAGGCCTATCCTTAAAATCTTCCCAGCTTAATTGTAAATTTTCGGTCCACAAGAAAGCTTCCTCCTGAGCCCCCATAAGCTTACAAACCAGCAATAAACCTACTACGAAAATCTGTCTTAGAAATCCCATTGAAAAACAATTTCCTTTATAATGTCTGGGTGCAAGCTTTGCAACACAGGACAAGTTTTGGCAGTATTTTCTAATATAGCTTTTTCTTTGTCCGATACTCTTTTTGGTAATTTAAGCACCACCTCAATTTTGGAAATTCGTCTTGGACTTGCTACCATAAATTTAGTGACCTCTGCGGAAGAATTCAACAATTCTACAGCCATATCTGCTGCTTTAATTCCCATAACCGTAAGCATACAGCTGGCGAGGGCTGTTGCCACAGTATCGGTCGGAGAAAATGCTTCCCCTTTGCCATTATTATCTGTTGGAGCATCGGTTATAAATACTTTACCAGAACTAAAGTGTACACATTGCGTTCGCAGATCTCCCAAATAAATTACTTTCGAAGTCATTGCACCGTTGTGGTTTGTGGCTTCTCCTCTACTCTAATAATTCGCATATCATAATACGTCATAATATAGGTAGCGAGATTATTATACCCTGAAAACCCCTCGTTTTTATAATCGAACTTATTTCCGCAATACTCTGTACTTCCTATGGTATTGGAAACCTCATACAAGTTTTGTTTATAAGCCAATTTTAATAGTAAGTCATAGGTAATATCAAAACCTCTTATGGCATATCTATCTGGTGTTGTGCCAAATTTTCTTTTGTATCGCTTAAAAAAGGCATTGTTAGAACTTTCCTTATCTACTGAAGGGTAGGTGAAATTTAGATTAGATAAATGTGTCCCAGAAATCACATTATTCTCAAATGCTTTATTCTTGTTGGTTGTAAACATCTTTACCACTGTTGTATCCGAATTGGTAGAATTTAGGATAGAACTAACACTTGAGACCACCTTAAAATTATCGGTTTCTACAAAAACCCAATTCTCAGTATCTAGAGATAATAAGGCAGTAAATGCCTCTAAGTCCATAGAGATATTCTCCTCATCCTCTAACATAGAGAGTGTCTGGGCAACCGGGAATCTCTTCTTAATTGTATCACTGACCGCTTTGCTTTTTGCATCAGAAATAACAATAATGTTCTCATCCTTTCTTTGCTCTTCCACATAAGTCAGTATTCTTTCGCGTAAAACGTCATCAGATGGGATAGTAAAAAAAACATTGTCAAGTCCAAATTCATTGGCAGAAGTTAAAGGAGCCAGTACAGGGATTTGATTATTAGCCGCTTTTACTGCCACTTCTTTAAGAGAATTTAGTTGTAAAGGTCCAACTATAGCGCTTACATCTTCTAAATTTCCACTCCTAAGAATCTCTCGGGTTCTCTCTAAGCTCAATTGGGTATCATAGGTCATTACATCGACAGAAACCCCTAATTGTGCTATAGAGTCTATTGCAATTAAAGCCCCACTATAAAGCCCCAAACTATATTTAATAGCATTACTTTTGTCAATGGCCTCGCTAGCCAATTCAAGATTACTCAAATCTAATTTATCCGTTCTGAACGGAAGCAAATAGACCAATTTAGGTCTATTAATCCTGTTGATACTATCTACTAAATTTATTTTGTCTAATAGCAGTGAGTTTTTTACTTCTAAATTAGGTGCTTGGTCTATTGGAATTTTCAATATCATTCCGGCCTGCAAACCTCGAGAAAGCTCGGGGTTTAATTCAATTAATTCTTTGTAGTCTAACCCTAAGTTTCTGGTTAGGGAATATTCTGTTTGCTTTGGCTTTACCTCGTAGAACAAATAGTTATCTGTGTTAATTTCATTTTCCTGAATCTTCTTCTCCGGCAGCCTTATTACCATTCCCTCTTTCAGACCACCATTCTCTGCAATTTCGGGATTCAGTCGAACAATGTCCTGTGAATTTATTCCATATTCTCTAGACAAACTGTAAAGTGTCATTTTTGGAGGCACCGTGTAAGAGACATATAATTCTACTGCCTGGTCTTTTAAGCTACTTCCTTGTTTAACAGGAATTTGTAAAGTTTGTCCGGCTGCTAAATATGAAGAGTTAGTGGATAGAGAAGGATTTAGGGCAACAAGGCTGTCAATAGTTATTCCATTTTTATTGGCAATACTCCACCTCGTTTCCTTTGGCAAAACTGTATAGGTCTCCAAACTCGTTACTTCAAGACTATCTACCATCACCTCTTCTTCTGGAAAAATTGGAATACGCAGGCGCATTCCCTTTTTTAATGTGGAGGCGTAAAGCTCTTTGTTGTATCGTTTAAGATCCTCCTCTTTTATATCGTACCTACGAGATATACTAAAAAGCGTTTCTCTCTTGCGAACTTTGTGAGTCGTAAAACTAACGGGTTTTACTTGAACATCCTTTTCCTGCTCCGTAGATTCTGTAGTAGTTGGAATAACAGTATTTGTAGAAGAAGACACCAATGGAACTACTAAAATAGTATTAGGCTGCAGTACGGCATTTTCTTTTATTTCCTTATTGTACTTCAATATTTCAGCAGTATCCACCTTATACTGTCTAGCAATACTGTACAATGTCTCCCCTTCTTTAACAGCATGGGAAGTAAACTGTTGCGCATTAGCGCTTATTAATGTAGTAAGAACTAAAACAATAGTTAGAAAAAATCTTAAGGCCATATAAAAATTTTTATTCCCATTCAATGGTTGCAGGAGGTTTAGAACTGATATCATAAACTACCCTGTTTACACCTGGAACTTTGTTAATTATTTCATTAGAGGTCTTTTGCAAAAACTCGTAAGGCAAGTTAACCCAATCGGCTGTCATTCCATCGGTACTCTCTACAGCTCTTAAAGCAACGCATTTTTCATATGTCCTTTCATCTCCCATTACCCCTACACTATTTACGGGTAAAAGCATGGCTCCGGCCTGCCAAACCTGATCATAAAGTCCCCATTCTTTTAAACCATCAATAAATATGGCATCTACCTCTTGTAAAATTTTTACTTTCTCCTCCGTAATATCACCTAAAATACGAATTGCCAATCCAGGACCCGGAAATGGATGTCTTCCCAATCTCTCTTCTTCAATCCCCAAGCTAGCTCCAACACGTCTCACCTCATCCTTAAACAACATTTTTAGGGGTTCTATTACTTTTAACTTCATAAAATCTGGCAACCCACCTACATTATGATGGCTTTTGATAGTGGCGGAAGGGCCTCCGGTTGCAGAAACAGACTCAATCACGTCCGGGTATATAGTTCCCTGAGCAAGCCATTTGGCATCTTCAACCTGATGTGCCTCATCATCAAAAACTTCAATAAATATGCGTCCTATTGTCTTTCTTTTCTTTTCGGGATCTTCTTCTCCTGCTAATCCATCCAAAAAGCGTGCCGAAGCGTCTACGCCTTTAACATTTAGTCCCATATGTTGGTACTGATCCAGGACTTCCTGAAATTCATTTTTTCGCAACAGCCCATTATTTACAAAAATACAATGTAGATGATCCCCAATAGCCTTATGAAGTAGAACAGCTGCAACGGTAGAATCCACCCCACCTGAAAGTCCAAGAATCACCTTCTCTTTCCCAATAGTTTTTTTAATCTCTGCTATTGTAGTATCCGCGAAGGCATCTGGCGTCCAAGTTTGCTTTAGCCCAGCAATGTGTACCAAAAAGTTCTCCAGCAACTGCTTCCCCTGTTTTGTGTGATATACCTCTGGGTGGAACTGGATTCCATAAGTAGTTTCTCCTTCTAACTTATATGCCGCATTTTTTACATCGGTGGTACTTGCCAAAAGAACCGCCTTCTCCGGCAGCTGTTTTATAGTATCGGAATGGCTCATCCATACCTGACTGCTCTCTCTTATTTCATAGAAGAAAGGTTCATCTCCTTTTATACTACTAAGACGTGCTCTTCCGTATTCACGGGTATTAGAAGGCGCTACATTACCACCGTAAAAATGGGCCAAATACTGGGCACCATAACATATGGCTAGCAAGGGTATCTTCCCTTTAATATCCTCTAAATCCGGGTGGGGTGCATCTTCTGCTCTCACAGAATAGGGAGAGCCAGAGAGAATTACCGCCTTATATTCGGAAAGATCTTCTGGTAAACGATTATACGGTTTAATTTCACAAAAAATATTGAGCTCTCTAACTCGTCTAGCAATGAGTTGTGTGTACTGAGAACCAAAATCTAAAATAAGGACGTTGTTTTGCATGGGCAAAAATAATAATTCAATACAGTTTCAATACAAGTTTTCTCTATATTTATTACATCTTTATTAACCTAGTGTTTATGAAACATTTAAATGCCATAATTTTTGGAATTGCTATGATGGTTTCCGCCTATTTTTTAGGAAACGCATATATTGAAAGAGCAAATCCTCCGCAACTCATTTCTATTACAGGGCTGGGCTCAGAGAATTTTACTTCCGATTTAATTGTCTGGGAGGGACGTTTTAGTGCTTTTGATAAAAATCTTAAACAGGCTTTCGAAGCTTTAAAAAAAGACAAAGAGTTAGTTAAAGAGTACTTAACGGAAAAAGGAATTGTAGAAGAAAATATAATTTTTAAAGCCGTTCAAACTACAGAACAACGAGACAATCGATACGAAAACGGAAACTTTGTTGGATCGGACTTTAGAGGTTATGCCCTAAATCAAGAAGTCCAAATAGAATCTCGTGAGGTGGAAAAAGTGGAAAGTGTATCTAGAGAAATAACAGAATTACTCAATAAAGATGTTCAATTCAATTCTTCCCCTCCCAGATACTATTATACCAAATTAGCTGATTTAAAAATAAAAATGATCTCAAAAGCTACGGAAGATGCCAGGGTTCGGGCCGAAAATATAGCTTCTAATTCGGGAAGTAAATTGGGAGATCTTCTGTCTGCAAAAATGGGAGTGTTTCAAATTACCGGACAGAATTCAGATGAGGCGTATAGTTGGGGTGGAGCCTATAATACCTCTTCCAAAAAGAAGACAGCTACCATAACTATGCGTCTAGAATACAAGGTGAATTAATAATTCATTCATTTTGTACTGCCATCATACTTACTAAATAAAAAGTTTATATAATTTAATTCAAATATCTGGTTATTAATAGATTAAATTAATTCCTACAATTTATTATTTTAATCTATCTGTATTTAATTTACGCTACTCCTTGCTTCTTGTACTAGGGGAACGCCATTGGTTAGAATAATCCGTTGTAGCTAAAAAAGAAAAAGCCCTGATGACTCTCACCAGGGCTTTTCTAATCAAAACCAACCTAAACACATGAATTTATTATAACACAATTTTCAAATCAATAATTATCTTTTTCGCAGCAATTTTTATATATAACAATTGAAAAAATAAATACCCTACCTCATTTTTAATTTTTTTATCTTTATTACTATGCAAGTATCAGAAAAGACAGACCAACTTTTCGAAGAAGTTGTGCAAGAATTAGATAAAGGAGTTACTGAAAAAGGGCATCCATTCAGAACATTTGTACTGGGCACGACGGGTTTGGAGAAAATAGCCAGACAAAGAACGGTTGTATTAAGAGGACTAACCAAGGATTTAGAAATATGTTTTTATACAGACTATAGGTCAAAGAAAGTGGTCCATATCAAAGAGAATAATAAGGTGGGACTCTTATTCTATCATCCAGAAAAACGACTTCAAATAAAGCTAGAAGGTTTGGCGCGAATTGTTTCTAACACTTCTGAGGTATTGGAACGGTGGAATACTATGTCCAAAACTGCAAAAAAGGACTACACTACTACCAAAGCTCCGGGTAGTGAGTTAGGGGATTCAGAACCGCTTGAGTTTCTCTCGGAGCGAAATTATTTTTGCGAAGTACAAATAAAACCTTTTAAAATAGAATATTTAAAACTACAAGCTCCCCAACACTTAAGAATACGCTTTTCGTCGAGCCATGGGCTTTGGAATGGAGAATTCCTAGTACCCTAGAGCCTTATTGCATCGAATCTAAAATTGCAGAAATATCTTCTTCTGTGGTATGCGGGTTGATAAAACAAAAGCGAGAAACCGTCTCCACTCCTTTTTTACTCTTCCACTTGGTAGGGGTTACAAGGGCAAGTCCTTCTTTATGGTTTTTATAAGTCCAATTTTTATAGTCCTCCGGATTCCAATTTTTTCGTCTAAAGAGTACACAAGAAAGGCCAGGAGGTCTAACCAATTCCAAATATCTTCTAGAAGAAATCATTTCTGCCGCTAAAGAAGCGAGTTCTATTCCTCTTTCCACAGCACGCTGGTACTTATCTGTACCATGAGTGGCCAATGAAAACCAAAGTGGCAGGCCTCGAAGCCTTCTGGTAAGTTGAATTTGATAGTCGGAAGGATTAAATCCTTTTGCACCTGGATCTTTCATTATATCTAAATAGGATCCCTCCTGTTCATGTGCTTTTTTTGCCAAGTCTGGTTCTTTATAAATAACAGCACCACAGTCGTAAGGAGAAAAAAGCCATTTATGAGGATCTATGGTAATACTATCGGCCTTTTCCACCCCATTAAACAAATGTCTAACAGAAGGAGCTGCCAAAGCACCTCCACCATAAGCAGCGTCTATATGAAACCATAAATTTTCTGTAGCACACAAATCTGCTATCCCTTCTAAATCATCGACTATCCCTGCATTCGTAGTGCCTCCTGTAGCGACAACGGCAAATACTCTTTTTCTTTTTTCTGCAGACATCTCCTGAAGCGCCTTAGTTAAGGCATCCTTGGTAAGTCTGTCTTCCGTATCTACTAAACATACCTCCGCATCAATTACTTTTGCCATGGCCTTGATGGAAGAATGGGCTCCTGAGGAAGTAACCAAACAACCCTTTTTATTCTTGTTTACCTCTTCCCTACGCCAGAATTCTCTTGCCGTTACCATTGCTGATAAATTGGCAGCGGTTCCGCCACTGGTAAATACTCCGAAAGCACTATTTGGCAATCCAGTTAGTTTAACTAACCATTTCATGGCCTCATTTTCACAAAAGATACCTCCTGCACCTTCCATCCAGTATGCTCCATGAATACTAGAGGCAGAGGTCACCAAATCGAACATAACAGCCGCTCTAGTAGGTGCAGCCGGAACAAAGGCTAAATGTCTGGGATGATCTATTGGAACGGTAGCTTTTACCAGTTCGTCCTTGAATAATTGAAAGGCCTTTTCACCACCAATACCTTCAGCAGTAATAGTCTCACCAACTATACTTTTTAGTTCCGCTTCAGTCATTGGCTTCCCAAGGTCTGGAGAAACTTTTGTAATGCGATTAACGGCATACTTCATGACATCTAAGGTCATTTCCACTAGATCAATATCAACTTTGTGCATTTTATTAAAAGAATTATCTTAATAAAGGTTCTTGGGTTTAGAACTCCAAAACGGTGAATTTTTTGGTCAATGGATTTAATTCTGCTTTAAGAAACGGAACCAAATCTTTACCCATTTCCAAATAGAACTCAGAAAAATTTACAGAGCGTTCTTGAAGAGATTTATTGGGGAACAATTCATTTTGTAGTGCACTAATCCTAGTAACCTCATCCTTTAATTTTCTTTTTTGGGCTTTTAATAAACGTTTTTCTAAGTTGTTCATACCCTTTAGCTGCTTTATTTCCTGGGCTTTTACAGCACCATAAAACGATTTATCAGTACGTTCAGCCAAGAAATACATTGTTTTAAAGTGTTCTTTTAAAAACTCTTTTTGCTCAGACAAATCGATATCGATATTAGATATTTCTCTTATCCGCTTATTGATAAAACTACTTTGTTTTAAAAATAAATCTTCTATATCAATCCCCAATTTATCTAATTTCTTGCGTTGTTTCTTAGAAATCAAAAGGACAGAATTTCGTAACAGTAAACTTGGAAATGGTACCTTAAAAGCATCAAAACAAGATTTTAATTCCAACCAATAGGCCAACTCTCCCCCTCCTCCAATATAGCACAGGTTCGGAAGAATTATTTCCTGATATAACGGACGTGTCACTACATTCGGAGAAAATCTTTCCGGATGCTCTTCAAGAACTTCCAAAAAGTCTTCTTTTGAAAATTCTAAGTCGGTATTATTAACATAAAAGCGATCATCTTTCTCAAGTATGCGTTCTCGCAGTCCATCTAACAGATAGAAGTAATTTATCTCCCGGGGATTAACCTGAATATTATAAGCGGAAGAAACATCTTCTAAAGCTACGATTGTCTCTTTTACACTGTTGAAAGAAGTGTTTTTTAAAAGATCTTCTTTTACATAGGGCACAAGTAATTGCTTCAAAACTGGATCATCGCCATCTACTACTACTAAACCATATTCTCCAAAAAGTGTGTTTGCTAAAAACCTTGTAGCATCTGCTAAGTTTTCATGCTCCAGATAACTCTTTTTAAATAATTGAGCCAGTTCTAAAGCCCTCCTGCTAGTACCTAATTCCTGGACCAGCGCATTATAAACATCCTTCAGACCTTCGGTAGACAAACGTCCTACCGCCCCAGACACCTCCTTATTCCACTGAAATTTTTTGCCGTGTAAATTAAAATAATTTATTTCTTCGAAATCATGGTCTTCTGTTGCCATCCAATAGACAGGCACAAAATTATGGTCCGGGTATTCCTCTTTTAATTTTATACTAAGGTTAATTGTGCTTAGTATTTTGTATAAGAAATACAAAGGTCCAGTAAAAATATTAAGCTGATGTCCGGTTACAATTGTGAAAGTCTTTTTATCCTCTATCAGGGAAATATTCTTTTTCGTCTTTTCTGAGGTGGCACATTTGGTATACTGCCGGGACAAGGCATCTTTTAAAAGAACTCTTTTCTCGTCAGAAAAGTGCTGCCCTTTTTCCTTAAGCTGAGATCCAAACCCACTTATACTAGGATAAAAATTATAAAAACTTTGTAAAGACTCCTGCTCGCTAACATAATCGCAAATCAACGAAGAAAAGTACCCGGTTTTCTTAAAAGGTATACTGGTTATTTCCATAGATCTATTTAAATCCGATCAAAGATAATGGTATCGAAATTTTCTGTTCCTAAAAATACGTTAAGATGTTTAAGGGTTGCTAAAGTCTTATATTTATTTATCATCACTTTTATCCAGAATTAGGGGAGAGTGGTCGAAGGTCGACTTCAATTTATCAAAATATCCTTAGATTTAAAGCTTCAACTAAAATGTGTTTATGTATAAAATTACTTTCGCGGCAATAAGTCTAGTTTTTTGTCTTCGTTTAAACTCACAAGAGCTTCAGTCCCCGTCGGCCTTTTTGGGTTATGAGTTGGGAACAAGATTCACTCCGCATCATAGGGTTGTTGATTATTATGAGTATTTAGCCAAAACCGCTAAAGATCGTATGCATTTAATGGAATATGGCAAAACATATGAATACCGACCTCTATACCTTGCCTTTATTTCCTCCTCCTCTAATATGAAGAACTTAGAAGAGATTAGAAAAACTCATATTGCGAATACCGAAGGAAAGGAAGAGTCTACAAAAGCCATTGTATGGATGAGTTACAATGTACATGGCAACGAGAGCGTAAGTACAGAAGCCTCAATGCAAACCATTTTTGATTTGCTAACCTCGAAGTCGAACTACTTGGAAAATACTGTAGTGATAATGGATCCTTGTATAAATCCAGATGGGCGAGAACGCTATGTAAATTGGTACAATCAACACAAAAACACTCCTTTTGAAACGGATCCAAATAGTAAAGAGCATCATGAAGGATGGTGGAGCGGCAGAAGCAATCACTATATGTTTGATTTAAACAGGGATTGGGCCTGGTTAACACAGAAAGAAAGCCAACAGAGACTACCCCATTACCAAAAATGGTTGCCACATATCCATGTTGACTTCCATGAACAAGGAGTAGATTCCCCCTATTACTTTGCTCCGGCAGCAGAGCCTTTTCATGAGGTCATCACTGATTTTCAAAGAGAGTTTCAAATAACTATAGGTAAAAATCACGCGAAGTATTTTGATGCCAAAGGGTGGTTTTATTTTACTAAGGAACGTTTCGATTTATTCTATCCTAGTTATGGTGATACCTATCCAATGTATAGTGGAGGCATCGGAATGACCTATGAACAAGGTGGAAGCGGAAGAGCAGGTTTGGGAGTCCTTACTAGTAATGGCGATACATTGACTTTAAAAGACAGAATTGCGCACCATTACACCACGGGTATGTCTACAGTTGAAGTTGCATCTAATAACATAGCCACCTTAAACTCTGAAATACGGAAGTTCTATATGCCTAAAAACTTCCAATACAATTCTTATGTATTGAGCGGCAACAAGGATCAGATAAGAAAACTTACTTCCTTAATTAAAAAACATCAGATCGAATATTCCCATAGCAGACAAACAACGGCCAAAGGATTCAATTATAGCACGGGAAAGACTGGTAATCATAAGGTAGAAGAGAATAGTATCGTCATAAATACCCGTCAGAAAAAAAGTACTTTAGTAAAGGTATTATTTGAACCTAATGCTGTTTTATCCGATTCCCTGACTTACGATATCACCGCATGGTCACTACCATACGCTTATGGGTTAAATGCTATTGCAACCAATGCAATCCTGGAAGGGGACGAATCTGGTCCTGTAGAAACAGAGAGTTCTTCTCTTAATACTAATGCTTATGCCTATGTCACCGATTGGAATGGGATGGACGATGCAAGATTTTTGACCGAACTTATGCAAAACAAATTTAGGGTCCGTTCTGCCAGACAAAAATTTGTACTTCAAGGAAAGAGCTATAATCCCGGCACTCTGATTATTACCAAAGGGGATAATGAACATATATCAGATCTAGGCCTCGCCTTAAACCAACTTGCGAAAAAACATTTTAAAAATTTAGAGGCCGTGGCAACTGGCTTTGTCGACAGTGGCAAAGATTTTGGTTCTGAATACGTGAAACTCTTAACGGCTCCAAAAATTGCTATCCTTGGTGGAGAACCTACAAGCACCTTAAGATTTGGTGAAATCTGGCATTTCTTGGAGCAGGACCTGAAATATCCAATGACGGTTCTGGATAGCGACTATTTTTCCGAAGTAAATTTAGAAACCTATGATATTCTTATTTTACCTGACGGAGACAGTTACGGCAATTTTCTTGATAGTACTACTCAAAAGAAAATAGATCGATGGGTTAAACTTGGCGGTAAATTGTTAGCTATGGGATCGTCTCTGGAAACCTTAGCAGAAGAAGACTGGATTGCCTTGTGTACTAAAACAAAGGTGAAAGATAGCACTTCCATAATACCAGAGACTTACAGAAACATTGCCAGAGAAGAAATGAAAGATGAAATTACCGGGGCCATCTTTAAAGTATTAATTGATAATACACATCCCATGGCTTTCGGGTATGACAACTTATATTTTACCTTAAAAGAAGGAAATAGCGCTTATGAGTTTTTGGATGAAGGTACAGTTGCTTACATAGCAGACCAGAATAAACCTGTGTCGGGTTTTGCCGGCAGTAATGCTCAAAGAGAAATGGCTAATACGCTGATTTATGGGGTTCAAGAAAGAGGTGATGGTGCTATCATATATATGGTAGACAACCCTCTTTTCAGGGGATTCTGGGAAAACGGTAAACTCTTCTTTGTAAATTCTTTGTTTATGCTAGAATAAGTTTAATACAACATAAATGAAACCAATGCGATGCCTAAAATTGCAACGGGTACAATAAGTAAGGTGTAAATAAAAGATATAGCACCTGCCTTTGCAAAAGACCCAAACCAGGAACTTTTATAGAAATTACGAAGGGCTATAACAAGATAGAAAACAAAGGAAAACCATATAAGAAATTCGAGCCCAAAGGGTATATCTATCACAAAATTTATCAGGATCAGTGTACTAAGTGCGGCAAATATAAAGGTGAAAAAGTAAAAGCTAAAGACCATATGGTGGGCAAAAGTTGCGCGCTTCCAATAAAAGAATTTAAGTAAAATTGCAAAAAGTGGAAGCATTAAAAACATGGCAATAGGAATAGTATCGTATAAAGCTTGTAATATGCCTCCTCCTCTTTTTTCATAAAATTTCAAAAGCTGGGTATAAAACCTCTCTTTAAAGGCTCCAGGATTCTTCCCCATTCCCATGGCCTGTAATTTTTCTGAAATAGGTGCGCCTATTTCAATTAGGGAATCTAATTTCTTCCTATTAAAATCTACCTCTGCATTAACCTTAGGAGTCTCCCCGGTGATTATAGAATCTAGCACTTCCATTTCTTGGTCCGAAAACCGAAGGTATTTCTTATTTTCCTCCAGAACTTTCTGTGCTTGTGCTTTCTGAATAGAATCGGTACTAAGGGCGATAGAATCAAAACTGACTTCTGAATTAAGGCCTTTTTCGATTACCTTGGATAAATCGCTATCGGCTTTGCGGACTGAAAATGAAAAAACGAAGAAAAAAATAACAGAAATAAACAAGTAAAACTGGGCAGGATGAAGGTAAGATAAGCGTTTTCCATCTACAAAACGTCTGGCCAACACCCCAGGCTTTATCATCAAGGGCACAAAGCTCTTTAAAAATCTGGCATCAATAGAAAAATAGTTACTTATAGTATTACTAAATAATACGCCAAACGTAAGATTATCCGCTGTTTCTTGACCACAATGAGGACAATAATCAAAGGAAGCATCGAAAATTTTTTCACAATTTTTACACTGGTCTGTGGATGGCATTTGGTTTGTTTTAATCAAAAATACAAAAATGGATTATTCTTAGTCTCTCCAGGCTAAAACTACATAATTAAAGTGTGCACATGCGGTTTTAAGCTTTCTAAAAAAACCCTTTAAGCAGTGCTTTTTTGATATAGGTATTAAAAATATAGTTTGGTATATTTGAAAGAGACGTTTAAACAATCTACCAGCCCAATAAATCCGTATCCAATGAAAAAAATTTTACTCTTTGTTCTTTTATTCGGCCAGTCCCATTTATTGATTTCCCAGGATCGATTGTCTGGCAAGTCATTCGCTTCTCGTTCGGAGGTTCTGGCCCAAAATGGAATGGCAGCAACGAATCATCCACTTGCTACACAGATAGCTATAGATATTCTAAAAAAAGGGGGCAGCGCTATAGATGCGGCAATAGCCGCAAATGCCTTTTTAGGCCTTGCTGATCCGGCAATGAATGGCATTGGTGGTGACCTATTTGCTATAGTTTGGTCGGCAAAGGATCAAAAACTTTTCGGTTTAAACGCTAGTGGTAAGTCGGCCCAAAGCCTAAGTTATACTCAAATGCAAAAAGAATTAGAGAACGGAAAAACCTATAGCAGAGGTCCACTTTCTATTACTACTCCCGGTTGTGTAGATGGTTGGGTTGCCTTACATTCCAAATTTGGCAAACTAGAATTCTCCGAATTACTAAGTCCTACAATTAATTATGCGAGAGCGGGAGTACCAATTACCAGCGAAGTGGCGGATTTCTTTTTAATGGACGAGCCGTTTGTTAAAGAAACTAATAACCCTTCCTTTAAGAAACTATATTTCACCGACGACCATTTTCCTAGAAAAGGGGACCTTTTCATGAATAAAGATTTAGCCAATACGCTTGAGCTTATTGCTAAAGAAGGCAGAAAGGGTTTTTACACAGGTAGGGTGGCCAATGGGATTGTAAACCATTTAAAAGAAAAAGGTGGGTATTTGTCCTTGGAGGATTTGAAGGATAACCAACCGCAGTGGGTAGATCCTGTTTCCGTTAATTACAGGGGTTATGACATTTGGGAACTACCTCCCAATGGCCAGGGTATTTCTGTTTTACAAATTATTAATATTCTAGAAGGTTTTGATATTGCGAAGATGAATTTTGGAAGTGCTGCCCACATCCATCATTTTACGGAAGCGAAAAAAGTGGCTTATGAAGATATGGCCAAGTTTTATGGAGATCCAAAATTTGGAAACATCCCATTAGATAAATTATTATCGAAAGAATACAGCGCAGAGCGGCGAAAATTAATTAATCCAAAAAAATCTGGAAGTTATGACCCTGGTCTGGCTGCCGGAGACCATACCATTTATCTGACTGTTGCAGACAAGGAAGGTAATATGATCTCTTTAATACAAAGTTTGTCGGCTGGTTTTGGATCTTTAGAAGTTCCTGAAGGGCTCGGTTTTGTCTTACAAAACAGAGGATCTGGATTTGTAATGGAAGCCGGACATATAAATCAATACGCCCCAGGGAAACGACCTTTTCATACCATTATTCCCGCTTTTATAACGAAGGATGGAGCACCTTATATAAGTTTTGGCCTTATGGGTGGTGATATGCAACCACAAGGACATGCTCAAATAATCATGAACTTAATCGATTTTGGGATGAATCTTCAAGAAGCCGGGGATGCCCCACGAATATTTCACAGTGGCACATCGGCCAGAAGAGGTCGCAGAGAAGGGGTGGGAGACACCTATTTAGAGTCTGGTTTTGATTATGAATCCATTAGTTCCCTTATGGATATGGGACATAGAATTCGGATGATGAAAGGGATTTTTGGTGGCTATCAAGCCATTATGATTAAAGATAAAGTGTATTACGGAGCTTCAGAATCCAGAAAAGACGGGCAGGCAGCCGGGTATTAAAAAGAACCTATTAAATTATTTACTTATGAAAAGTGCTTTTAAAATACTTATTATTTGGTGCATTAGCTATAACCTTGCAAATGCTCAAAAAGACACAAAAGCGATTCTAGAGAGTTTGGATTCCAATAAAGACAACTATGCTGCATTAGCGCAAGAATTATGGATGAATCCTGAATTGGGTTATTTAGAAAATCAAAGTGCAGCTCTTATTATCGCAGAATTAGAGAAGGAAGGATTTGTGATAGAAAAAGGTGTTGCTGGTATCCCCACGGCTTTTACCGCATCTTTTGGGACTGGCGGGCCCGTTATTGGAATTCTTGGCGAATATGATGCACTTCCCGGGATGTCGCAGGTGGCCGAGCCAGAGTTTAAAGCAAGAGTGGCAGGCGCACCAGGCCAGGCTTGCGGACATCATCTTTTTGGAATAGGATCTATGGCTGCGGCTATCGCCATTAAAAATTGGATACAATCTTCTGGTAAGAGCGGTACCATTAAATTCTATGGAACACCTGCAGAAGAAGGAGGCTCCGGAAAGGTTTATATGGTTCGGGCCGGACTTTTTGATGGACTCGATGCGGTGTTGTCTTGGCATCCGGGGGATCAAAACACTTCCAATCCCAGTACTAATTTGGCTACTATCTCTGGCAAATTCCGGTTTAAAGGAAATTCATCTCATGCGGCTACAGCTCCAGAAAGAGGTCGCTCTGCCCTTGACGGTGTAGAGGCAATGAATGATATGGTAAATATGTTAAGAGAACATACAACGGAGTCGACCAGAATTCATTATGTGATAACCAAAGGAGGAGATGCACCGAATATTGTGCCGGCGGAAGCTGAAGTCTATTATGTTATTAGACATGCGAACAGAATGGAAGTAAAGTCGGTATGGGATAGGGTGGTAAAAGCTGCTGAAGGTGCTGCCTTGGGTACCGAAACCCAAATGGCTTACGAAATAATAGGAGGCACCTATGACCGCTTACCTAATGAAACCCTGGCTAGGCTGATGCATAAGAATATGCTCTTGGTAGGAGGTGTAGACTACAACGATAAAGATCTAAATTTTGCCAAGGATATACAAAAGACCTTGAGTAATCCCAAACCAATTGCATCTGCAGCGATCATACAACCAATAGAATTCACCTACGGAAAAGCTTCCGCAGATACAGGTGATGTGAGCTGGAATGTTCCATTAGCGGCCATCAGGGCGGCTACCTGGGTGCCTGGCACACCTCCACATAGCTGGCAGGCAGTTGCTGCAGGAGGAACTGATATTGGCAAAAAGGCCATGATGGTTGCAGCTAAAACCCTTGCCTTAAGCGCCATTGAAATATATAAGAAACCAGAGACACTGATTAAGGTAAGGGAGGAATTTAATGAGAGAAGAGGTCCTGACTTTACCTATACCGCACTTTTAGGTGATAGGGAGCCCGCACTCGACTACAGAAAATAAAAAAATGACCCCCCTTACCGAACTTATTCAGCAAATTGATTCGAAGCAACTTTGGGAACGTGAAGTTGATTTGCAACGAAATGATTATCTGGTAGAAAAAGGTAATATTAATACACGTTTCTTTTTTGTAGTTGAAGGAAGTCTACGAATTTTTGTTCTCGATTCTAATGAAGAAAACACTATTCGTTTTGGCTATAAGGGTAACTTAATCGCTGCCCTCGATTCCTTTTTAACAGAAAAACCTACAGAACTATATATTCAGGCTTTAAAAAAAACCAGGCTAAAAAGTGTAACGAAAATCAAGCTTAAAGTACTAATAGAATCGAGTACTGCAAATACCAAACTTTGGATTAGTATTTTGGAAAGCTTTGCATTTCAACAAATGGAGAGAGAAAGAGACCTATTAACAAGTTCTCCCATAGAACGTTACCATCGTGTTTTACAGCGAAGTCCTCAGCTTTTTCAGGCTATACCAGATAAGTATATTGCCTCGTATTTAAGAATGTCTCCAGAGACTTTTTCCAGAATAAAAAAGTCTTGATTTGAATCATTTTTTTTAAGGATTAATAGAGGGAGTTTTGTAAAAAAAAGAAATGACAGTTTTAGTTAGTGAATTATTAAAGGAACTTACCGAAAGAACAAAAAGACACAGAGAAAAGGTAGTCCAATGGAAAAAATTACCCTTGGAAGAACTTAAAAAAAGACCTTCAAACGATGCATGGAATGCTTTAGAATGTTTGGAGCATCTCAATTTATACGGAGAATATTACCTCCCGGAAATTGAAAAACAAATGAATAAAGCCGGTGATAATCCTGCGGTAAATTTCAATTCAGGCAGGTTGGGAAATTATTTTGCCAAGTCTATGCTCCCTACGGAGAAAGCCTTAAAAGTAAAAACCTTCAAGGACAAAAATCCATTGCACAAAGAACTGGATAAAGAAGTTTTGGACGAGTTCATAGAACAACAAGACTCGCTCCTATCCCTATTAACAAAAGCTGAAAACAAAAATCTAAATAAAATTAAAACAGGAATTAGTATCACAAAATGGATTAAACTAAAGCTTGGAGATACTTTTAGAATAGTTATATACCATAACGAACGACATTTACAGCAAGCGCAGATGGCAATAGACCTATCTGTTGTTTCTGTTTAAAGCATTTAAAAAGTATGCAAAGGATTTGATTTTCCATAGTATCCTATTTGGCTAGTGAACTAGTTTACACGATTCTAGTTATCTCATTCTCAATGAAAGTTATATATCAAAATTCATACGGCCCTGTATCAGAATTACTAAAAAAGGAAATCCAAAAGCCAGGAATCAAAGAAAATGAAGTCCTAATTAAGATTCATGCTTCTGCAATAAACGACTATGATTGGAGTATGGTTCGAGGAAAACCTTACCTATACAGATTAATGTTTGGTTTATTTAAACCAAAAAACCCTATTCCCGGAATGGAACTTTCTGGAGTAATTGAAGCTATAGGGAAAAGCGTAACTCGTTTTAAAGTAGGAGATCAGGTATATGGAGACATCTCAAACTATGGTTTTGGCAGCTTTGCCGAATATATTGCCATAAACGAAAAGGCGATTTTACCTAAGCCAAATAGCCTAAAATATGAGGAAGCTGCTGCCTTATCACATGCAGGAGGTCTAGCTTTACAGGGCCTGCAAGATTTAGGCAAGCTCAAAGCAGGAGATAAGGTATTGATTAACGGAGGGGGTGGAGGAATGGGCATTATTGCCGCGCAAATTGCAAATTTTAAAGGGGCCAAGGTAACTGGAGTAGACCATCTTACAAAGCTAGAGGAAATGAAAGCCTATGGCTATGACGAAGTCATAGACTACAATACCACGGATTTCACAGAATTGAAAACTAAATTCAACCTAATCCTTGATGCAAAGACAAATAGATCTCCCTTCAAATATTTAAATGTATTAAAACCTAATGGCCGCTATATAACTGTTGGAGGCTCACTTTCCCGCCTTATTCAAGTATTGTTTTTTAAAGCTTGGATTAAACTGATTTATAAAAAAAACTTCGCGATTTTGGCCCTAAAAGCCAATAAAGACATGAGGTTTTTAGAAGCATTGATAGCCAATGGTTCACTGCGGCTAGCAATAGATGAATCCTTTGATTTCGACCATGTTCCTGAGGCAATTCAATTTTTCGGAGAGGCCAGACATTTAGGCAAAGTAGTAATTACGCATAAAACTAAAGTTTAATATCTGGTTAACTAGGGATGTCTGTATCTCTTACTGTTTAACTCAGTATATTCGTACGGATTAATAAATACCCAGCCTTGGATGCTTTAATGTTTTTGTCTTATGGAATACAATAAACAGACTGCCTATCATTACAGTGCCTTTAGACCCCCGCTTCATAAAGTTATTCTAGAGAACTACTTAGTTAATAAACACTTTAATCGGGCTTTGGATATTGGGTCAGGAACGGGGACCTCTACCCTAGCACTTCTGCCGTATTGCAAAAGTATTGTCGGCTTAGAACCTAGCGAAGCAATGATTAAACAGGCTATACCAAAGCCAGAGATAACTTATGTTCAGGCAAATGCCGAAAAAATACCTTTTGCTGCAGAGGAATTTGATTTGATTACAATGGCGGGATGTCTTTTTTATGCCAAATCGCAAAAGCTTGTTCATGAAATTTCCAGGGTACTTAAAACTGGGGCTTTGGTTTTAATCTATGATTTTGAAGTACTCTATTATTCTTTTGTTGAAAAACTAGTCAACACTAGCTATATTAGAGAGGCGCTATACAATCATAAAGAAGACTTCTCAGGGCTAGAACACCAAGAATTTCTTAAAGAAAATTCAGAAACAGCAACCTATGATTTAACCATATCCCCCGAACAAATGGCTCATATTCTATTGTCAGATACAAAAGATTATATTGCTCTTGCAAGGGTTTTTGGCACCTCTAGCTTGCATATGAAAACCAGTCTGAAGTTACAAGAGACCTATGGTAAAAAAATTCAAATCTCTGCCATGCTTTACAGTACACTTTACGTTAAGCACTAGCTTATGACTTCACAGATAAAGCTGTTTTAGTTTGTTTTTAACTACAAAAAGCTATTTTTAAAGAATAAACACTTAACCCGCTACCTATGACCATTTTCCAAGATCCGCTGTATGTCATGTCGATTTTAGGACTAATGGTTATTTTGGCCGTATATGCAGGCAAATATGGCTTTGGTAAAAAGCTCGGCGCGGCCTTATTAGTTATCCTCTTTACTGCAGTTATTGCCAATTTGGGTTTAATCCCAACTGCTTCCAATACTATTCCTCTATACGATGCGATTTTTACCTATTTAGCTCCTCTTGGTATTTTCTATCTACTACTAGGGGTAAGTCTAAAATCTATCAAAAAAGCAGGAGCACCAATGATAGTACTCTTCCTTATTGGGTCTTTTGCGACAACAGTGGGTATTTTAATTGCCTGGTATCTAATTGATCCCAAAAGTGTTATTGGAGAAGATGCTGCCATTATTGCCGGGATGTTAACGGGTACATATACTGGAGGAAGTGCAAATTTTAATGCTGTTGCTCTTGCATATAATTTTCAGGAAAAAGGAATACTTTATGCAGGTACAATTGCCGTAGACAATGTAGTAAGTACCATTTGGATAATAATTACCATTGCTTTGCCAAGTATACTCCGAAGGTTTTGGAAAGACAAAAAAGTAAAGTCTACTAACAAAGAAGTTGAGAAGGAAGAGGCAAAATCAATCGACTTTTACTCTCTTATATGGCTGGTTTTTTTAGGAATTGTTTCCTATTTTATCTCAGAAGAATTGAGTAAATTATTTCCACAAATACCATCTATTATTACTCTCTCTACTTTAGCAATATTGTTGGCACAGACTAAATTTATTCGAAATCTTAGAGGTTCACATGAACTTGGCCTTTATTTAGTCTATATTTTTTTAGCGGTAATCGGGGCCTATTGCGAACTAAGCGCAGTTATTGAATTAAGAACTATAGGACTAGTCCTCTTACTTTTTGCTTTATTAGCCGTGTTTTTCCATGGAATAATTATAATTGTATTGGGCAGCTTTTTTTATAAGGACTGGGAAATGATTGCCCTGACAAGTCAGGCAAATATTGGAGGTGGCACTACCGCGATTGCCCTGGCAGAAACTTTTGGAAGAAAAGAACTAATAGTTCCGGCCATATTGGTAGGAAGTTTGGGGAATGCCCTTGGAACTTATCTTGGATTTTTGGTAGTGAATTTTTTGTGATGGGCAACCCAATCTATTTGGCGTATTTAAAACACTAAAATATTATGAAGCATTTTATTATTTATTGTTTATTTATCTTCCTTCCAATGATATCTTCAGGGCAAGATATAGCGATTAATAGGCTTCCAATGGCAAAGCAGGTAATCGATGAAATTGTAGCTCAGGTTAAAACCCAACCACTTACCAATACAGTAGATCTCATCGTTGAAGGAAATCCAGAGACACCAGTAAAGGGTATAGTCAGTTGCATGTTCGCTACTATGGAGGTGCTTAAAAAAGCAGTAGCTATAGAAGCCAACCTAATTATTACTCATGAACCTACATTCTACAATCATTATGATGAGGTAGAATCCTTTCAAAACGACATGGTTTACAAAGAAAAAATAAAGTATATACGTGATAACAATTTAGTCATATGGAGATTCCATGATTATGCACATCGGATTGAAAATGATGCTATTCTTATTGGAATGGTACAAAAACTAGGTTGGAAAAAAAATCAAGAAAAAAGAGGAGTTGGTAGATTTTCTTTTCCAGAAAGAACTTTAAAAGACTTACTTAAACATCTTAAGAACACCTTTCCAGGCAACAGTTTTTATGTGGTAGGTAATCCTGAAATGTCGGTATCGAAAGTAGCCCTGGCACCAGGAGCACCTGGAAGTATGCAACACATAAGGCTTCTACGCGATCCAAATATTGATGTGGTGATTGGTGGCGAAGTATCACAATGGGAAACCTATGAATATGTTCGAGATGCTATTTTTCAGAAGAAAAAGAAAGGCATTGTTTTTATTGGCCATATTAATTCGGAAGAAAGTGGGATGGCATATGTAGCTGAATGGCTACAAAAGTTCTTAACTAATATCCCTATTTCCTATATTGCCAGTGGTTCTTCTTACTGGAGCTACTAATTAAAATAAGCTGAAAATGTCTACACAGCTCTAAAAAACAAATTAATCCCGCAAGTCTAGAATAAAATTATTTTCGTAAACTCGAGGATATCTCTAAAATATAATGTTATTTTAAGCTTGCTGAAGGCAATTGAAAACAACCACAATGACTCTTCAAAACAAACAGGCCTATCCAAAAGTATGCTTAGACATACTGGATACTTTAAAGAAAGGACTCTCCAGTAGTTTAACCTATCACTGCTTAGAACATACTTTAGACGTAGCTAATGTTTGCAATTTTTATATAAACCATTATGAAATTGAAAGTAGTATAGCAGATTTGATTAGAATTGCAGCTATTAGTCATGATTACGGCTATATTAAATCTCCGATCAACCATGAAGAAAATAGCATACTTTTGGTAAAACCCTATTTATCTTTACTTTATTCGAAAGAGGAGTTAAAGTTAATCAGCGGGATGATTAGAGCAACTAAAGTTCCTCAAAATCCCCATACACTTTATGAAGAAATTTTAGCCGATGCAGACTTGGATTATCTTGGGCGCAATGACTATGATATGTGGAGTAATAGACTATATCTAGAATTTAGTCATTTCGGTGTTGTCAATTCAGAAAAAGAATGGTTAGCGATGCAGATTCAATTTTTGGAAAACCACACCTACCATACCGCTTTGGCTAAAACAAATAGGGATCAGGCAAAAATTATCAAAGTAGAAGAGCTACAAGATCGCTTAAATAAAAATTAGTCCAGAACAGAACCAGTAACTTCTGAGAGATTATAGAAATCGTTGTACAATAATCATTACCACACTGATCAGAAGCGGAATAAAACTAAAGACTAGGTTTTTTACGGATTTATTTACATCGCGAAACTTTTTAGAAGCGATAAGCGAGTTGACATAAATCTGCTCCCCCAGCTGTTCATACAATTGGGTTTCGTCGTCCATTAATTCCATGAGTTGTTTGGCGTAGTCCTTACTCTGTCCATATTTTGTAACGGCATCATGGAAAAAAAACATATTCGGACTAAACTTAGTTTCAATTTGAGGCATAAAACACTTAAAACTAAAATAAATAGATCTTGCCACAAAAAACACAAATACCAGTAAAATACTGCTCAATAAAAGATTTAGTTCTAAACTGCTTTCTACACCAGTCGCGACCTCAAAGACTACTCCCAGTAGTAATCCATAAAAAGAAATAATTAGTCCGGCTTTAATCTCGGATGACCGGTTTAGACCATTGATATAACCAATTCCAGACCAGTATACATTTATTTTTTCATCAGGTGTAAGTTCTTTCATAAAGTTCTAAAGGTTGATCCTGATAAATATAAGAAATTAAACCACACTTTAGCGGAGTTGAAATTTCCCAAAATTAGACTGACAAAGAATCTACAATAACATACTTTTTGTAACTTGTAATATGAACCTAAACCAGATTACAATTCCATCAAAAAATCTTGAGATTTCTCTTGCTTTTTATCAAAAATTGGGGTTAAAACTAATAGTTAAAGCCCTTCCCCATTACCTCCGCTTTGAATGTCCTAAGGGCGAAGCCACTTTTTCTGTTCATCTTCAAGATACATTACCCGTTGGGCAGGGTGCCTATATATATTTCGAAAGTGATGAACTTGATGAAGCGGTAAAAAGACTCGTTAAAGCCGGAATTAGTTTTGATGAGTTACCTACCGACAAAAGGTGGTTATGGAGAGAGGCCAGGCTAAAAGATCCTGATGGAAATTTATTACTTCTATATAAGGCAGGAATAAATAGAAAAAATCCTCCTTGGAGAATAGAGGACCCAACGACCAATTGAAAATTATTTTCCGAATAATTTGATTAATTATTGGCTTTAACGTAATCTTATAGTGTATGATAAAGCACTGGTATTTATTTCTACTTTTACTTTTTTCCTTTAGCCTTTCGAAGGCACAAAGCATTAAAGCTTTAGACTCCTTAAAGACCATACCTTTTATTGATACCTTGTTGATTGATAGGGATATAAACAATTGGTCTGTGCGTTTGTTTGGCAGCTTCAAAGAACAACGTTTTATTCTACGCAATGATAACGCCAAACTCCGCTACGTGCCAAATAACCCAGCTGGTGTTGGAGCCGGTTTGGCAACCAGGAAATTGATTGCAGATTTTATGATTAATATCAATGGTAATCAGGAAGAAGCAACTAAGAGGTTCGACTTGCAGACTACTTTTTTGATTCAAAACCACTTGTTTGACGTTTTTCTACAGGATTATGAAGGATTTGAAATAAAAAACGATCTCAATGATGACAAGATTTTTAGACCCGATATAGAAACTTTTTCCATGGGGGTTAATTATATGTACCTCTTCAATGTAAATAAGCTTTCTTTTGCGGCCATGCATTCCGGTTTATACCATCAGAAGAAAGCAGCTTTTTCTTTCGGTGTAGGAGGGTTTCTAGAATATGGGAGGTTAAAGGCAGCAGAGTCTATTATACCAGAAGAATTTATTCCTCTTTTTAACGAACAGGCCCAGATTATACAGACAACCGATATCGCTTTTGGAATAATGGGAGGCATTGTTTCTGTTTTTCCCTTGGGCAGTAATTTCTATGCGATGGCAAATGCTATTCCCGGTATTGGTATTACGATTAAACAAGTAGAAACTGAAGACCTAAGTTACCGTCCTTCTAATCCTTTAATTATGGATTTGGCTATATCCGGCGGAATTGGATACAACGCTAAAAGCTACTATGTGGTACTCACTGTTAGAACAGATTCTTTTGTTTCTAGCCTAGATTTTGATAACCATATTTCCATAAAACAAACGGCGGCAAAACTCGCAATTGGTTATAAGCTTGGGAGAAAAAATAAAAAGTAATCATAGGGGAGCTCCCAGAGGTATGGACTAAAAAGAAAAACTTTATCGTTAAAAACAGGACATAATTTTGTAAATTCAATAGAAATTCTAAGCTTATGAAATTCTCCAACTACTTGTTAAGTAGTGTTCTACTTTTCTCCTTTCTGGTCTCTTGTAAGCAGGAGGATAAGAAAAAAGATGAGCTTTCTCCAACCATTGAAAGTCAAGAAGCTTCCATAGAAGAAAATAAATGGAATGAGGTATATTGGGGTGATACACACCTCCATACTGCTCTTTCTTTAGATGCCGGGGCTTTTGGCAACCGGATAGGAATGGACGAAGCCTACAGGTTTGCCAGAGGAGAAACGGTTACTTCCAGTTCAGGGATGCAGACCAAACTATCAAGACCACTAGATTTTTTAGTCGTTGCGGACCATTCAGACGGAATGGGTATTTTTCCGATGCTGGATGCCAAAGAAGGGTTTATAATGGATACTCCTGAAGGTGAAAGATGGAGTGAAATGCTCGATGAAGGCAAGGCAGGAGAAACCGCAATAGACATTATCTCCAATTTTAGCCAAGGTACTTTGTCTTTTAAAACCAATAATACCAATTTGATGACTCCTGTTTGGAAATCCGTTGTTGAAGCAGCAGAAAAATATAACGAACCGGGAAGATTTACAGCTTTCATTGGTTATGAATGGACTTCACTCATTAAAGGAAATAATCTTCACAGAGTAGTAGTATATAGAGACAATGGGGATAAAACCATAAACCATTTACCCTTTACCAATGAAGACAGCTCTGATCCGGAAGAATTATGGAAAAATATGAAACGTTATGAAGACACCTCCGGCGGGCAAGTGCTTGCCATACCGCACAATGGAAACCTGAGCAATGGGATGATGTTTGCAGAAACAAGAGTAAACGGAGAAGCTTTTACGGAAAGTTATGCCAAAGAACGTCTTAAAAGAGAACCATTATACGAGGCTACCCAGATAAAAGGAGATGGAGAATCACATCCATTTTTATCTCCAAATGACGAGTTTGCGGATTATGAAAATTGGGACAAGACGAATCTGGATTATAGCGAGCTGAAAACAAAGGACATGCTCCAATATGAATACCTTCGATCTGCTCTTAAAATTGGGCTTAAGTATCAAAAAAAGATGAACATAAACCCTTTTAAATTTGGTCTAATAGGTAGCACCGATTCGCACACATCACTGGCAACTGCCGATGATAATAATTTCTTTGGCAAAGCGTCAAATGTGGAACCATCTAAAGAAAGAGCGGGTCATGTGTTTTTAGAATCTTCCCTGGGAACTATATTTGCCTCCGAGACTATTGCTTCAGGCTATGCCGCCGTTTGGGCAAAGTCAAATACGAGAGAAGATCTTTTTGATGCCATGGCCAGAAAAGAAACCTATGCTACCACGGGCTCTAGAATTAAGTTACGTTTTTTTGGAGGATGGGATTTTACAGAAAATGATTTAACCAAAAAGTACGTAGAGACCGGTTATAATCGTGGAGTACCCATGGGAGGAGATTTAAAAGAGTCGGCATCGGATGCCCCAACTTTTTTGGTGCATGCAATGATGGATCCGGAATCAGGAAGTTTAGATAGGTTGCAGATCGTAAAAGGTTGGATAAAGTCGGATGGGTCTCTTGATGAGAAAGTCTACGACGTGGCGTGGAGCGGAGATCGCAAACCCAATATAAACGGTAAAATCCCTTCTGTTGGAAATACGGTGGACTTAGAAAATGGTACCTGGAACAATGATATTGGGGCCACGGAACTAAAAGTGGTTTGGCAAGATCCAAGTTTTGATCCCTCCCATGAATCGTTCTATTATGTTAGAGTAATTGAAATTCCAACCCCTCGTTGGACACTATACGACAAGATCCGTTATGAGGCCGAATTAAGTCCGAATGTTCCTTTAACTACAACAGAAAGAGCTTATAGTTCTCCTATCTGGTACACTCCCAACTAATACCATAATGATAAGGTTTTATTTAAAATTAGTCCTACCTTATTGTCCGAAAAATTTGAAATTTATTAACTACCTTCAAGGCATAATACATTTTTTCTATGTTAATCAAACCTAGCCTAAGTCTTCTCTTTATTTGTTTGTATTTCCAGTTTGGTTTTGCGCAAGAAATGCATCAACCTAATGTGATTCTTATTATTACGGATGATCAGGGCTATGGAGATCTTGGAACTCACGGCAACCCTCATATTAAAACTCCCACATTAGATGCCTTGGCCAGGGAAAGTATTCGTCTGGCAAATTTTTACGTTTCACCTGTTTGCGCTCCAACTAGATCTAGCCTTATGACGGGCAGGTATTCTCTTAGAACAGGAGTGAGAGACACCTACAACGGAGGGGCAATTATGGCCAGTTCTGAAGTTACCATCGCAGAAATGCTTAAAAACATAAACTACACTACAGGAATTTTCGGAAAATGGCATTTGGGCGATAATTATCCTTTTCGTCCATCGGATCAGGGTTTTGATGAATCCTTAATACATTTATCCGGAGGCATGGGACAGGTTGGAGACTTCACCACTTACTTTAAAGGAGACAGAAGTTACTTTGATCCAGTGCTCTGGCACAACAATGAACAACAAAAATATCAAGGCTATTGTTCTGACATATTTACAGACAATGCCATTTCCTTTATTGAAAAAAACAAGGACCAGCCATTTTTCTGCTATCTCTCCTTTAACGCCCCACATACTCCTTTGCAGGTTCCTGAGAAATATTATGATATGTACAAAGACATTGATCCTTCGAAAGGACTGGATAATCGTCCAGGTAGGCCAGTGGATATGACCGAAAAAGACAAAGAAGATGCCAGAAGAGTGTATGCAATGGTTAGTAATATTGATGACAATATTGAAAAACTACTTAAAAAATTAGAAGACCTTAAACTCGTGGAAAACACAGTATTTATTTTTATGACAGACAATGGTCCTCAACAACGAAGGTATGTTGGTGGAATGCGGGGAGGTAAAGGCAGTGTATATCAAGGAGGTGTCAGAGTGCCATTTTATTTACGATATCCGGCCAAGCTAAGAGGAGGTAAAGAAATAATTACCGCTAACGCGCATATCGATGTACTACCAACACTGGCGACCCTTTGTGGAGCTACTGTGCCGACGGATAGAAAAATAGATGGACGAAGTTTCCAATCCCTTCTAGAAAATGAGGATTCCGAGTTGGCTGAAAGAGAACTTTTTTTCTATTGGTCTAGAAAATTCCCAGAACTAAATTACAATATGGCAGTTCAAAAAGGAAACTACAAATTAGTGGGAATGACTAATTCTAATGCCCCCATAGACCATTTTGAGATGTTTGATCTCAAAAAAGACCCTTATGAAGAAAATAATTTACTAAGTAAAAACAATGCCCTCGCCAGACATCTTAAAACTTCTTTGACCAAGACTTATGAGGAATTAATTACCTCAAAGAATATTCTTGATCCTCCTCTGATATCGGTAGGTAGTCCTTTTGAAAATCCGGTTGTTCTAAACAGAAACGACGCCGGTGGAGATAGAGGAATTTGGGATCAAGAAGAGGTATTTGGGAAATGGGCAGTTAGTATAGAAAAAGGGTCTTATATAGCACGTTTTAAATTTATTAAAGCTGTAGATGGGGGTGGTAAAATGATTTTACAAACTGGTAGTAGAATTTATCAGCAAAAAGTTAGTGATCAGGAAACCGATATGATAGTTATGGAAAAGCTAGATTTAGAAAACATGGAAGCCGATCTTATCCCTTTCTATTCAGTTAATAACAAACGAATCTTTCCTTTCTGGGTAAGTTTGGAGAGGATTCATTAGTTTCTTATTCTCTACCGAAGTACGCTTATAGTTCCAGTCCAAATTATATTATAATTAGTAAATAACTGATTCAAAAATACAATGAAAACTAGAAATATACTTGGGTTATTATTTTTTGCCATTGGACATTTTACTGTATTAAATGCCCAAGAAGATCCGGCCCCTGCAAATAACAATGAAGATATAGCTAAAAAATTGGCTAACCCCATTGCCAGTCTGGTTAGTGTTCCTTTTCAGAATAATACCGATATTGGTATAGGACCAAATAACGGAAGCAGGAATACAATGAATTTTCAACCTGTATTTCCAATAGCTTTGAATGAAAATATCAACCTAATTACACGTATGGTATTGCCGGTTATTGCACAATACAATATAACTAGTGTGGGTTCGTCAGAATTTGGTCTTGGAGATGCCGTAATCAGTGCATTTGTTAGTCCAAAAAACTCTAAAAATGGACTTACATGGGGCGCAGGCCCTGCCCTCCTAGTGCCAACCGGTACAAACGAATTTCTAAGTTCTCAGAAGTTTGGTATCGGACCCACCGCGGTGGCCCTTTATCAAATCAACGATATCACTTTTGGTGGTTTAGTAAATCAAATTTGGAGTGTCGCCGGAAATAGCAACAGAACTGATGTAAGCAGCCTATTTTTTCAACCCTTTTTTGTTTATAACTGGAAAAGTGGTGCCGGCGTTGGAGGTAATTTTGAATTAACACAGAATTGGTCCGGAAACAATACTACTCTGTGGTTTAATCCTACGATAAGTGGGATTACATCTCTTGGAACCCAAAAAACACAATTTGCCGTAGGACCACGATTTAATCTAATTGCTCCGAATAACGGTAGGGCCGATATTGGCTTTAGAGCCGTGGTTATTTTTGTTTTTCCTAAATAATACTATGTTTTATATGAAAAAACTACTTCATTCAAGATCCAAATTAACCTATTTGTCTACTTTTTCTTTAGTCTTTGTTTTTCTTGCCACTGTTGTTTTCGCTTCCGCACAGCAACCAAAAGATTGGATCGCAGAAAGCAATCAAAATACGGAAGTACTCTTAATGGTATTGGCTAAGCACAATCCAGAATCCGCAGCGAACTTCGGAATAGACGGCTTTGATGAGGAAATAAGTGACCTTACAAAGGGGTATAGGGAGAGAGCGCTCGCTGACGAAGAGAACACAAAAGTGCATTTACTTAAACAGTTAAAGGAAACCACAGATGTGAATGTCAAGGAGGATCTTCAGATACTACTTGGTAGCATCAATAGTTCCATAGAAGATTACGGATTACAGAATAAATACCTCTTACCCTACCACAATGTGGCAAATAATGTTTACGACGGCCTTCGAGGTTTATTGGAAGATAGGATTCCAACAGAAAGGAAAAAGGCTAGCCTTATTCGACTTAAGAAATATGTGGGAAACATGGACGGCTATCAACCAATGACGGAATTAGCAAAACAAGAAATGCAGCATGAATGGGATAGAGAGAATAATCGAGTAGCACCTTTTAAAACAGAAATAGAGCGCGACTTGCAAACTGCAGATGAGTATATCAAAGAGATTGAAGTTTTATTTAAAAAATACAATCTAAAAGGCTACGAAAAGGATTATCAAACACTTGTTTCTCAAATAGCAGATTACAACCAATATATTAAAGAAGAAATACTTCCCAAGGCCCGTATAGATTTTAAGCTACCTCCCGAAATTTATGCATTTAACTTAAAAGAGTATGGTATAGATATGCCTATTGAAGAATTGCAAAAAAGAGCCATGGTTTCTTTTAAAGAGCTTCAGACTCAATTACAGGTTTTGGCCAGACAAATTGCACTTCAGAAAAACTATGCCTCTAGTGATTATAGAGATGTGTTAGTTGAACTTAAAAAAGAACAACTGGATAGTTCAGTAATTTTAAGCGTATATCAGGATAAAATAAAGGAAATTGAAAAGATAATAAGAGATCAGAGCATTTTGAGTCTCCCAGATCGCGATATGGTTATTAGGTTGGCAACACCGGCAGAAAGTGCTGCAGCGCCGGCACCTTTCATGAGCCCACCTCGCCTCATTGGTAATACGGGGGAATATGGAGAATTTGTCCTGCCTCTAAAATCAACAGGAGGTAAGGCAGGTAATTCACTGAAAATTGATGATTTTACTCATATAGCCGCTTCCTGGGCACTCACTGCCCATGAAGGCCGACCAGGTCATGAATTACAGTTTACGGCCATGGTAGAACGAGGAGTCTCTCAAGCCCGAATGATATTCGCCGCAAATAGTGTAAATATCGAGGGTTGGGCTCTTTATGCAGAAGAAGTCATCCAGCCATATTTACCGCTTGAAGGACAATTTATGACCCTGTGGAGTAGGTTAGTTAGATCGGCAAGAGCCTTTTTAGACCCAGGCCTAAATTTAGGCATCATAAGTACTGAAGAAGCTCGCTATATTCTTCAAAAAGAAATTCAACTCTCCGAAGCCTTGGTACGCTCTGAACTGGAGCGTTATAGATTCAGGGCACCAGGGCAGGCAACATCTTATTTTAATGGCTATTTGAGAATGATGGAGCTAAGAAGTGCAACAGAATTGGTCTTGGGAGAAAAGTTTAACGAATTGGAATTTCATGATTTTGTCCTATCCCAAGGTCTTCTCCCCCCTTATTTAATAAAAAAAGCTGTAGAGGAAAGCTTTATTCCAAATTACATTGAATAATTAATTCTTATCTAAAATGCATCCGTTAGTTTCTGTCAATTGGCTTATTAAAAACTTAGATAACCCAAAACTCGTACTCCTTGAGGCTGGGATAGACGTAGGCAGCTATTATCAAAAGAAAGGAATTAAAGGCAGAAGGTATTTCGACTTGAAAGGTAGATTTCAAGATCCAATAAGTCTCTTGCCAAATACCATTCCAAATCCAAATGATTTTGAAGAAAATGCAAGGCTACTGGGTATTAACAAGGATAGTATTATTGTTGTTTATGACACCCAAGGGATTTATTTTAGTCCAAGAGTATGGTATTTATTTCGCATTATGGGACATAAAGAAGTGGCCGTATTAGACGGGGGACTACCAGAGTGGTTGCGGCAGAACCTACCCTTAGAAGAAATTACTAAAAAGAGCCAAAGTAAGGGGTCCTTTACCGCAAATTTCCAAAAAGACCTCCTAAGGTCCTATGCCGCCATTGCAGAAAATGTAACTTCCAAAAAAGAACTCTTAATAGATGCCCGATCTGAAGGAAGATTTAAAGGTACAGAAGAAGAACCTAGAAAAGGTCTGAGAAGTGGAAACATTCCTAACTCTTTTAATTTGCCATATACCAAAGTATTGCAAGATGGAAAGTACAAATCCATAAAAGAAATTAAACCACTTTTTACCAAATTTGAAAGTAAAGGTAAACCTTTGGTATTCACCTGTGGTTCTGGAATAACCGCCTGTATAATAATGCTAGCTGCCGAACTAGTAAACAATACCCCTAAATCCGTATTCGATGGTTCTTGGACGGAATGGGCAAGCAAAAAAGCAAACGGAAATTTATAATGAGAACAAACACATTTCTTTCTCTCCTAGTTTTACTACTGTGCTCTTATTTGGGATTACCCCAAAATTCCATGGAGGTTGAAGCAGATTCTAAGTCGTTACCGGCTAAAGTAGGATCCAAGCCTAGTCTTGTCATTTTGGGTAATGTACAAGACGCAGGATCTCCACATATTGGCTGTAAAAAGTCGTGCTGTGAGACATTATTTTTAAAACCAGACGCAAACAGAAAGGTAGTATCGCTTGGCCTTATAGACCCTATTAATAACAAAAAATTTCTATTTGATGCAACACCTGATATTACAGAGCAATTAAAACTTTTGAAGACTTATCTTCCCTTATCTGAAAAAGAAACTCCGGATGGTATTTTTCTTACGCATGCTCATATAGGGCATTATACCGGCCTGATGTATTTTGGTAGAGAAGCCCTTGGCGCAAAAGAAACGCTGGTATATTCCATGCCTAAAATGACGAGCTTTTTACAAAATAATGGACCATGGAGCCAATTGATAGATTTAAAGAACATTAAACTAAAAACAATTGCAGATCAGGAAGTGATAAAATTGAACTCTGAGCTAATAGTGATTCCCTTTCTCGTTCCTCACCGGGATGAATATTCCGAGACTGTAGGCTATAAAATAGTAGGACCAAACAAATCAGTTTTATTTATTCCCGATATTGACAAATGGTATAAATGGGAAAAGAACATTAGCAGCGAAATTAAGAAAGTAGACTATGCATTTTTAGATGCAGGATTCTACAGTGAAATGGAAATAGACAATAGAGATATCTCCGAAATTCCTCATCCAACAGTTTTAGAAAGCATGGAATTATTTGATAAACTACCCTTAAAAGAAAAAGATAAAATATGGTTTATACATATGAACCATACCAATCCTATGTTGAATTTGGAAAGCCCGCAAAGCAAAGTGGTTTTGGACAAGGGCTATCATATTGCTCGTATCAGAGACCGTTTTACCCTTTAGTACTTTGCCCTGTAGGTTTTAAGGAGGGTCTTAGACAATTCTGTTTAAAGCCTCTAACATAAGCTTATTCCCTGTATCTGGTTTTTCTGTAAGGAGTAATGGGGTAATTATACCAACAGCATCTTTCACCATTGTAAATGATTGGGTGACATTTTCTGTAGATACTTCTGCCTTAGCTATGCGTTGCTGCGTACCGTATCTAGCCATCCCTATGAAGTGATTTAACAATAGACTCTTGTCTTTGTTAAGTCCTGCCAGAATGGAACAGGTCTCTTCAGCATACTTGTCTCCCCTACTAATATATTCAAAGAAAGCCTTTCGAAGATCTGGATTATACACCACTCCGTATAGACCATCTGCCAAGATATTGGTAGTCTGAGTACCTAAATGCCTTGTGTTATAAAATTTCTCAATTGCCTTCCCCAATTTCCTTTTATTCGTAAAATCCGCAACATTCTTTAGATTGTCTATAAGACGTAACACATCATTAAAAGCAGCTGTCATTCCTCCTCCAGTTAAGGGGTGCCTCATATTTAGTGCATCTCCCAAAATAACTCCTCCAGCTTTTAAAACTGGTTTAGCCGGTAGTCTGTGGTTGGGAAAGGTCTTTATCTTCCCTTCTTCTAAAGCTTCTAAAAATGATTCTCTTGCACAAGGAGGTAGGGCTTCACAAAAGGTTTCTTTAAGATATTGCCGAAATAATTTGCCTGTACGTGGTGGTCTTTCTCCTTTAAAATCAATCAGAATCCTCCATTCATTTGAAGTTACAGGATACACTACAATAGGAGGATGATCGCCCATGATTAAATGGCCATGATTGGCGTACGGCATCTCACAATTTTTTAATAGCAAGCCCAAAAAATAACCATTCAATTTTTTGTTAGGAGTAGATAGGATCTCTCTTAAACTAGACAAGGGCCCATCAGTAACAACAGTCAAAGAAGCATATAATTCTTGTACCCTATCGCCTTTCTTCTGAATATACCTGGCACCAATAATTACGTTATTTTTTTCTATAAGTTCTGTTACTGAACCTTCAATTACGGTTACATCCTTCTGCTCCAGGATATGCCGTCGCATATTTTGTAGAAACGCTCCGTTTCTAAAACCATACCCACAGGGTTCTCCTGTATTTGTGGGATAAGGAATTACATAGTCCTGGCCCTCATAAATTATGTCATAACCATATACGGCTTGCGCATCTATATTGTCAATAAAATTAGTGAAACCCATTTCTTGGAGTTTGACTACTCCACCCGGTTGTAATAACTCTCCAATTATTACGTCTCTCTCACTTAAGTCTCTTTCAACAACAGCGATTCTTTTGCCTAACTTGGCCAAATTAGCCGCCATTGCAGAACCGGCAATACCAGCACCAACAATTAGTACATCGTAGTTTGCATCTGACTTTTGTTTGTGATTTTCCATTTGGTTTTCGGCTCTATTACTTATTCATAAATTCCTAAATAATTAAACAAGTTAAAGGCGTATTTTATGGTATAACAAAGATATCTCTTTCCCGTTAATTCTTGAAAAAATAGGGGTATTATTAATAACATCCAATATCTTAACTAAGATAGCTATTTGTTCGCATGCCTAAAACAAAACCTAAAAAGAAAAAGAAGTTTTAAGCTATATTTACCTTTTATAATGCTCTATATTACCTGGGTCTTGACGTATAATTCTCCGAATCATCGACAAACTCCTAAGAATAGTTTCTGTTTAATGAATGAATCCTTAATCTCAAAAATAAATAAGGGTATTGCGAAGTCTTTTCAGTGGATGAGGGAAAATCAGACCGAGGAAGGAACATGGCCCGTGCCCTATGATGGGCCAATGTTTCTATTGCCTCTGTATATTTTTGCCTTGAGAATTTGCAAGAAGCCCATTTCCAGTACCACTCAGAGAAAAATGAGCAATTATATTCTTAGACACCAACTAAGAGATGGAAGCTATGGAATGCATCAAGAATCCAAGTCGGGAACCTTATTTACTTCTATAATTAATTACATCGCCCTAAGATTTCTAGGTCTAGAACCTACAGATGCAGAAGTAAAATATACACTTCAATGGATTCATCAAAAAGGAGGGCCCTTGCAAGCTGCTTCTTGGTGTAAATTCATTTTATCCTTTTTAAATCTTTACTCTTATAAGGGTGTTGCCCCTGTACCTCCCGAATTGTACATGCTCCCCTCTTGGTTTCCTTTTCATCCCAGAAAAATTTCCGGATATGTCAGGATCATCTATTTACCTATGTCCTATTTTTACAGAGAAAAGCTTGCTATTGAAGCAGACAGTCTAATCTTAGCTTTAAGGGAAGAGTTGTATCAGACACCGTATGAATCTATCCATTTTGCCAAATACCGGGGAAATTTTGCAATAGAGGATGATATTGTTCCCGTAACAAAAATTTATAAAATTTCTGTTTGGTGGATTAAACGAATCGACCCACTAATCCCTAGGCACTTTAAAAAAAGGGCACTAGCCCTAGTATACAATCATATCCGCTATGAGGACGAGCATTCCAATTACATAAGACAGGCACCTGTCAATGCAGTCTATAACACCCTAATTCACCATTTTAGAGGAGATACGGTGGAATTAGAAAAGTCTTGGGAGAAACTTCCTCTTTATCTGTGGGAAAGTGAAGAAGAAATTTTAATGCAAGGGTTTACGAATACGTTTACTTGGGATTGCGATTTTTTTCTTCAAACCCTAATGGAAACTCCCAATGCAGAAGACTTAAAAAGAATGGCCTTAAAAACCAGAAAATTTCTTTTAAAAAATCAGGTGCATAAAGAATTACCCAGCGCTTTTAAGTACCATCGGTTACCAAGACAAGGTGGGTGGACCTTTAGCTATTTAGACAATGGCTGGGTAGTTTCCGATTGTACTGCAGAAGCAATAAAAGGACTTTTAGAAACAGAAAGTTATGGTGGTGAAATTCTTACAGATGCAAATTTAGAAATGGCCATCCAATTTGTATTACTACTTCAAGGAAAGGATGGTGGATGGACTAGTGTAGATAAGGCTATTGGAAGTCCAAAACTGGAATGGTTTAATGCCGCTAATGTCTTTGTAGATATTATGATAGATCATTCCTATGTAGAATGCACAGGAAGTATTCTACAATGCTTTGCCACTGTAAAAAAATATCGACCTCATCTTTATACCCCACAAATGGAGGAAGCCAGTGAAAATGCAATAAAATACCTCCTTAACTCACAAAATGCAGATGGGAGTTGGGAAGCCCTATGGGGTTTATGCTTCACCTATGGTATCTGCTTTGTTACTGAAGGACTGAGGATGGCAGGTTTAAAAGAGGATCATGTAGCAATTCAAAATGCCTGTGCTTTCCTTTGGGACTTCCAAAAAGAAGATGGAGGTTGGGGCGAAGCACAAGAATCTGCCTTAGCTAGAAGGTATATTCAAGCAGAGAATAGCGTTGTTGAACAAACAGCCTGGGCCATTATTGCCTTGATTAATGGCGGTTTTCAGAGCGATGAGCGATTGAAAAAAGCCATAAACTGGCTACTGCATCAGCAAGGAGAAAATGGCGATTGGCCAGTACAGCCGATGAGTGGTTTATTTTACAAAACCGTAATGATACATTACAGGAATTATAAGCGTTATTTTCCCTTACTAGCCTTACAAAAATATCGGAAAAATAGTTTCGACTCTTAAGTAAGCCTGAAAATCTAATACTAAGTTTTGCACTAAGGACTTTATACCGTGAAATTGATTATCTTATACTTCCTAAATCAATATTCACCTATACCGTATTAAATTAAAACCAACCCGGATGAAAACTATTTTAATTACAGGATCAAGTAAAGGAATTGGCCTATCGGCAGCTATCACTTTAGCCAGAGCAGGTAATAAGGTATTCGCTTCAATGAGAACTCCTTCGAACGCCTCGGCTTTTAAAAGTCTGATTGAAACAGAAGCCCTTCCAATTACTATTATTAAAATGGATGTAGATTCCGATGCTTCCGTAACAGAGGCTGTAAATCAGATTTTTAAGGAAACCGATAGAGTTGATGTATTGATAAACAATGCCGGTATTGAAAGACATGGCTCTATTGAAGAAATGCCCATAGGTGAAATTCAGGCCATAATGAACACCAACTATTTGGGTGTACTGCGTTGTACAAAGGCAGTATTGCCAAATATGAGAAAAAATAAAAGAGGTCTGATCATTAATGTAGCTTCAGTCGCAGGACATGTAGCCAGTTCCCCATTAGGCGCTTATGCCGCGAGTAAGTTTGCTTTAGAAGCCGTCAGTGAAGCCCTGGCACAAGAAGTGAAACCATTCAATATTAAAGTAAATATTGTAGAACCAGGTATTATTGATACCGATATGGCTAAAAATATCAGCCAACCGGGGGATTCTATTTATCCACAGTCTTTTCGTTTTGCAGGTTTATTCTCCGCCTCTTTAGAAACGCCCACCTCTCCTAGTCTGGTAGCGGATCTTATGTTAGATTTAGTAAACAAGGAAACAGATATCCTAAGACACCCCGTTGGCCCTGACGCTATACCCTTTATTGAATGGAGGGCTTCCATGAGTGACGAAGAATGGGTTAATTGGAATGCCGCAAACGATGACGAATGGTACCAATCTGTGGAAGAAGTCTTTGGTATTAATGCCAGAAGAAAGAACTAATTGCAATCTGTACCTGGTAAGTCAATATGATAAAAGAGAAGTCTCCTGGAATGGCTGTTATCGTTGGCATCGGAGTAGGAACGGCTCTTAGCATAGTTATTAATAAGATTCCCCTCGGTGTTGCAGTTGGTGCTGGTATTGGGGTAGCAATTATCGCCGGCCTCATTTCCTTCACAAAAGATAAAAAGCTGTTTCCGGCGATCGGTTAACTAAATAAGGTATTGCGATTACTCAGAGCAAGACAGTTATTTTGAACTAAAATAGTGTCGCGGTTCGTAATTAGGATATTGAAAGGAGCAGTCTACTTTAAATATTCATTTAGAACATAAGTACCTGCTTTTCTTAGAATCAAAAATACCAATTCGAGATTGGAATTCAATTAAAAGGGTTTTATCTTACTTCCCCATATACAGGTGGGCTTTAATCTACTTGTATAATCTAAAAATTAAATCTTAAGTCTTATGATAAAAACCCTTTCAACCTTACTTTTCACTGGTGTATTTCTAGTTTTTCAAAATGTAATTTCACAAGATTTTTCAGCACTAAAATACAGGGAACTTGGCCCTTACAGAGGTGGAAGAGTTACCACAGTAGCCGGAGTTACCAGCCAACCCAGTACATTTTATTTGGGGTCTACCGGTGGAGGTGTTTGGAAAACAGAAGATTATGGTACTTCATGGAAAAATGTTTCCGATGGATTTTTTAAGACGCCATCAATAGGATCTATCGCGGTTGCGCAAGATAATCCTAACATTATTTATATCGGAACAGGTACCGATGGATATCGAAGTAATCTAATTGAAGGAAAGGGAATGTATAAATCTATTGATGCTGGTAATAGCTGGACTGAAATTGGACTTTCTGATGTGGGGCAGATAGGTGCCGTACGCATAGATCCTAATGATAATAATACCGTTTATGTTGCCGCCATAGGACGGGCATTTACACCCAATAAAGAGAGGGGTGTTTATAAAACTACCGATGGGGGTGAAACATGGAAAAAAATTCTTTTTATTTCAGAGGAGGTTGGTATTTCTGATATTGAATTTATGTCCTCGGACTCTAATGTCCTCTACGCGGCAGCCTGGAAAGCACAAAGAAAACCCTGGACTATAATAAGTGGCGGCAGCTTGGAAGAAGGTGGTATTTATAAATCTATTGATGCCGGTAATTCCTGGACTAAAATTGAGAAAGGCCTGCCCCAAAATCTGATAGGAAAAATAGACCTAGAGGTGTGCCCTGCAGAAAATGAATTGGTCTACGCCTTAATTGAAGCACCTGGTGAGGAAGGAGGATTATTTATTTCTGATAATTCCGCAGAAAGCTTCACCTTAGTGTCTAGTAACAAGGGGATCCGTACAAGGCCATTTTATTATACGAACATAACAATTGACCCTAAAAACCCTGATAAGATTTACGCTATGGCCACAGGCTACTATCGCTCGGACGACCGTGGCAAAAACTGGACTAAGTTATCCGTGCCTCATGGGGACAACCATGATATGTGGATCAATCCAGACAATCCAGACTTGTTTATCCAGGCCAATGACGGGGGTGCCAATGTTACCCATAACGGTGGGAAGTCTTGGTCTACTCAATTCAATCAGCCGACTTCTGAGATTTATCAGGTAGCAGTTGATAATCAATATCCTTATTGGCTCTATGGTGGACAGCAAGACAACTATTCTACCGTATCGGTGCCAAGCATGGCCCCTTATGGGCATCAGTTACCCGGACAAGGATTTATTCTAAATACAGGAGGTTGCGAGACGGGCCCCGCAATACCGCATCCAACAAATCCTGATATAGTCTATTCTAATTGTAAGGGTCGGTTTACAGTGTATAACAAAAAAACTGGTACCGAGAAATCCTATTATGTTGGGGCCTCGAATATGTACGGACATAATCCAAAGGATTTAAAGTTCCGATTTCAGCGTGTTTCTCCCATACACATCTCTCCCCATGACTCAGGCACAATTTACCACACCTCACAATATGTACATAAAACTACAAATGAAGGACTGAGCTGGGAAATTATCTCGCCAGATCTCACGGCTTTTGAAGCCGATAAACAGGTTATATCAGGGAGTCCGATTACCAGGGACATTACCGGTGAGGAATTTTATAGCACCATCTACGCTATCAAAGAATCTTCTATTAAACCGGGTGTCATTTGGGTAGGTGCCAATGATGGTCCAATCCACCTTACAGTTGACGGAGGAAATACTTGGACCAACGTTACCCCAGAGAACCTTCCGCCGGGAGGACGAGTAGATGCCGTTGAACCTTCGCCTCATGACCCGGCTAAGGCATATGCCAGTATTCTCCTATACCAACTTGGAGACAGAAAACCCTATATCTACAAAACAGAAGACTACGGAGAGTCTTGGGTTCTGCTAACCGATGGAAATAATGGTATTCCTGAAGACTATCCGGTGCGTGTCATACGCGAAGATACTCAAAAGGAAGGTCTGCTATTTGCCGGAACAGAATATGGTGTATTTATGTCGATCAATGACGGTGAACTATGGATGCCGTTACAGAATAATATGCCTATAACACCTATAACCGACTTACAAATACACAGAAATGATCTAGTTCTTTCAACCATGGGCAGAGGGTTTTGGGTTTTAGATGACATACAGGTACTGCGGCAACTTACTTCTTATACCTTCAAGGAAACAAAATTGTTTAATTCTAGCCCAACAATAAGGTATAGGTATCCCTCGGGGGCTAAAAACAGTACAATGCCGACCTACCCAATACCCGAAGTACCCATAGATTTTTACTTAGATAAGGCCTCTGATACTCCTGTAGTTTTGGAAATCTTTAATAGTCAAAAAGAATTGGTAAATAGATTTAGCAGTGATAGCTCTTCAGTAAATAGTCCTGAGATACAAAGAAATATGAGTACCGAATTCATGGACGAGCCTATCTGGTACAATTTACAAAATGATCAAAACCTACATCGATTTGGGTGGAATATGAGGTCTAAAGGACCATGGAATATAGAGAAGGATGATCGTTTTAAGAATGGTCCTCTGGTGCCTCCCGGCATTTATTATGCAAAATTAAGTGTAAATGGGAATAGCTACGAAGAACCTTTTGAAATATGGATAGACCCTAAAGTAGCTTCTGCGGGTATTGATCAAGAAATTCTAGAGGAACAATATGCCTTTTTAATTGAAGTAAGATCACTTTTAAACGAAGCCCTGCGCTACGAATCGGAATTAGATTTAAAATTAAGCAACTTAAAAGAATCTGGACAAAGAAAGAATAGAAAAGAAATTGTTGCTATTGAAGATACATTGGGTAAACTAAAAACAAAGGATGGCATATATGAGCAACCCATGCTTTCTGATCAGATCAACTATTTATATAATATGAATAATAAGGCAGATCAAAAGATTGGTAAGGATGCCATAGATAGACTAGCTGAATTAAAACAACAGTTTGCTGATTTAAAACCATAGACTGTCTTTACGCTCTATACACATATATATAAAAAATAAAAACTGGAAAAAATGAAAAATAGAAGAGCTTTTTTAAAAGGATCAACACTGGCCGTTGCAGCCACGGTAGTAAGTCCTATAATTGGCCAGCAGAAAACTAATACAAGTACTTTACAGGAAGATAGCCTATATATGATTGGTCCAAAAAAAGGATATACCCCTGAAATTGGGACACTTCTATCTACTATGGAAATGATGCGTCATTGGCTTATTAGTAGTGTAAAAGATCTCACCGTTAAAGAGCTCGATTTTCAGCTAGATGATACTTCCAACTCTATTGGTGCTATGTTACTCCATTTGGCGGCTACAGAAAAGTATTACCAATTAAATACCTTCGATGAACTAAGTTGGGGTAGCTGGAGTGATACTATCAAAGAAGAATGGGACATCCCAATGAATTTAGGAGAAAATGCCCGAGAAATTATAAAAGGTAAGCCTATTGATTTCTATCTTAACAAATTAGAGGAAGTGAGAAACCATACCAAAGTTGAATTTGCCAAAAGAGATGATAGTTGGTTACAAAAGTCGGTGATTTTCTTTGAAGATAAGCCCACGAACAACTACTGTAAATGGTTTCATGTTTGTGAACACGAGTCTAATCACCGTGGACAAATTAAGTTTATTTCCAAAAGATTCAACGTATAGAAGAATTCCATATTAAGTCTATCTGAAATTTACGTGTGAAATAGAATGGCCTACAATTATAATTTTTTTAAGCATCTAATACTAGGGAGACGTCTGGTAAATGATCCTATTTATTTTAAGACCAAGGAACTTACTGCCATGGAGATCAGCAAAGAACCCAAACGTACCGAAGTCTTAAATTTTTTGTTAGCTTATCTAAAAAGGGACACTACATACCTAGAAATTGGCACCCGAAACACGGCCGATAACTATAAGCAGATTAAGGCTACAAAAAAATACAGTGTAGATCCAGGGGTGGAGTTTTTTGATCCCACAATTGATTTTAAATTAAGCAGTGATGCTTTTTTTAAGCAATTGGATGAAGGAAGTATTTTGTCTAATACAATTAAATTTGATCTGATTTTTATTGATGGACTTCATCTGGCGGAACAAGTACAAAAAGATATTGAAAATGCCTTGCGATACCTAAAAGACGATGGTTTTATTGCCCTACACGACTGTAATCCGCCTACGGAATGGCATGCCAGGGAAAATTATAACTACAGACAAACACCTGCCCATGGTTATTGGAATGGCACAACATGGAAAGCATTTCAGAAGGCTAGGTTTAACCCATCATTATTTTCCTGTTGTATTGATACCGATTGGGGGTTAGGGCTTATATCTAAAAAACATCCGCTTGGAAAAGCAATTGGTCCAAATAATCCTTTTTTTGAATACAACATTTTTGAAAAAAACAGAACGGTAAACTTAAATTTGATGAGTTTCGAGGATTTAAAGAATATACTCCAATAAAAAAAAAGGACGGAAAAAAATATAGTTGGTAACATTCTCTTTCATAGATCGTCTCACAATAAATAACCAGATGACTACACGAAACAAAACCGCTCGCCTTGCAGGATTCCTTTATCTACTGTTAATTCTCTTTGGAATATTCAACCTCATGATAGTTCCATCCAAACTAATTGTATGGAACGACGCCCCAACTACCATTACTAATTTAACCAATTCACTTTGGCTTTTTAAGCTTGGGATAACAGCAGGTATTATAACCTTTCTTTCCTTTTTGGCCTTGGTTTTAGTATTATACAAGCTCTTGCAATCTGTAAACAAAAACCAGGCAATGGTAATGTTGGTTCTGGTAGTGGTAAGCATTCCAATAAGCTTTGTTAATATGCTAAATAAGTTTTCAGTACTAACTCTATTAGAAAATCCATCCTATCTTTCTGGATATTCTTCAGTAGATACTCAAAATCAGATTATGCTGCAACTCAACTATTTTTACAACGGGGTTCAAATTTCTGAAATCTTTTGGGGGCTTTGGTTGTTTCCATTTGGATATTTAGTATATAAATCGGGCTTTCTGCCTAAACTTCTTGGAATTTTCTTAATGGCAGGTTGCTTTGGTTACCTAATTGATTTTTTTGGTGGTCTGTTGATAGATTCTTATTCGGAATATACCATAGCAAATATTATTAGTATTCCCGGTACCATTGGAGAATTTGGCATTTGCCTCTGGCTCTTGATTTTTGGAACCAACAAAATAAAAAGATAGACCCCTAAAATTGACCAATGAATAATTAGTCGATGAAAAGTAAAGGGCCGCCACAGCTGCTTCTATACTGAATATTCAGAAAGCCTTAAGTATATTAGTAGAAATAATCCTAACTATAATGAAATGAAGGGAGTTGTATATTATCAATACGGACCTCCTAAGGTCTTATCCATCGCCTCGGTACCAAAACCTAATCCTAAGTCTGACGAGCTATTGATTAAAGTAAAAGCAACTTCTGTTAACCGAACGGATTGCGCCAATCTTCGAGCCAAGCCAGATATTATGCGCTTAACCATGGGCCTGTTTCGGCCAAAAAATAATATTCTTGGCACAGAATTTTCTGGAGTAGTTGTCCAAAAAGGATCAAAGGTAAAAGGTTTCGATCTAAACGATAGAGTGTTTGGTTTTGATGATGCCGGGCTTTCCTCTTACGCCGAGTATCTTTGCATTGCAGAAAGTAAAGCAGTTGGAGTAATGCCCGATACCACAGATTTTCTGGAGATGGGCTGCTGTCTCGAAGGTGCCCATTACGCCTATAACTTTATCAATAAAGTAGCTTTAAAGTCAGGAGAAAAGGTTTTGGTTAATGGAGGAACTGGAGGAATAGGAACGGCAATGATTCAATTATTAAAACATTATGGGGCCCATATAACGGCAGTCGGAAATACTAAAAATTTAAGCCTTTTAAGACAGTTAGGGGCCTCTGAGGTATATGACTATAAGGTGGAGGATTTTACTAAAGCCAAAAAAAAATACCACTACATTTTCGACTGTGTTGGTAAAAGTTCCTTTGATGCCTGTAAACCCCTATTAAAGGAAGGAGGGGTATATATTTCCTCCGAATTAGGCAAAAATTCTATTAATTTGGGCTTAGCTCTGGTATCCAAGATATTTGGGAGTCTCCCCAATGAAAAGGGTAAAAAGGTAGTCTTCCCTTATCCGCCAAATAAGCGTAGGAGTCTGGAACTAATAAAAAATCTCATCACGGCAAAAAAATTTAGTCCGGTAATCGATAGGGTATATCCAATAGAGGAAATCAGGGATGCCTTTGAATATGTAGAAAAAGGCCTTAAAACAGGAAATGTAGCCATTCTCCTTAAAGAAAAATGAGAATAATTTATAGAAATTCATCTATATTCGGGCTACTATAGAGTTCCTTCAAAATTTAGTTTATACCCAGCTAATTTTCTTCAACAACTTTATCTATCTTTCCAATTAAGAACCAAGTAAAAATACTTTTCATTATTGTCAAGTTTTTTTAACAAACCAACCAGATGATAAAACCAACATCAAGAAAACGTATAGCTTCTATTGATATGCTCAGGGGGTTAGTGATAATTCTCATGGCATTAGACCACGTTAGAGATTATTTCCATGCCGATGCCTTTCTGTTTGAACCAAATGATCTAACACAAACTACAGGAGCCATTTTCTGGACCCGATTTATTACCCATTACTGCGCTCCGGTATTTGTTTTTCTAGCGGGGACATCCGCTTTTTTTGTCGGTCAAAAACGAGATAAACATTCCTTGGCAAAATGGCTTCTAAAAAGAGGTGTTTGGCTAATTATTGCTGAGTTTACGATAATTAAGTTCGCTTGGTTTTTTAAATTAGACTATCAGTTTTTGCATTTCTTGGTTATATGGATTCTGGGTGTCTGCATGATTTTTTTGGCTGGTTTTATTTACCTCCCTAGAAAACTAACTATAGCTCTGTGTCTTATAGGAATCTTTGGTCATAATTTATTAGACAATTATAGCCCTTCAGGAGAATTAGCTTCTATCTTTTGGAATTTTTTACATCAATTTGCCTTATTGGAATATCAAAACACAACTTATATGATAATCTACGTACTTATACCTTGGGTATTTGTGATGCCCCTGGGTTATTATATGGGAGAACTTTATTTACCAAAAGTTGAAACACCTGTAAGGAGGAAAAGACTTATGCAATGGGGTATTGGAATGGTGGTAGTCTTTCTTGCCGTAAGACTTGTAAATATTTATGGCGATCTAGTACCATGGTCAGCTCAGGATTCTTTAAGCCTCACCATCATGTCCTTTTTTAATGTTAGTAAGTATCCCCCATCTTTATTATATCTCCTAATTACCTTAGGACCATCTCTCGTATTTCTTTCTTTGGCAGAAAAATGGAAAGGTAGTTTTGTCGAAAGAATGGTCATTGTAGGACGAGTCCCGATGTTCTTCTATATAATCCATCTATATCTCATACATATATTGGCGCTTTTTGCGGCAATCGCAACAGGATTCAGTGCCTCGGATATGGTCATTGATTTGTGGATCAATATGAGTCCCAACCTTGAGGGGTATGGATTTGGACTAGGTGTAGTCTACCTTTTATGGCTAGTAATTATTATTGCACTCTATCCTCTATGCCGTAAGTACAATGACTACAAGAACAACAACAGAGATAAATGGTGGCTAAGCTACTTTTAAAAAAATTCGCTTATTTTAGTATGGTCTGGCGCAATAATTTTTAAATTCTGCCCCTGTTTCGAACTGTACTTAATTTGAAAAAGATTCTCAATGTAACGCACAACAGGGTCTGGAATTAACTTTAAAGTCAAAGCTATATACTGATGAAAAGCATAACATCCTTTATTAAAACAACGCTAATCGGAGGTATTTTCTTCGTGGTACCTTTAATACTTATAATTATTCTATTGGTTAAGGTAATAGATTTATTGAGATCCGTTGTTGCACCACTTGTTAGTAAAATTTCTATTGAAATAATCGATAGTATTACCTTAGCACGAATCGTATCTTTTATTTTTCTGGTCTTTTTATGTTTCTTGGCCGGGTTATTGGCTAAGACTGACAAAGCCAAACAACTGCAACACTGGATAGAGACAAATGTGCTATCTCTAATACCAGGCTATACCTTTTTTAAGGGCATGGGGGAAGAGGCAATTGGTATGAAATCTGCAAATCTTAGAAAGGTGGTTCTGGTAGATATTGAAGAGGTATGGCAGGTTGGTTTTCTTATGGACAAAATTGATGAGGATTTATACTCCGTTTTTGTTCCCGGCGCTCCAAACCCAAGCTCAGGAGATGTTTTTTTTGTTAGAAAGGAGCGCTTAAAAACGCTCGATATTACGGAGTTAGATGCTATGAAAATTTACAAAAGAATGGGAATAGATTCAAGTAAGATATTATCGGGTTATATAAACCACAATACCTTTTAATCAGCCATGATGTCATTTTCTTTTTTTTAGAAGTATTTATTAAAAACCACTTGTTGATTTATGGATACCTTTCTTTTTGACTCGCTTTCGGCCTACACTACTTTTTTTGCCATAACTTCTTTAATTCTTCTCTTTTATGAGTTAGGGTATCAAATTGCTATTCGACGTTATCTTAAAAAAAATATTAAAGAACCTAGTACGCTTGGTCAAATTTCCGGAGGATTACTTGGTATGTGGGCATTTGTATTGGCCTTTACTTTTTCTATTGTAGCAACCCAGTTTAGATTGCGCAAAGATTTAGTAATGGAAGAAGCAAATGCTGTAGGTACTGCTTTTTTAAGGGCCGATTTGATAAACCATGAGGATGGGACGGCAATAAAAAAAGATCTGGCTAAGTATATTGATATCAGATTGCAGGTTTTAAAAAGTCTAAATGTTAAGGATGCCATCGTACAATCTGTAGAGATTCACAAGAGTCTCTGGGCTAGAATTACATCGGTGGCCGTTGCGAATCCAAACACAAATACCTCCCTCTTAACTCAGGCCATAAATGAAGTAATTGACATCCATGAAAAAAGAGTAACCGCAGGAACTCGCACAAGAATTCCACATAGTATTTGGGTCACGCTTTTTATTATTTCTTTTTTAGCCATATTATCTATAGGGATGCAGGCAGGATTCAATAAGTCTAGAAGATTGCTAATGATTATTCCGCTTATTATGGCATTTGCTGCTCTTTCTACACTAATCGTAGACCTTAACAATCCACAAAGTGGATCCATAAAAGTAGACCAACAGCCTATGCAATCTCTTCAAAAAAGCATCCAAGAAGAGGGGTTTTAAAACAACAATAGTATATTTCTATGCCACCAAGAAGACACAAAAAACACTATATGATTTCAACTTTATTTTTTAGACTTAAAGCACTTATTTTTCTCTTTTTGTTTTGTGGTTCATTAGCCGCCCAGAAACCTCTAAAGGACAGTACCGAAGTTCCCGAACCTAAATCCTTTATCACCCAGCATAAAATCTCTGTCGGCTCTTCCCTGCTTAATTTTGTAGCCAATGCTTCAGAAACCTATCTAAAAGATGACGAAGGAAGTCCCGTCGCGTCTATCTGGACCGTCTCCTATACAAAAAGTAATGTTACCGATCTTACCAAAAGACCAGTAACCTTTGTTTTCAATGGAGGCCCAGGAAGCGCGTCTGTTTGGTTACATATGGGGCTTTTTGGACCACAATTGGTCAAAGTAGATTCTGATGCAAAACAAGACGATGGGGCCGCTCCTTATACTTTAGTACAAAATGAACAGTCCCTTTTAGATGTTTCGGACTTTGTTTTTATTGATCCTGTGGGTACAGGATTTAGTAAGGTAATTGGCAAAGGAGAAGTCTCAGACTATTGGGGTCTAAATGAAGATGCCAGTTCCATAGCTAAGTTTATACGCCTATGGGTTAGCGAGAACAATAGATGGTTATCTCCTAAATATCTTGCAGGTGAAAGCTTTGGTACAACAAGGGCGGCGGCAGTTGCCAACACTCTTGAAAATGACGGACAAAACATGTCATTAAATGGCTTAATTCTTATCTCACAGGCATTAGACTATGCAGGTTCTACCTCAATAGACGACAACATTACCTCGTACCTTACCTATCTGCCCAGTATGGCAGCTACCGCCTGGTACCATAAGAAAGCAGGAATGGGTAAAGATTTGGCTGCCTTTGTACAAGAGGCAAGAGAATTCACCTATAATGAATACGCCCCGGCTCTTCTGAAAGGCAACTATTTGCCCTTAGAAGATTCCAAAGTAATCGCTAATAAACTAAGTTACTTTATTGGACTTAAAGAAGACTATATCCTTCGGTCTAATCTGCGAATACTAATGGGTAGATTTCAAAGAAAACTGTTAGAAGAGGATGGCCTTAGTATTGGAAGATTGGATGGCCGGTTTATGGGAGATGAGGTAGATAAAATAGCAGAGACACCCCGATTAGGGGATCCGGCAAGTTATCAGATTTCTGGGGCATATACCGCTGGGATAAACCACCATTTGTTGAACTATCTTAAAGTGAAAATGGATAGGCCCTACCTGACATCGAATAATCAAATTGGAGAAAAATGGCGATGGAGAACGGTAGCGGACGGCCAATACTGGGAACCGACTCCGGTTAACGTTACCCGGAAATTAGCAGAAACTATGAAGAGAAATTCTGAAATGAAGGTGCTTGTTGCTAATGGTTATTATGATCTAATCTGTCCGTTTTTTGATGCCGAATATACTTTTTCCCGAAATGGAATAAGCTCGGCAAGGGTTAACTTAAGTTATTATGAGACCGGACATATGATGTATGTTCACGAACCGGATTTTATAAAACTTACTAAGGACATACGGGAGTTTTATACAAACCAATAAGCTATTTTGAATAAATACTAATCTTATCTCCGTTACATTATGATGCAAATCCGAAATTATTATCTTTTTATTAGCCTTTTTATCTCTTACCTCAGTTTCTCCCAAACTTCAGAAGCTGAAGTAGCTCAATTAAAGAAAGAAGTACAACAACTTGTTGCATCCAAGTCCAAGATGGCTCAGGTTATGGTAGATAAAGTATTCAGCTTTTCTGAATTAGGTTTCCAAGAAATAGAAACCTCTAAATACTTAACCAGTATTTTAGAAGAAAATGGTTTCGAAATCACCTATGGAATTTCAGGGGTACCCACTGCTTGGTGGGCAAAATGGGGCTCTGGTGGTCCTGTAATTGCCGTTGGAAGTGATCTGGATTGTATTCCTAAAGCATCTCAAAAACCCGGGGTCGCCTATCACGATCCCATTGTAGCTGGGGCACCTGGTCATGGAGAAGGTCATAATTCAGGAACGCCCCTAAATATTGTTGCGGTACTATCTGTCAAGGAAATTATGGAAAGAGAAAAAATCCCGGGAACTCTTATTATTTGGCCCGGAGTTGCCGAAGAACAACTGGGAACAAAAGCTTATTTCACAAGAGACGGCTATTTTGATGAGGTGGATTTATGCATTTTCACCCATGTCTCTAGCAATATGAACGTTTCGTACGGTGCAGCCAGTGGTACCGGTATGATTTCCGTGGAATATACATTTGAAGGAGAATCTGCACATTCAGCCGGTGCTCCCTGGAGGGGTCGAAGTGCTGCCGATGCCGTTGAATTGATGAATATTGGCTGGCAATATGCCCGTGAACATATTCATCCACTAGGAAGATCTCACTCGGTCATAAATAACGGAGGAGACCAGCCCAATGTGGTACCTTCACAGGCTTCTATCTGGTATTATTTCAGGGAAATTACCTATCCCAAAATCATGGAAGTATACGAAAGAGCTAATAAGATTGCAGAAGGTGCCGCCCTCATGACGCAAACCAAAATGACCAGCAAAATATTGGGTACCGCCTGGCCAAGACATTTTAATCAGCCTATGGCAGAAGCTATGTACTCTAATATAAAGGAAGTAGGTCTTCCGGAATGGAGCAAGGAGGATCAGGAACTTGCCAAAGCAGTACAAAGGGAGGTGAATTCTCCCAAAGACACTAATGGTTTGGCACTAAAACTAGACAGCATAAGAGCCCCTTTAAAAGAACCTAGAAGCGGTGGCTCCGATGATATTGGAGATATTTCTTGGAAAGTTCCTACTATAACCTTGAGATTCCCTTCAAATATTCCTGGTTTACAAGGCCATCATTGGTCTAATGCCATAGCTATGGCAACCCCAATAGCCCATAAGGGTGTTGTTGCAGGTGCCAAGGTAGAAGCCATGACCCTCTTAGATTTACTTTTGGTTCCAAGTATTAGAGAAGAAGCCAAAGACTATTTTATTAACAAACAACTAAAAGATCAGGAGTATATCCCCATGGTTGGCCCTGAGGATAAACCAGCAATTTACCTCAACAAGGAAATTATGGAAACCTATACCCCACAGCTCAAGCCATTTTACTATAATGAAAAAAAATACGACAGCTATTTGGAACAATTGGGGATAAGCTACCCCACCCTAAAAAAAGCAAACTAACGTCTAGAATAAATACTAAAAGAACTATTTTTAAATAAAGGAGCTAATGATAAGATCAACAAAATTTAAAATACTCGGCACACTGACCTTGCTTTTCTTTTCTCTTGCAGCATGTAAAGACAAGGCAACAGAAGAGAATACTATAAATTCTAAACTCCCAAAAATTGCCATTGCCGGACTTGCAATTGAGTCTAGCACCTTTTCCCCTGCTACAACAGATGAAGAGGCGTTTCACGCAAGAACGCTTGAGAATGTCTATAGCTTTTATCCATTTATGAGCCCCGATTCTGTAAACAGGAAAAGAGCAGAATGGGTGCCTACCTTAAGAGCCCATGCCCTCCCAGGAGGCATTGTGACACGAGAAGCCTACGAGTCTTTAGTAGAAAAAACATTGCAGATGTTAAGGGAAAACGTCCCCTATGATGGACTCTTTTTTGATATCCACGGGGCAATGAGCGTGGAGGGAATAGAAGACCCTGAAGGAGACTTTATAATAAGGATTAGAGAAGTAATTGGGCAAGAACCAATAATTTCTACCTCGATGGACCTACATGGTAACGTATCTAAACGGCTAGCCGAGCAGTCCGATCTAATTACCTGTTATCGGATGGCACCGCATGAAGATGCTCTCGAATCTAAAAAAAGAGCAGTAGATAATCTACTAGATCGCTTGGAAAAAGGAACTGGGAAACCTCAATATAAGGCTTGGGTTCCAGTGCCTATTTTGTTGCCAGGTGAAAAGACTAGTACAAGAATAGAACCAGGAAAAAGTTTATACGCCATGCTCCCCGCTATTACTGAAGAAAAAGAAATAGTTGATGCTGCCATTTGGATGGGCTATCCTTGGGCAGACGAGCCTAGAAACCATGGTGTGGTAATGGTTACCGGAGACGATAAAGAAAAAGTAGGGGCAGCGGCAGAAAAAATTGCACAGAGGTTCTGGGAAGTAAGGGAAGATTTTGAATTTGTGGCACCAACTGCAACCCTGGATGAGAGCTTTGCAATGGCCCTAAAAAACACCAAAAAACCTTTTATTATTAGTGATATGGGAGACAACCCAACCGCTGGAGGTGCTGGTGATGTTAGCTGGACCTTAAAAGAAATTTTGGCTAGAAATGAGTTCAAGCCTGAGGGAGGTCCTAGTCTTATATATGCCTCCATACCAGGGCCGGAACTTATTGCGAAGGCAGAAAACTTAAATGTCGGGGATCGAATTAAGGCCCCGGTTGGTGCCATGGTGGATAATAGATTTGCAGGGCCTGTTATGCTAGATGGGATTATTATGGCAAAAGAAACCGGCGATATTCACGCTGTAACAGAAATAGTAGTTAGAGTAGGAAGTGTAGATGTTATTGTTACGAAGAAAAGAAAGCCCTATCACAAGGAATCCGATTTTACACACTTGGGGTTAAAACCTCGTGAAGCAGATATTTTAGTAGTAAAAATCGGTTATCTGGTACCAGAATTGTACGATATGCGCGGGGGTTGGATTATGGCCCTTACCCCCGGTGGGGTAGATCAGGATTTGGAGCGGTTAGATTATAAAAACATTAAGAGACCAATGTATCCTCTAGATAAGGATATGGAAGAACCAGATTTAAGTGCACGATTCATTCCCTTATCCAATTAATAATAGGTCTTAAATTACAATTTAAACTATTCTTCAATCGAAATAGCTGGTTACATTTTTTTTGGAAATAAGAATTGTAATTGTAATCGCATTTGCCAATCTCCCCAACCATCTGGTTTCACTGCATTATAATACATTTGCGCATTTGCGTTTATTGGAAGTTTCCCTATTTTAAAAACTTTCCCCCCACCCCCACCAAAAGGTACGATCCATTGCTGACCGTTATCGGCCTTCCAATTGGCCGTTAAAATTGGTGCAGAAACGATGTACCATGCTTTAGGTAAATTATAGTTTACGAAATATTGAAATAAGAATTTATTTTCCCCAACATCTCCAAAGGTCCAGACATTATTAACTACAACTCCCGCAACCCACTTATCAATGGTTGTCAGCGCAACCACAGAAGGACCTAAGCCAAACTCCCCACTGCCGTAGATATCTCTAGACGCAGTAGGTATTTGAAAAGCAGGACCAACACCCCAAGTTATTTTCGAAGCCCTTGTGGGGGAGAGCCAAGCTGTGTAACTGATATCTCCAATCCCTGTTGAGGAACTTATCCCATCTTCCCCATAAGGTTGGGTTATTACAGGGAGAATAATACGATTTATTAAATTTATTCCCTCGCTCAAGCTCACTGGAATCACCGGCTGAATATTCAGGACGTTTTGTGTTCGATTCTCTGGACCAACATTGAAGGTTGTATTATTTTGGAAAGGTAAACTATACATTGCAGCCAATGGGTTTTGGGTTGCTTTTGCAAGCTTTGCTTCTTCAGATAATTCCTCTTCTTTTACTACAGTATCTTCTTGTGCAAAGATTGCTGAATTTATTAAAATACCTAGGATCAATAAAAGCGAACGTATCTTCATAGTTTATATAAATAAAATTAGCATCTTCTTCCTACTTAAGGTCCTTTTTCCTTAAGCTCCTATTTCAGAAGGATATAATATTAAAGAGCAAATAATCCCAGTTTTACTTTAGTATTATATATAATCCATGGATTCATTGCCTAAGAATTAATAGACAATTCCAAATATAATTAACCACTAAAAAAGGAGGTATCCGTGTAGAAGCCCCCTTTTTAGAACCAAAATAAAAATCTTTCTGTTACTTTTTCGAAGCCTTGATCAATTCTTCATTCTTCTTTTTTAATCTCCACTGTGCTCCCATACTTTGCTTTAAATTATCTGGTAAAGCATCCATAGGCACTACTAAATCTCCTTCTACAGGCCATTCATCTAACAACTCTGGCTTGTACCCGACTGGATAGTATTTATCCGGATCTATTTGTTGTTCTCTCACGAATGGTTCTTGGATTTCTTCTCTGGAAGTAGGTGGATGTGGCACTACCAATTGTCCATTGTCAAAATTAAACTGTGGGGCTCTACTATTAGGATAATCCGGTAAAATACCATCTCTTACCCAAACTTTATCTTTGGTCATATTAACCACCACCCCATCTGGCGCCCCAAAGTGATATGGTCCTTTCCAATGATGACGGACTTCCGCTACTGTTTCTTCATTTAAGAAAGGATCAAAATCCATATGGGTAGTCATAAACATTCTGGGCTTAATCTGATTAGCCAAATATCCCGCTGCATAACCCGGAGTATGATGCGTATCAATGGTATATCTGGCCAAGAATGGCGGAACTCCCTGTACTCCCGAATTAATTTCTACCACTTCTGGCTGTAATTCAGTAATATATAAATCCGCACCCTTGGCATATTTTACATCCAACTCACTGGGACGCCCGTCTCCGGTCCAAACTACACTCATACCATTCCAAGTAAGTTTATATCCTGAAGCACCGTCTTTTGCATGAGATCTTTGCCAATGGATAACTTTTACCCCATTCTCTTCATATACTACCCCTCCATTGTCTCTAAAATCAAATTCATTGACTTGAATATCATGTCCTTTCCCTACAGGAAATACACTAAAGGCATCCCTATGCCATCCCAGCATCTTTGCCATTCCGTCTACCATGGTTTTTGTACCGTATTCAGGGGTTCTCCCTGATGGGCCGTGAATTGTCAAGGGTTCGTGCCAACCTCCTGCCCAAGTCCCAAACATCCATAAATATGGTAAAGATCCAAAATGATCTACGTGCAGGTGGGTTATAAAGACGTGCTTAATTTGATTTAATGCAACTCTAGCCGCAACATAGTTAGAGACCGCTCCTTCACCCATATCAAAGACGAAACTATCGCCATTTCCTAGTTCTACAAAAATAGAGGTATTCATCTGTCCAGGTCTTATCATTGGGGCCGTTCCCATAAAGGTTACCCGAATTTCATCTGGCTGCACATCTTCTGTTCCCGGAAACCAGTTGGCTGCACTTTTTAACCAGGGCATAGGCGCCACTCCTTCGAATAAAAGTCCTTCTTTCCATCTTCCGTTGGGAACACCTCCTAAAAGTGCTTTTTGAATATCTTCCTTAGATGAGGGTGGCATAACCTCCTGAGCTTTTGAATTAAAGGATATTCCAAAAATCAAAATCCCTGCCAAAAGGATAAGTTTTACTTTTTTCATTTTCTTAATTTTGTGTTAATAATGTGTAAAGCAAATTTATTTATTAGTTAAAATTTACAACATCAAAAAATCGCAAAAAATTATTATTCGTACCTTATTAGACCATTAACTAACTAGTATGCAATTTGTTTCTGCAGATTTTACCAATTTTGAATTTTTTAGGGAAGCAGCCCTAAACTGGGAGTTAGACTTTCGTTTGCTTTCAAAAGGTGGATTTAAAGCTCATCTTAGCCTATATACCGGAGAATCAATTCAAATTGGGCGCACTTCATTAAATGGAAAAATAGAACAGCATGGGCTTATCCCTAAAGGTTATAGCACTATAGTTTTACCGGCAAATCCAAATATCTCCTATACTTGGTTGAATAAAAAAGTAAATGGGGACCATATTCTAATTTTTCCATACGATGGTGTTTTAGATTCCATTTCTTTTGATGGTTTTGATGTTTTCGTGATTTCCCTGGAATACGATTACTTAATGCGCAGACTAGAAGCCTTAGAATATAAAAATGCCATCGGTCTATTTGGAAAGGAAGAAAAGATTATTAGATCGAATCCTGAATATATTCAAAGTGTCGTAAAGGATTTGGACTGGTTTTTAAGAAACCAAGCACAACGGCCTCAAGAGAAGAAAGACATCCTACTCGAAAGACTTTTCCTGGAAGATTTACTAGATGTGATATACGCCAATTTAGAAAATGAGGACTCCCTCCTTTTCTCTCCCACCATCAAAAAAAGAGATCTAGCCGTTAATACGGCTATTGATATTATACAGTATAATTCAGAAAATACTCTAAACGTAAGAGAACTTAGCGCATTAACCAATGTTAGCCAGAGAACCTTGGAATACGGTTTTATGGAACGCTTTCGAATTACCCCAAAACAATATATCACAGCTCAAAGACATCACATGGTAAAAAAGGATCTAATTTCCGAAGAGTATAGAAATTTATCAATTTTTCAGGTAGCGGCTAAATACGGCTTTTGGCATATGGGACAATTTGCCGCAGATTTTAAAACTCAATTTGGAGTTCTTCCTTCTGTATTAAGAAAAAACTACTTTAAATAAAAAAAGCCTGATTTCTCAGGCTTTTCAGATCAATATAATACTTATTAGATTCCCCCTTTAAGCATGTCTTGCCATTTCTCTAGTTCTTCCCATTGCCCTGAATTGGCCAGGCTAGCCTGTGCAGCCCAGGTATAAGGTTTGTGCACTAAATACTGTGGCCCGGCATCGGACAGAATTTTTTGTAAGGTTTCCTGTGAGGCGGCCGAGAGATCTGCATAATTATTGATTTTGGCTTTATATAGAAGTCCTTGAATTTTCTCTCCTATCCCTTCTATTTTAGTTAAATCTTCCTTGTAAGTCTGTGCTGGTTCTGCGGCTGCAGCACCACCAAATATTTGCTTAAGAAGCCATCCCAAGATTAATCCAAGAATAAACGCTCCTAATAGCCATAGGATCCAGGTCCAAAACACATCAGATCCATCACATGCCATTGTATTCATTTGTAAAAGTTTCATAATTATAAATTTTTTTTAGTTTGTTTCAATTATCTGAATTTCTGCTCTTCTGTTCTGCTGTTGTCCTTCAGGCGTATCATTAGTACTGCGTGGTTCCGTCTCTCCTTTGGAAGCCACTTCAATTCTGCTTGGATCCACTCCTAAACTTACCAGATGATCTTTAAACTCATTTGCGCGTTTTAGGCCTAGTTTCATATTAAATTCTGATCCGCTCGTTGAGTCGGTATGTCCGGTAATAATAACTTTATCGTTAGTATCTTTTAAGAAGGTAGCCAGATCGTTAAAATAAGTTTGCAAGTTGGCATTGTAAACTTCTTCGGCCGTACCGTACTGATAAAATACTATAGTTCTGTCTAACTCTTCAATAATATCATCGTTGCGAGTTACCCACCTATACATAGAACCGTGCATGAGATTAGCTTTTGTGCTTTCACAATCACCTGCAGGTCTCGCATCAACTTCTATTACGTCTAACTCGAGATCATTAGCGAATAAAAGTTTTACCTTCTCTGCTCTTGCCAATCCTTGGCTTTCTGTCTCGCCATCATAGTAAGGGCCAATAATAATTAGGTTCTTACCCGCTTGCTTTAAAGCCAGAATTTCCATTTTCTTATCGGGCCATTGTTCGTTGGTAATTGGTTCATCTGTGGCGCAATCAAAGATTATTGGCCCATAAACCATTACTTCTTCTTCCACTACCGGACAGCAAACGACGGTATTTTTATACCAGTCCCAGCTTAACCAAGCCAGCAGCAAAAAGATTAGAAAAATGATAAAAGCTAGTGTTTTTTTCATTTTGGTTGATTTAAATTAATGTTAGTGTTTAAAATTTAATAGCCTCAGAATATACAAATATTTTGTTAAAATTACACAATGACAGATATAAGTTTTGACTGAAGATCAAGGTGATGCAAAAGATCCTTTGGGAAATAGAATTGGGTTTTCGAGATTTTTAAAAATATTTTTAATCTGAATTATCTCTTAGGTTCATCTCCAATTTATCTTAAAAGCCATCCAGGGATTTAACATATCTTCTTTCTTAAGCGAAGTGTTTTTAGTAATTTTAAGGTCTACTAAGACTTGCGGTATAACTTTTAAATGGGTGCATGGATTTCATAGATTATTATAAAGTACTTGGAGTATCTAAAAAGGCAACAGAAGCTGAGATAAAGAAGGCATATCGTAAATTGGCTCGTAAATATCATCCTGATGTTAACCCCAACGACAAAGAGGCTGAAAAGAAATTTAAAGAAATAAATGAGGCCAATGAGGTCCTGAGCAATGCAGAGAACAGGAAGAAATACGACAAGTATGGAAAAGACTGGAAGCATGCAGAAGAGTTTGAAAAAGCCGAACGCCAGCAGCAGCAATACCAGCAACAGGGCAGAAGCTACCAAAGAGCGGGAACAAACTTTACGGAAGAAGACTTTTCCGATTTTTTTGGGTCTATGTTTGGAGGAGCTGGAGGTGGTCGAAGAAGAGCTTCGTCATTCAGAGGGCAAGATTACAATGCAGAATTACAACTGAGTCTAAAAGACGTTTATAAGACACACAAAAGAACCCTAACGGTAAATGATAAAAACATAAGGCTAACTATTCCGGCGGGAGTGAAGAATGGACAAGTAATAAAAATAAAAGGCCATGGCGGTGAAGGAATACAAGGAGGTCCTAAAGGAGATTTGAATATCACCTTTATTATTCAAAATGATCCAAAATTTAGACGTGATGAGAATAACCTTTATACGACCGTCGATTTAGACCTTTATAAAGCAATGCTAGGGGGTGAAGAAATAATAAATACTTTTGATGGGAAAGTAAAGCTCAAAGTTAAACCCGAGACTTCGAATCTAACAAAAGTAAAGCTTAAAGGGAAGGGTTTCCCGCTCTATAAACAAGAAGGCAAGTTTGGAGATTTATTTATCACCTATAAAATAAAACTGCCTACAAACTTAAGTAACAAAGAAAAGGAGTTGTTTAAAGAACTTTCAAAACTACGATCCAAATGAAGCAGGAAAAATTAATTTCGATACGGCAATTATGCGATCATTATCAAATTGAAATGTCTTTCTTTGAAGCCTTACAGGAAGAGGGACTTCTAAGAATGACCTATGCTAGTAACAATTACTTTCTAGAACAGGATGCTATGCATCGGGCGGAAAAAATAATTAGAATTCACAAAGAATTAAACATTAATGTGGAGGGCATTGATGTTGTTTTTAATCTGCTTCAAAAGGTAGACAACTTACAACAAGAGATGCTTCAAATGCAAAATAAATTAAATCTATACGAAGGAGAGTCCTTCTTTTCCTAATACCTCTATACACAAAAAAATAGTCCTTGGGACTATTTAGTAATTCTTAAATATCACTACATGATCAGAAACAAGCTAAGTTTATTAATTCTAATGCTTACCGTAATTAGCCTGCAACAATTAGAAGCACAAAAATCAAGTATTTATTGGATAAATAGCATTAAAACAGAATGTAATCGAGGTGCTGGAAAGGATATGTGCCTTATGATTCAAAAATCTGAAAATCTTGATCCCGATAAATGGGAGCATTTTTATGCAGATATTGAAGGTTTTGACTACCAGCCTGGTTTTTTCCAAAAAATTGAAGTCCTCGAAGAAAATATTCCTGCAAACGAAGTTGCGCAAGACGTTTCTAGTATTAAGTTTACAGCGGTGCGTAAAATTGAAAAGATAGAAGATCTTATTTGGAAAATTGAAGGGAATTGGAAAGTAGAGAGACTATTAGATAAAAAAATAGACAAACAAGGGCAAGTTCCAAGCTTAGCAATCGATTTAAAAGAGATGACCGTTTCTGGAAGCAATGGATGTAATAATTATACCGGGAGTATTAAATTTATCTCTCCAGATACTTTTACCACAGGGCCGATTGCTTCTACACGAAAGATGTGCCTAGAAATGACCATTCCGGATCGTTTTGACAAATTGTTCTTTATGCCTTGGAACTATGTTTTAGAAGACAAACAGTTAGTAATAAAGGATAAAGAAGGGCAGCAATTAATGGTTTTAAAAAGGTCCTGATAAAGTAACTAAGAACTGCCCTCTATCCGTTGCCATAATTTAGTGCGAAAGAAATATGTTATCTTAGCTTTGAAAAGAATAAATTGTTCCTAACATGCGTTTCTACCCGAAAATCTGTCTTTCCCATATACTTCTATTACTACTTTTCTTAACATCTAACATCGGGTTTTCCCAGGCAGATATTAAAAAACAGGATTCTGCTTTGGTAAAAGAAATCATAGCAATTCCTGTAATAAAAGTTATTCCAAGCATCGAGGAGACTTATGCAGAAATAAAGTTAACGGAGAAGAAGATAATTCCAAAAAAGTCTATTGTTTTAATAGATTCCCTATTCCCCACTCAGGTTAGTCTAATTAAGAAACGTGAGATCGAGGCTAATGAGTTTATTAGTGCCAATCCAAACCGTCAAAAAGTTGAAAATTTAATTGATAAATGGATTGGTTATAGAGAATATTACAAGACATGGTCTAATTCCATTAACGAATACCTGGGTAGAAATGTAATTCTATTTGAGTCGATAATAAAAGAACAAAAAAAATGGGACCTTACTTATGAAAATGCTGTTGAACGCGAGGCTCCTCAGCAGCTTTTATCCAGTATAGAGGATGTAATTATTGACCTTGAACGCCTTAATGAGAAAATTAAAGATCAGAATAATTCATACCTAACCCTAGAGTCTGCAATTAATGATCAGATTGCACTTGTAGATGAGGTTACAGAAGATCTTTTGAGTTTAAAAAATTCTGAGATATACAATCTCTTTACACTGAGGCACCCTCCAATTTGGAAGGTCTCTTTTAAGGTGGCAGAGTCGGATGCCATAAAGGCTGGAGTAGAATCAGTGGGCGAAAACAGCTTACAAATTTGGGAATTAATTAAGACAGGAGAGCAAGACATCTATATTTACTTCTTAATTATTATACTTATCACCCTTGGCATACTCTATTTAAAAAAATCGTTTTTAAAATATGGGTATGAAGAAAATAATAAGGACCTTCTTAATGCAAGGGCAATAGTCGTTGACAATCCAATCTGGGCAATCGTGTTTTTGTCGCTTTTTAGTGCCCTAATATTCTTTAGTAATACGCCAAAACTATTTACGGACATTTTAGTTTTAATAACTCTTATAAGTGCTATTCCTTTAGTTCAGCCTTATATGCATCCGAAATTTAAGTCTATCACCTATTTTGTGGTTCTTACTTTTGTATTAGATTCTTTGAAAACTTATCTATGGTTTTCCTCGCCCCAATATAGACTATACTTACTGTTAGAATCTTTTGCGGTTTTTGCACTGTTATTCTATTATATCTATCCTTATTTAAAAACTAGAAAACTTCCCTTAAATAGATTTGGCACCTTTCTTGTCACCTTAACCCCCTTATTGTATTTTCTGTTAATTGTATCGGTAGTTTCCAATATACTAGGCTATAGTAATCTGGCAGACATTTCCTTAATTCTTTGTACACAGAGTAGCGTACTTACGCTACTGTTTTATGCACTTTTAATGGTCCTAGATGGCATTGGTATAGGTTTTATAAACGACCATTTTAACCAAAAGTCTTCTTTTGATAAAACCAAAAAAATTACCCTAGAGCTCAAAACTTTACAAGTTATACGCATTGTAATTTTTGGCTTTTGGTTGTTCTATTTTCTCAATATGGTGGATCTGTACCGTCCGCTTGCTGATTTTGTAACAGGCATCCTCTCAGAACCTTTTAAAGTAGGGACTATTACCTTTAATATTGGAATAATATTGACCTTTATTGGTATCCTTGCGGCTTCTTTTCTGATAACCAGTTTTGTTTCTTTCCTATTAGACGGAAATGAGGTAAAATTTAATTTCATAAAACTCCCAAAAGGCATTCCTGCAGCTGTTTCCCTGGTTATTCGATATTTTATATTGGCCTTTGGATTTATTTTGGCTTTGTCTGCATTGGGCATTGATTTAAGTAAGTTTAATCTGATGGCTGGGGCTCTTGGACTAGGTATTGGATTTGGTTTACAGACCATAGTATCTAATTTTATTTCAGGAATTATTTTGGTCTTTGAAAGACCCATACTTCCTGGAGATCGGGTTGAAGTGAACAACCTGATGGGTACCGTAAATAAAATAGGTGTCCGGGCATCACATATCACAACTTTTGACGGAGCAGAAGTAGTTGTCCCGAACAATAATTTAATCGCGAATGACCTAATTAATTGGACTCATACAGACAATATAAAACGAATTGAAATTATTGTTGGCACCTCATATAGTTCTGATCCAAATGAGGTACTTAAAGTTTTATTAGGAATAGCAACGGAAAATTCTCAGGTTCTTAAAACTCCTCCGCCCAGGGCATATTTTATAGAATTTGGGGAGAGTTCCTTAAATTTTAGATTGCTTTTCTGGGTGTATTTCGACAACGGTTTACAATGTAGAAGTGATATTTGTGTGGCCATATTTAATCGCTTTCTGGAATTGGGTATTGAAATTCCATTCCCTCAAAGAGTTTTACATATGACCTCTTCAAAGGAGCAAGCTTCTACAGAGCTGCCAATCCCTCCTCAAATTGAAAAAACTTCTTCCGATACAAATAAGCCAACGAAGGATAGTAATACTTCACATGAAGGAAGAGACAAGTCCTCCAATTGGTAAATACCGCAAAGTACTTTTTCTGAACTACCATTCGTAAAAGCAGCTCAGGACATAGTATATCAACGAATAAAAAATAGAAACAAATATATACCGCACGTTGCAGAAAACAGTAAATTTAAGGGATATTATTCGAGCTAAAAATTAAGCCAAACCTTATCCAAAAGAAAGTATTGGCAAATAATTACCAATAATTATTCGCAATGAATGATCAGGACATTTTAAACATTCCTAGTATATTACCACAAATAGAAAGTCTGGCAAAAGAAATAGGCTTTACTATGTCCAGTGATCTGCTCACTGGGAGCCTTTTAAAGGCTTTGGCAGCAAATAAAAAGGGGCCGAATATTTTAGAACTAGGCACAGGTTTAGGGTTTTCACTTTGTTGGCTTCTTGATGGGATGGATAAAAATGCACAGCTAATTAGCATTGATAATGATAATGTCCTAATAGAACATTTAAAGAATGTCTTGCCTAAAAATAATAGAGTAAATATAATATGTGCTGATGCTGCTGTATGGCTTAATGAAAATTCACAGCGTAAATTTGATTTGATATTTGCCGATGCTTGGCCAGGAAAATACAGTCAATTAGAAGAGGTTTTAGACATGTTAAACCCGGGTGGGCTTTATATAATTGATGATATGTTAGAACGAGCTACCTGGCCAGAGGCGCACAAGGCTAGGGCATTAAATCTGATCACAAGATTGGAGGAGAGAGACGACTTAATTGTGACCAAATTAAATTGGTCTACGGGAATAATAATTTGCACAAAAGTGGTGAACAATAATATGTAATATGGCAAGACTGCATCTATTTGAATTTGAAGATCAAAGCTGGTTTCCTAGTTTTCTTAGAAATTACATGACCGATTTTCTTCAATTTCTCTCCAATAAAGTCAAACTATATGGACCAATTATACCCGTACTTCAAAAAATATTAGAGGAAAGTAAGCAAAATTCGATCGTAGATCTGGGCTCGGGTGGAGGTGGTGGTCTAATATGGCTATGTGAAGAATTACAAAAAGATCGTCCAGAATTAAAAATTACACTTACTGATTACTATCCTAATATAAAGGCCTTTGAGTACACCAAAGGTAAAAATAAGGCCTTTGAGTATATCAAAGAACCTGTGGATGCTCGCAGTATTTCTAAAGAACCTTCGGGACTAAGAACTTTATTCTTGGCATTTCATCACTTTAAACCAAAGGATGCGAAACGTATTTTGGAGAATACCGTAATAAACAATACTACAATTGGAATTTTCGAAGCCCAGGAACGGAGTTTTCCGAGTCTCCTTGCCATGTTTTTTTCTCCTATCACTGTGCTATTTATGACCCCATTTATAAAACCATTTAATTTAGGAAGAATCCTTTTTACCTATTTAATACCAATAGTCCCAGTTTGTGTTTGGTGGGATGGTATTGTTTCCTCTCTTCGCACCTATTCGGTGCAAGAAATGAAGGAATTGGTTGCAAATGTTGAAAACCATGAAAGCTATGCCTGGAAGATAGATAGGATTAAATCGGGTCCCGGAATTATATTATATCTAACAGGAGTTCCAAAAGAGAGGTAGTATTATACTTTTCTAAATTAGGAGACCGTCATTTAAACTATGAAGATACACCAAATTAAGACTTCTGTAATAATCCTCTTTGTTGGATTAATGCTATCTGGCTGCTTTTATATAAATGCACAAGAGAAGAAACCAAAAATTGCCCTGGTGTTGAGTGGCGGCGGCGCAAAAGGTATAGCACATATCCCAGTACTTCAAACCTTAGATTCCTTGGGAATAGTCCCGGATATAGTTATTGGCACGAGCATGGGTAGTATTGTTGGAGGACTTTATGCAATGGGTTATTCGGGAGATAGTATTGCAGAAATTTCGAAAACGGCCGATTGGGGTTCCCTCCTAGGCGGCGGCATTTCACTTTCCGATGTTAGTATGGAGGAAAAAAGTGAATTTAATCGCTATTTAGTTAATTTAAATATAGATAAGGGGAAACCCAAGGTAAATGCATCGATCTTACAAGATCAAAATCTTAGAGAATTTATCTCCAATCTAGCTTTCCCTGCCTATAGAATTAATGATTTTGACAAACTTCCAATTCCATTTAGAGCGGTGGCTACTGATATTGTTAATGGTAAAGAAATTATCCTTAAAGAAGGGTCTCTGGCTATTGCAATGAGAGCCAGTATGTCTATTCCAACAATTTTTAAGCCGGTGCCCTATAACAATACCTTGTTAGTAGATGGTGGGGTAATGAATAACTTTCCGACAGACATAGCTAAAAACATGGGCTATGACATTATTATCGGAAGTGATGTAGGAGGAGGAATGGCATCCAAAGATGAACTAGATAATATGGCAACCATAATTTTTCAAACAGGTATGCTCACCAGTAATCTTAAAGTGCCACAAAATAGAGCCAACTGTGATATTCTTATAGACCACGTACCATTTTTAACCTACAGTACAGGAGACTTTAAAAACAGTAATGAAATTTATACCGAAGGAAACAAGGCGATTGCAAATAATCTTGACAATCTAGTAGAACTAGCAGAACGACTTAGTGGGCTCCCAAAGAAAAATATACAACTCCCTCCTAACAAAGGAACATTTACGCTTGACACCTTGATATATGAAAATTTAAGCAAAGAAAATACGGCCATTATTAAGGCCAGATCAAATCTCCAAATAGGAGAAGAATATTCTCCTCAGGATATCATAAATGGAATAAACAAAGCCATGGGTACTAACCTATTCGAAGAAATAAACTTTCGTTCTATAATTGAAAAGGATAAAACTGGGCTAGTCTTAGTAGTCAATGAAAAATCTAATCACCTTCTAAAGGGTTCTTTGCATTTTGATGACTATCGCGGAGTAGGCCTTATTGTGAATTACACCAATAGAAATAGCCTTGGTAAAGCCTCTAGGTTCCTGGTAACTCTAGATATTGCAGAACAACAAAGAGGCAGGGTTCAGTACCAAAAGAATTTTGGTGAAGTAAAAGAATGGTGGTGGAGATCGGAGGCCTATGGAGAACAACTAAAACAGAATATATATATTAACGGAGAGATTGCGGATAACATTAAATACAAGTACTTTCTATACGATAATCAGTTCAATAAAAATTTAAATTCTAACAGCAGTTTTGCAGGTGTTGGTATAAATTATAACTATACCGAAGTGACTCCCACCATAGATCCTGATATTAGTGAAAACATTTTGGCTTTACGGAATTACTTCCTAAACAATATAGAAACTTACGCTCACTTCACTTTCAACAATCTGAATAAGGTGTTTTTTAGTACTAATGGCCGAACAATTTATGCTTCAGCCGGCAGGTCTCTTGTTAATCATGTTAACCTGACTTACGTCGACCCGGAAATACCCAATATTAATGGGCCCACTAATGGATATTTCAAATTTAAACTGAATTACGAAGAAAGACTGCCATTTACGCCTAAACTCACGGGTATAATAGGTGCTAACGCAGGATTTATATTCGAGGATGACCTTAGTGGAGACGACAATTCATTTTCACAATTCGGATATGGGTCGAAATTCTTTTTGGGAGGGGTTAGTGTTAATCCTAATAAGAAAAGCTATTTATTTAATGGACTCCGGGAAGATGAATTAAATGTGAGTCAGTTTATGAAAATAAAAATGGCTGTACAATATTCCCCATTTAATAAGTTTTACCTAACCCCCCATATAGATGTGGCTACCGTTGGATTTGAAGATTTTGACATATTTATCAAAGATGCTTTTTCTCCAAACGGCAATTGGTCTGAAGGTCTCGATACCAGCGCTATTTTCACTACCGGTTTATTACTCTCTTACAATTCAATTTTAGGTCCTGTTCATTTTGACATGTCCTATATAAACGACGTGGATAAATTTAGACTTAGTTTCATTGTAGGAATTCCTCTAAACAGGTCTAATTAAATAGTGAACTGTGTAAAATTCATCAAAATAGGGTAACTTACTCATCGTTTTTTAAGACATTCCTATGAAGCAGCTCAACAGAAGAAATTTTATCAAAAAAACTACCTTATCTGCAGCTGCAGTGACTGCTGCAGGTCTACTTCCAACAAACTTAAATGCACACTCCAATAGACCCTCAACCTCAAAATATATGGGAGGCTTTAAAGCGCCACCTCTAGAGACAATAAAAATTGCGGTTATCGGCGTTGGGGCTAGAGGTCCGGGACATCTGACTCTTTCCGCCTCTCTGGAAGGAACAGAAATAGTTGCTATTTGTGACCTATATGAAGACCTCGTTGTAAAATGGTCCGAAGAAACCAAAAAAATTGGTGAGGGAGTAAGGCATCAGAATATCAAAGGCTACTATGGTGATGAGAATAAGTGGAAAGAAATGCTCTCGGAAACAAAGCCCGATATGGTATTTATTGCAACCAACTGGGCAAACCATGCACCTATGGCTATTGAAGTTATGAAACAAGGAGCCCACGCTTTCGTAGAAGTTCCTTTAGCACTTAATGTTTCAGAACTTTGGGAAGTCGTAGACACATCCGAAAAAATGCAGAAACACTGCATGATGATGGAAAATGTCAACTATGGAAGAGACGAATTACTCTTCCTTAATATGTGCAGACAAGGAGTCATTGGGGAGCTTTTACATGGAGAAGCCGCTTATATTCACGACTTGCGTTTCCAAATGGAAGAAGTAGATCGAGGAACTGGTTCATGGCGAACAGGTCATTATGCCAATAGAAATGGTAACTTGTATCCCACCCATGGCCTCGGACCTGTTGCGCAGTACATGAATCTTGCCAGGCAAGAAGATAATTTTAAAAGTCTGGTATCTTACTCTTCTCCGGCCAAAGGAAGAGCTCTATATGCCCAAAAGCATTTTCCGGAAGATCATAAATGGAATGCCTTAGACTACCAAGGAGGGGACATAAATACGGCTATTGTTAAAACCGATTTGGGAAGAACCATTCTGGTTCAATGGGATGAGACCAGTCCTAGACCTTATTCTCGACTCAATCTGATTCAAGGCACCAAGGGTACTTTAGCAGGTTTTCCTACCCGAGTAGCGCTGGAAGATGGCTTTGAAGAGATTAGTAAAGATCATCACCATTGGATTGAAGGTGAACATATGGCACGACTATATGAAAAATACGACCACCCCCTTTACAAACGTCTCTCGGCTTCCACTAATAATAGCGGGCACGGCGGGATGGATGGGATGATGATTTATAGAATCATCGAATGTTTACACAAAGGCGAGGCCTTAGACCAGAATGTTTACGAAGGTTGTTTCTGGAGTGCCGTATCTCCATTAAGTGAGACATCGGTAGCAGAAGATGGCATGCCTCAAAAATTTCCTGACTTTACCAGAGGCAAATGGAAAGATACACCTCCTTTAGGAATAATTACATAGTTCGTATTAAAGTAGAAAGAAAGCATGTCTAACAGACTAAATCAATTGTTAAAACAGTATAAGGATATTCAAAACGCTAAACTATGGATGGGCGAAAACTATGAACGTAAAATTAAAAAAATCGAGGAAGACAAAATGTTTATTAGGCCCTACCCTAGTCTTCACAGCGTTGCTGAGATTATTGCTCACCTCAATGCTTGGCGAAAGGATGCAATTCTTAAAATAACAAAAGGCGAAGGTGTATTAAAAGAAGAAATGACAGAAAATTGGCCCTCCATGGTGTCATTAAAAGAGAAAGGTTGGCCTGAATTGTGGAGAGAACACCTGCGAGGGAGAGAGGAATTTATACAAAGTTTACAAAATAAAGAAGATTCATTTTTAGAAGAAACCTATTACGATCAGGACTTTAAAGGCCGGTATCCCTATTCCTTCCTGATTGAGGGAACCCTCGCCCATGAAATATATCATTTGGGACAACTAGGAATAGTAATAAAATTAATAAAAGAAAGCGAGCCTTAGACTATGTCCACTGTCTAAAAAACGAAGACAAAAATGAAAATAGTTTTAGAAACAAAAAGATTATTGCTGAGAGAATTTGTATTGGATGATGCCCGGAACATGTTCAATCTCAATAGTGATCCGGAAGTCATTCGCTATACAGGAGATCAAGCGTTTAGATCGGTAGACGATGCGCGACTTTTTATTGAATCGTACAAGGAGTATTCAGATAATGGCTTCGGCAGATGGGCTGTAGTAGAAAAGAAAAGAAGTGTATTTATTGGGTGGTGTGGTTTTAAACGGAATGAGGAGGACTTAATAGACCTGGGCTTTCGTTTTTTTAAAAAGCAATGGAATAAAGGATTTGCCACCGAGGCTGCGAAAGCAACTTTGGCATATGGCTTTGGATCTCTAAATTTTGATAGAATTATTGGTAGAGCTGCAAAAGACAATGTTGCTTCTATAAAGGTCTTAAATAAAATAGGCATGCAGTATTACAAAGTGGACGAATGCCATGGTATACATGATGCCCACTATTATGTAATACATCGAGAAAACTATAAATTATTGGACACAAAATCATAAGTTCCATGAAAGAGGAAGAGGACTATATCAACATTAATAGAACTTCTTGGAATCTCAAAACCGAAGCACACTACCAATCCGAATTCTATGACATGGAGGGATTTCTTAACGGAAACTCTTCTTTAAACACTCTTGATCTAGAAATATTGGGTAGCCTCGCAGGAAAAAGTGTTCTGCATTTACAATGCCATTTTGGTCAGGATACGATTTCCTTAGAACGCTTAGGCGCCAGTGTTACCGGTGTGGACCTTTCTGAAGTTGCTATTGCCAAGGCAAAAGCTTTGGCTGCTTCATTAAACTCCAAGGCAAAATTTATTCAATGTGACCTTTATGACCTACCGCGGCATCTTAACCTAGAATTTGATATTGTGTTTACTTCCTATGGAACCATAGGCTGGCTTCCCGATTTACATAAATGGGCACAGATAATAAACTCCTTCCTAAAACCTAAGGGAAGACTGATTCTTATTGAATTTCATCCGGTGGTATGGATGTTTAATGATAGCTTTGACAAGCTTGCTTATTCTTATTTTAATAGAGGCCCTATCAAGGAAACGGAAAAAGGAACCTACGCGGATAGAGAGGCCGAGATTACCCTAGACTATATAATGTGGAATCATAACTTAGGAGAGGTATTTAGCAGTGTTTTGGCTAATAATATGGATATAGAATCATTTAGTGAGTACGATTACTCCCCATATAACATATTCGATAACATGGTAGAAATAGAAAAGAAAAAGTATGTAATTTCCTCCTTAGAAGAAAAACTCCCAATGGTATATTCATTGACTGCGAGAAAACGGCCTAATTAGGGATGGTTTTTTTTTTCAGTATTCGATGAAGGTCGACTTAGAAAAAATTTTTACGACCAAAAAGGCCTATTGAGATCTTGTAGGCAACATATTCCTTATGCCGGTAATTTTCCATCTACCTTCCCCATAGACAACGATAAAAGTGCTCCACATTTTCCGAATCTTTCCCTCGCTGTTCTCAATTTGGTATCGTGCATCCGCTATCGCCGTTTCTGGATTAATAAGTCGTATTCTTTCAATTTGCAATGTTCTAGTTCCGGGATTATTCGTAGAACTTCGCAGCATACCTTCCATCGATTCTTTTTTGTTAATTCTCCAGGTACCCGAAGAAACCAATTGATCTACCTCAGCAGTTAAAATACTTTCAAGTAAAACGGTATCATTCGTTTTTCTTGCCTGGGAATAGCTATCCACCAGGTCATAAATCGCTTGCCTGTGTTCATGGCTATCCAAAGTATCTTGTGGATATATGAAAGGCATAGTTACATAAGTACATAAAACAAAAAGGAAGCTATTTTTCATAACTGGAATTTATTTGAAGCTATTATCGATGGTCCTATCTTTAATAAAAGTACAACATAAAAAGACTTTTATGAGGTCGCCTAATTCTTATCGGGAAACTAGTCGTTCTTGTAAATAGCAAGTCTTCTATACTTATTCATCAATTCTGTAAAATCGATTCGATAAATATCGGTATCGATACTTTCCGGTGTAAGACTACTAGTGTAGTAGAGCAAACTGTCATTATTTACTAGATTAGGATAAAGGTCACTTCCCGTGGTATTCAATTCAGAAATGTTTAAAGGTTCAGACCAAGTTCTTCCATTGTTGAAACTAATATATAAATCCCCATATGGAGAGAGATTTTCTATTTTTTGAGAAGCTTCAAAAATTATTAGGTCACCCTTTCCGTTTACTTCCAAATTCCATTCGCCAAATTTTGAATTGATGGTATTACCAAGATTAATTGGTTGAACGAATTGCCCATTAAGTTGCTTTGCTATATATAAATCACCCTGACCAAATCCTCCAAGTCTATTAGAAGCAAAATATAAGTTTCCATAATTATCCGTTCGAGGGCTGTACTCCGCTGCCATAGAATTAATTGGTTCTTTCAAACGATAGGATTCTCCCCAACTTCCATTATCCTGTCTTTCGACTACCCAAATATCGGCCGAGGTTCCAACATCTTTCGAGGGCCTGCTCGAAATAAAATATATACTATTCCCGTCCTTGGTAATGTGTGGATCACTATCGTCATAGACACCTGAAAACTCGGCTAATTTTGGTTCTGACCATTTACCTTTGTGCTTAACAGAGGTGTAGATAAAACTTTTCATCTTTCCTTGACCCCATTTATCGCTACTTCTTGCGAAAAAAATTTCCTTTTGAGAGGTCGACATAGAAGAGGAAAATTCAACTTCATCAGTAGAAATATTGTCTTTCTCGAATAACCTTGATCCGATTTCTTCAAATCCCGTTTCTTGAGCTGATAAAATAGAAGCTTGCAAGAGGACTAAATTTACAGCTATCAAGACTCGAATTTTCATCATACAAAGTTGAAGAAGAGTTCTATAATAACACCAAGGACAAAACTTGCTGCGGTAACTATAGTTGATATTCGTTTTAATTTAAAGATATTTTTAAATGCCAGCCATAGACAAAATACGGCACAAATAGAGAGAATAAAATTCGCATAGACAGGCACTATACTTTCGAAAAGACCAATTTGGTCAAAAACAGGATCTAATAATGCCGTAAAGCCAAAAACCGCCAATGCAAAATTTGTCTTTTTATCTCCCACGAACAGATAGTAACCTGCTATTAACAGTTCTACGCTTATAGCTAAAGGCCCAAACTGGTTATAGTATTCTCTCTTAAAATACGGCTCGAAGCCCTGTGGGTATTCTACTTGCCACAAAAAAGCAGCACTCAAGACTAGTGCAACCACAAGAAGTATTAATGCTATTGTTTTTCTTTGTTTCAATAGAATTATTTTAACCGTAATTAAATTAATACTGCATTAAAATACTATTTTATAAAGCGAAATGAATAACAAATCATTAAAACATATAAACATCTCTTATGGTTCAATTTTGTTTTTTGGGAATATAAGCCAGTAATATTTAATACATTTAAGGAACTGTTTAACTGTAAGATGTATCTATATGATTCTAAAACTTGGTGCGGTATTTTCCGATTTGTTTGTTAGATACATGCCCAGTGCCTATGTCTTTGCTCTCATTCTAACACTTATTACAGCACTCTCGGCCTTCTTTTGGGCAGACGCCTCTTTTTTTACAATCCTCAATGCCTGGTATGACGGCTTTTGGACCTTATTGGCCTTTGGGATGCAGATAGTGCTTATTATCGTCACCGCCTCTTGCCTGGCGCAATCGAATATTTTTCGATACCTGATTGAAAAGTTAGTAATACATATTAAGACTCCCATTCAAGTATATTTAAGCGTCTTTATATTCGGGTCTTTGGTATGTCTTTTGAGTTTCGGTATGGCAGTTGTCTGCGCTATATTTGCCAGGGAATTGGCTAGCAGGGTAAAGGGAATAAATTATCCGTTCCTCATTGCCTGTGTATATGCCTCACTCGGAACTTGGGTAACCGGTGCTTCCAGTTCCATTGCTTTGTTACTAAATACTCCTGATAATTTTTTAATAAAAACCGGAGTTCTCACCCAAATCATTCCTACTGGCAAAACACTGGGTTCTACCTTAAATATTTCCATGCTATTAGTAATACTTCTTGTGACTCCAATAGTATTTCTAGTTCTAAGACCCAAATCTTCTAAAAGCAAAGAATTAAATGATTTGCTTATCGAAGAGAGTGCTCAGAAGATCATTTCTATTAAGGAAGAAGCGGAGTCTTATAAGCTTCCTTTCAAAGCAACCAGCGACCTCTTTAATAATACTAATTGGATCCAAGATTTGATCGCTCTATTCGGCCTGATTTATATAGTCAGTTATTTTTATAAGGGAGGATTTAACCTTAATTTTAATATTATAATTTTTGCTTTTCTAATGCTAGGTCTCCTGCTGCATCGCACCCCCATGCGGTATACTGTCGCGATGAAAAGGGCAAGTCAGAATATATCAGGAATCCTCTTTCAGTACCCTTTTTATGCAGGTATTATGGGAATTATTCTTTACTCCGGTCTGGGCAATAAAATTGGCGAAGTACAAAGTGCTATGGCAACATTAAATAACTACCCATTCATGGCCTATATTTCCGGGGGTATTGTAAATTTTGCGATTCCATCGGCAGGTGGGGAGTTCGCCGTAATTGGGCCAAACATTATTCAAGTAGTGCAAAGCCTAGGGACTGATTTACCAACGGAAGAAGTGCAAGCCATGATTGCCAAGGCATCTATGGCTATCGCCTATGGTGAAAGCCTGTCCAATATGCTTCAACCCTTCTATTTATTACTGATTTTACCAGTTATGGCGAAAGGAATAAGAATACAGGCGAGAGATATCATGGGGTATCTAGTGATTCCGTTTATTGTCTTTTTTATAATACAATCTGCGCTTATCTTATGGATTCCTTTATAAACATAGTTCACTATTATATACCTTATTTCAGCAAAATAAAGCTCTTCCTTGTCTTTTTTTTATTGCTGATATTCTTTCCTATTTCATCTCTCGCGTGTTCGGTATTGTATTATGTTGACAAAGAAACTGGGGAAATATATATTGCCAACCATGAAGATTATTGGTATGATACAAAAGCTTATATTCAAATAGAACCCCGCTCTTCCAAAGAACTTGCACGTTTGTGGTACGGTTGGGATGACTTTGCTCAAGGTGGTATTAATGAAGATGGGCTTTTTTTTGACGGGGCTGTAACACCTAAACAGAATCTTTCCTTTATACACAATAAACCAAAGGGTAATTTAGGGGACGATATTCTGGCCAACTGTAGAAACGTTAAAGAGGCACTAATCTATCTAGAAAAGAGAAATATTGCATTAGACAATGCGCATATTATGTTTGGTGACAAAAATGGAGAAGCGGTTGTTGTAGAATGGGTAGAGGGAAAAAGACGCCTTCTTTTTATTGAGAACAATAGACTTATTATGACCAACTTTCTTTTGTCTCATCCTGAAAAAGGTAATTATCCATGCCCGCGATATGCATCCATAGAAAGTAGACTTCAAAAACTTTCAGCCCTCGCACATCCCATTAAACTCCTAGATGTTGGAAATACCTTGGGGCAAGCAGCACAGACCCCACAAAAAGATAAAAATAATCGTATAGGAGGCACTCTTTATTCAACCTTTATACGCCTTTCTACTATGGAGTTTTTTTTGGTGAGTAAACTAGATAATTCTAAAATCACTAAACTCTATCTCGAAAATGAATTTCTAAAAAAGAAGTCACAAAAAATTAGACTTTATCAATAGCAAATGTTTAGCAGAAAGGATCTCCTTAGAACGACTCGCATTACTATTCTTATTTGATTTTGTTAACTTTAAGTTTTGTATAAACTATCATTTTAACTATGTGTTACGATATTAAGGCGAGTCTTGAAGCCCAATTAAAACGAGCACGGCACTACGGAAACGAGCAGGCTATTGAAGAAATAATCGAAAAGCTACTCCCATATTCGGACCTTCCTTCTTATCATGTTTCAGGTTTTAGTCACCCAAGGCTATTTATATATCCGGATAAAACTCCTTACCAACCTATTTTGGCCTATTGGGGCTTGATACCTTCTTGGATAAAAGATAGGTCTCAGGTAAAAAAATATTGGAACAATACTCTAAATGCTAGAGGGGAAACTATTTTCGAAAAACCTTCGTTTCGAGATGCCGCAAAAAAAAATAGATGTTTATTTATTATAGATGGTTTTTATGAGCATCATCATTACAAAGGAAAAACTTTCCCATTCTACGTTAGCAGAAGAGACAATGTGCCAATGAGCCTAGCCGGATTATGGAGTGAATGGATAGATAAAAGTACGGGAGAAGTAGTTACTACCTTTACCATAATTACCACAGAAGCAAATCCACTACTAAGAAAAATTCATAATAATCCAAAATTAAAAGGTCCCAGGATGCCAGTAATTTTGTCCGGGGAAGCAGCAGAAAATTGGTTAAAACCCCTAAATGAACAGGAAGATTCAACCAAGCTTAAAGATCTTTTAAAACCATATCCCGTGGAGGTTTTAAAAGCACATACAGTACAAAGACTCAGGGGACGGAATTATCCGGGAAATATAAAATCTATTACAGAAGAAGTAGAATATAAAGAATTAGATTTCTAACTTTGATTTTAGCTCCAATAAAGGTTTTTGTTCCTAATAGAATAGATAAACCATGCCCGTTAATCGACTTAAGTTAAGAAAATTCAATGGAATGTCTGTATACTTGGCAATGCGACGAGTTAAAGTAATTGCAAATTCAAGGGATCTCAACGCCTTAGAGCTGGTCACTAAGTAGTGATGACATCCGAAGTGTTTAATCCTATTCAATATAAACTACCGTAATTAAACATGCCAAATCACCACAAAAATAATACGGCTCTCTTACTAATTGACATTCAAAAGGGATTAGATGATCTTTCTTTTTACGGAGGAAAAAGGAACAATCCTGATGCCGAAGAAAAAGCGAAAAAAATTCTAGACTATTGGAGAGCCAAAGGGCACTTGATTATCCATATTAAGCATAATTCCACTTCAGTTGCATCTCCACTAGCGAAGGGTAAAAAGGGTAATGCTATAAAAGAAATTGTTAAACCACTACCAAAAGAGATTGTGATAGAAAAAGAAGTCAACAGTGCTTTTATTGAAACATCTTTGGAAAAAATTCTCCTTACAAATAGCATTGAGACACTTGTAATTGCCGGTTTAACCACGGAGCATTGCATCTCCTCTACTGTCCGAATGGGAGCTAACTTAGGCTTTAATTGTGTTGTAATATCCGATGCAACTGCCTCTTTTAATAAAACCAATAAGGAGGGAGAAGAGTTCAGTGCAGATCTTGTCCACAAAGTAAGTTTGGCAAGTTTACAAGGAGAATTTGCCGAGGTCATAAAGGCAGAAGAATTAGTTTCACGTTATAAGGAGTAAACGGTTGTATCTATTTTCTGTAGCTAAAACACATACATTTTAAGGACTACTGTTTTTAGAGGATACCCTGCTTGGGCATACGAAAACATAGTGCATAACGTTAGGATTTAATGAGATTGTTTCCTTTTTTTATGTTTTTCATCTGCGTCTTTAGTTGGGCACAGGATTGGCAAACAGATTTTAACAAGGCTAGGGAATTAGCAGCCGAGGAAAACAAGCCTATAATTTTAGTTTTTCAGGGCTCGGATTGGTGTGCACCTTGCATTAAACTAGATAGAGATATTTGGCAAGATGAGGACTTCATTAAATACGCAAAAAAGAACTATATCATGTTATTAGCCGATTTTCCGCGAAGAAAGAAGAATAAACTCTCTGCGGTACAACAGCTAAGGAACAATAAACTAGCAGAAATCTACAATAAAGATGGTAATTTCCCTCTAGTGGTTATTTTAGATCAAAAAGGTGACGTTTTTGGTAAAACCGCCTACAAAAAAAGTAGCCCAGAAGACTATATCTCACTAATAAACTCTTTTTTACAATAAACATGCGACTCGTCTATCTAGTTTGTTTCAGTCTTTTTGTTTTCCTCGGAAACAGCCAAATTACCTATCGCAAAGACTTTATGGCCATGGGGAGTGGCTTTCAAATTACCGTCATTGCAAAAGACTCCTTAGAAGCGTCCTCTGCAATTGATTTGGCAATACAGGAGATAAACCGAATTGAAAGATTAATTTCTTCTTGGGACCTAAATTCCGAGACCTCTGCAATTAATCATGAGGCAGGGCTTAGACCAACTGAGGTTAGTTCTGAACTTTTTTCACTTATAGAAAGGGCTAATAAAATATCGCTTCTTACCGATGGAGCTTTTGACATAAGCTATGCCTCCATGGATAAGATTTGGAAATTCGATGGGAGTGTCCAAGATATGCCTTCCAAAGAAGAGATTGCGGCTTCCATTTCAAAAGTAGGATTTACTAAAATAATTCTAAACCCTAGTGAAAGAACCGTCTGGTTAGGAGAAAAGGGGATGAAAATTGGTTTTGGCGCCATAGGAAAAGGCTATGCTGCGGATATGGCCAAAAGTCTATTGCAGAATCTTGGAATCTCTTCAGGAATAGTCAACGCCTCAGGAGATATGACCACTTGGGGAAAACAAGTAAATGGCAAAGCTTGGACTGTTGCTATTACAAATCCACTCAACAAAGACAAGGCATTTGCAACCCTACCAATTACCAACGGTGCAGTAGTGACCTCAGGAAACTATGAAAAGTACATATCTATCAATGGCAAACGATACACCCATATAATAGACCCCAGGACTGGTTATCCTTCGTCTGGTTTGCTCAGTGTTACCGTTTTTGCTCCTAAAGCGGAATTGGCAGACGCACTCGCCACCTCTGTATTCGTAATGGGTTTAGAGACGGGCATACACCGAATTAATCAAATCCCTGGAGTAGAATGCATTGTAATAGATGAGAAGGGGCAACTTCATAGCTCTAATAATATTAAAATTGATAAAACATGATAAAAAAGCTATTCATTCTTTTGTGTCTTGCGATGTGTCTTCATAGTTGTGTGGTCGTTAAAGGTTATGAAAAAGTTAATCTAAACGATCCCGATATGGTACTATCCGAAAAAACATCAGATAGAAATATTACCATTTTTCATTCGTATAGAGAAGGTGCCGTCGGTGCCAACGGAGGAAAAACTGGTGGCGGTTGTGGTTGCAACTAATACCATACTAAACAAAATTCAGGTGATTTTTAGACAAGCCCAATCTTACAATCTTTTAATTATAACCTTGTTCTTCTTAGGAGCTAAGGCCCATGCCCAAAATCTACCTGAAAATTCCACGGATTATACTCCTCGGGTTTTAGAGACTACTGAAATAGATTTTTTATCTAGTTATTATTCACAAGATGGTAATAATGCTGCTGTTACTGGAGGCTTGGGAACAGAAGAACTTACCGATGTAACTGCGGCATTTGTAATATCTATTCCACTTAGTGAAGACGATATTCTAACAATAGATACTGGAATTTCTGCCTATACCTCGGCCTCCTCAAGTAATATTAATCCATTTGACAAAAGGCCTGCTGACCCATTTACGGCCGCTACAGGAGCTTCCAGAGACGATACCTGGTACAATCTTACCGCAGCTTATAGCAAATCTTCGGACGATAGGAATACAATTTGGTCCGCAAAGGTCTCCTTTTCTACAGAATACGATTATTCATCTTTTGGATTCGGAGGTAGTTATAGTAAGCTTTTAAACGAAAAAAACACTGAGATATCTATTAACGCCAGTGTATTTTTAGACAAGTGGAATGCAATTTACCCCTATGAACTTCGTCCCTTTGCGCCGGGAGGCTTGGGATTGGATGACTTTCTTTTTAGAGAAAACACCATTACGGGTAATCCAGACTACGACCCTGATTTTACTGTTTTTTCTAATGAAAAAAGAAATTCCTACGCCCTGGGATTAAGTCTCTCTCAGATTATTACTAAAAATATTCAAGGAAGTTTTCTCGTAGATTTCGTTCAGCAAAACGGACTGTTGTCCACACCATTTCAAAGAGTTTATTTTGAAGACGTGGAAGACTCTTTTATTGATAACTTTCATCTAGCAGACGATGTTGAACGCTTGCCAGATAAAAGATTTAAAGTAGCCTTAGGTACTAGGCTTAACTTTTATATCAATGAATTTTTTGTATTGCGCTCGTTTTATCGATTTTATACCGACGATTGGGGGATTACTTCGCATACTGCCAGTCTGGAAATACCAATAAAAATAGTTGATAAATGGACTCTATATCCTGCATACAGGTTCTACTACCAAAGTTCCGTAGACTATTTTGCTTTTTATAACCAGCACAACTCGCAGCAAAGGTATTACACCTCTGATTTTGATCTCTCCCAATACGCTGCAAATCAATATGGAATTGGCGTGAATTATACCGATATATTTACCAAGCTAAGGCTTTGGAAAATAGCTCTAAAAAGTATAGATCTTAGGTACAATTACTACCACAGAAATACTGGTCTTTCCGCTGGAATTATCTCAGGAGGATTAACATTTCAGGTTCAGTAAATAACCCTTTGAGGCAATTGCGGTCTTCAATGCCCAGGAATTTATAAACAAAATCCTATTTCGCGACGTTTACAGAGCGTGTTTCTCTAATTACAGTTACCTTAACCTGTCCGGGATAGGTCATATCCGTTTGTATTTTTTGAGAAATTTCAAACGACAACTGTCCTGCCTTTTCATCACTCACTTTCTCACTTTCCACTATTACACGCAATTCTCTCCCTGCTTGTATGGCATAAGCCTTTTGGACGCCATTAAAAGCAAAGGCAATATCCTCTAAATCTTTTAGTCTTTGGATATACGAATCTAATACCTGTCTTCTAGCTCCTGGTCTGGCACCACTTATTGCATCACATACCTGAACAATTGGCGAAATAAGTGTTTTCATTTCTATTTCATCATGGTGCGCGCCTATTGCATTGCAGACATCCGGTTTCTCTCCGTATTTCTCGGCCCACTGCATGCCTAAAATTGCATGAGGTGTTTCTACTTCGGCTTCGGTATTTGGCACTTTTCCAATGTCGTGCAAGAGTCCGGCTCTTTTAGCTATTTTGGGGTTTAAACCTAATTCAGCAGACATAACGCCGCATAGTTTTGCAACTTCTCTGGAGTGCTGTAAAAGATTTTGGCCATAGGAAGAGCGATATTTCATTCTTCCAACCGCCTTGATGAGTTCTGGGTGCAATCCATGAATACCAAGGTCTATTACTGTTCGTTTACCAACCTCAACTATTTCCTGTTCTATTTGCTTTTCGGTCTTTCTTACAACCTCTTCTATTCTGGCCGGATGAATCCTACCATCTGTAACTAGTTTGTGAAGAGATAATCTGGCTACTTCCCTGCGAACAGAATCAAAACAAGATAGTATTATCGCTTCCGGGGTATCATCCACGATGATCTCTACCCCAGTGGCAGATTCTAAAGCTCTGATATTTCTTCCTTCTCTTCCAATTATTCGTCCTTTTACGTCGTCGGAATCCAGATTAAAAACAGAAACACAATTTTCAACAGCCTCCTCTGTTCCTATTCTTTGAATGGTGTTAATGACAATTTTTTTAGCTTCTTGTTGTGCGGTAAGCTTAGTTTCTTCCATGGTCGCTTGCAGATAGGCCATGGCATCAGATTTTGCTGTTTCTTTGAGAGACTCTAAGAGCTGACTCTTTGCATCTTCCGCCGATAGTCCGGAAATTACCTCCAGTTGTTTTACCTGACTATTGTGTAATTTTTCTAATTCTGATTGTTTTTTCTCGTATAGTTCCAGTTTATGACGGACGTCTTTTAATTTAGTTTCTAGTTGCTCATTAAGCTTTCTGTTTTTTGCCAATTCGCCACTCACTTGAGACTCTTTATCTCTGGTTCTTTTTTCTGATTCTGAGATTTTTTTATTTTTATTGACAATAACCTTCTCATGTTCAGCTTTTAGCTCTAAAAACTTCTCTTTGGCTTGAAAAATTTTATCTTTTTTAATGTTCTCCCCCTCGATTTTAGCCTCCTTCAAAACAGAAAGCGCCTCTTTTTTAGCATTAGAAACCGTCTTGGTGGCCTTTCCTTTTTCTAAGATCTTAGCAATTCCTATTCCAATTACCAAGCCAACAATTGCGGCTATGGCGATAGTAGTAATATCCATAATTTAATCCAATAATTAGTACTTCCTTTTTTGCTACCGTAGTAGCCTTAGTTTTCTTAATTCAATAGCTATCAGAACATCCAAATAAACTGACTACACAGAAGATTTACAAATCTTTCGTCTGTATTAGAACTATATAGAACGTTCATTAAACAAAAAAACCCACATTAGTGGAAGTTCTGTACAAACTCCTATGAACAGGTTTAGGGCTAACAGGTTGATCAAGGATCCTTTACTAGAAGGCCTGCTTTTACAACCTAAACTCACCCTTTTTAAACAAATTAATGTTGAGTTTGTCAAAATTATATACCAATGTGGGCAGTAACTTTATTTTATGTAAAAGAACTTATTTTATGCTAAGTTTAGAATTAACCAATTGATCTAAAGCTTTCAGCCGCTCTGTGACCTCTTTGGTATCTTCACTACTCTCTATGCCTTTTTGTTCAATTTTAGAGGCAAACTGCAAGGCACACATGGCCAAAACATCTTGTTTATCTCTAACGGCATAGTTTTGCTCAAATTTTTTAGCAAGCTGTTCAATATTCTTCGCAGCCTTTCGCAACCCTTCTTCCTGACTAGGGTCGATGGTCAAAGGGTATACTCTATCTGCGATAGAAAGTTTTATTTTTAGCCTTTCTCCCATACTAGTTTTACACTACTCAGCTAATTGCGCAATACAATAGTCCAATTCTCTGATTAATGTATTTATTTTGAGCTTTGCTTCTGTTTTATTGTTCTCACTGCCCAGCATAGAATTGGCAAGTTTTAGCGAATTATATCTCTCTTCCCATTCCGAAATGGAATCTCTGCTTGCTTCGTTGTCTCTTTTTAAATATTCAATCTCCTCCTCTAACTTTACCTTAGTTTTCCCAAGCAACTCAATTTTATGAAGAAGCTTGCTAATTTTGTTTTCCAAGGAGTCAACGATTTCAACCAATTCACTCATTTGTCAATCCAATGCTATTTACACAAAGTTAACATTCCTGAAACGACTGCACAAAAGTTTTAGCATTTATTCTTAAAGCTTCACTTTAAATAAAGGAATATACCCGAAATGGCCGTTGCAAAACCTTATATTTTTCTATTTGTTTGGCTTGCTTTTTTTTGTGTTAGTATCCTATTCTTTAAATTCGCAATAACTTATTAGCTATGAGAATAATTTTAATTGGCTTTCTGTTAATTAATCAGATATTGGTTTTTGGACAGGAAAAATATCCTCAAGACGTTTTTGGGTCCCCCTTAGAAATCCCTCTAATACTTGCTGGCACCTTTGGTGAACTCCGTTCTAATCATTTCCATGGGGGAATAGACATAAAAACCCAACAGCGAGAGGGTCTTCCAATTCAGTCTATTTATGAGGGCACGGTAACTAGAATTAAAGTTGGACTCTGGGGTTATGGAAAGGTAATTTATATTGCACATCCCAATGGCTTTACTTCTGTATATGGTCATCTGCAAAAATTTTCTCCCGAGATAGAGAACTATGTTAAAAACATTCAGTATCAAAAAAAGGCTTACGAAATAGAAGTTTTTCCAGAATATGGAGAACTAAAAGTGTCTAAAGGAGAATTAATAGCATATTCTGGGAATACGGGTGGTTCTTCCGGGCCACATCTACATTTTGAGATACGAAGCAGTATTTCCGAAAAACCTACCAATCCGCTGCTATATGGATACGAAGTTCGCGATGCAACGAATCCGACCCTCTTAGGCCTATATGCCTACCCCATTAGCAAAGGTGCGGTGGTAAACAGTCGAAATTCCAAAACCCAAATAAAGTTCAACAAACAACAAGATGGTTCTTATCTGGCCAATAAGGTAGTGGCTTTAGGAGAAATAGGTTTTGGGATTGAAACCTATGACAGACAGGATTTAGCAGCCAATAAGAATGGAATCTTTTCTGTAGAACAATTGGTAAATGGCAGAACCTATAGCAAATATGTATTCGAGGAATTTTCCTTTCGAGAAACGAGATATATTAATACGCTTATAGACTACGAACACTACAGCAAAACAAACAGGAGAATACAATATTGTTTTCTTCAGCCCGGAAACAAACTCGGTATTTATAAAGAAATATTTGAAGATGGTAAAATTACGGTTCGCCGAGGATTGTCTTATGAAGTGGAAATTGTTATCAAAGACTGGCACAATAATACCGTTAGAGTAAAAATTCCTGTAGAAGGGAAAGAACCCGAGGAGCAAGTGTATAATGAAGACTATAAAACAGCATATTATTTAACCTCCAGGCAGCCCAATAATTATGACTTAGGTGCGGCAAAAGTATATTTTCCACCAAATACGTTTTATGACAACTTCTATCTAGACTTAAAACAAGGAACAGATACTATTCAAATCCACAAGGGTACAGTGCCTGCCCATAAAAGATTTACGGTAACTTTCGATGTAAAAAAGTATTCTTTGAAGGAGAGAAAAAAGATGTTTATTGCCTGGCTAGATGCAAAAGGGAGGCCAAACTATATAAATACCTTTAAAAGAGAAGGTACTTTTTCAGTAAAAACAAGAAATCTTGGGAAATATACTTTGGCAACAGATACCATTCCACCTAAAATACGTCCCAAAAATTTCAAGGAAAAACAATGGTTAAATAACTACCGGTATTTGAGTATCCAAATCTCGGACGATCTGAGTGGAATAGATACGTATTCGGCCACATTAAATGGCGAATGGATTCTAATGGAATACGAGCCAAAAACCAATACACTCACCTATAATTTCGACGATAAAATATTAAATCACACGCAATGTGATCTTAAACTAATCGTTACTGATAACGTAGGAAACACAACTACTTTTAGTAGTAATTTTTTCAGAAAGTAAATATTTGAACTGGCCCAAACTGTTTTTAACTATTTCACTCCTAGGTTTTATAGGTCCTTTGTGGGGTCAAAAAGCTACAGTTACCGGTGTGGTATTAAATGAAAAAAAAGAACCCGTGGCCAATGTAAATATAGAATCCCAAGGGAAGGGGACTTCTACAGACGACACTGGTTTTTATCTTCTTGAGGTTCTTGCGGATATTGAGATTACAATTTCTTTCTCCCATATGGGACATAAAAATGTAATTCTAGAAAATCTAATTCTTACCACCAATGAGACTTTTGAGTTTAACCCGGTAATGAAAACCGATGTTCAACAAATAGATGGGGTAGAAGTTACTGCCACAGGGGAAAAAAGCGTAGAAGGAATTACTACAATCGCAGCCGATTTGGTCCGGAATATTCCCGGGGCCAATGCGGGGGTAGAGAACGTTCTTAAGCTTCTCCCAGGGGTTTCTTCGAATAATGAGCTAAGCACCCAATACGCAGTTAGGGGCGGGAATTATGATGAGAACCTTGTTTATATCAATGACATTGAAGTATATCGTCCTTTTTTAATTCGATCAGGTCAGCAGGAAGGTCTGAGTTTTGTAAACAGTACAATGGTGGAAAGCCTTGAATTTTCTTCGGGAGGATTTCAGGCAAACTATGGAGACAAACTATCTTCCGTACTTGATATAACCTACAAAAGACCATCAGAATTTGCTCTTAGTGTAGATGCCAGCCTTTTAGGAGCCTCCCTTACGGCCGAGACTATTTCTAAAAACAGGAACTTCACGAGCATTACTGGAGCTCGATACCGAAACAATAGTCTACTGGTAAACAGCCAGGACACCAACGCAAATTTTACTCCAATTTTTGCAGATGTACAAACTTTTTTGAGTTATCAATTTAGCTCTAAATTCAATCTTAGCTTTTTAGGTAACCTCTCTCTTAACGATTACCAAAATACCCCATTAACCAGAAGAACCAATTTTGGTACCATTAATAATCCACAGTCGCTTATCGTATTTTTTCAGGGAGAAGAAGATAATACATACGCCACAAGCATGGGCGCCTTCAAGGCAAGTTTTACTCCAAAAGACAATCTTTCCTTAAGCCTTATTAGCTCGGTTTACCATACGGTTGAAGAAGAATTTTCTGATGTTATTTCGCAATATGAACTAGGAGAAATTGATATAAACTTAGGGGACGACAATTCTGGGGATATCAGCTCTACACGAGGCATTGGAACGCAATTCAATCGAGCACGAAATATCTTGGATGCTTTAATTGTAAATGTGGGGCATAAAGGGCTGTACAATAAGGATAACTCCACCTGGGAATGGGGTTTAAAATATACCCACGAAGATATCCGAGATCAAATAAGAGAATCGGAATTTATTGATTCTCTTGGATTCTCCGTTAGACCACCTTTTGAGGAGTTTCAAAATAATCAGCCAGAAGAACCTTTTACTGCCGATATAGAGCCATATACGTCTATTTCTGCCTTGAATTTTGTTACCACAGATAGAGCATCTGCCTACCTGCAATACAGCCGGCGAGTGCAATGGAATTCTAGCAACATCTATTATAATTTGGGTGTTAGAGCGCAATACTGGGTTTTAAGCGGTCAAGGTTTTGATACTAATTCGCAGTTTATTTTTAGCCCAAGGGGACAGTTCGCATTGAAACCAAGCTGGAAAATTGATATGCTATTTAGGTTGGCTGCAGGAATCTATCAGCAACCACCTTTTTACAGAGAATTAAGAGATGAAACAGGCACTATCCAATCTGAAGTGGAAGCGCAAAAATCTGTCCACCTTGTCTTGGGAAATGAATATAGTTTTGAGTTGTGGAAACGCCCTTTTAAACTGGTAAGTGAAGTTTACTACAAAGACTTAACCAAGGTAAATCCATATACTTTAGAGGACGTCCGAATAAGATATGAGGCAAATAACAATGCAGTTGCTTACGCCTATGGCTTTGATTTCAGACTAAATGGGGCATTCGTTCCCGGCACAGAATCTTGGGTGAGTTTAGGTTTTTTAAAAACAGAAGAGAATATAGACAATAGAGGATATATTTCTAGACCATCTGACCAACGTTTTCAACTAGGTATTTTATGGCAAGACTATATCCCTTCTATCCCTAGGCTTAGGATGTATTTAAATCTGGTATATAACACAGGAGTTCCTGGCGGATCCCCAAATTATGCAGATCCTTATGAATTTCAGAGTAGATTAAGAGATTATAGGCGTGCAGATTTAGGTATTTCGTATATTTTTGCAAGCATTAACGATTCTTATCCAAAAGGACATTGGTTACATAGCTTTGAAGAGCTCAACTTAGGTTTTGAAATTTACAACCTATTTAATAATCAAAACGCCATAACAAATACCTGGGTGAGAGATGTGGATAGCAAACAAGAATTTGCCGTTCCAAATTTTATGACTTCGCGTGTTTTTAATATTAAACTGGGCATGCGCTTTTAGAACTAGAAAAATGAAGAAGCTTTTGGTAATTAGTAGTATGTTATTTTTATCCCTACTACAAGCACAGAAGAATGTATATGAAAGTAATAAGTTTGATCTGCTCAGTGCGGATCACAAAATTTTAGCGATTATACCTTTTTTTACCCATTTAGATTTAAAGGAGAATATTGAAAAGGGAGAGGTAAAACGACTAGAAGAAAAAGAAGGTTACGCAGTACAAAATGCTTTAGAAACCTATTTTGGTCTGGGAAAGAAAAAAAAGAAGTTTACGGTTGAATTTCAAAATATAAAAAATACAAATGCCCTTTTAGCTCAGGAAAATATTAGCTACGACAATATAGATACCTATACTATTCATGAGCTATGTGAAATTCTCAAGGTAGATGCCATTGTAAGCGGCAACCTAGATCTAAACATCCTTTTATCTAAAGGAATACCCACAGAATTTAGTTTTCTGGATTATATTCTAGGAGATGCAGATTACGGTCGAATTGGTATCAAAATAAGTGATGGGGACTCTGGTAAGCTTTTATGGAAATACGAAAATAAAATCACTAAAAAATCTGGCAAAAACACTTATGACCTGATTGATAAAATGATGAAAAAGCTAGTCCGAAAGTTTCCTTATGACAAAGAAAGATTGAAACCTAAAAAGGGAGTCTAATCACAAAACTCTTTTAAGGTTTCTAAGACATAGTCTATTTCCTCTTTTGTATTGTATTTTGAAAATGAAAACCTCAAAGAAGGTTTTTTTAAGTCCTCTTCTGAAAGAATGGCATTTAAAACGTGTGATGTACCTGAAGCACCAGACTGGCATGCACTTCCTTTAGAACAGGCAATCCCCTTTAAGTCTAAGTGAAAAAGTAACATCAGCGCTTTTTCCTCACTTATGTCAAGGCAAACATTCACCAAGGTATAAGTGCTCTTGTCTAAATCGCCCGAGTGTCCGTTAAATTGTGCATTCGGTATTTTATTCCCAATTTGCTCAATAAAATAGGTCTTTAAACCGCTTATATATGCCTTTTCTTCTTCCAAATCCTTGTAAGCAGAAACGAAGGCTTCTCTTAGGCCCACAATATTGTGCAAAGCCTCTGTTCCGGCTCTACTACCCCTCTCCTGCGACCCTCCAAGTATTAAAGGGTTTATGGGTAATCCCTTTCTAATATAAGCAAAACCAATGCCCTTTGGCCCATGAAATTTATGCGCCGCAGCAGCCATAAAATCTATAGAAGATTTTTGCACGTCCCATTGAAAGTGACCCACAGACTGAACCGTATCGGAATGTAACAGGGCTCCATGTTCTTTGCACAGCAATCCTACACGATCTATGTCTATCAAATTTCCAATCTCATTGTTTACGTGCATTAAGGAAACCAATTTCTTATGACCCTCTTCTTTTAATAGTTCCTCGAGATGATCCAATTTTGGGTTGCCAAAGCTATCAAGGGAAACATAGCACACTCTGATGCCATATTCTTCTTCCAAACTTTCTACTACATGAAGCACTGCATGATGTTCAATTTTTGATGTAATGATAGTTTTTACACCCAAATCCTTTACCGCCGATCTCAGAACCATATTATCTGCCTCGGTACCACCGGAAGTGAAAACAATTTCTGAAGGATGCGCATTTATAGTTTTCGCAATTTCCTTTCTGGTCTGTTCAATTTCTGTCTTTGCACTTCTGCCAAAGGCATGTGTTGAAGAAGGATTTCCAAAACAATCTGCAAGCGCCTCTTGCATCCTGGAAATTACTTCCCCTCTTAAAGGGGTAGTGGCTGCGTTGTCAAAATAAATCTTTCTCATGGCACAAACTCTATAGAAAATGGCTACAAAAATACTCTAAATAATAATAACCCAGATATAAAATCCCTTTAATAAACTAGGATAAAAGAACTAAATTCATGTAAATTTGACGCATGAAAAAAGTTGTTTTACTAGTCTTACTGAGTATTTCCTTATCCTGCGATGATGGGGATTTAACCATCGAAACTATTGATTTTGATGATGCTTCTATTATGTTTTGCGAATCAAGCACAACTATTGATTCTGACCTTTTTTTTAAACTCAATTCTACAGAATCCTTAATACTCAAATTACAAAGTGGAATTCTTAAGAATGAAGTCTCAGAAGATACAATTGTTAGCAGTGTCCCTTCTCAATCGCAGATAACCTATAGAACATTCTCGGGTACAGTAAGCAAAGATTATTTCTGTGATGATATTCCTCCCTTAGATCCTGTAGTTTTGCAAGAACTAGAAGCAGAGGGTGGAAGTGTAAAAATTTTTACTACACAAAGTGAGACAGACACTACCGTATTTGAACACAACATTAGACTAAGCGCCATTTCTCTGGTAAATGAAAAAGGGGAAAGGTTAACCGACTTACGAATAAATAATTTTGGAACCATTACTACCCAAGAATAATATCCCGGTTAGTTTTGAGTAATATGAATTTCTGTGGCACCCAGGCCATATTTTTGGTAGTCTGCATCATAATATCTCAGTTGCTCGTACCTTCTAAATAAGTAATATAATTCCTCCTTTAATACTCCCTCTCCAACCCCATGAATGAACACAATTTTTGGAATCCTTTTTGCAATGGCAAAATCTAATTGTCTTTTTGCAGTGTCTATTTGGATGTTTAGAATATCATAATTATTTAAACCTTTAGTTGCTGGTACAATTTTATGGATATGCAGATCTATAACCATAGTCGGGGCATTTCTCTCCTTCGGTTTTATTCTTTTGGCACTTTTCCTTTTAAAAGCTTTTTTCTCCTTAAGCGCATTTTTAACGGCATCTTTTCCAATGCCAAAAGAATCCCTATATGTCAGGAGCACTAATTCTTCAGGATTAAAGTGTATATCAAAGCCATCGGAGGTGCGGACTAGTATCTGCGCCTTACCAATTTCTTTTATTATTCCAGTAAGCTTCTCATCCAAGACCTCAACCTGGTCCCCTATCTGCCATAAATGCATGTTTTTGGTTTTAAAACGACTTATTCTTCTTAACTAACAGACCATATCTAATAAAATTATCTAGACCAACTAAATTTACCAAAATTAAGGGCATATTAGTTTTTCAAAGCCAAAAATAGTAGTATTTTACAGAGGAAAAATTTGTATTGGTGAAAATGTTCTATTCTTTGCGTTTTGTATTTTTTGAAGGCAAGATGTTACCTTGCATTAATAAACAAATTCTGGGTTTTGAATGTCCTGGTTGTGGCTTGCAAAGGGCTTTTGCATTCTTAATTGAAGGAGAATTTTTACAAGCCTTCTACATGTACCCTGCGATTTATCCATTAATGCTTTTAATGGCAGTTATTATTATGGATCAGTTTTTCTCCCTAAAATTTGCCAATAAGCTAATCATATTTTTAGCCATTACTGCCGTTGGCAGTATCCTTATTAATTATGCATTAAAATTTATTTAAAACTCTTTAGCCCATGGAACAAGAAAAACTACCAAATATTACACTGGCCATTGTATTGTCTATTCTTTCCTATATCTGTTGTTGTTTTGGAGGTTTACCCGGTGCCTTACTAGCCGGAGTCGGTTATTTTTTGGTAAGAAAGGATGAAAATAAATACATAGAAAATCCCGAAGGATATTCTAATTATAGCCAGCTGAAAACAGCCAAGGTTTTAGCTATTATAGGAATCGTCATTGGATTGCTTTATTTCGCTATTGCTACTTACAATATTTATAAAATGGGTGGTTGGGAAGCCTATATGGAACAAGTAAGAATAATGTCGGAACAATTTCAAGAATAGAATTATATGAGTCAACAACCATTACCCGGTGCCAGTACAGCGCTTACCATGGGAATAATTTCCATAATCGGCGCTATAAGTTGTTGTGGCCCTTTTGCCATAATCTTTAGTATCATAGGTTTAGTAAATGCCAAAAATGCCGATCAGTTATACAAGGAGAACCCACAGAACTATACTGGTTTTGAAAGCGTTAGAACAGGAAGAATCCTGTCTTATGTGGGCATGGCTCTAGCCCTAATCTATCTAGTATTTGCCATTCTTTATTTTGGCGTAATAGTTGCCTTTATAAGTTCGGGAAAAATCTAAAACTAGCTTCTATCGGAAATTAAGAAGGATGCCATGGGCATCCTTCTTAATTTCCAACAGTTATTTTCTTGTATTTTTAGTTGGCAACTTCACTCATGAACTTCAATCGGTATAATCTCAATTCTTCATCCTCATATTCCCCATCAAACTCTTTTTGAGCTTCTTCGATATTATCGGTTTCTGCTTCTAAAAAATAGTCATGTATTTCTTCTTGTTGATCTTCATCCAGGATTTCATCTATCCAATATCCGATATTGAGCTTTGTACCGCTAAAAACAATTTGTTCCATTTCTTTGACCAATTCTTCTATACCCAGACCCTTGGCAGAGGCGATATCATCTAATGGTAACTTTCTATCCACATTTTGTATGATATAGAGTTTTAAGGCAGAATTGGCCCCAGTACTCTTCACCACTAGGTCATCTGGCCGCATAATATCATTATCCTCTACATATTGGGTAATTAGGCTAATAAAGGGTTTTCCATATTTTTTGGCTTTTCCTTCTCCCACCCCATGAATATTCACTAGTTCTTCCATAGAGATTGGATACTTAAGAGCCATGTCATCCAAGGATGGATCTTGGAAAATCACAAATGGAGGCACATCTAATTTTTTTGCCTGTTGTTTTCTTAAATCCTTCAAAAACCTTAAAAGTTTATTGTCTGCGGAGCCTCCGGCATTCTTGGCAGCGGTTACAATAGCATCGTCATTTTCTGCGTTGTACACATGGTCTTTAGTCATCATAAATGCAATCGGTCTATCCAAATAACTAAGACCTTTAGGTGTGAGATGCAAAATTCCATATTGCTCAATTTCCTTTTTCAAATAACCTTCAACAAGGACTTGTCTTATAAGAGCCATCCAATAACCCTTATCTCTTTCGGCTCCAATTCCAAAAAACGGCTTTTCATTTGTTTTATGAGATGCTATCAAAGCATTAGAAGCTCCTGTGAGGGCTAAAACAATTTCCTTGGCCTTGAACTTCTCCTTGGTCCCTTGCACTACCTGAAGCAACTTAATTACGCTGTCTTTTGCCTCTTCTTTTGGTTTAGGATTCCTTGCATTATCATCCATATCGGCACCTTCTCCGGTAACAGCGTCGAATTCCTCTCCAAAGTAATGTAGAATAAACTTTCTTCTCGACATGGAAGTTTCTGCATAAGCCACAATTTCTTGGAGCAGAGCATTCCCTATTTCTTGCTCCGCCACAGGCTTCCCGGACATGAACTTTTCTAATTTTTCAATATCCTTATAAGAGTAGAATGCCAAACAATGGCCTTCGCCTCCATCTCTGCCAGCCCTACCTGTTTCCTGATAATAACTTTCAATACTTTTGGGTATATCATGATGTATTACATACCTAACGTCTGGCTTATCTATTCCCATCCCAAACGCAATGGTTGCTACTACCACATCTACATCTTCCATAAGAAACATATCCTGATACTTAGACCTAGTTTTTGCATCAAAACCGGCGTGATAGGGTACGGCACTAACCCCATTAACCTGTAAAACCTGGGCTAGTTCTTCTACCCTTTTTCTGCTTAGGCAATAAATAATTCCAGATTTACCACTATTCTTTTTTACAAATCGAATTATGTCGGCGTCTACATTTTTTGTTTTAGGTCTTATTTCATAAAACAAATTAGGTCTGTTAAAGGAAGCCTTGAATACGGTAGCATCGCCAATTCCCAAATTTTTAATAATATCTTCTTGTACCTTAGGAGTGGCAGTTGCAGTTAGTCCTATAATGGGGATTCCCTCTCCCAAACGATTAATTATCGCTCTTAGATTTCTATATTCTGGTCTAAAATCATGGCCCCATTCAGAAATACAATGTGCCTCATCTATAGCCACAAATGAAAGAGGTACTGTTTGTAAGAAACTAATATAATCTTCTTTGGTAAGAGACTCTGGAGCAACATATAAGAGTTTCGTTATGCCATCTTGTATATCCTGCTTTACCTCTTTAACCTGGGTTTTGGTCAGGGAAGAATTAAGAACATGCGCCACCCCGGGATGCGAGGATACACCCCTTATCGCATCGACCTGATTCTTCATTAATGCTATTAGGGGAGAGACAACTATGGCAGTGCCGTCTTTAATTAATGCCGGTAATTGGTAACAAAGAGATTTACCCCCACCCGTAGGCATAATTACGAATGTATTTCTATTCTTTAGTATATTTTTGATAACCGCCTCTTGGAGGCCCTTGAATTTGGAAAAACCAAAGTACTTCTTTAGCGCTGCGTGCAGCTCAATCTCATTTAATTCCATTAGATATTTTCGATATGGTTCTCGTTTTTAAGATAACCATTTTTATTGACTTCAATTTAAATATTTACGATTCTTCGGAAAGTAATTGTGCTAATTAATTTTGTTATAGTTTAGAAACTCCTATAAAATAACTTTGTGTAATTTTGTTTTCTTAAATATAATACATTCTTTTAAAAACTATTTCCTAAAGAAATAATAAAACTTTAGTTATAAACACTAAATTTCATTTTGAATTTGAGCAATTCTAAGACAATCTTGGCTAACGCCAAAAGTACGATTCTTTCAGAAAGTAACGCTATTGCTTCACTCGCCAATTACTTAGATGAGGATTTCGCTCAGGCAGTAAATTGTATATATAAGGGCAGGGGTCGTGTGGTAATAACTGGGATTGGAAAGAGTGCCATTATAGCTTCTAAAATTGTTGCTACCTTAAATTCTACGGGTACTCCCGCTATTTTTATGCATGCTGCAGATGCCATACATGGCGATCTGGGTACTATACAGAAAGACGATGTTGTAATATGCATTTCCAAAAGCGGAAATACTCCCGAGATTAAAATGTTGGTACCCCTGATTAAACTTGGAGATAATCCTTTGATAGCAATGACAGGTAATCCCGACTCGTATTTGGGCAAAAAGGCAGATTATATATTAAACACATATGTGGAAAAGGAAGCTTGTCCGCATAATCTTGCACCAACCACAAGTACTACTGCCCAATTAGTGCTTGGAGATGCTCTTGCCATTTGCCTTCTAGATCAAAGAGGCTTTAGTAGCAAAGACTTTGCAAAATATCATCCAGGGGGAACGCTGGGAAAAAAAATGTATTTGAGAGTATCGGACATTATAAACAGTAACCAAAAACCCGTGGTGAGCCCAGAGACAGATGTAAAAAATGTGATCGTAGAAATTTCAGAAAAAATGCTCGGAGTTACTGCGGTCTTAGAGAACGAAAAATTAGTAGGTATTGTTACAGATGGGGATATTAGAAGAATGCTAAATAAATACGATAATATTAATGGTTTAAAAGCTAAGGATATTATGACCCCAAATCCCAAAACCATAACTACAGATGTGTTGGCAATTAAGGCATTAAAAGAAATGCGCGCAAGAGGAATATCCCAGCTGTTGGCAGTAAATGAAAACTCTTATGAAGGCGTAGTTCATTTACACAATCTAATAAACGAAGGAATATTGTAATGGCAGAACTGAGCAAGGACCCAAACGAAATGTCCTTTTTGGACCATTTAGAAGAGCTTAGATGGCATCTAATAAGAGCAACTATGGCCATTGTTATAATTGGCTGTTTAGCCTTTATAATGAAGGACTTTATATTCGACACAGTTATTTTTGGTCCTAAGAAAATGGATTTTCCAACCTATCGTCTTTTTTGTAGAATTGCTACCTCCATAGGGATAGAATCTGCCTTTTGTGCTGATGAACTTCCTTTTACTATTCAAAGCAGAACTATGGCTGGCCAATTCTCTGCGCATATATGGACCTCTATTTGGGCTGGCTTTATAATTGGCTTCCCTTATGTCCTATATGAAATGTGGCAGTTTATCAGTCCTGGCCTCAAAGAGAACGAACGTAACAATTCCAGAGGCTTTATTCTAATAGCCTCCCTCCTTTTCTTTATGGGAGTTTTATTTGGTTATTATGTCGTTGCCCCATTGTCTATAAACTTTTTAGGCACCTATCAAGTAAGTAAGGAAGTCTTGAATGAGTTTGATATAGGCTCTTATATCTCTACAGTACGGGCTTCTGTGATTGCATGTGGGGTTCTTTTTGAATTACCCATAATCATCTTCTTTTTAACAAAAGTTGGTCTTGTTACTCCTGAAATATTAAAAAAGTATAGAAAAATAGCCCTAGTAATTGTACTTATTTTGTCTGCAGTTATTACACCTCCAGATGTTGCAAGTCAGATTATTGTGGCTGTCCCTGTGCTAATTCTTTATCAGGTTAGTATTTACATTTCTAAAATTGTGTTGCGGAAGGAGATGAAAAAAATGAAAAAAGATATTAAGCCACAGTAAAGAATTCTATAAAAATAATTTAAAATTAATCGGAGACATTTGTAATCATAGAAAACTGTTTTTGGTAAATGCATCATAGACCCTTGGTATCCGAAAAATTAATCACCCAATTAAGGCCAATGTATTTGAAGAAAATTTGCAGTTAGAAGTTGGTTAATTTTATTATAATTCTAAGGCAAGCCTAAAAGAATTCTATAGATTTGAAGAATAATATGACTTAATGAAACTAAGAGCAGATAATATAATGAAGGCCTACAGGGGTCGGAAGGTAGTCAAAGGAATTTCTTTAGAGGTTAATCAGGGAGAGATTGTTGGATTACTTGGACCCAATGGTGCTGGAAAAACTACCTGCTTTTATATGATTGTTGGTTTAATAAAACCCAACGGCGGGAAAATATTTCTGGACGAGACCGAAATTACTAACTTTCCTATGTACAAAAGGGCACAAAACGGTATTGGGTATCTTGCTCAGGAGGCATCTGTATTTAGAAAACTTAGTATTGAAAAAAATATTCTCAGTGTTTTGCAATTAACAAAATTGAGTAAAAAAGAGCAATTCATGAAGATGGAATCTCTTATTGAAGAATTTAGTCTGGGGCATATACGCAAAAACAGGGGAGACCTATTATCGGGTGGAGAAAGAAGACGAACAGAAATCGCCAGGGCTCTTGCAACAGATCCCAAATTCATTTTATTGGACGAGCCTTTTGCAGGAGTCGATCCTGTGGCAGTTGAAGACATTCAAAGAATCGTTGCTCAACTTAAGGATAAAAATATTGGCATCCTGATTACGGATCACAACGTCCAGGAAACGTTGGCCATAACGGAGCGGTCTTATCTGATGTTTGAAGGAGGTATTTTAAAATCTGGTATACCGGAAGATTTAGCCGAAGATGAAATGGTTAGAAAAGTATACTTAGGTCAGAACTTTGAACTTCGAAAAAAGAAACTCGACTTCTAATCTTCTACGTTTTTTGTTTCTGCTTTTCTCCAATATTGTATAAGACAGAGCTCAATATATACAGGAGAACAATTCCAGGAATGGCCATGTAGCTCATGGTCAAAAGAAGTACCAGACTTATTATTAAAAAAATATATCTATGCGCATTATCTTTAAAACTCCAGTTCTTAAATTTTAAGGCAAAAAGGGGGATGTGTGCATTGAGCAAATAACTGCTTAACAACGTAAGACCAGCCAAAAACCATGGGTTTAATAATATCCCATTTACATAGTCGTTACCCTGATTTAAGAGGATTAAAGGGATTGATAATATTAAAAGAGCATTTGCAGGTGTTGGTAATCCAATAAAGCTAGTGAGTTGGTCTTCGTCTATATTAAATTTAGCAAGCCTATATGCAGACGCCAGTGTAATAAGAAATCCAAAAAAAGGTAGTACGGATATACTAATGGCGTGGTGGGCCGAATCTGCCGACACCTCTCCCATTTCTAAATTCCATCCTCCGGTTTGGGACATCGCCAATAATTGAAACATGACAATTCCAGGCACAACTCCACTAGTTACCATATCCGCCAGAGAATCTAGCTGTACACCCAGTTCACTCTGTGCCTCTAGCATCCTGGCAGCCAAACCATCAAAGAAGTCGAAAACTATTCCCAAAAACACAAAAAAAGCAGCCCACTCTAACTTATTGAGTACAGCGAATACAACGGCTACACAACCACAGAAAAGATTTAAAAGAGTAATTATTTGAGGAATGTGCCTCTTCATAGTTGTCTATTTTAGTAAAAATAACATAATTTTTCTTCTGTGTCTTTCTTAAGATAATTTATTCAGATATTTGCGAGGTATAGCCTTATTAATGTGAAGAGATTTCTGAAAATTTATTGGAATTTATTGGTTCTGGCATTGATTGCCTTTTCACCAGAACTTAGTATTTCTCAGGGGAAGACGCTTTCTCAGGATGCAGAAATAAGCATTCTTACCTGTGGTCCGGGTACAGAGCTTTATTCTAGTTTCGGGCATAATGCAATTAGGGTCTTCGATCTGAGTAGTGGTATTGACGAGGTATATAATTATGGTACTTTTAATTTTAGCACCCCTAATTTCTATTATAAATTTGCCAGTGGAAAATTACTTTATTCCCTAAGTGTTTCTACTTATAACCGTTTTCTATTTACTTATGACATAGAAAAACGATGGGTAAAAGAACAGCTCTTAGATCTCAGCGAACCGGACAAACAAGACTTTTATAAATTTCTTCAAATAAATCGACTTCCGGAGAATAGAGATTATCAATACGACTTTTTATTCGACAATTGTGCTACAAAATTACCGGAAGTCCTTACTCAAGTCATGCCAAATAGATTGCAATTCTCCGATGAGCATTTAGAATCTAAAAAGTCTTTCCGCGATTTAATTCAAGAAAACTTAAGCTACAACACTTGGGCGAGCTTCGGTATAGACTTAGCTCTGGGAGCTGTAATTGATAGAGAGGCTAAGCCTTATGAATATATGTTTTTACCAAACTATGTTAGGCTACAATTAGAAAATACCACTTTAGATAACCGTCCTTTGGTAAGTAAATCTATCGATGTCCTTAAATTCCCTGAAAATCGTCCCGAGACTATTTTTAGTCTATCTCCCATCTTCTGGTTTGTTCTACTTTTAATTTTTAGTTGTTTTATTACTTACAAGGATTACAAAAAAGTATGTAGAAATAGATGGTTCGATTTTATACTCTTCCTAATAACCGGTTTAGCGGGATGTCTTATTTTTTTTCTATGGTTTATGACAGACCATTCTTCTACAGCACAAAATTATAATATCCTTTGGGCCATGCCTTTAAATCTCTTTATTGCTTTCCAGTTCCTAAAGAAAAAAAACATAGCCTCTTGGGTCTATAATTATCTCTTAATACTAATATTTTTGATATTCCTGGTTGTAGTTCTTTGGTTATTTAGATATCAGGTTTTCTCCCCCTTATTAGTTTTTATTTTAGCCATTTTAGTTCTGAGATACAGCTACCTTTACAGACTGAACAGGCATAAGCAATAAAACAATCCATGAATTATATTTCCGTTGAGAATATATCGAAATCTTTTGGTGAAAGAATCCTTTTCGAGGATTTGTCTTTCGGAATTAACAAAGACCAGAAAATTGCTTTAGTGGCAAGAAATGGCGAAGGTAAAACCTCCATTCTAAAAATTTTGGCAGGAAAAGACCGTCCAAATACCGGAGAGGTTAATTATAGAAATAACCTAAAAATAGGATATCTGGAACAGGAGCCAATAATTGCTTCTTCGCTCAGTATTGAAGAAGCAATCCTAAACTCAGACAACCCCATATTAAGAACCATAGCACAATATGAAAAAGCTCTTTTAGATCCAGAAAACTCTGAAAAGTACCAAAAAGCATTTGAGGCCATGGAACGCCTAAATGCCTGGGACTTTGAAACACAATACAAACAGATTCTTTCTAAACTAAAGTTAGAAGATGTAACTGCAAAAGTGGAGAAGTTGTCTGGGGGACAAAAAAAACGACTGGCACTTGCTATGGTGCTATTAAATGAGCCCGATCTTTTAATTTTAGACGAACCAACCAACCACCTCGACTTAGAAATGATTGAATGGTTGGAAGAATATTTTAAAAACAAAAAGATTACTCTTTTTATGGTTACCCATGACCGTTATTTCCTGGAAAGAGTCTGCAATGAAATTTTGGAATTGGATCAGGGTAAATTATACACCTATAAAGGTAATTATGCCTATTATTTAGACCAAAAAGAAGCCCGTCAGGATAGGGAATCCGTAGAATTACACAAGTCGAAACTATTATTTAAAAAAGAATTGGACTGGATGCGGAGGCAGCCAAAGGCCAGAACTACCAAATCAAAGTCGAGAATAGACGATTTTCATATTATAAAAGAGAAGGCGCATAAGAGAAGACAAGAGCATGAAGTGCAGTTAGAGATTAATATGGAGAGGATGGGGAGCAAAATTGTAGAACTTCACAAAATTTCAAAAAGCTTTAATGACTTAGTACTTTTAAACCAATTTAGCTACAACTTTCTAAAAGGAGAAAGAATTGGTATAATTGGCAAAAATGGCACTGGCAAAACCACTTTTCTGCGAATGATTACCGGAGCCTTGCCCCCGGATAATGGAAAAGTAGTAGTAGGAGAAACTATTAAGTTTGGGCATTACAATCAGATGGGCATTTCCCTTAAGGAAGGACAAAAAGTAATTGATGTAATTAGAGAATTTGGAGATTTTATTCCCTTAAAAAAGGGAAAACAGATTTCGGCCCAACAATTGCTGGAACGCTTTCTTTTTGACCGTAAAAAGCAATATGATTTTGTAGAAAAGCTCAGTGGAGGAGAACGCAAAAGACTTTATTTGTGCACCGTCTTAATACAAAATCCAAATTTTTTAATTCTCGATGAGCCAACTAACGATTTAGACATCATTACGCTTAATGTCTTAGAAAGCTTTTTATTAGACTTTCCAGGTTGTCTTATCGTAGTTTCTCATGACCGGTATTTTATGGATAAAATTGTAGACCATATGTTTATTTTCCAGGGCAATGGTATCGTAGAAGACTTTCCCGGCAATTATTCGGATTACAGAGCCTACGAAAATAGCAGCCCAAAGAAGGATAAAAATACAGACCAAAATATTAAAGGCTCAGAAGCAAAAAAAACACGCAGCTGGAGAGAAGAAATTAATGCTGGCAAACTTAGCTATGCCGAGCAGAAAGAATACAAAACTCTAGAAAAGAGTATTTTTTCCTTAGAAGAAAAAAAACTTCTATTACAGGATAAATTTGCAGATGCTTCCCTTACCGGAGAACAGATCGACAAGTATTCGGTGGAGTTAAAAGAAATGGAAAGCCTAATTGAAGTTAAAACAGATCGTTGGCTAGAACTATCTATGAAATTGGAAGGGTAATAGCTTAAAGTCTATCTAATTCGCAACTAAATATCTTGAAACCACTATCTTATATATCGTTTTACATCTCCGCCTCGAACGCCCATGGAATTCATTCGCCTTTTGTCTATGATTTTATCACCAAAGGGTTGTATGTAAAACGACGGTCTAAGCATAGCAAAACCACTGGCCTATTATTTAAGGTTCTAGATTATTTTAAGCCCAATACTATAACGGAATATGGCGCAACTGATAATTTAAAAAAAACAGTGCTGGCAGCATACAAAAAGCACGAGTTTAAAGAAAATCCTCATTTCACCTATTTTAATCTTAGTTCTAGGGAAGCCAGAAAGAGATTCCAATGGCCGCTTAATAATATGGAGGGAAATATTATTTATATAGACGAGCTTCGCAAGGATAAAAGCACTTATAAGCTTTGGTTAGAAATTTTAAATTCTCAGAGACATTTTATAAGCATTGATCTTTATTATTCCGGGATTATTTTTTTTCGCCCCAAGCAGGCGAAACAACATTTTAGAATTAGAATTTAATCCCTTAATTTTAAAAAGTAAAACTTGCGCTCTATGAACAATTCTATTCTTTATATTCTTGCGGCCGTAGCAGTGGTATACATCCTTATATCTATGTATAATAAAAAAAATTCAAGAAAAAGGAAATCTAGAAAATTCATGGATGGTTATAAACGCAAGGATAAAGAACAATCTTGAATTTAGTACTTAACTGATTAGCTATTAAATAGCGACATTTCCATATGAAAATTTATACCAAAACAGGTGATGAAGGACAAACCTCCCTTTTTGGGGGCACCAGAGTCCCCAAACACCACATACGAATTAACGCCTATGGCACTGTTGATGAATTAAATTCATGGCTAGGCTTGTTAAGAGACCAGGAAATGGATGCAGCACATCAACAAATCCTGATTAGTATACAGGATAAATTATTTACCCTTGGTGCTATCTTAGCAACGGACCCTGAAAAATGGACCCTAAAAAATGGCAAAGAACGCTTAGACATTCCCAAAATTTCTGAGAAAGACATAACACTTTTAGAAAGTCAGATAGATTTAATGAATACCTCCCTCCCTCCTATGACTCATTTTATACTGCCTGGAGGGCATACTACTGTGTCATACTGTCACATAAGCAGAACAATTTGTAGAAGAGCTGAACGAATGGCTACCCTTTTAAATGAAAATGAACCTTTTGACCCTCTGGTTATAAAATATTTAAACAGGCTGTCCGACTATCTTTTTGTCTTGGGCAGAAAATTGTCGCAAGACCTAAAGGCGGAAGAAATAAAATGGATTCCTGAGAAAAAAGGCTAATAATTCCGCGATTTCATCGTTATCAAATTGATGATTCCCAAATTTGTTAATAAATAAAGTGATTTTATCCGCTTTTTCCTTGGGAGTTTGCGTTTAAAAATTATTTTTGCAAAAATTTTAAAATCATAATTAAGCCATGTACTGGACATTAGAATTAGCATCTTATTTAAGTGATGCACCTTGGCCTGCCACTAAAGACGAACTAATAGATTACGCTATTAGAACTGGTGCTCCCTTAGAAGTCGTTGAAAATTTACAATCTATGGAAGAAGAAGGTGGAGAAATCTACGAGTCTATAGAAGAAATATGGCCCGACTACCCTACAGAAGAAGATTACCTCTGGAACGAGGACGAATATTAATACAAGTTTTCTAAATACCCTATAAAAGTCTCATTTGAGGCTTTTTTTTTATGTAATTTTGACATGTTTTTAAAGAATTCCGGTCATTTTTGATTCTGGAATAGCTTTTGTACAAAACAAGAGGAAGTTACATTTACCAAAACTCTACATATGCCAAGGCATCCTGGGGTTTAAAAGGTGTAATAGCACAAATAAAAGAATATATGAGTTTATTAAATTCCGTCATAAAGGCGTTTGTAGGAGACAAGGCGAAAAAAGATGTTAAAGAACTTCAGCCTATTTTAAAACAGATTAAGTCTTTTGAAGAATCCATAGAAAGTTTAGACTTGGACGAACTCCGCGAGAAGACAGTGAGTTTTAAAAAGATTCTTAGTGAAGCCTGCCTAGATAAGACAAAGCAGATTGAAGAGCTTAAAGAAGAAGTAAAGAATTCTATAGATATAGATAGAAACGAAGCAATCTACAGCGAGATAGATAAATTAGAAGAAGAAGCGTATAAAATTACTGAAGATACCCTAAACCAACTACTACCTGAGGCATTTGCTGTTATCAAGGAAACCGCTAAACGCTTTGTAAACAACACAACTTTAAAAGTAAAGGCAACCGAATTTGACCGTTTATTATCTGGATCAAAGGATTATGTAAGTCTGGAAGATGACTATGCACTTTGGAAAAACTCCTGGAACGCCGCTGGTAAAGAAGTAACCTGGGACATGGTACATTACGATGTTCAATTAATTGGAGGAATTGCTCTGCATCAAGGAAAAATTGCAGAAATGCAGACAGGAGAAGGTAAAACCTTAGTTGCTACTCTTCCCATGTATCTCAACGCTCTTACGGGTAAAGGAGCACACTTGGTAACTGTTAACGATTATCTCGCCAAGCGAGATAGTACGTGGATGGCTCCTATTTTTGAGTTTCATGGTATGTCTGTAGATTGTATAGATAATCACAGACCTAATTCAGAAGGAAGAAGAGCTGCTTATAACGCAGATATTACCTACGGTACCAATAACGAATTCGGTTTTGATTATCTAAGAGATAATATGGCCCATACCCCCGGAGACTTGGTACAAAGACCCCATCATTACGCCATAGTGGATGAGGTAGATTCGGTGCTAATTGATGATGCGAGAACTCCCCTGATTATTTCAGGCCCGGTACCAGAAGGCGACCGTCATGAATTTAATGAGTTAAAACCAAAAGTATCGGACATTGTCCAAAAACAGAAACAGTATCTAACTGGGGTCTTGGCGGAAGCTAAAAAAGAGATTGCTGCCGGCAATACCAAAGAAGGAGGGTTTCTTTTATTAAGAGTTTTCAGAGGCCTTCCAAAAAATAAGGCACTTATAAAGTTCTTAAGCGAAGAGGGTATAAAACAACTTCTTCAAAAAACAGAAAACTTCTACATGCAGGATAATAACAGGGAAATGCCGCAGGTAGATTTAGAGCTCCTTTTTGTAATTGACGAAAAGAATAACCAAATTGAATTGACAGACAAAGGAATAGAATATATTTCCGGAAATCAGGAGAACGATTTCTTTGTTATGCCCGATATAGGGGTTGAAATTGCCAAAATTGAAAACCAAAACCTTGAAATTGAAAAAGAAGCGGCAGAAAAAGATGCTCTTTTTAAAGATTTTGCGGTAAAAAGCGAACGTATTCATACCATGAGCCAACTGCTTAAAGCCTATACGCTTTTTGAAAAAGACGTTGAATATGTGGTGATGGATAATAAGGTGATGATTGTAGATGAGCAGACTGGGCGTATAATGGATGGTCGAAGATATTCAGACGGATTACACCAAGCTATTGAAGCTAAGGAAAATGTGAAAATAGAAGCGATGACACAGACCTTCGCTACAGTGACCCTACAAAACTATTTCCGAATGTATAAAAAGCTTGCGGGGATGACTGGTACTGCGGTAACAGAGGCTGGGGAGTTTTGGGAAATCTATAAACTGGATGTTATGGAAATCCCTACCAACAGACCAATAGCCAGAGATGATAGAAACGACCTGATATACAAAACAAAAAGAGAAAAATACAATGCTATCATAGACCAGGTTACGGAACTTTCACAACAACATAGACCTGTTCTTATCGGTACTACTTCCGTAGAAATCTCCGAACTTCTTTCCCGTATGCTTGGAATAAGAAAGATTCCACATAATGTTCTAAATGCCAAACTACATAAGAAAGAGGCAGATATTGTTGCGGAAGCAGGTAATGCCGGGATTGTTACTATTGCAACAAACATGGCAGGTAGAGGTACGGATATTAAATTGTCTGACGAAGTAAAGAAAGCCGGAGGATTGGCCATTGTTGGAACAGAAAGACATGACTCTAGACGTGTGGACAGACAGTTAAGAGGTAGATCTGGAAGACAGGGAGATCCCGGTAGCTCGCAATTTTATGTCTCTCTGGAAGATAACTTGATGCGCCTTTTTGGTTCGGATAAGGTGGCAAAGATGATGGATAGAATGGGATTGGAAGAAGGAGAAGTGATTCAGCATTCTATGATGACCAAATCTATTGAGAGAGCCCAGAAAAAGGTGGAAGAAAACAACTTTGGAATTCGTAAGAGACTTTTGGAATATGACGATGTAATGAACGCTCAGCGAGAAGTAGTGTACCGCAGAAGACGTCATGCGCTTCAAGGTGAACGCCTAAAAGTAGATATTGCCAATATGGTCTACGATACTTGTGAGGTAATTGCTGAAACGAACAAGGCAGCAAACGATTATAAGAATTTTGAGTTTGAACTTATAAAATACTTTTCTATTACTTCCCCTGTTTCGGAAGAAGAGTTCGCCAAATTAAACTTTCAGGAAATAGCCAATATTACCTATGATGCGGCTTATACCTATTATAAGGATAAGATGGAAAGAAGTGCGGCAACAGCCTTTCCAGTTATAAAACGAGTCTATGAAGATAACAGCAATTCGTTTGAACGCATTGTGGTTCCTTTTACGGATGGTATAAAATCTTTAAATGTAGTTACCAATCTTAAAAATGCCTACGATTCTAATGGTAAAGATCTGGTAACCGATTTTGAGAAGAATATCACCTTAGCAATTATCGACGATTCCTGGAAAACACATTTACGGAAAATGGACGAGCTTAAACAGTCTGTTCAATTAGCCGTACATGAGCAGAAAGATCCTCTTTTGATTTATAAATTCGAGGCATTTGAACTCTTTAAAACTATGATTGATAAGGTGAATAAAGAAGTTGTCTCTTTCTTATTTAAAGGAGAACTTCCATCTTCTGATACCAATGAAATACAGGAAGCAAGGAATGTTAAACGAAGTAAAGAGAACTTACAGACTTCAAAAGAAGAAATTCCAAATAGTGATGAACTAGCGGCGCAGAATAGGGCTGTGGGTCAGAATCAAGGTGGAAGACCAGCGGTTACGGAGACTATCACAAGAGTAAAACCAAAGATTGGTAGAAACGAAAGAGTCACCATTAAAAATGTGATGTCCGGAGAGAGCAAGCAGGTTAAATATAAGCAGGCAGAACCTCTTATAGACAGAGGAGAATGGGTCTTAATAGAAGAGTAAAACCCATTTAAAATCCCATAGGCACCTCTTGAAGGTGCCTTTTTTTTATTTAAAACTTCTATCTTTAAAGAGAATAAACTTCTCTTTATGAAAGCTAGTCGAAGAAAATTTCTAACCTCCATCAGCATGTTGGCGGCTGCCAGTGCCATGCCAATTAATCAGTTTAATTTCGGTAGCAAAGAAAAGCTTAAAATAGCCCTTGTTGGTACTGGAATAAGGGGCATTACGTTTTGGGGAAAAAGACTGGTAGACGAATATTCCGATATCTTGGAATTTGTAGGACTTTGTGATATCAATCCAGGCAGACTGGCCTATGGTTTAGCTTATACGGGAGCTGCTTGCGACACTTATACAGATTTTGAAAAGATGATAAGGGATAAACAACCTAATTTGGTTATTGTTACTACCAAAGACTCTAACCATCATCAATTTATAATTAAAGCCCTGGAAATGGACTGTGATGTGCTTACTGAAAAGCCTTTGACCACTGATGAAGATAAATGTGAGGCTATTTTAAAAGCAGAAAAAAAATCTGGGAGAAATCTAATCGTTGGTTTCAATTATCGCTGGAGTCCCTACAATACGAAAATCAAAGAGCTTCTAACCAACAACAGTATCGGCAAATTAACTTCTGTAGATTTTCACTGGTACTTAAATACATATCATGGAGCCAGCTATTTCAGACGATGGCACGGCCAAATGGAAAGCAGCGGTTCCTTGTGGGTACATAAGGCAACCCATCACTTTGATCTTTTAAATTGGTGGATAAATTCGGAACCCTCAGAGGTCTTCGCACTTGGGGATTTAGAATTCTATGGAAAAAACAGCTCCATTCGAGGGAAGAATTGTCGTAATTGTACACATAAAAACACCTGCGAATTCTATTGGGATATTAATAAAAATACTTTCTTAAAAAATCTTTATGCCGACCAAGAGAAGTATGACGACTATATCCGCGATAACTGTCTTTTTAGAGAGGAAATTAACATCTATGATAAAATGTCGGCCCAAGTCAAATATGCAAATAATGTTCAATTAAACTATTCCCTAACCACTTATTCCCCTTTTGAGGGTTGGCGAGTGGCCTTTAATGGGACGGAAGGGCGTATTGAAGCATTTATGGATATTCCATATTACAAAAACATGGATATAAGTCAGGCAGAGATGCATACTGCGGAAATGGATCAGTCCAGTGAAGACGCCAAAGAATACGAGCCCATTATTCTTCATAAATTATGGAAAGACTTTGAAACAATTGAAGTAGAAATGGAAAGAGGCGGACACGGAGGTGGAGACCAAAGATTGCAAGATAAAATGTTTAGAACCACTACTATACCGGATCCCTATGGAAGAACCGCAGGAAGCAGAGACGGAGCTATGTCTGTCTTAATTGGGATTGCAGCAAGAAAAAGCATTGAAAGTGGACAAGCAATTAAAATCAGCAACATCAGCAGTCTTAGCCCAAAAACATCAAGAAGCTAAGAATTAATTAGCTATTCTTCATCATTTTATGCCTTTGGTGTTGACTAGAACCTAAAACATATTTAGTTTTACAGCACAGAAAGTCTCAAGACAGTTATTTTTGGCATGACATTGCCGGTCTTGAAGCTATCAAAAACCAACCTAGAAAATATGGCAGAACTTATTAATTATGAGTTTAACAAAGAAGATAGGGCAAAGCTTACTTTAAAAATTAGCTTATATACTTCGGTCTTTTCTTTTGTCTTTGGAGTAGTATGCCTATTATTTTTGGATATCTATGAAGTAATACCACAGGTTCTTTTCTTGTTTGGCGGACTAAATCTAATAAATACTTTACTTTATAAATCGCATAAGAACTTAGCACTTACCTATAACATTATATCTATCTTAGGCCTTACCTGCGCTACTATTATCACCCTCTATTCCGGAGGAATAAACAGTGCCTTTATTTTTGTTCTGGCCATTGTTGTCTTTGCCGGTTATGCAACCACCAGAGCGTACGGGAAAGTCTATTTGTATTTGGCTGTATTAATTATTGGTTTAATATTCTTTCAAGGTAACTCGGACTTTAGTATTACTAAAAACGTAGTCCCGGAGGGTTCTCAGAATATATTCAGTTTTATTAGTGTACTTTTTGCGGTGTATCTGCTTGGTGGAGTATTGGGAAAGAATTTATTAAAACTTCACACAGATTTATTTAAAGCCAAAACTATAGTAGACGAAAGAATAAAAGAAAAAGAAACCCTACTTCAGGAAGTGCATCATCGTGTTAAAAACAACCTGCAAACTGTTTCTAGTTTACTTAGTCTTCAATCGCGCGGTATTGAAGACCAAAAGGTAAAAAACCTTATTAAGAGTAGTCAAAATAGAGTTATATCTATGGCGATGGTACACGAAATGCTTTATATGAGAGACGATCTATCAAAAATTGAATATAAGTCGTACGTAGAAGAACTCAGCGAGTATTTAGTGAAATCTGTAAAAGGAGCGGACAGTAAGGTACAGGTAAACATTAATATTCCACAGATAGAATTGGGAATCGATACGGCAATCCCCCTAGGACTGCTGATTAACGAAGCGCTTACCAACGCTCTTAAATACGGTATAAAAGACAATGATGAAGGAGTAATACATATTGAGCTCCAAAAAAAAGCCGATAAGAATTATGTGCTAAACATTGGAGATAACGGAGTAGGTTTCCCAGAAGAAGTTAATTTTAAGAATTCTAGGTCCCTAGGACTTAAATTAATACATAATTTGGCTCGCCAACTACAAGGGAGTATTAAGCGAGATCTTTCCAAAAAAGGCACCAACTACATTATCAAATTCCAAGAAATTGGGCAGACAGAATTTCATCCTACCGTTGCTTAAGGTCGAATTTTGAGGATTATACAAAATCCTTTCTTTACAACACAACTCCAAGACTTAGGCCCCTAGTCTTCGACTATTTATACTTATATTTAGGCGACTAATTCAAAAAGACATCCCTCATGAAGAAAATAGTATTTCTATGCACCATTCTATGGTCCTCTACCCTCTTAGCTCAAAACTACTTTTTCGAAAAATACCAACCTTTTAACAGTGCCATTCCCTCTCCTGAAGAATTTCTGGGATATGAAATTGGAGACAGACATACAAGGCACGATCTTATTGTGGCGTACTTAGATAAACTAGCTACCCTTTCAGAGAGGGCATCCTTGGTAGATTATGGCAAAACACACGAAGGAAGAAGGCTTGTCTTTCTAACCATTAGCAGTCCTGAAAACCTTGCCGATTTAGACAATATCCAGAAAAAGCATTTGGCTTATACAGATCCTAATCAATCCCCAGAGGTAGACTCCTCTTTACCTATCGTTATAAATTTGGCCTATAATGTACATGGAAATGAACCTTCTAGTTCGGAAGCTGCTTTATTAACTGCTTATACGCTGGTGGCTTCCCAAAGCAATGAAATAAACAAGTATTTAACTAATGCTGTTATTTTTATAGACCCTACTATCAACCCCGACGGTCGAGACAGGCATACGCAATGGGTTAATAGTTACCAGGGAAATCCTTTAGTGGCAGATCCTCAAGACGCAGAACATAGTGAGTACTGGCCAAGAGGAAGAACCAATCATTATTGGTTCGATTTAAACCGCGATTGGCTGCTTGGTATTAATCCAGAAAGTCGTGCTAAGGTTAGTTGGTATCATACATGGTATCCGAATGTGGTAACAGATTTTCATGAAATGGGAACCCAAAGTACTTATTTCTTTGAACCCATGAAACCGAATGGTTCCTTGGATCCAATTATGCCTAAAGAAAATTATGAAGATCTAAACAATCTGTTTGGAGATTATTTCGCCCAGGCATTAGACAGCATTGGTTCTTTCTATTTCACCAGGGAAGCCTTTGATGGCACCTATCCTGGTTATGGTTCCTCCTATCCGGATATTCAGGGAGGTCTTGGGTTGTTATTTGAACAAGCTAGTTCTAGAGGACATAAACAAACCACCGCTTTTGGAGAAATTACCTTCGCCTTTACCATTCGAAATCAATTTACTTCTAGTATAACTACAGTGAGAGCTGCAGTTGAGAATAAAGAATTTTTACGGCAGTATCAAAAAGACTTTTTTAAGTCGGCCATGTTAAATTCTGCTATTTCAGGAGTAAAAGCCTATCAGTTTGGGGATTCTTATGACAAGAATCGCACTAAAGCATTCATTGATAAACTCTTACTTCACGAAATAGAGGTCTATAAATCTAGTGACACCGATTTTGTTGTTCCAACTTCCCAGCCACAATATAGAATGGTGCAATCTTTCTTTGAAACCTATAATAAGTATAGAGACAGCGTATACTATGACGCCTCTGCCTGGTCCGTTGCTAATTTTTATAACATGAAATTCCAAGGACTAAAAAGGTTTAACAAGGGAGACAGAGTAAACAGCCTGGAAGGCCTTTTCCCGGTAGCAGCCGTGCAAAAATCTGCCTATGCCTATATCTTAGATTGGGACGATTACAATGCGGCGGCTGCCTTATATTTTTTACAGGATAAAGGTTTAGTAGTTTCTTCTTCTTTTAAGCCACTTAACCTCAAAAGCGGAGAAAATAATTTGTCTATGAACTATGGGACACTTGTAATACCGGTAAGTCTTCAGAAAAAGTCTCAGGAAGAAGTCTTTAAAATTGTTTCAGAAGCACAAAAAATATACGAGGTTCCCATTTTTGGAGTAAGCACAGGATATACCGCTAAAGGAATAGATCTGGGAAGCAGATTAGTTAAACCTATTAGCAAACCAAAAGCAGCAATGCTTATTGGGCATGGTACTCGTTCTTATGAAGCAGGAGAAGTATGGCATTTGTTAGACACCCGAGTTCATATGCCAATTACAAAAATTCCCTTACGTAATTTTGGAAGCGCCAAACTAGATACTTATAATACGCTGGTAATGGTCTCCGGAAACTATAAGTTAAGTGAAAAAGAACAAGAAAAAATTTCTAACTGGGTCAAAAATGGAAATACGCTAATCACTATCGGCACGGCATCTAAATGGGCCATTGATAAAAATCTGGTAAAGGAAAAACTAACGACCGTTGAAAAGGATAGTTCGGAAGTAAAAAGACTGCCCTATGTAGACTCTCCGGAAAACATGGGGAGAGAAGAGGTTGGCGGGGTTATTCTTAGAGCAGATTTGGATAGAACACATCCTCTGGGATTCGGTTATAGAGACCAGAGCATTCCTGTTTATAAAAATAATAATGTTTGGTTGTCTCCAAGCAAAAATGAATATTCTACGGTTCTCAGGTATTCTAAAAAACCTCATATCGATGGCTACATTAGTGAAACCAATACCGAAGACTATTTAAAACCATCTGCTTCCTTAATTGTTAGTCCCTTAGGTTCCGGGAGAGTAGTACTTTTCGCAGACAATCCAAACTTTAGGGGTTCCTGGTATGGCACCAACAGGCTATTTTTAAATGCTATTTTTCTGGGAGACAAGATTAGGGTTCCGCGGAATACCGATTAATTTCTGTCAGTTCATGAATAAAGAGGAGATAAGATAGAAATATACGCCCTAAGAGTGGGCACAATCGTAAATTTAGTAATGGCGTTAGCCGGATGATTGGCTTACTATTTCTCTAATTCGGAAGCACCACAGCTGTATAATAAAAGTATTAATCCCGATACTGCCGCGTTATAATTAATTTGTCTGATGTCGTTTTTTTTAAATATAGGAAATTTTACCTGTGAAAATGGATTCTTAAGGGCAATATTTTTTCTAGAAAATTGGTGTATAAAACAGGAAACATTATTCTCTTTTCATAGCCAATGTCTCGAAGGATTCCTATATTTTTACATTAGATTCCTTACTAAATTTAAGTCGTTATTATATGCGAAAAAGAAAACTTCATGTTATAATTATAATTCTATTCACCCTTAGTGTAAAGGCTCAAAACTCTCTTAGCGAAGGACCTTTTGAACAACTTATCATCCGAGGAGTTACCTTAATCAATGGCAATGGTGCCCCACCATTAGGACCGGTAGATATCGAAGTGGTTAACAATAGAATTAAGACCGTAGAAGTTGTTGGCTATCCGGGAGTGGCCATAAAAGATTCCGATAGACCACAGCTTAAAGATGGTGGAAAAGAACTGAATTGTGAAGGTATGTATTTACTCCCCGGTTTTGTAGATATGCACGGGCATATAGGGGGTATAGCCCAAGGAGCAGAACCCGAATATGTCTTCCGCCTTTGGATGGCCCATGGGATAACAACCGTCAGGGAACCTAGTGGGAGAGGGGTAGATTTTGCCCTAGATTTAAAGAAGAAAAGTGCTGAAAATACCATTGTTGCCCCTCGAATTTTGGCATATACAGGTTTTGGACAAGGTAGCGATGGTACCATAAATACACCAGAAAAAGCCAGGGAATGGGTTCGAAAGAATGCACAGAAAGGAGCCGATGGAGTTAAATTTTTCGGAGCTGAGCCAGAAATCATGGCCGCAGCTTTAGAGGAAAATAAAAAATTGGGCTTACGTTCTGCCTGCCATCATGCACAACTTAGTGTGGCGCGTTGGAATGTACTTAATTCGGCTCGGGCCGGATTAACAAGTATGGAACATTGGTACGGCCTTCCGGAGGCCTTGTTTGAAGACCGAACTGTTCAGGACTATCCCCTTAACTACAATTACAATAATGAGCAGGATAGATTTGAGGAAGCAGGTAAACTCTGGCAGCAGGCTGCAAAACCGTATTCGGATCACTGGAACAAAGTCATGGACGAACTAATTTCACTTGATTTTACCCTGGATCCTACCTTTAATATTTACGAGGCAAGCCGGGACTTGCAAAGAGCTAGAAGAGCAGAATGGCATGAAGAATATACCCTACCCTCTCTTTGGGATTTTTACCAACCAAGTATGGTAAGCCATGGTTCTTACTGGCATTATTGGGGCACGGAACAGGAAGTAGTCTGGAAAAAAAATTACGCGCTTTGGATGACCTTTGTAAACGAGTATAAAAACAGAGGAGGAAGAGTTACCACTGGGTCCGATTCTGGTTTTATTTTTCAACTTTATGGTTTCGCCTATATCAGGGAAATGGAATTGCTTAGGGAGGCGGGTTTTCATCCTTTAGAGATAATACAATCTGCTACCCTAAACGGAGCTGAAGCCTTAGGTATGGAAGACCAAATTGGTACGGTTACCGAAGGTAAATTAGCCGATTTTGTAATTCTTGAGGAAAACCCATTAGAAAACCTAAAAGTCCTCTATGGGACAGGGGCCATTAAACTTACAGAAAACAATGAAGTAGTCCGCGTAGGCGGTGTAAAATACACCATCAAAGATGGTATCATCTACGATGCCAAAGGATTACTTAAAGAAGTTAAGGAAATGGTTAAGGCCGAAAAAGTAAAGCGCAACTATGAAATAAAACAACCGGGAATCAAGTCCCGTTAGATGCGTTTGTTTCAGCGCAACTTCAATGGTCTTAGAATGCCTTTAGTTTTCGGAAAAATTAATAAATAGCTGAATAGCAGTGCAAAAAGCACAATGGATACAAATAAGATCATAAGTAGGTATTTATGTTAATTTGGGTCTGTCCTTGGCTGTAGTAAAAGACAAGGCTTTTTTTATTCTTGCATTTTTGAATTTGTATAATCTCGCATAGGAATCTTCTTTGGACTCCTTAACTTTTGTGAAAGTTGGAACATCAGTAATGCCAGGAAGCAAAACAACATCCATTTCAAAAGATTTAACTTTTTCATAGGAGAATGATTTTTGAGCCTGAGCCGATAAACTCATACAAACTAATAATACAAAGGGTAATAAGGTTTTCATTATGTTAAGATTGGGTACATTAAAATAACGATAGAATGTAAAATTGGGGTAGAAATAATCGTTGTAGAGCGCAATTAATCGGGTACTTCACGCGAATATCGATTAGGGGTCTTATATCTTCGATAAACAGATTTATTTCTCTTTACCACATATCGATTTTATTTGCCTTTTACCGCAATAATCTATCGCAAAAAAGAGACGAAGGTCTATTATTTAAAAGTAAAAGCAGTGTATTCGACCCTAGTCTCCTTCTTTTCTTAACACTTCAAGAGGTGGGCTTAATAAAACGGATCGGCTATTGGAAAGGCCTATGAGCAAAACAATTAAGGTTATACCGGGCATCAGCACTGCAAAAGGAATCCATGAAGGCACAAAGGGAGTTTTAAAAATAAAATTCGCCAGCATTTGGCTGCTAATTAAGGATAACAATATACCTATACCACTGCCAAGAGCGCCTAAATAAAAATACTCCAGAGCTGTAATTTGAAGTATTTGATTGCCCTTAGCCCCTAACGTCCTGAGCAAAACACTCTCTTTTATGCGCTGGTATTTGCTGGTTCTAACTGCTCCTATAAGTACAATTATCCCAGTAAGTATGCTAAAGAATGCCATAAAATTAATAACCCAGGAAATTTTTGTTAGCACTTCTTCTATTAAACTTACGATTTGTCGCAAATCCAAGACGGAAATATTTGGAAACTTTTGTACCAAGCTCTTTTGTAAACTAGCAGATGCGCTTACATCAGGTGCATTGGTGGTCATTACATGGAACTGGGGAGCTTTTTCTAGTACGGCCGTTGGAAAAACTATGGAAAAATTAGGCTGCATTCTGGCCCAATCTACTTCCCTAAAGCTAGATACCTGAGTTTCCATCAATACTCCTTGAACATTAAAAACAATCGTATCTCCTACCTTAAGCTGCGCGTCTCTGGCAATATTGTCGGCAACCGAAATGGGAATTGGACCAACATTGTCATAGTTTCCCACCCAGTCTCCCTCGGTAAGAACTTCAGAAGAAATAAGGGAATCTCGGTACGTTACCCTAAACTCATGATTTAAAACCCACTTGTTCATGGTAGTAACCGTATCATTTCTAAGTTCATTCACAGCTCTTCCCTTTAGGGTCTGAATACGCATGGTTACGATTGGAATATCATCGATTACCGATAGACCTTGCGGGGTAATATTATTACGAACTTCTTCTTTTTGTTCACTTTGTATGTCTAAAAGGATAATATTTGGACTGTCCGAACTACTTTCTAGTTGGGTCATTGCCAATAACATATCTTTGGTAAAATAAAGGTTACTGATTAAAAAAGCACCGACGCCAATAGCGACTAATAAAATTACGGTCTGATTGTTTGGACGAAAAAGGTTTAATAAACTTTGCCGACTTGTAAAACTCCATTTTTTAGGAAAATACTTTCTAATAAGGTGCATCAATAAACTTGCAATTCCCACGAGAATCGCAAAGGTAATTGCAACGCCCAGTACAAATCCCAGCGCAAATTTTGTATTATCTAATAACCAAAGGGAAAACAGAAATACGCTAAGGACAATTAAAGTAAGAACAACAATCCTCTCCTTATACCCTTTTCTTTTCTTTGACTCGTCTATTCGCAAGACTTGCAAAGGAGAAACATACCAGGTATTTAATAAGGGAAGTAATGCAAAAAGAACCGACATAAAAATTCCAAGAAGCAGCCCCATGACAATAGGCTGTACCGCCAAGGAAACTTCAATTTCAAAAGGCAAAAATCCTTTTAATACAGTCGGAAAACTCAGTTGCAACAAAACTCCTGCCAATGTTCCAGCGAGGCCTCCCAAGAAACCCATACCAACAATCTGTATTAAAAAAATACTGAAGGTTTGCTTTCTGGAAGCCCCCAAACACTTAAGAACTGCTATGGCCTTTAACTTTTCCCTGATATAAATTTGGATAGAACTGGCTATTCCTACACAACCTAATAGGAGCGCTATAAAAGCAACCAAGTTCAAAAACTTGCCCACGTTGGCATAAGAGCGTCCCATCCGTCTGCTTCCAGACAGATGTGTATCCATATCTGCCTTTTCATTATCTAGAATTGGATCAATCGTCTTGTCTAAAACATCGAGATCTGTAGTATCGGATATTTTAAAATAATAATTGTAGTCTAGTCTACTACCAATCTGTATTAATCCGGTTTCTTCTACAGAAGAATAGGGAATAATAACTGGCGGAGCTACCGAACTCGCAAAGGCACTATTGCCTGGTGCAGAGACCAAAGTTCCCATAATTGGGAAAAGTTTATCACCAATTTTTATCTGGTCCCCAACTTGTAATTCAAACTGCAGCATCACAGTTGCGTCTACCAAGGCACCTTTTTCCTGTAAATATTCGTTCGCAGCTTCAGAAGGTTCTGTTTCCAAGGTTCCATACAGAGGAAAGTCGCCTTCTATTCCCCTAATTCGAACTAGTTTGGTATTGCCATTTTTAGGAAAAGAAGCCATGGAAGCAAAATTAAGTTCCTTGGCCTTAAACCCTCCTAAAGAATCCATGATCTCCTTTACACGTTCATTAGGCAGCTGTTTGGTATCTATAATAAAATCGGCACCCATCAAGGCCTTAGACTGAATACCTATATTATCTGTTAGATTATCACTAAAAGACTGTATAGAAACAAGGGCCGCAATTCCCAAGATAATGGAGGCCATAAAAAGTATTAGTCTTCCCCCGCTGGCCCTACCATCTCGCCAGGCCATTTTGAACAGCCACTTAATTCCAGCTTTTTCTTTGTTCATATCTTTAGGTTAAAATCACCTTTTCATTCGCAATAATCTTACCTCCCTTAAGACGAAGAATATGCTGTGTTCTTTGTGCCAATTCCAAATCGTGTGTAACTATTACCAAGGTTGTTCCGGCTTCTTTATTGAGCTCAAACAGGAGTTTAATTACTTTTTCTCCCGTTTCTTCATCCAGATTTCCCGTAGGCTCATCCGCAAAAAGAATGCTTGGCTTATTACTAAAGGCTCTAGCCAGAGCTACTCTCTGTTGTTCTCCGCCAGAAAGTTGTGAAGGATAGTGGTCTAGTCTTTCTTCTAATCCCACTTTTTTTAGCAATCCAATGCTTCTCTCTTTGGCAGATGCATCCCCTTGTAATTCTAAGGGAACACTTACATTTTCTAATGCTGTCAAGGTGGGTAGTAATTGAAAGTCCTGAAATATAAAACCCACTTCCCGATTTCGAAGAAGGGCTCTTTCATCTTCATTTAGATTGCCGATATCGGATCCACATAATTCAACCTTACCTGTATCGGCAGTATCTAAGCCTGCACAAAGCCCAAGAAGGGTAGTTTTCCCACTACCTGAAGGCCCGACTATTGAAAAAGTATCTCCGGCTTCTATTGCGAAAGAAATCCCATCCAACACCTTAAGTTTTTTAGATCCGCTTTGGTAAGTCTTCGCTAGTTCATCAACGTTTAATATCTTTGGCATGGGCAAGGGTATATTTATTTAAGCCCAACAAAATAAGGAAATGATTTTGACTTATTGACCAAATTATGACGCGCACAATCTTAAAGTTTCGTTATTTTTTTTACCTGCTCTTATTATTGGGGTGTGGAGAAACGAACAGTTCAAAAGAAAAAGGGTCTTCCACAACGGAAAAGGAGGAGGTAGCCGAAGAAAAAGTTACACAGGAGAAAGTAATTGTCTTTTTTGGTGATAGTTTAACGGCAGGCTACGGACTTAGTACAGAAGAAGCCTTTCCTGCCTTAATACAACAATATCTAGATTCACTGAATTTAAACTACAGTGTAATAAATGCCGGATTAAGTGGTGAAACTACGGCCAGTGGTAAGAACCGCCTAGGATGGGTCTTAAATCAAGAAGCGGATGTTTTTGTACTGGAATTAGGAGCTAATGATGGCTTAAGGGGTATTCCTTTGTCTGAAACCAGACAAAACCTGCAAGACATACTAGATGCCGTTAAAGAACAAAACCCTGATACGAGAATAATTCTTGCAGGAATGCAAATCCCCCCGAACATGGGTCAGGAATACACCGAAGAATTCAGGAAGATTTTCCCGGAAATAACCCAAAAAAATGAAGCTGTATTAATTCCATTTCTGCTAGACGGGGTAGCTGGTATCTCTAGTCTAAATCTGGAAGATGGTATTCATCCCACAGCAGAGGGACATAAAATTGTGGCTGGCAATGTGTGGAAGGTATTGGCCCCAGTTTTAAATACCGACTATTAATAATACAACATCCGATACGCCATGAACATCGAAAATACTATAGACGCTTTATTCTGGATAGACCAAATAGCTGCCACTGTCTGGATAATCCTCTCGCTTATAATGTTCTGGATACTATACCAGTTATACGCCTTGGAGAGTAAGGAACATCCTGTTTTTAAGTTTGGTGTCTTCTTATTGGTCTTGGTTTGGTTATACCCAGTTTACACCTTTCTGTTTAATCAGATAGAAGTTGGTTTTGCTGGTAATTTATTAACCTTATGGGCTACTTCTCATTATATACTTAAACTAAAAAAACTCGCGTTTAAGCAGTATCTTTTGTTACTGCCACAGATAGTTTGGCTGCTTGTTGCTACTTTTTACGTGGGCTGCCTATTAGCAGAAAAGTATATGATGGCCTAACAAAATAGCCTGCAACCCATTAAATATTAAATAGTTGCGCTGGTCTTCGACAGGCGAAATAATTTTTTTTCAGCTTCTTTTTCTTTATTTTTAAGAGAATTCTTGCAAGACAGGAAAGCAGGTACCCGGCTTAAGTAAAAGTAAAAAGGGTCTATAAATGTTTTTTACGGTAGAGATTAATTGGAAATTATCTACAGTCCTTGGTCTTTTTATGCTTTTGCAGAGCTACATAACCTAGAATAAAACTCCGGTTACCCTGGATGAAACATTCCAATCAGAATTAATGACCAAAGTATACATGTCTATGGTTAAAATACAAACGTCTAAAAAAATTGAATTTGAAGAAGAAGTTTACCAAGGTTTGGATATGAAAAACGGAAATGTAATACGCTATGCCTTAAATCCCGACAATATAGAAAAGATTCGGACTAAGGATAAACAGAAATCAACTCTCTTAACTCTAGCGGTAGTTATGGTCCCTTCTACAATCTTAGCTGTGCCATTGGCTAAAGAAGAAATAGATGATGCCCATTGAACTATATATCTGGCTAATAATTAAGTATTTTTCACCACTGGCTATGCCATAGGATAATATAACGCTAATATGAATCTAAATTTATTCTCTAAGAAGCTATCCCTTTTTTTTCTAACCTTCTTAATTCTTTTACAAAGTTGTCAGGTATATGACAAAGGGTCTGTAAGCCTTGAAGAGGCCTCGAAAACAGAACTACGTGCAAAAATTAGTACGGTAGATGTTGCGAAAATTAAATATAAAAAGATTGTATTCGAGAATCAGGAATATTTCGGCCTCAAGAAGAAAAATGGGAATTGGGTTAAATTTCCGTTACGGCAACAAAATATTGAAACCCTAAGACTACAAAACAAAAAAAAGTCCACCTGGGCTACTGTGGGATTAGCACTCGGCTTTCCTATTTTCCTTATTCTACTCGCAGCATTGTATTGTGGGACGGAAGGATGTATTAAATTGTGGGACTGAAGGATGTATTAATTGGAACAACTAGGCGCTTATAGTAGGAAAAATAGAAAACATACCCTATTTAGTGGTACTAACCATACTGGAAATGAAAATTAAAAATAAATACAGGCAATACTTGTGCACCCTCTTAGTAGTGCTTTTGTTATTGCAAAGTTGTCAGGTTTATCATAAAACTTCTGTTAATTTAGAAGAGGCTTTACAAGCCCAACTTCCTGTTAAAATAATATCAAAAACACAAGAAAAGTCTGTCTACAAAAAAATTGTTTTCGAAAATCAAAACTATTTTGGTCTAGATAGGAAGAATGGCAATATTGTAAAATACCCTCTGGAACATGAATTTATTGAAAAAATACTAATAAAAGATAAAACCGCATCGACCTGGTTAACTATTGGTATTATTTTGATACCCTCTCTTGTTTTTACTTTTCTGATTGGAAATAATGTTGTTGAAAAAAGTATTAATACCTCATTCTTATAATGAAATTAATGGGGACAAATAAAACAGTATTTTTTATTTTGTCGCTCCTGGTTACCATTCCAGGCTGTCAGATATACCAACCAGTTCCTGTTAGCTTAGAGGAGGCCGCCAATTCCAGTTTAAAAACCAAAATTGTAACGCATAATGGGATAATTTACACTACAAAAAAATCATAGCTGAAAAGCAGCAGTTTTTTGGGTTGAAAAAAAAGAATGGCAACTTGGTTAAATTTCCTTTAGATGAGGAGGAGATAGCCGCTATTCTAGTTAAGGATAAAAAGAAATCTTCATGGGCAAATTTTCTTTTAATTGTAGGTATTCCTCTAGGAATCTCTTTTATATTGCTTATTATTATCCTTTTAACATGGGGCTATTAGCATAAATATCTAATGGGCACCCACACCTATGTTCAACCAGGTTTTTCTACGGTTACAATAATAATAATGGGTTTTCTATATTAATTTAGGCCTGTCTTTTTTTGTCAAAAACAATAAAGCCTGTTTGATCCGGCTGTTTTTATGTTTGTAGAGACGAACGAGGGTGTTTTGTTCTTGTACTGTTTGAACAATACCGATTTTTATCGTTTCTACTTTCACTTCTTTCTTTTTTTCCTGTCCATAAGTCATTAAACCTATTAATAGGAAGACTGGTAAAATTTTACTTGCTTTCATCATTTGGGGACGTTTTATACAATAAAACGCCCCCCAATGGCTCATCTTGTATTAGGAGCACCTAAAATTCACATATTCTCGGTCATTAGCACAAAGCTCGATGAAAAGTACAATTATATCGACAAACGGAAAGAGTACAAAGAACAATAGACCGATGTAAACGGTTTTTAATCGATTTTTACAGCATCAATTTTTAAAAGTAAATTAGGATTGGGACAGTTATTGGAATAAAACGGTATTTCAGCCGAAGAACAAACACCCGGATAGTCTCCCTTTTTTTGACCAATATGGTGAATGAGCTGAAAGTGCAAATGCGGGGCGTAATTAACATTAATCGCAGGTTCGCCCAATCTGCCTAAAACATTACCCTTTTTAAATTCTTTTCCTACGTACAAATCATTTAAGGAATCAATAGATAAATGTCCATACAAACTGTAAAAGACAATATCTTTCTTCTTATGTTCCAGAATAATGGTAGGTCCATAATCGCCCTTTACCGCATTATTCTTAAAACTGTGTATCTTCCCATCCATCGGACTAAGAACCTCTGTTCCTACCCTTGCCCATAAGTCTATTCCCAAGTGTATATTTCGTTCGTCTTTAACCGAAGTATTAAAAGCGCTGTGCACCTTGTATAAACTTCGTTTTTCTAAGTACCCGCCATAGGCAATTTTAGCATTTTTCCGGGAAAGGACTTTCTCGATATATGCCTGGCATTGATGGGGGTCAGAAATATTTATATGACTTAATTCCTTATTTACTGTGGATAAATCTATAGACACATAGTGCTTCAAATCTACAGTACCCTTTAAAAGAAATATGGGAGTCTGAGATGTTTGTATGAGTAAATCCTTTAGGTTCTTCATTGTGATAATACAATTTACAGCCTGTCAAAAATAGAACTAGAAATCATAATTAACAGCTTTTTAACCACGATTAAAAAAAGAATTAATGAATTTTGAGCAAAATAATTGCAATGAAAATTTTCACTACACTCCTCTTTGCAGGAATTTTTGTCACCTCTCTTGGCTGTCAGACAAAAATTAAGAATGAAAACAAAGCGGTCAATGAAATGGCTGTGGCAGAAAAATGGTCCGAACAGGATTTGGAAGGTTTTGAAACCGCATATTTCGCCAGTGGATGTTTCTGGTGCGTAGAAGCAATTTTTGAAAGCGTGAAAGGAGTTAAAGAGGTAGTTTCCGGCTATTCTGGGGGATTAGAAGAAAACCCAACTTATGAGCAGGTTGGTTATGGCAGAACCACTCATGCTGAGGCTGTAAAGGTCTATTACGATCCTGAAAAAATCAGTTTTATAGAATTGGTTCAGGTCTTCTTTGGATCTCACGATCCTACCAGTTTAAACAGACAAGGTCCGGATCGGGGTCCGCAATACCGTTCAATTGCCTTTTACAAAAATGCAGAAGAGCAAAAAATCATTGAATCCTATAAAAAAGCGCTAGAAGATAAGATGGTTTATGATAGGCCAATAGTGACAGAGGTAAAGGCCTTTGATGTATTTTATGATGCTGAGGATTACCATCAGGACTACGAAAGGAAAAATCCAAACAACTCTTATATTAGACAAGTATCTATTCCGCGTCTTAAACGATTCAAAAGCAATTTTCCAGAGTATTTAAAAGAAGAGTCTCATTAACGGTTTGTGTGTTTTAATAAATATAAGCGACTTTTAAAGGTCGCTTTTTTTATTTGCTAAATGTATCCCTATATTTAAGGATTACAAAAACAGAACTACTTCTAATGAAATTCCTAAAAAACAACCTGCCCCTCAGTCTATTTACAATTATTCTTCTTCTGGTATTCGGAGCCTGTGAAAACCAACCCAAAGATTTAACCCCATGGAAATCTATTTTTAATGGAACCTCTTTTGACGGATGGAGTATAAAGGGAGGAACTGCCGAATATGAAATTCGGGACGGTATCATCGTAGGCAAAACGGTGTATAATACTCCCAACACTTTTTTAACTACAGATATGCTTTATGGAGATTTTATTTTGGAATTAGATTATATGGTAGACTCTACGATGAACTCTGGTATACAAATAAGGAGTAATAGCCTCCCACACTATAGAAATGGCACGGTCCATGGGTATCAAATAGAAATAGATCCTTCCGAACGCGCATGGAGCGCCGGGATATACGATGAGCAAAGAAGGGGTTGGCTATGTACCTTAGAAGATAATCCTAAAGCGCAAAAAGCTTTTAAACAAAATAGCTGGAATCACTATAGAATCGAGGCCATTGGCGACACTTTAAAAACATGGATAAACGGTGTTTCTGCCGCACATTTAATAGACGACAAAACAGCAAAGGGATTTATTGGCCTTCAAGTACATAGCATTGGAAAAGACAAAAAGGAAGGCACGGAGATTAAATGGAAAAACGTAAATATACTAACGGATAGTTTATACAAATACAGTAAAAAGAGCGATCTAAAACCTGTAATAACGAAGAATGCTTTAACCATAAGTGAAAAAGAATCCGGATACCATATGCTTTGGGATGGTACAAGTACAGCAGGCTGGCGAGGCGCGCGTTTAGAAGAATTTCCTGAAGAGGGCTGGGTTATCAATAATGGCGAGCTTACGGTCTTGGCTTCAGGAGGAGAAGAATCATCTGCAGGTGGCGATATAGTAACCAAAGAAGTATTTGGAAATTTTGAATTGCAAGTCGATTTTAAGCTTACAAAAGGAGCTAATAGTGGTATAAAATACTATGTGAATACAGATATAAATAAAGGTCCTGGTTCATCCATCGGGTTAGAATACCAAATTTTAGATGATGCTGTACACCCGGATGCTAAACTTGGGAATCATGAAGGAAGCAGAACTATTGCCTCCTTGTACGACCTTATTATGGCCCATCCAGACAAACCCGTAAAGCCGATAGGAGAATGGAATCATGCAAGAATAGTCTCTGATTCTGCTCATGTGGAACACTGGTTAAATGGAATGAAGGTCTTAGAATATGAAAGAGGAAGTGCCATGTATAAAAAACTGGTCGCCGAGAGCAAATACAAGGTATGGCCCAATTTTGGTGAGGCTAAAGAAGGACATATTTTACTGCAGGATCACGGCGATCTGGTTTCCTTTAAAAATATTAAAATAAAACCTATCATAAATTAAAAATAATGACTACTAGACGCAATTTTATCAAAAAAACCACAGCTGGCAGTGCAGCGATAACCATAGGCGCTATGAGTATTCCAGGTATTTCTAATGCCAATCTTTTCTCCTCAAATGATCAGTTACAAGTGGCTGTAGTTGGTATAAGAAGCAGGGCAAAAGCGCTGACCATGGGAATCAACAAAAGCCCCAATGTTAAGATAATTTATAACTGCGACGTAGATGACAAAATAATAGAAGAGCACAATGCATGGAGTAAAAAAACCATTGGTTATGTACCTAAAGTAGAAAAGGATTTTAGAAAAATGCTAGAGGACAAAGATGTTGATGCGGTTTTTATCGCCACCCCGGAGCACTGGCACGCACCAATGGCAATACTAGCCCTTCAAGCGGGCAAACATGTTTATGTAGAAAAGCCCTGTAGTCATAATCCCTGGGAAAATGATTTATTAGTTGCTGCACAAAAAAAGTACGGAAAAAAAGTACAAATGGGAAATCAGCAACGCTCCGCAAAGACTTCTATCATGGCCATTCAGGATATTAGAAATGGTATTATTGGGGACGTTTATAAAGGGGAGGCTTATTATTCTAATAATAGAGGAAGTATTGGAGAGGGAAGACCTATAGATGTTCCTTCTACCTTAGACTGGGAACTCTGGCAAGGACCTGCTCCGAGAAAGGCTTATAAAGATAATGTACACCCCTATAATTGGCACTGGTTCCGTAACTGGGGTACCGGAGAGATTCATAATAATGGTACCCACGAAATTGATATTTGCCGATGGGCGCTTGGTGTAGATTTACCAGAGACCGTAACTTCCTTTGGCGGAAAATACACCTATCAGGACGATTGGGAATTTGTAGACAACCAGCAGGTTACTTATTCTTTTTCAGGAAATAAATTTATAACCTGGAATGGGCACAGTCGTGGGCAGATGAAACCAGCAAGACCTGGAAGAGGTGCAACGATCTATGGAAGTAAGGGTAGTATGGAACTGAGTAGAGAAAGTTACAAATTATATGGCCTGGACGGTAAGATTATAAAAACAGAATTAGAAAGTGGCAGCAGTGCAACTATTGATACTATGGGAGCCGGTGATCTGGATGGAATGCATATCGCTAACTTCTTTAATGCTATTAGAAAAGATGAGCCGCAGAATTCTCCAATAAGCGACGCAAGTATTACGACCATGCTTTGCCATCTGGGTAACATGGCACAAGATGCCGGCGAAACCTTAAAGATTGATACTACTACGGGTAAAGTACTAAACAATGAGAAGGCTATGGCCGGTTGGAAACGGGAGTACGAAAGTGGTTGGGAACCAAAATTATAGATCTATCAAAGCAATGAAAAGAAGAGATTTTGTATTAAAAACAGGAATGGCGGCCTCCGCCATAGGAGCAACTACTTCAGTTAACGCAGCTTTAAAATATAGAAAAAGCTTGGAATCATCTATTAATATAGGGGTAATTGGTACAGGAGATAGAGGAAGTGGTCTAATTTCCGTAATGAATAAAATCCCTGATTTAAATGTAGTAGCCTGTTGCGACGTCTTGCCTTTTCGATTAGAGAAAGGAATTGCGAATAGTGGTGGGAAGGCCCAAGGTTATGCGGACTATCGAAAGCTTCTGGAACATAAAAACCTAGACGCTGTTCTACTTGCTACGCCTTTTAGCACACATTCTCATATTGGTATAGACATTCTAGATGCGGATAAACATTTATATGCAGAAAAAACCCTTGCCAAGGGTTATAAAGGAATAACCGCTTTTTTGGAGAAAGCCACCGCATCCAATAAGATTATACAAACCGGGCATCAGTATCATAGTTCCAGACTGTACACGCATATAGTTAAACTTATTCACGAAGGAAAGGTAGGCAAGATTACTGCAATTGAATGCCAATGGAATAGAAATGGTAATTGGCGACGCCCGGTTCCGGATCCTTCCTTAGAAAGAGCCATTAATTGGAGAATGTACAAAGAATATTCCGGTGGTTTGGTCGCAGAACTCTGCTCGCATCAAATAGATTTTACCAATTGGGTATTACAGGCAACTCCGGATAAAGTAATGGGAATAGGAGGTATTGATTATTGGAAAGATGGAAGAGAAACTTTTGACAATATTCATCTGATCTACAATTATCCAGAAGGAGTTAAGGCCACATTCACCTGCCTTACCAGTAACGCTAAAGATGACTACCAAATAAAGGTAATGGGTGATAAGGGAACGATAATTCTAGACTATGTAAAAGCCTGGTTCTATCCAGAAGGAGATTATAAAAAAGAAATTACCGAAGTAGATGGTGTAGCCGGAGCTACTGTACGTTGGGATGAAGGAAAAGGCATTCCCCTTAATGTGGAACACGCCGATCCCAGTAAGCAAGCCCTTATAGATTTTAAGGATAGTATTCTAAACAATTCAATGCCCGTATCTAGTGTGGTGACTGGGGCCAGGGCTGCAATTTGTGTTCAGATGGGGCTGGATGCTATGCACGAAGACAGAATTGTATATTGGGATAAGAAAGAAAAATAATAGTGCAATCTTCCAGGTTCAGACTAGGTATTTGAAAACTGATAAAGTATTTAAATAATGGGTAGATGCTGAGAAGTTAAAATTGGGTTAAGCTGTTTATTTTTTTAGCACGATATCGCTGTATTTTGAGTCAATCACAATCTTCTTAGTAGACGAACTATTGTTTTTAAAACTAAATTCTCCGCCCTGTTTTGTGTTTTTTAAACTTAAATTTTCAGGTTTTTTAAGGGTTGAGTCATTACCATTTACCACGATCCCAAAATCATTAGCTGGCAGGCTGCATTCTAAGGCGCCATTCTTAAGTCTTATGGTTAAATCCTGAAAATTTCCATCAATAGCATTAATATGAAGTTGCCCAAAATCATTAGTAATTAGAGCGGACTTAGTTAGTCTTTCAATAGTAACCTCAGAAGAATTTGCATTCAATGTTAGGGATTGTACTTCTTTGAGATCTACACGATCCGAATAATTAGTGCTCAATTCGCCATAATTCCAATACTGCACTGCCACAGGAGAATAGGAAGCCACAATATTAGTTTTGGCTCCATCAATCGTAGAAGCCAGCAACCTTGCATAAGACAAGGTTGCATTTATGTTATTTGTATTTTCAGCTAGTTTAACCTCTCCATGGCGCACATTCATTTTTAATTTGGCCGATTTGGGCATTTTTACACGAATAACCTTCTTAATTTTATAGTTTCTTTTTTCCCCATCTGAGGTACCATAAAATACATTGGGAGTTTCCTTGCCATCTCTATATATAGTGACTTGGTGTTTAGACTTGTGGTACTCTTTAACAGCCTTGCGCTGTTCCTCCATTGCCCGCTGTCTGGCTTCCTGGGCTTCTTCCCTTGCTTCCTGCGCTTCACGCCTTATCTCCTCTCTCTCCCGCATAGCATCTTCTCTTTCTCGCATTATTTCTTCACGTGCTTCTTCTCTTTCGCGCATCATTTCTTCACGAGCTTCTTCTCGTTCCTGCACTCTGGCTTCCATTTCTTTACCCCAGTCTTCTAATTCTTTTTGATATTCTTTGTCAAAACTCTTTTCAAATTCTTTTGTCCACTCCTTTAAATAGGCCTCTCCGTCCCTTTGGTAGGCTTCATAGTCGAAGTTTTTAAAGTGCATAGGAGGCATAGGTGGCATTGGCATCTCCATAATAATTTCTGGAATATCGGGTAGATCGGGAATATGTAAGTCCAGAAATAGAGGTTCCATATCCGGAATATCAATGGCTATAGGTGGAATAGGTGGCATTGGTCCGTCGTGGCTAATAAAAAAGTTCTCCCGTCCTCCGGAAGTTCTTATTTTTATTTCCTTGCTATTGCCAAGAATTTCAATAACATCCTCTCCAAAATAAGCTTCTGCCTCTTCTTCCGTAGCACCTTCCAACGTAATTATGGCTTCGACTACAATCTGGTTCTTATTCCAGGTATCAAACTCAATATCGGCATAACTGGTGTTAATGTCAACGACAGTTTCTTCTCCTACGTTAAAAGTTTCCTTATATTCTTTTGAGTGTTTCTGGCCGTACGCAAAACTACCCAGTAAACAAAGTCCCAGAACAATTTTTTTAACTAATACTTGATGTAACTTGTTCATTTTTTGATGATTTTAATTCGTTTAATTTTTGTTTTAATTTATGTAATAACTGCAATCGCAATTGTAGATTCTTAATTAAGGCAGCAATGGTCTGATCGTTGGGACCTATTTCATTTAACTCCTTATTTAAATTGTTATACTCTTGGTTTAAATCGGAGAGCCTCAGCATAAAATCATCCACCAAAGCTTTATTTTCTCCGGAGACCTCCAATCGGGATAATTCTAAATTGATGTTACTTACATAGTAATTTTCTACCTTTTTTAGGTCTGGAGAAAGATCTCCAAATGAAATCCCCGTCTTCTGCTGTGTTTCATTGTCTTCCAGGACAATTTTCTCTTCAGGAACTTCCCCGGTCTGATTATTAAAGGTAAAAATTCCAATACTCAACAAAATAGCTATAGAGGCCGCAATTCTAAGATAGAAGATGCGCGACTTTTTAGATGAAGGCATCTCCTTTTCCAGACGATCCATAAAGCGTGCTTCATGCCCTATCCTAAGTGCCTTCTTTTCTTCAGGCTCATTTCTAAATAATTCTCTAAGATCCTGTGCCATATTTTTTATTTTTCAATATTTCTCTTAAATACCCTTTACCTCTTAATAATCTAGTTCTGGAACTCGTCTCCGATAATTCCAAAATCTGAGCAATTTCACTATGATCATAGCCTTCCATAAGATAGAGTTGAACAACTAATCTATATTTCTCTGACAATTGAGCCATTGCCTCTTTAATCTCCCCTATAGTTAGTCTATCATCTACTGTCCAGTTTTCATCCTCTACTATATGCATGGTATTTTCTTGTAATTCTACAAATTGTTGTTTCCTTGCTTTGATAAAATCTAAACACTTATTAATTACTATTTTTTTTAACCAAGCGCCAAAACTAACCTCTCCTTTAAACTGATCTATTCTTTGAAATGCTTTGATAAATGAATCCTGAAGTACATCCTCTGCATCATCCGGATCTCTAATATACCTGCAAGCAACACAATACATGCCTTCGCAGTATTTAGTGTAAAGTTCTAATTGCGCTCTGCGATCTTTGGCTTTACACCTTTCTACCAGTTCTGTCTGCAAAAAGTGGTTAGTCTTCAATTGTAATTTTTCGTTGTTGCTATTTTAAGGACGAGTGAAAAAAATGCATGTTGCAAAAAACAAGTATTTTTAAGGAAATAATTTTTACTCCTTGGAACAAGTTACAATTAAAAATACTCATTTAGAGCTCAAGGTATTAAGCTATGGCGCTATAATACAAGAGCTTTGGGTAATGAATAAAAAAGGAATAAAAGAAAACATTGTAGTTGGTTTAAAGAAGCCCAAAGACTATTTAAAGGATACTATTTTTTTGGGGGCATGTGTTGGACGTTTTGCCGGAAGGATAACAAAGGGTGGTTTTTTTATAAAGGGGAATCAGTACAAAGTGCATAGCGAAGATGGAATTCATCTGCATGGAGGGGAAAAAGGCTTTGGAAAAAGAAACTGGAAAATATCCCGTATTGGCAAAGGCCAAGAACCATTTGTTATTCTTGAGTATACCAGTGCTGACATGGAAGAAGGGTATCCCGGTACGCTTAAAGTAACCCTAACCTACAAACTTATAAACAACAGTCTACAGATTGTTCACCAAGCCGTTACAGATAAAACCACGGTGGTAAATCTTACCAACCACTCCTATTTCCGATTAGATAGAACGGAGAACCTAGGGGAGCACTATTTGAAGCTGAATTGTGATAAATATATCGAAACTGATTCCAGGGCTGTGCCAACCGGTAAAATTTTAAGCGTTGAAAATACAGTGTACGATTTTAGAGAAACCAGGTCATTAAAAGAGAAAGGCTTAGATACCCCGTTCATCTGCAGAGAAAAAGAGCTACCAGCGGCCATTTTCTACTCAAAAAACTCTGGAATAAGAATGCAGGTAAAATCTAACCAACCAGCAGTGGTAATTTATACCCCCCCCAGTTTCCCTGCAGTTTGTTTTGAAGTACAGAACTATCCGGATGCTCCAAATAATAAGAACTTTCCATCGTCACTGCTTCATCCTGGAGAAACCTACAAAAATGAAGCTCTATTTATATTCGATTTAGTACCTTAGAGTCTCTAATCAATCTGTTCTAGTTATGAAATTTCTTAAATGGTTTTTAATTGTTTTAGGTGCCTTGGCGCTGTTATTTTACTTCGTTGCCATGCCATATTTGAGAGAAGAAACAAAAAAAATAAGTCCACAAAAAACCGCAGTATACAATAAAAACGGTATGGATCTCCAGGTATCCTATAGCAGTCCTTTTAAGAAAGGTAGAGTTATTTTTGGAGAACTTGTTCCCTATGATAAAGTTTGGCGTACAGGTGCTAATGAACCAACCGTACTAGTTAACGGCTCTTCTGTAAACATCATGGGACAAGAATTGCCAGCAGGCACTTATTCTTTATGGACTATCCCCGGAAAAGAAAAATGGCAGGTGATTTTTAATAAGGAAGTTCCGGGCTGGGGTGTAACCATCCTAAGCGGGGGAAAAGAAACCACCAGAAACCCCGAGGAAGACCTTTTACAAATTGAACTTCCGGCCATAAAACTAATAGAAGAAGTAGAGAGTTTTACTATTTCCTTTGAAGAAACAGGAGCCTTGTACTTATGTTTAGATTGGGACAAAACAAAAATTAGGATTCCTATTACAAAATAAGCTTGGGTAATATAAAAAATACAGGAGAAAAAGGTGTTGCAAAAGTTAGAGCTCATCGCAAAAAAAAGATCTCCGTAAAAGAGCTTACTTCTAAAATTCTTGCGGGAGAAAAATCTGCATTAGCCAGAGCAATAACGCTTGTTGAAAGCAAGGCCGAAGAGGACCAAAAAAAAGCCAATCAGCTGATTGAAAATTGTTTAGCCGTTCCAAATAATAGTATTCGCATTGGTATTACAGGTGTTCCTGGCGTAGGTAAAAGCACCTTTATTGAAGCTCTTGGCAAGACTATTCTGGCAGCCAAGAAGAAAGTGGCAATACTCGCAGTAGACCCCAGCAGTAGTATAAGTAAAGGCAGTATTCTTGGCGATAAGACTAGGATGCAAGAACTGGTTAAGGAAAGCAATGTTTTTATTAGACCTTCTCCCTCAGGAGATTCTTTAGGAGGCGTAGCGAGAAAAACACGAGAATCAATTATTCTGTGCGAAGCAGCCGGATATAACTGTATTCTAATTGAAACCGTAGGCGTAGGCCAAAGTGAAATTGCAGTACACAGTATGGTTGATTTTTTCCTTCTGCTGAAACTGGCCGGTGCCGGGGATGAATTACAAGGAATGAAAAGAGGAATTATGGAAATGGCAGATGCCATTGTCATAAACAAGGCCGAAGGAGATAACTTAAAAAGAGCTTTAAAGGCAGAAGTTGAATTTGAACGCGCACTGCAATTATATCCTCCCAAAGAAAATGGCTGGCTTCCTAAGGTTAGTACCTGTTCTGCTTTAGACCAAACGGGTATAGAAGAGGTATGGGTAATGTTTCTCGAATATTTTAAACTAGTCCATGAAAATGGTTTTTGGTCTACCAATAGAGAAAAACAAAACCAATATTGGTTTCGACAAACGGTGGACGACCTATTAAAACAACACTTTTACCTCAGCCCGTCTATTAAAGAAGAACTAGCTCAGTATATGAGCAGAGTTTCCCAGAATAAAATCTCCCCCTTCAGAGCAGCAGAGGAACTCTTAGCATACTACAAACAAGAACTTAAATAAAAAACATAAATTTGCCCAAACCTTTAATAAACTAGATGACTCCAATTACCGACGCTTTACTATCTATTGTAATACCTCTCTATAACGAAGAGGACAACGTAGTGCTGCTTACAGAGAAAATTAGGGAAAGCCTTAAAGGTTATAACTATCAGATCATTTATGTAGATGATTTTTCCACGGATCAAACCAGATTTCGAATTAAGGCAATGAAAGATCCAAAGGTTTGTCTTATTGCACTTAAAAAGAATTACGGGCAAAGTTTGGCATTGGCGGCCGGTATAGACTATGCAGAAGGAGAGTTTATTATTACCATGGATGGTGACCTGCAAAATGATCCCTTAGATATTCCAGAAATGCTACCCTATGCACTAAGTGGAGAATATGACGTAGTTACCGGAATAAGACAAAAAAGAAAAGATTCTTTAATCAAAAAAATTCCTTCTAAAATAGCTAACTTTCTAGTTCGCAGAGTAACAAAATTAGACATTAAGGATAATGGATGTGCCCTTAAAGTTTTTACTAAGGACATAGCAAAAGAGTTAAACTTATACGGGGAGATGCATCGCTTTATAACCCTATTAGCCTTCTTAGAGGGGGCACAAATAAAGCAGGTACCGGTAAGACACCATGCCAGGAATGCAGGTGTTTCTAAATATGGTTTGGAGAGAGTATTTAAGGTAGTCGCAGATATGATGCTTCTTCTTTTTATTCGGAAGTATTTCCAAAGACCCATTCATTTATTTGGAATCCTAGGCGTTCTATTAGTGGCTTTAGGTCTTTTAATAAACGTTTACCTCCTTATAGTTAAATTAGGCTTTGGACAAGACATCGGGACCAGACCATTATTGATCTTCGGGATGATGTTTATCCTTGCCGGGATCCAACTTTTCACTATTGGTATTGTTATGGAGTTGCTAATCAGGACCTATTACGAATCCCAGAACAAAAGGCCATATAGGATTAAAAAAATCACTATAGGTGGAAAATCTGCGTAAAAAAGGAATAACTTTTCTCAAAATTATATTTAGTGTTATACTGCTATATTTTGTGTTTAACAAAATAGCACTAAAAGAAGTATTTGAGTTAATTAAAACAGCTAATCCGTACTTCTTAATACTTGCGGTTCTCTTTTTTGTTGGATCCAAAGTTTTTGCTGCACTAAGGCTTAACCTTTTTATTCATGCCCTAGATATTCCTCTTAGCCATCGCAGTAATTTTAAACTTTATCTACTGGGTATGTTTTATAACTTATTTCTTCCGGGAGGAATAGGCGGAGATGCCTATAAGGGTTATGTTTTAAAAAAAGAATTTCAATTAAAAACCAAGAGAATAGTATCTATCTTATTATTAGACAGACTTTCAGGTCTTCTATTAATATTTCAATTTGCCTGCCTTTTTAGTCTTTTCCTGAAGCAAGCAATCTTTGATAATTTTCAAGTGGTTCTAATCGCTGCTTTACTAATTAGTTTAGTAGTCTTTTGGTTTATTAATAAAAAGTATTTCTCTTATGTATACTCGGTATTCTGGAAGGCCGTAGGCTATTCTTTTTTAGTACAAGGCACACAGATAATATCTGTGATTTTTATCTTAAAAAGTCTCAGTATTGCGGCCAATTCTCTCGCCTATTTGTTTATATTCTTAGTTTCTTCAATAGTCTCGGTACTTCCGCTAACCATTGGAGGTATTGGTAGCAGAGAGGTAGTTTTTTATTATGGAGCCCTGTGGCTCGGTTTAGAGGAAAATGCCTCAATAAGCATCAGTATGCTCTTTTTTATTATAACTGCCTTTGTCTCTTTATTGGGTATTGTTTACCATTTTAAAAAACCCTCTCTCTTGGTGGCCAAATAAAATACTAGAACCTTAGGTGTACCAAATGCATCCTATTTAGAACCTCCAATCTAGAAGCGGGGTTTAAAAATTTAGCTTGAAGTCGGGTAATCCTAAACTGTTTTACGGTATAAGACTCTTCCCAAAATAGACCTTCATTTTTCAGAATGGCCAGTTCTTCATCGGTGGCGTAAACCCAATAATCTCCTTGAACTTTTAGGTTCTCAGTAGCGCTAATCTTTACAGGTTTTTGGTTATAAAAATCTAATGCCCAGGAGTATCGCTCCCCTATTTTATAGATTCTATCTACAGGAATATTGTTTGCTGCAACAATTCTAGCCATCTCCGAACCTGCCTGATATTTTAGCAAAGAAGGGTAAAAATGAGTATTTAAAACGGTATTTAGTAATAGAGCACTTCCGGCTGAAACATATACAAGTCTTTTAAAAAAAACCTTTTTTCTGAATATAAACAAAACTAACAGTATCCCAAGAATGAGGTATGCTGTATAAGACCAGAATGAAGCTAAGGGAAACACTACCACCACAACCAAAACAGCAAACACAATTACCAATAAAAAAATAAACTGCTGAAACCCTAGAATCCCCTTTTTTAGTCTTTCATTCTTTGAATGTATTAGTTCATAAACATAGGAGGCCGTTAAGACCGCAAAAAGTGGGATAGTAATATTTAAATAATGAGGTAGCTTAAACTGCGCAAAGCTTATAATTAAGAAAACCATGGTAATACCACCTAGAGTAAGTACCTCCAGGTCCTTTGTCTGTTTGAAATTTACCTTAATCAACTTTCTAGACCTACTTATATAAGCCAAAACTGCTAAAACAGTCCATGGCAGGAAGACCCATAAAAAGGTATGGAAAAAGAAAAAGTAATCGCTACTATTCTTACCTATTCCCTCTCCGCTTAGACGCTCAAAACTCTGTTCCCATAATATAAAAAAGACGCCGCTTCTATTTCCCCTTCCGCGAATTATCTTTTCCGGGTGAAGATCAAACTGCAGGTAGTAAGCATACAGGACAGGGCTTATGGTTAGAAAAAAAACAGCTACCGCTAGTAGTATCTTCCAACTAGCCAACACCTTCCATTTGTTGCGATAAATGGTATGGCATAGCAAGGGCAGACCAATAACCAATACGGCTATCTGACCTTTGGTAGAAAAAGCCAGTCCCATGGCTACAGCACCAGCTAACAAATTTTTCAGGTTCTCTTTTTCAAGAAAGCTTGCCAGTTGCCAAATAGCAAGAGCAACAAAACCTGTTAATACCCCATCTGTTCTAACATCTATAGCTGCCAAAACAATGGTTTGTGCAGTCATAAATATTAAGGCTGCAAGTCTTCCAACCTGCACAGAGTAAAGCAGTCTCCCCAAACCAAAACAGCTATAAGCAGCGAGAAAGGTGGCCATAATCCCAGGGATTCGATAGGCCCAATCATGTAATCCAAATATTTTAAAAGAGATAGCCGCTAACCAATAATGAAGATGAGGTTTATCTAAATACTCTTCCGGGCCTTTAAATAGACTTAAAAAATCGTTCTCTTGCAGCATTCTCATGGCCATAACTGCAAATTGAGCCGAATCATTCTCAAACAAGGTAACGAACATACCGGTAGCGTATACTGCACTAATCAAAACAAATAAAACCTTGTATTGTGCTTTAGAAATCATAAGCGCCATTTGTTAATCGAATGAAAAAATAGTCTTGAAAACAACCAGCCAAAAGTTAGTCCAACTAAGGCCCCCGTGAGAATATCCAGAGGATAATGTACGCCTATATAAATACGGCTATAAGCTACTAAGAAAGCCCAAAGTATTAAAAAGAGTCTAAATAACTTTGGAGAAGACCCAATTACCAAAACAAAATAAGTAACTACGGCAAAGGAGTTAGCAGCATGTGCAGAAAAATAACCATATTGACCCCCGCAGTAGTCCTTAACAAGCCGCATTATTCCTGAAATTTCAGGATCGTGACAAGGTCTTAAACGCCCAACACCATATTTAAAAAAATTAGATAGTTGATCGGTAACTAAAATCATTAAGGCAAGCATTAATAGAAACACTATAAATTTTTTAATTCCTAAAAATCTATAGCTAACTAAGGCCAAGACAAGGTATAGTGGAATGCCACTCCATTTATTGGTTAAGAAGAGCCAAAATCCGTCCCAGCTACTACTCCCTAGGCCATTGAGAAACAGAAAAAGATCCTTATCAAATGTGAGCAATTCTTCAATCATCTCAATCTTCGTATCGGGAAACTTCTCTGTCGTAAAAAAGCGTGGCTGCTTCAATTAAGTTCTCGGCTTCATCAGAAAGTTCCTTTTCATCCTCTTTGGTAAAGTCCTCAAGCCACTCTACCTCATCATTCTCAAGATTAATAATAAACCTGGGATACTCTGTATGCACTACGTAAATTCCATTTGGAAAATCTGTATTGTCTCCGAGCAAAAATTTAGGAAAATTCTCAATTGCCATCTCTTGTATCTTTTTAGTAGTATGCTTATTTATCTCGTCCTGATATATCGTTTGGTAAGGTAATTAAATCGAATATACAACATAATTGCAGACGCAGTTAGTCCTGATAAGAGACCAATCCAAATCCCTACACTTTTTAAGGGCGTGTATAAACCCAGATAATAACTTATCGGGAATCCAATAACCCAATACGCAATAAAAGTAATAAAAGTTGGTATTCTAACATCCTGCAGTCCCCTTAAAGCCCCTAATATCACAACCTGTAACCCATCCGATATTTGGAAAAATGCTGCTACCAAAAGCAGTTCAGCAGCCAGTGCTATTACCTCCATATTATCTGCCTGGTTGGCTAAGTCTCCGGTGTCCAAATAAATAGTAGGGAACCAATACCTTCCTAATAAAAATAAAGCTGCAAAAATTATTTCTACAAAAAGGGTCAGCAGAAAAATAGATTCGGCAATTCTTTTCAACTCTTTGAAGTTTTGCAATCCTTTCTGATTCCCTACACGAATCATACCGACAACTCCGAGACCCATGCCAAACATAAAAGTCATACTACTTAAATTAAGTGCAATTTGGTTTGCTGCCTGGGGGTTCTTACCCAGTACTCCACTTAACCATATGGCGGCAGTAAAAATTGCTACCTCGAAGAACATTTGTAAGGCAGATGGAAATCCAAGATTGGCTATTTTTTTAATTACCGTTTTTTCAATCTTCCTTAAATTAAATCCCGTAACATAGTCGTGAAACTTCTTCTTTTTCTTTAAGAGATACCATAATATAAAAAGCATAATAAAGCGAGATATCAGCGTTCCTATGGCTGCTCCAACAATACCGAGTTTAGGAAATCCAAAGCTGCCAAAAATTAGCAGGTAGTTTAAGACAATATTTACCACATTGGCTACAATAGTAGCATACATAGGGTATTTCGTTTGAGACAAGCCTTCAGAAAATTGCTTAAAAGATTGAAATATTACAAGGGGAACTAGTGAAAACGCAACTAAGTCTAAGTAGGGTAGAGATAGTTCAACCACGTCTGTTGGTTGGTCCATAAGTTGTAATAATGGTTTTGAAATCTGAATTAATCCAAAAAGGCCCAAACCAATAATGGTACATAATACTATTCCATGCTTAAGTGCACTTTTTGCAGCGACCTTATTCCCTGCCCCATCAGCTTCAGCAACCAAAGGTGTTATGGCCGTCGAAAATCCAATCCCTAAAGACATCGCAATAAATACAAAACTATTTCCCAACGACACAGCGGCTAATTCTGCGGTACCAAGCTGACCAACCATAATATTATCCGCAAAAGCAACAAAGGTATGTCCAAGCATCCCCATTATTACAGGAACAGCTAGTTTGCTATTATACTTGAATTCTCTGGTATATTGTTGCAACAAGTTGGCTTGGTTTTATATAGGTTCAAAGATAAGATTTCGCCCTATTAATGTGTAAGTATCTTAGAACAAACAAGCTTGTTCTTCAGTTTTTAGTAGTTATAGCTGTTTTGCCTGTTCCCAAAAAACATCCATTTCCGCCAAGGTCATATCTCTCAAGGCTTTATTCTGATTTTTTGCCATAGATTCTAGATATTTAAACCTCTTTATAAACTTTTTATTTGTTCTTTCTAAAGCATTTTCGGGATTAATATCTAGAAACCTAGCATAGTTAACCATGGAGAATAGTACATCCCCAAACTCTGCTTCCATAGCATCCGGGCTTCCCGATTTAACTTCTTCCTCAAGTTCTTCCAATTCTTCTTTTACTTTCGCGAATACTTGGCTTGGTTCCTCCCAATCAAAGCCAACACCAGCAACTTTATCTTGTATTCTATTCGCCTTTACTAAGGAAGGTAAGCTCATAGGTACCCCTTCCAGGACGCTATCTTTGCCCTCTTTTAGTTTTAGCTTCTCCCAATTCCTTTTTACTTCCTCCTCATCCTTAACTGCCACATCACCATAAATATGCGGGTGTCTATTTATCAATTTCTCCGATATGGTGTTGGCAACATCCGCTATAGTGAAGGCATTACTCTCTGAACCAATTTTAGCATAGAAAACAATATGAAGCAGAAGGTCTCCTAACTCTTTTTTAATCTCCTGCAGGTCGTTATCTAGAATGGCATCTCCCAGTTCATAGGTTTCTTCAATGGTAAGATGTCTAAGACTTTGAAATGTCTGCTTTCTATCCCATGGGCACTGTTCTCTTAATTCATCCATGATGGTTAATAAGCGATCAAATGCCTCTAATTCTTCTTCCCTTTTTTTCATAAAACTGGACTTTTGACAAAAGTACAAATACAGGACTATTCGTTGTCTGGAATTTTTAGATTAAATTAGAAGCAATCTAATCCCATCCAATAAACAATTCTTATGACCTCCCGAAGAAGCTTTATAGTCCAGGTTTCTGCATTTAGTGCAGCCAGTTTGCTATTACCCTCAGTGGTAAAGGCGTCGCCCCTAATAGGTAAAATGGGGGTGCAACTTTACTCTTTTCGCAAAGAAATGCTAAAAAACCCAGCGGAAACTTTAAAACAAATCGCTAGCCTTGGTATTACTGAAATTGAAACGGCAAGAAGCCAAAAAGGACACTATTATGGACTGCAACCAGAAAAAATGAAGCAAGTATGTGAAGATTTGGGTATGAATTTAAAAAGCGGGCATGTACACTTAGATGACTCATGGGAAAAAACCATGAATGAAGCCGTTCGTTCAGGACAAGAATATCTAATTTGTTCTTCTCTGCCCAGTAAAGGGCAAACTGTAGAAAATTACAAAAAGGTGGCAGAAGCCTTTAATAAAGCAGGAGAAGCCTGCAAATCCCTAGGTCTTAAGTTTGGGTATCACAACCATGATTATGAATTTGATTCTGACGGAGACAAGGTCCTTTATAATATATTATTAGAAAATACGGATGCCGATTTAGTACATATGGAACTAGATTTAGGATGGGTTATTACTGCGGGTAAAAATCCATTGGATTATTTTAAAAACTATCCGGGAAGATTCCCGTTATGGCATCTCAAGGACATGAATCTTTCTAAAAAAGAGAGTACAGAATTTGGCAAGGGCGGTTTAGATATTAAAGCTATGCTGGCGAATAAAAAATCTTCAGGAGTTAGACATATTTTTATAGAGCAAGAGGAATATGCTTCAACTCCCCTTGAAAGCATGAGATATAACATGAATTATTTAAAAAATATTTCTTAGTGTTTTCCTATGTCTCCAATAGAAGATCCTTATGCTTTTACTAAAGAAAAGATAAAGCAAGCACCTGCTACTTTTACCGAAAGACTTTCCTTTCTAGGACCAAGTTTTATTTTATCGGCCTCTATCGTCGGTTCTGGGGAATTAATTGCTACCACCACTCTTGGTGCACAGGCCGGATTTATTACTTTTTGGGTAATATTAGTGAGTTGTGTGGTGAAAGTGGCGGTTCAATTAGAATTTGGAAAGCACACAATTCTTACAGGAGAAACTGCTATGCAGGCCTTCAACAAACTTCCTGGCCCTGTATTTGGTAAGGCTAAATGGAGTGTCTGGATGGTATTAGCAGTTATTGTCGTAAAACTGTTACAAGTTGGCGGAATAGTAGGCGGGGTTGCAATTATTTTAAACATGGCTTTCCCCAATATTGCTATCCCTGTGTTTTGTCTTTTAATTGCAATTACAGTGGCCTTGATGGTTTATAGGGGTTATTATTCCTTTATAGAAAAATTCTCCTTAGGTATGATTGGTGTTTTCACCATTTTTACTTTTGCTACGCTTTACTTTCTACGTTACACCCCCTACTCTATTGGTTTTGACAATGTATTGGAAGGACTACAATTTAATTTACCTAAAGAGCTGGTAGCCGTTGCTATTGGTGCATTTGGAATTACAGGGGTTGGAGGCGATGAAATAATACACTATAACTATTGGTGCTTAGAGAAAGGCTATGCCTCCTTTACAGGAAAAAGAGATGATTCTAAAGCCTGGCGTAAAAGAGCAGAGGGATGGGTAAAAGTAATGAAATTAGATGCAGTTATAGCCATGTGTATTTATACTGCCGTGACCGCCGCTTTTTATCTATTGGGTGCGGCCGTTCTGCATACCCAGGGAGAGGTTCCTAAGGGTTATGAGATGATACAAACCCTATCTGGAATGTATACCGAATCTCTGGGACCGGATGCAAAAATGTTCTTCCTAATAGGTGCTTTTATCACATTGTTTTCTACCTTGTTTGCCGCTCTGGCTGCCTGGACCAGACAAACTACAGACATTTTTGGAGCTATTGGATGGATTGACTTCCAAAACCAAGCACAGCGCAAAAAAACTATTGCCATCTTGGCTTGGGCTTTTCCTATGCTCTGGGCGTTGCTTTTTATTTTTATAAAACTCCCGGTCCTAATGGTCTTAACAGGAGGAATTGTAGGCTCCGTTTTATTATTCTTAGTTGTTTTTGCGGTTATTCATTTTAAATATTACAGAGAAAGTGCACAATTTAAAACAGGGCCAATTTATAACATCGTTCTATGGATAAGCATAGGAAGTATCTTGGCTGTAGGGCTTTTGGGTATTTACAAACTATTTAGTTAAATTAGGATTATTTAATACTAACTTCCTGCATAAAATTCACAGTAATGAAGTTCTATATTCACTATACTTATTTGATACTTCTCGGCATTCTTTTTAGCTGTCAAGAAGACAAACCATTTGATCTTATTATTAGAAATGGATATATTATTGTAGGAGATAGATCCGCAGCATTTAAAGGAGATGTCGCCATAAATGCAGACACTATAGTATTTATAGGGAATCTGAATAATAAAAAGGCCTTAAAAGAAATTGACGCAAGCGGATTAACGGTAGCACCGGGCTTTATAAATATGCTTAGCTGGGCCAATGAATCGCTTATTGAAGATGGAAGATCACAAGGAGATATTAGGCAAGGTGTTACGCTGGAAGTTCTGGGAGAAGGAAGATCAATGGGGCCATTAAATGAGGAAATGAAAAACAGTATGCGGGAGGGGCAGCAAGGCATTAAATATGATATAAATTGGAATAGTTTAGGAGAGTATTTAGAGTTTTTAGAGAACAAAGGTGTTTCTACCAATATAGCATCCTTCGTTGGCAACGGCACTTTAAGACAATATGTGATGAATTTTGAAAACAGAACTCCCACCGAGAAAGAACTTTATAAAATGAAGGAGCTCACAAAACAAGCTATGGAAGAAGGCGCAATGGGACTTTCAACATCGCTGATATATGTTCCAAGTGGACATGCTTCTACAGAAGAAATAATAGAATTGGCCAAGATTGTTGGACAATACAATGGCCTTTATATTTCTCATATCAGAGACGAAGAAGAATACCTTTTAGAGGCTGTCAATGAATTAATCGAAATTTCCGAGAAAGCAGAAGTACCGGCCGAGATTTATCATTTTAAGGCATCGGGAATGGCTAACTGGAAATTGTTAGACAGTGCCATTGCTTTGATAAATAATGCGCGAAAAAAAGGTCTGGCTATTACAACAGATATGTATATGTACAATGCAAGTTCTACCGGACTTAATGTAGTTCTTCCTTCCTGGGCCAAGGAAGGAGGACATGCCATGACTGTTGAATTGATGGCCAATCCTGCACAGAGGAGCAAAATGATACAGGAAATTTATTTTCATGTTCCCCCGGAAAAAATTCTACTTGTCGGATTCCGTAACAAAGCTCTACGAAATCTAATAGGAAAATCCTTGGCTGAAGTAGCACAGGAAAGAAATTTAACCCCAAAAGAAACTGTGGTAGAACTAATAAAGGAGGACAATAGCAGAATTCAAGTGGTTTACTTTTCCATGTCGGAAGATAACGTCAAGAAAAAACTTACCCTCCCTTATATGTCTATTTGTTCAGATGCCGGTTCCTATACCAACCAGGGCGTGTTTTTGGAACAGAGCACCCATCCCAGAGCTTATGGATCTTTCGCGCGCTTGCTTGGTCATTTTGTCAGAGAAGAAAAGGTTATTTCCTTAGAGGAAGCAATATATAAACTTACTACGCTTCCAGCTACCAACTTAAAACTCAAAAAAAGAGGCACGCTTAAAAAAGGATATTTTGCGGATGTGGTAGTATTTGATGCTAACGAAATAAGAGCAAATGCCTCTTTTAAAGAACCTCATCAATATGCCGAAGGAATGAAACATGTTTTTGTTAATGGCACCCAAGTTATTGATAATGGGGAACATACTAATCAATTTCCAGGAAGAATAGTAAGAGGTCCGGGTTGGATCAACAATTAATTAAATGAAGCGTACACCTATGAAAAAAAATATTTTTATTCCAATAATTCTTGGCCTAATAATAACGATTAGTTCTGCACAGGAAACAGAAATTATCTATCCACAGGCTGAATTAACCTTAGTGGCCGATGGTTATAAATTTACCGAAGGACCCGCTATGGATTCAAATGGCGATGTATATTTCACAGACCAACCCAATAATAAAATTCTTCGCTGGAACGCTAATACCAATGAGGTTTCTGTTTTTATGGAAAATTCCGGGAGAGCAAATGGATTGTATTTTGACAACGAGGGTAGACTGTTAGCCTGCGCAGATGAAAAATTTGAACTTTGGCAGATTAACAAGGACAAGACTGTAACCGTATTGATAAAAGATGTTGAGGGGAAAAAACTAAATGGCCCCAACGATTTATGGGTGGATAAGAAAGGTGGAATCTACTTTACCGATCCATACTACCAAAGACCTTATTGGACAAGAACGAAAAAGGAGATTGACGGTCAGAAGGTGTATTATCTTACACCGGATAAAGACACTGTTTTGGTGATGGCAGATGATTTGGTACAACCTAATGGAATAATAGGAACTGCCGATGGTAAGACTTTATTTGTAGCAGATATTGGGGACAAGAAAACATATCGTTATACCATTGGTGAAAAAGGAACACTTATAGATAAAACACTTTTTATAGAAATGGGTTCCGATGGCATGACTTTAGACACTATGGGAAACTTATATTTAACCGGTGACGGAGTAACCATTTTTAACCAAAAGGGGGAAAAAATAGAGCATATAAAAGTACCGCAAAAATGGACTGCCAACGTAACTTTTGGAGGTGTTAATCAGGAGACTCTCTTTATAACTGCAATGAATTCTGTCTATACCCTAAAGATGAGCGTAAAAGGCATCCGTTAATCTCTAAAACTAGAGGGAAAGAAAAAATCCGACCATAACCTATAGAAATATACATTTTTGTTTTTTACTAACTTTACACTGCATTCATATTTTTAATCACTTCACTCTTCCGATATAAATAATCCTATAACCATGTATAAAATACTAACGTTTTTTAGCCTTTTCTTCTTCTTTTCGATATCTATGAATGCGCAAAGTGGGGTAGTCATGGACGAAGAAGTTCTGGATAGTAAAATACTTAAAGGAGAAAGGAAGTACGCAGTTTATCTTCCGCCAGATTACGAAGCTTCCAATAGGAGTTATCCCGTACTATACCTCTTGCATGGAGCAGGTGATGACCAAACCGGCTGGGTGCAATTTGGCGAAGTATTGCATATAACCGACAAAGCAATAAGAGAAGGTAAGGCCACCCCCATGATTATCATTATGCCCGATGCCAATACAGGAAAAAGAGGCTATTTTAATGTTGGTGACTGGCGATATGAAGACTTCTTTTTCGATGAATTAATTCCATTTGTAGAATCAAAATATAGAATAAAAAAGAATAAAAGATATCGGGCTGTTGCGGGGCTTTCCATGGGCGGGGGCGGCACCTTTATGTACGCGCTTCATCGACCCGACATGTTTTCCTCTGCTTGCCCATTAAGTGCTTATGTAGGTCCGTTGACAATAGAACAATTAGAAAAGAGGGCGCTTCAACAAGGAAACCTTTTTACCAAGGAAGAATTAAAGGCCTATTTTAATAGGCACAATGCCATAGCTCTAATAGAGAACCTCCCGGTGGATGATATAAAATCGGTTAAATGGTTTATTGATTGTGGGGATGACGACTTTCTATTTGAAGGAAATAGTTTGGTTCATATAGCGATGAAAAAAAGGGAGATTCCACATGAATATAGAGTTAGAGATGGGAGACACAGCTGGACCTACTGGCGTGCTTCGTTACCTACAGTATTAGCGTTTGTCTCCGATAGCTTTCATCAAAACTAAACTATTACTAAATGAAATTACTATATTACACTTTAGCTTTTTTTATCATGAGTCTTTCCTATTCTCAAAACGATCCATTAAAGGAGCTACCATACTCCAGTATCCCTGACTATCCGGAAGAATATACCCCGGGATCTGTGGTAGCAAGAATGATTGACGGTTTAGGGTTTCGATATTATTGGGCTACAAATGGATTAACATCTGACGACTTAATCTACAAACCTTCAGAAGACGGCAGAAGCTTAGATGAAACCTTAGACCATATATACGGCTTATCTTCTATGATATATCAGTCTGCAATAAAAGAGGCAAACGACAGAACTTCTGCACTAAACATCCCCTCAACTTTTAAAGAAAAAAGACAAGCAACATTGATTAATTTAAAGAAGGCAAGTGAAATTTTCCTGCTGTCAAATGATTTAAAATCACATCCAATTATTTTTAAATCCAATAAGGGGACCTCAGAAAGCCCCTTTTGGCATCAGATTAATGGACCAATCGAAGATGCGGTATGGCATAGTGGACAAATAGTAATTATGAGAAGAGCCGCGGGGAATCCTATAGACCCAAATGTAAATTTTTTTAGAGGTATCAGGACCTCAGAATAATTTACGTCCTTATTTGTAAGGAAAAGGACTAGGTATAGACTAAAAAAAACAGCCATTTCTTTTAGACCTGCATAACTAACCATTAAATAACACTGGTATGAAAAAATTTCTATCTCCTCTTGTATTGTTAGTCTTCTTAAGTTTTACTAATTACGATACCCAGCTAACTGATGAAGAACGCAAGCTTGGCGCGAATGAATTAAGTAAGTCAGAAAAGTTTCTGCTTAAAACCGTTAAGGGCCTTAGTGATGAACAGTTAAACTTTAAAAGTAGTCCGGAATCGTGGTCAATTGCCAATTGCGTAGAACACTTAACGATTTCTGAAAATGCCTTCGACATGATGGTAAAAGGTGCCTTGGAAAGTCCGGCAGATCCATCTAAAAGAAGCGAAGTAAAAATGACAGACGAGCAAATAGTAGCAATGATATCTAGTCGGGAGAAAAAAGTAAAGACCCCAGAATCATTTGAGCCCTCCGGAAAATTTGGCACCTATGAGGAGACTCTTGATGTCTTCAAAACCAAAAGAAAAGAACATATCAACTATATCAAGACCACAAAGGATGACTTAAGAAATCACTATGGAAGCTTTCCGTTTGGAACTTTAGATACTTATCAGGTGTTTTTGTTTATGTCGGGCCATACTGAAAGACACGTAAAACAAATGGAAGCCGTGATGGCAGATCCCAACTTTCCAAAAGAATAAAAAATATTCCGCCTGCGCCTGGGAATTTTTGTCCCTGGACGTCTTAGTTTACCCTCTAATGTTTACATTTAGGGGTGACCTTTTTTACATTCTTTTTATTTACTGCAGTCGTTGCCATAATTGCTGCATGGAAACTGCGCAAATCCAAGATTAATTCAAAAGATGGCTATTTTTTAGGAGGTAGGTCGTTAACCGGAATTGTGATTGCTGGCTCCCTGTTACTCACTAATATTTCCACCGAACATCTCGTAGGCATGAATGGTTCTTCCTATAAAAATGGGGCAATCATAGTTGCATGGGAAGTTACCTCGGCGCTAGCGCTGGTAGTTGCGGCCCTATTTTTTGCACCCAGATATTTAAAGATGGGGCTTACGACTATTCCGGAATTCCTTGAAAAAAGATACGATGGTCTAACAAGAACATTAGTAGCCCTACTTCTTATCATTTCCTTTGTAGCCACCTTGCTACCTATAGTATTATACACAGGGGCGCTGAACATTGAAGCCATCTTTAACTTGTCAGAACTCCTTGGTGTAAATCATAGCCAGGCGATGTGGATAACGATTGTCACAGTGGGTTGCATAGGCGCTGTTTATGCAATATTTGGTGGACTAAAAATGGTGGCCTTAACCGACACCATCAACGGGTTTGGGCTTTTAATTGCGGGATTATTGGTACCATTACTTGCCCTGTGGGAAATTGGTGATGGAGATATTAGTATAGGCTTGGCGAAAGTATTTCAAAAAAACCCGGAAAAGTTCAATGTAATAAGTTCGGAACCAGGCTTTGGGGCAAATGCAAGGGAGGCAATTTTGCCATTTGAAGTACTATTTACAGGCCTTATGGTTAACCAGATATACTTTTGGTGCATGCATCAATCTATAATACAAAGAGTATTAGGTGCTGTAAATCTTAAGGAGGCTCAGAAAGGTTTGTTATTTACGGGCCTGTTAAAAATATTAGTCCCTTTAATTATTGTCTTGCCAGGGCTCATAGGCTTTTACTATTTCGACAACCAGTTCTTTGATGATCCGGATGCCATATATCCAAGGTTGGTAAAAATGGTCTTACCCGATTGGTTAACAGGATTCTTTGTGGCCGTAATGATGGGTGCAATTCTTACCACTTTTAATAGTACTCTAAATAGCGCCGCTACCGTATTTAGTTTAGATATATACAAACGATATATACGTAAAAATGCCAGTGAAAAAAGTTTGGTGCGTTTAGGCCAGAGTAGTTCGGCTGTTTTAGCATTTTTTGCTATAGGTATCGCCCCATTTGTTGCCAGTGCACCAGAGGGTTTATACCAGCTTCTTCAACAATTGAACGGCATCTTTTTCATTCCCATTGCAACCGTAGTCATAGCTGGATTTATATTCCCAAAAGTATCTGCTCATGGTGCTAAAATTGGAATGCTATTTGGATTTATCTTTTATATAAGCACTTATTATATCCTTAAATTAGATATTCATTTTGTACATCTTTGGGGCATTGAATTTTTACTAAATATAGTTGTGATGCACCTTGCATCATTGAAATACCCCATGGTGACCAAATTTGTGCTAGTTGATAGCGGCAAAGTAAGTACTGTTCCCTGGCGTTTTGCAAAACACTTTAGCCTTTTTCTGGTTGCATTTACCATTATTTTGTACCTTCTACTTGGAAACATTTAAGATGGACAAGGTATTTAGAGATTATAGGGAAAGTAAAGCCAAGGCAGCTGTAAAAGAGCACTACCGAAAGATGCGCGCAAACCAGACGGTGAGTTATGTAGAAAAAATGAAGAAAAAATACCTCACCTATGACAAACCATTAATGCTATGGGATGCTTTAAAAAACTTAGACGATTTAATTGATGTTAGCGATCCCGACTTAGACCTACCAAATGTACAGCATTTAATACAGAGCGCAGAGGCTATTAGAAGAGATAAGAGAGCAGATTGGATGCAGCTTGTAGGATTAATTCATGATTTGGGAAAAATCATGTTTTTATGGGGTTCAGATGAAGACGGAACAAGCCAAAAAGAACAATGGGGCATGGTAGGCGATGTCTTTGTGGTTGGTTGCACCCTTCCCAATAGCTGTGTCTATCCGGAATTTAATTCATTAAACCCAGACATGTCCGATTCCCGATATAACTCTCTCACGGGTAAATACAAAAAGGGTTGTGGGCTAAAAAACCTAGAACTAGCTTGGGGACATGACGAGTATTTGTTCCAAGTTTTGGAGCATCATTCTACTAACAGACTGCCGGAAGAAGCTATGGCCATGATCCGATACCATTCTTTTTATCCTTGGCACAGTGGTAATAGTTATACGGAACTTTTACAGAGAGAGGATGAGAAATATTTGAATTGGATCCGCGATTTCAATAAATATGATTTATATACCAAATCTAACCAGACCTATGATTTAGATTCTTTAAAGAATTACTACCTTCCAATAGCTGAAAAATACTTGGGAAAAGGCCCAATTTATTGGTAACTTTTCTTAAAAAACTATGAAATAAAACAAGGTCTTATGCCTATTGATTAAAGTATGTGCTTCTGTAATGACGATATAGTCTACTAGTATGACACTGCTTATAAACATATGGCAGGCGCTGAAATATTATGAATTATTAACAATCTGTGATGATCTAAATCAGTAATTTAGATTAAAATCTGTTATACTTTAGCAGCACGCTATAAAAAATTAAGTTATGAAAGCTATTTCAAATTTCTTTACGCACAAGATTAAGGTGTTTCCTCTTTCCATTTGCCTTCTGTTTGCCCTAGGAATGCAGCAAAGTTTAAAGGCTGCAGTTTTTCAGGACAATATTGGAAACGAACAGACCGAATTTAGACAATATAAGGGTATGGTTATTTCACAGGAAAATAAAAAACCCTTGGTTTTTGCCACCCTCACTCTTGAGGGCACAAATATAAGTACGGTAACAAATACCGAGGGAAAGTTTATCCTAAAAATACCTAATTCGATTAGTTCAGGGAATGTACTTGTGGCCTTCTTAGGGTATAAAACTTCCTCAATTTCTTTAGGGCAATTAAAAGAAGAAAACAATAAAATATCCTTAGAAGTCTCTGTTACGGCCTTGGCAGAAGTAGATGTTGTTATTCCCAAGAATGCAAAAAATTTGGTCAAAGAAACATTCAGAAAAAGAGGAGATAATTATTTTGATGATCCCACCTTAATGACTGCCTTTTATAGGGAGACGATAAAAAAAAGAAAAAAGAACGTTTCGCTTTCCGAGGCGGTAGTTAATATTTATAAGACCCCCTATAACATTCCAAAAAGAGATGCTGTACAATTGTATAAAGCCAGAAAAAGTACTGATTATTCCAAATTAGATACCTTGGCCCTTAAACTACAAGGAGGACCATTTAATGCACTCTACGTAGATATGATCAAATATCCGGAATACATTTTTACAGAAAAATCTATTGACGACTATAACTTTAGTTTTGAGCGATCTACTAGAATTAATGACCAATTAATATTTGTAATATCCTTTAAGCAAAGACCAGAAATAAGAGAGCCACTATACCAGGGGCAACTCTTTATTAATGGAGAGAAAAAAATCCTCACTAGTGCTATTTACACTTTAAATATTACAGACAAAAACTTAGCCAGTAGAATGTTTGTTAGACGTAAACCGAGAAATGCAAATGTATATCCTACCGAAATTGCCTACAGGGTAGACTACAGGGAAAGAAATGGAAGGTGGTATTATGGTTATAGCAACGTTTTGATGGAGTTTAAAATAAACTGGGATAAAAAATTGTTCAATTCTGTCTATAGTATGACCTGTGAAATGGCTGTAACCGATTGGGAAAAAGGTATGGTCGAAGACGAGCCAAAAAGCAAAGAAAAGCTTAGGACCAATATCATCTTAAGTGATGAGGCAATAGGGTTTGCAGATCCGGATTTTTGGGGGGAGTATAATATAATTGAGCCCGAAAAATCTATCGAATCTGCAATCAAAAAGATACAGCGACAACTTAAACGAACTAGGTCGTCCGGTGCCGCCGCTCCTTAAGGCAAATCAAATTAGCTTTTTTTAGAATTATTATTAACAATTGTTGATAAGTTAGGTTTATAACTTGTTGATTTTAAAATGCTTAGATAGTTTTCATTTTTATAAAAAATAATTAAATTTAGGTATGATTTGAAAGTTTTATTTGTCGTAAGTAAAAAGTGATAATCAGTATAGAGTTAACGTTCTTTATATTATTATTTAGTCTAAAAGTAAGGGGATACAACTTGTTGTATGCTTTTAATTTAGGATGAGCACAGACGGAAGACGGTAGTTTTCATGAATTGTGTGGTTTGGGTTTAAGAATTCTAGAATCTTTGGTTGTAGAACTCCTAAAAACTAAATTAAAGTAATAAGAAGAAATAATGGATGAGTTGCTTGGTTGAAGAATTAAGAACAAATTGTTATTTCAAACGTGGAGATAGTGATTCAAATGCGACCAATGGTTGCCGTTATGTACTTCGTTGCATAACAAGAGTTTGCAAGCTATTTCTAAAAAGCCATATCAATGTACTTGTACAATGATATGGCTTTTGTTTTTTCAATTATCGGTTTTTTCTTATTGCCAATGTCTATGGCTAACTAAAGTTGGTTTGCACTAGTTTTATGACCTTATAAAATTGTATATTTGCTCCGCTTTTAACAAACCTTTATTGCTATATGCCAAGAATTATCTATACTAAAACCGACGAAGCACCAGCCCTAGCTACACAGTCATTCCTTCCTATCATACAAGCGTATACCAAGACTGCAGGAATCAACATCGAAGTGAAAGATATTTCTCTTGCCGGTAGAATTTTAGCTGTTTTTCCAGACTATATTCAAGCGGATCAACAAGTAGCAAATGACCTTACTGAACTTGGAAATTTGGCAAAAACTCCGGATGCAAATATTATTAAACTACCTAATATTAGTGCCTCTATTCCACAGTTAAAAGATGCCATATCGGAACTGCAAAGTAAAGGATATGCAATTCCAGATTATCCGGATGAACCGTCCAGTGATAGTGAGGCAAATATTAAGTCTAGGTATGATAAAATTAAAGGTAGTGCCGTTAACCCCGTTTTAAGAGAAGGGAATTCTGATAGAAGAGCACCCTTACCAATTAAGAATTATGCCAAAAAAAACCCGCATAGTATGGGAGCATGGAGTTCGGACTCCAAGACACATGTAGCTACCATGAAGGATGGGGATTTTAAATCTAACGAGCAGTCTCTAACGATTGAAAAAGCCTCAAAAGTGCGAGTGGTACTAAGAGATAATGAAGGAAAGACTACTGTTCTAAAAGATAACATTTCTCTCCTTGCCGGAGAGATCATTGATACCACAATAATGAACAAAAAGGCTCTTCTGCAATTCTTAAAACAGCAGCTAAAAGAAGCCAAAAAAAATGGCTTACTTTTTTCAGTTCATTTAAAAGCCACTATGATGAAGGTATCAGATCCTATTATTTTTGGTCATGTAGTTGAGGTTTTTTTCGAAAAACTATTTGCCAAGCATAAGGAAACCTTTGATTCCATTGGATTTCGCTCTAATGACGGTCTTGAAGTATTATCAGATAAATTACAAGACCTACCCGAAAGTAAGCGTAAGGAAATTGAAGCTGATCTTATGGAAGCCTTAGAAGAAGGTCCGGATTTAGCGATGGTTAATTCAGACAAAGGTATAACCAACTTACACGTTCCAAGCGACATCATCATAGATGCCTCTATGCCGGCAATGATTAGAAATTCTGGACAAATGTGGAATAGTAAGGGAAAGTCCCAAGATACAATGGCGATCATACCGGATAGTAGCTACGCCGGTATCTATGAAGCTACGATTGAATTCTGCAAAGTAAACGGAGCGTTTGATCCCACCACCATGGGTACGGTTCCAAATGTTGGGCTTATGGCACAAAAAGCGGAAGAATATGGTTCTCACGACAAGACCTTCGAAATTGAACAAGACGGAATTGTTGAGTTGGTGGATATAGACACTAAGACCGTTCTATTGAGCCATAAGGTAGAAGCGGGAGATATATGGCGTATGTGCCAAGTAAAAGATGCTCCAATTGAGGATTGGGTTAAATTGGCGGTAAACAGAGCACATGATTCAAATACACCGGCCGTATTCTGGCTCGATAAAAACAGAGCCCACGACGCTGAACTTATTAAAAAAGTAGAAACATACCTGCCCAAATACCAGCTACCTGGTGTAGACATTCAAATAATGTCACCCATAGATGCCACGAAATATACTTTACAAAGAATAAAAGATGGTAAGGATACTATCTCTGTTTCAGGGAATGTTCTTCGGGACTACCTAACAGATCTGTTTCCTATTCTTGAAGTGGGAACTAGTGCAAAAATGTTATCTATTGTTCCACTTATGAATGGCGGTGGTTTATTTGAAACAGGAGCAGGTGGCTCAGCACCTAAGCATGTAGAACAGTTTTTAGAAGAAGGACATTTGCGCTGGGATTCTCTCGGAGAGTTTTTGGCTTTAAGCGTTTCCCTTGATTTTTATGGGAATAAAAATCAAAATGAAAAAGCAAAAGTATTGGCAAAGGCTTTGGATGCTGCTACCGAAAAATTCCTCGACCAAGATAAGTCGCCCTCCAGAAAAGTAGGTGAAATTGATACTCGAGGAAGTCATTTTTATTTGTCTCTATATTGGGCAGAAGCCTTGGCGTCTCAGGACGAGAATACGGACTTAAAAGAGCAGTTTTCAAAACTATCTGAGGCTTTTAAAGAAAATGTTTCTCAGATTGAAAGAGAACTTTTAGATGCCCAAGGAAAACCTCAAGATATTGGAGGGTATTACAAACCAGAATCGGACTTAATTGCTTCGGCTATGAGACCTAGTAAAACACTGAATAAAGTTTTGGCAATACTTTAATTTAAGTTTAATGTTTTCGTCAAAATAATTTATCTGTTTCTCTGGTTTTTTTAACTCAAATTAACTTTTTAACGAAAGCCTTACTTAATTTTAATACATATTTTTGAAAAAAAATATTGCATGAATCAATTAAGCCGTTGTTACTTAGTTGGGCTTTTACTGTTTTGGTCAGCTTTTACTTTTTCGCAGGAAAAATTTACCCTAAGTGGGATAATTACAGAGGAAACAAGTAACGAGACTTTATTAGGAGTTACGCTGGCGGTACCTTCCCTGAAAACCGGGGTCACCACCAATGTCTATGGATTTTATTCCTTAACCCTTCCAGAAGGGGAATATCAAATACAAATTAGTTATCTCGGGTATCGAGATATTGTCCAGACCATTTCACTTACTGAAAATCTTCGCCTCGATTTTAAAATGGCTGAAATGGCCGAACAGTTAGACGAGGTTGTCGTAACCGAAGACGTAGAAAAAATAAGTATTCGCAACCCGCAAATGAGTGTGAATAGTTTCTCCGTTCAAACCATAAAAAAAATCCCGGTTGTTCTGGGGGAAGCAGATGTGATTAAGTCTTTACTTCTTCTGCCAGGTGTTACAAGTGCAGGGGAAGCCTCCTCTGGATTTAATGTCAGAGGTGGTGCTGCGGATCAAAACCTAATTCTTTTGGATGAAGCTGTCATCTTCAATTCTTCACATTTGTTCGGTTTTTTCTCTGTGTTTAATCCTGATGCAGTAAAAGACGTTAAGCTTTTTAAGGGGGCCATTCCGGCAATATATGGTGGTAGGGTATCTTCTGTACTGGATATCTATCAGAAGGAAGGCAACAGTAAGGAGTTTAAATTAACCGGCGGAATTGGAGCCGTTTCAAGTAGACTCCTGGCCGAGGGACCAATTGTTAAGGATAAATCTTCTTTCTTAATAGGAGGAAGGGCTTCCTATGCCCACTTATTTTTACGCTTAACAGATATAGATAATCAGGCGTATTTCTATGACCTCAACGCCAAATTTAACTACCGTTTCAACGATAAAAACAATATTTACTTATCTGGCTACTTTGGAAGAGATGTTTTCAGTATCGCAGATAGCTTTGAAAACACCTATGGAAATGCAGTTGGTAACCTGCGATGGAACCACTTGTTTTCAGACAAAGTGTTTTCGAATCTTTCATTAATATATTCGGACTACTACTATGGCCTTGAATTGGATTTTGTTGGCTTTGAGTGGAATTCTGGCATAAAAAACTTTAACATCAAATATGATCTGAAGCACTATGCCAGCGATAAGCTTCAGCTCAACTATGGGTTAAATAATATTTATTATGAATTTAATCCTGGTAAAATTGTTCCGAACGGACCGGATTCGGGCATTCTTGAACAACAACTTATTAAAAAATACGCCAATGAATTTGCCGCCTATGTTGATGTTGAGCAGAGTATTACCGAAGCTTTTAGTCTTCAATATGGTTTGAGGTTTAGTTATTTCATGCGATTGGGTCAGGAAGAACTTAATGTTTACGAAAACGATAATCCGGTTAATTTTAATCCCCTCCTTTTAGTTTATGAGGAAGCAGATCCTATTGGAACCATAAATCCTAGTAGAGGGGAGGTGTTGGCCTCATTTGCCAATCTGGAACCCCGCTTGTCGGCCTCTTACACTTTTAATCCGGACAACTCGGTTAAGGCGAGTTACATTCGAATGGCGCAATATTTACACCTGCTCTCGAATACGAACTCCCCTACTCCCCTTGACGTCTGGACCCCTAGCGGACCTTTCGTAAAACCTCAATTGCTAGATCAATATGCCCTGGGTTATTTTAGAAATTTAAATGATGGTGATTATTCCTTAGAAGTTGAAGGTTTCTATAAGGATATACAAAATCGTATAGATTATATTGATGGGGCCAATCTAATTGCGAATAACTCTATAGAGCAGGTGATTTTAAATGGACAGGCAAGGGCGTATGGATTTGAATTATTATTTCGAAAAAATTTAGGAAGATTTCAAGGCTGGCTAGCTTATACCTGGGCTGTATCGGAACAGAGAACTCCCGGACGTGGTACAGTTGAAGAAAATGGTCTGTCGGTAGAAGAAACAGGGATTAACTTTGGCGAATGGTATAACACCCCTTATGATAAAAGACATGACATTTCCCTTTTTGGAAGTTACGACCTAAACAAGAAATGGAATTTTAATGCAAATTTCGTATATCAGACCGGACAGCCAACAAATTATCCTGTCGGACAATTCGAATTTCAGGGTGTTAACGTTCCTTATTATGGACTTAGAAATTTGCAAAGACTTCCGGATTACCACAGACTAGATATAGCGGCTACCTTAACTCCTAAGAAAAACGTTGGTCGCAAATGGCAATCGGAGTGGGTATTTAGCATATATAATGTTTACAATCGTATGAATGCCGCCTCCGTTACTTTTAGACAAAATGAGGATACCGGTGTAAGCGAAGCTATACAAACTTCCATTTTTGGAATTGTTCCATCAGTTACCTATAATTTCAAATTTTAGACTCATGGCAAAAAAGATATTTCTTTTACTCTTTAGCATTATCCTTATAAGTTGTGAAAAGGTTATAGATGTGGATCTTCCTGAGGAAGAACCTCGTTTAGTGGTAGATGCCCTAATTAGACTAGACTTAAATGAACCAACAGTTAATGTGCAGGTGAAAGTAAGTGAGAGTAGTTCCTTTTTTGAATCAAATACACCGGTTACCTCTTTACCCGAGATTACTATTGTAAATTTGGGACAAGATTCTTTTGAATGTGGCAATTGCCTAATTCTTACCCAGGTAACCCCTGGATCGGGAATATATGAGACTGTGACCTCCCCCGATTTCTTCCTGAATGGCGATCTAATTATCCAACTTTCTTATCAGGGCAGGTCTTATGTTGGGCAGACAAGATTTGTCCCAACAGTACCATTAGACTCTGTAATACAAGGAACCGGGGTTTTGTTTGATGATGAGGAAACGGAAGTAATCGTTACATTTACGGATGAAGCCGACAGAGAAGACTACTATCTTTTTGATTTTGATTTTGCCGAGTTTCTAGTTACCAGAGATGAGTTTTATCAAGGGCAAGAGTTCAGTTTCTCCTATTTCTATGATCAGAGCTTTGAACCGGGCACTGAGATTGAAATCAGTCTAATGGGTGTGGACCGTTCTTTTTTCAACTATATGGACCTCCTAATTCAACAAAGTGACGCTGGTTTTGATTTATTTGCATCCCCTGTGGCCACGGTAAGAGGAAATATATTTGATGTGACGGATATTGACAATGAGGGGAACACAGACAATGTAGATCAATCCCAAAATTTTCCTTTGGGCTATTTTGCTGTAGTAGAGGTTTCCAAACAAACACTTATTATAGAGTAGACCAGACCAAACATTAGGAACAGTTGAAAGCTCTGTAATTTATTAAATAGAAACGGCTATTACAGTACGGCCTCCAATCCCCTTTTAAGCAAAACAGCTGCGTTATCTATGCTGTATTGTATAGGTTTTTCTCGATCACAAATCTCAACAATTTTGGATACCCCTCTGGGATACAATATGTTTTTGTCTATTTCTAATAGCCCGCAAATTAATATTATAGGTATCTGGTAAGAACTACCTAAATTAATTACCCCGTCGATTAACTTTCCCTGTAAACTCTGTGAATCTATCTTACCCTCTCCTGTAATGATAAAATCAATCTCTTCATTTTCTAACAGTCGTGGCACGCCTGCCTTTTGCAGAACAAAGTTAATCCCCCCTATAAAAGATGCCCCGAAAAAACACATTAGCCCGTAGGCAGATCCTCCTGCAGCACCTGCTCCTGGTACCTCAGCTACATGCATGTGCAATTCCTCAGCAACAATATTGTCCAAATTTATAAGACCCTTTTCTAAGACGTCTATTTCGTCTTTATTAACTCCCTTTTGCTTTCCATAAACAGCGGTAGCTCCATTAGATCCAAACAAGGGATTGGTAACGTCATTTACCGCAATAAATTTAGTGCTGGAAAGGTTTTTTAGCACCCTTGAACTATCTATGCTAGTTATTTTATTTAATGCATCCCCATTTGCTTCTAAACGCTGTCCTTTTTTATTTAAAAACTTATACCCTAAAGCACTTGCCATACCAATTCCACCATCATTAGTAGCACTCCCTCCTAAACCTATATATATATCTTTTGCCCCTCTTTCTAAAGCATCTTTTATCTGAATACCCAAACCATAGGTAGAGGCTTTCAGGGGGTTTAATTCTTCCCTATCCAAAAGAATAAGACCACAAGTATTTGCTAATTCTATATATGCTTTACATTGCTTAGCATTTAGTAAGTAATGTGAATTTATGGATCTTCCCAAGGCATCAACCGATGGCACGTCTATCCTATTCACTTGCTCAAACTGCAGAACAGAATCCAGAAAACCATCACCACCATCAGAAGCGATAATACTCCTGACATTTGCTGAGGGATATTTGTCTAATACCTCCTTTTCGGTTATTCTTATTATTTGAGAAGCGGTAAGAGAACCTTTAAATTTATCGGGAATCAATAAGAAATTCATCTGAAAACAGCTTTTTATAATCCATTAGGGAAGAAAGTGTTAAGGTAGTATCTTCCTCACATATATCCTTAGTAATATTAAGTTTTAGAGAATATACGTAATTTTATAATCTCTTTTTAAAATAACAATAGAATGGCGACAGACAAAAACTTGGTTATTAAAGGAATTAAATTTCTTGCCTATACAGTTGGTATAATGTTTTTGGCTCCATTTGTTTTGTATCAGGCATTTAAAAACACCGAACACGCCTTCTTTATTCCCGTATTAATCTTGGGTATTTTATTTGCTATACTGGCAATTGGCTTGGGGTTTTATAGTATTAAAATCCTAATGGACGGGTTTTTCTCTAAAAAGAATTAATCCCCTTAGGAAAAAAAGAGCAGTACAAACTCCTTTTAAAATCATAACAACATTAATTGTCAAGATAAGCTTAAGATACTATCTTTGGAGCCTTAAAGTTGTATTTTACTTATGATAAAAATATCCCTTCCCGATGGGTCTGTAAAAGAGTTTCCGAAAGGTTCTACCCCTTACGATGTTGCCAATAGTATTAGCAGTGGCCTGGCAAGAAATGTAATCTCCGCACAGTATAACAAAGAGGTTGTAGAAGTAGTTACCCCTTTACATGAGGATGGTTCCTTGATTCTTTATACCTGGAACGATGAGGAAGGAAAAAAAGCATTCTGGCATTCTTCCTCTCATATTTTAGCACAGGCTCTGGAAGAACTCTATCCTGGAATAAAACTAACCATCGGCCCGGCAATAGAAAATGGTTTTTATTATGATGTTGATTTTGGAGAACATGTCCTTTCAGAGAAGGATTTCCCATTAGTAGAAAAGAAGGCCATTGAAATTGCAAGAGGGAAACACGAATTTAAGATGAGACCGGTTTCCAAAAAAGAGGCATTAGATTTTTACACAAGTCAGCAGAATGAGTTCAAAGTAGAACTTATAGAGAATCTTGAGGATGGAGAGATTACTTTTTGTGATCACGATAGTTTTACCGATTTATGCCGTGGAGGACATATCCCAAATACGGGTATTGTAAAGGCGTTTAAAATTATGAACGTGGCCGGTGCATATTGGAGAGGTGATGAGAATAACAAACAACTGACCAGAGTATATGGAATTTCTTTTCCAAAGCAGAAGGAACTTACCGAATATCTCGCTCTTTTAGAAGAGGCTAAAAAAAGAGATCATAGAAAACTTGGAAGAGAATTAGAACTCTTTACTTTTTCAAAAAAGGTAGGACAGGGTTTACCACTTTGGCTTCCAAAAGGAGCAGCTTTAAGAGAGCGATTAGAAAATTTTCTGAAAAAGGCACAAAAAAAGGCAGGTTACGAAATGGTTATTTCTCCCCATATTGGGCAGAAAGAACTTTATGTAACCTCTGGTCACTATGCCAAATACGGAGAAGACAGTTTTCAGCCAATCCATACTCCCAAGGCCGATGAAGAGTTTCTTTTAAAACCAATGAACTGTCCCCATCATTGTGAAATATATAATGCAAAACCATTTAGCTACAAAGAATTGCCAAAGCGTTATGCAGAATTCGGAACCGTTTATCGTTACGAACAGAGTGGTGAACTTCATGGTTTAACCAGAGTTAGAGGATTTACACAAGACGATGCCCATATTTTTTGTACTCCGGATCAACTGCATCAGGAATTTCTAAATGTTATAGACCTTTCCCTCTATGTTTTAGGTTCTTTAGGGTTCGAAGATTTTACCGTTCAAGTTTCCATACGTGATCCGGAAAAACCAGAAAAGTATATCGGATCTCTTGATAACTGGGAAAAGGCAGAAAATGCCATACTAAATGCCGCCAAAGAAAAAGATCTAAATTATGTAATAGAAGAAGGGGAAGCAGCTTTTTACGGACCCAAGTTAGATTTCATGGTAAAAGATGCCCTTAACAGGCGTTGGCAATTGGGGACCATACAGGTAGACTACAATTTACCGGAACGATTTGATCTGACTTATAAGGGAAGTGACAACGAATCGCATCGCCCAGTTATGATTCATAGAGCACCCTTTGGCAGTATGGAGCGTTTTATTGCCATATTACTTGAGCATACTGGTGGTAATTTCCCACTTTGGTTAATCCCGGATCAGGCTATTATTCTACCAGTCAGCGAGAAACATGAAAAATATGCAGAAAAAGTTTTAAATTCCTTAGAAAATCACGAAATTCGCGCCCTCCTTGATGTGAGGAATGAAACGGTTGGAAAGAAGATACGAGAAGCAGAGATGAAAAAAATTCCATTTATGCTAATTGTAGGAGAAAAAGAAGAGCAGGAAAATTCTATTTCCGTCCGCAAACACGGGGGTGAAGACCTAGGAACAATTTCTATTGAAGGATTTGTAAACTTGGTCGAAAAAAAAATAAATAGTACCTTAAAGTCGTTTTAAGATAAATAATTGTTTAATTAAATTTAGAAACCATAGCAATAAGAAGAAGATTTAGGCCGCAGCCCAGGAGGGAAAATAAAAATCCTCATAAAATTAATGGAAATATTACTGTTCCCAACGTACGTTTGGTAGGGGACAATGTAGAAATGGGAGTTTATCCTTTAGCAAAAGCAATAGCTTTGGCAGAAGAACAAGGTTTAGATTTGGTGGAAATATCACCTAATGCAGCACCTCCTGTTTGTAAGATTATTGATTATAAAAAGTTCCTTTACGAGCAAAAGAAGCGAGAAAAGGTAATGAAGGCCAAAGCTTCGAAGGTAATTGTTAAGGAAATTAGATTTGGTCCTAATACGGACGATCATGACTACGACTTTAAGAAAAAACATGCGGAGAAATTCTTGAAAGAAGGCGCCAAACTAAAGGCCTATGTTTTTTTCAAGGGAAGATCCATTGTATACAAGGATAAAGGGGAAATCCTTTTATTAAGGTTGGCGCAAGAACTGGAAGAGTTAGGTAAAGTAGAACAAATGCCTAAGTTAGAAGGAAAACGTATGACAATGTTCATTGCTCCAAAGACAAAAAAGTAAACGAAGCGAGATTTAATTATAAAATAGGAGAAAATGCCTAAAATGAAAACAAAATCCAGTGCCAAAAAGCGATTTAAGCTGACAGGTTCTGGTAAGATCAAGAGAAAGCACGCTTTTAAAAGTCATATATTGACTAAAAAGTCGAAAAAGCGAAAGCTTAAGCTTACACATTCAACTTTAGTACATGATGCTGATGTTGATAATATTAAAGGTCAGTTGTGTCTTAAATAACATGCCTTTAGGTAATTAATATTAACCATGGAGTTGGGCCATAAAAGAGTTTAAAATAAATGTTTAAACCGCCTACTACAAAAAAAATTAAAAAATGCCAAGATCAGTAAATTCAGTAGCTTCAAGAGCCAGAAGAAAAAAGGTTATGAAGCAAGCCAAAGGATACTTTGGAAGACGTAAAAATGTTTGGACAGTAGCCAAAAATGCGGTTGAAAAAGCAATGCAATATGCTTACAGAGACCGTAGAAATAAGAAAAGAACTTTCCGCGCTTTATGGATAACACGTATAAATGCGGGTGCAAGACTACACGGAATGTCTTATTCTCAATTTATGGGTAAAGTAAAAGCAAATCAAATAGAATTGAACAGAAAAGTTCTTGCAGATTTAGCAATGAATCATCCTGAAGCTTTCAAAGCCATTGTGGATAAAGTAAAATAATCGATAATATCTCGCTAAAAACCCCAATGGACTCCATTGGGGTTTTTTTTATCCTATTCCCATACAACTAATTACCAATGATCTAGACGTAGCATAATTCCTGTGCTCACATAAATATATCCCTTGCCACAACCCTAAATTTAGCATCCCTTGGGTGATGGGGATTTGTATAGAACTTCCAAGCACTGAAGCCTTGATATGGGCCGGCATATCATCCGCACCTTCATAATCGTGTTTGTAATATGCCGCGTTTTCAGGTACCATTACATTCATATGAGACTCGAAGTCCGATCGAACTGTGGGATCAGCATTTTCATTGATAGTCAAACTGGCGGAAGTATGTTTAATAAAAACATGTAAAAAACCCGTTCTAATTTTTCTGATTTCCGGTAAGGCTTCGGAGACGATATTTGTAATTAAATGAAAGCCTCTGGGATAGGGCCTTAAGACTATTTCGTTTTGATATATACGCATAACCATTAAATTAAGGTAAAACTTATTAAAAGCTAATCATTATTTAAACATAAAAAATACCTTTGCCAACTACAACTATAAGTATGAATCTATCCAATATTAAAATGGTGGTCACCGATATGGACGGAACCCTGTTAAATTCTGCCCATGAAGTAAGCCCAGAGTTTTTTCAATTATATAAAGAACTCAAAAAAAAAGGTATCCTATTTGTAGCGGCAAGTGGAAGGCAATACGACAGTATTGCGCATAAACTTCAACCTATTCGCGAGGAAATAATCATCATTGCGGAGAATGGAGGATTTGCGATGGATAAGAATACGGAAATAGTCTTTACGCCATTAATGGAAGAGGGCAAAAGCAGCATTTTACAGATTGTAGATAAAATAAATGGTGCGCATCCTGTATTGTGCGGCAAGCACCACGCCTATGTAGACGGAAGTAATCCAAAATTTATAAAGACACTACAGGAATATTACTCGGAGTTTATAATAACAGATGCCTTAAACGAAATTCCCGAGAACATTATTAAAATTGCCGTCTATCACTATGAAGGTTCTGAGACTAATATTTATCCTGCCGTGGAACATTTACAAACAGAGTTTAAAGTAAAGGTGTCGGGTGAAAACTGGGTAGATATTTCGCATCCAAATGCGCATAAAGGATTTGCCTTAGACAAACTTCAAAAACATTATGGTATTGGGCCACATGAGACATTAGTTTTTGGGGATTACAATAATGATTTAGAAATGTTGGCTCTTTCTGACTATAGTTTTGCCATGGAGAATGCGCATGAAAATGTATTAAGAGCAGCAAAGTACAGGACGCTATCTAACGATCAATTGGGTGTAGAAAAAGTACTAGAACAACTATTAAAGGCTATTAACTAGGTCTTTTGTTTTTTCTTTCTCGCGGCAGGAAAAAGAACATTATTAAGAATGAGCCTATAACCAGGTGAATTGGGATGCAATTCAAGTTCCGTTTTTGGATCTCCCACTCTATGCTGATAGTCTTCAGGATCATGACCCCCATAAAAAGTAAAAAAGCCCTTGCCTTTGATACCGTGTATATAGCGTGCTTCTCCATTAATTTTATTCTCCCCCAATACTAAAACGGTTGGTTTCACTTCATCCTTATTAAACGCCGTGGTCTGCCCCATGAACCCTTTTACTAAAGAGGTGTGATTCTGACATAACATAGTGGGTACCGGGTCCCATTTAGCGGAAAAATCCATCAGGCTAAAATAGTCGGATTCCTTAGGCACATTACCCCTTTGGGTTGTCATGTCAATGGAGGAAAATTCATATCGCAAAGGATTGCGCTCTAAGGTAAAATCCTTAAAAGCAAAAGTCTTTGAGAAATTCAATTTACTTTGATAATTTGGATCGGAGGCATCCCCATCGAACATAGGTTCGCATATATCAACACCTTCCGCAGCCAAGGCAATATCAAAGCTATCCGTTGCACTACACATAGCAAACATAAAACCACCTCCAATTACATAATTTCTAATCTTTAATGCTACATCTCTCTTCTCTTCTGAAACCTTGTTATATCCCAATTGTACGGCAAGGGCCTCTGCGTCTTTCTTTCCTTGTATGTACCAAGGTGCAGCACGATAAGCCCCGTAGAATTTTCCATATTGTCCTGTAAAATCTTCATGATGTAAATGCAACCAGTCATAAAGTACCAGTTTATCTCCTAAAACCTCTTCATCATAGACGGTTATATAAGGAATTTCGGCATAGGTAAGTGCCATTGTTACCGCATCGTCCCAGGGTTGCTTATTCAGTGGGGAATAAACCGCAATTTTAGGAGCTTTTTCTAAAATTACAGCTTCCTGATTTCTAGCAGGACTACTTATCTCGTCTAATATAGCTTGGGTTTGTCCATCGGTTAAAACTTCAAAAGTAACCCCTCTAATCTGACATTCTCTGCGAATTACTTCTGCATCAGGCAGCAGAAAAGCACCGCCCCGATAATTAAGAAGCCATTGAACTTTTTGCTGTTTGGTTAGAATCCAATAGGTAATCCCATAGGCTTTTAAGTGGTTTTCCTGTGTATCAGCATCCATGGGAATGAGGATGGAAGAAGCCCTTAAAGACTGCGTAAAAACGGTAACTAGCAGAAGGGCAAGCAGAAAATAGTTAGCTAATCTATTTCTTTTTAATTCTTTTCCTTTAGAAAGGTACATCATTATCTTCTGGGTCAAAATCAGAATCCCCATTGATAGAGCTGCCAAAAGCCTGATTGGCATCAGGAAGATTTTTGGTGACAAATGGATTATCTCCATCCACATTCATTTTGGACTGAAACTCAAAAGGGGAGTCAAAGTCATCCAAGTTATCAAATTTCCCTAATTGAGCAATAAACTTTAACCTAATATTTTCTAATCCTCCATTTCTATGCTTGGCAACAATGAACTCTGCCTGCCCCTGAGTAGGAGTCCTTTCTTCGTCATCCCATTCATCAATTTTGTAGTATTCAGGACGATAGATAAAAGAAACAATATCGGCATCTTGTTCAATTGCACCAGATTCTCGTAGATCGGATAAGATAGGGCGCTTACTACCACCTCTTGTCTCCACCGCCCTAGATAATTGTGATAGCGCTATAACAGGTACGTTAAGTTCTTTTGCTAAAGCCTTGAGATTACGTGAAATCGTAGAAATTTCCTGTTCCCTATTTCCTCCTTTCTGGCTACCTCCGGCAGTCATCAACTGTAAATAATCAATTACAATTAATTTTATTCCGTGCTGTGATGCCAAGCGTCTTGCCTTTGCCCTAAGATCGAAAATAGAAAGAGATGGTGTATCGTCTATAAACAATGGGGCACTCTCCAAAGCTTTTACCTTTACATTAAGTTGCTCCCATTCGTGCTTTTCCAATCGTCCAGTTCTTAATTTCTCCGAGGATAGGCCTGTTTCAGAAGAAATCAATCTGGTAATCAACTGTACCGATGACATTTCTAAGGAAAAGAAGGCAACTGGAATACTTGAGTTAACAGCAATATTTCTGGCCATGGAAAGTGTAAGTGCTGTTTTACCCATTCCGGGACGTGCTGCTACGATAACTAAGTCACTTGGCTGCCAGCCGGAAGTAAGCTTGTCTAGTTTCTCAAAACCCGATGGCACGCCGCTAAGACCGTCCTGGTTAGAAATTTCTTCGATCTTTTTTTTCGCCAGAATTACTAAATTCTGTGCTGTTTCAGCAGAACGCTTAAGATTTCCTTGGGTAACCTCATATAATTTTGATTCTGCATTATCTAACAAATCAAAAACATCGGTAGTTTCTGAATAAGCCTCCTCAATAATTTCACTCGAAATTTTAATCAAGCTTCTCTGGATATACTTTTGAAGAATAATTCTTGCATGAAACTCTATATGTGCAGAAGAAGCTACTTTTTGCGTTAGTTTGACCAGGTAAAAATCCCCTCCTACAACCTCTAGTCTTTCATCCTTCCTTAATTGCATGGAAACGGTTAATAAATCTATCGGTTCCGAGCTTTCAAACAATTTAAAGATAGCCTCATAAATATATCTGTGAGAATCCTTGTAGAAAACATCTGGATGCAATATATCAATAACCTCATCTACGCCTTTCTTATCAATCATCATAGCTCCAAGCACAACTTCCTCTAAATCAATAGCTTGCGGCGGTATTTTACCCTTTTCTAAGTTTATAACTGAGGGTTTTCCAATTTTATGACCTATGATAGGGCGGGGTTTTTCCATGAATGTAAAAGTATGCAATTAACCTTTAGTTAACTTTAAAATAACCTAAATGGATATCAACGGTTCATTAACAATGTCCTTGTTGATAAGTTACAAATTAGTGTTGATAACCTAAAAAAACTTGGGAAAGATTTTTATTAAATAATAATAAAAATCCAAAAGCGTTGATTAACCGTTAAATACGCCCATATTGGCATACTTGTCCATGCGTGCAGCAACCAATTCTTTTGGTGATAACTTTTTTAATTCGTCGTAGTGCTTGGTTATTTTAGATTTAACTATTTCGAAAGTCTTTTCACGATTACTATGTGCTCCACCTGCCGGCTCTCTAATAATTTCATCTATCAACTTAAGTTTTTTCATGTCTGTCGCTGTTAGTTTTAGAGCTTCCGCCGCAATTTCTTTATACTCCCAACTTCTCCACAGAATAGAAGAACATGACTCTGGAGAAATTACCGAATACCATGTGTTTTCTAGCATTAACACCTTATCTCCAACTCCAATTCCCAAAGCACCACCAGAGGCACCTTCTCCAATAATTAATACAATTATAGGTACTTTTAGACGTGTCATTTCCAAAATATTCCTGGCAATAGCTTCTCCTTGACCTCGTTGTTCCGCCTCTATGCCTGGATAAGCTCCGGGAGTATCAATTAAAGCAATTACAGGAAGGTTAAACTTTTCTGCAGATTTCATCAATCGAAGCGCTTTTCGATAACCTTCAGGATTTGCCATCCCAAAATTACGATATTGTCTCGTTTTGGTATTGTATCCCTTTTGCTGCCCCACAAACATAAAACTCTGATCTCCAATCTTTCCTAACCCGCCAATCATAGCCTTATCATCTTTTACATTTCTATCCCCATGTAACTCTAGAAAAGTATCCCCGCAAATTGCATTGATGTAATCGAGAGTATATGGCCTATTTGGGTGTCTGGATAGCTGTACTCGCTGCCATGCCGTAAGGTTTTTATAAATGTCTTTTCGGGTTTCAGCTAATTTCTTTTCAATTTGTTTACAGGTCTCCGTAACATCTACATCACTCTCTTCTCCAATTATTTGGCATTTTTCTAATTGTTCTTCTAATTCCTTAATTGGTAGTTCAAATTCTAAATACTCCATGAAAAAATAATTTTTTATAAAAAGCTGAAGGTTCTATTTAAATATTCTGCTGACAAATATAAAATAATATAGCATCTTCTCGACAAAATAAAAAGAGATCAAAAACCTTTTTACTATCCTAAACCTTGTCTATTCTTTTTTGCTTGTTTTTTAAGAGACCATTGGCAATTACGGTAAAGACAATTATAAACGCTCCAGAGTAAAAAAGAGAGTTCATATTTTCACTCTCTCCAAAAATAAGTAGGGCGAGAAGAATGCCATAAACTGGCTCCAAATTAATGGTAAGCATCACTGTATATGGGCTTAAAAAACGCATAACCTTTACAGAGGCAATAAAGGCGTATGCCGTACAAACAGATGCCAAGATGAGCATAAAAAATATGTCCTGTTCGTTCAGGTGAAGTGCTTTCCAACTAATACTATCCGTAAATAAGATGTATATACTTAAAAAAACAAACCCTCCTAACAACTCATAAAAACCAATGACAGCGGGAGAATACTCCTTTATTAACTTGCCATTCATCAAGGTGAAAATTGCCGCCAAAAAAGCCGAAATTAGGGCTATTCCAATTCCCCTGCTATAAGATATATCACCAATAAATATAAGATACAATCCGAAGACAACCGATATTCCGAAAAACACTTCATACCAAATTATTTTTCTTCTATACCAAAAAGGTTCTAAAAAGGCTGTAAAAAAACTTCCGGTTGCCATGGTAGCCAAGGTGATTGACACATTGGAAACTTTTATGGCCTCAAAAAAAGTAACCCAATGCAAGGCAATAATTATACCTACAACCAACATAGACCACAATGCTTTCCTATTTAAACTTGGTATTCTCTTCTTAAAAAGAAAAAAGCATCCAATGAAAATAGCTGCGAGAAGCATTCTAAACCAAACAAGCGGAATTGCTTCTATAGAAATTAATTTCCCCAAAATTGCCGTAAACCCCCAGATGAATACAATAAGATGTAAATGAAGGTAATTTTTTAGTCTATCGTTTGGCATTCTTTAGCAAATAAAACCCGAGAACCCCAAAGGCTACATTCGGTATAATTACCGCCAAAAGGGGAGAAAAACCAGACTGCTCAGCCAATGTTCCAAATACCTTGTCGAAGAAAATATAAATAAAAGCCACGCCAATACCAAAAGCCAAATTTACTCCCATACCACCCCTTCTTTTTACAGAGGAAACAGCTACCCCAATAACCGTTAATATAAATGCCGTTAAAGGCAAAGCCCATCGCCTGTATTTTACGAGAATATAGGTGTTAATATTAGAAGCCCCCTTCTTTTTCTGTTCCTCGATAAACTCATTTAGCTCAAATAAATTTTTAGTTTCTGCCACATAAGAAACAGGTGTAAGATCTTCTATCTTAAAAACAAATAATGTATCTAACCTGCGCTTTAATTCAACCACTTCCTTTTCCCCGCGAAATTTTCGCTTTTTGTAAGAAGTTAGTCTATAAAGGCTATCTGCTGGTATCCACCTTATATTGGCAGCGGTAATCTTGTAATCTAATAGATTCTGATCATTGAAATGCTCAAATGTAAAGTTATAGCCAATTCTTCGTACAGGATCAAAACTACTCACGTAGATATAGTCCTTTTCATTAAGCTGATTGAATATATTACTGGTTATGCGGTCTTTATTACCCCTTTTAAGGTATTTATACTTAAATTCATTATATCCCACGCTTGCATTAGGAACAATAAACATGCCCATGAAAAACATAATGATAGCGATTATACTTGCCCCTATCCAATAAGGCCTTAAAAAGCGACTGTAAGAAACTCCGGAACTTAAAATGGCTACAATTTCCGTATTATTCGCTAGCTTCGAAGTAAAAAATATAATGGATAAAAAGAGAAATATGGGAAATAAAAGACTCCCTATATATATTGTGAAATTAAAATAATAAAATATTATTTCGTTTACTGGTGCTTCATTATCTATCATCTTCCCAATTTGTTCCGCCAAATTGAGCATTATGCCTATAGGTATGAATAGCAGAAGCATCATCCCAAAGGTGGCCAGATATCTTTTTAGGATATATCTGTCTATGATAGTCATACTTATAGTCGTTTATCCATTTGTTGAACCATACTATTCTTCCAAGATGCAAAATCTCCTTGAACAATCCGCTCCCTTGCTTCTCTCACAAGCCACATATAGAAGCCTAAGTTATGTATTGTAGCAATCTGTTTCCCTAAAAACTCATTGGCTACAAAAAGATGCCTTAGGTAAGCTTTGGAATACTCTTGGTCTACAAAGGTAGTTCCTTCCTTATCTATTGGGCTAAAATCATTTTCCCACTTTTTGTTCTTTATGTTGATCGTTCCATGACTGGTAAAAAGCATACCATTTCTAGCGTTTCTAGTAGGCATTACGCAATCAAACATATCTATACCAAGTGCTATGTTTTCTAATATGTTTATTGGTGTCCCTACGCCCATAAGGTATCTCGGCTTATCCTCGGGAAGAATATTACAAACTACTTCACTCATAGCGTACATTTCCTCAGCTGGCTCTCCTACAGACAAACCACCAATGGCATTTCCTTCAGCCCCTGCATTTGCAATATACTCCGCAGACTGTATTCGTAGATCTTTAAACGTCGATCCCTGTACAATAGGAAAGAAAGTCTGCTCATAATCATATTTAAAAGGTACTTTCTTTAAATGTGCCATGCATCTATCTAGCCAGCGATGTGTCATAAACATCGATCGTTTAGCGTACTGATATTCACAGGGATAGGGAGTGCATTCATCAAAGGCCATGATAATATCTGCCCCAATGGATCGTTGAATTTCCATCACATTCTCTGGAGTAAAAAGATGCAGTGATCCGTCAATATGAGATTTGAACTTAACTCCTTCTTCCTTTATTTTTCTATTGGCCGAAAGAGAATATACCTGGTAACCTCCACTATCCGTTAAAATATTCTTGTCCCACCCCATAAACTTATGAAGGCCCCCTGCCTGCTCTAAAATGTCTATTTTGGGTCGAAGAAATAAATGATAGGTGTTACCCAGAATAATATCGGGCTTAATATCCTCTCTTAGTTCTCTTTGATGTACCCCCTTAACAGATGCTGCTGTTCCTACGGGCATAAAAATAGGCGTGTTGATAACTCCATGGTCTGTAGTTAACTTCGCCGCTCTGGCCTTGGTGGCCTTATCTGTATGTTGTAATTTAAATTTCAAGACTCTGAATTCGGAGCAAATATACTCAAGTGTCTGGCAAAAAGTTCCCAACATAAAAATAAAGTTTACCGTAACTCCTGAACGTTAATAAAATATTATAACTAGGCTTGTGCAAGCAAAAGATTGCTAGTACTTTTGAACGCGTTAAAACAAATGACTATGCCAAGCACAAAGGAATTGGAAGACATGGTATCTCAAGTGAGAAGGGATATCGTTAGAATGGTACACAAAGTAAATTCTGGGCATCCCGGCGGATCCTTAGGTTGTACCGAATTTATGGTTGCTCTCTATAACGAAATTATGGATAGAAATCCAGGTTTTGACATGGATGGTAAAAATGAAGACTTGTTCTTTCTATCTAACGGACATATCTCCCCGGTATATTATAGTGTTTTGGCTAGGGCCGGATATTTCCCGGTAGAAGAGCTTAATACTTTTCGTCTTATTAATTCCAGACTTCAGGGACATCCAACTACCCATGAAGGCCTACCAGGTGTTAGAATAGCCTCAGGGTCATTAGGCCAAGGGATGTCTGTGGCCATCGGAGCTGCTCTGGCTAAGAAACTAAATAAGGATTCACATTTGGTATATAGCTTGCACGGAGATGGAGAATTACAAGAAGGGCAAAACTGGGAAGCCATAATGTATGCTGCGGGCAACAAGGTAGACAACTTGATCGCAACAATTGATAATAATGGCCAGCAAATTGATGGGGCAACTTCGGACGTTTTGCCAATGGGCGACATACAAGAGAAGTTCAATGCCTTCGGATGGGATACAATTAGAGTTAAAGAAGGAAATAAAATTGAATCGGTAATTGCAGGGTTAGAAGAAGCCAAAAAGAGAACCGGCAAAGGAAAACCCGTTTGTATGATTTTAGATACTATTATGGGTAATGGGGTAGATTTTATGATGTATACACATGCCTGGCACGGGAAAGCCCCTAACGACGAACAATTAGCCAATGCGCTAGGTCAAAATCCTGAAACCTTAGGTGATTATTAAACCAAATTCCAAGTAAACCATGAAAAAATATATAGATCAAGGCAAAAACGATACAAGAAGTGGATACGGCGCAGGAATGACCATTCTTGGAAGAACTAACCCTAAGGTAGTAGCGCTGTGTGCAGATTTAGTTGGGTCCTTAAAAATACAAGAGTTTATAGATGAGAATCCGGAACGCTTTTTCCAAGTTGGTATCGCAGAAGCCAATATGATGGGTATTGCAGCCGGACTTACCATTGGGGGTTATATCCCTTTTACTGGTACCTTTGCAAACTTTTCTACTGGAAGGGTATATGATCAAATAAGGCAATCTATTGCTTATTCAGGTAAGAATGTAAAAATTTGTGCTTCGCATGCTGGTATCACCTTGGGTGAAGATGGCGCAACACATCAAATTTTAGAAGATATAGGATTGATGAAAATGCTTCCTGGCATGACTGTTATTAATCCTTGCGATTATAATCAAACCAAGGCAGCGACTATTGCTATTGCCGAACACGAAGGTCCTGTATACCTAAGGTTTGGACGTCCTAAAGTTGCAAATTTCACTCCTGTCGACCAAAGCTTTGAAATAGGCAAAGCCCTTATGTTAAATGAGGGAAATGACGTAACAATAGTTGCTACAGGTCATTTAGTCTGGCCGTCTTTAATAGCCGCGGAAAATCTTGAAAATCAAGGTATTTCTGCCGAAGTTATTAATATTCATACCATAAAACCTTTAGATGAAAAAGCCATTTTAGAATCCGTAAAGAAAACAGGTGCTGTAGTGACCGCCGAAGAACACAATTTCTTAGGAGGTCTTGGAGAAAGTGTTGCTAGAACCTTAACTAGCCAATTCCCCTGCCCTCAGGAATTAGTTGCCACCCAAGATACTTTTGGTGAGAGCGGTACACCGGATCAGTTAATGGAAAAATACGGTCTAAATAATAAAGCCATAGAAAAGGCCGTTCTAAGAGTTTTAAAGCGTAAGGCATAGCCAGAATATTTTTTGGGTTTTCATTATGCCTTATAAAACAGAGACATTATGAAAAAAGCACTTCTTACCACCGTTTTCGCATGTATTTTCTTTACAGCATTTGGTCAAAAAAAATCAGGTTTTGGATTAAAGGCCGGTCTTAATTACAGTTCTAACGGCGATTATATTCAGGCAGTTAACGAGGCTATTCAAAATCCAGATGCGAATGTTGGCTACCATTTTGGAGTCTTCGGAAAGCTGGGAAATCGATTTTATTTAAGACCTGAAATAGTCTACACCCACACCCAGGCAGGCTACGCTGATGGAGATCTAAAAATAGACAAATTAGATGTCCCCGTTCTTGGGGGCTATAGTTTCTTAGGTTTTGTAAATGTATTTATAGGCCCTTCTTTTCAATACATCCTCAATTCTAAATTTAGTGGGATCTCTCTTGATAATATAGAAAGTAATTTTACCACTGGTCTAAACATTGGGGCAGGTATAAATCTAGGAAAGGTTGGTCTAGAGATAAGATACGAAAGAGGGTTTAGCTCTAATGAGGCACTATTTATTAATACCAATATTACCGATTTGCCTGTTAGCCGTGTAGATCTCCGGCCAGAACAAGTGATATTTAGTTTGTCTTACATGTTTTAAATATAAAGACTACAAAAGCAGAAACCCAGGTTGAACCTGGGTTTCTGCTTTTTAATTATTTGTTGAAATATTAAGAATTATCTCTGTCTAAATAGTCCGGTATTCCATCTCCATCTGTATCCGGAAAGGTAATTGTCCCATTGGCATCAATAATTATTTCGTCTCTCGTGGGGGTGCCATCCTGATCGTCATCGGAATCTATATGATTGGGCAGAAAACTAAAGCCTGTTGTTCTTTCTTGTTCCAAATCCGTATTATCATTAGCCAGAATACCATCGTTATTTAAATCCTCCATTATGGAAGGTATACCATCGTTATCGTAGTCTGTGTTTTCTTCATATAGGCCGGTGTTAACCTGGAAAATAAGAGGATCGTATAGATCAATACCACTTCCTATAGGGGGGTTATTAAAATATGCCAAACCAGAAGGAATAAATATTAATCCCACCCCACTACCTTCAATTTCAAATGTCCCATCAGGAAAAGTAGCTACATTTTCCCCTACATTAAATTTGGTTACACCTACCGCATAGCCTCTTAGAAAAAAGGGAAGATATTGCCAAGAATACGTAGTACTCCCGTCGAAAACCAAACCGTTTAACAAAGATCCTTCATAGGAAGTAAATGTAGAATCAGCTATCGTCGGACTCCCTCCTACTCCATCTCTGGCAGATAAATAATACAAAGTGTGATCTACCGTTACATCCTCTTCCAAATTGAAAAAAGAAGACTCCACGGCCAGGTTAACACTAGATACTTGCTCTATCATAGGAATGTTTCCATCTCCTTTGATCAAGGTATCCAGCACTATTTTATAGTCAAAACCTGCCGGAGGGTTCTGAAATTCTTCATAGTTGTAATAATGTGTTTCCAGATATTCTCTAATATCTGCATCATTCTCGGCTTCCACTTCAGCCATAGGCCGAGGAGGAACAACTGGTATTGTATTATCATCATCATCGCTACAAGACTGAGCGAACATTAGTACTAGAGTAAATACTAGGGCTACTCTTTCCTTCATAGAATTCATTTTAAAGGCCGCAAGATACAATTTTCCCCTATTTTTGTAGAAGTAGTTAACAAAGATTTACACTTGCTATGCGAATAGATAAGTATTTGTGGTGTACCCGCTATTACAAAACCAGAAATATGGCCACTGAAGCCTGCAAAAAAGGACAAGTGCAGGTTAATGGGAAAATAGCAAAGCCATCAAGAAATGTATTCCCCTTAGAAGAAATAAAAGTTCGTAAGAAGCAAATATTTTATGAACTTACGGTTATGGACATTCCTCCAAGTAGAGTGGGTGCTAAATTAGTAGACATTTACAGAAAAGATACTACTCCAAAAGAAGCTTTTGAAAATAAAGAATTACAGGACTTAAGTCAGGAATACTATAGAAAAAAAGGAGAAGGTAGACCTACCAAAAAGGACAGAAGGGATATAGAAGATTATTTGGATGAAGTTGAATAAAGACTATTGGGAAAGGCGCTACGAAGAAAATAAACTAGGCTGGGATATTGGAAAAATATCCAGTCCATTAAAAGAATATATTGATCAACTTAAAAACAAGGAGATCAAAATATTAATTCCTGGGGCGGGGAATGGATACGAAGTTGCTTATTTGGTCCAAAACGGTTTTAATAATGTATATATCGCCGATCTAGCCCGGCAACCTATAGAAAATCTACAAAACAGAGTCCCAACTCTTCCTGCGAATAATTTTTTTTATGGAGATTTCTTTGACTTACCAAACTGTAAGTTCGATTTAATATTGGAGCAGACCTTCTTTTGTGCACTACATCCTAAAGACAGGGAAGCTTACTCCCTTAAAATGTTAGAACTATTAAAAACTGGTGGAAAGTTGGTGGGACTTCTATTTGATTTTCCCTTAACGGAAGATGGCCCTCCTTTTGGTGGTTCTAAAGAAGAATATTTGGAATATTTTAAGAGTAGATTTACAATAAACGTGCTTCAAAGATCTTATAACTCTATTCCACCAAGAGCTGGTAAAGAACTGTTTTTTATCTTTACGAAATAAATCTGATTATCATGCAAAATAAAATTCTCTCCCACGAGCAAATTCAACATAAAATTAGAAGAATAGCCTATCAGATTTACGAATCAAATGTTACAGAAAAAAAGATTATAATAGCAGGAATAGTGGGTGGTGGCCTTAACTTTGCCACAAAATTAAAAGAGATATTGGAAGATATAACCGAGGCAGATATTATTTTATGTACCGTATTAATGGATAAAACAAACCCACTTAAAAGCGGTGTTACCACTTCTCTGGAAGAAAAGCAATATAAAAACAGGCCTGTAGTCTTAGTTGATGATGTCTTAAATTCGGGTACAACTTTAATTTACGGCGTTCATCATTTTCTGAGAACACCCTTAAAGCGACTTAAAACGGCTGTTTTAGTAAATAGAAATCATAAAAAATATCCGGTAAAGGCAGATTTTAAAGGTATTTCTCTGTCTACCTCCCTGCAAGAACAAATTATTGTAGAGTTTAAGAAGCAGAACGATGCTGTGTATTTAAACTAAAGAATTTTGCACTTCTGTACTTATCATTTGTACCGTTTTATCATCACAATTAATGGTTTTATGTGCTCTGGAATAAAAAGGACTTCTCTCAAAAAGATGTTTTCCAATAAACTCTGGCATTTCTTCTGTAGATAGATGAGCAATTAACGGACGAGATGCTTTCCCGATTGAAAGTCTTTTGACTAAGGTTGGAATAGAACATTTTAGATAAAAAACCCAGGGGGTTGCTTTAAGTATTATATCCATATTATTACCATAACAGGGTGTTCCACCACCAATAGAAAATACCATGTTGTCTAAACTATCAAAGGCTGATTGTAATAATTCTGATTCTTTCTTACGAAAGTAAATTTCTCCCTTCTCTTGAAAAATCTCAGGGATAGATATTCCTAAACTGGATTCGATATAAGAATCCAAATCTAAAGATTGAAGTTTTAAACTTTTTGCAAGAACACTACCAACGGTTGATTTACCACTGCCCATATATCCCAATAAAACAATTTTCATGGTGAAATTTTAGGCTAAAATCCATTAAATAAGCAGGAATTCAAAGAAATACTAAATTTATCTATCATTGGGCTTGAAAAATTAATTAATGATAGTATATTTGCAGCCGCTAAGGATGAAAAAATAGTTTTCATCTCTTATTGAAATTCTGACCTGGTAGCTCAGTTGGTAGAGCATCTCCCTTTTAAGGAGAGGGTCCTGGGTTCGAGCCCCAGCCAGGTCACTTTACGACCTTCATAATTATTCAAAAAGTCTGTAAATCGTTGATTTACAGACTTTTTTATTTTTTCTAGTATCATTTGATATCAAAAAGAAGCATTTATCGCGGTGCCCTATTCGGTGCCCCATTGCACTATTCGTAAATAGGGCACCGCGACAGTGTTAAAATAATTGATAGTCAATTGTTTACAATAAAATTTTAACATTTTAGAAAATAGAAAAAAGTAGTCTTATGGAAACAAATTCTTTCGCAATTCTCTGTTATATCAGAACAGGCAAACTAGACAAACTAGGTAATGCCCCTATTTACATTCGAATTACCGTAAATACCAAACGTGCTGAATTCAGCATAAAGCGCAAAGTACAACCAAAAAATTGGTGCTCAACTAGGGGCAGAGTAAAGGGTTCCAGCTCCAAAGCAAAATCATTAAATCATTTTATTGATGAGTTAGAGTCTAAAGCTTTTAATATTCATGCCAAGCTAATGACCAAAAAGAAACCTTTTGATGCCGAATTGATTAAGAGGAAACTATTGAATATCGAAGAAGCACATAGAACCCTGCTCCAAATTTATGATGAACATAATTCACAAATCGAAGAACTCATAGGTCTACATTATTCTTATGGTGCCTACAGAAGACATATACGAACCAGAAACCATCTTCAAGACTTTATCAAGCAGGAATACAAACGAGAAGACTATTTTGTAAAAGAAATCGATTTAAAGTTCATCAATCGGTTTCATCACTATTTGATAACAAAAAAGTTTGGCAATCAAAATACAACCACCAAATATGTTGTAAACTTCAAGAAAATCATGAGAATTGCCTTTGCCAATAACTGGGTCAACAAAGATCCTTTCTTTCATTGGAAAGCTAAGTGGAAGAAAGTAGAGCGAGAAGTATTGACCGAATTGGAACTCCGCACTATGATGGAAAAGGAGTTTAAAATAAAGAGGCTTGAACAGGTTCGAGACATTTTCGTTTTTTGTTGCTTTACAGGATTGGCCTATACGGATGTCCAAAAATTATCAAAAAATCATATCGTTTTGAAAATGAACGGAACTCGATGGATAAAAATCAACCGTTCTAAGACAGATTCTCGAAGCACTATTCCCCTACTCCCTGCTGCTGAAGAAATAATAAATAAGTATGCCGATCATCCCATTACCTTGCAAAATGGTTTGTTACTTCCAGTTATAAGTAATCAAAGAACAAATGCCTATTTAAAAGAGATTGCCGACCGCTGTGACATGGAAAAACATCTGACGTTTCATTTGGCCAGGCACACTTTTGCAACCACAGTAACCTTAGCCAATGGTATACCCATTGAATCCGTTAGTAAAATGCTAGGGCATCAATCATTAAAGACAACACAGATTTACGCAAAGGTCATTGACCATAAATTAAAACAGGATATGGACAAACTAAGAGGAAAATACTAAAATTCAATCGAAGTTTTAGCTAAATTTTGTAAGCGTATAGTTAAATCGTGGCAGAGAGCTGAAATCCTACCCTAATCCGTTATAAATCAATATTTTACAATTTAATATTCAATATAGGACACCTAAAAGGACACCTATCGCAGCGTTTTGACGCTTTCGTACTATAAAGATAGAAAAGAAGTACCATACAATTACAAATCATTTCAAATTTAATTGGTCGTTTAAGTGAAATGCCTTGGTCTCGTAAAAGGTGAATAAATGAAACTATTAAAAAAAACCAGAAATGGGACACTCCCATTCAAGTTTCTCCGTTCCAGGAAACGTCCTCGTAAAATGGCCGTTTTATAGAACTTTTTAGCTTGAGAAAACTATTGGACTAAATTGCATATTTTTATTGTACGTATAATAGATATATGTTCAATGATCATATACAATTGTTGTAGCACATTTGAAAAATGAAAGAAATACCAATAAAGAAATACGTTAGGTATTTATTTGGAATAATGATTCTTGTATTTGTTTTAAACAAATTTTACCTGAGACCATTTGTATTGGAAAATGAACTACCATTACCTTTTCAAATAGTTGTTCTTTCAATTCCGAATTTCATCGAAGCAATAGTAGGAACGTTTATCTTAACGGGAATTTTATTGCAACTGAAGGAACAGTTCAGTAAAACACTAGGTAATGTTAAGGACAAATATCTTCATCTAATAGCAGTTGGAATAGCCGCCATTTATGTTTTATCTCAGGAATTTAAATTTCATAATCTTGGAGGAAATAACGTCTATGACCTTTATGACGTAATTGCATCAATTATTGGATTATCACTAACTTTTGGATTAATTCAAGCTTTTGGGTTTGTAAAAGAATCAAAAGCTGAAAAATTAAACCCGTAAAATAAAAACGTGCTACAACACAACCTCCAATGAAAAGCCCTAGCACAGTTCTATAAGACCAACCATTCTTGGGACTTAGTTAATTTCCGAAGTACGTTTCATGAAGCGGCCGTTTTATGGACAGTTATTTTTCCGCCTCCAATTCTTTGAAAGTTAAATTGAACTATCATAGTTGGATAAAACACATATGTGTTTTATCCGCTATATTTGGTGTATAATGAACATATATTCATTATACCTACGATGTCATTAATATGAATAAAGTCCTGATTTTCTTTTTTATTCTTTCCTCAACTATAGGGTTTTCTCAAAATTCATTGATTCCCAAAATTGATTGGAATGGAACAACTGAAAACGAAAATCAATATGTGGATTTGCTAAAATTAAAAGACAGAGGTTCTTTAATTATAAAAATTGCTTACTCAAGTTATTGGACAAAAGAGGCTAGCGGAAAATATATTATCTTCAAACTAAGTATCAAACATACGAGCTAAACCGTTGTGCACAATTGACAAAAAATGAATGAAATACCCAACCTTATATCAGGACTTAAACAAAACAATTGACTTATCCATTGAGGCATATCAAGATGTGGAAAATAGATTGGTCTTAAAATCAATAGCGAAAAATGAATATGTTATAAGAGAGGGACAGGTAATTCGTTTTTTACCTTTTATAAATAAGGGCTTGATGGTAAACTATCGGCTAGATGATGAGGGAGAAAGGCATGTTATTCAAATACGTGGCACCGGAACCTGGTTAGGAGATATTTATAGTTTTTTCTCTGGTAATCCCAGTGCATTCAATATACGTGCTTATCAAGATACGGAGTTACTCATGATTAATCATCAAACTTTTGAATACATTACTAAAGAGTATCCTGTATTTGAAAGGTATTTTCGACTAGGGCTTCAACAGGCCTATGTAGAAACACTTGATAAAATTTATAACCTGCATAGTCTCAGTGCAGAGGAAAGGTATTTAGAGTTAATTGACAGTCATCCTTCTCTATTAGATGATGTGCCTCATTACCTCATAGCATCTTACCTTAGTATTAAACCACAATCTTTAAGTAGAATTAGAAAAAAAATCAGCGATTAACATAGGTGAATGGAAACCAGTTTTGAAGGTTTTTAATTTACTCATCAATTCTAAAAAAAAAAGAAACGATGAAGAAATTAAACCTATTCGTATTGGTTACATTGTTAACCTTTGGCATTAAAGGTGCCTATGCCCAATCTGTAGATGCACTTGGAGCGCTTGAATTTAGCCCAATGGGAATTTTATTTGCGGGAGATAATCTCTCTGGATCTATTCATGCATTTGATCTCAGTTCAGAAGCAAAATCTGATAAAAAATTTGAAATCAATGTTTACAACGTAGATGCCCAAATAGCTGCGATTTTAGGTACTGCACAAAACAATGTACAAATTAACGACATGGCTGTGCACCCAGTTAGCGGTGAAGTATATCTTTCGGTAACCCGAGGACACGGTATGGATGCCTTACCTGCTCTAGTAAAGGTGAATGCTGCTGATCTTGTTGAGAATGTTGACTTAGAAACTGTAAAAAAAACGACTCAAGCCCTCACCAATTTACCTGATGGCAATAAGCAATTTGTCTTAAGAGGTACAATGGCACCTCCTACTACCAAAGAAATTGCTAAATCGAAGCGCCCTATGCGCATGCTCTCTATTCTTGATATGGAGTATTTCAAAGGGGAACTATTTGTTGCCGGAATAAGCAATGAAGATTTTTGTTCTGTTCTGCGTAGAATGTCTTATCCATTTAATGGTAAAGAGAGCATTAGCAATATTGAAATGTATCATATCGCACATGACGAATATGAAACTCGGGCGCCAATTCGCTCTATGTTAGTAAAGAACATTGATGGTGTAGACCAAATGGTAGCTGCATACACCTGTAGCCCTGTAGTTTTAATTCCATTAACGGAGTTAAAGGATGGCGCTAAAGTAAAAGCCAATACTATAGGTGATATGGGAAATGGACAGCCTATAGACATGGTTTCATTTAACATGATGGGGAACGAAATGCTATTTGTGACGAATAATAGTAGAATGCCACAAGTCATTCCTTTAGGTGGTCTTAACAAAGCTAAAGTGGTGAACGAAAAGGATTTTGAGAGAGGGCAAAAAGCAGATTTAGGCCCAGAGCTACCTTATGGTCCTATGGGAAAAGCAGTCATGTTTGCTGGATCTTCGCTTCAAATTGATCTACTGAATGAAGGACAATTCGTTTCCCTTACAAGAGATGCACTAACGGGTAGTCTAGATTTGGAAACGACTTATACAATGTTTCCAAACAAGCTGAATAACCTGACTGCCGAGATGGATTTCCCAGGGTATAAACCACCTACAAATAATAAGTAAGCTAAAGCAAAGATGCGTTTCGGTTTATTATTCATTTTGTCAATATGGATAGGCTCAGGAGTTGTAGCACAAATTTCTTCTGAGCCTGCTATTAATGATAGTTTGGAAGAACCTCCTTATTACAAACTATTCAGAGCGGAAGAGAACTATCAGTATCTAAAGGACAAAGAAATCTCACAGTATAGAAAAGATTATCTAGACGCCGTTAAGTTCATTGGCCTAAACTCATCTAAATCGATTCATTTAAGGTTCGGAGGAAGTACGCGATTCAGATCAGAGTATTTTTCAAATAGGAATTGGGAAGATGAAGATCAATTGTTCTATTCACAGCGTTTGACATTGCACAGTAGTCTTTCTATTACAAAGCACGTCCGTTTGTTTGGAGAATTGTACCATGGACTAGTAAGTTTAGAAGAGGAGGAATTTACCCAGTCAGACCAACTGGATTGGCATCAGGGTTTTCTAGAAATTAAATTCCCAATTAAACAACATCAACTGGACTTTAGGTTTGGGAGACAGGAATTGGCTGTAGGTGCTAATCGGCTTATTGGAATACGTGAAGGTCCGAACATCCGAAGAAGTTTCGATATGGGAAAGATCTTGTTTCAAACGAAAAAAGTAAAAACAGAAGCATTTTTTGGTCATGAAGTACAACCATTGTTTGGTTTACTTGACAATGCATTTTCTCTATTTGATTCAGATGCACAAAATCCGAAGTTATGGGGAATTTACTCCCAATTTTTCCTGAATGAGAAATCTGGAAAAATTGAAGCTTACTATTTAGGCTTTGAGTCAGTGCAATCTTTTTTCAATGATGCCAGCGGAAAAGACACGCGTCACACATTGGGCATCAGAAGATTCGGAAAATTTAGAAAAAAACTTCGATATAACACCGAACTGATGATTCAATTTGGTGAAACCGGAGGTAAAACTGTCTTGGCCTGGGCTTTTGAATCTGACTGGCATTATCAATTTATAAACAAAAAATGGAAACCAGAGCTAGGCATTAAGTTGGATATAATTAGTGGTGATGATACAAATGGAGACGATAAAATTCAAACATTTAGCCCACTATTCACCAATCCTGGGTATTTCAGCCTCGCCGGAGTAGTGGCGCCTGTCAATTTAATTGAATTTCACCCTTCGGTTTTAATCCATCCCTCAGAAAAACTGAGCATTTATATTGAGTGGGCATCCTTTTATAGGTAAAGTGTTGCAGATGGTCTGTATTCTCCACCACGTTTTCTCAATAGAGAAGGACAGGGCCTCAATGAGCGTTTTATTGGGAACCAATTCGGTTGCAAAGGAGGATATGAAATAGACCGTCATTTGAGTTTCGATTTAGACTTCAGCTATTTTATAGCAGGTGATTTTTTAGAAGTCTCAGGTAGCCATTTAAATCTGCTACATGTAGCTCCTACCCTAACCTATAAATTTTAAAATCAAGCAGCTTATTTAAACAATGTACATGAAGGAAATTACTAGAAAAATCGGTATCTTTTTTAGCATATTATTCATGCAGCTAGGTAGTCTTGGCCTAAATGCACAAAGCACCGCTGGGCTTATCCTGCCAGATACGATTGGCGGAACAGTTCAACTCCAAATATCTGGTTATACTAAAGAAAATGTTGGAACTGAAACATTGGCTGTTTTTTTACAAAACCAAACAGGTGAATACAACACAAATGCCATACAGGGCAGTTACAAAACCGAAGGAAAATTTTTAATGTTCAAGCCCTATTTCCCTTTTGAAATTGGAACGGATTACATCGTCAAAACAAGAAGAGTGCGTACTGACAATGAATATCACTACCAAACTTTTAATCTAGGAGAAAAGAAGTCTGCAGGAGAATCAAAAGTCATGCGTATATTTCCAGAAGCCCATCAACTTCCTGATAACATCTTACGCTTCTATATCTATTTCAATACGCCAATGAAAAAAGGACAAGCATTGGATCATATAAAATTGATAGATGCCGAAGGAAACATTGACGAACATGCTTTTATGGAATTCAAACAAGAGTTGTGGAGTGCAGATGGCAAACGCTTAACCCTACTATTCGATCCAGGTCGTATTAAAAGAGGGGTTTCGACCAACTTAGAACGCGGTCCAGCTCTACTAGAAGGCAACCCATACACACTTAAGATTTCTTCCTCTTGGCAAGATGTTTATGGGCAACCCTTGAGTTCAACTCATAAAAAAGAAATTCAAGTAGTAAAAGGATATCGGCAACAGTTAGCATTGAATGATTGGAAACTTACTTTCCCTTTGGCAAATAGTCTGAATGCGTTGATCATTGATTTCGATCGGACTATGGATCATGCCTTGCTACAATCCATGCTTAAATTGGTTGATTCATTGGGTAATAATATTTCAGGGAAATGGGAAGTGTCAAAAGAGGCCGTGTCAGTGCAATTCATTCCTGAGAGTCAATGGAAAAAAGGAAATTATCAAATTATCATCGACAGTCGCTTGGAAGATGTGGCAGGGAACAATCTCCAAAATTTATTGGACTACAATAGCAAAACTGTGGAGAACAATAATCAGCTGTATGAGACTATTACCGTTGAACTTTAACTAGGCATTTGCAATTAAAATTTAAGAAGAAATAAAAATCAAATAACAAATAACATGAGTGATCAATTAAATGAAATAACTGCAAAGCAATGCAAAAATGCACCAGCAGCGTATAATGACTTAAAAGTTCTTTTTCTGAACTGCACGTTAAACAGAACTCCTATATTATCTCATACAGAGGGACTTATAAAAAAAGCACAAGCAATCTTTGAATCAGTTGGTGCGTCTACGAAAATCATGAGACCAGTAGATTATACGATCCCTGCAGGATTAGGATTAGACATGTCCAAAACGGATGAATGGGATAAGGATGACTGGCCTCTTATTCAAAAGGAAGTGGATGCCTGCGATATACTTATTCTATGTACTTCGGTTTGGCTTGGCGAAAAATCTTCTGTGTGTAACCGCACATTAGAGCGGATGTATGGATATACGCATCAATTCAATTCCAAAGGGCAATACAGAGATTATGACAAAGTTGGCGCAACATTAATTACTGGAAATGAAGATGGTGTAAAGCATTGTGCCATGAATATTCTATTTTCATTATCTCATATAGGTTATACTGTCCCACCTCAGGCTGATGCTGGATGGATGGGAGAAGCAGGTCCTGGTCCATCGTATATGGATGAAGGTTCTGGAGGGCCAGAGAACGATTTCACCAATCGAAACACTTCATTTTTAGTATGGAACTGTCTGCACTTAGCCAGAATGCTTAAAGACAATGGTGGAATACCTGCTTTTGGTAATCAACCTAATGAATGGCAAGCTGGATGCCAAGCAGGAATGGATAGTCCAGAACATAAAGGATAGATGATCTTTTAAACGTATTTTCTTTAGGCTTCAGATAAGACAGCGTGTAATTTTTTACCGCTGTCTTTTTATGTTGGCCGCAATTTGTCAGAATATAAATAATTTCAGTTATCTTGAAATTACTAAAAGTCATTAAGAAGAAAAGTGCACAACAAGGTGTAAAAATGCATTGAAACGCATTTTACACAAGACGTTGTAGCACATTCAGCTGAAGCTGACTTTAGGTGCTACGTGCTTCGCACTCCCACACCAAAAGAAATGTGCTACAATGACCTGCTAAACCAAATTGCTTGGCACTGACAGCTACATACAGCTTCTAGCTGTCCGCTCAAGCGGCTAACGTGCCACAACAGTAGCTAAAAGCAATTTGGTCCGTCAATTTTTATTCCCAATACCACAAAATCCAAAAGATACGACCGCTAACACGGTCTTCTTGGCAACTATCATTTGAAACCTCCAAACTTCCCTTAAGTCAGATTTTCAAACGATAGTTGGGGGATTTTGCTATATTTCCTTAAAAATCACCGAACTGCGTTTAGCAGGTCATTAAAATCTATTATTTCCATTAGCCCCATAAAACGAACGTTTTTCGTTACTACTTCTGTATTACTTGGGGTGTATTTAAGCCCACGATAATTTAGACTTTATCAAATACCGTTTACAATTAATCACAAAAGAGATTCACAAATCTGTGCTTTAAAAGGACTATCCAGTGAGTAAAATTTTTAAAGATTGAATAAATGCAGAGCCAATAGCTTGATAACTTATAGTGTGCAAGGCAATGAGCAGGGCAATCCCCCCAGACCCTAAGAAAGCTTCCCATCCAATGTCGATTTTATATGCAAAATCCTCTAATCAACGATTCATTAGATACCAACCGATAGGAATGGCGATGGCAGTTGAAATAAGAATTAGTTTCATAAAGTCCCAAGTCGATAGTTTGTAAATACTTCGAAAGGGCAGACCCAAAACAATACGTATGCTGATTTCCTTTTTCCTTTGCTCGACCATAAAGGCCGATAGTGCGAACAAACCCAAACAAGCCACGAAAATGGCGAATAGGGCAAAGTTGTTGAAGATCTTGCCCATAGTTCATACATCTTTCTGCATTTGTGCAAATCTTTGGTCTAAAAAACCATAACTTAAAGCCTGGTCGGGTACGTTACAGTCCCAATGGCGGCGATGGCCGACAATCCACATCTACGTTCCCCGAACTGATTTTTATTGCAACGGTTCCGATATCGTTTCCAATAGTAAAGGCAACGGGCGTAATGCCTTATATGGATTCTACAGTATTTATTATAAACATATTTGTAGCAAATTACCCGCAGATGGCCAATGATAGCCTATATCTTTCCATTTGGTATCAAAACCAAAAGTGTATCATTCCACTGTATTATCCGATTGAAAACCATTTACATTTAACCAGTGTGTAAAAGCATCGAACCAGCGATTACTTGTACGGTTTGGGTTTCCAAGACCAAAACCATGGCCGCCATTTTGATACAGATGGAATTCTACGGGAATACCGGCTTTATGCCATGAATCAACAACCCCGAACTGCCCCCTAAAAAGAAAGTCATCAGTAGCAATTACGTTGAACATGGGCGGAGCGTTTTCTGGTACCTCAACAGGTCCCATGCCCCCGTAAATAGGGCCTATAAAAGCTAATTTCATAGTTTTCGAATGAAGTGTTGAATGCATTGTAAGTCCTGCCCCAGCCGAAAAGCCGATCATTCCTATTCTATTGGTATCAACACCCCACTCCTCGGCACGATCGACAATCATCGCATAGGCCGCTTCAGCATCCTCAAGTTGGTTTGACAAGTCCCATTGTCTTGGGGGTACAGGTGCTTCTTCCTTTTCATCATCAGAAGTTTCGGCAGGTGCAGGGCGCGGGCGGTTCATCCATGCCGTAAAATCATCAAGTGAGTCTGCCGTAGGGTGCAGACGATATTTAAGTACAAACGCGGCATAACCTTTTTTTGCGAGTGCCTCAGCTACTTCCCACCCTTCGTTACCCATGGAGAGCCATCTGAAACCACCACCGGGTGCCACGATGACCGCTGCTCCGTTGGCCTTGCCGGGCTCTGGAAGGAAAGGCGTCAAAGTCGCTTTTGTAATATTTCTCGCCATAGGGTCGCCCCACTGTTTAAACCAGGATTCTGACGCGGGTTGGTCATCGACCCCACCAGTGTTGAGTGGGATGGCATTTGGCTCCGAAGGGGCTTCAAGCGGGTAGATGGTTCCGTCTTGTGCAAAGGCCGATATGGCAAAGAGCGATAACGTTCCGAAAATTGCGGATTTAAATTTGTGTAACATAGTGTGTCGCTATAATGATTTTAATTAAGTTATGTCTAATCTCCAGTTACGATTGAAAAAAGCTCTTTGTCCAATTGCGGTTTCACTTCACAAGTCGTATCAAAATGCATGGTTGCCGTGTTAGAAGGATTATAAGCTGGCCATTCGGGCAAACCGGAATGATTAGGATTGCCGGTCTTTGCAAAATTTATCCAAGCTCGGCTGACTTTTTCGGCCAATTCATGGGCTTCTAGTCCACCACCGGTCATGTGGTTCGCCCGTGCTACATTGTCAAATACAAAGGGGATTTCCATACAGTGCACGGACTTATATTTTCCATCAAAAACCGGGGACTGCCAATCGAAGATATACATATAGACCGGTGCGCCCCCCTCAAGCGCCGATTTGTCATTGGCCTGAGCCACAGCCCCTGGGCGGAACATCGTATCCACATCGATCAGATCTTTTGGCGAGCTATCGTTCGGGTAGGCCTTACGTACCGCTTTTATATAATCATCGGCTTTATCTTTCCATTGTTCTTTAATATGTGAAAGAATCTCTTCTTCGGAAGCTTTTGCGAAACGCATGTTGGCAAAGGGTGCAAATTCATTTTTGGTCGTGCCGATCAACAAAGGTATGTTCTTTGAAAGCTCAAAGGCCTCTTTTGAAAACAATTGATGGGGAAGGTCTTCGCCATCGACGCTCGGACCCCAACCCAAACCAAAGCCCGTGATCGGCTTTCCTTCAGCCTTCATTCTTTCTTCAATGGTTTTAAGTGCCTTCGTTCCTGCCGTCGCAAGTTTATCAAAGGGAACGTTCTGAAGGCTATCCACCTGATTTGCGGTAAGACCCAACTCGGCCAAAACTTGGGCCCCTATGGACTGAGTATCTTCCTTTTCAAGCATACCCGTACGGAAAGAACCACTTTGGTTAACCGCTTTGTGAAACAGGCCCTTAGCTTTGGGCATTGCCATCAAGGTGTTTACTTTGGCGCCGCCACCTGATTGGCCAAAAATCATCACATTATCGGGGTCGCCACCAAAATTCGAAATATTGGTTTTTACCCATTCAAGGGCTGCTACCATGTCTAGAATACTGTTATTCGCCGAATGTTTGTAATTTTCACCATAAGCGGAAAGGTCTAGGAAACCCAGAACATTCAAACGATGGTTGATCGATACCACGACCACATCACCTTTCTTACTCAAGTTCTTTCCGTCATAGGAAGGTAACTCTTGACTGGATCCTGCGGTAAATCCACCTCCATGGATCCAAAAAAGTACGGGTCTTTTTTTTCCATCATCGATACTTGGCGTCCAAATATTGAGACGTAGGCAATCTTCGTTCGTATATCCCCAATCGTGGTGGAAGACAAACTCGGGCTCGTCCTGTACTTGGGTAGTCGGAGTAACCAAAGGAGCAACAGGGCCGTAGGTGGTCGAACTTCGCACACCTTCCCATGACGCTGCTTTTTGGGGAGGCAGGAAGCGCTGGGCTTGTGCATAAGGTATGCCCTTGTATATATAAGTATCGTCTTCTATATAACCGCGCACTTTACCAGATTCGGTTTGGGTCACGGCCACGTTTTCCCCCGTTTTGATTTCTGATTGTGCCGAAAGGGTCGACAAGTTCCAGAGGATAAAAATTGTGATGAGAATGGTTAATTGATTTTTCATTTTCTTCTTTATATGGTTATTATATTTAGTAAACTACAGATTATTTATAGGTCAAGCCATGCCGAAATGCATATAACGGATCTTTAGAATCATGAGGTACGTCTTCCATTTGCGCTTCCACAGCTTCAACGCTAGAAGGTATTTCAATAGGCAACTTTCCGGTCGGTTTGAATTTTCCGAATAATAGCTCGATCAATATATCATCCTGACAATCAAAGTCGGCGATCATTGCTTTGCTCTCAGCATTGATTTCAGGAACAATAGAGGGACGGTTCATGGTCATGATTGAAATCGTAGGCTTGGTTTTTATCAAATCGAGCATTGCAGTTTTTTCATTTTCCGGAAAATCCAATCTCCCTTGATGAAAGATTTTTTCCAAAAAATAATCCGTGTCCGTAACGGGAGTAAATGGTGTTCCGAATTTCAAGATAATTACGTCGGCCTCTTCGGGGGTTTCGGCTATAGTGGCATATCCCTCGAACCCTTTGGTGTCCATGCCTTGGGCATATACTTTTATGTTCTGGGACAGTGGCAGAATGTTCTCGTCGTTTTTCAACAGCACCAATGATTTGCGCTGGGCTTCCCTTCCTTTCTCTTTAAAGGTTTCGTTCTCAAAGACTTTTAAGTTTTCCTCATTGCGGTACGGATCATCAAAAAGACCGATGACGAACTTATCGTGCAAAATCCTACGAACCGAGGCATCAAGTCGCTCCTCTGTGACACTTCCCTCTTTGACCAACTCTACCACGAGGTCGGCACAAGATTCTCCCCCTAACATATCAACGCCTGCATCAAGAATTTTTTTGATACGTTCTTTTGCAGAAAGTTCTTCAACACCCCATGCCGAAGCTTTCTTTGCCGGATTGTCGGTAACCAAGCCCCAATCGGTGGATATGACCCCCTTATAACCCAATGAATCGCGAAGCAAATCCGTAGTGATTTCCTTATTGTACCCAAATGCTACTTGCTCATCGGTAATACCAACTGGCACTCCATAATAGAGCATGATTTGAGCCGTTTTCGCAGGAAGGGCACCCTCAACGAAAGGTTTTAGGTGGTAATCGAACATCCCTCCTGGGTACACCTGTTCTTTCCCCGTTTCAAAATGGGCGTCCCACCCATCCTTTTGAGGGCCACCGCCGGGAAAGTGTTTGGTCATGCAAAGCACACTTTCTTTGCCTAAATTTTCGCCTTGGAAGCCTAAAATGTACGCCTTGGTCAGTTTGGCGCTCAAGTCGGCATCTTCACCAAAGGTGGTATAGGTTCTGAACCAACGTGGTTCCGTTGCCAGATCGGCCATGGGATGCAAGGCCAAACGAATACCCACAGCAGTATATTCTTGTCGGGAAATATCGCCGAACTCACGCACAATATCGGCATCTCCAATTGCTCCAAACCCTAATTCGGAGGGCCATCGGGAATGATATCGATTCTCTCCGGCGGCTTCGCTAAAACGGATGCTATGTCGCGGGTCGGAATAAAAGGTTATTGGAATTCCAAGGCGGGTACCTTCAGCAATTTTTTGCATACTATTATTTATTTCCAGTAGGTCTTTTGCTGATGGTGCCCCTGGCATATCGAGATGGTTGATCATCACTTTTGTAATCAGCGAATCGACCCTTCCCATGTTTTCGCCCATGTCAATTCCGGAGATGGCATTGAATAACATTCCCGCCTTTTCTTCAAGGTTCATTTGGCCAAGCAAGTCGTCAATTCTTTCTTCCACGGAAGCAGTACTATCTTCATACGCATCAAGCTGTCCATTCTTGTTAAGGTCTCTATAATTGCTGTTTTGGTCGGCCTTTTGGTTGCAGGATACAAAGGCTAACGCTATTAAAAGAAAGCTAGCCATGTTCCTATATTCCTTTGAAATATTCATGTGTTTCCGGTTTTTATTAAACATAGAAATGTAGCATTTTAAGGTTTTTTCTCTACTTAAAACCCGTCAACGTCAATTTTGGATGGGTCAACGGCATGCTTGTCGCAAAGAGGGAATTGTCGGTTATTCAAAGCCAATTTCCTTCAGCCCTTCGTGACTAATTTTGATGGCTTCCAGCGGTTCCAACCCATCAAGGGTCATGTCTTGTTCTACCATATAGTACAACATTCCTGATCTCTCTTTTTGGTCCAATATGCTGTTGAAGTCAATATTTCCTTGACCTACTGGGGCAAACCTACCTTGGTCATCCATGTCTTTTACATGCCAAATCTTAAATCTGCCTGGGTATTTATCAAAATATGCAACTGGATCGGCACCGGCTTTTGTTACCCAATATAGATCCATTTGAAAATTCACCAATTCTGGATTACAGTTCTCCAATAGATAATCTATAATTACCACTCCATTGTCATTTTTCATAAATTCAAAATCATGGTTATGGTACAATAATTTTAAACCTGCCTTATTGGCTTTTTCGCCTAAGGTGTCTAAAATTTCAGCTAACTCTGCAGCTGTACCTTTCATATTCATAGTCCTGTTTTCCATGTTAAAAGTAAACATGCCCATTGGTGGAACAGGAATGACAAAATATTCAAAACCTGCGGCTTTAACATCGGCCATCATTTGGTCCGCATTTTCCATAGTCACCGAACCTTGATGCGTGCTGACCGGACTCAGTCCAATTTCGTCCAAATAGGATTTGAATTCTTCTGGAGCCATTTCATAGAACTTTCCATCGGCATAGCTCGCGGCTTCTATATTTTCGTATCCGGCATCGGCCACAGCCCTCAAGGTTTCTTTGGCATTCTCGCCCATAGCATCGCGCACGGTATAGAGGGCCAGGCCCCCAAAATTTTCAACGGCAACTTCTTGTGCTTCCATAGCTTCTGAAGCCTCTTTTGATTTGTCCGCTTTTTCCTTGCACGAAACGAGAGCTCCACTTATCGCAAATACGAAAATTGAATTTAGGATTAATTTTTTCATAGGTTTAAATTGTATTTTTAATTGTTTGATGAGTAATTTCGCTCGAAGCCTTTTGGTCAGTTTGAACGGTTTTGAAACTATACAAATACGGTGCCTTGTGGGCCCCGCCTGCGAACAGCTTCTCATGGCGCACTAAAATATCCTTGCTCAACATTTTCCGCTGAAAGGTAGTTCGGCGCAGTTTCTTGCCAAGAATCTCCTCATACACTTTTTGCAATTCTTTCATGGTAAACTTTTGCGGTAAAAGCTTCATGCCGACCAATTTCTTGTCAAGGTTATCCCTTAAAATTTCCAATGCTTTTTCGGTTATTTCTTGATGGTCCATCATTAAAGGAGGCAACTGATCCAGAGGATACCAACTGATGGAATCGGAAAGTTCATCAGGTTTGGGTTCCACATTGTTAAAATTAATTAGAGCATAATAAGCGATGGAAACGAACCGGTCGAGCATCCAGTAATCATCTTCTACATCATAGTCGTTGGCCTCAAGAATCGTACGCATTATTTCAGGGGCAGACCGTGACGAACTACCAAAGGTGTGGAACTGTTCCAAATAAATATTATCCAGACCCGTTCGTTCCTTCAAACCCCTCATGACGGCGTCGTCAACATTCTCATTGCGTTTTACAAAACCTCCCGGCAGCGCAAAAAATCCGGTATTTTGGTATTCCAAAATAAGAATTTTAAGCTGTTGCCCATTAAAACCAAATATGACGGAGTCATAGGCCAAATGGGGCATAAACTCCTCAATTGAAGGTAATTGCTTTTTTTTATTTGGTGCCAAAAAGGATATTTTTTTCAAAAGAAATCTAAAAATCCGTAAAAACAAAGTATTATTGTAATAAAATGAGACAATAAAATAACGAAGAATTTGGTTTTTTACTTTTAATTACCTCAAATGAAAATATTTAATGATTAATGGCCATATGATTTCTCGAATATTCCGGATTGTAATCTCAGTAGTAGCTATTGGTTTCTGAGGTTCAACAAAAAATAATTATCTATGAACTATATCAAAATTGTAGCCACGATATTACTGGTTAGTTGTTCTATCCTTGTCGGCTATGGGCAGGAAAAAAAAGGTTCAATCGTTCTTGATTCCATTTATTCAGAAAATTTACAAAATAGGTTTGGTGAGAATTCGACCCGTGGGGTATCGGTATACCTTCCGCCAAACTATGATAAAACTACCGACCGATATCCGGTCATCTACTTTCTACATGGTTTTACGGCCGATCACACCCTTCTCGAATCGATGACGGAAATTCTTGATTATGCGATTACCGCAAATAAAATTAGACCGTTCATTATGGTAGTGCCGGACCAAAAAACTACATATGACGGTAGCTTCTACAGCAATTCAGAGCTTTTCGGAAATTGGGAGGACTTTACAACATTCGATCTTGTCTCTTATATAGACAAGAACTATCGTACCATTCCGAACAAGGAAAGTCGGGGCATTACCGGCCATAGTATGGGCGGTTATGGAGCACTTAAAATTGCAATGCACCATCCAGATATTTTTAGCACTGTCTATGCCATTAGTCCAGGTGCTTTGGCCATTGTGCGAGAATATGGCCCTAATAGTAACACTTTTAAAGAATTATCAACGATTAAAGATTATGATGCGCTGAACAAAACATACTTTGGAAAAGTCATGGTCGCATTCGGAAGGTCATGGTCTCCGAACCCTGATAAACCTCCCTTTTACTGTGATTTTCCCTTTGAGTATGATGATGATGACTTAACCGTTCACCAAGATGTACTAAAAAAATGGCAAGACAACATGCCTTTGCATATGATTGATGACCATATTGAAAACTTACAAAAACTCAAGGCCATTAAATTGGATTGGGGCAGAAATGCCGGCGATCGTTTTACCATTCAATGTAAAATGTTCAGTCAGCGCCTGGAGAATGTTGGCATTCAACATTTCGCAGAGGAGTATATTGGTACCCATGTAAGTGGAATTTATACGAAAGATGGTCGAATTCCACAGCAGGTACTCCCCTTTTTTGATATGTATTTACAATTTGAAACCAAAAACTAAATTGCAGTAATTGTGATATTAACGGTAAGTGTGTTAACCATTGTTCTTTTGCTTTTCTTGATTTTGAGCAAGAAGACTTCTGCTATTACGGCATTGGTGATTGTTCCTATTTTAGGAGCTTTGGTAGCTGGTTTTGGTCTTGAGACGGCCGATTTTGCCATCACGGGAATCAAGAACATTGCACCTGTGGTTGCCATGTTTGTTTTCGCCATTCTTTTTTTTGGTATCCTGACGGATGCCGGTATGTTCGATCCTATTATCGATAAGATTCTAAAATTGGTCGGTAACAATCCTACCAAAATAACCATAGGTGCTGCAGTTTTGGCCATGATCGTACATTTGGACGGCTCCGGTGCAGTAACCTTTTTAATCGCAATTCCTGCGATGCTTCCTTTGTTCGAAAAGTTACAAATGGACCGACGTGTTTTGGCATGCGTTGTCGCTTTGGGTGCTGGAACCATGAATTTGGTGCCATGGGGTGGACCTACCATTAGGGCTGCAACGGCCTTGCAGGTAGAAATCACCGATTTATATGTTCCTGTGATGATTCCCCAACTATTTGGATTGCTGTTTGTTATTTTGGTCGCTTGGTACCTAGGCAACAAAGAGTCTAAAAGACTTAAGGTAGCGTTAGAGAAACAGATCAATACAAATTATGCCAGAAAATTATCTGAAGAAGAAAAGAGTTTAAGACGGCCCAAATTATTTTGGTTCAATATTTTGTTGACCGTATCGGTTATTGCCGTGCTCATTTCTGGAACCATTGCCCCCGCATTGATATTTATGCTAGGTACCATCATTGCCCTTACTGTCAACTATAGGAAAATTTCAGAACAAAGACTGCGGATCGATGCCCATGCCAAAGCCGCATTGTTGATGGCAAGTATTTTGTTCGCAGCAGGGGTATTTACGGGTATTATGACCGAATCGGGAATGATTTCCGAGATGGCCAGCGCAGCTGCAGGTGCAATTCCTGCGTCGGCGGGTAGCCATATTCCCGTGATTATGGCGGTAACCAGTATGCCGTTGAGCTTTGTCTTTGATCCTGATTCTTTTTACTTTGGTTTCCTTCCCATCATTTCACAGGTTGCGGGAGAATTGGGCGTGGCTCCTATCGCTGTAGGTCAGGCCGCAATATTGGGTCAGATGACCACCGGATTTCCATTGAGCCCGCTCACGGCCACCACCTTTTTGTTGATTGGACTTACCAAAATAGATTTAGCGGATCATCAAAGGTTCACATTTAAATATGCCTTCATGACGACCATAGTAATGACCATAGTGGCGATTTTATTGAAAACCATACCCCTTTAATAAACCAATGGACCCAAGTTGATGGCAGTAAATTCAAAAAAAATAGTTCGTATAGGTTCTGGGGCCGGATATTCCGGAGATCGTATCGAGCCTGCAGTTGAACTTGCCAAAAAAGGCAAACTTGACTATTTGGTGTTCGAGTGTCTTGCTGAAAGAACGATTGCTCTTGCGCAACTGAGAAAACTCAATGACCCCTCAAAAGGATATGACCCCTTGTTGGAGGAAAGAATGCTAGCCTGTCTTTCTATTTGCACAAAAAACAATGTAAAGATCATTACCAATATGGGAGCGGCAAATCCGGAAGCAGCTATGTTGAAAGTTGTGGAGATTGCCAAATCCCTGCAGTTACCGCACTTAAAAATCGCTGCCATCCTAGGTGATGAGCTCACCGAAAAAATTAGGGACGACGAATACAGTTTATTGGAGACCGGCAAACCCTTATCGAGCATTAAGAAGCGGATGGTTTCTGCAAACGCATATCTTGGGGCTGAACCTATTGTTGAGGCCTTGGTAAATGGAGCTGATGTAGTCATCACAGGTAGGGTGGCCGACCCCTCGTTGTTTTTGGCCCCTTTAATCAAGGAGTTTAATTGGTCTTTGCAGGATTATAATTTGTTGGGAAAGGGAACCGCTCTCGGTCATCTGATGGAATGTGCGGGACATGTAACCGGAGGATATTTTGCAGACCCCGGATACAAGGATGTTCCAAATTTGGAAGATTTGGGCTTCCCAATCGTGGAGGCAAATACCGAAGGGGGCTTTTTTATCACAAAATTGAATGATTCCGGTGGAATGGTAACAATGGCTACCTGCAAAGAGCAATTGCTATATGAAATACACGATCCTGTTAAATATTTGACACCGGATGTCATCGCGGATTTTTCCAAGGTTAAAATCACCGAAATCGAAAAAGATAAAATCCTAATTGAAGGAGCAACAGGTCAAAAGAAGACAGGCAAATTAAAAGTTTCCATTGGGTACAGGGATGGGTTTATAGGAGAAGGTCAGTTGAGCTATGGAGGTCCTGGGGCTATGGATAGAGCTAGGCTAGGTCTTGAGATTGTTAGAAAAAGACTTGAAAAATACCAACCTGAAATCGAAGATGTTCGATACGATATTGTTGGGTTTAATTCACTTTACGGGAATCAAATTTCCCATGGTAAGCCCTATGAAGTAAGGATGAGGGTGGCGGCACGAACGAGTACAAAAGCAGCGGCCGTAAAAATCGGAAATGAAGTGGAAGCTTTATACACCAATGGCCCTGCAGGAGGTGGTGGTGCGAAAAAGTCCGTACAAGAGGTAATTGCCGTTCAATCCATTTTGATAGATGAAGAAAAGGTCGTGCCTTCAATAAAGTATAAAATCATTTAAATGAAGTTAAGGGAAATAGCACATTCAAGAACGGGAGACAAGGGGAACATGGTCAATATTTCCGTTATTGCCTATGAACGAAAAGACTATGAACTTTTACTTCGGGAGGTCACGGCCGAGTGTGTTCAAAGCTATTTTTCGGATAGGGTTACCGGCGAGGTAATACGCTATGAAATTCCTTCTATCGCAGCGCTTAATTTTGTGATGCAAGATGCGTTGGGTGGTGGTGTTACCCGTTCCTTATTTTTAGACAAACATGGAAAGTCGTTATCATCCGCACTTTTGGATATGGAACTAAATCCTTAAAAAAAGTATTCAATTATTATGAAAACATTGAAATGTAAACTTAAACATGCACGAAAATGAAAAAACACGTAACCTTATTGTCGTTTGCAATAACCATAATGATGAATCTAAATGCTCAGAACAACTCCTTTCCTGTCCAGGCAAAAACCGAAAACGGAATTATTGAGGGCAATTACAATACCCACACGGGAATCCAAACCTATTTCGGGGTTCCTTTTGCTAAATCGCCGATGGGTGAATTGCGATGGAAAGCTCCCCAGCCATTGGATAACTGGAAAGGAGTAAAGGAAACCAAAAGTTTTGGACCGCGTCCTATGCAGACCATGGTATTTGGCGATATGAAATCACGCTCCGAGGGAGTGAGCGAAGATTGTCTGTACCTTAACATTTGGACGCCTACTACCAGAAATATGAAGAATCTTCCCGTACTAGTTTATTTCTATGGTGGCGGTAATGTAGCCGGGGATGCCTCTGAGTACCGGTATGATGGGGAAAGCATGGCCAAGAAGGGTGTGGTGGTCGTTACAACCAATTACCGATTGAATGTCTTTGGCAATCTGGCGCATCCCGACCTCACTGCGGAGTCTCCCTACAAAGCCTCTGGCAACTATGGACAACTAGATCAAAACATGGCATTGCAATGGGTTCAGAAGAATATAAAAGTATTCGGGGGCGACCCTAAAAAGGTGACCATAGCGGGGGAATCTGCGGGATCCATCGGTGTTAGTGCCCAAATGGCCTCACCCTTGAGCAAAGATTTAATTGCGGGGGCAATCGGTGAAAGCGGTGCAGCGATACATCCGACTATGGCACCAATTACTTTGGAGGAAGCGGAAAAGCAGGGGAAGGAATTTTTAGAAAAAGCAGGGTTTAAAAACATTGAGGAATTCAGAAAGTTACCAACTCGCGACATTTATGAAATCTACAACAAGTCCCAACGTTTCGGATTTCCGATGGTCATTGATGGGTATTTTTTACCAAAATCGCTCCCTAAAATTTTTGAGGATAAGGAGCAGGCCCAAGTTCCTTTGTTGGTAGGATGGAATTCTGCTGAAATTCCCGGAATGGCTTTCACACAAGGACCTTATTCCAAAGAAAATTATATGGCCAAGGTCAAGGAGGCCTATCCAGAAAAACATGCCGAAATATTGAAATTATATCCGGGCGGCTCCGAAAAGGAAATCGAACGCTCTGCCACAGATTTGGCCTCCGATCGGTTTATAGCTTACAGCACTTGGAAATGGTTCGACCTTCATCGAAAGAACAGTGACCAACCCGTGTACCGTTATCTTTATAGCAAAAAAAGACCTCCACTTCGGGATGGAAACTTAACTTCCGGACTAGCGGGGGGTACTGTGAAAAAGGATGCTGATACGCCTACGATGCCCAAACCCATCGGTGCTCCACATGCCGCTGAAATCGAGTACGCCATGGGCAATCTTCATTTGGTGGATGATTATGCCTGGACGGACAATGATTTCAAGACCTCCGAAACGATGTTGAACTTTTTCGCAAATTTCGTGAAAACAGGCAATCCCAACGGCGAAAATCTACCGGAATGGCCGAGTGCCGAAGCTAATAATACCAATCCGTCTGTGATGGTCATTGATACCGAAAGTGGCTCAAAAGATGCAGAAAACGATGCCCGATATCTGTTTTTGGATAAGGCTTATAAAAATTGATTTCCCAGAAATTCCATCAGAAATGAAAAAAATAGGCTTCTATATTTTACTGCTAAGTGTCGGATTTTCGTCAATGGCCTATGCCCAGACAGTAACTGAAAAACCGAGAACCATTGTAACCACCGATGGCGAAATCGACGATGTGGATTCCTTTATTCGGATGCTACTCTATGCCAATGAATTTGAAATCGAAGGGCTGGTTTACAGTAGCTCCATGTGGCATTACAAGGGGGACGGAAAAGGCACAAAGTTCGTTTCCGAAATGGAAATGACCAAGAAAATGTACGGGGAAAAGACAGATCTGAGATGGCCGGGGACACAATGGATGCAAGACCTGATCGATGCTTATGAACAGATGCATCCGAATTTAAAACTACACGCCGAAGGATTTCCGACCGCCGACTATTTAAGAAGTCTTGTCAAGGTCGGGAATATTGATTTTGAAGGAGAAATGGACAAGGATACCGAGGGTTCCGAATTCATCAAGCAGAAATTATTGGATGATGACCTGACCCCATTATACCTTCAAGTCTGGGGCGGCACCAATACCATTGCGAGGGCCTTAAAATCCATTGAGGGTGAATTCAAGGACACCGATCAATGGAAGGAAGTCCAAAAGAAAGTCGGTACGAAGGCCATCCTGTTTACCATCATGGATCAAGATGCCACATACAAAAAGTACATCGAAAAGGCATGGCCAGACGTCAAGGTCTACTACAATTCGGAGCAGTTTTGGGCTTTGGCTTATAATTGGAAAAAAGCGATTCCAAAGGTTTGGCACCAATACCTGCAAGGTGGTTTTATGGGCGAGCATATCATCAAGGGCCATGGCCCGTTGACCAAGATGTATTACAGTTATGGCGACGGCCAAAAACAAGAGGGAGACAACGAGCACATCCATGGCGACCCGACCAAGCTCGATAATGCCCAATGGGGCACGTTCGGGAAATATGATTTTATTTCAGAGGGCGATTCCCCGGCATTCTTGCATCTGATCGATGTGGGGTTGGACAATTTGGAACATCCCGAATACGGTGGATGGGGAGGGAGATTACAGCAATCAAAGACAAATCCCAATCGATGGGAAGATGGCGAGGAAGTGGCGGAGTACAATTACCTTTTCCAAAAAATGGACAATGCCTTTCCACAGACCCGTTGGATCGAGGACCTACAACTCGATTTTGCGGCACGCGCCGATTGGGGCGTAAAATCGTTTGAGGATGCCAACCATGCCCCTGTCGTAAAATTGAACCATCCCCATCAAATAAATGTCAAGCCCAACGGTACCGTACAACTTAGTGGAAGTGCGACTGATCCCGATGGCGATGAACTGATGTATTCATGGTGGCAGTATATAGAAGCCGGTACCTACTCGGGAAAGGTTGAAATTGAAAATGACGATGCACCAGAAACGACGGTACAGATACCCACTGATATAGAAAAAGGCGAGACCATCCATTTTGTTCTGGAAGTGACGGACGACAAATTTCCGTATATGACCCGCTATCAGCGTGTGGTTTTGGTAGCGAAATAAACATTTCTCAAAAAGGATCCTTATTTATACGGTCTACTAAACTGGTCGGTATTCCTTTTTATAGGCCATTGGAGTCCTTTTCGTAATGGTTTTGAATTGTTTGTTGAAGTTGGATAGGGTCTGAAAACCGCTCGCATAACAAGCCTGTGAAGCGTTGATTCTCTTTTCTATGAGTAGTTTGCAGGCATGACCGATGCGTATCTCACTGACAAATTCAGAAAACGTTTTGTTGGCATGAACCTTAAAATATCTGCTAAAGGAAGTCGGGGTCATACTGGTGAGTTCGGCAAGTTCGGAAACCGTTATTTTACCTCTGAAATTTTGCATGACATATGCATAGACCTTGTTCATGCGCTCCGTATCCCCCTCTTTGAGACTATTGGTGTATCCGGGACTTGCCAAGGGTTCCAAATCATTGGTGTTCGAGAGCATATTCAAGATGTTGAGCAATTCCAAAACACCGGTGAATCCATTTAATTCGGGTAGTCCTGCAATCATTTGGTGTACTGTTTCCCGTGTTCTTCCCGTAACATCCAATCCGCGTAGACTTTTTTTGAACAGTTGACGTAGTCGTAGGGCTTCTTCAGTTTGTAAAAAGCTTTTGCCAATCAAGTTTTCATTGAAATAGACTACGATTCCTTCACAATGCTCCTCTCCTATTCCGAAATTTGTTAGCTCATCACTTCGCCACAAATGGGGTAGATTAGGGCCTGTAAAGGTAATATCGCCCGGTTTAAAGGGTGTTACATGATCACCGATAAACCGCGTTCCCGCTCCTTTTAACACCATAAAAATTTGGTATTCGGCATGAAAATGCCAATTGGGGTCAAAGTAGCGCTCCTTGAGATGACTTACTACGAAAGCATGGTTTTCAGGTATCGGTGATTTTTGTAATGCAGATTTCAAGTTGTCGAGATTAGCTTACTAATATATCTTATATTTTTGTAAATATAAATTTTAGAGATATAAAACAGTTAGTTATGGATACTTATCAGGATGTTTTTAGAATGACTTTTTAGTACTATTGAATAATTCATTACACCTCTTATTATGAAAACCAGCACGAAGTTTTTTGTACCTGTCTTATTTACTGCACTTTTTTTTATAAGCTGTGGGTCGGAGACCAAACAGGCAAAAGTTATTCCTGATGATCAACCCAGACGGATTGAACTCCTATTTCTAGGCCATGATGCGGAACACCATCCTTCTAGTGAATATATGCCCATTTTGGCTTCCGCGCTCACGAAAGACGGTATCAATATTACCTATACCGAAGATGTCAACGATTTGAATGCCGATAATTTAGCACTATTTGACGGTGTTATTCTCTACGCGAACTACGAGGGTCGAATGCCGGAACACGAGCAGGCCTTGATGGATTATGTTTCCGAAGGTCATGCCTTCATCCCACTTCATTGTGCCAGTTTCTGCTTTAAGGACAGCGATGCCTATATCGATATGGTCGGAGGTCGTTTCATGAGTCATGAAACTGGTGATTTTACCGCTGAAATAATTACCAAAGAGCACCCTATTATGGAAACGGTCACCCCTTTTGAAACTTGGGATGAAACGTATGTGCACGACAAGTTAGCCGACGACATAAACGTCCTAATGGAACGAGTGGAGGGAGAACATCGCGAACCTTGGACTTGGGTAAAGAATTATGGAAAAGGCAAGGTTTTTTATACGGCCTATGGACACGATGAGCGTACTTGGAACCAGCCCGGTTTCCAAAATTTGGTAAAGGAAGGTATTCTTTGGGCGGTCGATTCGGTCGCAAAAAAGAACTGGACCGATTTTATGGTCGATATACCGACATTGACCTACGAACCGAAAGATAATATTCCCAACTACGAGAAGAGGGATCCCCCACTTCAATATCAAATACCTTTGAGTCCCGAAGCTTCCGCAAAATTGATTCAAGTGCCGCCCGGATTCAGATTGGAGCTCTTTGCTTCTGAACCAGATATCGTAAATCCGATTGCTATGAATTGGGACGAACGCGGTCGTCTTTGGGCTATCGAAACCGTTGATTATCCGAACACCGTTCGCGAAGACAAAAGTTCGGGAGATGACGTCATCAAAATATTGGAGGATACCGATAATGATGGAAAAGCGGATAAGGTAACTGTATTTGCCGGAGGCCTCAACCTACCTACCAGTTTCGTATTTGTCAATGGTGGTATATTGGTTTCCCAAGCACCGCATTTTTTATTTTTAAAGGATACCGACGGGGATGATATGGCCGATATCCGGGAAGTGATCATCGATGGATGGGGTACCTTTGATACCCATGCCGGACCTTCCAATCTTCAAATGGGAATTGACAATAAAATTTATGGGGTCTTGGGCTATTCGGGGTTCAAGGGCGAAATCTTTGGCAAGCCTTTCGAATTTGGCCAAGGTCTTTATCGGTTTGATACCGACTATACCGAATTCGAGTACCTGACCAAAACGAGCAACAATACTTGGGGACTTGGATTTACCGAAGACAACTCTATTTTTGCTTCCACCGCCAACAACACCCATAGCGTTTATTTGGGCATCAACAATTCATATTTCGAAGGGGTCGAGGGTATCAGTAATGCGGGCAGTAAGAAAATCGATGGTCATTATTTTATGCAGCCCATCACACCCAATGTTCGCCAGGTAGATGTTTTCGGGGGATTCACGGCTGCGGCAGGACATCACTTCTATACTGCGCGTGAATACCCTAAAAGCTATTGGAACAAAGTGGCCTTCGTTTGTGAACCTACGGGTGGACTGGTGCATATTTCAAAAATTGTTGAAGATGGGGCAGGTTATGTCGAACAGGACGGTGGTAATCTATTCTCAAGTGCTGACGAGTGGGTATCCCCGGTCGAGGCCAAAGTTGGTCCTGATGGCGTGGTCTGGGTAGCCGACTGGTACAATTTCATAGTGCAGCACAACCCAACTCCCAGAAAAGAAAGAGGGGGGTACGATGCTGAAAACGGCGAGGGTAACGCCTACAAAAACCCGCTACGCGACAAGTCAAAGGGGCGCATTTGGCGCGTCGTCCCAAAAACGTATGAGGCAAGTGATTACCCTAAACTAACTACGGATGACCCAAGTACTTTAATTGCCGCTTTAGGTCATGACAACATGTTTTGGCGGTTGACCGCGCAACGTTTGCTTGTTGAGCGAAATAATGAGGACATTGTTGAAGATTTACTTCCATTAGTGGCCGATCAAACCGTTGCCGCTAATTTGAATTCTACTGCCCTGCATGCGATTTGGGCTCTTGAAGGTTTAGTTACTCTAGAAGAAAATTCAGAGGCCCTCAATGCGGTCGAAAAAGCGTTGGACCATTCTTCGGCCGAAGTTCGAAGAGCCGCCTTACAAATCCTTCCCAGAACGGATAGAACGGCCAGAGCGATTTCCAAGTCTAAATTACTTAACGACCAAGACCCTCAAGTAGTATTGCAGACACTATTAGTCCTTTCCGAATTGCAATCCTCGGAAAACCTCGGAAGCAAATTGTTCGTTATGAGTGAAACAGACCGTATCATGGATGATAATTGGCTGTCAAAAGCAGTTTATATCGCGGGCTCAAAACATAGTCCAGGATTCCTTACGGCATATAAGAAAGCACACCCTGATGTTGGTGAAGATTTTGCGCAGGAGGTGCTGCCCTATCAAGTAAGTTATAAAGATAGTAAGTGGAAGACCATGACACTGCCGCAAACCATTGAGGATGCAGGAGTGAATATCGATGGCACGCTCTGGTTCCGTAAAACGATTGCATTGCCTGAAAGTGTATCAGGAAAATCCGCCACCCTGTCCTTGGCACAGATCAATGACAATGATATTACTTATGTCAACGGACAACAGGTCGGGGCGACGAAAGGCTATCAAGAAACCAGAACCTATACTATCAAACCTGGCATTTTAAAAGCTGGAGAAAATACAATTGCCGTTTGGATGGAGGACGTCGGTGGAGGAGGTGGAATTTATGGCGATGTTCATCCGATGGAATTGAAGGTCGCGGGTCAAAGCCTTTCTCTGAAAGGTGAATGGAAATATGATGTGGAGAAAGATTACTCGGGTCAAACAAGTGAATTTTCAAAAAAGAGCATCGCCGAGATGCTATATGAGAATTACGGTGGCAAGCTTTCTTCGGAAGATGCTTTGGTCGAAGCCGATGTCGATCAGGTCATTACGATACGCACCATTAAGAATGAGATGAAATACGATATTCCTGAATTTACCGTAAAAGCGGGGGAGACCATAGAATTGGTTTTTGAGAATAACGATTTTATGCAACATAATTTGTTGGTATTAGCCAAGGGAAGTAAAGAATTGGTAGGGGCTGCAGCGGACAAAATGGCCCAAGACCCCAATGGTGCCGAGCGGGATTATATCCCGGATATGCCACAGGTTCTGGAAGCTACCCCCATGGTCGACCCTGAAAAAAAGGCTGTGTTGCGTTTTAAGGTTCCTGATGAACCTGGTGAGTATCCCTATATCTGCACATTTCCCGGTCACTGGCGTATCATGCAGGGCGTTATGAAAGTAGTGGCAAATCCAGCATAAGATGAACGAACGGTTAAGATTCGGGGTTAGTACCTGGTTGTGGCAATCACCTTTCACCACGGAGTCGATTGTACTTTTTCCTAAAATCAAGGCGATGGGTTTTGATGTTGTTGAGATTCCAGTGGAAAATCCAGATTTGATCGATGTGAAAATCGTCAAAGAGGCTTTAAGTGTCAATGGCCTAATACCGACGATTTGCATCGTTTTTGGTGATGACAAAGATTTAACCTCAGATGAGGTTTCCTTATATCAAAATTGTTTCGAGCATGCCGAAAAGTGTTTTGAGCTTGCCGCCTCACTGGGTGTCGGATTTGTTGCCGGACCGTTATATGCTGCGGTAGGCAAGGCGCGTTTGGCATCCGAAGAACAAAAGAAAGCGGAATGGGGCCGAGCGGTCAAAAATTTAAGAACGCTTTCCGATATCGCTAAAAAGCATGGGCTGGATATCGCTTTGGAGCCTTTGAATCGATTCGAGTCCGATCTGATCAATACTGCAGATGATGTGGTAAGGCTACTTAATGAAATCAATGAAGCCAACATGAAAATCATTTTGGACGGATTTCATATGACCATAGAAGAACAGGATATCCGCAAGGCTATCCAGACCGCGGGCGACAGGTTGATTCATGTTCAGGTTTCCGAGAACCATAGGGGTATACCGGGCACGGGATTGACCCCATGGGACGAATTTGCAAAAGGCTTGGCCGATGTGAACTATTCTGGGGCCGTCGTCATCGAAAGTTTCACTCCCGAAATACCTGAATTGGCAGCGGCTGTAAATATTTGGAAAAGACTCGCCATTAGTCAAGATGAGTTTGCTAAAAAAGGACTAAAATTTTTAAAATCAACATTTCAACAAAATATAAAATGAGCACAAAAAAGATTAAAATAGCCATTGTGGGCTTAGGGTTTGGCGCCGAATTTATTCCTATCTATAAAAAATATCCAAATGCGGAGCTGGTTGCCGTATGTCAGCGCAACGAGGAAAAGTTAAATGAAATTGCCGATGCTTTTGAGGTCGAAAAAAGATATACTTCATATGAAGAATTGTTGAAAGACCCGGATATCGATGCGGTGCACATCAATACTCCAATCCCCAATCACGGCGAGCAATCGATTCAAGCATTGAAGGCCGGTAAGCATGTGGCCTGTACCGTTCCCATGGCAACAACGGTTGAAGAATGTGAAGAAATCGTGAATCTGACCCAAGAAACCGGATTGACCTATATGATGATGGAAACAGTGGTATATGCGCGTGAATTTCTCTACATGAAAGAACTCTATGAAAATGGGGAGCTCGGCAAAGTGCAATTCCTGAAGGCGAGCCACCAACAAGACATGGACGGATGGCCCAACTATTGGCCCGGCCTGCCCCCTATGCATTATGCGACCCATTGTGTAGGGCCGGTTTTAGCATTAACGAGGGATGAAGCGCAATTTGTCTCCTGTTTTGGCTCAGGAACAATACGCGAAGAATTGATCAAAGAATACAATTCGCCATTTGCGGTTGAGACCACCCATATCAAATTCAGAAATTCAGATGTAAGCGCTCAGGTCTATCGTTCGCTTTTTGATGTGGCACGACAGTACCGAGAAAGTTTTGAAGTATATGGATCCAAGAAATCGGTAGAATGGCCTTTGATTGAAGGAAAACCTTTGGTGGTTCACACCGCCAAAAAACCAGAACCTGAAATTCCCGAAGAAGTAGATTGTCCTGATTTTGCAAAATTGTTACCTGAGGAAATTCAAGCATTTACTACCGGAGGGGTTTATGATACCGATGGCAATACCCATTTATCATTTACGCAAGGGGCAGGTCATGGCGGGTCACATCCGCATTTGGTGCATGCATTTGTTGATGCTTTATTGAAAGGCGAATCTCCATACCCAAATGCGAAACAATCGGCCAATATTACCTGTGTCGGTATCTTGGCGCATGAATCAGCTTTGAAGGGCGGAGAGATTATTAAGCTGCCTGAATTTACTTTTGTGAATTAAATTCTTTTAACGATTGTTAAATACAGTACCCAAGACTATTTTGCTTTATTGAGCCCTGATTGGCCTTAATTATGATACGAACTTTTTAAGTCTCAACATGACCTGTAATAAATATATTCTTTTACTAATTGTACTTTTTAGTAGTTTAACTTACGCACAATCACTTGATGGTTATGACCTTTGGCTTGGATATTCTAAAGTGGAAGATGTTCTTTTAGCTCAAGAATATAGCAACGCTACGAAATCTATTTATTTTCCGGAAGAAAGTGAAATGTTGATTGTGACTAAAAAAGAACTTAAAAGGGGGCTTGAAAATTTACTTGGTCAGTCACCAGATATTTCTAACTTACAAGGTTCGGGTACTACCTTGTTAATTTCCAAAAAAGATGATTTACCGCAAACAGTACTGGAAGTTTTAGATCAAAACCTCGAACAAGTAGGCAAAGAGGGTTTTGTGCTCAAGGAAATCCTATCGGATGGAAAAGAGATGCTCGTACTTTCCGCCAACAATGACCAAGGAATATTGTATGGTGTTTTTAGGTTGCTTTCTTTGATGCAGCAAGGAGAAACATTGGGAAGATTGGATATCATTGACGCGCCAAAAATCGATTTGCGCGTGCTCAACCATTGGGATAATCTCGACCGTACTGTAGAGCGAGGCTATGCTGGATTTTCACTTTGGAATTGGCAAAAATTACCTGAATACATTGACCCACGATACATCGATTATGCTCGTGCGAATGCATCTATTGGTATAAATGGTACCGCCGTGAGCAATGTAAATGCGAATTCATTGATTCTTACCCCAATGTATTTGGAAAAAGTGAAAGCATTAGCCGATACGTTTAGACCTTATGGCATTAAAGTCTATTTAACAGCAAGGTTCTCCTCACCTATTGAAATTGGAGGACTTGAGACGGCGGATCCATTGGATGCAAATGTTCAAGAATGGTGGAGGAAAAAAACAGATCAAATTTATGCCCTGATCCCAGATTTTGGAGGATACTTGGTTAAAGCGAATTCAGAAGGGCAACCCGGCCCCCAAAATTATGGAAGAACCCATGTAGATGGAGCCAACATGATGGCGAAGGTTTTAGAACCTCATGGCGGTATAGTGATGTGGCGGGCATTTGTATATTCTGAGCATGACAAGAACGATCGTGCAAAACAAGCGTATTCTGAATTTGTTCCATTTGATGGCAAGTTTATGGATAATGTATTGGTGCAGTCAAAGAATGGCGCCATAGATTTTCAACCTCGCGAGCCTTTCCACCCTATGTTTGGAGCCATGCCTCAGACCAATTTGATGATGGAATTTCAGATTACCAAAGAATACCTAGGGTTTAGTACCCATTTGGTTTATTTGCCAAAATTGTTTGAAGAGGTGCTAGACGCTGATACCTTTCAGAAAGGTAAAGGTTCAACTGTCGCTAAGGTTGTAGACGGTACATTGCACGGAACCAAGTTAACTGGAATCGCCGGAGTAGCCAATACGGGAACAGACCTGAATTGGACGGGCCATACTTTTGCACAAGCAGATTGGTACGGTTTCGGAAGATTGGCATGGAATCCATACTTGGGTGCAGAGAAAATTGCTGATGAATGGATAAAAGCTACATATTCCCGAAATCCAAAGTTTGTTGAACCTATAAAAAAAATGATGCTTGGCTCTAGGGAAGCAGTTGTCAACTATATGAATCCTTTAGGATTACATCATATTTTTGATACAGGTCATCACTACGGACCTGGGCCATGGGTTAGTGAACTGAGCAGGCCTGAATGGAATCCCACCTACTATCATAAAGCCGATGAGAACGGCATTGGGTTTGACCGTACCTCAACGGGAAGTGATGCTACTGCGCAATATGCTCCTGAACTGGCAAAGATTTTTAACGACCCAAAAACCACTCCAGAAGAATTGCTATTATGGTTTCACCACCTACCGTGGGATTATAAATTGAAAAACGGGTTAACACTTTGGAACGGAATGGCATTAAAGTACCAAGAAGGGGTCGATCAGGTGAAAGAGATGATCGAAACTTGGGAAAAATCTAAGCCCTATGTTTCAAAAGAACAGTTTGAAGAAATACAAATGAGTTTGAATATACAGCTCAAGGAAGCCAAATGGTGGCGAGATGCCTGTCTTCTTTATTTTCAAACTTTTTCGAAACAGGAACTTCCTCAAGGAGTAGAAAAACCGACAAAAACTTTAGAATATTTTAAATCTTTGAAATTTCCATTTGCTCCGGGTAGACGACCCCAATGGGATTGAAAAGAATAGTTCGCATTATGAACTCAACCACAAAAATCAAAATAGCACTTTTTTTTCTGATACTCGCCGTACAGGGTAATTTTTCTTGGGGACAAATAAGACTTCCAAAACTTATAAGCGATGGCGCAATTCTGCAAAGAGATACTGACTTGAAAATTTGGGGATGGGCTTCACCCAATGAAGCCATAGAGTTGCGATTTCAAAATAATTTATATGCCACAAGTGCCAATGGAGATGGGGAATGGGATATAATGATTCCATCTCAAAAAGCCGGTGGGCCCTATGAGATGAGCTTTAAGGGAAAGAACGAAATCACCTTGAAAAACATCCTTGTTGGAGAGGTGTGGATTTGTTCCGGGCAATCGAATATGGAACTCACCATGAAACGCCTTAGAGACCAATATCCGGAGGAAATCAAGAACTCCATAAACTCTGAAATACGACAGTTTTTGGTTCCCGATAATTATGATTTTAACAAAACACACACTGATTTACCGGATGGAAGTTGGAAAGAAGCATCGCCGGAAACCCTCTTTGAATTTTCTGGAGTAGCCTACTTTTTTGCAAAAGAACTCTATAAACAAAACAAAGTACCAATAGGACTTATCAATGCGGCAATGGGCGGCTCTCCAGTAGAGGCATGGATGAGCGAGGATGCTTTAAAACCTTTTCCCGAAGCTTATGACGAAATGCAAAAATTTAAGAATAAGGATTTAATAAATGAAATTGAGCAGAACGATAAGAAAAGGCAAAAGGACTGGTATACCAAACTGAACGAAACGGATGCGGGTTTCGTTAAAGGCTCAGAATGGTTTTTGAATTCTACCGATGACAGTCAATGGGCAACTATGAATGTGCCGGGTTTTTGGGCCGATGAAGGTCTTGCTGAAACCAATGGGGTTGTTTGGTTTCGAAAAACCGTAGAAATTGGACAAAATATGGTCGGCAAAAAGGCCAAAATATGGCTAGGTCGTATAGTTGATCAGGACCATGTTTATGTGAATGGAACGTTTGTGGGCACAACAGGTTATCAGTACCCACCTAGAAAATATGAAGTTCCGGAAGCTATTTTAAAATCTGGAAAAAATACTATCGCGGTACGACTTATCAATGAGAAGGGTAAAGGCGGGTTCATTTTGGATAAGCCTTATTTTATGGCTGTGGAAAAGGATACCGTGGATTTAAAAGGTGTATGGAAGTACAAATTGGGCGCTCAAATGGACCCTCTAAAAAGTCAGACGTTTATACGTTGGAAACCAGGCGGACTTTATAATCATATGATTGCCCCTTTGTTAAATTATCGTATAAAGGGAGTTATTTGGTATCAAGGGGAATCAAATGCAGCCAGGCCAAAATCATACAATGAAACTTTTCCCGCTTTAATCAATAATTGGCGCAACAAATGGAAATTAGGTAATTTTCCGTTTTTGTATGTGCAGTTAGCCAATTTTATGGAGGAAACCATGACGCCTACCGAGAGTAATTGGGCAGAGTTGCGACAGGCCCAATTGAATACCTTGAAAGTTTCGAATACAGGCATGGTCGTGACTACCGATTTAGGAGAGTGGAATGATATACACCCCTTGAACAAAAAAGATGTTGGTAAAAGATTGGCAAATCAGGCCTTTAAATTGGCTTACGACATGGCCAAGGTTGCGGTTAGTCCGATTCCTTCGAAGTATAAATTTTCAAGAAAGAAAGTTAAAATCACTTTTGATTATGTGTCAAGTGGTCTGATTTCCAATAACAATCAACCACTTTCAACTTTTGAAATTTCAAAAGATGGAAAAACGTTTTTTGAGGCGCAAGCTATTATAATTGGTAATGAAGTGATTGTTTGGCACAATGAAATTGATCGTCCAAAAAGCGTTCGATATGCTTGGTCAAACAATCCCATAAAAGCGAACTTATTCTCAACAGAAGGACTTCCGGTCTCACCTTTTGAAATCATAAAACCCAATACTAGATAGTCTGTTCCTAAATACAAAAATTGCAAGATTTTATTTTTAGAAAGCTTTAAATTTTATGAAATGAAAAGTATTATATCAATGATTCTTTTTCTACTAATTTTAATGGTACAGTCTGCCATTGCTCAGTCAATTACGAACAATAGAGTAATTGTCTTGACCGACATTGAAGCTGATCCTGATGACACCCAGTCCTTGGTGCGCTTGTTATTATATTCCAACCAAATCGAAATCAAAGGGTTGGTTGCAACAACTTCATGTTGGTTGCAAAACAAGATAAATCCTGAATCGATAGAACGGGTTATTCGCGCTTACGACAAAGTGCAACCGAACCTTTTGAAACATGAAGAGGCTTTCCCGAAGCAGAAAAATTGTTGGCGCTGATAAAAAAAGGACTTCCGGTTTTTGGGATGAAAGGCGTTGGCGATGATAAAGATTCCGAAGGTTCTGAATGGATTATTAAGGTCTTGGAAGAAAAAGACGACCGCCCTTTATGGATTTCGGTTTGGGGTGGGGTCAATACTTTAGCGCAATCTTTAGAAAAGATAAAAAGAACAAAAAGTAAGAAGGAAGCCAAAAGGCTAATCTCCAAATTACGGATTTATACCATTTCAGATCAAGATGATAGCGGCCTTTGGATTCGGAATAATTTCCCTGATCTTTTTTATATCGTTTCTCCAGGGGATTATTACGCGAATGCGACATGGACAGGGATTAATAGTTATATCAAAGGAATCGATAATAGTACCATTAGTAATCGTTGGATAGCCGAAAACATTCAGCAAAATCACGGACCCTTAGGTGCGGAATATCCTGATGTTGCATGGGGCGTTGAAGGAGATACGCCCGCGTTTTTGTCTTTGATACCAAATGGGCTCAATAATTCAGAACATCCTGAGTGGGGTGCCTGGGGTGGTCGATATGCACTATACAAACCTGAATTTGATAAAACCAAAAAAGGAGGTTCTATCGTAACCATTGCCCCTGAAACAAGAGCAATTTGGACAAACGTTAATGATGAGTATACCCCTTATGTTGCTAAAGAGTACGGCAGAACCGTGAAAAAAGACACCCTTACCTTCAATGATAACAAAGCCACCTTATGGCGTTGGCGAGACGATTTTCAAAATGATTTCGCCGCTCGTATGGACTGGTGTCTGATGACCTATGATGAGGCTAATCATCCGCCTGTTCCTGCATTGACACATGCCGAAGAATTTACCGTGAAATCTGGTGAGTCATTTAGTTTAGATGCTTTTAAATCAACCGACCCTGATGGTGATAACTTGAGCTATTTATGGTTTCACTATCCTGAGGAAAGTAGTTACAATAAAGAAATCAATATGGGTGCGGAGAACGTGCATATTGTAAATCTTACGGCTCCTAAAGTTGATAAAAAGGAGACCCTACACTTTATTTTGAAGTTATCAGATAAAGGCTCACCTTCATTGACCAGATACAAGCGGGTTATTGTTACTGTTCTGCCAAAATAGAGAATAGTGACGACCCAGAATATAGGTTTGCAATAGTTCTGTAAACGTTACTGCTCCCGAAACTCCCCAGGCGCAACCCCTACCCTCTTTTTAAATAGTCTATTGAAATAAGCAGGGTCGTTAAAATTTAAGAAATAGGCGACTTCGGCTCCTATATTTAGCCAGATCATTGACAGTATTTTTTCCTGGTCCAGTTAAACCAAGGTTTTTTGGAGCTAATTGATTGAGTTAAATTTAATCGAGTAAAACATTATGCGTTATACTTAATTCCACCATTATGTAGACTTTCAAAAATCTGAATCTCATTTATTGCAAATTTAAGAATTTGGTATACTATTGACTAGAGAAACCATTCAGTCAATATGCACCCCGTTCGGTCATACTCCATTTGGGGTCCAAGTAAATTGATAAATGGACTAGGATAAATAGCATTTTATTCCACTTCCAGTTGGGTCTATACTCTTCTAAATCAGTTTTAGCTCCACCTCCCGTTCTGCCACCCTCCCCTTTTTTTAGATAGCAAAAAAACAACATCATTTCTTGGACGACGGCATAAACCAGGACCCCGCTTAATGCGGGGTTCTCTTTTTTATACGCCTTACCAAGCCCGGATATTGTAGCGGGTACAGCATCAAAAAAAGGGAATCGCGACGGCCTTTAGTTTTGTTCTATAGATGAAATCTATTATGATGATGGTGTTGAAAAGAGGGGGTCTGGGGGAGACTCATAACTTACGATATTGTTGATAAGTCAAAAAGGATAGGGCGAACCATAGCGACGGTTAGGCACAAGGCTTTTGTAGAGTAATGGGCCCTATCTCTTTTTTTAAGCATATTGTGGATATTTATGTGTAAGAGATTCAAAAAGGGCGGGGTGAACTTTAGCGACGGCCAGGTTAACGGCCTTTATAGTGTAGCAGTCCTCGTCCTTATAACCAGGTTGTCAGAACCATATAGGATTTTAGCCCTTGCTAGTAAAGGTCTTAGTTTAAACAACCTAATTAAAACAAAGTAAAATATGGAAATCAAAGAAGTCATCGGCATCGATGTGAGCAAGTTGACATTGGATTGTTGTATCCACCAGATCCAAGAACTTAAAACGTTCAAGAACGATTCCGAGGGAATCACGAAAATGATACATTGGTCTTTAAGGAAAAGTGGGGCGGACAAGGAGAATATCCTTTTCGTATTGGAGCATACCGGACTGTATTCGGATCATCTGGTTCGATTGCTGGACCAAGACGATTACCTTATGAATATCGTTTCAGGTCTTGAGGTCAAACGTTCCCTTGGTATAATCAGGGGAAAGGACGATAGGACGGATGCAAAGAGGATAGCGCTTTACGGTTATCGTACAAGGGAGGAAGCCCTCCCAAGCAAGATTCCCGGTTCAACCCTGACAAGGCTGAAACGGTTGATGTCGATGCGGAAGAAACTGGTTGGTCAACGAGCTGGACATATGGCGACCCTTAGGGAACAAAAAAGAGTGCTTGAGGAAGATTCGCTCTTGTTCTGGGTTCAAGAGGATATTATCAACCTATTGAGTTGGAGGATAAACGACCTTGAACGAGAGATGGACAAATTGATACAAGGTGATATGGAGCTCAAACAGATGTTGGCCTTATTGACCGGTATTAAAGGTCTCGGTAAGGTAACTGCCCGCTTCATGATAGTATATACGGTAGGGTTCACATCGTTCGCCACTTGGCGGAAGTTTGCCTCATATTGTGGTATAGCGCCCTTTCCCCATACTTCGGGCACAAGTGTAAGGGGAAGGACCAAGGTCAGCCGATTGGCCAATAGGGAAGGTAAGGCCTTATTGCACCAATGTTCCCTATCGGCGGTAAAATGTAATCCGGAAATGAAGGCCTATTATGAGCGAAGGCTGGAAATCGGAAAGAGCAAGATGAGTACTTTGAACATCATCAGAAACAAACTGGTGGCACGGGCCTTTGCGGTGGTCGCACGCGGGACACCCTATGTAAATACCATGGGTCACTTGTCTTAATCGAACGACAACTATTTTCCAAGTTTAAGGATTCGTACCGCACCTTGGACCACTAATACAAAGACGATGGTCCCTATAATCAAGTCCGGTTTGTTGGAGCTGAGCCAATGTACCAGAAATCCAGCTATGATAACGCCTAGATTGATTATTACATCGTTCGAGGTAAAGATCATACTGGCCTGCATATGGGCTTCCTTGCTCTTGGATTTTTGGAGGAGGTACAAGCATATTCCGTTTGCGATAAGCGCAAAGATGGAAACGATTATCATTGTCGCGAAGTCGGGAAGTTTCTCCGCTCCGAAAAATCGCCTCAGCACTTCGACAAAACCGATGACCGCCAAGATAATCTGAAAGTACCCCGCTAGTTTTGCTATCCGTTTTTTCTTTGTCAATGTTCCCCCGACGGCAAAAAGACTGATTCCATAAACAAAGGAATCGGCCAACATATCAAGGCTATCGGCCACAAGCCCCATCGACCTTGAAATAACGCCTGTCGTCATTTCGATGAGAAAGAAGATAAAGTTGATGGCCAGTACCGTCAAGAGCAGTTTCCGTTGCCCCTTATCTTCTTCGAACTCCACATTTGAGGTATCCTCCGTCGATATTCGCTGTCCACCCAATTTGAGTTCATGTATCGACTTTTCTATTTGTTCGGGTGAACCGTTATGGTAGACCGATAGCACCCTGTTAGGGATGTCAAATTCCAGATGCTCAATACCCAAAATCCCTTCAAGCTTCATCCGTATCAGGTTCTCCTCGGAGGGGCAGTCCATTTTGGAAATCTTGAATATCGTTTTGTGCATTGTACCTAGCAACAAGGTTTATTCTGTTGGATCGGCGGACAGGCAACGGTACCATAAGAACAGTAGACACAGCAGTCCCCTTCCTTGGGTCTCAGCATGTCCCCACAGCCCTGGCATTCATAGAAGAACTGGCAGGAATCCGTAGGCATTTCCTCTTCTTTTCGGTGTCCACAGTTTGGACAGTTAATCGTCGATTTCAGTTTTGTTTCCGTCATTCCCCAATGGTATATCCCGTTCTTAAAATAGCCTTTTTTATTTCATCGGCAGATGTCTTGCTTGCATCGTATTTGACAAGGGTATTCGCCTTTTGATAATCGGACTTGACTACAATGATACCATCCAGTTTGTTCACCTCGCTCTCGATATGGGCCTCACATCCGGAGCAGGTCATCCCCTCTATGGAAAAGCTTACTTCGTCCACATCGTTCTCCGATACGTAGACCACTTCTTTGGCTTTACCGGTACTTGGATAGAAAATTTGGGCATAATATGGGAAAGCCAGCATGACGGTGGCAAACAAGGTTACCAAGGCAAGGAACTTTTTGGATTGCCAAAAAGAAGGTTTTTCATCTTCCTCACAGGCACAATCGATTTCTTCCTGTGTTCTAGGCCTTAGCTTTTGGTACCAAGCGAATACCAGTACCAAAATCGTAATCCCGACCAGATAGGGTCGAAAAGGCTCTATAAAAGAAAAAGTGGATGCGATTCCGCTCGTACCCGCAATAAATGCCAAAACCGGGGTTATACAGCAAAGAGATGCCGCTAATGCAGTAATGACCGTTGTCCCGATTAAACTTTTGTTGTTATCCATTTCCTGTTATCTCCTGAAGTTGGCTTTTGTCTATTGTCTCAAAAAACGGTGCAAGGATGGGTACTTTGTCCGCTACTATGGAATAGAAGATTACCTGTGCCTCCTTGCTCGATTCAATTAGGTTCCTATCCCTTAATTTTCTTAAATGTTGGGATATGGCCGATACATTCATTTCCAGAATATCGCTCAGGTCGCAAACGCACAATCGCTTTTCCTGGTTCAACAGGTAAAGGATTTTCAGCCGGACCGGATTCCCGGCCAAACTGAGTATACCAGAAAGGAAATCGAACGGACCATCCAATTTTTGGACGGTATCCCTACAATCCATGATTTGCTTGGCATCGGCTTCCAACCGGATGCAGATATTGTTTTTCATGGTACGAATATAATGCTATTGTCGTATTTAAGCAAATGCTAAAATAAATGTATTGTTGCGTTTAGTGCCGCTCCGTAGTTCTTGGTCCCTTTCAAGGGTATGGATTTGACTCGCCGACGAACCACCCCGTTCCTCTTTTTTGACAGCAAAACAACAACATCCATTCTTGGACGGCGGCATAAACCAGGCTCGTGCCTCGCTCTTTTTTATACGCCTTACCAAGCTTGGATATTGTGACCCGTCAAGCATCAAAAAAAGGTAACGGTGAAGGCTCTATGGGAAGTAAATCAAATCCGGCAATCATGAAAGCAAAATCAAAACTCAAAAACGAAACGGCACTAAAAAAATCAAAAAAGGAAAACGCTCAGGATATAATAAGTAAATCGATGGAATGGCTTTGCGGAAAAAAGTCCTTCACAATAGAAAATATTTATGATGGAAAATTTGGTTTTGCCATAGGATACACTATGGGAAGTAAATCAAAAACAAAAATCATGAAATCGTACAGAATCAACAAAAAGGAAGCGGAACAAAAGTTAAAAACTAAAAAAGGGGAAAGCGCTCTAGATATAATAAGTAAATCGATTTTAAAAGCTGTCCGAAGGGTTCGGGCAGGGTTATTCATTCATTCTAAATATTTTCAATTATGAGTACTCTTAGAAACAAAGTCCAATTGATTGGCAACGTGGGGAACGATCCCGAAATGACCGTTTTGGAAAGCGGTAAAAAAGTAATCCGTTTTTCATTGGCGACCAATGAGAATTACAAGAATGCCAATGGCGATAAAGTACAAAGTACGGACTGGCATAATATGGTGGCTTGGAACAAGACCGCCGAAATAATCGAACAATATGCAGCCAAGGGAAAGCAGATTGCGATCGAGGGCAAATTGACCTCCCGAAGCTATGAGACCAAGGAAGGCGAAAAAAGATACATCACCGAAGTGATTATCAGCGAGGTTTTGTTATTGGGTGCCAAGAACGAAAACAAGGCAGCCTAATGTATTGATCATTTAAAATTAAAGAGGGCATCTCTCGCAAAAGTTCTGCCCTCTTTTTTCATTACTAATAACGTTTAAATCAAAAGCAATGAAAGACAAAGTTAACGAAATACGAATAAGTTATAAGGAACGCATTCCCGCCACATTTTGGCAAAAGATAAATTCTTCCAAGGATGCTGCCGATTGCTTGTATCAGCATTGGGACAAACAGACCATTCAAGTACATGAATCCTTTAAGGTGGTGCTATTAAATAACAACAATAAGGTTAAGGGTATTTACCAATTGTCCAAAGGAGGAATTACCGCTACCATCATCGATATCCGAATCCTTTTTGCGGTGGTATTAAAATCCCTTTCAGTAGCGATTATTTTGACCCACAACCATCCTAGCGGAACGTTAAAAGCAAGCGAAGCGGATAGGGAAATCACGCAAAAAATAAAGAAGGCTGCAGATCTTCTTGATGTTCGATTGTTAGATCATATCCTGATCGTACCCAATGGAGAGTATTACAGTTTTGCCGATAACGGGCTGATTTAAATACACCGATTATGGACATCAATATCGATATACCGTTCCGTCTGAATTTCAATCATCTGGACGGAGATACACAAGAAAAACTTATGGAGCAATCCAAGAAAGAAGTTGAACAGAAATGCGGCTCCGAAATGAAAGCATACGCCCAAGAAAATCATTTGGACTATCAGGAAATTTTAGAAGAGGAAGCCATCAAGAACCTTTACAATTACAAATTCATGTTCACCATATAAGGAAAGGAGGTTTTAAACAATTGGGGCGACTTTAAAAAGTTGCCCTTTTCTTTTTAAGGAAATGCAATAGTATTCAGCATTCCGTATAGAATCCTTAAAAACAACCCTTTGACCTTCTTAAAAAGGTTGGATTCAATCGCTTTGGGAATAAGAGCCTTTACCTTGAGGGAAAGGTATTTATTTTTTCCCCTGCGGGGGAAAAAGGAATAGCAAGAGGATAACACGCTAAAGCGATGTTATGCTGTTTGATTTCACATTCAATGGCTTGAATATGAATTGATTAGCTCTGATTTAGGTCTGAATTCGGCCTAGGAATAGGTCAAAAGTTTGTTGCAAAACATTCGGAAGACCCCAAAAACATTGAAAAAGTTTGTTGCAAAATGAAGGTAAAAAACAAATATCGATATGACTATCTGGCCTTGAACTTACGGGCAAAGGTCGTTGTTCGTTTTCGTGCCTTTTCCAAAAAGGTGGCCCGTTCACATGCCGAAACACTTACGGCCATGATGGACTTTTTCGAGTGGCACAACTATTCTCCGCATCAACGTTTTGCGAAAGATTTAAGTGCTGGTCAAGAGCTCAACCGAAAAAGAATCGAGGCGCATATTGCCATTTCGAAGTCCATTGAAAAGGCTCATAATATTCCGCTGACCAATATTGAAACTATGCTTAAATCACTCTTTGAAGAAGAAAATAAAAAAATCGATTTAAAAGCAATTGAGGCTGAAATTTCAAAAGAAAAAACATCTAAAACTAAACAGAAAAACACTTCCGTTTCAAAAATAAAATACGATCGTACCAACAGAAAACTTTTAGAAATTAAAGAACGCTTGCAATATGTTCTTGATAAAATTGAACCTGTCAGCAATCGCTTTGGTAAGGACTTTTTAAAAATAGAAATCACTAGGGAAGAGCTCGCTAGATTCAAACAAATGGCAAAAGATTCCTAATATGTACATCGCTATAACACCGCAGAAATTAGGTCAAAACTATTCCAATAGTGTGGCAGATTATGTCGGGTATTTGGAAAAGGAAAATGAAGGTTTGGAACTCGAAAATCAAGAGCATTTTTTCAATCAGACTGAGGATAAAATTACCCCCGAAAAAGTGGTTTCAGAAATCGATTCCAATACTGCCAAACTCAAAAAAACAGAACCGAAATTTTATTCGCTTGTGGTCAGTCCAAGCCAAAGAGAACTCAAAAAAATAAACGATAATCCCGAGGCCTTAAAAGCCTATACAAGAGAACTAATGAAAGAGTATGCGAAGTCTTTTAATCGAGACAAACCTGTGACTGTAGACCAAATTAAATACTACGCCAAAATAGAACACGAACGCACCTATCGTGGCTTTGAAAAAGAGGTTATAGAAAACGCTCCTTACCGAAAGCAAATTGCCAAATTAGAGAACGAAATCAGAAAGGTGGCCCGAGGGGAAATGGAGGGAGATACCAAAAAATTGGAACGCAGCATCGAAAAGTTAAGGGAGGAAGCCCCGCATAAAATCAACGGACAAATGATTGTTGCAGGAATGAAAAAAGAAGGCAACCAATCACACATCCATATCATCGTAAGCCGTAAGGATGTGTCCAATACTTTTAGCCTTTCCCCTGGATCAAAATACAAGGCTTCCGAAGTAGAGATGCACGGAAAGAAAATACAAAGAGGTTTCCACCGAGATCGTTTCTATGAAAAATCAGAACAGGTTTTCGATAAACTCTTTGGCTACAACCGAAACTTTGTAGAGACCTATAAAGCGAAAAAAGTCTTGGTCAAAGACCCCATATTATTTCGGATGCTTTTCGGAAATCTACCCACCTCTGAAAAGGCAGTAGCACTAAAACTGCTTTCCAAAACAGGAATACGAGTACCCTCCATTCCCACCAATAAAGTACAACTAGCCCTAAAGGTCTTTCATCGCTTGAGACGTGGAATGAAACGAGCAATGGAAGCAGGGTCGATAGGAATATAAAATCAAAATTATGGAACACTTGAATTACAGTCTTATTATTGGAATGCTACTTTTTGGAAGTGGATTGAGCTTTGTACTGGTTAGATTTTTTAAACCAGGTTTTTATATCAATATCCTATGGATTGTATTTGGATTACTGTGGTTCTGGATACGTACCGAAGACTTACAACAATTTCTATTGGTTTTGTTGCTCATTGCCCTACCCCTACTCTTTATAAATATCCTATGGTTTGTATTTTTTCCTGAAGGTGGGAATGATATGCACGATGATAAGTATAAGGTCCGTTTTGTGGTATCAAAAGGCAAGCTACTTTTGGAAAATATCCGTCGAGGCATTGCTATTATAGGATCAGCAGGAAGCGGCAAAACAGAAAGCGTGGTTTATCCTTTATTAGGGCATTTTAGCAAATGGAATTTTAGTGGTGTAATCTATGACTACAAAGATTTTGAAATTACTGAAATGGCATATCCGCTTTTCAGCCAAGGAGACGTTCCCTTTCAAATTATTTCATTCGACACAATTTATGCGAAAGTCAATCCAATTGCACCAAAATACCTTCCTGATGAAGAGAGTGTGAATGAAGTTTCGCGTGTCTTAGTTGAAAACTTATTGGAGCAAAAGGACAACAATATGAACGCCACTACACGATTTTTTAATGATGTTGTTGAGGGATTAATTGGAGGAATGATATGGCGTCTCAAAACAGATTTCGCTGATACCTGTACCCTACCTCATTTGATTGCCCTCTATCAACACCTAGACACCAAAGGACTAATTAAATTTTTATCAGCAAACACGACTTCCAAGGCAATGGCAGATGCATTTATCAGCGGTATAGATTCAGAACGACAAACCGCAGGAGTCAAAAGCACCTTAGCCAATGCCTTTAAAAAGATTAGTACCCAACGTATCTTTATGGTATTATCAGAAGATGAAATCAATTTGAATATTAATCATCCCGATAGTTTGGCGGTGGTTTCTGTAGTGAACAACCCAAAAATTGAAACTTCACTTTCGCCAGTAATCGCTACTATCATACACACCATAACCAAACAAATGAGTGTTCGAAAAAGAAACTCTTCATTTTTGTTGATGGAGGAAGCCGCAACCTTACGACTACTTAATATGCACCGTATTCCTGCCACACTACGTAGCTATGATATCGCGACAGTTTATGTACTACAAGACAAAATTCAAAACGATATGATGTATGGTCCCATGGCGAGCAAAGCGATTTTGGCCAATTTATCGTATCAGTTTTTTGGCAAGGCCAACGACCCCGATACCGCCAAGTACTATGAACGCTTTTTTGAAATTGTAAAGAAGGAAACCAGAAGTGTGAACAAAGGGTACAACCTCAATTTTGATACTAGAGTGACCAAAGGGGAACGTGAAGTGGCTAAAACTCGCGCTGATGTGTTTTATGGCTTATCGCAAGGTGCTTTTGTGGTTTTGGCTGATGGAAAGGATAAAAAGGTGCAGTTTAAAGTGCCAAGAATCACTAGGCAATTACCGCCGCCCGAACGGAATTTACAAGAACAGCTTCAGGAGAATTTTGAGCGGATTCATCGGGAGGTTCAAGAGATGCTAAAAAAACAAAATCGATAATTCAAAATGTATACTCTTTACAAAAGGTGCGATCTGTAAAGAGTTTTATTATTTATTTGAACTTTAGTTTCAGCTCAGCTCTTTTTTGTAACACTTTTTATTTCGATTTACATTGATTGACAAAATAATTTCCAAAAGCTGTTAGATGAAAATCATCGGAACTTTGATAAAATGCTGTAATGTCCAAATCAAGTTCAACCGATTCTTCCTCTTTTTCTTCTTTATTTAAATCAGCACTTGTAGAGCCATTATCAATTTCTATTTCAGGTTCTTCATATCGCAATAAGCCCAAAGATTCTAAATTATCGATGTATATTTTAGTAAACTCCTCGCTAAGATTAAAATTCTTTTTTACAGCACTACTTAGAATTGTAACGTCATTTAATTTTACGTCCTCTTCTCTATACGTTTTACCCTCCCTTTTATAAGGGCTGTTCATAAGTCGAGCCAATTCTAGTTGACGCTTAACGTAAAATTCTTCGTGAATGAAATCCAAAATTTTTGCTTCTAAAGATGATAATGACGATAATGTATTTATTAATCTTGGTTCTAACCCATTTTCTGCGGTAGTTGCAATATTTGCTATAAGATTTACCCATTTGTCTTGTAATTCTTCTTCTTCTTCAATTGAAGATTTCTCTATTAATGGTACAAGGGTCTTAAGATTTAATTCTCTAGGTTCTAAACCATTTTTATCAAGTAATTCTCTTGTTTTATTAAAAATTTTAATTTGATTTTTTACTCTCCTAAATCGTACGTTATCGGCAAATAACTCACCCCATTCTTTTATTGAAGCCCCAAATAGCTTAGATACAAATTTTTCGGTTTTATCCAATATCTGTTTCGGTAAGTTTAGTCCTTCGATTATTTCTTTCATTTGCTCCAATGGTTGTCTTGTATTTGTTACAACTTGTTATATGAATCCCAAAAAATTACTAAGTCCGCAGAGGGTAAAGACACATTTGCATATTTTTTAGCAGTAATCATTCCCAATTCTTAATTTGAACTTTTTTTACGACTGTAATTAATTTATCTGAAAACTCGACTATTAGCATTATAAAGTATTATGTCAAGCTTGCCACTGTATACAAATCTTGAAAAATTCTTTTTCACCAAAGCCCGAATATTATCATCTCTAAAATCTTGTATTCTAAATTTAACATCGTACCCTTTTGCGGGTATTATCAAAGTAACAACTTCTTTATTCTTACCGTCACTACATTCCATATCTAACAGAAGAGCTCTAATACCTTTCATCAATAAATCTGAATTCTGTTTAAGGAGAATTTCAGATTTATGGTTTTTCCGAGGCCTACCTATTCTTACCATATCAAAATTAACTTCCATCCTTTATTTGTAATTTATTCGTGAAGAAAATCAAACTAAACTTCAATTTGGACTTCTGTTTGGTTTTGTACCCTAATCCTTTCGTAAATCTTAACATCCTTATTTACGGCCTCAAAGCTCACGGCTATGGCATAGGGGATTTCCTGTTTTAAGTCTTTGTTCCATCCTGAATGACCGACAACACCAATACCAAAACTCTCGGTCAGCACATTGGACTTCACAACGGCCCAGTCCTTTTGATGGATGTTATTGTTCAACTTGACCTCTTGGATTCCAGCATTTGACCGATTATTGATCGTCCATGGTATTTTTTCTTCATTTACATTTTGGACCCTTTGTCCATTGGCTTCGTCAACTAGAAGCCGTTGTTTAAATGCCTCAGCACTTTCCCCGAAATTTGAGGAATGCCAATCAGCCCATCCCGAAAGATATGACCGAAAACCTACTCGGGTCCTTCTTGGTTTTGCCTTGAAAACCAACGTAACCTCAATTAGTATATCATAGGCATCTCCAGGCTTTCTTAATTCTTCCGGCAATTTGACCTCATAAATATCAGCTTCCTTTGGAACGATTGTCCCTGTTCCTGTCAATGTGACCCTAAAATCGTTATTGGCCGTTGCTCTCCCTAAATCTGGCAATCCGTAACCGTAAAGCCTTAAAAAGTTTAATGTTGCGGGTTTATCAAACACTTCTTGGGGCCATCGTGCCGATTGTATGACCAAGGCTTTATATAGCAAGGTGGATTCGTCGGGGAATTGTGCCTCCAATTCAGAAAGAATACTGGATATTTTGGGCGCACTGAATGAAGAACCGATTCCATCGATTGCAGTGGCCGGTCCTCCGTGCATTGTAGACCTCACCAAATGCAAGGAGGTCTCCTTCCGCTGGGACAATAGTTTATCTTCACCATCCTTTTCAGCAACGTAATCGCCTCCATATTCCACTAATTCAGGTTTGATTGAGTCCCAAATCCCTAATCCAGTCCGCGAAAATGAGGAGGGATAATCTTCTTGGGCAATGGATATGACATCGTCATCTTCATAACTGCCATGACTTATTGACCCTACTGTAAGGGAAAGTAAACTCTGTGATGGATCGGCTATCCGGGATTTATTTTCCAACAAATAATCTGCATATTCAGTATCACTGCGCAAATAGTCTTGAATGGCTTCCTTTGTAAGGTTTCCTGCTGGAAGCACAAACACGATATCCTCTGCCCACTGTCTATGGTCAATGGATTCTGCCCATTTCGACATTCTTGTGGTGATATGACCCCGCTTGGAAGCAATGGACATATTAAAAATCCGTGTGCCATATTCACCAAAAAAACGTTCAACCACATTCTGTATAAGGTCAGGGGGATAGAGATAACTAGGCATTTTATTATCCTTATCCAAAACTCGGGCATTTTGTACCCATTTGGTCAATTGCACCGGATTATGTTCAATGGGTAGTTTGTTATGGAGAATGGTTCCCGCAACCCGAGTACCGTGCCCACCACTTTGCACATAATCCGCAGTATCATCTGGGTCACCTTTTAAATAGCTCAACGAGTGTGCAATGGCCACCCCAGGGTTCAATAGAACGTGGTTTTCCTGAATGCCGCTGTCAATAACACAGACATGGGGTTCTTCCTCTGTCGGAGGCAGGATTTTCAGCTGTGAGTGGTCTGTCAGCTCCTCTCCTAGGGCGATGGCCTGTCTTAAATCATCGTACTCTTCGACCTCAAAGAGAAATGGATAGTTAAGGACCAAATCCTTTAGACCTTTGCCGGATATTTCCAACCTACATGAAAAGCTATCTGACGATTCCACATAACTGCTAAGCAAAGTCGCTTGATAGTTGCTAACGAAAGCTTCAAACTCTTCTTGCCGCTTCATGGACAGTTCATCCTGTTCCCTTTGTCGGGCATCCCTTCTTTCCTCCCATCGTGCAACCCTTTCGTTGTATTGTTCCTCAGTGATTTTCTTCTTGTCCCATGGCGGATAGGCCGAAATATGTACGTAGCTGGCGATAGCTACATCGACAACCAGTACTTCGGCTACATCAATTTCTTCCCATTTCGATAGTAGTTCTTTGGATAGTATCCTATCAATGCGCCATTGTTTTCCTGTGACGATATCCCAAAGTTGGGCCGCTGTGTCCTTAAACTTTCCTTCTTCTTTGAGAAACTTCTCAATTTTTTCCGATAGGGTGGATAGGTTTAGGTCAGCGGAAGCTCCAATTAGAAATCCGTCCTCTTCCTCTGATATGACATCAATTCCGAATGAGCGTAACTTATCGGGGTCAAAAACATTTGAGTCTACTTGCAGGAAAAGGGGCAGGGCTTCCGGTAATTGTGGCAAACCTTCCTTTTTTCTTTCATCCAAAGCGGTCTGCCAATCTTGTATTATTTCAGTTGACTTTTGGTTTAATCCTTCACCATGTGCTTTACGATTCTCCCGATTCTTGATGGTCCGCTCATCTGGTTCAATAACCACAGGCTGTTTGCCGGGGCCATAAGGGGAGTTGTATAAGTCTCTTAGTCTAAAGGGTAGGGATAAATGATCGAATGCCATAGATATTCACTACTTGTTTTCATGAAATCTAATCGTTTCATTGATTATTCTATCGAAATCACTGCTTTCAATACGCTTGACACCATCAATCACCGTGGACTTTATAAGGTTTTCGGCAATCTTAACAATTTCCGCGGACGAAAACCCTTGTAACTTCTCTGCATATTTTGAAAAGTCGATATCATTGGCCAATGCTGTCGAAGAAAAGGTCATTTTTAAGAGGCTCTCAATTTCTTTGCCCCCTGGTTTGGTAATCTCTATCACTTCATCAAATCTTCTGAAGACCGCTTTGTCCAAAGAGGTTTCCAAATTGGTTGTGGCCACCAGTAGGCCAGGGGCGTTATACTCCTCCAAAAGGAAAAGCACCATATTCACCAATCGATGCATTTCCCCAACATCTTGCCCATAGTTCCTTGATTTTGCTATGATATCGAACTCGTCAAGTAAAAGAACGCATGGAAAGCTCTGAATGCTGTCGAACAGTTTTTTAAGGTTCACCAGCGATTCTCCTAGATATGAGGAAATGACTGCCTCAAAACGCACCTTATAAAAAGGTAGCCCAATATTCCATGCCAAGCGCTCCGCACCCATGCTCTTTCCGCATCCGGGTGGGCCAAAGAATAGAATTTTCTGCTTTGGCTTTAAGCCATGCTTGGCCAATCTCGCCCTGGCTACAAACTCCTTTTCAATACGCTGGAATTTACTCTCGATTTCCTTGGATAAAACCATGTGATGTCTCAGTTCCTCCCTCGGAATCTGTACTGCCAATGGAAAATCTTTTGCATTTCCCCTTGCATTGGAACCTGAAAATATGTCCTTGAGTTCTTTACCTAATTTCTTTGAGACTTGAACATTTTCATCCAATATTGCCCTTAACTGTTTGGACAGGACATGGTGCCCTTTTTCTTCTTCATCCTTGATGATGTCATAGGCCACCTTGACGATATCATCCTCAGGATTGCCGTCAATGCTCTTAAACAGTCTTTTTAAAATATCTTTGTTCAAATCAAGGAGTGTTTAAACAAAACTATAAAATAATAAGCTGTTTTACTCAGAAATTAGTAAGATACTCTTATTCATTTTTAAAAATTGATTGCCAAAAAATTAAAGACGCATTCAAATTCTTCTTTACTGAATGTTCAACTCCTTTTTCACAACTCTTTACAATTCGCCCGATGGAAGATTAATATAATTAGCTGTTGAACTCCCTAAAATATGATTCAAAGCATTAGAACTTTTTACTAAATCCGCTTTTTGTAAAGAGTGTTAATGACCATAACTCATTTCAATAAAACAAGAGTAATTTTCCGCGTTTTTCACCCGCGTTTAAATATAAATTTAGAATAAGTAGTTAGGATTACATACTAGTTCTTGACTTTCGAATAGAATTTACCGACATTTACATATAAATAAGTTTATTTAAAATAAAAGTGCAAACCGGTGCCCTATTCGGTGCGTACTTTGAAAAGACAGATTTTAACTTTTTGAATATCAAATGATTACAGCTGTGGTTCGAGCCCCAGCCAGGTCACCAGAGAGAGCAAAACCCACCAAATTGGTGGGTTTTTTGTTTAAGAGAATAAGAACCACGTATTATATTTCTGAATTGTCTCTTAAAACCCATTAAATGGGCTTTTTTACCATGTCGCTATAAGTCTGTAAAAAAGACTCTAGTTTTTATTCCATATTGTTCTCAGGAAGATTCTTCATAATTATATTACTTTTAGATTTATGGAGGCTCCTGTACATCTAGATATAATCGCTTTAATTATCTTCCTTGGGACATTTCTTGGCATTTTCATTTCATACTTCATTATAAAAAAATCAATTCATAGAAACTTGCCAAATCTCTTTATGGGAATACTTATTCTATCAATCTCCTTAGTAATGTTAGAAGGTTGGTTAAATTATACAGGATATATTTTCCACTTTTTATGGTTATCCAATTTTGCAGAGCCGTTAAATTTTTTGATAGCCGGCCTTCTTTTTTTATTCATTGACTCTCAATTAGAACCCGAAAAATCTAAACTATATTGGCTACATTTTCTACCTTTTCTTTTTTGGCTGAGTTATTGTCTCTTTTACTTTTTACAACCTGAGGCAGTTAAATACAATGACACTATCGAAACCATGCAATTAAACATTCCAAAGATTGAAGAAAGCCAGACATTTTCGGATGATCCTTTAAAAATTCGGGTGCATACCAATTTACTTACAGGGGCCTATTTTACAATCTATATTTTTTTAGGTTCAAGGAAACTTTTTAAGAAAGCCAAAACTCTTAGAGAGCCTATTTTAAAAACTTCCAATGAGACTTTGAAATCAGCACGCAATATTTCTGCTCATACCATAATTGTGACATTAATATTCATCCTAGTAAAACTCCTTTTTAAAAATGATGTTGGGGACCATTTTATTTACCTCTATTTGTCCTTTATGATCTTGATGACTGCCGCACAGATAATGAACCAATCTTCCTATTACAATAAGGTGTCTAACTTTTTGCAAGTCCCCTCCCTAAAGTACCAAAAATCTTCTTTAAACGAGGTAGAGAAAAGTAGAATCCTTAATGCGGTAATTTTGCAAATTGAGAAAGAAAAATATTTTTTAAATAGTACGGCTTCCTTAACCGGTTTGGCAAAAGCAATTCATGAATCTTCTCACCACGTTTCTCAAGTAATAAATGAGTCCTTGGAACAGTCATTTTTTGAGCTTTTGGCCTCATATAGGGTTAAAGAAGCTAAGGCTATTCTGCAGACAGATTTGGGTAAAAAACTAACCATTGAGGAGGTAGCCGAACGGGTAGGATATAACTCAAAGTCTGCCTTTAATTCTGCTTTCAAGAAGCATACTTCACAAACACCCTCCTTCTTCAGAGATTCTTAACCTTTTGATTACCAACACTTAATTGTCCTTGCCGATAGGGTCGAACAACGTACCTATAGGCTAAGTCGTTTAAAAGTATGATTTGCCAATAGCTTCGTTTAAAAATAAAAAAACAACTAAGCTATGCTAACACAAATCATACCTCAAAGAGAAAGAAAATATTTTATTGATTGGATAAGAATAGGGCTTATTATTAGTGTATTCTTTTTTCACGTTGGAATGATTTTCAGACCGGAACAGTGGCACATAAATAGTTCAGAGTCTTTTCCTTTTTTGGATCCTATTATGTGGTGGTTGCATCTATGGAGGATGCCTTTATTGTTTTTAGTCTCCGGTGTAGGAACGTATTATGCTATAGGACACCGTACCAGCTGGCAATATGCAAAAGAGCGATTCAGAAGATTATACATTCCCTTTACTTTTGGATTCTTTACACTTGTGCCTCTAATGGTTTATGTGGAACGAATAGACCTCTATGAATCCTTATGGGATTTTATACCCCATACTTTTGACGGTGGTCCATATCCAGAAGGAAACGTTTCATGGCATCACCTTTGGTTTATCCTCTATTTGTTTATTATTTCCCTCTTAATTTCTCCCTTTCTGAACTATACCCGAAGTAATTACTATAGAATAATCAGGGAAAGGTTGATAAAACTAGTCACAAAAAAAATGGGGTTGAATTGGTTGTTACCAATTATCATTTTGTCACAAGTTATTCTCAGACAATACTTTCCGAATAGTACGCATGCATTATATAATGATTGGGCGTATTTCGCCTACTATTTGCTCTATTTCATAGCAGGATTTATACTATTCACAAGTAATCAGGTTATTGCTTCCCTCAGCTCCTATAGGCGATTATATTTATATCAAACTGTAGTTTTCTCAGTGATTCTCTTTCGTTTACCATCCTTTTTCGGAACGCCTTCAATAATACAAGATTACGCAAGAGGCATTACCGAAATTATAATTTCCTTATCCTGTGGGTTAACAGCAATAGGATACTGTAAAAGATATTTCAATAAAGACCATAAGTATAGAAAAGTATTGAACGAAGCAATATATCCGTTTTATCTCTTGCACCAACCCGCCTTGATCTTTGTGGGTTATTTCATCTTGCAGTGGAATATATCATTCGCAATGCAGGCGATATTAATCGTCATACTCTCCTTATCCTTAATATATCTATGCTATTGGTTTCTCATAAGGAGAACAAACCTTTTACGACTCACTTTTGGAATGAAAAGAAAGTTTCCTAAGCCATCTAAAAAAAGCACCTCTAAAAAGTGGTTTTTTTATTCGACAAATAAACTAATAAAATAGACCCATCAAACTGTAGATAATGAAACTATTTAAAAAAATCAGACAATCCCATATTAGTCAAGGCGAGCTAAAAAAATACTTCCTCTATTCCCTTGGAGAAATACTTTTGGTTATGATTGGTATCAGTTTAGCATTTCAGGTAGATAATTGGAATGATAGACGGATAAAACAGGACGCAGAAGTTATTTATTACGAAAATCTTCAGGACCAAATTAGTGAGGACAAAAAACTCCTTCTTAGTCAGGTAGCTTTTAATAATCAATATAGGAATCAATTTAATTTTGCTAATGAAATTCTAAAGAAAAACGACCGCACAAAGATGGATACACTTGGATTAATCATTAGGAACTTTACCCAATATTCAGATTTTGATCGACAAGGAAATATTTACGAAACCTTGGTGAATAGTGGAGAGATTAAGATACTACGCAATTATCGGATCATAAATAAGATTAGAACTTTAGAAGAAAAATACCTTTATGTTAATAGAATAGAAAACATTCATTATGACGCCATGATGTCACATGTAATTATATCAATAAATAATATAATTAAGTTTTCAACAGGTGAAATTCAAAAGCCCGAGGTAGTCTATAATTATGAGTTTCAAAACCTACTGTTATCACTTTTACAAATCATGACTGAAAAAGACAAAGTATACCATGAGGCGTTGAAAGAGATTGGAATAATTACAAGCCTGATAGATGAAGAGTTAAAGTCCAAATGACGGTAAATAAAGGCATCATGATAGGACTAATTAAACACTACTACTACTTTAAAATCGCATGTGGCACTCTATTGTTACTAATTATATGGAGATAAACTTCAGCTTTAATTATCAATTCATTACAACTTCAGGGTTCGATCTGTTCAGGCCAATAACTTCCAGAAATAGCTTTCTAAGGTCAGGACCTTTTCTTCCTGAAAAGCACCTAGATCCCATCTTTTTTTTTTCAAACTTTATCTTGTGTGCCATAATAGGCCATAAAAACAAGAATAAATATTTGTAGGCCAAGGCATAAAACAGATCCTTCCATGCCAAAATCTCCTCCATTATATAGATTGTTTTCAAATCTATGCCAAACAATTATATTGTAAGTGTTTTCTCCACTTACGTTGAATCCAAAAAAGGACTGAAACAAATTCCAGCTGAAATGAAAAGCAATAGAAAACCAAAGGTTTTTTGTATAAATGTATCCCAGGCCTAAAATTATTCCGGAAAGAAAAATATTAAACAATCCAAGGATGGTAAAATGGGGGTTTAATACATGCATGAAAGCAAACAGACTGGAGGAGACAAGTAATGCCCAATATATATTTATAGATCCCAGTAACTTTCGAAGAACATAGCCTCTAAAAATAACTTCTTCCATTACAGAAACCATTAGATATAAAAGCAGGGTCAGTACAACTTCTTGGGTGGCAAATACTATTTTTGAAAAAACCACTTCATTTAATGCAAGTAATAGCACACTGCCAATTCCCATAAATAAAAGTCCTAAAGAAAATCCTAGACAAAGCTCTTTTGCCATTTTATTCCCCTGAAAACCTAATTTTACAATTGCCTCTCTATCTACAAACTTTAAGAAGAGGTACATTACCACAAATGTTCCCAAGAAGCTGCAGAAAATGAGTATTAACAATTCATAGGTCGTATGCTGCAGCCCATTATTTGTGAGATCAATATCTAAAAGATGCCCCCCAATATATTGAAACATCCCTCCAATACTAATATAGGCTATGATAATTGCACAAATACGCGCCCAAACGTTTGACTCTTTGTTATCCCTTATGCCCAAATCTTTCTTTTGTAAACACAACATATTTTCGTATCAAAATAGAGTTTGTTCCTAATTACGCTACTGATTTATCTGCAATTTAACCTCCTATACTTGGCTGTCTTTTATACTTTATGAAGTAAAGAATAAGAAAAGAAGGGCACCTGAGTGCCCTTTGTACCTTGCTTAATTCGTTCTAAGCTACAGTTAAAAAAATCCTTTGTTAAGACCTTTTTTGAATCCCTGCCAGATATAAGGCTCTTCAGCCATATATATTCTGTACAAGTCATAAATTATCCCACCACCATTGACTGCAAGGTTCTCTTCCGTATTTAGTTCTATTATATTATGTTTCATATCTATCTTTTATTACGTTAATTAAGATTCCTTCTATTTCATGGCTCTGCTCCTAGCGAAGTCCGTCACAAAATTAACACCCCCCATATAGCCTCCACCATATCTAATAAGCGAGCCTAAAACCACCCCTAGGGCTCTTCCAGCACCAGAACCGCCAACTACGGACCTTAAAGAGGATTTTTTCATCCTTTGAACACCATATTTTTTCAAATTTTTCATTTTTTTCGATTTAAATTAAACAGTTTTGATTGTGCGCTAAGCCAGAATATTCATTTGTGCACATCTTAGCAATACGATGTAAAAATGCTAGGAAAGAATCTCAAATATTGATAGTGCAACAAGTATTTGTGTTAAAATTTAGTATTCTGTTCATAAATACTCTTCCATAACCTCCAGTAAGTTCTTCTTTGGCCTCCACATCTAATTCTTCTATATAAAAACCACATTTGAAGGAGGTAATTTCCGTGTAAACATAACTCTGTCTATGTAGATCATACATAATGGGGGCATCTAGCGCCTTCATGGTCTCTATTATCCTAAAAACGGTGGCCACAGATACCTGTAGCCTTCTCGCCAATTGTTTTGGCTTACCCGTTGCCTTTAAACGTATTAGCTGATCTACACGTTCCAAAACTGCCAAGTGCTTTATTATTTGTCTCATACAGCTAGTTTTTTCAATTAAAAAGTGTCTGTTAGAATTTACACTGAGCCATACCTCCTAATCACCTACTCATGTGTTTTTCTAAAAACTTAAGAATACCAGACAAATGTTGAAACTGCTGCCTTAACAGAGCAAACATTTGCCTCTAATTCATTAGATGAATTTGATTATCCTATGAAAAGCCAATATTGCTCACTTCGGGGAAATAATTCTGCAGGGAATCTTAAAAAATAGGAGGAGTAGAAATATTATTGTATTCAATCTTGTGGACGCAGTGGAAGTTCAAGAGCATTTATTAGTCTTTCAACTTACTGTGAAAACACCTTAGTCTGACGCACGCGACTTAAGGCAACTGGGGGCCTAGTGTATTTAGTTTAGGCAGCGGGGTATTTTTCCAATAGTCGTTTTGCATTTCTTCCATAAAAACAGGCTGTTTAGGACTATACAGAGGCAATGTCTTTATTAATAATTGTGTTGTATCTTGAATAGCTTTATTGGCTTGAGTTTCTTGTGTAAAAAACTCCCTATACTGATGTACATACTCTAAATTTGTTCTATCTAACTTGTTCCCTTCTCTATCTTTTATATTTGTAAAGGAGTAGTTTATTTCAGAGACCTCTACCCTGTCTTTATGTTTAAAAAGATAATCCTTTGTTATTTTTGATTCTTCTATCTCTATATAAGGACATACTACAAAGGTTCTTTCATCCTCCAAAAAGTAAAAGTCTTCTATGGGTACTAGCCTATCCTTGTAGGTTATTTTAAAATCGGTCTTTTTTATCTTATTTAGCTTGGCGGGCATTTTATTTAGCCTAATTTTAAAAGACTTGTCATTTAAGTCAACAATAAACCTAGCCCGGAATGGCCCCGGTCTTTGAAGCATAATCTTGTTATAAAAAGAAATATAGTTTAAGAACATTTTTTCTCTATCTCCTCTAGCGTATTCCACTTGGATATGATATAGTAGTTCACTATTGGTTTTTTTAAACCCGTCGCTAAACCTCTCTTGCTCATTTACCGCGTAGGTGTTATCTCCTGGTTTTAATCGTTTAAATAGGCTATAGTCTAGTTGGTGAATAGAAAAATCATAAATATTTATATATACCTTACCTTCCGCTCTATAGTTATCGTCTATATAACTAAAATCAATCCTATAGACACTTTCTTTATTAAAATTAGTTTTGCCTACCAGCTTAAATCGATGCTTATCAATGAAGTCTGAAGCAATATCATCAATAAACGAAAATGATTCAAGACCATAATTCCTAACAGCATCGTGTAACCTTAACGTAAGAAATTCGTTCCCTTTATCATTTTCCAATTTGGCATAAGGTATTATCTTTTGAAAACGAGCATAATCGTATGGTTGCCTTGCAAATGAATCTACCTCAAAATTGGTGTTCCTGCTATAGGAATAGAGATGGTAATTATTATCTAAAATATCTTTTTTATTGAAGCCCACATCGGCAATTTCTATGATTGCCTCATTTAAATTAGTATAATCTCCATTTTTGACCTGATAATCTCTGTAGTATCCTGTTAGTCTAAAAGGATCTATTGGATAGTTTTTTGCAATACTATGAACCGCAATTCTTACTATTTGTTTTGCAGTGAGCTTTTTAAAGTTTGCAAAAACAATAGCTCCACTTAACTCAAATGCACCCGGCTTTATTAGTATAATATTGCTTTGGCCAACAAAAAGATCATCCAGAAGAACTTCTTGCGTTATATAGCCCATACACGAGATCTCCAGTGTTTCCCCTACCTCTTTAAACCTAATTGGAATCTTAAAAGTTCCATCTATATTCGTTATAACGCCCAGCGATTTATCCTTTACCTTAATTGTAGCAAAAGGAACTGCCTCGAGTTGTGTTACATCCACTAATTGCCCAAAAATATAATCGCTGTCTTGTGAAAAGCCCAAGACTGTAACGAAAAGAAATAGAAAAAGTACTTTCAACTTATACATTGTCCTTTTTTTAATTCACATGGTTCTGCAAAGGAGTATTCATCCAATACTCCTTGTAATCTTTTGGTTTTATAATTGGTTGATCTGTAAAAATAGGTTTGGACTTATCCATAAAAGAGTTATCAAACGGAGCTCTTGAATCTGGTTTTACCCGCTGTACAAAATATTCACGGAACTGAAAATACTGCTCTTCGGTCCACTGGTTAATTAAATTCCCCAAGGTGTCACGAACATTCTCAATTCTAATATCTAACAGTTCATTGAGGTTCTCACCTTTTTTAGCTTCCTCGACTATTTCACTCAACATACCCGATATTTCTTCTTCCTCCATCTTTGGATATAAAAAAACAATGTTTTGTAGTCTTTCTGCCCTTTCTAATTTCACTCTCTTATTTTGGAACTTTACGTCATAATTAGGCAGGTGATTAGCAGATTTGAATTCTGGAAGATTGTTATACTCAATTGCAAAACATCGGCGTTTCATGTCCACTGAAATATAATCGGTTGTAAAAACAGGTGGGATATAAAGGGTAAAACTATTATTAAATGAAATATAGTTTAAATACATTTTATCGTTTATTCTTCTATAATCTGTGGTGATATCAAAAATCACCTTCTGTTTATGTCCATGTTTATTCTTTTTTCGCGTCTCATTCCATCTTTTCTCGTCGTACATGGTATACTCTAGTTTGTGAATGGAATAATCCCATTTGGATATGTAAATGGTTCCATTTGCCCTATAATTAGGGTGAAACACTTTAAAAGTTATGGTGTACAGTTCTTCATTGTCTTTGCTAGTATCACTGCTTCTCAGGAAGAAATGATTTTTAACAAAATTGGTTTTTAGGGTTCCAATAAAATCATAGGAATCCACATTATAATTTCTAATGGCATCATGAACTCTTAAAATTCGAAATTCGTTACCACCATCAATATCCAAATAGGCTTTTTTAATAATTTTTCGATTAGAGTCATAGTCATAAGCAGACCGTGCCATAGAATCTTGTTTAAAATCTGTATTTAAATCGAAATTGAATATACTGATCTCAGACGTACTATCATCTAGTTGGTCAATCCCTTGATCAAAGACTTCCAAAATAGCTTCGTTAAGATTAATATATTCGTCATCTTTAAATTGATAATCTCGATAGTACCCTACAGTAGAGAAAGATGTGGAAGCAAAATTATTAGGAATTGCATCAATGGCTCTCTGAACGATTTGGGATGCATTAAGTTTTCTACGGTTTTTGTTTTTTGCGGTAACAACGGTTTCTTGCAAACTAATAACACCTGGTGCTAATGAAATTAAATTGAGTTGGTCCTGATTTAAGTCCGCTATTGAAATTTCTTTCGTCTGATATCCCATAGACGAAAACTCAATGATATTGCCATATTGTTTTAAGACTGAAGGAATTCTAAAACCGCCATCGGCATTGGTTATAACCCCTAAAGCCCTGCCCTTTATCCGAACACTTGCGAAGATTACTGGTTCATTAGTCTGCTGATCAATCAGCTTCCCTTCTATAAAGTCTTGCTGCTGAGAAAACGTAGTAGACGAAAACAGTAGAAGGACAAACAAAATTTTGTAAAAACAGAGATTAACCTTCATATTACATCATTTTCGAGAGGAATTATTGGTATGAGATGCTACTTTAAAGTAATAATTAATACTCCTGAGGCTCCTCTTGCTCCGTACAGAGCGGCACCCTCGCCCTTTATTAATTCTATATCCTTTAATTCGTCCACATTAATATTATCAATACTATCAACATAGTTTCCATCTACCACAAACAGAGGTGTCTGGTCCCCACTTACTGGACCTCTTACCACTATGGAGGTACCATTAACGCTGACCCCTGTGAATTTCTCTCGTATTACCTGATAAATATCTGAGTATTCAGAATAACTTTTTACCCCAATATTTCTATAGACATCGATGTCTAAAATATAGCCGTACTCTATAAGTTTACTTTGTTTAAAAGTTTCATTATTTGCAGAAAACTTAAAATCCAAAGTTGTCTGTCCATTGTAAACCTCGCTTTCAAGACCATATTCTTCCGAAAAGATGCTTATAATATCGGTCTCTTCTGGTATCCGAATTTTATACGCTCCTCTTTTATTGGTTCTAGATCCTGTCTTTAAGGAATCTACAAAGACGTACGCTTTGGGAATTGGCATACCCTCTGCGGTTGTAACACTTCCACTAATTCTAACCATCTTTATATTGCTTCGTTGTGCTTTTAGCACAGTAAAGGATAAAGACAATAGGACTACAGAAAACAATAGTTTTCTTTTCATTGGCAACTACTTCATTTAAATTAATTAAAATTATTAATCCTAAATACCAAGGTCTATATACTGGCAATCCTCCTTAAGATCGCAATTGTTTAATGGATTTCAAAAGAAGTGCCCTATTTTTCTGAATACATTAACAATATAAAAGTTGAGCAAACCCAGGACTGGTATAAAAAGTGAAAAGCGCCTATTTCCAAAATCAAGAAAGAATTTGAGCCTAAATAATGGCAAAGACAGCCAAGTCGCCTTTCCAAGGAAAACGTAAAAATTTTCTGTGCTTTCAGAAATTATTCTACGATTTGATCTTCTTCTTCAGATCTATTTGCATCTCGCTTTGCTTTAACTGCAGATTTAATTTTTTAACTTCTACCTCTATAAAACGACTAAACTCTAATTCTACTGCCCTAAGACGCTGGTTAAAAATTTGATATACTTCTCTTTGTTGATTAGTTGGCTTAAAATCTATCCCATTGCCACTAATATCACTAGCAAGTGCACTTAGCCTTCCATAGAGCTTCATGGGCGCTCTAAAAGCATCTTCCCTTGCGCCAGTAAGTTGAATATCATATAAGGCAGAGGCAATAGATTCTGATGTGTTTTGTAAGGCGATCGCCTTTTCTATATCACCTTCTTCTCTTAATTTAGGAATTATATCCGTAAGTTCAGCACGGATACCTTCCAAATCATTTATCATGCTAACAGCCTGGTTTATTGCATCCCGGAGTTCCAATGAGAAAGCAACTTGTTCCTGAATCTCTTCTATGCTTCCTTCGGTATTGGGATCTTTAAAAACCTCAACTTCTCTAATAATTTCTTCTTTTCCAACAAGGAGTTTTACTTTGTATTTAGAGGGAACTACTTTTGGACCGTACTGACCACGCATTAAATCGAGATCCCAGGTTACCAATGCTCTCCATCCTTCCCCATTAAGTTCAACCCAAGGTCTGCCAGGAGGTTTTACCTGTAATTTTGGCTTAAACGTAGGCTCGTATCGCAGATCCCACATAACTCTATGAAGTCCAGCCTTATTCTTAGCTTTTAAGGTACGTATCACTTCATCCTTCTCTGTTAAAATCTGAATTTCAACCTTCTGTTCAACACTGTCCTTTAAATAGTAATTTATATCCACACCATAGGACGGATTAGACCCTGAACTCATACTGGGACCATCTGTCTTTATACTCTGTACATCCTGAAAGCGATAGGCCTCTCGCAGGCTAAAGAGGTGTGCTTTTTTAGAATTTACATCCCTTCCAAATTCCCGAAGAGGAGAAATATTGTCCAAAATATAATATCCTCTGCCATAGGTCCCTACAACAAGATCATCAAAACGTTCCTGTATTTCTAACCAATAAACAGGTGCAGGTGGTAAATTATTCTTAAATCGCATCCAGGTTTCTCCATCATTTTTTGAAATATAAAGGCCATTGTCTACTCCTAAATACAGCATTCCCTTCTGCTTGGGATCTTCTTTGATAACATGGGCAAAACTATGCACGGATTTAGGTATTGTACTACTGATTAATTTCCAACTGTTGCCATAGTCTTCTGTTTTAAAAACATAGGGATCAAAATCTCCCATTTGGTGTAAGTCTACCGTTATGTATACTGTTCCCTCACCAAATCGCGAAGTTTCAATATTGGCAATAGTACCCCATTTAGGCAAGTCTGGAATATTTTTAGTGACATTAGTCCAGGTTTTTCCTCCGTCCCTAGTAAGCTGCACTTGTCCATCGTTACTTCCCGTCCAAATAAGTCCGGGTTCTAAACTAGACTCAACAATACTAAAAAGTACAGATCCATCAAAGGTCATAAGGTTATCGACAGCAATACCTCCAGAACTTAACTGATGCGATTTATCATTAAGGGTTAAGTCTGGACTTATTACCTGCCAACTCTGGCCATCGTCATCGCTCTTATGCACAAACTGACTCCCAACGTAAACCCGGTTTTGAATATGAGGAGAAAAAGCCAAGGGGAAATTCCAGTGCCAACGATATTTTAATTTGCCAGGTTCCCAGCCGTAGCCTGCCTCTGGCCAAACTCTTACATCTCTGGCATGACCGGTGGCTTTATTATAGCGCTGTAAGCCCCCGTCATAACAACCAGACCAAACAATATTGTTATTAAAAGGATCAGGTTGTGCAAACCCACTTTCGCAGCCTCCTACACCCCTCCATAGTCCCAAAGGAATATATCCTTGTCTGCTATTGCTTGGGCCCATATACGAGTAGCCATCCTGCCGATTTCCATAGACATTATAGGGGATTTGATCGTCTACTGATACATGATACATTTGGGCTATGGGCAAAACAACAGACCGGTAGCTTTTACCTCCGTTTAGTGTAATACTGGCGCAACCATCATGAGCTACCATCATGCGCTCAGAGTTTGTAGGATCTATCCAGATATCATGGTTATCCCCTCCACCGCTATAGTCCGCTTTAATAGTCTTACCTCCATCTTTTGAACTGCCAAATTTGACACTGGCAAAATACAATGTATTTGAGTCTGCTGGGGAAACGGCCATCCTCGTATAGTACGGAGCTCTTTCTGCTATATCATGGTTACGTGTTTGCAGGGTCCATGAATTACCAAAGTCTTCAGACTTATATAGGGCCGGGCTATCTATCTCTAATAAGGCATAGACAATATGCGGTTCTGAAGGGGAAATAGCTACCGCTGTCTTGCCAACCGGATTCGTTTCTCCTCCGGGCAATCCTTTACTGGACATAGCTTCCCATGAATCTCCCCCGTCCATGGAACGATAAATTCCTCCCCCCGGACCTCCACTATTAAGTCCCCAGGTATTTATATGAACAGACCACATGGCCACCATGAGACGATCAGGATTAATGGGGTCAAGTGCAAATTCTGCCGCGCCGGTATTCTCGTCAATGAAAAGGATTTGCTTCCATGATTTTCCGCCATCTTCCGTTTTATATAATCCCCGTTCCTGTTGCGGGCCATAGGTATGTCCCAAGGCAGCGGCATAAACCACATCAGGATTTTTGGGATGCACAATAATCCGGCCTATTCTTCCTGTTTTATCAAGTCCCATTTTTTTCCAAGTCTTCCCGGCATTTACAGACTTATAAATACCGTCGCCCATGGCATGGGCTGGCCTAATAAGGAATGTTTCCCCAGTACCTACCCATAGTACGTCTGGATTTGAAGGTGTAATAGCGATAGAACCTATAGAGGAAACGTCTTGCTGATCAAATATTGGGTCCCATTTTATGCCCCCATCCGAAGTTTTCCACAATCCACCGGAAGCAGCCCCTATATAATTTATCATAGGATCATCTGGCACTCCTGCAATGGCAATTGCTCTATTACCTTCAGGGCCAATAAACCTAAATTTAAGATTGCTAAAAACAGAAGAATCCGTTTGTGCATAGAAAACAGAAAAAAAACAAATAAAGAAGTAAGGAAAAAATAATCTTATTTTCATAGAAATAGAATTAATTGTCCCAAGATAAGTAAGAAATAAGGATTCTTAATTCTCTTTCTACTACTTTACTAACTCTTTTGTCTAAAGTTTTAAACATATTCTCATTTTCCATAGATTTTATCAGGTAAGCACTTTTTCTCAGTCTAATTTTAGCGGCTATTAAATACTGGATTAAAATTTAAACTGACGATGGCAATGCCATGTATAAAGAGATTGTTAGGGGTAATTTGTATTCCCTTTTAGAATAAAAAGCAGGATAATTTGTAATTTATTTACATTTTATTTACTATTAATTTACATTATTTCAAAACCTTATTTGCGACAGCCAATGCTTAAAAGAACATCTTTCTACATCTTATTGATAGTCTTGGCGGCAGCACTTTTTATTAATCCAAATTTTAAGACAATTGCTGCCGGAATTGCTATTTTACTCTTTGGGATGATAATGCTGGAAGAAGGATTTAAAGTATTTGCAAAAGGTTCTCTTCAAAACATCTTAAAAAAGTCTACCAGCAAATTATATAAGAGTATTTCCACAGGGGCAATCGCAACGGCACTAATACAATCTAGTTCTTTGGTAACCGTAATTACCATTTCCTTTATAAGTGCAGGTTTAATAAGCTTAGGTAGCGGAATGGGGCTCGTATTTGGAGCTAATATAGGTACCACAGCTACCACCTGGTTAGTAGCAGCTTTTGGGTTAAAATTAAATATTTCAGCGCTCGCAATGCCTATGTTAGTCTTTGGGATTATTTTCTCTTTACAGCAAAAAGCCAATCTAAAGGGCCTCGGAAGCGTTTTAGCCGGGCTCGGATTTTTCTTTTTGGGAATCTACTATATGAAAGAAGGATTTGAGGTGTTTAAGGACAATATAGATTTAACTACCTATGCCCTTTCTGGTTTTTTAGGGGTCATTGTTTATAGCGGTATCGGAATAGTTATTACCACTATCCTCCAATCGAGTAGCGCAAGCCTTGCCTTAATATTAACGGCTTTAGCTGCCGGACAGATTGAATATGAAAATGCTCTAGCGCTTTCGGTTGGCGCCAATATTGGAACAACTATTACGGCGGTCATAGGTTCTTTAAGTTCTAATGTTGCCGGTAAACGCCTGGCTGGAGCGCATTTAATATTTAACCTGCTGACAGGGATTATTGCATTAGCGCTGATCTATCCCTTGGCTAATTTAGTAAACTCTTTGTCGTATCGATTAGGAATTGAGGCATATGATTATACTTTAAAACTGGCCTTATTTCATACCATTTTTAATGTACTGGGAGTTATATTAATGCTCCCGCTAATTGGTTTTACCGAGAAACTTTTGATAAGGACCATAAAAGAGAAAAAAGACAAAGGAATAGAGGAACCAAAGTATTTAAATGAAAGTATTCTCAGGTTTCCTTCCACAGCTATTTCTTCCTTAACAAAGGAATCTAAACATTTGTATGAAAATGCCATTTTCGAAATTGTCACCCATGCCTTAAATATCCATAGAGAAGATATCAAATCGGGAATAAAGGCCGGAAGAATTGTTAAAAATTCCAAAGAAGATTTAAAAATTGACGTGCGATATCTATACTACAGCAAGGTAAAATCTATTTACAGTGAAATAATAAAATACGTCACCTTGGTTCAAAGCACTTTGAAAATGACAAAAGACCAAAGTAATAGTATCTCGGAAATTCTTGTTGCCAATAGAAAAATGGTACAAATAATAAAAACTGTTTTGGAGCTCAACCGTAACGTCTCTAAATACTCAGAATCCGATAATCTGCATATCGTTAAGGAGTATAATAAATTTCGAAAGAAACTAGTAAAGGTATTGCGCGTAATATATTTGTTTAGGACAGAGGAAGACAAGGAGTATTACTATTCTAAGTTACTTGCATTAAAGAAGGAAATGGACGCAGAGAAAAACCAGGCAACCATGTTTATTAATGTTCTGATAAATAAGAATCTAATAACCGCAGAAATGGCCTCCTCCTTGGTAAATGATAAGGACAACCTCAATGAGATTATTCAAAACCTAATCATGGTCGCCGAACTGCTTTATGGCCAGAAAGATTCTTTGTTAGAGAATGGGGAAAAGAATTCGGTTGTATCCTAAAATCTATTAAGCCTAGGATTTGTGCCACACTCTGTAGTACATATTAAGACTGCCTTTTAGCTATATAATTAAAACCAATAGCAAATTATCACCTTCGAGCTCAATAAAACCCTGCGAAGCTATGGCATATTCATGCAATCGATGTACGCCATAGCATTCCTTTGGTATTTTTGGATAATGTTAAAAGCAATAGACAAACGCCTAGAGTATACATCCATTTCTATGGATAGGAAAAATAGAACCTTCGTTTGTTCTCAATAGACTAGACTTAATTCCTGACATGCATCAAGTTCTACTGTTCTTTCTGGAAGTTCAGAGATACTATTACTACAGCGCATACCATTTTCAGAGCATACCGAAATTACTAATAAGGCCTTAAGACTGTGTTGCCCTGCTGGTAAAGTAATGCTAGCACTTTCGTTTGGAGGGATGTTTAAGGATGCATCGTTAAGACTTATTTGACCTGTTTCATTTAAGATGATGAAAACGGTAGCAGTACTTCTGGAATTTTCAGCATTGAGAATTCCTGTGTTATTATCTTCACAGGCTTCATTGTCTTTACTGCAAGAGATCGCAATTATTAGTAGTACTAAAATAACGACTTTTGATAGTTGCGCATTTCTGAAAATTAAAGTTTTCATATTTTTTTGGTTTTGTGGATTTATAAGATTGTTTGTATAATTTGCTCAAAATGGTTCGGTGAACCAAAGCGGGCAGGACTATAAAATGGTTGTCAGGTATTGGATATATTCCGTTTACAAGTCAAACATAGGGGAGTATTATTAGGAGTAAAAATGTAGAGGGGGTACAAAAGGGGTACAGCCCATTATCGCATTAAATACAGACAGTTTCCCAGTCATATTAAAGGGACTAAATATCTAAGACTGTGCTTTCTAGTGAGTCTTCCGGGCTTAGGTCCATTTTTTTTCGAAGCCTTTGCCTTGCCTTTTTTATACCATCTGGAGAAATATTAAGAATAGTAGCAATCTCTTTTGAAGACATATTCATTTTTAAGAGCGCCATAAAGCGAAGCTCGTTTTTACTCACATCTGGATATCTGGCTTTTACATTATAAGCAAAGTCCTTGTGTACCTGTTCAAAATATTGGGTAAAGTTCTCCCAATTTTTGTCGTCCTGCTGGTCAAAATTGATGGTTTGAATGAGTTGTTGATAACCCATGCCAGTTTCTATACGTTTTAGTTCCTTTACTTTTTGTTTTACCGTTTCTAAAACCTCATTTTTTTTAGCCAAATGAAGGGCATGAGTAGTGAGTTCTTTCTTTTTATAGGCAAGTTCTGCTTCTACTTTATCTCGTTCTAATTTATTTCGTTTCATTTTTTGTCGCAGGGCGTAAAAAACAATAAGTGCCGTTACAAGACCTATTCCCATTAACATTTTTTGAAGCTTGCTTATTTCTTGTTTTTGCTCTAATACTGTAATCTCCTTTTCCTGAAGTGCTATTTGTTGTTCTTTCTTTTCGGTATCATAAATCGTACGTAACTCTTCTATTTGGTTGGTTTTATTTGTATCAAAAATACTGTCATTAAGTGTTTTAAATTCCTTATAATCACGAAGAGCGTAATTGTATTTATTAATTAACTCCCAAGTTTTAGATCGCCCTTCATAAACTATAGCACCATTGGCAGTAGGTCTTTTTGACTCCAACAACTCAATTGCTTCATTAAAATATGGCAATCCTTCTTCTGGTTCTTTTATTTCATTATAGGCCTCTCCCATAAATGTAAGTGAACTGAAAAGCTCAATAGGGCTATCGGTATTTCTATGCAGTTCTACTGCTTCTTTAAGAAAAACAATTCCTTCATTAGGCTGCCCTAATTTAATATATACCCTACCCAAATTTCTGCGTATAACCCCTTCCAATCGGGGCAAACTAAGCTCCATACTGATAGTAAGGCTCTCTAATAAATACTTCAATGAAGTTCTATAATCCTCCAAATCCATATAAAGCTGCCCTATTCCGTTTAAGGCAACCATTTGGAAAACCTTTTGATCATTATCTTTATATATTACCAGGGCTTCTTCAGCATAGGAAATAGCTTTTCTATAGTTTTTAAATGTACTTTCTAGAGCAGTGAGTGCAAAAAGGGCATCAGCCTTCCACAAAGGTTGTTCTATTAGGTCATATATTTTGAGGGCCGAAATAAGATGGTCGTAGGCAATTTTAAAACTACCTTTTTTTTCATAAGATCGTGCCAAGCTAAGATGCGTACCCGCTATTCCAAGAGAATCGCCAACGGAAATACGATTTTGCAAATTAGATTCTGATAAGATGATAGCCTCTTTATAATTACCTTCGTTATGTTCCTGCACGGCAAGCGAATACCTTGAATTAAACTGTCCTTTTGAATTCTTTAGCAGGGTAAACATTTCCAGTGCCTTGTTGTGATAAAATTTTGCGGAATCTCCCTGCCCTATATTAAGGTAATAGTTTCCTATGTTAGAATAACCATTGGCTATGCCATTATCATAATTAAGATTTTTTGCCAATCCTAGTTGTTTCTGTGCATATACCACTGAACTGGCCATATCGCTATAGCGCATTTCGAAATATAATTTTCCCAAAACATTTACCTTTAAGGTATCATCTGGCAGTTGCTCGTACAGTTTTAAAAGACTATCTAATTTTTGGTTTTCCTGGGCCTGAACCAAAGTAAAGTGTAGCAATATTACTATTAAGTATAGTTGAGGAGGTTTCATGGTTATCGGTTTGCCTCTTAAAAGTAGGTATTTTATATAATCTTTTGAAATAGAATTGATTAGATTGAGGGAATACGTACTGAGGGCAATTTATTATTTTTTGGACCGGCAATTATTCGCAAAGAGTGCTATACTTTAATTTAAGCTAGCTTACTTTTGAAAATTATTAGCCTGGATTGCAAATTTATTCTAAACAGTAAGCGCTGGAATTATCGAAATTATTAAGATTTATAAATCCTTAATATTGTAGTAACTTTTCGGTCATTAATTTTACTCTTTATGAAAACACCATTTTTTAGTATTCTACTCTCTTTATTCCTGCTATGCGCTAATGCTCAAGCACCTTCTAGCTATAAAATATCTTTTGAGGAGGCCGTACATCATGAGGCTCAAATTGAAGCTACCTTTAGCAATCTAAAAAAGGATGAAGTAATTTTCCGAATGAGCAGGTCTTCTCCGGGGCGCTATGCTTTGCATGAATTTGCGAAAAATGTATTTGACGTAAAAGTTACGGACAGCAATGGAAATCCTCTGACCATTACTAGGCCTGACCCCTATTCCTGGAAGACCTCCGGACACGACGGCAGCATACAGGTATCTTATCGGCTCTTTGCAAATCATGGAGACGGGACATACGCGCAAGTGGATGAAACCCATGCTCACTTAAATATCCCTGCCACCTTTATGTACGTTCCAGAGCTAATGGATCAAGAAATTGAAGTGACCTTTATCCCAAGGGAAGATTTAAACTGGAAAATTGCTACCCAACTAAAACCTCTTGAGGAAAACACCTATTACGCAAAGGATCTGCAATACTTTATGGATAGTCCTACGGAGCTAAGTAATTTTAGCAGGCGTTCCTTCGTCCTAGACGGGGAAACAATTACGTTGGTATTGCATCATAGAGGCACCGAAGATGAAGTAGACCGGTACTTTGAGCAGGTAAAAAAAGTTGTTCTACAAGAAAAATACGTCTATGGCGAGTTACCGGAATTCGACTATGGGGAGTATACATTTTTGGCCTGCTATATGCCCCATGTTGACGGAGATGGAATGGAACACCGGAATTCTACCGTCTGTACTTCCACCAGCGATCTTAGTGACCAAAATTCTGTAGGCAAAATCAGTACCATAGCCCACGAATTTTTCCATGCCTGGAATATAGAACGCATCAGACCACAAGCCTTAGAACCGTTTAATTTTGAAAAGGCAAATATGAGTGGTGAACTGTGGTTTGGGGAAGGATTTACCAGTTATTATGCCGGTTTAATTCTGTGCAGGTCACAATTAATGGAAACCGAGACCTATGTAAATTGGCTTACAGGATCTTTTAATTATGTTTGGAATTCAAGTGGTCGCCTTTTTTATAGTCCTATTGAAATGAGTTATCAAGCCCCTTTTCAGGATGCTGCCGAAAGTGTAGATCAAACGAATAGTAGAAATACCTTTATTTCCTATTACAGCTATGGTCATATGTTAGGATTGGCATTAGATTTATCCCTTAGAGAAATGGGACTAAATCTAGATGACTTTATGAAACTTGTATGGAAAAAATATGGCAAGAAGGCGAAATATTATACGAACAAGGATTTACAGCAAGTATTAGGGGAATATGCCGGGGACAAATTCGGAGATTACTTTTTCAATAGTTTTATCTATAAGGCCGAAATGCCCGATTATGAAAAACTTTTTAATACTGTGGGCATAGTTTTAAATACCAATCCCACTACGCCTGTTTACGGGATTAACTTCACGGATACCATATTAAGAGGTTATCCGGCATTTGAGTCTCCGGCATATAAAGCGGGATTAACCAAAGGGGATAAAATTCTTAAAATAGATGATGTACCTATTATTTCGGATTCGCAATTAACTGAACTACTGAAAACGTATAAACCTGGTGACCTGCTTAGCATAGAATTTGAACGATATGAAAAAAGTTCAACCACAACTTTAGAAGTAGGCAGCAATCCTAACTTTCAACTTAGTTTATACGAAAAAGCAGGATTAATATTAGAGGATAGCACCAAGGTAAACAGAACAAATTGGCTGGCGCCAAAAGATCACTAGGCCTAGACAAATAGTAAAACCAAGGTGAGAATAATGCCCCCCAGAGTAAAGTAAATCCCTTTTTTGAATATAGGCGTACTTGGCCTGAACATCCAAAAAGCAGAGATTACAAAAAATAACAGTGCCACACCGAACAAAATATTTAGAAAAAACAAAGGCTGGCTCGACTTAGCTTTATGGATATGGGTCATTTGGTCTAATACAAAGGGTAATTTCTTAACGCTATAAGTTGCTACTCCTGTAGCCTTCTCATAGGAACCGTTGTTAAAAATTATTTGCCCACTATCTTCCTGCTCTACTTTAAACCCTTTTTGCTTTAGAACTTTAGCTAAAGAACTTGCTTCCAAATGTGGCTCCAATTCTTTTTGAATTTCTACCTTCTTCTTTAAAAAGTCGGTATCTCTAAATACCAAAACAATACCACTTATGGCATACATGGCCATAATCCCTGCAAAAAAGAATCCCAAATATCTATGCCAAATCCGCATGCGCAAACCCGTTGTTTTCTTCATTTTTGTCTACTAAAAAATTACTTTTTATTTCCTTTTTAAACGAAGTGCAAAAATGACAAAAATGAAACGAAGAATAGTTAAAAAAAAAAGAAATATTTATAAAAAAAGAAGCGGGGGAACTACCTTCTTATTTTGTTGTAAATTATCTTCTTCGGCCACCGGAATAAGTCATCGCCTGCCCTTTTCCAAAGCCATAGCTAATTCCCATGGTTATAAATCTTCCACGTTGGTTATAATTAACGGATGTAAAATTATTCTGAGCAATTGCCGTTTCAAATATTCTCGAGCTAAATACGTCTCTTACGCTTAGGTTTACCACAGCTTTTCCTTTAATGAACTTTTTGCGAATTCCAACATCCATAAAAGCTGTCTCAGATACTTCTCCCTGTACCACCAAATAACCAGATCTATAATTCCCGGTTAACTCTAGATCAATATCTGCCGGAAGGGACCATTTACTATTCAGACGTGCAGTCCATCGTTCCCCATCAAAGTCAAATACCTGATCCTCGAAACTTCCTTTTCTGATAAAGTAGCCAAAATTAAAGTCTCCGTTAAGAGTTAACCAATTAATGGGCACATACTTGCCATTAAACTCTATTCCTGTTACCTGATCCGTACCAATATTCATAGGCATGGTTACTCTAACATTGTCTTCGAAAGTAGATACTCGCTCTATTGCGTCTGTGGTTAGTCTATAATATAAAGAACTATTCAGGGAAACCTTTCCTACAGAGTAAATACTGGTAAGTTCAAATGAATCTGTATACTCTGGTAATAAATTAGGATTCCCGGTCCGTATATTAAAGTTATCTCTAATATTAAAAAATGGATTTAGATCCCAGAGTCTTGGGCGGTAGATTCTTTTGGAATAACCAGCCTGAAAAGACACCTTTTCTGTTAGTTTATACGTTGTGTGCAGACTAGGAAAAAAATCAGAATAGTTTCGGTCATTAGACTCATTTGTGTTTTCCAGTAGTGTGTTTAAACTGGTAAGTTCAATTCTAAGACCCGCCTTTATCCCCCATTTATCTGCCTCGTAAGATCCCGAACCGTAAAAGGCTAAAACATCCTGGTTAAAATCAAAATTATTAGTGAGGTCGTCGTTAGGTACCCAAATTCCATTTTCCAGATCACTCACAGAAAAATCGTTTCCAACATCGCTAATCAGGTACTGTGCTCCTGCCCCTATCTCATACTTCTCGCTTAATGGGTTAGCGTAGTCTAACTTAAAGGTGTAATTGGCCTGTTGAAATTCGGTGGTTGTTTGTTGGTCTGGCGGAATATCGGTACCAATAATTTCTGTATTGTTGAACTCTGAAGACTGATCTTTCCCAAAAAAGCTCCCAATAGCACTAAATCCTAAGGTATGGTCTTCATTATTTCGAAATTCCTTCTTATAGTTAAGCTCGTATTGCCACTTCGGATTGTTTGCATCAGTAACTTCTACTCTGCTCCACTGCGTATTCTCCCCTGTATTATTGTCTGTAAGGCTAAAAAAGGTCTCCGAAGGCTGGTCTTCAATCTCATAGGCAAAATTTCCAGAGAGGGTAATAACATTGAAATCATCTAAGTAATAATCAGATCCAAGGGTGATGTTGTTAAAAGTTTCATTTCTAAAGGAAGTTCCAACACTACTGGTGGTAATATTGTTTATAAGATCCTGATTCGTTGCTTCAGAATCTCTGGGAAGAGAACGGTAACCAGCACCTATTTGTGTAAATAGATTAAACTTTTCTGTTCTTCTATTAAGGCTAAATCCCAGACTATGATTGTCTGGAGCACCCGTATTTATAGAGACAGAACCATTAAGTCCTGTCTTTTCTTCTTTCTTTAGGATGATATTGATTATGCCGGTAGTTCCTTCGGCATCATATTTGGCAGAAGGATTTGTTATTACCTCTACACTTTCAATCATATCGGCTGTAACAGTTCCTAGAGCGTTACTAGGGTCATCTGCTAAAACAGACGGCTTACCATCAATTAATATTTGAACCCCGGCACTTCCCCTTAGGCTCACTTCCCCTTCAATACTTACATTAACCGAGGGAACATTGTTAAGAACTTCCAAAGCTCCCATTCCGGTGCTACTAATGTCTTTCCCAACATTAAAAACACGTTTGTCTAATTTAAACTCCATCTTTGAAACCTCCCCCTGTACGATTACTTCATCTAATTGTTCGGCATCTTCAACAAGAACAATTACACCCAGATTAATACTTTGAAGGCTAGTGTCAACTGTATCAAAAGTTTTAGATTGGTATCCGATAAAACTTACTTCAATATAGAAATTACTGGCGTTAAAGCTTAGCTCAAAACTACCGTCCTCTAGGGTTGTGGTACCTGTAATTGGCTGTTTGGTATCCGTGTCCGCAATAAGAACCGTTGCAAAGGCAATTTCTGTTCCAGAGTTAGCTTCTACAACTTTTCCGGATACAGTATGTTCTTTAGACTCCTGTGCCAGGAGACCCTGACAGACTAAGAGAAGTAAAAAAAAGAAAAGTAGTTTCCTAAACGACATTTTGCGGTTATTAATATGAGAGTAAAGATGCGCAAGAGTAGTAGTTAATAAAAGTAAAATCCCCTGAACGACATAACTATCCCAACGAACGACAAATCCCTGAGTTTTTGTCGTTCGGCATTTCAATTCGGTTGATGGCAGTAATAAAATTCATAACTTGTTTAAATAAGTTAATTTTAACTATGACCTATAAATTCTCAAAGACTATTGGATGGAATTGGAAAGAATTCTTCTTTCAGCTCTTGCTGAATATAGTTTTATTTATTTTCTACTCTTTTGATAGCAGACAACCGGGAATAGAAGAACATAAAGTATTTATTTTTTTAGCCTATGCCCTTGGTGCCATAATAATTAACTACGCCTTTATTCCTCATCTGTACTACAAGAAAAAATATGTGTTATTTTTTATAAGCTCTCTATTGGTTATTTCAATTGTGATATTTGTAGAGGAATTTATTATTGAACCTATATACTTTGCCAATACGGAAAGAGGAGAATTTAGAGGAGTCCTCTACAGTCTTTTAGACGTAATGCCAACCTTGATTATTCTTTCAGGATTTAAATTTGCATGGGATGCTTCTCTTAAACAAAACGAGCTTGAGGCCCTGCGCATTTCAGCTAATGAAAGTGAAATGCAGTTTTTAAAGTCTCAAATAAATCCACACTTCCTATTTAACAACCTCAACAATCTCTATTCGTACGCAATAGAAAACTCTCCTAAAACTCTTACAATTATCCTAGAATTATCGGCGGTACTGCGCTATATGTTATATGACTGTAAAGAAAAATATGTTTCCTTAAACAAGGAAATTGAACATCTGGAGAATTTCACAAAATTATATGAATTACAGATAGAAGAAAGAGGTAATGTTGTGTTTCACTCTAATAATGCCTCTAATGGCTACAAGATAGCACCGCTAATTTTGTCTGTTTTTTTAGAAAATGCCTTTAAGCATAGTACTGCTAGCCAGTCCAAGAATATCGATATCCGTGTAAATCTCACAATTGACCAAAGAGGCAAATTACAATTTGACTGTACAAATTCCTATGAAATAAGTACCAATACAGATGACATGCCCCACGGAATAGGCCTTCAAAATGTTAAAAAGCGCCTGGCAATTTTATATCCCAATGCGCATAAATTAAACATTGACACCAGTAAAAATAAATACGCTGTAACACTAGAAATGCAACTTAAAAGACTAGAACCATGAAGTGTGTTATAATAGAGGATCAACCCCCGGCACAGCGTATCCTGCAGAAATATATTAGTGAAATAGGTTATTTGAAATTGGAAGGGGTATTTTCTAATGCAATCGAGGCTCTAGCCTTCTTAAAAACCCATCCCGTAGATCTTATTTTCTTAGACATACACTTACCCAAGATTTCCGGAATTGAATTTCTTAAAGTATTAGACCCTAGACCCTCTGTAATCCTAACCACTGCTTTTTCTGAATATGCCTTAGAAAGTTATGACTACGGGGTAAAGGATTATTTGCTAAAACCCTTTTCCTTTGAACGTTTTGTAAAGGCCCTCGCTAAAATACCTGATCCTTCCGCAGGTCAAAAGGAAGAATTTGAAGCCAAGAATAAACCAGAAGCCAGAAAAGAGATTTTTATTAAATCGGGTTATGAGCATATACGTATTAAGGTCAAGGATATAATTTATATTAAATCAGACGGGGATTATACAGAAATAGTTCTTCAAGAAAAAAAGCATTTATCTTCAGAATCTTTGCGATTTTGGTTAGAGAACCTCAAGGATAAAGAATTTGTGCGAACTCATAAATCTTATATTATTAATACCTCAAAAATTCAAAAAATTGTAGGAAATCAATTAACTCTCGAAGGAGGTAAAAAGACGCCCATAGGCCGGGCTTATAAAGAACAGTTTATTAAAGGAATTATAAAATAGTAGCTATATGAAACCATTAAAAAAGAAACAGATTAAGCAAGAAGTATTCGATTTATACGATGCTTATGCACACAATAAACTATCGAGAAGGGATTTTATGGAAAAACTATCCATTTATGCAGTGGGAGGAGTTACCGTAGCATCATTAATGAGTTTTTTAATGCCTAATTACACGGATACACTGCTGGTAGCAAAAGATGATCCAAGATTAGATTCGTCATTTATAAATTATAGTTCCCCGAAAGGAGGAGGAAGCATTAAAGGGCTGCTTTCCAAACCAAAGAAGACTAAGAAATTACCAGGTATTGTTGTAGTTCATGAAAACAGAGGATTGAATCCCTATATTGAAGATACTGCTAGAATGGCAGCTTTAGAAGGTTTTATAACTCTGGCACCCGATGCGCTTACCCCTTTGGGAGGATATCCTGGAAATGATGATGAAGGTAGAACCATGCAACGACAGCGAGATCGGTATGAGATGTTAGAAGATTTTATTGCCGCCTACAATTATTTAAAAAACCATGAAGACTGCAATGGCCAAATAGGGGTTGTTGGTTTTTGTTTTGGCGGGTGGATTTCCAATATGATGGCCGTAAAAGTACCAACTTTATCCGCCGCAGTGCCATTTTATGGAGGGCAGCCTAAAGAAGATATAAATAAAATAAAAGCCCCTCTGATGCTTCAATTCGCAGGCTTAGACACAAGGGTTAATGAAGGTTGGCCCGCCTATGAAGCCGCATTAAAAGCGAATAACAAAGAATATGTGGCATATTTTTACCCTGATGTTAACCATGGGTTTCACAATACTTCTACACCACGATATGATGAAAATGCCGCAAAGTTGGCCTGGGGGAGAACCATAGAATTTTTTAAGAAAAAACTTTAAATAAGAGTAGGAGTCAAAAATATACATACTTGTTTTAAGCATAAAAAAACCTCCTTATTTGGAGGTTTTTTAAAATTCCATTAAAGGGTAAATACCAATTATAAAGGGAGGCCGCGGTGGCCTCCCTTTTATTTACATCTATGTTTTTATTTTAATTATACGTTTTAATTATTTCCGTATGAGTAGTGGTTGTGATAGTTCCAAATCTCCTGCGGTAACAATAACATAGTAGTAACCTGTGGTAAGACTACTTAAATTAATGGTCTCTTCGGAGGAATGACTATTATTAAAAGTATTCTGCCATACAACCTGATTTGCTGTGCTAACCACGATTACATTTACCTCTTGCCCATTGAAATCGGCCAAGTTCAAAGTAGTTATCCCGGATGTTGGGTTAGGATATACAGAGAAGCTATCTGCCTTAACTATTATATCGTCGGTTATACCACTCTCCGTTCCAGCCAAGGCACTGTCGGTTCCTTTAGCAGAAAGCGAACTCTGTATTACACTAACATTATCATAACTAGCTGTCGTAATTACTCCATCATCATGAGATGTTGTTGCCAATCCTACCTGAATGGTCTCATTCATCGCAATAGTTTTACTACCTACAATCTGCCAGTTACCATTGGTTGCTGATGCATATCCTGTAAAGGTATTTCCTTGTCTAACCAGTCGCACATAGTAAGGATAAGCTCCAACAGGAGTTGTACCGGTATTGTTGTTAGCCGGAATCATTACCGTACCAGCACTTGGTCTGTCTTGGAAATGATAGGATATACCTGTACTTAATGGTTGCGGGTTAGGCGATAAAGCCATTAGAACTAAGGCAGAGTTAGCAGCGTTCGTATTACGCATCATTACCCCGGCTTTTGCCCAATTATCCGTATCATCTAATGACAATACTCTTGCAATTATCTCTCCATCCCCAGTTAAAGACTGGTATACAAAATGGAATTCATCACTACCATCCCAGATATCTCTACCAGAAGCTTCCACTTCAAAGACACCTGTACTTGGATTATAACACGCACTTCCGTCAGCTGCCACATTTCCAATATCTGTGTTCGCCCAAGGTGCAGGAACTGGTCCACAACCTACAGTTGTGGTACTAATTATCTCCAAGGCAGATAGTTTAGGTTGGTCTATACCATCGCCACCTTGTGCATCAAAGGCCATGGTTAATTCGCCATCCGATACCACTACTTCAAATGTTTTGGTAACTACTGTTTCCGTTCCAACATCTTTAATGATATCATAGTCATTCAGCACAGTATTTCCTTCTATCTGAACATCAAATACTCTATTATTTTCCCCATCAGGACCTCCTCCGTTGGCACCCCAGTAGATTTCTGCGAAGTGTAAGGTCACCTGATATGTTCCATTGTCCAGGGGAATTTCATAACCGAAAGCAGGTGGTGAGGCACTACGTTCCGTCTGATAAAGGACAGGCACATCTGCATCTGTATTTGTGTATACTTTTCCTCCTACAAAGTTGGCGTCTGCTTCAAATACATTTCCTTGGTAGGTAAGCTGTGGTCCGCCTGCATTAATTCTTAAAGCGAAATCGCCTCCTGCCGGTTCTTCTACCGTGATCGTAATACTAGCCGTATCAAATGCACCCTCTGCATCCTCTACTCGTAAACTCACCTGGTAAACCCCGGCGGTATCGAAAGTATGCGATGGATCTTCTAAAGCACTGGTTGCACCATCATCATCGAAATCCCATAGGTAACTAGTAATAGCCTTGTCGTCC
>NZ_JARDUB010000005.1 GCF_029360665.1 Eudoraea chungangensis
AATTGTAGCCGTATCAAATGCACCCTCTGCATCCTCAACTCGTAAACTCACCTGGTAAACCCCGGCGGTATCGAAAGTATGCGATGGATCTTCTAAAGCACTGGTTGCACCATCATCATCAAAATCCCATAGGTAACTAGTAATAGCCTTGTCGTCCGTAGAGTCATCACTATTAAAGTTAACCGTTAATGGCGCCAAGCCACTAATGATATCCGAATCTGCGGCAGCTACTGGTGGGGTATTCCCTCCGTCAGCTGGAATTACAGAAACATTATCGTATATAGCATTGGTAATTACCCCATCGTTATGAGAAGTCGTAGCCAATCCTACCTGGATGGTCTCTCCCATGGTGATATCTTTTCTACCAATCTCTTCCCAATTGCCATTAGAGTCTGATGCATAGCCAATAAAGGTATTTCCTTCACGTACCAAACGTACGTAATGAGGATAGTCATCTATTGGCACCGGACCTAAGTTATTATCCGCGGGCGTCATATTTGCTCCGGCAGTTGGTCTATCCTGTAGAGTATAAGACAAGCCATCTCCTACTGGATTTGGAGAGAATGACATCAGTACTTGCGCCGAATTAGGAGCAGTGGTATTTCGCATCATAACTCCGGCTTTTGCCCAAGGATGGGTAGCGTCTAAAGCCAATACTCTGGCAATAATTTCTCCATCACCCGTTAACGGCTGATAAACAAAATGGAATTCATCACTTTCGTCCCAGATATCTCTACCGGAAGCTTCCACCTGAAAGGTTCCATCGTCAAAACATGCACTTCCCGCAGCAGCTACGTTACCTATATCTGAACTAGTCCAAGGATCTGGTACTGGTCCACAGGCAACAGGATCTCCAGTTACTACAATTTCTAAGGTAGTATTATCTGTTAACCCTTCTGCATCTTCAATACTAAGGCTTACCGTATAGGTGCCTGGTGCTGTAAAGACATGTTCTGGCTCTTCCGCAGTAGAAGTCGCTGTATTATCTCCAAAGTCCCACAAATATGTAAGATCTCCATTTCCTTCTGAGGTACTGGCACTTAAACCAACTACCAAAGGAGCATCCCCAGTGGAAACATCAGATGTAGCTCTGGCAACCGGATCTATGTTCGGTAAAGACGAAACAGTTATACTAACCTGAGCCTGATCTTGAAGACCTCCTGCATCAGTAACCGTCAAAGTAGCCGTAAAATTACCTGCTGAGGTATACGTATGCTCTGGATTTATTGCGTTGGAAGTAGCCGAGCCGTCTCCAAAGTTCCATAAATACCCAGAAATAGCATTGTTATCATCAGTCGACTGATCTCCAGAGAACTGCACAATTAGCGCAGGTATTCCTTCATTTATATTAGAAGTTGCCACTGCAGTAGGAGGCAGATTCTCTTCTACTACATCAATAAGGACATCCGCAGTTGCCGATAAGCCATTTTCATCTTCAATAGTATAGGTAAAAGAATCCGGACCTACATAGGATCCATTGGCGGTATATAGCACCGTGTTCTCTCCTTCGTTAAGTTCTGCAGTTCCGTTACCCGGGTTACTTACTAGGGTAATTGTCAGGTCCTGGCCGTTAGGTTCACTATCGTTTGCCAATAAATTTTCTAACAATAATGGCACTCCCTGAACCGCCTGAATTTCATCATCCTCCGCAATTGGCGCTTCGTCTATTGTAATAGTAACGGAAGTGCTCGCAATTAATCCGTTGCTATCTACCCCGTCAATATCAATCTGGAAACTACCCGACGCATCGTTAGGCACATTACCTGATACCAAACCTGTAAGAGGGTTAATATTTATCCACGATGGTAATGCCCCACCTTCATAACTAGCCGCATAGGTAAGTTTATTCCCCGCGTAGCCAATGTCAAAAGCTTCTGTAGCCTCCACAGAGAAATTAGAGCCTACTGCAACAAATAGATCCTCAATAGGCTGTGCCGTTGGCACCTCCAAAGGTCTAATATTAGTAAAATAAAAGGTATTATCATTCCAGTCACAGTTTGCACCTCCGGCACCACAACCAGAGCCAATATAATCCTGCATTACCAAATATTCATTTGGGATAACATTTCCATTATGGTCTATGACACGGTAAACTCGAAGACCTAAAATTCCGTCCGCGTTGTTTCCGTTAGTCTGACCTCCCGAGCTTCTGTAACCTGCCACCTGAATTCTAAAAGGTTGATTAATACTCGTGGAGGAATCAAAATTTATTATTGCCGGGTCCGTTTCTCCGCTTTTTACCGGTAATAAGGACTGATACCAAGCGTTAGAATGAGCAAAGTTAATTCCCCCTACGGTAACGTCTGCACCTACCTGAATAAACCTTGCATTTGCAGAACCTGTGCCATGTAATGCAGAAAGCTGTAAGCCATAAACTGGCTGACTGGGGTCGGCTACTACATAGGCACTAGGTAAGATCATATCGCCTTCATAACCTGCGTTGATATTCTCTTCAAGAGGGTAATTAGAGCTAGGTCTAAAGGGAACATTGTTTGGAGGCGAGATGGTTCCCTCGTCATTAACAATACTCAGCATGCTGGATTGGAAACCAAAGACATCAAATACTTCCTGCCCATTAATCTCGTCCCCACCTTCTGGTTGAGGCGCATATCCTCCATGTAAGCTTGCTTGGTTTTCTAAAGCATTATCCGCATTAGAAATTATTTGAATGGTTTCTAAGAATAAGCCATTATTACCATTCCCAGTTGTTCCAATAAAGGTTATTGGAAGATCTACGTAACTACCCACTGGTACCGTAAAGCCAGGTCCCTCAATGGTTTCGCCATTGGCATCCAAAATCTCAAAAGTATAGTCGTTCGGATCTGAAACGATTATTTCTGAAACCACAAGATCACCAGATCCTGTATTATTTAATCGCATTGTATTAAAGTCTCTCCACTGTGCACCATTGCCACCTTGCTGACCTAATCTGTAGAAGGTGTAATAATCGTCTGCAGGGAAACCTCTGTCTGTTCCTGGTATCTTGGTCATGTTTTCTATGGCCAATAAGGCACCAGAAGGAGTTTCTATGTTAAAATTGAACGTTTGTTCTGTAATATTTCCGTTTGCATCTTCTGCTGTTACTACAAGGGTATGTGGTCCTACATCCGAGACATTTAGTGGCTCGGTATATTCTTCCACTCCTGCATCATCTAAGTTATACTCTAACCTTACGATACTTCCACTACCGCTTTCGTCTGTAGCTTCTAGAGTAATGTCCACCGCACCTCTATAGGTATCTTCGTCGCTTTGATTACCATCAAAAGTAGCCACTATCGTTGGAGGTATAAGTGCTGTATTAACGGGAGCCAAACGTATATAGTTTAGTTTAACATTCACACCGCCCGTACCTAGACCTAATCTCAAAATGCCATCGGTTACCTCTACTATGCTAGTATCAGAACTATAAGTAGGTCCACTAGGATCTGCTTCTTGGTTGTAATTAATTATTTCTGTACCATTTGCGTCCAATACGTGGTTACTATCCGTAGCCGTCGCATCACCTACACTTAGATTAACAGAGTAGGTACCATTGGGTAAATCTACAACCCACTCCCTATATGGAAAAGAGTTGTCATTCCTGTGTCCCAATATGGTTAATGTCTGTAATAGTATACCATCTCCAATTCCTTCTGGTCTATTCCTAACGTTTGTTTCAGCACCCGCAGGTGTTAACGTACCAGGCAATACCCAGCCATAGGTAACATCCCCAAGAATTGTACTTTGCACCCCATATTCGGTACCAATATCGTCGACATAACCAGACGGGGAAGGTTCAATATTATTAGGATCAGGAGTTCGGAAATTAAACTGATAGGTATAAACCAATTCGTTGGTTATTTCCAGATTTATGTCAAAAGTAGCGTCTTCATAATTAGGTGAAGAAGCCGTAACGGTAGCCGTATAAGAACCAATTCCTAAACCGGTATTATCGATGCCAACATCAAAAGGAATACTCAGATTAAAGTTCTCTGGCAAGATTACCCAATCCTCACTGCTTTCCAAGGTGATTTCTGAGCTTACAACTCCTCCTGTAGCTGTTAAACTGATTTGTTGTACAGGAATATCTTCCTGATTTACTGCTACAATATAGTCTAGACTTTCCTTTGTAAAGTCTAAAACCAAACTGCCATCCACAAAAGGCTCAACATTACTGAGAATAAAAAGATAATCCTGGTAATCCCCATTGGCTGCATCTTCAAAAGCAATCAAATAGCTATTTTCAATAGGATTACCATCTCTATCCCTATTAGGGTAAATTCTGGTCCTATGTGTAACTCCTGAAGTCTGAATAGCGTTAAGCCCATCTTCCGTATAATTAAACCTGTTGAAAAAATTAGATTCTGTGTAGATTCCGAAGACGGCTCCCTGTGGATCAAAAGAAGTATCACCCGACTCTAAAATTGGGAATAGGGTCTGTGCATTGTCTATACCATCGGCTTGCACCCCTACTTCATTAGTTGTAATTGAACCATCTATATTGGTATACCATCCAAAAGGTAAGGTCTCTGCAGGAGAATAACGTCCTACGGACACAAGAGTTACAGGTTCATTACCGGCCTTTACCCAACGCTCGTCTTCTAATTCATCTCCAACCGGAGCCGGATTTGTACCGTTGGATAAACTTGTCCAACCAACATCAATTCCAATTCCTAAGGCATCTACTACATCCTGTAATGGCGGCTCTTGATTGCCTTCATAACCGGCTTTCTTAAGACCGTGCAGCCCTATTTCGAAACTAGGATTATTAGGATCGTCGCTTTCTATCAGCAAAGCAGCTTCCTGATATCCAAGGGCAGAACCATCTAACCCCGCTGCATAAACAACAGTATAGTCCTGGCTTTCCCCCGGTTGCAGGGTTACTACCCCAGATGGGGTAACTGAAGTAAACTGGCTAGCAAAAGTACCGGTAAAGGAAGCACCAGTTATATTAAGCACCTCATTTCCATCATTGGTTACTTCAACCACTTTTGTATCGGTTTGCTCGCCTTCATTAGGGTTAGTATTATTCGTGACTTCAAAAATCAACTCTTCTGGGGCAGCCACAATTTTAGGTCCGCGGGTTGCCTGAACATTGGCACGTAAAAGCACTAAGCCTACATTGGTGTTACCACCTCTGTCGTATTCAGAAACATACATGTTTCCTGTATTTGGATCTTCTACTACGTCTAAAGGATCATCAAAACCTTGTAAGCCGGGTACGTCGCCATTCGCATTGGCAATATCTCCATTACCCTGGGGTTGTAAGACAATAATATCGTCTTGTCCGCTAAAACGAACCACCATTAACAGACCCTGTAGTTTGCCGCCAAAGGCATCACTTTGGTATTCGATAGCCCCATTTGGAGATTTGTTAAAACCAAAATCATAGGCCGGTTCTCGGTAATTTGGATCTGGACCCAAATTGTCTGGATATTTACTAACATCCGTTGCCGGTTCTGATTCTTGTCCCGGAACGCCACTATAAGGAGCTCCTCCATGGTTCAATACAAATTCTCCCCTAAGAGGATTTGGATGTCCGTGATAGGATCCTCCTTGCGACTTAAATAACCAGTCTTTTTGTGTCTCGCCACCATTTAGCGCTGGGACGTTGTTTGGTAACACACCAAGACCATCAATTCTTCTTGCCAAAGGATCTCCTATCGTATAGGCTGGTGAATTTGGCGATGAGTTATTGTTCCCAGCAGTACCATTGGTAGGTATATATAACCAACCGTTACTGTGCCATACAAAGTCATAGGCATTTCGAACTCCAGAAGCAAAAATGGTCAGGGGTGAATTAACAGAAAACGGATTATAGGTATTATCACTCATTAAAATACTTCCCGAAGGCGCTGCATTAATCACCGCAATATCATCGGTAGTATAAGCACTTAAGGGCAGGGTATTTGGTAATTTGTCTAATTCTACCTTTAGTATTGCAGCAGACAATAGTTTTTCTGGTCTAAAGTCCCAGGCTGCATCCGGAGCACCACCAGCGGAATTACTTCCTTGATTTATATAAAGATCTCCTTGATCATCAAAAATTACGCTATTGGTTAAATGATCTTTCTTAGACCTAGGTAAATGCACAATAATATCCTGTACATCGCTTAAGGTAGGACCACTTAATCTGGTTAATTTTCCGTCCCATTCCGGACCATCAGAATCAGAAGCTTGGCTATGGGTTACATAGGCAATTAAATTTTCTGCCGTAGACGACGGATCAAATACTAGTCCAATAATAAGTCTTTCGTTATTGTTTCCTGGTCTCGATCCTCCTTCCGGATCTGGGGATCCAAGAAGCTGAGGCGTTAATATTTCTTCATTTTCAAGGGTTCCATCGGCCGCCATATCCCATCGGAATATTCTACCGTCCGATTGGAAGTCTCCAATGGTACTACCGTACAACTTCCCGTCGGGTCCTATGACTAGGCTAGAGAAACGTTCTCCTTCTGTAGTTGGCAGAGCCACTTGGGTGAATTCTACACCGGTAAGGTCTAGATCCGGAACCGTTGTACCATCCCCTGTTGTAAAGTCAGAGCGGAACGCCTGGAAAGGGATTCTTGTAGTGAGGTCTCCGATAAGGTTAGCCTCTATAGCGTTTGTTGTTCTAAACACATAGTCGGTAAACGGTTGTAAATCACTTAAAGGAGTTAAGGTAATTGCATCTCCTCCGCCTGTATCATTAGAATTGGAAGGAACTAAAATTTCATCATTCCCTACCACTCTATACAGATTTACATTGCCTGCAATAGTGCCTTCATCCAGTTCATATCCTTCGGGCGTATTTACCGATACGGTGATCTGGAAGTCTGTAATAGCTACACCATTGCTGTTATCAGCAGGATTAACATTCGTAAAGAATGCTCCTGAACCAACCTGACCTCCAATAATTTCAATAGCAGAAATAATCGCATTGTTGGTAGTGGCCGTGAAATCGATAGTTAAATTTCCATCCGTTACAGTAATATCAGAAAATGTCTCTGTTATCAAAGTTCCGGGAGTAGCTTCTTCAGTAAGGTCATAATTAGATAAAGAACCTTGTCCTCCTTCAATATCAACATCGAACACACGCACACCTGTACCTCCTGCTCCTCCACCTGGTACTCCAAAGAAAGGTTCTAAGAAATACAGTTTAACTGTATATGGTCCTGCTCCTGTTACCGGTATAGAGTATCCGAATGGTGCTCCCGGACCTGACCCAGCTGCATCGTCATTTGAGAAACGGTATTCCAGGAACAAGTCATCTTCAGTGGTGCCTGCCACATCAAATATCTTAGATGACACTTCTGAATTGCCCGTTAAAAATGTTTCGTCTAATTCCCAAACGTTACTCTGTGCGTCTGTATACGTTGTCGTACCACCTGCATTTATTCTTAGAGCTACCGCACTATTTTCCGGTGTAATCGCAAAATCCTCAAAAGTATAGGTCACAGTAGCTGCGGCCTCTCTTCTTTTGGTAGCAAAAATCCCTGCAAAACTCTGATCATCATAGGCTGCATTACCGGCCAAATAAGAGGCTGGTAAAGGTAATGCTGTAAATGCCACTTCCGTACCCCCGTTTATGGTATAATGAGGTACAAGTAAATTATTATCTACATCTACAAAAAGTCTTAATTGAACCGTACTGGTATTTAATCCAGCTACCGAAGTAACCTCTTGGTCATCGCCAGCAGATATACCATTAGTCTCAGAGCGTAATTCTACTTGTCCGCCACTATTCGCGACAAGTTTTACGAAGTTATCCTCGTCCAGTCCAAACCAAATTCCGGCCTGTTCCGAATCGTTTGAGCCATCGGTATAGGGATTTACAATGGTAGTTGTAATACTAAAACTACCATAAGAGGTGGCGTCGAATCCAACGCCTAAAGTATTCACCTGTGAATTTACATCTGTACTTTGAGTGCCTCCAGACCCTTCCGTTCTATACGCAATTCCGTTATTGGCTTCCAAGATGAGATTCCCGTTAGTTAAGCTAATTTTCCCAGGCTCATAACCCAAAACATCTGGATGTGAGATAGGTAAGTCTGCAGCCAATCGCACTGTTGGATTATCTACCATGGTAAACCCTGTATTAGACAAACCGCCTTCTGTACCATCAAATGTTAGGCTGTATGGCAGAGCTACTGGAATTTCTTCACAGTCTAGCAGACTGATTGGCGCACAGTTAAGCGCAGGAGTATTATCTGCAGGTCTAATATTTCTAGCAATTACAACAATATCCTGATAATCGAAGCCAGTAATATGCTCTTCCGTAGCGATAATATAAGCATCTGTCTCCCCTGGCAAGGCATATACACGAACATGGTGCGGAATATTACCAGTGAAAGTATTTAGAACATCTTCGCTATATAATTGTCTGTTTTGGAATGCAGGCCATCTGCTATAGAAACCAAAGGCCTGTGTTCCCGGATCAAACTGATCTAATCCTGTTAAAGGTGGATTTAATCGTTGTCCATTACTCACAGGGGTATTATCAACCGTAAAGAGCTCATTGGTAGCTGAGGCATTACCTGTCTCATACCATCCAAAAGCCACAACAGGATCGGAACCTGTTGGTCCATAAACGCTCAATAACTCTAAGGTTACCGGAGCATCTATTGCCCTTTCGAAGCTTTGTATATCTAATTCATCTCCTAAAAGATCATTAAAATCTAAACCATTAGCAGGGTTGAAAATGTTTGTAGCTGGATCTTCATCTCCTACATTCACAGCTCCTGCCCCTAATTGTGTATCTAAGATCCATTGCAGAGAAGGCTCATTAGAACCACCTGTACCCTGCTTTCCTAAACCATTCAGGGGAATAACAACATCGTCTACATCTGTTCCAGAAATGGTTAATTGGGCAAATTTTGGACCATTAGAAGTAGGGCTAAAGACTACGTTAAATGCATCAGAATTCTGAGGATTTAGGCTAGAAGCCAAACCATTGAAGCTAAACTGATCGCTATCCGGCCCCGTAATTTCTGCAGTAATTCCTTCTAAGTTGGCATTTCCAAGGTTAGAAAGAAGTATTTCCTGAGTAAAGTCGTTACTTGTAATGGCATCTCCTACCACTTCTTCCGCATCCAAAACAATCAATGCTTCTGGTGAAGCCTGGGCACTAGGTCTTAATAGAATAATTTCACGTTGCCCGTAGTCAGACACATAAATATTTCCTGTGGTTACATCTTCTACAAGATCTAAAGGATCATTAAATCCTGTAAATCCTGGGATTCCTATTTTAAAGGTATTGATGTCTCCGTTAGGTCCGTCGGGTACAAGGGCAATAATATCGCTCCCACCACTATACCTAACAACCAGTAAAGCTCCGGTTAGGTTACCGTTCTCGGCATTACTCTTATATTCAATGACACCGTTTGGCGATTTATTGTTTTCAAAATCAAAGGCAGCTCCTCTATAGTTAATATCTGGTTGCACTCCATCATAAGTATTTCCAGATTGATTTACATCTGCATCTCCTCTATTTAAAACAAACTCTCCACGCAAAGGGTTAGGGTGCCCATAATAACCCAATGGATTAGATGGGTTTAATCTAAACAACCAATCCTTTTGAGTATTATTACTGTTCGAGGCAGGTATTACCGGGTAGTTTCCGCTAATGTCATCGTGATCATAGATGCTGCCATCTGGTCTTCTTGTATCATCAATGGACGCGGGCGCATTACTTCCTGCGGCTGTTCCATTAGTTGGAATATAAAGTTGCCCATTAGAATGCCAAACTAAATCGTAGGCATTTCTAACTCCAGTTCCAAATAAGGTTAAAGGCGCATCAAAATAATAAGGATTATAAGTCCCATCATCCGGAATATTGTTTTGGCCAGACTCTGAATAGGTAGTACCTCCAGGTGAGGCTAATGTAGGAGAATTTACATTCGCCTCGTTAATCGTCGCTGGGTCCATTGTGGTTTTAGCATTCAAAGGCCATTGTCCTTCTGGTAATTTATCCAAATCGAGGCGCAAGGCAGCAGCTGAAAGCAAGCGTTCTTTTCGCTGTCCCCAAGAATTATCCGGAGCTCCTCCGGCTGTATTACTCCCCTGATTAAAGTACAATACATTGTTTTCTCCAGGTCTAAAAGTTATACTGTTGGTTAAGTGATCTTTTGTAGACCTAGGCAAATTAGTAACAACTAAAACCTCGGTCTGTAAGTTGTCTCCTGTAAGTCTAGATATTTTACCATCCCAAGCAGGAGCTCCACTTAATCCACCTGAATTGTGTGAAATATAAGCGATAAGATTTTGTGCTGTAGCATCCGGATCAAAGGTTAGGCCAACAGAGGTTCTGCTGTTACCATAGTTACCTTTCCAGGCATTCAGATCCTCTTTTCCTGAAAGGGTACCATCACTTTCAATGGTCCATCTATCAATATCTCCGTTTATTTGTAAACCATATAATTTTCCGTCAGGACCAATCGTTAAGGTAGTATACTGCTCACCAGATGCAACTGCTCCTTCATTTGAAAAGGACACGTTGTCTAAATCGGTTACAGGTCCGGTATTACCACTTCCTGTGGTAAAGGTCGAAGCAAAGGCTTCAAATGGCTCTCCCACTAAGTCCAAAACCCCTTCAATCTCGAATCTGTACTCTGTATTTGCTTCAAGAGGGGCAGAAGGAACAAGGTTAATAGCGTCTCCGCCACCTGTACCATTTACACTGGCTAGAACCTGATTTCCATTGGATACTTTAATAAGTTTTACACTAGTTGTAGTAATTGTGTTATTGTCTACACCCGCGTTATTTTGTGAATCCAGATTAGGCAAAAACAGATCGTTAGCCGAAATACTTGTATTTACCGGTACGCCAATGGCACCGTCGTCTGGATCCACTCCTACAACTCTTGGCGTTTGTACTCCACCTGCAGTAGCAGTAATCTGTACATAGTTTATTTTGGTATTAAAACCACCGGTAGCATCAAGCGTTAAACGTCCGTCCTCAACAGAAACTACTGCACTTCCAGTAGTAAACTGTTCTGGGTCATTAGCCACACGAACAGGAGTATAACGATCTACCAGGGTTGTTCCTTCAGCATTCAAGCTATGGAATGGTGTAGTATCAACTGGGTTAGTACCATCCAAAGATGGATCCCCAACGCTTACCACAACGTTATAAGACCCGTTAGGTACTTCTATTTCCCACTTGCCTTCTGTAGCGACTCCGTTAGACCCACCGGTATCCCCATATTGCATATGGATTAAGGTCTTTTCTAACAAAGAAACAGTTGAATTTCTATTCCGGGTATTTGTTGTGAGGTCTATTGGTGCATCTCCTAAAGTTAACCATCCATAGGTAAGGTCGTTCCCTCTGTCTCCATAAGGGTCTCCACTATCCCTTTCATAGTCTGCGGGAGGAGCTGTAGCAGGATCCGAGAAGTTGATATTTACGGCAAAATCGTTGACCGGCTCGGTAATTTCCAGAGTAATCTGTAATTCAGCGCTCGTATAGCCAACATCAGCTGGTTGTTCAATTGCGAAAATTGTGGTACTATAGTTCCCAGGTGCAAGACCTTCTTCTATACCAAATTCCAGGTCTCCAAGAACTGGGTTCTCAGGCAAAATTAGCCATGACGCTGAATCCGGATCATCACTTAATATAATTGCGGGACTACCTTCGCTTGCCGTCAGAGTGGCTGTTTGAGGTGCAATACTACTTCCTTGTTCTCCTGAGAAACTAAGTTCTGTTACATCAAAAGAAAGGGTAGCATCCTCCGAGATAGTAAAATAGTCAAAAGTTGCATCAAAAGAACTAGCATTACTTCTATAGGTGGCATAAACCCCTGCAAAACTAGCGTTTCCTACCTCTCCATTTATCTCTTTCCCGCTTAAATATGCAGCTGGTAGCACTAAGTCGTCAAAATTAGTTTTAACCAGTTGGGTAAAATTAGTATCATCCAAAGAATAAAAAGCAGTTAGTGTTTCTGCTTCTGGGTCTACCACCAATCGCAAGGTCACATCTTGTCCCGACACACCAAGTGCATTAACCTGAATTTGATCTGGGGAGTCCGCTCCGTTTGCGGAAGCACCACCTATCTCCCTACGCATCTCAATATTGTTGTTGTTAACATTGAGCTTTACGAAGTTTTCATCATCTATTCCAAACCAAATTCCAGCCTGTGCGGAACTTCCCCCGGTAGTTATTCCGAGTAATTTTGTTTCAAGGGTAATTGTTGATGTAATGTTTTGTAATCCTACCCCAAGTGTGTTTATCTGGGCATTATTATCTAAATAGGCAATTCCTTTATTTGCCGAAATCACCAGGTTATCTCCTGTAAGAGCTAGGTTTCCTGGCTCATATCCCGGTACGTCTGTATTAGAAGGAGTACCGTCTTCCGCGACTCTTGTGCCCGAATAAGGATCCACCATGGTAAAGCCGGTGTCACTTAGGCCACCTTCTGTCCCGTCAAAACTAAGGGAAACAGCATTACTAGTTACGATTTGATCACAGGGTAACGTACTAAATGGGCTACAAGGTGAAGCTTCTTCCGTAATTTCTTCTGTTACTACCTCGGTGTAATCGGTACTCAATCGGATTGGACCAATATTTCCTGTATTGGCAGTACTTGTAGTACTGATAAATATTCTACCCAATTCAGGTATACCTACTACAGTCTGATCTTCGGTTGCTGCTATCCAACTATTGTCTCCTTCTGCCAAGGTTGGTGCAATAGTATACTCATAACTAATAGTACCAGCACCATCCCATACTCCTTTAACAACAAACTGTAACAATTGGTCAGGAGCAATTTCTGTCTGACCCATATTGGAATTAGAAGTGGCAAGTCCTAGTCGAGCATAATAGGTTCCTCCATAGTTTCCAATGATGTGACGAACCCATGCGGTCCCTTCGCCACCATCGTCATCTACCCGGATAGCCACACGAATTCTATTTCCCTCGCTTGCACCTAAGGCCTCTACTTTAAAGTAGGTGCCATAGTAGAATGGCACATTCGCTTCAAGAGCGACAGGATTGTTTATTAGTGTTTGGTAATCTATAACCGTATTATCGTTTTCAATCCTTACCGAGTTGGCTACGCCGGTAGCAATAGAAGTGGCGACTACTGGTAAATCTGGCTTTGAATTTTCAGGAATCCAAGCTCCACCAGATACCGTTTCTAGATCTCCAAGAGAATAATCAAAATCTTCTATGAAGGCGAAGTCTCCGACTGGAGGAACAACTATATCTTCCTCAACATTTATGGTTATCGAAGCCTCAACCTGATTGTCCCCATCACTAACTTCTACTGTTAATATGTACTGAGGCGTAGTGTCAAAATCAAGTGCGTTCACCGTAGTAATCTCCCCAGAATCCTGGTTTATAGTAAAATCTCCTGCTTCATTACCCGCGGTAATAGCAAAATCCAAATCTGCAACATCCGTATCTGCATCTGTAGCTACTACTGTATCTACTGCATCTCCTATGGATGCTAGTTCCGATACTGTAAAAATTTGGTCGTCAACTACAGGAGGAATGTTCGTATTCGTATCAGCCTCAACACTAAAGTCATCAAAAGTGGCTGTGAATTGGCTACCATTTCTGTGGGTAGCAAAGATCCCTGCAAAGGAAACATTGTCCTGACCTCCTACTGCATTGATATCTCTTCCTGTAAAATAATTTGCTGGAAGCAATAATGTTCCTAAAGAAGTTCTGGTTCCCGCTCCAACTGTGTAAAAGGCCTCTACCGATAAAGCAGTAGGATCAATCACCATCTCCAAGACAACATCATTGCCTGAGGCCGATGCATTTACCTGAAGTTGGTCTGTATTATTGTTTGCTGATGCCCCTGCGCGCTCTACTCGAAGTTCTACATTGTTATTATTGATATCGAGCTTAACAAAATTATTCTCATCAAAACCATACCAGAGCCCTGCCTGTGCGGCATCCCCTCCTGTAACTATATTTAATAGCGTGGTTTTTATCGTTATTGTCTCGGATAAATTATCCAGACCTATCCCCAAAGTATTAACCTGGTTATTATTATTACTACTTCCAATATCAGGATCTAAATAAGCAATCCCAGCCTGTGATTGTATGGCCAAAGTACCACTACCTAAAGTAAGTAAGGATGGCTCATATCCATTTATCCTTGGATTGGAAATAGCTAAATCTCCAGCCCTTCTTGCCTCCGAATGTTCTAAAACCGCTGTAAAGCCAGTTCCTGATGCATTTGTATCAAAAATAGTATTGGCTACTGGGGCAGAAAAATCTAAATTCACCGGTAAACTAACCACTACCGCATCACAAGGTAGAATACTCAATGGGTTACATACATCTATAAGATCGATGGTCATTTCCGCGCTCGACGCATTGGTCCCATCGCTTACTTCTACGGTTAACACATATTGAGGGGTAACCGCAAAATCAAGTGCGTTCACCGTTGTGATTTCTCCGGTATCCTGGTTTATAGTAAAATCTCCTGCTTCATTACCCGAGGTAATAGCAAAATCCAAATCTGCAACATCCGTATCTGCATCCGTAGCTACTACAGTACCTACTGCATCCCCTACTACCGCTATCTCCGTAATATCAAATTCTTGATCCAATACAACAGGAGGTGTCGTGACTATAATTTCTTCCGTAACTACCTGAGCATAATCGGTACTGAGTCTGATTGGTCCAATCTTCCCATTATTGGCAGTGCTGGTAGAACTAATAAATATTCTACCTAATTCTGGTGTTCCTGTTACAGACTGAGATGCAGTAGCTGCAACCCAAGTATTATCACCTTCTACCAAAGTCGGTGCAATAGTATATTCATAACTTATGGTACCTGCGCCATCCCACACTCCTTTTACCACAAATTGCAAAACCTGATCAGGATCCACGCCAACCTCTCCAACTGGGGCGGCATTAGAACCAGCGAGCCCTAATCTAGCGACTAAAGGACCATTATTTCCGTTCCGACTTATCATCTGTCGGACCCAGGCAGCAGCCTCACCACCACTATCATCCACTCGTATAGCAACCCGTATTCTATTGTTATTGTTAGTCCCTAGATCTGTTATTTGGAAATAAGTCCCGTAATAAAAAGGAACATTAGCCTCTAAGGCAACAGGGGCATCGATTAATTTCTGAAAATCATGAACTGCTATAGTGCTGGCATTATTTATCGATAAAGAATGGGTTGTATTTGGCGTTAGTCCATCTTCCAGTACCGGAATATCTGCCAAACCTTCATCTCCGGATTGTTTTACCCAATCTCCATTGGATAGCACGGCAAGATCTCCTGTGGAAGGGGTATAGCCATCAAAGTCTTCAATAAAAGAGAAGGTATTTGGTAAACCCTCTGTGACCGTAAGGTCAGCATCTAAAATTGCAGGTTTAAAACCAGCAGCTGTGGCTATTATTTTATCATTTCGTGTATCTGAAGCAGCAAGCGCACTGGCATCTATAGCAAAGGTAAATTCACCAGGAATATCTGTTGTTGGTAAGCTTAACCAGTCATTAAAATTGTCTGCGGTAGTGTTTACCGGATCATCCTCTATATTTAGTGCTATCGCAGTAGCCCCGTCTCCAGAAAGGGTACTTACAAAAGAACCTGTTTCTCCAGCAGCCAAACTAGGGCTAGCAGTATTAGGACTAAATACCAATTCTCCTGTTGCAGGAGTACCAGTACTTTCCACTACTTCAATATGGGTAATCTTGGAATTAAAACCACCTAAACCATTCATCGTTAAAGCCCCATCAGTAACCTCTACTATCATGGTAGCTACTCTGGTCTCAGTACTAGATGGTCTAAATGCTGGGATAATAGTATATCCCTCGAGGGTAGCTGTATGACGACTGTCTAATTGGTTTGCTTGCTTATCCCCTAAGCCTAAGGTAACTTCATAAATACCATTTGGAACTTCTAATTCCCAATATAATTCGTTTTTACGCGGTTGTCCATTTCCCCATCCTGCAATATTATCGCCTTGGAAATGCACCAAAGTACCCTCTAATTTTTCTTGATCGGAAGCATTATTATAATTCGTAATATTTCCCAAACGCATTCTACCTACTCCTGTAGAATTACTTGCAGCTTCATCAGAAGCATCCCATGGGGCATCAGTAGCTAGAAGCTTCCAGCCGTAGTCATAATCTGTACTATTCACTGTTACCGAGGCATTACCAAATTGTTTCCCATAATCAGGCAAGTAACCCGTGGGTGGGGTAGTACCAGAAGGATTGTTTTGGAAATTAATTAATGCGGCAAATGGAGCTAAAGCCTCTGTGACCGTCACCTCATATTCTTGTACTGTGGATCCGTCCTCGGCTGTTACCGTATAGCTAACTGCTCCAGCATCAAAATCCTGTGCTACTCCAGAAAGTGGTGCTATAGTTGCTCCCGCAGACAAAGTAATCGTTGGAACAAGGCCCGTAAGACCCGTGCCATTGGCCACTTCTAAAGTAACCGTCCCATTGTCTGTATCAATAGTCGCAGAACCTGTCTCACCAGCTATCGCAAAGGTTAAGATTTCCGTGGCATCACTTTGGACCGCCGGTAATATCTCAATTCCCATTAAAATACCTCCATTAATTGAGGCTAAAAAGTCTACATTAAGTTCTCCATCAGCAACTGTAACATTAAAAGATTCAACATATGGAGTCTTTTCTCCAGCGGTTACAAAAAGGTCTATGTCGTCAATTACAACAATATCCTCCATGATAACATCAAAAATCCGTGCATTAGAGGCAGTCTGGAAATTTTCTACCATGTGTAGAACAACCTGGTAATCCCCATTGTCTAAAGGAAATGCGTAACCAAAGTCTGGGCCAAACCTACGAGGAATATACAGGTCTTCATTACCACCAACTACAACATAAGGGTTAGTACTCGTTTCTGAAGTACCTACCAGATAAGAAGTATCTTCGGCCTCGAAAAGATCGCCATCTAGGGTATATTCGCCACCAGCAACATTCATACGGAATGGAGTGGAAATAGGAACTACTGGGGCCTCAGTTACAGTTAGATCGGCATCCAAAACAGCAGGTTTAAAACCAGCAGCGGTAGCAATAATCCTGTCATCTCTTGTGTCTGTTGCTACAAGTGCACTAGCATCAATCCCAAAGGTAAAGTCTCCCAATACATCGGTAGCAGGAAGGCTTAACCAGTCATTAAAATTGTCTGCGGTTCCATTTACACCATCATCATCAATAATAAGGGCAATATCCGTTGCCTCGGCTCCTGATAACGCACTAATAAAGGAACCCGTTGTCCCGGCTTCCAAAGACTCACTAGATGCAGCAGGATCAAAAGTTAATTCACCATTTACTGGTGTACCTGTGCTTTCTATGATATCAATATGTGTAATCTTAGAATTATAACCTCCAAGACCACTCATAGTTAAGGCAGCATCTTCAACTTCTACTATCATTGTGGCAACCTTAACTTCTCCTGGGGTGGGCCTAAAAGCTGGAATAATGGTGTAACCCTCAATAGCGGCACTATGTCTACTATCGACCGAATTACTGGCATCTCCTATTCCAATCGTTACTAAATATGTACCGTTTGGAACAGCTACTTCCCAGATTAATTCATTACCCCGATTCTGACCACTCCAGCTACTAATGTTATCGCCTTGAAAGTGCATTAACGTCCCTTCTAGTTGCACATTGATATCGGTAGTCGTGTTATAGGTATTCCCTATTCTGTTTCTTCCTGCTCCTCCGTTTCCTGTAGTGTTAATTGGCGTAAGATCATCAGCTCTTCTCCAACCATAGCTATATCCATCGGAGGTTTGATTTACCGCAAATGCTTCACCAATGTCCTTGTCATAACCCGTTGGGGGTGCTAAGACGCCACCACTGTTGCCATTAAGCTGATCGCTCATAAAGTTCACATGAACTTCAATAGGAGCAGCAGTTTCTGCAACACCAAAACTATTATAGGAAACCACCAATGATCCTCCAGTGGATCTTCTAGTTGTTGTCATTATACCCGCATAGGTCAATGCATCGGTTGCTATATTGCTATCATGGTCGGCTCCCGTAATAAATTTAGCTGGTGCCGTTAAGGATACACCATCTCCGCCGACCTGTATTTCTGCAGCCCCGTCAATACTGTAAAATCCACTTACTGAATTATCGGAAGGATCTACCGAAATTCTAAATGCAATAGTGCTTACACCGGCAATATTAAAGCTGTTTGTGTTGAGCTCGTTTATAGTTAAATTAGTGGTATTGCCTGTCCCATCGCCTTGTTCCAAAGCAAGTTGTACTTTTTGCTGTGTCCCGGAACTCTTAACCAATACTAATTTGGCAAAGTTATTCTCGTTAAGTCCAAACCAGATACCTGCTTGTTGCGATCCAGTACCCCCATTGTTCGTAGAACCGGCAAAATTTGGCTGTGCCATGGTCGCAGTTATATCTACTACATTACTCGTTATACCCACACCCACTCCCAGAGCATTCATTTGAGAATTTGTAAAGGTACTTGAAGGCGTACCTGAGAGTTGACTAAAATTAATTCCGTTAGTGGCAGTTACATTTAAGGCTCCGCCTGAGACGGAAAGATTAGCACTTATCAATCCAGGAATAACCAAATCATTAATAGTCTCGTCTGCTGTTAAGGGTGAAGATGGCGGATCTACCATGGTAAATCCAGTTGTATTAATTCCTCCCTCAGTACCATCAAAGGTCAGGTTGAAAGGTGTCGCCAATGAAACGTCTACCTCAGAACAGTCAAGTGGACTCAGCGTTCCACAAGGTGTCTGGGCTGTTACCATTTGTCCTAATACTAATAAGAGTGCAATTAGAGTAATTTTTTTCATAATGATCTGCGTTTAACGGGTATAGCAATTAGTTTTTGAGGATATAATAAAGTCTGCCCGGCATCTAAAAGTTGCGAGCTTTTTGTTGGTCCTTGTTTTATAAAATGCAAGAGAGGCGCTAGTTGCGATTGCAAATGCACCAAAACGGATGGAGTGCTAAAACTCCTTAATAAAGCGATACAGGCCATAAAGGCTAATATCAGGATCAAGTGGGGTTGGTCCTTCATGTATAGCTGGTCTAAAAAATTGAATTCAAATAATCAACACCAAAAAAAAAGAGGTAAGTTCTGCTAGAATGTGGGGCATTTTAACAATTGAAATATAGAACAAGAAGTTTTAAGAATGCCTTAACATAGTCTGTAATTGGCTATAAATAATGATTTAATCGATGAAATGCACTATTTATCATCGACGAACTGCACGCTTTCTAGAGCTTTGTAAAACCATTCTTTTAAAAAGCTTAAACAAACTCTGAAAAATAGTTTTACAAATTACAATTTGTTAGCCGTCCTGATTTTTGAAGTTCATCTATTCTTAAATCTTCCATACCGAAGCACTTATAAATTTAAAAACGGCTTCCTTAGACGAGGTTGTTTTATCTGAATTAAATTGCAAAATGAATCCTTCTTCCTACCCAAAACTTCCATAAAAAATATGGCTACCTATTAAAACATGGCATAAATTATTTACCTTACTACTGAAATTCTCATATAACTGAAAGGTGACTCAAAAAGATGCTTTTCTAAACTCTAAAACTATGCTTGTTCCACTAAAAAAAACAAAGGCTTTACTTATAGTTCTAATGGTCTTCTTAATTCTTCCTGACCTGAAAGGACAGGAAGTAGTGACTGGAAAAAATGTCGCGGTTACAAATACAACCTCTGGAAAGGTAAGAGGCTATATTCACAATGGCATATATACCTATAAGGGAATACCTTACGCTAAAGCAGAGCGTTTTATGCCTCCCGTCGATGCAGATTCATGGGAAGGCATTCGAAGTTCTACTACCTATGGCCCAGTTGCGCCATTAATTAAGCCTACCACTTCTGTTCAAGACGAACCTGAATTTGTTTTTGATCATGACTGGGGTTATCCAAACGAAGATTGTCTTCGTGTAAATGTGTGGACTCCAGCCATAAGCGACAATAAAAAGCGCCCCGTACTTTTTTGGATACACGGCGGCGGTTTTACCGCTGGGTCTAGTCAGGAACTCCCATCTACTGACGGAGAAAACTTAAGTAAGAAAGGAGATGTAGTAGTTGTATCTATAAACCATCGCCTAAACGTGCTTGGTTTTTTAGACCTTTCGGCCTATGGAGAAAAATACAAGCATTCTGCCAATACTAGTATGCTAGACATTATCGCGGCCCTCAAATGGACCAAGGCAAACATTGTAAACTTTGGCGGAGATCCTAACAACATCACCATCTTTGGACAGTCTGGTGGTGGAGCAAAGGTTAATACCCTAATGGCTATGCCAAAAGCCAAAGGGTTATTCCATAAAGCCATTAACCAAAGTGGCTCTTTTAGAATGGCCGTATTAGAAAAAGAAGACACCCAGGAAATTGGAGCTGAAGTTCTTAAGCAATTAAATTTAGAACCCAGTTTGGTAGATAGCCTACAGACCATTCCGTTCGAAGTACTTGCCAAGGCAAGTAGTAAAGCCTTAAAAGTGGTAGAGGAAAAGAGAAATGCTGCTGGTAAGCCCGTTATTGGATTTGGATTAAATTGGGGACCCAGTAGGGATGGAACAGATATCCCATACCAGGTGGCCTCAGAAGAAGCCTACGAAATGTCTAAAAACATACCCTTATTAATAGGTACGGTAAAGAACGAATTTGCCCCTTTTGCCAATATGCGTTTTGTAGAGGCCAGCGAAGAGGATATAATGCAACATATAAAAACACAGTACAAAGAAAAATCTGATGCCTACATTAAGGCAGTAAAAAAAGCTTATCCAGAAGATACCGCCGCCAAGGACCTGATAGACGTAGACCTAATGTTTAGACCGGGGGCTGTGGCGCAAGCAAATGACAAAGCTTCCTTAAAAGGAGGTGCTGCCGTGTACATGTATCTCTTTACCTGGCAATCTCCTGTTTTCGATGGAAAATATAAAAGTCTTCACTGTATGGAACTGCCTTTTGTTTTTGACAATATTGAGAGGGGAAAGAATATGACTGGAGGTGGTGTTGAGGCACATCAGTTAGCAGACAAAGTTAGTAGAGCCTGGTTGAATTTTGCCAGAAATGGAGATCCCAACCATTCCGGATTGCCTACATGGCCTGCCTATACGCCAGATAATACAGCTACCATGCATTTAGACAACAACTGTGCGTTAAAACCACAAATGGACAAGGAACTATTTCAATTGATTTCTTCCAAATAAGAATTTTAATAAACCTATTCAAAATACTTAATACCTATACAATGCTTAAAAAAATCCTCTTAGCCCTCCTGGCTATCTTAGTTCTCATCCAATTTTTTCGCCCAGAGCAAAATATTTCTGGAGATCTCACCTATGACATTAGTAAAAAATACAACATTCCAGAAGACGTAAATCAACTTTTAAAAGTGGCGTGTAACGATTGTCATTCCAATAACACGGTCTACCCCTGGTATGCCAATGTGCAACCTGTGGCCTGGTGGATTAATGACCATATTGAAGATGGGAAACGCCATTTAAATTTTTCAGAATTTATCCATAGACCTATAGCAATACAAAATCATAAGCTAGAAGAGACCATTGAGATGGTGGAAGATCATGAAATGCCTTTAGAGTCCTATACCAATTTTGGTCTTCATGCAGAGGCAAATCTAAGTGCGGAAGAACGGAATAAAATCATTGCTTGGGCAGAGAGGCAAATGCAGTATTTAAAGGATGCCTATCCTGCAGATAGTTTGGTAATGCCAAAAAGGAAATAAAGTAGGTAATTGGATGATTTATGTAGCAATTTTATTGAAACCTTTGTTCTATCTACACTAAATGCCCAGTTAGTCTTCGTAGAAAATCAGGTCCTGCTCTTCCATGGTCTCCACAACAATTTTTACATAATCATTAATGGCATTTTTAATCTTTTTAGGCTCGGCAATTTCTATAATTCCCCGCCAAATTAATTGCCTCTCCTTTCCAATACAAATACAATAAAGGGAAGATTCAGCCACATAGACCGTTTCTTCTGCATAGGCCTCAGGTTCAAAGTAGAGATCCTGATGAGAAAGGTAGTCTTCCTTAAAGTCTCCGTAATAATTATCCAAATTAGCCATACTCTTTCTAAAGGTCTGTCTATTTTCGGAGCCTAAAATTTTTGTGAATAAAATAGCATCAAAATCTCTTTCAAGTAGAGTTTCTTCTACTTCGTCCAATTCTTCTTCTGTCCTGGAATTATCAGTAAAACCAATATCAAAAACATCCAGACTCCGCATAGACTCCACATCTCTTTTTGAAAACTCCTTTTGCATCTTTAACTCAAAGTCTGCCTGTACCTCTTCATTAGAAGTCATACCCACAATTAACACCTTTTGAGCATCAAAAATTACAATTTCCGGATCCTTCCAACTACTCACCAGATCAGAGGAAGAACAACCCACAAGAAAAACCATTATTAAATAGCCAAATCTCTTCATTACATAATCAGTTTAAAAGTCTTTTACTCTTTTCTTTTTTTAATATTTCAGCGATAAAAGCGAACAATCTTGTTTTTAAATCTTTATATCTTTTAAAATAATTTGATGTTTCCCGGAGCAATTCATGATGTTCATTCCGATAATGCCTTTCCAAATCTAACTCATCCTTTTCATCCATCATAATTTCCAGCCCATTTTGATGCTTCTGAATTCGTGTAATAATGGCTTCTATCTTCCCTTCCTCTTCTGTAATGGCCTCAACAAAGTCTTTAGTTTGTTTAAAGAATTTTTTATCCATCAACTGCGGGCTGTAGTGTTTTATGAGATAGTTTAGAAAGCATTGTTCATCCTTAATAAAGCTTAATTCGGATAACCACTCAAGTGTTGTTTCGTGCATTTCCTCAGGGTTTATCCACTCAATATAACGATGTATTTTGGCATTGTTTCTCATTCTAAAAACTTTAGATTGTCCTTAATAATTTTAGCCTTTTTAGTCTAAAATGGAATTTACCCTTAATTGAATGCATTTAAAACTCCTACATAAGAACAATGGAACGGATACTAGTTGTCTGGCCTGTGCTTCCTTAAAATTCCACCCGCGTAATTGAATATCTCGGCTTTTAGCTGTTGGAACTCTAAAGTAAATTTTGCCATTTTTAACTGCATCATTTTATACTCCTCATAGAGTTCTAAATCTGTTTTGGAACCCTTGCCCTCTATTGCACCGCCAATTCTTCCTTCCGACTCACAAAGAAGAGTTTTAAGTTGTTCTTTTTCTTTTTTTAACTTTTCAAGTGCGCTTAAATAAAGCTGTAGCTTCTCGAATAAATTAGGGGTATCTGGCTCAAAAACATAAGAGTGTAAGAGCTTTTCTATAAAAATAAATTCGTCCGAAATAAAGCACAAAGAAGATCTGTATTCTTGGAGTTTTGCATGTATTTTTTCCAAGCTAAATTCCGATTCTATATCTATTGTATTCTTTTGTTCCATGATAATTCCATTAGCCCACTAAAGTTAGTATTAGCAGTATAGGATGGCAATGATTTAAATCATGCCTATAATAAATGAAAGTAACTTACCGCTAATAGAATTTTATACTAATCCCTAAAAAACAGTGACCCCCCTCTTTGTAATAATTATTGGGAGTTTAAGTATAAAAATCACGAACCCACGCCATTACCTGATTATCCGTCATACTGTCGGCCGTTTTTACAGCCTTAATTTTTCTTGCCAGGTCGTTGTATTTGCCCTCCCACTCTTTTTGCAAGGCTCTTCCGGTTTCTGCCGGTCCAAAAACAACAATACAATCGGCTTTCTTGCTCTGTGCAGCTAATTCTCCAAAGTATTGTTTTAGCTGTTGTTTTTCTTTTTCTAAATATTTACTGTCCTGAACAACGTCTTGAGGACCCCACCTAGTTTTGGATCTGGAACCTCCTCTCGGATTGAAAAAATCTAGGTTTGAAAAGACGGTTTTCATCTTTACTACTTCCCCCTCCACAGAGACTATATGTGCTTTCTCCTTATCTATCCATATGCCAAGTTTTATCATAATATAGTGTTTAAATCAGTTTAAAAAAATTCCCCGTGAAAATCGGCTAGTCTAGTTATTACATGGAATAATTAGCAGTGGTATCTCTACAGACATGCATAATTCTTCAAGTATTGGTTTCTGTATGAGCCGGTTAAAAAGGCCATGTTCATAATGCATCATAACTAGCATATCTATGTCCAATTCCTTTATAAATGTATCAATAACCTTGCTTTTATTTGAAAACTTTGGCATAAAATACATACTGTGGTTAAGATGTGCCATGTATTTTTTAAGCGTTGCCATATTCGCTTTTTGTCGGATACTTAAATCTTCCTTCTCTTTAACATGAACAGTAAAAACCTTCGAATTCCATTCCCCGGCTAATGTTAGCAGAGGAAACAAAACTCTGGCATGGAAATAGTTCTTATAATCCGTAGCAAATGCCACATGGCGTGGTGCACTATATTCGTACGCCTCAGGGACTATCAAGATAGGACAGTTTCTTACTTTTTCAATAGACTCCTTTACCTGGTTCCCGGATAACAAGGCAGTTAATCCCTTTTTCTTACCGTTCCCCAAAACCAACAAATCAATCTTTAGACGGGCAGCCAAGTCTTTTAGTGTCTCTTGAAGATTACCTTTTTCGGAAACTATATCATAGCTATGTTTTGGATTTGGAACGTCTAGGTTTATTCGATGCAGGGTAGACAAAAGAGCTGCTTTGGACAAGTCCCCAGGATTTAAGGGCTCTTGCAAATCTTCACTGGCCATAGTGTAGTTTGTAATACGCCTTTTGTGCAAATAATAGGTGTTGAGCAAATAGAAATGGCATTCTTTTTTCTCAAACAATTTAGTAATATAAAACAAGGCATTGTAAGCCTCATTAGAAAAGTCTGTAGCAAAAACTATGTTCTTCATGCTGCTTTATTTTAATTAGGGGATTACCATAAAAGGAACCTCTATGTGAAAGCCAATTTTTTTAATCACTGGTTCAATAAATAAACGTTCCAAAAAAGTATGCTTGTTTTGGATCATGGCTAAAATATCTGCATTAGTTTGGGTTTGGAAATCGTGAATACCAGTAATTATCTCCTGACTGGGTAGTTCATGAAAACCTACCTCTAAACCACTTAAAATATCTTCTAACAGGCTTTTATTACTTTCTTGTTCTTCTGAAAGTGGGAATTCGTTACTAATATGGATTACATCTAAGTGAGCATTATGCTTCTTCACTAAAAACAGAAGGTCTTCCAATTGGTTTGAAGTATACTTTATTTCGTAATCGGTGGGAAACAATACCCTCTCAACATTCTTATAATGATAAGCAGCGGGTATCGCCAAAACAGGGCAAGAGGCCTTTTTAATTACATGAACCGTATGTGTACCTAAGAATATTTCTTTTGCTCCCGTTGCACCCTGTGTTCCCATCACCACCAGGTTGGCTTCTTCGTTTGCTACGATTTCCAAAATTTCATCAACCAGAATATTAAAGGCTGAGCGCACAATAAATTGGTGCCTGGAGTTTTTAAACTTTTGTTTTAATTCTTTTTTCAGGGCTTCTAAATTATTTAAAGATTCTGACTGATATATATCTCCAAGACCTATTTGTCCAGGGCTTTGCAGCAAATACTCCGTTTGATAAATTGCCGGGGTATACGTATTTACCAAATAAAAAGTACAGGTTTCTTCTTTAAAAAGCTGTACAGCATAGCATATAGCATTAAAAGCATTTTCAGAAAAATCTGTAGGAAGGATAATTTTTTTCATGACTTTATTTTTAGGTTACCGATGTAAATTTTGAAAAACCAAAAATGGTATTTTAATATGTAAGCCAATCTTTTCTAAGGTAGATTGATACAGTAAATCTTCTAAATGAGAGTGCTGGCTATTTACCATCACCAACATATCTATCTTATTATGCAAAATATACTTTGTTATCGCCATTGTTTTGTCCTTTTCCTCGGTTGTTTCAAAACTCAAATGGGCTTTGTACAAACACTCCTTAAGGTAGTGCATATTATCTTCTTGTCTTATAGATAGTTTTTGAATTGGATTTATATAAAGCAAATGTATTGCAGATCTATATGAGCCGGCTATTTCACATAGAAACTTGAGTTCTCTTCTTTTATATGGAACCATATAATCTGATGGAAACAATATTTCCCTGGGCTCATGATAGGTATAGTCTTCCGGGATTGCAAGTACAGGGCACTGAACATATTTCATTACCTGGACCGTGTTAGAGCCAAATGTAATTTGCCTATCATTCGTTTTTCCCCTAGTTCCCATAACCACACAGTCGGCATTTTCTAAATTTACCAAATTATTCACCTCATCAGTCAGAGATCCAAAAGCAGACAGCATTTTATACTTGTGCTTAGGATTCGGTAGACACTCATTTATCTTTTCTTCTAAATGCAAAAGCTGCAAGTCTACTTTATCATATATCTTTTCTTTTCTTCTCTCCATCTCCTCCCTGCTTTTACTTTCGGATTCGTTATAGACTTCATCAGCATAGGCATGTAACACGTACATATCGCACCTTGTATATTTAAAAAGTTTGGAGGCAAAATACAAGGCGTTAAAGGCATTCTTAGAAAAGTCTGTAGGAATAACAATCTTTCGCATCATATAAATCTTTATGAACTAACAAGCTAAATTTACGCACAATAACCATCCAATACTATGACAAAGATCAGTAATGAAATGGAGCATATTTTTTATCTTTATTCATATTTTTATACCCTATGAAAAAAGATTTTTTGTCTATTACTTCTGGCAACATACCCATATTAATAGATTTTTATGCAGACTGGTGCGGCCCGTGCAAAACCTTAGCTCCTATTTTAAAAGAAGTAAAAAAAGAATTGGGGGATTCGGTAAAAATAATCAAGATAGATGTAGATAAGAATCAGGCCCTAGCAACGAAGTTTCAGGTTAGAGGCGTCCCAACTATGATGCTCTTTAAGAACAACAAACAACTTTGGAGACAATCAGGTGTTCTTCCAAAAAATGATATAATTACCATTGTTAAATCGCATCAATAAGTCGGACTAACAAAAACATAAACCCATTTTTAGTTTTAAAAGGTGTTGTTCCAAGTCCTTTTCTTTCGTTATTCGTGTAAGACCAGAAAAGGTATTTCCGTATGGTAGCTAATCTCTTCCACAGAAGGCTTAAAAAGAATTCTCTGAAAGTAATTTAAATTTTTTGCAACCATGGCTACCATATCAATCTCTCGACTATCAACAAAACACTGAATGGAAGTTTCCAGGCGATTGCCTCTTACTAAATGGAAGCTATGATCTATTCCCCTGAGATAATCGTGTAAAAACTCCTTATTGGATTCTTGTTCTTCGTTTAATTTTTCCCCTTTTATGGATATATGCACAATTCTAAGAATTGCCTTATTCATCACTGCCATGGCACTAAGTGTATCTAAGACCTTCATATCATAAGTCATGTGGTAGTCAGTCGGAAAAGCGATTTCCTTTATTCTTTTATATAAGGCGTCTTCAGGAATAGCAAGGAGGGGACATTTCACTTTGGTAATAACATCTCCAGTATTACTGCCAACAACAGCTCCCTTAAAACCCGTGGCTCCTTTGGTTCCCATGATGATCATATCAATATTATTTTTCTCTACCTCCGCATTTATACCATCCACAAAAAAATCGTATAGAGCAATAGTCTTAAAAGAGTGTAATGTATTAGCATTCCTTTCTTCTATTTTACAAAGTAATGCATGTATTCTTTTTTTACTCTCTTCAAGATATGCTTTTTGCAATTCTGAGCCGCTAGACCGTATGGAAGTACCCGCTCCGGAATAAGGAGGAATCGGATTTATATGCAATAAATAAAACAAACATTTACTCTTTTTAAATAATTGCAAACCATATTCAATTGCATTGGAAGAGTTCTCAGAAAAATCTGTGGGAATCAGTATACGCTTCATGGTCTTTTAGTTTAACACTAAAGTATTGGTCTGTATAAGAATAGGAAATGATGCAAGTCATGCTCTTACTCTTATAGCTGATAAAGCTTCTACTTAGCAAGAAAACCAAGTCAAAGTTCTTTTTCAAACTGTGGAGGGCTGTAATCTATAACCCTTGCGGTTTCCGGGAGAAATACTTCAAGGGAAATTGTAAAACTTCCATTAGGAATCTTTAACCAATACTCTTTTTGTACCTCTGCAGAGAAGTATAGATCAAAAGTGTCTTTTTTATCTAACATCTCTTTGGTAAACGTAAGACTCTTTCCTATTTGGTGGTTGTTTGAATCCAGTATGGAGACCGTCATAAATCCATTCTTTCCTAAAGGTGGGAAGTCTTTTTTATTAAAATGTATTTTACCCTCTCCCTCTGTGGAAGCCCTGTACCAAACGGACTCCTCAGGGGAGTTACTCCACAATTGAACAAAAGCTCCTGTAGCTCTTTTTAAATAATCTCCTTTAAATGCATAGGGGTTTCCGTAAAAACCCATAGAACTAGAATAGCCATTTAGAGCCTTCATTTCCTTTACCGAAGACTTAATAGAAGATAATGCAGAATCAATTCCCTTTTGTACTGCTATTAATTGTTCTGGTTTTAAACGTACAGAATCTATAATTCCTATAGGCTTAAAACGCTCTAATAATGCCACTTCCTTCTTCGGAATACTATCCATTAAACTATTGACATAAGAGACAAAATTGGGAGAAAAAGCCTTTTCTTCTTTATAGGTAGGATATACAGAAGTTTCCAAGGGAGCATAAACTACCTTTACCTCATTCACTATTTCCTCTAGCTTCTTTTGTTCCCAACTATTTTTGTTGAGAAGCCCCATTAACACAACGGCATAGTTTCCTTCCAGTAAAATACTTTGAATCGACTGATCATTTGGAAGTCCCTGACCCTCCTTATAAAAAACAAACCTACCCCCATAGCCAAAATTAGCTCTTGTACCCATATAGAAAATATTATGGGTAAACATGTCTATACATTGATAAGCCACATAAGCATCTCTTATCGTTGGAACATCTATAATTACAGGGCCTTTCGTTATATCTACTAAAATCCCTGCTGTATTAGGTAAAATCCTAACACCCGTCTTATTGGAGGTGGTATCTTTAGATAAGAAACCACTAATTAAGGTAAATTTATTCTTTACAAGAGTTTCTTTTTCAAGTAGGGAATTAACCAGCTTTATCTGCGCTAAAACTGGATACGAATAGATAAACGCTTCGTAAGCGATATCCTGGTATTCTTTGTTAGAAAGTTCTGGTGTCTCGTCTTTCATACAGGAAAGCAGCAAAAATAAACTTGCTAGAAACAAGGAAAAGTGTTTTAATCTCATAAAATTAAATTAGGAAAATTAGGATAGAACTTTTATGTAGTTATTAGAATTAATTCGGATAATCCCTGTCGAAAATAAATTGAAATATGTTCTAAGAAAACTAATCTGCTATTTTTTTTAGTTTACTACTGTCCAAAATACCAATTTCCCTGTCGTTAATGGCAATAAGTCCCTCCTTTTTAAAAGCAGAAAGTGTTCTTATGAGCGTTTCTGTGGCCATTCCAGCTACACTTGCTAAATCGCTTCTAAGCACATGAATATTCCCTTTATCATTAGATTGTAACCTGTCGGCAAATTTCAGTAAAGTACTGGCCGTTTTTTGCCGGACCGTGCCATAGGCCAATTGTATTAATTGCCTTTTAATATCCGTGAGATGTTCAGAAAGATATTCCAGTAATTCTATGGAAAGCTCATGATTTTGCCCTAATATTTTACTATAATCTTCCTGAGGTAAAGTCGTTAAAACGGAAGTTTCAATGGCTGTGGCAAACTCATCGTAAGGTTGAATACTGGTAAAGTTCGTAAACCCAAAAAAGTCATCGGGCTTATAAATTCCAGTAATTAATTCCTTTCCTTTTTCATCTAGCTTATGGGTTTTGATTACTCCAGATTTAACTAAATATATTAGATTGGCATGGTCTCCTTCCCGATAAATAGTTTCTCCAAACTTATATTTCTTCTCCAATCCATGATCATCGATATAATTTTTAAACGCATTAATATTCTTAATCTCTTCGCTTATTTTTTCGCTACTAGAAACCAAATCCTCAGGGCCTTTTAGTATCTCTGCCTTAGCCAACCTACTATTAATAGCTCCAAGTAGTTCCCATTCTTGAAAAGGCTTTGACAAATAATCGTCGGCACCTAAGGACATTCCTTTGCGAACATCTATTCTTTCTGCTTTGGCACTTAAAAAAATAAAGGGAATTCCTCTAGTTTCTGGCTTTGTTAACAAACATTCCAGTACGGCATATCCATCCAGTTTAGGCATCATTATGTCGCATAAAACAATATCTGGCATAGTGTTTTGAATTAACTTCAGACCTTTTTCCCCATCAGAAGCAGTAAAAACTTCAAAACCATTAAGTTCTAATAGTTCCGCAACACTTTCCCTAAGTGTTTTATCATCTTCTACCAACACAATTTGCCTTTTCATAATCTTTAAGTTTAGAATGGATTAAACGCTTACAATTTCTCTTTGTGAAATTGGAAGTTCTACTGTAAACTCGGTTCCTTTATTCTCTACACTTTTGAAACTTATATTCCCCCCAAGCTTGGTTACATGAGAATGAACAATGTTTAGACCAATACCCGTACCCTGAGTTAATAAGACATTATCCGCTCTGAAATATCTGTCAAAAATATGTTTTTGATCTTTCTCTGGAATCCCCAAACCACTATCAATAACACGCATCTGCATAGTTTTTTCCTGAATAGTAATTTTTAATATTATGTTGGTGTTCTCGGGAGAATATTTAATTGCATTGTGAATTAAATTCGTGAGGATTAGACTTACGATACGTTCGTCTTGGTAAATACTGACATCCTCAATATGCATCGGATACTTTATATTTTGCCCCGTTTTTAAAAACATATTCGCATTGTATAATACTTCATTGACCACTTTACTTAGGGAAAACCTGGTACAGTTATAAAACTGTTTTCCTTTCTCAATACGTTCTATAGACAGAAAGTCATTTAAAATATCCGTTAAGCGTTGTACTCCAGCACTTATGGTTTTTAAATGTTTCTCTCGTTTCTCTTGCTGTTCCTTCTCAGTGTACTTACTCACTAAAGTTGCAGAGGTTAAGATAGTACTTAAAGGCGTTTTAAACTCGTGAGACACCATTGAAAGAAACTTCGTTTTTAATTCACTTAGTTCCTTCTCCTTTTCTAAAGAACTTTTCAATTCCTTAGTTCTATCTTTAACCTTCCTTTCTAACTCCTCTGTATAATTCTTTCTTTCCGAAATATCTAATACCATCGCCACTACCACCTTCGTGCTATGCAAAGAGGACGTCTGAAGATGTACTTCTACAGGATATATACTGCCATTCTTTCTTTGTATTCTGGTTTCAAAGACTAATTTCCTTTGCGAACTATCCAATATAAGATCTAGTTTATCTCTTAGCTGCTTTTCAAAACCATTAACAAACAAGTCTGTTATTTTCAATTTTTTAAGCATTTTAAGGCTATATCCGGTGTTCTTAATCGCACCGTAATTGGCATGCGTAAAACAGAGGCTGTTGGCATCAAAAACAAAAATTTCATTTAATGAATCCTCAAATATTTTCAAAAAATGTCGTATTTCCTCTTCTGCCTTTTTTTTATGAGAAATATCGTTGTGAACCCCAACATAATGGGTAATTTCTCCTTTTTTATTCTTTATGGGATTGATAGACACCTCGTTCCAAAATGCCGTCCCGTCCTTCTTGACATTCTTTACCTGTACACGACATTTTTTCCCTAGAGCCATTGCTTTTAACATCACTCTAAATCCTTTGTCATGGGTCTTATTCTTTTGAAGAAAAGTACAATTTCGATCTAATATTTCGCTTTCATTATAGCCGGTTAAATTTATAAACGCCTTATTTACATAGACAATCGGGTGTCCTTTTTTTGAAGCATCCGTTATAGTAATACCATTTAAAGTTGCGTCTAAGGCGTCCTCTTTTAAATGTAGATTTTGTATTATTTCTTCCGTTTCGGATTTATCCTGTATCAATGCCAAAACATAGTTTTTTCCATACACCTGAAATGGATGAAAAGTTAATTCTAATGGAAACGTATCACCGGCTTTTCTTTTACCAAGGGTACAATTAGCCTTGAGCTCCCCATCTTCTCTTTTATTGCAAAGGAAATGTTTAACATGAGATTTATGTGCTTCCGTAAAATGATCGGGAATGAGAAGAGATAAAGACTTCTGCATTAACTCCTTCTTTATATAACCAAATAGTGCAGCCGCTTTCCCGTTAATGGAAACTATTCGCTGCTGCTCATCAACCACCAGGATACCTTCTGTAACGGCTTCTGAAAGCAAGTGAAATATATTAGTATTTTTTTCAAAAACATGCATACAAATGGTTTTCGACTAACTAATCTTATACAACTAATACTAGATCCTAAAAGTAATAATTGGCCTATCTGCATGGTTGGCCATTGCCTCACTTATGCTGCCTTTAAAAAAATGGGCAATACCATTGCGACCATGAGTAGTTATTGCAATAAGATCTGCGTTCTGTTGTTCGGCATATGAAAAAACACCACCTTCTATGGTATAGTCAGAAACTGTTACTAGCTGCTGTTTAGAAGGATGCTGATTGTGATAGGCTACTTTTAGGAATAAATCCCTTTTCTCCAGGATCTCCTCAGTGCTTTTAAAATCGTCGTTTGGTAAGTTTACATATACCAAATGTACCTCGGCCTGCCACTTTTTAAATAATGCCATGGCATTTTGATATGCTTTTAGACTTTCCAGTTCAAAATCACATGCAAAGACTATCAAAGAAGGATGATAGGCGCTGCGTTGCTTCTTAATGACTAGTACAGGGACTTCAGACGTCCTTACAACCTTTTCCGTATTTGAGCCTACAAAAAACTCTCCAATACCACTTTTACCATGTGACCCCATTACAATTAAATCTACCCCTTCTTCTTTAGCTAATTCATTGATTTCACTAAAAATTTTGTAATTCTGTACCAGCTCTGTAAATCGAATTCCTTGAAGATAGGGCTTGTCTAAAAGTTTGGTAAACCGTTGCTTCGCCAACTTCATATAGTAATGAGCTTCTGCTGCTTCTTCTGAAGGACTTTTGGTTAAGTAAGCCTCTGAAAGGCCCATCATATGTAGCACCAGTATATCTGCCTTATATGTTTTCGCAAACTGTGCAGCCACTTCTAAGGCATAGTCAGAGTATTCTGAGAAATCAACTGGCACTAAAATCTTTCTCATTTCTGTTAAATTTATTTGGCTAATGTTTCTTGAGCATGTCTTTGCGTTTAGCCAATTGGTTTTCTAATTCCTTTACTACAGTTGCGGCCGCCTTTTCAAAATTATCTTGGTTAGATTTAGCAAAAAGTCTGGGGCCCGGAGCACTCAGCTGAATTTCACATATTTTCCCCATTCCTGAAGGGTCATTTTCTAGTTTAAAAAAGACATCCGCCTTAATAAGCCAATCGTACTTTTTTTCTAGCTTTTGTAGTTTAGCAATAACAATATCACTCATTGAATCACTAGTTGGCATTTGAACATACTGTATATTAATCGTCATAGTTATTTATAATTAAGTTTAGAATAAAATTCGCCATTTACGGAAGTCTAAACTATGACATTTATCATTTTAATAAATTCCCCTGGAAACAGAAATAAAAAAGAATAAGTTAAAGGACTTAGTATTTACTAGGTTGACCCTCCTTTAGTAACACTAGCAGAACTCCGAGTATAATTACATTTTTAATAATATACTGCCCCAAAAGTGTTAATCCAAATGGAGTTTGACTAAAGAGTAATTCGGGAAAGAAAAGGAAAGGAGAAAAGGTAAACAGGATATGGACCAGAGCCATACGAAGGGCGGCCTTCCTATAAATGTTTGCAATTAAAAGTATCCCTATAAGGGTTTCCCAAATTGCCAAAAGAATTATAGAATACGTTGAAGGTAGAATTCCAAATATTAACCGCTCTATAGTACTCTTGGCTAATTCTTCGGCAGGACTTACTCCACTAAAGAATTTTAAAGCCCCAAACCATAAGTAGACGATACCAATACTAACAGGAAGATAATTTATATTTTTCCTTTTGTTCCAATATTCAATAACCAATTCTCTCATAATAAAAATGCCAAAATAGATATGATATCATAGGTAAAAGCTGATAAATATCATACTTTCTAAACATTACTGAAATTCTTTTGCTATGGATTATTTAGTAAAAACTTGGCTGCCGCAAGAAAAGGATATTTTCGTTAAATGATTTTTATCATAAATCAGAATTTTTATTATCAATAGTTTTGAACTAGGTTGCTCTTGTTGAGCTATACCCATTGTTACTAATTTAAGCTTAGCAGATGAATTTACTATTGAAAGTTTTAGTAGTTGAAAAGGCAGCAGAGGAATTAAATTCGGTTAGTTCCCTAGTTCTAAACCATAAAAATTTAGTTTTAACAGCTGGTGTAGCCAGGCCGAGTAGTTTAAATAAATTTTTAACCCGACAAAAAATTGATGTCGTAATTATAGATATAGAACATCCTTTACTGCATGAATTAATAAATTCCGATTCCCTATTAAAAGGTATATCACTAATTCTAACCTCCGCAGATACGAATAATGCTTTACTTGCATTCGACTTTGGTGCTACCGACTTTTTGGTAAAACCCCTAAGCAGAGAAAGGTTTAACAAAGCCATCCGTAAGGTAATTAAACTCCAGTCGAGGGAGCAAAATTCCTACAGCTCTACGGTCAAAATATGTGTTAGAAGTGAGATGAAGGACAGGTTAATCGCGGTAGATAATATTTTGTGGATTGAAGCCTTGGGCGACTATGTAAAAATAGTTACTACAACTGAAAAAATAATTGTTCTAACAACTATGAAATCTATTGGCCTTCTTCTTCCATCTGAACAATTTCTTAGAACACACAGGTCTTATATCGTTAATCTTAAAAAAGTTAAGAACATCGGTGTATCGAATCTAGATATCGGAAGAAAAGAAATACCTTTAAGTAGAAATCAAAAGAAACTCCAAGAACTCTTGGCTATAGAAATATAGATAATTTAAGTACATTTATAAGAATTGATGAATTGAACATTCCATGAAAAAATGGTTTATACTACTTAGAAATTACTTGCCTTTTTACTGTCTTTTACTTGTGTTTTCCTGCAAAAACAATGTCGATAAAATTCTGCCCTCGGAAGAAAAGCTTATAGAATCTGTTTACTCCTCGGTGATTGTTCAACCAGATAGCCTATATCAGGTATATGCCGCAGTAGGCGGAATTTTAGAAACCAATTTAGTAGAAGAAGGTGATCTTGTAACCAAGGGAACACCCATTGCCCAAATTATTAATAATACTCCCAAACTGAATACAGAAAATGCCAAACTTAGTTTGCATCTGGCAAGAGAAAATTACCAGGGTAGTAATACTCTTTTGAGGGCTCTGAGAGATGAAATAAGTGCCGCACAATTACAATACAAGAATGACTCCATAAATTATACCCGGCAAAAGAACCTTTGGGATCAAAATATTGGTTCTAAAATAGAATTTGATAATAAAAAGCTTGCCTTTGAACTTTCAAAGAATAAATTGACATTACTTAAAAGCAACTATGATCGGACAGAGACCGAGCTCGATACCCGATTAAGACAAGCTGAAAATAACTATCAAAGTGCTCTGATTACCACGGACGACTTTTCTGTAGAAAGCGTCATTAACGGAAAGGTCTATGCCCTGTTAAAAAACCCCGGAGAAATAGTCAATACCTCAGGACCAATAGCTATTATTGGCAGTACCGAAGATTTTATAATTGAAATGCAGGTAGACGAAGTGGATATCGTAAAGCTTAGGCTGGGTCAGAAAGTAATAATTACATTAGACGCCTATGGCACAGAGACATTTAGCGCGACATTAAATAAAATTTATCCCCAAAAGGATGAGCGTTCCCAGACATTCAAGGTTGAAGCTTTATTTGACACACTCCCCTCAGTTCTATATCCTGGCTTGGCTGGAGAAGGCAATATTGTAATTGCTGAAAAAGAAGGAGTGCTTACCATTCCCAAATCGTATCTGATTGGATCAAATAAGGTAAAAACAGTAGAGGGCATAATACCAATCGTACTAGGATCAGAGAACTTAGATAAGGTTGAGGTATTAAAAGGCTTAAATGCAGACACATATATATATAAACCCACCGAATGACTAACTGGAAGGTAATTCTGAGTATTGCAAAAACTCATTTGTTGACCAAGTTAAAATCTACAATTACTGCATCCTTAGGGGTTACTTTTGGTATTGGAGCGTATATCACTCTGGTAAGTTTTATGACTGGTCTAAATGAGATGTTAGACAATTTGGTTCTAAACCAAACGCCCCATATTCACATGTACAACGATATAGAACCTTCGGCCCAACAACCCATAGACTTGGCAAGACCGCTAAGTACCGATTTTAATGTAGTTCGCTCTATTAAGCCCAAAATTAGTCAGACCAAAATACACAATGCCTTACCAATTTTAGACTACTTAAAGAAAAACAAAGAGGTAAAAGGAGCTACACCCCAGTTGAGATTACAAATTTTTTATATATCTGGTTCTATAGAATTAGGTGGGAATCTGGTTGGTATCGACGTAATGGAAGAGGTCCGACTGTCTAACATCAGAGATAACATAATAAAAGGAAGTCCGGAAGCATTAAAAAACAATGAAAATGGCATTTTATTAGGATCTGGCTTGGCAAATAAAATGTCGCTTTCCGTTGGGAACAGAGTACAGGTAAGTACCGTGGAAGGAGCTGTATTTCCCTTAAAAATAGTTGGAATCTACCAAAGTGGATTGGCCGAAATTGATAATATTCAAAGTTTTACGAACCTAAAGACCCTCCAAAAAATTCAGGGAAAAGCCCAAAATTATATTACCGATATCAATATTAAGCTGAACAATATAAATAAAGCAACCCCAATAGCAAAGGAGTTAGAAAAACAATTTAAGATTAAGGCCACAGATATTAATGAAGCCAATGCACAATTTGAAACAGGGAGTAGTATTAGAAATATAATAACCTATGCCGTTTCCATTACCCTTCTTATTGTAGCTGGCTTTGGCATATATAACATCTTAAATATGCTTATTTATGAAAAAATGCAGGACATTGCAATCCTGAAAGCAACTGGCTTTTCGGGTAGAGACGTTCAGTATATATTTATGAGTCAGGCTATTATTATTGGCATTGCAGGTGGTATATTGGGGCTTATCCTTGGATTTATTTTTTCCACAATAATTGACGGTATTCCCTTCGAAACAGAAGCCCTGCCAACTATAAAAACTTTTCCGGTAAACTATCAATTTAGCTATTATGTTATTGGAATTACATTTGCCCTAATATCCACTTTTATCGCAGGTTATTTGCCGGCCAATAAAGCCCGGAAGATTGATCCTGTAAGGATAATAAGAGGGAATTAATAATTTGGTATGAAAGCAGTTTTAAAAGCTGAAAATATAAATAAACACTTTAAAAAACCCGTGGATTTTCATGTGTTAAAAGACATTAATTTCCAGATTAATTCAGGCGAGTTCAGCTCTATTATGGGGAAGTCTGGCTCAGGTAAATCGACGCTCTTATATATTCTCTCTACCATGGATACGGACTATGAAGGCAAACTCTTCCTAAATAATCAACTTGTTACGGGGAAAAGTCATCAGGAATTATCTAAAATAAGAAATGAGCATATTGGCTTTGTTTTTCAATTCCATTATCTACTTGCCGAGTTTAGTGTTCTGGAAAACGTGATGCTTCCAGCTAAAAAGTTGGGGCGTCTAAGCACTTCCGAAATTGAACACAATGCTTTTTCAAAACTTAAAATGCTAAATATAGAACAGCTTGCAAATAAAAGGGCATCTAGAATTTCAGGCGGGGAAAAACAGCGTGTTGCAATTGCCAGAGCCCTTATAAATAGTCCTAGCATTCTTATGGGTGATGAGCCTACGGGTAATCTAGACAGCTATAATGCCGAGAATGTTTTTCAAATTTTTAAACGCCTTAAAGAAGAAGAAGGTCTCTCTTTACTAATAGTAACTCATGATTTAGACTTCGCGAAAAGGACGGATCGTATCATTGAGATGGAAGATGGTTATTTAGTAAAATAAAGTAGCCAATGGCATCTTGTAAAATTGCCCACTTAGTAATTGGTTTAAGAAGCTATTACAGTATTTTTATGAACCTATTGGCATGACTAATATCATAAAATTTAATGCCCTGAACATATATCTTTATAGTAATCTTAAAGAAAAGAATCATGGCAGATACAAAAAATACTAATAGAGAAACTTCTAGCTGGAAAGAGTTATACATCCTATCAGATCATTGGAAGTCCGACATGGAATTTTATCAAGACGACCTTAGATTCTTACACCACCTGATAGACAAGTATATCATTTGGATTACTAAAGACAAAAATCTAAAATTGGTAGAAGAATTGCGGAATCACCTACTTGAGCTTCGCACAGATAGTACAGAACTACTAGAAAAGATTACAGATCATAGAACAGAAATTGGGCGGATTATAGATAAAACAAGTAATATTAAGGAATCCTATATTACGAAAGAACATCACCAATTAGAAAAGGGCATTGCAGATTTTGTAAAAGCTTTCAGAGAAAATAGAAAAAGTGTTTTTCAGATAACAGAATATGTTATTGATAATGAGGAATTAGTAAATGTTTTAAAATCCTAATCTTTCTATTTGCGAATATATGTCTATACTACTTTGTTTGGGTTAACTTTTGGTAGTTGTAAATACAAATACTTCGTTATATTTGCAGCTGCCAAAATGGTATTTGCCCACGTGGTGGAATTGGTAGACACGCTACCTTGAGGGGGTAGTGTTCGAAAGGACGTGCTGGTTCGACTCCAGTCGTGGGCACAAAAACTGCTTCATTAAAAGAAGCGGTTTTTTTTGATCACCTTATCTCATAATTCCTTTACCCTAATATCTTTAAACCAAACTCCGGCACCATGATCTTGCAGGGCAAAATGCCCTTCATTGGAGATACCATAATCCGGATAGTCATTCCATTTTCCGCTATTTCTTTTTTCTTTCCAGTCTTCAGATTTTTTGTTGAATTGAATAATTTTTTTTCCGTTTAACCAATGTTCTACCTCTCCGTTATTAAAAACTATCTTACTCGTATTCCATTCTCCTACTATATTTAACTTTTTATCACCATTTGGAATATGCATGGCGTAGTTGGCACCTGCCTTTTGCCATTCTTCAATGGGATGATCAAAACCTGCATCATCTAGTATTTGAAACTCCGCACCAGTCTCGTAAGGGTACTTATATTTAGGGTCTTCCAAAACATGGTAAAAAACACCACTATTGCCTTTGTTACTTATTTTCCATTTAAACTCCAATTCAAAATTATCAAAGCTAGCTAAAGTGATTATATCACCACCTTCTTCCCCTCCTTCACCTTTACATGATATCAGGTCATTTTCTATCGTCCATTTAGCCGGAATTACTGCTGAATTAAATCCTTTCCAGTCCTCTTTATTCATAAGAGAGGTCCATTCCGATTTTGTTGTGTCCCGAAGCTGAGAGATCGGGGTTTTGTCGTTGTCCTCTTTTATTTTACATCCAAGTCCAAGAAGTAGCAGGCATATAATTATAAAATATTTCATAAGAAAGCGAATATAAAGACTTAAAACTATAGTTTACTGAATGTAATTCCCACCTTCTAGCAAGCTCTAAGTGGGTGTTAGTGCGATTAAAGATATCCTATTTAATAGAATTCCCTTCCGTTTTTAAGCTACTTCTATGCATTAATTTTACGGAACATCCCATATTTCAATAAAATTTATGCTAACATTAGGAAAGTAAGGCTAAAAAATCTTTAACTTTGTTTAAACATTATTTATAAATGATGAACAATGTAAAAAAATCTTTTAGCATTCGTGATTTAGAAAACCTATCGGGTATTAAAGCACATACCATTCGAATATGGGAAAAAAGGTATGACCTTTTATCTCCCGAACGAACTACTACTAACATAAGAACCTATAGTCTAGAGAGTTTGCAAAAGCTTTTAAATATTACTTTGCTCTACAATAATGGCTACAAGATTTCAAAGATTTCAAAAATCCCAGAGAATGAAATAGCTCTGGTAGTAAGAGAAATCGTAGCCAAAAATAGTGTTCAAAATCATGCCTTGAATGCTTTTAAGCTTTCCATGATAAATTTTGATATAACTCTATTTCAAAATACATACAATACTTTACTAGCAGAAAAGTCTTTTCGAGAAATATTTTGGGATGTATTTATTCCGCTGCTAAATGAACTTGGTCTTCTATGGCAGACAGATACTATAAGTCCTGCACATGAACATTTCATCACAAATTTAATTAAACAGAAGATTTATACCAGTACGGAAAAGTTGCAATTGATGGAACCTAGCAAGAAAGATAAAGTATTTGTACTCTTTCTTCCCGAGAATGAAATCCATGAAATTGGTTTATTATTTATCAATTACGAAATAATCTTAAGAGGTTACAAAACCATTTATCTTGGGCAGACAATGCCTATTGAGAATCTTACAGATCTCAAAAATTATTATCAAAATTTGCACTTTGTTTCCTATTTCACTGTGGTTCCTACCAAAGACAAATTATCTAATTACATTCGTGATTTTGGCAATATTCTTGCGGAAAATGGAAAGTCTTCTTTATGGGTTTTAGGTAGGCAAATTCAACACCTAAATAAGGAAAAACTTCCACCATACATTCGTACCTTTGAATCTGTGGAAGAATTGTCTACAGCCTTGTAATTTTAGATATTCAACTATATAAATGGAAAATAAGAAGAAAAAAGTAGTCGTAATTGGCTCTGGTTTTTCCTCCTTATCTGCGGCTTGCTATCTGGCCAAAGATGGCTATAACGTTAGTATTTATGAAAAAAATGATACCGTCGGCGGAAGAGCTAGACAATTAAAAAAAGAAGGTTTTACTTTCGACATAGGTCCAAGTTGGTACTGGATGCCAGACATTTTTGATCGGTTTTTTGAAGATTTTGGCAAGAAGACCTCAGACTATTATCAACTAGACAAGCTAAACCCTGCGTATAAGATATTTTTTGAAGACGATATTATAACCATAGGCGATTGCCTAGATTCTATTTATAAGGAGTTTGAAAGAATTGAAAAAGGAAGTTCTGTACGCTTAGAAAAGTTTATAAAAAAGGCTCAGCGAAATTACGACATTGCGATTAACGAAATAGTTTATAGACCTGGTTTATCTCCCCTAGAATTGGTTACAAAAGATACCATCATTAGAGTGGACCAATTTTTTAAAACCATTAGTCAGGAAGTTAGAAGAAACTTTAAAAATCCTAAGTTAATCTCAACACTAGAATTCCCAGTACTCTTTCTTGGAGCAAAACCAAGTAAAACACCAGCATTCTATAGCTTTATGAATTTTGCAGATTTTGGTTTAGGAACTTGGCACCCAAAAGGAGGCATGTATCAGATTATTTTAGCTATGAAGGCATTAGCTGAAGAACTGGGAGTATCTATATATACGGAAAGACCCATTTCAAAAATTCTTGTCAAAGACAAGAAGGTATATGGGATTAAAACAAATGAAGAGGATGTTTTTGCAGATTTAGTATTAAGTGGTGCCGATTATCATCATACCGAAAGCCTGCTGGAAAAATCACAAAGACAATACAGCGATAGTTATTGGGAGAAAAAAACATTTGCACCATCTTCCCTTCTTTTCTTTGTAGGTTTTGATAAAAAATTAAACAATATAGAGCACCACAACCTATTCTTCGACACAGACTTTAGCCAACATGCCAGTGAGATATACGACAAGCCTAAATGGCCTTCTAGACCTCTGTTTTATGCTAACTTTCCTTCGGTAACCGATGAAGGTATGGCACCAGAAAATCATGAAACAGCCTTCTTTCTTATTCCTATTGCACCAGGCTTAGAGGATACCCCTAGTTTAAGAGATAAGTATTTCAACATCGTCTTAAAAAGATTCCAAGAACGGACGGGTCAAAATGTGGAAAATAATATTATATTTAGAGAGTCTTTTTGTGTAAATGACTTTATTAAGGAGTATAATTCTTTCAAGGGAAATGCCTACGGAATGGCAAATACATTATCACAAACGGCCTTTTTAAGACCAGGTTTAAAAAGTAAGAAAGTGGCCAATCTTTTCTTTACCGGACAGTTGACTGTTCCGGGACCGGGGGTACCACCATCTTTAATTTCGGGGAAACTAGTAGCGGAATTGATGCGTAAAAATTTAAATATTACTAAATGAAAGTGATTTTTGATCAAGTTTCTTTTGAGTGTAGTAAAGTTGTTACTGAGTCTTATAGTACTTCTTTTTCATTAGCTACAAAAATGCTGTCTGCTTCTATCCGTAGCGACATCTATAATATTTATGGCTTTGTTCGTTTTGCAGATGAAATCGTAGATACCTTCCATGACTTCGATAAAGAAAAACTGTTCAATAGATTCGAGGAAGATCTGAATCTAGCACTAGAAAACAAAATCAGTCTCAATCCAATCCTTAACTCTTTTCAGAAAACATACCACAAATACCAAATCCCTTACCATCTTGTTAGCTCTTTTATGAAGAGTATGCGAATGGATTTGGACAAGACTATCTATAACACCGAAGCTGAATTCAAAGAATATATTTATGGATCAGCTGATGTGGTTGGACTTATGTGCCTAAGAGTATTTGTAAAGGGAGATGACAACAGGTATAATGAATTAAAAGAATCGGCTATGGCATTAGGTTCTGCATTTCAAAAGGTTAACTTTTTAAGAGATCTAAAAGCAGATTACGAACACTTAAACAGGTCTTATTTTCCAAATACCAATCTATTAGAATTAGATGAAGCTTCAAAGTATAGGATTGTTGAAGAAATAAAAAATGATTTTAGCAAAGGCTATGAGGGTATTGTTCAACTTCCAAATGAGGCAAAATTTGGTGTTTATACTGCTTATAAATACTACCACAAACTACTTTGTAAGCTACAGAATACTCCTTCAATGGAAATAAAGAACACTCGGATTAGAGTTCCCAATTATCAGAAATTTGGCTTGTTGGCAAAATCATATGTAAATTATAAATTGAATTTGTATTAGTATGAAAATTTTACTTTGGATTTTAATATTCTTAGGAACTTTCGGATTTATGGAGTTCATGGCTTGGTTTACCCATAAGTATATTATGCATGGTTTTTTATGGAGCCTCCATAAGGATCATCATAAAAAAGATCATGATTCATGGTTTGAAAGAAACGATGCTTTCTTTATTTTTTATGCCGTGGTGAGTATGACTCTTTTTTATTTAGGAAGTTACCACGGGTTTTGGATGGGATGGCCTTTAGGGTTTGGAATAATGGCATATGGAGCCACCTATTTTCTTGTTCATGACATTTTTATTCACCAGCGATTTAAAATGTTTAGAAATGCGAATAATTGGTATGCAAGAGGAGTAAGAAGAGCACATAAAATGCATCACAAACATATTGGGAAAGGCGATGGCGAGTGCTTCGGAATGCTATTAGTCCCATTTAAGTATTTTAAACGATAAGTCTCTCCTAAGTAGTTTCTTATTGAGCCAGCCACGAAAAAAGTATGCCTTCTTTTCTTACGCTTTTTACTCCAGTAACTGGTTAATAAATTGATATGTATTCTGGTTGTCCCAATCTGCAATACCAGACTGGACTATCCTTATTACACCATTCCTATCAATCAAATAAGAGGCCGGAGCCTCTGGAATATCAAAAGGTGCCTTTTCTCCAATAATTAAGTAGGTAACAGGAAAGTTAAAGTCATTTTTTTTCATAAACTCTACTACGGGTTCTCTTTCCTCGTTTGTTACAAGATAAAATACCATTCTACCTTGATATTCCTTGTACATCTTCTGAATACTCCTTAATTCAGCTACACAGGGCAACCGCCATGAAGCCCAGAAATTTACAAATATTACCTCTCCCTTTGATTCCCTAAAATTAAATGGTCTACCATCTGCATTTTTAAGCTTCCAACTAAAATCACTAATAAGGTATGCTTCCTCAGGCTCTAAAACATCGGGTTCTGATGCAAATAATTGATTTAAAAGAACCTTAGCCTGAAAGCCTATTGGGGTTACGAAAAATGAGAGAACAAATACAATTATAAAAAGATTCCAGATCGTTTTTTTCGAGACTTTCATATTTGTCTATTTAAACTAAAAACTCCCGAATATCGGGAGTTTTTGAGCATTGTATATTCTGCAATTAAGCAGCATTTTCTTTCTTAATAACGTTTAAAGCAGAACCTTCTCTAAACCATTCAATCTGAGGAGCATTATAAGTGTGTTTAGCTATAATGGTATCCTTGGAGCCGTCGGCATGAACTACTTCAATTGTCAAAGGTTTTTCCGGTGCAAAATCGGCTATATCCACTAAATTAAAAGTATCATCTTCTTGAATAAGATCGTAATCCGATTCCTTTTCAAAAGTAAGGGCTAACATGCCCTGTTTTTTTAAATTAGTTTCATGAATTCTAGCAAAAGACTTAACTAATACAGCAGCTACTCCAAGATGTCTGGGTTGCATTGCTGCATGTTCTCGAGAGGAGCCTTCTCCGTAATTGTGATCCCCAACCACTATTGTTTTAATTCCTTTTGCCTTATACGCCCTTTGCGTATCTGGAACACCACCATATTCGCCAGTGAGTTGGTTTTTTACAAAATTTGTTTTTTTGTTAAAAGCATTAACCGCTCCGATTAGGGTATTATTTGAAATATTATCCAAATGTCCTCTATATCTAAGCCAAGGCCCCGCCATGGAAATATGATCCGTTGTACATTTACCAAAAGCTTTAATCAGCAGCTTCATATTTTGAAGACTCTCATTTGAAAGAGGCACAAAAGGTTCTAACACTTCAAGTCTTTCAGAATCCTTAGCAACAACCACTTCAACAGAGCTACCATCCTCCTGAGGAGCCAAATATCCAGCATCATCCACATCAAAACCATCCGGAGGTAATTCTATACCCTGCGGCTCTTTAAGTTTCACTTCTTCCCCTTCTTCATTAATAAGAGTATCATTCATTGGGTCAAAATCTAACCTCCCGGATAAGGCGATTGCTGCGACCATTTCTGGCGAACCAACAAAAGCATGGGTATTTGGGTTTCCATCGGCCCTTTTTGAAAAGTTACGATTAAAGGAATGAACTATGGTATTTTTTTCCTCTCCCTTTAGATCACTTCGGTCCCATTGACCAATACATGGCCCACAGGCATTTGTAAATATTGTAGCTCCAAGATTTTCAAAGATTTGTAGCAATCCATCTCTTTCTGCCGTGAATCTAATTTGCTCGGATCCGGGATTAATCCCGAAATCTGATTTAGGTACAATCTTATTTTCCACTGCCTGCTTAGCAATGGAAGCAGCTCTGGTTAAATCTTCATAAGATGAATTGGTACAAGAGCCAATCAGACCCCAGTCTACTTGAATTGGCCAACCCTTATCCTTTGCTATGGACCCTAAATCTCCTATTGGAGTAGCCAAATCAGGCGTAAAAGGACCATTTAAATGTGGTCTTAAGGTATTAAGATCTATTTCAATTATCTCATCAAAATAGGATTCTGGATTAGCGTATACTTCTTCGTCAGCTGTTAAATACTCGCTTACCGCATTTGCGGCATCAGCTACGTCATTCCTATCCGTAGCTCTTAAATAACGTTCCATAGAGTCATCATAACCAAAAGTAGAAGTTGTAGCACCTATTTCAGCACCCATATTACAAATGGTTCCTTTTCCTGTGCATGAGAGATTCTTTGCACCTTCTCCAAAATACTCCACAATTGCCCCAGTTCCTCCTTTTACAGTAAGAATACCAGCAACCTTTAGAATAACATCTTTTGCGGAAGTCCACCCTGAGATTTTTCCTGTAAGTTTTACTCCAATAAGTTTAGGGAATTTTAATTCCCAGGCCATCCCGGCCATCACATCTACCGCATCCGCGCCTCCTACTCCAATAGCCAACATTCCTAAGCCTCCTGCATTAACGGTATGAGAATCTGTTCCAATCATCATCCCTCCTGGAAAAGCGTAATTTTCTAATACTACCTGATGAATAATACCTGCGCCTGGTTTCCAAAAACCAATACCGTATTTGTTAGATACAGATTCCAAAAAATTAAATACTTCTGCACTTGTACTATTTGCAGATTTTAAATCCGCAGCAGCACCCATTTTAGCCTGAATCAAATGATCGCAATGTACAGTAGTGGGAACAGCAACTTTTGGTTTGCCGGCTTGCATAAACTGTAATAAAGCCATTTGAGCAGTTGCATCCTGACATGCTACTCTATCTGGTGCAAAATCTACATAGTCCTTTCCTCTTCTAAAACTTTTTGATGGATTCCCTTCCCACAAATGTGAGTACAATATCTTCTCGGAGAGCGTTAAAGGTCTTCCAACAATTTCACGGGCCTTATCTACTCGTTCTGCCATAGTAGAGTAAACCTCTTTTATCATGTCAATATCAAATGCCATTCTTTATTTTTTTCTATTGTTGCTAAGTAGCTAAATTAGTAAATTACCCAAGGGTAATGAAATTTTTAGAATAGATAAGTCTTCTTTATTACAAAATACCCTAATTCGGTATTTTACTAATGGATAGGTAGATAGGAAATTTCATTTCTTTTTTTGTTTTCTCCTCCCAAAATGGTGCTATTTTCGAAATAACAAGACTAACCGGGTCTTCATCCGGATTTTCCAATACATAGTTTCCTACGGCAGACCAAGTTCTTAAATATCCTTCTAAATGTTTTAAACTCCAGCTACATACAATTTCAAAGTTCTGAGCAACTTCTATTTCCTCAAAACCAAAGGAAATATGTTTGTATTCGTTATCCAAATGCCTCCTCTCAGGATTCCAATAACGTCCTACTTGATTTCCGTAGAAATCCCTGATAAAACCATTAATTGGATCTTCGGTACTGATCAATCCATACCCCCAAACCGCCAGAATTCCATTAGGCTTGCCTACCCGAACTACTTCTTTTCTGAAGTCTTCAAGATTAAACCAATGGGCCGCCTGGGCAACCGCAATCAGGTCGAATGTATCATCCATGAAAGGAGTAGTTTCTGCGGCACTCTTTAGATAATTCACGTTTGTTAATGAAGGAGCCGAATCTAGTTGGTTCTGACTAATATCCGAAGCCATGACTTGTTTAAAGTAAGAAGCTAAAACACTAGCCACCTGACCGTTACCAGTTGCGCAGTCCCAGGCTTTATCTCTGGCTTTGGTATGGCGGAATATTTCTTCAAAAAGTGCTTTGGGGTAAGTGGGTCGAAACCTCAGATAATTCCCTGAATCATCAGAAAAAAGGTCTCGAGTATCTCTCATAGAATTTCCCTTTTTACAAAAGCTTGGTGATAATAATTTCTTCCGAGATACCTTCGGCTTCTGCCTTGTAATTCTTTATGATTCTATGCCTAAGAATTCCCATAGCTACAGCCTTAACATCCTCAATATCGGGAGAATATTTACCATTTACTGCCGCATGTGCCTTGGCGGCCAGGATAAGATTCTGCGAAGCCCTGGGACCAGCACCCCAATCTAGATATGTCTTCACATAATCAGAACTACTGTCTACACCCGGCCTTGTATTACTAACCAAATTTACCGCGTAGTCTACTACATTATTTGGAACAGGAATCCGCCGAATTAGATGTTGTATTTCTATTATCTTTGTTGCATTTAACAAAGGATTCAATTCTTGTACCTCATCGTTGGTTGTTGTTTTAACGACTTGAATTTCCTCTTCAATAGAAGGGTATTTTAATTCAATCGCAAACATAAACCTGTCTAGTTGCGCCTCTGGCAAAGGATATGTACCTTCTTGCTCAATAGGATTTTGGGTAGCTAAAACAAAATACGGACTTGGCAACTTGTGTTGTTCTCCGGCAATAGTCACCGCACGTTCCTGCATTGCCTCCAGCAAGGCCGCTTGGGTCTTTGGGGGGGTCCTATTTATTTCGTCTGCCAGTATTATATTTGCGAATACGGGACCTTTGATAAACTTAAAACGTCTGTCCTGATCTAGAATTTCACTTCCTAGGATATCGCTGGGCATCAAGTCTGGAGTAAACTGAACTCTTTTAAAATCTAGTCCAAGAGTTTTGGCAATGGTGTTTACCATTAGAGTTTTTGCGAGCCCAGGAACTCCAATTAGCAAAGAATGACCTCCTGTATAGATGGAAAGAAGTATTTGTTCAATTACTTCGTTCTGACCAACAATAACTTTTGCAATTTCCTGCTTTAGAGCCTTGTGTTTATCTACTAATTCTTTTACTGCAGCTACGTCAGACATCTACTAATCTTTTTGCCAGTCATTAGAAAACTCACAAGTCCTGTTTTCTCCATTAATACTAACATAGGTGTCTTGGATATGCTCTTCTAGCCATGCCTTAACTGCTCTGTATTGTTTATCTCGCAAAGCCAATTCCTGAATCTTAATATAGTCTCTCGCAAAATCTGCTTCGTGCTCGTCGAACCGATTAGTAACCATAAGTATTTTATACTGGGGTGGTCCGCCCCGAGGATCTGTCTCTAGTGTTGGACTAGAAACTTCATTATCCTTTAAATTTCTAACCTGGTTGTACAAGGCAGGATCCATCTTCGTCAGCTCAAATTTCGAATCAAAATTCATTGGATTTCTAAGAAGACCTCCATCAAATTTTGTCTCTTTCTCATCAGAGAAATTCAAGGCTGCCTCTGCAAAGGTATATTTCCCTTCTTGTATATGCTTTCGGATACTATCCAATTCAACTTTGGCTTTTTCCAAGGCTGAAGATGGGATTTCGGGTTGAATCAGAATATGTCTTAAATCTACTTCCTGCCCTCTGATTTTCTCAATATAAATGATATGATAGCCGAATGTAGTTTCGAAAGGATCGGATACTTCTCCTTCTCTTAAACTAAAAGCCACATCTTTAAATTCCTTTACAAAAGGTGTTTCCCTTGTCATACTGTAAAATCCACCATTCGATTTAGACCCGGGATCCTGAGAATAAAGAATTGCTTTTACACTAAAACTCGCCTGATTATCTTCAACATCAGCCTTAATTTCATTTAGCTTATCAATGGTTTTCTGCTTCTCCGATTCTGGGACTTCCGGAATTTTAACAATCTGTGAAATCTCTAATTCTGCTCCAAAAACAGGCTTTTCATTCTCGGGAATTTTATTAAAAAATTGGCGAACCTCTTCTGGGGTTACTTCGATATCACTGACGATTTTTTGTTGCATTTTTTCGGAAAGCATTCTAAGCTTGTTAATATTATAAAGCTCTTCTCTAAAGTCTTCTACAGATTCTTTATTATAAAACTTTAGAACCTTTTCCATAGATCCAACTTGTTGCACCAATTGCTGCATCTGTCTGTCGCTTGTTCCGTTTACCTCGTCGTCCGAAACAAGAATACTATCTTGAACTGCCTGATGTGCATAGAGGCGATCTTCCATTAACTTACCCAAAAGGCTGCAATGTGTAATATCATCCATTGCCGCGCCCTGATTCTTTAGGTCAATTAAGGTTTTATCAATGTCCGAATCTAAAATGACATAGTCCCCAACTACAGCAGATATGCCATCAATTTTAACCCTTTCCGTTCTTTTTATGGTATCGGTAGCGCTATCTACCTCTGCTACAAGTACAGATTCTATTGGGGCCATGGCAGTTTCAGCAATAGAATCCATTTCTTGCCCATAGCCTGCAGCGGCAAAAAAGAATAATAACCACAGGTAAGAAAGACCTTTAGTTTTCAATAGTATACACTTCAAATTCATTTTTCTGCGTAGCTTCATCTATTATTTCCGTTTCTAATTTTCTTATATAATCTAGTTTTCGTCTATTTAAAAGGACCTGACTAATGCTGGATTTCACATAGGTAAAAGGAGCTATTTCGTTTGCTTCCAATACTTCTACTACCTTAGTCAAATATACCCCCATTGCATCTTCTAATTCAAAAAATTGTGAATTTTTTAAGTATTGTGCCTCATTCTGAGTGGTTAAAGGGGGTATTTCTTCTATTACTCTAGTGGCTGGTACCCAGAGAGAATCATTAAAATTTAATTTTTTAAACTGTACTCCTATGGAATCCAAATAAACAAAATCGGTTTTCTCAAACCTTTTTAAGCTTTCCGTTACTTCCGGTTTATTCAAAAATTGCAGAGGTAACTGAATAAAACGAAGTCGAACGATCTTTTCCTTTAGTTTAAAATTTGCTTTTTCCGTTTCGTAAAACGATCTTAATTCCTCTTCTGAAATCAGGGTATCGTTCACCTGATTTACCAAAGCCTCTTTATATGCTCTTGTATACAAATCGGTGCGATATTCTGACACCATTTGTTCAAATTGGGCCAATTTTTCTTCTGATAGATTAATTTTGGCCTTTTCTAACAATATTTGTCTGGTTGCCCATTGATTGATATAATTAGTCACCAAAGAAGCACTATCTACTCCTTTTAAATTATCCGCCAGACTCAAGGCAACTTCGTCCCAATATAAATAGGCATCCCCTACCCTAGCTAAAGGTTCATCCCCGGCATTTCTGTTTATATAGGCCTCACAGGCTACCACTAAACAGGCAATGGCACATAAAGAAATACGCTTTGAGTTCTTATATAAAATATCCTTAAAAAAAAGCATTCGACAAAAATAAGAATTCGCTGCAGCTGAGCAAGCATATAGAATAGGTATTAACAGATTTTTAGTACGCTACTTTGTTAACCGACGATCCATCTATTCGCTACTAAAAAGAGTTAAATTACTACTACGAGGTTGCATTTCCATGGCGTAAAGCACTATTTCAATGAATAATATCTATTCGAAAATAAATGAAATTAAAGATGTTAAGTTGGTAGAAAGCATTGATATAATATCGGCAAAAACAATATCTTGCAATCAATAGAAAGATTAAGTACTATCTTACTTTTAAATAACACAATGGATTTTGCCAATCATATAAGAGGTATTTAGCTAGAGGATATGAATAGAAAAATAAAATTAATTTGGGATTTTAGGGGATTAGATGCCTTGGAAATTGCAAAACATCACGACAAGCATCTACAAGAATTTATTAGAAAAGAAGAACTTTCTCTAAATATAAGCGGGCATCAATTTCTTAATGAAAACCATAGCATAGCCTTCTTAGTAGTGGAAGAGAAGAACATGCTTATTGTACGAGATGCCCTATTACCGCATCGCGCAGAAGTATTTATTGTCTAACTACAACCTTTAATACCCTATGAAAAGTTTTCTCTTATTATTCCTGTTAGGAATCTTAGTATTGTTTTCGTGCAAAACGAAAACAAAAGAAAACGATTTGCTCAAAATCGCCTTAAGTTCTGAAGACCCGTCTATTAGAAAAGTTGTAGATAGTCTTTCTCCATACGAGGTTCAAATATTATATACGCAAATAGACAGGGATGCCGACTCTATCAAATTAACCGATTTTTCTTTTCAACTAAACAATAATAACTATTTCTATCCGGCAAGTACCGTTAAGTTTCCTATTGCGGTTTTGGCACTAGAAAAACTTAATACCATAGATTCTCTTAACAGAAACACCAAATATTATATTGAAGGAGATACAATAGAAAACACTTTTGCCGAGGATATCAGTAAAATTTTCGCAATCAGTGATAACCACGCAAATAACCGATTACTGGAATTTCAGGGACAGGACGCTATCAATGAAAATCTAAGAGAGAAAGGACTCTCCCCGGTAAGAATTTCTCACCGCCTGGGTATTCATTCCTCAGATCTTAAAACAAAACCTTTGATACTGTATCTAAATGATAGCACCACGACTAGCTCCATCGCCATAAACAATACGGAACCAAAAATCCTAGAATTAGATAATATTCAAAAAGGAATTGGATTTTATAAAGAAGACTCTTTGTACCAAGAGCCTTTCGATTTTAGCTATAAAAATTACTACCCGCTTAGTACACAACACAAGCTTCTTAAACGTGTAATTTTTCCAATGCTCTTTACAAAAGAACAGCGCTTTACTATTACGGAAGATCAGAGAGAATTTTTACTGGAACAAATGCACACCTTACCCAGGAATGCAGGGTTTTTAGAGGAAGAATATTATGACGGTTACTGTAAATTCTTTATATACGGAGATACCAAGAAAAAAATACCAGAGCATATTAAAATTTACAATAAAGTAGGTTTTGCTTATGGCACCTTAACGGACTGTGCCTATATAACCGACACGAAAAATGGGGTAGAGTTTTTACTAACCGCTACTATCTTAGTAAACAAGAACGGTATCTTTAACGATGACCAATATGAGTACGATGAGGTTGGCATTCCTTTTTTAGCCGCTCTTGGCCGGGAGATTTATACTTTAGAATTAAATAGGAGGAAAAACGGTAAACGGTCCTTCACCTTGAAGCGCTCCTACTAAATCTGCTGCCTTTAAGGCAGTTACCAGGGTAGAAAAATCGGCATTAGATACCGCGATATCTACAATACTCTTATTACTCATCTGGGCCTTTACTTGATTCGTTGTAAAAAGACCGATTACGGATAAAATTAAAATAACTTTTTTCATGATTTAAATTCAATTAGAGTTTATGATTATAACTGTTGCACTATGCATATTTAAATACCCAAGACACCTTCAAATGGATGAGCAAATTCTTTTTTTATCATATCTTTAACACAAGAACATGGCAGTTACTCAGGACGATTTATTGATAATTAATCAACTTAAGGAAGGAGATCAGAGGGCCTTACTAGTGCTATACGACAAGTATGCCGCTGCCCTCTATGGGGTAATAATTAGAATTTGTAAAAGAGAAGATATTGCGCAGGACGTCTTACAAGATAGTTTTCTTAAAATATGGCAGAAAATTAAAACGTACGACGAAAACAAAGGAAGGTTTTATACCTGGGCCTATAGAATAGCCAAGAATACTGCTTTAAATTCGATTAGAAACACCGCAAAACTCATCCAAACGGAAGAAATTAGTGTATATAATAGTATAAGTTCAAATCCTGTTGAAATTGATTCTTATGGATTAAAAAATGTGTTATCAAAATTAGAGCCTCAACATAAAAGGGCTGTTGAACTTGTATATTTTGAAGGCCTTACCCACATGGAAGCGCATAAAGAGATGAAAGTTCCTCTGGGAACCTTTAAGTCTTATGTTAGACAAGCTCTTCAAAAGTTAAGAGAAAATAAGAACGACCTCTACTTAGTTTTGGTGCTTTTAGAAGTTTTAGGATATGGATAGAAAGCAAATAATTGATGAAGGATTATTAGAACTTTATCTTCTGGGTGAACTCACTCTTGAAGAAGAGCAAAAAGTGGAAGCTTTGATTGCCAAGGATAATGACTTAAGAACAATATTCAACGACCTTGAATTGGCCTTTGAAAAGTTGGGTATGGAAAATGCAGTCACTCCTCCAGAAAAAGTAAGAGAACAACTAAAAACAAAACTTGGAAAAATAACTATTGTCAGTAAGTCGGAACAAAAAATATCTCCAGCTTTAGGTGGTAAAAAATATTCGACAAAGTTTCTGGTCGCAGCAAGTATTGCTATTGTGTTTGCCTTATCTTCCATTTGGCTTTATAGCAAATGGCGCCAATCCATTGAGACTCTTAATTTTTTGCAGTCTCAGACTGTGATTTTAGAAGAAAGATTGTCGCAATTAGAAAACAACTACCAGCTAACCTCCACGAAATACAACGCAATAAATAACCCGCAGATTATTCCTTTAGTTTTAAATGGGAATGAAAGGTCACCTGGGTCTAAAGTGGTCTTCTTTGTGAACCATCAAAATAAAACAGTACTGGTTAACGCCCAAGGCTTAAGTCCTTTAGACAAAGATAATAGCTACCAACTATGGGCCGATGTAGAGGGAGAAATGATTAATATGGGGCTTCTGTCAACAGAGGAAGACCTTATCCCGGCTATTTACATCAGCAAAGCCGAATCCTTTAATATTACAATAGAACCTGCGGGAGGCAATAATCATCCCACGGTTAAAAACCTTATTGGAAATGTTTATTTATAGAATAAGCACCAACTAATACTAATTTATACTGGCTCCCCATAAAGGTCAAAATCAGAAGCTGAGGTAATCTTTATCTTCGCAAATTCTCCCATTTTAAGATAAAACCTAGAAGCATCTATTAATACTTCGTTATCAACATCCGGAGAATCGTATTCTGTTCGTCCTACAAAATAACCTCCTTCTTTTCTATCAATAATACAACGGTATTTTTTATCAATTTTCGATTGGTTTAACTCCCAAGAAATTTGAGATTGAATTTCCATTATTGTGTTTGCCCGATCTTGCTTCACTTCCTCCGGAACATTATCTTCTAATTTAAAGGCATGAGTATTCTCTTCGTGGCTATAGGTAAAACACCCCAACCGCTCAAATCTCATTTCCTCTACCCATTTCTTTAGTGTTTCGAAGTCTTCCTCAGTCTCCCCAGGATAACCAACAATTAAGGTAGTTCTAATACCAATGCTAGGCACTTCTGCTCTGATATCTTCCAATAACTTAGTGGTTTTTGCTTTTGTTGTACCACGTCGCATACTCTTTAGAATTGGGTCGGCAATATGCTGTAAGGGAATATCCAGATAATTACAAATTTTAGGCTCCTCACGCATTACTTCCAGTACATCCATAGGAAATCCTGTTGGAAATGCATAGTGCAGCCTTATCCATTCTATCCCGTCCACCAGAGCCAATTCCTTTAACAGGGCAGCTAAATTTCGTTTCTTATATAAATCGAGTCCGTAATAGGTTAAATCTTGTGCAATAAGAATTAATTCTACCACTCCCTTGGCTGCCAACTTTTCTGCTTCCTCCACCAAGGCTTCAATGGGTTTACTTTTGTGTTTTCCGCGCATTATTGGAATAGCACAAAAAGAACATGGCCTATCACAACCTTCTGCTATTTTTAAATAAGCGTAATTTTTAGGTGTTGTAGTGAGTCTTTCTCCTATGAGTTCATGCTTGTAGTCTGCACCAAGAGCCTTTAATAAATAGGGCATGTCTGTAGTTCCAAAATAAGCATCTACATTAGGAATTTCCTTTTCTAAATCCGGTTTATACCTTTCACTAAGACATCCTGTAACAAAGACCTTGTCTACTTCTCCATTCTTTTTCTGTTCTACAAAATCTAATATGGTATTTACACTTTCTTCTTTGGCATTCGCAATAAAACCACAGGTATTTATAACTACTATGTTTCCTTCCTCTTCATGTACAACCTCCTTATCGTTAGCCCGAAGTTGGCCCATAAGTACCTCAGAGTCATAAATATTCTTAGAACAGCCAAGGGTCACTACATTAATCTTATTCTTTTTTCTTGTCTTTGTGCGCATGCATTGTAATTTGACTGGCAAAAATACGATTTGCATTCTTAAGACATCCCCTTAAACGGATTTTGTTGGGCTGCGGCCCTAGTATTTTTATAGAAAAAGATTGAAATCAATTAGGAATACGATTAATTGTATTTTACAAAAGGCGTAAGTATTATGAACACAAGCTTAACTTCTGTTTTATCTTTAACCTAGGTTTGATGTTCTAGATATACAAATCAAAAAAAATCTGCTTACGATAGCTTAGTCTCTAGAGCTATTGATTTTCTTTTGCCAATTCAGAATATTCGCTTCATTAAGTCGCACAAATTCATCTTTGCCTAAAGAATCAGCGATCTTACGGGAAGTAGTGGCAGAACTAATGGCGTTCTTATAATTTCCCAATGCTGCTTCAGCCAAAGACTTCACTCTAAAAAAATAATAGGTTTTTCCACCTAGTGCTATGGCCTTATTAACATAGTTGAGAGCTACAGAAGGATTTCGATTCTGTTCCACAAGATACCGAGCAGCCTCATAATAAGTCTGGGCAGTGGGCTGTTCTTTTAATGCCCTCTCTATACTTGTTTGCATTAAAACATCTGTCTCAACTTCAATGGGTATGGAAATAAGAGTATTCTCCCAGAGCCAATTCATCTTAGTACCATTGTGCGTAATACTGTCGAATGTAATAAGAAAATTTTCTTGGTAGTCTTTCGTTCTGCTAGGTCTTATTCCTATTCTTAACGCGTCCTTCTCGGGCATGTATTTGTCCCTACCATCACCCCAAAGGGTAGTATCCGTATGAAATATTATATCCCAGTAATCCTCATAGGGGAATGCATACAAGGCATAGGTGCCTTTAGCCAAGTGCTTGCCACCAATTTTCACATCTGTATCCATGCTGAATTTAGTAGACTCATTTGCCCCAACTCGCCATATGCGTTTGTATGGTACTAAGCCACCAATAATTTTTCTACCCCTTGCTGCTGGACGAGAATAACTAACTTTAAGTTCGGTAAGACCTACTTGTTGAATAATTTTAGACGGAGGACTAACTGGCGGAAACTCTATTTGCGAGTAGACTCCTATAGAAAAAAGCAATAGTACTAATGTGGAACTAAGTTTCAATTGGATAGATTAAAGAATGAATCTACAAATTCTAGTTTATTAAAAACCTGTAAGTCTTCAATTCCTTCTCCTACTCCAATATACTTTACCGGAATTTTAAACTGATCGGATATACCAATAACCACCCCGCCCTTTGCCGTACCATCCAATTTAGTTACCGCCAAGGAAGAAACTTCCGTTGCCTTAGTAAACTCTTTTGCTTGTTCAAAAGCATTTTGACCTGTTGAACCATCCAGCACAAGCAAAACCTCATGCGGAGCATCTGGGACTACCTTTTGCATAACTCTTTTTACCTTTCCCAATTCATTCATTAGATTAACCTTGTTATGCAATCTTCCTGCGGTATCAATTAAAACAACATCGGCATTTTGGGTAACAGCCGAGCTCAGTGTATCATACGCCACAGAAGCCGGATCACTCCCCATTTTTTGTTTAACCAAAGGAACACTCACCCTATCTGCCCATACTTGTAATTGATCTATTGCTGCCGCTCTAAAGGTGTCTGCCGCTCCCAAGACTACTTTTAGTCCCTGGGCTTTAAACTGGTGTGCCAGTTTGCCAATAGTTGTAGTTTTCCCAACACCGTTTACTCCAACCACCATTATTACATATGGTTTTTTACCTTCTGGTAGTAGAAATTCTATACCCTCACCAATATTTGTTTCCGACAGCAAGCCAGAAATTTCTTCTCTTAAAATAGTATTTAGCTCGTCTGTGCCTAAATATTTATCTCTAGAAACTCTTGCCTCAATTCTTTCGATAATCTTTAAAGTAGTACCAACGCCCACATCGGAAGTAACCAATACCTCTTCCAGGTTATCCAAAACATCATCATCAACTTTAGACTTTCCTGCAACAGCCTTACTTAACTTTGAAAAAAAGCTAGTCTTAGTTTTTTCCAACCCCTTGTCCAAAGTTTCCTTTTTTTCCGAAGAAAATATTTTTTTAAACAGACTCATAATGCTGACTTGTGTTGAACAACAAATATATGAAATTAAAAAAGCCGCTTTCTAACGAAAGCGGCTTAGTATCTAATTTGAGTTAGCTTGTTATTTCGAATTTAACCATTCGTTCACCATTTCTGGTGGCATAACAGATTCTACAAAAGTGTAAGCCCCTGATTTTGGAGATTTTACCATTTTTATAGCTTTCGTTAATCTTTTAGAACTAGATTGTAAGCTTGCTACTGTCTTCTTTGCCATGGTTCCTTATTTTATTTCTTTGTGAACAGTCATTTTCTTTAGAATAGGATTAAATTTCTTAATCTCTAATCTATCCGGACTATTCTTTTTATTCTTAGTTGTTATATATCTTGACGTACCTGGTTGTCCAGAATTCTTATGCTCCGTACATTCCAATATTACCTGAACTCTATTCCCCTTTTTTGCCATTATCTTGTATATTTAGAAGAATTATTTTACCAATCCTTTGGCTCTGGCTTCCTTTAAAACAGCCGAAATACCTTTTTTATTTATCGCTTTTAAAGCTCTCGTAGAAACTTTTAAGGTTACCCACTTATCTTCTTCTGGGATATAAAACCTTTTTTTGGAAAGATTCACGTCAAATCTTCTCCTCGTTTTATTGATAGAGAAGGAAACGTTGTTTCCAAACATAGCTTTCTTTCCGGTAAGTTCACAAACTTTTGACATGATGCTACTCTTTACTTTATTTTAAACAGGGTGCAAATTTAATTCATTTTTGCGGGACCGACAAAATTCTCTCCTAGAATTTTAAAATTTCTTTTTGAAGCATTTGAATGGCCATATGTACTGCCTTTTGCACAATTCTTGTACGATGATTTCCCAAAAGACTTTTAACGGAAAAAACGCTGTTAGGAGTAGCAATCGCTATGTATACTGTTCCTATGGGAGCATCTGAATCTCCTTTAGTCGGGCCAGCATTTCCGGTAGTGGCAATGGCAAAGTCGGATTTCATTATTGTTTTTACATTAAGGGCCATTGCCTCCGCCACTTCTGCACTAACAACGGAATGTTCCTGAATCAGTTCGTTTGGAATATTCAAAAGATTCACCTTCATCTCTGTTGCATAGCTTACAATGCTCCCTAGAAAAAATGCCGAAGCCCCTGGAATTGCAGTAAATTGCTCTGCTATTTTACCTCCGGTAAAACTTTCAGCTGTTGCTAGTTTAAGGTGCTTATCGGTAAGTAATTTTGCTACCACCGCTTCAATTGTTCCTGATTCTTCTTCGCCTGTAATAATATCTCCAATAAGAGAGTAAAGCTTTTTACTCTCCATGCGAACTCGTTCTTCAATTAACGATCTATCGGACCCTTTAGCCGTTAGCCGTAATCGGACTTTTCCCAAGTTCGGCAAGTAGGCAAGTTTTATAAAAGAAGGGAGGTTATCTTCCCAGTCCTCAATAATATTAGCAATTGAACTCTCCCCCATACCATAGGTCATAATAGTTTTATGGTATATATAAGGTCTGTCAAAAGTTGCCATAACCTTGGGAATAACCTCATTTGTCAGCAGGCTCTTCATTTCAAAGGGAACACCGGGCAAGGAAACAATTGTTGTTTTCTCCATAGTAATCCACATACCAGGTGCAGTCCCATAGGCATTATGTAAGACCTTTGCTTTTGAAGGAACGAAAGCTTGTTGTCTATTAACATTGGAAATTGGAGTGGAGATATAGGAACGGAATAATTCTTCAATATGACCTAATACTTCGGTGTTTTCTATTAGGTTATCATCCGTAAATTCACAAAGAGTATGTTTGGTTATATCGTCTTTTGTAGGGCCAAGTCCCCCTGTAATTATGACTAATTCTGCTCTTTCCTGTGCCTCACTCAACGCATTTAAAATATGATCCCTGTCATCCTGCACTGAAGTAATCTGATAAACAGAGACACCTATTTTATTTAATTCCGTAGCGATAAAGGTTGAGTTGGTATCTACAATCTGCCCTATTAGTATTTCGTCACCAATAGTTATTATTTCTGCAAACATTATAAGCTAAAGTCCTTTTTCAGTTCAGAAATAACTTGTAGTACATCTTTTTTCAAAAGAGGAAATTTACTTCGTACAACCTCAATTTTTTCAGGATCCTTTCCAAGTGTTTCAATTTCAAAAGCAGTTGCTCTGGCCTCCTCCATTCCCAATAAATCTACATTAGGTTTAATCTTATGACCTAACATGTATATATTTTGGTGATCACCCTCATTGATTGCCTTTTCCAGATCCTCTAAATCTTGTGGTACCTCCTCCAGAAAAACGGTAACAACAGATTGGATGAAATCCTCATCTCCATCGGCCATCTCATTGATCTTATGCAAACTGTAAATCATTTATTTTATTTTAACTTTTAATAATTCATTTCCTTCAAGTATGCCTATAAGGTAGTCATTTACTGCAATTTTACCAACCCCTGCCGGTGTCCCGGTAAAAATTATATCTCCTTTCTTTAGCATGAAAAACTTGGATACATAGGCAATAATAGAATTAATATTCCACAGCATATATTTCGTATTTCCCTCCTGCACGCTTTGTCCGTTCTTTAAGAGAGTGAAATTAATATGCTTAAGATCTTCCACAGATTCTTTATTTATCCATTCCCCTATGACTGCCGATCCATCAAAACCCTTGGCTTTTTCCCATGGTAATCCCTTTTTTTTAAGAGAAGACTGCAAGTCTCTGGCTGTAAAATCTATGCCCAAACTTATCTCATCATAATAGGTCGATGCAAACTTTTCTTGTATATGTTTACCTACCTTATTAATCTTTACTATAACCTCTAGCTCATAATGGACTTCCTTCGAAAACTCAGGGATATAAAAATCTTGTTCTTTTGGAAGTACTGCAGAATCTGGTTTAATAAAGATTACGGGTTCTTCTGTTTGTTCATTATTCAATTCCCGAATATGATCAACATAGTTTCTTCCTATACAGATAATCTTCATGCTTTACTCCTTATTTATAAATCTAAATTATTTGGTATTTAAGGCACTTAGCTTTATTTGTGTAAGTACTTTCTTTGTATATAGAGGAAAGTCAGCGTTCAACAACCAGCCAAAATAACCCGGCTCTTTTTCCAAAACTTCTCTCACCTTCTTCCCCTTGTGTTTTCCAAAAGAGAAAATTTCTTGCTGCTCGGCATTTAAAATGATAAATCCTGCAAAATCTACCGATTGTCTTCTTCTACTAAATTCTGATAATTTCTTAACATTGTTTTCAAGTTCTGGGTATTTTTCTAATTGCCCCAAGAGAACCTCATAGGTGGCCAGAGTATCTGCCTCAGCACTATGTGCATTATCCAACTCCTTTCCACAATAAAACTTATAGGCAGCCGACAGGTTGCGCTTTTCCATTTTATGAAAGATCGTCTGTACATCTACAGAACTCATGTTCTTTAAATCAAAATCTACACCCGACCTTAACATTTCTTCCGCTAAGAGAGGAATATCAAAACGATCAGAATTAAAACCAGCCAAGTCCGAATCCTTGATCATCTGGTAAATCGATTTTGAAAGCATTTTAAAGGTCGGTTCATTGGCAACCTTTTCGTTCGAAATACCGTGTATAGCAATTACTTCTTCCGGAATCTGAATTTCTGGATTTACCAACCAAGTCTTACTCTCCTTATTGCCATTAGGATAAATCTTTAAAACGGATATTTCTACTATTCTGTCCTGGGATACATTAGTACCTGTGGTCTCTAAATCAAAAAAACATATCGGTTTACTTAATACTAATTCCATTTGGATAAAGGTTTAATGTTGATTCTGTGGTAGTAAGTTAATAAGTGTTGAGACTCCTTGTGTATTAGTGAATGTCAAACATATAATACACAAAATCAGAAAAAGCTACTATCAAATTTCACGATTAATATCCCAGGCTTCAAGATAATCTGCAACGGACTTAACAAACATACCACCCAGGGCTCCATTTACAACCCTATGATCATAGCTATGAGATAGAAACATTTTACTTCTAATTCCTATATAATCGCCTTCACTTGTCTCTATTACTGCAGGAACTTTCCTAATAGCCCCCAATGCTAAAATACCCACCTGTGGCTGATTAATTATTGGAGTGCCAAATACACTTCCAAAAGAACCTACATTAGTTACTGTATAGGTCCCATCCTTAACTTCGTCGGGTTTAAGTGCATTATTTCTGGCTCTAGACGCCAAATCATTAACTACTTTAGCCATACCAACTAAATTTAACTGATCTGCATTTTTAATTACTGGAACAATAAGGTTTCCATCTGGTAAGGCAGCGGCCATTCCAATATTTATGTTTTTCTTCTTAATTACGGTGTCCCCTTCAAGAGAAATATTTATTAAGGGAAATTTCTTAAGCGCTTTGGCTACAGCCTCCATAAATATTGGGGTAAAAGTCAGTTTCTCACCTTCTCGTTTTTCAAATTCTCCCTTAGTTTTATTTCTCCATTCTACAACCTTTGTGACGTCAACTTCAATAAAACTCTGTACATGTGCAGAAGTATTTATACTCTCCATCATATGATGAGCTATGAGTTTCCCCATTCTTGAGAGCGGGATTCTTTCGGCTCCGGCAACATTGCTTAATCCCGAGGCAACCTTTTGCTGTTGCAATTCCGGTTTAGTTATTTGTTCGTCCACCACCACTGCTTCTCTCTCCTCTGGAATAGTCTCTACCGGAGATTTTTTTCCTTGATCAATAAATGCTAGTATATCATTTTTTGTTACTCTCCCATCTTTACCCGTTCCCTTTAAGGTGTCTAATACAGCAATGGAAATTCCTTCCTCTCTTGCAATATTCTTTACTAAAGGAGAATAAAAGCGACTACTTTCTGCCTCCGAGAGCTGAGGAGCTGTTAATTGAGATTTAATTTTCACGACATCTTCCTCAATGACTTTTACAGCTTCAATTGCAGGTTCATTATCTTCTGATGAGGAAGTGTAGGTTACTTTTTCACCTTCTCCTTCTATATCTATTACCGCTACGGTCTGCCCTACCTTTATTACTTCGTCAATATCAAAAAGCTTCTCCAGGAGCACTCCTTCTACCTCCGATGGAACCTCGCTATCTACCTTATCCGTTGCAATTTCAAAAACTGCTTCATCTAATTCAATGGTCTCGCCAACTTCTTTAAGCCAAGATGTTAAGGTAGCTTCTGCTACACTTTCCCCCATCTGAGGTAGTTTTAGTTCAAATTTTGCCATATTGGTATTTAAAATGCATTTTTGACTATATATTTTGCAAAAATACTAAAAAAACGTCCTTATCATTACATTTATTATACGATTTCCCTTTAAGATGCTTTCAAAGAACTTTCAAAAGGGATTCGGTTTAAAATACTCCTACCTAAAGTTACTTCATCTGCAAACTCTAATTCATCTCCAACCGAAATTCCTCGTGCTATAGTTGATATAGAAATGTTATAAGGTTTTAAAAGTTTATATATGTAGAAATTAGTTGTATCACCTTCCATCGTTGAACTTAGGGCAAATATTAACTCCTTAATCTTTCCTTCTTTAACTTTATTTGCCAAGGATGAAATGGTTAGATCGTGTGGTCCTATACCTTCCATGGGAGATATTTTTCCTCCCAACACATGATAACGTCCTTTAAACTGGCCCGTATTTTCAATAGCCATTACATCTCTTATATCCTCTACTACACATACTATATGTTCTTGTCGATTGACATTCGCACATATTTCACAGCAGTCTGAATCTGAAATATTATGGCAGTGTGCACAATACTTTATTTGCTCTCGTACAGCTGCAATAGCCTCAGACAATGCGGTACTCTGTTCTTTTGGCTGTTTTAAAATATGTAATACCAACCTTAGGGCCGTTCGCTTGCCAATACCCGGCAATTGAGACATTTCGTAAACTGCGTTCTCTAGAAGTTTGGATGAAAATTCCATAAAAGCAAAATTACGTAATGTTTTAAGTTTTTGTACTTTGCGTTTGCAATTTATTTTTATGACCGCAACCCATATTCTGCTTCTTATTGGGGGATATTTTATTCTTCTACTGTTAATATCTTTTTTTACCGGGAAGAACGATTCCAATACTGATTTTTTTAAAGCTGGCAAACAATCCCCTTGGTACCTTGTGGCCTTCGGCATGATCGGGGCTTCTCTTTCTGGGGTTACCTTTATTTCCGTACCTGGGTGGGTAGAGAGTTCGGAGTTTAGTTATATGCAGGTTGTATTTGGGTATTTAGCCGGCTATTTTGTTATCGCCTTTGTATTACTTCCCATATATTATAAGCTAAATGTCACTTCTATATATGAATATCTACAAGGTAGATTTGGTGTGGTGAGCTATAAAATTGGCGCAATTTCATTTTTTATCTCTCGTGTTTTGGGAGCCTCGTTTAGACTTTTCTTGGTAGCCATTGTACTGCAACAATTTGTATTTGATTCTTGGAATATTCCTTTTGAACTGACTGTTGTTTTGTCTGTTATGCTAATTTGGGTTTATACTTTTCGCGGAGGAATTAAGACCATTGTCTGGACCGATACCTTGCAAACTTTATTTATGTTGCTATCTGTTGGACTCTCTATATACTTTATCAATGATAAAATAGGGTGGTCTTTTTCCGAATTTTATAGTTCAAGTGAATTACAAAACTATAGCCAGATAGTTTTTACGGACGACTTTTTTTCGAAAACACATTTTATTAAGTCTTTTATGGGAGGTATGTTTATTACTATTTGCATGACGGGCTTAGACCAGGATATGATGCAAAAAAATCTTACTTGCAAAAATCTTGGAGATGCGCAAAAGAATATGGTGTCCTTTAGTCTTATTTTGGTCGTGGTAAATTTTGTTTTTCTCCTGCTGGGAGCTCTACTGTTTATTTATGCTGCCAAGTTTAATGTGGCTACTCCCCTGATGGACGGAACTCCTAAGTCTGACCTATTGTTTCCTGAAATAGCATTAAATAGTGGGTTGGGAATTACCGTGGCTATAACTTTTATGTTAGGCCTAATCGCCGCAGCATATAGCAGTGCAGACAGTGCACTTACTTCATTAACCACATCTTTTTGTGTGGATTTCCTGGACATTGACAAAAAAGCAGTATTTAAACAAACCAAAATTCGTAAAACCACGCATATCTGGATGAGTGTACTTCTGATAATTGTTGTAATATTATTTAAGTACGTATTGGATAGAAATGTAATCGACGGACTTCTCACTGTAGCTACCTATACCTATGGCCCACTTTTAGGTCTGTTTACTTTTGGTATATTCACCAATTATCAAATAAAGGATCGCTTTGTTTGGATTGTGGCAATATCAGCAGTTTTAATTGCCCTAGCCTTAGCTAAGATACCTGCAGAATCTATAGGAGGATATGTAGTTGGTTACGAACTTTTGCCTATAAACGGCTTATTAACCTTTATAGGCCTTTACCTTATAAGAAAAAAAGAATAAGATACCTCGGTATTATTATTTAGTACTGCCCAGTTGCCAGTAATACCAGAGTGCAGGCTACCTCGACTTCTATTCCCTCCTCTTCCAAAAGAGTGAATAATTCCGGATTTTCACTTCCTGGATTAAATATTACCCGCTTCGGAGACAACTTAAGTATCTGGTCATAATATTGAACCTGCCGCGAAGGACCTAGATATAGAGTAATGGTATTAATATCGGAGAAAACATCCAGTCTATCTTGTACCTCTACTCCGGCGATGGAACCTTTTTTTAATCCAAATGCATTGGTTTCGATTTGCTTATCCCTTAATCTTCTTACTGCAATATTGCTATATCTACTTGGGTTTAAGGATGCTCCAATTACTAATGTTTTCTTCATTGTAAAACTTTAAAGGTTAAAGTGTGTTAATTACTGTAACTAAAGTCATTTTTCTTCGTCTTTCTAATTATAGCGATTAAAAACGTTGACTTTACCATATTTTTATAGTTAATGGTTAGTGTTTAGTATGGTATGTCAACGAATGAAACCCCGGCTTTTTGTCGGGGTTTTAGTTTTTTCTTACACCACATAAAAACTAGACTTGCATTTTAATTAAGAGATAAAAGTAAGCTATATGTAGAAAGTGCAGGTCACTGGACACATCTTCTTAACTATCTGAAGAGAAAAGTTTTTTATGTTAAAACGTAATTCTGTCGTAACATAAAGTGCTTCCCCTCGTCTACTCAATAACATCAATCAATTAATCAAAAAACGAACAATCATGAGAAAAGTAGTATTACTTACTACCCTTCTATTGCATGCTCTGATATGGGCAGGAGAATCATCGGAAAAGTCAGATTTAAAAATTGGCAGTATTACCGGAAAAGTCGTAGACAAGAATGGGGAGAAGCCCATTGCCTATGCTGCCATAGTGATAAAACTAGCCAGTGACAATTCTACTATAACCGGAGGCATTACAGAAGATGATGGTAGCTTTGAAGTAAAAAAGCTACCAGATGGTGCACTAATTCTTGAAGTACAATACATAGGCTATAAAACCCATATACAAAGAATAGATATTGGAGAAAACAAACGCGTCCTTAATATGGGTTTAATTAAGCTTGAAGAAGAGGCAGAACAACTTACGGGTGTGGAAGTAGTTGCAGAAAGAACCACTATTGAACAAAAGCTTGATAGAAAAGTTGTGAATATTGGTAAAGATCTAACTACAGCCGGAGCGACAGCCTCTGAAATCATGAACAACATTCCCTCAGTAAATATTGACCAGCAAACAGGAGAACTATCGCTGCGTGGGAATTCTAATGTGAGAGTTATGGTTGACGGTAAATTATCGAATGTCCCGGTAGCCCAATTACTTAGGCAAATACCCTCTACTTCAATCAAATCGATCGAATTAATTACAAATCCGTCTGCCAAATACAATCCAGAAGGAATGAGCGGAATTATAAATATCGTATTACATAAAAACACCAATATTGGTTTTAATGGAAATACTAATATTGGTTTAACTGTAGGAGAAGAAGCTAAATTTAATAGCTCTCTAGACCTCAATTACCGCAATGGAAAACTAAATATTTATGGCAACTACGGTAACACCACGGGTAAATATGTGAATGACGGCTATATTTATAGATTTGAAGAGGATTCTGAGCAGGTATTCGATTTTTTGGACAATAGAAAATCAAACCTTTTTAAAGTGGGTATGGATTTCTACTTAAACGAGCATAATACCCTCTCCTTTTTTACCAATCAAAATTTCTTTGATGGCACTACTCAGGGCACAACCGTGGTGACATATTTTCAGGATATGGCCAGGAATACCACACAAGTATTCAGGAATCTTAATGACAACCACAGTCAGCAGTATAATTTCGACTACAAACACCAGTTTCCAAAAGAAGGCCATAGTATAGAATTAGAAGCAGATTACAATCAATATAAAGAGGATGAAAATGCCGACTTTAAATCGACTGGCAGTAATCCTTTGCCAGACTATATGGACTTTGTTGATACCAAAAGGACCCAAACCATAATTAATTTAGACTATGTAAACCCCTTAGATTCTATTTCCAAACTCGAAATGGGGGTAGAAGCCAGGGTATTTGAAACGGAGGTAGAATATGCCTCTACTGGTTTGTCTTTCACCCCAGATGGCGCTCTTATACCAACGCCTGATACAGATTTTATATACGGTATGGATATCTACTCTGCCTATGCCACCTTTGGGCAACGCTACAATAAATGGTCTTACCAGATAGGGTTAAGGGTCGAGGACGTTGAAGTTAAAGCGGATACCAATCAGGTAAGCACTTTTACAGATAAATATACCGAGTTCTATCCTTCCGGATTTGTAACTTTTAACCCATCTGATAAGAATCAATTTCAACTCAGCTTTAGTAGACGTGTAGACAGGCCAGGACTCACACAGGTGAATCCAATCAGAGAATGGTCTACGCCACTAATCTCCTCTTTTGGGAACCCATATCTTCTGCCGCAATTTACTATGTCTTATGAGACTAATTATACAAGGCGATTTAAAAACGGTAGCCTTACGGGAGGATTGTTTTACAGAAGCATAACCGATGAAATTAACCGGGCCGTTTATATTGATCGACTAGATTTGAATAGGATAATTCTCAGTTTTGATAACTTCGACAATACTTCTGCCTATGGTCTAGAACTAAGTAGTAACTACAAGCTAACAAAGTGGTGGAATTTTAATGTAAGTTTTGACCTTTACCATCAAACACAAAGAGGGCTAACGGAAAGTTTGGACCCAGGCATAGATCCGCCAACTGAAGAAGATATAATTACCCAAGAAGTAGAAGTGGAGAACACTGCCTACAACTTTAGAATGAATAACAGTTTTAAGGCAACTAAGAATCTTACTTTTCAGCTATTTGGCTTCTACAGGGGACAGAACAGGACTATTCAATTTAATGTAGAACCCATGTATTTTGTAAACCTAGGCGCCCGCTATAGTTTTGCCAAAGGAAAAGGTACTTTCAGTGTGAATGTAAATGACATCTTCAATACTATGCAATTTGCTTTTGAAGCAGACCAACCCTTTGCTCAAAAAGGTCATTTCAACCCAGAAAGTCCAACTGTTTTCACAGGAATTTCCTATAGATTTGGTAGTGGAAAGAATAGAGCTGCTCAACGAAAAAGACGAGATAGCAATACCAAACAAGGCGGAGGAGGTATACTATAAGATCTATTGAAAATATCTGCAAAGATTTTAGTTGGTTATCTTTAGCCGTGTTTTCAATAATTATACCCCGGGAATTCCCGGGGTATTTTATTTAGCATCATCCAGTATGTCTGTTGGTAATCCATCAAGACTAGTGGTATTTTTAAGTGACCAATACTCTTCTATCCCCTGATCGCCCTTTCCTTCAGCCCAGGATTCAAGCATAAGTCTTTCCTTTTTATAATCCATCAAAGGTACTCCCATGCCACAGGAAGTTTGTACCATTTTAATTTTTAAATGTATTAACTGTCTACTCCCAGGAATCCTTGGAAAAAGCCTAATGTTATTTTTATAGAAACTATCGCGCTTGTGATATACAGTGGCCTCACCATAAAGTCTTAGAATAATGGGCTTCCCATCAAAAGCACAAAACATAATGGTCATTCTTTTGTCGTACTTTAAATGCGCGGCAGTTTCATTCCCGCTTCCTGTGAGATTTAGCCATAGAGCCTCATTGGGGTTTAATATCCTAAAGGCATCCATCCCCTTGGGTGACAGATTTATAAAACCTTTATCCATAGCAGTTGCCACAAAAAAAATCTTCTGGGCGGCAATGAACTTCTCATGTTTCTGATTTATACTTTCGTACTGCTTTCCCATTATATGAATCCTTTTGTTACCACCTTATGATGGCACTTCCCCAGGTAAAACCGCTTCCAAAAGCAGCCAAGACTACAAGATCACCTTCTTTAACCAATCCTTGTTCCCAAGCCTCTGTTAAGGCTATAGGTATTGAAGCTGCTGTAGTATTTCCATATTTCATAATATTATTAAATACCTGACTATCTTCCAATCGAAATTTTCTTTGAATAAACTGGGCAATTCTAAGATTAGCTTGGTGCGGAATTAACATGTCAATATCCGTTGCCTCTAATTGGTTAGCCTTTAATCCTTCAACAATAACCTCACTAAAACGTACAACGGCATTTTTAAATACAAATTGGCCGTTCATATGAGGAAAATAAGAAGTGTCTTCCGGGTCATTGTCCTCAAGAATATCCGAAACCCAGCGTTTTCCCATTCCCGGTGCAATCAGGGACAATTCCTCAGCGTGCTGCCCTTCCGAATGTAAATGCGTAGAAAGAATTCCCTTAGTCTTGTCTTCTTCTCTGGTTAAAACTGCAGCACCAGCCCCATCCCCAAATATTACGGACACACCCCTGCCTCTAGTTGTCATATCCAAGCCGGAAGAATGAAGTTCCGAGCCAATAACCAAAACATTTTGGTACATCCCGGATTTTATATACTGATCTGCCAGTGAAATCCCATATACAAATCCAGAACATTGGTTACGAATATCAATGGCACCCACAGTTTTAATTCCCAAGTCTCGTTGAACAAGTACGCCCGGACCCGGAAAATAGTAGTCAGGACTTAAGGTAGCAAAAACGATAAAATCAATATCATCCTTGTCGATGCCCGCCCTTTCAATGGCTATTTTTGCGGCTTTTACACCCATGCTTGCCGTGGTATCCTCTCCTTTAATGACATGCCTTCTTTCCTTAATTCCAGTTCTTTCCTGAATCCATTCATCATTAGTATCCATCAATTTCGATAAATCGTCATTGGTAACTACATTTTCTGGTACAAAGTACCCGAGGCCTAAAATTTTTGAATTGTACATGGTTTGGTTTTATTGAAAATAATCAGAAGCCTGTACTCAGAACCCATGAGAAACTGACTTCAGAAAATAATTTAATAATCTAAGGTAATTAAAAAAAACATTCTGTAGGCTTAGAACTCTTACGAAACCAGATACTTTTGAAAAGAGTTAACCTCAACCTTGGCCTTTAAATCATGTAGAAGGTTAAATAACCCAAAGAAGGTTCTGTTGATATAAAGGAAGTGCTTAGAGCCTCTATTACCATTCATTTTTTTTATATGCTCATCTTTGGCATACCGCTCCCCTAGGGATGCAATTTTATACCAAAACTCGTCAGCGCCAAAATCAAAAACTTCCTCATTAAAGGGAGAAGTAAATAGGGTAAGCATTTCCTTAAAGAGATCTTTAAAAAACAATAATTCTTTAGTAGAATCTTCCGTTCTTAAGATTTCCAATTCATAGAGTTTTTGTGTAAAAAACTGGTCGTCTTCAATATTTTCTTTTTTCGCCAATTCAAAATACGGCTTGTAAAAATCAACAGGAATGTGTTTAATACATCCAAAATCTATGGCTACCAGCTTATTGTCGTTGCTGACTAAAAAATTCCCCGGGTGTGGATCTGCATGTACCTTTCGCAGTCCATGAAGCTGAAACATGTAAAAGTCCCACAATGCCTGGCCCAATTTATTTCCTAAAGAGGCGTCGAAATCCGTATTGGCAAACTCACTTAGATGAACACCATTCATCCAGTCCATAGTTAGAATTCTATCACTAGAAAGGTCTTTGTAGTATTTAGGAAATACAATGTTTGGAATTGCTCTACATGCCCTTGTAATTTCTCTACTTTGCTCTAATTCTAAATTATAGTTCGTTTCCTCCACTAATTTGTTTTCTACCTCTTTGAAATACTTATCAGAATCCTTGCCTTGAAGATTAAACATTCTAATGGCAATTGGTTTCACGATAGACAAATCACTACTAATACTTTCAGCAACACCCGGATACTGGATTTTTACAGCAAGATTTTTACCATTCTTAGAGGCACGATGCACCTGTCCAATACTTGCTGCATTAACAGAGTCTTTTTCGAAAGTGTCAAAAACTTCGTCTGGATACTTTTGAAAATATTTTTTAAAGGTTTTACGCACCAAAGGAGCGGATAAAGGAGGTACGGAGAATTGAGCCAAAGAAAACTTCTCCACATAAGCCGAAGGAAGCATGTTTTTCTCCATGCTGAGCATTTGGGCTACTTTTAAGGCACTTCCTTTAAGTGATTTAAGTCCATCATAGATATCAGCTGCATTCTCCTGATTTAACTCTTCTTTGTCTAATTCAGGATTCACTAGTTTTTTTCCGTAGTATTTTACATAGTTACCACCAACTTTAACCCCAGTTTTCACCAATTGACCGGCTCTCTCAATTTTTCCAGTAGGAATTCTATCAAGTGTCTTCATATACTACTCCTTATTATTTTTAAGCTATCCAAAGTTTTCTTTAAAAAGAAACTTACCAAAGTCAAGTATACTATTCAAAGGGGTGTTATCAAACACATCAAAAATCGTTTTTACAGACTTTTCAATGGCTATATCGGTTTTTTCAAAACCAGCAGAGGTATCTTCCTTCCAAAATTTCAGCAAGAATAATAATTGCAACCAGGCACCCTCTGAAAAAACCCTCGGGTTATTCTTTGTTAGTTTAACTTGTTTCTCCGCATTATCATCTTCAATTAATTCTGTAGCAAATTCTTTTACCCTATGCCGCAGACCTTTAAGTTGTTTCAAATGCTTTAGACCATCCCTGTTTTCCCCAAGAACAAATAAGACATAACTCCTGTTTAATCCCAACAATTCGAAAAATGTAAAAAAGAAAGACAACATTTTATCCTTACTTGAAAATTCAGGATAGTCCTTATCCTTTTGTAATAATTTCTCTGCATTGTCAAAAAATGCGTTCCATATGGCTTCCTGAATTCCAGAAATTGAGCCAAAATGCTGGTAAAACACTTCTTCAGGAACTTTTATGTCCTTACAAAAACTATAAATAGATTTCGGTATCACTTCATGGTCTAATACATATGTCATAAAAGAGGAAATAATTGCCTCTTTGGTAATTTTTTCAGCCCTTGTCTTTGTCGTCATAGTAATATAATTTATTGTTTATCTAAAAGTATATAAATTTAAACATTTTAAACTTATTAACCTGCCAAACTCAAAAAAGTGTGCCCCCAAAGAAGGTAAGCACACTTTCAAACAACCTAACCAATTAATAAACAAACTGATTACTATATCAACAAACTTTTTCATAGCAATTGACTTTTAGCAATCATTTGACAAATATAATTAATGTTTAACTAATAATACTATTTAATTAAACAAATATTATGTTAAAGTTTATGTGTTCTACAATTTCTTGCTTAGAGGTGTCAGTTTGTCACACTTTATAAATCTGGTACTTTTTTTGAAATAGGGGAAGTAATTAATTTAAATATAAAATGCAAGCATATGGCTACAGGTAAAATAAATGTTTCCGTGGAAAATATTTTTCCACTTATAAAGAAGTTTCTATACAGCGATCACGAAATCTTTCTTAGAGAATTGATATCAAATGCAACAGATGCAACCTTAAAATTAAAACACCTCACCTCTATTGGTGAAGCTAAGGTGGATTACGGCAATCCTATGATTGAAGTAAAGATCGACAAGGAGGCGAAAAAAATTCGTATTACAGACCAAGGTATTGGTATGACAGAAGAAGAAGTCAAAAAATACATAAACGAAGTGGCTTTTTCTGGGGCAGAAGAATTTATTGACAAATATAAAGACGCCGAAAAAGATTCCGGAATTATCGGGCACTTCGGTTTAGGGTTTTATTCTGCTTTTATGGTTGCGGAAAAAGTGGAGATAATTTCTAAAAGCTTTACAGATGCTCCGGCAATTCATTGGAGTTGTGACGGTTCTCCAGAGTTTACCATCGAGAAGGCGGATAAAAAAGATCGGGGTACGGAGATAATTTTGAGTATCGCGGAGGATTCTATAGAATTTTTAGAAGACAATAAAATTTCTGAACTCCTTACCAAGTATAATAAGTTTATGCCCATCCCAATTAAGTTTGGCACAAAAACGGAAACGCTGCCTAAGCCGGAAGGGGCAAAAGAAGAGGACCCTGCGCCAACAAAAGAAGTGGATAATATCATAAATAATCCACATCCAGCTTGGACCAAAAAACCATCGGACCTAAAAGAGGATGATTATAAGAATTTTTACAGAGAATTGTATCCAATGCAATTTGAGGAACCCTTATTTCACATTCATCTCAATGTAGATTATCCGTTTAACCTAACAGGAATACTTTATTTCCCGAAGTTGACAAATGATTTGAGTATTCAGAAGGATAAAATTCAACTATATCAAAATCAAGTTTTTGTAACAGATAATGTTGAAGGGATAGTCCCTGAATTTTTAACCATGTTGCGAGGTGTTATAGATTCTCCAGACATTCCATTAAATGTATCCAGATCTTATCTTCAAGCTGATGGTGCGGTTAAAAAAATCTCTTCTTATATCACTAGAAAAGTTGCTGACAAACTAAGTTCTCTCTTCAAAAATAATCGCGAAGATTTTGAAGCAAAATGGAATGATATAAAAATAGTGATTGAATATGGCATGTTGTCGGAAGATAAGTTTTTTGAGAAGGCCAATCAATTTGCCCTTTATCCTACGGTTGATGGCAAGTTTTACACCTATGCAGAGTTAGAAGAAAAAGTAAAAGACACACAAACAGATAAAGACGATAAACTAGTTCTGCTTTATGCCTCAGACAAAGAACAACAACACAGTTATATTGAAGCTGCAAAAGCAAAAGGGTATGAAGTTCTATTATTAGATTCTCCTATCGTATCACATCTTATGCAAAAGCTAGAGACTTCAAAGGAGAAATTGTCTTTTGCCAGAGTAGATGCAGACCATCTAGATAATTTAATTAAAAAGGATGAAACACAAATCAGTAAATTGTCGGATGAGGAAAAGGAAAAATTAAAGACGAATATTGAAGAAGTTTTATCTGATAAAGGCTATACTATTCAAATGGAAGCTATGGATAGCGACTCATCACCATTTATCATCACGGAACCAGAGTTTATGAGAAGAATGAAAGAGATGCAGCAAAATGGTGGAGGCGGGATGTTCGGAATGGGCTCTATGCCAGAAATGTACAATCTTATTGTAAACACTAATAATACGCTGATAGGTGAAATATTAAATACAAAGACAGCCAAAAAGAGAGAGCGGCTAATAAACCAATCCTTAGACCTGGCTCGCCTTTCAAAAGGCCTTTTAAAAGGGGAAGAACTCACCAACTTCATTAATAGAAGTTATGACATGATCAAGTAATTTTCATATTACAAGAATTATCTAAAAAGGCTGTTCTCTAGAACAGCCTTTTTATATTTGTATTACAATGGAGTCTTGGTCTTTATATTTTATGGCAGTGCTTTATATTACGGCAGGAATAATGCATTTTATAAAGCCTAGAATCTACCTAAGAATAATACCAGATTATCTCCCCTACCCCAGACTCTTAGTTTCTCTAAGCGGGATAGCCGAGGTAATTTTAGGTATAGGGCTAATGGTACCGGTATTAAAGAATTTATCTCTTCTTACACTAATTATAATGCTTCTTATTTTTTTAACGGTTCATTTTAATATGTTGAAGAATAAGAAGGCCTCCTTAAACCTGCCCAAGTGGCTCCTATTGCTAAGAATAATTCTACAATTCCTTCTAATATATTGGGCCTATAGCTATCTAAACATTTAACAGCAAACTATATAATAATTAGCTTAAAACAATCCATATATCCTTTAACATTGATTCCAATCTTAATTTGGATTAGAGCTCAAGTTTATAGAACTTGATAACTCAATACCAGAAAATTGGATAGCAACATTGTTTCTTTTATTCATGCCTTTGGCATACTTCAGGGCTTAATCCTTGGGGCTGTTTTGTTATTTATCAACAAAAAGCATAAATCTACCCTCTTTTTGGGTTTGTTCTTAATAGGATTTGCCATTGAGTTTCTGCCAATTCTATTAGAAGATTTAAAAATGTTAAAAGGCAGGCCTGGTCTTATTCTAATACCAATAAACTTAACATGGATAATATTTCCACTATTTTTTATTTATGTACAAAAAATATCCATTTTTTCCAATGAAAGGATTACTTATAGAGTTCTTTATCCCGGGGTCTTGTCCATTATTTTTCAGATATTTCTTTATTTCCTACCCGATTCCTCTAAAGACTTCCTCAGACGAACTCATATTTTTGACGCCTATTTTATCCTAGGTCTTATATACTCGGGGTATATCGTTTACAGAATAAATATTTACATTAAGCACCACACGCATGAGGTAAGAAATCAGTTCGCTTCAGACAAAAACAGACAATTGCAATGGGTTCGCTTTTTTGCAGCTTTTTGCTTGGCTTTGGTAGCTGTGCGTATTGGCACACTTTTTATCGATGACAATGATATGTTGGATCTATTTATATCCTTTATCAACCTAATATTTGTTTTCTCAATTGCCATAGTGGGTATTATTCAATACAATGTAATTTCTGCTGTACAGAAATACAACGCAGTAAATAAAGAAGGTGTTTTAAAAAAGGAAGTTCCCACTGAAAAGGTATTGGAATTAATTAATAGAATTGATGAATATGTCATAGACCATGAAATCTTTACCAAGCAAGATCTGTCTGTTGTCAATATCGCCTCTGCCTTAAACGAACATCCAAGGGATATTTCTATTGCAATTAACAAACACTACAACAAAAATTTTAATACTTATATCAACGAATTCAGAGTTAGCAAAGCTAAAAAGCTCCTAAGGGAAAATGTGCTAAGTAATCTCAGTGTTGAAGGACTTAGCAGGGAAGTAGGCTTTCATAGCAAAGCTTCTTTTTACGCTTCTTTTAAAAAAGTCACTGGAACCACTCCAAAAAATTATATGGAGGAAATGATGGTTAATTAATTCATAATCAAGTTCCTAAATATTTCTTAATATGCCGTTTTTCGGTTTATAATTCTGAAATCAATACATTCTGCTGGTATATTTTCAATTTTTCCTCATACTAAGATAGCATCTTTGCAAAGTGATTTGACATGTTTACATGAATGATTAATGTTTAGTGTTCACCTAATTGGAAGTGTGTAAATGGTGTTGAATTTTAGGTAGTTCCCAAAAAGGGCCATTTTGTGGCCCTTTTTTTTTAAAAAATGGTTATGGAATACATAGAACTTAGTCCTACAGCAAATTATAAGAGTTGGGAAACAAAACGTTTACAAGAGTTACGAAAAAAAGACTACTCCACAGATTTAGGACAAAACTTGCTCTTTGAAAATGCCGATTTCCGCCTATGGGATTTAAAATTAGAGCATAAAGAAAGGCTGCGTTTTCGGGAATTAAAGAATGATTTTAGCTATACGTGTATAAATGATGGCTGTGGCGTTATACATTTAGGAGACGGGAGAATAATGTATTCTCAATTTAAAAGAGGGACTGTCCATTTCGTAGAAATTCCTCAGAATGAGAGTCTCATAATAGATATTGAGAACAGCGGCCTGGAGACATTAAAACTTGTTCTTACAGAGATTTTACTACCTACAGAAACTTTTATCTAAAGAAGTGTGCTATGATAAAGTACTCCCTGATGCCTTTCTGATGCCCATGAAATGACAGAAAAATTGTTTCCATCTTCCCATGGAAATTGGGTCATTAGGGAGTATCTTTATACTATGCGTGTAATTTCTACAAATATTGGCTCAGAAACTCTGGTTAATTGGAAAGGAAAAGTTGTTGCCACGGGCATCTTTAAAAAACCGATACTTTCTCCAATTCTTTTGCAGGAAGAAGGAGTAGCCCAGGACAGTATCGCTAATAAAAAAGTTCATGGAGGTAAATACAAGGCCTGCTATCTGTTTTCGTCTGATTATTATGATTTTTGGAAAGAAAAATACCCAAATTTAACATGGGAATGGGGAATGTTCGGGGAAAATCTAACTGTAGAAAGTTTAAATGAAAAAGATATTTTTATTGGCAACATATATCAGTTAGGAACTGCACTAATCCAAATAACACAGCCCAGAGAACCCTGTTTTAAACTTGGAATTCGATTTAATGATCAAAGTATTCTCAAAGAGTTTATTAAACATGGACATCCAGGAACTTACGTTCAGGTTTTAAAAGAAGGTAAAGTAGAGGCTGGAGATCTTTTAGTTCTTAAGGAAGAATCCAAAACCCGCTTAAGCATTAAAGATTTCTATGAATTACTATTTGATAACCACAAAAACAAAGAACATCTTAAAATAGCCGTAGAGCATACAGCTATTCCTTTAAAAAAGAGAGAAAGTCTTAAAAAATATCTATAAAAAAAAGGAGGCCTTGCCGGACCTCCTTTTTGACAAACTAAACTAAACAAACTTCCTACTTCACTAAAATACTTTCAGAATAGGTAAGCATATCGTCTTTGACCAATACGGTGTAGCGGTCGTCGTGAGCTTTTTCAAAGTTGAAAGCTTTTTCAACAATGCTTTCTCCTTCAACAACCTCAGTATAAACAACTCGATTTTGACTATCAATCACTTTAACTTCAACGTCTTCCGCATCTAAGTTCAAGAGATTTAAAAAAACTTTGTTTTCTGTTTTTCTAAACACGGGCTTGGATCTTTCCTTTCTTTTGATAATTTCTAAGTCCTCCGATCCTACTTCAATAGTATAATATATAGTTCTTAGGCTATTATCTACTTCAAGGGAATAATTCCCTTTCTGAAGTTTAGAAAGATCAAACTTCTTGGCATAAAGTGATTTTGAAACGGTCTCGTTATAAATCACATTGTTTTCCTTGTCCAAAATTCTAAGTTTAGTAGTACTCCATTGTGTATCTAAAGTAAGTACTAGACTTTTAGATTCCCCATTGGCCTCTACACTAAATTCTGGATCTTTAGCTATTGTTGTACTCGTGACTAACAAAAAGCTAATAATTGCGGTAAATTTCATAATTGTTTTCATAACATTACATTTTAGAGTTAATGAATAATTTACAGTACAAACATAGAGTGAAAGGAAAGTCTAAACCACATCACTATTTTCTAATTTATATAGTATATTAACAGACTATGAACTAATCACAAACTACTAGGGTAATATTAAACATATATTGGGTAATTTTGGAAATATGAGCAGATTAAGCATTTTATAATTTTATACTATCAATCATCAAAAAAATGAAACAGTATAAACCAGCATTCGAGGCCATTGCACCAAATTTTGGACATTCCTATACCTACCAAAAATTTGATGCTTCAAAAAACAATAAAGACAACCTTTGGCATTATCATCCTGAAATAGAATTGGTATATGTAAATGGTGGTGCAGGCAAAAGGCAAATAGGCAGTCATATATCTTGTTATACCGACGGGGATTTAATATTAATAGGTAGTAATCTTCCGCACTGTGGTTTTACCGATAAGTTTACAGGAAACAAAAGTGAGATTGTTATTCAAATGAAAACTGACTTTTTGGGAAATTCTTTTTTCGATATCCCTGAGATGAAAAACATTCAGACGCTTTTTGAGATCGCTAAAGATGGAATAGCCTTTCATGGTGAAACAAAGAAGCTCGTTGGAAATGAAATGGAAAAACTAGAAGCACAATCAGAATTTGGCCAATTACTCTCCATACTAAATGTCCTAAATGAATTAGGCAAAAGTTCTGAACTAACTGTATTAAACGCCGAAGGTTTTACTTTTAAAACAGATATAGAAGATAACGATAGAATAAATATTGTATTTAATTATGTACGCAACCAGTTCAAAGACGATATTTCCTTAGCTGATATTGCGAGTATTGCGGGTATGACGGTTCCGTCCTTTTGCAGGTATTTTAAAAAAATAACCAATAAGACCTTTATACAATTCGTGAATGAATACCGACTTGTTCACGCTTCTAAGTTACTGGCAGAAAAACCAATGAGCATAACGGATATATGTTTTGAGAGCGGTTTTAATAATTTTTCTCATTTCAACAAGTCGTTTAAATCATTTACGGGTCAAAACCCTTCTGAATACAGAAATAGTCTTAAGAAAGTTGTAAAATAATGCCGAAATTTCCCGAGAGAATAGTTTTACCCATAAGGGAAGCAACAATTTCCTATTATCCAAATTTTCTTAGTACAATTGAAGCAAACGCCTGTTTTGAAGTACTAAAATCTAAAATAGTATGGCAGCAAGAAGAGGTTAGGGTATTTGGAAAAATCTATCCACAACCCCGATTAACAGCATTATATGGGAATAATCAAAATGCCTACACCTATTCCGGACTCACTTTATACCCAAAGGCCTTTACACCTACCTTATTAAACTTAAAGAAGAAAATTGAAACCGTTTGTCCTAACGAGTTTACCAGTTGTCTTTTAAACCTTTATAGAGATGGCAAGGATAGTAATGGATGGCATTCCGATGATGAAAAAGAATTAGGCATTAACCCCATAATAGCTTCCATTTCTCTCGGTCAAGAAAGAATGTTTCATTTAAGACATAAAGAAAAAAAAGACTGGAAATATAAAATGCCCCTGGGAAATGGAAGTCTTCTATTAATGGAAGGAGAAACACAGCACAATTGGCAGCATCAAATACCCAAGACAAGAAAAAAAATTAAGGAAAGAATAAACCTGACATTTCGTATTATTCCATAAAAAAATTGACTTAAAGTCAATTTTTTTACACCTCTATTTAACGCAAATTGATACACTGTCTTTAGCATGGAGGTAAATCTACTAATTTCCTCATGTACCGTTCCTTTATTTAACTGTATGCCTTGTCTAGGATTGTATCTATTCGATAAACCTCCAAAAATATGGATGAAAGAATGATTTTAGGTAAAATGCAAGCCTGACTGGGCAGTCAGACATTCTACATTTAGTTTCTACGCCTGCAAAGGGCATTTTTTGTGTTTTTCCTATAAATTTTGGGATATTCTTAACGTAATAAAGCTATAAATTTGCGATACCAGACTAATCCAAATATTAATGCGCCCAAAATTTCCCTCGCTTTTCTTATTAATCTTTCCTATTCTTTTTTTCGCACAGAGTACGCCTAAGTCCTTACCGAACAACGGCCAGCCTCAAAATAAATCGTTCCAGGTTAAACTTATTAATCAAAAGATCAACCCTGATGGAATTCTTGACGAACCAATTTGGGAAACAGCAGACAGTGCTAAAGACTTCTGGGAGTTTTTTCCACTAGATTCTATTCAGGCTAGGGCGCAGACGGATATAAAAATGGTCTATGACAATAAATTTTTATATATCGGTATAAAAGTTAGTACTGTTGGAAAATCATATGCGATTCAATCCTTGAAAAGAGACTTTAGGGCTGGAAATAGTGACAATATTACCCTATTGTTTGATACATTTAACGATGGAAATAATGCATTTTTATTTGGTATTAATCCCTACGGTGTTAGAAGAGAGGGATTGGTATCGGGTGGAGGACTAGACCTTAGAGGCTTTACTATTTCATGGGACGTTAAATGGAAGGGTGATTCTAAAATCTACGATGATTATTATACTGCCGAACTTGCCATTCCCTTAACCTCTTTTAAGTTCAAAGAAGGGGAAACAAAATGGCGTTTTAATAGCTATAGATTCGATACGCAGTCTAACGAAACCAGTACATGGATGAATATCCCTCAGAATCAAAATATTTATGGCCTCACCTTTATGGGAGACATGGTTTTTGAAAAACCCTTGGGGAAGTCCAGGACGCCAATTGCCATTATTCCTTATGTAAACGGCCTTGTACAACGCGATTATGAAAATGACGAGGATACCAATAAGGTAACAGTAGGCGGTGATGCAAAACTGTCTATTGGAAATAGTATGAATCTGGATATTACAGTAAATCCCGATTTTTCTCAGGTAGAAGTTGATGATCAGGTAACGAATCTCTCTCGGTTTGAAATATCGCTACCAGAAAAACGACAATTTTTTATAGACAACAATGATCTTTTTGGAAGTTTTGGTGATCCTAGGGATGCGAATCCCTTCTTTTCGAGAAGAATTGGTATTGCCAAAGATACCGCAGACAATACTATAGAAAACAGAATAATAGGAGGCGTACGGTTAAGTGGTAAGCTAACCAAAGACTTTAGACTAGGTTTTTTAAATATCCAAACCGCCGCAGACGAGGTAAACGAAATCCCCTCCAATAACAATATGATGCTTGCCCTGCAGCACAAAGTGTTTGCCAGATCTAATATTGGATTATTCTTTATTAACAGACAATCTTTTGAAGACTATGAGTTTTTGGCTCCAGAAGATAAATACAATCGGGTAGTTGGTTTAGACTATAATTTAATATCAACAGATAATGTATGGAGCGGAAAGTTCTTTTTCCAAAAATCTTTTAGCCCGGACAGCAATGGCAAAGATATTGCTACAGGAACCAGAGCGGAATTTAATACTCGCTATTGGAATCTCACCGGTAAGGTTATATATATTGGGGAAGATTTCTCTTCCGACCTAGGTTTTGTACGAAGGACCGATATAGTAAAATCATTTGTTAATGTAGAACGCGTATTTTGGCCAAATAGAGGGAAAATTCAGAACCATAGTATTTCCTTTTTCCCTTTACATATCTGGAGCCCTAGCCTAGACTTTCAAAACACAGATTTTGAATATAGAGCGCAATGGGAGGCAAGATTTACCGACCAAAGTGCGGTAAGCGGGCAGTTTTCCAATAAATATACCTTCTTATTGGATGATTTTGACCCCACCAATACAGATGGTGGAATACCATTACCTGGAAATCAAGGATATCACTACAACAGTCTAGAATTTGAGTATCGTTCGGATAGGCGAAAAATATTTGCTTACTCCTTAGAGCCGAGCATTGGGCGTTTTTTTAATGGGAACCGATTTACTATGCAAGGCGGAATGACCCTTCGATTTCAACCTAAGGTGTTTCTATCTATGTTACTTAGGTACGACAAAATTGAATTACCAGACCCATATCCCAGTGCAGATATATGGTTAATCAGTCCAAAAATAGAGGTGACTTTTACTAAATCAATTTTTTGGTCTACACTTATTCAATATAGTAATCAAAGAGATAATCTTGGGATTAATTCCAGACTTCAATGGCGTTTTGCACCACTCTCAGATCTTTTCTTGGTATATAACGATAACTATTTTGTGGATGGCTTTGCCCCTAAGAATAGATCAATAAACTTAAAAATTACTTATTGGTTAAATATTTGACTTCTAAACCACCCTTATAACCACTTCTTATTTCCTTATATTTGGAGCCATCAGGACCAAATATTAATACTATGAACCAATTCCCACTAACCGATGATACCGTAATTTTTGGGCTACTTTGTCTTTGTCTTGGCTTTGTATTTTATACTTCTTCTATAAAGACTGGTTTTTGGAAAAAGTTTTACAGCTTTGTGCCAACCTTATTAATGTGCTACATGCTACCCGCAATACTTTCCAGTACTGGTCTAATTGCAGAGGAAAGTTCTAACCTGTATTTTATTGCGAGTAGATATTTACTCCCAGCTGCCTTGGTATTAATGACCTTAAGTATTGATTTAAAGGCGATAGCGAATCTGGGATCAAAAGCATTGATAATGTTCCTAACTGGTACTTTTGGAATTATCATTGGTGGCCCCCTGGCCATATTAATTGTTTCCATTTTTTCGCCTGAGACCGTTGGCGGGAATGACTTTGACGCGGTTTGGAGAGGACTTTCAACCATAGCAGGAAGTTGGATTGGCGGCGGAGCAAATCAGGCTGCAATGCTAGAAGTTTTTCAATACAACCCAAAAAAGTTTGGGGACATGGTGCTTATAGATATTGTGGTCGCCAATCTGTGGATGGCCATTATTCTTTTGGGTATAGGAAAATCAAATCAGATTGATAAATGGCTACAGGCAGATAACTCTTCAATAGAAACCTTAAAGACGAAGGTTTCTGAATACACAGCAAAAATAACAAGAGTAACCACTCTTTATGATTATATAATTATGCTCGGTCTGGCCTTTACGGCCGTAGGGATTGCCCATTTCGCAGGATTCCATTTTTCAGAGTTTTTACAAAATAACTTTGAAGTGATCCGTAACAAAGAAAAAGCACTTTCCTCCTTGGGCTCAAAATTTCTATGGATGGTAGTATTTTCTACAGCAGTTGGGATAATACTTTCTTTCACCAAAGCGAAGAATTATGAAGGTGCGGGAGCAAGTAAAATTGGAGGAATGTTTATCTATATATTGGTAGCAACAATTGGCATGAAAATGGACCTCAGTAGTTTTTTCGACAAGCCAGGTTTAATTGCTGTTGGCCTAATATGGATTTCTATTCACGCCTTTTTACTAATTCTTGTTGCCAAATTAATAAAAGCACCCTACTTCTTTTTGGCTGTTGGAAGTCAGGCAAATGTAGGAGGAGCCGCATCAGCACCAGTGGTGGCGGCAGAATTTCATCCCTCCCTTACCTCCGTTGGAATCTTACTTGCGGTATTAGGTTATGTTGTAGGAACGGCTGGGGCCTACTTGTGTGCCATTTTAATGGAAATAGCATCAAAAGTTTAGAATTATAATAAACTTTGCGGATATTTGCCGGACCAATTTCCAAATGATGAAAAATAAACTCTTATACCTATTCCTAGTCACGCTAATTATGTCCTGTGCTGAAAAGGAGACCGAAAATACTATGACCATTCAGGGCCAGGTTAAAGGTCTAAAAAAAGGGAAGTTGTATTTACAGCATCTGCCAGATACGGTATTAAAAGTAGTTGATTCATTACAAATTGATGGTGATGGCCACTTTGAATTTAAAACAGAAATAGATAGTCCGGAAATATTTTATCTCTATTTAGACAAAAAAGACTTTAATGATGTAAACGATCGAATTACCTTTTTTGGAGAACCAGGTATAATTACTATAAATACCATTTGGAATGCGTTCGACACCAAAGCCAAAATAGAAGGTTCGGAAAGCCATAAAAAGTTAGAAGAGTACAGGAAAATAATGTCTAGATTTAATAAGACAAATTTAGAAATATTACAGGCTGCTTACGATCCTGAGAATACCAAAGATTCTGTAATAATGGATTCCATTCAGAGGGCAAGTGATAAAAACATGAAGAGGGGTTATGTCTTTGCCCTAAATTTTGCTCTCAATAATAGTGATTCCCATATTGCCTCCTATATAGCCGTAAAAGAGGTTAAAGACGCCAACAGAGTATATTTAGATTCTATTAATAATTCTCTATCGCCAGAAGTTGCTAATGGAAAATATGGCAAAGAATTACAATACTTTTTAGAAAACTAAAGAAAACTAGTTAGTTTAGGCCAGGGCGTTTAATCTATCCACTAGGCCACGAGCTTTTTCTTCGAGCTCATTTTTAACACCTTTCATTTGAGTTTTTTTATCTTCCACCTTTTTGTCGTTGACTTTAGAAATTAAGTCATCAAAAGTGCTAATGGCGTCATCAATTATTGCAGTACCTTCCTTAGACCCTTGTTTGTTTAGAGAAGCTTCAATGATATAGACCGCCTCAATAATATCTCCTAATACGTAATTGATATCTTTCTTTAATTCTCTGATATTTGCCATTTCAATTTATTTTGTGTAAAAATACACTTTTCAAATAGTTATTTCGAGTAGTTCTGCACCTTTTGTAATTATATGAATTTTCTTAGAATTAGCAGGTATAAGAACCGTTTCCCCTTTGGTGATTATCGCTTTCCCATTTTCATTCTTAATTTCTGCATTTCCTTTTACACACATATAAATAGTAAAAGAATCCCTTTCCGATAAATCAAAACTCAAATTCTTATTGACCGGCACAAAACGCGTTGTGAAATAGGCACTATTAACCATAGGGTTTTCGATATTTTCCTTCTTCTCATAGACTATCTTAAAATCGTCCCGTCTTTTGTAATCAATAGCAGATAATGCCAATTCTGTATGCAGCTCCCGTAAGTTCCCTTCGCTATCTTTTCTATTATAATCAAAAACCCTGTATGTAACATCTGATGTCTGTTGAATTTCTGCCAATAAAACTCCTTGTCCAATTGCATGAATTTTACCTGCATTAATAAAAAAAGTATCTCCTTCTTTCACGGTTTCAAAATGTAATAAGCTTAAAAGAGAATTATCTTTTAGACTGTTTTTATAATCCTCTTCACTAATATCTTCCTTAAAACCTACGATTAGATTAGATTCCTCTTCTGCATCCATGACATACCACATCTCTGTTTTACCTAAAGAATTATGTCGTTTCTTAGCCAAAATATCGTCTGGATGTAATTGAATCGACAAATCTTTTTTGGCATCAATAAACTTGATAAGGATTGGAAATTCATCTCCAAATTCACTAAGCACCCTTTCCCCTAATAAATCTTTAGAAAACTTGGTGATTAATTCTGTAAGCTTTAAGCCCTTATAAGCTCCATTGGAGACTATAGACACATGGTCTTTAACTCCGGAAATTTCCCAACTTTCCCCTACCTTGTCTTCCTTTACTGCCTTTCCCAAAACAGTACCCAAACGTGTACCTCCCCATAGGCGTTTCATCAAGATTGGTTCAAATTTTAATGGATATAAACTCATTTCATTACATTGATTTAAGTGTTGCTAATGCCTTCTTCATATGTCGGGATGAACTTGCACTATTAAAAACCATTTCTACCCTCCCATCCTTATTTATTACATAAGTCTCCCTTCCTGGAAGTAAGTTAAACAAACTACCTTCAACTTTAAACATCTTTCGCACTTTACCTCCTTTATCCGATAAAAGTATAAATGGAAGATTAAACTTTTTAGAAAATCGACGATGTGAGGCTTCAGAATCTGAACTAATACCTACTACTTCAGCTCCTAAATCCGTGAATTCTTCGTAATTATCTCTAAAGGAACATACTTCTGCTGTGCACCCAGGTGTATTGTCTTTGGGATAAAAAAATAAGACAAAGGATTTACTTCCTAATAAATCGGTACTTTTAAAGGGTATGCCATTTTGATCTGTAAGCGAAAAATTTGGAATAAGCTGACCAACTTTGAGCCCCATATATTATCCTGAATAGGTTACAAAATTGCGAGGTGTTTCATACAAGACTATTTCCAATTCTTTATCTATAGATATATGCGGTCTAAGTTTATTGAAAATTACCACTGCAATGTTCTCAGCAGTAGGGTTAAGCGTCTTAAACTCTTCCACTTCCAAGTTCAAATTTTTATGATCCATGGCATCCTCGACCTCTGATTTAATCAAATCCTTTAAAATTTTTACATCTATGACGAAACCAGTTTCGGGATCAATAGAACCAGTTACACTTACAATTAGCTCATAATTATGTCCATGAAATTTTGGATTATTACACTTCCCAAATACATCTTGATTTTTTTCATCCTCCCAATCTGGTCGGTATAGTCTATGTGCCGCGTTAAAGTGAGCCCTTCTACTTACCTTCACTTTCATTATTAAATACGATTAGTTATTAAATGATCGTAGAATTTTTCAAAAATAATTTTAAACCACACGGTGTAGTTTTCTGGAAAATTATTTATATCCTGTTTAATATCCTCGGGAAACATCCATTTCCATTGGGATACCTCGTCTTCGTTAATTTCAGGGTTGCCCTCATATGATCCAATTAGAACATGATCTAATTCGTGTTCTGTAAGACCATTATCAAAAGGGGCTTTGTAAATAAACCAAAAAAGTTCTTCTAATTCAGCTGAAAATCCCATTTCTTCCTGTAGTCTTCGTTTTCCTGCTTCAATACTGGTTTCTCCCTTGCGTTGATGACTACAACAAGTATTTGTCCATAAGGATGGGGAATGATATTTATGTGCAGCTCTTCTTTGCAGCATTGTTTCTCCTTTAGCATTCATAATAAAAACAGAAAAAGCTCTATGCAGAACTGCTTTTTCATGAGCTTCCATTTTCGGCATGGTACCTACTTCCTGATCTTTTTCATTAACAAGTACAACTCGTTCTTCTTTTTTGTTTTCCATTGTGTAAAAATACCATCTTTAACCAATATACTTGGTTAAGGTCAACAAAAAATTCGAGAAATAAAACTTGAGGATTTAAGACTAGAAGAAGCGGGGGGATTTCAACTTTGTTTTGGTCTTTATAAAATCGTATCTCAAAATTACTTCGAAAGAACCATCATTAAAAATGGCTTGTCCAAGTTCCGTAATTTCTCTGTCGTACGCCAGACCAATTAAAAAGGATGGTGATATTTGAAATCCTGCCATTCCACTAAAGGCGGCATCCCATCGGTATGCGGCCCCAAGAATGAGCTTATCATTATACATAAAGTTGGCAGATATATCAACCTGAAGAGGCGCACCTTGTGCAGCTTTTACTAACAGGGCTGGTTTAAATTTCCAGAAAGCGCTCATATCAAAGACATAGCCGGTGATAAAATAGAAGTTCATTTGCTCTTTGGCGGTAGATAGGGAAGATTCATCAAAATGGGAGGTCTCCAAAATCCTTGGTACCGATAAACCTGCATAAAACCGATCCGTGTGATAATATACTCCTCCTCCAATATTGGGAGAAAAACGATTCATAATATCGTCTTGCAAGGTCGGATCAGGACCTCCTGGGTTGCCAATATCCTGATTAAGCTCTGAAAATCGAATATCCAGTAATTGAGCACTTGCTTTAAGACCAAAACTAAGTCTAGCCTCTTTTGCAAGCTTTATAGAATAAGATAAATCCAAATCAAAATTAGTCTCAGAAGTTGGTCCTATTTGGTCATTTACTATTGAAAAACCCAGTCCCATTCCATTGTAACCAATTGGGGAATGAATATTTAGAGTTTGTGTCTTTGGAGCTCCATCTAACCCAACCCATTGAGATCGGTATAGGGCGGCTATACTAAGATTACCTCTAGATCCTGCATAAGCCGGATTAACGCTTACCGTATTGTACATATACTGCGTATACTGTGCATCTTGCTGACTAAATGCACTTTCGGCGTATAGAATTATACATAGAAAAATCAAGGGAATTAGATTCCTCTTACAATAAATTTCTATTGGTTTTCTGTGCATTTTTCTATCTATTAATATAAATGTATCCGGATAATGATTTCATTATTCCGTTTTCGTTTTCGTATTCTAAAATGTAAAAATATGTGCCAGCAGGAAGCATATTATCCTGATCAACGGTTACTCTTCCTTGTGAGCTTCCATCAAAAACATTGCCAGCAGTGTCATAGGCACTTGTAGCAAAAACTTGAACGCCCCACCTATTGTATATTCTTATGGTATTATTTGGAAAGTTTTCAAGACCATCAATGGTGAGTACATCATGAATTCCATCTCCATTTGGGGTAACAACATTAAATATTTCTATGTCGTCCTCGCTAAAATTAGCCTCTAGATAATCCGGAATACCATCAGCATCCATATCATCGTTCGCGTAATTTCGATCGGCATTGGCATCTTCATCTATGCTGAGAATTAAATCATTATCGTCATCAATATCCCTATAGTCCAATTCCAAATCCCCATCTGTATCCGGCAAATCATTTTGCGGGTCGTCTATTTCGTCATTAACGTCATCATCAATAGCCACCGATCCTTCAAAACCGTCATCTAAGCCATCATCGTCTTTATCCGATCCAATAAAGGTTACATCAGGAATCCCGTCGCGGTTAAAGTCGTGCGCTTCAATTATATCCGGAATATTATCATTATCACTGTCGGGATCAACATAATCAGGTAATCCATCACCATCAGAATCTACCGGAATAATTCCTAAACCACCGCCATTTTCATAAGCGTCATCCAAACCGTTGGAGTCAATATCTTGATTTGATGGAGCAATGTAGTTATTTGTGGTTTGCGCTTCTATATTGTCCGGAATTCCATCATCATCACTGTCAATATCCATAAAATCCGGAATACCATCCAAATCACTATCGGTTGGATTTGTTAAAGGATCATTATCTAAATCTGAGTTTAAATCCTCAAAACTGTCTACAATTCCGTCGTTGTCTGTATCCAGATTAATCACTTCTGGGTTAACCATGATTGAAACCGTCGCAGTGCTGCAGTTCGATGCTGCATCACATAGGGTATATGTAAAAGAATCCGGTCCTAGATACCCAGGGTTAGGTGTATAATTAAAAATATCATCCAGCACATTTGTTGGTGTTCCATTATCATTAATCACTACACTTCCATCGGTGGTATTTGTAAATGTAAGAAGTGCGTCCACAGGAACGTCATTATCATTATCTAAGAAAGGTATATCTAAAGGAATGTCTACTGTTCCTGCTATAAAATCATCAATGGCATCTAAAATCGGTAATACATCTACATCAACTGTAGCTGTACTACAGTCGCCTCTGTCATTACAAACGGTATAATCAAAGGAATCACTACCATTGTAATCAGGGTCGGGCGTATACGTTACAATATCATCCGTAGGGTCATTAGGAGTACCATTATTGTTTATAGAAACCGTGCCATTTAGTGGATCCGTGGTATTCAATGTTCCTATTAAAGGGATATCTGAGTCATTGTCGTAAATCGGTACAATTATGGAAGTATCCTCATCAAGAACAATGAGATCATCCACTAAGGTTGCCGCCTGTTGCAAGCAGACTACTGTAAATCCTGGGAGATCCATAGAATTCCCAGCTTTGGTTATCGTAGCTACGTATCTAACAACAGAAGTTGTTGAAGTAACTACCGGTCTTAATGGATCTCCGGTAACCGCTGGAGACCATGAAACTGTTGATGATCCGGTAACATTTGAAGAAATATCCAAAGTAACCTGATTATCTGGTGTAGTACAATCCGTTAACACAAAATATCCTGTAGCATTTGAACCACAAAGTGTACCATCATAAGTTGCATAATATACTCCTGGTATACTTGTCTCGTAAAAGAAATCAGTAGCTAGAACTGTAGACGGATTACTTGCTTCATACCATCTATAATTATTTTCTCCATTACCCGATGGAGCCTGTAAAAGAAATTGTGCATTGACCTGAGCTATACCCCATATCGCCAGGACAATAGAGAATAATAGATTTTTATTTTTATAGATCAATTTCAAATTCCTTTTTTTAGAGACTTAGCCTGATTATCGTACGACAAAAACTACGTTAATTAATGAATTATAGTCAGCTGGTTGCCCAATTATGTCATAAGTCATTACTCCTGTTGCACTAATAGAAACATTGGCAAAAACCGCTGGATCGTAGTAGGTAACGTAGTAGTATAATTCGTTAGAAGCATATGTTGGTATGGCCGTCGGAGCTCCAGCACTTGCAGCAGAGGAGGGCAAAGTCATGCCATATTGATCTAAGTATTGTTGGTAAAGATTTTCTGTAAATCCGGTACCATTTGCCGAGGCATTTATGGCTATTGATGGAGGATAAAATATACGGGCTGCTTTTGAGGTAATAGGAGCAATTGCCTGAATTACTTCTTCCACAGTAGTCTCGTTTGTAGGCGATACAACTCCCCCTTCATTTACATCAATTGAGGTTCTTAAAGATACTTCATCATCAAACTGGTCGTCTGTGCCTAAGTCGGCCAAGGCTACCGATAAAGTTCCATCGCTATCTGTAATTTCCAGATTAGCTCCGTTAACTGCAAATCCAGTGTTTACCTCGTTGGAAGCATCTGCATCTGCATCGTCTACGTTTAGGTTTAAGGTACTACCATCTTCTATGGTAATATTACCCGCTGCACCAGTGGTGCTGATATCCTGGTCGTCTGTGCTTATGTCGGCCAAGGCTACCGATAAAGTTCCATCGCTATCTGTAATTTCCAGATTAGCTCCGTTAACTGCAAATCCAGTGTTTACCTCGTTGGAAGCATCTGCATCCGCATCATCTACATTTAAGTTTAAGGTACTACCATCTTCTATGGTAATATTACCTGCTGCACCCGTAGTGCTGATATCCTGGTCGTCTGTACTTACGCCACTAATATCTATTACTTGATTGCCTCCGCCATCGGTGATAGTAAGATCTGTACCGTCGAAGCTAATTCCTGTGTTAAATTCGTTGGAAGCATCTGCATCCGCATCGTCTACGTTTAGGTTTAAGGTACTACCATCTTCTATGGTAATATTACCCGCTGCACCCGTGGTGCTGATATCCTGATCGTCTGTGCCTAAGTCGGCCAAGGCTACCGATAAAGTTCCATCGCTATCTGTAATTTCCAGATTAGCACCGTTAACTGCAAATCCAGTGTTTACCTCGTTGGAAGCATCTGCATCCGCATCATCTACGTTTAAGTTTAAGGTACTACCATCTTCTATGGTAATATTACCTGCTGCGCCAGTGGTACTGATATCCTGATCGTCTGTACTTACGCCACTAATATCTATTACTTGATTTCCTCCACCATCGGTGATAGTAAGATCTGTACCGTCGAAGCTAATTCCTGTGTTGAATTCGTTGGAAGCATCCGCATCCGCATCGTCTACGTTTAAGTTTAAGGTACTACCATCTTCTATGGTAATATTACCTGCTGCACCCGTAGTGCTGATATCCTGATCGTCTGTACTTACGCCACTAATATCTATTACTTGATTTCCTCCACCATCGGTGATAGTAAGATCTGTACCGTCGAAGCTAATTCCTGTGTTAAATTCGTTGGAAGCATCAGCATCCGCATCGTCTACGTTTAAGTTTAAGGTACTACCATCTTCTATGGTAATATTACCTGCTGCACCAGTGGTGCTGATATCCTGATCGTCTGTACCTAAGTCGGCCAAGGCTACCGATAAAGTTCCATCGCTATCTGTAATTTCTAGATTAGCACCGTTCACTGCAAATCCAGTGTTTACCTCGTTGGAAGCATCTGCATCCGCATCGTCTACGTTTAGGTTTAAGGTACTACCATCTTCTATGGTAATATTACCCGCTGCACCCGTAGTGCTGATATCCTGGTCGTCTGTACTTACGCCACTAATATCTATTACTTGATTTCCTCCGCCATCGGTGATAGTAAGATCTGTACCGTCGAAGCTAATTCCTGTGTTGAATTCGTTGGAAGCATCAGCATCCGCATCGTCTACGTTTAAGTTTAAGGTACTACCATCTTCTATGGTAATATTACCTGCTGCACCAGTGGTGCTGATATCCTGGTCGTCTGTGCTTATGTCGGCCAAGGCTACCGATAAAGTTCCATCGCTATCTGTAATTTCCAGATTAGCACCGTTAACTGCAAATCCAGTGTTTACCTCGTTGGAAGCATCTGCATCTGCATCATCTACGTTTAAGTTTAAGGTACTACCATCTTCTATGGTAATATTACCCGCTGCACCCGTAGTGCTGATATCCTGGTCGTCTGTACTTACGCCACTAATATCTATTACTTGATTGCCTCCGCCATCGGTGATAGTAAGATCTGTACCGTCGAAGCTAATTCCTGTGTTAAATTCGTTGGAAGCATCCGCATCCGCATCGTCTACGTTTAAGTTTAAGGTACTACCATCTTCTATGGTAATATTACCTGCTGCACCAGTGGTGCTGATATCCTGGTCGTCTGTGCCTAAGTCGGCCAAGGCTACCGATAAAGTTCCATCGCTATCTGTAATTTCCAGATTAGCTCCGTTAACTGCAAATCCAGTGTTTACCTCATTGGAAGCATCTGCATCTGCATCATCTACGTTTAGGTTTAAGGTACTACCATCTTCTATGGTAATATTACCCGCTGCACCAGTGGTGCTGATATCCTGATCGTCTGTGCCTAAGTCGGCCAAGGCTACCGATAAAGTTCCATCGCTATCTGTAATTTCCAGATTAGCTCCGTTAACTGCAAATCCAGTGTTTACCTCATTGGAAGCATCTGCATCCGCATCATCTACATTTAAGTTTAAGGTACTTCCATCTTCTATGGTAATATTACCTGCTGCACCAGTGGTACTGATATCCTGGTCGTCTGTGCCTAAGTCGGCCAAGGCTACCGATAAAGTTCCATCGCTATCTGTAATTTCCAGATTAGCTCCGTTAACTACAAATCCAGTGTTTACCTCGTTGGAAGCATCTGCATCCGCATCGTCTACGTTTAAGTTTAAGGTACTACCATCTTCTATGGTAATATTACCTGCTGCACCAGTGGTACTGATATCCTGGTCGTCTGTGCTTATGTCGGCCAAGGCTACCGATAAAGTTCCATCGCTATCTGTAATTTCTAGATTAGCACCGTTCACTGCAAATCCAGTGTTTACCTCGTTGGAAGCATCTGCATCCGCATCGTCTACGTTTAAGTTTAAGGTACTACCATCTTCTATGGTAATATTACCTGCTGCACCAGTGGTGCTGATATCCTGGTCGTCTGTGCTTATGTCGGCCAAGGCTACCGATAAAGTTCCATCGCTATCTGTAATTTCTAGATTAGCACCGTTCACTGCAAATCCAGTGTTTACCTCGTTGGAAGCATCTGCATCCGCATCGTCTACGTTTAGGTTTAAGGTACTACCATCTTCTATGGTAATATTACCCGCTGCACCCGTAGTGCTGATATCCTGGTCGTCTGTACTTACGCCACTAATATCTATTACTTGATTTCCTCCGCCATCGGTGATAGTAAGATCTGTACCGTCGAAGCTAATTCCTGTGTTGAATTCGTTGGAAGCATCAGCATCCGCATCGTCTACGTTTAAGTTTAAGGTACTACCATCTTCTATGGTAATATTACCTGCTGCACCAGTGGTGCTGATATCCTGGTCGTCTGTGCTTCCAGTAGCTACTTCATCGATAGCTGCTTGCACAGTTGAAGCCGTTAGTCCGGAAGTTGTATTGTCATATGGATTTGTCAATGCCGTAGTATTTATTACCACATCACTCCCATCATTATTAGTAAACGTATAGGTACCATTACCATTATCCGTAATATCTGATTTATTAACTGTCTGCGGAACACCATTTTCATTGGTGTAGGTGAAACTACCATTAGCATTATCCACTAAATTTGTAATTGTCTCGGATATGGTAACAGAGGCAACATTCAAATATAAAGCCCCATCTGAACCAGATGCCAGATCATTGTTTGCATCGGTACTTATAAGATTATCTGAAAGGGTGCCACCGCCATCGGTAATTTCAAGACTACCCGCGTTCATTGCAACTGCAGTGTTATATTCATTGGTCGCATCTGCATCTGCATCATCTACGTTTAAGTTTAAGGTACTACCATCTTCTATGGTAATATTACCCGCTGCACCAGTGGTGCTGATATCCTGGTCGTCTGTGCTTATGTCGGCCAAGGCTACCGATAAAGTTCCATCGCTATCTGTAATTTCCAGATTAGCTCCGTTAACTGCAAATCCAGTGTTTACCTCGTTGGAAGCATCAGCATCCGCATCGTCTACGTTTAAGTTTAAGGTACTACCATCTTCTATGGTAATATTACCTGCTGCACCAGTGGTGCTGATATCCTGATCGTCTGTGCTTATGTCGGCCAAGGCTACCGATAAAGTTCCATCGCTATCTGTAATTTCTAGATTAGCTCCGTTAACTGCAAATCCAGTGTTTACCTCGTTGGAAGCATCTGCATCTGCATCATCTACGTTTAGGTTTAAGGTACTACCATCTTCTATGGTAATATTACCTGCTGCACCAGTGGTGCTGATATCCTGGTCGTCTGTGCTTACGCCACTAATATCTATTACTTGATTGCCTCCGCCATCGGTGATAGTAAGATCTGTACCGTCGAAGCTAATTCCTGTGTTGAATTCGTTGGAAGCATCTGCATCCGCATCGTCTACGTTTAGGTTTAAGGTACTACCATCTTCTATGGTAATATTACCTGCTGCACCCGTGGTGCTGATATCCTGATCGTCTGTACCTAAGTCGGCCAAGGCTACCGATAAAGTTCCATCGCTATCTGTAATTTCCAGATTAGCACCGTTAACTGCAAATCCAGTGTTTACCTCGTTGGAAGCATCAGCATCCGCATCGTCTACGTTTAGGTTTAAGGTACTACCATCTTCTATGGTAATATTACCCGCTGCACCAGTGGTGCTGATATCCTGATCGTCTGTGCCTAAGTCGGCCAAGGCTACCGATAAAGTTCCATCGCTATCTGTAATTTCCAGATTAGCTCCGTTAACTGCAAATCCAGTGTTTACCTCGTTGGAAGCATCAGCATCCGCATCATCTACGTTTAAGTTTAAGGTACTACCATCTTCTATGGTAATGTTTCCTGCTGCACCCGTGGTGCTGATATCCTGGTCGTCTGTACTTACGCCACTAATATCTATTACTTGATTTCCTCCACCATCGGTGATAGTAAGATCTGTACCGTCGAAGCTAATTCCTGTGTTGAATTCGTTGGAAGCATCTGCATCCGCATCGTCTACGTTTAGGTTTAAGGTACTACCATCTTCTATGGTAATGTTTCCTGCTGCACCCGTAGTGTTGATATCCTGGTCGTCTGTGCTTCCAGAAGCTACTTCATCGATAGCTGCTTGCACAGTTGAAGCCGTAAGTCCGGAAGTTGTATTGTCATATGGATTTGTCAATGCCGTAGTATTTATTACTACATCACTCCCATCATTATTAGTAAACGTATAAGTCCCATTGCCATTATCCGTAATATCTGATTTATTAACTGTCTGCGGAGCACCACTTTCGTTGGTGTAGGTAAATGTACCATTAGCATTATCCACTAAATTTGTAATTGTCTCGGATATGGTAACAGAGGCAACATTCAAATACAAAGCCCCATCTGAACCAGATGCCAGATCATTATTTGCATCGGTACTTATAAGATTATCTGAAAGAGTGCCACCGCCATCGGTAATTTCAAGACTACCCGCGTTCATTGCAACTGCAGTGTTATATTCATTGGTCGCATCTGCATCTGCATCGTCTACGTTTAAGTTTAAGGTACTACCATCTTCTATGGTAATATTACCTGCTGCGCCAGTGGTGCTGATATCCTGATCGTCTGTACTTACGCCACTAATATCTATTACTTGATTTCCTCCACCATCGGTGATAGTAAGATCTGTACCGTCGAAGCTAATTCCTGTGTTGAATTCGTTGGAAGCATCTGCATCCGCATCGTCTACGTTTAGGTTTAAGGTACTACCATCTTCTATGGTAATATTACCTGCTGCACCAGTGGTGCTGATATCCTGATCGTCTGTACTTACGCCACTAATATCTATTACTTGATTTCCTCCACCATCGGTGATAGTAAGATCCGTGCCGTCGAAGCTAATTCCTGTGTTAAATTCGTTGGAAGCATCTGCATCCGCATCATCTACGTTTAAGTTTAAGGTACTACCATCTTCTATGGTAATATTACCTGCTGCACCCGTAGTGCTGATATCCTGATCGTCTGTACTTACGCCACTAATATCTATTACTTGATTTCCTCCACCATCGGTGATAGTAAGATCTGTACCGTCGAAGCTAATTCCTGTGTTAAATTCGTTGGAAGCATCTGCATCCGCATCATCTACATTTAGGTTTAAGGTACTACCATCTTCTATGGTAATATTACCCGCTGCGCCAGTGGTACTGATATCCTGGTCGTCTGTACCTAAGTCGGCCAAGGCTACCGATAAAGTTCCATCGCTATCCGTAATTTCCAGATTAGCTCCGTTAACTGCAAATCCAGTGTTTACCTCGTTGGAAGCATCTGCATCTGCATCATCTACGTTTAAGTTTAAGGTACTACCATCTTCTATGGTAATGTTACCTGCTGCACCCGTAGTGCTGATATCCTGATCGTCTGTGCTTCCAGTAGCTACTTCATCGATAGCTGCTTGCACAGTTGAAGCCGTAAGTCCGGAAGTTGTATTGTCATATGGATTTGTCAATGCCGTAGTATTTATTACCACATCACTCCCATCATTATTAGTAAACGTATAGGTACCATTACCATTATCCGTAATATCTGATTTATTAACTGTCTGCGGAACACCATTTTCATTGGTGTAGGTGAAACTACCATTAGCGTTATCCACTAAATTAGTTACTGTTTCTGCTATTGTTACCGAGGCAACATTCAAATACAAAGCCCCGTCTGAACCTGCTAATATGTCATTATTAATATCCGTACTTATAAGATTATCTGAAAGGGTACCACCACCATCGGTAATTTCAAGACTACCCGCGTTCATTGCAACTGCAGTGTTATATTCATTGGTCGCATCTGCATCCGCATCGTCTACGTTTAAGTTTAAGGTACTACCATCTTCTATGGTGATATTACCGGCTGCACCCGTCGTACTGATATCCTGATCGTCTGTACTTCCCAACACAACTTCGTCAATAGCCGCCTGTACATCCGTGGCGGTTAAGCCAGAGGTAGTATTGTCATATGGGTTAGCACTTGCATTGGTATCAATTATTTGTGCTGTGCCACTCTCATCAGTATACGTATAAGT
>NZ_JARDUB010000006.1 GCF_029360665.1 Eudoraea chungangensis
GAGATAACGAGTTATTTATGGACTTTTGGTGATGGTAGTACTTCAAATGCGAGTTCCCCATCAAAAGAGTTTAGTAGTGCGGGGAACTACCAGGTAACCTTGCGTGTAGAAGACGCACAAAGAGAGTTTGATGAAGAAAGTTTAACTATTACAGTTACTGCAGCCCCCGGCGGATGCATTTCATTATCGGCTCCCTGGAGTAATAGAGATATTGGTAATGTTGCTGCGGATGGCAGTGCTTGTGTAGACAATGGAGTCTATCAGGTAGAGGCCTCAGGTCGTGATATCTGGAATAGTAGTGATGAGTTTCATTTTGTACACCAATCCCTTACGGGAGATGGGGAGATTATCGCCAGAGTAGTATCCTTGGAAGATACGAACGATTGGGCCAAAGCCGGCGTGATGATGCGTAATGGCACAGCAGCGAATGCCAAAATGGTTTTAATGGCCCTGTCTCCGAACCCATTGAATGTTGGCATTGCCTATAATTTTGAGGATAGGCCCACTACAGGAGCTACTATGACCCCTTCGGCAAATAATATTGGACCTATTGCCGTGGGAAGTTATCCCTACTATCTAAGACTTGTTCGCCAAGGGGATACTTTTACAGGCTATGCTTCTGCGACCAATGGCAATTGGCAGCAGTTAGGCAGTAGAACCATCTCGATGAGTGAAACCATTGAAGTAGGCTTAGCGACGACTTCGCATAGAGATGGCGTTATAACCACTGCAGTATATGACAATGTTTCTGTGTTTACAACAGCATCCGTTGCTGCAAAACAGATTGGCACTCTTGTTAAATCACCCCAAGAAAGTAAGCCAGATATTGATTTGATAGCAGATCCATTTTCTGTTTATCCAAATCCTACAAATGGGGTATTAAAACTAAATTTAAGCAGCTATCAAGGGGAGGCGGTGCAAATACAAATAACGACAACTCTAAATCAGCTTGTCTGGCAACAACGACTTAATAATGCTCATTTGCCAGAGGAAGTTTTAGACTTAAATACACTATCGGAAGGAATTTATTATATAACAGTTAGTGGACTAAACTCGCAAGAAACCGTACCTTTTATAATTAAAAAATAACAGCCTGTCCTATTCTTAATACTGTATTGATTAGTAAAAATGAGAGATTGTATTCTCTATTAATGGCAGCAACTTTTTAATTTTTTTCGGAGATATTTGCAAGTCTTTTAGGTTATTAAGTTGCATTAGGTTATGTACGTCTGAAGCTACGAAATCAATATGACCCTTGTCTAGTAAACTATATGCCATTTTTTTTACTTCAGGACCATAATAGTTGCTTAGGGAGAGTAAATTCAACTGATATAAGACCCCTTTGTTTTTGTAATAAGGATATTTTTTTTGTTCTGAATGCCAATATCCATAACGTTCCGGATGTGCTAAAATCGGAAAAAAGCCATTTTTCATAATACTTTCTATGCATTCTTCGAAATGAATAGCAGGTTGCAGATAAGACATTTCTATAAGTAAAAAGTCTTTTCGCAAAGGCATAATTTGTTTGTTCACAAGCAAATCTTCAAAGGCATCGTCTATCATATGTTCAGCCGCCGCCTCAATTCGTATGTCGGTTAGGTTTTCTGTTAATAAGGCATTGGTTAAATCGTGTAATGATGTGGATATAGATTCTTCGGTGTTCGGATAGTAGTTATTCATTATATGTGGTGTAGCAACAAAGCTGCTTATACCAATGGAGGAAAAACCTTTTATAAGTGCAATAGAGTCTTCTACAGATTTAGCACCATCATCAATTCCAGGTAGAATATGATTATGAATATCTATGAATCCGGAAAGATAGTCTACTAAAAATTTTTTCTTATTAAAAATTTGAAACATAAAAAAGGCTTACACGCACAAAAATAGTGTTTAATACAATAATTAAAATCAATAATGTGTATCTAAACCTTTTTTACACTCCACTAGCTGTTCTGCTCTTTGTCTAGAATACTTGCCTGAGCCGCGGCCACCCGAGCAATAGGAACTCTAAAAGGAGAACAGCTCACATAATTCATCCCTATCATATTACAGAATTCCACAGAATTGGGTTCCCCTCCGTGTTCTCCACAAATACCTACTTTTAAACTTGGTTTGGTTTTTCTACCTCTTTCTGTACCTATTGCCAATAATTGTCCTACACCTTCCCGATCAATTATTTCGAATGGATCAGAGGTTAGAATTCCTTTCTCCAAATAAATGGATAAGAACTTCCCTGCATCGTCTCTAGAATAACCAAATGCCATTTGTGTTAAGTCATTCGTGCCAAAGGAGAAAAAGTCAGCTCTTTCTGCAATTTTATCCGCCATTAAGGCTGCTCTAGGAATTTCTATCATCGTACCTACAAGAAATTCTACCTTATTGTTCCGTTCCTTAAATACCTGTTCTGCCGTTTTACGTATAATCTCATCTTGAACAACAAATTCATTTACCGTACCGATGAGTGGGACCATAATTTCTGGAGTAACCTCAATTCCTTTTTCTTTTAAGTTAAGAGCTGCTTCGATAATGGCTCTAGTTTGCATCTCCGTTATTTCGGGATAGGTATTCCCCAGTCTGCAACCCCTATGTCCTAACATTGGGTTAAATTCTTGAAGTTCAGCTACCTTAGTTTTTACTGACGACAGGGAAATATGGAGGTCTTCTGCAAGCTCCTTTTGTGTTGCTAATTGGTGGGGAACAAACTCGTGTAAAGGCGGGTCTAAAAGTCTAACAGTCACAGGTAAACCTTGCATTGCTTCAAATATACCTTCAAAGTCGGATCGTTGCATTGGCAAGAGTTCTTTTAAAGCTAATTTCCTTCCCTTTACCGTATCGGCCAATATCATTTCACGCATTGCTTTAATACGATCTACTTCAAAAAACATATGCTCTGTTCTTGTAAGACCTATTCCCTCTGCTCCAAAACTTCTAGCTACTTTAGCGTCTTTTGGGGTATCCGCGTTTGTTCGAACCTTCATTTTTCTAAACTTATCAGACAAAGACATAATTTGCGCAAATTCTCCACTAAGTTCTGGTTCCATGGTAGGTACTTTGCCCTCAATTATATTACCTGTAGACCCATTGATAGAAATCCAATCTCCTTCCTGGTATTCTTTGCCTTCCACAGTCATGGTTCTTTCTTTGTAGTTTATTTTTAGAGCTCCGGCTCCGGAAACGCAGCATTTCCCCATTCCACGGGCTACCACGGCGGCATGCGATGTCATTCCTCCTCGGGCTGTTAATATACCTTTGGCCACATTCATACCTTCCAGGTCTTCTGGAGAAGTTTCAATTCTTGTTAGAATAGTGTATTTGTATTTATCTGCTTCATCTGCAAAGAATACGATTTGGCCAGTTGCTGCCCCTGGAGAGGCAGGTAAACCCTGTGCAATAATATCTTCTTTAACTAAACCAGCTGGGTCAAAAACGGGATGCAGCAGCTCATCCAATTTATTGGGTTCAATACGAAGCATTGCTTCCTTTTCATTTATTAGCCCTTCTTTAAGTAAATCAACCGCAATTTTAACCATTGCCGCACCAGTTCTTTTTCCATTTCTGGTTTGGAGAATCCATAATTTACCATCTTGAATGGTAAATTCCATATCTTGCATATCGCGATAATGCCTCTCTAAAATGTCTTGATATTGGTTTAATTCATAGAACATTTTTGGCATTAGTTCTTCTAGGGATGGATAGTTTTCAGATCTATCTTTTTCTTCTATTTGTGCTAATTCGGCCCACTTCTTAGACCCCAGAGTAGTAATTTGTTGAGGGGTTCTTACTCCGGCTACTACATCTTCGCCTTGAGCATTAATAAGATATTCGCCATTAAAAACATTTTCTCCGGTTGCCGCATCTCTTGTAAAACATACACCGGTTCCAGAATTTTCGCCCATATTTCCAAAGACCATTGCCTGAACATTAACAGCGGTTCCCCAGTCTGACGGGTAGCCATTCATTTTGCGATAATATTTTGCTCGGTCTCCATTCCAACTATCAAATACGGCCATTACGGCTCCCCAAAGTTGTTCCCATGGATCCATGGGAAATTCTTTTCCTGTTCTTTTCCTAACTACATCCTTAAAATCATAGACCAAATCCTTCAAGTCTTGGACTGTAAAATCTGTATCTAGTGTAATTTCTCTTTTTTCTTTAAGATGTTCCATGATTTCTTCGAAAGGATCTATATCTTCCTTTGTCAGGGGTTTCATTCCTAGAACTACCCCAGAGTACATTTGAATAAACCTGCGGTAAGAGTCCCATACAAACCTTTCGTTTGCTGTTTTCCTAATTAAACCATCAATGGCTTGGTCATTTAAGCCTAGGTTAAGGACTGTGTCCATCATCCCTGGCATGGAAACACGCGCACCTGATCTTACGGAGATTAAAAGCGGATTTTCCATATCTCCAAATTTACATCCCATTATATTTTCAATAAAGTCGATCGCACTTTCTACCTCCTCCTTTATTAAATAAATGGTATCTTCCTGTCCAAGCCTGTTATACGCAGTACAGACCTCTGTAGTAATGGTAAATCCTGGAGGAACGGGAATACCTATGGCGCTCATTTCAGCCAAGTTAGCTCCTTTACCTCCTAAGAGGTTCTTCATTTCACTACTGCCGTCTGCATTTTTATTACCAAATCGGTAAACTCTTGTTTTAATACTAGAAATTGTCTCCATGGGAATAGTTTTAAGTCTATTTGATAGCCCGAAATTAGTGCCATTTACCAATGAAAAACATGATGATTGTCATGATTCTGGTATTTAAAAGGTCTGTGTAATTAATGTTACAGAATACGGATACCTAAGCGGTGTATATATATCATAAAGGCGCTCTGAAGCCTACGGGCTTCATGAAATATTTTTCTCTTATAAAACTAAAACTCATAAATAACAAGCAACAATCTATCAGCTATTACTAATAGAGTATTGAGGGCTTTCCTTACCTTTAAATAATCTTTTAATTAAATGGTACAATTTTGGGATAAAATAAACTTCATGGCTGTAAAAAAACTCACACTCCTTTCTCTTTGTATATGTTCTTTCTATTTTCTGAATGGGCAAAAAAATCCAAGTGCTTTTAGGGATTCTTTAGACAACGCCTTTGATGTTAGTACTTACCTTATAGAGAATAATGGTATTCTGCCGTTTTTAATTCCGATTACGGAGCCAGCGGTAGGGTTTGGAGCAATTATAGGAGGGGCTTATTTCGTCAATAAAGAGGATCCAACACATAAGAAAGATGTAGCTGCTTTAACCGGGGGTATTACAACAAACGGAACTTGGATTCTAGGAGGTGCGTATTTAGGTTTTTGGAAAGAGGACCAAATACGATATAGGGGAATTGTAGGATATGGTAATATTTTCTTGGATTATTATCGAGACTTAGGACAGCCGGTGAGTTTTGAGTTAAAACAGTTTTCATTGGTACAACAATTAATTTTTCGTTTGGGCGGAAGTGATTTTTTCTTAGGAGGTAAGTATCAGTTTTCGAAAATTGATATTCCTGTTTTTGATAATATTGATATAATTGACAGGAGAGATGTGAATCTTGTAAATAGTGGTCTCTCTGTAATATCAGAATTTGATAGTACTAACAATACCTTCAGTCCAACGGATGGTCTAAAAGTTCATTTGAGTTATGATCAGTATTTAGAATTTTTAGGAAGCACAAAGAACTGGAATAAACTAAACTTTCATGCATTCTGGTATTTACCCGTAAGTGAAAAATGGATGCCCGCCTTTCGAATAGAGACTGCCTGGGCCTCGGAATCTGCTCCTTTTTACGCAAAACCTTATGTAGCCATTAGGGGTATACCGGCATTGCGATATCAAGGGGAAGGAATGCTCCTAGCAGAGACCGAACAACTGTATAATTTAAATAAGCGTTGGGGAATTTTAGGCTTTGTTGGACTAGGAACTACTTATTCTACATCCCCAGATACTGGTTTCGGTGAGGTAGTTTGGAGTGGGGGAACTGGATTTAGGTATTTAATTGCACGCAAGTTAGGACTTAAAACTGGGCTTGATATTGCAAGAGGTCCCGAGGATTGGGCTGTATATGTCACTATGGGCACTTCTTGGCTTAGATAATCCTTCTTCAAACCCTAGGAAGGTTAAATTCTGCTTATAGGATTAATTTAACAACTACCGATTCGATTATTTTGTAATTTACTGTATTGGATATGCTCTATGGGGGATTGTCTTTTTTTAAAATGAAAAATGTCCTTCCGAAATGTTCAAATTCGGTATAAAATTATTAGCTATGAAAGAGTCTTTATTTTTTGGTTTCACCTTATTCATTGTGGCCCTGTGTACATCTCAGGATGGTTACAGAAGTATAAGCGGTATAGTAACGGATGGTAAAACACCATTAATGGAAGTGGAAGTGGCTAATATTAATTCGGCCACGAAGGTAAAAACAGACAGACAGGGGAGGTATCAAATAAGAGCACAGGAAGGCGAAACTTTGGCCTATAATTATAACGGGAAGAAAGCTGTGGAAATAGATGTGGAAGATGTTACTACCTTTTTAAACGTAAAATTAAAGGATGAAGTTCAGGAGCTATCCGAAGTGGTAGTAACAAAAGACTATCATAAATCACAATCCGATTTAAGTTTAGAATACCACACCAATAAGGATCTAATTAGGACATCTTATGGTATTATAGATACTAGACGTTTCAATTACAATATCAGAGTTTTTCAGGGCAAAGACTTAAATCCTGCCTCCTTTGACATCATATCGATACTAAGGGCCAAGGTTCCTAATATTTTAATTTCTGGTAGAATAAATGATTTAAATAATGTTGTTGCTTATTTTCCAAGGGGATATACTTCCATAAATAACCCCACGCCTATTTTATTTGATGTAGACGGTAATCTTATGCAAACTGCACCAACGTATATCGATGTTTTAAATATCGAGAGAATCGCTATTATTTCTTCTATTGGAGCCTTGCAGAGGTATGGAAGTTTGGCCGCCGGCGGTCTGGTCATTATCAATACAAAAATGACCAATTTTTCCTTTGAACCCGAATCAAACGCACCGTACGACCAAGCTAAATTAAGGACAAACTTCTTTGTTGAAGGAGAAGCGCGCCCAAGTTTGGAAGAGGTGGCTCCAAATTATCTTGAAAACTTACGCGCTTCCAATAGTATGGAGGATGCAATAGCAATTTATATGGAGCAGTCGAAACGTAACAGTCCCTCGCCCTTCTTTTATCTAGATTCGCGAAATTTCTTCGCCAAGAACAGACAAAACCCGGAAATGGTAGAGCAGATAACACGAACAATACAATGGAAATTTTCGGATAACCCTGTAGTATTAAAGGCCCTGGCATATCAGATGGATGATGAAGGGAATTTTAGAACTTCATTAGCTGTATATAAACAAATATTTATTTTAAGACCGGAATATCAGCAGTCCTATCGGGATTTGGCAAACGCCTATTTAAATGTTGGCAATGCCAGACGTGCAGCTTTGTTATATGCGCGGTATAACTATCTTTTATCGGAGGATTTATTTCAAGAATCGGAAAATTTTACCGGAATATTGAAAAGAGATTTCGACAATCTATTGGCGCAGAACAAAGAGCTAATTCCTAAGAATAGATCGGCCATTATAAAGGATAAAGAAGGTTTTAATGGGACTAGACTTTTTTTTGAATGGAATGATAGTGAAGCAGAATTTGAATTACAATTTGTGAATGACCAAAAGCAATACTACCTCTTTAAGCACAGTCTTTTTGATAATGAAAGTCTCATTAAAGAAGAAAAGAAATACGGTTTCTCAAGCCAAGAACATTTAATCTTCGATCCGGAGGGGGAGTGGCAGGTAAATGTAAAATATTTAGGGAATAAAAGTTTAACACCTACCTATCTTAAAGTAACTATATATAGCGATTTTGGACTACCCTCTGAACAAAAAGAATTTAAATTATTTAAGCTTTCTGCCAAGAATATAAATCAGAAATTGGCTAAAATTTAGAGTATCTACAGTTATTCTATGAGAGACGTTGTATCTATGGGTCTATTACTGTCTACTCTAGTTCTATTTTAAATGCAAATGCATGTGCTCCGGCCTTGTTTCCTGGTACATTTATACTAAGGTCTTCCAGTTTACGCTTCCATTTAACTATCTCTTCTGAGCCTAAAAGTGTAATCCTTCTTATATTCTTTTTTAGAAATTCCGAATTTGTTCCCAACGATTTAATTCTAAGCGTGTCTTTGGGCCAGTCTAGTACAATAGCATATAATATATTCTCTTTTGTGGTAAAACGAATGTCTTCAGATGTGGCTTCAGAATTTTGTCTTTCACTTAAGTGCCCTTCAACTATTTGCTGCGGTCCTTCTCCATAAATTATATAGGGCCGGGTCTCATAAATGGCCTCCCCGTTGATTTTAAACCAGTCTCCTATCTCTAATAATCTCTTTTCAACAATTGTTGGTATTATTCCCTCGGCAGTCGGTGTAACGTTTAACAAAACACGTCCGTTCTTACTTACTACATCTACTAAAAAATCTATGATTCTATTGGTAGATTTATAGTCGGGGTTTTCAACATTACACCATGAATTCCAATCTACTGAATCGTCAGTTAACCAAAGAAAATCTTTTTTGTCACTCATGCGTGCTCTTTCCAAGTCGAGTATTCCCGAACCTTTCTTAAGATCCTTGGCTTTATAAGTTACCACCACTTCCTTTTTAATAGAATCTGCATAGTTATAATAATACTGAAGAAAGTCTAGCCTGTATTTTTCGTCCAGTATATTGAGTTTATTATCAAAATAAATCAGATCTGGCTGGTAGTATTGAATCACCTCCTTGACTTTATTTAGCCAGTTCTGTGCAAAGCTGTCATCGGCCATATAGGTCGGAAACTCTTCCGAACCAATAAACTGGCTGCTATTTAATTTTGGGCCGTACAATTCCCTATAAAGATCACTAGAAGCATCGGTATTCTCATCCCAGGTAGAATACCAAGACCAGAGCCATTGATGATGAAAAGTAGTTATAAACTTCATATCTGTTTTCCGAACAGCCTTTTCCATTTCCCCAACAATATCTCTTTTGGGCCCCATATTTTTTGCATTCCATTGTGTGAGTTTGCTATCCCACATAGCAAAGCCATCTGCATGCTCTGTAACAGGTCCTACAAATTGTGCTCCTGCCTTTTGGAATAAACTCACCCAAGTATCGGCGTCAAAGTATTCTCCTGTAAACATGGGGATAAAATCTTTATATCCAAATTCGTCTAAAGGACCATATTTTTTTCTGTGATAGTTATAAATAGGGTGATTCTTATCATACATATAATGGGAGTACCATTCCGTCTTATATGCGGGAACGCTATAAGGTCCCCAATGGAAATAGATTCCAAACTTTGCATCTTTAAACCATTTAGGTGTTTCCTTATTTGTTACGGACTCCCAATTTGCAGTATATTTCTTTTGTGTAAAACTTTTGTTTTGTGAAAATGTAAATTCTAAAGGAATATGAAGGATTATAAAAATTAAAAATGTCAGGGCTTTAGGATTCACAAAAATAATCTTAGAATAGAAAAATGAATTTATTACAGCTTTTTCAAGTTAAGCAATTTTACATTGAGCACCGAAGCAAGGTATTAAATAAAGATTATTTTTCATTAAATAACAGGCCATGATCAAGCAGGGGTATTTTAAAATCTTCTAATTCTGGCTCCGTTCGTTCTTCCTTAAAAATCTTTGCCGCTTTTTCTAAGGTTTCGGGATGTAAATTGGCCACATTGTTCTCTTCCGCTGGATCGATTTTTAAGTTATATAGCTCTAGCGTGGGAGTTTCTTCATTTTTTAAGTTTTGTCGTAAGACTTTCCAATCTCCCATTCGGAGCGCCACCTGTCCGCCGTAGCTTGGAAATTCCCAATACAGGAATTCGTGTTCCTTTTGTTTATTGCTCTCAAAAAGTGTAGGAGAGATACTTATACCATCGGTATCCTCAGGTACCTCAAACCCAACTATATCTCCAAAGGTTGCCAACATATCGTAGTGAGCAGAAATATGATCACTTTTAGTACCCGGCATTATCTTATTTGGCCAGGAAGCTATCATAGGTATGCGAATTCCACCTTCGTAAAGAAAGCCCTTTCCTCTACCGTATTGTCCATCAAAGGGTTTGGCACTTTCAAAATAGACAGGGTCTGCACCGCCGGCATAACTGGGTCCATTATCAGAAGTGAAAATGATTAGTGTATTCTCGTAGATTCCCTCGTCTTTTAATTGTTGTATTAATTTCCCAATATTTTCATCAAGGTAGGATACCATTGCGGCATAAGCGGCATGGGGGTTTTTATGAGAGAAATAGCGATTTCTACCTCCAGAGAGATAGGGTTCTTCTTCCCCAAACTTATGGGAATAATAGTCTACCCATTTTTGTGGAGCCTGAAGAGCAACATGAGGAATAGGGGTGGCCCAATACAAGAAAAATGGATTTCTTTTATTTTCTTCCACAAAGTTGCTTAGTTCCTTATACATTAATTCGGGGGCATAGTCTGTTAGACTGTAGTCGGTATAACTATTTGGATCATTGGGATTTGCCCCCTCTGGAAAAGGTGTATTGGGTGCAATAGTGTCATTTTGCAAGGCTACTCGCTTCCTGTTTTTATATAGATGTAATGGATAGTAGGTATGCGCCTGTCTTTGGCAATTATAACCATAGAAAAAGTCGAATCCCATTTCATTAGGTATAGAATGCGTATGAGGAGCCCCGAGTCCCCATTTACCAACTAGTCCAGTGGTATATCCCGCCTTTTTAAAATGGTGAGCCATGGTAACTGTAGATTTGGGCATTGGTCCCTGCCCCTCCAAAGTAGAGTCTTTGGCCATAGCCCTGTAATTCCATACATCCCCTCTTTCTTTCCATTCCGAATTACTTCGAATGTAGGCGTGCCCTGCATGTTTCCCTGTTAGCAACATAAAACGCGCTGGGGCGCAAACCGGTGCGCTAGTATAATGCTGGGTAAAGAGCATTCCAGAACTTGCTAAGGCATCTATATTAGGGGTCTCAATTAATTTTTGTCCATAGGCACCTATATCTGCATAGCCTAAATCGTCTGCCAGAATATAGATAATATTTGGTTTTGGATTGGGAGAATTAGTGGGTTCGGTAGCTTCCCTGTTTTTACAGGAAGCCAGAATTACGATTATGAACAAAAAGAGTAATGCATGTTTCATTCGGTAATGCTTTGTTTGTATTTTATAAAAGTCCTTATATACAGGTAAGATAAGGTTTTCTGCAGATATTTTGCGTCCTAGATAAAACCCGGAAAAGTCTGTCTTTTTGAAGTCGACTTTTGTTTATTTGGTAACTTTATATGTTATTTTTTAAATTATACGTATTTTGGGCCGTCTAAATTTGAGAAAAATAAGACTATCTTATTGAGACGAGAAAAGTTGTTTAAGATTTTAGTCCTTGGTTATTTTTATAATTAATGGGATTATAAAAAGAATTAAAAAAAAGAAAATTATGAAAACTATGAAAAAATTAAAGTACAGTTTTGGTGTGCTCCTTGTACTCTTTATGAGTTGTTCGTCAGATGATAAAGCCCCAACAAATGTTGCCCCATCAAATTTAGTAGTTACCTCAGATATTAGCGATGATGGATCCGGTGAAGTAGCGTTTAGTGCAACAGCACAAAATGCTACCTCCTTTTCGTTTGATTTTGGTGATGGCACATCCCAAGAATCTCTAACCGGAACTGTGGTCAAGGTATACGAAATGGGAGGTCAAAACACTTATAATGTTACCGTTACTGCAAATGGTACTGGTGGCTTAAGTGTTTCTAGCTCAATAGAAATTTCTGTAACCAGCGATGCTGGAGATTCTGCCAACGCGGAGATAATTAATCTTTTAACCTCTGGGAGCTCTAAAACTTGGTATTTGGCAGCGGCGCAGCCAGGACATCTGGGCGTGGGTCCTGCCCGAGAAGGTATTGATGGTGATTGGTGGTATCCTAAGTGGTATTCAGCCCAGGCATATGAGAAATGCAGTGATGGTGCCTCGGATTGTTTTTGTGATGACGAACTGACTTTTTCTGTAAATGGTAGCGGGGAAATCAGCTATGAACTCGATAATAAAGGAAGAACGTTTTTTAATGCGTCGCATAAAGATGTAGTAGGTGGCACAGAGGCAGAAGATTTTTGTTATCAATTTGATACCTCAGGTACTAAAACCATTTCCTTGTCGATGGTTTCAGGAAATGTTCCTGATGCCGAAACAACGGGAGTACAAATGGACTTCTCGGATGGTGGCTTCATGAGTTATTACGTGGGGTCTTCTTCCTATGAAATCCTCTCCATAGATGAGGATCTTCTATATGTTAGGACCTATGATGCAGCCAACCCTGATTTAGCATGGTATCATCGGTTTTCATCCGAACCAGCTGTGGGGGGTGGAGACGAGAAACTTGAAACTATATATAATACTCTGGTGTGGTCCGATGAATTTGATGTGAATGGAGCACCAAATCCATCCAATTGGACCTATGATCTTGGTGCAGGTGGCTGGGGTAATAACGAGGCCCAAACCTATACCGACGATCCTGCCAATGTAATTGTGGAAGATGGTTTTCTTAAAATTACTGCTATTTCTGAAGGAGGTGAAAATGCCGTGTATTATTTTGATGATATTAGTCTTACTAATACTGGAGGCGCCTCTTCTTCAATAAATGATTTTGAGGGTACACCTCCGGTATTCAATAATTTTGGTGGTGCCTCAACTGTGGTCATTCCTAATCCCGACGCCTCCGGCATCAATACTTCCTCCACGGTTGGAGAATCAACAAAACCTATTGGATCTGAAACTTTTGCGGGGTCTTTCTTTGATTTAGCTGCCCCATTAGACTTAGCTACTTATACGAGTATTAGTATGAAGACTTGGTCTCCAAAAGAAGGAGCGGTGGTTAAAATAAAACTAGAAAATTCTGCCAATGCTGATGAGAATTATGAGGTTGACATGAATACTACAGTTACGGAGGCATGGGAAGAATTAGTTTTCGACTTCAGTTCTGCACCGGCATATACGTATGATAGAGTGGTGGTTTTCTTTGATTTTGGGGTTAGTCCGGTTGGTGCCTATACGTCGGCGAGGATTAAGTCCGAAAACCTCTATGAATTCACCTATGGAAGAGTGGAAGTAAGAGCGAAACTTCCTTCTGGTGGAGGAACCTGGCCTGCTTTATGGGCGTTAGGAGCTAACTTTGCAGAGGTAGGATGGCCTACTTGCGGTGAAATAGATATTATGGAACACGTTGGTAATAAGGCAAATGTTACCTCCAGTGCGCTTCACTATCCGGGTAATTTTGGAGGAACAGCGGTATTCGGAGAAGTCCCGATTCCGTCAGCTACTTCTGAATTTCATAACTATACGGTAGAATGGACTCCGGAAAGTATTAAGTTCGTTGTGGATGATGAGTTTATTCATCTGAGTTTTGTGAATTCTGATCAAACACCCTTTAATGCTGATTTCTTTTTTATCATGAACATCGCCATGGGAGGAACCTTAGGAGGAGCAATAGACCCTGGCTTTACGCAGGATACTATGGAGGTAGACTATATAAGAGTTTACCAGTAATCTAACTATATATTATAAAAAAAGCTGGTGACTTGCGTTACCGGCTTTTTTGTTGATAGAGATATTCTTTTTTTAGCTAGAAGTAATCTTTTTATAAAGACCCGGCTTCCATTAGCTAAAAAGGTACAAACCATATAGTCTTTCGTCTTCTTCTTCTTCTTCTTTCCCGATACAGAAATTAGCGAAAATATAGTTGTACCTTAAGTAGAATAATGATATCCTTTTAATTTTTTGTTGAAAACATACTACAAGAAAATGCTAAGTAAAACTTAATTTGGAAGTAGGCCAGATAGCTGTGTTTTAACTTCTTAGTGCTAGTAATTTTATTTATAATGATTTTATAAAACTATCAAAATCTAAATCTTTATCAATATTCAATTTTTGTTTTAATCGGTATTTGGAAGTATGGATACTTGAGGGAAGAACATTCAGAATATCGGCTATTTCATTATTGTTCAATCCCATTTTTACATAAGAAGCTAACCGCAATTCTTTGTCCGTAATTCTGCCGCACAAGGCTTTTAACTGGTCTTCAAAATTTTCGTGGACTTGGGAGAAATATGATTTGAAAACCTCCCAGTCTTTATCCGCGGCACTTTGTTTTTTTAGGAGCATTACAATCCTTTTGAATTCTATCTTAAACTGTTCAGGGGAATTTTTCACCTTTTCTAAGTTGTCCTTTAATTCGGCAATAAATCTACTTTTTTGAACCAAATGCAATGTCTGGCTGGCCAATTCCTTCCTTTTATAAGCTAGTTCTTGCTTATAGATTGCCTCCTGCTTTTCCCTTGCTAAACGATTTTTTTTCATACGCTGTCTAAAACCAAAAAATATCAGACCAGATAGTGCCAAGGCAGTAAACATCCCTCCTGCATACATTCCTTTTCTTAAATTACTAATTTCCACATCTTGGTTTAAGGTTATAATTTCTTCTTTTTGAAGTGCTATTTCTGTCTCTTTCATTTCTGTTTGGTACTGTACCTCCAATTCATTGATCTGGTCTATTTTTTCTTTTTGGAAAATGGAATCATGTGCCACAAAATGCTTCTTCCCGTATTCGTAAGCAGTTTTATAATTACCAATCTTTGCATAGGTTTCGGCAATCTTCAATAGAATATCTTTAGCTTCCACTTTGGCCCCATTCGTAAGGGCTAAATGCAGACTTTCTTCATAATTCTTCAAGGCCATTGTAAAATAATCCTGTTCAAAAAAAACATTGCCAATATTGCGACTTGCTGTGACCATGGTAGCCTGATCATTTATAGACCTTGCTTCATTAAAGGAATCATTATAATACTTTAGTGCATTTGCAGTTTCGCCTATTTCTAAATAGACATCACCTATATGCCCGTATTCTTCGGCTGCTTCCACCCTGTAATCGTTATCAATAAAAAATTTCAGGGATGAGAAATATAACTCCAAAGCTTCGTTATATTTTGTTTCTTTATAATAATTAGTAGCCAGGTTTGAGCGCGATATAGCTAAACACCATGGATCATCATATTCTAAACATACCTTTTCAGTTTTTTGAAAATAGTCGTTAGAAAGTTCAAGATTCTCCAATTCGGAATGAATGACACCAATATTAAAATAAGCCGCTGAACGGATATATTCATTGTCACCTAAATCTTTGGATAATTTGATAGAAGTCATATAGCTTTCGACCGCTTCTTTGAGTCTCCCTAAATGTTTTAACGGTATTCCTAAGTTATTATAGCATAACTCGGTCATGGGTTTGTTTTTGACTTTAACAAAAGAATCTATTGCCATTTCCAATTCTCTAACAGCAGTTAAATAATGGCCTATATTTGTCTTGTATTTACCTTGGTCGTAAAGTAAATACCCGTGTAAGTTGGTACTTAGCTCTGTATTGAGGGACAGAGTCAAAGCGGAATCCAAATAGGGCTTCGCTTTAGCAGGATTTTTTCTAATATAGGAATTAAAGAGTGCACGATAAGTCCAAATTAAGGCGGTGTCTTTTTGTTTGGGAATTAAACGCAACAAACTATCTATCCGTTTTTGGTCTTGCCCTGAGGACAATAGCGGAAAAATTATTAGCAATAATAGTGGCCATTTCTTCATATTATACACATCTTTTAGGTTAAAATGCAGTGGTGATTCTGGTAAAAACGCCTCTTTTATAAAGATAATGTAATAGAATGAAGATTTTAATCTTAAAAGCGTCTTGTCTAGGATTTGTATAGACTATTGTAATCTAGGTGTATGGATAAAAATAATTTAAATAATTGATTTTGAATTAGTTAAATATTAATTGTACATTTTTATAATTGGTATGTCTAGGCCGTAATTAGTATTCAGAATTAAATTTGTATATGTTTTGTCTAGACTTATTTTTAGGTGAGGCCTGTTTTCTGAGCTAGGTTTGAGATGTTGAATCTTAAAAACCAAGAAGTTATGAAAACAAATCAATCACTATTGAAAAGAACTTTACGAATATTATCATTCGTAGCCCTATTAGTCTTCTTTGCTTGTAGTAAAGAAGAACTAACCCTTGATGATGGAACCGTGCCTCAATTTTCAAATAACGATGCATCAGACTTTGATGCAGCCATTGCCAATTTAAGTTTTTTTGTACAACCAGAAGAGTCTGATATTGAACCCAATGGGACAGAGGAAACGACACGAGCAGGGGATACCGAGTATGCATGCACCACCCAAAACTATAAGGGAGCACCTGGGTACAATGAACTCTTTATGTTGGATCCTACCACAGATGTCATTTATCCAGGTTCCATGTTAAAAGGAGAGTCTATTCCTTCAGGTGAATATATTAGAATAAATGAGGATCGGGCCCCAATTACGATTTCTACATCTTTTAGTAATATAGACGGTAAGCCCTCAGTAACCATAGAAAATCCTAACTTGATTAGTAACGTCAGGGCTGGTATCCAAGAGCTTTTGAACCGGGAAGTAAATGGATCTACGGCCGCACAGCTTATTTCGGATGAATATGAAGTGTATTCAGAGGAACATGTGTCCATTGCATTAGCGGCGAATTATAGGAGTAGAGCAAAAGAGATTTCGGGAAATTTTGATTTTAGTTCCTCTTCGGTTAAACGCAAGTATGTGTTGAAATTCGTTCAAAAATATTTTACCCTGGATTTGGATTCCCCTGGAAAATTGCCAAGCGATTTATTTACCTCTTTACCAAGTATCGAAAGCTTAGGGTCTACTAGCCCTGTATATGTCTCCTCCGTAACCTATGGGAGAATGGTTTTGTATACCGTAGAATCCCAAGCATCCCTTACTGAGGTAAAGGCTGCTTTTGAAGCTGCATACAATATTGGGAAAAATGAAGGCGGAGCATCTCTGGAAGGCGCCTATAAAAGTTTGTTCCAAGAATCCAATGTTAAAGTCATCATAGTGGGAGGAGATGGCAATAGTGCTGCCCAAGCGGTAGCGGGTATTGCAGACAACCCAACTCAAATTTATGATTTTATTGCTGAAGGGGGTAATTATTCTAAAGACTCTCCTGGGGCACCCATATCCTATAAGCTTAGTTATGTTAAAGAGGGCTTTCCAACGGCTAAAGTGGTTTTGTCTACCGAATATCAGGCAAGAAATTGTGATTTGGCGTATCCGGAGTATGAAATCACTATTGTTGATCTTAATGTAACAAATACGCCAGGTTTTCCTAGCAATGAAGGGGATCATTTAGAAATTTGGGGCTCTGTGGAAGGAGAGCTAAAGAAAGATGGACAAAGAGTAGGGAGTAGGGTAAGATGGGTTAGAGCAAGTGATAATGACCTTCAAATTAATATATCTAAAAATCATCCGATTGGGCAAAAGTTGACTGTTGAAGTAGAAAGACCAGACTATGACGTTGACTATATTGAGATAAAGGGAGATCTTAATGACAAAGATTCGTTTAGCAGCCAAAACTTAGGAGTAAGATCATACAAGATTTTTTTGAAAGACTTAGTGTTGAACGATTCTTATACTCATACATTAGTGTTCGATGAAGTAGCTTATCATGAGGTTAAAGCAACATTTCTTATAGAAAGGACGAAATAAAACCAATAAAATAGTAGGTTAGTACTTCGGACGGCACCTAAAGTTGCGATTCAACAACTTGGTGTCGTCTGTTGTTTTTTATCTAATGCATTGCTCTTCCCTTGGATGAGGTTTTTTTAGAAAAAATAAACAAGTTCTTTATTAAATGGTGGTTCTACAAGAAATCTGCTATTTACGTAGCCAGAAGGGGATGAGCTAGGTTCTGGAGGAAAAATACAGGAATATGGCTTTCTTGGATTAGTTTTGTTTGTGATCTTGTTGATTCCCGGAACAGGATGCTATGTAGGGAGTATAGCAGCTTATTTATTTTAAATTGAAAAACAGAAGGCCTTTTTTTGCCACTACTATTTGGTTTTTTTCTCATGCCTAAATATTTGGTTTGCTACGCTTAAAAGCATGAGAGGGATTTAATGTATTGCTTACATTAATTTATTTGGTTTGGGAATATCAATACACTACTGCATAAATATTTTTTGAATAAGTTTAATCCCTAGCGTCCTATTTAAACATACAAAATTTTCATATTGAGAAGCTATGATTTTATAGGTTAGCGATTTGGTTTAGTTCTTTATTTTTTATCCCATGAGGAGGGATTTTCCAAAGGGTACATTTTCAAATACTCAAAACCTCTATCATATTTGTTGATTCCGTTCTTATCGATAATGTGGCCATAAAATATTCTATAAAAGGCTCAACTTTCCAATTTTACCTTTTTGCTTATAAGTCTATTTTCATCTCGAGTTGAAAATTAGTTGAAATAAATGTATTAAAATAGGCTGTTAAAAGGAACATTATAAACAATTTATTGATAATCAATTAAATGAAAACAAATGAATCTAAATGTAACTTAAAAATCAACTTATTTATTTCCCGATACAGAAATTGGCAAAGATATTTCCTAGTAAATCATCGGTGGTTATTTCACCAGTTATTTCACCCAAATGAAACAAGGCTTGTCTTATGTCGATAGCCATTAAATCACTTGAAATCTCATCTTGTAGTCCTAACTGAACTTTTTTGATCTCTTCTAAGGATTGGAGAAGGGCATTATAGTGTCTACTGTTCGTTACAATGGTCTCGTTATTTCGCAGCAAACCTGTATTAATAAAAGACAGAAGGGTAGATTTTAATACGTCTACACCCAATCCGGATTTGGCAGAAACCAATAAGACTTTTATGTCTGGGAGCTGTGCCACAGCCTCTTCTCTGAGAGTTTTTAATACCTCTTGCTGTGCTGTACTTAGTAAATCTACTTTATTAAAGATTAGCAATATTGGTTTTGAAGGATATTTGCTGTGAATTAGTTTTATTTCCTTAAAATACTTGTCCTTATCTGCTAACAGACCATCAGAAGGCACTAATACCAGCACAACTTCTGCCTGTTCTATTTTCTCGTAGGTTTTACTTATTCCTATCCGCTCTACCGTGTCTGCCGTTTCTCTGATACCTGCAGTATCTATAAATCTGAAACCAATTCCCTCTATGGTAATTTCGTCCTCTATAGTATCTCTAGTGGTACCTGCTATCTCAGAAACAATTGCCCTGTCCTCATTTAACAGCGCATTTAATAAGGTAGACTTACCAACATTTGGTGCCCCAACGATAGTGATAGGGATTCCTTTTTTTATAACATTTCCTGTAGCAAAAGAGTCTATCAGTGTTTTTAGGGTTTCTTCAATTTCAAACAATAAATTATTAAACTGTGTTCTATCGGCAAATTCTACATCCTCTTCAGAGAAATCTAATTCTAGCTCAATTAAGGAGGCGAAGTTTAAAAGCTCTTCCCGCAGAAGTTTTATTTGGTTACTAAATCCTCCTCTCATTTGCTGCATGGCTATTTTATGAGTAGCCTCATTTTCACTGGCAATCAAATCTGCTACGGCCTCTGCCTGGCTAAGATCCATTTTACCATTTAAAAATGCTCTGAGGGTAAATTCTCCAGGATTAGCAGTTCTACAACCCTTTCTTACCAATAACTGAATAATCTGTTGCTGTATATAAGGAGAGCCATGACAAGAAATTTCGACAATATTTTCGGCAGTATAACTATTGGGCCCTTTAAATACAGAAAGCAAGACTTTATCTATGGTCGACTGTTTGTCTATAATATAACCCAGATGAATAGTGTGCGTTTTAACCGTTTTCAGGTCTTTATTATGAATCGATTGGAAAACCTGCGCAACTAAAGTAATGGCATCTTTGCCCGAGACACGTATAACCGCAATTGCACCTGAACCCGATGGTGTAGCCAAGGCAACAATGGTATCTTTTGGAATCATGAAAAAGTTTTTGCAAAAATAGTGAAAAGGGAAGTAGTCTAAGTGTTGATCATGAGCGACAGTGTTTTTTTAGTCTTTTATTAAAGAATATTCACAGAAAAAGTATAGTATAAAAAGATTCTTCTTTACCAATTGTAACATTTTATTAGTTTAAACTACCTATAGGTAATCACATCAATCACTAAAAAATGGAAGTAATAAATCAACCCGCAAAGCGAATAGACAGACAAGCTATTGTATTAACACATTTATCTCAATTACTTAGTTATGTTATAGGTTTTGGTGGTTTTATAGTACCCCTTGTTATTTGGGGTTCTACCAGAAACGCCATAGAAAATATGGACGAGCACGGAAAGGCTATAATTAACTTACAATTGAGCTTGCTACTTTATATTGTGGTAAGTATTCCCGCTATCCTTTTATTGGGCCTAGGTGTTTTAGGTCTTATAGCTACCGCCATCTTAGGCTTTGTTTTACCTATAGTGAATGCGGTAAGAGCAAGTAATGGCGAGTCTCCGAGTTATTTTCTTACTATTCCTTTTGTTAACTAATTTCCATTGCCGTTTGTCTTATAACCTATAAAGACTACATCTTATCTTTTCAATGGTTTTAATGGTATTTCAACTATAATACTTTGACGTCGTTCTATTTGTTATAATTTTGCTTCGTATCTTCTAGTAGTAATCTTATGAAGCTGAGCATTTTAATTCCGATGTATAACGCGGAGTCCTATATGGATCGTTGTTTAAATAGTATCCTTTCTCAGGACCTGCATGAGGAGGATTATGAAATTATTGTAATGGACGACGGATCTACAGATAATTGTAAGAGCATCGTAGAGTCTTTTCAAAAAAAACACTCCAATATAAGGCTATATTCCAAAGAAAATGAAGGGGAATCAGCAACAAGAAACAGGCTTTTTAAACATGCTAAGGGAGATTATCTCTATTGTATGGATGCAGATGACTATGTGATGCCAGATACACTTTCTGAAGTATTGGAGCGGGCTATAAGTGCGAAGGTGGACATTTTGGCTTTTGATGCCTCTGTTACTTCAGACTCCCATGAAGAAATAATTAAGCAAGAGTCCCAGATTATAGAAGCTAGTATTCCAATGAATGGGATTGATTTTTTTATAAAGTATCCCGAACACAGAGTAGAAGTGTGGTGGTATTTTATTCGAAATGACTTCCGTAAAGAAGAGGATATTTGGTTTGGAAATCGAGGGTTTAATGAAGATGTACTGTTTACTATTAAAGCCTTTATTAAAGCCAAAAGGGTAGTGTATTTTCCGATGTCTGTTTATCGTTATTTCCAGTCTCCCAATTCCGTAATGCGCGACACGAATAAGGAGAAAAAAGCCAGAATGATTTATAATTTTCATTCCATGATTGTAGACGTGTCAAATTACCTTAATCACCTATCAAAGAATGCTGTAGAAGAATACCACGGTGTTTTAAAAAATCTTAGCAGGCGCAGAGATACTTTTCTTTTCTTCTTAATCTTAAAAATGGTACGGGCAGAAATGAGTAAATCTCAAATGCAACAAAATATCAATATGTTACGTTCTGTTGGAGCCTATCCTATAAAAAATAAAATTTATAGTGGCAATTACTCCATAAAGTATGCAGTTTTGAATTATTTGGTAAATCGTGAGCATTTATTATATTCTGCGGCAAGTGCGTATAGAGTTTTTAAGCGAAACTAACTTAAAATATATTTTGTGTTATTAAGTATTATTATCCCGGTTTATAATGTAGAGAAATACCTGGCGAAATGTCTTGACAGTCTTCTAGATCAGGACTTAAATAAAGACGAATTTGAGATTATTGTTGTGAATGATGGCTCCAAGGATGGCAGCTTAGAAATTGCAAATGCTTATGCTACAAAACATTCCCATATTCGTATAATTGATCAGGAAAATCAGGGTGTAGGAGCCACACGCAATAATGGTTTGGATAGTGCTACCGGCAAGTATGTCTATTTTTTAGATCCAGACGACTACGTTTGTACTAATTCACTTAGTACTCTTGTAGATTTTGCTCAACGGAACAAATTAGAAATTCTTTGCTTTAAGTCTAAGTCAACCTTAGAATATGGTATAATGGATCCCGACTCAGTTATTGATCCGTCCATAAAGGTGGACGTAAAAACAGGATTAGATTTTATTTCTTCTTTCCAATTCAAAAATGAAATATGGTGGTATTTGATAGAAAGAGAGTTTCTGGTGAAATCAAAAGTTCGCTTTATCCTTGGTCGATGGATGGAGGATGCTATTTTTACGGCCTATCTATTTTCAAAAGCCGCTAGTGTAGCTTATGTGCCATGGGATATACATAGGCATGTGATTGTCCCACAGTCGGCTATGACAAGCAGAGAACCCGCGCATTACAATAGAGTAATATATGACAATGCGAATGCGGCAAAAGTATATGGGGGCTTAATTAACGAATTAGATAAAGATACTTCTGAAATGACTATTAAAAGATTAAAATGCAGGCAGGAGTCTTTTGTTTTCTTCCTACTGGGTAGGGCTTTCCAATCTAATTTAAGCTTCTCTCAAATAAATGATATACTTATAGAAATGAAGAGTCTAGGAGCCTACCCATTTAAGTATTTAACGGAAATAGACTATAAAGAGACCAAGTACAAAATTACAAGTAATGTTTTCAACAACAAGTTTCTTTTAAAAACGGCTTTTAAGGGTTACAGACTACTAAACCCTAATTAACTAGAGTGTAAACTAATTTTTTGAAATACTTTTGGAGGGATTTCTTTAGAGAGTTAATTCCTTGTTTCCTTCTTTTGGACAAATAACAGCCTGAGTAACCAGGAATATTTCCCCATTTAGGTTTTTTTCGATTATATATTCATCGGCTAAAAGAGCAGTTTCGCCTTTCTCGTTAATAGGCAGTATATTTTTGCCAGCATAGGTGTTTGCTTCCATTAATGTATATTCCTTATGAATATTATACGTAACAAGAACTTTTCCATTTTCATAACTTATAGCCACGCTGCCAACCGAATTATCTAATATTGGCTGGCAATTAGACGTTTTTGCATATAGCTTAAAACTATAAATACCCTCTTTAAGAGGTCCCAAGGTCCAACCTGGTTGGTTTGTTTCATCCAAGCTTGTAAAACACTTTTCGGCATTATCCCGATATGAATAAATAGTCTTACAGCCTTCTTTTAAGGAATTGGCACATTCTAGATTAAAACTTAGTTCTAGCGGCCACAGCGTTTCCTCAGTATACTTGTCTACTACCCATATTTTACTGTTAAAACTCTTTTTAATCGACTTGGAACCGGCATAATTGGTTACCATGCTTAGTCGACTGCCATAGTGATTTAAACTATCGACTCTTTCTTTTTGGGCAACCCCAAAACTTTCTAATCCTCTAAAACCACAATCACCTTCTAATGTTTTAATACTACTCTTGCTATTATCTAGGGTATAGAATTTATTGGTTATCGAAGAGGAGCGTGAAGTATCGCATACGCCCTTAGAGGTTGTGCTTGTGTTATTTAACCATTGGTCTGGATCTATTTTGTCATTATACCACAGCTCAATACTTATAACACAACTACCCATTTTGGTAGTCCCTATAAGTCGCGCAGTACCATTATTATATTCAGTAAATAATAAGGAATTCCTATCTGAAGCGCTAAAATAGTCCTGAGGCTGATTTTTATGGAGCTTTTCCGGCCACCAAAGATTATGAGAAGGAATATTGAGGTTTAGACAGCCATCGTCATTAGAAACTAGGCATTCCTCTACTATTTCTAATTCGTTTATTAGGGAAGATTGTTTCGCAACATTTAGATCCATTGCCCCGTAGGCAGATGTACTAGTCTTCTTATCGACCTCGCAGGAGACAAACAGAAAAGCAAATACTGCTACTACTATGGTTAAGTTTTTCCTAATCATTGGGGTTTAGGTTATTTAGAGCTAACGAGGTAGTAATATTAGTATTAAAGAGTTGTGAAAGCCAATTAAATAGATGAACAGCCCAATCCTTGGATGAAATAACAAGAATTTCAATAAGAAAAGCCTTACATTTTAGATTCTAATGGATTAAGAGAACCGCAGAGACTTCCCAAATTTAGAGAAAATGGTATTAGTTATTTAACATAACAGGCATTACTAGCATGGTCACTTTTTCTCCCTCATCAAGACCATCTACTGGGGTAAGGATACCAGCTCTATTGGGCAAGCTCATTTCTAAACAAACCTCCTCAGCTGTTAGATTACCCAACATTTCAATTAAAAATCGGGAATTAAAGCCAATTTGCATGTCATCTCCCTGATAAGAGCAGGTGAGTCTTTCTTCGGCCTTGTTGCTATAGTCAATGTCTTCAGCGGAGATATTTAACTCGGCCCCGGCGATTTTCAGACGAATTTGATGTGTTGTCTTGTTCGAGAAAATAGCTACCCTCTTTACAGAGGCCAGCAGTTGATTTCTTGAAATGGTGAGCCTATTTGGATTTTCTTTTGGAATTACGGCCTCATAATTTGGGTATTTACCGTCAATTAGACGGCAGATTAGCTCCGTATTTTCAAAACTGAATTTAGCATTGCTGTCATTGTACTCTATGGTAACCTGTTCTTCACTACCAGCTAGTATACTCTTAAGCAAATTTAAGGGTTTTTTAGGCATTATAAACTCTGCCACTTCGGAAGCGGATACATCTGATCGCTGGTATTTTACCAGTTTATGGGCGTCCGTAGCAACAAATATCACATTTTCAGAAGAGAATTGAAAGAATACACCACTCATAACCGGTCTTAAATCGTCATTACCTGCAGCAAAAAAGGTCTTATTTATGGCAGTGGCCAAGATATCTCCCATCAGACTGGTTGAACTCGGGTTCGACAATTCAATTGCTTTTGGAAATTCTGCGCCATCCGCGTATGCCAAGGCGTATTTTCCATGATTCGAGCTTATTTCTACGGTATGGTTGTCTTCTACCACAAAGGTAAGAGGTTGTTCCGGGAAAGTTTTTAATGTATCTAATAGTAATCTGGCAGGTACGGCTATGGTTCCCTCTGATTCTGATGCCACTTCCAAGACAGCACTCATTGTTGTTTCTAAATCTGAAGCACTAACAACCAGCTTGTTTTGGTCTAGCACAAAAAGAAAGTTGTCCAGAATAGGTAAGGTATTACTACTGTTAATTACACCTCCTAAAACTTGTAGTTGTTTTAATAAATAAGTACTCGATACAATAAATTTCATTCTTCTTTGCGCTTTAAATTCTAGTTTTAAGGCGTTCTAAAAGCCTCTTCGTTTTGTAGACTACAATTAAAACAAATATATCTCAAATGTATGTGGGTGTAAAACAAACTTATCAACAGTTAAGCACTATATTTCTGCTTTCTTATGTAGAAAAAAACAAAACCAAAAATAAATAATAAAACCAGTGGAACACCTATGTTTACTAGCTGCCACTTTGTTTTTTGCTCAACTATTTTTTCCGGATCTAAGAGGGGTATTTTAACCTTTTTATTTCGGATGTTTATAAGTCCGGAATCATCCAATAAATAATTGACACTATTTATAAGGAAATCCTTGTTCCCATAATAATTATTCGTCCATTTATCATATCCCAATTCCAGGGGAAGATTGTTGCGAATTTGATTTTTTATCAAATCCCCATCGGATATTATTAGCATTTTATTTTCTTCTCCTTTTAGTGAGGATTCCTGTAGGTTTATAGGCAGTACTCGATTTTCAAATGCAGACGAAAAATCACCTTCAATTAGCAAAGATAGAATCTGATTTCCATTATTAAAACTCTCTTTTTCAAGAGGTTCTGATATTCTATTTAAATTAATAATTTTAGGTGTGCCATCTACCTTTGACAAGGGAGAACTTGCAAGGAGTACGGTTTTCTTATAGCTGTTCGCCAGGGTATCAATGCTACTGGTAAATTGAAATCTAAGCGCTTCCAAATTCTTGTTGATTGGGTGATTTTCAGGAGAAAAAACCATTGGGTTGTACGTCCAGGGGACGGGATTATATTGGGTATTATTACCATCACCAGTAGCTAAAACTACCTGGGTAAAGTACATATCGTTAACAAGGTCTGGATTTAGTCTGAAACCATATTTAAAGAATATATCGTTTAGATTCAGTTCTCTTGGATAAGCCATTGAAGAACCAGTTTCATTAAAGAGACTATCTAGTTCCATGATTACTGGGTCTAATAACCAAAGAGATTTCCCTCCTTGCACGATATATTGGTCCAACAGATATTTTTCTGTTTGGCTAAAAGGTTCTGTTGGCTTAGCTATAATGGCTAAGTCATAGGTTTTTAACTGATCAAAGACTTTCTGTGCATTGGTTTCGGCAGAATCCAGGGTTATTGCGCCTAAATTGTAATAGTCCTTTAAATCCGTTAAGAAATTCGCTAAGTATATATCCTCTAACTCCCCGTTACCTTTTATTACGGCAATCTTTTTTTTATCCTTTACAATCAATTTGGAAAAGGCATCTGCAAAGGCGTATTCTAAATTTTGCACGGAAAGGGTTACTCTGTCTTCCATTGTAGCTCCTAACTTGTTTTTTAGTAAGGGAACCTTAATCACTTTATTGTTCGCGCTAACTATTGCCCAGGGGAAAAAGATCTCCTGCGATATTTTGGCATTTTCTTCGGTAGTTATATTGGCTGGTGTTAAACCAAATGCCTGTAATTCGGCTATGACAGATTCATTCTTCTCCTGATCCTCCAGTGGATCAACAACTTGGTAAGACAGAACATCATTTTCGGCGGCATATTCTTTAAGTATTTGTACAGTTTCAAGTCTCAGTTTGGCAAACTCGGGTGGTAATTCTCCTCCTAATAAAACGTCGATACTAAGGGGACCATTAATTTCACGAACTACTTCTGCAGCTGCATCCGTCAATGTATATCGCTTATCTTCTGTAAGATCTATTCTAATATTTGTACATCTACCAAGACTTATTACAAGAAAGAAAAGTAAGCAGCCTATAAGGCTTAGAAGTAATTTATTTCTCTTCATTATCTTTTAGAATAGTTTAATTGGACATTGGCCAGATAGAGAAAAAGAACAGTAAGTGATATAAAATATAGAATATTTTGAAGCTTTAATACACCCAGGGCTATTCCGTCGAAATGATATTTCATTCCAATATTCTTAATAAAATCAGAGGTGTTATTCCCATCATTTGCTGAGGCTAAAGCTTCAAAACCATAATAGAATAAAAAACACAATAAAAAGGACAAAAGAAAAGCAACAATTTGATTAGCGGTAATTGCCGAACAGAAGATTCCTATTGCGGTGTATCCCATAACTAGTAAGACGAGGCCAATATAGGAGCCAAGCACTAATCCAAAATCATAGTTTCCTGGTGTTATCCCTAAATTAGATATGGTATAGACATATAATAGAGTAGGGAATAAGGCCAGGAGTACCAAGACAAATGCAGCAAGAAATTTACCTCCAATTAGGTGTAATTTCCCAACAGGCTTTATAAATAATAGTTCTAAAGTTCCCGTTTTTTTTTCTTCCGAAAAACTCTTCATAGTAATGGCTGGGATTATTAGAAGAAATATCCAAGGGGTAAATAGAAAAAACTGACTTAAGTTGGCAAAGCCATACTCCAAGACATTGTACGACCCCTTAAAAACCCATAAAAAAAGCCCGTTAAGTAAGAGAAAAAAACCAATAATCAGGTATCCAACTGCGGAACTGAAAAAAGAATTAAACTCCTTTTTAAAAATTGCTAACATATTCCTTATACTGTGGTTTGAACTATATGGAGACTCCAAGCTTCTGCTTTTTCCTCAAAAAGCACTTTTGTTTTAGCCCAAACTTTTCTAAAAAATTCAGAATTTCGATAATTCTGTAAATCTCCTTCGGACCTCCAAAGACTTTTGGTAAAAAAAATATTCGGAGAGTCTACTGCTCTTAATAGCTCTAAATGTTCACAACCATCGAAATTTTTTATACCTGCTTTGGTCTCACTAAAAATCTGTTCAAAACTAGCAATATTTTCTTTTCTTAAAGTGAGTTTTACAAATCGAATTAACATTTATATAAATTTAATTTGAATAGTATCTCTATAATTTAAGCCTAAAAGGGTAGAGGCCCCCCCAACAGTATTCAGATCACTTTTATAAATAGCCAATTCAATATAATCAGAAGAATTAAACAAGGCCAAAAGGTCTCCTGGACCTTTTCGTTGATTTTTCTCTAATTCAAAATTAATTATAGAGGAATAGGTATGATGAATCTTTGTGATTTTTCTATTTCTGGCCTGTATTTCAAAGTTTCTGCCATTGCGATATGCTTCAAACAAACTTTTTTGAATATTCGTTACCACGTTTCCATAATTGTCTATATAAATAACATTGCCAATGATACTTTTACCCTCTGGACCAATTCGGGGCGAAAACTCTTTTAATACCTTTAAGTCTTCAAAAGACTTCCCTACCACCTCCAATTTGCCACCTCTGGCGATATGACAGGCTACCTGGACAAATACGTCCATAACTGGAAAAGAGCCGTAAATTGGATTCGGAATGTTGATTTCTACAACTTTTTCTGGAGATATCTCAGAAGTGATTAGACTAATAACTCCATTATTGGCACTTATAAAATAATGATCGTCTACTAAAACGGCAATATGTTTATTTTCCTCAGTAGGTTCAGAATCTACCCCAACGATATGTATAGTCCCAGAAGGAAAGGCTTTGTAAGAGTTTTTAAGGATATATGCACACTCTTGAATGTTAAAAGGACTTATTGCGTGGGTTATATCAACAATTTTGGCATCTGATAATTCCTTGAATATAGTACCTTTAATAGCTCCAACAAAATGGTCCTTATAACCGAAATCTGTAGTTAAAGTAATGATTGCCATGCAGCAATGTTGATATTTTTTTAGGTGATCAAACCAATTTTTAATTAAGTTTGTTTCACAAAATTACATGAAAAAAACAGCCTACAGAAATTTAAATGAAGGTACTCATAAATTAAACTTTTCTATTCTTTGAACGAACTTACATTAGAACTTACCGAGATTAGCCCAAGAGAATTTTTTGGACATCGAAATGAACACATTAATCTTCTGAAAAAACACTTCCCGAAACTAAAAATTGTTGCCCGTGGCAGTAAGATAAAAGTTTTTGGTGATGAGGAGCTTTTAGAGGAATTCAACAAACGATTTACACTGCTTACCAAGCACTTTACAAAGTATAATGCCTTAAATGAAAATGTAATAGAACGACTACTTGAAAGTAATGGCAAAGAAGATTATGAATCTTCTGAGAGTAGTGCCCATGTTATCGTTCATGGTGTTAATGGGAAATATATCAAGGCAATTACGGCTAATCAGAGAAGATTAGTAGATGCAACCGAGAAAAATGATATGGTCTTTGCTATAGGACCTGCAGGAACCGGGAAGACCTATACCGGCGTAGCTTTGGCTGTGCGGGCACTAAAAAACAAAGAAGTAAAAAGAATTATTCTAACTAGACCAGCCGTAGAGGCCGGAGAAAATTTGGGCTTTTTGCCTGGGGACTTAAAGGAGAAGCTAGATCCTTATATGCAACCCTTATACGATGCTTTGCGCGACATGATACCAGGAGAAAAGCTAACTCATTTTATTGAAAATGGAACTATTCAAATTGCACCTATGGCCTTTATGAGAGGGCGGACCTTGGATAATGCCTTTGTAATTTTAGATGAGGCACAAAATACCACCCATGCCCAAATGAAAATGTTCTTAACAAGAATGGGCAAGCACGCAAAATTTATTATTACTGGTGATCCTGGGCAAATAGACTTGCCAAGAAGGGTTATTTCTGGCCTAAAGGAAGCATTACTGATTTTAAAAAATGTAAAAGGGATAGAGATTATTTATTTAGACGACAAGGATGTTATTCGTCATAGTTTAGTGAAAAAGGTAATAGATGCATATAAAAATATAGAACATCAGAACTAAGGTCTCATGATAGAAACTATTACAAATACCAGCTTTACATTTCCAGGTCAAAAAAAAGTCTATAAGGGTAAAGTTAGAGAAGTTTACTTTTTAGAGAATAACCTTTTGGTGATGATTGCTACTGACAGACTCTCGGCCTTTGATGTGGTGATGCCAAAGGGCATCCCTTATAAGGGACAGATTCTTAATCAAATTGCCACCAAAATGATGTCCTTAACCAGTGACATTGTTCCAAACTGGCTATTGGCAACTCCAGACCCTAACGTGGCAATAGGGGAGGCCTGTGATCCATTTAAGGTAGAAATGGTTATTAGAGGCTATATGTCTGGGCATGCTGCCAGAGAGTATGCTCTGGGTAAAAGAAGCATTTGCGGGGTTACTATGCCAGAAGGAATGAACGAAAATGATCCTTTCCCTCAACCAATTATTACCCCAGCTACAAAAGCAGAAGAGGGTGATCATGATGAAGATATTTCTAAAGAAAATATTATTAAAAAAGGGATTGTATCTAAAGAAGACTACGAGGTTTTAGAGAAATATACCAGAGCGCTGTTTCAGAGGGGAACCAAAATTGCAGCGGAGCACGATCTTATATTGGTAGATACCAAATATGAGTTTGGTAAAACAAAATCTGGAAAAATTGTACTGATTGATGAAATTCACACTCCTGACTCATCACGTTATTTCTACGCAGAAGGCTATAAAGAAAGACAAGAGCTGAGGGAGCCTCAAAAGCAACTGTCTAAAGAATTTGTACGACAATGGTTGATACAAAATAACTTTCAAGGCCTGGAAGGGCAAAAGGTGCCATTTATGACGGATGCATATATCACCTCTGTTTCTGAAAGATATATAGAATTATACGAAAATATAACCGGAGAGAAGTTTGTAAAGGCCGATACTTCTAATCTACAGGAAAGAATTCTTAATAATGTAATGTCTTTCTTAAAAGATTATACGCCTTAAAGACTAAGTAGTATACAAGCCCTTCCATGTGATTGGTCCTTTTTCCTGTAGTCTGCTAATAATTTTTAAAAAGGCTATCGCAGTGATATAGGCATCTCCCAAGGCGGTATGACGGTCTTTGGTACTTATGTCTAACTTATCTGCAATCTCATCTAATCCGTACACTTCCTTTTTTCCCTAAAGAGGTGTTTTTAGCAGTGTTTTTTATACATCTTGGCTGTATCAATGACTCTATTATTTAGCTCCGGAAGACCATTTCTCGCCAATACTCTATTTAACATACCTAGGTCAAATTCCGCATGATGGACAACTAACACAGCATTTGCTATAAAGGACAAAAAAACTTTTAGACTATCTAGCTCGCACTTATATTCTTTTTTGTCTCTTTGAGAATATCATGAATTGTCGTCGAATTAGGATCATAGTACCCTTGTTCTAAATATATTTCCAAACTATGTTGTACTTCAATACTATTATTTACAAGGCTCAGCGCTCCTATACATAGAATACGATCCTTAAACATTTTAAAGCCTGCCGTTTCTGAATGGAAGACAATTCAACGTATGTCCGGTAAATTAAGGGGTTCAGGACTTTTAAACATGGTCATATAATTTTTCCAAAAAATAGGGAGTTGACCCTTTGTTTTTTTATTACGTAATGATTTAATCCTAATGAATTAGTTACTTTGAATCGGATCCTAGCTAACTACTGAATTTCTTTAATTACTTTGAAAGTTCGTTTTAATTTTAACTTTTCTCCTTTGCTTAGGCTCCCTATTGGAATGTATCTGCCAGAATCCACATAACGAATTCCTTGTTTTGCTCTGAATTTTATCAATGCCCTGGTTGAATAAGAGCAGGAAATATAAAGATCTATTTAGAAGGAGGTGAGATGCTATCTTTTTTGTCAAGTTTAAAAAAATACATCGCCATACCTCCAAATCCAGTTTTCATTGCCGGGTTATTGTTTATTAAAGGAATTGCTGTAAAAGTGCTTTTAGTGGCATTAAATAAGGAATCTACATCCTTTTCCTGCCTGTTTCCAGAGAAGAAACTGAAGAGAACGGCTAAATAAACTAAAATGGGATAAGTGGGTTTGGGTGGTATTTGCATGAAATTACGACTAGGCTTAATATCAATTCTAATTCCTAAAGAAAACTATTTTGTTTAACCTCAAGATGAACCATTAAATATAATCCTTACTTGCCAGCTTATGGGCTATATTTTATCAGACCAAGGTTTTATATAGAAACCAGCCATCTTCCCTTGAGCATCCATAATAGTCCTTACTTCAATATTTGCATCGGTTTCAAAATGTCCTTTAAATCGATATATTTTGTATTTATCCCCTTCCGTATTCTCCAACACTTCTTTATATTCTACTTCTTTGTAATCTCCAAACAACCCTTGGATTTGTTTGTATGAATCTTTCTGGACACTCTCGCTTAAGCCTTCAATCATAGCCGCGGTAGCCTCATCTTGCGTTAAAGGATAATAGCTGCCTTTGCTTTGTTCTGTAAGAATCCTGTGTGTTAATTCTTTCGCAATTTCAAGTTCTTCCGGATTTGCTTCTGCTGGTTCAAAACCAGATTGCGCACTGAGGGAGTGCACCATGAAAACGAATGTTATAAGGAAAAGTATTTTTTTCATCCCTAGTGGTTCTGAATTGATCTTTACAAATTTAGTAAATAAAACTACGACCATCTTTTATGTAATACTAAGCATGTGAACCATGCTGTATATTGAAACGAGTCTAAGGGATAAAGAGCCCGAAGCCACTCATTGTATTATTAATATATACTAAAAAGATTAAATTTATATTTTGGATTTAAATTGTTGAATTACAATATTATAGTTGTTTCAAACTAATGTAATAGTTTATAAGTTAAAAATACTATTAAGGAAAAAATTTTCTACATTAATTTAATAAGAAGTCTACAACTGCTGCCGCAAAATCTTCTTGTTTGTAGGTGTCATTGTGATTACCGCTTACAAATACAAGATGGCTATTAGGGAGTTCTTTTTGTAATGCCAATGGGCTTCCGTTGTCTTTATCTTCATCACCGCAAATGACCATCGTTTTTATAAGGATATTATGAAGTTCATTTATGGAAGTCACTGGTTGGTAATCCTGAAGGAAACCCAGTACCTTAAGATCCGCCTTAATAGACCTTGCATAGCTCATTGCACCTTTAGTTAAGTCATTTGCAGGGGTTCTTCCAGAGAAGGCATTAGCAAAAGCAACTCTTCTTTCCCAATTCGGATTGGTAAAGTCGAGTCCCATGCCCCCAAATACGGCTTTAGATATTCGTTTCTCCTTTGTTAATAATTTTGCCAAGACAATAGATCCACGAGAATAACCTATGGCCATATATTGTTTTAGACCTAAATGATCTGCAAGGGCAAGCAGGTCTTGTACTTCTGCATTATTTTGGTAAGCTTCCTTGTTCTGGGGTTTATCGGAACTGCCATTACCTCTCAAATCCGGAGCTATTACACGATACCCCCGCTCTAAAAGATATTTCTTTAATACCGTCTTACTCCAACTACTCCCGTTTACAATAAATCCATGTATTAATAGGACCACCTCTCCTTTACCTTCATCTGTAAAGGCAATTCTAGTGTTATCGAAGGAATGAAAAAAAATCTTCTCCGGCTTATTGGCCAAAGCACTATGGCAAAAACAGGCCATTACTAATAATATAAAAAGGCCTTTATTAGATACCATGAGCTGTTCTATCTTAGTTTTTTCCATAAATACGAAAACATTAAGGCAGAGGAAGTGGCTCTTTGTTCATTGGTAGAGGATCCGGCGTGGCCACCCTCCGTATTTTCGTAATAGTAGGTTTTATAACCCATGCCATTCATTTTTGCTACCATTTTGCGAGCGTGGGCCGGATGTACCCTATCGTCTTTGGTGGAGGTATAAAAATATACTTCAGGATAGTTCATACCTTCTTTAAGGTTATGGTAAGGAGAATACTTTTTAATATAGGCCCATTCTTCGGGAATATCAGGATTTCCATATTCTCCCATCCAGCTAGCCCCTGCGAGCAGTTTATTGTAGCGTTGCATGTCTAACAAAGGAACCAGACAAACCACCGCATTGTAAAGCTCAGGTCTTTGTGTAAAGGCCACACCCACTAACAAGCCACCATTACTACCTCCCATTACCCCTAAGTGCTCTGGAGAGCTAATATTTTTAGCAATCAGGTCTTCAGAAACGGCGTACAGATCATCAAATACATTCTGACGCTTCTCCTTCATCCCTTCTTGATGCCATTTGGGACCGTATTCGCCGCCGCCACGTATATTCGCCAAAACAAATACGCCTCCTTTGGCTAGCCATGAGGTACCAAAAGAAGATAAATAAAATGGTTGGTATGAGACCTCAAAACCTCCATAGGCAAATACAAGTGCTGGGTTGGCACCATCTTTTTTTATAGTCTTAGAGGAAATCATAAAATAGGGCACCATTGTCCCGTCTTTTGATTTTGCTTTAAATTGATTTATCTCATAATTACTGGCATCGAAAAAAGCAGGTAAGGATTTGTAGGCATTAAAGGTATTAGTGCCCGCATCAGCAGAGTACAGGGTAGAGGGGATAATAAAGTTTTGAAAGTTAAAATAATATATATCTGACAGGTCACTAACCGTTACCACGCTGATAGTCCCAAAATCAGGAGCGGTAACCTTTATATTACTCCATTCATTATTTTCAAAAGAGTAAATAAATAACTCACTGGTAACGTCTGTCAACAAATTAACTAGAAGTTTATTTTTAGTAACAAAGACCTCTGAAATACTGGATAAACTACTGGGTTCTAGAATTACCTTGATTTCTTTGTTTCCTTTTATCAGTTCTGTGAAATTGAGACTTAAAAGAGAACCCAATTTATAGGTTTTGGAATTTACTACCCAGTCCGATTTTAATTCAATAACAAATTCATTATTTAATATATCATGTACGGTAGCATCTTCCGGAACATCTATTTTGACGGCCTTATTGTCGATCCAAACGAAATTCTGACTAGTGAACGTAGTTAAGGTACGGCTGAGGAAGGTATACTCTATATCTCCATCCCTGAATACATAACCGTAAGTAGTAAAGGCATCTGTTGTTTCCCCTTCAAATATGGTTTGTGCATCTTTTAGCTGTGTTCCTCTTTGCCATAGTTTTACTTGTATGGGGTATCCCGAATTGGTCATGGTTCCTTCTCCAAAGTCAGTAGATACAATGAGTGTGTTCTCATCTAAATAAGTTCTAAATCCTTTGGATTCTTCCAGAAAAAAACCATCTTCAACAAACTGCTTTTTATTCGCATCAAATTCTCTGGTAACCACTGCATCTCCACCTCCTTTGGACAGTTCCAATAAAAAGCGATTGTATTCCGGATACAGTCCAGTACTTTTTTTAAAAACCCATTTGATATTATCTTTTTCGGAAAGCTCATCTACATCAAGTAATGTTTCCCAGTCGGGATCTCCACTATTATAACTCTCTATAGAACATCTCCTCCAAATTCCTCTTACATGATCTTTGTCTTTCCAAAAATTGTAAACATAATCGCCTTTTATAGAGGGGTAGGCTATTCTTTCCGAAGAGTTGTATATTTCCAGACTCTTGTCATAAATAGAGCTATATTCTTTTTCTTTTTTTAAGGTTTCCAGAGTATTCTCGCTCTGTGATTCTACAAATTCTAGGGCTTTCGGGCTATCTACTTCTTCCAGCCATAGATAGTCATCTTCTTGGGCTTGCGATCCAAAAGTTACCCCAACTGCTGCAGCAAATAAAACGACATATTTTTTCATTTTCTTCCTTTAATTATTCTGGATTAAGATAGGAATATTTTAAGGATGAGTTGGCCAGAGAACTATTAAAATATGCGTTATAATCAAACAGATCATAGGTGCATCTATAGTTCCTTGATAGAATTATCTAATTTTCGAAAGGAGCCATAAGGAACCATTATGAATAATTTGGTAAACAAGAAAACATAATATCATTAATACTGTGCCTATTATGATGGGAAGGACGCCTCCGAAAGCGTAAAGCATACCAAGCACAAAACCCAATAACGATTCTGAAAAATAAACAGGCTTAAAAATAGAGATAGCAAGGGGTAAAAGAATTAAATATTGTAAAATAGCTTCCATTCTTAACTCCCACAATATCGACATGCTGAGGCCCAGGACTAGGGCGCTTAAAAAGTTGATTAAAATCGGTGAGTAATTATTCTTTGCTTTTTTTTCTTTTGAAGACTTTCTCCTTAAGATGAAATAGAGTACTATCCATGTAAGAATGGGAACACTTAATAGGCCCCACCAATTTGAAAACCCAGGGAGATCTTCTCTGGCAAGCAGATGGTGGGTTATTACACCGCCATATACGTACTCACGAAGTGTTAAGACCAGGACTATAATAAAAGACCCAAGAGTTATAAAGATTTTGTTTTGCTTTATCAGTTCTTTGTTCATGGTCGGGTGATTTTGAAATCTTTTTTATGCTGCACTTGTAGTTCTACACTTGAGCCTATTGTTATTTAATTTATGCCTCTTACTTCCTTTAGTTTCATGGTCATCGAAATGGCCTTCTTATCTACCCAGTTGTTGTATTCTTCAATCGCCCTTAACCTTATGGCATCCTCCAGATAACCTTCTTTTACCATTTGTTTTGAGCCTGCCACCTTAGACCAAATACTTACTTTTGGAATAAAATCCTCTCTGTCTCGTGAATAATGCTCATCGGAATTTAGCTCTTGTATATTTTGCAGGCCAATTTTCTTAAACAGTATCGGCAGTTCATCAGCCATAAGGTTGCTCATACCAGCAGCACTTCTCCATTTTAGAAAGGTATGGTAAAACAGTTTCATGCTTTTCGGTGGTTCGGGATTCCATTCCAAATACTGGTGATTATAATCCAGAATAGATATTTGTCCTTTTGGTTTTAGTAGGGATTTCATTTTAACCAAAGCCTCTTCAGGATTGTTTAGCCATTGCAAAACTCTTGCAGATATGATTAAATCAAATTTATGAAGCGTTTCATAATCGAATATATCCACGGACAAAAGCTCCAGGTTCTTTATGTCCTTGTAAGTTTTTTTTCCACTTTCAATAAATATTTCTGTGTTATCTATGCCAATAACCTTGCCTGTATCTCCTACCAAAACTGCTATGTCTTTTGAAATCGCTCCGGTACCACATCCTACATCCAAAACGCGCATTCCTTCCTTAAGAAGAGGTTGCAGGGTTCGATAATCTACTTTTAGACTTCTATTGTCAAAGATTTTGGTCACCTTTTGTCCATCTCTCTCAATATGTTTATTCTTTTTCATTTTAATTTTGAGATGTTTGCGAATCCACTTTGCCTTATAACTTGGTTTGTATTTACTGTAATAAGGGTGAAGATAGGAAAGAGTATTCTTATTTTGCCTCAATTTTAATTGATTTTTCAATTACTCCTTTATAGCTGTGATACTTTTTTTTAATTTTAGCCATGCTTCATTATCTCCGTTGTTTAAGTATCATTTCCGCGCCTTTTTCTGCAATCATTATTGTTGGCGCATTTGTATTTCCAGACACGATAGTAGGCATAATAGAGGCATCGACAACTCTCAGGTTTTCCATCCCATGTACTTTTAATTGGTCATTTACTACAGCCATGGTATCATTTCCCATCTTACATGTACCAACAGGGTGATATACTGTTTCCACGGCTTTTTTAATATGGGAAATAAGGCCTGTCTCTGAGGTATCTGCTGGGGAATTAATAGAACCTCTATAAGGTGCAAAAGCATCTGCTTTCATTACTTCCAGAGCTTTCCTGACACCTTTTACCAATAGTTCTAGGTCTGCGGCTTCGGAGAGAAAATTAGGTTGAATAAGAGGATTATCCATGGGATTGTTGGAATGCAGACCAACAAACCCCTTACTTTTGGGTTTTAGCAGGGTAGGGATAATAGAGTAGCCGTCTATTCTGGGATAGGTCTTGGGATTATAGACATCTGGCCTATAATCGTTACCAATTTGCAAGGGGACAAAATGAAACTGCAGATTCGGAGTTTTGGACCCATCTACGGATAAAAAGGCAACTGCTTCTAAAACACTGCAAGAAAGCGGCCCTTTATGTGTGACTAAATATTGGAACAGATCTTTAATCTGATGAAAGGGTTTTAAACGGTGGTTAAACCCAAGTTGTTGTTTAGATAGAGTGGATGTTCCCACAAAAAGATGGTCCTGCAGGTTTTTACCAACACCGGCTAACTCTTTTTTAATTGGAATACCCTTGGCCTGCAAGGTTTGGGTATCCCCAATACCCGATAGCATTAGTAGTTGCGGGGATTGAAAGGATCCTGCTGACAGTATTACTTCTTTGGTTGCATAAACTTTCCGTGTTTCTAATGCCGCATTTAAATATGCTACTCCTACAGCTTTGTTATCTTCTATTAATATCTGACTCGCTTTTGAACCGGTAAGAATACTTAGGTTAGACCGCTTCATGACGGGTTTTAAAAATGCAGCCGCACAGCTATGACGTCTTCCTTCTTTGATGGTAAACTGAAAAAGGCTTGCACCTTCTTGATTTTGACCATTGTAGTCTGTTGTTCTCGGAATTCCCTTTTCCTCACACGCATCTACAAATGCCTGAGCATAAGGAGTTTGGAAAGATTTGGCAAAACTTACATTTAATAAACCTTTTGTCCCATGGAATTCATCTTCAAAATCCTCATTATGCTCAGATTTCATAAAAAAAGGTAGAATTTCTTTATATGACCATCCTTTATTCCCTAAGGCTGCCCATTCATCATAGTCCGATTTATTACCCCTAACATAGGCCATGGCATTCGTAGAACTAGAACCACCCAGAGTTTTTCCCCTGGGAAGGTATATTCTACGATTATTAACATACGCCTGAGGTTCGGTAGCAAATCCCCAATCAACCTCTGAGCGATGAAGGTTTCCATAAGCTGCTGGAATGCCAATTTCCATTTTTTTATCAGGCTTTCCCGCCTCCATTAGTAATACCTTATTAGATAGATTTTTTGAAAGCCGATTGGCCAAAACACACCCGGCTGAACCTGCTCCAATAATGATATAGTCGTAAGTATGCATTGTATAGTTGTTTTTGGTTATTTAATTTTTATAGAATCTAAAGTCTAAACAATAAATGTCCATACCAATTAAAATTCTACCTCTTAAATACAAAGGACAAGGATTCTATCCGTCCGCGCTTTTTGCTTAAACCTTGAGTTACTTGAAGAAGAGTACTTTCATTTCCGAAAAGCAGCATCCATCTAATACCAAGGGGATATTAATGTAATTTATATAAAAAACTACTAGAAAAGCTGTTAATCGAAACTTATGTCTCTGATTTTACGATGTTTATTAGTATTAAAAATAGGACTTAATTTTCTATCAATTAGAAATGAAAATTCAGTTACAATTGAACATTTGTGCAACCAATTTAATCGAGTTTCTCCGTTAAGATAGCAATCATAGTTTTAATGCCCTCACGGTAATTACCCAGACGAATATTTTCATTAGGACTGTGCTGGTTATTATCTCTGTTTACGGTGGGAACCGTTACTGCCGGAATACCCAAGGTTGTCACAAAAGGCGAGATGGGAATGGATCCGCCACTCATCCTTATCATAATGGGCTCTTCTTGAAACCCTTTTATAATTGCCTTTCTTAGCCATAAACCAACTTCTGAATTAAAATCCGTTCGAAAAGACTGATAGGAAATTTCCGAAGTAAAAGTGGCTATTTTGGGGTTGTTCATCCTTTCTTCCTTAGTAGGAACAGTATCTATTACATAATATCCCTGTTCTTTTACATACTCCTTGATTAGCCCTAATAAGCGCTCGGGATCTGATTCCAAGACCAGCCGTACATCAATTTCGGCTCTTGCCCATCCGGGAATAATAGTTCGTACTTTTTCGTTAATCCAACCAGATTGCATTCCGCGTATATTTAAGCTCGGATATTGGATAGACTCCTGGTAATAACTCCCTACTTTGTCTATTCTTCCTAATTGAAGCCGATCTCGAATTTGATCTTCATCATCGGGGACTGCACGCAGAATTTTTTCTGTTTCCGGACTGATTATAATTCCATCGTAAAACCCAGGAATACTTACTCTTCCTTCATCATCTTTCATAGACGCCAATAATTTAGATAAGGCCAGAGCAGGATTTGGCGCATAATTACCAAAATGTCCACTGTGTTGCGCCACTATGGGGCCGTAGGTGGTAAGTGTAATGGTTGCTATACCTCGAGCACCAAAAGTTAAGGTAGGCTTATTAACAATATGTCTTGGTCCATCAAAGATTATGAGCATGTCAGATTCCAGTAACTCTGCATTTTTGCGTACTGCTTCTGGTAATCTGGGAGAACCTAATTCTTCTTCAAAATCCATAATAACCTTAATGTTAAAATTTGGACTATAGTTTTCATCTTTTATGGCATCCAGGGCCGCCAAAAACATGGCGACGGGCCCTTTGGCATCAGAAGTAGATCTGGCAAATATTCTCCACTCATCCTCATAATTTTCTATAGAATTCCATGGAATTTCTTCCCAATCATCATCTGAGGATTTTTTCTTTAAAACAGGTTTGTACGGACTTTCTTGAAACCAGCGCGAAGAATCAACAGGCTGTCCGTCAATTTGAAGATAAATCAGTACGGTTTTTTTCGCATTCTTTCCGGATCTTTCTGCCAGAAGTAAAGGGACCGTTTCCGTTTCAATTCTGGTTGTGGTGAACTGCCTTGTCTCAAAGGCTTTTTCACACCATCTAACATTTTTTTCTATGTCTTTTGGATAAGCTGCATCGTTGGGAATACTGAGTAAATCCCGAAAGTTAGAGAAAGAACTTTTAGCGTATTTACCAGACAAATCATTTAAGGCCTCCTGATCAAAATCTTGTGCATAAGAGTAAGAGATTAGAATAAGGCTTAAGGTAAAAATGTGAAATTTTTTCATATGCTGTAAGGTTGTAAATTTTTAATCTTTGTTAGAGCGTACTTTAACTATACTCTTATCGTGTTTCCGGTAAAACTAAGTTCTTAATTGAAATAGGATATTCATGATTTCAACAGATGGTGCCTCTATAATTTCATAGGCTTCAGGGATACTTTTTGCCAAATCGGATTGCCGATATTTTTGTAAGGACTCTGCCGTGTCCCAAACATATATTCCGCCGTATTCCCCCGTCTCAGGAGTCTTTACATAATATTTTTGTATTAGTCCAGGAATAGCTTTAAAATGCGGCTCTCGCTCTTTAGCTTTCTTTAATAATTCTTCTTCCGGCATCTTGGACTTTAGTCTTATTATTTGTAAAATCATAAAAGTTTATTTCTGGTTAATGTATCTGTACTATTCTTTTTTGTGGACTATTTAAGCTTCTTATTATAAGTGTTTATGAATATATAATTAGTCTGCATACTAGTTTTTATTAATAATGGAAAGCATGTCAATGGATTTTTCTGTTTCGTATGAATCTCCTTGGATGCTAAGGGTGTGAGGTCCGGAAGCTAAATCCAGTTTTTCAAATATTTTCACATAATACTGTCCAAGCGTACTGGCATGGTTTTCCAAGCTAAAACTGCCATAGGATTTTCCATCCAGATGGATAGTTACACTACCGCCTTTTGGACTGCGGTAGGCATAATACTGCAGGGCAGTACCTGTAAAGGTTATTTTAGCCAGGCAGTCTTTATAGCCTTTGGTTAGGGAAGCGCCTGAGGCATTCCAGTTTACTCTGTCGGTCTCAAAACCCTTATAAAGCCAACGGGGATCATTATCTTCGATAGTTATCCATGGTACTTCTATTTCACCAACCGAAGAGGAGGTAATGGTAGAATTTACTATGGGAATTATCCAATCATCCTTATTGATTGATCCGCCCATGGCTTCAAGAACTATAGCATCTATTATTCTAATCCCCCGCTCGGACATATCCCTAAAATTATCAAGTGGAATTGGCATATTATATCTGGTCCGTTCTATATTATAATTTTCCGAAAAGTCATATTTATCGAAGTGTCTTTCCAGTTCTTTCTGTCCATAAAGCAAGCCAAGCAGGCCTCCCCAGGTAGCGGTAGGGTTATCGGAATCCCAGCCGCACATGGAACCTATTCTAATGGTTCTTTTGTAGTCTCCTTCCCCATAAAATAGGCTTATAATAGATGCCGCAAAGTTAATACCAGCATCCCATGGATATTTATAGTGATAGCCCGAAGTAACTGTCTTTTGGTATCTCCGTACCACCTCATCTCGTGTTTTTTCCCAATTATCCTTGTCGGGATTAGCGAAATAGGCATTTTTTACATAGTCGTACATATCGGCAATATAGGACCAGTCCGGTACTCGCTTACGAGCCTGATCTGCCATCCACATAACTTGTTCTTTGCGGCTCAGGCTAGTATCCACTGTTGATACAAGGGAATACATAATGATATAAAACTCAGCTGCCCACTCGGAATGGAGATAGGCGGTTGTTCTTACGGGTAAATTACCTATTTCTAAAGCTATATCGGGGCGTCCGGGTGCTAGGGCTCCAAAAATTTCTGTGGTGAGCTGCGCATCTATCATGTCCCACATTGGATTGTTTTCAGGTAAGGACGTAGCAGGAGGGAGGGCACCATTTTGCATCTGCCCTAAAGCGGCCAAATTAGAAACCCAAAGCAGGGGTAAGCCAATATGTTCTTGCCATGCTTCACTTATTTGATCCCCTGTGAGCATATAATTGTTATACTTTTCTATAGCACTTTGGTAGACATATTCTATGTCTGTATCATCATCTGCACCCCAAGGATCCTCATTCAGGACATAATCATATTTGCCAGGGCCAAAGTCTTTATCTGTAAAAAAGGGAAAGTCCGTACGTCGATTCTCCGTGGGTAAACCGGTCCAATTGGCGATACAGCTTCCCAACCAAAACCCTTGAAGCCTATCTTTATATTCGGTTCTGTTTATTCTAAGGAAATTTATGCTGTCTTGAGAAGTTGAAATCTCTGCTGCCACAGTATTCCGTTTATGAAAGGAGTTAGACCAGTTTTGGTTTGGAATAACAAGGGATGAAGTCAGCGGCAAGGATAATAATATTCCCAAAACAAATATTTGTAAAATTTTCATTGGCGGTATCAGGGTGAAAAGAAAATTACACATATCTAAACCTAAATGGCTTACTATATATTTTGGCTAATGCATTCATCTAAAAATAGGGGGTTTCTTAAACATCTAATTTAACGAATAGAATCCGAATGTTTATGCATAGATGAAAAATATATAGGCCCTTAAGATGGTTTTACGTCTGAATAAGCCCCGCGTAATTATTGCATATAAGATATTGCGCACTATTTGGCAAGCACAAGAGAATATAAAGGGTGTGGGAGAAACACCCTTTATGTAATTTTTGAGGTATTATTTTACTTCTACAATGATCTGATCAATTCTCCCCGTAAACTTAGTTTCTGCTGGGCCATAGCCAATACCCAAAGCCACGGGTGTCTGATTATCCAAACCAACATCAGCTGTTTCGTCTGCCGAGAAAATATTCGGCTGTGTTTTTTCGATGCGGGCATTTCCTACTTCATTTCCATTTACAGACAGCACTCCTTTTCCGCCTTTTCCAGCTCCTCCACCGTCATAAATGAATTCAAATTTCAGGGTTGCGGATCCCTTTTGAACTGCTTCCGAGCTGGCAACCACAAATCGTTCTAAGCCTAGAAAGTTATATACAAACTCGGGTTTTCCATCTCTCATATAAAGTGCCCATCCACCAAATCTACCACCCTGACACAAAATAACTCCTGATGCCTTATCATCAGTAATCTCTATCTCTGCAGTTATTTCAAACGACTTGTTTTTTATGTTTATAAAGGTATTCTCCATCATTCCTTCCATGCCTTCATACAGTCTTAAAGAAGTTCTACCATCCATAATATCAGGGCGGCCAGCTACTTCTGCATTCATTCTAACAATAACCCTGTCGTCTATAGGCAGCACATGATATTTTTGCGCTTCAGCCATAAACAAGCTTTTCATTTCTTCTAACTTTTCAGGGTATTCTTCTGCTAAGTTATTTACCAAACTAAAATCCTCCCGGGTATTGTACAAATCCCAGACGTCTTCTTCCAGGGGGGGTAGGTCGCTTACCTGCCAAGGCGCTCTGTGAATGGTTCTTGCATACCATCCGTTGAGGTATAGTGCTCGATTTCCAAACATTTCAAAATATTGAATGGTATGTTGTTCTGCGGCATCGGCATCGTTAAATGAATAAGCCATACTTGTTCCTTCAATCGGAGTTTGGGGTACGCCATTCACCACCTTTGGTTCGGGAAGACCGGCCACTTCCAATACCGTTGGAGCAATATCTATGGCGTGGGTAAACTGTGTACGTATCTCGTTTTTTCCTTCTATACCATTAGGGTAATGAATAATCATTCCCGTTTTGGTGCCACCCATATCCGAAGCCACTTGTTTGGTCCAAGTATAAGGGGCATCGAAAGCCACGGCCCAACCGGCGGCCATATGTGGGAAAGTATTTTCCAGACCCCAGTCGTCCATTAGTGGAATTAAATCTTCTACTTTTTCCTCAACACCATTAAAGTAAGTCATTTCGTTGTACATGCCAACCATACCACCTTCCGCACTTGTAGCATTATCACCGGCAATAAAAATAAATAAGGTATTATCTAGTTCCCCAATTTCATCAACCGCTTCTATTATCCTACCTATTTCATAGTCTGTCATTTCAACAAACCCAGCAAAAACTTCTGCCTGACGCGCAAATAACTTTTTCTCATTTGCCGTAAGTTTTGACCAATCCTTAATGTCTTTTGGTTTAGGTGCCAACTTTGTGTTTTTTGGAATAACTCCTTTGGCAATCATATTTTTCGTTGATTCTTCTCTGACCTTATCCCAACCTTTATCGAACTGACCTTTGTATTTATCAGACCATTCTTTGGACACATGGTGTGGTGCGTGTACTGCACCTGTTGCAAAATAGGTAAAGAAGGGTTTATCTGGCGTCATGGATTGCTGGGCTTTTATCCAGTTGATAGCCTGATTTGTCATATCGGTTGTAAAATGATAATTGTCCATTTTTGGCGGGTTAACCTTTTTTACACCATCATAGATAAGAGGAGCCCACTGGTCTGTTTCTCCTCCAATAAAACCGTAAAACTTGTCGAATCCTTGGCGGGTAGGCCAACGGTCAAAAGGCCCCGAAATACTTGTTTCCCATGCTGCCGTTTCGTGCCATTTTCCAAAGGCTGCAGTACTATACCCATTTAATCGCAGCATTTCGGCCAAAGGCGAAACACTAATGGGTAAGGCACCTGTATTTCCGGGGTAAGCTGTAGATGATTCCATTATAGAACCGGTATTACAGGTATGATGGTTTCTACCCGTTTTTATAGCCATACGGGTGGGGGAACAAAGAGCAGTAGTATTAAAGTTGTTATAACGCAGACCATTGGTAGCTAATTTATCCATGGTTGGCGTCTTTATAGGACCCCCAAAAGCCGAAGTAGCACCCAAACCCAGATCATCAATCAAAATAATTACCACATTGGGAGCACCTTCTGGTGCGGTAACATTAAAGGGAGCCGGAGGCTCTGTGTTCTCTGTTGATAATTCTGAGTAGGTTGCCGGTTCAGGAGGAATAATGGGCAATATTTCTCTATTCAATTCCTGCTGTGCATAGCTTGTGGTTACTCCTATAAGAAGTAATACCATGGACTTCCATAATTGTTTTTTCATTTTCTTTATTTATAGTATTCTTTGTTAAACTTAGTGCTTTTTTTTAAGAATATCCTTCATAATTGTGGCAATTATCCTTGTTTATCAAGAGGAGGTTATGCTAAAATGGCCTAGGTATTTTAATTAGAAATGGTCTAATTATCAATGTATTTCGATACAAATGTCACTTCACCTTATTGGTTAGAATACAGCTGCATTGCCTTTAAATAATTTAGCCCTCCTTTTTCCGTTTGGTCGTAGAGAAATCCATTTAATTCCGGGTATTTTTTGTCTATCCAATTAACGAGACTTTCTCTATTACCAATCCATACTGAATCATTAAATACCAAATATTCGAAGGTTTCTATAGTAGTAATCTTTTCTTCCTTAAATCGAAGTATTTGTTTAATTACTATGGGATTTTTATGAAGAAACGAAATTCTTTTATCGAACTTCGAAACTTTTGCAATGACTAGTTCTTCCTCCTGTTGAATTTCAAGGATTTCATAGGTTGGATCAAATACGGCATCCCATTTTAACCAATCAAGATATTCTTCTAAAGAAAATGTTTGTTCGTAATTGTATTCTGTTTCCAAGGTCAGAAGGGTATCTGTCAAAATAGCCTCTATACCCGTAGGGTCAGAACTGGCCAATAATTTATAGTATTGTTTGGCAATATGTAAGCGACTATCTTCTTTTTTTTGGTCTTTACAGGATATAAACCCTATGGTTAAAGACAGTAATAATATCCTAATTTTGTACATGATATCTGGTTTGTTCATCCCAATCGCATCAAGAGACAATTAGTTATTGGGCTTATTATTTTTTTTCTATAGTTTATTCTCTTTATACTTTCTTGATTAAAGATATTTATTGTTGGTGTACACCCTATACTTTCGGTGTGGATTAATATATTTTTTTGTGAAATAATATGCTATAATGGTAAGTATTTCATTAATAATAAAGAGTAATCCTATTCCAATAAAGGGCTGGGCCAGAAACTCTCTTTCTACCATTAAATATTCTAGGCCAAAGAAAAATGGACCCACTAATAAATATGGGAACAAAACTAAATAAAACAAAAACCACCAGAGTCTATATTTGTTATCAATTGCTCTATAGGCCTTTATTAGTGGCGGTAAACAAACAATCCAAATAACCAGGATTACCGACCAATATACAGCTGAAGTATTACCTAGAAGCATGGAAGTGGCGTAGAATTCATCATTCATTCTAAAGAATGGGGATATCATCCTTTGTAAGGGTATTTGAGCAAAAATCATTGCAAAACCGAGATGTTTTTTATAGTCGGAAAATTTATCATTCAGAAAAAAGGCGCCGACATACATCATGATATATGTAAAAACGGGCCCTGCATAGGTAGCTATAAAAGACTTTGGTAAATCATCACATGCAGTTTCGAAATAGTTAAAGCTTTTATATCCCCAATCCCCACAAACCAAAAATCCGGCAAAATGATGAATTAGTTCATGTAAGGATGCATAAAGCATACCAATACAATAAAAGGCAATACAGTATTTCCAGCTTATCTTTAATCTGAGCATTTTTTTAACACAGGATTTTATTCAATGCCCTAAGATAGATAATCTTTAAATTAATGAAAATGGTAAAAATATTGTCCAAATTGCATTTTTCAAGTGTTCAAAGATTTAGGATAAGAAATGACCTCTTCGTGCTCTTTTTGAGATGTTTTGGTCTTTATCAATAGAACTTTTTGCTTGTAAATCTAAAACTAAGGTAGGCAAGGTATCCATAAAATGTAAAAAGCAGTAAACGCTGTACCAGCCCATAATACTCGAGAGGATATAATTCTGGCGCAAAGGCGGGTGACAAATTCAATATAATTCCAATAAGGATTAATAAAAACGATAAGAAAGAAATTTTTCTAAAGCTAGTTTCGGGATATTTTCTCCATGTTAAGGCAAATACTAAGGGAGTGAAATAGCCTATAATCATAGACAAACCAAAAATATTGTGAAGAGGATGTGGTGACGGAAAACTACCCATAGCCACTTGTGATAGGCCATACACCAGCATAAAAATACCCGGAACAAGAGATTTGCTTCGTTTTTTAGCATAAGAAATAATGCCAAAGGCGAAAATGAGTATTAGAAATCCAACCCCGATACTAAAAACCTGCCACTGGCTATAAAGTGGAGAACCTTTTTTACCGATCTCACTGACGGTCTGAGAAACCGCGTTATAACTATCCAATTGGTATCCCCAGAAAATCGTTCCCAGAATAAAGGTAGCCGAAGTTATCCAACCAAGAGTCAGGAGTGTTTTAGTATTCATCATGCTGTGTTTCTCCGAAGACGATTTTCCAGGCAGATAGTTACAATAGAGTCTGTACAAAGAATTAAGGCTTCCTTAAAATATAGTCTGAGAGCCAGACCATATTAAAAGAAAACAATAGAAAAGGAAAATGGCTACGACCATAGCCAGCTGAGGTATACTTTAGGCTACACTAGTATTTAGGCTATTGGAAAAGAAGAATAATAAAGGTCTATAGTTACGTTTTTTTTATATTCTTGAACTACTGCTCAATCGTACTATGTTGCCGTGCTCAGGATTAACTTTTCCTTCTAACATATCCAAATACAGCACTTTTAAACTCTCGGGCCCGATGTATTCTTTAATACTGATAATCTGCTGAATATTGTTTATAAAGAATTGCCATGCTCTTCCCAATCTTTGTTGAAATTCCGTTGGACCCCACACTTTTTGTCGAATTTCTGCCTGAGTAGGGGCGAAAAAAAACTCTCCCTTTGTGGGTAGTTCCTTTTCACCAGCCTGATTTTGCCAATCTACTAGGCCTACAAGACAATTATATATCAGATTATTACCTAAAAGCCTTTGTAATTGGTATTGCAAGTTATGGTTGCCCGTGAAGTCTATGATTACTGTTTTTTCGAATTCTCTAATATCGGCAAGATGTTCATAAGACAAAATCTGATCATATACCGCCAACTTGCTTACAAATCCTATGTTCTTTTTAGAGGTGAGTCCTACAAGGTTTAAATTTAAAGTCTCTTTTTGTTTTCTGTTTGCCAACAAGGATACCAACGCCAAGGCGGTTTTACTGGAGGCACTTGTAATAAGAATTTGGGTGGCCTCATAGAAATTTTCCTCCGCCAAAAAATCGTCTATTAAAAAAGAAGTAACAAACAAGGGACGAAATATGGAAATTAGGTTCTCGGTCTCAGGAGTATAAGAAGAATCTTGGGCTGTGTCTGTATAAAAATTATAGATGGCAGGAAGCGAATTCCTGTGTTCTGTGACATCCCAAAAACCTTGTTTTTTAGAAGTTTTAGCGGTTACCAATAAGTGGGTACTCATTGGATAGTATCCATAAAATCTTTGACCTACTTGTATATCGGGATGCTTTGATGCTACGACATTGGCCAGTCCCCAAGCTGGAATAATTCCGAAACCAGAATGCGTAGGGAAAAATTTCCAATAGTCCAATTGTTCTCCAACCACTCCATAAGTTATGTTATTGGAAGTGAAGGAAAATCTATCAATTTCCAAAAGAACCTGATTTGGCGCCAGTTCCTCTGAATACACTTTTTCTACTATTTGCAGGTGATGGAGTTTATTTATTTGTACCGTAAAGTCTATTGCGTTAATAGCTGTCATAGAATTATTTATTAGTATTTAACCATGCCAAGGCTTCTTGTGTATACCAATTATTGGAGAAATTTTTGGCATTTATTATATTTTCAAAATGGAATCTGGCTTTTTGCATATTGCCATTTCGGTCATAGAAGGTGCCAAGATAAATGTTCACATACGGATTGTCTGCCTCCACAGCCAGCATTTTTTCTCCAATACTAACTAGTTGGGTATCAAACTCCTTAAACTCTCCTAGTTCCATAAAGAATGCAACATCCTTTAAAAAAGAAAGATTATGTAAAAGGTTAAGATTGGCATAGGTTAAGTAATCCGGATAGGCCGAAAAGACTTTTCTCAAAATAGCTGCGCTAGAGGCGAGTCTTTCTGGTTCATACCTTGCCATATAGGATTCTGCCAGGGCTTGGGCTAGAAGTTTTTTTCGAAAGAATTCCTTATCTATACCGGATCTCTTAGCCACAGGAAGTTGTTTTTCAATGAGCGTCATCTCCTCCACAGAACATACATAGTTTTTTAGAAAACTAAGAGCAAATAATGACGAAGTAATATCGCCATAGATTAGTCTGGCAGGATCACTCAGTAGACTACTATTAGCGAGAATAGTTAGGGTTAAATTCTTCTCTGGGATTTTTAAAATAAGGCTAGAATAACAGTCGTATTGCCCATATGCCCATACCATATTCAGACCTAGAAATTCCTGACTAAAAATACCATGGCCATAGGGTAAATCTTCAGCAAAAGGAGAAAACATAGTGCTTTTGGAGTTCTTACTTAATAACAAGTTATTATCCAAAGCGCTGTTGAAGACTGCTAAATCTTCCAGATTGGAAACTATCCCGGCAGACGCAGAAAATCCAAAATCGACAAAGCCACTTTCAATTCCCTGATCCAGGAGGTATGGTTTTGCAAAGCTTGGCCCCTTTTGCAACAGCTGGCTTGAATCTTGGAGCAAAAAGGTGTTTTTGAGTTGTAGCGGGTCTAAAATCTCTTCCCTTAAAGCCTCTGAAAAGGACATGCCTCCGGCTTGTTCAATCACCTCGGTTAAAAGTCCGAATCTGGAGCTGTATAAGAATTCTTGGCCGGGCTTACCCTGTGAAGTATGAGAGAATACGTGTTTTATTAGGATAGAATCTCCTAATGAAGATTCGGAATGAAAACTATTGATAGGAACGTCTAAGTTTAGCCTGCCCTTTTCTACCAGTTTCATTAAAAGAACTCCTGAAAACACTTTGGTAAGAGATGCTATTGGAAATAATGTGGTAGCATCTATTTTTGTGGACTTTTCCAAGTCGGCCACTCCCAGATATTTGGAATAAATAGTTTCTCCATTTTGGTCGATGCTAATTGCGAGTCCGGGTATTTTAAAAAAATCCTTTAATTCTGTAAGCTCTTCTGTAAATTTTGTTGCGGGGTTATGCTCAGGCTTATTCGTATTCTTACAGGCAGATACTATTAAGAATAGTATAAATACAACAATTACTTTTAGATCATAAAGAAAATTATCTTTCCGAGCACTAATTCTGACGCCGGGTATTTTTAAATTTATGCAAGCCTTTCTTCCTGTGTACAAAGTCGGTGATTTTAGGAATTATTCGATAACGCCGTATTTTGAAGGAAATTTATCCTTTAACGATCCATTCGCGTGCTTCTTCTATCGCGGAAATTTTATAAACTCTTACGTCCATTCCAGGGGTCATAAAATCCAATACATCGGATATTCTGTCGAGCCATTTTTCATCTGTAACAATACCGTATTTGCCAACCTTGCCAATAGCTTTTAGGTCTACTTCAATACCCTTAACAAGGGTTTTTAAATTTTCTATGGAGGGAAATGAACGTAAAATCAATAATAGGTTTATTTTCTCCGATTTTTTGTTGAACAGATCATAAAGTGCGCTTACCGCAGCGTGGCTTAGCTTGTCTTCTGTGAATTCAACCTCATAAACACCGTTTCGAAGTTCCTCGATTTCAATCTCTGCCAAATACTCTTCTGGTGAATAAGTTTTTATCTCCATATCTTCTAACCAAGCGATAGCCTTATCCCTTTCGTGCATTTCGAAGGTTTTTATAGGAATATTTGGTGTGAAAAAATTTGCAGCAGGAACCATGGTATTTAACCAGTTCTTGTTAGATAAGATGGCGTATTTTTTAATAACGCCAAGAGAATAAATCTTCATCTTTAAAATATCATCAAAGGATGAAAAATCATCGGGTATCGAAAGCTTCTTAATTACGCCCAACAAGTTTATTTTTTCGCCATTTTCTTTAAATTCTTTAAAGGATCTCATGAGTCTATTGGCGTCCTCGGCCTTTAGTTTTTCACTTGCATGAAATTCATAAATATTTTTATTCTCAATTTTTATTAAATCCATCTTCTTTGTTTCTATAAGGTTTTGGTCATTTTCTTTAATTACAAATGTGAAGTCTAATCAATAAATAATAAACATAATCCTACATTTGGAAGAGTTTAATTTAAGGATTAAAATGTTATGCTTAGTCATAATTTTTCACTTCTTTAATTTCTTCTTTTATTCTCTTATTTACGTCAACCTTGGCTCTTAAAAAGACATATATTCTTGTTTTGTATTCCCTAGCGTAAGTATTGGTAATAGAATCGGCCAATTCTGAGGATTCAAAATAGGGGCTGGTTTTTTCCATCTCTTTGTCTTCCACCTCATAGTTTCTTATCCTTATTAAATTACCATAAGGTTTTTTTAGATTAAACCAGTTAATATAATCTGCACTAAAAGAATCTGCTTTGAGTCCTTCTTCAGAATAATAGTTTATGGCGCCTGCCTGGCCATAATTATCACAAATAATTAGAGTGTTATTGGGTTTAGGAATTTTTCTATAAATAGAATCTACCTTCCTTGCCATTTCTTTCCATCCAAGCATATCCGCGTAGTCTTGGGGTAGCAAATGATCTTTCCCGTCTTCCCAACGAAGTAGTCCAAGCGCTTTATATGTTGCGCTGTTTTCCAATATATATGCAGGACTTTTATTGGGGAAAGCGATTTGGAATATTGGAATAAAGACTAATACGGGAAGTGCGATTGCAATGGGCTGCAAATACTTTTTCCATCCATCTTTTAGAATATTCCCCAGGAAAACAGAACCAAAAGATAGGTAAATTGGGTACATTCCTATTGCGTAATAGTCTTTTGCTTTGAAATACAGAAATACCAAGAGAGTGAAAAAGAAAGACCAAAAGAAAAATCTATACTTTTTAAAAGGTTTGTAAAGCAAGAGACTATATAATGAGGCAAATATTACCAATAAGGAGCCTATAAAAAAATACACCTGAGATTTTAAAAAACCTAGCCGGTCTACATTTATTAATTGGGTGCTCTCCAGTTCTTTTAAATGACGAATTACGGGAAAATCATTATGGTATTGCCACAAAAGATTTGGGGTTATCAGGATTAATCCCAGCGCAAGGGCGATGTAAAATTTTTTTTGCGCAAAAACGCTGCGTTGTTCACTTATTAAAATAGCAGGGAGCAATCCTAATAATAAAAAAACAATATTATACTTGTTTAAAAACCCTAAGGCAAATGCCATAGCCGCTATAAACAACCACTTCATATTTTTGGAATTGAAGTATTTAATCACCAAAAAGTAGACCAGTGTCCAGCTTAGAACATCAAATGAATTAGGCTGATAGAGGGTATTAAGTCTTAAAAGTGCAGAAAACAAAACGCAGGTTGCGCCTAATATGAGGGCGAATAAACTTCCTTTTAGCTCCTCTATGGCTTTCCAAACGATTAAAATTGTCAGGGCCCCAAAGAGGCAGGGAAAGAACTTAATCCAAAAAACTGAATTTCCCAGAAGGTAAATGATTTTCGAAACCCAGGAAGAAAAGGGGGGAACTGATAAATATCCCCAGGCCAAATGATGACCTAAATCTAGGTGCAGATATTCATCTCTTTGTAATTCATATTCAGGGCTTATTAGACGGTATTGAAGTAAAAATTTTAGAAGTATAAAGCCACTTAAAACTAGGCCTTTCTTTGTCATAGAGTTATTTCTATATTTAGTCTGAGATTCAGTAAATTTAACTATAGTATTCTATTTTGTTTATTGGATAACAATTGTAGAGGATATCAAGTATATTTCTTATGAATATACAAGTTTATTTGGTAAAAAAACATTAACAATTATTGATCTAGTAAATAATTTTTATGGCGATTTTATAGAAGTAGACACTGTGAATAATCTTTGTTAACTAACTCTATGGGCAAAAGCCGTTTCTCTGTTATATTTCATTTGATATTCTTTTGGGGATACGCCTGTATACTTTTTGAACGTTTTTCTAAAAGCCTTGTCATCGTTATAGCCAATGCCGAACATGACTTCTAAAACAGTGTCCGCTGTAGACTCGAGCTTGTTTTTAGCCGCTTCTATACGTACCCGCTGAATATACTCTAATGGAGTATTGGAGGTAGCCTTCTTAAATCTTCGCAAAAAGCTCCTACTATTTAAATGAATCTTTGAGGCAATAGCTTCTACACTTAACTTTTTCTCATAGTTTTTCTCGATATACTCTTGTGCTATAATGATTTGTTGGTCCTGATGCTCCTTTTGCCCTTTAAATATTATGAATTCGTTCTGACTAATACGATCGAAGGCTATCTCTGAGATTTTGGAAGTCCAGATGGCAGTTTTTCTTCCAAAATAGCGTTCAATTAGGTAGAGGGTAAAATTTAAGATGGAGTAAGCCCCTCCGCTGGAGTATATCCCGCTGTCCTCGCAAATAATGCTTTCTGGTATTAGATTTACGTTGGGATACTTAAGGCGGAATAAGTCGTGAGCCGTCCAATGGGTTGCACATTTCTTGCCATTCACCAAGCCTGTTTCTGCCAAAAGAAAAGCTCCTTTGCAAAGACTGGCTAATTCAGCATTGTTTATTATTCTTTGTTTTTTAATCCATTGTACAAATTTAGTATTCGCGCTAATCGCTTTTTCGAGGTCACCACTAATCGGAGATATAATTATTAAATCTGTTTTCTCCAAGTCAGAAATATTGCTGGTAGGCTGCAGGGTAAAAAGTCCTTGGTAAGTTACCGGGGTATTGTCTAAACCTACCAAATCTATATGGAATAGCGGTTCATGCAATCCGTGATAGTTCTGATGATAGGTGTTGGCCATTTTAAGCATATTATAAGGACCAATAATGGTATCCACAATGCTATTCCCTTGAGGAACGATAATACTAAGATGTTTCATAACCACAAGGATAAACAAAAATTGTGGCGTAAACAACCCTTTAGGATGTCTAAATAACACCCTAAAAATATTTATAAACGTCAATATATTTGAAGTAACAAAAAGTAGTAGTGCCCAAATTCAGGTGATGTTGACATACTATACAGGGAGAAGGAGCTTCTAAAAGGAGTTAATAAAGATGAATTAATCTTAAATCAAACATAAAATGGAAAATCAAGAAGTTATGGTAGTGTATTCATGGACTGCCAAAGAAGGAAAATCTGAGGAGTTAAAAGGAATTTATAAAGAGGTAACCGCGCAGATGAAGGCGAATGAACCAGGAGCCATGAATGTACAATGCTTTTTTGATGAATCAGTTTCCAAACTAGTAGTTATGGATAAATTTCAGGACGCAGGTGCAGTAGGTTTTCACTTAGGAACCACCGCTGCGGGGCATTTTGAAAATTTATTGGCCGTTGCCTATCCAGGTGAGTTCTTGTTCTGTGGCAATATTCCAGAGGAGATGAAGGGTGCGGCAATAGGGATGGGGCTTCATGCCACCTTTGCCCCGGCTGTTTTTGGTTTTACACGCAGTTAGGAGGTCTAAAAAACAAAAAAACGGAATGCACTAAGTGCACTCCGTTTTTTATACAATTTCTCAGATTTTTATTCAGTATCTTTTGAGGCATAGTTAACGTCCAGATGTTGAATTTTTGGATTTTTTTCCGGAGAAAGTGTAAAAAATACCTCGACGTTGCCTTTATCACCTTCCAATATAAAATCCCCACGTAATTGATTTCTCGCATTCATTTTTCCAATGTTTATTATGGCTCCAGCCTTATCCAATACTTTTTGAATTTCTTCTTTTCGCCTTTTTTTAGATTCGTCTAGGAAAAAGTTCTCTGCAAAAATATTATCGTCGAAATGAACTCTTCCGTCTGCAAAAAGGGCTATAATTTCTTCTCTTTTTTTTACTAGAATGTTAGAAGCGGGTAGTTTACGAGCTTTTAAATCTAGTTTTTCAAACAAGAGTTTTTCTATTTTATCATTAGGAATTGTACGCGTATACGTTAAGTTTCCAAAAGCCATTATACCAATTCCGTATTGCGGATAAAACGTATAAGTACTTCCGTAGCCAGGTAATGCTCCACCATGGGAAACTCTTTGGATTCTTTTACAATCCATAGAAATACCTAATCCATAGCCGTATCCTATCATACGTGCACAAGGCTCGTTGTTCCAATCTTTATTCCATGTGTTTAGGAAATTGTATTGTGGCCTGTGCATTTCTCTTACTGAGCTTCGTTTTAGAGGTCCTTGATCTATAGTAGAGCGGGGAGGCCATGCTTCTAGATGAAAGCTTACATATTTACTGAAATCTTCTATAGAGGTAATTAGGCCACCCATAGCACCATAGGCTCCATCGTGTAATATAGGTTCTTTTTTCCAGTCTTCGTCTTCCCATCTATAACCTATGGCTAGTTGTTCTTTGGGAACATCTGTATATTCCCAGTAGGTACTGTTCATTCCTAACGGAATTAGTATTTTTTCCTTGATATATAATTGATATGGTATTCCCGAAACTTTTGAAACAATATGCCCTAACATGGCATAACCAGTATTGCTATACTCAAATTGATAGGAAGGAACTTTAGACAGGCTTAGTCCTTTCGAAATAATTTCTAAAAAAGATTTAGTGGAAATTTCAAGCTGTCTATCCCCCCAGGGATTATCTTCTGGAAGACCAGCCGTCATTGTAAGTAAATTTTCGATATTAATTATTGGTGAGTCTGTAGTAAGATATTCCAGGCTTTCTATTTCTGGAATATACTGAACAACGGGATCCTTTAAGGATAATTTCCCTTCATCTCGCAGTTTTAAAATAGCCATGGCCGTAAAGCTTTTGGTCATAGAAGCAATTCTAAAGGAAGTCTTGGTGGAAACGGGCACCTTATCTTCTATTTCAGCTAAACCAGTTGCCGACGAAAGTACAAGGGAATCGTCTATAACCAAGCCATATGCAATTCCAGGGATGTTTTTAGTTTTCATATGCTCCTCAAAAAGCCCGTGGAGCTCAGGAGCTATCGATTTAATAGAAGTCACTCTTTGGTCTTCTAGGAAAATTTCTTCTTTAAAGGTTCTAGATATAAGCTGACTGATATCTGACTCCTTTTTTTGGATAGAGCTCTTTTTATTGCAAGAGGTGAGGGCGAGAGGAATAAAAGATAAAAGGAAAATTAAAATTTTTTTCATTGTAGAAATTTATGAGTTTAGTGGAAGGACGGGTATTTTGGAGAAAAGTTACATTTTTCTGCATAGATAGAAAATCTTTGTATAAGTGGAATTCTTAAAAGACCGCTACTGCAGAAATCTTTATTAAAGTGATTTGCTGTCTAAAATGAAAATTCATTAAAGTTACTGGTTCCTTGAATCTTTCAATAGAGCACAAATCCTTATTTCGGACCTTGTTTAGCCTTAAATTTCTTGTGGTAAATATCCAATAAACAATGTTCATTAGATAAAATTCCGTCGAACTAATTAAACATAAACTTCGCCATAAACTGGATTCTACCGGCCTTACCTTCAACACCGTTCTTATTTTCTCTCAGACCATACATATACTCTACGCCACAGGAAATCTTTTTGTATGGAAAATATACTAAATTTAGGTGGGCAGATCCTGCATTGGCTATGGTATCATCTGTTTGAATATCAGATAGGGTAGTGCCAGCCCAGTAAGCAGCAATATTAGAGTTTAATTTCTCCGTCCAATAATGATTATAGCCGGTATATGCAAACCAAGCCGGTGCAGCATCAAGGCCGTTCTCATCCACTACACCTGAGGCTTTTCCATCCCAAGACAAGGCTATAATGCGGTGTGCCTGACCTTTACCAATTCCGCCACCCCAGGTAAAGGCATCGCGGTAGTGTTTACCTACTACAATAATCCTACTCATAACAGTAAGTGCATAAGCCACGGTTGTAACATTAGGACTGGTTTCGGGACCTCTCCATGTTAATCCAAATAAATCTGCACCTACTTGAATTGTTGAACCGTTATTTGATTTATACCGGATATTACCTGCCAGATTAGGATACTGCGGCCTAAATTGTCCTTCTATATTATCTGGATTATCAATTTGCCCTGCAGGGTCTTCTAGTGCTACGGCGTAGGACCATTTGTCAGCAAAAGTGTCTTGCCATCTAATCTGCGTAACACGTCCTCCATATAAGGCATCACCGCCTGCAAAATCAATTAGACTAGGAATGGCGCTTAAGTCTCCCGAAGTGGTCCAGGTTCTTCCAACAAGCAGCCTACCCACTACGCCATATGCTTGGCGTAATCTAGTGTTTAACCGCGAAGAAGGGTCATCAAAAAACCAATCTAATTCTAGATATATTTTTACAGGAAATTCTTTGCCATTTTTCCATTTCGCCTTGGATCTAAAATCAAAATTAATCCTGGTTTCCTTCGCATGAAAGGTTGTAGTTCCTCCTAGTTCTCTTTCAGGACTTCCTTCTACAGCAATACTGCCCAATTCAAATTCAAACGGATCCCCTATATAGTCAAAATCATGAATCATGTCTGCTTTTACGTAGCCGCCAATACGCAATCTAACTCCCGAACCGAATATAGGAATTGAATTGGGAAAGGTCTGGTCTAAAAGTTCCTCTCCTGTATATATTGGCCTATTAGAATTCATGGGGTTTGGGGACCCTTGGAGTCCCTGCTGTATGGTATCAGAAGCAATGGCATCATTCGGGTTTGATAATTCTTGACTATTAGCTAAATGGCAGAGAAGTATTAGTGTACATACGGTGCCACTTGTTTTTTTTAGATCTATCATAGCATTTTTAAGTTTAGGTATTCTAAGGTAATAGTCCAAGCTTTTTAAGTAAATTTAAAAGCAATTGTTTCTACTGATAATCCATGGGAAATATAATTTTAAAATTTTATCGGACGAACTAAAAATACAAAAGAGAATTCAATTTAATTGAAAGGCCATTGGTTGATTGAAGGGCAAAATAAAACTTCTGTACATTATGGGCGTTCAAGAGCTTACTTCCTTTTCTCAGAAGATATACCCAAAAGATATTGCAATTTATAAGGGGTTTTGTAATCGCGGAAGTATCCTGTCTTGCAAAACATGCCAGGTAGATTTTTCTACGGATTCATTTATATTCCATCCATTAAAAACCACAATCAAATCATATTCCGGTGCAACCATTAAATACTGGCCACCGAAACCATTCCCTGCAAAAATCTGCGCTTCTCCATTGGTGTGATAGGGAACCCACCACTGGTAACCATAACCCACCTGGTTTTCATTTTTGGGATTTACGTCACTAACTACAGGAGTTGTGGAAGCTTTAACCCAAGTTTCGGAAACAATTTGTTGGTTTTCCCATTTCCCTTTATTAAGAAAAAGAGCCCCTAGTTTGGCTAAGTCTTCTGCTTTAAGATACAAGCCACCCTCTGTATCCACTTCTCCCTCGGGCGTTATTTTCCAATAGTACTCTGTTATTCCTAGAGGGCCAAACAGTTTTTGTTCAGCATATTTGTCTATTCTTTGTCCTGAAATAATTCGTACTATTTTCCCCAATAATACGCTTGCTCCGCTATTATATTCAAAGGAAGTACCTGGGATAGTGTCTGTAGGTTTATTTAGAACGTATGGTATCCATTGTGCACTGGCCTCCATAATAATGCAGTCGTCCGAAGGATCTGTATAATTCCCTTCGTTCCATTCAAGGCCACTTCGCATGGTTAATAAGTCTTCAATTGTTATCAAACTCTTTCTTTGGTCTGTTACTTTCAAATCATAGTCTGAAAACAAAGGCATCACCCTTGTGCTAACATTGTATTGTTCTAAGGAATCTAAGGCTATACCTAAGAGTATGGACGTAACACTCTTGGTGACCGATTGTAAAGTATGGAGTTCTGTATCCCTATAATAGGGATGCCAGTCGGGATGATTATAATTATACTGGTGGTTGGTCGTGTCATATTTTTGAGCAATAGACGCATAATCCTGCTTATATTTAAAATCCGCTATTAATTTTTCGTTTTGTACTACCATAAAACGGTCAATTAAGCCGTATTCCCCATTATTAATTTCTACATTTACTGAATCAATTACGGCGTCAAGGACGTTTTTATGAGATGCTGTTGTAGTTAGTTTATTCTTGTGGGTCTTATTATTTTGCTTGCAAGCACTCATTGCAATTAATACTGCCATGGCAGTAAGTAATGTTTTATTTAGTTGGATTCGCATACTTTTTGTTTAAGGTGTAGTACAATTTTGTTTTCATGGAAATTTAAGTTCTCTAAACTAGCCATAAAAATCGGGAAAGTAAGCTAATACTTATGTTGTGGCTATCCTAGGTTCGCTTTAACGCGAAGTACACTCCATTTTTAATTGTTGGTATATGGGCTGCATTTCATTCAAGATACCATCAAAGTGCTGTTTCTCTCTTTCGCTCATCATAACAAACAAGACTAAATCGTCTTGAAACTGCTTGAAATAGTCCGAATCTTTGTCAAATTGCCAATCATTCACAGGAAGTGTCTCCACAATTTCCGGTCCTAAGGCTATCTTGGCGTATTTGGCATAATGGAAACCAAACTCAAGGTCACTTTCGTATGCAAAACCCCGTTCTAAACTTTTAGAATGGTTGATTTCTAGTTGGTATAAATATTTATCTAGTTCTGCGTAGTAGTCGATAATACTATTTTTCAAGGAATCGTTGGTAAAGAGATTTAATTTTCCTGTAGACAGGATATCGGTAATTGTCGCTTTGGTGGGTACAAATATGTTAGTCCTTAAGGCCTGGATATAGTTGTCAATGAAATAAGATTTGTCTTTCTTGGTGCCTTTAAGCTCTAGTAACAATTTTTTGCTTACTTCAATCTTATATTGGGATTCTTTATATAGTATTTCAATATTTTTTTGATCTAGTTCCAAATCATTTAGGAGTTTACAGTAATACTCAGCCTCGGTTAATCTATTTTTTCTTTGGTCGTTCCAATTATTTATGGAGAGTGCCACCAGAATACCAATAACTACTAATATAATTTCTCCTATAGCATATTTAAAATATTTTTCTGTTTTACCTTCTGATATTAAATTCTGTCTTAGTCGTCTAAAAAATTTTATCATAGAATCATGGTACTAAAAAAGAAGAGCATCCTTTAAGAGAGTAATTTACAAATTAAAAGTAAGAAGGAATGCTTTTGAGGTCCCCGAGAAGTTAGGTGTACGTAAGAATATTGAAAAAGCCGTGTATATAATTTAAGAGTATTAGACCTCATTCTTGTAAGCGATTATATTTTTTAAGCGTCGAAATAAGTAAGTCGTGTGGAAGAGCATATGCCTTATTTCCATTAATTCCTTCCATTGTTTCAGCTGCGACCATGGCATTAATAATAGCCTCTTCGACCGCCTCGACGGTAGCTTCAAAAACAGGGTTGAGCAGGTCGTTAGACATAGTATTTACGGAAGTCATTTTATCGCGATCAAACGCATTTTCATTGGCCGTGGAAAAGGCCAAAAAGATATCCCCAGAGCCGTTACCACCTCGACCCCCGACAATGCCAACTCCAAGAGGAATTCTTTGTGCGATTCTTTTTAACTGATGTGGTAATAGCGGAACATCGGTGGCCACAATTACAATAATAGAACCATCTCCTTCCTGCCTTCTGGATTTGGGCGCTGCATTATACTTATAATTTAAAGTGTCTTTTAATTCTATCCCTACCGGAACGCCTGCAATAGACAAATTTCTTTTGGCTCCAAAGTTTGCCTGAACTAAGGCACCTATTGTGTAGTTCTGATCCTGAATTTCAAAAACTCTCGAAGCAGTACCTGTACCACCTTTAAATCCTAAACACATCATGCCCGTTCCGCCACCAACATTTCCTTCGCTTATTTTTCCGCCGGACGAATTTGCTATAGCTTCTAAAACGTGCTTTTCTTTAACATGAAATCCGTAAATATCATTTAGAAAGCCGTCATAGGTTTCCGCCACTACGGGATACGTATACCACCAATCTTCTTCGCTATACCAATCTGTATTAACAAACCATTGCAATACAGCTTGCCTAACTTCACCAACGCTATTGGTATTAGTAATCATTATTGGTGTTTCCAGAAAACCAGACTCGGTAACCCAGGTGGTACCAGTCATTTCTCCATTTCCGTTAAGGCTATACCAATTTGCATAAACCGGACTAAACTTTTTTGCCTTGCCCCTTGGGAAAATAGCCGTTACTCCTGTTCTTATGGGCCCTTTGCCTACAACATTTTCACCTTTGCCAGAAATAATTGTACTATAGCCAACTTCTACGCCTTTTACATCCGTAATTGCATTGAATTCTCCAGTTGTTCCAACAAAGGGTATTCCTAGGTCTCTTGCTCTTGGTTTTTGTCCATAAGTGGTAAAACTAAGGGCAACGATGATTGAAAACACTACTATTAATTTGCCATGCATAAAGTTGGTTTTAATTAGTTAAATCAGTTTCTTAAAATTTGTTTGCCCTTCATTGGGAAGTTAGTAAAAATGTTTCACTTTTATGAGCGTTAAACATTTGAAAACCTTAGTAATTAGCCTTAATAGCAGGTAATTCGACTCTTGTAAACTTTAAATAAGCCAGGTTGATTCCTGGATTTTATCTTATTCGTTTATAGTGATTTTGTGTTATTTGGTTTATATAAGTTTTGGATTTTACAAGTTCAAACTTTAATTCCTTTGGAAGTCCATTAAAAAGAGGAGAACCTCCTCCTAATAGAACCGGAATAGTACTAAGTGCCATTTCATCAATTAAATCTTCTTGTAAAAAACTTCTTATAGTAGCCCCTCCATCTATATAAAGACGAGTAAATCCCTTTTGGTGGATTTGGTCTAATATTTCGCCTAAATTACCTTTTAGTAAAAACGCTTTTTCCTTATGACTAACCGGTATTACTTTTAGTTTATTACTTAATACAAATACAGGTTTATCATATGGCCAATCAACATCAAAGCCTAAAACTGTTTCAAAGGTATTTCTTCCCATAACCAAGGCATCAATTTCTTTGATAAATTCTACATACCCCATATCATCATTATTGGGGTTGGGTACTGCATTTAACCACTCGAGGCCGTCATTCTTGTCGGCGATATAACCATCTATACTTGTGGCAATAAATACGCAATTCTTCGGTTCTTTCATATGTAGTGTTTTGGCCTGTTATTCTGTGCCTACAGGCTTTGATTTCTGGTGTAGTCTAAACAAGTCGTCCGTGGCCTGTAAAACTTTTAATCTCAGTTGGGGATTCAGATCTGGATTTGCGTCTAAAAATTCCCTAACCATGCTATAAGCCGCATAGGACGAATACAGCCCAACAGTATTATTTAGCCACCCTTTGGGAAAAAATATATCCCCGGTTTGCTGAATTTCTTCTAAAAGAGTAAGACTAAGTTCTAGGGATTCTACAGCTGATTTTTGTCTTAGGGGATGGTGTATATAGTAGGAGGCGGCTAAAACCCAATTCTCTTTCTCTCGCATCTCCTTATTCTTAAAGGACGTAAAATAACTATTCCTGATATCCTCCTCAGGCGATAACGCTGGTAATAGGAAATTAAATCGTTTAAGTTTGTTAGAATCCTTTATGGCCGTCCTTGCTTCTTGCAGTATGTCTTTAGCTTTTTCATGCTCGTATAGAACTAAATACATCGCAATTCTAGTTTGGTCGTCTTGGTTTAATAGTAAGTCGCTAATGGTTAAATCTTTATGCCAAATCTCATACAATTTGCCTTTTGCTATTCCTGTATAAGCAAGGGACAAATAAGTGTTAAACAATGTTTTTTTTATACTTGCCTTTTCTTGGGCTATAAGCCTTGAAAACAGAATATTCTCTATTTTATTTAGTCGTTCTTCACGTTCCTTCTCGCTTAAATACATCCAAAACAAATGCTCAAATTGATCGGCTAGTAAAGATAGAACTAACTCATTTTTCTCTACCACTAGGCCCTGCTCAAATATGTTGAGGCTTTTGTCTATAGATATTTTACCGTTAAGTGCCTTTTCGTAGGCATTGAGGTATATGGCTGCTCTAGAAATTTCATCTTTAATATTCGGTACTGATTCCATGGCTTCCTTGCTTAAGGGAAATGTTCCATATCCTATTCCAGTACTATTGTACACTATGACATCTGGTTTTGTTAAGCCTTCTGCTTCCAAAATTCTATTTTTATTATCAGTTAGCCCAACCTCAATTATTTGCGTGGTATCTGGGTATATAAGGGAGATACTAAAGAGCTGTGGCCAAATATTTCCTGATTTATCTTCTGCCTGCTGCTCTATAAAAAACGACTTTATCTTATTTGCTTCGTCATAAAGAATTTCTGCCGTAATGGTAGGGCGTCCGGAAGAATTGACCCATACATTGCTCCATTCTATCAGGTCTATTTCTGTTTTTTTATTCAAAATACTTATGAGATCGTTCCAGTTGGCATTATCATTTTGGTATGAATGGATATATTCTTTGATTCCTTCTCGAAAATTATTTTCACCTACAAGGGCTTCTAACTGCCCCATCATAATGGGTGCTTTATGGTAGATTATACTTCCATAAAGGGATCCTGCATTGTTTAGATTATCCAGTTTTTGTCGGATAGGATTAGCTCCTTTACTGCGATCTACGGTATAGGCGGCAGGGTAGTGGTCTATAAAAAAGGAAAGCTTATGATTTACACTTTTAAATTCCGGGTTTACAATTTTGTCTGCCATAAAATTTGCAAACACTTCTTTTAACCAGACATCGTTAAACCATTTCATGGTTACCAGATTCCCAAACCACATATGGGCCGTTTCGTGGGCTATAAGCTTAGCGCGGCCCAGTTTTTGGTTTAGTGTGGCGCTTTCACCAAGAAACAAAAGGGATTGTCGGTATTGAACTGCTCCGGTATGTTCCATGCCCCCATACGGATGACTGTATATAGCTGCATAGTCTAATTTCATAAAAGGAAAGTCACGGCCCGTATAGTCCTCTAAATAATTTACCGCTTGCTGGTGTAGATTAAATATTTTGGAGGTACTTAATTGTATTTTACCACTGTCTTTTTCTTGATGATATATAGACATTGGTAATGGGGTAGCTTTTGATTCTACCACATCAAATTTTCCGGCAACAAAGGAAAATAGATAAGTGCTCATTTTATCAGATTCCTTATATCGATATTCTATAAAGTCTCCTTTTTCTATGCTATCGGTTTGTGGAGAGCCACATAGAACCTTCCAATTTTTCGGAGCGGTTATATTTAGTTGGTACGACGCCTTTATATCTGGCTGATCAAAACAGGGGAATAAGGTTCTGGCCCGGTCCGGAACTAGCAGGGTATACAGATAGTCGTCATTTCTATTTAGGGCCATTTCTCCCGCAATAAATTCTATTTCAATCTTGTTATTTCCTAAAACAAGGCTTTCCGCCGGAATTATCAAATGCTCTTTATCAAACTTAAGCGGAAGCTTTTTACCGTTTACCATAGAGACTTCTGGTATTCTTTGATCCGATTTAAAGTCGAGTACCAGAGCTTGGTCTAAGTCATGTATTTTTAGTTCTAATAGGAGTTTAGCGGTGATAGAATCTTCTTTCGCCTCTGGAATATTAAAGGAAAGATGGTATTGTACATTTGAAACTTGATTTTTACGGGAGATGGCCAATTCCTTTGACACCCCTTCTACTAATACCAAAGAAGGTTTTACCTTTTTGTCACAACAAACAATTATTAGAAGGGTTAGATACAGGAGAATTCTTTTCATACACTTTTATAAATGATTTCCAAATACTGATAAAAGCAACTATTTTGATAGTGCTTAATCCATCGAAACCTATATTATACTCCCTAATTGTTTCCTTGCTTAGGTTTTAAATGGATGGTCTGCATTGCCCTGGGTGCAATCTGGGATGTATAGGTATCGGCTTCTAAGTCTAGGGATAATAAATAGGCTTCGTCGTTTTTGTTAAAAACAACAAGCGCGATAGAACCATCGGGATTTTTGGCGGCTGTATAGATTAATCCTTCTGTTTTTGCTCCTTTCAAGTCAATTCTGTGAGCCCCAGGACGAATAAATTTACTAAAGTGACTCAATAAATAATAGAGCGGCGTATAAATAACCTCATCAGTATGGGGGTTGATCAGTACTGGGGCACTATTAAAATTATCATAAGGATTTGGTTGCCCCTCGTTACTGAGAATACTACACCACTCCACGTACCCCTGAGTACCGTGATTTAGATCAGAAATTACATCGTAGGCATAGGTTTCAAAAGGAATAAATGTACCAGCATAGTCGGTACTTTCTCTCCAATACTGCCCAATAGGGTCATCCGCATCAATATCTATACTCGATTCGGAATGAATTATCCCCTTTCCGGGCCAAGTTTCACGTAACTTATCTAATTCTTCTGTATAATAATTATTGTCCTCCAACTCAGAATTAGCATACCAGTGAAAAGCAGTTCCCCAGGCATATTTGGAAGCCTCAGGGTCTTGGAACGTGGGTGTAACATAGTCGATCATGGTTGACTTGTTATGATCGTAGATCAATACACGTAATCCCGCATCCAAATCCTCAAGTTTAAGGTGGCCATCTTTTACAAGCTGAGGTCCAAGATGATCTCTTAAAAAGTCTCGCCCTTGTTCTGGTGATAATCCATTGCTATCCCAGCGAGCATCATGAGAATGCAGTGGCTCGTTCTGAGGGGTAATTGCCCATAGATTTATTCCCTTTTCGGCATAAGCACTTACATATTTTGATAAGTAATTAGCCCATAAGCCATAATATTCTGGGAGAAGACTTCCATTGGTCATGGTAGCTGTTTCACCTGATTTCATCCAGGAAGGAGGACTCCAAGGTGACGCAATGATTTTAAAGTCTGCACCCGGAATGCTCGATGCCTCTAAAATCATCGGGATGAGGTCGTAAGTGGGCTCTATAAGTTCTATTCCGCGCACCTGATCGTTTTCATCGCCAGTAAAGCCTTTCATATCTTCATGTATACTGAAAGAAGATAGATCATTATCGCCTTCTTCCATATAGGTATAGTGGTTATTGGAATAATCACTACTATTTATATGCGTTCGTGTGAGAGAGAATCCAGCACCTTCTGTTGGACTAAAGAGACTGGTAAGGACCTTTTTACGGGTAGCCTCGGGAACAGTGGCGAGATTCCAGGCAGAGGATTCAGTAAATGAAGCCCCGAAACCGTAATACTTTTGAAATTCTTCCTGCGGAAATAGTTGTAAACTTACTTTTTTGACTTCAGAAGACTCTTCTTGTTCTTCCTCATTCGACAATAATTTGAGATTATCCCCAGCATAGGAGGTTTGATAAATTTCGGCCATGAAAGCCTTCTCGCGAGTTTTAGGTGAACAGCTCACTATCAAAATGGATATAACCATAAATGGTAGCCAACTAGCGCTTAGGGTTTTTGACTTATTTGGACTAAAGTTCACTTCATCACTATAATTTCTAAGGGTAAATTTCTTCATAATAGTTTATTAATTCTCTAAGGCTTTAGGGAACCTACTAAAAGGTTGGTGGTTAATGAATGCTGAATTTAATAAATACAATCTAAAAAAAGAAAATCACCGGTGGTTCATTTTGACTAAGCAGAGTTTTATAAAGCTGCCATGAAAAGGTCTGAATTGGAATATATAGGTAAACATTTAGTGAGCTGATAGCTCTTTTTAATGTCCTATATAGGTTTGTGCGCCAATAAACAACTAATAAAAAGGATTAACCTTAAGAAAGACTAAACATTTAAAATCTTTTTTTTATAGTATTCGAGAAAGTAAAATGTCTCAGTCAATTTTTTTTTTTGAGTAAGTTGGTCGTTATAAGAAGCTCTATTTGGAAGATGTTCGCTCTAAAGTGCTGATTGTTGTTATAGGTTGTACCGTATTTTGCCTGTAAATAAAATACATTTGGTTTAATCCAATAGCCAAGACCTGCGCTTACAAGACTCATTTGATCTTTTATGGTGGTATCCCAATACACATCGGCACCTGAATCTTTTCCTATTTGCCAGGCGTGTCCTCCTTGTATGGTAATTTCGATTCGATCTGATAGGTATTGGCTAATCCCATATTCTAGTATAAGACGACTACCGGGTCTAACTTCAGCATCTTTAATTAAACTATGCCATTCATAGGTAGGCAATATCAGAATAGCGGTAGTCTTTTCTGGTTTGGGATAGAAATAAAAAGCCGCCTGAACGCTATGGGACCAGTATCCAAGGCCTACATTATCATCAGAGCCAGATTCGTATCTACCGGTAGGAGCTATAAATAAATATCCAGCGGTTAGGTCAAACTTTTCCTGGCTCCAGGACAACATTATAGGAGATACAGTTAAATCACCAAAGCCTGAAGCACCTCCATTAATTGTATTACCACTGGTTATTTGCCCAAGTCCAACTCCCAAACCAGCTGTTGCATAATTTGGAGATATAATAAAAAGATATTGGGCTTCTCCTAGAAAGTCTAACTTGGGAGAGGCATATACGAGCATCAATGAATTGATATATCCTGAAATATTCACATTAAATGGAATATTCCCTATGGCATTCACTTTATTTCCTTCCTGATCAAAATAACTATCCGAATTCAGGAATATGTTGTAATCCAGAAAAAACAATCCATCTACACCAGGGTTTACATAGTCTCTTACTCCCATTATCCCAGGAACGTAGCCACCTGAGAGTACAGGTGATAAATCAGGTACTTCTTGAGAAACTGCCATCATAAAAATGAAAAGGCAGCCGACTGAATTAAGTGTTTTCAGCATATCCACAAGTTAATACTTCTTTTTTTGAGGATAATTTCTCCTATGGCATAGAGGAGATATTTAGTGAATTGTCCATTGGACAAAAGCTTTTGTCTTAGCCGTCTAAAGAAATTGATCATGATATTCATTTTTAGTTTCAAACAGTAGTATTATGAACGTCAAAGCTAAATAGTTATCCAGTCTATTAATGATCGTAATATGGTTGAAATAAGTATTTTTAGGAATATACTAATTGTTTACGATATGCTGTCTATGACATCCTTTAATTCTGATTTTATTAAGCCTTATAAATAAAGGGATAAACCGTCGTAAGAGTCGTTTATTCTATTAAACCTTGAGGTAAGAAAATTATTCTCTTCAATAGAATTTTGGACTTCTATTTTAAATTATACGGAATTTTGGGTGGTATTTTTTTTAAGAATTCATATAGTCTCCGTTGTGCATCTTTCTTGGCTTTCCAATCTCCGTCTTTAGTTCCGCCGTATTCAAACATATATTCCTTTCCATCTACTATCATTATCCCAGTTCTTAAGACTGAATTTGCATCCGGATTAGTAGAAATTAGGTGCCCTGCGGCTTCATATTGAATATTCTGAAAACTGTATTGAAAATCATTTTCTTGTAGTCGCTGCTCTATCATATCTGCCATCAGAGCCGATGGCCAAACCAGATCGTCTTTGCCAGAAAAAAGCAGGATTGGCCCTTTAATATCTTCTACTTTTATGGCGGCTTTAGCCACATATTCCGTTTTTGCCAGTCCGCTTTTCCAATAGTCTATAGTTACTATTTTATTTGAATTTTCTCCAATAATTTTTTGCATTGGAACAAACGGAATAGCCACTCCTTGGTATTTCCAACTAGGTTTTAGTTCCTCTGAATTATAAGGTAAAACAGTATTAGACCATGTAACCGAACTGGGAGCATACGCTATAACGCCACCAACAAGTTCTGGAAAAACCGAGGCGATAAGCAAGGATAGTTCAGCATTTCTGGAAGCACCCATTACTACAATCCTTTTAGAGTCTACTTCTTTTTGTTTTGCCAACCACTTGATAGCATTGGCAAAATATTCTAGATTAATTTCTTCGGGTCGTTTTGGTAAACCTTGCACTAGCGCATAAGGGAGAGATAGGCCAACCAGGTCTTTTTTGGCAAATTCTTCTGCCCAATAATCTCCCCATTCCCCTCCGCCAACAAGAATTATTGCTGTATTTGGTTTGGTTACTTCTTTTGCAAAATAATTCCCAATTAATCCATTTTCATTAATTTGTCTAGACTTAACCCCATCAAATAAAAGTAAGTCTATTATTAAATAGGCGATAAAAAGAATTGTTGTTACTACAACTCCTAAGGCGTATTTTTTGATTTTTTTCATTTTACTAAAGTAGATTCTCTGCTTTTCATTGGTCGCAATCGTTCTTATTTATCGTGTAGGCTAAGCTTATTATCTTCCAATTATCATCAGTTTTAAAAAGCGTAAAAACATCTACTCCACAATGTGAGAATTTCTTCTCGACCCAAAACTCATAGGGGACCCATGCCATTGCAATACCCTTATGGATCTTAACGTCAAAGTCTTTTGCAATTTCCATTACATCGGGCATAGAATGCATACTTGGTAGATCTTCCTTTGAAAAACGAAAATCAATTTTGGCTGAACCAGCACTGTTATTTTTACGCCAGATTTGGGCATCGTCTAATATTGTTTGTTTCATTAGTAGGGAGTCTTTTTTTTCTAAGGAAGCAAAAAACGTATTAATTACCCGTACAATCTGTGTTTCTTCCACAGCTATTGAATTTTGTGCTGAGGCGTTTGAATTTAGTGCTATTACAAGGAGTAGGAAAAATAAGTTTTTCATTAGATAGGATATTTAGTATGTTTTGCTAGTTTCGTATAAATATAGCAGGATTCACTTGTTTTATTACAATGCTTTGCTCTAATTGGATATGTATTCTGAACTAAAGGGAAGTTCTGCTCCTCGGCCTCAAATGCCCCAGAAATGATCTGCCGGTATCCCCAACAGGAATTAATACCATTTTAAAGTGGACGAAATTACTCGGTATAATTGCTAAAAAGGGAAGTTAGTCTTAGGAAATTTGCTGATGCTTTGTGACATTGGTATTTTACTCTCATCTTTTCTATGCGACTTACCAAAAACTAGCATCATGAATGGAATTTATAGTAATTTGAAACAGATAGCACAGGCAATTATACTACACTAAAATTCGATAACTATCATGGCATAAAAATACCCGTTCGCTTAGAGTAAAGATTTACATCTAGGATATTTTGCCCGGTGTTACTTTTCTACATAAACCATATTAATTAAACCATGGTAAATCCAAATTCTTCCAATAAAGTCAGGCAAAATTAGGAACTACTTTTTCACCCAGTTCTTCGATTAATTCTTCAGCCGGTCTGGTACCATATTTTAAGTTTAGAATAACATGGTTAACCCCAAAAGACTCTAATAATTTCAGATGAGTATTTAGATAGTCTGTTCCCGACTTAAATCCAAGATGAATTGGCCTAGGTTCCTTTTTAGAATCTTCCGTTATATCAATATACAGCGATTGCATAAAAGGCTTCCATCCATGATTCTTTTTATTCAGTGCCTCACTCCATTGACCCATTACCAATTGAAGTGTTTTAAAATCTCTTGGATAGTATAGCCAACCGTCCGAATATTCAGCTATCCATTCCAAGGATTGACCGGAGTGTCCTGTAACCAGCATAGGTGTACTTTTGTTGTATTTGGGGAGTAAGTCGATAAGGCCATTGGTTTCACCATAGAATTTTGAACTGTAATTTGGGAAATCTCCTTGTAACTTTTTAATATAGAAAAAGCTGTCCCTAAACAATTCTGATTTATTCTTCAGTTGCTGATTGAAGACAGGGAATTCTAGTGGTCTGTCTCCCGAAGCCACCCCCAAAACCAGTCTGTCCTTTGAAAGAATTTGAAGACTGTTTAAAGATTTTGCCGTATGAACCGGATGTCGTAAGGGCAAAATGATACTACCGGTAGCCAAGGCGATATTCTTGGTCTGGTTCATAATATGCGTCATGTAAATCCAAGGATCATATAGTTGTCCTGCATCTCCAAAAGAAGGGTCGTTAAAAGGGACATCCCGAAACCAAAGTGCTTCAAAACCTAATTCTTCCGCTCGTTTAGCGAGATTTTCTTGATTTTCCATTTTGGCTATGGAACCACTATAAGCTTCTAATGGAAAGACCAGTCCTAAGGTTAATTTTCCTTTAGTAGCTATTTTACGAAAAACACTCATTTAACCATTTATTATTTTATCTGTCTCATTGATCAGCAGGGTAATTTTCTCTGAATCATAGGCATCTTTATGTGCTTTAGCAAATACACCTTTATCATTGTCAAAGTACTTCCCGCTACTCTCGTTATATTCCGCTAAAACGGCCAGATCGTATAAGATGTTCGTCCCTTTGTCTGCGGATGACCAATATTGACCGTATGCCTCCTGTACCATTTTTGTGTTTAGTAGTGATCCAGGATTGACGGCTATTATGTTTAAATAGGTTAATTTTTTAGCTAAATAGAAACTCCACATGGTTAAGGCCAATTTGCTTTGAGCATAAGCCTCGTGGGACGATAAAGTAACTTCTCCTTTTAATGCTTTTAGGGCAACGGTTGCCTGTGCTGCAGAGCTTAGATTAATTACTCTGGGCGATATACTTTTCTGAAGTAAGGGCAAGACCCCTTTTGTTAAAATATAAGGCGCGAAGTAATTAACTGCAAATCTGAGGTCTAATCCGTCCTTATTCCTGTCAGCACTACTATTAAACACCCCGGCATTGTTGATAAGGATATCAATTTTTGGTAGTTTCTGAACTAATTCCAGATACATCTTTTCAATACTCTGAAAGTCCGATAAATCCGAAACACAGGTTTCTAGTTTAGAATTGGCTGAAGAATCTTTTATGCTAGCTAAGGTATTTTGTAGTTTTTTATTATTTCGTCCATGGAGTATTATATGATGTCCGTCTTTCGCCAATTTGGTTGCAGTAAGTTTTCCGATACCATCGGTACTTCCAGTAATTAATATAGTTTTCATTTTATTACAAAAGATATTAAAACTTACATTTGAGAATCTTTGGATAAAGGATAGGGCTTTGGTATGTCTGATAGCTTATCATCAATCATTTCTCTAATATCTATCTCAATGCCTCTGCTCATTGTTGTTATTGGCACACCATTATTCATTCCCCCATCAAAAGGGTTTTCAGAGGTGTCACCAACTCGCTCCATGAGCATAAAAATCCAAGATATAATCATACTAAAGGGGATGGAAATCCATACAAAATTTTGTGTAATTGCATTAGAATAATTCTCTACAAGAACATTCCCAATACTCTCAAATTCATTCATCAGTCCAAAGGGGATAAGTATAATAAATATCCATACAAAGATGGTGTTCAAGGTTGCGAATTGTCTGGGATATGGAAAGTTTTTTATTCTTTCTGCTTTTCCCTGCAAGCTAAATAGCTCTTCAATACTATTTTTGAATTCCATATGTCTGAAATCTTCAATTAATCCATTTAATTTTAAGTTTTTAAAATGATTGGATTGTAGTTTTAAACAGGCTGTTTGTTTGTTTGTTTTGCTCAGAACTTCCTCGATTTCTGCATTTGATAAATAGGTTTTTAATTGATTTTCCAACGAATATTTATATTCGTCAACTTCAATACTTTTCATAAACTCTCTATCGGATTTATTATCAAAAGAAGACTCCCATGGCTTAGGTTCTCTTAAGGAATATCTCAGTGCGGTCATCCAACCTATATGCCTCATTATAATCTGTTTTCTAATTGTAGAGAGTTCTTCTTCCGTATATTCTTTGGTAGTGAATTCGTTGGTAATAAAATCATTAACCATAGTGGCTAGAGTTCTCGAAGTATTAACAATTCCACCATAAATTTTGCGTGCCTCCCATAATCGGTCATAGGCTGCATTGTTTTTAAATCCACTTATAAAGGCCAGGGCTGTACCAATTAGACCAATAGGTAGCCATGGTAATTGTAACCATTTCCAGTCGGCTAATTCATAAAAAATAACCGGGATTGTGGAGAGCATTAAGAAAATTAGAATATAACGTTTTGTCCAACTAATTACTGTGGTTAGGTGGTATTGTTTTCTGATATACATGGGCTATGAATTTTCAATAATCACTTTTCCCATAGCTTGTCCACTCTCCAATCGCGCATGTGCCTTTCCAGCTTCTTCCAGGGAAAATATTTGGCTGTCCAGTACTGGTCTTAGTCCACCTTCGTCTACTATACTTGCTATTTTTTTTAATATGTCACCATGATCTGCCCTTTTATAATTATGAAGCATTGGAATAAGCATAAAAACGACGTGTAATGAAAGACCTTTAAAATGGGCTAAGCTGAGGTTTAATTCACACAAGGAAACCGTGGTGGCAATATTTCCATTAAGGGCAGCAGCATTAAATGAGTTTATTAAGTTTCCCGCTCCAACAGAATCGTAAACAATTTCAAAACCAGCTCCATTGGTATATTTCTCAACGTAGGATTCTACAGATTCAGTTTTATAATTAATCGCTGTTGCTCCCAATTCTTCAATTAGAGCCATCTGTTTTACGCCTCCCCCCGTGGCAAATACCTTTGCTCCGAAGTATTTTGCCAATTGAAGCGCAATATGACCAACCCCACCAGATCCACCATGGACTAATACGTTTTTACCTGAGGAGATTCCAGCGCGCATTAGACCTTCATAAGCAGTAATACGAACTAAGGGTATTGCAGCGGCTTCAACCATTGAAATAGCTTTTGGTTTTTTGGCTATTAGTTTACTGTCTGCGGCAACATATTCTGCCAATGTACCTGGTAAATCTGCAAGACCACCGACACATCCATATACTTCATCACCAACAGAAAAGTTGACAACATCTTCACCAACAGATTCAATGGTTCCGGCGAAATCCATTCCCAGAATTGCAGGTTCTTCGGGGGATAAGGGTAGTTCCTTACCCATTTTTCTAATCATAGTGTCTACGGTATTTACACTAGATGCTGCTATTTTAATTAATACTTCTCCCGTTTTTAATTCAGGGACAGCTATTTCTTGCTTTTCAAAAACAGAGTTTTCTCCGAATTTAGTGATGATCATTGCTTTCATATCGACGATTAATTTTAAACTATAAAAAGTATAGTTGCAAAACTAAGTATAGTAAATTATCTTTGCAATAACGGTCAAAAATGATAGTATATACTTTATGGAATCGATATCATCTAAAAAATTACAATTTCGAGGTAAAGAATACCCCTGTTGCGCAAGCCTAACCATGGGAATTATTGGAGGCAAATGGAAAACAGTTATTCTTTTTCACCTAATAAACGAGAAATTACGGTATAACCAATTGAGAAAGCTAATGCCCTCAGTGACTGAAAGGACCTTGAGTTTGCAGTTAAAGGCATTGGAAGAGGATAAATTAATTAAGCGAAAAGTATACACTACGAAGCCCCCTTTAAAAGTAGAGTATTCTCTTACGGACTTTGGAAAAACATTAGTTCCGTTGATTCAATCAATTGCGGATTGGGGTGATTTAGTGGTTGAAAAATACGCCAATTAGTAGTTGCAATACTCTTCTGAGTATCTTATTTAGCTTTATTAAGCAAACACTTTTTTATGCTCCCTCTTGTGTTTCTAATAAACAAGTTTAAGGTATTTCGATGGGAGAGCTATGCGTGGCTATGGCCTTTACTACCCCATTGTGTTTTTGATACACGTCTGTAAATCGAAGACTCAGTGTGGTTGTATCCTTAGCTGAATTGCCAACTATAATCATTGTTTCAGAGCCCCTTACCACCGCAACATCCCCATAAAGCTGAATGTCTAACTTCTCGTAAGAGATGTCATGAAATGTATAGTCGGCCGTGGAGAATTCTTCCAAAGTAGCCGTTTTACTAAACACTTCTCCATTTGGAGATCCTGAATAAACCCAAGATTCATCAAGCACACTATCTAAGGAAGTGGTGTCAGCAGAAAGATAAGCGTTGGTCCAAGTATGCAACAAATTTAGGGCTTCTTCTTCCGTTATCTTCTCTACAATTGGTTTCTGCTCTTCTTTTGGCCTTTCCCTGTTTTTACATGAAACGGTCCATATTACTAACAAGAGTACGAAAATCGTATTTTTCATAAGTGAGTTGTTTTATTTTTCTTATTTTATTATTCCATTTTAAACAATTCCCAGACCTGTATATCGATGGAATACACTGCAGAGACTCGCTTCTAAACCATTTGGATGATTCTTAATTTTAGCGGTCAATTTCAAAGAATTTCCAAATAGCTTTATAAATCATTTCCAATTCTGTTGTATTAAAATTGCCATGCTTTTTACCATCAATTTCAAGCAGCTTATTTTTAATTCCATGCTTCTGAAGTTCTCCGTGAAAAGAAATGGCCTGTTCTATCTGAACATTTATGTCCTCATTTCCATGTACGCTAAAAATTGAAGGCGTATTTTTTGTTGAAACATGACTAATAGGGGAGGTAAGCTCTAGGTATTGTTCTCTTTCTTCAGTACTCTTCTCTAAGATTAATTGTTCGTAGTCGGTATCGTTCCAAAATTCTATGGCACTTTCCATTTCCGTAATTCCATACCAATTAATAATTCCTCTTACTTCTCCCTCCCTTTTATGAATTTCGCCACTGCCTTCTGGTTCTTTAATCATCCCGGCCAATAATGCTAAATGACCTCCTGCAGATTCTCCAGAGAGGTATAGATTGTTGGTGTCAAATTTATAGTTAGAGGCGTTATCGGTAACCCAATTAATTGCATCAATACAATCGTTTAAACTCCCAATTAAATTAGTTTCTTGAAGTAATCTATAATCTACATTTACAACGCACCAGCCTTTTGCAAGATAGGGAAGCAACGCCAAAAATCTAGAAGTTCGATCTCCACTTACCCATCCACCTCCATGAAAATATACGAGTGTTGGTTTCTTTTGGTTAGATATTTCATCCCAGGGATCTTCTCCTAATTTTTTTGCCGGATAATAAACATCTAGTTGCAGCTCTAAAGTATCTACTGTTTTGTACGTTATGTTGGATGTAATAGAAATATCTTCAATAATTTTAAAGATGTGTTTCATATCGTCTTTTTCTCTACAGGCCGTAAATATTAGGGTTAGTAAAATTAGAAGAGAACCGAGCTTCATTTGCTTTTATCTATTTGGTAAGACTAAAAATAATTAATTTGAATATAATTTTTGGTCCTTTAATTAGTGAAATCCGGAATGTTCATAATTGTTTACAGAAAGTTTTAATAATTTGCTCTAACCGTTTCTCTTCTTTTTTTCTTCGCAAGTGTAATTGCTTTTTATATTTTGGTTCTGATTAAAGGTTTAGTCAAGCTTGGTTCGGCTTTAGTTCAGTTGATTTAACCAGTCCGTTAAAGAATTTAAAAAGCCATCACATCTAATATATTCCCAGTTGCTCGCTTCCGATTCGTAAATTCCACCGCTAATAGCCTGCCACATATTATGGTTACAGTTCGGGAATGTTTTTATAGTCAAATTTGTGTGCATTGCCATGGTATTTTCATAAAGCATCTTTGTTTTTTTCCAATTCACGGTCATATCCGTTTCACCAAATAAGGCGAGCACTGGAATATTGATTTTAGATAAAATTAGTTCAAAATTTTCTACATATAAAGGCAGTCTTGTTTCTTTATCCAAAGTAGTTTCTTGTAAGATTTTTTGGTAGTTGTAATAGCTTTCGGAACTCATTTCTCCGTTTGTAATTCTGTTCCAAAATTTATTCTTTTGAAGGCTCTGGCTTGCGTTTATGTAGTCTTCATAACTAGCCCCATTCCGGGATAGTAAAAGGCCTTCGTGCCATTCGTTTACCAGCAGGTCTATTTCCTCTGGATTATGCCCTTCAATTCGCAAGTTCTGTTCTAATAAATACTTAAAGGTTTCATCATCGTCGACACCACTTACGGAGATCCAAAAATCAATTTTCTTGTATTGGTCAATGACGATTGGATTAATCCAACCAGCCCTGCTAATTCCCCATAAGCCAATTTTCTTGAAACCCTTTACCTTCCTTTCTTTCAAATTTTCAATTGCTGCTATAACTTCTTTGGCTTCGTTATTAACTAGTCTTCCATTTTTGTAACCGCCACCACTATTACCACATCCCATTTTGTCCCACATGTAGGTGGCATAACCGGCTTTTAGGATAGCTTTTCGTACATCTGAATACCATTTGCCAGCTATGGCATTGGTCTTTCCATCTCCATGTATAATTAAAACAATTCCTTTCGCATCATTTACATTTGGCAGGTTCAAAACACCGGCAAGTTTAACACCATTAAAATCGAAATCTAGAAGTTCTTCTTTGCCTTGACTAAAAGTATTAACTCCCCATAGAATTAATACTGTTATGTATATCAATTTGTTCATTTATTCGACAGAAGTTTTATAGTGAATCATTCTAGGAGAAACATCTTTGTGAATGCTGAAAGTTGGAGCTTTTCCTTGGTTTATACTATTCCTTTATCACGTATAATGTTATAGTTTTGTAACCGAATTCATTATATACTTTTACAAACTTATCAATTTAGAATTTTTATGGAATTTTTTCCAAGAAAACCAGTATTCATCTGAGATGGCAATAGGATCTAAATCTACGTTTAAGCTTCCCTTTAAATATTTCCCTCTAATGTTCCATTGTGTTCCGGTTATTCTATCGATAATTTCGTCATTTTCTATACCCACTTCCAGGCTTGTATTATTTACAACCGTCTTAAATCCATTTACCGTATTACCTACTCCAAGGAGGAAAAAACTATCATTCTCGTTAAGGATTAATCGATTTGCTATGACATCTTTTTTAAGATAAACAAGGCTTTCTTTAATAGAGGTATCCAATATGCCAATGACCGGCGTTCGAGAAGGAAAACTATGGTCTCTGTTTTTTGCGGATAAGCCAGGTGTTTTTTCTGTAACTACTATCCTTTTCCAAATACCGGGGATAGGGAGCTGAAATTCTCGAAAGTCCTTTGCTACTACTTTAACAACTAGGGGTTTGGAGATCACTTTTTTAACTTCCGTCCAGTTTAAAATCTGAAAGGGAATCATTTTAAGTTCATAGGGATGTAATTTGCCAATAATAGACTTAAACGTAGCTTGCTGAAAAAAGGTTTTCGTTTTTCTATCTGCCACTATCATATTGGCACCCTTAAAGGATCCAACAAACAGAGGTCCTATCTCGGTTACGTCGAAGGGAATAATACTTCTGCACATGGCACAATAGGTTAGGGCTACAATTCTTGAACCGAATTTATCATTGATTATATGGTGATGTATTACGTAATCTAGAGGATAACATTTAGTAATTCCGTGATATTCAATTATTGCTAATTCCATTTCGTCTTTAAGGGGCAGGTCTGAAACATCCCTCGCAAATTCTGGAAAGTCCACGGCTTTAAAAGCATTTTCCTGATGCATTTTATAGCTTAGTATAAGGGCTAAAAGAGAAATTATTACAGGCACTAATGCCCAATATGGGAATTGATTTACCTGTATAAATATTACGAATGTCCAGATTAGTAGAACGCTAAAGATTGTCCAATTAATCGGTTTACGAATAAAATAGTGGTAGTAGAGCCATTTTACCGGAAACACCTCTATTAAAGCCATATAAATAGCTGCGGTTCCAATCAGAAGGGCAGTAATTGCCAATAAATAGAAAAGTAATAAGACCATCTTATGTATTGGTTTTTAGGATCTTAATGATTGCCATTGCCAAAGGTTCTAGCTGGTGAAAATCGTTTATCACTGAGGGTGTTTATCCTAAAGATAAAACAATAAATGAATTTGATATACCACTAAGAAAGTATAGGGGGTAAATTATATCCGTATGGCATGCTAGTTTAGGTTTTTACCAATGATGGTAAACCTAGAAGAATTAAATAATTTAATTAGGTGCAGATATTTAATTTAATTTCTCTAGCAAGCCATCCAAAACTTCATCCTTTTCGTCTAAAAGCTGGTCTTTTATTATGATATCCGGTATTACTCCACGATTATTTTTAGCCCCACTTACACGAAAAATTCTTCCTTTGGAGGTATCTACACCGATTCCTGTTTTTGGAAGTTTATAACTAAAAATTGAGGCATAAAGATTGGGGTATTCACCTGTTTCTTCTCCAACGATAATGCCAAAGCCATGGTCCTGTATTTGAGCAGCGGTTACAGTAGATTGCGAATAGGATTGGCGATTTACCAAAACATAGACCTGCCCGTCATACCGTTTAGATCTGCGTTGTGGTTGATAAGGCTTGAATTCATAGTCGTATATTTCACCGTCCTTATGCATTAAAATAGACTTCCAATAGCGCTCCGTAGAATCTCTATTTTTCCGTACATCTTCTTTTAGTAATTTACTGGACTTTAATTGAAATTTAGAGTTCCAATTAAAGGGTTTGTTGGCTATATACGATACCAAATAATCGCCAAAGGCATCATCTCCACCGGAGTGATTCCTTAAATCAATAATTAGGTTTTCAATAAATTTCCCCCGTATTTCCATGAATGCAGAATCTATAAACTGTTGATACTTTACTAAATCACCCCCAAAATCCCCCGGTTGTAAATAAGCCGTGGAACTGGGCAAAAAGCTAAGCTTCATATCCCGTTTAAGGATGTCGTTTCGCTTCATTTCATAATCCTCTATCGCTCTTATGGCTTTGAGCTTGTATGTTGAAAGAACTCCATTTTCTTTAAATACCACCTCAAATTCATCATACTCACCAAATACACGCCAGAAATACCGGGGAAATGAAAGCATCTCTAACTGTGCGTTTTTAAAATAAAGCCGCTCTGCTGAAATTTGTGGGTAGATTTCTTGTAAGATATCTTCAATATCTTTCCCATTAATAGTTTTTAAAACTGCGCCTAATTTAAGTTCTTTATTAGACCAGTTTTTTCGCAGCAAAGCCTTTCCATTTTCGAATGCCAATTCTAAAGGAAAAATTGTTCCTCCGGCTTGTGCAAAGGCAATATAGGTTTCCACAGGAAAGGGAATTCTGGTATGGGCATTATTTGCCTTGGCAGCCACTTTTTGAAATTGATTAATTGTTTCTAGAAGGGATAGACTATCCTTCTTCTCAACATCCTTTTTAACCTCATAATAATTCTGTGCAAATTCCTCTTTGGAGGTATAGGCGTATAGGTTAATATGGGTTTTCTCTAGAGAAGTTTTTAAAAATACCAAATCGGACAGTACGTCGTATTTTGAAAATTGATTCTGTGCCAGAACAAGACAAGAATTTGTAATAAGAAGGAAGAATAAAAAATTTAGCTTCATCAAAGTAAATTTATTAAGGAACAGTTTTTTATGCAAAAATAGTCCCTCATAAGTCTGTAGTCGTCCTAATGCTTCTATTCGGACTTATTTTTAAGTACTTTAAAGTACTCACTGGGAGTTACTTGCATTTTTTTCTTAAAAATATGGTTGAAAGTAGACTTGGAATTAAAACCACATTCAAAGGCAATAGCCAATAAGGACAGTTTATGGCTCTCTGGATCTTTTAGACGCTGCTTAAACTCTGTTATGCGATAGTCGTTAATTAGATCGTAAAAATTTTGTGAACAATTCTGATTAATTTTTAGAGAGACTTGCTTGGGTTTCATATTAAGTAAATCGGACAGTTTTGCTAAGTTTATTTCAGGATTTAGATAGGGTTTTTTATCCTGCATCAGCTGCTGTAATTTATCAATAAAGTGCTGGTCTTTTTCCAAGAAAACATTGGATGTTACATTTGATTTTTTAGGAATATCCGAGGGGGTAGAGTAGTTATTTTTTCTAAGATAACCCTGAAAACTAATCCATGTAGTGAGTATGGAAAGGCCGATAAAGGTTGGAAGGAAGTAGTACTCTCTTAGGCTTCTGTCAAAAAAGAACCGATCAATTTCAGTAAGCACACTCCATAAAATAAAAAAAGACCCATAAATGAGAATAGGAAGTTTTAACCAGTTATTGGATCTTTTATCTAAGCTTGCGTAGTATTGTTTTAGTAAAGACTGGTGCTTGTAGAGCAAGCTTAAGGAAATAATACTATATGTAATGATAGACAGGATGCCTATCCATTGCTGCACCAAATATACATAGCTTAAAGAGGGCAGGGGATTAACGTATAAGCCATCCGCCCCAATTCTGTAAATTGAGGTTCTATAGAAGATAAATTCTAAGACCAAGGGTAGAAAGTGAAGCAGATGTTTCTTCGAAAAAGTAAAGTTTGGATTGGTAACACTTCTAGTATAAAAATACAATGCGGGCCCGATGCCATAAAGCATTTCTAGTTGGACATACCTAAAAATATCAAGCATATCGTAGTCTTTTAAGACATTAACCAGTACGATGTTAATAGCCATTATCGCATAAAAAAAAGTCAGCATGGCCAAAAATTTCTGAGATAATGATCTAGGGTTTTTAAAAAACAGCATGAAGCTTAATACGATAGCCTGGAGAGCAAATACACAGATTATAGTAAACAAAATAGTGTTAGAGGTAATCATTGCTCGTGATTAATTTCTATTTCCATATGATTAAAAACTAGAATCTAAAAACTACCAAATTAGGTCTATGCTCAGGTTACTAGTAATATTTGCTAAAATAGCTGTCTTTAGAATTGAATTAATTGGTGCTAAAATAATACTACTTCTTCAAATCAGCTTGTCTTATTTTATTAAGAACTCTTGCATCTAACCAGTAAACATTGGATGAGCCCTGCATTTTAAATGACACGAAAAGAATTAGTTGGTAAAGGCCAAGAACGCCGATACTATCTAGCTATTATTCCGGCCTTTATTCCGTTTTCTAAATCAAAATGGTCGCCAACGGAGCCAACCACGGCATTGAATCGGTCTAATCCCAGTAGCTCACGAAGTATATACAGGGAGTTAATACCAGTACAATGTGCTCCATTAATCTGTATTAATCCGAATTCCTTTAATTTTTCTGCTGTCCATGCCAAATGTTCATTCGGAGCTGAAAGTAGATGAAAACCTCCGATCGCCATAAAAATCTTATCCTCGGAAATCTCCGATCTAATTTGTTCCATAGTATTAATAATGCCCGCATGCCCGCAGCCCGAGAGCAATACAAATCCTTTCGACGTACTAATAGCTATGGATTGATCTTCGGGAATGTTATCCTCAATAATTCCATTTTTAGTTTTTATTCTTCCTTTTCCCGACCAGTTTCTTTCGTCGTGTATTCGAGCTACCGGGCCTGTAGTCCATACCCCCGGAAACAATTCCATGTGGGTGTCATATATTATAAAGGTAACACCATCTCGTTCCAGTTCTTCTTTAATTGCGAGGATTTTATTGTCCGAATCTACTCTTTCCAAAAAAATACCTTTTCCCACATGAATAGTTTTAAAGGCATCTGGGTTTTTCTTTTTTAATTCTTTCCTTAAGCTTAATAATCCACCTACATGATCCCAGTGATTGTGACTAAGAAAAACATCTTCTACATCCGACAATTCTATCCCTAGTTTTTCGGCGTTTTCTAGGACTGTATTTGGTCTCCCACCTGTATCGAATAATATTTTTTTCCCATCTACCTCCACCAGGGCTGCATATCCCCATTCCCCAATACCGGAATTAGTAACCATAGTAGAGAGAGTAGTAATTTCTAAGGAAGCTACTGATGCGTTTAAACGCTCTTGAGCAATTGCGCTATTACAAATAAATAGCAGGAAAATTATGGTAATTCTCTTCATATTAGATGAAGTATAATACTTTTAGTAGTAGGAAATCGTATCTAAGGCATAAAGTATAGGTGTCTTTACTATTACTATGGACATCAATACACTTTAAGTCTACGAGCTTTAAGCCTTAAAAAGTTATGTATTATATTATTATTACTGCTCGGCATCCGCCAACTTCTTCGTATCCACATATTGTTGAAAAGCAGTGATTTTTCCTTCTTTATTAAGGGTCCATAAATGTGCTGCCTGGGCATTATAGGTTTTGCCGGTTGCCTTTACTTTAGCATCATATCGCAAAGTAGCCAAGACCATATTGTTGTCCATGCCGAGGATTTTAATGTCCTGTAACCCAAAGCTATCGTGGTTTGCGCCAAGACGGGCAAATACCCCTTCTAAAACAGCATCGGGGCCAATATAAGGATTCCCGTCTGCAAGTGAATTACTTTCGGCCTCCTTCCATATAATTTGAGGATGCATGGATGCCAAAACCACAGGGATTTCTCCATTGGCAAAAGCCCGGTACAAAGAATCAATTAGTTGTATGTTTTCTTGTGTTGTCATAAGGTAGTTTTTATTGGTTAGTCTTATTTAACTTATATATTTATAAATGTTCTCTATATAAAGTTAATCCATTTTTATTTAGATTCCTGTAGAGGATTACTTATTCATTCCTAACCAACAGTTCCTATATCTTTCTTATAGGTTCAAAAACCGACTAATTAACGACCAAAAGGGGTTATGGTTCTTAATAATCTTTTTGTGTAAGGTCGTTTATTCTCCCTTGCTAAATAGTTTAGGGATCAATCTGGTGGAGTATTTTCCATAATATAGTTGGTTAATAAAGTATATAAATGTCTGGAAGTATTTTCTCCTTCACGTATGCCGTGAGAGCGATTGGGATACGCCATAAATTGAAACTGTTTATTTTGTTTTATTAGTTCGTTGATCAGCAACTCGGCACTCTGATAATGTACATTATCATCAGCCGTTCCGTGTATTATCAGTAGATTACCTTCTAAATTTTTGGCATAGGTAACTGGCGAACCCTTTATAAAGTCTTCTTTGTTTTCCTGCGGAAGTCCCATATAACGTTCCTGGTAAATATTATCATAAATTAATTGATTAGAAACAGCGGCCATAGCTACCCCGGTTTTGTAAGTTTCTGGATATTGAAATAGTAGGTTTAATGTCATTGAACCACCTCCACTATGTCCCCATACGGCCGTACGGTTCTCATCGAGGTAATCTAGCTTGAGCAGTTCTTTAGCAGCCAGGGCCTGGTCTCTAGTATTTATAATTCCAATTTTCCTATAGATACTTTTTCGCCAAGCGCTGCCTTTTAAACAAGGTGTCCCGCGGTTGTCCATGTCTATAATTACATAACCTTTCTGGGCCATCATTATATTCCAATGGCCTATTTGACTGTCTATAGCTTCTTGTCCCCAAGGTTCTCCATATACATGAAAGATTACTGGATATTTTTTGGAGGGGTCAAAGTTGGTTGGTAATACCGAACGAACATCCATTTCAATCCCTTCTTCCGTTTTTACTTTGGAAAACTTAACCTCGGGTAATTCCAAAGAATATAGCTTTTGCTTATACGCCTGATTATCTACTAATACCTTTATTGTTTTATGGTTTGGTAAACTAATAAACCGAACTGTTCGGACTTCAGTTGTACTTTGGTGGGCATGAATAGCGTACTTCCCGTTTGGTGAAATATCATAATTATTAATGCCTTTAAAGGAATCAGGGGTTAATCGTTTTGCTTTTCCGTTTCCCTTAAGATCAGTAAGGAATAAATAACGCTGGGTACTATTGTTTGGGGAAGCAATAAAATAAACATCTTTTTCCGTAGTATTGCGCATAGCTGCTACATCGTAGTTAAAAGGGGTAACCAATTTTTTGGTCCCCGATGAGACAGACACACTGTAAATATGCCGCCATTCATCATTTTCTGTCATTCTTAAAAACTTCGTGTTCTTATCAATTAATGGCAAATCATTATTTTCCCAATTTCCGGCAGATATGTCTGGATACAATAAATCTACCCAAGTATCTTCTTTCTCCTCATATACCTTGGAAAGTAGGTCTTTCGATGGTGCATAAGACCAAACAATTAGTTTATTCTGATGTCGATTCATTTGCTGTATCAACAATAAGTCGTCCGTTACCCACTGAATCCCGGGAATATAATTTTCTTTCTCTCCTCCTGGAAGAGGAATCCAGGAGATCTTTTTATCGACCAGATTTATCAATCCAATTTTAGCAGCAGATGGATCTTGTCCAACTTTAGGGTACTGCAAAGGGAGGGGTTTTGAATAAATCGAATCAGTGTTGTTAATCATATAGAAGGTGCCTATGTCTGTAGCGTCTATTTGCCAAAAAGCAAGATGATGGTCTTTAGGGCTTATGGTAAAACCATCTCTTTTTCCAAATTCTTCTTCATACGCCCAATCAAATGTACCATTGATAATATCACCAGTTCCATCAAAAGTCAATTGGGTTGTTTCTCCTGTCTGGTAATCCTCTTTGTAAATATTGAAGTTATATACATAGTAAACGAAGCGGTTGTTAAAGGAAAATTTGGCAAACATCAAGGAGGAAGTCTTCAGGGCAGCGCCTAATTGTTTTAATGTTTTTGTAGATAAATCATATACCCAATAATCTCCTTTGGTATTTAAACGCCAAACCCTACTAGTATTAGTAAAAATTAAAACTTTTGACTCATCAGGTGAAAGGGAGAAACTCTCTACTGATAACGATTTACCTTCAGTAATTAATGCATCGGCAGGAACAAGGTATGATTTCTTTTGCGTGGCACTATTGTATTTCACTAATTCATCTGCATTAGGGCGAGCAGACGATTTTTCAATAGTCACATAGGCTTCTCCATTTTTTATCCATTGAATTTTCCTTTCCCGTTCTTGTTTAAACTCATCGGAAAACAGTTGATCTACAGTCAGCAATTCGGGGTTTGTACTCACTTGGGCATTTAGAGTTCTAAATCCTATTAGTAATACGGCAATTATCAGGTGTTTAGTTCTGTAGTTCATATAGGCGTTTTTGATGTTTAAATGTGAAATTCAATGGGTATTATGGAGTCTATTTTCTGATGTTTCAATTTATTTGGGGTACTAATTATAACAAAACGGCATGCTAAGTACTTATCTTTTTTGGTTTGTACTCTGGTATTTATAGAGGCGTATGCCATACATTTCCCAATTGGCGCAATAATATTTGTCTTTTGACTCATTTAGGGATTTAATCAGGACTGTCCTAAAATAAATTACTTCCTATTCATATATTCTGATAATCTTGCCATTATCTTTTCCTTTCACACTTCTTATATAGGCGTTAACCGCTTTAGACATAGGAACAGGATTGTGTCCTGGGAAATAGTCTTTATACTTTTCATAAGCATCCTCGACCATTCCTAGTGATACAACATTTACTCTAATAGCATTTTCGGTTTCCAACCCTACGGCTTTTACAAAACTATGAAGTCCGCCATTAACCATTGCTGCACTTGCTGTTTGCACTACAGGGTCGTCTGCCAAAATTCCAGTTGAAAGGGTTATAGAGCCTCCTTTATTCAGGAAGTTCTGCCCAACCCTAACCAAATTAACCTGTCCCATTAGTTTACTTTTAATACCAATGTAATAATCTTTCTCTTTAAGATCCTTAAAACTTCCCCATTTTGCTTCGCCAGCAATACAAAGTATAGCGTCTAAAGATCCTGTTTTTTTAAACATACTTTTAATGGAGTTTAGATTTGAAATATCTACTTTGACATCTCCACTGCTGCGCCCTGCAATAACTACTTCATTTTCTAGTGAAAAGTAAGAGGCAACCTTCTTGCCGATGGTTCCATTACCACCAATAATTAGTAACTTCATTTTTTATGTTTTTACAGTCTCCAATACTATATTATTTAAAACCCCGGGTATTATCTAGAAAGAGGTTTTGCATAGAACGAGTTTTTATATGTCATTTGAGTTGGCTATTTCAAAGAAAAACTCTTTTCTGACAATCCTTTTTCAATTAAATACCCCTTTAATTCATCTGCTTCTTTTCCTCCAACTTCCGCGTGGTGAAGCAGGCTTAATCCATGTGGACCTTTGGAATGTATTAGGTTGGGATATGCTTCTAGGGAAGGTTTAACCAACTCTGTTTTTCCTAACATGGTTAGTACAAAAAGATTTACTCTGGCACCCTTTTCTATAAGATAGTTAGCCAATTCTTTGTTTCCTTTATGACCTGCACCCTCAATTGCCTCTTCAAAATCTCCATTTCCCCAATCGTATCGGCTATAGATTAGATTGGGATAGTCAAGCAACATATTTTTTACCTTGTCTAGATTAAAATGCCCAGCAAGAACAAATTCTTTAACTAAGGCAACCTTATATGGCTCTGGGTCAGTTTGCTTAGTTCCATAAGTAATTGTAGGAATAAGGCTTATTCCTACACTACTCATAATTCCTTTTTCAATAAATCTTTTTCGGTTCATAGTAAGGCAAGTGGTATTTATTGATACTATTTTCTCCAAAGCTTGTTAATTAAAATCTCGGAGATTTTAAGTTGATGGCTTTAGTTTAATATGGAAATTCTAATCATTTTTTTGTTTGATTAAGATAGCTACTCTTTTTTATATCGCTCGTATTCAAAGGTTTTATTTTTTGGATAGCCTCAACCCTTTGAGCAATAATTTCATACCCCATTTCATTAATTCCATAGATTCTTTATTGTTTAAACCGCAAACATCCTTGGTAATAATTAATGGTTCCATTCCCATGTAAATGCTTAATAGGTTTGAAAGATCCTCCTTTTCCCTGTTCGTAAGGTCTGTATCCTCTAGTACTAATTTTAGTGTTTTTTTTCGTCTTGCTCCTCTTTTTGGAGAAGAACTACTTGAGTCTAAAATGGCACTTAGATATTTTCGAAATAAATTTTCATGATTTATGGTGAGTGTGTTGTAGTAGTCTTGAATTTCAAGTATCTGGTCTTCGATACCTTTCCCCTTCGAGTTGTCATAAAGTGTTTCGGGACTTTGGGTACTCACATCTAGGGCTGCTTCTGCGGCCAATATGTCTATATTGGAAAAGTACCTATAGATAGTTGCTCGCGATATCCCTGTTTTATTGGCAATGTCTTCTAAGTTAAATACTAATCCCTTATTCAGGAAGTATTGCGCACTTGCCAGTATTTTATTCCTTGTTTCTAGTTTTTGATTGGTTCTACCAGTATTGACATATTCTTTGTTCATGAGACAAATATCTCGTAAAATTTGGATTAAAAAAAATTATCCCCTAAGTTTGTGAGATAAAAATCTCATAAGATGAATTTAAACAATACTAAATGGGTTCTTGGACATAAGGTAACAACACACGAAACAACAGGTGACTATGACCTGATGGTAGCCGAAACCCCGCCACATGTGCAAGGTCCACCGCCACATATGCACAATTCTTTTAAAGAATCTTTCCTAATAATGGAAGGCGAAATGGAGTTTTTTATTAATGGCACTCACAAACTAGTAAAGGCTGGAGAATCTGTGGATATTCCACCGAAGACCTTACATACCTTCACTAACAAAAGTGATGCACCGTGCAAATGGGTAAATATCCATAGCCCAAAAGGTTTTAGAACCTTTTTTGAACAAATTGGTATTCCAGAAAATGAAGAGAACGCCATAGAAAAATCAGTAGCTCCTGAAATTATTAATAGAGTTATCGAATCGGCGCCCCAATTTGATATGATTATTAAAATGTAGTATTGGCCGAAAGCCAATGTTCAAGGAGTAATTATACTCTTTATGTTGTTATAAAGAATGTTTTAGTGGTTCAGATCAACCTATAAACCATTTTTCTTTTTTAGAATTTTCACGATTCTATTATTTATGATTTCTGACAGGTTCCAATTGTACAATTTAGGATCTGTTGTGTTGTAAAATTCAACAACTACGGCATCAATTTCTTTATGATATTTTGCGAAACTTTGGTATCCCGGGACCCAACCTGAATGCTCATACTCATAAACAGACGTATATAGTTCCTTTTCTCCGGGTGCAAAAACAGACCCATCGTTTAAAGCTCTTAGGAAGGTGCCCACATCTTCTGCACTGGCTTGCATGCCATAATCGTTAGTCTTTAAATCATGGGGATATCCTACGTGATACCCACTCATCAAATCATCTAGGTTCACTTCATCGACCGATCCGAAGGTATGGTTAAGATTCAGAGGGATTAATATTTCTTCCTTAATAAATTGAAAGTGTCCATAACCCAGCGTATCATCCACAATCTTATTAAGTAACAGGTAGTTTGTATTGCAATATTCATAGTCATCACCGGGTTCAAAATTGGCAGGTTTGTCTAGAATTAATGCAAGACTTTCTTCATAGGTTCCCGTTGGAGCAGCCCAAAAGTTTGGAGCATCTGTAAAATTGGGAATACCGCTTCTATGTTGTATCAACAGCCTTAAAGTAATTTTGTCTGCATTTTCAATTCTTCCTACCAGCTCTGGTAAGTAATCAGCGATTGTTTTATCAAGAGAGAGTCGTCCATTTTTTACCAACTTAATAACGGCAACAGCATCGTAAAGTTTGCCAATACTGGCAATTTTAAACAGAGCATCTGGTCTGGCTGGTATTTTAGATTCTCGATTATGCCATCCTGAAGCAAAATACTGTGATGGTTGATCCGCCTGATCTACAAAAACAATTATTCCGTCGAAACCATGACTAATGGCTTCATCCGCTTGTTCCTGAATACTATCTGGAAGTGGAAGTATCCATGCCTTAACCAAAAGCCATGGTACAAAGTAAAGAGAAGATATACTTGCAGCGATAAATATAATTTGAAGAACCTTTTTAGTTGTTGGTTTCACAATCGTTTATTAATTGGTGTTTACTAATGATTTAAGACGTAGAAGTCAGAGTATTGTTACACTTTAATGGAATGTTCATAGGCTATTCCTGTTAACTGTACAAATATCTAATATAACCCTACTCCTAGGAACTTATCTTTTTATGGCATTATAATTGGCTACTTCTTTTAGAAATTTATCTAATTGTGTCCTGTTAAGCCACTCTCCCTTTACCACAACCCCATCAATATCTTTAGTATTTTTTATATCCTCGAGGGGGTTTTTATTTAGCAATACCAGATTGGCATTCTTACCTTCCGTTATGGTGCCTTCCATGGAAATGATATTTAAGTATCTGGAGGCATTAACAGTACTGGCTTTTAAAATTTCATAAGGTGTTAGGCCACACTCTTTTAAAAATTCAAATTCTTTATGAATGGAGAATCCTGGAACGACCATGCCAAAGGTGTCACTTCCGGTAAGAAGAGGAACTTGGTGCTCGTTTAATATTTTAGTAAACTTTTTCATCCAAATAAAGAAGTTCTTAAAGAAGATGTCAGAATCTATTCCCACTAATTTCTTACCCATCAACTCAGCCCGATAATGGTTTTTTTCCGTCAGATATTTTTGGTACTCCCCGCGGGTTAAATATTTCGATTCAGGATGATTTTGAAGTTTGCTGAACTTCTCCTCATCAAAGTATTGTAGAATCATTTCAAAAATAACCAGTGTTGGTGCCACATATAAACCACTATCTTTTATTTGTTCGGCTGCCTGGTTTAGATAGGCCATGTCGTGGATTAATATTTTTGAGTCTTCAAAATTATCTGCATTTTCATAGACGTTGCCTTCTTGAAAGATATATATAAACTCTTCCAAATGCTCAATCGATTTCATTCTCAGCGAATATTCTAGCGGTAAGTTATGTTGCCCATGACCAATTACAACCACCTCCTGTTTATATGCTTCCTCAAGCAGCTTTAGGTAGTTTTCTTTTGGAATATCAACCCCATCCCCAATTTTTAAAAAGTCATATTTTTTAGCCTTATGCATTTTAACCATTCGTTCTATATCTTCAAACGTTTTTAGTTGGTCATAACTTAAATAAGGACCAGTAGTAAAATAGTTAGGTCCTAAAATTTCTTTTTTATTGGTTTTTTCTCTTATGGCTACTTGGTCCTGGCCTTCGTATTCCGCCATATTTCTGGCCGTGGTAATTCCATTAGCAAGGAGTAATTTAAATTCGTTTTCTATCGGACTTTTGGTATCTCGCCAATGATAGTGCATTTCGGATAGGCCTGGAATTAAATATTTGCCGCTTGCATCAATTACCTTTTCTGCCTGGTATTTGGGCGCAGAATTCGTTGAAGTTATGCTGGTTATTTTACCATCTTCAATAATTACACTTTGATCTTTTAGGACGGTGTTTTTAGTCATCGGGATAACATTCACATGTTCAAATACTAGCGTATTAATGTTCTTGTTTAACCAGTATTTTCTGGTTCTTATTTGGCTGTCGTTACTTTTCATATTAACGAAAAGTTTTCCGTCAATTAAGTTAAGTCCTACCATATTAAAATAGGTTTGATAGGGTATTGGTTCGCTTCCTTCCACATGGGATATTAAAAATTCACCAATTGAAGGATAGGTGAGATTTGTGATTTCATCAAGCAAAAGATCGTCCTTAAACGGATTGTTTTGTCCATAGGACTCAGAAAGCGTTTTCATTAAAGTCAACAAGCTTTTTTCACCATTGCTTTCTTTTCTAATTAATATATCTAAACACATGCCGATTAATGCCCCTTTTTGGTATACATTAGGGTAATTACTGCTATAAGGTTCTTGAAGTATATTTTCACTCATGGCGGTAAGACTCATGGCGTCATCGTACCGTTGAGAGCGTTTTATTTTATTGGAAAGGATCGTATAAAACTGTTGATCGGAAATTAGTTTTTGATCTACCTGAAACAGTTTAGAAAAGTATTCTGTAACTCCTTCGTATAACCACAAATGTTTTGAAAAACTGGGATTATGGTAGTTAAAATCATGAATATCTTCTGAATGAATACTCAAAGGGGTAATGGTATGAAAGAATTCATGAGAGATAAAATATTTTAAATCTTCATATAAGTTTTCTTTAGCAGTATTTTCTGGCATTACCATTAGGGTGGAAGTATGATGCTCTAATGCCCCATAGTCTTTTGGATTGATTTCTTTACCATCAAAAAAGTAAATTTGAATATCGTACCTCGATGTTGTAGGACCATAATTCTTTAAATAATTTACTTGGGATTGCATGGTGCTCTCTATTACGTCCTTTATTTCTTTGGCAGTATAAATATTGTTAGGGGAGAAGGTACTGATTACAATATCTATTTCCTCAATCTTAAACTTTTCAATATCAATAAGACCACATAAGATAGGATTGTCTATTACATCGAAATACCGTTCGGCAAAGAATTTGGTGACTACAATTTCTTTGTCTGAGTGCTTTGAATGGGATTCTAAGGGCAGTGCTGTAGCATAGGTATAACTTTTAGGAGCAATAACTTGGATATTGTAGTTACTATTTTCCAATCCGTCAAAATAGCCAATGAAGCCATGAAGATTTAATACATAGTTATCTGGGTCGATATTGGTGCCTGCAGGAAACTGTGGAATATTATTGAATTCTCCTTCTTTGAGATCGTAGGTGTCCTGGATTAAATAGGTTATTCTATCTAGGGTTTTCGCATTATCTATTTCCCATGAATTAACGTCGATGGAATAGATCTTAAGTTCTCTTCCTTCCTTGTCGAATGCTTTAATGTCATGAACGAATCTTCCAAAATCACTTATTGCATAGGTCCCCTGAACTACTTTCGGCAATCTGTAAACTATAGATTTACTTTCTATTCCAGTAGGGCTGATGGTTACGGGCACCATATCGTCTGTCACCTGGGTTAAATCAATATTGCCGAATATGATTTGGTCTTTATCCAGCGGGTTATTTTTGGCTTCAATAGCAGGCAGGACTATTAGATAAGCCAAGACTAGAAGAGTTTGTAGTAAAATTTTCATTTGGTTGAAATTGTCCTTGATTAGTTATTGAAGTAAATTCCTATATAGCTCTTAATTCTTTTTAAGACCATTTGGCTTATTCTACTGAAGTTCAACAGTCTTTGTTTTCTAGGTTGTGAAAAATGGGTCTTGATATTGCACCTATTCAAAAGATAAGAAATAACAATGAATGCAGATTGAGAATTTAATTGTAGGGAAGAGTATGCAATTTGCATTGGGTGTGCAGAATTAGTTAGACTATTTTTTCTTGTCCGGAAACCAGGTGTCTCTCAAAATTTTCCACTTCCCATCGTCCTTTTTCCAAACCAATAAGTATCGACCGCTGGCAGCTACTATGCTGTCTTTATAATACCAAGTTCCAGTCCCATCTTCAACGAGCAGTTCTTCATTGCCCCATAGATGCGTAGTTGTAAAGGTGGAACCTTTTATTCCATGTCGTATGGAACTTCCAAAGACTTTAATTATCTCTTTTCTTCCTTTATTAGAGGGTATTATTTCTGCATTTTCCATATACATATCTCCCAACGCTATGGAATCTCCGTTTTGAAGATGCGTTTCATATTCCCGCAGACGAGACTTAATTTCTTTTGCAAGAATTGACATATCAACTTTAGAACTGAAATTCTCTTCCTTTGATTTTACTTCGCAGTTAATAAAGAAAATCGATAATATTATTAGCGGTAGAATGCGCATTAGATTTAAATTTAGAATTATTATTCCAATAAATTGGTGGGAAAATAAGGTCTTATTTTATTTTGAATGATTTTGAGTCTTTTTTCACCGTGCTGCAGCGAGGCTAAAAAAACAGAATCCTTTTGTAAAATATCAAATTGGGCATCGTGTTTAGCGAAACTGACAAAATCTCCGGAATATAGCCAACCTGGCTCAGATTCTTCAAATATCTTTAAATTCTCATAACACTTCTCATAGTTGCCGAGGGTGGCGTAAAGACTTGCCTTATAATAGGGTATCAAGGGATTTACCCACCGGACTGGCTGTTTATTGAGATAGTCTTCCATAATGCTAAGCTGTTCTTTCAATAAAGCTCTTCCTTTTTCAATCTGTCCTTCCTTTATTAAAAGTGTTCCATAATGGATAGGGGCAAAAACAGAATAAAAACTCGTAATTCCTTCCTCTTTAATCTGATCATATAATTTCTCATAGTATACTTGTGCGTTTTTGTTATCACGCATTTGTATATACAAATAGGCAAGTAAACCATTTTTTAACTGATTGTCTTCAGGGCACTTGGTTAAGACGTAGGAGAGGGCGCGTTCTACCTGGCCCAGTTTTAAAAAATTGAATATCCTTGGACCAAAAAAGGTGGTGTCTAGCGTTGCAATCTTATTGTAATAATATTCTTCCTCTTCATCCATTCTTAAAATGGCGGTATACAAGGTCATCCGGTTATAAGAATTTATCAAAGACTCCTTGTCTTGTGTTACTTTTTCTACTTTAAGGGTTTCAGCGATTGCCTTTTCAAAATCTTTGTTTTCATAGTGGACATTAGACATAAATATGAGAACATCCGGATGATTTGGGGCCAGACCATAGGCCTTTTCAAAATCTATTTTGGCCTCATCATCACGATTATTTCTCTCGTATAATGTTCCTCTGAAAATATAGGCATTGGCATAATTATGGTCCAAAATAATCGCTTTGTTTACCAAACCCAGGATATGTTCTAAAGTACCATCGTCTGGTCGATAGGGGTACATTCTATAGTAAATAGACTTTGCCAGTCCCAAATAGGCCATGGCAAATAAGGTATCTGTTTCAATGGCCAATTCATAGGAGAGTTTAGACTTATTCAGATTAACCAACCATTCTTGGTGTCTTTGAAGTTGCCGATTTGCCTTAAATCGATATTCTTCCCCTTTGAGGTAATGATCATAGGCGATTTGATTTTTAGTTGGTATATGTTCTAGTCTGTTTTCAATTTCAGGAGATAATATGGTTTTTAGTGTTTTAGAGATAGATTCAATGACGTCTGTTTGTACATTGAATATTTCGGATATGTTTTTATCATATCTATCAGACCACAGTATTTGGTTGTCTTTTGCATAAATTAATTCTGCCGAAATGATAGTTCTATTCTCGAGACGCTGTACCCTCCCTTCTACTAAAAAGTTAACCCCAAGAGCTTCCGCAATTTGTTTTGGCGAAATGGCGCTGTCCTTATATTTTTCTACCATTCCTCGGGGTAAAACAATAAATTCCGGCACTTTTGATAATTGCTCTCTGATTCCCGAATTTATTCCGTTACAGAAATAAAGGTTTGTTTTATCGGGGCTGTCATTAACAAAAGGCAAGACTGCGATAGATTTTTCGATATCCGTCAAGTCGATCGTAGCATTTTTGTTACTCCAGAAATAGAAACTCGATACAATTACCAGAAGCATGGGAAACACCCAAATAATGTTATTCACCTGCCTTTTTTCTGGTATTTTAGACGGGTAAGGCGCTAGTTTTCGAAAGCGAACTTCGCCGGGGGGGTAACCATAAAAATCATGAAAACATTTAATAAAATAAGAAGTACTGGAAAAACCAACAGAATAACCAATTTCGGAAACAGTGCCCAGATTTTCTCGTAGCATTTCCATGGCTTTTTGCAGTCTATATTCATTAATAAACCGGCTAGATGATTTATCATTAATAGATTTTAGCCTTCGATGCAATTGCGATCTGCTTAATCCAACTTCCTTTGCTAATTCGGAAACGCCAAAATTTTCCTTATTCAAGTTTCGATCAATGATTTTCTTAAGTCTTTGAAGAAAGGCTTTATCCATTGAAATTTTTTCTGACATATTTAGATTATTCTTCCTTAAATATAGGTAAAACGAAGGTAAAGTTTGGATTAGGATTAGAAAGAGTGGGAGTCATTTAACAGCAATCCTTAGAAGCAGTGTTCCATATGGCCAATTCGAATCGCATCCAAACCTAAAATAAGATTGTATGGTTACAAAGTAAATTATTTATAAACTACTAATAATTAATAGCTTATAAGTAAAAACTATGCATTAATTGTAGATATTTCCTCGATTTATTAGAATAAGTTATTTGTTCGACAGTAAATCTTAAAAATTACAACTGACTCTTTTTACAAATACATACCTCTCCTTGCTCAGGAAGAAAGTAAACAAACTCAAAATAAAAACCCCTCCAAAGAAATGGAAGGGTTTGTAGCGAGAGGGGGACTTGAACCCCCGACCTCAGGGTTATGAATCCTGCGCTCTAACCGCCTGAGCTACCTCGCCATATCGGTTAAAAACGGCTGCAAATATACACGTTAATTTTCTGTTCATCAAAATTCATTGCTCAAAAAATAATCTGACGTATTTATTTTTTTATCATTTATAAATATATATATTGCCCATAGTAAATATGTTGTTACATGAGTGAGAAGTCGAAGTTTCAGATAGAGTTTGTTATACAATCCTCGCCACAGTTGTTATACCAGTACTTGTCTACCCCGTCAGGGTTATCGGAGTGGTTTGCAGATAACGTAAATTCTCGCGGAGAAATCTTTAGTTTTATTTGGGATGGTTCCGAAGAAGAAGCCAAACTTTTAAAGAAGAAGACGGATGAATTCGTGAAATTTGAATGGTCTGAAAATGAAGACGATAGCTTTTTTGAAATGCGAATTATTGTAGATGAAATTACCAAAGATGTTTCTCTTTTTATCACAGATTTTGCTGAGGAAGATGAAATCGACGAGGCCAAGATGTTGTGGACCAATCAGGTTTCCGATTTAAAACAGGTGTTGGGATCAAAATAGTACCTTAAATACCTACCTTATACTTATATTTGGCCTTGTTATTCAAGGCTTTTTTTATGGTTAATCTTAACGGAAAATTATCGCAGGATAAGGAGTTTTTACTAGGTACTAACAACAGAGGGTTTCTATATGGCGATGCCCTTTTTGAAACCGTTAGGGTCCTCAACGGGAGGCCTGTATTCTGGGAAGACCACTACCTGCGTCTCATGTCTTCTATGCGAATTTTACGAATGGAAATTCCTATGTCTTTTAGCTTGGAATTTTTGCAAGACGAGATAACTAGAACCTCCGATGAACTGGCTATTTCCCACGGGGCAAGAGTTCGTATCACTATCTTTAGAAACCCCGGTGGATTATACAGCCCGAGGACCAATGAGATTTCATACTGTATAGAGGCAAGTCCTCTAGAAAAACCTTTTTATACTCTTACAGAAAAAGCCTGTGAAATAGAGTTATACAAAGACTTTACCCTGTCTAGGGGGCTTTTGTCTAACTTAAAAACAACCAATCGACTTATCAATGTATTAGGAAGTGTTTATGCTCAAGAAAATGGCCTCGATAATTGTATTCTACTCAACGATAAAAAAATGGTTACCGAAGTTTTAAATGGGAATATTTTTATGGTTAAGGGAACTAAAATTCTTACACCGCCACTGGCAGACGGCTGTATAAAAGGAGTGGTTCGTAAAAAATTACTTGAGATAATACCAAAAACGGAGGGTCTTACGGCAGAAGAAAAAACTATATCGCCTTTTGAACTGCAACAGGCAGATGAATTGTTCTTTACTAATAGTATTCAGGGTATAGTTTCTATTACAAAGTATCGCAAGAAAAATTTTGCTGACGCGAGGGCGCGCAGTCTGGTAGGAAAATTAAACGCTGCCGCCAGGTTTAGTTAAGACTAGGGTTTTCAGGAGCATTAGACCACAAGAGGTAGTCTCCACCTAATTCCATCATTTTTTCTTTCCAAAAAGCAAGGGTAGATTTCTGAATAATATTGCTTTGGTATTTATTGCGTACCACTATCCAGGATTTTGAATCTAATTCTTCATCTAATTGTAAGGAAGCCCAGCCAGAATATCCTAAAAAGAAGCGAATGTCATTTTTGGTGATAACCCCTTGGTTTATTAGTGCAATGGTTTTATCAAAATCTCCGCCCCAGTAAATACCATCTGATATTTCTATGCTATTATCTATTAGGTGCGGTACTTTATGTATAAAATAAAGGTTATCTTGTTCTACAGGCCCACCATTGAAGACCTGAAAAGGAACTTCAATATCTTCAATTAGATCGCTGATATCATATTCTAAAGGCTTATTTAAAATAAAACCCACCGAACCTTCGTCGTTGTGTTCGGCCAATAACACCACCGACCGATTAAAAGAAACGTCTCCTGTAAGGGTTGGTTCCGCAATTAACAATTTTCCTTTTTGTGGTCTTAGCGTGGTCATAGCATGATAATGTTAAATTAAAAATAAGACAATTAAATGAATTGGCAAAAGGCCTATAAAGCAAAAAGCACCCCTGCGGAGGAGTGCTTTCGTATATATTTCAAGTCTGGACTAGTTTACAGAGTTGCTTAAATCTGAACCTGCTTTAAACTTAACTACATTTTTAGCAGCAATTTGAATTGTTTTTCCTGTAGATGGGTTTCTTCCTTCTCTAGCGTTTCGTCTAGAAACAGACCAAGAGCCAAATCCTACAAGAGAAACTCTATTGCCTTTTTTTAAGGATCCTTCTACATTACCTAGGAAAGACTCCAATGCTTTTTTTGCCGCTGCCTTAGTGATGCCTGCATCTGCTGCCATGGCATCAATTAATTCTGTTTTGTTCATAATTTAAATAAATTAATTGTTGTTAAATATTTTTAAGCTTAAACAAATTTATAGGGATTTGCGGTTTAACCAAGTAATATGGGGGCAAATCAGCATTTTTGTTAATAACTTGAAACGTTTGTTGATAAAGTGATAAAAAATGTGCATCTTATCGGAGGTCAACGCACATGGGCCTTTACAACATTTTGGCATTCTGTGCTATTTGTAATCCATTTAAAACGACGTTTATTGGCATTTTTCTTTTAGCGGGAAGTTGTATCTCTAACAGGCTAATAAAACCTCCTTCTGCAGCTACTTTTAATTCTTTTTTGGTAGCTACAATACTTCCTATTTCTAAGTTGTGTTCCTCATAAAGACAATTGGCCTTGTACACCTTAATATCTAATACTTCTTTACCGTTCTGGAATTTCGTCCAGGCAGCGGGGTAGGGGCTCAACCCTCTGATATGGTTGTAAATCGGTAATAGTTGCCTACGCCAGTTTATTCGGCAATTTTCTTTATGTAGCTTGGGAGCTTCTTTTAGAACCTCCACCATAGGTTGTTCTTTGGCCTGTATTCCTCCTTTCTTAATCTCCATAACAGTTTTAAGCACCAAAGATGCCCCGGTTTCCATGAGTTTGTCATGTAAAGTGCCTGCAGAATCATCTTTAGTTATGGGCACAGTCTGCTGCAGAAGGATGGCGCCGGTATCTATATTTTCGTTAATAAAGAAGGTAGAGACCCCAGTTTCTTTCTCCCCATTAATAATGGCCCAATTAATGGGAGCTGCCCCCCGGTATTGGGGCAATAGGGAAGCATGAAGATTAAATGTTCCATACGCGGGCATTTTCCATACAACTTCAGGTAACATTCTAAAAGCTACTACAATCTGCAGGTTGGCCCTAAGGTTTTTGAGCTCGGATAAAAATTCTGGATCTTTTAGTTTTAGAGGCTGCAAAATCGTTAAGCCTTTTTCTTTTGCATAATTTTTTACTGCAGATTCTCTTATTTTTCTGCCCCTTCCAGCAGGTCTGTCTGGTGCAGTAACCACACCAACTATAGAATATTCCGCATCTACTAGGGCGCGTAATGTAGTCACCGCAAAGTCTGGGGTACCCATAAAAACAATTTTTAAATCTTTCATTTCTTTAATGCGTATTGGTTTATGGCAGTAATATAAATTACATCTTCTTCCAGCATATACTGTATTGCTTTAAGAATGTTTTTTTCATCAAAGGGCAATGCTACTAACAATTCTCTTGACGACCTATCGGATGCAATTAATTCTTTAAATATGGAGTCCGTTATTAAGGAATACTCTTCCCTGCCAAAACTTCTTGTTTGTAAGCATACATCACAATTGTTACACTTTTTCCCTGTATTCTCCCCAAAATAATTTAGGATCTGTATATTTCTGCAAAGTTTATTATTATCAATATAAGCCAAAATGGCTTCAATTTGCAATACCTTGGCCTTTAGTTGTTGTGTTACTTTGGCGGCAAAAACGTTAATAGTACGGTCGTCTTCTCTTGGAACCAAATAGACTAGATCAATATCTCGGAAGCTGTTCTTGAATGTAATTATTTCGTCTTTTTTAAATTGCTCTAGGTGCCTTATAATTTTCTCCTCCGTAAATGAAGTTTTTTTACTCAACAGAAGGATGTTGATATTGGTCTCGAATTCAAAAACACCACCATAAGTTCTTAAAATGGTCTGTGTTAGTTCATAAGCTTCCTTGTTTTGTTTTAAGTAGTCTCTTAATACCTGTTTGTGGGTTATAAACTGAAGCTTTGTACTTCTGCTATAGTTCTGGGTGAGACTAATAACAGAATTTTGGTCGAGTATTCTTAGGGCGTTGTAGGCTTTTGAGGTAGGCAGCTTATAGGTTTCTGAAAATGCCTCGATACTAAATGGAAAAGACCCATCAGGGAGCGTTCCGTAGGGGATCTGAAAGTAGTTGCTTAACTTTTTATATATCATTTTTAGGTAGGCTACATCTGGAAGCACGTCTAAAAACTGCTTTTTTAAATGTAATGCATCTTCCTTGTTGGTTACAAGTACTGCTTTGGCTTCTTCGCCATTTCTTCCGGCTCTACCTGCTTCCTGGTAATAGTTTTCAAGACTATCGGGTATCTGAAAATGCACTACAAGCCCTACATCAGGTTTATCGATACCCATCCCAAAAGCATTGGTAGCCACCATGATTTTGGTTTGGTTTTGTAACCAGTTGTTCAAACTCGTTTTTTTGCTTGGCTTAGGTAATCCTCCATGATAGAAGCCAGCTTTTAGGTGATGCCTATTTAAAAAGGTAGAGAGCTGTTGCGCTTTTCTTCTACTTCTAACATAAACAATACTGCTGCTTTTATTTGCCCGGCATAATTCCAAGAGGCGTTGTTGTTTGTTCTCTTCCTGTACAACAGCAAATGCAATATTACTTCTACTAAAAGAGTCTTGTATTATTTTTGGTGTATTAAACTTTAGGTTTGTAATAATGTCTTTTGCCACCACAGTGGTGGCCGTAGCCGTTAGCGCTAAAATGGGGACTTCAGGCTTTATATCTCTTAAAACAGCACAATGCAAATAAGCAGGTCTAAAATCGTTACCCCACTGGGATATGCAATGCGCCTCATCTACTGCAATTAGATTTACTTTCATTTGAGCAATGCGCTCTTGTACCAAAGTCTGTTGTAGTCTTTCTGGAGAGAGGTATACAAATTTGTATCCGCCATAAATACAATTATCTAACAAATCTATCAGCTGATTTTGAGATATCCCACCAGTGAGAGCCAGTGCTTTAATGCCCTTGTCTTTTAGCTGCTGTACCTGGTTTTGAATCAGGGCAATTAGAGGAGAAACTACGATACAGATACCATCCGAAACTAGGGAAGGAATTTGATAGCATAAAGACTTCCCGCCTCCCGTCGGTAAAAGTGCTAAGACATCCTCTCCCTGAAGGATGGCATTAATAATTTTTTCCTGAGAACCCCTAAAGTTTTCGAATCCCCAATATTTTTTTAAGACTGTTTGAACCTGGCTAGACATCTACTGATTCTTTAAACAAGTAAGTATAAAGTGTATTCGTTCTTCTATACTCCCTTCCGGAATACTTAAAAGATGGTAGCCAAACTTCTTATAGGTATTGCTTAGGTACTCGTGTAAGGCAATCCCTTCTTGAAAACTCTCCATCCGCTCATTGTCCGATTTAAAAATTGCTTCCCAGGGTGGCAGTATAAATACCTGATGGTATTGATAGATGTTGCAATGGTTTTCAAAAGAGCAGGGGTAGTCCTGTTTAAAGAAATCCATATAGGCCAATACATCTGGAATTCCCCGGTCAAAAAAAACTACAGGCTTTGCAGACTTATCGGCCTCGAGAAACTGTTTTGTTCTGCCATCCAGAATCTTCTTGTTAAAGGCAAAGGGATCTTTAACAAAGGTAAGTGGATTACTTCCAACTGCCTTATTATGCAGTTCTTGCTTGGCTTTCAAGGTCATTTCCCTGATAATCTCATGAAAACAAGGATAGCCTTTTTTTTGCAGCTGCTGAATTAATGCCGTTTTTCCTGTACTGGGACCTCCAGTAATTGCAATTTTTTTAACCTTCAATATACCTTGTTTAATTAGAGTAAAAGTAATCAATACCTTCAAGCATTAAAAATTGCAGATGAAGGATTATATTTGTAAAAAATAGCTTTATGGACGCGCAGAAGTCAGAAGAATTTTATGAAAGATTAAAAAATGAGTTGGAAAAGGGCAGTACCTGGCCATCTGACTATTTGTATAAGTTCATTGTACCTACAGACGATGCAAAAATTAACAAGATTCACGAAATATTTGATAATACCGGAGCGGTAATCGAATTAAAAAAATCTAGTAAGGGTAAATATACCAGTGTTTCTATAACCGTAAATTTAGAAAATCCGGATAAAGTTATTGCCAAATACAAGGAAGTTGGACACATAGAAGGGGTAATATCATTATAAAGTGGTATAACTGATATAATTTTCCTAATTTGCCGACGTTATTAGTACACTTCCACAGAGTTTTAATCAGAATTAGAAGATAGTTTGAATCAAGTAGAAAACTTAGAATACAATACTGAGCGGGAAAAGCTCATTATACCAGAATATGGTCGTCATTTTCAAAAAATGGTAGACTACGCTATATCCATAAAAGATGACGCCGAGAGAAATAAGGTAGCACAAGCTATAATAAGTGTAATGGGAAATATTCAGCCCCATTTAAGAGATGTACCAGACTTTCAACACAAATTATGGGATCAGCTTTTTATCATGTCAGATTTTAAATTGGACGTAGAATCTCCTTTTCCTATTACCACCAAGGAGATGCTTCAGGCAAGACCAGATCCTTTAGAATATCCCCAGAATCATCCAAAATATCGTTTTTATGGCAACAACATAAAACGAATGATTGATGTGGCAACTAGCTGGGAAGAAGGCGATAAAAGAGCCGGTCTGGAATATGCTATTGCTAACCATATGAAGAAGTGTTATTTAAATTGGAATAAAGATACGGTAGAAGATAAAGCCATATTTAAACACCTTTATGAATTAAGCGATGGTAAAATAGACTGTGCCAGCGATGGGATTAGTCTTTCAGAAAGCGACCAATTGATGAAGGGAAGAACTCCCAAGTCTAATAGATCCAATAACTCTGGGAAAAAGAATCAAAGAGGCTCTAACAGGGGCAAAAAACGTTATTAAATTTATTTCCTGAGATGGGATCATTTATAATTGAAGGCGGCCATAAGCTTCATGGCGAGATTACGCCACAAGGAGCCAAAAACGAGGCTTTACAAATTCTTTGCGCAGTACTGCTTACTTCAAAAGAGGTATTGATTAATAATATCCCAGACATCGTAGATGTTAATAAGCTAATTAGCTTATTAGAAGACCTGGGTGTAAAGATTCAGAAAAAAGGCAAGGGTTCCTATGCCTTTAAGGCAGACGATGTAAATCTTTCGTATCTGCAATCCGATCAATTTAAAACAGATGGTAGAGGATTAAGAGGTTCTATTATGCTTGTCGGACCTTTACTCGCTCGCTTTGGCAAAGGGTATATACCTAAGCCGGGAGGGGATAAGATAGGTCGAAGAAGGCTGGATACCCATTTTGAAGGTTTTATTAAACTTGGAGCCAATTTTAGATATAATAAGGAAGAACATTTTTATGGAGTAGAAGCTGAGAGATTAAAGGGCACCTATATGCTGCTTGATGAAGCTTCCGTTACCGGTACTGCGAATATCGTAATGGCGGCCGTATTGGCTGAAGGAAAGACCACCATTTACAATGCTGCATGCGAGCCATATTTACAACAACTTTGTAAAATGCTCAATAGAATGGGGGCTAAGATTACCGGAATCGGTTCAAACTTGCTGGAAATAGAGGGGGTAGAGAGTTTAGGAGGTACGTCGCACACCATGCTTCCGGATATGATAGAAATAGGAAGCTGGGTTGGCTTAGCAGCTATGACCCGCAGCGAGTTGACCATTAAAAATGTAAGCTGGAACGATCTGGGGCAGATACCATCAGTATTTAGAAAGCTGGGGATTACCATAGAAAGACGAGGCGATGATATTTTTATTCCAGAGCACTCCAATGGCTATAAAATTCATAACTATATTGACGGTTCTATTCTAACCATATCTGATGCCCCTTGGCCTGGCTTAACGCCAGACCTTTTAAGCATTCTTTTAGTTATAGCCACGCAGGCTGAAGGAGAAGTTCTTATACATCAAAAGATGTTTGAAAGTCGACTTTTCTTTGTAGATAAATTGATAGACATGGGTGCAAAAATTATTCTTTGCGATCCTCATAGAGCTACCGTAATAGGACATAACTTTAAGTCGACCTTAAAAGCTACCACCATGGTATCCCCGGACATTAGAGCAGGAGTCTCGCTATTAATCGCCGCTCTGGGAGCCAAAGGAACCTCTACAATTCATAATATTGAACAGATAGATCGAGGTTATGAAGACATTGACAATCGTTTAAAGGCAATAGGCGCAAGGATTGAGAGGGTTTAGCAGGATGTTCTTCAATTATAAAACCTTTTCTAATGGACGGAAATAGTTGGGATGCAGAAGAACTCTACAATAACCTGGAAACGCCTAAAAAACGCTTTGAACTAGCTATAGACGGAAAGATTGCCTTTATCGAATATATACTAAACAGTCAAGGTGTTATTTACCTTACCCATACTGAAGTTCCGCTGGAATTGGGAGGCAAAGGTGTAGGTACGGCCATTGTATCCAAGACAATTGCCTATATTAAGAAAGAGGGATTCTTATTAGCACCTCTTTGTCCCTTTGTAGCGGCCTATCTTAAACGACATCCTGAGCGGGTGCAGGGATTATTGGCTCCGGGATTTTCTATTGGTTAATTTTCCAAAAGAATTACATAACAAAGACTATTTTTCTACTAAATCGCCATTTGGGTATTTGGCAAACCTGCCTTTGTCCCTGTCATGCACATTATCGGCATGTGGCCAGGGCCAGCCCCCAAATTGAGTTAGTCGATACTCTTCCATAGCCTGTTGAATTTCTTGCTGGGTGTTCATAACAAAAGGGCCGTATTTGGCTACTGGTTCGTTTATCGGTTTTCCTTGCAATAAGAGAAAGTGCGATTTCTTTTCCCCGTTCAAGATTTTTACAGATGTCTTGGCGTTTAAAGACAAACCATGGTCTGGATTAATTGTTTTTCCATCAATGGATACACTCTCTCCTTCATAGTAATACAAAGTTCTATTTACATCTGATGCGGCTGAGGGTATAGTAAGTGTGCCTTTAGGAGCTAAGTGTATGTTCCAGATAGCCACTTCGTTTTCAGCCTTATTAGCCCAAGAATTGGGTGCGGGTTCAGGTGCTTTAGTTTCCAAAAATCTTCCGGCAATTACTTTAATCTCTGCATCTTCCTGTTGTATTACTGGGATATCCTCGTGCCATAACATTTTAAAATGAGGGTCTACAAATTTATTAGCCTTAGGCAGGTTAATCCAAATCTGAAACAACTCTAAAGGGTTCTCTTTGTCTGTATGTAATAATGGAAACATTTCCGAATGTTGTACCCCCCTGCCAGCGGTCATCCATTGCACATCTCCTAAACCAAACCTTCCAGCAGCTCCTAGAGAGTCCGAATGATCACAAAAACCTTTATTTACAATAGTTACAGTCTCGAAGCCACGATGCGGATGATAGGGAAATCCAGGAATTGTTTGGCCATGATACATTCTCCAACCATCTTTAAGGGTAAAGTCGTTCCCTAAATTTCTGCCTTCTAAAGAAACAGCTGGTTCCATTTGCTCGTTGCCTATGGGATAATGATCTAAATGATAAACGCAGAATAAGAAAGGGTCTTCTGTTTCCCAAGGAAAGCCAAGGGGAAAAATTCTTTTTATAGCAGTACTCATAATAATTCTAATTTTTAAAACTAATGTTTAGCGGTATTAATCTCCACCCAATTATCTTCCGGATCCTGAACATATATCTGTTTCACCCCATCAGCTCTATCTGTAACGGCATTTTTCTTTCCGGGCCAATCCCAATAGGTAATGCCTTTTTTCTCCAGATAAATGATTAACTGGTCTAAGTTCTGGGTTGCCAAACACAGATGAACACTTTTGTTTTTGTCTCGGCTAACTTGATCTTTCCCAATTAAATGCAGCTGCGAGTTACCATGGATTTTAAACCATCTAAACCCTTTGGATGCCGAAGGATGTGGTATTTCTTCTAGCTTTAATACCTCTGCATAAAAATCTCCAGTGGTTTTAAGGTCTTCCACTATAAATGAATAGTGATCATATTGAAAATCAAAATCTTGTGCGTTTATATTTAAATAAACACTTAACATAAATAAAAAAGCTATTTTGCGCATGAAGTATAAAATTTATAGTTTAAAAAGTCCGTTTATGTTCATAATTTTACTCGTAGGAGACAAAGGCAAAGTGCTTCCCATCCGGAGACCATGAGGGAACATTTATACTCCCTTGTCCGCCGGTAAAACTGGCAAGAGTTTTAATTTTATTGCTTGTTAGGTCATATAGTCTTAGGGATACCGCTTTCATTCCCGGGTGTTTGTCTCCCTGATCTTCATGATAGGATATATAGACAAAGTACCGCCCCGTAGGATCAGGGTGGGCAAACCAATTCGAATATTGGTCATCTGTAATTTGTTCTTTATTGCTTCCATCTGCCAACATTCTCCAGATTTCCATTTTTCCTGAACGCATCGAATTATAATATATATGTCTTCCGTCGTGCGCGTATTCCGGGCCGTCATCTAAACCTTCATCCGCTGTTAATTGTTCTTCAACACCGCCGTCTATGGAAATACGATAGATATCAAAATTCCCATCTCTATGGGCTGTATAGATTACTTTATCACTTTTGGGTCCCCATCCATGCCAGTACGAGGGATACTTTTTTGTTACCAATATTGGTTCACCTCCCTCAATAGGTAAAATGTAAATTCTGGAACTACCTTTGGGTGCATTCTCAAAACCATCGTTATTACTTATTGCCAAAAGCCTCCCATCCGGAGATATTCCATGGTCGTTATTACAATTCTCTGCGCTTCCTGTAGGGAGCAAATCTTTAGAACTACCATCCGGGCTTACTTTATAAAGTAGTCCGTTTTGATTGATGAGCAGGTATTTTCCATCCGGACTCCAATTTGGTGCTTCAAAATGAGCATCCTCGGAATAGACGGGCGTTCGCTTCTCTTCATCTAAGGAGTAAATCTCTAAAATAGACTTTGCTGGATTGTTTTGTGCCTGCAATGATAAATTAGTCATGCTAAGGAAAATTAAGGCTGAAAATAAAATTTTGGTTTTCACAGTTATTACTATTTAGGAATCAAACTACTTCTTAATCATTAGAAGGATAGGAAACTATCCTTTAAACTCAATTTTATTGTGTTCTCCGTCGCAATAGGGTTTATTTTCAGATGCTCCACATCTGCAAAAGGCTGTTACTCTTGTTTTCATTTCTGTGGTACCGTCTGCATTGGTCACTTCAATATCTCCATGAACTAAAAGTGGTCCATTTTGATTTACTGCAATTTTTGTCATGATTTCTGGTTTTAAAATTTCTTTTTCTTCGTTTTTCATTTTATAGGTAAGAGCGGCGGAAGGGCATTTGTCTATTTGCGCCTTTAATTCATCTACACTGGCATTCTCAGCCACAATCCAGGGCTTTTTTTTAGGATCATATACCTTAGGAAGCATAGATACGCATATCGCTGCGTGAATGCATTTTTGAGGCTTCCATACTACGGTTAAATTTCCGTTAGTATATTCTTTTATTATTTCTCTCGTTCCCATGGTGTATTTTCTTATTTGTTCGATTCTATTGGTGGTGGACCGTCTGGGATATTAGGGGTGTAAACTTCCTCTCCTTTTCGCTCAATAAACTCTTGTTTAATAGCAGCAACTAGACTCTCACTTTGAAAAAGATCCACTGCTGTCATTCCTAATGCTTTTGCCGCATAAAGCATTCCTTTATGTCCAATACTCATACCCCCACATGCTACGACAGCCCATGAATGCCAAGGCGTATCTATGGGAGCGGTGGTAACCCTCAGATTAATATTTGCTACATTCCAACTAACATCTCCTACATCCGTTGAGCCCCCTCCCGGATTTTCTTTTGTTTCTCTAAGGGGAAGCACTTTACTATCCATCCCAACCTGAGGTTTTTCGGTGGCTAGTTGTATTTTTTTGCCAAAAGCTTCTTCTTCTTCTGTGTAGCTTATCTCACCGAGAAGTTCTAAGTTGTTTTGCATTACTTCGCCGCCTTTTCTATTTACTAATACTTCATAAATCCCAGAAATTAGCGAAATCTTGTAATCCACATTAGCCATAATAGCTGCGCCTTCGGCCATTTCTTTAATTCGTTTATAAACCGGCATAACACCACTCCTTTTACTATCTCTTACGCGAACCCAGAGCTTGGCGTAATCGGGAACCACGTTTACTACTTGCCCGCCATCCTGAATATGGTAGTGAACCCGAACGGTAGGTTTTATGTGTTCTCTATAATAATTAATTCCTGTTGTATAAAGTTCCAACGCATCTGAGGCACTTCTACCATTCCAAGGATCATGGGAGGCATGTGCCGCCTGTCCAAAGAATTCCACTTTAAAATCTACCAAAGCCAATGTGCTCTGCACATCTGCTTCGGTATTAGCCCCTGGGTGCCAACTTAAGTTAACGTCAACATCGTCCCACAGGCCGTCTCTAACCATCCAAATCTTTCCAAAGAATTTCTCCTCTGCTGGGGTTCCATAAAAGCGTACCGTACCATTAAGCTTACCTTCTTCCATTAAGTTTTTAACTGCAATAGCGGCAGCGAGGCTTGCTGTGCCAAATAGATTGTGTCCGCAACCATGGCCTGCGGCACCTTCAACGAGCGCTTCTTTGGTGGGCTGCGCTTTCTGAGAAATGCCAGGGAGGGCATCGAACTCTCCAAGTATTCCGATTACGGGTTTTCCGGATCCAAAGGTAGCAGTAAAGGCAGTGGGCATTCCAGCCAGACCTCTTTCTACTTTAAACCCATTTTTTTCAGCATAATCTGCTAGAATCTTGGAAGAACCTTGTTCATTAAAGGCGGTTTCGGCTAAGGACCAAATCTCGTCACTAATGGCAATCAGCTCTTTCTGGTTGTCTTCTATAAAAGATACAACCTGTCTTTTATTTCGGTCCATTTGCTGGGCCGAGGCCATAGTGGCGGAAATAAAAAATAGAAATAATACTTTCTTCATGTAGAAATTATGTCTTTGTTAGATCTTCTCTAAATCTACAATTTTTTATTAGCTTAACCTATGGCATTTAAAAAAGTCACCAAAGTAAAGTGACTCTAAAGATAGCGGACATAAATGTTGTGCTAAAATGAGTAAAAGAACTGCTCTCTTACTATTTTTCCATCTTTTACTTCATAGACACATAATTCATCCATTTGTTGTCTGCCTCTATCTTTAAAGGTTACATCAAAGGACATGCGCATGCTAAAATGATTTCCTGCCACCATGGGCTCAGATACTTTAGCGGTATGAAATTCTTGGACATTATTAATCCAGTCTTCACTTTTTTGATATACTGCCTTTATACCAGTTGAAGTTTCATTTGGCATCCCCGGCATCTCTTGGCTCACAATGCTATCATCATAAAGATCATTAATGGCCTCTAGAAACTTACCTTCACGGCATCTCTCAATTAATTTGTTTGCAACGTCGTTAGTACTCATATTGGGTTGTTTTTAAGTGTTCTAGTTTAAATTTAGAAAATTAAAAACAACTTTATGGTAAGGTAGTGTTAATCTTATGGTTGGGTCGCTTACTGAAGGGCTTGCTTGTAAACTGCCAAGCATCTTTCACGTGCCATCTTATGATCTACCATTTTGTTAGGGTAGGTCAGTTCTTGCAATTCCGGTACCCACTTCTGAATGTATGCCAAGTCTTTGTCGAACTTAACTACCTGGGTAGTGGGGTTAAAAATTCTAAAATAGGGAGCGGCATCAACCCCACTGCCTGCTGCCCACTGCCAGTTGCCCACATTGCTACTCAGTTCAAAATCTAATAGCTTCTGTGCAAAATATGCTTCTCCCCAGCGCCAGTCTATCAGCAGATGCTTACATAAAAAACTGGCTACAAGCATCCTAACGCGATTATGCATATAGCCTGTAGCATTGAGTTCTCTCATACCGGCGTCTACAAGTGGGTATCCAGTATTGCCATTTTTCCATTTTACAAAATCGTCCGGATCGTTTCGCCATTTAATTCTATCGTATTTGGGTTTGAAGGCATATTGAATAGTTTTTGGAAAATGCCAAAGAATCTGCATAAAAAACTCTCGCCATATTAGTTCGTTCCAAAAGGTTTCTTGTTGGCTTTTCTGAGCTGTGGTGACAATCTGCCGGATAGAAACCGTACCAAAGCGCAGATGAGGCCCAAGTCTGGAAGTCCCATGTATGGCGGCCGGTAGATTCCGTGTGTTGGCATAACTGCCAACAAAGCTTGGCGTAAGAAAATATGGTTTTACTTTTATTTCCGATTTGCAAAATCCAATTTCGGAAAGACTCAGATTTGGAAGATCTGTGTCTTGTATACAATGGTCTAGATGTATCCTAGAGTCATAGGACATTTTAGGATTTTGTGCAGCAAACAATGCCTTCCATTTTCGCATATAAGGAGTGTACACTACATAGGGTTTACCATCATCTTTAACCACCTCATCCTTTTCAAATATAACCTGGTCTTTGTATGTTTTAAATGGAATTTCTAAATTTTCAAGTGCTTGTTGTATCTCTTTGTCTCGTTCTGAGGCATATGGCTCATAATCTCTATTGGTAAACACCTTCTGTATGCTAAAGTTTTTAGATAAAAGTTTGAACACCTCTATGGGATCTCCAAAATACAGGCCCAGGGAGGATTTATGCTTGGCCTTTAGCTCTTCTCGTATAGTTTGTAGCGTATTGTGAAGGAAAGAAACTCTTGGATCCTCGGGTTCCAAAGCTTCCAGAATGTTTTTGTCGAAAATAAAAATTGGTAGAACGGGATAGTTAGACTGCAAAGCATTGTAGAGTCCAACATTGTCATGAAGTCTCAAGTCTCTTCTAAACCAGAAAACTGCGACTTTCGTCTTCATACCTTATAGATTTAGTGATGATATCCCCCCGTCAACACCAAATACCTGTCCCGTTATCCAACTGCTTTTTTTACTAAGCAGAAACGCCGCCATGTGCGCAGAATCTTCTGCCTCCCCATACCGCTGCAGAGGGTGACGTTGAGACATAGCTTCTTTTTTTCTATCATTGTTTAAAAGACGTCCGGCCAATGGCGTATCTGTAAGGGAGGGAGCTATAATATTAGCCCTGATTTTTGGAGCGTATTCAGCGGCGATAGATTTCACAAAACCTTCAACAGCACCTTTAGATGCGGCCACACTGCTATGAAATGGCATACCTTTACCGACTGCGACTGTACTAAAAAAAACCATACTGCTATTTTCAGACATTAGGCCTATTACCTCTTTAACCACACGTACCAAGGAAAAAAAGTTAAGGTTCATGTCTTCTTCGAAGGTAGTGATATTTAACATCTTAAATGGTTTAAGATTTATGCTACCCGGACAAAACACAAAGCCTTTAATAACAGAAGGTAAGGAACTAATATCTAATGTATCACTTAAAACATCAAATGGTATGTGATTCACATTCATTCCTTCTAGTCCTTCTTTGGTTCTGCTGGCTACAAATACTTCATAATCCTGATCTATTAATTCAACAATAGCCTTGCCAATACCATAGGAACCACCTATTAATAATACTGCTTCTCTCATTTTATATAGATCTTAAATTAAGTTCGTTTGTAGTGTTTTTCATCTTTCCAAATAACTCCTCAAGCTTATTTTCACGATAGGCAAAAATCTTTTTGAGCTGCCTTTTTACCAAGATGGGATGCATCATCTGACCGATAATTCCAAAGGGAAGTTTGTAGTCTATGACGTCTTCCATAGCAACACCCCCATCGATTTCTCTTATAAAATGTTTGTGATGCCAGAGTGCATATGGTCCAAAACGTTGCTCGTCTACAAAATAACTACCTTCCTTTACATGTGTTATTTCGGTAACCCATTTTGTCTTAATTCCTGCAAATGGTGATACGATATACTGAATAATTTGCCCTGGAAACATCTTTCTGTCTGCTCCATCCAGTATATTAAACCCCATATGTTCTGGAGTGATTACTTTTAAATTGGCCGGGCTAGATAAAAAATCCCATGCCTCCTTTTTTGACATAGGTAAATACTGTACAGCCTTTAATTGGTAAAGTTGCATAAAATGATTTTTGACAAAGCTAAAAGCATTTTTGTTTAATATAAAATATAAATTGTTAAACAATAACTAAAGTATAGAACTATTGCAGCGTTAAACCATTGCGGGGTTAAATTATAGTAGGTCTATCTATCTAACTGAATATCCATACTTTATAACTAAAACTCTCTTTGAACGTTGCAATATTTAGTACATTTCGGCATGCAAAGGATTTATTCATTTGGACTTCTATTGTGTTTACTAGGACTTCCTACTGACAGTTTTTCGCAGCTTGCTGCGGAACTTGTTGGTACCTTGCCAATTGAAATAGCAGAATCTTCCGGACTTATTTTCTACAAAGACAAGTTAATAACGCATAACGATTCTGGCAATACGCCGGAACTTTTTGAGATAGATACCACTAGTCTAGAAATTACCAGGACAGTAAGGATTTCGAATGCCACAAATGTAGATTGGGAAGATATTACACAGGATAATGAGTATATTTATATCGGTGATATTGGAAATAATCGAGGCGAAAGGAGAGATTTGAAAATTTACAGAGTCAGCAAGTCTCAATACGATTTTCAGAATGAAGTAGAAGCAGAGCTTATCTCTTTTAGCTACGAAGATCAGGTAGATTTTTCCGGTGGCGCCAATTCAGACTGGGATGCAGAAGCACTTATTGCCGTAAAGGATTCCTTACTAATTTTTACCAAACAATGGATAAGTGAGAACTCGAAGACTTATAGCATTCCGAAGCAAACGGGAGAATATATCGCTAGAAGTAACAGCTCATTGATTATTAATGGATTAGTAACTGGGGCTACTTATGACATAGCGGGAGATTGTGCTTATTTACTTGGTTATAGTCCCAGATTACAACCTTTTGTATTAACTCTTACAAACCCCCTGCATCCAGAAGAAGGCCAGGTTGATAATGCTAAAGAATTCCTGAATGTTAGTTTGGCACAGGCGGAAGGAATTGCATGGAATGGGCTAAACACTATTTTTATTTCTTCGGAAAGGTTTCAAAATAGCAGTCCGCCTATATCCCTGCAGCCTCAATTGTACAAATACCATATTTCTTCAAAGTCCACTAGTCCTGAAGTTACTCCTCCAGAAAGCCCAATTGACAGCTTTAATTCTAGAGAATATTCTCTACAAATCTATCCTTCAAAAAATTTTAAAAATATCCGGTATAGTTTGGAAACCCAATCCGTAATTTTCGGAAGGGCAATTTTTGATGCAATGGGTCGCAGAGTTCACTTTAGTGAATTCTCATCATTTGAAGGAAATGAAATCAATTTAACCCATATGGAAACAGCAGTGTATTACCTTACTTTTTATTTGCAAAACACAACTATCTCTAAGCCTTTTATACTTAAATAGGTGGGGAGATATTACTTTATTTAAGGAATTGTTAACAAAGGTTAGAAGTCAATTTCGCTAGTTTTGTTACAACTATAAAAACCTAAATAAAATGAAAAAATTAACACTACTCCTGGGGGCGGTATTGCTTTCAATGACCTTAACAGGACAAATAACTACGCCAGCTCCTAGTCCGGCTGCCACGCTTACACAACAAGTGGGACTAACCGATGTAACCGTTGAATATTCTAGACCTGCTGTACGCGGAAGAGCTATTTTTGGAGCGTTGGTACCATATGATGCTTTATGGAGAACCGGTGCAAACAAGAATTCTACAATCTCTTTTAGTGATAATGTTACTATTGGAGGTACTGAAGTAAGTGCGGGTTCTTATGCTATTTTTACTAAACCAGGAGCTTCTTCTTGGGAAGTTATGTTCTATAGCGACACCAACAACTGGGGCACTCCTCAAAATTGGGATGCTTCTAAAGTGGCTGCCACGGTAACCGCCGAGGTAAAGACAATGCCAATGTCTGCAGAAACTTTTACTATTACTATTTATGATTTAAATAATAACGGAGCTACTTTAGGAATTATGTGGGATAAGACCTATGTAGAGGTTCCTTTTACTGTGCCTACCAAAAAGAAGGCTGTAGAAAGTATTGAAACAGTAATGGGTGGTCCTTCGGCCAATGATTATTATGCGGCAGCTTCCTACTACTACGAAGAGGGGGAAGATTTAGAGCAGGCCAAAGAATGGATAGATAAAGCAGTTGCCAAAAATGGTCAGGCCTATTGGATAATGAGACGTCAGTCTTTGATATATGCGAAACTTGGAGATAAGGAAGGTGCAATTGATGCTGCTAAAAAATCCTTAGCGGCTGCTGAAGCTGCAAAAAACATGGATTATGTTAAGATGAACCAAGATTCATTAAAAGAGTGGGGGGCAATGTAGTCCAAAACTTTTATTAAAACTAAACCCTGATCTATTGTCAGGGTTTTTTTATGGACAATTAACAAAGAACTGAAGCAGACAAATATTTAAGTGTCAGCGCTTGTAACGGCCCTATACCCTAATCCTCTATTTTATATCAATCGTGGGATTCTTATGAAGCCTGTCGAAGGATTCCAGAACAAATGCCAACAAGATTACCAATGCACATCCAAAAGCATTTAGCCATAAATAAGACATCCAGTCGAGACTAAATACTACAATAACTACAATCTGTGTGAGCAGGGCAGAAATAAAAACAGCATTACTGCGGATGTATTTAAAAAAGAATGCCAAAAGGAAGATTCCTAAGACATTTCCATAAAATATAGATCCGATTATATTTACCAATTGTATAAGGTTGTCGAATAAATTGGCCACACAGGCAATAAGAATAGCCACAATTCCCCAAATTAGTGTAAAGACTTTTGAGGCTTTTACGTAGTGTTCGGGAGCTACGGTTCCCGACTTATTCCTTTTGTAAAGATCTAGTGCGGTTATGGTTCCCAATGCGTTTAGTTCGGAAGCAGTAGAAGACATAGCAGCGGAAAGAATTACCGCGAGCAATAAGCCAATAAGACCTTTTGGAAGATAGTTTAGGATAAAATGAATAAAAACATAATCCTTGTCGTTTACTTCTACACTGCTATCTGCCTTATTTATGATCGCCTTGGCAGCCTCTCTGTTGCTTCTTTCTCTGGCCAATAAGGAGATCATGTCTTTTTGTGCAGTAGCCGCCTTGTCCTCGTCTTGTAAGGAAATAGCGTCTGCATAGGCCGATTGGGCAATTGACTTTTCCGTTTCCAGCACCTCGTGGGTGTTCTCTAACATTTTATAATCCTCTGCATATACAGATTCATTAACCGCTTTAGTAGCTGCGGGGTTAAAGTTTAATGGGGATGCGTTAAACTGATAAAATACAAATACCATTACACCAACAAGAAGAATAAAGAATTGCATGGGTATTTTTAAAATCCCATTAAAAATTAATCCAAGTTGACTTTCACGGATTGATTTTCCGGACAAATACCGTTGTACCTGACTTTGGTCTGTGCCAAAGTAGGCTAAAGCAAGGAACATTCCCCCGGTAATTCCACTCCAGAAAGTATACCTGCTTTGGGTACTAAAACTAAAGTCTAGAATATTCAATTTTTCACTTGCACCGGCAATTTTAAGTGCTTTGGTAAAGGTGATATCCGGAGGGAGGTATCCCAGTATAAAGAAGAAAGCAATAAACATGCCTGTCATAATCACAAACATTTGCTGCTTTTGGGTAACACTTACTGCGTTGGTGCCTCCAGACACCGTATAGATGATTACCAAAGATCCAATTATTATGTTTAGAGTTTTTAAATCCCAACCCAATACAGCACTTAGAATAATAGATGGGGCAAAGATGGTAATCCCGGCAGCAAGTCCTCTTTGAATAAGAAATAAAACGGCTGCAAGGGTTCTGGTTTTTAAATCGAATCGCCGTTCCAAAAACTCATAGGCCGTATAGACTTTTAATTTATGATAAATTGGAATAAAGACCATGCAGATAATGATCATGGCTAAAGGAAGTCCAAAATAAAATTGAACAAAACCCATTCCGTCATGAAAGGCTTGTCCTGGTGTAGACAGAAAGGTAATCGCGCTGGCCTGTGTTGCCATTACTGATAGCCCAATGGTCCACCATTTAGATTTATTTCCACCTAGCACATAGTCAGAAACGTCATTGTTAACTCTTGTTTTCCAAACTCCATAGACTACAATAGAAAGCAGTGTTCCTGCCAGAATTATCCAATCTAGATTTCCCATATTAACTGTACAAAGACATAATTAGCCAGAATACAAGTATATAAATGGCGTTTAAAACTAAAACAATGGTATATTGTTTCTTCCAAATAATCTTGTCGATCATTATTCTCCTTTTATTAGATCATTATTTTTGCTTTCTTCATTTTGCATAGAAAGCATATTGGCAAAAATTCTATAGGCGCCCGAAACTCCAGCAGGAAGTTCTCTAAAAAAACTAAGTCCGGTATATATATAGTTGCCTTTACCATAGGGAGCTACGAGTAAAGAACCATCTAAGGGATCCTCTCCCTCATCTTGCATAGAGAGTATTGCGGTAAATCTGCTATCCCATTCACTGGGAAAATACAAGCCTCTTTCTTGAACCCAACCCTGAAAATCGTCTTCTGAAATCTTGTTTGGGTAATTTACTAAAGAATGGTCTTTTGCGATTATTTCAACAGGGGAGTTTTCGTTAGTTACTCGATTTCGAGATAGTTTTAAAGGGAATGGTGCCAAACCCTCAAACTGTTTGCCCCACCTACCTGCTGTATTGTACTGTATAATCAGATTTCCACCATTCTCCACATAGTCCAATAAGTAGGATTGTTTTAATTTTAACTCTTCACTTACATTATACGCCCTAATACCGGTTACAACGGCATCATACTCCTCTAAACTGCCAGATTCTATACTATTTGGGTCAATACTTACAACTGTGTATCCAATCTGTCTTAAGCTCTCGGGAACCTTATCACCAGCACCTGCAATATATCCAATATGTTCCCCTTCTTTCTTAATGTTCAAACGAACCACTTTGGTTTCCGACGGTAATAGAACTGTCTGCTGTGGGATGTGATTGTAAGATATAAGAATTAATTCTTTCCTCAATTTTTTATCTCCAATATGAATTACCGGAGCTATGTAGGCTTCATTGTCTTCCTTCGGAGGTGTTACCTTAAAAATAACAGTAGCCTCTTCTCCTTTAGTCTTTATTTCGAAGTTTTGATATGCTTTTTCTGTTTTCCAGCCCTCGTCGAGATCAAGTTGTAATTTTCCTTTCAGATTATCTTTATGTGCAGTGATTCTTACGGGAATTTCTTTAGGGCTATTGTCCGAAAACAGAATAACCTTATCCTCGAATCTGGCGGTGGCCTCTGGAATTATCCCTAAAGGCTGGTATCTTTCCCCTAAATCTGGTTTGGAGTATTTATAGACCACTGGTCTTTCTATTCTAATGGGATTGCCTTCTATTTCTAAATCAAAATAGACATTAAGTGGAGGAGTAGTTTCAGGATTGCCGATAAGGTTTTGGTTTTCCACCTTGTACATACCCAAACTCCACTTCTCATTTAGCCAGTATGGATTAGAATATGGGGTATTTATGGGAATAGTTATGCCCAGGGTAAGTTCTTGTTTTTTGTTGTTCTTCAGATCTATGTTGGAGTTGCTTTTGGTGTCTCCAATTAATCCGGTAGTAACAACCCTTATGGAAGCAGCGCTTCTATTCAACATCTCTAACTTTACATCTAGAGTGTTGCCCGGACTGGTAAACTCTTCTGTTGAGGTTGCTTCCAGATATAATCCGGTAACCGAAACAATAAGCTCTTGTAACTCCTTTAGTTTAATCTGCTTCCAGTAAGAACTCTCAACTTTTTCTAAAATACTATATGCTTTTAAAAAGTCTGAAAGATGATTACTGGGATTAACGAAGTCAAAGTCTTTCTCAACCTTTTCTAATATCTCTCCAATTTCTTCGCCTCCCTTCATTCTAGACCAACGTGTATTTATTCCTTCAAATAAATCGGTCTTGTGAGGGGGCATATCGCCTTTTAAAAGCTCTACATATTCTGGTTGACTGCCCCTGGTTAAAGGTCTGCCAAAACCTTGACAAAGGTGCTGTGAACTTGCTAAGGACGCAATTTCATTATTCGACATCCCCTTTAATGGATAATAAACCCCGACGTCTAAAGACATCAATTTAGTTTTATCTGCCTTTTCAAAATTTTCCTGGCTCCCATAAAACCACCAGGAAGTATTAAAAAACAGCCGCTTTGGTTGCCAAGTATCTACTGTGCTAAGCTGCTTTGGATAAACATTAGCCTGATTTGCTAAATCAAAAGCTTCAACACTTAAGATGGCTGAAGCGGTATGGTGGCCATGTGTAGTTCCGGGTGTTCTATGATCAAATCGATTTATTATTACATCGGGTCGAAACTTTCGGATGGTCCAAATAACATCAGACAAAACCTCGTCTTCATCCCATATACTTAAAGTTTCCGTCGGTAGTTTGGAATAGCCAAAATCGTTCGCTCTAGTAAAAAATTGTTCTCCTCCATCTACTCTTCTAGCGGCAAGTAATTCTTCTGTTCTAAGAACTCCTAGTAATTCTCTAAGTTCCTGACCTATAAGATTTTGACCTCCATCACCTCTAGTAAGAGATAGGTATCCTGTTCTAGCTTTGGTCTCGTTAGAAAGATAAGATATCAGTCGGGTATTCTCATCATCCGGGTGTGCCGCAATGTACAGGGCGGTACCTAAGAAATTGAGCTTTTGAAGCGAATGATATAAATCCGTAGAGGAAGTTGGTTTTGGTGCCTGAGCCTGAAGGATGTTTAGACTGAGACAAAAGACAATAGAAAAGACAGTAAGAATACGCATCGAAAATATGTTCGTTTGGTGCCCAAATATAGAAAGATAATGACCTCCACGCTCATATTTAAAACTTCTTTAACAACCTAAAATTCCTACGCTATTAATAAGTTATGGTAAAAAATTAGTAAACTTTTATAAGTTCCTATAAACCAAGACTATCTCGGTAGATTAAATCCGCATTACTATTTTGTTGCCAATAGGCCGACTTAATTCTTCTTAGCATTTTGCCAGTAGAAAGCATTTTTTGTTTGTTGTTTCCATAACCACTGTTAGTTTCTTCTTCCCAACCTTCAATATGAAAGGGAAAGGCATTGGTGAAATGAATAGAAAGAGTTCGCTCTAGTTCAGGATAATGTATGGTATAAGTTTTAAGATCATTTACCACCTCAAGAGAGGCTACGGCAGCATAGGACTTGATTTCCCTGTGTGCGGTTCGCAAATATTCCAAAGAAGGAATCATATTTAGTTCACCTATAGGTAGGTTTTCTGGCGATATCCTGATCAAATTCCATATTTCATTTTCAAGGTGGTCTTTTTTTAGCCTTATCTGCTGATCGGCTTCCCGGGCAAAATAAGAATGAGACATAATCTCGTATTCCTCTTTATTGTTTAATTGAGCATACACATGTCCGCACCATTCTTGAACAGAGGTAGAAACTTTTAGGGCATGTTGTACATTCTTTACTGGAAAGAAAGAGCTGGTCATAATAGAATATGGATAAATGCCTGTGAGGTATTTTTTTGTGCTATTTAGTTTTAAAACGGGGATGTTATTACTATGACTATCATCTGCCTTTACCTGCTTATCTTCTAAAAATGGTTCTGTCACATAGATTAGTGCAGAGGTACCCTGCCTCAGCTCCCCGTAACGGACCTGTTGTAAAGTATAAGAGGTTATTTCCGCTTTTCCTGCATACCAATACGATTTAAATTCTTTGGAGAGCTCTCGTTTTTCTGTTGGACTCTTTGAAGATGTTGTTTCCTTGGGGCTAGAGCTATGGTCTGTTTTCTCTTTCGGAATTTCCTGACAGCTAATAATTAATAGGCTTAATCCAAGAGAAAAAGCGATGCTAGTAATGTGATATCTCATTTTCTTTTTGTTTGCAAAAATAATCATTCATTCCCGGGTCAGCAAGGCATAGAGGTAGTTGTATACTCTTTGTGTTGGAAGTCCAACAACATTAGAATACGATCCTTGAATTTCCTCAATACCAATAAGTCCTATCCATTCTTGTATCCCATAGGCCCCTGCCTTGTCAAAAGGTTTAAATTGCTCAACATAATAAGTGATTTCCTCTTTAGAGAGCTTTTTAAACTTTACTTTGGTAACCTCGTGAAGCAATTCCTGGGCCTTTGTACTTGTAAAACAAACCGCCGTTATAACCTCATGCCAAGAACTGGATAAGGATTCTAACATTTCTATAGCCTCCTTTTTATTCTCTGCTTTGGCAAGATGTTTATGGTTGTGCCAGACAACTGTATCTGCGGTAATGAGCAATTCCTTTGCGGACAAATTATTTAGATATGGAGAAGCCTTTTCTTGTGCAATATACCTTGCTATTTCACTTCCTTTTAAATGATTGGGATAGGTTTCGTCTATGCTTTTTAGGTTTATCGTAAAAGGGATGCCCATTTGTTTTAATAATTCCTGACGTCGGGGGGAGCCACTTCCTAAAACTATAGAAAATTCTTTCTTATCCCCAAAAAGAGATGTATTAGTCATTGGCAGCGCTAAAATTTTCAAACCAATCGCCTCGAACCTTTAATACTTGTTCAATCACATCCCTTACACAGCCATCCCCACCGTTTTTGTGGGATACATAATTGCTAATTGCTTTTACTTCCGGTACGGCATTTTGTGGACAGGTGGCAATCCCGGAAATTTTCATTACCGGAATGTCCGGAAGATCGTCTCCCATATATAGAATTTGGGATGGTTCTAGTCCTAGTTTCGATATGAAATCGTTTAGGCGTTCTATTTTTTTATCAGCGCCTAGGTATATATGCTCAACGCCCAAGCTTTTAAAGCGTTTGCGCACACCTTCATTGGTGCCTCCTGAAATTATTCCCACCGTATAACCTTTTTGAATGGCTGTTTTTAAGGCATAACCATCCTTTACACTCATTGTGCGTAATAATTCTCCATTATTATCAATTAAAACCTTTCCATCTGTGAATACGCCGTCCACGTCAAAAACAAAAGTGTTTATGTCTAGTAAGTATTCTTTATAGCTTTTGGTCATAAGTATTCTCTATTGATTTTGTTAAAAGTGTAAAGATATCTTTTTGTATGCTTTCTGATAACAGGCCCTCCAGTCTTTTAATTGTGCCTCTGTCTTGTCTCCTTGCAGGACCTGTTTGTGCTTCAAAAGGAGTAACCGTTTCAATTTTACCGGCAGTCTCTAAGATTAGTGGTTTAAGGATGTCAAAAGATATATTGGCCTTATTGCAAATAGTGTCACCTAAATAATATAAATGGTTGCTAAAGTTATTTACAAATACAGCTGCCAAATGTAATTGTTGTCGTTGTTCAGAATCAATTCTGTACACCTTAGTTGATATGGAAAAAGCAAGTTGCTCTAACAAATCATAATCTTTTGAAAATTCTGTTTCTATACAAAAAGGCACTTCCTTTAGCTCGGTCTTTCTATGGTCGCTAAAAGTTTGCAAGGGATAAAGTACACCCTTGTTCATGGAGTTGTTAAGGGCGTTCATCGGAGTGCTTCCAGAGGTGTGTACTATCAACCCCTTTTTGTTTTTAACTATCTGTGATACAGCGCTTATAGAATCATCACTTACTGCAATAATATAAATATCTGCAGCAACAATTTCATGTGGTTGGGTAGTCGTTTTTACCGAGCTGCTAAATGGTTTAAGATTCTTATAAGATCTTCCATAAACTTGTTTTACTTCAATATCTTTACTGGAGGTAAATGCATCAAAAAGATGTTTGCTTACCCTACCAGTTCCCAAGAGCACTACTTTAATCATGCTCAAAAATACAATATTTACCAAGTTTAATGTATTACAAAAGTTTTATTAAACCGTAAGTTTTTGGAAAATAAGACTCCATTAAAATCACAAAAAGGCCGTACTTTTGCCATTCGACTAAAAATTGCTTCAAAAAATGAAAGAACTGCTATCTAAAGTTTTCTTTTCTACACGTTTAATGGCCATCCTTTTTTTGGTTTTTGCGACCTCCATGGCATTCGGAACTTTTATTGAGAGTTGGTATAGTACAGAAACAGCGAGAATATGGATTTATAATGCCACTTGGTTCGAAGCGATTATGATCTTTTTCGCTATCAATTTTATAGGAAACATATACAGATATCGGCTTTTACGGAAAGAGAAATGGCCTGTACTTTTGCTCCATCTGTCGTGGATTTTTATAATCCTTGGCGCTTTTGTTACCAGGTACATAAGTTTTGAAGGCATGATGCCCATTAGAGAGGGAAACACGGAAAATGTCTTTTATTCCGATAAAACTTATTTAACAGTGCATGTAGATGGTGAAATGCTAGGGGAAGTTAAGCGAAAGGTTTTAGAAGATGATCTCATTGTCACCGCAGAAGCGATTAAATCGAACCTGCCCTGGCAATCAGATTTTAACGGGCAGAAGTTTGAAGTAGCTTATGAAGACTTTATTGAAGGTGCTAAAATGGGTTTTATCCCCGATGCAAAGGGCAACAATTACCTTAAAATTGTTGAAGCAGGAGACGGAAATAGGCATGAGCACTATTTAGAAGAAGGAACTGTTGCCAACATCCATAATGTGTTGTTCTCCCTGAATAAGGAAACTTCAGGTGCTATAAATCTTTTTATTAGCGATACACTTGCACAAATATCTAGTCCATTTGAAGGAGGATTTATGCGTATGGCAGATAGGTTAGAAGGCGAGGTGATACAAGATAGCTTGCAAGAATTTCAATTACGATCGCTTTATACTGTGGGAGGGATGCAATTTGTAGTACCAGAACCTATGGTCCGTGGAAGTCAGGGGATTGTTTCTATTCCTGAGGACGAGCAAACTCCTAATATGCAAGATGCCTTAGTACTAAAAATTAGCAGTAATGGGCAAAGTGTTACCAAAACATTACTGGGCGGTAAAGGATCAGGAAGTTTTACAGACCCGTTAGAAGTAGGCGGCTTAAAATTTTCCGCCCGATATGGCTCTAAAGTTTATGAATTACCCTTTGCCATAAAATTAAATGATTTTATAGCAGAAAAATACCCAGGAACAGAAAAGAGTTATGCCTCGTTTATGAGTAAAATAACCTTAGAAGACGAAAGATCTTTCGACTATGATATTTATATGAATCACATACTGGATCATAAAGGTTATCGTTTTTTTCAGGCGAGTTTTGATCCGGATGAAAAAGGAACGGTACTTTCAGTAAATCATGATTTTTGGGGTACTTGGATTACCTACATTGGCTATTTTCTACTGTACGCTGGTTTAATGGGGATTATGTTTTTTGGAAAAACTAGATTTAAAGACCTAGGAAAATCCTTAGAAAAGCTTACCTCAAAAAAAGCTATGTCTACTGCTGTTTTATTTGTCTTCTTTTTGCCTTTTACAGAAATAAACGGACAAGGAGCAGAAGAAGAGCATTCGCATACCGGATCACCCCTGCAATCTCAAATAGACTCTCTTTTGCAGGCTTCGACAGTTTCTAAGGAACATGCGGCGAAATTTGGAGAACTTGTAATTCAGGATACCGGCGGAAGAATGAAGCCAATTAACACTTTCTCTTCCGAATTATTAAGAAAACTAAGTTTTAAAGATTCCTTTAGAGATTTAAATGCCGATCAGATCTTCTTGTCAATGATGCTGAATCCGGCATTGTGGTATAATACAGAATTTATCGCCCTAGATAAAAAAGGGCAAAATGACAGTCTTAGAAATATTATCGACACATCAAAAGACAAGCGGCTGGTAAAGGCTACGGCTTTCTTTGATGAAAAAGGCCAGTATAAGCTGGCACCGTATCTGCAAGAGGCCTACGCAACGAATACCCCAAATAAATTTCAACAAGATTTTAAAGACATAGATCTGCGACTTGGACTTCTAAACAGGGCTTTAAGCGGAGAGATTGTAAAAATTTTCCCCCTCTTAAATGATGAGAATAACAAATGGGTTTCCAATGTTGAATATCGTTCCGGGCAGTACCCCGTTGCGGACTCATTATATGCCAATTTTGTAAAAAATGCAGTTCCTTACTATTTGATGTCTTTAAGGCAAGCGATTAGTACACAGGATTACACAGAAGCGGATAAACTGCTATCTGCCTTTCATCAAAACCAAGTGAATCATGGGAGCGAAGTTTTGCCAAATACTAAAAAAGTAAAAACAGAAATCCTCTACAATAAACTAAACATTTTCAATCGCCTGTACAAGTTTTATGCGATGGTAGGCGTGTTGATGTTTTTTGTTCTGGTTTTTAGAATTTACAAGGAGCGTGCGATATGGCAAATGGGCACCTACTTTTTTAAAGGCACCATTTATATTCTATTTGTTTGGCATACAGCCGGACTAATAATGCGCTGGTATATTTCAGGCCATGCACCCTGGAGTGATGCTTATGAGAGTATCTTATATGTTTCCTGGGCCACTATGGGTATGGGCCTTTTACTTGGAAGGAAAAGCGATATGACTATCGCTGCTTCTGCCTTTGTAACTTCCATGCTCTTATGGATTGCCCACCAGAGCTGGGTAGATCCTTCTATAGCAAATTTGGTTCCTGTTTTAGACAGTTATTGGTTGATGATTCATGTTGCGGTAATTGTTGGTAGCTATGGACCTCTGACAGTTGGGATGATTTTAGGTATTGTATGTCTGCTACTAATTATTCTTACTAATAAGGAGAATAAAAAACGCATGAAGGCCAGTCTTAAAGAACTTACTATCATCAATGAACTTTCCCTAACGGTTGGCCTCGTAATGCTTACCATTGGGAATTTTCTTGGTGGGCAGTGGGCCAATGAAAGTTGGGGACGTTATTGGGGATGGGATCCAAAAGAGACTTGGGCCCTGATTTCAATAATGATTTATGCCTTTGTATTGCATATGCGCCTTGTACCGGGATTAAGAGGTACATGGACCTTTAATTTCGCAAGTATTTTGGCTTTTGGCAGTATTATGATGACGTATTTTGGGGTTAACTTCTACCTAGTAGGCCTGCATAGTTATGCAAGTGGATCCCAGGTAATTACACCAACTTTTGTTTGGTATACCTTAACTGGTGTTCTCTTCCTTGGTCTTATAAGTCTTTGGCGCTATCGGGTCTATTATAAGAAATAGGGCCTTGATAATAGATTTACACATTGTATCTTGAGGCAAAGATTGTCTCCATTTTGTACTTTTATATTATCCAATAAAATATGGGCTGACAATGGGTAAAAAAAAGTTTACATGGAATTCTGATAAGATAGTTGGGCTCTCTGCCATGGGGATAAGTTTTATTACGTTGATAATCTTTATTTATCAAACAAACCTAATGAGCAAACAGAATAGTCTTTCTATTCTCCCTTATTTGCAAATTGCCGTAAGCGATAACGGAGAAGAAAATAGTTATGCTCTTTCTATCTTAAACCATGGCGTAGGTCCGGCCATCATAGAATCGGTCACCATTGCTTACGACGGTAAAAAGTATAATCTTAAAAACTATAATGATTACTTTATAAACTTCCTTAAATCAGAAAATCTTGGCCTAGATAGTTTAGTTAGCTATTCTTCTTCTAGTACCGAAAAGGGAATGGCCATACCTCCTGGATCTGCCTATGGTATTCTTGCCGTAAACAATTCACGTAAAGAATATCAGTTATTTAAATCTAAACTAGAAGAAATGCTCCTTGGAGGGATGCAGTATGAAATTATTTATAGAAGTATTCAGGATGAAAGATGGTTCATTAGCAACCATTCTACCGGACCTATAAAATTGGACTAACTAGTTCTGGGAATGGCAATTGGGTAGTATTAAAAAAAAAATTGCATCTTTGTTACATCATGAAGTACTAGAAGTTATGTATACTATAAATGTGAGAGCAAGTCTTGTCTGAGCGTTGGTTAGACAGGAGTTTTTGTTCCGTCATATTTTTCTTCACCTAACATAATTTCTATAACATGCAGAACACCAATAAATTTACCCTTAAAAAATTATATAAATATTTTATCGCTGCCATCACTGGCCAGGAATCTAGTTACACCTCTGGAAGTATCAGGAAGGCCATCTTTATGCTTTCCGTTCCAATGATTCTGGAAATGATGATGGAATCTATATTCGCCATAGTTGACATCGCCTATGTTTCACAGGTCAGCGTAAATGCTGTGGCTACCATAGGCCTTACCGAATCCGTAATAACCCTTGTCTATGCTTTAGCCATTGGATTGAGTATGGCAGCCACGGCTGTAGTGGCAAGAAGAGTTGGCGAGGAAAATATTGACGGAGCCAGGGAGGCTGCGGTACAGGCCATTTTATTAGGAGTCTTAGTAGCCTTGGTAATTGGCGTAGTAGGTTTTCTTTATGCCAAAGATATACTTGGCCTTATGGGAGGAGAACCAGACCTGATAATGGAAGGTTACGGCTATACCCAATGGCTACTTGGTGGAAATATAACTATTGTATTATTATTTCTTATAAACGCAATTTTTCGTGGAGCCGGGGATGCCTCTGTGGCTATGTGGACTTTAGTTTTGTCTAATGGCCTGAACATTATTTTAGACCCCATCTTTATTTTCGGATGGGGACCCATCCCGGAATATGGTGTAATGGGAGCTGCTATTGCTACTAATATCGGTCGTGGTACTGCAGTTGTTTTTCAATTGTCGATTCTCTTTTTTGGATGGAGTAGAATAAAATTACGTCTGGTAGACTTAAAGCTTAAGATAGGGGTAATGCTTAATCTTATTAAAGTTTCTCTCGGTGGAATTGCACAGTTTTTAATCGGGACTTCCAGTTGGGTATTTCTAATGCGCCTGATGTCAGAATTTGGAAGCGAAGTCTTAGCCGGTTATACTATAGCCATTAGGGTCATGATGTTTACCTTTATGCCTGCATGGGGGATGAGTAATGCGGCAGCTACTTTGGTAGGTCAAAATTTAGGGGCTAAACAACCCGAACGCGCAGAAAAATCGGTTTGGATAACTGGAAAATACAATGCCATATTTATGCTTTCCGTATCCCTGATTTATTTATTTTTTGCTCCGGATATAATTGGTCTTTTTACGGAGGTTGAAACAGTAATTGCCAATGGTTCTCTATGTCTTCAAATTGTGGCGGCGGGGTATCTTTTTTATGCTTACGGGATGGTAATTTCGCAGGCTTTTAATGGAGCAGGGGACACCAGAACACCAACTAAAATAAATTTAATTGCTTTTTGGGCAGTTCAACTTCCTTTTGCCTATGTAGCTGCTATTGTCTTTAATTTAGGGGCCTTAGGGGTATTTATAGCTATTACTCTTGCAGAGGTTCTTCTGTCCGTTATTGCGATTTGGTGGTTTAGAAAAGGGCTATGGAAAAAAACCAATGTTTAGTCTATTTTTGTAACTTTATTGCTTAAATATACCATATATGAAAAAGAGAGAATTGGGAATAAATACGATATGCACACATACAGGAGAATTAAAAGATACTTCATTCAATGGGGCAGTATCTCCGTTGCATATGAGTACTTCTTATGCCTTCGAAGATGTAGATAAAAAGAGATATCCACGATATTTTAATACCCCAAACCAAGAAGCCCTTTCCATAAAAATTGCTGCTCTCGAGCATGCAGAAACTGCAATGATTTTTGGAAGTGGAATGGCTGCCGTAAGTACAGGAATATTGGCATTTTTAAGTTCGGGAGATCATGTAGTTTTGCAAAATATGTTATATGGAGGAACCTATAACCTGGTAACAACTCAATTCGATAAGATGGGGGTTAGCTATTCTTTTACCGATGGCCTTTCCATTGTAGATTTTGAGGATAAAATACGAGAAAACACCAAAATTATTTACATAGAGACTCCTTCAAACCCTTTACTCACCATTACAGATTTAGACGGAATTTCTAAGCTTGCCAAGAAGTATGGATTAATTAGTATAATAGATAATACTTTTGCCAGTCCTGTTAATCAGAATCCCATAGATTTTGGAATAGATGTGGTAATTCATAGTGCCACGAAATATATGGGCGGGCATTCCGATATTTGTGCCGGGGCCATAGCCACTTCAAAGGCCTTGATGGAGCCAATTTTTCAATTGGCCATAAATCTGGGCGGTAGTTTAAGTGATTATACTGTATGGCTTCTGGAGCGTAGTATCAAAACCATGGGAATTAGAGTGAAAACACAAAATGAAAATGCCATGTGCCTGGCAACTTATTTAGAAAATCATTCCCTGGTAAAAAAAGTGTATTACCCGGGCTTAACTTCACATGAAGATCATGAACTGGCAAAAAAGCAGATGTCGGGTTTTGGAGGGATGATGTCGTTTGAACTTGAGGAAACTTTAGATGCTGCTGCGTTTCGAAAGGCCTTAAATTTTATAAAGTCTTCGATGAGTTTAGCGGGGGTTGAAAGTACTGTTTTGTCGCCAGCTATGACATCACATGCTTTGATGGGTGCTGAGGAGCGAGCTAAGCAGGGGATTGCAGATGGGTTAATTCGCTTTTCACTTGGCATTGAAGACAAAGAAGATCTTATCGCCGATATGGAGCAGGCTTTTGAAAAAATAAGCAAAAACGAAATGGCTATTAGCACGCCTTAATCTTAGCAAGTTAACTTAATGAAATTAGACGTATTGGTATTCGGAGCGCATCCAGATGACGCCGAATTGGGAGCTGGTGGCACTATCGCCAAATGTATAAGCGAAGGTAAAAAAGTAGGGATTATTGATCTAACTCGTGGGGAATTAGGTACGAGGGGAACCGCAGAGATAAGAGATACAGAAGCTGTTAATGCCGCTAAAATCTTAGGAGTTAGTATTCGTGAAAACCTTGAATTCGCTGATGGTTTTTTTATTAATGATAAGGCACATCAAATAGCTATTATTCAAATAATCCGTAAATATCAACCCGATATTGTGCTGTGCAATGCTATTGATGATCGCCATATAGATCATGGAAAAGGAAGTAACTTAGTAAGTGATTCCTGTTTTCTTAGTGGCTTGGTAAAAGTAGACACCAAATTAATAGGCGATGAGACCTGGCAAAACGCATGGAGGCCAAAACAAGTGTACCACTACATACAATGGAAAAACATAAATCCAGATTTTGTGGTAGATGTCAGTGACTATATAGATAAAAAGATGGAAGCAATTGTGGCCTATAAATCCCAGTTTTATGATCCAAATAGTGCAGAACCAGAAACCCCGATAAGTAGTCAGAATTTTACGGAAAGCATAAGATACAGGGCTAAAGATTTAGGCAGACTTGTAGGTGTGGAATATGCAGAGGGTTTTACGGTTGAAAGACATATTGCGGTTAAGTCTCTCTGGGATATTTGTTAGACAGCTTTGCCGTATGATTTCTTTACCTTGGGTAGGGTAAAATGAAATACACTGCCCTTTCTTAGCACACTGTGGGCCCAAATTGTGCCACCATTTTTTTCTATCATTTCCTTACAAAGAGAGAGTCCAAGACCCGTGCCTTTTTCGTTCTGTGTTCCGTAAGTAGATACCGTGGAATCATTTTCAAAAAGTTTGTCTACCGTAGACTCGTCCATACCCACTCCGTTATCTTTTACCGTAACCTCCCATTGTGTATCTCTTTCATAAGCCTCAATTTTAATTATTCCATTCCTTGGCGTAAACTTTAGTGCGTTACTTATGAGATTTCTTATTACGATATCTATTTGATTGCTGTCGGACCAAGTAAGGGTGTTTTCTTGAATGTTATTATCTATCTTAATAGACTTTTTTGTAGCAATCTCTGATAGTAGATTAATGTTTTCCTGAACGAGGGTCTCCAAAGCCATCATAGAGGGTTTGGTGACCGCTCCATTCATTTGGGTATTTCCCCAAGAAAGTAAGTTGTTCAGCGTAAAGCCAATATGATTTACATCTTCTCTTAACTTGGGAACGAAACCAAGAAATTCCTTAGTACTTACATCGCCATCAGAATAAAGCCTAAGTAACTCTTGCAAAGCCCCAATAGGTCCTCTTAAATCATGGCCAATAATCGAAAATAATTTGGTCTTGGTCTCGTTATTCTCATTCAACTCATCCTCTCTTTTCTTTAAGATAGCTTGTTTTTCTTCCAGTTCCTTGTTGAGTCGCTTCTGTATTTTTTGCCCTCTATAGACCAGGAATGTAATTATTACAAATACCATTAAAATGGCTACTGCAATATTTATATAACGCTGCTGTCTGGCAAGTGCCTTTTCATTGTCTTCAATTAGCTGAAGTTTTTGTTTGTCGTACTCTGTTTTGGTTTTAAACATCGTAAGACTTTTTTTGTTTTCATTTCTCGATAGGGTCTCCGAGAGACTCTGGTATAGTTCATGAAAACAAAGAGATTTATTGTATTCTTCTTTGTTTTTATAAATTCTGTAGAGAGTTTTGGCACACTTCTGAGTGCCCTCTAAGAAAGAAATCTTATCTGAAATTTCGTAGGCGATTTCGGCAAAATGCTGGGATAAACTGTCTTTTCCCTGAGCAAAATAAGCCTCAGCCATCCCATTGTACAAATCAATGATTCCACGGTCATCATCTAGGTTACGATGCAGTAATTCTGCCTGGTTATACCAGAAAAGGGCCCATTTAAATTTTTTATCATTTAAGTATACCTTCCCTTTTATTTCATAACTAAACGCTAGCCAGTCTAGAATATCGTGTTTTTCAAAAATGGCAATACTCTTGTTTATATTAAACATGGCATAATCCAAATTACCCATATCTGCATAGACAGAGGCAAGATTACTCAACGTTTCGGCCATTATTATTTCATTCCCCAACTGTACATTAATCTTTTTAACTCTATTGTAGAACTCTAGAGATTGTGAATAGTCTTTTTGTGAAGCGTACAAGTTGGCTATATTTTCGTTCAAAATAGAAAGTACTTCGAGTTCTCGAATATCTTCAGCCAGTTCAATGGCCTCCAGGTAGCCAGAAAGCGCTTTTGCATAATCCCCTTTGTAAGCATGCTCCCCTGCCAAGTTATTTTTTATCCAAAGACTAAGTTTTTTATCCTTAATAAAATCTGCTAGACTGAGTGCTTTAACATATTGTACAATCGCACTATCCGTCTGTCCTTTATCGGAATAGTAGTCGCCTATTCCGAGAAGTGCATTACTTTCTCCTTTCTTATAACCACTTTTAATGCTCAAATCCAAGGCTTCTTTGGTAAAGAGTAGAGCGCTATCCCGATTGTAATAACGATAGCCTGTTCTTAGGTCAAGTAATAGATCAATATAAGCAGAGTCCTTCGGACTGAAAGAATTAGATTCTCTTAATGTCTCTAGGGCGGTTAGCAGTTCACCTCGCTTTGTCTTTTGCCCGTTAATAGGCATACTACTAAAGAGTAAGAAAAATACCAGGCCTGTCCATTTCAATAAAAGACTTCCATACCCAGGTGTAAATTTTCTTTGATAATCCATATTTGGAATAAATAATTCTGAAGTCTAAAATACACTGGAGACTAGCCGTGAAATAATTTATGTTGTGAAATGCAACTTTTTGTTTGTTTGATCCATTTAATGTTGCATTTCATCGATGATTTGGGGTCATTTAGGGGTATAACCTCAACCAATCTTGACGATTGGTCTGCTGAAAGGATATGAAAGGCAAAATTGTATAGGGTTTCGTTTGAAACATTGGTTAAAAAAAATTACCTTTGCCACCGCTTGTAAATGGTGGTTGTAGCTCAGCTGGTTAGAGCGCTGGATTGTGGTTCCAGAGGTCGCCGGTTCGAACCCGGTCTTCCACCCAAAAAGGCAACAAAAAAGCCCTAAATATTTAGGGCTTTTTTTATTTCTATTAGATAGTAAATAGCTAGCTATTTTGAGATAATCACATCCACTTTTGGTTTGTTTTCTCTATTGGCAATTTCCCATGCTGTGTAAAATACTAGACGGCTTCGATTCTCTAATAAGTCGTAGTTTATCTTATCGGGCGTATCTCCAGGTTTATGGTAGTCTGCATGAGTACCATTAAAATAGAAGATAATTGGTATCTCGTTTTTGGCGAAATTGTAATGATCACTCCTATAATAAAATCGATTAGGGTCGTTCTCGTCGTTATAGGTGTAATCTAATTCTATTTGCGTGTATTTCTCATTTACCTCTTCGGATAATTGATGTAATTCCGTACTAAGTTTGTCTGACCCAATTAAATAGATATAATTTCTTTCTCCTTCTCGTTTTGGGTCAGTCCTGCCAATCATATCAATATTAAGGTTCGTTACGGTTTTAGACAAAGGAAATATGGGATCGTAATCGGTATAGTATTGCGAGCCAAAAAGACCTTTTTCCTCTCCAGTAACATGCAGAAAAACAATGGATCTTTTTGGACCCTGCCCTTCAAGTGCCGCCTTTTTAAAAGCCTCGGCTATTTCTAACATTGCAACAGTTCCGGATCCGTCATCGTCCGCACCATTATTAATATCCTCCCCAGTAATTCCAATATGGTCTAGATGTGAAGAAATTACAACGTACTCATCCGGTAACTCAGAACCTCTAAGAATTGCAACTACATTTTCAGAATCCACAAACTTATTAGTGTCTTTTACTTTAAATTCAACAGGAGTATCCAAAACCTTGGGCGAATGATCGGTTTCAATTGTAGGATATAAAAGATTTCCCATTTCAGCACCAACCAGAACCAAAGAAGTATTCTGAACACTATCTTTTAGACGCATTTTTCCATTTTCTGCCTCAACATTAAAATTGTAGTAATTCTGATATCGTGGATAATAAGCAAGGTCATAATAGAGAATTCCTAGGGCTCCCTTACTTTCCGCTAAAGCCACCTTGGCACCAATTCCGTCCGAGGCATTACCCCATACGGAAGGTACCAAAGAACCCGAAATGATGCTTCTGCCCATTTCGTCTTTTGGTTCTCCCGCTTTAATCAATACAAGTTTTCCTGTGACGTCTAATCCCTCATAGTCTGAATATCCTTCCTCTTCGATACCATAGCCTAAATAGACGATAGAGCTGAAACTTTTTTCAAGAGAAGTAAAGGTCACAAAACCTTCACCCTGTTCAAAAGAGGTATCTTTTAATGCAATGCTCCCTTGGGGGACCCTTGATATTTCTAGTGGGACTTTCTGAAAATAGTCGCCATTGGCCTGTGCAGGAGGGATATTTAACTCTTCATAAACTGCCTTTATAAATTCAACTGCTTTTTTCTGACCAGGTTCACCTGTTTCTCTTCCTTCGAATTCATCAGAGGCATACGTATAGAGGTATTCCTTTAATTCTTCTTCCGTGATCATCTCTGCAAAACTTACAGGATCTTTGGTTATATTCGGCTGCGCCTTATTCTCAATTGAGCTTTCTGCATTTTCCTCTACTGTTTTCTGGGAGCTATTACAGCTAAGAAGAACCGTAATACTCAGCGTTAGAAGCCATAGATATTTCATAAGAACCATATTGTTTTTAAAAAAGGATTCAAAAATACGGAAAGAATACGATAATTGTATTTAATAAATGGTTTGTAGGTACATCTTTTATAACATTTTATTAAAAAAGAACTCAGGGATTCTTGTTAGAAGAGTTTATCTTAGACCGAAACTCCTAAATTAAAAAATTAGTATTTTAATTTAAATTACAAATACTTAATGCGCAGTTAAAAATTTGAATGACTTATGAATTTCTTAAAACAAAGTAGCATCTTTTTGATGCTCTTTACCACCTCCTATTTTTCCTTACACGCACAAGAACAATCGCTTGGGGCAATGGTAAACAAAAAAGTGGATATGTATGTATTTCCTGCAAATGGTCAAACGGAGGAGCAAATATCAAAAGATGAAAACGATTGCTATCAATGGGCGGTGCAACAAAGCGGGATAGATCCATTGAATCCTCCAAATGTGGAAGCTGCTCAAGTGGAATCCGGACCTGATGGTTCTGCAGTTAGTGGGGCTGCAAGAGGAGCATTGGCCGGAGTAGCAATAGGAGCTATTGCCGGAGATGCCGGTACAGGGGCTGCTATTGGAGCCGTTGCTGGCGGTCTTGGAGGACACAGGGCCAGCAGGGTAGGAAGGGCTAAACAGCAAGAAGCAAATAATCAGGCTGCTTCTAATGCAGAAGTAGATATGATTAATAGCTTTAAAAAGGCTTATTCAGTCTGTTTACAAGGCAAAGGCTATACTGTTCAATAAAATTAACTTGTTATTAAATTATAAGCAACCATGTTAAATAGTTTTATAAAAAAATTAAACTTCACCCTTATAGTCTTATTAATGGCTCTTGGAAATAGTCAGCAATTGATGGAAGACTACGATTTGTTTCTAGTAAGAGAAGATAAAGTTACACCTTCTATGAGCACGGACTATGAGATGTCTCTGGCTGATTTGAAAGCTTTTCTCGCCGAAAACGATATTAAGGATTTTAATTATTTCACGCATTTTCAGGACGACTATAAGTTTTTACATATTGTTCCTATAGATAATTTGAACGACCTGCGAAAGGGAACTAGAGAAGCGTTTAAGTCAAGGATAAATAAACCAGAACTAGAGCTTATTATGGACTATTTTGATCTTTCTGTAGATTCCTATAAACAGTATATAGTAAGGTATCAGCCCGATTTATCTTATGTCAAGGAAGATGATAACTGGAACGAAAATGCCTCCTATAGAAAATGGAATTTCTACTATTTTTACCCTGGGAATGAGAAAGAAGTAGAAGCCTTACTAGCAGCATACAAAGAGCTATATAAACAAAAAGACATTACTATGGGATTTAGGGTGTTTTCAGGTCTACTTGGCACAGAAAAACCTTTGTATATTCTAACTACCTGGGGTGAATCTCCCTTAGATTACCATGAAAATTTGGAGTTGACTTCCAGTGCCTTGGGGGATAGGGGGGCAGAACTATGGACAAGTATGATGAAACTAGTAAGGGACACAAGGACTACAGAGGGCTGGTATTTACCCCAGTACTCCTATGCTCCTGGGTTAAAATTTGCAGAGTAAGCTTATTGTAAAATATCCAATAGAGGTTGCAGACTAATCCATAAAAAAGCCCAACAACTTCTTAGTTATTGGGCTCTTGATTTTTTAGGATTTTTATTTTGGAATTGGCACAGGGTACTTCTTCATTATTTTTTTTACTCCTTTTGGTATCGTCTTATCCCTTTTCTTAGGGTTTTCATTTATTGTTTTGGTGGATATTCCCTGCCATATTAATTTTTTAGTTGCTGCTTCATAAACACTTACAACAAAGGTTCCCACCTTATAATCGTTTTCTGAATATGTAGTCATAGACGTGCCCATACCGATTCCTCCGTAACCCATACCATAACCGTAACCCCATCTTCCGCCATAGCCCATGCCGCCTGTATAGTTGGTATATGCTGTTGTGCTCGTTTTCTCATTTATTACAAAATATCCAACCAAAGCGAGTTCTCCACCTTGCTCTACAACTGCTATATTTCTTTGTTCAAACTCATTAATGAAACTGTCACTAATACGCTTTTTGTCTAAATCATTAATTAACTCATCACTGTTATCTTGCCATCCGGCAAAAGAGATCGATTTAAACTTGGTAAAATCTACGGTATTGTCATAATCGCTAGTTACCTGAGAAATTCCTGAAAAGGTCATTGTCATGGCGGCGACTAATAAAAGGGAATTCTTAAATGCATTTTTCATTTTAAAAGGTGTTAGTTAATTTCATACTACCATTCGAGTTGTTATAAGCGCTCTTCCAATAGCATATTTATATAGGCTAATATAATAAGAATAATTCTAGTTAATTCTAGAATGCTTCTTTGTTTCGGGCAATATTTTGTTAAAAGATGCACTTTAGATTATTCTCTTTTCCTAAATATTTGTGCTAAATTGCCAAAGGATACCAGCAGCAAACAGGCTTTTTTTTAAACCACCAATAAATGACTCGAAGACCATTAAAATTAGGCGTTTTTTATGTCATTTTATTAGTATTCTCCTTTTTTAACGGGTATTCTCAAGATGTTAAACAAAAATTGGATTCTATTACCGGGGATGTCATCGAAGATATCTATTTAAATACACCGGAAGACGCCGCAAAAAAAAGAAAAGATAGTCTTAGCAGGTTTTCTTTCAATGCTTATCCCTATATATTTTCCAGTCCTGAAACCAAGTTAGCCTTTGGTGGCGGTGGAATTATGATTTTATATGCTGGCAAAGGACTAGACCTAAGACCTTCTAAAGTAGAGTTCGGAGGCTATTACTCGGTTAACAATCAATACCGAATAAATATCAACCCACAATTCTTTTTCCTTGAAAATAAGTTATATGTGGAAATGCCTACCAGTTATGGTTTTTTTGTAAATAAATATTGGGGAATAGGGGATAGTGCCCCGGATTATGAAGATGCCGAATATGCCATTGAGACCTTTGATATAACTTTATCAACACAGGTTCCACCTCTGTTATTTAGCGCAGATAGGACGGGTCTTATTTTAAGTTACGAAGATTCTAAAGTAGTGGATAAGAGATCTAACGAACTTATCATGAATGACAGCTTACCCGGAAGCAATGGAGCCAAATTATTTGGATTAGGATTAAATCTGGTATGGGATTCCAGAGACAATTTGTTTTACCCTAATTCTGGTAGATATCAGTCCCTTAAAATTTTACTATACCCGGAACCAAGCGATTATGTGTATTCTATGGTAGAATTTGATGCAAGGGCATACAAGGCTTTTTCTCAAGATCAGGTACTGGCAATAAATTTATATGCCCAAACGGTGCTAGGCGACACGCCTTTTTTTAAACTGCCAGCCTTGGGAGGTAAAAATAGAATGCGGGGATATTTTAATGGAAGGTATAGGGATAATTTCTATGGAATGCTTCAGGCAGAATATCGACAATACTTTTGGAAAAGGTTTGGTTTTGTAGCTTTCGCGGGTATGGGTAACGTTTCCAATACCCTTATAGAATATAAGTTTAATACCATGAAATATAGTTTTGGGGGTGGGCTCCGATACCTTATGAATAAAAAACAGAAAGTTAATCTTCGAATGGATATTGGGATTACAGGAGATGGTACCACCGGAATATATTTTGGAATTCAAGAGGCATTTTAGGATTTTAGTAAGGCCTTTAACACGTACAATTATTCTCTAATATTGCAATAATAATCGCAAATTTGACCACACGGATGACTGAATTTTCCAATGCTTTTATAATCAGGTATTTAAGACAGAAGAATTTTTTTAGTTGTGTACTTTGTACACTTTTGTTCACTAATATTGGCTGTAAACAGATAGAGAAAGAGGCATATATCCCAATAGAGCCAGAATACTATCACGCTAGTTTTGTGGGTGCTGATAGTTGTACAAAATGCCATCAAAAGGAGCATGAAGAATGGAAAAATTCGCATCACGACTTGGCTATGAAATTGGCTGATAGTACAACTGTTCTAGCTAATTTTAATAATACTTCCTTTATACACAATGGTGTTAAAAGTTCTTTCTTCAGGAAAGGGCAAGATTTTTTTGTGAACACCGAAGGAGAGGACGGTACTTATCAGGATTTTAAAATTGTTTATACCTATGGCGTAACTCCTTTACAACAATATATTGTTGCTTTTCCTAATGGAGAATTTAATTGTCTATTAACCGCTTGGGATACTAAGGAGGAAAAATGGTTTCACTTGCAACCTGACTTAGAAATAAAACACGACGAGTGGATAAATTGGTCTGGCGGCAGTCAGCGATGGAATACGATGTGTGCCGATTGTCATTCTACAGACCTAAAGAAGAATTACGATCTTAGTACAGGGGTTTATAATACTACATTTAGCGAAATTAATGTAGCCTGTGAAGCCTGTCACGGGCCGGCGAGTGAACATGTTTCCTATTATGAGAATGCCATGGATGGTGCGGAAAAATCAAAAGCACCCCCCCAGTTATATATGGATTCCGAAATGTCTTCTTTAGAAGTTGTTGATAAATGTGCCAGGTGCCATGCTCGCAGGACTAATTTGACCTCCAACTTTGATTATAAAGGTACCTTCATGGATCATTATTATCCGCGTATGTTAGAAGAACCTTTGTACGAACTTGATGGTCAGATAAAAGATGAAGTTTATGTCTACAGTTCCTTTATCCAAAGTAAAATGTATCAGGAAGGGGTTTCTTGTAACGATTGCCATAATGCACATTCACTTCAACTTAAAAGAGAGGGAAATGACTTGTGCTTAAGTTGTCATACTCCTAATTACAATACTACTGCGCATCACTTTCATCCAATGAATACCGAAGCTGCCTTATGTATTAATTGCCATATGGATGGCAAACTATATATGGTTAATGATTTTAGACGAGATCATAGTTTTAGAATTCCGCGTCCAGATCAGTCCGTAGATTACAATACACCAAATGCCTGTAATAAATGCCATACAGAAGAATCGGCAGAATGGGCAGCTAGTTTTATACAAAAAAAATATGGCCCTGCGAGGGCAGATCATTTTTCTGATCATCTTTTAAAAGGATATACCGGAGACTATGTTGCATTTAAAAAGGTCTTTTCAAACAAGCACTATCCCGATATTGCCCGAGCCACCGCAATAGGTCGCTATGCAGATAGTCCCATTACAGAGGAAGAGGCTTTAAACCTTAGTTTGTATCTTAATGATTCTTCAGTATTTGTTCGAAATGAAACCGTACGTGCTCTGGAAAGAATAGGGAATCCTGCATTTTCTGAAAGAGTAGTACCTATGCTCAAGGATTCTTTGCGCGTAGTTCGTATCTCAGCTGCGCATTATTTCCGTACCCTGGGAACTGCCTCTGTTAAGGAGTTAGAAGCCTTTAAAAAGGCGGATAAGGAGTATGTTGAAGAACTCAAGGTGAATTCGGATTTTCCAGCTGGTTTACATCAATTGGCTATCTATGAACAAGGACAAGGAAACTCAGATAAGGCTATTGAATACTACCAAAGAGCGATTACAGAAGATAGCTATAACAATAGGTCTAGAATGAACCTTGCTTTATTGTACTATCAACTAGGCAGACCTGAAGAAAGTGAAGCCCTTTATCTAAAAGTAATTGAGCAGGAACCAGAATTCAGTTATGTCTACTACATGCTTGGATTGCTTTATAATGAAAAAGGAGACAGTACAAAAGCGGGCTCTTACTTGTATCAGGCAACCACCTTAGACCCTCCAAACTTAAATGCTTACTACAATTATGCCTTGTTATTACAGCAACAAAAAAAGAACGAAGCTTCTTTAGAAATAATTGAGAAGGGTTTAGTCCAATTCCCATTTAACGAAAGACTCGTTTACATTAAATTATTAGGACAATTAAATTTAAACCTCAGGTATAAGGCTCTTGAAACACTTGAGGTATTGTTACAATTGAATCCGACTAATGCGGATTATATACAGCTAAAAAAACAACTTCAAGGCGGCGTTTAGGACTAGATAGGTAAGCTTGTTACATGAATGCCAAATGAGAATTCGTATCCTATCCGGTTTGATGGACTTTATCCTCTTGGGAAATTTCATCACCAGTAGGCCTAACTTGTTTTAAAACAAAAAAACCGCCCTGATAAGGAGCGGTTCAAGAATACTTAAACTACAAATTGATAAAAAATTTACTATTACCTTAGATGGTTTTTATATCCAAAAATTATTAGTCGAATGCAAACCCAGTGAATACTCTAAAAAGAAATGCATAAGTTACTACAGCAAACATTATTAAAGTAAACCAGGCAAAAACTCTAAAATAGTTTCGTACAATATAATTGCCTATATTTTTAAATCCTTCTAAGTAAATATTTTTTAAGAGTAAAACTGTTTTCATAAATAATCATTTAATTTTCACCAAAGATGCGCCTACTTTCAGAATCTAGTTTTTCTAATCGATATGCCGCTAGGTTTTTATCGATGAACTGCATTTTAGTGGTCGGTTACCCTAAAAACAGGTCGATTATCCCATTTGGAAAAAATCTTTGTACCCTTTTAAATATAGGCTTTAATCGATAAACGGCAAAGGAGGTCTAAGTTTAGAACTTTTTCGGAGATCTAAATAGAAATCCTGTCTTTTTGGTATAATGGTTTACTAAATGAGTAGGAATAATGTCTAGGAATAGGCCATAGCCAAGGAGCAGTCTTCCTCATCATCTAATGCGGTTTTGGGAAAATAATAATTTGTAGTGTACTCCTATATAAAAGGATATGGTTTCCCTATCTTCGAGAAAAGGATAGTGATGATACAATGCGATACGATTAAGCGGCGACATGTAAAATCCTACTTCTAAACTCTATTTTGTAAGACAATGTTCTATTACTGGTATACCATTATAAAAATTTTATTCCTCAGGAATTTTCAGGCCAAAGTGAAGCATAACCAGAGTATAAGTAGAACTTATAGAGTACGAATTTTTGACTGTGATGGTTTACGAGTAATGACTGCCTCCAGATATGCAGTCTATATGGATTTTATTCGATGGGAATTAATTGCGCGTTCTAAATTATTCCATGCTATTGTAAAAAGAGGATTAGCCCCTACCTTAGGCTCACAAAAAATCATTTATAGAAAACCTCTTAAACGTTGGAGTAAATTTAATATCATCTTGGAATCCGTTGGCTGGGATGAGAAATGGGTTTATCACCTGCATTATTTTAAACAGCAAAACGAAATAAAAGCTGTTGGTATTACCAGAGCCCTTATCTGGAAAAGAGACATTCCTAGTGTCCTAACCGAAATAATGGAAGAAATTGGTGTACAGGAAAGAACCAAACCACCATCTTGGGTATTAGATTTGTTTAAAGAGGACAAAGAGATAATACTTAGGAGTCAGGATATTATTCCTGACTAATAAGACAACCATGCTCTAAAACAACTGCATATTTGTTACATTTCTTATATTTAACTTAACGCAAAAACTACTAAATGAAACACCTAGGAATTCTCCTGTTATTATGCTTTTTTATAGGTTGTAAGCAAAAGGAAAGTACAAACCCAGTTGAAACGGTTGTATTAACGCAATACGAAGATTTGCTTACTTTGTTTAAGGAGTGGAGAACTTTCGAAAACCCGCCAAAACTAAATGGCGCTCCAGACTACACTCATAGCTCATTTGAGTCCAGGCAGCCAGTATTTGAAATGTTAAGAACCAGATTGCAGACAATGGATACCACAAATTGGTCTATCCCTGAACAAATAGATTGGATGATAGTCTGGGCAGAAATGAATGGGTATGACTTTAATTATCGCGTTTTAAAGCCCTGGGAGAGAGATCCTGCTTTTTATAAATCTGTCTGGACCGCTAAGAGTGATGTCCCAGCCCATGAAGGCCCAACTAATCATTCTACCACAGAGCTATGGACCTACAACTTTCCGTTATCTGCAGAAGAACAGACTCGACTAATTTCCGATCTGAAAATTATTCCTGCTTTAAATGAGCAAGCAAAACAAAATTTAACAGGGAACGCAAGAGAATTATGGATATCCGGTATTAGGGATATAAGAGAACAATCTGCCGTTTTGAAAACTTTAAGCGAAAAAGATGATATTAAAGGGAATCCTGAAATTGTCGCGGTGATAGATGCTTCTCTTAGATCTACAGACGATTTTGTATTGTGGTTGGAAGAGCAGGTGCTTAAAAAAACAGGTCCTTCAGGTATTGGGAAAGAGAATTATACCTGGTATTTGCAAAATGTGCATCTCGTTCCTTTGACTTGGGAGGAGGAAGTGATGATATTAAAAAGAGAGCTGTCTAGAGCCTGGGCTTCTTTAAAGTTGGAAGAACACCGTAATAGAGATTTACCGGATTTAATAGATGCAAGTTCGCCAGAGGCATATGAGAAGTTAGCAAATTATGCGGCAAATAGCCTTTTAGGCTTTTTAGACCAGCAAGAGATAGTTACTGTAAAACCCTATTTTGAGCAGGCACTTCGCGAACATCTTGGAACTTATGTGCCGAAGGAAGAAAGGAATTTTTTTCTAATAGGAGAGCATTATGATCCAAGACCGCTGTATTCTCATTTTTATCATTGGTTTGAGTTGGCAAGGATGGAATATGAACCGCACAATAGTGCAATTCGCAGAGGTCCATTACTCTATAATATTTTCGACTCTAGGAATGAAGGAACCGCAACTGCGGTAGAGGAGATGTTTATGCAAGCAGGATTGTATGCAGATAGTCCTAGAGTTCGAGAAATTGTTTATATAATGATAGCGCAAAGGGCTGCGAGGGGCTTAGGCTCTTTATATGCCCATGCCAATACTATGACCATGGAAGAGGCCGGTGGTATTCATTCTGAATATACACCCAGAGGGTGGATGAAAACGGAAAAGGAGCTATTAATTTTTGAACAACATTTGTATTTGCGACAACCTGGCTATGGAACAAGCTACATTACTGGTAAATATTTATTGGAAAATGCTATGGCCAGTTATGCCAAAATACTAGAAGATAGTGGGCAAGAATTTCAACTTAAAACATTTTTTGACACCCTTAATAGTATTGGTAATATACCTATTTCTTTAGGTCATTGGGAAATGACCGGTTCCAAAGAAAATTTGAAAATTATCCAAAAACAGAACTAATTAATTATAAAGAGAATTAAAATCATCCTCAATAAAGTTAAAATAATTCGGCATGAAATCTAATCTATTTATAAGGAAACAAAATGGTATTATTAGTTTGGCAATTGTTCTTTTTGTTTGTCAATTTAGTTATGGGCAATCGACATTTCAGCTAGAAATGCAAAAGTTGCATTTTATGGTAGGGGACTGGGTAGGAACCGCTTCAACTATTGAAAATGGTGAAATTATTGCCACGGTACCGGCATTTGAGAAAATTAGTTATAAACTAGATGGTAGCCTATTAACCATCGACTTACATTCAGAGAAACTACAGTTGCATACTGTTATTTACTATGACGAAGAGGAACAAACCTATTTCTACAATCCATTTTACAAAAATGGCTCCGCAAAATATAAAGCGAAGTATCAGGAGGGAAAATTTATTGTTGCACCAAGCAAGACCAAGAGATTTGTTTTTAGCTTAAATGAAGCAGGAGAATTTGTAGAATATGGGGAAACCCTGAAAAATGGAAAATGGCTAAAATATTTTGAAGATACTTTTAAAAACATTAGATAGGAATTAGGCTATTGTTTTATTCTTAGAGGATTATAATAGAAATGAGTTCTAAAAGAGTACGTTAATCAAATATATTTAGTTCAGCTTTTTCAGTTTTTGTGTATTTGACTTCGTGGGTAGAAAGAGTCTTTTAAAATGTTTAACTTGTAGTACTTCCCCGCTGAAATACTTCTAGAAGATGCGTAACATTCAACACCAACCTGATCCTAATGAAAAAAGTTCAACTGGTGCCTCTTTGGTAGAAAAACTGAGCACTGAAATTGATAAGAATTTACATAATGATCAGTTTGGTGTTGACAGTTTAGCCAAGGCAGTTGGTATGAGCAGGTCTAGTCTTCATAGAAAGCTGCAAAAGGAAACAGGACTGTCTTCTAGTCAGTTTATTAGACAATATAGGTTGAAAAAAGCAATACATATTTTACGCACCGAAGATATTACCGCCTCGGAAACTGCATATAGAGTAGGATTTAGCAGTGCTACCTATTTCAGTACCTGTTTTCATAAGTACTTTGGTTACCCACCGGGAGAGGTAAAATCTCATTTAGATGAGCAGCAGCCCCCGCACCATATTTTTAAAAAACTACCAAAGTTTCGAAAGGCAGTCAATCTGCGTTTTTTTTTACTTTTTATAGTTTTCACCATACTATTTGTAGCCTTTGCCATTTGGCGTGCATATGATGATGAGGAAAATTTGTCTACGATTAATTCGATTAAAAACGAATCGACTAATAAATCTATAGTAGTATTGCCTATTAAGAACTATACAGGCGACCCTAGTTTAGAATATGTAAGTGATGGAATGACGGATGCGGTGATATCTCGCTTAACGGAGGTAAGTGCCATGGACAAGGTTATTCCATTTACCTCTTCTCTGGTATATAAAAACACCGCAAAAACCGTGGAAGATATTGCCGAGGAATTAGGCGTCGACAATCTTTTACAAGGTAGTTTACAAAAATCGGGAGAAGAAATACGAATAAATCTACAATTGGTTAATGTAAATGAAAATGATCATATGTGGTCTAAAGAATTCACCTTTATTTGGAAGGCCGATGAAATATTTAGGATTCAATCTCAAGTTGTAGAAGGTATTGCTCAAGAAATGAAAGCGAGTATATCCAAAGAAGAATTAAAAAGTATTCAAAAAATTTCAACGAAAAGTAAACAGGCTTATTCTTACTATATGCAGGCAGGCTTTCAAAAGAATAAGGCTAATGGAGAGGCATATAAAAGTGCTATTGAGCTTTACGAAAGAGCAATAGCTATAGATTCCGTTTTTTTAGAACCATATCTTGGTATTGCAAATATTTGGACTAATGGCGGTTTGGTATGGGGCTTATACAAAGAGCAGGAAGCGTGGCAAAATGCTAAATATTACATCCAAAAGGCTTTAGAGATAGACCCTAATTCTAAAGAGATAAAAGATGAGCTATATACGGGGTATTTTTATTTTGACTGGGATTTTGAAAAAGTAGAAGAACATTATAAAGAGCGGAAACGCAATCCATTTTTCGACAGTACTCCGGGCATTGAAGCAGATTATGCAATAAAGACAGGAAGGTATCAGGACGCAATAGATATTATGAATGAATATATTCTAATAGATCCCTCCGTAGGTGTCTTTTTCTTTTTCAAGGCGGAAGCCCTCATGTATTCTGGAAAGATTGAAGAGGCAAAACAACTAATGGAAAAATCCGATAGACTTTATAGTGATAATTGGTTTTACTTGCGAGAATCTGCCAAAATTCACTACTATTTAAATCAGTTCGACCAATCCAGAGTTCAATTGGGTAAATTATTAAACCGATTTCCGGATTATCCACCAATTCTCATGTGGTTAAACGCTGTTTATGCTCAGCAAGATAGAAACTACGAGAAAGTAAATAAACATTTAGCAGAGCTAAAAGCAGAATATAAAAAGGGAAGCTCTGGCAGTCCAGCTTGGTTTCTAGCAATGTATTACTGCACTATTCAAGACTATGATTTGGCTTTTATCTGGTTAGAGAAATCCTACCAACTGCATGAAGTTGAGATGACTTGGTTGCGGGAAGAACCTCTTTTAGCAGATGTAAGAAGCGACATCCGTTATCAAGACTTGCACGAAAAAGTGGGTTTTAATTTTGTGAAAAATCCAAGAACTTCACTTACTACAAAATAGAATCAATTCTGGCATATTCAACATATTTTAAAGCTTATGCACCATTACTTGAAGAATAGTTTAAAAAACTAACAAGACTTCAACATAATTTCTATTCGTGGTTTTCTTTTATTTATAACTTTTGGTTTATTGAATTAAACAATTGATTAACAGTTAATTATACTTCATTGAATTTAAAAAAAGAAACCATGGAATTAAACGAGGAAAAATTAAATGCATTATTAGGACAGGTAGTGACCGAAATGGGAGCAGCAGCGAATGGTCCATTAATATTAATTGGAGATAAACTGGGGCTTTTTGAATCGCTTGCTGCTAATGGTCCTATGAATTCTACTGAACTTGCTGATGAGACAAACACTTCCGAACGGTATGTAAGAGAATGGCTATCTGCACAAGCCGCTTCTGGATATGTTACCTATGATGCCAAGTCTAATAGTTTTAGTATGACCCCTGAACAAGCTGCAGTATTTGGTAATAAGAACAGTCCGGTTTTTATGACAGGCGCGTTTTATGCCATTACCTCGGTTTATAATGATATTCCCAAAATAGAAAATGCCTTTGGTACAGGTGAGGGGGTAGCCTGGGGAGATCATAATACCTGTTTGTTTTGCGGAACAGAAAAATTCTTTAGTCCGTCCTATGAAGGAAATTTGATAAACAATTGGATTCCGGCCTTAGATGGGGTAGAGGAAAAATTAAAAAAAGGCATTAAAGTTGCCGATATCGGTTGTGGGCACGCTGCTTCAACCATTATAATGGCAAAGGCTTATCCAAATTCTACCTTCGTTGGTTTCGACTACCATGATAAGTCTATTGAGCAGGCCAAGGCCAGGGCCAAAGAAGCGAAGGTGAATAATATTTCTTTTGAGGTGGCCACCGCCAAGGACTTTAGGGGTGAAGGCTACGACTTCATTACCTTTTTTGATTGTCTTCATGATATGGGAGATCCGGTAGGGGCCTGTGCGCATGTAAAAGAAGTATTATCACCAGGTGGTAGCTGTATGATTGTTGAACCTTTTGCCATGGACAGTCTGGAAGACAATTTGAATCCAGTAGGAAGGGCCTTCTATGCTTTTTCTACAACAATCTGCACACCATGCTCGCTAAACCAAGAAGTTGGACTTGCCTTGGGAGCACAGGCCGGCGAAAAAAGATTAAGAGAAGTAGTCACCTCTGCAGGCTTCGGGTCTTTTAAACGGGCTACGGAAACTCCATTTAATTTAATTCTGGAAGCCAAACCTTGATTAATCTGCAGGGAAGAAACATTAATGCTCATTAATCTCTAGCAAGGCTGGATGTATATATATAATTATTAACTAATTAAAACCTAAAAGTATGAAACTAAAAAGAATAGTAATTTTTGCCACGGCATTTGTTTTCGTTATTACTTCATGTAAAGAAGAGAAAAAAGAAGTTGTAGCCCCGGTAGTAGAAGTTGATTTGATTTATGATAATTTTCCGGAACAAGAACGGGAAGTAATGGCCTTTATGCAAGAATTAAAACAGACCATTCTAAATGGAGAAGTGGAAAAATTAATTTCTTACCATGCCTACGGGCCTAAGTTTACAGAGTTCAATGCTGGCGCAAAAAGGGTTGGCAGTACAGAAAATGAAAAAACAGAAAGAAGTATTTTTGGAAATGTAACGGAAGTAGTTAAGTTCGATTTTAATGATCTAAAAATAGCCGTATACGATCAGGTTGCCAATGTTACCTTTCATTCTGATTTTCAATTAATGTTCGGGGAGGATTTGGTAGTTGTAAAGGATCAGATTACTTTACTGCTAGTAAGAACTGACAGTGGTTGGAAATTTGTTCACGAACATCACTCGCCCCTTAAGACAGAAGAGGAAACCACATAAGTTTAATGGAAACGTAGCTTCCGCAACCCGTAACGATGGTTACGGGTTTTTTTTTACGAGATGTTTCTCCGCCAATACCTTCTTATGTAAATAATTAAGGAAACCACATAATTTAAATTATATAGGAAATTAAATTTACCGATATTTACGCCAATTAGATTTTGGGAAGCTGTTTTGTCCAAGCGAAATTATTATCCAGAATTCTATTTAGACAGATTATTAAATGAATATTAGGTTCTCTTACATATAAATGACCAAATCCAGATCGAGTATTTCATCTTTTTTTAGCCGTATACCGCATGCCATAACCATGTTGTTTGGAATCATTATTTTGGTTACCGTATTAACCTATGTACTTCCCGCCGGAACTTATGAGAGGGTATTGATAGATGGAAGAAGTGCTGTGGTGCCCAATTCCTATAAGACCATTGCATCTACCCCAGTGGGTTTGTTAGATATGTTTAAAGCCATACCTCTGGGCTTTAAAGCTGCAGTGGAGATTATTTTTATTGTGTTGGCCGGCGGAATTATGTTCGGTTTTATGGAAAAATCAAAGGCTGTAGAAAATGCTGTTGGTACCCTGGTTAAAAACCTTGGACTAAATAACAAAAACCTCATTATTGTCCTAATGACATTTATTTATGGTCTATTGGGTGTTACTGTAGGTTACGAAAATAACATAGCCATGGTGCCTATTGCGGCCGTGCTTAGTCTTGCTTTAGGGGGAGATTTAATTCTAGCTGCCGGAATATCTGTAGGTGCCATGACTATAGGGTTTGGATTATCACCCATTAATCCATATACCGTGGGTACTGGGCATAAGTTGGCAGAACTACCTATGTTTTCAGGAGCCTTACTTCGCAGTATTTTATGTCTTACTGCCCTGGGAGCAATGGCTTTTTACAACGTCCGTTATTTTAAAAAAATCAGCAAGGACCCTACCAAAAGTTTAGGTATAGGTTTGGATATGTCCGAACTGCAATTGTCCAAACCTTTAGGAGAGTATCGTTTAACTAAGAATAACTGGATGGTTATTTCAATTTTCATCCTGGGACTACTCTTTATTCTATATGGGGTTTTTAACTGGCATTGGTATATTAATGAGCTTTCCGCTGTATTCCTTATCATAGCTCTTCTCTGCGGCTTGGTATCTAAAATGGATGCGAATACAATGAGTGAAACAGTGCTGAGGTCGGTAGCCTTGGCAGCTCCTGGAGCCTTTATGGTAGGTTTTGCAACTTCCATTAAAGTGCTTATGGAGATGGGAAACATTGGTGACACAATTTCATACCAACTGTCCTTGATGCTAGAAGGTTTACCCTTATATGCCTCTGCTATTGCCATGTCGGTTTCGCAATCCGTTATTAATTTCTTTATTCCTTCAGGCAGTGGACAGGCCCTGGCCACTTTACCGGTTATGTTGCCATTAGGGGAATCTTTGGGCCTGTCTAGACAAATTACCATTCTGGCCTTTCAAATTGGGGATGGATTGTCTAATTTGGTGAATCCTACTCTTGGGGGGTTAATAGCCATGCTAAGTATGTGTCGTGTACCGATTGATCGATGGATTCGTTTTATATTCCCGATATTAATTAGCCTGTTAGGGATTGCTTTTTTAGCATTAATTGTGGCCGTAGCAACAAATTATAGTTAAACTTATGACCGTAGTAAACATTTTAGAAAAACTGGTTTCCTTTCCAGTCTTGGGAGGGAAAAGTAATTTATCCATCCTAAATTGGATAAAGGATTATTTAGAATCTTATGGTGTCGTTGTAAACCTGGTGCCTAACGAAGATGGTACTAAAGCTTCTTTGCATTGCAGGATTGGTCCGGCTACGGATGGTGGTGTGATTTTGTCAGGACATATGGATGTAGTCCCTGTTGAAGGACAGGATTGGACTTCCGATCCTTTTGAACTTATCGATAAAGAAGATGGCAAACTATATGGCAGAGGCTCTTGTGACATGAAGGGCTTCCTGGCTTGTTGCCTGGCCGCCTTACCAGATATGTTAAAAGCTAGTTTAAAAAAGCCTATTTATTTCGCTTTCTCCTATGACGAAGAAGTTGGCTGTTTGGCAGCTCCGGAATTGGCAAAACATATTCGAAATCACTATGTAGAAAAGCCCAAATACGCCTTAATTGGAGAGCCATCCATGATGGAACCTATAGTTGGGCAAAAAGGCATTTATATTCTGGAAACCTATGTAAACGGATCGGCTGGCCACAGTAGTCGTATAAAACAAGAAGTGAGTGCTATCCATGAAGCCATGCGATTAATTCTTTGGCTTGAAGCTAAAATGGACAAATTAATTGCGGACAAACGTTTGGATGACCGATTTCATCCGCCGCATTCCAGTATCCATATTGGTCTGGTAAACGGGGGCATAGCACCTAATGTTATTGCAGATAAGGCACATTTTTATTGGGATTTACGTACCATTCCTATGGATGATATTCAGTCTATTGTAGCTGAATTTGACACTTTTTGCCTCGAACGCGAAATAGAATTGCGCTCTATTTTTCCAGATTTCTCTATTAAAACTATAGAAAACCATCCACCAGTGCCACATTTGGATACAAAAGCTGATGATCCAATTGTGGGATTGATTAAAAAGATTTCTGGTAATTCTAAATTAGATACCGTTTCCTATGCAGCTGAGGCTGGGCAGTTTGCCAATGAAGGTTTTCATTCGGCCATATGCGGGCCTGGCTCTATTGAACAAGCCCATAGGGCAGATGAATTCATTAGCAAAGAACAGTTAGATATGGGAATGAAAATGATGTACAAGTTAATACAGGAACTTTCGTCAGAAGCATTTAGTTGAACTTAGATATATCTTCTCTTTAAAGGACTTATATTTTGTCTAAGCTCTTGGGACTTATAACTATCCCTTTGCTGTAATAACATTAACATTTAAATGGCTTTATTAGTTAAGTATGGCAAGATTTGACTAATTGCCCGGGGATTAGATGAGCTTTTGTCTAGTCTCTAGTGCAACAATTAACGGCCTTTTTCCAATTCAACAATCCAGAACGACGATTCAACAGAAAAACCTTCTTTGTTCTCGTCTTAAAAAGCAATTTTGGGATATGTTTAATTAAAATTAACGGCAATGACAATAACAATAGCTGAGCTTTTTTCACTTACCAACATGATCGCCATGCTAATGTGGGTTTTAATGATAGGGCTACCAAAATGGAAGATTACCCGATTTTTAATGACTTATAAGATTGTGCCTATTTTCCTCTCTTTTTTTTACGTTTATTTTATGGTGTCCCATCTGCTTGCTGGAGGTGGATTAGACTTTGGTAATTTAGGGTCGGTTATGGCTTTGTTTACCTTTGAAAATGCCTTAATGGCTGGCTGGATTCATTATCTGGCTTTTGATCTTCTCATAGGGATTTGGATGATTAAGGAGAATGAACAATTAGGTATTCATCCCTTCTTGATGGCTCCTTGTTTGTTCGGTACCTTTATGTTGGGCCCGGTGGGTTTTTTACTTTTTATGCTTATAAGAACAATAAAACTTTCTAAATAATGAAAACTATTAAAAAAGTACTGCAAACTGTTCAAACTGAAAGCCCAATTTTATTTGGAATTGTGGTTTTCCATTTTGCTCTTGCCTTACTATGTTTGGTTGGATGGACACTAGACAGTAGGGAATTATTTGGTCTTAACGTGTGGGTTAAACCATTGAAATTTACCATTTCAGGAGGATTATACCTCCTAACCACAGGTTATTTGATAACACTTTATCCTTTCTCAAGAAGAAAGAAAAATATTGTCAATAACATAATTTCATGGACTTTGGCACTTGAAATATGTATCATAGTAATGCAGGCTGCAAGAGGAGTGAAATCGCATTATAATCAATCTAATCTGTTAGACGGGATTCTGTTTGGATTAATGGGGATTCTAATAAGTATAATCGTTCTTACCATGATTTTCTTTATTGTGGAAACCATTAGACTAAGACTCCATACGCCAAGACCGGTACAATGGGGTATTCTTTTAGGATGGTTAGTTGTTTTGTTTGGCAGTTGGGTGGGTGGACAGATGATTTCGCAAATGGCACATAATGTTGGTATTGCTGATGGAGGGGAAGGTCTTCCCTTAGTAAATTGGAGCACTATAGCAGGAGATTTACGTGTTGCACATTTTTTCGGATTGCACGGTATTCAAATAATTCCTTTATTCGCAGTAGGGCTTTGTAAAAGGTGGAATGGCTCTATCATGGCCAAGAACCTGGTAGTAATATGTTTTGCCCTGGTATACGTCTCATGGATAGCTTTTACATTTTATCAGGCAAAGCAAGGAATGCCTCTGGTTCGCTATTAAACCAAGAAACATATGCAATTATCAAATAAAGAAAAGCGTATAAAGTATTTGGGATTTAATGATGTCTGGTTCGTAACGGGCGGCATCTTGGTGCTCAGTTTTATAACAGATTTTCTTTTTTCCAATAATTCGTTCGCTCGTTATCCTTTTTGGGAGGCCACAATAAACTGGAGTGTGTCTTTGATGTTTTCTACGGTTAACTGGCTGGTAATGCGAAAGGTAATCATTGCTTTACGTAAAAAGTATCCCAGATTAAAAGATAATAGAATACGCATTCCTCTTATATTCTTGGCTTTAGTATCCTCCATTCTTATAATAGACTTTATAGGAAACAATTTGCTGGGGTATATTTTTGACGAGAGTTATAACCATCCTTTGCGTTCAAAAATTGTTTTGCCCATAATTTTAATCAGTACCATGACCATGGCCATTTATGAGGCACTATATTATTATATCCGCTTAAAGGAGTCGATACGTGAAGAAGAGCAGGCTAAACGGGCAATTGTACAGTCACAATTAGATGCCTTGCGAAATCAGGCACAACCCCATTTTTTTTTTAATACTCTGAATACCCTAAGGGATATTATTGACCAGAATACCAAGGAAGAGGCAAAGGAGTTTGTAAATAGACTATCCGAAGTATATCGTTTTATTCTGGAATCCGGTAATTCTAATGTAATTTCCTTACGTGATGAATTAAAATTTGCAGAGGCCTATATACATATTCAAAAGGAACGGTTTGGCAATAACCTTAGAATTCAATGGAACATAAAAGAGGGTGATAAAAATAGCTTAATTATTCCCATGAGCCTGCAGCTATTATTAGAGAATGCAGTAAAACACAATGTAATTTCGAAAGCCAAACCATTAGAGGTGCATGTAGAAGTTTCGGAAGGTAAACTTATAGTTCATAATAAAATCACCCAGAAATCTACACAATTGCCCACCACTAAACTAGGACTAAGTAATATAGGACGCAGATATAAGTTGATTGCCGATGAAGAGATAGTAATTAGCAAGAAAGGGGGAACTTTTAAGGTTTCATTACCACTATTAACAGCTGAGAATCAAATACTAGACTATGCAGATATTGATCATTGAAGACGAAGCTCGCGCAGCGAATCAGTTACAAACACTATTAGGTAGTTTGGATTTTGAGTTTGAATTATTGGAGATTATAGATTCTGTGGAAGAAAGTGTCACTTGGTTACAAAAGAATGAAAGTCCGGATTTAATATTTATGGACATACAGTTGGCAGACGGCCTAAGTTTTGAAATATTTCAAACGGTAGAAACAGATTGCCCTATTATTTTTACCACAGCCTTTGACCAGTATGCCATTCGGGCTTTTAAGCTTAACAGTATAGATTACCTTTTAAAACCAATCCAGGAAGCAGATTTAAGTCATGCCTTACAGAAATTTAATCGATCCAAAAAAGAACTTACACTTACAAACAAGATATTACAGAGTTTTATGTCTGACTTGCAAAGGTCCAAATTGCGGGATGGGATATTGGTTAAAGATGGGGATGGATTTATTCAAATACGCATTTCTGAGCTGTTATATATTTACTCTGAAGAAAGTATTACATTCGGAGTAACTGCTAATAAAAGGGTAATTATTGATGAAACACTAGATCAATTACTACCAACTTTAGATCCAAAAGAATTTTTTCAAATAAATCGGGGTCAAATAATTGCAAAGAGTTCTATACAAAAGATTGATAAGTATTTCAATCATCGACTAAAACTTCTATTGCCTAAAGCAGGGGAGAAGGAATTTGTTGTGAGCAGGCAAAAAACCAATGCCTTTAAAAGCTGGCTAAATCAATAGTAGTGAAGTTTTGATTTATTTCAGAAGTGTTTTAGCTTGAATTAAGATTGCAAAGAAAATAGAATATGCTCGTCTTGTGGAAAGCTTGTAAAAATCGTTTTTGATTTAGACCATAAATACAGTAATTGTGAAGCCGACACCTAAAGTTGTAATTCAACAATCTGGTGTCGGCTGCTTTTTTTAGTATTATCTTTCCTAACTAATAAGTGTATAAATATGAGTTTAATAAGAAGGCAAAAACCGATATACCGAGTCAAATAGAAACCCTAAAAAAGTAAAATTCTAGATGCTTAACTATTATAAATCTCCTATGCTCTTGCGCTTAAGGGTGCCCAAACCGAACACATCATTCCTGGAGCGGCCTTCGTTGGGTTGGCACAATCCTCTTTTTCGTAGCGTAGACAGGTATTACAGTCCCTGTCGGTTATCAAGTTAGCCTTCATTTCAAACTTGTCACAAGTGTAGTTACTTCCCACCATAACACCATGTTCTTTACACATGTTGTTACTCATTAAATTGTCACAATTCTCGCAATTATTTCCTAGTCGTATAGCCATTTTTGAATCTTTTAAGTTTATTGAATTTAGGTTATGTTGCGTCTAGAATGAATTTAAATAGCTGATAATCAATAATATGAATTTAGACTTATTTAAAATAATGACCTAAATTAGGTCAAAAGAGAATAGGATTAATACTCAAAAACGGAGATTTGTATAGTTTAAATAAAATTTATAGAAGTTCTTGAACGCTTATTATCAAAAGCAAAAAGGAATAGCAGAGGAAGCAGGATTACCTGCGCTTTTCTCTTGACCTGCTCATCTGAAAATAAACCTCACAGTGTTGTAGCAACTATTCGCTTTTTGGTTTAAGTTCTCCTTGTAAAACTTCGTTAGACACGTTCCTAAAATAAAAGCCCAATTTCTGAAGCGAAATTGGGCTTTGCTCGAAGCGGAGGAAGAGGGTTTTGAACCTTTTACATCTATTTATACTCTATTATCATTAATATTCTAAATATCAGGCTTTTGTTTATAAGTGTTGATAACTATTTATAAGGAAAATACTATTAAAACATAACTTTACTGTCAACGATATTGTCAACCACAAAATATTAAAATTGATTTCAGATGTTAAAGGCGGTAACAGGAGAACTTAGCGAATTTGGTATTGAAAAGATAAAAGTGTTTAAACAAAGTTTTAAAAAGAAATCAGATAAGGAATTGGCAGCAGCCTATTTTAGGCAAATGAAGGTTGGAATAACTGGTGTAAGTATGCAATTGTATTATATAATAGCTTTGAGAGAGGTTTTGCTTGAAAGATTTGGAGATAGTCCAATTTATTATGATGGACGAGTTTTAGAACTATGATATCAGCTGAAATACAAATATCAAAACAAAAATATAGTATGATCGAAAGAACGAGTTTGCTAAATAGGCTTCATAGGTTAAGTTCATTATGAATGTATAGACTTTGGACAATACAGCCAGTTGCGTGGTATAATAAACTTTTGGTGAAGGGTAAAATCTATGGGGATATGCGATTTATAGATGTTCATGATAGTTGGAAAACTGCATATGACTGGATGACTCATCAAATGGAATTGAGATTAGGTAAAAAACCAAAACCCAGGTGTTATCCAATTTGGGCTTGGTTTCAATATACTGATGCAAAACATAAAAAACCAGATTTGAGGTATTCAGGACATTTAAGTCCAAAAACAGAAGGAGTAAGAATAGAGTTTGTAAAATCTAAAAAAGAGATATTGCTATCAGACTTTATGTTATGGCATTATCCACTTTCGTTTAAAACCTATATAGGGATTAACGAAATTGATTTACTTCAATTTGAAGAATTATTAAAGAGTAAATCATTAGAGCAAGTTGATTATAATCAATTAACTAGTGATTATCGTAATAAAATTTCAAAAAGTTGGGAAAGAATATTTGATCTAGACTTCACTGGAAATGACTATTATAGTGTGCCTAGGATTGATAAAAGTATTCAAGCCACTTTTTGGTCATTAAATATTGATGAGGTTGTAGAGGTCAAACAATTTATAGCTAGGTAGTTCCTTAATAGTAAATAGAGTCAATATAGTTATGAGAAGTACATTTAATATCAAAGAACCCAATAAGAATAAGGAATCTTTGATTTTATTTGCTGCCTATTTTAAAGGTGAAGGTCGCAAATTTGTCTACTCAACCGGTGAAGTTATCCATCCTAAGGAATGGGATTTTGAAAATAGACAGCCTAAACACCTCAACGGAAGAACTGAAAAAGCCAATAAACACAGAGGAATAAAGAGACAATTAGACCGTTACTCCTATTTTTTCTCTGATACAATCCAAAACTACAAACTCGCCAATAGAGAAATCATAATTGCTGATATTAGAGCTGATTTTGATACTGAGTTTAAAAGAACCAAATCCATAGCAAGTAAATTTTTTGAGGTTTATAATCTATTCCTCAATGATAAAAAATCTGATTACACGGAGGATGCCAATTCCCAAACCACTATTAAACGCTATGAGTACAACAGAAAATTGCTTTTCAATTTTCAAGAATACAGAAATAAAAAGATTCACTTCAATCAGATTAACAAATCGTTCTATAATGACTTTATTAATTACTGCGTAACGGTAAAAGAACATTCATCAAACACATTACGGAGAAATGTTGGTCTTTTCAAAACATTTCTTTATTGGGCATTAGAGAATGGTTACACTTACAAATCAGATTTTCAGAAGTTCAAAGCACCTAAAGCACAGCAAACTGATGAGGTTGCACTGACCTTACAACAGGTACAGGAAGTTTTTGAATATGATTTCAGCAAAAATGAGAGATTAGAAAAAGTGAGAGATTTGTTTGTCTTTGGATGTGCAACCGGTATGAGATATAGTAATTATTCTAAGGTTGCCAAGAAAGACATTCAAAATGGAATGATTAAGGTTAGAGATGAGAAGAACAATTATAAGACTTTGGAAATTCCATTAAATGATTTTTCCATGTATGTCCTAAAAAAATACAATTATCAATTACCGAAAATATCTAATCAAAGATTCAATGATTACATCAAAGAGGTTTTCAAAATCATTGGATATACTGATAACGTCAAAAAGACCATGAAAGTTGGTAAGGAAATTATAGAACAAATCAATCCCTTATACGAGCGTATCTCTTCTCATACTGCCCGCAGAAGTTTTATTACTATCATGAAGAATAAGAAAATTCCGGACAAAGTAATAATGAGCTACACAGGTCATAGAAGTTTAGAAGTGTTCAACAAATACTACAAGCCAAATAATGAAGATAGAAAGGATTTTATGCAAACAGTTTGGAAAATTGATGATATTCCAATGAAAAAGGTTAACTAATGGCGTCAATGATAACTAGAGGTAGGGGTGAAGACTACCAAAAAAAGCAAAAAGAATATAAAGAAAAATTTGAAAGTTTAGATCTAGACAATTTAGTAAGAAAAATTTATTTTTCTTCTTTAAAACAAGCAACTGAAGATTATAAAATTGAAATAGAAAATAATAGGAGACATTTTTTAGAAGTATCTTATACTGAGGAACAAGCTCAGGAAAGATTTAATAATTATACAAACAACATAAGAATCCAAAATGAACAAGATGATTGTCTCTATAGACTTATTAAAAACCAAGTAATTAAAGAAAATCTAGAGTCTTCCATTGAAGATTTAAAGGAGTACATTATTGGAATTTTGTGTAGTTTTCTCAAATCCGATGATCTTAGTTATTCAAATAAGCTAGAATTAATTGAAGTGCTTCCTGAAGAAATTTATACAAGTGAAAAAACTCAAAAACAATTTGATTTTTTTAAAGATTTTGCCGAAAAATATATGAATCATTCGGCGGTTAAATCTAACGTTAGCAGAACACATATCGCTTACTACTGCTACTATACTTCACAAACCAATACTCTTAAAACAGAAAATCCTTTTCCTTCTGTCAACGCTTGGCAGGAAATTGGTAAAAGTTATGGTAAGAACTGGAAAAATATCCAAAAAGTATATAATGCTATCTTTAAAAATCGTTTGGAACGACTAAAAAGGTCGAGAGTCAAAACTATTGAAACAGTGATAGAAAAACTATTAATAAATAATGATAAAGCCTTAAAACTCGCAAAAGATGAGTTAAATATGGCTAAATTAAATTCATAGTACCTACTACATAGTTACTATTGAGGATATAATCTTCACATAAATTGCTATTTGTACCTGTAATTCAAAATGCAGGAAAAATGAGCAACCCATTTGATACAATCAATCAAAGATTGTCTAACATTGAAAGTCTACTCTTAGAGCTAAAGCATAAACCAAATGAAGAAGAGAAAGACGAAAACTTAACCGTAAAAGAAACCGCTGAACTTCTAAAGGTTTCAGAACAGTCCATTCACAATTACATAAAACGTGGTTGTATCACTGCAAAAAAAGTAGGTAGAATTTTACTGATTAAGCGGAGTGATATTGATGAGTCATTGCAAGAAGTAAAGTCTCTAAAATACAAACGATTCTAAACTATTGTCACATGTGTTCAGAAAAGTTTGGGAAGAGAGAAATCTATACATTAGCAGAAAGTAGGACAAACAAAGCAGGACAATTTAATGTAATTGTCAATGGTGAAGGCTCGGACCTTAGCAAAACAGATGCCTTAAAAGGGAGAGCAAAACGCAAAACTATTACGCAGGTAATGATGCTAAAGTTAATAAGTGTCGCTCAAAATGAAGGTGAGCCTGAATTAGAAAAAGCCTATTGGAACACCTATTACTGCCAACAGAATTTGTTTACATCTGATGGTAGACTATACGGTAAATATTGCAAGAATCGGTTTTGCACCTTATGTTGTAGCATTAGAAAAGCCGAAATGATTAATAAATATCATCCGGTTTTAAAAAAGTGGAAAGAGCCTTTTTTCCTAACGCTTACTGTAAAATCCTGTAAAGCTGAACAGCTATCTCGCTACATTAAGAAATTCATTCAAGGATTTCAAAGAATAACCGAAAAACACCGTAAACGCTATCAAAGAGGAAAAGGAAAAAAACTCATCGGAATAAGGTCTTTAGAGTGCAATTTCAATCCTGTTAGAAAAACCTATAATCCGCACTTCCATATTATCACAAAAGATAAAGAAACCGCTGAGATTTTACTGTCGGAATGGCTCAAATTATGGACTCCGAAATTCGCCAAAAGACCGGCTCAAAATATTCAAAAAGTAACTGAATTAAAAACAGGTCTCATCGAAATTATAAAATATGGTAGTAAAATTTTTACTGAACCTGATCTGAAGAATAGAAAAAACCAAAAAGACACTGCTCAGATATACGTTAAAGCCTTAAACATAATTCTAACTGCTATGAAAGGCAAACGTATATTTGACCGTTTTGGATTCAATCTTCCAAAGGCAACAAACATAACTCAAATACCTGCCAAATTACTGTCTTATTACAATGAATGGGAATATGACATGACCTCAGCGGATTGGGTTAATGTAATGACAGGCGAAAAGCTATCCGGTTATGAATTGCCTTCGTATCTAAATTCAATTTTGGAAAACAATATTAACGATTCCATTTTGTGATTTGATTTGTTATATTTGATTACCCTTTGTAATAATTCCCTTATTAAATAAATTGGATGTCTGAAGAACAAAAGAAGCTCTTAGAACAACAACTATGGAATATTGCCAATGAACTGCGTGGCAAAATGGATGCCGATGAATTTAGAGATTATATTCTCGGATTTATATTCTACAAATACCTCTCTGAAAAACAATACTTATACGCTAATAGACTATTAGAAACGGAAGATACCAAAGACTATCTTTTTGTTACGGATGAGGATGATATAGATGCTATTAGAGAGGAATCTCTTTTAAAGTTAGGGTATTTCCTTAAACCGGATGAATTATTCAGCTCTATCGCTAAAAAGGGAAATGCAAATACTGAGAATGAAAGCAACTTCATCTTAGCGGATTTAGAAACAATTCTCAACGGTATTGAGCAAAGTACTATGGGTACTGAAAGTGAAGATGATTTCAACAAGCTCTTCGAAGATTTAGATCTCAACAGTACAAAGTTAGGACGAAGCACTGAAGCACGTAATAGTCTTATCGCCAAAGTCTTATTCCATTTAGATAAAATTGATTTTGCTTTAGATGATACTGACTCAGATGTCATTGGTGATGCTTATGAGTACCTTATTAAACAGTTTGCAAGTGGTGCGGGTAAAAAGTCAGGTGAGTTTTATACACCACAACAAGTCTCTAAAATCTTAGCTAAGATTGTTACAACTGGCAAAAAGCAATTGAAAAGTGTCTATGATCCTGCTTGTGGAAGTGGGTCTTTATTGTTAAGAGTTGCAAGAGAAGTTAAGGTTGATGATTTCTTTGGACAAGAATTAAACAGAACCACCTACAACTTATGCCGAATGAACATGATTTTGCATGATGTGCATTATCGTCACTTTGACATACGACAGGAAGACACATTAGAGCGTCCTCAGCATATTGATATGAGGTTTGAAGCAGTTGTTGCCAATCCACCATTTTCAGCCAAATGGAAAGGTAAAAACAACCCCTTAAATGAAAATGATGAACGATTCAGTCAATACGGAAGATTAGCGCCAACAAGTAAAGCTGATTTTGCCTTTGTGCAACACATGATTTATCAATTAGCAGATAATGGCACTATGGCTGTTGTATTGCCTCATGGAGCTTTATTTAGAGGCTCTGCTGAAGGTACAATTCGAGAATATCTCATTAAAGAGTTAAATTATTTGGATGCGGTTATTGGTTTACCGGCTAATATCTTTTACGGCACAAGTATTCCTACCTGTATTATGGTTTTAAGTAAATGTAGAGTAAATGATGATAATATATTGTTTATAGATGCCTCACAGGAGTTTGAAAAGGATGGTAACAAAAACAAACTCGAAGATGAACATATTGATAGAATTATCAAAACCTACAGAGTGCGTTTCACAGATGACAAATACAGTTATGTAGCTACTTTAGACGAAATTGCTGAAAACGATTATAACCTCAACATTCCCCGTTATGTTGATACCTTTGAAGAAGAAGAAGCCATTGATTTAGATGAGGTTTCTATAGAATTAAAATCCATAGAAAATGAAATTTCTGAAATAGATTCCACTATAGCTGAGTATTGTAAACAACTTAATATTAAAACACTTTTTTGATATGAAAGTTAACAATCATCCAAAATTAAGATTCACTGAGTTCAGTGACTCTTGGAAATCCAAGAAATTCAAAGAACTAACCAAAATAAACCAAGGACTACAAATCCCTATTTCAGATAGATATTTAGATGAAGTTGATGATTCTTATTTCTACATAACAAATGAATTTCTAAAAGAAAATTCTGAAAAGAAATATTTTATAAAAAACCCACCTGAATCTGTCATTTGTGATGAATCAGATATTCTTATGACAAGGACAGGTAACACAGGAATGGTGGTCACAAATGTATCAGGAGCATTCCATAATAATTTTTTTAGAATAAGTTATCCTGAATATATTGATAAGATATTTCTATATCAGTTTTTAAATCTTAACAACACCCAAAATCAAATTAAACGTTTAGCAGGAACTTCAACTATACCTGATTTAAATCACTCTGATTTCTACAGGATAAAAATGACTTATCCTGAGTTAAAAGAACAAAAAAAAATAGCCTCATTCCTGTCATCAGTTGATAAAAAAATAAAATTACTTCAAGTAAAGAAAGACCTTTTAGAAGATTATAAAAAAGGTGTTATGCAACAAATCTTTAGTCAACAAATTAGATTTAAAGATGATGATGGAAATGATTATCCGGATTGGGAAGAAAAGAAGTTGGCAGATATTACAAAATACTATGATGGTACTCATCAAACACCAAAATACGTTTCAGAAGGAATCGCATTTTATAGTGTAGAACACGTAACTGCCAATCAATTTGAAAAAACAAAGTTTATTTCTGAAGAAGTGTTTGAAAAAGAAAATAAAAGAGTGAAGTTAGAGAAAGGTGATATATTAATGACACGTATTGGTAATATTGGTAAAGCAAAGTATATTGATTGGAATGTTAGAGCTTCATTTTATGTTAGTTTAGCTTTAATAAAACAAAATAGTTCTTTTTCAAGCAAATACCTTTCTCAATTTATTAATTCTACATTTTTTCAACGTGAACTTTGGAAAAGAACGATACATGTAGCTTTTCCGCAAAAAATAAATTTAGGTGAGATAGGAAATTGTATTGTTAGATTACCAAGTTTAAAAGAACAAAACCAAATTGCAGATTTCTTATCGGCAATTGATGCTAAAATAAATTCAGTGAAAGCCCAATTAATTTATAATCAAAACTTTAAAAAAGGCTTGTTGCAACAAATGTTTGTCTAATTACATAAAATTAATGACTAAACAACCGGAATACATATTAGAAGAAAATTTAGTGTCTCAGCTACAAGAATTGGGTTACTCAAAAGTGGTAATTAAAGATGAAGCAGACCTCATTGGCAATCTTAAAGCTCAACTCGAGAAACATAACAAAACATTCTACTCAGATAATGAGTTTAAGCAAATTCTAAATCAATTATCTAAGGGTAATATTTATGAAAAGGCTAAGATTCTGCGTGATAGAATCACCTACAATAAAGACAATGGTAAAACCGGTTATGTAGAGTTAATTAACCAAATACATTGGTGTAAAAACCAATACCAAGTTACCCATCAAATTACGATGGAAGGCAAATACAAAAACCGTTATGATGTGACCATATTAATAAACGGTTTGCCTTTGGTACAAATAGAACTTAAAAGACGTGGTTTAGAGCTTAAAGAAGCCTTCAATCAAACCAACAGATACGAGAGGCATTCCTTTAGTTCGGGCAAAGGTTTATTTCAGTTTATTCAATTGTTTGTCATTAGTAATGGTGTTAATACCAAATATTATGCTAACAACCCTGTCAAAGCACGTTCATTCAAACAAACGTTTTATTGGGCAGATGTAAATAATAAAATCATTACACAGCTCAGTGAGTTCTCTAAATTGTTCTTAGAGCCATGTCATTTATCCAAAATGATAACCAAGTATATTGTCTTAAATACCTCTAATACATTGATGGTTCTCAGACCATATCAGTATTATGCTACAGAAGCTATTGTAGAGCGTGTAAAGACAAGTAATAAGTTCGGGTATATTTGGCACACAACCGGTTCAGGAAAAACACTAACGTCCTTTAAAACTGCTCAAATCCTTACCAATTTAGAAGATGTTCATAAAGTTGTTTTTGTTGTCGATAGAAAGGATTTAGACTACCAAACCATAAAAGAGTTCAATAGTTTTAGTGAAGGCAGTATAGATGCCACAAATAATACCTCAGCATTAGTAAAACAGTTGTCAGATGATACTAAACTGATTGTAACCACCATACAAAAGTTAAATACAGCCATCAGCAAACCAAAGCATTTTGCAAAAATGGAATATCTGCAAAAAGAGAAGGTAGTTTTCATTTTTGATGAATGTCATAGAAGTCAGTTTGGTGAAACACATAATCGTATTAAAGCATTCTTTGGTAAGTCTCAGATGTTTGGGTTTACAGGAACACCAATATTTGCAGATAACTCAGTTAAAAATGCCTTAGGAAAACGCACCACCAAAGACCTATTTGAAGAGTGTCTGCATAAATATGTCATTACTGATGCCATTAGAGACAGGAATGTCTTAAAGTTCTCTATTGAGTACATGAACACCGTAAAACTCAAAGATGATGTTGTAGACATTAAGGTTGAAGATATAAATACCGCTGAGGTATTGGAAGCACCTGAGCGATTAGACAATAATGTAGATTTCATTATTGATAATCATAGCAGGAAAACGCATAATAAACGATTTACGTCCATTTTCTGTGTTCAGAATGTTAAGACCCTAATTAAATACTATGATATTTTTAAAGAGAAAAAAGACAATGAAAATCACGATTTAAAAGTTGCCACAATTTTCTCATATCAGGCAAATCAATTAGACGAAGACGCCAATGGATTTATCCCTGATGAAGATTATGAGGATTTTCTTTCAGAACCGGAATCCCTGTACGATACCAAGCATACAAGGGAACGCTTAGATGAGTTTATTGATGACTATAATAAGATGTTCAAAACCAATTATTCTTCTAATGAGTTTTACAGCTATTACAAGGATATTGGAAAGCGAGTTAAGAACAGACAGGTTGATGTTTTATTGGTGGTGAATATGTTCTTAACCGGTTTTGATAGCAAGTTATTGAATACTATCTATGTTGATAAGAACCTTAAATATCATGGTTTAATACAAGCCTATTCACGTACCAACAGGATATTAGATGAGGTGAAATCTCAGGGTAATGTAGTTTGCTTTAGAAACTTAAAAGATGCCACAGATGAAGCCATTACCCTATTCTCAAATAAAGAAGCCATTGAAGAGATAATTCTACAACCTTATGAAGATTATATTGAAGATTTCAATGAAGCTGTAGAACGAGTTAAAGCCATAACACCAACCTTTGAAAGTGTTAATGATTTAGTTTCGGAAGCTGAAGAATTAGAGTTTGTAAAAGCGTTCAGGGAACTCATGCGTGTTAAGAATGTATTGAACACATTTACTGAGTTTAGTTATGATGACTTAGGTATGGATGAACAGACTTTTGAGAATTACAAAAGTAAGTACTTAGACCTTTATGAAACTATAAAGTCAGAAAGCCAAAAAGAGAAAGTATCTATACTTAATGACATAGATTTTGAATTGGAATTAATAAGGCGAGATGAGATTAATGTCACTTATATTCTTTCCTTATTGGCTAAACTATCAGATACTAAGAAACCACAGGAACAGGAAAAACAGAAGAAACAGATTTCCGACATATTAGAATCAGAAATTCAACTAAGAAGCAAAAAGGAACTTATTGAGAAATTCATTGAAGAGAATCTACCATTAGTTACCGACTCGGATTTAATTCCGGATGCCTTTGAAGACTTTTGGACTATTGAAAAGAAAAGTGCTATTGTTAATCTGAGTAAAGAGGAAAACTTAGATTTCAAAAAGTTAGTTGATTTAGTAAGCAACTATCTTTTCACAGAAAAAGAACCCTTAAGAGACGAGGTGATAAGCGTAATGAATGAAAGACCAAGTCTAAAAGAGAGAGCAAAATCATCAAATCGAATCATCACTAAAATAAATGACTTTATTGAGACATTTATTAATGGGATGGGGTAATAAAAAATGAAAACAAAAGACGAAATAATAAGTTACTTCAAAAGTGATAAATCTGATTGGTACACCATTAGTGACAATGGAAAAAAGATTTGGGATAAAACTAAAGTGAGAGAGTTTTGGAAACTTATTCGACTGAATAAGATGGATGTTAAGGATTACAATTTTGACAATTTTGTGTTCCCGGAATTTGAAAGTCCAAATCCACCAACATCAGGAAATACAAAACCTACCCAATGTTTTTGGAGAGATATAAATTCCAAATGTTTTGAGAACAAAACAACATTTAAAAGTGCAAAGTTCTTAGGTCGATCAGAATTTAAGAAGGTAATATTTGGGGGTAAAACCTATTTCAAAAATTCTACATTTGAGGAAAGAACTACTTTTATAGATTCAGAATTTAAGGAGTTTGTATCCTTTTACAAAGCGAGATTTTCAGATAGTGTCTCTTACAGAGGGACTAATTTTGAGAGGTTGTCCTCATTTAGATCAGTAAAATTTAGAAAAGACATAGTATTCTTTTTTACAAGGTTTATCGGTGATGTAGAATTTGATAATGCGAAATTTGACGAAAAGTCTGTATTTCAAAAAATTGATTTCAATAGAAAAGCATCATTTTTTGAAATACGTGTTAGAAATAATCTTCTTTTTAAACTTATTAGGATTATCGATGATCAGTTCTTAGTCGAAAGTATTAGATTCGAAAAAAATGGTCTGACAACTTTTTGGGACTGTAATTTGAATAGAAATGTATTATTTAGATATGTCGATACTTTCAAGGTAGTATTTCATTTATCCAATATTAGTGAGACATAATTTTTTAACTGCAAATGGAATATTAAAGATAGAATTATACTGCAGGATGAAATATATTTTAAACGTGATAATAATCCAAGCATTAAGGCATCCACAGAGAATTTATACCGACAGTTAAAAAAGAACTTTGACTCACAAAAAAATTGGGAACTATCAGGTTATGCTTATGTATCTGAAATGTCCATGAGAAAAGAAAGATTATGGATAGAGAATAAATTTTTGGAGTGGATAATATACAGCTTTTATCGATTTTTTGGAGGATACACTCAGAATTTCAAAATTCCTTTAGGATTTTGGTTATTGTGTACATTACTAATTTTCCCAACATATTACTTCCTATTTGAGGGTGTATCACAGACATCTTATGGATATTATAAAATTGAAACTGTCAAAAATGCTTATGAAAAAAGTTTAACTAATGCCATACCCATATTAAAATCTAACTTAAATTTCAACAATTGGTGGATAAAGTCAATTCAAATATTTTTTAGTTCCTTATTTCTTACATTTTTTGTCTTGGCATTGAGAAAATGATTTAAGCAATAGCTTTTAGAAAGACTAATTATGTAAATATTGTATAGGAATGTGATTGATTACCGTAAAGAGATTTATTATTTAATTGAACAATGATTCTAAAACATAGTGTTATTTTTTTGGATACAAATGTTTTCCAAAGTCAAAATTTTACTACCGGTAGAAATTTAAATGACTTGTTGAAGATTTCTAATGAACAAGAAATCCAAATATGTATTGTAGATATTACCTACAGGGAGTGCCTTAAAAGAATTGAATCTAACCTTACAAAATCTAAGACAGCTGTAAAAAAAATAATTGCTTCTTTAAATAAAGACTGTAATATTCTAAGGCAGTTAGATCATTATAAGCCATTTTTTGAAATTCCAAAAGTCGATGTTGGAGTGGAATATTCAAATATGAAAGAAATATTTGATGAATTTCTGAGTGATTATAAGGTTGAAATTGTTAATTCTGACATTGCAAATCATGTTGAAGTTTTTGATCAATATTTTAATAAGGAAAAACCCTTCGGTTTGGGTCAAAAGAAAGACGAATTTCCTGATGCATTTATTATTAATACAATTGAACATTGGTGTAAGTTAAATAATGTTTCAACATTTGTAATTTCATCTGACAATGATATGATTGATTATAAATCAAAAAACTTTGATGTTATAGAGAGTTTAGGTGAAATGCTCCATCATTTTGCTACAGCAACCGAATTAAATGAGAGAGTCGATAACCTCTTAATGGATAATATTGGTGACCCACTCGAAGAATTAATAAGCCATTTAAAAATTAATACTGATGAAGTTACTTTATTACTATACCAAAGGTTGCTAACAGATCCTTATTATGTTGGATTAGAATATGAACCGGGTGATGTAAAGGATACCCATGTGGACTCATTGATAATAACCTCAATTGAAGAAAACACAATTCAGGCTGAATTAAGAGTTAAAATTATAATTCAAATACCTTTTACTTATAATGATTTATCTCTTGCAAATTACGATAGTGAAGATGACAGATATTGGAATATCTACCATGTCAGTGAGAATAGTATTTATGAGTTAGATTTAAGTCTAATGACGGAGTTTATTTATGAAATCGAAGGAGATGAGGTTTTGGAATTTAGCTTTGATTCAATTTACGACTATAGCCTAAATGATTTTGATAAAATTGAAGAAAACATTGATTCTGTATCTGAGTTTGAAGATTAAAATAGAAGTAAATGACATTAATAATTGGTTGTATAGCACCTGAGTTTGCCATTGTAGCGGGAGATACACAACTTTCTATCGGAGACTTAAACCGTGGTGATTTTGAAAGAAGAACTCAACTCAAAGTGATAAGACCATCAAAGGACTTCTTATTTGGGATTTTAGGAAGATGGAGTTATTATCATCCTAAGGACGATGGAAGTGCAGATAGATATGATGAAGACAAAGTACTTTTTAGAAAAATTAGTTCTTTTGAAATAAAGGATAAACTTCAGTTTTTACAAAAATACACCTACTCCAAGGATAAATTAGACGCCACTTCAATCTATGTGAAAGCAGATAATAAGCAATTTGAGATTGGAAGTGTCTCAACAACTGATAAAAATGATACCGATGAGCATCAATGCATCTCAACCATAATATTTGATGACTTACAACTCAAATTTAACGAGTGTTTTTATCAGGCTCAGGCAAATTTTGTTGAGACTACTATTCAAAGAATTAGAAATGAATATAAGTTATCTAATAGTTTAGAAGATTGCTTATTTCTTATTAATAACGTAATACTCGAAATTATATCACATGGTAGACATGTCAATGTAAAAGATAGTAATGGTGAAGAGGGAACTGTCTCTAACACAGTTGGTGGCTATTTAACTATTCAAATAATGAATCTTAAAGAATTAGGTAGACCTAACAATCTATCACTAATCTACAATTCAGACTATAATTGTCTCTTAGATAAACTTACAAACCCATTCTCAAAATTAGTAGATACTACATTGAGCATACGTTACATTGATAATTTGGCTATGGTAGTTAAGTCGATTAATTCGCCTTTTCAAAAAAATATTTATGAGTCACTAAAAAGTCTAATCCATAAACAAATTGCCTTAATCATCGAAAAAAACATTATCGATAGAAATAGTATGAATGAAATCATTAAGTTCATTAATACTAAGTATGATTTAAAAATAGATTTAATAAAGGTTGAAAAGCGAGTTGAAGACCAAAGTGAAATCACCTTAGATCTTATAATAGATGATGGAAAAAGTGATTTAGTCGACACAAATTATCTGATAAGATTTTTCTGAAAATAGGGTTAAATCGAAGTGCTTTGTCAACGATACTGTCAACCAAAAAAATAATCCCTTTAAAATCAAATGATTAAAAAGGGATTTGCGGAGGAAGAGGGATTCGAACCCCCGGAGGTGTGACCCTCAACAGTTTTCAAGACTGCCGCATTCGACCACTCTGCCATTCCTCCTTAAATGCGAGCGCAAATATACAATCCTTTTTTTAATTATATATAGAGTTTGATTCTATTTTCTTAGTGTGAATATGGCATTATTAAAAATCTAGCCCCTATTTTAGCAGCATGGAAGCATGGTATCATTATGTTTTGCTGGTCCTCGTTGGATTTGTGGTTGGATTTATCAATACCGTGTCTGGGGGAGCCTCTCTTATTTCCCTTCCTTTTTTAATTTTTTTAGGATTACCACCGGCAGTGGCTAACGGTACCAACAGGGTTGCTATTATCATTCAAACGGCTATTGGTGTTGCGGGGTTTAAAAGCAAAGGGGTGTCTACCTTCCCATTCAATATTTATCTTGGTATTTCAGCCTTATTCGGTTCTATTATAGGGGCAAGTATAGCTGTAGATATAAAGGGCGAAACATTTAATAGAATCCTAGCCATTATAATGGTAGCTGTGGTTTTAATAATAATATTTAAGCCAAAAATATCCATTGAAGAGCTTACAGAACGAGTTACTGGGAAGTATCTTTGGATGGGTATAATTGCATTTTTTTTTATAGGCATCTATGGCGGGTTTATTAATGCGGGGATAGGTTTTGTTATACTTTTATTTTTGCACTATGTAAACCATATGACCCTTGTAAGAGCCAATGCCACAAAAGTTGCAGTGGTTTGTATCTATACCCTGTCCGCTCTGGCTGTATTTGTATTTAACGACAAGGTTTTATGGGAGGTAGGGCTAGTACTTGCTATAGGAAATGGGGCGGGAGCTTGGTTTTCTAGTCGTATCTCCGTAGGAAAAGGAGATGGTTATGTAAAAATGTTTTTAATTATTATGGTCGTGGTTATGGCTATAAAATTGTGGTTTTTTTAAAGGAAAATAATGCGAGATATTTTAAAGGATTTGGAATGGCGTTATGCGGTGAAAAAATTTAATTCCAATTCTACTGTTGAAGAAGCGAAAGTTGATAAATTAAAAAAAGCATTTAATTTAACAGCCACTTCTTATGGATTACAACCTCTAAAATTAGTAGTACTGGCTAATAAATCTGTACAAAAAAAATTGGTAGCTCTTTCCTACGGGCAAGAACAAGTAGTACAAGCTTCTCATGTCCTGGTCTTTTGTATAGAAAAAAAAATAGACGATAAATACATAAAGTCTTATTTCCATAAGGTAAAGGAAATTCGGGGAACAGATGATGCGGTATTAGAACCTTATCAGCAAGCACTGATTAAAGAGTTTTCAAAAAAGGATAGTGCCGACATAAATTCTTGGGCTACCAAGCAAGCCTATCTTGCAATGGGAAATTTGTTAACAGTATGCGCCCTGGAACACATAGATGCCTGTCCTATGGAAGGCTTTAATAGTGAAGGCTACAATAAATTACTAAAGCTAGACGATAGAGGTTTAAATGCTGTCCTAGTGATGCCTGTTGGCTACAGGGCCGAGGATGATATTTTTTCAGCTTTCAAAAAAGTACGGAGGAATTTAGAAGACACAATTATTGAATGGAATTAAATAACTTGGGTTAATAGTTTAATGTAGAAGTAAAAAATATGCCAGGATTTGAATTATTTGGGGCCTTAGAACGGGAAGAAACGAACAAGGTGCTTAGGACAGGAGTTCTAATGCGCTATGGTTTTGATGGTCTTCGTCAGGGACAGTGGAAGGCTAAGGAAATGGAAAAGGCTCTTGCTAACAGAATGGGAGTTAAGCATGCCCAATTGTTAAGCAGTGGTACGGCTGCTTTAACCGTGGCTCTTTGTGCAGCCGAAATCGGAGCAGGGGACGAGGTAATAATGCCAACGTTTACCTTTGTTGCCAGTTTTGAAGCAATTTTATCGGTTGGTGCTATACCTGTTTTGGTAGATATTGATGATAGTTTAACCTTAGATCCTAAGGCCGTTGAAGCGGCAATATCTTCAAAGACCAAGGCAATTATGCCGGTTCATATGTGCGGTTCTATGGCTAATTTGAGGGCTCTGTCCGCCCTGTGCAAAGAACACAACTTATTTCTTATTGAAGATGCTTGCCAGGCTATTGGAGGGAGCTATGAAGGAAAGCCTTTGGGTAGCTATGGAGATATGGGATGCTTTTCTTTTGATTATGTTAAGACTATTACCTGTGGTGAAGGAGGCGCCTTAATTACCAATAATTCCAAGTTTCAAAAACATGCTGACCACTATTCAGATCATGGGCATGATCATGTGGGTAATGACAGAGGTAAAGAGGAGCACCCTTTTCTTGGTTATAATTTTAGGATATCAGAGCTAAATGCAGCAGTAGGCCTGGCTCAAATTAGGAGGTTAGATGATTTTCTTGCTATTCAAAAAGCAAACTACACTATAATTAGAAATGAATTAGAAAAAGTTTCGAACATTACTTTTAGGGCAGTACCAGAAGGAGGGATAGAAAACTATTCGTTTTTAAGCTTTTTTCTAGAGAATAGAGAAGAGGCTAAACGGGTACAGACCGAGTTAACAGACGCAGGTGTGGACGGATGTTTTTATTGGTTTGATAACAACTGGCATTACTATAAAAAATGGGAACATCTTTTAGAGGCCAAAAGTCTGGGTAAATTGCCTAAAGAAGTAATCCATGGTATCGGCAAGCAGAAGTCCAATAACTTCGCTGCCTCGGATAACTGGATGGGACGAAATATTTCTGTATTAATTAAACTAGGCTGGAGTTCGGAAGAAGTATCTAAAAGAGCTCAGACAATAGCCGAAGTGGTTTCCAAACATACGCGGACTACCCCATAATCCAGTCTGCTAATAAGGACAATAACCCACTATTTCTAAGCCATAACCAACAATACCCACTCGTTTGCTCTGACTACTGTTGGTCATAAGTCGCATTTTGGTTATATTGAGATCGTGTAATATCTGTGCGCCAATACCAAAATCCCTCGTATCCATTTCAATTTTTGGGGCTTTTACTAAGCCTTTTCCTTGCTTTTCTTTAAGTCCCTTAAGCCGCTTTAAAAGATTAAATGACTGACTTTGCTGATTTATAAAGACAATAGCACCTTTGCCTTCCTCATTTAAGGCTTTAAACATATCGTCTAATTTTTCTTCCGCATTATGGGTTAGCGTACCAAGAATATCATTGTTTACCAAAGTAGAATTAATTCTGGTTAGCACCGGGTCGTCTAAATTCCATTTACCCTTGGTTAATGCCAAATGCACCTGATCATTTGTAGTCTGCTGGTAGGCATGCAAGCTGAACTTTCCGAACCTGGTCTCCACCTCAAATTGTTCCTTTTTTTCTATCAGACTGTCATGTCTCATCCTGTAGGCAACTAGGTCTTCAATAGACACAAGTTTTAAATCAAATCGCTTAGCCACTTCCAATAGATGCGGTAAACGGGCCATGGTTCCGTCTTCGTTTAGTATTTCCACAAGAATTCCTGCAGGTTCAAACCCCGCCAATCTTGCTAAATCAACGGCGGCTTCCGTATGTCCGGTTCTTCTCAGAACGCCACCATTTTTTGCCCTTAGTGGAAAAATATGTCCCGGTCTGCCTAAGTCATAGGCATTGGTGTTTTTATCTACAAGAGCCTTAATTGTTTTGGCCCTGTCGTGTACAGATATTCCAGTAGTACAACCATGTCCAATAAGATCCACAGATACTGTGAATTGGGTATGGTGCATCACGGTATTGTTTTCAACCATCATGCTAAGGTTTAACTCTGCACATCTGTTTTCAGTTAAGGGAGCACAGATAAGACCTCGCCCATGCTTGGCCATAAAATTTATCATTTCTGGGGTAACCATTTCTGCCGCGGCTATAAAATCCCCTTCATTTTCCCTATTCTCATCATCAACCACAATAATTACTTTGCCAGCTTTTATATCCGCTATTGCTTCTTCTATTGTATTCAATTGAATCCTATCTTCCATATGTGCAATCATGCCTTGCTCTTTTTTCTTATTCTAAATACGGCTTTTATTTTATCAATAAAGTAGCCAAAATCCATTAAACCTCTATCCGCCGTAGCCCTTTTAGTTAAATAAACACCCAAAGGTAACATTATTAATGAAGCCATCCATGCCCCGAAAATTGGATGTATATTCCCTTCTTTGGAATAATTACCGGCAAAGACTCCGATAAAGTAATAGGTTAAAAACAAAACAATGGCAATTACCATTGGCAATCCCAAACCTCCCTTTCTTATTATTGCGCCCAACGGGGCCCCAACGAAAAACAAAATGATACACGACAATGCCAGGGCGTATTTTTTATGAAGAGACAAAATGTGCAGGTTATAAATCTTATACCTTCTTTCTAGTTCTTCTTTTTTGCCTACTACAGAATTCAAGATATTCGATACAGAGTTTTTTGCCGTCCCTAGTATTTGGATGACCTGAAACTCCTCGTACCAGTCCAGAATATTCTGTGAAGAAATGGTGTCTTTTTGCGATCTTATTTTTTTCCTTCCTAAAGAAGCCCTGAGAAGACTATCTGCAACAGGGTTCTTCATTTTGTTTTTTGTACTGTCTTTTTCCTCCAAAGGAATAAAAGCTCCCATTCTAGTATTAATATTTCTAGCAAAAGCGTCTACTACTTTTAAATTATTTTCCTTAAGAGAGTCAATATCTTTTACTAGTCTGGAAATATTTTTCATTTTGTCTGTACTCACATTCCTTTCTTCTTCCAAGTCCTGTGTATTATCAGGAATTTTCATATTAATGGTATAGGTCTCGAAATTAGACCTTGCAAAGGGATAGTTCCCTTTGTTTGAGCCGCTTTTGGGAATGATTTCCTCATAATAATGCCCTTCTTTTAGTACTAGCTGAATAATATCAGATCCTTCACTGCTAACCAACTCTCCTGTATTTGCTTTAATTACCGTCGTATTCTTTTCCAACCTGTCTTTCTGATGTATAATTACATCCCTCAGGTATTTGTCATTCTCTCCAAATTTTTGTTCTACTTTTATATTTAGCCCTTCAAAATCGCTAAATACACCCTCTACAATAACAGCTGCGGGTTTTACCTTGGCAATATTCCGTCGAAGATTATAAATCTTCTGCTCGGATGCAGGAATAACATTGTTAGCAAAATAAAAAGCAACTCCACCTAGAAAAATTACAAATATAATAAGGGGCAACATGGCACGCTGTAAGGATATACCGGAGGCCTTCATGGCAGCAAATTCATAGTTTTCTGCAAAGGAACCAAAGGTTAAAATTGAGGAAAGGAGTACGGTTAAGGGAAGTACTTTTTCTGTTAGATTGGGCAATAGATAGAACAAAAACTTACCGATGATAATGATATCTAAACCTTTTCCAGCCAAATCATCTATAAATAGCCATATGGTCTGAAAAATGAAGATAAACATCAAAATCAGAAAAGAACTAAAGAAATTATAAAGGAATTGCTTTAGAATATATTGATCTAGAATTCGCAATGGACTAGTTTCTTATAATATAGTAGCCTTGTTCTTTGTACTTCTGCTCGTCAAAGGTAAATAAGGTATTCGACAACTCTTGGTCTGTTTTAAAAGAATTAACAGTAATAGTGGTCTTTGTATTGTTGGCTCCTGTTTCAATAAGTTTGTAAATGTGTTTGGTCTCTGCATCTATTCCTAATAGAATAGAACTTATCTCCGAATTGGTATCCATTGGAATCAACTTTACAAATTGTATTTTTCTTCCTTGTACATTCTGCATGATATCCCAGGAATAGGTATGACCTTTTTTGTAAAAGGTGAGCATTTTTGATGGCGTGATGGTATTTCCATCTTCCGATTTGTCTTCAATAGTTACTTCTTCATTTTCCGGTACAATGGTATATACTTTTTTCCCATCATAGAGCTGTTGCGATCCCATATAATCAAAAAGATACTTATCTCCCTCTAAGGTAACGTCACCTCTGGTTTCTTGGTTAATACCAGCCTCTTCGTTTTGAAGCACATACTGAAAGTTCACCGCAATATTTTCGTAACTCATCACCTTATTATAAACCTCATCTAATAGGGTTTTTGCTTTTTCAGAATTTTGCGCTTTTCCACTAGCAAGACATAACAGGACTAGGGTAAGAAAAATAGGCTGTTTCATATTTATTTTATTTCATTATTTAATAGTTGCTCTAGTGCTAAGATATCTGGTACCAGAACTTGTCTGGCTTTGCTGCCTTCAAAAGGACCAACAATTCCGGCCGCTTCTAGCTGATCTATAATTCTACCAGCACGGTTATACCCTAATTTTAATTTCCTCTGAATGAGGGAGGCCGATCCTTGTTGTGCATTTACAATAACTTCTGCTGCCTCTTTAAACAAGGCATCTCTATCGGATATATCGTAATCAATACCTGTGCCAGAATCTTCTCCTACGTATTCTGGTAATTGATGTGCTTCTGGATAAGCCCTCTGGGATCCAATAAACTCAGTAATTTTCGCAACTTCAGGAGTGTCAACAAAGGCACACTGCAACCTAGTAACATCATTTCCCTGTGTAAATAGCATGTCGCCACGCCCAATTAATTGATCCGCTCCCTGGGTGTCGAGAATTGTTCGGGAATCTATCTTGGATGTAACCCTAAAAGCCAATCGGGCCGGAAAATTAGCTTTTATTAGACCTGTAATAACATTTACAGAAGGCCTTTGAGTGGCTATGACAAGGTGAATCCCTATGGCCCTGGCCAACTGAGCCAAACGTGCTATAGGAGTTTCTACCTCCTTTCCGGCGGACATAATTAAGTCTGCGAATTCATCTATCACTAAGACAATATAGGGCAGAAAATTATGTCCGTCATTAGGGTTTAATTTTCTGCTTTTAAACTTTTCATTATACTCTTTGATGTTTCTTACCATGGCCAATTTGAGTAACTCATAGCGATTATCCATTTCAATACAAAGTGAATTTAAGGTATGAATTACCTTGGTATTATCGGTAATAATGGCCTCATCAGAATCGGGTAGTTTGGCCAAATAATGTCTTTCTATCTTATTGTAAAGAGTAAGTTCTACTTTCTTGGGATCTACAAGGATAAACTTTACTTCAGCCGGATGTTTTTTGTAAAGAAGAGAAGTCAAAACTGCGTTTAAACCCACAGATTTACCCTGGCCTGTAGCACCTGCCATTAACATATGCGGCATTTTGGCCAGGTCAACAACAAAGGTTTCGTTGCTAATAGTTTTTCCGAAGGCTATTGGCAATTCCATTTCGGCCTTTTGGAATTTAGTAGAAGCGATTACAGACCGCATAGAAACGGTAGACGGATTTTTATTAGGCACTTCAATACCAATAGTACCTTTCCCAGGAATAGGAGCTATTATACGAATTCCTAGGGCGGCTAAAGACAAGGCAATGTCGTCTTCCAAATTTTTTATTTTGGAGATGCGAACACCTGCCACAGGTACAATCTCGTATAATGTTACCGTTGGACCTATTGTCGCTTTAATCTGGGCAATGCCAATTTTATAGTTTTTTAAGGTCTCTACAATCTTATTTTTATTCTCTTCTAATTCTTCTTGATTAATGGTTATTCCTCCTCCAGCACCATGAGGATCTAATAGATCTAAGGGAGGGAATTTAAACTTTGCCAGTTCCAGGGTAGGGTCGAACTCTCCGAAATCAGATACGAGTTTATCCGAGAGTATATCGCTCTCTTCTACTTCCTCAGTTACTGTTTCTACTTCCATTGTTAGCGATTCCTCTTCTTCTTTTTTAGGAGTACTTTTTACCAAAGGCTCTGCTTCTAATTCTATACCAGTTTCCAAGGGAGGTATGTCTTCTTTGTGCGTATACGTGTCTATTTTCATTGGCAGATCCTTCTCAGGGCTCAGGGGCACTTCCTTTTTAGGATCTTTTTTAAGTTCGCTTTTTAAGTTGATAGATTTGGCTTTAAAATAAGCGGCTATACTTTCGGGTGAAAATTTAAACAGTCTTACCAAAATTATAGTGAGGACAAAAAGCAGGAGTAAAAACACTCCAATTCTTCCTGCATAGTCTTGTAAGAAATCGTTCATTTCGTAACCCACCAAACCACCTAATAAAGGTTGTTCATAGGCAAAAAATCCAAGTGCAATAGATAACCATATAACAAAGACCAAACCCCAAACCCATTTACTCACCAGACCTTTTTTTTCTAGATTAAGAAATAAATACAGTCCTGTAATACATAAGAGGGCGGGAAAAATAAAAGAAGCTAATCCAAAACCTTTATATATAAAGAAGTGACTTATACTGGCTCCAAATTTGTTGAGAAGGTTTTTGGCCTGCTCATTTCTATCTGCAAACTCTGTAAGCAAACTTTGATCGTCTTGCCACGAAAAATAGAACGAGGTAAAGGAAAAAAACAGCGCTATACTCAGAAGTATAAGTAAGCTGCCAAAAATAACTTTATTCTGTTTGGACAACTGGAAAGAAAAACCCTTTTTGGAAGCCGCAGGTTTTGACTTATTTCTTTTTTTGGCCATTGAATTAGTAAAACTTTGGGGTAAAAATACAAATTTACACAGGAAAGCTTGGGTTCTCTGTCTTTTAAATAATTTTAGGTAGGTAAATAAGCAAACCAATTATAGAAGCACCAATAGATACAAACATTACTGCACCAGCCGAAATATCCTTAATAAAACCAATTTTATCATTAAAATCAGGATGTACAAAATCCGATAGTTTTTCTACTGCCGTATTTAGACCCTCGATTCCTAAAACTAGGGAGATGGCCATAATTTGTATAACCCATTCCAGGGTAGAAAGTTCAAAAATGAACCCGGCTACAGTCATAATCACGGCAATCCCTAGTTGAATTTGAATACTACTTTCGGTACGTAAAAGTAACCATGCCCCTTTAAGGGCATACCCAACACTCTTTATTCTATTGGTTAGTAAACTATCTTTAGGCATCCAATAACGCTTCGAGTGCTGCCTTGTAATTTGGCTCATCAACCGTTTCCGGTACTTGTTCCGAATAAGTAACCACTCCTTCTTCATTAATTACGACGACAGCTCTGGATAAAAGAGATTCTAAAGGACCATCCGTAAAGGTGACACCATATGCTTCTCCAAAACTTCCATTTTTAAAATCAGATAGCATAAAGACGTTTTCAATTCCTTCTGCCCCACAAAACCTTGCCTGCGCAAAAGGAAGGTCTTTTGAAATACAAAGAACTTTGGTATTATCTAATTCTGCCGCTTCTTGATTAAACTGTCTAACGGATTGTGCACAGGTGCCGGTATCGATACTTGGAAATATGTTGAGTACAACCTTAGAGCCTTTAAAATCTTCCAAATTCGATGAAGAAAGATCGTTTGCGGTCATTGTAAATGCCGGAGCTGTACTGCCGTTTGCCGGTAAATTGCCTGAGGTATGTAGTGTATTTCCTTTTAAAGTTACTATAGCCATGATTTGTTTTTTAAATTTTGGTGAAATTAAAAAAATAATGACGGAATAGTCCTATGCCAAAACAAAAATATTGCTAATTATTTGAAGAATAAAGGCATGCTTAGGTAGTTGTTGTAGATTGACTTAGTTGTTTAATTTTAATGCCGAGGGCGGCAAATATCAGGGTTGTGATAGGGCTAAGCCAATTGAAAATGGCAAAGAAAAAGTAGTCGGCCACACTTACACCTAAGACCCCACTATGATAGGCACCACAGGTATTCCAAGGGATTAATACTGAAGTCACTGTTCCAGAATCTTCTAATGTTCTACTCAGATTTTCTGGAGCCAAGCCTCTGTCGGCATAGGCCTGAGCAAACATTTTTCCAGGGACAACAATTGCCAAATACTGGTCTGAGGCGGTTATATTTAAAGCAAGGCAACTTCCTACGGTACTTGCAAAAAGACCAAAGGTTGTTTTTGCCATACCTAAAAGAGATTTTGTAATTCTAGAAAGTGCGCCAATACCATCCATTATTCCGCCAAAAACCATGGCACATACAATGAGCCAAATAGTGCCCAACATCCCTTTCATTCCTTTGGCGCTGAACAGATCATTTAAGGCAGCATTATCTGTATTTATAGAAGTTTCAATGGTTATGGCATTTAATATTCCCCTATAGGCAGATTCGAAAGTTAATTCAGAGCCTCCAGTTATGCCAGCAACAATTTCCGGTTGAAAAATGAGTGCGAACAGAGCCCCTAAAAGCGTACCAATTAATAAGGCAATTAAAGGTGGAGCCTTTTTGATTATTAGTCCAATTACCGCTAAGGGTACCAAGAACAACCAGCCATTGATGGTAAAAGTACTATCAATTGTATCTAAAATAGATGTCGTATCCGCAATTCCTGTTGTTTCTAGATTAAGACCAATAATAATGAAAATAATGAGGGTTATAACTATGGTAGGAATGGTAGTATAGGTCATATAACGAATGTGCCCAAAAAGATCTCCTCCAGCCATGGTAGGGGCAAGATTCGTGGTATCGCTTAGGGGCGACATTTTATCACCAAAATAAGCGCCAGAGAGCACAGCTCCGGCTGTCATGCCCGGAGAGATGCCTAAAGCATCTCCAATACCTACGAGCGCAATACCTACCGTAGCAGCTGTGGTCCAACTACTGCCTGTAGCGATAGAAATTATGGCACAAATTATAACGCTGGCGCCTAAAAAAATGGTGGGATTTAGAATTTGTAATCCATAATAAATCATTGCCGGAATAATCCCGCTAATAAGCCAAGTACCTGCTAAAGCCCCAACCATCAGAAGAATCAATAAGGCCCCCGTAGTAGATTTTACATTTTCGGCCACCTCGGCTATCATACTTTTGTAAGAAACCTTATTTAAAAAGCCAACTATTGCGGCAACAGCTCCCCCCATTAGAAGGATAAACTGATTAGAGCCTCCAATAGCGTCGTCTCCGAAAACATATACGTTGTAAGCTAACATTCCAACTAAGGCAATAACTGGGATTAATGCCTCCCAAATATTTAGCTCACGGTTCTCAATTATTTTTTCCTGCTGTCTAAATTTATTAGGTTTTTTGTCGGCCATATATGCTTTGGTTGATTGGTAATATTACAACATTGACCGTTGCTGTGCAAACCAGAAGTTCTAGATTGCGGTGGTGGCCATTTGTTCTCTTGGCAGAATACCAAGGGCCAGCATGCATTCTAGCATAGATTTAAATGTTCTCTCAATATCGTGATCTAGTCCAACTGAAATCCTGAGCAAGCCATTGGATAGTCCCATTTTCTTTTGTTCATCTATAGGGATTTCAGAGGAGGTAGAAGTGCCTGGGGCACTGAATAGGGTTTTGTAAAAACCTAGACTAACAGCCAGATAACCAAGGTTCTTATGCTGCATGGCTTCCATTAAGGCATTAGCCTTGTCTAAGTCTTCTAAGTCTAAAGTCAGGATTCCACCAAATCCAAATTCTGGATTCATTTGTGCCTTCATGACTTCATGTCCGGGATGCGACCTCAGGCCTGGATAAGAAACTTTTAAGCCTATCTCTTCAAACTTCTTCGCCAGATACATGGCATTGCTACTATGCTTTTGCATTCGAATATGAAGAGTGCGCATATTTTTTAAAATGGCAGCTGCTCTCTGACTGTCTAGGGTACTTCCTAAAAGCATCCCCGCTCCGGCATTTACATCTTTTAATTCCAAGCAGAAGTCTTTTGAAGCACAAATAGCACCAGCTACACCATCACTCATTCCGTTTATAAATTTTGTAAGACTTTGAATAACAACATCTGCACCTATTTTTACTGGAGTAATACTTAAGGGCGAAAATGTATTGTCTACCACCAATGGGATATTAGTGTTTTCGGCAATTTTTGCTAATCCTCTAAGATCTGCCACCTCCAACAACGGATTGCTAACGGCCTCACAAAAGATCATTTTGGTATTGGATTGAATGGTATGCGCAAGACTATCAAGTTTGGTAATATCTACAAAACTTGTTTGTATTCCGAACTTGGGAAGTAAGTTTTTTAAGAAAGCATAGGTGCCTCCATATACAGTTCTGCTGCAAACAATATGGTCTCCGGCACTACATATTTGTAAAATAACAGCGGTAATGGCTCCCATACCACTTGCCGTAACGTTTGCCGCCTCACTGCCTTCTAAAGCTGCTAATGCCTCGCCCAGATAGAGATTAGAAGGGGAGGAGTGTCGGGTATAGAGATAGCAGCCTTCTGTTTTTCCTTCGAAAGTGTCGAACATCTTTTTAGCGGAAAGAAAGGTATAGGTAGAAGAATCAGATATGGAAGGATTAACTCCCCCAAATTCTCCAAAATTATGTAAGTCCTGAATGCTATCAATTGCCTTGTATTTCATGAGTGAAAATTTTATATAAAAATACATTAGAGTATATATTAAAGACAATGATTTAAAACAGTTATAGAATATTAATCTATTATATTGTATTTAAATAGAAAAAAAAACTATATATATTCTATATATTTGTATTAAAATCAAAACTATGGACGCAAAGGACAGAGCACTAGTAGGCCTATTACAGGAAAATTGTAAATGGACCACAAAACAATATGCCAATGAATTAGGTCTTTCCGTTACTGCGGTTTATGAGAGAATTAGAAGGTTGGAAAGGACCGGAATTATAAGGAAATATGTAGCACTGGTAGATCCGCGAAAAATCGATAAGGCTTTTGCCGTAATGTGCCATGTGCGACTAATACAGCATACCAAAGAAAATGTTATGCAATTTGAAAAAGAGGTATTAAAACTAAAAGAGGTCTCGGAATGCTATCATTTGAGTGGAGACTACGACTACCTTTTAAAAGTAAATGTTAGTGATATGGAAGCTTACAGAGAATTTATGGTAACTAAACTCACTACAATAAAGAATATAGGCAGTACACAAAGCGCCTTCGTTATCAATGAAGTTAAGCATACAACAGCGGTCTCTATATAGCGTAAATAATAACAACAGTTTGACGCTTTGTTGTATGTGTTAATGAAAAACATTCGTACTTTTGTCATCTTATTTTTTATCATTTTAAAGAAATTTTAATCGCGAAAATTTTGTTTATGGCGCAATATGATGTAGTAGTAATAGGTTCTGGCCCTGGAGGATATGTAGCAGCAATTAGATCTGCACAATTAGGGAAGAAAACTGCAATTATAGAGAAGTATGCAACTTTGGGAGGTACCTGTTTAAATGTTGGCTGTATTCCTTCTAAAGCTCTTTTAGACTCTAGTCATCATTATGAGGACGCAGTAAAACACTTTGAAACACATGGAATTGAAATTCCTGGAGAAATTGCAGTCAATCTAGAGAAAATGATTGCTAGAAAACAGTCGGTTGTTGACCAAACTACGAAAGGGATTCAGTTTTTAATGGATAAAAATAAGATAGATGTTTATGAAGGTCTTGGTAGTTTTAAAGACGCTACCCATGTAGTAGTACATAAAACGGATGGGAGTGAAGAAATATTGGAAGCGACTAACGTAATTGTGGCTACGGGTTCTAAACCTTCTACGCTTCCTTTTATTAATATAGACAAAGACCGCATAATTACATCAACAGAAGCTTTAAAGCTTCCGGAAATTCCCAAACATTTAATAATTATCGGTGGAGGAGTTATCGGTTTAGAATTAGGACAAGTATATAAGCGATTGGGGGCCGATGTTACCGTAGTGGAATATTTGGATAGGATAATTCCTGGGATGGACGCGTCCTTGTCTAAGGAGTTAATGAAAGTACTAAAAAAACAAAAGATAAAGTTCTTACTTTCTCATCAGGTTACAGCGGTAGAACGTAAAGGAAAAGAAGTTACGGTTAATGCAAAAGATAAAAAAGGCCAGGATGTATCACTTTCCGGAGATTATTGCTTAGTATCCGTCGGGCGAAGACCTTATACGGAAGGTTTAAATACTGAGGCCGCCGGAATAGAATTAGACGATAGAGGAAGAATTGCGGTTAATGAACATTTACAAACCAGCACCCCTTCTATTTATGCTATTGGTGATGTAGTAAAAGGTGCTATGCTGGCCCACAAGGCCGAAGAAGAAGGTACCTTAGTTGCTGAGATCATAGACGGTCAAAAACCACATATCGATTATAATTTAATTCCTGGTGTAGTTTATACCTGGCCAGAAGTTGCCGCTGTGGGAAAAACAGAAGAGGAATTAAAAGAGGCCGGAGTATCCTATAAAGTTGGACAATTTCCTATGAGAGCTTTAGGAAGGTCCAGAGCAAGTATGGATACTGATGGGTTCGTTAAGATTTTGGCTGACAAAACAACCGACGAGATTCTTGGTGTTCATATGATAGGAGCTAGATGTGCCGACCTGATTACCGAAGCGGTAACCGCTATGGAATTCAGAGCATCTGCAGAGGATATAGCAAGAATGAGTCATGCACATCCTACCTATGCCGAAGCCGTTAAGGAGGCTGCTCTTGCTGCAACAGCAGATAGAGCCCTTCATATTTAGGAATTGGAATTCGGCTTTAATTCTAACAATTTATTGAAAAGACTTACTTTTTAAGTGCTTTGTAGCGTAAGATTCTAAGTTGCCTTTGTAAGTTTATCCCAATGGTTTCTGTAAAAGACTTGATTTCAACAAAGCTTTGTTGGGCAACACCCTGCAGGTATTTTTGGTATTTGGAGTATAGTAATGCTAAGAAGGTGCATAGGGCCATAAATAGGATAGCGCCTGGTATAACAATATTAGGTGCTAAACCATGGTTGTAAAACCGGTATAGGCCTAAGCCAGTAAAGCTGCCATATAGTATAATAAAATGTATTACGTAAATAGAAAGTGTATTTTGTCCGATTTTAAGAATTAGGTTTTGTTGCCATAAGTTGCGCGTCATCATAAACACAGCAAAAACGATTAAGACATCCCCAAGCCGAATAAAAAGGTAATTATTTAAAGCCACCCTATTGAAAAGTTCTATGCCTCTAGTTTCGGAGATCCATGCGAAAAAAGGAGATGAAAAGAGAAGTAAAAGCACTCCAATTGTTAGACTTAAAGAAATGGCAAGAGGATACAAATTCTTAAGCTCTCTAAACTTATAGAACAAGACCGCCATAAAGGCTCCAAAACTTGCATAACCAAACCATGGAATTATCGTAAAGACGGATCCGTTTGCTCTGGTAAAGTAGTTTGCAAGAAAATCTGGAAGAAATCCAAAAGTATAATTAGCATAGATGGGTTCTGTTAAAAACAGAGTCAGACTAATACCTAGAAGTACAGTGGGAAACACAAAGTACTTTAAACGCTGGGTTAACAGATAAACTGTAATGACGCCTAATATCGATAGGCCGATAATGTGTAATACATCTACTAAATAAGTGGCCTCATATATTTGCCCTTTTAAAAGACCACTTAAGTTAATGCGCAGAAGGTATCCAATAAAAACCAATTGCAGACCTCTTTTAATACCTTTTCTTATCCTTAGGTTGGGAGTAGCACTCTGGGCATTTCTAATTAATAAATAAGTGAATATAAACCCTGATACTGTAAAAAAGACTGGTGCAGTTATTCCCCTAAAATATTTCCAAACACTATATATCGCACTTCCGCTATCCCTAAAAGCGTTATCCAATAAACCATCTACAAAGTGCCCCTGGAGCATCATTAGAATAGCCCAAGCCCTCATTGCATCAATAAAAAAAAGTCTTATGGTCTTACTCTCCATAGATAATGGTCTAACGTATATACTCTTATTTTTATTATTTTGGATCTTATGGACCGCAAAATTAGATAAAATGCTCGCATATCCTCTCAAAATAAGGTAATTTTACAGTATAAAATTAAATTTCTATGGCAGCAATCCTAGCCTTTGCAGGAAGTAATTCATCTACTTCAATAAATTATAAACTAATAAGTTATACCGCAAACCAACTATCCGATCAAAATACCACTGTGCTAAATATGGCCCTTTTCCCCTTCCCTATGTACAGTGCTGATTACGAAAAAGAGAATGGGTTTTCTAATAGTCTGGTTGAATTGTGTAATGATATAAAAAAGTCGGATGGCCTGGTAATTTCTGTTAATGAACACAATGGAAATCCTTCGGCGTATTTTAAAAATCTAATTGATTGGCTTTCTAGAGTAGACCGCAATTTTTTGGCAAAACCGAAGATTTTGTTAATGGCCACTTCAGGAGGTAAACGAGGGGCGCAGAGTTCTATGGAAGTTACTGAAAAATTGTTAGGCAGATTTGGTGGCGAGGTAGTCGCTACCTTTTCTTTACCCTCTTTTTATGAGCAATTCGATGCGGAAGCCGGAATTAAAGACTCAGCATTGCGTAAAAATTATGAAGCCGCGATTAATACTTTTGTCTCCAAACTATAAGTGACTTGCGTTCCAAACAAGTTTTTAAAATTAATAACACACCTCTTTTTATAGATCAACTGAAGGCTTGGTCAAAAGATTTCCCAGCTAAAGTATGGTTAGAAAGTAGTGGAGAAAGACCCTTGTATTCTTTCTATGATTTTATTTTAGCAGCGGGCATGGAATCGGAGATTCGTTCGGATACAAAAACCGCCTTCGAGAATCTTGAACAATACCAAGAGAAAACAGGCGACTGGTTGTTTGGTTACTTTTCCTACGACCTAAAGAATGCTATTGAAAACCTCGAATCTTCTAAGGTCGACGCACTTCTATTTCCGGAATTGTTTTTTTTTCAACCTCAAAAACTAGTACTGCTTAAAGGAAATCAGGTAGAGTTTCATTATTTGACTAAAGATAAAAGAGCTATTGAAACAGATTTTAAAAGGCTAATTACAGAGGATTTTAAGCATCCGGGGCAGGGTGTTCTTTCTAACACGTCGCCCAAAATTAAAATGAAAATTTTTAAGGAGGAATACCATAAACGCTTTTTAATTCTTCAAGAACATATCCAAAAAGGCGATATTTATGAGGTTAATTTTTGTCAAGAATTTTATGTGCCAGAAACAGAAATTGATCCATATAAGACCTATGAAAAACTGAACAGCATATCTGAAGCGCCATTTTCATCCTTTCTTCACTTTGATGACTTCTATGTAATTTCCGCCTCCCCGGAACGATATTTAAAAAGACAAGGAGGCCAGTTGATATCGCAACCCATTAAGGGAACCGCTAAAAGATCTGAAGATTCAGCTAAGGACTTAGAGATAAAGAGACATTTAGCCAGAGATACCAAGGAACTTACAGAGAATATTATGATTGTTGATCTGGTGCGGAACGATCTTTCTAAAAGCGCAGAAAAAGGTAGTGTCAGGGTAGAAGAATTATGTGAAGTATATTCCTATAAACAGGTACATCAAATGATCTCTACCATAACTTCTTCAGTAGGAAAAGACAAAAAATCAGTTTCCTTGATAAAAGATACCTTTCCCATGGGTAGCATGACTGGTGCACCTAAGATTGAAGCCATGCGGATCATTGAAAAGATAGAAGCTTCTAAACGGGGCGTGTATAGTGGAGCCCTTGGATATTTTAAACCAAATGGAGACTTTGATTTTAGTGTGGTGATTCGGTCCATACTTTACAACCAATCTAAACACTATAGCTCTTTTACTGTAGGAAGTGCTATTACGGCTAGCTCCAAAGCCGAAAAGGAATATGAAGAGTGTTTGCTAAAGGCTAAGGCAATGCGTGAGGTTTTAGAGAATTAAACAGACGTAGTATATAGGGATTAATATAGAAGAACCTATTAAGACTTTTATGCTTAGTTTATGTAATTTTGTAAAATGCAAACTACACTTAAAAGGCATCTTACAAATCGTTTCCCTGAACTGGTAAATCAAAAATTTTTGGTAGCGTGCAGCGGGGGATTAGATAGTGTAGTACTAGTGAATCTTCTGGCAAAACTGAAATTAGACTTCATAATTGCGCATTGCAATTTTCAACTAAGGGGGGAGGAGAGCGATTTAGACGAAGCTTTTGTACAAGAGTTAGGAAAGACCTCAAAGAGGAAGGTCTTGGTTAAAAAGTTTGACACAGAAGCATATGCTTCCGAACAAAAATTGTCTATTCAACTAGCGGCAAGGGAATTGCGCTACCACTGGTTTTGCATTTTATTAAAGGAGTACCAACTCGCCAAAATAGTCACAGCCCATCATAAAGACGACAATTTAGAGACTTTTTTAATTAATTTGAGCAGAGGATCTGGCTTAGAGGGTTTAAAGGGAATTCCTGAAAAAAATAATCTTGTTGCCAGACCATTGTTGGTCTTTAGTAGAGAAGACATTTTGTCCTTTGCAGAAAAAGAAAATGTAAAATGGAGAGAAGACGAATCCAATCAAGAGGTTAAGTATCTCCGTAATAAAGTACGACACGAAATGGTTTCTGTGATAAAATCTATTCACCCCTCTTTTTTACAAAATTTTGAGACCAGTAGAAGTCATTTGGAAGAAAGTAGTGCATTACTAAAGGATTATCAGAAGTTCTTGACTAAAAAATTATTGGACAAACAACAAAACCGAATCAAAATATCGATTAAAAAATTAAAGAAGTATAAACCTATCAAGGCCTATTTGTATCTTCTATTGAAAGATTACGGTTTTACGCAATGGGAAGCTATTGTAGACTTAATAGATGCCATTAGTGGCAAGGCAGTGTATTCCAAAACCTATCGCCTGAGTAAGGATAGAAAGGCATTGTTTTTAGAGCCTATTCCATCTATGGAGAATAATGAATGGTGCATTCCATTAAGCGAAAAGGAGATTAGTCTTCCCGTTCCATTGACCATTCAATTGGTGGATAGAATAGAATCTGTAGATAAAAATATATTATATGCAGACAAAGAAACGTTAGAAGAGAAGGTTGTTGTAAGGAAATACCGAAAAGGAGACTATTTTTATCCCTTTGGTATGCGTGGTAAAAAAAAGATTTCTAAATTCTTTAAAGATCAGAAGTATAGTTTGCATGAAAAGGAAAATCAATGGTTGTTAACTTCTGGGAATGAAATTATCTGGGTAGTTGGAAAAAGAGCCGATGATCGGTTTAAAGTGACTCCAGAAACAAAAAATATTGTAAAAATTAGTTTAAATATATGAGGTTTCCCCATATTCTTGTTTTGAGTTTGTTTCTTTCTTTTCCCCTCTGGGGACAAGTAGAACAAGAACCCGTAGTTTGGTCGCAAGCTATAGAAAAAGTCTCTGACTCTGTCATTGAAATAAAGTTTGAAGGGCAAATTGAAGAGGGATGGCATGTGTATTCCCAATTCACAGACCCGGGTGGTTCGCTACCCAGTGAATTCACATTTAACGGAGCGGGAGAAGATTTTCTTCTGCTGGGTAAGACAGAAGAAAGTACAACGATAAAAGAATATAGTGATATTTTTGAGGTAGAGGAGACCTTTTTCAAAAAGAAGGCGGTTTTTACACAAAGGATTAAACTTCTAAATCCTTCTATAAGACAGATAGACGTAGAATTGTTTTATCAGGTATGCAAAGAAGTGTGTATTCCCAAGGATTATCTATTTAAAGTCGTCTTGGACGGAGGTAAGGCAGTAACCGAAAGCATAACCATAGATGAAAGGAGTTTGGCTCTTGGCGCGGCTTTAAAACTAGATCTTAAAAACAAGGATAAGTTGTATCTGAATGAGGAGTTAAACGGCAGCAAAAAATCTAACCTTTGGGTGATATTTGGTTTAGGGTTTTTGGGCGGTTTAATAGCGATACTTACGCCCTGTGTATTTCCAATGATCCCTTTAACCGTATCCTTTTTTACAAAACATTCGGAAAATAGTGGTTCTGGTGTTTGGCAGGCTTTATTATATGGGTTTTTTATAGTTCTTATCTACTTCCTTTTAAGTTTACCATTTCATGTATTTGATTCGGTAGATCCACAAATACTCAATACTATTGCAACCAATATTTGGCTCAATTTGGGCTTCTTTTTGTTATTTGTATTTTTTGCCTTTTCCTTTTTCGGGTTTTACGAACTAACCTTACCCAGCTCCTGGTCTACCAAAATGGATACCATTTCTTCAAAGGTGGGCGGGGGTTTAGGGATTTTTTTTATGGCCCTTACCCTGGCTATAGTTTCTTTTTCGTGTACTGGTCCAATCCTTGGCGGTTTATTAGGTGGAACAGCCCTCGCTGAGGGAAATGTTTCCTATAATTTATCGGCAGGTATGACCGGTTTCGGCGTCGCCCTGGCGTTACCTTTTGCCCTATTTGCTTTATTCCCGGCCTTACTTAATAAACTTCCAAAATCAGGCGGTTGGATGAACACAGTTAAGGTAGTCCTAGGCTTCTTAGAATTAGCCCTGGCCTTTAAGTTTCTATCCAATGCAGATTTAGTAGGGAATTGGGGTTTTCTAAAAAGAGAAGTATTTATTGGTATTTGGATTCTACTGTTTTTGTTCTTAACTCTTTATCTTTTCAAGGTATATCGTTTTCCTCATGAGGGAAAGGAAGTAAAAATGCCTAAAATACGTTTCGGTTTAGGAATAGTGTCTGGAATGTTTACCTTGTATTTAGTTCTTGGACTATTTAATTACAGTCACCTTAAACTTTTAAGTGGTTTTCCACCACCAGATTTCTATTCCATTAAAGAGCAAACAAGTGATTGTCCATTAGGTTTACCTTGTTATAAGGACTTGGATTCTGGAATTGCGAAGGCTAAGCAGGAAGGTAAACCCATATTATTAGACTTTACCGGATGGGCCTGTGTTAACTGCAGAAGGATGGAGGAACATGTTTGGAGCGATCCGGAAATATTTCAAATTCTAAATGAAGAAGTAGTCCTTATTTCCCTTTATATTGACGATAGAAATAGCTTGGCTAAGGAGGAGCAATTTAGCTATAAATTCGATACCGGTAGGGTAAAGAAAGTGGAAACGGTAGGGGATAAATGGGGGACTTTTCAGACGATTAACTTTGGTGCCGTTTCTCAACCTTATTATGTAATGATTTCACCAGATTTTGAGGTACTAAATTACGCAATACAAAATACAGATGTAGAAACCTACGAGGCATGGTTAAACCAAGGTCTTGCTTCCTTTCAATCTTCTTCCATTACATTAAGGAGTTCACTTGACCAGTATATTAATATGCCTAATTAAATTATATACCATTGAAATTATTAAAAAGAATAGTTGTTGTAGTCCTATTACTGGTTGGTTTAATTATAATAGGGGGATATTTTTTTGTGCAGTCCATGAAACCAGATTATTCTGGGCAAAAAGAATTGGCCATTTTAGACAATCCAGTAGAGGTCTATTTTGATACCTATGGAATACCTCATATTTATTCCAAAACTGAAAAAGATGCAATTAAATCTCTTGGATACCTGCATGCACAGGAACGTTTATGGCAAATGGACCTTTTGCGAAGAGCTGGGGCAGGGCGTTTGTCTGAAGTATTTGGGAAGGATCTCTTGGAGGTAGATATGTTTTTACTTTCCCTAGGAATTGATGAAGCTACTAAAAAAACATTGGTCGCTTTAGATCAAAGCAAAGAATTCTATGAGATGACGCAAGACTATCTGGAGGGCGTAAATACTTATATCCAATCGGGATCTACACCAATAGAGTATTACCTAACGGGTTTAGAGAAGACTCCTTTTACTGTGGAAGACGTCTATAATAGCATGGGATATATGGCTTTTAGCTTTGCCATGGCTCATAAAACAGACCCTTTATTAACCGAAATTGCCCAAACTCTTGGTGTGGAATACCTGGAAGATTTGGCAATTAATGCCTCTGCTGCCAACGAATGGATTAAAAATTTTAGAAAAGACACCCTGCCGGAACCAAGAGCAGACCTTAGTTCTTTTCTTCCGGAGGGTTTTAATAATATCCCAGTACCTCAGTTTATCGGAAGTAACAGCTGGGTATTAAGCGAGGATAAGACAAAAAATGGAAAGGTAATTCTTGCCAATGACCCGCATATGGGTTTCTCGCAGCCAGCCGTATGGTATGAAGCGCATATTAGTTCACCATCCTATGAGAAATATGGTTATTATATAGCAGGGATTCCTTTTCCTCTTATGGGGCACAACAGGCAAATGGCATTGGGGCTGACCATGTTTGAGAATGATGATGTTGACTTTTTTTATGAAGAAATTAATCCTGAAGAACCTAGCCAGTATAAAGCCTTAGATGGTTGGAAGACCTTGGAAACAACAACCAAACTAATTCAAATAAAGGATACCGCTGCGGCCACTTTCACCTACCAAAAAACAGAAAGAGGCATTATAATGCCGAGCTTTGGAGCAAAAGTAGAAGTGTCTTCTCCTGTAAGCATGTCTTGGATCTATACACTGGAAAAAAATGATGCGTTAGAAGGGCTTTATAAGCTGCACCATGCTTCAGGCTTAGAGGAAGTGGAACTGGCCCTACGAAAAATACACGCACCTGGATTAAATATCATGTATGGAGATAAAGATGGTAATATAGCTTGGTGGGCCACTGCTAAGCTCTACCAACTGCCCGACAGTACCCATACCAAGTTTATCAGGAAGGGAGCTAGTGCCAATGCAGAACCTGTTCGGTTTTTAGATTTTTCGGAAAACCCTGCTGCGGTGAATCCGCCTTGGGGTTATGTTTATTCGGCCAATAATCAGCCAGATTCTATTGCCGGAATGTTATATCCTGGATACTATTTACCGGAAAACCGAGGTAAACGAATTGTGGAACTATTAGAGGAGAAACAAACTTGGGATGCAGAGGAAGTGCAAGACATGATGTTAGATAATACTTCAACAGTCAATCGAAGTATAGCTAATCAACTAATTGATATTATTTATAATAAAGATTTAAATAAGACAGAGAGGACTCTTATAGAAGAGCTTAAAACTTGGGATGGAAATTTTCCCTTGGACGCTGTAGAACCTGGAATTTATCATCGCTGGATATATAATATTTTAAAGTTCGCTTTTAAGGATGAGTTGGGAGAAGATTTATTTAAAGACTTCCTTGCAACCCATTTTCACAAAAGACTTATTGCCCCTCTAATTGAAAAAGACAATTCCGTTTGGTGGGATGATGTAGAAACCAAAAATATTGCAGAAACAAAAGAAGAAATCGTTTGGAAGGCTTATAAAGAGGCTATAGATTTTTTAGAGCAAGAGTTTGGGAAAGACCACAGTAAATGGACCTGGAATAGAATGCACATTGTAGAACATCCTCATCCCATAGGCAAGATCCAGGCTTTACGCTCCTTTTTTAATGTAGGCCCTTATGAGATCGAAGGAGCTAGAGAGGTTATTAATAATATGTATTTCGACTATACGGAAGAGGATATCTATAAAGTTAAAACTGGACCATCTACGAGAATAGTTGTAGATTTTTCGGATATCGAAAATTCTAAAAGTATAATACCTACTGGGCAATCTGGTAATCCTTTCAGTAGACACTACCGAGACCAGGCTGTATTATACCACCATAATAAGTTTCGTAAGATGCTTTTAAACAAAGAAGAAATATTAAATAGTTCCACCAAACTTCTTTTACTACAAGACTAATAGAATTAGTCCAATTACAAATATATAGAGAAAATATACTATATACAGAGAAAATAATCTTATATTAGTAGTATATCTTTTTCTTATGCTAACCAAGGTATTTGGCAGCGCGGTCTATGGCGTAGACGCTTCTACAGTTGCTGTGGAAGTAAATGTCGACAAGGGAATTGGCTACCACCTTGTTGGCTTGCCGGATAATGCAATTAAAGAGAGTAGTTATAGAATCGCTGCTGCCTTAAGTAATAATGGGTATAAAATCCCTGGAAAGAAAATCACTATAAATATGGCGCCGGCCGATCTCAGGAAAGAAGGTTCCGCCTATGATCTTAGTCTGGCTATTGGTATTTTGGTTGCCTCAGGGCAAATAAAGGCCAATAATTTAGAAAACTTCGTGATTATGGGAGAACTGTCTTTAGATGGAAGCTTGCAACCAATTCGCGGCGCTTTGTCTATTGCGTTACAGGCAAAAGAAGAAGGATTTAAAGGTTTTATTCTTCCCATGAAAAATGCAGAAGAGGCGGCGATAGTAAAGGGCATAGAGGTTTTTGGGATTAAGCATATAAAGGAAGTAACGGAGTATTTTGATCAAGGTACTACTTTGGAACCAATGAGGCTGGATTTAAAGACCCAGTTTAGTGGACAGATCGACTCTTGGGAGTACGACTTTTCTGATGTAAAAGGGCAGGAAGGGGTAAAACGATGTATGGAAATAGCTGCGGCGGGAGGACATAATATTATATTAATAGGGCCTCCCGGATCTGGCAAAACTATGTTGGCTAAGCGACTTCCGTCTATTTTACCTCCGATGAACATAGAAGAGGCTTTAGAAACCACAAAAATTCATAGTGTGATGGGAAAGATTAAGAATACCGGCATAATCTGTCAACGCCCATTTAGAAGTCCACATCATACTATTTCTGATGTAGCTTTAGTTGGCGGTGGTAGTTATCCACAGCCAGGGGAAATTTCACTTTCCCATAATGGTGTACTTTTTCTCGATGAACTACCAGAATTTAAAAGGAGTGTTCTTGAGGTAATGCGACAGCCGTTGGAGGATAGAGAAGTAACCATCTCCAGAGCTCGCTTTACGGTTACCTACCCCAGTAGTTTTATGTTGGTGGCCAGTATGAATCCAAGTCCAAGTGGTTTTTTTAACGATAGTTCTGTGAATAGTACCTCTCTAGCGGAAATGCAACGCTATATGGGAAAAATTTCCGGCCCGTTGCTAGACCGGATTGATTTACATATGGAGGTAAGCCCTGTTCCCTTTGATAAATTGTCTGCCAAAAGAAAAGGGGAGACTAGCCTAGAAATTCGCAAAAGGGTCACCAATGCCAGGCAACAGCAAACCCGCAGATTTGCGGAAGCCAAACAAGTGCATTACAATGCACAAATGAATAGCCGTCAAATAAGAGAGTATTGCGTTTTAGACCTTCCATCGGCGAAGTTATTAAAGAATGCCATGGAACGGCTTGGCCTTTCCGCCAGGGCATATGATCGTATTTTAAAAGTTTCGAGGACTATAGCAGATTTGGAGGAGAAGAGAAATATAGAGGCATCACATTTAGCGGAAGCTATTCAATATAGAAGTCTGGATCGGGCAGGCTGGATGGGGTAGCGTTAACCATCTGATTTAATAAAGTGGTTGATCATTGAATTTTAGGATCTAGTTCTCGGTTTATCATATGTATTACAGTTTTACAACCTTTTTCTATATCCTACCGCCAGTAAAGGAGCTCTAACTTTTGTAATAAATTCTGTTTAACCAACTCTTTATAATAATGATCTGTTTGAAGCTCTTCATAGTTAAGAGGTTTAATATCAGTCTAATAATAGTTGTATTTAGGACTTTCACATTAGATAGATTTACAGATGTTACCTCAATTGGTGGTTATCATTTAAGTTAATCTTCTCAATATTGATCCCTTAATTGAGAAGGGTAGTTGGGACGAGACACTAGCTTGAGGTTAGCGCGACTGGGGATTTCATTACATCAAACAGGTCGGCTAATAGCACAAAAGTAATCTTCTTATTTCGAGAGACCACAATACCTTGGTCTTTTTAAATTAAGGCTGTAGTTGACAAATTGAGTTAGAATTTGCTTATATTAAAGAACTGATATTCAATATTAAACTGGTATGAATTATAAAATAAAAAGTACTTTTTGGTTTTTAGTATTACTCATAAGCTTAGTAGGTTGTAGTGATAGTTTTTTGGAAACAGGACCGGAGTCGACAATAATTGAGAATATTCCGCAATTGGATATTGAACAGGCAAATAAGGATTTTTCAGAGCTTCCTTTTGAAATTGGGGACAACGATTTTGAATTAAGTGTCCTTTTTAAAGAAAAATGGGCATTTCGATTAACCGTCCCAGAAATAGCTGATGGTGAATTAGTACCTCTTATTATAAACATGCACGGCAGCGCACTCAGACTAGACATCAATAACCACAAAAGGGAAGATTGTGTGCTTGGCCCTTCTTTGGAAGAAAATAATTTAAAAGCATACATTTTAAGCCCAAACTCACAAGGATACTTGTGGTTTAACGGGTTCAATGAGTTACAAGTTGTAAATTTAGTAAAGTTCGCTATAGAACATTTGAACGTCGATCCAAAAAGAGTGGTGGCTTTTGGAATTAGCGACGGCGGTTTCGGCAGCTGGTTCTTTGCCGATACACATCCAGAATTGTTTTCATCGGCTATTGCTATCGCACAGGTCTATGGTCTTATAGTTAATGAGAATGGAATAAAAAAAACCGATGTTCCTGTGTACGTTATTCACGGAGAATTCGATGAACTTTTTCCTTTTACTGATACTGAATCAATTGTAGAACTATCCAGAGGTGTAGGCAGTGAAATAGAATTTGTTATGGCCGAAGGATTAGGTCATTGTTGTGCCTGTGATTTTCAACCCTACGTAAAAGATGCTGTCGAATGGTTAATAACTTCGGTTTGGGAATAAACAGAATAGACCAAGGCAAATCTCAAAGCTATCAGATTTCAAAAAGTGATCGGAGACTGGCATTAGATAAAGAAAGGTCGCATATTGCGATATTATCTGTTAACCCTTGTAATACTTGGTAGAAATCATTTGATATTGCAACTAATACAGGATATTTAACAATATTACAAATGATAGTTTGATCAATTAACTATCAAATTATTATAACAATATTAGTCTTAAACAGCAAGTAACCGATACCATAAGATTTATCAACGCTTTTACCGAAAACCAGGACAATTACGCCAATTAGCCAAGGGTATACAAGGTATTAATAGCTTTACGATACTGTTATTTTTAGGCGTTATCTACTATTCTTGTGTAAACAAAAAGCCCAATCTGTTTTAGATTGGGCTTTTTGTTATATTAAGAAGTATATTTTTAAGGAACTAAATCGCCTAAAGTACATATCAAGTCAATATAGTCTTCAGGAGAAACTCCTTCAAGATCTTCTGCAGTTATGGTTTCAGTTTCCCCACCTGCCGTAACAGTATAGGTACCGTTTCCATTATCACATATTTCAATAGTTTCGCCTGCTAAGGAGCAACTACTACAGTCTGAATCACCACCGTCATCATCACTGGAACAGCTGCTAATACTTAAAGCCATCAAGGCAAAGAAGGCCAATCCTAAGGTCATTTTTTTTATCATAACTATCTGGTTTTTAATAAGGTTATTGTACTAGAACGTGTCTTTTAACAAAATATTTCAAACAAATTAGTAAAGCGAGGTATAGCAGTGCCTAGACAATTTTAGGGTATAAGCACTTATTGTCTATGGACACAAAGACATAAATGAGTGACGTATAGATCCAGAAGGAATCTTTTATATAATACAAAGTGTTGTACTAAATCTATTTTTAATCAATAGGGCATCTGTTTTTATGAAGATAGTTTGTACAAATACTGTAATGTAAGACCAGTGTTTTCAGGGGGAAGTAGCAGGTCTTTCTCAAATACTTTCTACTACTCTTCTTAATTTTTCTTGTACTTCTATAGCAATATTTCCTAAAAGCTCATTATCAACTGAAACCATAGAAGCTAATGGGTCTACCGCCGAAACTTCAACACTGCCAGATTCCTTTTCTTGAACAATAACATTACACGGGAGCATAGTGCCAACTTTGTCTTCTACCTGCAGCGCTTTGTAGGCAAACGATGGGTTACAAGCACCCAATATCTTATAATTATAAAAATCAACATCTAATTTTTTCTTAAAGGTATCTTTTAGGTCAATTTCGGTTAATACTCCAAAACCCTCTTTTTTAAGCGCATTAATCGTTTTGTCGATGGCCTTTTCAAAAGAAGTATTGCTTAAGGTAGTTTTAAAATAATAATTCATTTTATTTCAAATTTTATAGAAGGTACAAAATAAAATGGATCTTACTTTTTCGCCTATAAAAATTTAGACCACATTTAGGAGGAAGCAGGTACTATTTTTTTAACCTTCCAAATAATAACTTTTTGAATAAGAGAAACAAGCCTTAATTTGATTATCTTTCTGAACTTAATTAAAAAGAAAAAAATTATGAAAAAAGTATTTTTTACTGTTGGACTTTTGATGTTGACAGTCTCTTTATCTGCGCAAACAGTGCCAAGTGTTAAGAGTAGCGACTTACAGAAAAGTGGAGTAGAAGCACTGGCAAAGGAAAATCCTAACACGGATGCTCAAATAAAAGAGGCTCTAATGAAGGATGAAGGTCTGCAAAAAGAAACGATAGACTTTCTTAAGTCTAATCCAGAGACCGCGCAGTCTCTTGCCGGAATTCTTTCAAAGAACAAAGGTTCTAATAGTGGTATTATGCAATCTATTTTAGGGGATAAGGATTTAACTACGGCTGCGATAGACTTTATATCTAAGAACCCTGAATTGCTTTCTAAGGCAATGAAGGTAATAGGCATGTAATAATAAGTCAGAGCTTACTACGCTATTTTCAGGCATCCTAAGACTCTAGTAATATTCTCAAGAGTTTCTCTTGAGATAAACTGAAATCTGATTGAGGCTGGCTTAAGTTCATATACTATTCCTAAGCAGGATTCTAATCACAGGTCCCTATGGTGAATTCTGTAATACTATTGCAGGCGGCAACAGATGGGTTGTCATAGGTTATGCCGTTACATCCGCAAACGGGATTTAATTCAAGCGTATTAACACAATCCGCTATGGCGACCTCCTTGAAATCTTCCTTGTCGCAACCAAAGACAAAAATTAGAAGAATAAGGATATAAGGTCTCCATGTTTTTTTCATAAGGCGGATAATATAATATACAAACATTACGAAAATAGCCCGGAATATTATATTCCGGGCTATTTTCTAATATAAAAATCTATCTTAAAATTACTCTGCGGGAGCAGTAGCGGATGCTACAACACGATAAAGGTTAGAATTACGTTTGTTATAATTATCCTGAAAACCAGACCAAAATTCATCTGGAACCTCCATGTCCTCGCTAAAGGCGGGAGATAAGGCCTCTTGCATGGTGCTAAAAATATCATAGGAAAAACTTCCATAAGTAAAGGAGGAAGTCATTGGAGATATGATGGCTTGGTTGCCCCAACCTTTCATATTAGTCTTACCTTCCTTCATGGCTTTTTCTACCATTGGCTTCCATTTTTCAGATTCAAAAGTAAGATGCTGCCCTAAATTCTTTACATCATGATAAATGATGCGCACATATTTGTAATCCGCATCCGTAGTATTTGCTGCTCGTATATGGTTCGGAAGGTTATTCAAAAAAATATGATGCATATCCGTGCTGATATCCCAAGTCTGTATATCTTTCATTTCAACATCGGGAAACATCTCGTCTACACTTGCCCAATCGGCTCCTTTATCTAAATCCTTGAACGTATTAATTATTAGAATATTTGGGCTTGTATCTTGGTTTACACCACCAATTTTTTGTAAAATGGCCCAAAAAGTAAGATTCCCTTTGGTTACCTCTTTTTCGGCCCATTTGGCCCAATAAGTAGATTCCCTTTTTAGGTATTCCTCCATATTTTCAGGGGCTACCTTCCTATACTGGTGTGTGGAAATGGTTTGTGCCTTTATGTATTGAAAGCTCAATAGGCATAAGACAATGAGTGTAGTTGCTTTTTTCATGCTATGGTTGTTTTAAAATTAATAGTCCGATACACATTGGGAGAGTAACTTAGAACTATTCCTATCCCTGAGAATATAATTTCAATTACATAGCAATGAAAAGATATCTGTAAATCAATAGTTTATAGAGTGAATCAGGACGAACCTTAAGTAAAAATGTCCGAAGGAAGGGTTTTATTTTCCAAACTATTACTAACCCTATTTCTATTAAATTATTACAACCATAACAATTATTCTCCTGGTAGAAGGACCACAAAATAACTCATATAGTAACTTCAATCTTTAATTAAAAAGAAGCGTAGGGAGAATCTTAAAAATTTAGAAGCCCTAGACTTAAGAAAGCAATTTACCAGATTTCCACGCGCTCCTCCGGAGATAAATAAAGCGAATCGCCTTCGTTTACATGGAAAGCACTATAAAATTCTGGAATATTCCGAACTACCCCATTCACTCTGAAAGTTCCCGGAGCGTGTGGATCGGAATTCATTCTTACCCTCATCGCCTCATCTCTGACTTTGCCACAATAGGGCTGGGCATAGCCAATAAACAAACGCTGTTCTGCCGTAAAACCATCTATTACGGGCCCAGTTGTACCATCTAATGACAGCTTATAGGCTTTTAGGGCAATATTTAAACCTCCTAGATCTCCAATATTTTCACCTAAAGTAAATTCTCCATTTACGAATAAATCTGGTAACACTTCATAAGTATTATATTGGGTAACTAATTCTGCTGTGCGTTTTTCAAATTCTTCCTTGTCCTCGTCGGTCCACCAATTGCGTAAGGCACCATCTCCGTCAAAGTCACTTCCCGAATCATCAAATCCATGTCCTATTTCATGACCAATAATATGGCCTATGGCACCATAGTTAATAGCGTCATCTGCTTCCATGTTAAAAATAGGGCTCTGTAAAATTGCCGCAGGAAAAACAATTTCATTTAATGTAGGATTGTAATAAGCATTAACCGTTTGGGGTGTTAAAGCCCATTCGGACTTGTCTACCGACTGATTTAATTTTGCCAGGTCCTTGTTGTATTGAAAGAGTTTTGATCGTTTTAGGTTTCCATAAAGATCCTGCGCATTAATTTTAAAATCATAGGTCTTCCACTTATCCGGATAACCTATTTTAGTAGTAAACTTACTTAGCTTATTTAGGGCTTCCGATTTAGTAGCGGGGCTCATCCAATCGAGTTCTGTTATACTAATTTCATAAGCTTTTAACAAGTTTTCAACCAAAGTCTGCATTCGTTTCTTGGCTTCTGGAGGAAAGTGTTTTTCCACATATACCTTCCCTACAACTTCCCCCAAAGTGCCGTTGACAACGGAAACACCTCGTCTCCACTGTGGGCTTTGCTCAGGAATCCCTCTTAATTCTTTGCTATAGAATTCAAAATTCTGTTTATCCATGGCTTCATTTAAGCGTGAAGCATTGGCATCTATGAATGCCCATTTTAAGTATGTCTTCCAGGATTGCAGATCTGTAGATTGGATAATTCTATCCAAGGCTATCGTATAATCGAGCATCAGTATTGCAATCTCGTTTTGATTTTCTACCCCTGCTTCTTTAAGATAGGCCGTCCAGTTAAAGTTTGGGGTAATTATAGACAGGGTATCGATAGGGTATCTCTTAAATAACTTATCCCATTGCCTGGCCTTTTCTTTCTCCATATGTTTTTCTGCTAATCTGGTTTCCACCGCCAGAACTGTCTTAGCCGCATTTTTTGTGTCGGTTAGAGCTGCTAAATCGAACATTTTTGTAATATGGCTCAGATATGCTTTACGGATTTCTTTTGATCGCTCATCATCCTTTAGATAATAATCCCTATCCGGTAAACCCAAACCAGACTGATAGGTTTGCACCGAGTGGATGGTCGGATCTAGCAAATCCTGATCCACGCCAAGGGTCCAAGGCACATTGATACCGTATTTATTGGCATAGGCAAAATATACGGCCAAGTCGTTATAATCTTTAATGGCATCTACCTTATCAAATTCTGACTGTATTGGTGAAAGACCAAGCTTATTTCTAGTCTCCATGTCCATATAAGACTTATATAGGTCGCCAACTTTTTGTTGATCAGATCCTTCACTAAATTTACCAGATGCCGATTCTTCTATAATAGTCCTTACATTTTCCTGTGATTCTTCATTGATCATATATGGGATCCCATAGGCCGACTTGTCGGACGGGATTTCGGTATTCTTTATCCAGCTGCCGTTCACATAGGCCATAAAATTATCCCCGGGATTTACCAGGGTGTCCATGTTTTCCTTAAGAATACCTGAGGTGAGTACTTTTTTTGTGGAGGTAGTGTCTGATTCGTTTTTACAACTTGTTTGCAGTAATAGCCCCAACAGAAGGGCGCTAAGAAATAAATACTTTGTGTTCATGTGATTGATTTATATGTTTTTTGATTGTGCTTGATTTTACTAAGCAAGGCCCTAATGTAATAATTACATATGGAAGAGAAAAAAGAGACTTCTAAAAGCTGAATAGTTAGTGCAAAAACCTTTCTTAAATTACAAGATTGTATAGTTAGTGAAATTACTAGAACAATTTACTTTTTTTTATGAAGACTTCTCCTCCTCGTAAATATCAAATTTTTCTGAAGTAGCCTTCATTAGTTCCGCATTGGAAAAATCCTTCGAACTCATTAACGACAGTTGTTTTAGAAATACATCAAACTGTCCATTTTTAAATATAGTAAGCATTTTACCACCCTCTTTACATATGGCCTCATGCCACACGTTGGGAGGAACGGTGATAGTATCTCCTTCTTTGAGAATGATAGTTTTATTGTCGAATATAAGTTCCAATTCCCCAGCCAACATATAGAAGACCTCGGTCATAATTTTATGATGATGTCTTGCCAAATGGAAGCCTGGCTTTAAAGTATCTTCAATCAGACATAATTCTCCATTGGTTTGTTCAGATGAGAGTTTAACATAACAGTGGTCTTGGGAATAATCGTAATTTTCTCCTTCTCCTTGTTTTACTAGTGTAGTTTCTTCCATAAATATTTTAATAAATCTTGTCTCATCTTTAATTTTTCCTTTAAGATACAACTACCTGCAATTTAATCCTATAGACTATAGCTTAATTATAAAATTTTAAATAGTTGATATTCAGATTTTAGACTATTAACCATTTTAAATAAAACGAACTAAAGCCTACCTGCCCAGCCCAGAGATTCTGATAAAATATTTTTATTATTCCATACAAAGTTGGTTAGACTTAAAATTTATTATAGGGGGTATATTTAGGGGGTCTTATTCCTTTGCTTCTTAAATAAACAACTGCCTGCGCCCTGTGGTGTGCTGTATGACTTTCGCCTCGCAATATCAGATCTAAGTTCGTATGCCCAGATAAAAATTCGGGCTTTTCCTTGCTTAGTCCCTCTGCTAAACTAGAATCATTTACTTGCTCTAAACAAGAAATTACATAGTTGAAAGTATCGTTTAGGTATTTTAGGACTAGGCCTTTGTTAATTTCCGGTTCTCGCTTCTCCAAGAAGTCTGGTTGAAAAACATTTATTGGGTCCGGGCGTGGGATTAAAAAATCGGCCTCTATAAGACGGCTGAAATCTGGATAGGTTTTAGTATCGACTAATATTCCAAAGTAGAAATTATTTATTAATCCAAGATGTAAAAAATGCTGGACAAAAGTTAGTTGATCCTGTGACGGGCTATATTCTATAGTAGCTGCAGGCATTGTATCAAAAACAGCTAAAGTATATTCCTTTGATTTCACCCACCTTTTAATAAGAATATCCGTGAGCGCCCTATTGGCAGGGATTTTAGAAGAAATAAGCGCTAGTGGACTAATTCCGATAATACTTAAGATAGATCTTCGATTCATGTTAAATAAAATTTATTTTCTTCTTTCATTTGAGTTTCTTAGTTACGTTTAAACCTTCGCGAAAAAAGGCAAAACAGAACTAGATAGTTCCGAAATAATGGCTAATTCCACTTAAAATGCTTTGTACGGCATAGGACGCCAGTATAAGTCCCATAATTTTACTAATAACAGTAATACCATAATTTCCTATTCTCTTATGTAAGTGATTGGCGGTCAGTAAAATTAAACAGGTAATGCCGATAATAAGCAGAACCAATAGCGTGGTGATGGTTTGTTGTTGGAAAGTATACAACTGGTTATCTGTCATCAATACTACCGCCATTATAGCTCCGGGAGAAGCAATAGATGGTATGGCGATTGGAAATATCGTTACATGTTTATAGTCGGTAATGCGTTTTTTTTCTAGTTCCGGTTTACCATCTCCAAAAATCATGGTTAGGGCAAAAAGAAAGAGTATAACACCCCCAGAAATTTGAAAAGCATCCAACGATACAGACATACCGTCTAATATTAGTTGACCGATAACAATAAAAAACAAGAGAATAAGGAACGCAACTGCAGAGGCCCTAATTGCAACCTTTTTCTTGTGGACGGTATCAAATTCCTTAGTAGCTTCCAAGTAAACAGGAATACTTCCTATAGGATCTATTACCGCAAAAATGAAAAATATGGTGGTTAGTAATTCTGCCATATTATTTAATGCGAACCCCTTGTGTAGTGAAAATTAGCCCTTGCTGTCCCATAGTTGAATTCATAACTCCTTCAAATAATGGTTCTGGAATACTTTTTGGGATCTTCCATTCAAATATAAAGTTCGAACCTGTTCCTCCTGAAATATCGGTTTCATCAATAATTATTTCGGCGGTTTCTAAAGGTGCTAAAAAAATGGCCTTGTCAAAATATTTACGTAAAGAATTTCCTTGTGTGTCATAATACTCCGCTCTCTCAATATAAATAGTATCCGAATCACTTGTATTTCTCATACTTACCATGGCGGTTAAATTATAAGTCTTCTCTTCTGAAAAACTTCTAATCTGAGAATAAATAGACAGATAGGTCTTACCAGTTATAAGAGAGTCTTTTGCACCGAGATTAGCAGTGCGCTTAGACCAGTTTTCCTGATTAAAAGAACTCGGTTCTTTTTTTTCATTACAAGCTGAACTTAAGAGTAGAACTGTAAAAAGGATAAGACTAACTTTCATTTCGGATCCGGTATTAGACACTATAAATAATTAAGCCACAGAGAGGAACTAAGATACTATTTAATAATGAATTCTTGAGTTAATCAGAAACTACTTAGAGATCGGCTGAATTTTTCCAATCGCTAAGAGAAATTTGTTGGTTTTTAGAGGTTTCTATGATGTCTATTAATCTTTCTTTACCTAATTGAAATGACCCAGAAGGCGTAGAATGATCCTATTCGCAAAGATTTTCTAAACTTTCTGCCGTATAATTTTCAATTCTTTTCATTCTATTGCTTTATCATAAACCACTTTTCCATCAAAAATAGTCATTTCAATTTCCGTCTTCATAAAATCATCTTCTGGTACCGTCATGATATCCTGGCTATAAATAGTAAAGTCGGCTAATTTACCTTCCACAATCGAACCCTTTATGTCTTCTTCAAATGCGCCATAAGCAGCATCTAGTGTATATGAACGCAAAGCCTGTTCTCTGGTCATTTTTTGCTCTGGCTCATAACCACCTTCGGGAGTTCCTTTTAAAGTTTTTCTACTGATACTTGCATATAAACTTGCTATTGGATTTAAAGGCTCTACAGGCACATCCGTACCATTTACAATAGGAACACCGCTTTGTAATAAGGCTTGCCACATATAAGCACCCTCTTTAATTCGCTGCTCCCCTAATCTATCTATTGCCCATGGCCTGTCTGATGACATATGTACTGCCTGCATGGCCGGAATTACGCCTAGTTCGGCAAAACGTGGAATATCATCTGGATGTAAATGTTGCGCATGTTCTATACGAAATCTATGGTTTTCCGGATATTCCGGAGATTCTATTAAAGCACTTTCATATCGGTCTAATATTTCTCTATTTGCCCTATCCCCAATAGCGTGTGAACAAACTTGAAAGCCATACTCTAATCCGTTTAGGGCAGTTTCTTTTACAAATTCCATAGGTAAGGTCTCATGACCAAAATGCCCTGGTCTGTCCGAATAAGATTCTAATAGCCATGCGCCTCGGGAACCTAAGGCCCCGTCACAATTTAACTTTACCGAACGTATGGTGAATAAATGGTCCTGGTCTACATGAGGCCCTTTTTGATACCATTCTTGTAACAAATCCTTATCCCATCCTGTTAACATGGCATAAAGTCTTGTTTTCATTTTACCTTCAGACTTCATTTTTTCGTACAAGGCAATGGTTTCTCTCCCTATACCGGCATCATGAAAACCCGTAATTCCATTTCTATGACAAGCATCTATAGCCAGTTCAAAAGCCTTGGCATCCTTTTCTGGTGTGGTCTCCGGAATATACTGGGTTATAATGTTTTGTGCGCGTTCGTTAAAAATTCCCGTGGGTCTTCCTAAGCCATCGCGCATTACCTCACCCCCTTCAACATCATACGGGTTTAGACCTTCCTTAGACAATACTTGCAGGCCTGCCAAATCCATGGCTGCTGCATTGGCAAAACCGGCATGGCCACTGGCATGGCTAAGATAAACCGGATTATCGGGAGATACCTCGCTAAGTCTGTAATGGGTTTGAAATCCGTTTACTGTATCCTCCGGCATCTCAGTCCATTTGCTTTGATGCCAACCTCTGCCAGTAATCCATTCTCCCGGTGCCGCCTTTTCTACAGCAGCAGCCACAGCGTCAATTACTTCCTGATAGCTGGTAGTGTTTATAAGATCAATATTCAGTTCATTATAGCCTAATCCCATAAAATGACCATGACCTTCAATAAGTCCCGGAGTCATAGTCTTTCCCTTTAAGTCGATCAATTTTGTATTATCATCCTTAAACTTTTTGGCGTTTACCAAACTCCCACTAAAGAGAATTTTATTGTCCTTAACCGCAACCGCCTCTACCAAAGTCTGTACAGAATCCATGGTGTAAATAGGGCCTCCATAAATAAGAAGTGTAGCCGAAGGGTTTTTAGGTCCGGAACAGGCCGATAGAAGAAGGGTAAATATTAATGCCTTTAAGTAGTTAGCATTTTTTAATCGCATAATTGTTAGTTTTTAATGAAATTGAAATTTACGGTTTTATTATATAAACTAAATAGGATTCCAAAAGGAAAAACCGATAGTATAAATTCGGCTTGTGCGTATACCAATTTTTAGGTAGAGCTAGCTTTTGTATGCCTTGTTTTACCAAGTATCGATTCAGATTTTTGTTTTTCTGCCATAATGGGAACTTCACAAGGCCTAACACCCTTGAGCAGGCAAAAAAAAGAAAGTCATTCTAAATGTAGGTTTTCAATGAAAACAAGGCTTAATTAAGGGCCTTCTCTAGCCCCCTTATTAATTGTTCTATTTCCTCCATGCTTGTGTAATGAAGAAACGAAATACGTATAACCCCTGGATCTAAAGGGATATTCATATCTATAAATGGACGTACGGCATAAAATGTACCCTTGCCTAACATCAAGTGATGAGTAGTTAGTTTTTTATAAACTTCATCCAGATTCTTATTTAAAGGTAATATTGAAATAATCGGGGCTCTGTTTTCAGAGGTAGTTGTCCCTATTATGCGAAGATCCTTCCTTGTTCGCAAAAATGCCAACAAACGATCTAAAAGCTCTTTTTCATGTTTTATAAACAGTTGATTTATGGCCTTGTTTTTTTCTCCACAACTAACTTCTTCCTGGAAATGATGATCATAAATCATGTCAAAATAATCCAATATACCACTAGCAGAGGCTATTTGGGCATGGTCCGGTCCTGCAGGTGTTATCATATTTTTCCAAATACCTTCTTTAAAAAAGTGCGATTGATTTTCCATCTGTACAATTATTTCCTTTTTTACATACATGAGCCCCAGATGAGGTCCAAATGTCTTGTAAAGAGAAAATAGATAAATATCGGCACCTAATGCCTTTAGATCTGGAAAACCATGAGGGGCTAAACCTACACCATCTACAACAGAGATAGCCCCGTGTTTCTTTGCAAGTTTTGTTATTTCTTGAACAGGATTGATATAACCAATAACATTGGAGCAATGTGGATAGGCAATCATCTTTGTTTTTGAGGACAAGAGTTCATTTAAGTCTTCTGTATTTAACAGACCAGTTTCACTGCTTACATGCCATTCCAAAACTTTAATACCGGAGTCTCCAAGTTTTCTCCAGGCTCCTGCATTGGCTTCATGATCCTGGCAGGATACAATTATTTCATCCCCATCTTTCCACATGGGTCGCATGGCTTGAGCCAAGACGTAAACATTCTGTGTAGTAGAAGGGCCAAAATGAATTTCTGATTCTTTTACATTTAGGTAAGACGCCATGCGCTTGTACGATTTATCCATTAGTTCTCCGGCCAGAGTAGATGCCGGATAAGGATAATGTACTTGTACTTTATTCTTCCTATAAAAATCTGTCAGTTTATCAATAAACTGAATACAGGGGTAAGAACCACCTGCGTTTTCAAAAAATGCCCATCCTTTAAGCGTGGGTTCTGTAAATGCCGGAAACTGAGCACGAACAAAGTCTAAATCTAAATTCATAAAAGATAATTTTAATAGCTTGGCAGGAAATTCTTATGTTCTAAAACAATTTCTTATGTCTTAACCAAGATATAAAATATATACAGAGGTCGTTAGATAGATTTCATTTTGCTTTCTTACCGGTTATTAAAGATTAAAAATGAAGCCATTGGAAGTATATTTTGATAAGAATTCTTTACTTTTAGAAGTACTTAGAAAACCAATAATCTATTTGCTTCTCAACTTATTAATGGTACTTAATTATTTTACTGGAAGATTTATTGCTTTTACAAGCTTGTTAATGAATTGTATTTTGGGCGGCCTACTTTTCTGTTCTCTCTTTGGAATGAAACTTCACGCCCAGGAAATTGAAAATAGGGAAATAGAGTTTGCAAGAGGTAATAATAGTCAAACTATAGAAGCTAAAATAGTTGGTGAAAAGATTATTGATTATTTACTTAATGTAAAAAAAGGCCAATACTTAAATATTAGTATGGCAACGGATAATAGGGCTAACTATTTTAATATAATGGAGCCCAATGAAGGGAATAGGGCTATTTTCAATGGTTCCATAGGTGAGAACATGTTTGAAGGAATAGCAGAGGCAAGTGGTGATTATACGATACGAGTGTATCTTATGAGAAGTGCGGCACGTAGATTAGAACGTGCTAATTTTCGCTTAGAATTAGTTGTATCTGAAGAGGTAAATCTTGATGCCCTTGTGGATAACACAGAATATAATGCTACAGGGATTCTTCCCTGTAAAATGGATAAGGAAAAGGCTGGGTTTAATAATTGTGATTTTGGAATAAAACGAGAGAACTATGGGACTGGGATACTTACTATCAGAAAACCAGATGGAAGAAGCCGAAGCATCTTTTTTGAGGACGGAAAAGCCATTGGCTATGATAAGAGTGAGGCGGATATCGGTGAACTTGATAGTTCAAAGTCGGGTGATTTATATCTTATTCAAATAGGGGAGGAGCAATACCAAATACCGGAGGCAGTAATCTTTGGTGGATAGTTTTGTTCTTTTACAGTAAATAATAATCTAATTGATAGCTTATGAAATGGCAGGGAAGAAGAAAAAGTTCTAATGTGGACGACAGAAGGGGAATGTCCGGACCCGGTAGAAGTAGGGGCGGTATAAACCCATTGCTTTTAGGTCCTTTAATCCGGCTTCTTTTTTCTAAAACAGGATTGATAATTGTGGGTATTTTTTTGGTGTTTTCTTTCGCTACTGGAAATAACCCTCTAAGCTTGATTGGCAACCTGTTTTTTGGAAGTAGTGGGCAGGCAGTGAGTTCGGCACCCTATCAGGGAACAGAAGAAGAAAATGAATTAGCGGACTTTAGTGCAACTATTTTAGCGAGTACTGAAGATGTATGGAATCAGCTCTTACCAGATTATCGCGATCCTACTTTAGTACTCTTTACCAATTCTGTTGCCTCTGCATGCGGTTCAGCCTCTAGTGCCACTGGTCCGTTTTATTGCCCGGGGGATGAAAAGCTCTATCTAGATTTAAGTTTTTTCTATGAAATGGAAAAGCAACTCAATGCGCCGGGCGACTTTGCGCAAGCCTATGTTATTGCACATGAGGTTGGCCATCATATTCAAAAAATAACAGGTATTAGTGATAAAGTACAGCGTCTTAGGGGACAATTGAGCAAAACAGAATATAACAAATATTCGGTCCGATTAGAATTACAGGCAGATTTTTTAGCAGGGGTATGGGCACATCATTCACAGCAGATGACACAGATGATGGAAACTGGTGACCTTGAGGAGGCGTTGAATGCTGCAAATGCCATCGGGGATGATCGTTTGCAAAGACAATCTTCCGGCAGAGTAGTGCCAGATTCATTTACCCACGGAACCTCAGAACAAAGAATGCGTTGGTTTAAGAAAGGTTTCGAAACAGGCGATTTGTCGCAAGGTGACACCTTTAGCGCTAATCCTTTATAAAAGTTAAAGGGAATAAGTCAAAAAAAGAGCCCGCTCAAAGAATCATTTGTTTTCTCTAGATTTTAATTGACCACTTTCAAAGAAAATGGTTATATAATTAATTCTGTTAGCAAATGAGCTTTTAAACGGGCTTTCTATCTAAAGAAAGTTATTATTAAAGCTTGAAAACTTCTTATATTCTATCCCTTATTTAGTTCCTCATTAATATTGTCTTGGATAGCATGGAGTTTATCTCTTAACTCCTTAGAAATATTTGATGGAATCTGGTGCAGTTTTCTTAGTTTAAAGGACAGATAAATATTATATACTCCCATAGTAAGTAAACCAACAGAAGCCCAAATAACCACAGAAAGTCCTGCTATTATTGGATTCATTAATAAGACAAATCCAATGAGCACTCCAATAATTCCGATGCCTAAAAGAGTACCCCAATCCTTAACTCCATATTTTTTAAGATCAAGTGATATACCTATGGCATTCATGGAGCGGAACAGAATTACGAACCCTACGTAAAGAGGTAAAGTCACCATGGATATTTCCGGATCATTCAAGAGAGCAATACCCACCGCTAAGGTTATTAAGCCCAAGACAAGTTTCCATCCCCAGTTATCTACGGTATTTCTATTTACGATAGAAAAAACAACTTCTATTGCCCCAGATACAACGAAGGATAAACTAAAGATAAATGCACACCAGACGTAAGAATATTCTAAATCAGATAGCACCCAAAGTGCAGCGGCTATAAATGCTAATCCGGCAATTAAAAATAAATACCAATGCTTAATGGCGTGTTTAAGTGTTTTAAAAAAATGCGTTTTCATATAATGGTTGGTTTAGTTTTGCCTACTCTATGAAGTTTTCGGCTACCCTTTTTGCCCTCTTAAGTTATATTAGTATTTAGCAACATATAGTTCTTGGTTTCCAGATATAATATTTTCGCCTTATTTATATATGAGAAAACAAAGCACTCTGACTAAATTAATGTGCCAAAACCATATAGATTTTTCAGGAAGTTCAATATAAGAATTCTTAAGTGATTAATCAATCCCAAAGCGATATGGTTACATCGATAACATAATTAGAGGAGGTAGTTAAAACAAAATGGCCTTTACACTTTTCCATGTAAAGGCCAAAACAATATTATTGATAAAAGTCTATAAAGCTTTTATGCTTTTATTCTTTTGAATATAAATCGGGTTATAAAAATACCAGTTCCGTCACCTTTTCCGGCATCACTTTCTACACCACTTGTTACAAAACTAAGTTCCCAACCTTGTTCTATCATCGTATTAACTTTAGAAGACAAAAGAGCATCGTTTGAAGCTATATTTTGGAAATTAATACCAGTAGCACTATAGAAGTTTAATATTTTAGTTTCATCAAAGTCATCCACTTTGGCTTCTTTTCTTTTAGACTTGTTTTGTTTTTTACTTTCTACAGTTCTAGAAGAGGTGTATTCCATATAGTCTTTATCTTCCTGATTGGAAATAATACGAGACCTACCCAAACCCATAGGAACCACGGATTCAATACTGGTTACTATTCTATATTCATAGACTTGAGCTTCTACTTCTAGAAACGAAATTACCAAGAAGGCAACAAAAAGGATTTTTTTAAACATGTTTTAGATTTTTTGAAAGTTTAGTGTTAAATATGAAACCATAACATAGTTTGAAGCCAAATATTGTGGTACCTACCAGTATTTTCTCAAGGTTTTCCTACTAATTTTTCTTTTGGATAAGGAATTGATAAACAAATTTTTATAATTAAATCTATCTTCTTGGAATAGGAATTACTTTTGTGCGCTTTGCCCAAACCATCCACCTATCTGAGAGTTCTTTTACCAAGTCCGGATAGTCCTTAGCCAAATCTCTAGTTTCTGTTCTATCCTTTTCCATATCAAATAGCTCCCAATCTGATATGGGTAGTATTTCTGGGGTTTTTTCAAAATGTGTCTTACTTACTTTGGACACAATCTTCCATTTCCCTTTTCGTAAAGCTCTATTGCCTTCATGTTCCCAGTACAACTCTCGCTCATCAATTTCATTGTCCTGAAATAAGGGTGACAAGCTTTGTCCTTCCAATGGGGTTATTACTCTATCATTATATTCTTTAGGGTAAGAGGCTCCGGACACTTCAACACAGGTAGCCATAATATCGATAAGATGGGAAGGTACTCTTTCAAATGAGCCGCCATTGACCTTAATACCATCTGGCCAATGAACAATTAAAGGAGAGGCAATTCCTCCCTCATGCACCCAATGCTTATATTCTCTAAAAGGAGTATTACTGGCATTTGCCCAATTTCTTCCGTAAGCTGTATACCCGTCGGCAGGACCGGGCCAGGCATCCTTCATTTTTTTTACCTGCCTTCCGTCTCGTGTTCTTTCCGGCATACCTTTGGTTTGTAATTCTCCAATTGCCATTGGTTGGAGACTTGTATCTGCTGGTGGAGATGGTTTCCAGCTTAAATCTTCGGCGCAGGCGCCATTGTCTTGCAAAAAGAAAATTAAAGTATTTTCTAGTTCTCCCTTTGTTTTTAGTATATCAATAATCTCACCAATTCCTTGATCCATGATATCTACCATGGCTGCATAAACCTCCATATTGGCAATTTCCCATGCCTTATCTTCCACATCATCGCTCCATGCTTCAATAAGAGAATCTCTTTGGCTTAAACTCCAATTTTTATCAATAACTCCCATTTTCTTCATTTTTTCATATCTGTTATTTCTTAGAACATCCCAGCCTTGATCGTATTTTCCTTTATACTTTTTAACTTCCTGCGCCGGTGCGTGCATCGGCCAATGTGCTGCGGTATAGGGGAGATATAGAAAAAAAGGATTAGAAGACGTATGTTCTTTAATATACTTCACCGCATAATTCGTAAACTCTGTGGTAGCGTAAAAACCTTCTTTTGGAGCTACATATTCATTTTCGAGGGTTAGAGACAGAGGATCATAATAACTACCCGCTCCTGCAATCATCCCAAAAAATCTATCGAAACCTCTTTGTTTTGGCCAGTTTGATTTATCAGGATTTTCAATAACATACGGTGTAATATGCCATTTGCCTGACATATAAGTACTGTATCCGGATTGTTTTAACACCTCCGCAATTGTTACCGCATCCCGACTTAAATCTCCCTGATAGGAATGGGTACCTCTGTTGTATACCATATGGCCCATACCCGCCTGATGAGGGTAAAGCCCGGTTAGCAGGGATGCCCTAGTAGGACAGCAACGAGCCGTATTGTAAAACTGTGTAAATCGGAGTCCGTTCTGAGCCAAGAAATCTAAATTAGGGGTATTTATCTCTCCACCATAGGCACCAATATCTGAAAAGCCCATATCGTCCGCCATAATTAGAATTATGTTCGGTCTACGAGATTCTTGTTGGCCCATAACAGATATGCTGAGAACAAGTAAGAACAGAATGGTAATTCTCATTTTCAAAAAACGACAAAAGAATAGGTTCATAGAGATGGTTTAAAATAGCATATTAATCTGTTTTCATCCAAACCGCCATTGGCCCAATATCCCTATGTGCCCAGGCATAATAGGGAATGGCCGTTATAGTCTTTTGATTTAAGGCGGAGGGACCTCTTAAAACACCAAGGCCACCAAGTATATCCTTGTCATATTTGTATTGGTAATTGGCTGTTTCCGCGATGGATATTTCAAGTATTTTATCATCGTTGTCTGCTGCCTCTATACAATAGACTATAGGTCCTCTTTCAAGCGCCATTTTCCCTTTATTGGCTGTTACAAGATCGTTACTTTTAACTTTTCTAACAGGCATTTCAAAAATTATCTCCAACGTATCATTCTTACTCCATTTTCTTTTGGGAATATCTAGATAACCTTCCTGGGTGTCTACTTCAAAAAGCTCTCCATTTATTCTTAATTCGCAGGCCGGTTTCACATCGTCGGTATAGGTGTATAGGTCGCCATCCATGACCTCGTTCCTATTCCAGCCAGGAATTCTAAGCTTTAGGTTAGCATTAATACCCTTAGCATTATTGAAGCTTACTTCCACTTTTCCGTTCCAAGGATAATTGGTTTTTTGGTTAACAGATAAAACTCCTTCTGCCATTGAGATCTCTGCCGTGTTACTCATATATAGGTTCATATAAACTGCATCTTCATTCACGGCATAAACATAACCCGGTAAGGAAGGTAATATACGCACAATATTCACAGGACAGCACGAACAATCAAACCAGGGGGAACGCCCGCATACGCCTTGATTAAATTTAAAAACTCCATCCGATTCTAGAGGATTAGGATAGAAAAAAGTATTTCCTTCCATGGAGATACCTGCTAAAAAACCATTATATAGGGTTCTTTCAAATACGTCCATATATTTCACGTCCCCACTTCGTAGAAACATTCGATGGTTCCACAACATAAGGGCGATGGCGGCACAGGTTTCTGTATAGGCCGTAGCATTTGGAAGTTCATAAGCAGGACCAAAACCTTCGTATTTAGGTTCGGCCCCAATTCCTCCAGTGAGATATATTTTTTTGTGTACAATATCCTCCCATATCAGCCCTAAAGCCTTATCATAGGAGGTCTCATCAGTAAGCGCTGCAACGTCTGTAGCTCCGGCATAAAAATAACCCGCGCGTACCGCATGTCCAACAGCAGTGCTTTGCTGTTTAAGGGGAAGGTGATCTTGTTGGTATTCTCCTGAATAGTCTCCATCATTCAGATTATGTCCATCGGCATTTCCCCGCTGATCTATAAAGAATTTTGCAAGATCTAGGTATTTTCTCTCCCCAGTCACCCTGTAGAGTTTTACCAGACCAATTTCAATTTCTTGATGTCCTGGGACTCCCATGTTCTTATCCGGCCCAAAAACACGGTCTATTAAATTCGCATTTTTTATAGCCACATCCAGGAGACTACGCTCCCCAGTGGCTTGATAATGTGCCACAGCTGCCTCATACAAATGTCCTACATTATATAGTTCGTGATGCGATACCAATCGAGTCCATCGAACTTCTCCTGCCTTGTCATCTGCTTTGCTTGGGTTAATTGTTCTGTTGGTATATAAATAGCCATCTTCCTCCTGCGCAGTCGCAATTTTAAATATTAATTCATCTAAATACGCTTTTAATTCAGGGTCGTTATGTACTTGCAAAGAATAACTTGCACCTTCTATTACTTTGAACACATCAGAGTCATTAAAAAATATACCTTCGAAATCCCCATCTTCCAGGCCCCCAGCTTTACTAAAATTACTTATACGTCCGGTCTCCTCACATTTTTTAAAATTATACGGAAGGGTAATATTTCTATTTGTTTCTATTCTTGGCGTCCAAAAGGTGTCTTCTATGCTTACATTGGTAAAGGGAACCGGTTGAATAGGATAATCTGAATCTAATAAAGGAGACGTATGTCCTTGATCAATTCCTTCAAAATCTTTTTCTGTATTTAGATTATTGGAAGGGCATCCATAGAGTAAAAAAATAGTCAAAGCGCAGAAAGGAAACTTCATATTCACATATGTTTATATCTTATAAAGCTACTTAATATAAATGTTTTTTGGAAGATAAGGGATTACCAAAATTAATATCCCCAGTACTATATCCTCTTTAAATAGAACTTAAGAACCACAAATAGATTTTAAATGACCCAACGCGATTATAAAATAATTGTGTTAACTTTAAATTATTGAGGTATTCTAATCAACTTATTAAATGAAAAAGCGGTAGTAAATGAACCTAAGTATCAACAAAAAGAACATAGAAGTTGACGTAGATCCATATAAACCTTTATTGTGGGTTATAAGGGAGAATTGCAACTTAACGGGTACCAAGTTTGGTTGTGGAATAGGGCAGTGTGGAGCATGTACCATACAGTTAGATGGGGTCGCAGTCAGATCGTGTTTAACTCCTGCCCAAGCCGCAGAAGGTAAAGAAATAACTACCATTGAAGGTATTGCTCTAAATGAAGATCATATGCACCTCCTTCAGGAGTCATGGATAGAGGAACAGGTTCCGCAATGTGGTTATTGCCAATCTGGGCAACTCATGTCGGCCCATGCCTTACTTTCCAAAAATTCCCATCCATCAGATGCGGATATCGATGAGGCTATGAGCGGAAATATTTGTAGATGTGGTACCTATCCCAGAATACGGAGGGGTATCAAAAGAGCCGCCGAGTTAATGATTTTAGATACAAATGCAAAAAGCAAGAGTCATGGGGAAATGGAGTAGAAGGGCGTTTATATCCCTGGGTGTCTTAAGCGGGGGAGCTTTGGTCTTGGGAATTGCTATCCGACCGGGAAATAGAGCAAAGAAAGTTAAAGGATTTATTGGGAATAAAGACGAAACGGTACTTAATATCTGGGTGAAAATAGCCAGGGACAATACCATTACCGTTATTGTACCCCATGCCGAAATGGGCCAGGGCACGCATACTACCTTAGCCATGATGTTAGCAGATGAGATGGATGCGGATTGGTCTAAGGTAAAAGTAATGGAGGCACCTTCGGATAAGGAATATGCTAATTATGCCTTGGCCAAGGGCTTTATTTTAGAAAATAAAAAATTGCCTTCGTTTTTGACAGATACTTTAAATGGAACGTTCTTAGCGATAACCAAACAAATGGGGCTTCAGATAACCGGTGGAAGCACTTCTGTTCGTTTTACAGGGACCTATGCAATGCGGGTGGCAGGAGCTGCTGTAAAAGAGGTTCTGATGAAGGCAGCCGCGGATCTTTGGAAACTACCCGTGGAAGAATTACAGGCCCAGAAGAGTCATGTATTACATGAGAAGACTAAACAGTCTATACCTTATGCAAGTTTAGCTGAGTCTGCTTTAGAACTTAAGCAAGACGTAAATCCCCGTTTGAAATCTCCAGATGAATATACACTCATGGGAACTTCACCAAAGCGCCTAGACGCACCTTCAAAAGTAAATGGAACGGCATACTTTGGAATAGATGTTAAGCTGCCAAACATGAAATATGCGAGTATCAAAGCATCACCGGTATTTGGGTCTAAACTAAAATCTGTAGATAAGGCAGCAATTAGATCAATGAAAGGCGTACATAAAGTCATTTCATTAGAAACGGCAGTGGCGGTTATTGCGGATAGTTATTGGTTGGCTTCAATTGCTATAAATAAATTACCCATTACATTTGAAGACTCTTCCAAAGCATCTATTTCGCAAAATGATATTTATAAAATGTATTTGGAATGCTTTGAGAAGGCAAATAAAGACGGGGATCAAATAAAAGATGTGTATAAAGGCGATATGGCCAATACCTTCTTAGTCGACGAAAAACAGTTATCAGCTGAATATAGGGTGCCTTTTTTAGCACATGCAACAATGGAACCTATGAACTGCACAGCTCATATGCACGACGGTATTTGTGAGCTTTGGTTAGGTAGTCAGAATCCTTTGGGGTTTGCCAAAAGTGTAGCTGAAGTCTTGGATATTCCTATAGATAAGGTAAAGGTATACAATCAGTATTTGGGTGGTGGGTTTGGAAGAAGGTCTGTACCAGATGTTGCCATACAGGCTGCATTGCTTGCACAAGAAGTGGATTATCCCGTAAAACTAATTTGGTCTAGAGAGGAAGATATAAGGCAAGATCATTACAGAGAAGCCAATATAAGTAGATTTAAAGCTTCGCTAAATCAGGAAGGTATGGTTACCGGCTGGGAGAATCAGTTTATGTTTAAAAACGAACCTGCAGAAGCTCCTCATATTCCTTATGCCATTGAAAATCAGTTTATACATTATACAGAGACCGAAAACCCTATCCCTTGGGGATTTTGGCGCAGCGTAGACTCATCTATGCATGGATTTTTTACAGAATCGTTTATGGATGAGCTTGCCATTAAGGCAAACAAGGATCCATATGAATTTAGAAGAGAACACCTTAAAGATTCTCCAAGACATTTAAAAGTATTAGATCTAGCTGCTGAAAAAGCGAATTGGTCTTCCTCCTTACCTTCCAATTGGGGACGTGGTATCTCTATTCACAAGTCTTTTGGAACTATAGTTGCGCAGGTTGTAGAAGTGGAGATCATAAAAGGAAAAGTAAAAGTGCATCGAGTAGTTTGTGCAGCAGATCCCGGGTATGCTTTTCATCCAGATGGTTTTGTAGCACAGATGGAAAGTGGAATAATCTATGGCCTTACAGCTGCAATTTACGGGGAAATAAATATTGAAAACGGGGCAGTGGTAGAGAGTAATTTTCACGATTACGAGATGCTTCGAATGAACGAATGTCCGATTATTGAAAGTTATATTATTTCCTCGGACAGTTTTCCAGGAGGAGCTGGTGAGCCCAGTACCCCCGGTATTGCACCTGCCCTGACCAATGCAATATTTAGTGCAACGGGTCAAAGAATTAGGGAGTTACCGATTAAAAACTACCAATTAGAAATGTCAAAAGAGGTTATTGGTTAGAATGTTTTTTCTAAGGGATACCCTTAGGAATACCGCCAAAGGTCTGATGGTTCTCAGAACATTTATGTTTAGTCTATAGTAGTCTTACTGTTCCACCAAGTTAAATTAGGTGAATAGGTTTTAGAATACATTTGCTTGCGTTTTAATTCTAGTTCGGGAAGCAGTTTTAGTTGAATATCCTCTCTAAATTCAGTTGCTTTTTTGTTGTCATATAAAGGATCTTCCACTGGGTAAACGGCCTCGACACTTTTTAGCCATTCCCTTAATTCTACCCATAGCTTGCCAGATATATCCTTTTGTACAGAAGTTAAATCTTTCTGTTCCCCGGGATCAGTACTTAAATCATAAAGCTCATTATGATTGTCTTCCCAATAGTGAATAAGCTTCCATTTATCTTTCCTTATTATTGAACTGGGATCTCCCCCCTGATTTCCATAATGTGGATAATGCCAGTACAAAGATCGTTTAGGCATTATAGCTGTCTTTTCTTCCATTAAAGGTTTTAGACTAATACCATCCTTATGCTGTGCAGGAAGTAATGGTAAATTAGCAAGATCTAAAAGAGTAGGATAGAAGTCCGCACCGCTTACTGGATAAGAGATTTCTTTTATTTCCATGTTGGTAGTTTTTATAAAATATGGTTCCCTAATACCTCCTTCCCATTGGTAGCCCTTGCCTCCTCTAAGCGGAGCATTCGAAGTAGAAAAATTATCTCCTGAGGCTACGCCCCCGTTGTCTGAAGTGAATATAACCAGGGTATTATCTTCTAATCCACGGTTTCGAAGTTCATCCAATACTATACCAACCGCCGCATCCATTTGTGATACTAATCCTGCGTAAACCGGATTATCCTGATTCTTTCGAATTGGCAATTTTTTTTCCATTGCAAAACCAATGCTGTCTATTCCCATAGCGATAGCTTTCTCCCTGTACTTAAGCCATTTTTCTTCCGTAGTCTCTAGTGGGCTATGGACGGCGTAAAAGGATAAGAAAGCAAAAAAGGGTTTCTTAGTATTGCCTTTAATAAAGGAAGCAGTTTCTTTTGCCAGGCGAATGGAGAGGTTTTCTCCCTCCACTTTATTTAACAAACTAGGATTTTGCCAAGGCGAAAAATATCCCCCAATGGGACTTCCTTTTTCCCATCCACCAACATTAATGTCAAATCCGTGATCTTCTGGATAGGATCCCTTATTTCCGAGGTGCCATTTTCCTGCAAAAAAAGTTTGATACCCTGCCTCTTTAAATGCCTCCGCCATGGTAACATGATTATGTGGTAAATTGGTTTTATAAGTAGCTGGAAGCATTTTATCATGACGTTTGTATCTTCTCCAATCCTTCCCGCTTTTAGCCCCAATCCAATCTGTAATTTGATGTCTGGCGGTAAACTGTCCAGTAAAAATACTAGCTCTAGACGGGCTACATACTCTGCTGTTCGCGTATCCCTGAGTAAATACAAAGGATTCTGAGGCCAGTCTGTCGATATTAGGGGTCTCGTAAAAGGTGCTTCCCGTGGCTCCTAAATCCTGCATTCCCAAGTCATCTACTAAAATAAAAAGAACATTGGGCCTAACGCTTGCAGTATTTGCCGATTTTGAACTACAGCTACCTAATAAGATGCTAAAAAGGAAAAATATGTATATAGTCGGGGGAAGTAATACCAGTTTTACGGGATTATTCATAATTTAATAGCACAGTTCTCAGCTGCCGATTTATATATGGCTTCTACGACTCGAATGTCTCTTAGACCCTCTTCTCCAGGTACTATAGGCGCAGTATTATTCAAAACAGCCAAGGCATCTTCATCCATTTGTTTTGCCTGCTGACTCCTTAATGGGTAATTTATTATTGTGCCGTTAGACATGCTTCCCTTGTTTCCTCCATAAGAAGAATGAGGTTCCATCTTAAGCCATCCATTTTCATAATTAACCTGCAAGTAGTTCATCTGTATACCAAAACTTGTGTGGCAGGCAGCTTTGGCACCACTTGGAAAATCAAGTTGAAACATCATGGTCTCTTCTACCTCATGATAGATTTCTGGCCTCGTCGTGGAAGCCTGGGCCAGAACAGAAATAGGCTCCTCTCCAGTAGCCAGTCTTGCACCCTGTAGGGCATAAACACCCATATCCCCCATAGCACCGCCTCCTAGAGCCTTATTCTGTTTCCAATGATTAGATCTGCCATCAAAATAACCAGCAGCAGAAGTAATCATTTTTACCTTGCCAAATGGCTTTTCTTTCGCTACTTTCATATAGGCCTGTATATTGGGATCGTGCTGACAGCGGTACCCAATAGATAGTTTTACCCTATTGTCTCTACAAGCTTTAATCATGGCTTCACAATCTGCCACCGAAGGTGCCATTGGTTTTTCACACCAGATATGTTTGCCTGCATTGGCACCCCTTATCGTATACTCAGCATGCATCGAAGGGGGTAAAACAACATAGATAATATCAATATCCGGATTGTTGGCAAGCTTGTCAAAATTTGTATAATTGTATACATTCTTATCTTTAATACCATACTTCTCCTGCCAAATCGGTATTTTCTGTGGACTTCCTGTGACTATACCTCTTAGTTCGCAGTTCTCTGTTAATTGCAAGGCTGGTGCTAAAAGATCCGTACTATAATAGCCGAGGCCTACGAGGGCTACCCCCAGTTTCCTTTGTTGTGCCCAAGAAAAAGGTCTCAGAATACTAGGTGCGAGAAGGGCAGTGCTGGAAGCTATTCCAGTTTTTTTAAGGAATTCTCTTCTTGTTTTTTTCATACTTTGTTGTATAGGTAAAAATTACAATAAGAATTCTAATAAAGCAATTCCTTTCCAGAGGCTTTTTATAACTATTATCTAAAAAACCAGCTGGCACGGCATTTGGGTTATGGATAATTAGTTCTTCTATGACTTTGTATATCAGTAATTTATGTCTTGTAAACTAGCCGTATTTCACAATTTTTAATTAAATTTAAGGGAATAACCAAAACCATATTTAAAATGAAAAATTTATTAGTAATTGCTGCTATTTTACTTTTTAGCGGCACCCTTGTAGGCCAGGTGGCCTATGTGCAGTTTCGAACGGTTAAAGATGGGAAACAAAACGAGTTTGTCACTAAAGAAACCAAGTATTGGTCTAAAGTAGCCAAAAAAGCTATAGACAAAGGATTAATGACAGGTTGGTCCTTATGGCGGAAGGTAGGAATTACCGAACGAGGGGCGCCTAACTATGTCATTATGAATACCTTTGCAAGTGCCGAAAGCATTGATCAAAGTGCAATTTGGTCAGCAGAAAACTTGGAGGCCATGGGGGTTTCTCCTGGCATGGTGCAGACTAATGACATTGCTCCCACCGCATTTGATTATTGGCTTAAGATCGAAGATATGATTCCTGGAGAGAATAAATATGTGGTGGTAAACTATGCGCGACCTAAAAATCTTGGAGGTTTTATTTCTGAGAATAAAAGTTTGTGGAAGCCACTGCATGCTAAAACCATTAAATCAGGAGAGGCCGGAATGACCGGCTGGGGGATGATGTCGGTAATCCATCCAAAAGGGAATATGTCGAGATTCTCTGTATTGACCTGGGACGGATTTGGAAAAATGTCTGATGTTATGAATTATCTGAGTTATCAAGACAGTTATAATGAGGACTGGCAAAGGGTGATTTCTAAATCCAAGATGAACGAATATTTACCAGATGGCTTTAATTACAGCATCGCTTATGAACTTGTAATGGGACTTGAATCCGAGTAATAGAATCCTTGTAAAAAATAAGAGGTCCGGACTAACCGGACCTTTTTTTTCTATTCCTCCTCGTAAAATTGAACGTAATGATCAAAACGATCAAATATCTCAATGATATAATTATACGTTTCCATTCCTCTGACATAGCCATGACTAACTTCCGGCAGGTTATAATTAACCGGATCGCTTAAAGCTAATATCATCTGATCTACATGGCCATCCCAAACCAAAGGATCCATATTTTTCGATACAGCCAATTTTTGTGCATCCCGAAGGTGATAATAGCCGCAATTATAAGCAGCAAGGGTAAATTTTAAACGTTGAAGAGAATCGGGAATATCCTCAAAATCTGTGTATATCTTTTGAAGATAGTTCGTTCCGGCTCTAATATTTTCTGCTGGATCTAATCTGTTTTTCACACCTAATTCTTCTGCCGTTGCGGGCATCATTTGCATAAGTCCGGCTGCACCTTTATTTGAATTCGAGTCATTTTTAAATCTAGACTCCTGATAGACTAATGCCGCTAAAAGCCGCCAATCCATGCCAACACGTTCTGCATTGTCCTTTATAATATCGTCATAAGGACTAATTTGCTCTTGGTTTAGACTATAAAAATCACTCCGGGCTCTACTTCTAAAGCTGCCTTTGTTTTTAAAATATTTATTGTATATCACCCGATATTCATAACTCTCTCTCCCTTGATTTATCCAACTATTTATAGTATCCAACAACTTAGGAGAGCTGGGTCTTACAGCCCAGGCTATCCTTTGTGAAAAACTCACTGGTACTTCTGTATCCAGATAGGGAAAATAAGATGCGTTGATATCGGCAATGTTCTTATCAGCAATTGTAAATTTTATTTTTTCCTCATCCACCATTTTTATTATTTCGGCAGTGGAGTACTTCCCCTCTAAGGTGTCTATTATTATATCTCCCCCCATTTCTTCCGAAAGGTTTAACAAACGCTTAAAGTAAGAACTATTTTCCCTAACCGAAACAGTATCTCCAATGAGCTCTAGCGGATCTTGCACAAGCTGAGAATTAATTTGGTCCAAAGTAAGACTTCGCCAATTTTTAGGTTTCTTTTGTACTAAAACCTGTTTAGTTACATATAGATAATCTGTAAAGGCTATCTTTTTTTTGCGTTCAGCTGTAATCGCCAAACCATACGCTACTAAATCAACATCACCTTTTGATAAATGGCTTATGAGAGAGTCTAAGTTTTTGGAGACTTTTAATTCCAATTCTACCTTTAAATGCTCGGCTAATTTTTGAAGGAGCTCATATTCAAATCCCATTGGCTTGCCTTTATAAAGAAAATAGCTTGTGCCGCTATAGGCAAGAATGGCTTTTAATTTTCCATCTTCGATTATGGCGTTTAAGTCGCGCTGTAATTCTACCTCTTTATGTAATTTAACTGATTTTTTCTTCTCAGGCGAGTCACAGCCAAGCAGCAAAACACATAAAATTACTATGATACCTAATTTACCTTTCATCTAGTTTAATCCTTCTTTTGAAAAAGATAACATCAAAAGGAGTGCCTTAATATATAAAAAATATCCCGATACAATCTTAGTGTAATCCCTAATACTCAACTTATTCTTTTTCAGTTTCCTCAGGAGGTGGTAGTTTAAACATTTCAGGTTGTGGGTCTAAAGGTTTTAATTCCTTACCCATAAATGCCGGGTGATCTGCAGGAATAAAAGTGGCCCTAAAAATAAAATAGGTCATGGGCATAATATCATTTGGATCCCCATTTGGCTTTCTTATGTCTCCCCGAAATGGATTTAAATATTCCCAAACAATCTCCCCTTCAGGATTAACTTCAAAAAATCTTCCCTTAGGACCTTCGTTAATAAAGGTATTTCCATTTTTCATTCGATGCACCCCGGAAATAAAGCTCCCATAAAACGAAATTGTATCCTTGGCCACATAAGTCCAATTAGGTTCTTCCGGGCCAAATCTGCCATTATCTTGCAAGCTATAAGTACCATCAGCATTAATTGGAGGATTTATCTCGTATATAGCAGAATAATGAAGACTATCAGGGCCCATTGGAACGTCGTTGTTGTAGAGAATAAGGTTGTTTTCTCCAGGTTTTCCTTTCTCTATCCATTGGATGTCATGCTGGTAATACAACTTTCTATCAGTAGAATCACCTTGGCTATAATTCTGGGGATTACCCCATCTATACAGTAAATCTCCATCCTCGCCGCGTGCTTCTTCGGAACTAAGTCCACGATTAATGATAAATACTTCACTTAGCTCAGGAGAACTAATGGCTATTTGATCTAATTCTGCATTGTAATTAATCGCATTTAAATGAAAGAGGTCCGAACCTCTATTGTTAGTAGTAAGGTTTCTGCCTCTTCCCATGGCCACTAATATATCTACACTATCTTGGGAAATTACTGGGGGTACACTATCTCCTACATTGAAGCTTATACGTTCTGGATGATCTGCCAAGACACCATAATTAGTTTTGGTAGAGTCGTAGTCTTGTATTAAGTGATCCTCTATACGCCATTCCCAAACTATTCGTCCATCATCGCGTCCCTTAGGTTCTATTTCCACTACTTTTTCTAACCATGGACCACCCAAGGGTGTATACTCGGGTTTGCGTCCCATTGCAATTGCTTCTTCATAAGAGATTTTTTTATATGCTAAGGCTAGAATATTACCATCTGGTTTTACCGCAAAGTCATGATGAATCATACTATCTTTTGCAGCGTATTCATAATCCCATAGCATTTTACTATCCCAACTTATATTTTGTAGTCTTCCGTAAGGCCCACCAAAACCGAAGGTAGGAAAATCTGGATCTAATGCTCCAATCATAAGAGAACCATCATCCATAAGGTAGGACACAAAGCCATCGTAATTTCCTTTCCATTGATGTACCACTTCTCCTTCGCGATTAATTAAATAAAAGAGGGGAGAATTAGGAACGGCATACATTAAATAGCCATCCATTAAATCTTCGGATGTTTTTGTGAGTCCCCTTGGTATTCTATGACCGAACATATTACGGTCTTTTTTATCCGCAGACTCCTCTGATTCTTTGGTACTGCAGTTCGCAACTATTAGCACTATTAGTACCGCAGTGAGGTAACGAAATATTTGTTTCATTTGATTGGTTAGTTGGTTGTATCTAAATATAAGCTTTTTTTAATGCAACAGTTGTCATTAGCTTCTAATTTTAGGCAGAATACGGCCTCGTTCTATTTCTTCCCGATTAGTCATTAAAAAGTTGGTGGAGGATAATTTTGCTTATGTAGTGTTATTTTATCCAGAATACGCCAACTATTTAGTATTGTGCATCCATTTTTTAGCAGGTACCATCCAAGCGTCCAAAGGAGTATATAGAAACCCATGATTTAAACCAGTGTTAATTTTAAGTTCCTCAAACTTCGTAGCTTCTTTAGACCTGTTTATCCAATACCGATAGTCTTTGCCTGCGACTGTATCGGATGCTTCGTAAATTCCTAGTACAGAGCCATGTAAGAACCAATCAAAGGTTTTTTCTGTATAGTCACTATTGGAGGCTAAAAGAATATAGTTGATATTACTTTTATTTATATGAGAAATATGCATTGCCATAATCCCCCCTTTAGATGCACCAATGACACTAATGTTCTCAGGAGGGACTCCACTTTTTAGTAACTCATTAATTTCGGAAGAAATTTTCGTAGTAAATTCATAAAAGTCCGTTTCTTCTGTTCTTACTTCGTGATGTATGGTAGCTCCAGTCTCTTCGAGTGATTTAATTATTTCTATGTATTTATAAGGACCAAAATGGGGACTCACAGCATTTACTCCCTGTGTTTCAATTATCATCCCGTGTAAGTAGAAAATATGCTTCAAAGGTGGCTGTGCAAAAGAATTAGTAAACCAAAAAACAAGTATCAATAATAAGAATAAAGGGTTTCTCATAGCTGTTGTTTTACCTCTACAAGGCGCTAATTGCAAAACAATTAATAAAGACTTAAGAAGTATCTCCTTAAAATTTATAATTATAAAACCTATGTGATCTCATTTTAAAATTACTTAATTAATCTTTAAAGTTTACTTTAAAAAGACTAATTTTCGATAAATACTCTATCCGGCTGGTTTTTTCCATTTGAGCTAAAAGTTTAGGGTCATCCGTTTATTAAACAAATTAATTCTAATGAAGATTCAATTTTATTTACTAGCCATTATTTTAATAAGCCTTCTTGTAAATTGTGACCAGCAGGTGACCATTTCGGAGAAGTCAGACACCAAGGATCGAAACATGTTTGGATTATATATTCCAAGAGGACTGACAAAGACTAGCGAAGGACTAAGTCCTGGATATGTAATGTTTGTGCCATCTAATTCTTCATCAACATATTTGATAAATCGTCAGGGCCAGGTTGTACATGAGTGGAAAGGCAATTACGCCATGCATACGCCTTATTTGAACGCGGATGGATCTTTAAGCGCATTAGTTGTGGACCCAGACTTTCCAGTGTTTGCAGGTGGCGGAGAATCAGGGAGACTTCAAAATATAAGTTGGGATAGTAAAATACTGTGGGATTTTGAATATGCAAATGAAGAACATCTTGCACATCACGATATCGCAGTACTACCAAATGGTAATTTCTTGGCTATAGCCTGGGAGTCGAAAACGGCAGAAGAAGTCTTACAAGCAGGCCGCAAGGCGGAGATGATCCCTAAAGCCGGACTATGGCCTTCGCATATTATTGAAGTAGTTCCGCAGGGCAAAAATGGCGGTGAAATTATTTGGGAATGGCATATTTGGGATCATCTTATTCAGGATCAAGATCCAACGAAAGATAATTATGGGATTGTTTCCAAACATCCCGAATTATTAGATATCAATAAAGGCCGACCGCTACCACCTCCAATTACTCAGGATAGTATGGATATTTTGCAGGCTAGTGGAAAAGCCTGGAGGAATCAAACAGCCCATAACAGAGGATCGGATGTATTTCATTTAAATGCAATCAATTACAATGCGGAATTAGATCAAATTGTTTTTAGCTCTCCTGCCTTAAGTGAAATATTCATTATAGATCATAGTACAACTACTGAAGAAGCCGCTGGTCATGTAGGTGGAAAAAGTGGAAAGGGTGGAGATTTTCTATATCGTTGGGGAAATCCTGAAAATTATCAGCAAGGCGATTCTACTAATAGAAAATTATTTGGTCAGCACGATATTCGTTGGATAGAAAGTGGGAAACCCGGAGCCGGTAATCTCACTTTATTTAACAATGATATTCCCATGGGGCCAGACAGCCTAGATTATTCGGCGGTTTATGAATTAAAAGTTCCTGTTAATGAAAATGGGGAATATGAACTACTGCAAAATAGTAGATTTGGACCAGAGAATCAACTTTGGAATTACGTTGCAGAAGATACACTTTCTTTTTATGGAAGTTTTATTTCTGGAGCTCATCGAATGGAAAATGGAAATACCTTTATTAATGAAGGCCCCCGGGGTAGATTTTTTGAAGTTACACCCGAGGGTGAGACCGTTTGGGAATATCTAAATCCCTACAGAGGGAATATACATAAACCTAATGGAGACGTCATATCACCAATCCCATTTGCATATATTCAGTTTCGCAGCACCTTTATTCCTGAAGACCATCCAGCATTTAAGAATAAAGTATTAATACCCTTGGATCCGCAACCAGAAGAGTTCAAACTGCCACCAAAGCCAAAAAAGGGTGTTGATGAATGATGGTATTAAATTAAAGCAAGAAGTAATAAAAAAAACACTTACTCAATAATTTATCTTGGCAGCTGTGCTCTAGTCTCTCTAGTAAAAAGCCGCCATTCCTCAATTAATTCGCTGTACTTTTTTTGTTCCTTAGCCTTTAAATCCTCTATTTCACCTAAATCGTCCTCTAAATTGAATAGCTCAAAGTTGGCTTCCTTAAAAGGGTGAACGCTATTGGTAATTTTCCAGTTTCCCTTCCGAATCATCGCATAGCCGCTGTGTTCCATTCCAAAGACATAATCATCGTCATGAATAATGGCGGTATGCTCCTCTATTACGGGTACTAAGGAACTACCTTTTAGCGGGTAAATTCTATTCCCATCATAGTAGGTGGGGTATTCAATTCCTGCCCATTCGTAAATGGTTGGGGCAAGATCCATGACGGTGGTAAAACTATGTGATATGGTATTTTGCCCTTTCACAACAGGATTTCTAATAATTATTGGTGAAATCATTCCCCCATTTGTGGTAAAGGCCTTGTAGTACCTGAAAGGGGAGGAGCCCGCTTCAGCCCATTGGGGTCCGTAGGATACCATAGAATTAGCCTTACCCATATTTTCATAAGAATTAGAATAATAACCACTTATATATGGTCGTATTTCTGGATCGTTATAATAGTCTTCTCCCGCTGCACCATTATCGGACATGAAAATTATTACGGTATTTTGATATTCCCCTATATCTTTTAAATACGCTATTAAACGCCCTATATTCTCATCTAAGTTATCCAGCATACCAGCATACAATTCCATTTTTTTTGCCTCAACTTTTTTTTCAGTTTCGTTTAAGGCACTCCATGGTTTTATAAGGGGATGATTAGGTGGTAGTTTTGCATCCTTTGGAATCATTCCTGCCTCCATCAGGCTTGTAAACCTTTCTCTTTTCAAAGCCTCATAGCCCTGATCATATCTGCCGGTGTATTTATCGGAATACTTCTTATCTACTTGCAGAGGCCAATGTGGCGAAGTGAAGGCCGCATATGCAAAAAATGGTCGTTTATCCTCTTTGTGTTTATCAATGTAAGAAATTAGTTTATCCGTATATAAATTAGTGGAGTAGGCATCTTTAGGCCAGTTGGTAATCTGCCCATCTTCGGTATAATGCGATTTTGGTATTCCTTTAAAAATCCCTTCCTCACTATAATGGTTTCCAACCCCTTCCAGCATAACGTAAGAATGTTCAAATCCCTTGTTATTCGGGTTTGCTTCTTCACTATTTCCTAAATGCCATTTCCCTGCCATATACGTATGGTAACCACTTTCCTGAAGCAACTGCGGAACTGTTACCACTCTATTCATAAGTCTACCTTCATAGCCAAAGACATTTGCTGTCACAGCTTGTCGACCTACCCCGGCAATATGATTATCGTTCCCAGTTAATAACATTGCCCGTGTTGGAGCACACATTGGCGCATTATAAAACCTACTAAATCTAATACCTTCTGAAGCTAACAGGTCTATATTTGGCGTATGGATATCACTACCATAGCACCCCAAATCGGCATAACCCAAATCATCCGCAACTATTAAAAGAATATTTGGACTAGAATTATTCTTAGTGGCAGTGGAAGGTGGCGAACCAGAACAACCTAATAGCCCTACTATGGTATAAAAAATGGCGAATCTTCCAAAAGTTAAAATACGCAGCCTCATAAAATATAAAATTATTTAAACAGTGGCTATTTCTTGTAATCCTGTTTACTATATCTTTTAAATTTACTACTTTCCAAGTCCAAAGGAAACAAAATGAAAGTATTATTTATTGGAGGTACGGGAAACATCAGCAGTGCTTCTAGCAAATTAGCCATTGCCCAGGGAATTGAATTATATCACTTAAATAGGGGCAAAAGCAAGACTAAGATTGAGGGGGTAAAGACTATCCTTGGAGATATAGAAATACCACAAACACTGGATATACTAGAAGATCATCTATGGGATGTGGTAGTAAACTGGATCGCTTTTGGCCCAAAAGATATTGAGAGAGACATTGGCCTTTTCAAAAATAAAACCAAACAATATATTTTTATAAGTTCAGCTTCCTGCTATCAAACCCCTTTGAGCTACCCCGTTATAACAGAATCTACACCCCTCTGTAACAACCTCTGGGATTATTCACATAATAAAATCCTCGCAGAGGAGCGCTTAATAAAAGCTTATAGGGAGGAAAATTTTCCAATGACTATTGTAAGGCCTTCTTTGACCTATGATACGGTTATTCCTATTGCCATTGGAGGCTTCGATAAATACAATACAGCACAGAGAATTTTAGATGGCAAGGAAATTATAGTTCATGGAGATGGCACGTCCTTATGGACGGTAACCCATTCCGAAGATTTTGCCAAAGGATTTGTTGGTTTATTAGGACTTACCCAAACATTGGGGCATGCATTTCACATCACTTCTGATGAAGTACTAACATGGAACATGATATATAAAATCTTGGCCAGTAGTTTGGGGCGTGAGGCTAAAATAGTTCATATTGCATCCGATTTTATTTGCAAAATTGCTCCTGATTTTACAGGCACACTTCTTGCTGACAAAGCAGAAAGTGTGATTTTCGACAACAGTAAAATTAAGACTTTTGTCCCTTCTTTTAAGGCTACCATCCCATTTGCAGAAGGCATTAAAAAAACTTTAAAATGGTTAGACGATAATCCGGAAAGAAAGCTGATAAATCCGGAAACAGAAGCACATATTGAAACAATTCTAAAGACATATCACAGTTTATAAGGATTTAGAAATTAAATACCAAAAAATGCGTATTTTTAGATTCTTCAACAATCAACGAAATTAAAACCATGAAAAAAACACTATTTGGTATTTGCATGCTAGTACTAGTAACTTCTGCTGTCGCACAACAACAGTTTTATGAACTTCGTGAATATTCAATGAAGTTTGGGAACCCTAGTACTTTACATACTTATCTAGAAGATGCGTTGCTCCCTTCACTAAATGCCTTAGGTGTTGAGAATATTGGGGTATTTGAAGAAGTAGCAGACGCGTTACCTAAAAAGCTATATTTATTTATTCCATACGATGATATGGCCTCTTATACTGCAATTAATGATGCCCTAGAAAAGGATTCCCAGTTTATAGCGAAGTCCGAGGCTTATTCTAAGGCCGATCCTAATGGTTTTCCTATTAGAAGAATACAGACCTCCTTCATGACGGCCTTTGAAGGAATCCCACAACTAATTAAGCCGGCAAATGGTTCAATGCTTTTTGAGCTAAGAATTTATGAGGCGTACAACGAAGATGCGTTAGATAGAAAAGTGGCCATGTTCAATGATAGTGAATTAGGTATTTTTAAGGATGTAGGGTTGCATTCCGTTTTTTTTGGAAAGAATATAGCTGGATCTCAAATGCCCTGTCTTACCTATTTATTAGGGTTTAAGGATATGGCGGAAAGAGATGCAAATTGGGCAAAATTTGGTCCACACCCAGAGTGGGAAAGAATAAGAAAACTGCCAGAATATGCCAATACTGTTTCGGATATCACACGTATTTTTTTAAAACCGCTCTCTTATTCACAACTCTAAAGGGATTAAATTGTTGATAAATTTTTGGATTAAAAGGTGCAACCGCCTGCATTAATTTTGGGGATAGGTCACCGTAGAACTCTACGGAAAGCTCTGCAATAGCAGCCATTTTACCTAATAGTTCTCCTACATTAGCCATATGGTTTAGTATGGCCTCCGAGTCTTTATAAGTTTCTCGGAAAACATATTCTGCCCCCTCATTATTGTTAAACCAATCGTATTGTTGGGTAGTTGTCTTTTCTTTCTGCCTGACAATGTGCATATATTTTATGGCTAGGTCTTCAAAACTGTCCTTCTAACCTTTATTTAGCTGCATTTTACCGTTAATTGAATAGTTCCCATTACTATATTTTTTTATGAATACCTATTCTTCTCCCATAGCCAACCAACGAGCACATTCAGCAGACAGTTTTTGCTCAGCCAAGCTGTCGTACTTTCTTATCTCTTCTGTAGTTAGAACATCCCTCCAGCGGCCATTTGTACCTTTGTTAATGAATGTTTTAGCACCACCTTCCCAAAAAGCCCCACCTAAAGGAGCGCTTAAGGCTGCATTAGACTTCATATAACCAAAACTGCAATGTTCTAAAATTTGCTCCCATTTAGATTCATCGATTGGTATTTCGAGAAAATCCGCTATTTCCTTTATTTGCCCAGGCATATCCTTCTTTAAATTATTGAAGTGAATAAGTTTCACATTTGGAAGATCTTTAATATTCCACCAACTACTTATATTGTCCCATAAAGACCAAAAAGGAAAGCCATCTTTATCTAGCCATTCATGATAATAATCTACGATAGATTCTGAAGGTTTTTCTAACTTCGGACCTACTAGCCCTGGGGTTTCGTTTAAGGCACCATAAAACTTTTCATTGGCATTACTATGATGGTTGTATAGACTCCAGAGTACATCGCGTCCGTCTCTGCCTATATATAAGTATTTGGCTTTAGGGGAAAACTTTAAATAAGGAACTGGCAAGTGTGTCTTTAAAAACCTGCGATGTGTTTGGGATTCGATAGCCGGAAGTTTAACCTCTTTGGGAGGTACACGCAGGTCTACCCATGGCGACATCTCGCCAACATTTAGTCCTTCTTGTCCGTTAAAAATTAATTGTGAAACAATTTGTTGTACCCAGGTTGTTCCCGATTTGGCATAGGTAGCTATAATAATATCATCATCTCTGAAGTTTATATCATTCCACATGGTTGAATCGAAATGATTTGAATGTAATTCTCCTTTCTTTTCAGGCCACTTAATTGTTTGCTCTTCCATTATAAAAAATGTATTGGTTTATACAGAAAATTATTAAAAAAGCAAAGGGAGCCAAATAATCAAGGACAAAGGTTCCTAAATACTGTCCGAACGGCTAGTTTTTTTTTTCAATCACCAGCTGCGACTTTGTGTAAAAGAAAGTTAATTAACCATCCTAACGAGGTTCTAAAACTACAAATGGAATTATCATTTCTTCCAGAGAAACACCTCCATGCTGGTAGGTATTTCGATAATATCCTACATAATGATTATAATTGTTTGGATAAGCGAAAAATAGATCGTTTTTGGCAAAAATAAACGAACTGCTCATTGTGATACTAGGCAACTTAATCCTGGCGGGATCTTTAGATTCGAGCACTTCATTCTTAGTGTAGGTAAGACTTCTACCCGTCTTGTACCTAAGATTAAGACTAGTCTCTTTATCACCAATTACTTTTGAAGGCTGTTTTACATTAATAGTGCCGTGGTCTGTTGTTATCAACAGTTTAAAACCTAATGCCTGCGCCTGCTGGATTATTTCTAATAAGGGTGAATTTTTAAACCAACTCAAGGTAAGCGACCTATAGGCCTTGTCATTTGAGGCCAATTCTTTAATAACCTCCATTTCCGTTTTCGAATGCGAAAGCATGTCAACAAAATTATAAACTAAAACGGTTAGATCGTTGTCTTTTTGCGACCTGAAATTTTGAGATAGATGGCGCCCTTGTTTAAGACTACTAATCTTGTGGTATTCCCATTTTAGATCTAATCCTAAGCGTTTTAATTGTGCTCCGAGAAATTTATCTTCATAGAGGTTTTTGCCTCCTTCGTCGGTATCATTTTTCCACCATTCAGGATATTTTTTTTCCATATCTAAGGGGGTTAATCCTGAAAATATAGAGTTTCTGGCATATTGTGTCGCCGTTGGTAAAATACTAAAATAAGGAACCTCTTTGGTCTTTTTATAATATGGTGTTAATACCTCTTCAAAGGCTAACCATTGATCATATCTCAAATTATCAATTACTAAGCACAAGGTTTTATTGTTCTTCAATTCTGGCCCAATTAGATTTTGGAAAAGGGTATGCGACATTACCGGGCCGTCGTCATTGCCAAACCATTCAGGATAGTTTTTATCGATAAATTTTCCAAATTGATTATTGGCTTCAATCTTTTGAGATTCTAATATCTCAAACATTCCAGAGTCTTCAATTTCCTCTAATTGCAGTTCCCAGTATATTAGTTTTTTGTAAAGCTCGGCCCATTCTTCATAGGTGTTTACCATAGAAAGATCCATGGCTATCTTTCGAAATTCCTGTTGGTAATTCGCCGTTGTTTTTTCGGATACTAATCTGGAATGATCCAAATTCTTCTTTAGAGATAGCAGTATTTGATTTGGATTTACAGGCTTTATTAGGTAGTCTGCTATTTTAGAACCAATAGCTTCCTCCATTATAAACTCTTCTTCGCTCTTTGTAATCATCACCACTGGAAGTGAAGCATTTAACACCTTTAATTCATTTAAGGTTTCCAGGCCGGAAATTCCGGGCATGTTTTCATCCAAAAAGACAATATCAAAACTTTTAGAGGCTATTTCAACTAAGGCATCTTGCCCACTATTGCATGTGACTACTTCGTAATTCTTATTCTCAAGAAAAAGAATATGGGGTTTAAGAAGGTCAATCTCGTCATCTACCCAGAGGATTGTAAACTTGTTCATTTAGTCCTTATATTTACTGTTGAAAACACTAGCTATTTTGGCAAAAACAGGCAAGCTTAAAATATTCAACGATCCAATTTACGGATTTATTAGAATTCCAGACCCCCTAATATTTCAACTAATAGATAGTCCTTACTTCCAAAGGCTAAGAAGAATATCTCAAATGGGATTGTCGTATTTGGTATTTCCCGGCGCACATCACACTAGATTTCATCATGCCCTGGGAAGTATGCATTTAATGACTAAAGCGATTCAACTGCTTAAACACAAGGGAGTTGCCATTACTGAAGAAGAGAGTCAAGGACTTTTATTAGCAATTTTGTTACACGATATCGGTCATGGTCCTTTTTCTCATGCAATGGAAAACAGTTTAGTAGAAGGTACCTCTCATGAGCATATATCCCTTCACTTTATGGAATTACTAAATCTTAAGTTTAACGGAAGTTTAACTATCGCTATTGAAATTTTCAAGGGGACTTACAGGAAAAAATTTCTTAACGAATTAGTAAGTAGCCAATTAGACATGGATAGATTAGACTATTTAAAAAGAGATAGTTTTTATACCGGAGTTGCTGAGGGTAATATTAACGCTGAGCGGCTCATCACCATGTTAAATGTGGTAGACGGACATTTGGTAGTTGAAGAGAAGGGTATTTATTCTGTAGAAAAGTTTTTAATGGCCAGAAGATTTATGTACTGGCAAGTCTATTTGCATAAAACAGGCCTCGTTGCAGAGCAATTGTTAATTAATACCTTAAAAAGAGCAAAGGAATTGGTAAAATCCGGAAGTAATTTAACCTGCAGTGATGCCTTAAACTTTTTTCTATCAAATGAAATTCATAGATCTAACTTCGATACTAATGTTTTAACCAAATTCTCTTCCTTAGATGATGTAGACATTATGGGTGCCATAAAAGCATGGCAAGGACATTCTGATTATGTTCTGTCTAATTTGTCGCAACGAATCCTCAATAGAAGGTTATTAAAAATAAAACTCAAGGACCGACCTATGAAAGAGGATAAGTTTCACAAGTATTTTGAACGTTTTCAGACGGAAAAGGGTCTAAGTTCGGAAGAAACGCACTATTTTGTTTTTAAGGGTGAAATTGAAAACACTATCTATGATCATAAGAAAGAACATATACGAATCTTACACAAGAATGGTAAAGTTTCTGATATTGCCACCGCGTCAAACGACTTAAACTTGTCTAGTCTTTCCAATAAAAATAAAAAGTACTATATGTGTTTTCCGCCGGAAGTACATTGAGCAAAACTACATAATGACTGTTCCTGGTTTCTCACGATTTTGTTAATTCTGATAGATATTTCTATTGGGATTTGTTAATCTAACTTAGGATGATATCTGTTTGTTAAATTTTCTTACTTTTGTTACCATCCTAATTTTGGATTTAATTAATACTTGATTTTGGAATTTACCGCAAGTCAAATCGCAGGCATTTTAGAAGGTGAAGTAGAGGGTAACCCTGAAATAGCTGTGCATAAATTAGCAAAGATTGAAGAGGGGGAAAAAGGTTCTCTAACTTTCTTGGCCAACCCAAAATATACGTCATTTATTTACAGTACAGATGCCTCAATAACGATAGTTAATAAAGACTTTATTCCTGAACAAGAACTGAAAACAACTCTTATAAAGGTAGACGATGCCTACAAATCGTTTTCTAAACTTTTAGAGTATTACAATCAGGTAAAAAATAATAAAACAGGCCTGGAAAGTCCTATATATTTGTCGGACACTGCTGTATATGGCAAGGATTTTTATTTGGGAGCTTTCTCTTATTTAGGTAACAATGTAAAGATTGGCAATAATGTAAAAGTTTATCCTAATGTTTACGTTGGGGATAATGTAATAATTGGGGACAATGTAATTGTTTTCGCGGGGGCTAAAATCTATTCCGAAACAATAATAGGAAATGGATGTGTTGTACATAGTGGTGCAATAATTGGGGCTGATGGTTTTGGTTTTACCCCAAATAAAGAAGGAGTTTATAGTAAGGTTCCACAAACAGGTAATGTTATATTGGAAGAGGACGTTGACGTAGGGGCTGGAACTACAATAGATAGGGCTACCCTGGGATCAACAATTCTGCGGAAAGGGGTGAAATTAGATAATCAAATTCAGATTGCTCATAATGTGGAAATTGGGGAACACACCGTAATTGCCGCGCAGACAGGAATCGCAGGATCTACAAAGATTGGAAAGTATTGCTTAATTGGAGGGCAGGTTGGTATTGCAGGTCATATTGTTATTGGCGATCGTGTACGCATACAGGCACAATCGGGGATAGGTAGAAATATAAAAGATGATGAAGTCTTACAGGGATCTCCTGCCTTTGCTTATAGCGATTACAATAGATCGTATGTGCATTTTAAGAATTTGCCAAGACTAGTGAACAGACTTAATGATATTGAAAAACAAAGTGATCAATAAATGACCATGGGAAAACAACGGACAATAGCAGAAGAAATTACCCTTAAGGGAGTTGGACTTCATACGGGGCAAAATGTTACGATGAAGTTTGTGCCTGCCGAAGTTAATCAGGGGTATGCCTTTAAAAGAGTGGATTTGGAAGGAGAACCCATTATTGAAGCAGATGCAAATTACGTAGTGAATACTCAGAGAGGGACCAATTTAGAAAAACGTGGCGTAAAAATTCAGACTTCAGAACATGTATTGGCGGCCTTGGTGGGAATGGAAATTGATAATGTGCTTATCGAATTAGATGCCCCGGAACCACCAATAATGGATGGTTCTTCCAAATTTTTTGTGGAAGCTATTGAAAAAGCGGGAATTGTGGAACAAGAAGCGGACCGAGATGAGTATATAGTAAAGGATGTAATTACCTACAAAGATGAAAATACGGGAAGCGATATTACGCTTATCCCTTCCGATGAGTACAAAATTACGACCATGGTAGATTTTGGCACTAAGATATTAGGTACTCAAAATGCTACTCTTGAGACTATATCGGATTTTAAGTCGGAAATAGCGGAAGCAAGAACTTTTAGTTTCTTACACGAATTAGAGATGCTATTAGAAAACGGACTTATTAAAGGAGGAGATTTAAACAATGCCATTGTTTATGTAGATAAAGAGATTTCACCCTCTACTATGAAAAAGCTAGAAAAGGCTTTTAAAAAAGAAAAACTAAGGGTTAAACCGAATGGGATCTTAGACAATCTAACCCTGCATCAGCCTAATGAAGCAGCCAGGCATAAGCTATTAGATGTTATTGGAGATTTGGCTTTAGCAGGAACAAGAATAAGAGGCAAGGTAATCGCCAATAAGCCCGGACATTATGTAAATACCCAATTTGCAAAAAAATTGTCCAAAATAATTAAGTTAGAAAGGCGAAATAAAGTGCCAAAATTTGATCTTAATAAGCCGCCATTAATGGATGTAACCCAAATTATGGGCATGTTACCTCATAGGCCGCCATTTTTATTGGTAGACAAGATTATGGAACTCTCTGATAAGCATGTGGTTGGCGTTAAGAACGTAACAATGAACGAGCCTTTTTTCGTAGGGCATTTTCCTGGAGCACCAGTAATGCCTGGTGTCTTGCAAGTGGAAGCCATGGCGCAAACGGGAGGTATCCTTGTACTGAATACCGTACCAGATCCAGAAAATTATCTTACGTTTTTTATGAAAATAGATAAGGTAAAGTTTAAGCAGCAAGTTGTTCCAGGAGATACCTTAATCTTTAAATGTGATTTAATTTCTCCCATTAGAAGGGGAATATGCCATATGCAGGCTTATGCCTACGCTAATGGTAAATTAGTATCTGAAGCAGAATTAATGGCTCAGATTGTAAAAACAAAACAAGAGGAATAATATGAATCAACCCTTGGCTTATGTACACCCTGGCGCCAAAATAGCCAAAAATGTTGTAATCGAACCTTTTACAACTATACACAATAATGTTCGCATTGGAGATGGTACTTGGATAGGCTCTAACGTAACTATAATGGAAGGAGCCCGAATAGGTAAAAATTGTAATATTTTCCCAGGAGCTGTAATTTCTGCCCCTCCACAAGACTTAAAGTACAACGGAGAAGAGACTACAGTAGTTATAGGTAACAATACCACAATTAGAGAATGTGCTACTATTCATAAAGGTACTTCAGACCGAATGAAAACCGTAATTGGCAAGAATTGTCTAATTATGGCTTATTGCCATATAGCACATGATTGCTTAGTTGGTAACAACTGTATCTTTTCTAATAATTCTACTTTAGCGGGTCATGTCACTATTGGCGATAATGTAATATTGGCTGGCTTAGTAGCGGTACACCAGTTTGTTTCCATCGGTAACCATGCCTTTGTAACGGGTGGCTCCTTGGTTAGAAAAGACGTTCCGCCTTATGTAAAAGGGGCAAGGGAGCCTATGTCTTATGTAGGTATTAATTCGGTTGGTCTGAGAAGACGAGGATTTAATTCAGAAAAGATTAGGGAGATTCAAAATATTTATAGAATACTATATCAAAGAAATTATAACAATACGCAGGCCGTTCAAATTATAGAAGCGGAGATGGAGGCAACCCCAGAGCGTGACGAGATTTTACAATTTATACGCGATTCCCAAAGAGGAATAATGAAAGGATATTTTAGCACCAATTAAATCAATTTATGGCAAGTACTTCGGATATTAGAAAAGGTTTATGTATTAAATACAACAACGATATTTATAAAATTGTAGAGTTTTTGCATGTGAAACCAGGGAAAGGCCCTGCATTCGTTAGGACAAAACTCAAAAGCTTGACCAATGGAAAAGTACTGGATAACACTTTTTCAGCCGGACATAAAATTGAAGATGTAAGAATAGAAACTAGATCTTATCAATTTCTATATGCAGACGGAGAGACCTATCATTTTATGAATACAGACGACTATAACCAAATTTCATTGCAGGAAAGTGCATTGGATACTCCTGGTTTGTTAAAAGAGGGGGAAGTAGTAACTATAGTCTTTAATACGGAAGACAGTATGCCGCTTTCAGTAGATATGCCCGCTAGTGTAATATTAGAAGTTACGCACACAGAGCCTGGAGTTAAAGGCAACACAGCAACAAATGCAACGAAGCCCGCAGTGGTTGAAACCGGGGCAAAAGTTAACGTTCCATTATTTATCAATGAGGGGGACAGAATTAAGGTAGACACTGAAAAAGGTGTATATATGGAAAGAGCTAAGGAATAAAACTTTTGCGCCCGTTATAAAATATCCTTGTAAATACGTCAGTCTTTATCACAAATGAAATTTTCAACACCACATACGCTTCTCGAAATATCACAAATTATTAAGGCTTCCTATGTTGGAGATAGTGATTTTCAAGTCCTAGGTATGAATGAGATTCATGTAGTTGAAAAAGGGGATATAGTATTTGTAGATCACCCTAAATACTACGACAAAGCATTGGAATCAAAGGCATCTGTAGTTTTAATAAACAAAGATGTGCCTTGCCCTGAAGGAAAGGCTTTACTTATTTCGGAAGATCCCTTTCGAGATTTTAACGTATTGACTCAGCATTTTAACCCTTTTAAGGAAGCTTCAAAATCTATAGCTGACACCGCCGTTATTGGCGCATCCACAATTATACAACCAAATGTCTTTATTGGTAATAATGTGAAGATTGGTGAGCATTGTATAATTCATCCCAACGTTACCATTTATGATAACTGTATAATTGGAGACTTTGTTACCATTCACTCAGGATCTGTTCTGGGAGGTGATGCGTTTTATTATAAAAATAGGCCAATTGGTTATGACAAGCTCATTTCTGGAGGAAGAGTTGTAATTAAGGACCATGTAGATATTGGGGCAGCTTGTACTATTGATAGGGGAGTTACTGGCGATACTACTATTGGAGAAGGGAGTAAATTAGATAACCAAATACAAGTTGGCCACGACACAATAATTGGTAAAAAATGTCTTATTGCATCACAAACCGGAATAGCTGGCTGTGTTGTGATAGAAGATGAAGTAACGATTTGGGGGCAAGTGGGAATTATTAGTGGTATTACCATTGGAAAAGGAGCTGTAATATATGCTCAGGCCGGTATAGGGAAATCTTTAAAAGGAGGTAAAACCTATTTGGGTAGTCCAGCCGGTGAAGCAAGGGATAAGTTTAAAGAAATGGCTAGTATGCGCTATATTCCTACCTTAATAAAACAATTAAAACGAGAATAACATAAAAACTACTTTAATTATTCTTTTCAATCCTATATTTTTGTGCACTTAAAACAAATAAAGAATGAGCGTTCTAGTAAATAAAGATTCCAAGGTTATTGTTCAAGGCTTCACTGGAAGTGAAGGTACCTTCCACTCGGAGCAAATGATCGAATATGGTACTAATATAGTAGGAGGTGTTACACCCGGTAAAGGTGGTCAAGAGCATCTTGGGAAGCCCGTGTTTAATACTGTAATCGATGCCGTTTTGCAGGTAGGTGCCGATACAACCATAATTTTTGTACCGCCGGCATTTGCTGCAGACGCTATTATGGAAGCTGCCGAAGCTGGTATTAAGGTTATCATTACTATTACAGAGGGTATTCCTGTAGCGGATATGGTGAAAGCAAACAACTATATAAAAGAAAGAAATTGTACCTTAATTGGGCCTAACTGTCCTGGTGTTATTACTCCAGGAGAAGCAAAAGTTGGTATAATGCCTGGTTTTGTTTTTAAGAAAGGTAATATTGGAATCGTTTCCAAATCGGGAACACTAACCTATGAAGCAGCCGATCAGGTAGTGCGTCAGGGACTTGGAATTACAACTGCCATTGGAATCGGAGGAGATCCAATTATTGGGACCACCACGAAACAAGCCATTCAAATGTTAATCGAAGACAAAGAAACAGACTGCGTGGTTATGATAGGCGAAATTGGAGGTCAGTTAGAACCTGATGCGGCTAAATGGTACAAGGAAAGTGGAAGTTCAAAACCTATCATTGGCTTTATCGCCGGAGAAACGGCACCGGCGGGAAGAACCATGGGTCATGCAGGAGCTATAGTTGGTGGTGCCGATGATACGGCACAAGCAAAAAAACGAATTATGAGAGAATCCGGAATACATGTCGTAGATTCTCCTGCAGAAATAGGAAGCAAAGTGAAGGAAGTAATGGGTTAAATCCCCTATAAATTTAAATAACAAACCTTGTGTTTTTAATCCCGAGCTATTCGGGATTTTTTTTAGGTTAATTTCAAACAAAACTTATCTTTGAATAATATCCATTAAAAATTAGGGAATTATGAAAATTCTAGAAGGGAAAAATGTAATAATAACCGGTGCCAGTAGAGGTATAGGAAAAGGAATAGCAGAAATTTTTGCCAATCATGGTGCTAATGTAGCCTTTACCTTTAGTTCTAGTGAAGCACCTGCTTTAGAATTAGAAAAAGCACTTACCGAAAAAGGGATAAAGGCAAAAGCTTATAAAAGCAACGCTGCAAGTTTTGGCGCAGCCGAAGAATTGGTAAAGCAGGTTTTGGAGGATTTTGGAGGAATAGATATACTAATTAATAATGCAGGTATAACTAAAGACAATCTTTTGATGCGAATGGGAGAGGAAGATTTTGATTCGGTTATTGAGATTAATTTGAAATCTGTTTTTAATATGACTAAGGCAGTTCAACGTACTATGTTAAAACAACGCAAGGGCTCTATAATAAACATGAGTAGTGTTGTAGGGGTTAAAGGTAATGCAGGGCAGACCAATTACGCTGCTTCCAAGGCTGGAATGATAGGTTTTACCAAATCTGTAGCCTTAGAACTAGGGTCTCGTAATATTCGCTGTAATGCCGTTGCTCCGGGCTTTATTGAAACTGAAATGACAGATAAACTAGATGAGAAAACCGTACAAGGATGGCGAAACGCTATACCATTAAAACGTGGAGGTCTGCCAGAAGATGTTGCCAATGCATGTCTATTTCTTGCCTCAGATATGTCGGCTTATATAACCGGACAAGTTTTAAACGTTGATGGGGGTATGCTAACTTAAAATTATTTTAAACATTGATAAGAAACAGGCAAATTAGCTAAAAGGATTATGCAATTACAAACCGTACTGCTTATTATTTTAGCGGCAATATTCGCCTTTGCCGTTGTCTATTTCCAATATTTCTATAAGGCAATACAAAATAAAAAGCTTCAATATACCCTTGGTTTATTAAGGTTTGTAGTCCTGTTCTTATTACTCTTTCTCTTAATCAATCCAAAGATTACAAAAAATACTTTTGTAACAGAAAAACCTAATTTAGTTGTCCTTGTTGATAATTCTTCTTCGATAAAAACAGCTAATGCCACGGAGGAAGTTGAAAGTATTTTGGCATTTATAGATCAAAATGATTTACTTGATGAGAGGTTTAATACAGTTATGTATTCTTTTGGGAATAGTCTATATTCCTTAGACAGTCTTGGTTTTACGGAGAATTACACAAATATTGGTAAGGCCCTGTCCTCTGCCAATAATATTTACAAAGATACCAACTCAGCATATTTACTATTAACGGATGGCAATCAAAATCTTGGAGAAGATTATGAGTTTTATGCACAAAGGCAAGCCAAGTCCATTTTTCCCATAGTAATAGGAGACACTACTAAATTTGATGATTTAAGCATTGATCAAATTAATTCTAATAAGTATGCCTTCTTAAAAAATCAGTTCCCTTTAGAAATTCTAATTTCCTATAATGGAGATAGTGATGTCTCTTCAGAACTAAGTATCAGAGAAAATGGAAAGTTGATGTTTAGAGAGTCTATTGTTTTAAATAGCAATAAAAGGGCCTTAACTAAAGAAATCTTAATGGAGGCCTCTGAGGTTGGTATAAGAAATCTTAAGATATCACTAAGGCCCCTGGTGAATGAAAAAAATCTGGCCAATAATGAAAGAGAAATAGCTATTGAAGTTATTGATGAGAAAACAAATATTGCCTTAGTTACCAACATGATGCATCCCGATCTTGGGGTTCTTAAAAAATCTATTGAAACTAACGAACAAAGACAAGTATCTATTCTAAAACCTAATATAGAGGCAACATCCTTAGATGCCTTTGATTTATTTATACTCTACCAACCAGACAGGAGCTTACAAAATATTTATGATTTTATACAAAATAAGGATCTTAGCTATTTTACTATTGTTGGTACTAAGACCGATTGGAACTTTCTAAACGAGGTTCAGAATAGTTTTCAAATGAATAGTTTTGAACAGAATGAGGATGTTTATCCGCTTTTTAATGAAGGATTTACCAAATTCGATATTAAAGAATTTGAAATAAATAATCTTCCTCCTTTAAAAACTGTTTTGGGAGAACTATTAATCACTACGGCGCATGAAAATATATTGGAACAGAAGATTAAGGGTGTGCCCTTAGAAGACCCACTGTTTTCCATTCTGGAATCGGCCAATAGTAGGGAGGCCGTCCTATTTGGTGAGGATATTTGGAAATGGCGTATGGAAATATACAGGCAAGAAAAGTCCTTTGAAAGATTTGACGACCTATGGGCTAAGACTATTTTTTACCTGGCAGATAGTGATCCTAAGAGTAGGTTAACTCTAGACTATCAAAATATATTCTACGGAAGCAATAATGCCTTTATAAAGGCGCGATATTTTGATGAAGTATATAATTTTGAGCCAGCTGCGACCCTTTCGTTAAAACTTATAGGAGATACACCGAATAACGAAAGAAGAGAACTAACCCTTCTTTTAAAAAACGGCTACTATGAAGTAGATTTAAGCAGTTTATTACCAGGAAATTATAGTTTTGAAGTGTCGGTGGAAAACCAGGATATTTCTGAGAAAGGGACTTTTACCATCCTTGAATACGATCTCGAAAACCTCTCTCTTTCTAGTAATTATAGCAAATTAGATAGAGCAGCTAAGAACAGTCAGGGAGCTTTGTTTTACCCGGATCAGCTCTCAGAAATGGTAGCCACCCTCTCACAGGATAATCGTTATGTTCCCCTACAGAAAAGCAATCAAAATGTCGTATCTTTGATCGACTTTAAAGTCCTTCTTGCCACAATCGTTATAGCCATGGCCGCGGAATGGTTTTTAAGAAAGTATTTCGGATTAATCTAAAAAAAAATATATGGATAAGTTACCCAAAATTGCATTGCCTGTAGTATTTATTATTGTTTTAGTAATTATTCTAATTTCAAAATCGGCGGTTACCATCGGTTCCGGTGAGGCCGGAGTTTTATATAAAACATTTGGTGGAGGAGTGGTAACGGATGAGGCGCCACTCGGAGAAGGTTTTCATATTGTGGCCCCTTGGAATAAGGTATTTATTTATGAGGTAAGGCAACAAGAAGTGTTCGAAAAGATGAAAGTGCTATCAAGTAATGGACTAGACATTCAGCTAGATGCCTCTGCCTGGTTTCAGCCTTTTTATGAAGATCTAGGAAAATTGCACCAAGAAAAAAGTGAAATGTACAAGGAGAGAATTCTACTTCCTGCCATTCGTTCAGCAGCTAGGAGTGTTGTTGGTAGATATACCCCTGAACAACTTTATTCCAGTAAACGAGATGCAATACAGGTAGAAATATTTGAAGAAACTAAAAACATTGTTCAAGATCAGTATATTCAATTAAACGAAATTCTTATTCGTGATGTAACCTTGCCACCAACCATCAAAGAGGCAATAGAACGAAAATTAAAACAGGAACAGGAATCTTTAGAATACGAATTTAGACTCGTCACGGCTTCTAAAGAAGCAGAAAAAGTTAGAATAGAAGCACAGGGTAAGGCCGATGCCAACCGTATTTTGAGTGCTTCTTTAACCGATAAAATTCTTAAAGACAAAGGGATTGATGCGACCTTAAAAATGGCGGAATCTCCAAATGCAAAAGTAGTAGTCATTGGTTCCGGTGGGGATGGACTTCCTTTAATCTTAGGAAATAATTAATGAAAATTCATTTTGTGGAATAAAAATAAATTCTAATTTTACATCAAATGAAAAACAAGTCGATACATCATCATTTATACACTGGCACTCAGGCGAGGTAGAAATGTATTGTTGTATTCCAAAATATATCGGACCCGTTTGAGAAATCAAGCGGGTTTTGCTTTTAAAGACATCGATATATAATAAATTAAAATTACTATGAATAATTTAAGAATTGCGATCCAAAAGTCGGGTCGACTAAACGAAGATTCTATAAAGATTCTAAAAGAGTGCGGTATTTCTATCGACAACGGAAAGGATCAATTAAAAGCCTCCGCAAAAAACTTTCCGATGGAAGTTTTCTACCTGCGAAATGGAGATATTCCACAATACCTCTTGGATGGGGTAGTAGATATTGCAATTATCGGGGAAAATGTGTTATTAGAAAAGGGCAGCAATATTACAATAACAGAAAAGCTTGGATTTTCCGGATGCAGAGTTTCTTTGGCAGTACCTAAGTCTTTTAAATATAATAATATTAGCGATTTAGAGGGAAAGCGAATTGCGACTTCATATCCCAACACGCTAAAGCAGTACTTACAAAAAAAGGGCATAAATGCCGATCTTCATATTATTAATGGCTCGGTAGAAATAGCGCCAAATATTGGACTTGCAGACGCCATTTGTGACATAGTTTCAAGTGGCAGTACACTTTTTAAAAATAATCTTAAAGAGGTAGAAGTGATGCACAATAGTGAGGCTGTTCTGGCCGTTTCGCCAAAACTTAACAAAGAGGCCAACGAGATTCTGGAAGAATTAAAATTTCGAATTCAAGCTGTACTTAGAGGACGTAAGGCGAAGTACGTATTGATGAATGTACCAGATAATAGCTTAGAAAATGTTATTAAAATTTTGCCAGGAATGCGCAGTCCAACAGTACTCCCTTTAGCCGAAAAAGGATGGAGCTCGGTACATACAGTAATTAAAAAGGACAAATTCTGGGAAGTGATTAAAGAGCTAAAAGTAGCTGGAGCAGAAGGAATTCTTGTTTGTCCGATTGAAAAAATGGTATTATGAACACATATATAAACCCTCTAAAAAGTAATTGGGACAAACTTTTGAAAAGACCAACAGCTTCCCTGGCCGCTATAGAGAATACCGTCTTATCAGTTTTTGAAGAAATTAAAAAGGGTGGGGATGAAGCTGTAAAGGAATATACTAAGAAGTTCGACAAGGTAAATCTACCAGATAGCAGGGTACAAAAGTCGGCATTGGATAAGTCTGCAGATAGTGTTCCACTGGAATTAAAAGAAGCGATACAGATAGCCAAAAGCAATATTGAAAAGTTTCACAAAGCGCAGATTAGTAATCGAGTAGAAGTAGAGACTACTTCGGGAGTTTTATGCTGGCAGGAAAAAAGACCAATTCAAAAAGTTGGCTTATATATTCCCGGGGGAACGGCGCCTCTTTTTTCTACTATATTAATGTTGGCAGTACCTGCAAGTATTGCGGCTTGTCCGGAGATTATCTTATGTACACCTCCAAATAATAAAGGAGAGATAGATCCGGTAATTCTTTATACAGCCAATTTGTGTGGGATACAGAAAGTTTATAAGGTTGGCGGTATTCAGGCTATTGCGGCATTAACTTTTGGAACAGAGACTATTCCAAGGGTTTATAAACTATTTGGACCGGGTAATCAGTATGTTACCGTTGCGAAACAACTGGCTACCAAATTCGGTGTAGCCATTGATATGCCGGCAGGCCCAAGTGAACTATTAGTATTTTCGGATGAGACCGGGATTCCATCCTTTATTGCATCCGATCTATTAAGCCAGGCAGAGCACGGAACGGATAGTCAGGTTATATTGGTAAGTACTTCTCAAAAACTAATTAAAGAAGTAAGTGAAGAGATTGAATTACAGCTAACAAATCTGCCCAGAAAGAATATTGCTGAAAAAGCTATGCAAAACGGTAAATTAATCTTTGTAGAAGATAACCATACAGCAATAGAACTTATAAACGAATATGGTCCTGAACATTTTATAGTATGTTCAAAAGAAGAAGAATATTTTATAGACAATATCCAAAATGCGGGCTCCGTATTTATTGGTAATTTCACGCCAGAAAGTGCAGGCGACTATGCTTCAGGAACAAATCATACACTGCCAACTAATGGTTATGCCAAACAGTACAGTGGAGTTAATCTAGATAGTTTTATGAAGAGTATGACTTTTCAAAAGATTAGTTCTCATGGTTTAAAAAACCTAGGAACTTCCATAGAACTTATGGCCAAAGCGGAGGGCTTGCACGCTCATAAAAATGCCGTAACATTAAGGCTCAAGGAAATAGAGAAGGGATTTAATGATAAGTAAACAACTGGTATTAAAGAAATGGGGTTTAGTTTAAATAAATTGGTAAGGGAAAGTATAAAAGACCTAGTGCCGTATTCATCTGCCAGAGATGAATTCACGTCTAATGGGGAATTTATGATATTTTTAGATGCTAATGAGAGTCCATACCCCAATGGTGTTAATAGATATCCTGATCCTCAGCAAAGAACTCTAAAAGGTGAACTAAGTAAGAAATATAGCGTCCCAGAGACGTCCATTTTATTAGGAAATGGCAGTGATGAAGTTTTAGATTTAATCTATCGTGCTTTTTGTGAACCCCAGATGGATAATATTATTACCATGCCACCAACGTATGGGATGTATAAGGTTTTGGCAGGAATCAATGCAATAGAAAATAGGGAAGTTTACCTCACCGATGAATTTCAATTAGATGTGGAGGGTATCATGAAACAGGTAAATGATAATACGAAGTTAATACTGCTGTGTTCCCCTAATAATCCAACTGCCAATAGTTTTAGTTATGATAGCATAATCTGTTTATTAGAAGGGTTTAAAGGCTTGGTAGTAGTAGATGAGGCGTATATAGATTTTGCTAAGCAAGAAAGCCTGATAAATCGATTGGAAAAATACCCGAATTTAATTGTTACCAGAACTTTTTCTAAAGCCATTGGACTGGCCGGTTTACGGTTGGGAGTTTGCATCGCTTCTGAGGAAGTCATTCAAATATTAAACCGAATTAAACCACCATACAATATTAATGAACTGACGCAGGCAAGAGCTTTACAGGAAATACTAAACGAGGAAATTACTTTAGCCAGAATTGCAGAGATAAATATTGAAAAGGACAGAATGGTAAAGGAGCTTAAGGAAATTGGCTTTATAGAACACATTTATCCTTCGGAAGCAAACTTTATTTTAGTAAAAGTAGATGATGCCAATCTACGGTATAAACAGCTAATAGGTAAAGGGATTGTTATTCGCAATAGATCTTCACAACCTCTTTGTGAAAACTGTCTGCGATTTAGCATAGGTCTTTTTAATGAAAATAATACCCTTATTAGGGCTTTACAAGAATTATGAAACAACAAAAAAAAATAAACAAAACCAAAGTACTCTTTATAGATCGGGATGGTACTTTAATACTGGAACCGGAGGATGAACAAATAGACAGCTTCGACAAAGTAAGTTTTTATCCTCGTGTATTTAGTCAATTGCTTAAAATAGTTGAAGAACTCAATTTTGAAATTGTAATGATTACAAACCAAGACGGGTTAGGCACAGCCTCTTTTCCAGAAAATACCTTTTGGCCAGTTCATGATTTTGTAATTGAATGTTTCAAGAATGAAGGCATAATCTTCTCAGAGGTGTTTATAGATAAGACTTTTGCCCATGAAAACGCAGATACGCGTAAACCAGGAACCGGATTATTGAAAAAGTACTTCACTGAGGATTACGACTTGGAAAATTCGTTTGTTATCGGGGATCGATTAACCGATATTGAGCTGGCAATTAACTTAGGAGCCAAGGGTATTTATATTAATAATACAGAAGATCTAGGAGGGGAGGAAGTAGTAACCCCAAATGATGTTTTACAGAATGCCATTGCATTAGAAACCAACAGTTGGATTTCTATCTATGAATTTCTAAAATTAAACGATAGACAGGCAACAATTTCCAGAATAACAAAAGAAACGGCAATCGAAATTGAGATTGATTTAGATGGTACAGGTAAAGCAGAGATTTCTACAGGTATCGCATTTTTTGATCATATGTTAGAACAGATTTCAAAGCATGGACTAATTGATTTAAAAGTAAACGTTGAGGGAGACCTAGAAGTAGATGAACATCACACTATAGAAGACACAGCTATTGCCTTAGGAGAGGCATTTCATACAGCCATAGGGGATAAACTAGGAGTGGAAAGATATGGCTTTTGTCTACCTATGGATGATTGTCTGGCCCAAGTAGCACTAGACTTTGGAGGACGTAATTGGCTGGTTTGGCAGGCTGAATTTAAGAGAGAAATGATAGGACAAATGCCTACAGAAATGTTTTTTCATTTCTTTAAGTCGTTTTCAGATGGCGCCAAAGCCAATCTAAATATTAAAGCCGAGGGTACCAATGAACATCATAAAATAGAGGCTATTTTTAAAGCTTTTGCCAAGGCAATCAAAATGGCAGTAAAAAGAGATCCTAATAAAATGTTTCTTCCTTCTACAAAAGGAGTGTTATAATACAATACGTATTAAGCGAATAACATAGGTTATACATATGACAACAGTAATAATAGACTATGGAGCAGGGAATATTCAAAGCATTAAGTTTGCTTTTGAAAGACTAGGAATTACACCTAAGTTGACTAAAGATTGGGAAGAAATATCTTCCTCAGATAGGGTTATTTTTCCTGGTGTTGGCGAGGCAAGCAGTGCTATGCGGAAATTGAAGGCCAGTAAATTAGATACTTTAGTACCAACACTTAAACAGCCTGTGCTGGGGATATGCCTTGGTATGCAGTTGATGTGTAACTCTTCCGAAGAAGGCAGCACCAAAGGATTGGGCATATTTGATACTGAGGTAGTTCGTTTTACCAACAAAGTTAAAGTACCACAGATTGGATGGAATCAAATCACAGATCTAAAATCTGGTTTGTTTCATAATATTAATGAACTAGACTATATTTATTTAGTACATAGCTATTACGCCCCAATTAGCGACTATACTATCGCGACTTCAAGTTATGAATTACCTTATAGTAGCGCTCTACGTAAGAATAATTTTTTTGGAGTGCAGTTTCATCCAGAAAAAAGTAGTACCACTGGGGAACAAATTTTAAAAAATTTTATAGAGATGAATCCTTATGATGCATATTCGAATTAGTAGAAATAAGGATGAAATGGATTTAGATCTAATCCATCAATTTCTCTCTGAAAAAGCTTATTGGGCCATAGGACGTACAAAAGCCGACGTTATAAAATCTATGGAAAACTCTATTTGTTTTGGAGTTTTTAGAGAATTCGAACAAATTGCGTTTGCGAGAATTGTCACGGATAGGGTTGTGTTTGGTTGGGTAATGGATTTTTTTGTTGTTGAATCGGAACAGAAAAAAGGTGTTGGGGAATACCTCCTGAGTAGCATCCTGAAAATTCCAGAATTGGAAAATGTAAACGGTTTAGGATTGCGTACAAAAGATGCCCACAACTTTTATGCGAAATATGGATTTGAAAAAATTTTGCATCCCGATACTTGGATGCTTAAAAGAAATTTAAAATGAGACTAATACCTGCAATTGATATTATTGAAGGGAAGTGTGTTCGACTCTCACAAGGCGATTACACTACCAAAAAGATATACAATGAAAGTCCCTTAGAAGTAGCCAAGGCATTTCAAAACCATGGAATTAAGCAGCTGCACTTAGTAGATTTAGATGGTGCAAAAGCAAGTCATATTGTTAATTATAAAGTATTAGAAGAAATTGCTACTAAAACAGATCTTCTGATTGATTTTGGCGGTGGATTAAAATCGGATGAGGATTTGAAGATAGCCTTTAATTCCGGAGCGAGGCAGATTACCGGGGGTAGTATTGCAGTGAAAGACCCGGAAACATTTAACAATTGGCTTATCACCTATGGGGGAGACAAGATAATCCTAGGGGCCGACGTACACCATGATAAAATAGCCATTGCCGGATGGGTGGAAGAAACAGAATTAAAGCTAATTCCATTTGTTAAGGACTATCAGAAAAAAGGGGTTAAATATGTAATATGCACCGATATTCAAAAGGATGGGATGCTTCAAGGGCCTTCTACTCCCTTATATCGAGAGCTATTAGCAAGTACAATGGTTCATAAAACCTCAGTAACGGCGAGTGGGGTGGAAGACAAGGAAGAATTTGGTATTAATCTAATTGCAAGCGGTGGAATAAGTTCCATGGATGACTTAAGAGCGCTTAATACCATTGGTTGTGAAGGAGCCATAATTGGTAAGGCCATATATGAGGAGCGAATTTCGCTTAAACAATTGGAAAGCTATATTATAAATCAATGAAGATAAAAGAGGGAATTTGGGAAAAAGAAATAATTGAAAATGCTTGTTTCCGATTAGATGAGAGCACCCGTATGATTAAAAAATGCCTTCAACTATGGGACAAGGAAGAGATATGGATTAAACCCAATGAGGTTTCTAATAGTGTCGGTAATTTAGTTTTACACATTTGTGGCAATATGTCCCAGTATATTATTTCCTCTCTGGGAGAGAAACCAGATAATCGAAATCGTAAGAAAGAATTTAATACCGATAATGGTCCTGAATTAAATTTGTTGATAACTCAATTAGAAAGAACGGTTAGCGATTCCAAAAAAGTCTTGAGAGCTACTGGTAAAAAAGAGTTTCTAAAATATAGAAAAGTACAGGGTTTTGAATTCTCGGGCATCGGGCTAGTAATGCACGCTGTAGAACATTATTCTTATCATACAGGCCAGATTGCTATTTGGACCAAAATGATTAAAAACAAGGATTTGGGATTTTATAATGGACTAGATTTAAATAAAACTAACGAAATCTGAAAATGCTTACAAAAAGAATTATACCCTGTTTAGATATTAAAGACGGACGAACGGTTAAAGGAGTCAACTTTGTAGCACTACGAGATGCGGGAGATCCGGTAGAATTGGCGGAAATTTATGCAAGAGAAGGCGCGGATGAATTAGTTTTTTTGGATATATCTGCCACCGAAGAAAAGCGTAAAACACTAGTAAAACTGGTAAGAGACGTTGCCGCAAAAGTTAATATTCCTTTTACAGTAGGTGGAGGAATTTCTTCTGTAAACGATGTTGACGTATTATTACAGAATGGGGCAGACAAAGTGTCCATAAATTCATCCGCAGTTAAGAATCCAGATTTAATAGACAACTTGGTTGCCAAATTTGGTTCTCAATGTATTGTCGTAGCCATTGATGCAAAGAAAATTAGAGATGTTTGGAAAGTGCATCTGGTAGGGGGCAAAGTACCTACGGAATTTGAACTTTTTTCCTGGGCAAAAGAAGTTGAAGAAAGGGGGGCGGGTGAGATTTTATTTACCTCTATGGATCATGATGGTACTAAAAATGGCTTTGCAAATAAAGCCTTGAATAGACTTTCAACAGAAAGAAATATTCCTATTATAGCTTCAGGCGGAGCAGGAAATACAAGTCATTTTGTAGATGCATTTATAAAAGGGAAAGCAGACGCCGCTTTGGCAGCAAGTGTTTTTCATTTTAAGGAAATTCGCTTTGTTGAATTAAAAGGGATTCTTAGACAAAATGGTATCCCTGTAAGATTGTAATTATAGTATAAAGTAAGACATATGATGGATATAGCTTTTGATAAAAGTACTGATGGCTTAGTACCTGCCATAATTCAGGATGATAGTACCTCTAAGGTTTTGATGCTTGGATATATGAATGAAAAGGCATTAGAACAGACTACTTTATTAGGAAAGGTTACTTTTTTTAGTCGAAGTAAAAAGAGACTATGGACAAAAGGGGAGGATAGTGGTAATTATTTAAAGTTAGTCAGTATAAAACTAGACTGCGATAAGGATACGCTTTTAGTCCGTGTAAATCCAGTAGGTCCTACCTGTCACCTAGGCAGCGACACCTGTTGGAACGAAATAAATGAAGCCTCTTATGGTTTTATTTCAAAATTGGAAGAAGTAATCTCTGAGCGAAAAAATGATAACGCTGAGAGTAAGAGTTATGTAAATTCCCTTTTTAGGTCGGGTATCAACAAAATTGCACAGAAAGTTGGGGAGGAAGCTGTGGAAACAGTTATTGAGGCCATGGATAATAACAACCGCTTATTTTTAGAAGAGAGTTCTGATTTGCTGTTTCATTATTTAATCTTGCTACAGGCAAAGGGCTACACTTTAAAGGACATAGAGGAAGTTTTAAGAAAACGTCATAAGGAGCAATAGCTCAAAATAGTTAAGTTTTCTTTAAATAAGTAAACAATTTTCCTAAATGTAGTATTTTTAATAAATGACTATGAAAACAGGAAAAGGATTTGTATTCCGTACTTATAATGCACCAAATCTCACTCCTTTCGAAAAGCTTTTTGAAATATTTCAAGAATTGATTACACATACTTCAGGAGATGTAGACGAAGCCCTAGACTGGTTAAGAGAATTAGATGAAGAATATGGGCTTACTGATGAGGACTATACTATCGATGATTTTATAGAAGACCTGAAGGACAAAGGATACTTAAGAGAAGAAATAGAGCCCGGCAATGAAGGGGAAGGACCAGGAGAGGCCAATCTCTCTATTACCGCAAAAATGGAACGAATAATTAGGCAGCATGCTTTAGATCAAATATTTGGAAAATTAAAGAGAAGTGGCAGTGGTAATCATCATACGGGAAAAGCCGGCCGAGGAGATGAACATACAGGAGATTTTCGGGAATATCGCTATGGGGATTCTTTAGAGAATATTTCTATGACCGAGAGTCTTAAAAATGCACAAATAAATCATGGGATGGACAGTTTCTTCCTCTCGGAAGATGATTTAGTAGTAGAGGATACGCATTATAAGGCACAGATGAGTACTGTTCTTATGATAGATATTAGTCATTCTATGATTCTTTATGGGGAGGATAGAATTACACCAGCTAAGAAAGTAGCTATGGCTTTGTCAGAGCTTATAACAACAAGATATCCGAAGGATACCCTGGACATACTAGTATTTGGCAACGATGCTTGGCCAATCCCAATAAAAGACTTGCCTTATCTAAAGGTAGGACCATATCATACGAATACCGTAGCGGGCTTACAATTAGCCATGGATATTCTCAGAAGAAAAAGAAACACCAATAAACAGATTTTTATGATTACCGATGGCAAACCCAGTTGTCTGCGAATGCCGGATGGTAGTTATTATAAAAATAGTGTTGGCTTGGACGATTTTATTGTGGAAAAGTGTTACAATACCGCCAGACAAGCTAGAAAACTTCATATTCCCATTACCACTTTTATGATTGCCCAAGATCCCTATTTAAGACAATTTATAAGGTATTTTACCGAAGCGAACAAGGGAAAGGCCTTTTATACTGGTTTGGACGGCTTGGGAGAGATGATTTTTGAAGATTATGAGAAAAACAGAAAAAGAAAACTAAAATAAATTTGCCTTGACTATACAATTAGTCAAAAGAAAAAGAATATATGGACTATAAAAAAATAAAGAATTTGGGAGATTTAAAAGCCGCTGGCTATGCTTCCAAAGGTATAAAGGAAGAGCTTAGAGACAATCTGATAGCAAAGATTAAAAAAGGGGAGAATACGTTCAAGGGTATTTGGGGATACGAAGATTCTGTTATTCCTGAACTGGAAAGAGCTATCCTGTCTAGGCATAATATTAATTTATTAGGGCTTCGAGGCCAGGCAAAGACCCGTTTAGCCAGAATGATGGTTCATCTTTTAGACGAATGGATTCCAGTAGTTGAAGGTTCCGAGATAAATGATGATCCTTTAAAACCAATCTCTCGATTTAGTCTTGAAACAATAAAAGAACATGGGGATAAAACTCCTATTTCCTGGATACATAGAGAGGATCGATTTTTTGAAAAACTTGCCACTCCAGACGTTACCGTAGCGGATTTAATTGGAGATGTAGACCCTATAAAGGCTGCAAATCTTAAACTTTCTTATGCAGACGATAGAGTTATTCATTTTGGAATGATTCCTAGGGCGAACAGGTGTATTTTTGTAATAAATGAACTCCCAGACCTTCAGTCGAGGATTCAGGTTTCTCTGTTTAATATTTTACAGGAAGGAGATATACAAATACGAGGTTTTAAACTAAGACTGCCTTTGGATATTCAGTTTGTTTTTACAGCAAACCCGGAAGACTATACCAATAGGGGTAGTATAGTTACACCTTTAAAAGATAGGATTGGTTCTCAAATATTAACCCATTATCCCGAAGAAGTATCTATTGCCAAAAGAATTACTGCTCAGGAAGCAAAGTTAGACGAGAGACAGTCTAATAGTATCTATGTCCCGGAACTGGCTAAAGATCTTTTAGAACAGATTAGTTTTGAAGCAAGAACCAGCGAATTTGTAGATGCTAAGAGTGGCGTAAGTGCCAGAACAAGTATAACTGGTTTCGAAAATTTATTGAGTACCGCAGAACGGAGAAGTCTTATTACCGGAGACAATAAAACCAAAGTAAGACTATCCGATTTTATGGGTGTAATTCCTTCCATTACCGGTAAAATTGAATTGGTCTATGAAGGGGAGCAAGAAGGAGCAGACAAAGTAGCCTTAAACCTAATTGAAGATGCCATAAAATCTTTGTTCCCGAACTACTTTCCTAAAATACAGAAATTAGAGAATAAAGATACTCCTTCACCTTACGACGATATTATACATTGGTTCTTTGAAAGTGAAGGTTTAGAATTAATGGATGCCTTAGCAGATAAGGAATATGAGAATATTCTTGATAATATTCCGGAGCTAAATGAATTGGTAAAAAAATATCAGGAAGACGTTCCTAAAAAAGATAGTTATTTCTTAAAGGAGTTTCTTCTTTGGGGTTTGGTTGCGCATAATAAGCTTAGTAAGCAAAGAGTGCAAAGAGGATATCAATTCAAAGATTTATACGGTAGTTTTATTAGTCGTTTGTAGGTAATAAATAGCCTTTTTGGGACCTTTCCAACTTATTAGGACCATGAATCAATATTTTCATTGATATTATCAAAGGAGTAAGGACCGATAGACCGTACCCGATGTAAAACTGCTATTAGAGTAAGTAGTATTAAGAAGATTTGCAGGCTTATGATGGTTATTCCAAAGGTCATAAAAGTCTCTGGCATTATATGATCCTGGTACTTTCCGTAGCTTAATAATATATACAGAGTATCCATAGCCTTAAAAATATATACAAGGAATACGCCGTATAAAGCATATTCTAGATTTCTCATTTGTGGATCGGTATACTCGTCTTCTCTTATTTTAAACTTTAAAACGTATAAATAAACAAAATGAATTCCTACCAAAAGTGGAAAAATGTAATTATCAATTTTGAAAAAATAGAATTTGTTTGTGTATAAGCCATAGAAATTAAAAACTACCAAAAGAAGTAGAGTAGCTATCGTAAAGGCTATACATCGTTTCCAATTAATAAGAGATAAAAGTGCATTCATAGTAAGTAGGTTTTTGGGTCTTTGGGTAACGTCTGCACAAATTAACGGACTGCTAATTTCTTTATTTCAATATTTTCGATGAAGCGTAAACATTGTTGGGTAATCGTAAAATAGTGTTGCGAAAACCCCAAAAATTAGAATAGGAAAGATAGGTTTATCTCCAAATGCCTCTGAGGCTGAAATCTAATATAGTCCATGCCCAAAATATTTACAAAGACATCTTAAATCTAATTTCTAACCTATATTAATTAACACCTAAAACGAGCAACAACAATTTATTATCTGGACTCTTGCATAGCATTAATTCTGATAAACATAATCTATTAAAACAGAACTGCTACCTAAGCCAAGCTTTTTTAATTGAAAATCGGGAATACTGCACTAATGCTCCCCCAATAAGAATTACAAATAGGGGAACTACTACTCCTTGAACCGTACCATAGACTTCGGAAGCATTGGTCATAAAAAAGGAATGCCCCATCTGAATAACAATGGCTACAAATGATAAAAGCAATACCGGTTTCGCCCATCTTTTCCTTAAAATGAGTGCAATACATCCCAATAATCCACCCCAAACTGCTATGGCAAAAACAGCTGTAACCCAAGCAGGCGTGCTTTCCATAAGACCTAATTGTTCCGCGGTTAAGTCAGCTTTTGATTCCTCGGTCATATAGGCTTGTCCTAAATAAGCTAAAACCCCCATTAAATTCCATAAAAGAGCCAAAATGTTCACTATCCAAAACCACATAGGTGGTTTGTTTGTATTTTGTTTAGTCATGATTAAATAGTTTAGTTTGTTTGTCATTTACAAAATACAAAATTTTCATTCTCACTAAAGCAATATTGGTTAATTTAACGGAGGAGGAGTTTTCCATATTTCGCTAAGGCCAACAGTCAATAAATTAAGAAATGACTACGGCCGATAGAATAAATACGGTTTATGAGAAACAGACATTTTTATTTGTGTAGAGTGCAGTTTTTAGGTTTTCGCTATAGTGGCTGGCAAAAGCAACCCGGCCAAAAGACAATAGAGGGAATGCTTATAAAAACACTGAAATATATCCTGCCACAACGAAGACTAAAAATACTCGGTGCCGGAAGAACTGATGCCAAAGTTTCCGCATTAAATGCGGCCTTTACCCTAATATTAGACGGCGAACCAATTGGGGAACTAAATGATTTTGTGCAGGAGCTTAACATAAACTTACCGCCAGATATTCGTGTATTAGACATTAGCACTTCTTCTAGGGAATTTAATATTATTCAGGACAGTAAACAAAAGGAATACCATTACTTTTTTTCCTTTTCAAAAAAATTCCATCCATTTTGTGCGCCATTTATGGCAAATTTTATGTTCCCTTTAGATATTGATAAGATGAAACAGTGTTCTACGGCTTTTCAGGGAACCCATAGCTTTCACAATTATACGGCCAATAAAACTTCCAAGAAATCTTTTATAAGAACTGTTCAAACTTGCTCTCTAGAGATTAATAGTCAACTAAAGGCTAATTTTTTTCCAGAAACGAGCTATGTCCTAAAAATAAAAAGTAAAGGCTTTGGACGTTATCAGGTACGAATGATTATGGGTGCCCTATTATTAGTAGGTGAAGGCAAATTATCACTTACCGATATTAAGCAATCTTTAATACAGGGCAATGCGCTAAAAATTTCCAAAATAGCTCCGGGCTCTGGCTTACTTCTTAATGACCTTAGTTTTGATCAATAACTGAGATTAATCAAATAGATCAGAAGAAAGATAACGATCTCCTCTATCACAGATAATAGAGACAATAGTTCCTGATTTTAATGTTGAAGCTAGCTGTAAGGCTGCAAAAGTGGCACCCCCACTGCTCATACCAGCAAAAATACCTTCTTCTTTTGCCAATCTACGGGCTGTTTCCCTAGCCTGGGATTCGCTTACCTCAAAAATCTGATCAACTTTTTGTTTGTTATAAATTTTTGGTAAATATGCCTCTGGCCATTTTCGTATTCCCGGTATTCTTGAATTATCTGTAGGTTGAACGCCGACAATAGATATATTTTCATTTTTCTCTTTCAGATAGGTCGAAGTACCCATAATAGTACCTGTAGTACCCATGGAAGATACAAAATGTGTTATCTCATGATTAGTATCTTCCCACACTTCAGGACCAGTACTGCTATAATGTGCTTTCCAGTTATCCTCATTCGCAAACTGATTGATCATATAAAAGCCTTCTTCTTTCACTTTATTTTCGGCATAATCTCTTGCACCTTCAATCCCAATATCTGAAGAGGTAAGTGTAACTTTGGCTCCATAGGCTTTCATTGTCTGTACTCTTTCTTTAGTAGAGTTCTCAGGCATTACTAATTCTATTTGGAGACCGTAAAGTCTGGCTATCATGGCGAGTGCTATTCCGGTATTACCACTCGTAGCTTCTATTAGTTTGGTGTTTTTATCAAAATCTCCTCTTTCCAGACCCTTCTGAATCATATTATGAGCAGCCCTGTCCTTAACGCTACCTCCAGGATTGTGTCCCTCCATTTTAAAATAGAGTTTTACATTGGAATTATTATTTAAAGATTTGGAAAGTACCAGAGGGGTTTTTCCAATTAAACTGATCATTGTATTAGACATTTGGCATGGTTTTGATTTTTATATCCGGTTTGTGGAATACAGTAGAGTTTGAAGGCACTGAAGAAGTAATCCAAGCATTTCCACCTATGACAGAATTCTCACCAACCACGGTATTACCTCCTAATATAGTGGCATTAGCATAGATGGTAACATTATTCTCTATGGTAGGATGTCTTTTCGTCTTCTGCAACTTTTTCTCTACGTACAAAGCCCCTAAGGTAACTCCCTGGTATATTTTTACATTGTCTTTAATAATTGCAGTCTCTCCAATAACTACCCCTGTGGCATGATCAATAAAGAAAGACTTGCCAATATCTGCTCCCGGGTTGATATCTACACCGGTTTGTCTATGGGCGTATTCCGTCATTAATCGAGGAACCAATGGAAAACCTTTCTTATATAATTCATGAGCAAGTCTGTATATAGCAATGGCATAAAAGCCAGGGTACGCCATATAAACTTCTTCTAGGGATAATGAGGCAGGATCACAATTTGCAATGGTAGTTGCGTCTAGGTTTAGCTTCTGTAAAACCTCGGGTAATTTCTCCAAGTAGCTGTCCCATATTTTGGCACAAGGTTTTTCTACGTCCCAACAAGCCAATTGCACCAAACGATCGAACTTTTTTTCTAATAGGTCAATGTTAGATTCCACTGGCGTCTCAATATCAAAAAGCGTGAGAAACAATAAATCCGTAAACGCTTCAGCCTCCCGTTTTAAACTATAGCGCAAATTAGGCTGTTTTTTATGTTCCTTAATTTTCTGAACTATACTTGATCTACTCATATATTTATTGGTTATAGACCAAATTTAACCAATAAATAAAAAGTGACTTCTTCAAAATGGTTAACTTTAGCATAAAATTAATACTACCAATTAATATGGGAAATACGGCAGTCTCTAAGGAAGCATTTGGCTTTTTAAAGAAATTAAAAGAAAATAATAACAGGGAATGGTTTGCTGAAAATAAGCCGCACTTTAAGGAAATAGAAACAGAGGTAAAAGACTTTTATAACCATCTTTTAGAGAAAATGAAAGAACATGATGATATAGAAAAATTGAAAATGTTTCGGATTTATAGGGATGTACGCTTCTCCAAAGACAAATCTCCTTATAAACCGCATTTTGCCGGTTCCATGTCTAGGAATGGAGCTCAGCTAAGAGGTGGATATTACCTACAACTAAAACCTGGGGAAACCTTTATTGCAGCAGGTTTCTGGGAACCTAACAAGGAAGATCTTTATAGAATAAGAAAAGAATTAGAATTAGATAGTACTAGTTTTAAATCTGTTGTAGAGAATTCTCACTTTAAAAAAGTATGGGGTGGGTTAGAAGGGGATGAAGTGAAGACGGCTCCAAAAGGCTTTTCTAAATCAGATGCCAATATAGATTTAATCAGAAAAAAAGCATTTATTTTTATCAGACGTTTTACGGATAAAGAAGTACTTGCTTCAAATTTTGCTGATGAAGTGAATTTCTCTTTTAAAGAAATAAGGCCATTTTTCGATCTGATGAGTGATATTCTAACAACGAATTTAAATGGCGAATCCTTATTAAACTAAGGCGGCTACTTCAAAGGCCTGCACCTGGTCTTTAAGTCGTTCTATGACCATATTCATCATTCTTTTATTTAGAGAGGATGAATTTTTGATGTATTCTATATACTCTTCAACTGAAAACTGACCTATAATTATACCTTTGAGGGAATTTCGAAACTTTATGTCTTTTTGGATAGAATTTTCGATGTAGTTAAGTCTGCCTTCAACACTGAGCTCATAAAATGCCTTCTTGTGTTTCGTTATGTAGTTCTTAAAAACTTCAATCAGCAATACGTTTTGTAATTTCAGAATTGGTCTTAATGTTTCATTTTGGAATCTTTCGTCCGAAGACATGTTGGGTAATATTTTCGCATTTGCCAAATTGGGTCGTATTCTCAATAATTGTGAGCTGCGTTCGTCCATTGCCTTAGTTTTTATAAAATTAGAGAATAAGATTTCTTTTCTTAAAACATCGAAGATTACTTGTTAACGGGTTTATAAACATCCGAAGGAAGTCTATTATTTAAATATCACATTGCGGATGAACTTGAGTACGGTATTGTTAAGAATACCAATAACGATTTGTACTTTTATTACGTGCATATAAAAATTAGCTGTTAGAATGAAATTTGGCAAAGTGGAACATCCGGAATTGATAGATTACGCCTTACCTGAAGACCGTTTCAATTCGACGCAACTCTTTAGAAATAAAGGAAAAGAACAAACCATTGAATTATATGTTGGAACCGCCAAATGGGGAAAAAAAGACTTGAAGAATTTCTATCCTAAAGGAATCAAGGAAGAACTTCCATTTTATGCAAAACAGTTTAATTGTATTGAATTGAATGCTACCTTCTATAGAATCTTCCCTAGAGAGCAGTATATTAAGTGGAAAACAATGGTTCCCACAGATTTTAGATTTTTTCCAAAGATGGTTCAAAATGTTAGTCACCTTAGACGTCTAAACGAAATGGCCTATCCTGCTTTAGAACGATATCTAGATGCAACCGCCAATTTCGAAAATAATCTAGGTACTATTTTTCTTCAAATGCACCCTAATTTTGGTCCAAAAAATTGGGACAGGGTGGTTCATTTTGTAGAAAATTGGCCTAAAGAATTTGCATTAGCCTTGGAATTTAGACATGAGGACTGGTTCCGGGATGAATTTCTTTCACAGGAGCTTTACCACTTATTAGAGACCAATAACATTTCCAATATATTGGTTGATACCGCGGGAAGAAGAGACTTACTGCATATGCGTCTCACAAACAATGAGGCCTTTATACGTTTTGTCGCTACGAATCAGGAAGTGGATTACGAAAGGATAAACACTTGGGTTAACAAACTAGAACAATGGCAAAAAAGTGGATTACGCAAAATAGACTTTTTTATTCATCAGACCATGCAAAGTGATTCTTCCTTATTGGCCACTTTTCTTATCGAAAACTTAAATAAACGCCTAAATTCGAGACTAGTCATCCCTAAGTCCATAAAATAAATAACCTTAATAGACAGATCCTACTTCTACAAAAGAGTTAAGCCTGTGATACTTAGGACCAATAGGAGCTGCAATACAGCAGGTAGATCCTAAATAAAAAATACTAATTTCTGCTAGCTTATCTACTTTCTGTCCCAGTCTTATTCCTTTAGGAAGTTTTATAGTACCCACAGCCGGACCGCCTACAATAGAAAGAAACCATGTACGCCCATCTTTATCAATAATATCTATGTTGTAACGCTCGTTTCTAAAAGCTGGCAAAGAGGGGTTTTGCTTATAAATCCAAGGCCTGAGTATCACCAAATCGCCTGGAATATGCTGAATACGACTTATGGTGCCTTCTACAGGGGAGTGTATTCTATGATAATTCTTGTTATGCAGAAAAATATTTGTAAAGACATAGTCTTGTGGTATCTGTTCTTTGGTGCGCCCAAAAATGGTCCAAATATTCCTTTTATCCCCTTTAACGGAAGAAACTTTCTGCTCACTAATCCGGCTAATATCGCAGAGTAAGCCCTCACATGGCCAGACCCAATCGCTGGCATTTTTTGGAATTTCTTTAAATCTTCTTATAAAAAAGTCCTGAAAACTCTCGAACTTACTTTTTCCTTCTGGCGGTTGAAACTTGGACAAGTAATTCGAATCTTTATAATAAAACCTCACATAAGGTTTAATTATACTTTTGGTAAATGATTTATTGTAAATAGAAGCGTAATATGCAGAAATTCCACGTTGAATATTACCGGGAACATTTCCCCAAAGGTCAATGGCAATAAACTTATATAGCTTGGCTCTCCATCTTGGAACTTGGAATACTTTGAAATACGGATCAGAGTATTCTAAAATATCTTTAACAGCCTCCATAGACTAGCTGTAGTTATACCAATTAGACTTTGATGGAACTGCAGAGGGGCATTTCCACTCTAATTTGATCTCTAGAGTTTCAACCGGAATTGCCGCTTGTTTTTCTTTGTCTGACGAAATGTCTTCAATGTAGTTTGTGGATAATAGCATGATAAAGGCTATTACATATTTACTGATCGTTTGCATGATGAAATTGGTTTAATTTTACTAAAGCTATTCAATTTCATCTGGGTGCTTAAAATAATTAAGAAAACATTATTGATACCTTAACAAATTTTATCAATTGCCCATGGCTAAGTGTTAATACCATTATAAAACTTTGGAAGTTTTCTTAAAAAAAGTAGTCTATCAGCCATTTATTCCGGAACAGTTCTGGCATATTCTTGTACCGCATCCAAAACTCGAAGTAGGTTTTCTCCCCACAATTTCGCTATGTCCACTTCAGAATATCCTCTTTTCACTAATTCTAAGGTTATATTAAAGGTTTCGGAAGCATCATTCCAACCTGAAATACCACCACCACCATCAAAATCTGAGCTAATACCTACATGGTCGATACCAATTAGTTGAACCATATAGTCTATATGATCTACAAAATCAGCAACATTTACAGCGGAAGGAGTATCTGACTTTTGGTCCCAAATAGCATGTGCCACCTTTGCAATCGCCTTGCGGTTTTTAGAAAAATTCTGTTTTTCAGATACACTCAGATTCTTATATTCAGAGCGATCATACCAGCTTAGGCCCAAAGAATCACCAACAGCCTTATATATTTCTTTATAAAAGAGATCCCGCTTTTCTTTCTTCTCCCTGTTTACGTATGTATCCAAAGCGACAGTTTGCACCACCCCACCGTTCTCCTTAATTAATTGAAGCTGTTCATCGGTTAAATTTCTGCTATGATCACATAAGGATCTTGAGGAGGAATGTGATGCAATTATAGGGGCCTTTGAGAGCTCAATAATGTCCGTCATAGAACGATAAGAAACATGAGAAACATCTATCATTATACCCAGCCTATTCATCTCATTAACAGCATTTCTACCTAATTCACTTAAACCATTATGTAACCACTCATTATTTGCTTCACCTGTGTGTGAATCACAAAATTGACTATGCCCGTTATGGGCAAGGGAAACATAGCGTGCTCCCAGCGCATAGTAGGTCTCAAAGGCAGAAATGTCTTCCCCCATGGGATACGCATTTTCTACACCAATCATCGCTACTCGTCTGCCGGACTTATGAATCTTCCTAACCTCGTCGGAGGTTAGAGCCAAGCCAATTTGATCTGGAGCAAATTCTTCACATAACTTATGAATTGCTTCAAATTTAGCCATGGCGTTCGCCTTGGCATTTTTATAACCCGAAGGGTTTAAAGAGTCTTGTCCGGTATATACAATAAACCACGCTACATCTAAGCCACCTTCTATCATTTTAGGCAGATTTACCTGCGTTTCAAGGTCTTGAGTATAATTTATACTGTCCGTAAAATTAGCCACGTTTATGTCGTCATGCGTATCAATTGTTATGACTCTTTCATGAATTGCTTTGGCTTTAGCTAACATATTTTCAGGGGATTTGGATTTAGTTCCATCACAAGAAAGAACGGCCAAAAGGCAAAAAACACCAATATATTGTCGCATTTGTAAGAATTTATACCTACAAATAAAGCCATTTTACAACAGTATATCAACCCTAGGTAACATTTAATTGTATAAGGCGCATCATTGGCGGATTTTTAACTTAATTAATAAAAGACCGTCAGGGTTTTTAGGCCTTCATCGACAAAGTGAAGACCATTTCCCGACAAAAACCGCCATAATCTTACATACTTTTGAATTCAAAAAATCTACTTTCTCAATTATCACAACTAGAATCCTCCCTCAATAGTTTTTCTTTTGAAGAGCTTTCCGCAATTGAAGCACGGAATCTTAAGAAATCCTATGATGATTTTAAAAAACAACTAGAACTTAGGATATGGGGCGATAATGTACCTGGCGAATGGACAAAAGGTGAAATAGACGAGGAGGTAAGTACTTCCTTAAATCCAACCGAGAAGCTTATCGCAACGGTAAGTCATGAAATGAGAACACCCCTTACTGGAATTATGGGATTTTTAGAACTGCTAAAGGAAAGCGAACTAACAAAGAACCAATTATTTCAAGTAAATGCTATTGCTTCCTCTTCAAAACAGTTGTTAAGGATATTAAACGAACTTCAGGACTATAGCAAACTAAGGGCGGGCATAAGTTCCTTTGAAACTAATGATTTTAATTTTTACGCACTTATTCAGGAAACCGTTCATTTGTGCAATTCCCTCATGATAGGCAAAGACCTAAAACTACAGGTAGATGTAGACAAAAGAATCCCTAAAAGATTGCATGGATCTTCATCGAAATTATCGCAAGTGCTACTGAATATTTTAGGAAATTCCATTAAATTTTCGAATCAGGGAATTATAAGGATCAGGGTAAGATTGATTGAAAATACCAAAGGTGTTTTAACGCTTAAGTTTGAGCTATCGGATACCGGGATAGGAATTGCGGAAAAAGATTTAAAGAAAATTTTTAATTCCTTTCAACAAGTTCATGATAACGATGGCCTTGGCTATGGCGGAATTGGACTTGGATTGAGCGTGGTTAAACAAATCATTGAAAAACAAAATGGAAAAATCAGTGTTGAGAGTAAACTAGGTAAAGGAACCAAATTCATCTTTCAACTTTCCTTTAAAGAAGCTATTCAAAAATCTGAAAATTTTGTAGAAGCTACTAATACAGTTCCCATAAGTAGTGCAAAAATATTAGCGTTCGAGGATAACCCCTTAAACAAAAAAATGCTCGAACAAAGACTTGTAAGTTGGGGCTGTGATGTCTATATGGCCGAAAACGCTCTCTTTGGACTAAATAAACTAAATACAGCTTCTTTCGACTTGGTATTATTAGACATAAATATGCCATTGCTTTCAGGTTTCGAGATTGCACACAAAATTAGATCTAGCAAAGACAATCAAATTAAGAATATCCCAATAATTCTAATCACGGCAGATTTGTCAGCAGATATTAGTAAAAGAATGAAGGCCTTAAAGATTAACGATTTAATACGAAAACCCTTTAGCCCGGAAGAACTTCATGTAAAATTATCAGGACAACTAAAAAACGGTTTAGCCTTTAGAGATTCCGTAATCATGGAAGGAAGGGTAAAGGATAATTCTAAACCAAATTCGATAGCACAAAATGTACAAGCAGTCCTTTATTCATGTGATGGGGATTTGGAGGTTCTTCAAGAAATTATGGAACACTACCAGCGTAATGCAATAGAATTCATTGGAAGATTAAGACTTTCAATTAAAAGCAACGATTTTAAGGGAATTCTCCTTGCCACGCATAAAATCAAAGCGGGGCTATATATGCTTGCCTCAGAAAATCTAAGAAGTATTGTTGAGAATATGTCGGCTATCGCAAAAACCACCGAAGACCTAAATAGGATGCAATTCTTATATGACCGTTTTGTTATGGAATATCCCATGGAGGAAAGAGCTCTAAACATGGCTATGGAAAATTTACGAAAAGAAGGAATTTAACAAATGATAAAACGATACTTATTACTAGCAGAGGATGATGAGCTTTTAGGGGCGCTCTTGAGTTACCGTTTAGAGAAAGCAGGATTCGTAGTGGAGCTAGCCCGGAATGGGAGAGAGGTAAAAGAGTATTTAGAACAAAATAAACCAGATGTAATAGTAAGCGATATTATGATGCCCTATTTCTCAGGTATTGAATTGATAGACTATGTGAGGCACCACTTAGGTTTACACACACCTATGATAATTATTTCCAGTGCCGGAAATGAGGATAATGTACTAAGTGCATTTGAACTTGGTGCAGACGATTTTATTCCTAAGCCTATTAGTCCGGCTGAGCTAATAGCAAGAATTGAAAGAGTTTTATGCAATGTATAAATGGTAATTGAAAGTCTGAAAACATATCAACTTAACGCACTTTTGGAAGTTCCAAAAATTCAAACGAATCTTTTATGGGATCTAACCTTTGTGTTTTCAGCTTTGGGTATACTTTATTTCTTTTTTATCTTTTATTATAAGCGACGAATTAGATTAAAATCTGAACTCATTGCTAGGAGAAAAAAGGACGTTGCGCCAATGATTTCTACTTTTTTGTTTCATGAAACAGAAGATAGCAAAGAAGAGAAAAGAAATTATGTAGAGTTAAAAATTGCCATTAGAGAACTCCTGAAAGATGCGCGAAATAAAGAAGTAATTGCTGAAGTACTGTTAGATCTGCAAAAAGATGTTTCTGGCGACGCACGAAAAAGGGTTTATAGACTTTATAAAGAATTAGAATTACATCTTGAAGCGATCAAAAAACTAGACAGCTGGCGATGGGAGATTGTTTCTAAAGGGATTTTAGAGCTTACTCAGATGAAAGTTACCAGCTCCTACGGATTTATAAAGAAATTTATAAATGACAAGCGGGGAATAATTAGAAAACAGGCACAAATATCCGCCGTTACTCTAACGCATGAAGGTATTAACTTTTTTCTAGACACCACGCGATACAAAATATCTGAATGGCAGCAACTAAAGCTTCTAGAAGTACTACAAAACTTAGAAGGTTTTATCCCACCAAGTTTTAAAGTCTGGCTCACTTCTAACAATAGAGATGTAGTCCTTTTTTCATTAAGGCTAATTAAGCATTACCACCAAATAGATGCAGGGATCGCTATGATTCCCTTGGTAAAACATAAAAACGATCAGGTAAAGGCAGAGGCTATATTTTGTTTAAAAGAATTTAGAGTAAAGGAGGCTAAAGAAACCTTAAAAGATATTTTTTCTAATTGCAAGACGGATATTAAAATTATGATACTCGATTTCCTTGCGGTTTTAGGAGAGAAAAAAGATCTTTTCTTTTTGGAGAATATTGAAAAAAGAGAAACAAACTTCATTGTTAAGAATAAGATACACAGTGTTCTTAATGTAATTCAACCGGGAACCATTGTACCTACCTCGGAAATCGATAAGGATTTAGACAAGACACAGGAAAGAAAGACGCAGATAAAACCCATACCAACCAATACTCTAGTTATGGAAGAAGATAACCCATTACCACCCAAGGAAAACATAGATTCTTTTGGGAAAGAGCAGCACAATTCTTTGGATAATATATTGGATGCAGATAATGAGGATGAAGAAATTTTCAATTTATGCTTCAAAGAAGAACTAGAAGATATTCTAAATGAGTTGGAGGAAGAATCCGAATTTACTGCCATACTGCCCTTAGACTTTTTACCAGTGGTAACAGAAAACAATGAATTTCTAGTGGAAGATAAAGCGCCCACAATAGAAGAAAAAGAATTGGATGTAGATTTGGGAAATTCATTAAACGATGAATTCCAAGAAGTAGAATTCCAATTACAATTAGAAGACTTATTAGATGGCTTAAAGAAAGAAGATATTGACGATGTAGATATCAAAAATATCGATGTCGTGGAAGCCTCATTTCTACCGCTAGTAACTAATGATGAAATTGAACAAACCCCAGTACAGATAGATTCTGATAAAATATCAATTAATGAAATCGAGGTATTTCATGAACCTGTGGACTATGAAGAAGATTATTTTGAAATGTATCGCGAGCTGCTTAAAGTGGAGTGGATGCCTGTAGAAGAGTCTTCTTTGCCATCTCTTGATAAATCTATAGACTGGAATGGAATAACGCAGAGTTTAGCTCCAGTAGAAACACAACCAACAATAACAAATAACACAGAAACTATGACCGCTAATGTAAAGACAAAACCCTTAAATTCTCTTCCAGAAAAAGAAAAGACTATGAATTGCTTTAGCATTTTTGCTGAAATGTTCCGAGATAGTGACAAAGAATCAAAACTAATTCTTCTGGATGAAATTCTAGCAGTTGGGGAAGAAAAAGAACTTGAGTTTCTAAACATAGTAAAGACAGACAAAGAGAAATCAGTAAGAATTAAGGCCGAAAAAATATATACCCAGTTAGCGAAAAGTTTAGAAAACAAAGCCAATGAAAAACAGGATGTCTTATCTCACAAAAAACGGTCAGGTGTTGAAGTTATCTCAGGTAATCCCATAGTAAAAGAGGGTCAAAATGACGCAAAGAACGTAGGCAAGTTAAGTCTTGACGAACAAGAAAAAGCACTTGAAAATTATTTAGATATTGAGTTCGACCTGTCTCTGGAGACACAAGAACAAAAAGATGGCAAACAGCACAAGTTAAAAGAACCGACCGAGAAGGAACCAGTTAAGAAAGAAGTTGAAATATCCGAAAAAGCTGGTTTCCTTAATAGTATAAAAAAAATTACACTAAAATTTTTTAATACAAGCGCTTAGTGGATAATGGCGTATTACATATCCTAATAGAATACCTAAACGTAATATTCTTACTGTTTACCACAATTCTATTTACTATGTTTAGCGTTATGGGGTATCTGTCTACCAGAAACTCTCTGCACTATAAACACAAGAATAGCTTTGTAGACCTATCAAAGGTAATGGCCTCACCAATGGCTCCAAGCATCACCATAATTGCCCCTGCTTATAACGAGGGACTTACTATAGTTGAAAATATTAGATCCTTACTCTCTCTAAAATACGTTAACTATGAAGTAATGGTGGTGAATGATGGGAGTAAGGATGATACGCTGGCTAAAATGATAGAAGCTTATGATCTCTATGAAATAGCCTATACACCTGATCCTGGATGGCTTTCCAAACCGATTAGAGGCGTTTACAAATCAAAACAGCGCTCGTTCGATAAATTAACCGTAATAGACAAGGAGAACGGCGGGAAGTCTGATGCTCTCAACACAGGTATACATCTATCCAGAAATCAATATGTGGGATGTATAGATGTGGATTGCCTACTCTTACCAGATGCCTTATTACATGTGGTTAAGTCATTCTATCAACGCAGTGAGAAAAAGGTAATCGCGGTAGGAGGAGTTATTAGAATTGCCAACTCTTGTAAGATAGAAGGAGGGAGGTTACAGGAAATAAGACTGCCAAAAAACTGGTTGGCTAAATTTCAGCTTTTAGAATATACGAGGTCTTTTTTACTGGGAAGAATGGCATGGGGAAGAATAGACAGCTTATTGATAATATCTGGTGCTTTTGGATTTTTTGATCGTGAAATAGCCCTAGAAGTTGGTGGTTATGATACCAATACTGTAGGTGAAGACATGGAGATCATTTTTAGAATGAGACGCCATATGCATGAACGCAAAGAGCCCTATACAGTAGAGTATATTCCTGACCCTTTATGTTGGACAGAAGTACCTGAAAGTGCTAAAATCCTGGTGAATCAAAGAGATAGATGGGCAAGAGGTAATCTCGAGACACTTTACAAACACAAAGACATGTTTTTTAACCCAAAATTTGGCCGTTTGGGAATGCTGAGTTATCCCTATTGGTTTTTTTATGAATGGATGGCCCCAATTCTGGAGTTCTTGGGATTCTTTTCCATTATCATGTTTTATTTTTTGGGAATCTTGAACATTGAATTTTTTATAGCCATAACGTTTATGGTCTATACATTTTCTGTAATGTTCTCCCTATACGCTATTCTTTGGGATGTGTATTCCTATAACCAATATACCAAAACAAAAGATATACTTATTCTGGTTATTTGCGCTCTTGTTGAACCAATAACCTTTCACCCCCTGGTTGTTTGGTCTGCAATTCGCGGTAATTATAAGAAGCTGTTTAAAATACAATCAGGTTGGGGATCACAGGTCCGAAAAGGATTTGCAAAGACATAGTAATGACTGGTAAAGATGTAACATCAAAAGAATTATTGCCTAAATCCCTAAGGGATTTTATTAGGTTAATTATTTCCTTTTATGTAGGGCTTATTGCTATTTCCTTGTTCCAGAACATCTATCTTTATTCGCAAGGGGTTTTGTCCGCTATTTTTACCAAATCTTTTTTTCTTCTTCTTCTTCATCATAGTGGGTTTACGGCGTTTATTGGTCTTTTTCTTGCCTTTCTATTTAATTTCTTGGAGAGAAAAAAACCACAATTAGGCTTTAAAGTCTGTGTAGCAATCTTTATGTTCATCCTTTTAATTGAGGGCCTACTTTGCGACTTTTATGTGAGAGAATATGAGATCTTGGGTACCGGGGCAATAAATACTTATTTCTCTATTACCTCCCTGCTTTATTTTCTTGTAGCCACCGCTGTTATTTGCAGTATTTCATATGCTATCTTATACTACATTTATAACATCTCGGCGTCCTTTTATAGAACTATTAGCCGGATGTATCCATTTACCATTATTCTATTTAGCCTATTTCTGGCAACTCTTACTTCCCCAAAAAAGCCGGTAAATGAAAACAAAACACAATACTTAATATCACATGTTCTTAAGGATGCAGTAGACGTTAACAAATATAATGGTAGTTTGGAATATCCTTTGATAAAAGAATATAATAAAGACCATAGCCTAACAACATTCTTTGATTTAAAGTCTGAAAAACCAAACATAGTAATGATTATGGTTGAAGGGCTAGGTAATAGTTTTGTTGGCAGCAGAGCTAGTTATCCAGGATTTACTCCCTTCTTAGATTCTCTGATAAACAAATCTCTATACTGGAATAATTTTATCAGTAATGCTGGAGAAAGCTATGCTGCAATACCGGGATTTATTGGGTCTTTACCCTTTGGGGAAGAGGGATTTACCAACGCTGCAGAACTTCCTTTCAGAAACACTTTATTCAGTATTCTGAAAAGAAATGGCTTTGCAACATCCTTTAACTATGGTGGAAATAGCGCCTTACAAAAAATAGATCGGTTTCTTTACGATGAAAATGTAGATTATATCTTGGACAGCAAAGGATTTGGAACTTCCTACAAAAAGCAAGAAGAAGATGCGGCAGGAATTTCACTGGGATATCCCGACAAAGAATTATTTGCCAAATGGTTGGCGGATATTCAATATTTTGAAAATCCAAGACTAGACGTTTTTCTTACCTTAAGTACGAAAAAACCTTTTTCTATACCCAATAGCCTTGAATACCAACAAAAAGTAGCAGTACATATTTCAAATAAGCTAGAAGATTCTAGAATTAAAAAGTTAATAAGCAAAAATAAAGAGTTATTTGCCAGCGTATTATATTCAGATGAAGCCCTGAAATTATTTTTTAAGGAATACCGGAAAAACTCAAATTTTAGCAATACCATTTTCATTATAACAGGCAGTCATAATTCTACCGACTTACCTCTAAACCAAAGCCTTGATCGTTATAAAGTACCGCTAATAATTTATAGCCCGTTATTAAAAGAAGCTAAGACGATTCCCGCACTAGTATCTCAATTAGATTTTGTTCCTTCAATACTTGGATTACTTGAAGAACAATATGATGACTTTCAATTACCCGATAAAACTTCCTGGCTGGGACAAAGCCTAAATCATGAAGGCATCTTCAAGCAGAATAAAGAAATACCCCTTTTTAGACATAAGAATAACATAAAGGATTATATCTCCGGAAAACACTTCCTTTCCGATGGGACTTACTACGAATTAACTCCAGAAATGCATATGGAAGATTCAAATAATCCATCCATAAAAATAAAAGAAGAATTTAAATATTTTAAAGCTGTAAACTCCTATGTGATGACAAATAATAAAATAGTACCAAATGAAAGCCAACATAGCGCTTCCCTGTATATGCCTCCTACAAAGGAAGATGTTATTTGGATTAACAGTGTCTTTAGTGGCACGGATTATGATAATGCTTACGATACCGCAAAAGACTTAGCTTTTGAAGGAGAATATAAAAAGGCCCTAACCTTAAGTAAATATATTCTTTCTCAAGTACCAGGACATGCAGATACGGAAATACTTATGGGTCGTATCTATGCATGGCAGGAGAATTACGTTAAATCTAAAGAGATTTTGGAAAAAACCATAGATAAATACCCCGTATATGCTGATGGTTATGCGGCACTATTAGATACCTACTTCTGGTCTGATCAGAATCATTTGGCTAGAGTTGTAGAACAAAAGGTTTATCAAAATGACATTAGGGACATAGAAGTATTGGAACGAATAAATAGGGCTAAAAAAAGTCTTCAGGCGAACTCTTCCTCCTCGGGAGAAATAAAAAAGGTAGCTAGTAAATAAGATAGAAGAACCGTATTTAATGTTGAAAAATCTTTTATTAGGAATGATGTTTTTAATAGTGTTTAGCACTATAGGTCAGGAATTGGCGTATAATGGCAATCCTGATAATTCATTTTTTATCGCAAGAGATCTTGCTTTTAATGGAGAACATTCAGCTGCAAGAGATACGCTCTCCTCTGTATTGACTAAATATCCAGACTACGCCGATGTTAGAAATCTATTGGCTAAAACACATAGCTGGGATGGACAATACAATAAAGCTCGTAAAGAGTTTAATAGAATTATTTCCGTAGAAAAGACGAATAAAGAAGTATGGGTTGCAGCCATAAAAAATGAAATATATGCCAAGAATTATTCTACAGCACTTGGTCTATCTAATAAGGCCCTTCTTTATTTAAAGGAAGATGTAGATCTTCTCAACTTACAAAAAATAGCATATAACAAAATATATGAACTTCAGAAAGAGACCGATTTTTTATTAGAAACCAAAGAAGAGGAAGTACCTAAAATGCTGAAAAACAAAATTGGATTTATCAATTCATTTGACGTTTTTGACATAGTCTATGATCCGATGATATTTTCAACCATCGAGTTTACCAGAACAACAGAATATGGAAAAGTAATTCCAAGGGTAACCTATGCTAATCGATTTAATGCCAATGGATTGCAATTTGAACTAGATGCCTACCCCAAAATTTCAAAGACCTTGTATGCTTATACGAATTACGGTTATTCTAATCATCCAATTTTTCCGAAACACAGGGCTGGACTTGAACTTTATGCCAATTTACCAAAAGCTTATGAAGCTTCTCTGGGTATGCGATATTTAGACTTTGAAACAAGTGCTGCAACAATATATACCGGATCTGTCGGAATGTATAAAGGAAACTATTATTTCTCCATAAGACCCTATATAACCCCCAGGCAAGATGGCCCCATAGGGCTTTCGGGTAATCTACTGGCCAGAAAGTATTTAAAAAACAAATACAACTATTTCGGCCTTAACTTTAGTTATGGATTCACCCCAGAAATTATTCAGTTAATTTCAAACAGTGATGTTATATTGTCCGAAACCCTACTTTTTGTTGAATCTCAGCAACTTTTGCTTGAATACGCTTTTCAGGGTAAAACTAACACAAACCAATACAGAGGCCTACTGGGCCTTACAAGGCAAGAATTCGTTTTTGATGCCGGACAGTTTTTCTATGCTATTTCCGCCGGACTGCGGTATGAGACTAATTTTTAAGACCATCTAAACCATTAAATTAATTACGTTCACAACAAAAAATTGAGCATTCACCACAATTTGTTGTAAAACGGGAACATAAAGGATATGTTTACTAAGCAATTATTGACACCCAAATCTCAATAACGAAAACCAAACTTACCATGTTATACGATACCTACGGGGAGGAGTATTTAAAATTCCTTCAAGAATTAAATGAAATTTTAAGTTTAAACGAATTAGCCGAGGTGGACTATTTATAGCCCGTCCGGCTAATCTTTTTTAATACACTCAACTATGGCAAATCAAAACCAGGATAATGCGGCTTACATGAATTTCTTGGAAGACCTCAACGACATCCTTACAGACTACGAAATCAGTAAACTCAGTTGTTCTTAAAAAAAAACAACTTAAAAAAACAAAAACTCGGAAGATTTCCGAGTTTTTTTATTATCCTAAATAAGTTTTTAGCAATTTACTCCTAGAATTATGTCTTAATTTTCGGATGGCTTTCTCTCTTATTTGTCGGACTCTTTCCCTTGTAAGGTCAAAAGTCTGGCCAATTTCAGCCAAGGTCATACTTTGCTGATCCCCGATACCATAATAAAGTTTTACTACATCTGCCTCTCTGGGAGATAAGGTCTCGAGAGCTCTGTTAATCTCTGTATTTAAGGATTGTTGCATTAAATCTCTGTCTGGCCTGGGGGATTCACCAGAGCGCATTACATCGTATAAATTTGAATCTTCTCCTTCCTTTAAAGGAGCATCCATAGATACATGTCTTCCAGAATTCTTAATAGACTGTTTAACCTCGCTGACACTCATTTCCAATTCCTTAGCAATTTCTTCCGCAGAAGGCGGACGCTCATGGGCCTGTTCTAAATAGGAAAAAGTCTTTTTAATTTTATTGATAGATCCAATTTTGTTAAGAGGAAGTCTAACCACCCTTGACTGTTCTGCCAGTGCCTGCAGTATAGACTGTCTTATCCACCAAACGGCGTAGGATATAAACTTAAAGCCCCTCGTTTCATCAAATCGCTTCGCTGCCTTAACCAGTCCAACATTACCTTCATTAATTAAATCTGGTAATTTTAATCCTTGATTTTGATATTGTTTTGCCACAGATACTACAAAACGAAGGTTGGCATTGGTTAATTTTTCTAGGGCGGCCTGATCTCCAGTCCTTATTTTTTGAGCTAGTTCTACTTCTTCGTTTGCAGTTATAAGCTCTATTTTGCTGATATCTTGAAGGTATTTATCCAAAGATTTTGATTCTCTATTGGTTACCTGCTTGATAATCTTAAGTTGCCTCATATAGGATGAATAGGTTTTAGTTTATAAGATCTCAGTATAATGCTTTCTCTCGTCTTTTCCAAAACAATTGTATGATTGTTTTACATAATTTATTAGGTATAATTGTTGCTTGAGCCTGTTTGTCATTCAAAAGACTAGATTGGTACAATTGATAATTATTACTTACAAATTTCAAGAACAGTACTATCTTTAGTGCTTGATATGAGCAAGAGAGCATTAAAAAAGTACTTAAAAGAACTAAAGAAAAGAGATCTTGAAGATCAGATTACCGATTTATACGATCGCTTCCCTGCGGTTAAGCAATATTTCGACTTTGTTTTTAATCCCAAAGAAGAAAAACTTGTCCAAGAGGCAAAAGTTAAAATTTCGAATGAGTATTTTCCTCTAAAAAGGAAAAGGGCCAGGGCCAGAAGATCGGTAGCTCAGAAGTTTATTAAGCTCTTTTTAAAGTTAGAAATGGATCCGTACTTAACTGCAGACGTAATGCTCTTTAACCAGGAAATAGCCCAAACGTTTTCGGAAAACAATAAAGTACCGGAGGCATTTTATAAGAGTATGCTTAACTCGTTTAGAGAGTCCATACAATTTGTTAGCAAACATAAATTATTGTCAGAATTTCAAGAAAGAATCGTCACTATTTATAAAAAGAGTCAGAGCCAGAATTGGCCGTTGGAGGAAGAATTTTCAAAGGCCTTAGATATTATTGAATAAAACCAAAAAATATGGCAGTTGTAATTATTAGGCAAGATGAAAAGATAAATGCATGGAAACAGGCTTTGCAAGAAAATGCTCCTGATATATCTTTTTTCAGTTTTTTAGAACCTCATGATAGAGAGAAAACAGAGGTTGCCTTTGTTTGGAAACATCCTGAGGGCGTATTAAAAAATTATCCCAACCTCAAGTATATAGCGTCTTTCGGCGCAGGAGTCGACTTTTTATTGGAGGATAAGAGTATTCCAGACGACATACCAATTACACGAGTTGTCGATCCAATATTGGCAAGCGATATGTCTGAGTTTGTATTGGCCACTATTTTAGATAATTTAAAACACCTTAGGCATTATAAAGTAGACCAATTAAATTGCCAATGGAAACCCCAAGATTATAATAGAATAAGTGATGTACAGGTAGGAATAATGGGAATGGGTGCCTTGGGTACCGATTTGGCAAAGTTTCTCACTTTAATCGGTTTTAGAACTATTGGCTGGGCTACCACGAAAAAACCCCAGCTAGGAATTAACATGTACTACGGGGATAAAGAACGTAATTCCTTCCTGAATCAAAGTAACATCTTAGTCTGTCTTCTCCCGCTAACGCCTTCTACCAAGGAGATTTTGAATAGAGATGTTTTTAAACATCTTCCCGAAGGAGCCTATATTATTAATGTCGCTCGCGGAGGGCATTTAAATGACCAAGATCTGATTGATAGTATAGACGAAGGGCAGCTTTCCGGAGCCAGCTTGGATGTATTCCATGATGAGCCTTTGTTACCAGAACATCCCTTCTGGAAACACCCAAAAATTAACATTACCCCCCATATTGCCAGCGTTTCCGACGTGGCGTCTGTTTTACCACAATTAATAGAGAATTATAGGCGATTTAAAAAAGATTTACCCCTTAATAATCTGGTTTTTAGACAAAAAGGATATTGAATTTTATATTTTCTAAATATCGTTTCATTTAAGCACTATTTTCTATTAATTTTGTAAAATTGGGATTTTAGCAAATCTCTGTACTTAATATTCTACAAATATTCATATTTAGTTAGCTTTTGCGAACACAAACAGATCAAACAGAAAAACAACTTTACGACTACCAGTTACAGGATCTCAATACGATATTTTCGCATCTTGAGGAGGCATCTGATGAACTAAATATTCTTTACCAACTTCCCACAGGAGGAGGAAAAACCGTAGTTTTTTCTGAAATAGCCAAAAGATATATTAAGAAGAACCAGAAAAAAGTTGTTGTTCTAACCCATAGAATTGAATTGAGCGTACAGACTTCTCGTATGCTAGCAGGTTTCGGTGTAAAAAATAAAATAATTAACAGCGAAGTAAAGGATTTCAAAGATCAAGATCAATTCATGTGTTTTGTTGCGATGGTAGAAACATTGAATAATCGCTTACAAGAAGATTTAATTGAGTTACACAACGTGGGCTTAGTGATTATTGATGAAGCACATTATAATTCTTTTCGGAAGCTCTTCAAGTATTTTGAAAAATCGAATATTCTGGGGGTTACTGCCACCCCATTGAGTTCAAATATCAAGCTTCCTATGAAAGATAACTACAGTAAGCTTATTGTAGGAGAATCTATAGAATCTTTGATAAAGAAGAAATTTTTGGCCAAGGCTAATATGTACAGCTATGATGTAAGTCTCAGATCCTTAAAATTAGGTATTAATGGAGATTATACAGTTAAGTCGTCTGATGAATTGTATAGTAATCAGAATATGCTCGGTAAATTAATAAGTGCTTACGAAGAAATAGGGAAGGGGAGTAAAACTTTGATATTTAATAATGGCATTAATACCTCCCGATATGTTTATGAAACTTTTAAAAAAAGGGGATATCCAATAAGGCATCTAGACAATAAAAATAGCGCTTCGGAAAGACGGGAAATTTTGGATTGGTTTTCCTCTACCAAGGATGCTATATTAACTTCCGTAAGTATTTTAACCACTGGTTTTGATGAGCCAGGTGTAGAAACCGTAATTCTAAATAGGGCTACCAGATCCCTAACTCTTTATTTTCAAATGATTGGAAGAGGATCTCGAATCCTTCCGGAAAAAGATAATTTTACAGTGGTGGATCTGGGTAATAATATCTCCAGGTTCGGAATGTGGGATGCTCCAATAGACTGGCAAGAAATCTTTTATTTTCCAGACTTTTATTTGGAGAATATAAAGAACGATGAGGAGATTGAAAGGGAGTTTGTTTATGAAATGCCGGCAGATCTAAAGGCCGAGTTTAAGAATTCTTCTAATATAACATTTGATATTAAAGCGGAATACAAGAAAGTATTTGCCCAAGGTTTACGATCTAAAACGGTATTGGAAAGAAGCATTGAGCAACACGCCCAAATTTGTGTTGAGAATAGTGAAGATGTTTTTGATGCCAGAATACTCGCCAAAAAGCTGAAAGAAGAAATAGCTTATCGAGTAAGACAATACTCTTATTGCATTATGAATAATACCAAGAACTATAAAGAATGGTTAGAAGAAGATTATGAACGAAAACTAAGACTTAGCATTTCTCAAAAGTTTGCTTCCCGTTTATAGTTTATTTGTATTCTATTACATTATTCATACCAGGCAAGATTTCTAGGCCTTTCTTTAGTCAGAAAATACGCAAATAATGCAGCAGAGAGTTCTCTTTATTGGTCATAATTGGCCAGAGTTACATACCACAGCCGCCGGAAGACGAACCTTTGAGTTAATCGAATGGTTTCTAAGCAACAATGTGGAGCTCACTTTTGTTTCTGCCGCACAAAACCTCAAATATAGTTCTGCAGGTGTTTTGGCAGCCGTTCGATGGGTACCCATAGAATTAAATAAAAGCTCTTTCGACTCCTTTTTGACTAGCCTTAATCCAAACATTGTAGTTTTTGACCGCTTTTTGACAGAAGAACAGTTTGGCGCCAGGGTCCTTGAGAATTGTCCTGAGGCGATGAGGATTTTAGATACCATGGATCTGCATTCCCTAAGACAGGCAAGGCAAGAAGGTCTTAAAGGAAAGGATCCATTTAATCCATTAAAATGGTTAGCCTTAGATATAACGAAACGAGAGATTGCAAGTATTTATCGGTCAGACTTAACCTTAATTATTTCAAAGTACGAAATAGAACTCTTAAAAAAATATACCCCCCTAGATAAACAACTTCTATTGTATTTACCTTTTAAAAGCAATAATTATAATATAAATGAGCAAACACACTTAGTGCCTTTTGAAAAGAGAAAGGATTTTATGTTTGTTGGCAATGGAAGACATCAACCTAATATTGACGGACTTATTTGGCTTATTCAGGATATCTGGCCTACCATTAGAAAAGCCATCCCTAGGGCTGAGCTACATATATACGGACCTTATATGCCGCAGAAAGTTGTAGATTTGTTCCGGAGGACAAATGGTGTTATTGGTATGGGTTGGGTAGAAAACCTTAGCAAAGCATTAAACCACCATCGCGTAAATTTAATCCCCTTAACCTATGGTGCAGGGTTAAAAGGAAAACTGCTCGATAGTCTAGAGAATAGTATTCCTTTGGTCTCCACTTCTATTGGTGTAGAGGGATTTGAAGGGGCAGCTTGCCTTAAGAATCAAATTGCGGATAATCCAAAAGATTTTGCCGAGCTTGCCATAGCTCATTACACCAAAAAGCAGCAATGGACAGAGGCAATTTCGAGTGGACAAAGCATGTTAGATAAGCTGCCATCCAATAGAAAATGGGAGAAAAAACTTTCTTCCAAAATATCAAAAATTCTTAACAACCTTGAACTCCATAGAAATAGTAATATTCTGGGCAGAATATTAATTTCACAACAATACTATAGCGGAAAGTATATGACCAAGTGGATTGAGCTTAAAAACAAACTTAAAACCTAGAAGACTAAGATTCCTTGTATCCTAATGCCTTGGAATAATTGAGACACAAACCTTATCTTAGATATTAAAATCTAATAATTATGAGCAATAAATGGAATACAGTAAAAGACTTTGAGGACATTACCTATAAAAAATGTAATGGGGTTGCCAGAATTGCGTTTAACAGACCAGAAGTACGAAATGCCTTTCGTCCGAAGACAACTAATGAATTATACGAAGCATTCTACGATGCACAGGAGGATACTTCCATAGGAGTAGTGTTATTAACGGGAGAAGGGCCATCTTCAAAAGACGGGGTATACTCTTTTTGTAGTGGAGGAGATCAAAATGCCAGAGGACAAAAAGGATATGTTGGTGAAGATGGTATGCACAGGCTTAATATTTTGGAGGTGCAACGTCTTATTAGATTTATGCCTAAGGTAGTTATTGCTGTTGTTCCCGGCTGGGCAGTGGGCGGTGGACATAGTCTGCATGTGGTTTGTGATCTTACTCTAGCAAGCAAAGAATACGCTTTGTTTAAGCAGACCGATGCAGATGTTACTAGTTTTGACGGGGGCTATGGTTCGGCCTATTTAGCAAAAATGGTGGGACAAAAGAAGGCAAGAGAGATTTTTTTCCTGGGCAGAAGTTATACCGCTCAGGCCGCTTATGAGATGGGCATGGTAAATGCAGTGGTTCCCCATGAAGAATTAGAAGACACGGCTTTTGAGTGGGCACAAGAAATACTCGCCAAATCTCCAATCTCTATTAAAATGTTGAAATTCGCAATGAATCTTACAGACGATGGGATGACAGGGCAACAAGTTTTTGCCGGCGAAGCAACAAGATTGGCTTATATGACGGATGAGGCAAAGGAGGGAAGAAACGCATTTCTGGAGAAGCGAAAGCCTAATTTTGGTGCTAACAAATGGATTCCTTAAGACTTTTTTTTCTCCATCTTAAGTTTGCTGAGAATAATATTACGACTTCGCCACAGAAAATGATAACCAATGGGTAAAGGGTCTTTAAGGGCAAATCTTAAGGATGTATTATTCCATAAGAATTTGAAATTAAAGGCTACTTTGGGATTCTTTTTCACTAAAAGATATAGTCCTTTAAGGTTTACATATTTTTCTAGCTTATAATCTTGCTTTGCTATAGAATTCCCTAAGCCCAATTGGAGATAGAGATATGGAAAATTTACGCCGGCTAAAGCAGAGGCATCTAGGCTTAACCAGAATCTAGGGTTTATTTCTAAGATTTTAAATTCTCCTGTTTTATCATTGTATATCATGTCGATATTGGCGACTCCATTCCAATTTAAGGAATGCATAAGCCTAGAAACTGTCTTATATATTTTGTCTTTCTTAAAAAAGTATAAACCTACCTGGGGGGAATAAGGCTTATCTATAAAAAGATAACCCTTTTGTATGGTATAAGCCAATACTTTACCTTCCATACATAGCACATTGCACCCAATAGGATCTCCTTCCATAAATTCTTGAATCATAATTGTATCCTCTTCCTTCTTCTCAATCAAATATCCTCTTAATTCTTCCAGACTACTAAACTTTATAATACCCTCACCACCTCCTGAATCTTTCATGGGCTTTAGTAGGCAGGGGAAATCTAAATCCAACGATTTTTGAGAGGATTTAAAAAGGCTGGTACGTGGGCCGGGAATACCGTATTGTTCTAAATGTTTGGCCAAAAACCATTTATTGGAAGCAGTCTTAAATGAATCCATTTGTGGTAAAGGAACAAGGGCTACCTTCTTAGGCAATACATCTTGTAACTTGGTAAAAACTGGAAAGCTTTCCATTTGCACTGGCAGAATTATGTCTATTTGATGCTTCTTAATTGCTTCTTGCACACGTTCTACCCATTTCTCGCTATACGTTTTATCCCCGCAATAGGAATAGCTTTTGATATTTTTGGAAAATCTTGGTGCGTTAAATTTTTCAGTAGACAAAAGATGTATTCTTACATTTTGGAACAAGGAAAGACAATTTAAGACCAAGGGCATATACTTGCTATGGGCATCAGGTATTAATACTGAAATTTTAGAATTATCTCTATACATCAACCAAATTTACAATCGTAATGACTTCTTAAAAAATTCTAAATTGAGAAGAGGTCGTTAACAAATAACCACATTTCAACTTAGGAATACTTGTTATAAACTAAAAAGAGCCCCGTCTTAAAAAGATCAGGACTCTTTTACGAGAACACTATATGAAAATGAAAAAATTAACTTGTTAAATATTTATAGTATAAACTTAGTTCAGTTTGGCAGTATTACATAATTAATGTTGTGAGTAAATAAAAATCTGTGGTGTACAGTTCGTTTTAAGTTATTGCTAATTTGTTTAATTTTTGGGTTTCGTAATAATCGAATACTATTTGACTGACCATAATCAACTTTAAGAATCTTATAGGTTCTTTAAAAAAATATCAAAATCTGTATCTTAGTTATCAAAATAGATATATGTCTAACCTGGGTCTGATTATTGAAGAAAGAAGTAGAGATATTGGTGATTTTTTGGTAGGAAGATTAATTCCCTTCAGAAAAAAAAGGATGATTGGTCCATTTATTTTTATAGACCATATGGGACCCACTACCTTAGGTCCAAAAAATTATATGGATGTAGATCAACATCCCCATATTGGCCTGGCAACTCTAACTTATATGCTTGAAGGTGATATAATGCACAGGGATAGCATTGGCACCGAACAGCGTATCACTCCCGGTTCTGTAAACTGGATGGTAGCAGGGAAGGGGGTGAGCCATTCGGAACGTACACCGGAAGATTTAAGAAATGGAAATATCTTTGTTGCACACGGGTATCAAATTTGGGTAGCACTCCCCAAATCAAAAGAAGAGATTATTCCTGAATTCCATCATATTAAAGCCAGTCAACTGCCAGAATGGAAAGATGGTACAACACATTTTAAACTTATTGCAGGCAGTGGTTATGGTAGAATTTCTCCTGTGCCAGTATTTTCCCCATTGTTTATGATAGAAATAAAGACAACAGAAGAGTATAGCCTAAATACACAGGGAGAATTAAAGGGCGAGATTGGTATCTGTGTAGTGGACGGTAGTATAGTGGCATGCGGACAGCAAATAGAAAAAGGACACATTCTAGTATCCAAAGTCAGCGATATCTGTACTATTCAAATAAATAACAATTCACATCTATTACTGTTTGGAGGGGAGCCATTGGAGGAAGCACGGCATATTTTTTGGAATTTTGTTTCGCATAGCAAAGAACGCATAGAAGTTGCAAAGCGAGAATGGCAGGATAAAACATTCCCTATGATGCCCGCAGACAATACCTACGTGCCTCTTCCTTCCTGATATTGATTTTGTAAAACAATAACAGATGTAGTAACTTCCAAGCCTACTAAACTATTTTATAGAGTTCTAAAAACAGCTTTATAGGTACCAAGGCGTTTTTTAATCTTGTGTAAAATATGCATAGTGCCTCTAGAACCATTAATGGATATTTATCTTTACCTAAATTATGAAGGCCTTTAGATTTTTATTTTTCCTTTCTTTTGTTCTATTAATGAGCTCGTGTAAGAATGGTTCGGAAAACAATAAAGAAGAATGGAAAGCTATAGAAGTAACTGCGACCGCCTATAATTCGGTCAAAAGCCAGACTTCTAACACCCCAGAAATTGGGGCTTGGGGAGACTCACTCTTACCAGAAATGAAATGTATTGCAGTATCCCGAGACCTATTAAATATGGGTATAAAGCATAATTCTAGGGTTAAAATTTCTGGCCTTCAAGGTATATATCTTGTAAAAGATAAAATGAACAAAAAATGGAAGAAAAAGATTGATATTTTTATGGGAACTAATATTCAGAAAGCAAAAGAATGGGGTTCTCAAAAAGTAATACTACAGTATGAATTTAGTAAATCAAAGAATATTATCCCCTAATCGAAACAAGTAGCAGAACGTATAGTATGAAAAAACTAACCATTCTATTCCTTTTCACTCTTTATTTAACAAGTTGTTCCAGCAACAAAAAGATTATTGAAAAGCCCATTATTTTTGATGCGCAAAGAACGAACTTAACAAAAGAATACCTGTTAGATAGATATGGAATTCAACAAGACAATGTTGAGATTACCCCAAAAATGATTGTCTTGCATTGGACCGTGATCCCCAGTATGCAAAGAACTTTTGATGTATTTAACCCTCCTACATTACCCGATTGGCGACCAGACATAAATTCTGTTAGTGGCTTAAATGTGTCTTCACAGTTTTTAGTGGATAGAGACGGCACCATATACCAGCTACTACCAGAAACTACCATGGCAAGGCATGTTATTGGTTTAAACCATTGCGCTATTGGCATAGAAAATGTAGGCGGCACGGACGACTTACCTCTTACCGATGCCCAATTAAAATCCAATATTTGGTTAGTGAAATATTTATCAAAAAAATATGCGATTGATTATCTTATTGGACACTATGAATATACATTATTTGAGAAACATCCTCTTTGGTTGGAAAAGGATGATTCCTATAGAACAAAAAAAGATGATCCAGGAAAAGAATTTATGCTAAAAGTGCGAAATGCCACCAAAAAACTTAATTTTAAGCCCTTACCAACGAATTAAACAAATGATGCAAAAACTTTACTTTATAGGCATTCTTGCCATACTATTTATATCACGGACAGGAGCACAAGAACAAGATATTACTTCTTCTCTATACGATACTTATGATAATTATAAAGAAGCCATCTTGGGCGAAAGAAGAATAAAATATCAAGATCTTCAGCCACTTATTGAAAAATATAGGGCCAATCCAAAGTTTAAGGTAAATACCGTTGGAACATCTATAGAGGGGAGAACACTTTCTCTTATAAGTATTGGGCAGGGAGATACAGATGTCTTTTTATGGTCCCAGATGCATGGTGATGAGCCAACGGCCACACAGGCCATTTTTGATATCCTGAATTTTCTGGATAGTGAAGATTTTACTTCAGAAAAAAATGATATCCTCAATAAATTAACGCTTCATTTTCTTCCAATGTTGAACCCTGATGGGGCCGAACGTTTTCAACGTCGAAATATTTTGGGAATAGACATAAATAGAGATGCTGTACGACTGCAATCTCCAGAAGGACGAACGCTAAAAAAAGTAAGGGATAGTCTAGATGCAGATTTTGGTTTTAATCTGCATGACCAAAGCAGGTATTACAATGCAGAGAGAACCGAGAAGCCCGCAACAATATCTTACCTGGCTCCACCTTATAATTACGAAAAGGAAATCAATGAAAGTAGAGGAAATGCCATGAAAATCATTGTATTCATGAATAGTATTATTCAAAAATATGCCCCTGGGCAGGTGGGAAGGTATAGCGATGATTTTGAGCCCAGAGCCTTTGGGGACAATATACAAAAATGGGGTACCAGCACTATATTAATTGAATCAGGGGGATATCCAGAAGACATAGAAAAACAAGAAATAAGAAAATTAAACTACGTTTCAATAATGTCAGCAATTTATACCATAGCGAATAAGAACTACACAGCAATTCCAATTGCCGCCTATGAAGAAATTCCCCATAACGATAGAAAATTATTTGATCTGAAAATAGAAGGCGTTCGCTATCAATTACACGGCAATTACTACGTTTTAGATATAGGTATTCAGAGACCCGAAGTAGACTTAAAAGAGCATAACGGTTTTTGGAATAGTAGCAGAATTATTGACCAAGGAGACCTTTCCACCTATTATGGATTTGAAAACTTAAATGCCGAAGACTATACAATTGTTCCCGGTAAGGTATATCCAAAAACTATTGGCACAATAGAAGACCTAAAAAATTTGGATCCCTATGATATTTTAAGCCAAGGCTATACTGCTATTCGAATAAGTGATTTTAAAAAGGAAGATGTTTTTTCTCCGATTCCGATAAATTTAATAGCTGAAAAATATATTCAGACAGATTTTCAGTTAAAACCTGGGGTTAACCCAACATTCTTACTTCGTAAAAATGGAAAAATAGAAAAGGCAGTAATTAACGGTTTTCTAATTGATCTAAATGACAAGGCTTCTTCAAATTTTAAAAATGCCATGATTTATCGATGATTTCCTCAGTGGGAAACACTAAAGAGATAGCTGTAGCCTAAACTATATTGGTTTCCTCCAATTAGAAGCATAAATAACATAATAAGAAGAGTGGCAAGTATCACAAAAAATAGGGTTAACACCAGGCTTCTTATAGAAGTAGATAGTTCACCCAAAGGACCATTAAAAATTATTTCGTTTACGACATCCATGGCAATATTTTTTTAAATTAAGAAACTAACTATTCAGGATGGTTGGTTATAGAGCCTAGATTAGGCTCATATATATAACACTTAGAATCTACAAAACCCTACTAAATAAAAAAAGTGCCCGCAAAGGCACTTAGTTTAGATTAAATGTTTTTTTATTTATTCGCAGCCTCCTACAAAACCTTCCGCACTAAATGAAGTTTGAACTGCCCCTTGTAAACTGCCTTGTACAACTTGTATTGCCAAGTTGTTTTCGCCACTGCCATCTCGCTTTGGACTGCAATATTCAAAGAGGTAGAAACTATTTGCCTGTTCATTTACTCGAAGGGAAATTGCATTAAAATTAGCTTCTAATTCTTCTTTATTATCTGCAAATACACTAAATGTTTTACCAAATTCCATCAAAATTTGTGTATCTATTTCAGAACCTAGGCCTATGGTAAAAAAGCTAATATTCGAGTTTGCGTCCCTGACCTTAGTAATTGCTTCTTCTTCTGTAAAACGAGATGCCTGGTCTGTCCCATCCGTAAAAATTACAATTGACGCAGCACTTATAATATTGTTTTGTACACTTTCACTTAACAAATTGGTAGCGATATCGGTAGATTTTAAAACAGCCCCGTATAAATCTGTTGATGGATCATTACTAATATCGGCACTTATGTTTTCAATAGCGCTAATTAAAGTTTCTTTAGAGGACGATAACGGATTTAACAAATGAAGTATGTCTTCCCCGTCGAACCAATAAATTGCCATACGAAAGGAAGCATCTTCCTCTTCTGGCATCACATTATTAATAAACCCGATAGAAGCCGACTGCAGTTCCGCTAGGCTAGAGCTTAACACACTATTACTTAAATCTAATACTAAGAGGGTATTGTTATTAAATATCTGGGAATTGGGTGATATACGTGCAAATGACTCTGAGGCCGAAATGGCATTAAAACATTCATCATTACGACCTTGTTCGTATATACTGAACTGACTTGCTCGTAGGTTAGGAACCGGGTTTCCATCTGCATCAGATACTTTGAAAAAAACAGAAACCTTCCCAGGTAAAGTGGTGAATTGATCTTGTATAGAAAGAACAAGAGTATTATCTCCCAAATCTAAACACTCATCTACATTTGATCCTTGTCCTAGATCCCCATCAGGACTAATAATAAAATTAATATCATCATCAGCATTTCCACAAGAAAAAACGAGCAGTAATAAGCTTAAAATAGAGAAATTTTTAAAAAGCAGTTTCATAATCATCATTTTAGTTGTTCTTCCCCACAACGTGGAATTTGAATTAAAATTATCAATAGACTTAAAAACAGTGTTAAATATTGTTAATAGAAGTATAATGAAAAATCCCTAGCTTAGTAGTATAAATCTATGTCCAATGAAACTATCTCCTTATTACAACAGCGTATTTATTGTTCTGGCATTCTTTATAGTGAAACAGAGTTTTTCTCAAATTAGCAATATCGCGGAGAGACTTGGCTTTCCTAAGGAATCAAAATTATTAATTGTACACGCTGATGATCTAGGAGTGGCGAATTCAGAAAACATGGCCAGTATATACGCCCTAGAAAATAGTCCGGTAAATTCTGCAAGTATTATGGTACCCTGCCCATGGTTTCCAGAAATTGCGGCCTATGCCAGAGAGAATAAAAATATGGATTTTGGCCTCCACCTAACCCTGAATAGTGAATGGCAGAATTACAAGTGGGGGCCTGTAAGTTCTAAGGATCGGGTTAAAAGTCTTATTAACGAAGAAGGATATTTTTTTAGTAGTGTAGACAGTTTGGCAACCTATGCAAAACCTGAAGAAGTAGAAATAGAACTGAGAGGTCAGATTGAAAAAGCCTTGGCCGCTGGAATAAACATTACTCATCTAGATACCCATATGGGCTCTGCTGCGAGCACTCCAGAAATAGGTATAATTTATATAAAACTAGGCAGGGAGTATAAAATACCTGTCCTCTTAGATGGGAGAATCATGGAAACGCCAATGCCAGGCTTGGAAGGGTTATTAGATAAGAATACTGTGATGGTAGATAATATTCATATAGCATATCCAAATGCTATTAAACAGGGAATGGATGTTTACTATCGAAATATATTAAAAAATCTTCCTGCTGGTTTAAATTGTTTATTAATACATGCCGCCTACGACAATGCCGAAATGAAAGCCATTACTATAAATCATCCTGAATACGGTTCTGCTTGGCGTCAGGCAGATTTTGATTTTTTTACAAGTAAAGAATGTGCAAAAATACTAGAGGATGAAAACATAATACTAGTAAGTTGGAAAGAGCTCAGGGATAAGATTACCCGATCGGAATAAATTTTAACCATTAACAAATTGTTAAAGAGTTTATAGTTGCTATTTATTTTTGATATCTTTCATAGGAATCAGTCAAAACATTAAAAAATAGATTATGCCAACATACCAATTAAGCGTAAATGGAGAATCCAGAACAGTAAATGTTAGTGAAGATACCCCCTTGTTATGGGTCCTGAGAGATCATCTTGATTTAGTAGGAACTAAATATGGCTGTGGTATCGCACAATGTGGTGCCTGTACGGTTCATTTAGATGGGCAAGCCGTTAGAAGTTGTTCTTTGACAATGGCTTCCCTAGAAGGTAAAAACATTACCACCATAGAAGGTCTTTCAAAAGATGGTGAACACCCTGTACAAGTTGCTTGGAAAGAGGTTGACGTACCCCAATGTGGGTATTGCCAGGCCGGTCAAATAATGACGGCATCAGCATTTTTAGCTAATAATAGTAATCCTACAGAGGAAGAAATAAAAGATGCTATGCATGGCAATATTTGCCGATGTGCATCATATACTCGAATTTATAAAGCTGTTGAAATTGCAGCCACAAAAATATCCTAACTGACCCTAATATAATAATTATGTCTAAAGAGAATAAATCACAAGGCTTAAGCAGAAGGTCTTTTATGAAAGCTAGTTCCCTGGCGGGAGGAGGAATGCTTATAGGTTTTAATTTGTTTAATTCGTGTAAACCGGATGCACAACCACCTGTTGACTTAGCTAACCTAAAATATAACGATTTTAATGCCTTCATACAGATAGCTGATAATGGGGCTGTAACCATTTATTCCCCAAATCCAGAAATTGGACAGGGAGTAAAAACGGCAATGCCCATGATTATTGCAGAAGAATTAGATGTAGCTTGGAAAGATGTTTACGTCAAACAAGGGATTTTAGACACTAAAAATTATACTCGTCAGGTTGCCGGGGGTAGTCAGTCAATAAGGTTTGGTTGGGATCCTTTAAGAAGAACCGGGGCTACCGCTCGTCAAATGTTGGTAAATGCAGCAGCAGAAAAATGGGGGGTTGATCCTTCCGAATGTAACACAAATGCAGGTATTATTACTAACTCAAAGGGAGAAAAACTGGGCTATGGTGAAGTAGTAAAAGAAGCTGCTCTTATGGATATTCCGGAAGATGTCACCTTAAAAAAGGTTAAAGATTACACCATTATTGGAACAGAGATCCCTAATGTTGATTTAGACAATATCATTACCGGAAAACCTCTTTTTGGCTTAGACTATAAATCGGAAAATATGGTAATCGCTTCTGTGTTAAGACCCCCTGCTTTTGGGCAGAAACTGGAGAGTTTTGATGATACCGATACCAGGGCCTTAGAAGGTGTAATTGAAGTTATTCGCTTCGAGGATAAAATTGCAGTATTGGCAAAAGACACATGGACTGCTATGAAAGGTAAAAAGGCTTTGAAAGCAAGCTGGACAGAGGATAGTAGGTTAGAAAGTTCATCAGATCATCATAGAATTTTGCAAGGTCTTTTGGATGGAAATAAGTTTGAAACTTTACGCGCGGATGGAAATATTAAAAAAGCTTTTTCGCAAGCAGACAAGGTTTTAGAAAGAACATATGAGTCTCCATTTCTACCTCATAATTGTTTGGAACCCATGAATTTTTATGCGGATGTAACGGATACAAAAATACATCTTGTAGGTCCTATTCAGACTCCAGAAGGTACAGCAAAGCATATTGCAGGTTTATTGGAAAGGGAAGAGGGCGATGTACATCTTGAAATGACTAGAATGGGTGGCGGATTTGGTCGTAGGCTATATGGAGACTTTGCTGTAGAAGCTGCTTTAATTTCTAATCTTGCCAAAAAACCAGTCAAAGTAGTTTTCTCAAGAGAAGACGATATGAGCGATGGGATTTACAGACCATCCATAAAATACAGAATTAAAGCGGCCATAAAAGACGGAGAATTAACTGGCTATCACTTAAAAGAGGCATCTATTAACTCCAATATGTACGGTTTAATTCCAAATTTTTTTCCAGCAGGTGCTGTGGAAAATTATCAGGTAGACGTTGCCAAGTATGATAGCAATATTACTACTGGTGCATGGAGAGCACCTTATACGAACTTTCTTGCCTTTGCAGAGCAGAGCTTTTTTGATGAATTGGCAGAAGAAATGAACGTAGACAAAATAAAACTTCGCTTAGATTTGTTGCAAAAGGTAAAGGGAACTTCAGATGAACGGATTCAATATTCACCAGAACGAATGGAGATAGTTATTAATACTGCTGTTGAAAAGTCTGGCTGGGGTAAACAACCGGATGGGGTTTACCAAGGTTTTGTTAATTATTACTGTCATAATAGTCACGTAGCAGAAGTAGCCGATGTAGTTTTGGAAAACAACATTCCCGTAGTTAAAAAAATTACTTGCGTAGTAGACTGTGGTATTGTAGTAAACCCTCTAGGAGCGCTCAATCAAATTGAAGGAGGCGTAATTGATGGGGTAGGGCATTCAATGTATGGAGATTTTACTTTTGAGAACGGATCTCCCACGGCCACCAATTTCGACAGATATCGCTTAATAAGAATGAAAGAGGCGCCGGTAGTTGAAACACATTTAATACAAAATACACATTCTCCTACAGGGCTAGGGGAGCCAACACTACCGCCGGCGGGTGGTGCTATTGCTAATGCATTTAAGGCAGCCACAGGAAAACGTTTGTATCAGCAGCCATTTAACAACTATCCGGAATTATTAAGAGCTCCCGAAAAAGAAATTATAGGATAATATGAAAGTATTGCTATTTGGTATCACACAAGATATTGTGGGATCTGCCTCTTTGTCCATTCCTGTTGCTAAAAGTAGCAAATTGGCTTCTGTATCCGATTTAAAGGATTTCCTTGGAATCTCCTATCCTGAACTAAATAATCTCAGTTCTTTGGCCGTTGCTGTAAATAAAAAATATGCCAAAGACGAAGATTCTATTTGTAATTTTGACGAGATTGCGTTAATACCTCCTGTTAGTGGCGGTTAGTCTAGTGCCTTGAAGTATTAATTTTTTATATGATCATCGACAATCACTCTTTGTCGATGCGTTAAGTCTTTAATTTATGTAAATCGGATAAAAGAAACCGAAGAATTGTAGAAAACGGCTTTAGAAGCATGGTCAATTAAAAAAATACTCCTAATAACTGGTGGAATGATATAGAATTATTCCTGATTTTTTGGATGCTGTGATTATATTTGGTTTAAATCATTAATACATTTGGTAGATGGCATTAATATCCTTCGATGAGGCATATAAAAAGGTGTTAGAAACCTGTTATACTTTTAAAGAAGAAACCGTTTCAATAAAAAAGGCTTTCGGTAGAGTTTTAGCGGAAAACATATATGCCGATAGAGATTTCCCTCCTTTTAATAGGTCCACAAAAGATGGCATAGCACTCATATTCCGTGCTGTTGAACAAGGAAGAAAGGCCTTCGAAATTAAGGGTACAGTAACAGCAGGGGAAAAGACTTATCCATTTTTGGAAGAATCAGAATGTATAGAGATAATGACCGGTGGAGTTGTGCCTTACGAGGCCGATGTTGTTGTGATGTATGAGGAAGTTCAAATTCATAAAGGTATTGCCAATATTAGCAAAAGCGTTAAACCGGGGCAGCATATTCATCTTAAAGGAAGTGATGTAAAAAAAGGGGCATTACTCCTTAAGAAGAATACGAAAATAACAGCTGCAGAAATAGGAGTGCTTGCTACAGTAGGAAAATCGGAGATTACTGTAAAGAAACTTCCCTCCGTTGCGGTAATATCTACTGGGAGCGAGTTGATTGCTATAGATGAACATCCACAAACCCATGAGGTCAGAAAATCTAATTCCTATACCTTATATGCCGCCCTTAAAAATTACGGTATAGAACCTCTTTTGCTGCATCTCCCTGACGATGAAGACATTATTAGACAAAGACTTCAAATAACCATCCAGGAAATGGACATTTTACTTTTAAGTGGTGGAGTTTCTAAAGGGAAGTTTGATTATATACCCAAAATATTGGGGCAATTAGGTGTTAAAAAATTATTCCATGGAGTTGCGCAAAGGCCCGGTAAACCCTTTTGGTTTGGACAAAGCACAACAAATAAATCTCTGGTTTTTTCTTTTCCTGGCAATCCAGTTTCCACTTTTGCCAATTTCCATATTTATTTTACGCCTTGGCTTTCACAAAGTCTTGGATTAGATATTATTAAAATAAAAGGTGAGCTGACAGAAACTATTACGAATTCTAGTAGTATTACCCAATTTTTAAATGTAAAAACAAGCCTAGAAGATGGAATTCTAAAAGTTTCATTAATCAATACTAATAGTTCTGGTGACTTGGTTAGTCTAGCTAGGTCCGATGGCTTTATAAAGTTGGCACCACGAGAGAAACCTTATGAGTTAAAAGAATTAGTACCTTTAGTTTTATACAGATTTCCTGCTTAGATAACGCACATATTGCTTCATATTCTCAATACCTATCCATCGGTCGAAAAGGTTTAAACATAGCTGTATTGTCCTCGTTAGAGGACTAAAAGGGATCTTCATTTCTAGGACAAGTTTTGAGAATGTTAGTAATAGATAATGACCTTACGGTGGGTGTGCTAGGCGGAGGATATGCTTAAAAAGAAATTTAAAAGCGAGCAGAACCTGTCTTACAGAGAAGGGATGCAATTCATTTTTTAGATGAAGAGAATATAAGTACCTTAGAAGGAAATTTTCATATTACGCTGGTTTTAATGACACATAGCTATAAGGACTTATAACTTCTATTGGCTCTTTGTGAACTAAGACTGACCTATATTGGGAATAAGACCCTAAGTCTGGAAGAGATAAACAATTGTCTAAATAAATGGAACACAAGGCTGATATTTCCTTAGATTTTATAGAAAGAATATCTGGCCCCGCTAGGATAGATATAGGAGCAGGAACAGAAGACGAAATAGTACTTACTATAATGGCTGAAATTCTGGCAATTATTCGAAAACGAACGCCTGATTTCTTGAAAAACAAGAATGGTTCTATATATTCACTTTAACTATGGAGACTACCATCTTAATTTTGGCAGCAGGGAGTTCCAGTAGAATGGGTACCATGAAACAGTTGCTGCCTTGGGAAGGAACAACTCTTTTAGGCCACGTAGTAAATACCGCTATTAATTCGAATGCAGATAATACAGTGCTGGTATTAGGAGCAAAGGCTGAAGAAATAGAAAAGTCTATTAAACCGTCTTTAGTAAATTTAGTTGTCAATGAAAATTGGACAAAAGGAATGGGTTCTTCTATTGCAAAGGGGGTAGAATATATAAGTCAAAGCTTACCAGACACCAAGGCAGTCTTAATCCTTCTGGCCGATCAGCCTTTTATTAATAAAAATAACTTGAACACCTATTTAGATAAAGGAAATAAATTTCCTAAAAAAATAATAGCAACCAATTACGGGCTAAAGCATGGCGTTCCTGCACTTTTTCCTAAATCTTTTTTTAAACAGCTTATAACACTAAATAGGGATTATGGGGCACGAGAAATTTTAGAGACTAATAGAGAAAATATTCTTGCTTTGAAGAATAATATTAATTTAGTGGACCTTGATACCATGAAAAAGTATCATCAATTAAAAAAAATTTAAATCAAGACCGGGTATATATATTTCCTAACTCCTTTTTACCATAACCTTTTACAAAAATCTAACCAAATGTTGCTAAAGAAAACTCTCGTACTAGTAGCCCTTCTTATAATAAGTAAGAATCTTATTTCACAAGAAATGAGTTTTGAAGAGTATAATCCAAAATCTACTCTGGTAGTAGAAGAACATCTTGTTACGAAGGCCAGGTACCCATTTATTGATATTCACAGTCATCATTTTAACATGGCTACCCAGGATTTACAGGTTTTGGTAAAATCCATGGATAAAATGAATATGGCGGTTTTGGTTAATTTAAGCGGTGGATCTGGAGAAGGTTTGTCGGCCATGCTTAAAAATGTGAATGCAAATTACCCTAATCGAATTGTGGTTTTTGCAAACGTCAATTTTGATGGGGTAGGAGGTAAAAACTGGGGAGAACTTGCGGCTAAACAACTAGAAACTGATGTTAAAAATGGAGCCAAAGGTTTAAAAATTTATAAAAGTTTAGGACTTCGTTATAATGATTTAAATGGTAAAAGGATTGCTGTAGACGATCCAAGACTAGATCCTATTTGGGAAAAATGTGCGGATTTGAATATTCCTGTTCTTATTCATTCGGCAGATCCCAAATCTTTTTGGGACCCAATGGATAGCAATAATGAAAGGTGGTTAGAGTTAAAGACACGTCCAAGACGAAAAAGATCTGCTACAAATCCTGCACCATGGGAGCAAATTATTCAAGAACAGCATAATATGTTTAAAAAGCATCCGAATACAAAATTCATAAACGCCCATATGGGATGGTATGCCAATAACCTTAAAAAACTTGGAGAATTAATGGACGACATGCCAAATATGTATGTTGGTATTGGTGCAATTATTGCTGAATTGGGTAGGCAACCTAAGGCAGCCAGGACCTTTTTTATTAAATACCAGGATCGAATACTTTTTGGCAAAGACAGTTACAAACCCGAAGAATTTCCTCTGTATTTTCGAGTTTTAGAAACTGGGGACGAATATTTTGCCTATTATAAAAAATACCATGCTTTTTGGGCTATGTATGGTTTGGATCTTCCTGATGAAGTCTTACAAAAGGTTTATTTTAAAAATACATTTTCCTTATTGAAGGATTTAGATAAAAATCTGTTCGAATTTTAAACGTTTGATTATTAAACCCCTACATTGATACAGCCTCTCTCCCTAGGGTGTTTTTTACCTTTTGTAAAAATTTGTGTGACAAATTCTCTACTTTCAGTACTAATGGTATAGATGGAAGAAATAAGCTTATGTCAACAGAAGATTCTTTTATAGAACTTATCAAAGAAAATAAAGGCCTGATATACAAGGTAACTACTTTGTATACCAACACCGCGGTAGACAGACAAGATCTATATCAGGAAATAGTCTTCCAGCTATGGAAGTCTTTTGAAACTTTTCGGGCAAAATCAAAAATTTCAACATGGATGTATAGGGTTGCCTTGAATACAGCAATAAAACATTTAAAGACTTTAGAGAAAAAAAAATCTGTCCTTCAGGCGCAAGACAGAAATGTTTTAATTGAAGAAAGCTATGACTATGAATACGAAACTCGCCTAAGATCTATGTATCAGCATATTTATGCCTTAAACATTTTAGAACGCGGTATTGTCCTCCTCTTATTAGAAGGCAAAACATACAATGAAATTTCACAGATAACCGGCTTAACGCCTACCAACGTAAGCAGCAAGTTATCTAGAATAAAACAAAAACTTAAAACTAATATGCAAAAACAAGGCTTATGAAATTAGAAGAAATGCAAGAAATATGGTCCGAAATGAGCCATCAAATAGAAGAACAAAAAATTATCACAAACGATCTAATTATGAAAATGACTAAAAATCAATACCATAGAAAATTTGATAGACTTACTTTCTACGAAAGCATTGGCTCTGTAATATGTTTTATAATGGCCTTTTTTATTCTTATAAACTTTAAAGACTTAAATACCTGGTATTTATTTAGCTCAGGACTTTTTACAGTAGTCTTTTTAATTGTTTTACCTATCCTAACATTAGGTTCTATTGGCAGGCTGAAACGATTAGACGTAAGTAGATCTAACCTAAAAGAAATGATAATTAAATATAAAAAATATAAAGGGCAACTACTCCTTATTCAGCGCTTGGGAATTTATCTCAGTTTTCTACTTATGTTTACTGTGCTGCCCGTTTTTTCAAAAATCATGAAAGGGAAAGATTTGTTTATAGAAAACCATAGTTTACTTCTTATTTATATGCTAGTTATGTCCGTTTTCCTCTTATTCTTTAGCCGATGGGGATATAAGTGTTATCAGAATATTACCAAGTCGGCAGAAGATGTTCTAAAGGAACTAGATATGGAAAGATAAAAAATAAACATTGCTAAACCATGCTATATATATTAGATTCTACTAAGGGTTTACGAATTTAGACTACCTTAGAAGTTTATTTTACTTGCAGAGATAAACAACCGTATTTTGAAGTCCAATGTCTTTTCGAATTTAAGGAAAATATATTCCAATAAGCTAATCTTAAGTATTTGTACTTGCCTTCTAGGTCTTTGTCTGTCCGCCCAAAAAAAGAACAGTAACTTTCGATACCATATGAAGAAAACACACCTGCCGATAGTTATAGATGGTATTGCTGATGATAAGGCCTGGGAGGATACAGAGGTCGCAAAAGACTTTTTTATGGTCCTTCCAATGGATAAAGACAAGGCAAATGACCAAAGTGAAATTAGAATGACTTACGACGATACCCATATCTATCTCGTCGCTACATTTTACAACAGTATCTCAGGAGAGTATTTTGTGGAGTCTTTAAGGCGTGATTTTTCCTTTGGTAAAAACGATAATTTTCTTTTTTTTCTGGATCCTTTTAACAACCAAACCACTGGTTTTACCTTTGGCTCTAATGCTGCAGGAGCCCAATGGGACGGCACCATGTTTGCCGGCGGCAGTGTGGATCTTAACTGGGATAGCAAATGGATTTCTGCGGTAAAACAAGAACCAAAAAAGTGGGTTTTTGAAATGGCCCTTCCCTTTAAATCTATACGTTATGAAGATGGGGAAAAAGAATGGGGAATAAATTTTAGTCGCTTACATCTGGCAACCAGCGAAAAGTCTAGTTGGACCCCTATCCCAAGACAGTTTCCAACAGCATCCTTGGCCTATACAGGTACCTTGGTCTGGGATAAACCTCCTCCTTCCCCACGTTTTAATTATTCCTTAATACCCTATGTGTTAGGTCGTACTGTATACGATCAGGAAAAGGGTACTTCTTACGAATCTAAGTTTGGAGGAGATGTAAAGATAGGTCTCAGTTCTTCGTTAAACCTTGATTTAACAATTAATCCAGACTTCTCGCAGGTAGAAGTAGATAGACAGGTAACTAATCTAGATAGATTTGAATTGTTTTTTCCAGAACGAAGACAATTTTTTCTTGAAAATGCAGATTTATTTGCAAGCTTTGGTTATGCTACCATCCGACCATTTTTTTCTAGGAGAATTGGCCTTGGGGTTCCAATTAATGCGGGAATAAGAATTAGTGGTAACCTTAATGAAAAATGGCGCCTAGGTGTCATGGACATACAAACTTCCCAAGATGAGGCCTCAGGCCTACCCAGTCAAAATTTTGGAGTCATTAGCTTACAAAGACAAGTTTTTAAGCGTTCCACCATTGGATTGCTCTTTGTAAATAAACAATCGATTAAATATCCAAATAAAACAGATTCCTTAACAAGCTTATATCCACAATACAATAGAAATATTGGGCTAGAGTACAACCTTGCTTCAGCAGACAATGTTTGGAATGGAAAAATATTTGCGCTTAAATCCTTTAGTCCCGATAGTTTAGGAAATGGTTTTACCCAGGCGGCAAACATTGAGTATAAATCGAGAAAATGGAATTGGGGAATTAAAGAAGAATATGTCCCAGAAGACTATAGAGCGGAGGTAGGATTTGTACCTCGTAAGTCGTATATTAATCTTAATACATTTGCTGGTTATTTGTTTTTTCCATCTAAAGGTCCGGCTGTAAGTCATGGACCTCTGGTGGATATAAACTACTACTTCGATGAGGATTTCAAAGAAACGGATCATATAATCTCTTATAAATACCGTTTTAATTTTAGAAATCGAAGCGATTTTAGTATTGGAGGAGTAAGTGAATATGTAGAATTATTAGATCCTTTTGATCCAACGGGTACCGGCAAGGATTCTCTCTTGGCCGGAAGCAAACACCGTTGGATTGCTGCCGTACTGGAATATAATTCAAAACCTCAAAGTATGTTGCGATATAGCGTAACTGGAAGGTATGGAGGGTATTATCAGAATGGTACATTAACTAGTTTTGGAACACAAATAGGCTATAGATTTCAACCCTATGTAAGTGTTAATGCTACGGTAAACTATTCTAATATCTATTTACCGTTTCCATGGAACACAACAGACTTTTGGCTCTTTGGGCCACAGCTAGATATAACTTTTACGAATAAACTATTTTTTGCCACGCTTTTCCAGTATAATGAACAAACTAGAAATTTCAATCTAAATTCCAGACTGCAATGGCGTTACAAACCAGCCTCAGATATTTTTCTAGTATACAATGATGCAGAATTATTGTCGCCACTTCAGGGAAGAATATGGTCTCTCACCCTAAAAGCCACCTATTGGTTTAATAAATAGTAGGCCATTGATAATTTTAGACTGTCCGAATAGTCTATTTTTTCGTAATTTAAGAGGAATATATTCTCCTTAAGTTCTGACCATGAAAAATAGTTACCTAGCTAAAACAAAAAATGATAAGACTAAATCCAGAAGAAGTTTTATAAAAAATTCAGCACTCGCATTGGGTGCTTTTACCATTGTTCCCAGACATGTCCTAGGCAAAGGATTTGTTGCTCCAAATGATAAAATTCAAATCGGATTTATTGGACTAGGTAAGCAGAGTAGGGGACTCGCATCTCGATTTGTAGAAAATACTAACGCACAGATTATAGCTGGTTGTGATGTGTGGACCACGAAAAATGCTTGGTTTAAGTCTCATGTAGAACAGGTATATGCCAAACATAGAAATGTAAGTAACTACGAAGGAGTAGAGACTTTTACAGACTATGGTGAAATGCTACGTAATAATAAAGTAGATGCTGTTGTAATTGCCACTCCTGACCACTGGCATGCAAAACAGACTATAGATGCGATGCAGGCGGGAAAAGACGTGTTTTGCGAGAAACCACTTTCGCATACCCTAAAGGAAGGAGCAGATATGGTAAGTACCGCAAAGAAAACGGGGAGCATAGTGCAGACTGGAAGCATGCAAAGATCTTGGAAAAATTTTAGAAAGGCATGTGAATTAGTACAAAACGGTTATCTCGGAGAAATTAGGCAAGTGCTGGTAAATGTTGGTGATCCCTCAAGGCCATATGATTTAAAGGCCGAAGCTTTGCCGACGGAAGTAGACTGGAATAATTGGTGTGGACCAGCACCTCTTTTGGCTTATAACCATAGGATAGCTCCTGCTAATAATGATGTAGACTTCTGGCCAAATTGGCGATATTATAAGGAAATAGGAGGAGGTATTCTATGCGACTGGGGCGCCCATATGTTTGATATAGCGCAATGGGCTTTAGGGAAAGACCATACAGGCCCGGTGAAATATATTCCCCCTAAAGATCGGAATGCGGTTAGAGGCCTAAAAATGTACTATGACAATGGTACGGAAATGATTCACCAAGATTTTGGCAGGGGCTGGGGCGTGCGTTTTATTGGGAGTGAAGCCAATATGGATATTAGTCGTGATTATTTTGAAACCACTCCAAAGAAATTAAGGAAAATAGAACTAAAAGAATCCGACAAAAAACTTTACAAGGTTAATCAAGACCACTACCAAGATTGGATAGATGCTATAAAGACCAGAACACAGCCTATTTGTGATATAGAAATTGGGCATAGGTCTGCCAGTGTTTGTAATATTGCAAATATTGCTTATCAGCTGGGAGAAGAACTAGATTGGGACCCAGTCAAAGAAAGATTTAACGGGAATTCTAAGGCCAATAAATTGAGACAGACGAAATACCGTAATTACTAGTGTTTTTCCATTATTGGACGATACCTTTAATCTATGCTAAGTTAACTTATGCCGATAGCTTCCTCCCAATTTAACATGTATAGGCGCTGTTTTCGAATTTTGCCTTATATTTAATAATGCTTAATTGCTATTGGAAAAAGGAATTTAAAAGATTTAATCTTAGTAGGTTTTTATTGGGGGGGCTTCTAGTTTTAGTTTCCCAACTCTCTGTATTTGGACAAAGTCTTCCGGATTGTACTACACTATTTTCTCCTCAGAACAACGCGGTAGATGTTTCTGTAAATACCAATATTCAATGGGTGGCTATCCCGAATATTACCCAGTATTTTTTATCCATCGGTACCTCGGCAGGAGCCTCGGATGTAGTAGATAGAATTTCTTTGAATGGTTCTACTATCTATACACCTACTTCCACCTTAGATCCGAATACCACTTACTATGTAAGGATTGTACCTAGCAATAATGTGGGAGACGCCCGGAATTGTATAGAAGAACAATTCACTACTGGAGTTGCAAGTAGCATTCCGGCATGTGCTACTTTATTAAATCCTGGATTTAGAGCCAATGGCGTCCCACCGGATTCGGAAATACGTTGGGCAGAACAGCCGCAGGCTGCAGGATACAGACTTACCATAGGAACAAGTACGGGAGGAAATGATGTCCTAGATAATCTAGATGTGGGAAATGTTACGACCTATAATCCAGTGAATGGACTTCCTTTGGCGCAAACCATATACGTGACTATTACTCCTTATAATTCACAGGGCGAGTCTCCCCAATGTTCAGAGCAAAGCTTCAGGACAAGAGGAAATAGTCCCCCCGCTTGTACGGAGATTATTGATCCGATGAATGGGGCAGAATTTGTACCAGTAACTGCGAATATCACTTGGATTAGAGAATTTAATGCATCGGGTTATTTAATGACTATTGAAAAAAGCTCTATTGGAGGAACCAAGATATTAGATGATTTTGACGTCGGTGGGGGTACCAACTTCAAACCACCAGATTTTGAAGCAAATACCGTTTATTATGTTACGTTAACACCATATAACGATTTAGGGAGAGCACCAGATTGTGAACCAATAGTCTTTACTACAGGGGATGGCCCTGAAGCCCCAGACTGTACACTACTGACCAATCCAATTCCCGGCACGGACAACGTTCCTTTAAACACTAATTTAGAGTGGGCTGCTGTGGATGATATCTTAGGTTATATTCTAACTGTCGGAACCTCTCCTGGTGGTACAGAATTAGTAGATAGCCTGGACGTGGGTATCAACACCTTCTATGATTTTGATGAAAATCTAGAAGAAGCTAAGACTATCTACGTTACCATTTCACCTTATGATCAAAATCAGATTGCCGATAATTGTTTACAGCAAACATTTACAACCTTTGGTTCTATTGTCTCCGCGGATGATATTCCCGTACCACCATTTTTTACTCCAAATAATGACGGTTTTAATGATCTTTGGGTGGTGGAATCTACCTCAAATATTGAAGTCACAGCGGTTTATATTTTCAACAGATATGGGCAACTCATAAAACAATTATTCCCCAGTCAAGGCTGGGATGGAACGTTTAACGGCAAACCCATGGCCTCCGATTCGTATTGGTATAAAATTGCAACCGCCAATGCAGGAACCAAGGCTGGTTTTTTTGCCTTAAAACGATAATTGTTTCCCATAAAGCAATAGTATATCAGATCTGTTAAGGATTCCTTGAAATAAGATTACAATATTTCCTACTTTTAAAAACACTAACGAATTATTTTATCTATGAAATCAATTACTATTAAGAGTCTCCAAGTAACATTCTTACTTCTAATTTTCTCTATACACCTGGTTAATAGCCAACAGTCTATTTTTGAACAATTGGAAGCAGTTGCCATTATCGATCAGAAAGTGATGGTACCGATGCGCGATGGCATACGCCTGGCTACCGATATTTATAGGCCAAAAGGCGATGCTAAAGTGCCCATCATATTTTCAAGAACTCCTTATAATTTTAATAGTTGGGGAGATGGCGAGGAGAGAACCCGCACTGCGAGAAAGGCTCTTGAAGTAGTACAGAAGGGGTATGCATATGTGGTGCAGAATGAGCGAGGAAGATATTATTCGGAAGGGGAATGGGATATCTTAGGAACGCCTTTAACCGATGGATATGATGCATTTACATGGATGAAGGATCAAGATTGGTCTAATGGTAAAATTGGCACTTTGGGTTGCTCTTCTACTGCAGAATGGCAGATGGCAGTTGGGGCTTTAGATCATCCCTCACATGCTGCAATGGTGCCACAAGGATTTGGTGCCGGTGTAGGACGCGTGGGAGGTTTTTTAGAACAAGGAAATTGGTATAGAGGAGGGGCAGAGCAAATGCTTTTTATCGCTTGGTTATATGGCGTTGAGCACGATAAATTTAAGCCTAGAATACCGGAAGGTGCTACGCAGGAAGATTTAATCCGAATTTCTAGATTTTATGATTTAGCTCCTGAGAATCCCCCTATAGACATGGCCGAGGCGCTTAGTCACTTACCACTTCAAGACATACTTCTTAATATTAATGGCAAGAAAGAAGTTTTTGATAAAATGATTAGAAGAACACCTAATCACGAAGATTGGTATAAAGGAGGTCTTTATCACGACAATATGGAACTCAATGTTCCCAGCTTTTGGTTTGCCTCATGGTATGATGTTTCTATCAGCCCTAATATAGCTTTGTTTAACCATGTACGAAACAATGGTAAAAATGCTGAGGCTAGAGACAATCAATATTTGGTAATAGCACCCACTTTGCACTGTGCCTATACGAGAGCCACAGAGAATACCATTGTAGGGGAGAGAAATGTTGGTGATGCAAGGCTAAACTATAATGAGCAAATCTATTCCTGGTTCGATCTATGGTTAAAAGGAGAAGCGAATAGTTTTAAAGAAAACACACCGCGTATACAATACTACACCATGGGTAGCAATAAATGGCAGGCGGCGGAGACCTGGCCACCTGAAAATGCAGAAATGACTACCTATTTTCTTTCTAGCAAGGGGCATGCAAATAGTCTTTATGGAAACGGTACCTTAGTAGGTTCTACCTCCTCAATAACGGATAAATCGGACAGTTTTACATACGACCCGATGAATCCTGTAATGTCCTATGGAGGAAATGTTTGTTGCACTGGGAATGCAGTAAAAGGAGGTGCCTATGATCAGCAAGGAATGGAGACAAGAGAAGATATTTTAGTATATACCTCTAATCCCCTTAAAGAAGGAGTAGAAGTTAGTGGTTTTATTGAGAGCACTCTATATGTGTCCTCTGATGCAAAAGATACAGACTTTACTATTAAGTTAATCGATGTATATCCAGATGGAACTGCGTATAATCTGGATGAGACCATACAAAGAGCCCGTTATAGAGAAGGTTATGACAAAGAAGTGTTTATGAAAAATGGCGAAGTTTACAAGATAGAAATGAGTCCAATGGCCACCAGTAATTATTTTAAAAAGGGACATCGTATTAGAATAGAAATCTCCAGTAGTAACTTTCCGCGTTTTTCTAGAAACCTAAATACCGGGGGCATAAACTATAGCGAGAGTAAAGGAGTAGTAGCAAGAAATACTATTCACCATACTACAAAATATCCGTCAAACATTAGAATTCCAATCATGAAGTACTAACCAATACTTTATGACAAAATTAAGGCTTATTAAAAGTATAAATTTTATCTTGAGGCTATGCGAGAAATATACATAAGTGTAGTGCTAATTCTTTTAATCACTACGGGGCATTCCCAATATGCCGAAAACGACTGGGAAGATCGTGATAGCTGGATGAATCTGGATGATATATATAATTATGGAAGCATCAAAGAGGGTAGCTATGTTGCAGATATTGGTTGTCATGAGGGATATATGAGTTTCCATTTGTCCCAAATAGTTGGGGAGGAGGGCAAAATTTATGCGGTAGATGTGCGTGATGATCGCCTAGAGACTTTAGAAGAAATTGCCGGTAAGAGGGGAGTTAAAAATATAGAAACTATATTAGGGGATTATGACAATCCCAATTTGCCTGAAAGATCTTTGGATGTTGTAATAATAATTGATGCCTACCACGAGATAAAAGACTATAAAGAAGTTCTTCAGCATATTAAAAAGTCATTAAAGCCTAATGGAAAACTATTAATATTAGAAAAGTTAAAGAGTAAAATAGTGGGCAAAACAAGGGCAGAACAAACCGCCGCACACAGTTTGTCTGCGGGCTATGTAGAGGAAGAATTGGCAGAAGCTGGCTTTGTTGATATGGAGAGCTATGAAAATTTAGGTTATTGGGAAAATAATAAAGAAAAAGAAATTTGGATAATAGTAGGTAAACTTCCTTCCTCATAACCAAATAAACTATAAATAATAGGTAATGAAAAAGTATTTTATACTTCTTTTAATAATATGTTGGACCCTACAAAACGCAAGGGCTCAGACAAAGGAAGAAAAGAAACTAGAGAAACAAGAAAAGAAACTTCAGAAACAAAAGGTAGGAGACGAACAGTATGCCAATATGAAAGCATTAATCGACTCTAAAAATTACATTTTTGAGGCCAATAGGGCTACGGCAACGGGAGCTGGTGGAATTTCTATGGCAACCAATCCCAATAAAATATTGGTAGATCAAGCTGAAGTTGACATTGACATGCCCTATTTTGGAGTAATACGATCCGGTGGGGGATACAATAATGAATCTGGAATAAGGTATAAAGGGATTCCAGATAAATACGAAGTGTCCCATGTAGAGAAAAAAAGACAGATTATTGTCAGGATAATATTCACTAACAGTACAGAGACACACAATGTTAAACTTACAATAGGCAAAGAAGGACAAACCAATGTTTTAATTATAAGTAGCGGCAGAAATAATATTACCTATAGTGGTATGGTGACCACTATCGCCCAGAAGGGGTTTCATTAAACTTATTACTTCATTTAGTACAGAGAAACTTCTCAGAAGCTCTACTTAGTCTACTGTAGTTATAAAACTAAAAAAGGAAGTAAATACTTAAATTTTACTTCCTTTTTACGTGGTGTTGGCCCCTTTGTTGTTTTTGGGGTCTGTTCTACGAAACATAGTTTCTACTTTCGGTCCATCGAACTCTTTTACTGTCTTTTAAAGACGAAAAATAAGAGAACCGCCTTGAATCCGTTGGGGAATGATGCATAGATGTTTTCATGATGATAGTTTTTAAAATTAATGAATAGTTTACCACTAAATAGTATAGTGTCTGGCTTCGGACCAACGCACGCGTTTACTGTTTTTAAAATTCGAAAAATAAGCGTGCCTTTTGGCTTCTGTTGGGGTTTGTTTTACAAAATAATTCATGACTTGTTCGTTATTGATTGAGATTGATGTTTACAAATAGCTTTTTAGTGCGTATAGTTTCTAGATTCTGACCAGCGTACTCTTTTGCTATTTCTGAAATTAGAAAAAAAGGAATTTCTTCTGGATTCTGTTGGTGATGCTTGTTTTAGATGACTCATTTTATTGTTATTTATGATTGCTTAAGATAATTTTTAAAAGGTAAATCTTAATGACCTACAACTAATAGACGACAAAACTTATTTTTTGTTACAGTACTATGTAATAACAAGTACCGTTTTATGCAACTTTTAACACTTTTCTACATTAGTTTTTAGAGAGTCTTCCTGTAATTAACTGTTTCACTGTGTGTTATAAAATTTATTTTTAAACCATAATAAAAAATAAAAAGAGTAATTATCTGCGAGACTAAGAAAAAAGCATACTAAAAGCTTCTGCAAAAGAGAATAATCACTTATCTTGTATAGGCAGATCTTCCCAAACCTAACATAAGTCATAAACCGCTTAAATTTTACTAGCTAGCTTAGGGCTTTAACAATTCTAAATAGACTATTATGAAAGTATATGACGATAAGCATATAAAAAATGTGGTGTTTGTGGGCGCTCATAACAGTGGTAAGACCACCTTGGCAGAAACTATGTTATTTGAAGCTGGTTTAATTAATAGGAGGGGGAGTGTAGAGTTAAACAATACAGTGTCCGACTATCATGAAGTAGAACACCAAAGAGGGACCTCTGTTTTTGCAACTCCATTGCATACAGAATGGCGTAACTATAAAATTAATATAATAGATACCCCTGGTTTAGATGATTTTGTGGGCGAAATCATTTCTTCCATTCGAGTGGCAGATACCATTGCCACCGTGATAAATGCACAGCATGGTGTAGAAATTGGAACAGAGATTATTTGGAACTATGTAAATAATTATTCCAAGCCTACTTTATTTGTTATAAATCAAATTGATCATATTAACGCTAATTACGAAGCTGCCTTAAAAGGTATACATGCTTTGGTAGGAAATAACGGTGTCCTTGTTCAATATCCTATAACGGTAGACGGGGCTCAATGTATCGTAGATGTGCTGAAGATGAAATGTTATAAATTTTCAAGCAATGGAGGGAAACCAGAAAAGATCCCTATCCCAGAAAACCAACAAGAAAGAGCAAATGAACTTCACAACGAATTGGTAGAAAAAGCGGCTGAAAATGATGAGGAGTTGTTAGAATTGTTTTTTGAAAAAGGAAGTCTCAATGAAGATGAAATGAGACAGGGGATAAAAGCTGGTATGTTAAACCATGAGTTATTCCCCATTTTTTGCGTATCTGCCTTAAAAGATATGGGTAGTGGCCGTTTAATGGGCTTTATCGATAATGTAGCTCCCGCAGCAGCAGATTTAAATCCCGAACAAACTGTCGAAGGCGAAGTATTGGTTAGGAAAAAAGAGGCCCCAACTGCGCTTTTTATATTTAAAACGGTATACCAGCCCAATCTGGGACAAATCTCATTCTTTAAAGTGAAGTCTGGAACGATTAAGGTAAACGACAAACTTAAAAATTCAAGAACAGGAGAAATCGAAGTACTGAATCATCTTTATATAATGGATGGTAAGAAAAGAGATTTAGTATCCAAATTAGAGGTAGGAGATATTGGTGCCACATTAAAACTAAAAAATACCGAAACCAATGACACCCTTCACGAGCTAAATAAACGCACTACTATTAAACCCATAAAATACCCTGCACCTAGGACAAGAAAGGCAGTATCTGCGGTTAGAAAAAATGAAGAAGAAAAGCTCAGTGATGCCTTAAAAAAAATTCATTCACAAGATCCCACGGTAGTCGTAGAGTTTTTTAAGGAACTTAAACAGCTTATACTAGGCTGCCAAGGAGAATTACATCTTGCAACGATAAATTGGGTATTAAATAATATTTACGGAATTGAGGCAAAATTTGAACGACCAAAAATAGCCTATAGAGAAACTATACAAAGGGCTTCAAATGCAAATTATAGACATAAGAAACAATCCGGTGGAGCCGGACAATTTGCGCAGGTAAATCTTAAAATAGAACCCTGGTCGGCAGGTATGCCCGAACCAGAAGGTTTTAATATTCGAGGTAAAGAGGAGGTAGACCTAGTTTGGGGTGGTAAACTAGTATTTTATAATTGCATTGTGGGTGGCGTTATTGATCTTAGATATTTACCCTCCATAAAAAAAGGTATCCTGGAAGTCATGGAAACTGGACCTCTTACCGGATCCTATATTAGAGATATTCGAGTTATGGTTTATGATGGTAAAATGCATTCTGTTGATTCTAACGATATTGCTTTTAAGATTGCAGGAGCACATGCATTTAAAGAAGCCTTTATGAACGCTAAGCCAAAGCTGCTAGAACCTATACAGGAATTAACGGTAAAGGTTCCAGAAGAAATGGTAGGAAATGTTATGACCGATCTACAGTCTAGACGATCCGTAATCCAGGGAATAGACAGTGAGGACCATTATCAAATATTAAAATGCATGGTGCCTCAGGCAGAATTACATGGTTATTCCACTAATTTACGGTCACTTACCAAAGGAAAGGCTACTTTTAATGCTGCCTTCTCTTCGTTTAAAGCCGTACCAAATAACCTACAAGCGTCTTTAGTAAATGTAGATTAACAAAAAGAACAGCTAAGACGATAAAAGTGCTTTTACTCTCTTTTACCTATTTAGCTGTTTCTTAGGTCTCTAATTAAAATTGTAGTATTTTTCTGTATAAAAAGGAATGCCTCGTGCCAACATACAACCAATATATCGATCTCCATTGCCATCCGTCTTTAAAACCCTATGGAAAGAGTTTTAACCATTCCCCATTAGGAAAACAAGCAATTCGTAGAAATAATAATAAAAGCTTATGGTATTACAATCCTCCAAGCAATTTCGATAAACTTTTAAATATGTCTACTGGCCTTACAAAATTTTCGCAAGCCAATTTTACCAGCCTGGCAAATGGAAAGATTGGAATTGTTTGTATTTCCCTTTATCCCTTAGAAAAATGGTTTGTTCGAAATAAAATAAAAGGAGAGGTCTTATTAGATATAGCCGCGAATTTTGCCCTGGGTATTGGTAAAAAAAGGATAGACTACCTGCAATCTATTACAGATTATTATGAAGACGTAAAAAGGCAATACAACTTTTATCTTCAATTAGACGGAAAAATTGTTAAACTAGCAAGGGGTCGTTATCGATATAAACTTGTAAAAAATTTTCAGGAAATTGAAAATTTCGAGATAAATAACAGCACTCCAGACGTACAAACGATCTTTGTTATTCTCAGTATTGAAGGGCTTCATGTACTTAATACTGGCTTAGGTAAAACCCCAGACGAAGAAGAAGTACTTCGAAATTTGGATAAAATAAAGAATTGGAAGCATCGTCCGTTTTTTATTACGCTTGCTCACCATTTTTGGAATCATATATGCGGTCATGCACCAAGTTTAAGTGGAATAATCTTAAAATTTGCAGAACAAACCGAAGGCATGGGAGTTGGTTTTACCCCCTTAGGTAAAAAGGTCTTGGACAAACTGCTCGACTCCAAGGGGCCAGGTAGAATCTTCCCTGACATAAAGCATATGAGCGTAAAGGCCCGCAAGGAATACTATGGTATGCTAAGTTCTGGCAAAGAAAAATTCAGGGGAATTCCTATTATCGCCAGCCATGCTGCATGCAACGGATTAATCTCTTTCGACAAGCCCGTTCCCGGAAATACCCAGACCACTTCAAAGCTCAACCCTGTACCAATTAACTTGTATAACCATGAGGTGGTACTAATTGCTAAAAGCCAGGGTATAATTGGACTTCAATTGGATGAGAGGCGCATAGCAAATAGAAATACTATAAGGCGAACAAAGAAATCTGTTTATCGAAACAAAATAATGCACTATCGTTCCGAATTGTTATGGTTTCAGGTACAACACGTCGCTGAACTTCTAGATAAAGAAGGCTTATTTGCCTGGGATTGCCTGGCTATTGGATCGGACTTTGATGGTATAATTGATTCGTTAAATGGTTTTTGGACTGAAGAAGAGATGCCGTTTTTGGCAGATTTCCTGGAAAGACATGCGCATAACTTCTTATCAAATGCTCCCCTGCATCAACCAAGAAATAATATTGCAGCAGACGAAGTGGTATACAGAATTATGGGGCAGAACGCCTATTCCTTTCTTAAAACTCATTTTTAGGAGAAATTAAATGGCCTCGTTTTAGCGATTTTGATGAAAATTGTTTAAATATTCGTTAATTATCTTAAACAAATATAAGGAATTGATATATTTACGACTAGTTAAGTAGCAATGCAGTTGTATAATATTTTGAAATACTGCATTTTTACGGAACTATACAAAACAAATTGAAGGAATAAAAAGGTAATAAATGGATATTATTGACAAAGCAGAAATGTTTGAACAGCGTAAATGGTCCAGACTTACGACGAACGACAGAATTGTGGCATCTCGTGAAGCTAAATCGTTAATTCTAGAAATTAATGAGATGTACAAGGCTACCAAAGACGATAAGCTCATGGACATGATGAAGAGATTAACGGTAGTAAAACGCAAGTTAGAGAAACGCTTAAAAGGAAAGCCAGAGGTTTAGGTAGATTAATTTGCGTTTAAGCCCTCAGGGTTTTAATGCCTCTTTCACTACCAAATCATAGGTTTCTAATCTAGTAAATAATTTCCCCCCTATATTTACAATTGGAGTAACGATGCTGTCTAAGGGGACTTCGGGTCCAAAAGACATTTGCAATTGCTCATACAAACTTGTGCCGCCCTCTACTTCCATTTTTTTATAATTGTATTTACTGCTGTCTAGAGCGCTGATTAAGGAATCACACGTCTGACATCCTTCTGTAATATATACCAGTATATTATTTGGAGGATCAATTTTTATTTCTTCATATTCTTTTATCAAGGATCTACTAGACAGACTATCATTTATCTGAAGTTTATAGGTATACGTTGGGGTTTTATCACGCATAAGCACTATCGTTTTCATATGTACTTTTGAAGTAGCGGGGACTCTTATAAACCTTGGTCTGCCTCTGCTTTGACGAAAATTAGTCCCACTAATGGTGAGTAATACATCTAAGTCTTTTTCATTCTTATTAAGTGCATAAAAGGCTATTCTATTTGAAATATCTTCGGTAACTATTTCAACTTTGTACTTTTGAGAATATCCTAAACTTCCAATCATTAATATCCATAAAACCACTCCCAGATTTTTCATAGTATTTTTTCAAAACAAGATAAATAATAAATGTGAAGTAATTGTAAGTGTCATGCAAAACGCATGATTATCCGATAAAAATAGATATGGCTAATTTAAATGGGAAGGAAGTTCAAATAATTCTAGATTAAAGTACGGTACCGAAGCGAGAAAATGATCAAAGATATCCGACATAATATATTCGTAATTCTCCCAGCGTTTATCGGCACTAAAAACATAGACCTCAATGGGAATTCCTTGTGTAGTAGGTTGGAGCTGCCTGGTCATTAGCGTCATATCCTTATTAACGGCAGAGTGATTTTCCAAATACAGTTGCATGTATTTTCTAAATACCCCAATATTAGTTAGATTTCTTCCATTAATTAAAAGGGTTTTATCTACATCGTTTTGCGTATTATAATCATTTATCTTCTTTTCTCTATTCTCTAAATAGGAAGTTAGCAAGTCTATCTTTTTTAATGCTTCAATTTCCTCTTGCTCTAGGTATTTAATCCCGGATTGCTTAATAAAAAGAGATCTTTTTATGCGTCTACCGCCAGAATCAGACATTCCTCTCCAATTTTTAAAGGAGTCCGAAATTAAAGCATAGGTAGGAACGGTTGTAATGGTCTTGTCAAAGTTCTGAATCTTCACTGTAGCCAGAGTAATTTCAATAACATCTCCGTCGGCCCCATACTTATCCATAGTAATCCAATCTCCAATCCGAACCGTGTCGTTCATGCTAACCTGAATGCTTGCGACAAATCCCAAGATAGAATCCTTAAAGATTAAGAGTATTACGGCCGAAGCAGCTCCTAAGGCTGTAAAAAATGTCCATATCGTAGTTTCGGTAACAATGGCAAAAATTGCTACCAAAGCTAAAGACCATCCCACAATCATAACCACCTGAATATAGCTGTCAATAGGTTTATCCATGTAACGTGGCACCGTCCGTAGGTAATCCCGAATACTTTTTAGAACACTCTTTAGAATATTTAAAAACAATATTACCACCAATACCTTTCCAAGCTTAAATGCTAAAGCACCCCAATAGTCGTAATCCACAAAAACAATAGGTAATGCTTTAATAGCAATATAGAGTGGCAAAATATGGGCTAAATATTTTGGCACATTATTAGAAATTGCGATATCATCTAGATGCGTATGTGTTCGATGTGCAACTCCGACAGATATACTTCTGATTACTCTTCTGATTATAAAATCTATAACAAAAACCAGAATTATAAGAATTAGAGAAAGGCCGAGGAGATTAAGTAGTCTTGCCCATGCTTCCGGGGTACCTAACTCTTTAAGATGATCATATAAAAAATGTGAAACGTTCAAGACTTTTATATAAGTTTAGGCACAAAAATAAGACCATTTTAAGGGAATTGTACATTATTTCTGAGGAAATAACTAATTAAGTGGAGGCACTGGACAATATTAAATTTCGTATTTTCCATACGATAAAACCAATAAACCATTAATTCTCTTTATGCTTTGCTATAAATGTCATCAATAGATCAGAAAATATTAGTCACAGGAGCCTCTAAAGGAATAGGTTTGGCTATTGCTAAGGAGTTATTAAGGGAGGATTTTAATGTGGCTCTACATTATAATACCGGTCATGAGGAGGTGGAGCAATTAACTTCCATGCATATGAATTGTGCTTCTTTCCAGGCCGACTTGGAAGATCCTTCTAATGTTATTACGCTCATGGATTCTTGTATTGAGGATTTTAAGCGTCTCGATACTATAGTTCTGAATGCTGGGGTATTTCTTCCTCACCCTATAGAAGAGGCCGTTGGGAATTGGTATTCCATATGGAAAAAAACAATCGATATCAATCTAAACTCAATCGGACTTATTACAAAAATTGCCCTGGAGCATTTCATAAAAAACGGCCAGGGTAGACTTATTTATATTGGAAGTAGGGCAGCCTTTAGGGGTGAGACTTCATCCTATTTGGCCTATGCCGCGTCTAAAGGTGGGCTGACATCTCTTGCAAGGTCGGTAGCCAGATCCTTTGGCAAGTACAACATAAAGTCTTTTGTAATTGCACCTGGCTTTACTAAAACTGCTATGGCCGAAGCATTTATTAATACCAATGGCGAAGAGGAATTACTTAAGGAACTAGCATTAAATGAACTTACCACCCCCGAGGATATTGCACCTCTTGTAAAACTTATTTGTTCCGGGCAGTTAGACCATGCAACAGGCACTACAATTGATATAAATGGTGGTAGTTACATCCATTAAAGCCTCCTGATCTATATCATTGCCTGTCCTTGTATAATACTTTTATTTTGCTAAAAAGTAAAACAATGCTCTGGTTACTGCTCACTGTATTCCTTTTGGTATTACTCTATTTTATAAGTATTCCGATAGAATTGGAAATAAATACCATTACCAAAAGATACCTTGTCAGGTATGGAAATTACTTATCTATAAATCTTCATTATAGCCCTTCGAGATTATTCTACATCCATTGGAAAGTACTCTTATTTAATGGAAACTTTTATCCATTAGAAAATACAGGCACCAAAAAACGGAAAACCATAAACAGGAAAACAAAAAATAGAAAATCAATAACCTCCAAAATCCAATTAGTAAAAGCCCTCCTTAAAGAAATTAGAGTGAAAAGAATATATATGGAAATAGATACAGGAGACTACCTACAGAATGCTAAGTTGTTTAGTATAATTCCACTTTTAAGCACATTTGGGGTGCCGTTAGGAATTAATTATAAGGGTAGGACTAATTTAGTTTTTTCTGCCTATAGCAGGCCTATATATCTTTTAAAAGGAATTATTAATTATAAAAAATCGAATTATGGAATTACATTTTGAAGAATTTTTAGGAAAGATTACAGAATTCATTAAAACAGAAGCTAACACAGAAACCGTAGTTGGTGAACCATTTCAACTGGGTGAATTTAAATGTGTACCTGTGATCAAAGTGGGTATGGGCTTTGGATCCGGAGGCGGAGAAGGTATGGAGTCAAAAGAAAAAAAAGGACAAGGAATTGGTGCTGGTGCTGGCGTGGGAATAGAACCTATTGGGTTTTTAGTAACTCATAAGGATAAAATTTCCTTTTTAGAAGCAGGTAAAAGTCATGGATTGGCAGCTGCTTTTGAAAAAGTACCCGAGTTGATTGAAAAATACGTCGAACTTAAAAATAGTAAGGAAGAGGAATTAGTTTAAGCAATCTTACCAGATCCTAGAAAAAGAAAAATTATGCAAAAGGCAGAGGAAGGTATCTTCTGCCTTCTGTTATAAAACAAACCAATCTTTAATTATTTGCGTCTCGGCAGGCATTTCTGTCTTATGAATAAATTCATTTTTTGAGGCATTGTACGAATAATCTTGTCCCCAAATTTTATGATTCGCTATAACTTCCTTTATGGCTGAAGCCATAAAATCTATCTCCTCTAAAGTCATTGTGGGATGCACGGAAAGCCTCACCCATCCAGGTCTTTCCAAAAGACATCCATCCAAAATCTTTTGTTCAATTTCCTTAGAAGTATCCACATCCACATTTAATAAATAATGTCCGTAGGTACCCGCACAGGAACACCCTCCGCGAGTTTGAATGCCAAACCGATCATTTAATAATTTTACTACCAAATTATAATGGACATTATCTATATAAAAAGAAAATACGCCTAAACGATCTTTATGATTCTCTGCTAGAATGTGCAGTGAAGGTGTATTTAATAAGTTATCGAACAAACGATGCATAAGTAGATGCTCTTGTTCCTGAATCTTTACCGTGCTCATTTTATCTTTTAACTGTATCGCAAGGGCTGTCTTAATAGTTTGCAGAAAGCCTGGGGTTCCTCCATCCTCGCGTGTTTCAATATCATCGACATAGTCATGGTCACCCCATGGATTTGTATAGGTAACAGTGCCGCCACCAGGATTGTCAGGAATTAAATTTCGGTACAGTTTTTTATTGAAAATTAGTACTCCCGAGGCTCCTGGACCGCCGAGAAACTTATGCGGCGAAAAGAAAATGGCATCTAAAGAGGCCTTGGGTTCCTTAGGGTGCATATCTATATCTACATAAGGCGCAGAGCACGCAAAGTCAACGAAGCACAGACCATTGTACTGGTGAATTAACTCAGCGACCCCATAGTAATCCGTGATAATGCCAGTAACATTAGAACAGGCAGTAATTGAAGCAATTTTTAAGGGAACTTCTTTGTATTGCTGTAACAGTTTTTCAAAACTGTCTAAGCATATCAGTCCCTTTTCGTTACATGGAATGACCACTACCTTAGAAATAGTTTCTAACCAGGAGGTCTGGTTAGAATGGTGCTCCATATGACTTATGAATACCACAGGTCGTTTATTATCCGGGATTTGGGTATGTTCTTTTAGGTTTTCCGATAACTTCAGACCTAAAATTCGTTGAAACTTGTTAATGGCACCTGTCATTCCCGTACCTACATTAATTAGGATATCTTCCTTACTGGCATTTACGTGCTCTTTAATCAAATCACGGGCATTTATATATGCCAAGGTCATTGCCGAACCGGTAACAGAAGTTTCTGTGTGTGTGTTAGCAACAAAAGGTCCAATAACTCTGGAAAGCTTATCTTCAATAGGTTTATAGAGACGACCGCTAGCGATCCAATCGGCATAGAGGATTTTCTTTTGTCCATAAGGAGAATTAAAGCTTTGATTTTCACCAATAATTTGCTCTCGAAAAGGTCGGAAATATGCCTCAAGAGTCCTGGGTCTGTTTTCTGTTAACTGCATTCCATAAAATTATAATTAATACTTTACAGTGGTCTTTCCTCAATTTCAAATAAAGATATAAATTCCTTTTGGCTCTACTATAAAATACGGCCTATATACTTTTAGGAATAAAAAACCTTGTACCCCAAAACAATAGGCCAATAGAGAATTTTCCGTACTTTTATTTGCCAAATTCAGCCCTATTATGAAAAATATTGCAGTCCTATTTCTTCTCTTACTTAGCCTTCCCTTGACTTCACAAAAGAAAGTTCTGGACCATCCGGATTTTGAATTGTGGAACAGCATTAAGGGAGCATCCATTGCTTCAAACGGCAAGTATGTTTTATATTCTTTAGAAAAAGGAGAAAAGGATAATTATTTAAAAATCCAGGATAGTAAGGCAAATACTCTTTTTGACTACCCAAGGGCCTCAAAGGCTATGTTTACCTATGACTCTAAGTATGTAGTCTTTACAATAAAAGCATGGCAGGATAGTATACTGGCCCTTAGAAAAGAGAAAGTTAAGAAAGAAGATCTGCCTAAAGATAGCCTTGGCCTTTTTAACCTAGAAACAAAGGAATTACAAAAATTTCAGGGTTTAAAAAATTATAAAATCCCAGAAAAATGGTCGGGGTGCATTGCCTATCAAATTGATGAAACAAATAGCAAAAAAGAGAAAGACAGTAGTAGTAATGCTGGCAAAAAGGTTAGTAAAGCGAACGGAAATCACTTAGTAGTTCTAAATACCAATACTAGAAAAAAAGATACATTTAAGTTTGTTACCGATTATACTTTTGCCAAGAAAGGTAAATTTCTTGCCTTTACATCGACCGGACCGGATAAAACTTCTCATAATAGTCTGTATATCTTTGATTTTGTTAAAGACCAACTTTTGGAGATTCATGCAGCAAAAAAGGCCAGCTATGGTAAGCTAGCTTTTAGCGAATCCGGAAATGCCTTGGGTTTTGTAGTAGATACAGACACCACTAAGGTTCAACAAAGACCAACTTCTCTTTATTTATGGGAAAATGGTAAAACGCGTGCTGTGCAAGTTGCAGATAAGAATACTACTGCACTTAAGTTACATCCATCTATACACGAGGAACTCACCTTTTCTAAGGACGAATCAAAATTGTATTTTGGACTGGTAAAGCCTAGGGTTTTTCAAGACACCTTATTAACCGAAGAAGAAATTGTGAATGTAGAGGTGTGGACTTACGATGAACCAAGACTATATACCGTTCAGGAAATCGACTTAAAGAAAGATACAATACAGGCGTTCAAAGCCGTATATCATATAAATGAAACGAAAAAGGTTGTGCCACTAGCTTCAGAATCTTTCCCTTATATTGAGCTTGGGAATAAGGGAAATGCTTCAAAGGCTCTCCTGTATACAGATACGCCCTATGGTTTACAAAGACAATGGACAGGGCAAACCTTTAGGGATTATTCCTTGGTTAATGTAAATAACGGACAAGAGAAAAAAATTATAACTGAGGTAGCGGGGAACTTAAACATAAGTCCGTATGGAAGCTATGTTTATGGTTTTGATGAAAGTCTGCTTTCATGGTTTGTATATAACATAGCGACAGACAAGACGATTTATCTCACGAAGGAAAAACCATTTATTGATGAATTACATGATTCCCCCAGTCCACCCGATTCTTATGGCCTTGCAGGTTGGTTAGAAGAAGATAAGGCTATTATCCTTTATGATCGATATGATTTATGGCTCTTTAATCCAATTAATGGGGAATCAGAAAGACTCACCCGGGGGAGGGAGGAGAGTACAATATACAGATACTTGGCTTTAGATAAGGAAAACGACCATTTAACGTCTTCCGAAGACTGGTTGCTTAGCATTTTTAATATTTCTGACAAAAGCGGAGGTTTTGCCAGTTATAATCTAACAAAGAAAAGTATTAACGTCCTTACTAAGGGTGATTTTCGGTTTAGAAAACCCATAAAAGCGTCTTTAGATAATAATCTTCTCTATACCAGAGAGTCGTTTCAAGAATTCCCGGATTTGTATTTAAGCGACTTAGGTTTTAGAAAAAGCATTCGTATTTCAGATGCAAACCCACAGCAAGATAATTACAATTGGGGTAGCATAGAACTTGTAAGTTGGACCTCCCTTGATGGGATAGAACTACAGGGCTTGCTAGTGAAGCCAGAAAATTTTGATCCTAAGAAGAAATATCCTATGCTGGTAAATTTTTATGAGAAGAGCTCAGATAGGTTGCATTATCACAGAGCCCCAAATCCGGGAAGGTCTACTATTAATTATAGTTTTTATGCAAGTAGAGGGTATATAATATTTAATCCGGATGTACACTATAGGATAGGCTATCCGGGAGAGAGTGCTTATAATTGCGTGATTCCTGGAATTACATCCTTGATTGATAAAGGGTATATAGACAAAGACAGAATTGGAGTTCAAGGACATAGCTGGGGTGGTTATCAAATTGCACATTTAGTTACTAAAACGGATATATTTAAAGCCGCGGAAGCTGGTGCTCCAGTTCCCAATATGATTAGCGCCTATGGAGGCATTAGATGGTGGAGCGGTTTAAGCAGACAATTTCAATACGAACATACTCAGAGTAGAATAGGGGGTACCCCATGGGAATACCCCATACGATATATAGAAAATTCTCCTATTTTCAATATTGATAAAATTAACACGCCCCTCTTAATTATGCACAACGATGCGGATGGTCATGTACCATGGTATCAGGGCATTGAATTTTTTGTTAGTCTTAGACGCTTAGGAAAACCATCATGGTTTTTAAATTATAATGAGGAGCCACATTGGCCTTTAAAATTGCAAAATAGAAAGGATTTCAATATACGTCTTGCACAATTTTTTGATCATTACTTAAAAGATGCGCCCAAACCTAGCTGGATGGTTCGAGGTGTACCTGCCATAGAAAAAGGTATTAACCAAGGATATCAATTAATAGATAGCAAGGAGTAATTCCACTATATTTTTGTAGAAAACAAATAGTTTATGCCAAAATACTTTCGTGTCCGGAATCCTTTACAAAAAGACATGTGCCCTTTACGCTGTTTCTTATATCTTGGATAAACTCAAATTCTAATCGATCGTCCATTCCAAAAATATTCAAATCTGCAGATGGGGCAGCAGATAGGACATTCTTAAAATGTCCAATTTTTACTTCTATGAGTGTATTTGGTAGTCTAGCCAAACTAACCAAGGAATTAAGAAATTCTAAGGCCTTATCCATTTCTTTTTCATCATGCAGAACCATTATCAGACGAATTTTGGCATTCCAATTCTTCTTTAGTTTATAGGCTATTAAGGTAGATAGGTCTAAATTACCAAAATCCCAGCCTAGAGTCCAATTATTACGCCTATCACTAACCCAAACATTAATAATATTGCGTTCACCTAAAAGGGCAGTTGGATGGGATGCATATAATAAAACACCTATCTCGAGACGAATACACTCCTTTATAACAGGTCTAATCTCTGTATCATAGTCATCATGATCTTGTAGATTAAGAAACACAATATTAGGTCTAAAAAACGCACCCTTTAAAGCCTGATTACTATAGTTTACACCTAGAGAAAAATTCTCCGTATTGATTACTGTCCAGCTAGAAAACACCCCTTTAAGCCTAAATGCTTCCGACATAGAAGCCAATTGTTCACTCAATAATGTATTGCTCTTAAGTGGTTCTATTCCCAATAATTTTATTGAACCTTTTGGCTTTGCTATGTTTTTTAAAAACTGAAAATTACCCTTTGCGCCGGCCAAATCCCTTATAGGTACCATTAAATTGGGCTTCCAGGCTCTCTGCTGCATAGATTTCATTCCCCAGGTATGCTTTGCTGCCCATTCTGCAAATGAAACAAATAAACCAGATCTCACATCTTCAAAAGGTGTTTCTATGTGTTGTCTAGATAGAAACCAATAGACTAAGAATACAATACTGATGGTTAAAAGGCTTATGGTAGGATTAATTATAAACATGGCTAATACAGAGGAACACAGCCCCAGCCAAGGAATCCATCTCTTTACCTTAAATACCGGACGATAACTAATAAGCCCTAAATTTTGTTCTATGATTACTACTATGTTAATCATGGCATAGGTAATCAGAAAAAATAGGGTCACCAAGGGTGCAACAGCGTTTAAATCCCTAAGTAACATAGTGAGAAAGATCATTATACCAGTAACAATCATTGCATTCCTCGGTTGTCCATTAGCACTTTGCCCTTCCAAAAATCCGCTATATGGCAGTACCCTATGTTGCCCCATTGCGAATAAAATTCTGGATGAACCAACTAACGAAGCCAAAGCCGACGAAAAAGTTGCTCCTAAAATTCCTGCAATAATTAAGGGGCCAAAATAGGCCTTATCGATGATGATATTATAATTAGAGATTAACTCATTTTCGGTCGCAGTTCTGGCTAGCCAATACGCCAAGACCATATAAATCACAAAGCTTATCCCTATGGCCCATAAGGTACCAAGGGGAATGCTTCGTTTTGGGTTTTTTAGCTCTCCCGACATATTTGCACCTGCCATGATTCCGGTAGAGGCAGGAAAAAAAACAGCAAAAACTATCCAAAATCCGGATCCAGTAAAGCCATTTTCTGGAGATCCTTTAAAATTTCCCCATTTCACAGCCTCTTCTATTGGTATGCCCATAGAACCGTGATAGGCTGCTAACACTATAGAGACAAGCGATAAAATTATGATTACCATAATTAGAAACTGAGTCTTTATGGCTAAATCAGCACTTATATAAGCTATTGTTAGGAGTACAAAAAAAACTAGAATATCAATAACAAACGGATCATGATGTGGAAATATAAATAGCCAACCCTCGCGAAAACCAAAAATATACATGGTAACCGCCAAACCCTGGGAAACAAATCTGGGGATACCCAAACTACCACCGACCTCTAATCCTAATGATTGGGATATAATAGCGTATGCTCCACCTGCCCCAATTCGGATATTTGTAGTAATAGCAGACATAGAAAGGGCTGTTGTAAGGGTAATCATAAAGGATATAATAATGATTAACCAAGCACCTAAAAGCCCAGCGTTTCCTACCACCCAACCCATTCGAAGGTACATAATAACACCTAGGATAGTTAATATCGTAGGAGTGAACACACCCGCAAAAGTTCCAAACTTTTTCCCAGCTTGTAATTCTGAACTCATATAATAGTTTACCAATCGGAGATCAAAAGATAAGCATAAAGTTGATTATATAGTCGAATCAATACCCATATTACATTATTAAAGAATACACAACATCATTTCTTGACAATCCTTTGTACAGCTATATGGCATACTCGGACAATATTTAGCTATACTCGTCCAACATTTTATCAATAAAATTTAGAGAAATGGTTTCTTTGAAACCATTAACATAAAAACACTAACATGAAAAAAATTATGCTCACTATGCTACTTTTTACAGTAGCCATAGGTTATTCTCAGAAAAAAAACAACGGAAAGGTTTTTGATGAACATCCCGCCATTACGGTGGTAAATGAAATGTTTGCTGCCTTTATTGCTGGTGATGCCGATAAAGTTGCCAGTTATTTATCCGAAGACTTCAAGGGATATAACGGTTCTGATGGAAGAACTAATGCTAAGGGAACCACAAAAGAAGAAATGATAGAAGATGTTGCTTTTTGGCAAGAGGAGACTATGTATCTTTCCCTAGAACCAACCATGCAGGCGTATCCCGACGCAATTGAGTATAAGGGGGGTCAGGTCTGGGTCCAAACATGGAATACTTTAAAAGGAATGCACAAAAAAACCGGTGTAAAATTAAACATGCCTTTTCACAGGTTAATTCTAATGGATGAGGATAATAAAATCAAGACAATGATTAGCTATTATGACGAGAGAGTTTATAGCGAAATTGGCAGAAGTCTTGCCGACAGAGAAAATGGGACAATATATAATCACCACGAAAATATCAATACAGTAAGAAAGGTTATGACTGCCTTTGAAAATAAAGATTTTGAAACTGCCTACAGTTATTTTGCAGAGGATGCAGATTTTATGACCTTAGAAACTGGGAACGAGCGCATGACAATGGATCAAATAAAGGAGAGAAATAAGGGAATTTGGGAAACCTATGAGGTTACTTTTGATGTTCAAGGTTATCCAGATTACTTGGAATACGACCTTAGAGACGGAAGAGTGGTACAATCCTGGTGGACCGCCAGATTGAAGCGTAAATCGGATGGTGAAAAATTCAATGTTCCTGTTTTATACCTACATGATTTTGATAAAGATGGAAAAATTGTAAGATCTAGCGCTTATTATAGCACTAAGGTCTTAGATTCCAAGTAAATATTACACCAAATACCAACTTTTAACCATGAAAGAGCGCTATTTAGGCGCTCTTTTTTTTTAGGGTCAATTAGGTAGTATATCGATAAAAATATTTATAACCTGTTAATAATGTGTTGTTTACAAAATATATGAGTCTGGACTAGGCCCTTGCAGTATATCGAAAAACACAACAAAACAGCCTAAAAATGAATAATAATTATGAAATTTGTCCCATTGGGAAGAAGAATAAACTACCCAGAATATGAAAACATAGCGGTTCCCCCATTAATGCTATAACCGTTTAGTTATACTATTCAATAGCCGCTAAAAAAGCTATGACGTATTAAATGGCGGGATTCAAAATTTAGTTTTTGATTTGGTTCCTATGCCATAAGGAACGTGGTGTTAAACCCAGAAAGCAGGATATTCTTATCCTGCTTTTTTATTCTTAATGAAGGTGTTTTAAGTATATTTAAATAATATTAACATCCTTATTATGCTTGCGGAATGAAGGCAGTTATCTATAAAGAATTTAATGGTCCTTTGGCTGTAAAAGAAGTAAAAGATCCCTGTGCTTCCAAAAATGGAGTGGTTATTCAGGTAAAGGCTACAGGACTATGCCTTAGTGATTGGCATGGTTATGTGGGCCATGATCCAGATATTTTACTACCCCATGTACCCGGACATGAATTTGCCGGACTAATAGTTTCAATTGGTTCGGGGGTAACTAAATGGAAGGTAGGGGATAGGGTAACGGTTCCTTTTGTAGGCGGATGTGGAAAATGTAATTACTGTAAAACGGGAAACCAGCAAGTGTGTGATGATCAGTTTCAACCTGGTTTTACTGCCTGGGGTTCTTTTGCTGAATATGTCTTTATTGCCAATGCCGATCTAAATTTAGTAGGTCTCCCTAAGGCCATGCTTTTCGAAGAAGCAGCCGCTCTTGGCTGTAGATTTATAACAGCTTACAGAGGAGTAAGGCAGCAAGGTAATCTAATGGAAAATCAGAGTATTGGCATATATGGCTGCGGCGGTGTAGGTTTGTCTGCCATATTGATTGCCAAAGCAATGGGGGCAAAGGTTATCGCGATCGACATTAACGACAACAAATGTGCTTTGGCCAAATCTTTAGGCGCAGACTATGTTATCAATGCTAAGAAGGCAAATCCAGTTAGAGAAATAATTGAATACAGTGACGGAGGTGTAGATATTTCCTTAGATGCCCTGGGCAGTACCCAGACATGTCTTGATTCTATTCATAGTCTCAAAAAAAGAGGGAAACATATTCAAATTGGACTAATGTCGGGCGTAGATGCTTCACCATCTCTTCCTATGAACACCGTAATTGCGAAAGAATTAGAAATACTGGGTAGCCATGGAATGCAAGCCCATGCATATAATGAGATGTTTCAATTTATTGAGAAAAACAATATCGATCTGTCTGCTTTAATCTCTGATACTATTAATTTAAATGAAATCCCAACTCGTCTCCCCAATTTGTTTTCCAATCCTTCTCTCGGAATTACCATAGCCAATTCTTTTTAGGACATTAAAAGATGTAAAATAGTACTTATATCACTTAAATTCAGGCCAGTATAGTTTTATTTTTTGTCTTAAGAATAAAACACTTCTTTCTAATTGATCCATTCCGTCAACACCATCTTCAACACTTATCCAGCCATTAAACCCTGCCCCATTTAATAGTTTAAAAATGGTATCATAATCGTTTAAACCTTTACCTATTTCACCATGGCTCAGTCTTTTTGCATATCCTTCCACACCTATTTCTTCCCTGCGCAAATCTTCTATACTTCCGCTTAACAAAAAACGATCGCTAGCATGCATGGTAACTACCCTGTCTACAACTAAATTTAATAGATCAATTGGATCTTCTCCTGCTAGGAAAGTATTACTGGGATCGTAATTAACACCAAAATTGGGGTGCCTAATTTGGTTAACGAGTTGATAAAAAATGTCCTTCTTTTGGGCAAATTCGGGGTATTCCCAAAAATCATCTTTATAATGGTTTTCAATGATTAGGGTGATACCATATTGCTGTGCCATTGGCAAACACTCTTCGATGCAGTCTTTTGCATAAGAAATACCTTCCTCTATCCCTAAGTCTGGCCTTCTTTGACCAGATAATACTCTGCAATAAGAAGCCCCCATCTCTGCACTCATCTCTATCCAATATTTTTGCTTTTCTACTTCTTTCTTCCTGTGTGCTACATCGCTATGGGTAAAGTCGGGAGAGCAACACAACATAGGAATAGTTTTACCCGACTGCTCCGCCAGTCGCCTTAAAGTGTTCCATTTATTTCGATCTTGCATTTCAAGAAAACCTGCATACCACTCCAAGCCACTAACCTGCAAAGGTTCCGCCAGGGCAATCCATTCAGCAATTCGCATAGATCCATCTTTGCATAGTGCATGCATAAAGGCCTTTGGAAATACAGCTAACTTTGGCATATCTTTTTTATTAGTTTAATTAAAGGCCTTTTAAATTTTTAGGAATATTCCTGCCAATCATAGGGAACTGCTCTAATTCCAGAACCTGTCCACTAATTGGACCACATTCATCAGATATTAAATAGAGAGCTCCGGCTGCAATTTCTTCTGGTTTTATAATTCTGTTAGCAGGGGCAAACATATCTGGAAGTCGGGTATACCAGTCCGCTGGCATGCCTTGCTGTTTTTGGTTAAGCTTCTCGTTCTCCGTTAAAACCCATCCTGGATTAATTTGATTTACTCTTACGCCAAAATCTCTAAAAAGACTGTCGCCTAAATTCCTAGTTAAAGTCATTAAAGCCCCTTTTGAAATACTATAGGGTAATAAGTTAGGTTCTCCACTCCAGGAATTAATAGAGCCTATGTTCAAAATACATCCTCCCTCGTTCTTTAAATAAGGCAACGCAGCTTGTATCAAAGCAAACGGTGCTATGGTGTTTATTTCTAACATCTTTCTCATAAAATCTAGAGTAGTGGTCTCAATGTTGGAAGACTTAATTAAAGCGGCGTTATTTACTACTACATCTAGTTTCCCAAATTTTTCAACGGTCATGGTTACGAGCTCTGCAGGAAAATTAACCTTTGTAATATCTCTGGTGAGCACACACAAACTTTCACTACTGTGATTTTGCAACAGTTCCTTAGCATTTTCTTCCCTTAATCCATTAGCACAAACCCTTGCACCTTCTTCAAGGCACTTTAGCACTATGGCCTTACCAATTCCTGTATATCCCCCGGTTACCAGGACTACTTTATTTTCTAAACGCATACTATATATTAAGGTTTTAAAACACTTTTTACTACTTCACCCGAATGCATTGCATTAAAAGCTGTATGCCAATCCTCTAATTTCCAAACGCCTCCTATGATGGGCTGAACATCTAATCGTTTGGTTGCCAGTAAGGCCAATACTTTTTCCCAAATAGGCCAATTATGGCTAAAACTTCCTTTTAATGTTACATTTTTCTGAACTAAAGGATCCAAGCTAGCACTAAAAGGCTGGGGACCCCAACCAACTTTTGTAATATGGCCATTAGGGCGAACCCATTTTAATGCCAATCGCAGAGTTTCACTTACTCCGGCCGCATCTATTACACAATCCACACCTAGGCCATCTACTTCCTTAGCCCATGACGATGCATCCTTTATGATAGGAGTACAACCATAAGACTGGGCAATGGCAAGTCTGGAGGCATCCTTTTCTAAGCCAACCATAGCTACTTCAGCTCCGGTGAGTATGGCAATGGCGGCACAAAGAATACCTATGGTTCCGGGACCCAAAATCAAAACTCTGTCTCCCGGCTTTATATTGGAATTTACGACAACTGCATTATACGCTACCGAACATGGCTCCGTAAGACAAGCTTCTTGAAAACCTAATCCTTTTGGTATTTTGTGAAGACAACGAGCAGGGACTTTAACAAATTTAGTCATAGCACCATTTACGCCATAACCAAATCCTTTTCGGTCTGGGTCTAAATTATATAAACCTTGCAAACTTAGTGGGCTCTTACTATTTATCACCGCGGCCGTCTCGCTAACCACAGCATCGCCTTCTTTCCAATCTCTAACATCTTTTCCAAGGGCTACTATATGTCCCCCAAATTCATGTCCTAAGACCACCGGATAGTTTACAGGCCAACTGTGATCTGCTGTCCATTGATGAAGATCACTCCCGCATACTCCAACATTTTCAACCTGCAATAAAACATCTGTAAGCCCAATTTTTGGCGGTGTTATCTCTCGAATTTCTACGCTTCCTTTTTTAGGGGCATAGTTAACTACAGCGCTATTCGTCATAAGTATAATTTAAATAAATCTATTTCTAATTATTTTCAAGACCATGAATTTTGTTACAGATAAGTCGTAAAGAAGTCTCTAAATCTCCTGAGGCCGTCTTGAAAGAATCTGCATCAATGGTAAGCGGGGCTCCAAGGACTACAATAGGCGCTCCCAATTCAGGGCATTTGATGGCCTGTTCAATGCTTAGACCGCCAACGGCCTGAACTGGTATACCGACACTATCCACCACTTCCTTTAACTGATCCAAAGGACTAGGCATACGCTTGCCCATAGCGGCTATACCCCTTCTTTCATCGTAACCAATATGATGCACAATATAATGGCATCCAAGAGATTCTAATCGTTTTGCTCCGACAACCATATCCCTACAAGCCATATTATCGCCCATAACTTTAATCCCAAAATCTTCACAGGCCTTAACTACCATTTTAATGGTTTCATCATGAGCTTTAGCCATTACCACAACATGCGTGGCTCCGGCTTTCGCCATCATTTCTGTCTCCAAATATCCACCATCCATAGTTTTGAGATCGGCCACAATAGGAACTTCAGGAAATTTCTCCCGTAGTCTTTTTACCGCATGTAAACCCTCTGCTAGTAGGAGTGGAGTACCCGCTTCTAACCAGTCTACTCCGGCTCTAAGTGCCATCTCTGCAGTAGAAATTGCTTCTTCAATATCAGTTAGATCTAAGGATATCTGAACTATTGGGCGCATGGGATTTATAAGCGTTTAAGAAATATGTTTTTAAAATGAACTTTCATTGGAGGACCAACATGTAATTGAAGTCCCAGCCATCCTTTTCCACTATAGTTAATACTGTCTAAATCTTCCACTTCACTCATTAATATTCCATTAATATAGTGCTTAAATTTATTTCCTTTTACCTCAATACGACAAGTATTCCAGTCCTCAATATTAATCCTTGATCTGAGACTGTCTGAATTTCCTAGCGTAGAGGAGACTGTGCGGTTTTGCCAGGCATTATTCTTAATATTTTCCCTTAAAATAGGGGTTCCGTCTTCACTAGTCTGGGAATCAATAATAACCTGTTCGCCCCTGTAGGCTAATGTAGTACGCTTCCGTTCTTCATAATTCTGACCGGTATATTTATTTTTACCATCAATATCCGCCTGATACCCGCGCAGTGCATAAGGAATACTATCCACTATTTCAGATCGATAGTTTACTCCGCTATTACCCGCTTTCTCAATCATGAACTCTAGCTTTAATTCAAAGTCTTGTAATTCAAGTTTCTTATAAATTAGAAAAGTATTGTTTTTAAGTGGATTATCATTGGTTACTTCACCTATCAATACATTATTATGTATATTCCAATAACTCATATCACCTTCCCAGTCTTCTAGACTCTCTCCATTAAAAATGGGTTCAAATTTACCAACAGTGATCTCGGAATTTGCTATAGCACTAGTTTCTTTCTCTTCTGTAATTGACTTGCAGGCAGATGTACTAATTAAAAGTCCCACAATCATAAATCCCTTAATAAGGACATTAATAGACCTATGCATAATTATAAACAAGTTTTCTGTTATTTATGATTTCCTTCTTTTAAATGTACACATTTCCCTTATCTCTTGTATACATCCACTGCATTATTCCTCTAATAAGGGCTGAGAATCTAAACCAACTTCGCCACTTTTTATAAACAATACCACAGGTTTCATAGCAATAATTCTAATATTCAAAATTCATATGCTATCTTAGCAGTAGTTTAAACAGATAACTCAAGACCTTTGGTTTTAATTGCTCTGCCCTTCTTAGGGAAATTATTCCAATTCAATAGATTAAAGAGCGTTATTCTAAGCAAACCATCATTTAAGCGCAATTAAAAAATAAATAGCTGCATGGCAAGATCACAACAAACCTATAGTAAGGGAGAAAAAGAAAAGAAACGCCTTAAAAAGAGGGAGGAAAAGCAAAAAAAGAAAGAAGCAAGAAAGGCAGCTGCCAAAGAAAAAGGAGGAGGAATTGAATTTGCCTACGTAGACCATAATGGAAATTTAACCGATACCCCTCCGGACCCATCCCTAAAAGTAGAGATTGAGGCCGAAGATATTATACTGGGAATTCCAAAAAAGGAAGAGGGTGATTATGAAGAGGTAGATCCCGTTAGAAAAGGAAAAGTTTCCTTTTTTGATTCTTCTAAAGGTTTTGGATTTATTATAGATACAGAGAACAATGAAAAATATTTCACCCATGTCAGTGGTCTTATTGATGAGATCGTGGAAAATGATCGCGTATCTTTTGAATTAGAAAAGGGCAAAAAAGGCATGAACGCCGTTCGCGTAAAGAAAATATAAGACGCTTATTGCTTAAATACTTTTAAAAATCAAATACCTAAGTGCATTTACACTCGCGTAAAGCCATTTAGGTATTTTTTTTGAGAGATAACTCGTTTAAAATCATTATCTTGTAGGAAAGACAGAGAGAGATCTGATCTGTTTAAAAAAAAGTGGCTTCTTAACTAACTTCTTACAAACAACTAACGTTTAGCAATACGATTAAAGATGATTCAATCCGATACAAAGCAACATTTCTTGATGATGCTGGAAACTAGCAACTACTTGAATCGTCTTGAATCTAAACAGTTCAGCATTTTTACACAAAAATTTCACAATAGCCTCGCCAAGACATTGCATTTATACGAGGCGAAAATAGTTTATAAAGACAACAATACGTATCTGCTTATTTTTAACACGGCTAACAACGCTATTGGCTGTGCACTAAAAATACAATCGAATTTTAAATATATCACCCCAAAGTTCGACGGGGGCTTTAGAAAATTACAAATCGGTATTAGTTGTACTAATTCTGACTATGATCTAGTACTAAGGAAGCCAAGCGTAGGCAGTACACCTTATTATATGTGTGAATGGATACCAGACACCATCGTGATTTCAAAAGCCGTTCAGTCTTATTTTAAAAAAGAAAATAAAAATGCAGAAATAGACACCAGCCAGATACGGATTCTCTCCACCAAGGACGAGTATTTTCTAAAAAGAGTGATGAACTATTTAGATGATTCATGGAAGCGGTCAGAATTTAAGATGAATGCGATACCTGAAATAGTTGGGTATAGTGCATCTGGCTTTTATAAGAAATTAAAAAGACTAACTGGTAAATCCCCTAATTCACTCTTTAGGGAATTTAGACTTAGAAGAGCTCTTAAATCGCTATATAAAAATGGAGGCAATGTCCGAGATATAGCCAAATACTCAGGATTTAAAAGTTCCAGTTATTTTTCTAAATGCTTTGAAGACACTTTTGGCGTATTACCCTCAAGATATATTCAAAAGCATAATTACTAAGACCTCTCTTCATTCCCTAAAGTTTAAGTATAGTTAATCCGAATTAATGTAACAAAACATTTCATATTTCGTCTTATTAGTAACAATCAATCAAAAGATATCATGAGAACACTGGATATGAAATACATAAAACGGACCTTACATTTCCAATTAGGATATGGATGGAGTATGAATCGTAACTATCAAGAAAAAAAGAAAACTAGCCTAATCAAATCTAAATAGGCTGGATTGGTAGTCCTTCAGGGGAAATTTCTTCTACCTCATAAGGATTGAGTAAATCTAGATGTATTCCCCCTACGCGCACTCTTATTAATCGTAAGGTAGGATAGCCCACAGCCGCTGTCATCTTACGTACCTGTCTAAATTTTCCTTCGGTAATAATAATGGATATCCAACTATTAGGTCGATGTCTACCTATTCTTAAACTCCCATCAGGTGAACTTATAGCTGTCTCTTTTTGTAGTCTGCCCACCTTGCAACTTTTAGTAATGTATTTTGCTCCCTGATGACCAATTTCTACTCCTTTTTGCAATAATTCAATAGCCTTTTGATTAATTATACCGTCTAATTGGGCATAATACTCTTTCTCTATTCCTCCTCTATTAATCTTGTCACTTAAAGCCCCATTATTGGTAAATAGCAATAAGCCTTCGGATTTTTCATCCAATCTTCCAATAGGCATAGTACCTTCTGGAAAATTAAACAATTCACTTACAAATCGTTTTGTTCTCAATTGCTTGGCATTATTTGAGCTAAGCTGACTCAAAAAACCAACGGGCTTATACATTTTATACAGACGTGTTCCTGGATCTATTTGCAATAACTAAGAATTAAGAAAAATTTGTATCCTTTTAAACAAAAGCTTTGTAATTTAAGGAGACTTAAGCTAAAATTCTAAATACAGACAAAAATGCTAAAAAAAAGTGTAGCGACTCTTACTTGTGTTATCTTTACTATTGGTTGTGGTAGCCATTCTAATACCACCCCTTCAGAAAGTTCATCTAAAGAACTACATGCCTTAGTAGAAGGGTCGACCCTAGAAATTATTTCGGATTTTGCTTACCCTCAAAACACGGCAGCCATGAGCAAGGTTGCCGCTGCCGGACTAGTACCTCCAGGCAGTAATCCAGGTCAGATTAGCCTGATTGGCAATTCTAACCACTTTAGGATTTTTAACGACAGTATCCAGGTTTACTTACCTTATTTTGGAGAAAGGCAAATGACTAGCGGTTATGGCCAAAACGACACCTCGATACAGTATAGTGGAATCCCCGATGACTATAGTATGGAATGGAATGAGAAAAAAAAACGGTACGACTTACAATTTAGTTTCACCAAGAAAACAGAAAATTTTCGAGTAAATGCACAATTGTTTCCAAACTTAAAATCCTCCATGACAATTACCAGTTCTTTTCGATTTCCAATCAGGTATACTGGAGAAATAAAATCACTTTCGCAATAATATTATTATCATTGTTAGCAGTTGCCAATAAATATTTAATTTTGGCCATGATTATAGAACCAAATGCTAAATTTTTTATGACGGACTACCATAAGGAACGAAGCAGTTTTATAAAGAAGTCTCACGGTATCCTTGTAGCATCTAAGCTTCCCTTATCTGTAGCTACCATGAGTTTGTCTTCAAAATACAAAATGGGATTGCCTCTATTTACTATCCGAGATGCGATGCAAGCGAATCCTTTACTTAGTTTATAAACAGCGTAGTCATAATATTTCCATACAATAAACAATTTGCGAAGAATTAAAAAATACATAAAAATTATGCTAATAAGCTTGGGACTGATCATTGCCACATTGATAGGAGGATATATTTTATTTGTTAGCTTTTACCCTTCCTTTGGAGGAGAGGTATCTACAGAAGACCAAAAACGTTATTCGAAATCTGAAAATTACAACAAAGGTGTATTTATAAATACCAAAAATGTCCCTAAAAACCTTAGTCTTATGGAAACCCTAGCTCTTGCGAAGAAATTCTTTTTTACCAAAGTGCCAAATGGGAGTCCGACAAAAAATTTGAAGGTTAAAGAAATTGATTCACTAAACATTGCGAATTTTAATTCAGGGACTAGGTTTATTTGGTTTGGACACTCTTCTTTTCTTTTACAAATGAATGGTATAACGATCTTAATAGACCCTATGTTTGGTAAGGTACCAGCCCCTCATGATTGGCTTGGTGCCAATAGATTTAATAAGGAGATGCCTATTGAAATAGAAAAATTGCCAAAAATTGATGCGGTACTACTCTCTCACGATCACTACGACCACTTAGATTATAAAACCATCCTAAAATTAAAAAGTAAGGTGAATTTATTTTATACCCCCTTGGGTGTGGGAGCGCATTTAAAGGCCTGGGGAGTAGAAGAATCTCGAATTATAGAAATGGATTGGTGGGAAGAAACTAGTTTTCAGCAACTTCAGTTTATTTGTACCCCAGCACAGCATTTTTCAGGAAGGAAGTTTAGTAACAGGCAAAGTACTTTATGGAGTTCATGGGTAATTAAATCCTCTGAGGAGACCATTTTTTTTAGCGGAGATAGCGGCTATGCAAATCATTTTAAAGAGATTGGAGAAAAATATGGTCCTTTTGATTTTGCAATGATTGAATGTGGACAGTATAACACTATGTGGCCAGATATTCATATGTTCCCAGAAGAAACAGCCCAAGCTGGGGTAGATCTGAAAGCAAGACTAGTAATGCCAATTCACTGGGGTGCATTTAAGTTGGCATTGCATTCCTGGACAGATCCTATTGAAAGGTTTATCCTAAAAGCCAGGCAATTAAACGTTCAGTGGATAAGTCCACAAATAGGGGAGTCCTATCCCTTGCCTCTAGAAGAAGAAGAAAAAAATATTAATTGGTGGGATATAGATTAATTCCCGTTTTTTTATAGCTACAATTTCTTGGCACATCTACGGTAATAGCCTAATATTGTTAGTCGATAGATTACTATGGAATCCAAAAATAATCTGCCCTTAATACTTCTTGCATTTTTCTCCATTTATGTTATTTGGGGATCTACATATTTATTAAATAAAATTGCTGTAGCAGAATTACCTCCGTTAATGCTAGCCGGTGTAAGATTTACAACTGCTGGGCTACTTATATTTGGGATCGCTGCATTACTTGGTAAAAACCTTCGAATTACAAGAAGACAATTGGGGAATACTATTCTTGCCGGGTTTTTATTTCTAAGTTTTGGTAATGGGGTAGTGGTTTGGGCTCTTAAATATGTAGATAGTAATTTTGCCGCCTTGGAAATCTCTGCGCAACCTCTTATTATATTATTAATGATGTGGGTATTGCAGGGTAAGAAGATACAGAGTACTTCTCTTATTGGCATTTTTCTGGGTATTATTGGCATGTACTTATTAATAAATCAGAAGAGCATTTTACAACAGGAGAATGCCTTTCTGGGTATTATTATGATTTTTTCGGCTATGTTGGCTTGGGCCTATGGCAGTCTCTTTGTTGGGAGGGCAGATTTTCCTAAAAACTTTTTTGTAAATACAGGCTATCAAATGTTTAGCGGTGGCATATTGCTGGGGCTCTTTAGTCTGCTTTTTGGAGAATCTTGGAGTTCGCCCACGTCCTGGTCTACAGAAACAAATTGGGCCATGGTATTACTCGTCGTATTTGGAAGTATAGTGGCGTTTACCTCTTTCAATTTCTTACTCAAGACTGTTTCCCCTGAAAAGGTAGCAACTAACACCTATGTAAATCCGCTAGTAGCAATGTTTTTAGGTAGTTACTTTCTTAATGAACCAATTACTTCACAATCTATTGTTGCTGCGCTAGTTCTATTAACCGGTGTATTCTTCATTAACACAAAGAAAAAAATCCTCCTATTATCTAGATTTAGAAAATAGAAGTTATTAACAATCACCAGTTTTAAACTGTCCATTTAAAATCATTTAACAAAATAAATGCCGAGGTAAACATCTAGAAAGCTTATTTTTCGACCTTTAGCTAATACTATACAAACCTTAGTTTCCAATAATCACTTTAAAACTTTAAAATGAAATCATTCTCCGCCATGGAATTGGCTGCTACCGTAGATGGAAATCTGATCGGAAATATTGAAGAAAAAATAATAGGTTTAGAGACCGTAGACCGAGCAGAAGTGGGCCAGGCTACTTTTATTGGAAATAGAAAGTTTGCCAAAAAGTGGCCATCTTCTAATGCCTCTTTAGTTTTTTCTACTAAAGGTATCCCCTTAGAACCCCAAAAAAACAAGGCAATAATCGAAGTAGCCAATGCAGACTTGGCCATGGCAAAATTATTAGAACTTTATGCCCCTGAGAAACCGTCATTTGAGCAAGACATTGATCCTTCTGCCGTAATACACCCTTCTGCACAAATAGGGGAGAAGTGTAAAATAGGAGCTGGCAGTTATATAGGCAAGGATGTAGTATTAGGCAAAAACGTAACCCTATATCCTAATGTTACCATTCTAGACACTTCTGAAATTGGAGATTTTACAACTATCTGGTCCGGAACTGTAATACGTGAACGATCTAAAATTGGAAGGCATTGTATTTTTCACAATAATGTAAGTATCGGTGCCGATGGCTTTGGATATCGTCCTAGCGATGATGGGCGGGGATTGGTGAAAATTCCACATATTGGAAATGTAGTTATTGGAGATTATGTAGAAATTGGCGCTAATTCTTGTGTAGATAGAGCCAAATTCAGCTCTACGATCTTAGGAGACGGATGTAAGATTGATAATCTTGTACAGATTGGACACAACTGTGTTTTAGGACGTTTTTGTATTATGGCAGGTAGTAGCGGTCTAGCAGGCTCCGTGACATTAGGTGACGGTGTCGTTATTGGTGGAAGTGCTTCTATCAAAGACCACACTACCATCCATTCTGGGGCTACAGTAGCGGCTGGTTCTGGTGTTCTTGCAGATGTGGCGGCAGGACAAACGGTACTTGGATATCCGGCAGCCGACTCGAGAGATACGTTAAGGCAATGGGTGGCGCTTAGAAATCTGGTTAAGTAGTAAAATACAAATAGTGAAGTCTTGTTTAAAAACAGCAAAAGAGTCTTTTTACTGAGGTATTAATAACGCACATCTATATTAAAGCCTACCCCTAAATTATTAAGCCTTTTAAACTTTCCCTGACTAGATTGCTTGTGAAGGGTGCCTGTGGTCAATAGCCCAAGTGAGAAAAATATCGCTTCTCCTTTTATATTCTCCCCTTCAGAATCCACCCATTCTAAGGTGACAATGACGTCTTCCTTTAAGACAATGTCATAAGGTCTTAAGTCTACACGCACCAACCCGGTCTGTTTCGGGTCTATTGTCACAAAAATATTATCCCGTAGAATATTATTTGCCGGTCTTCCCTTTTCCACTTTATAGAAATTCAGTCTGAATATAGTTTTTGTACTAAGTCGGTTCTGGGAAACAGAGAAATTAAAACTGTCCACAAAGTTAGGTGCTTTTCGAACGTTAATTTTTATCCCCATTTCGGCTCCTAGTTGGTTATGACTAAATCCAGCACTAAGAAATTTAGCGGTTGTTTTGTTACCCAGGGTTTTTCTTTTAAAGGCTTTGGCAGTCACAACCACTTCACCTAACTCGCTAATCTCTTCTTCAAGTAGTACTTGCAAAGACAATGGATTTGCTATTAATTCACTTACCAATAGCTCTATTGACTTATAACCTATCATAGATATTCTAAGTGTGTCCTTATTGTATCCTTCAGCCAAATCTAATTCAAAAAAACCGGTATCATTGGTAACGGTTCCTAGGTCTCCGTTCAAGATTCCGATGTTTACGTAGGGTAGGGGTTCTTTTGTTTTCATATCCATTATCATCCCATTCAAAGTGATTCCACCTGAATGGTTGACATTTTTTTCTTCCAAAGAAAGCCTATAGGTTCTATTGGTGGTATTCTCCTTTAGTTCTAAGATGGCCCAATACTCCTTAAATCCTGCATACTCCAATAAAACATCCTTAAAAAAAAGTACCGTGGCTCGTTGTATTTGCCCGTAATTTATAACAGCTTCCGGAGATGCATTTAAAATAGCAGGAATACAAGTAAAATGGGCATGTTCGCTATTCCTGAAACGCAGATAATACTTTTCAGAACTTAATTGTTTAAAATAGTGGAATTCTTCTGTTGGGCTAAATTCACTAAGCTTATCCCCGCTTTCCATGTAAAGGTACTTTATCACCTGACTTTCAGGATCTAATAATCCCCTACTATGTATGGTTCGAATAAACTGGTCATTATCCTCTGCAGTGGCATCATTCGCATATAGGTTGGTATCGTTATCTCCTTCTCCAAAATAATGGGTTTCTGATCCATCCAAAGATACCATAGCTTTGATTTTAGGATTACGGTTTACCATCATGGCAGCGCTCATCCCGCCCCAACTGCAGCCTAACACACCTATATTTGATGTATTAATCTCCAAGTCCATTTGTTTTTCCAAATAGTCAATTGCGAATTCCGCATCTAGAACTTGTTCCATGGTATCCTCTAATTCGTTGGTCATGTCTCCCGGATACCTGCCAATAGAGGAAATAGACACCACCACAAATCCATTTTTGGCGAGTTCTTCAAAAATGGTATAATTTTCAAATCCCATCCCATTGAACCCTGCCATATAAACAATTAATGGAAATACTTTCCTAACGGGTTTAGCACCTAAAAAACTATTGGTCGGAATTTGCAATAATGTTTCTCCATTAGTGCCAACTCCTAATTCTGCCACGAAAAATTGTGCCAGTTCTTCCGTAATTCCGGAATAATCAGTTTCTTCCTGATAAATTTTAGTTCTTTGCTCGAAGAGTTGAAATAAATCCTGAAAAAGCATAGGGTTATCCTGAGTTTCATCGGCGGGGTACCAAATATCCAAGTCTAGTGGTCGGTAATGCAGTCTGTCGGTTACACTTGCAAAAGGTTTATAAACCCTGCTCTCATCTACTAAAGAGACTGTTTTAAAACCGGCTTTATATTTACTGGCCTCGGAATTTTGTGCCTTTAAAAAATGAGGTAGAGCCCATAACGAAAGAAGAATGCACACTTTCCAATTCATGTTTCTAAGGTAATAGCTTAAATGCTATGACCTTTGTAAATAAGTGTTAAAACAGCAAGCAAGGGAAGGATGTTAATCGGTTTTAACAAATAGGAGCAATTAAAGTTCGTTCTTAGGTTTAAAATCAATACATTTATTACAAATAATCACCTTATATAAAAAGACACTATGGAAGCAATACAAGTTAAAGCATACGGTACCACTTCTGCTGAGGCGGATTTAAATCAAATGGAAATTCCTAGGCGAAAACCTACTCCTAAAGATATTGAAATAGACATTCTATTTTGCGGGGTTTGTCATTCTGATTTACATTTCGCGAAAAATGATTGGGGAATGACGCAGTATCCTGTAGTGCCCGGACATGAAATAGTGGGAAGAGTATTATCGGTAGGGGCAAAGGTGACAGATTATAAAAAAGGAGATCTAGTTGCCGTGGGATGCTTGGTAGATTCCTGTAGAAGTTGTAGTAATTGTAAGGCCGACTTGGAGCAATATTGTCCTGAATGGGTGGGTACATATGGTGGCTTTGACAAGCATTTAAAAACCAATACACACGGAGGTTATTCGGAGAGTATTGTGGTAGACGAAGATTTTGTCCTGAGGGTTCCTGAAAACCTGGACCATGCCGGAATAGCCCCAGTACTATGTGCTGGTATTACTACCTGGTCCCCATTGCGACATTGGAAGGTGGGAAAGGATAGTAAGGTAGCTGTTGTAGGCCTAGGGGGCTTAGGACATATGGCGATTAAATTAGCCCATGCCCTCGGAGCCCATGTAAGCTTATTTTCCAGATCTAACAATAAAATAGAAGATGCCAAAGCCTTGGGGGCAGATGAAGTAATTATTTCTACAGACGAAACCGCTATGCAAAGTGCTATGGGCAAATTTGATCTTATATTGGATACCGTTCCTTATGAGCACGATTTAAACCCTTATGTCGGCACCTTAGCTACAAATGGCACCTTGGTAGTAGTGGGATATCTGGGTCCTTTAGATCCAATGTTGGTTACTGTACCTATGATTATGGGGCGTAAATCGGTGGCCGGTTCCTTAATTGGTGGTATTGCCGAAACCCAGGAATTATTGGATTTTTGCGGGGAACATAATATTACGTCGGATGTAGAAGTCATCAATATTCAGGATATTAATGAGGCCTATGGCCGTATGTTGAAGAGCGATGTAAAGTATCGTTTCGTAATAGACATGAAGTCGCTAAAAAGTTAGACCATAAGTAAAAAAACTAAAAAGCCGGTATTCCTTGAGAATACCGGCTTTTGTTATTATACCATCAGAATGGCCTTAAACTATTGTGATGCCTCCTTAAAAAAATAACTGCACCGATACTTTTAGCAAGAATTAATAAATTTTAAATATCATTAGTACCCTACAGAATGTCTACAATATGTGCTCATCCATGATTTAACCATTATGAAAGTTCCTGAAATATAATTCAGGCTGACGAAATTATCATTTAATCAGCATTTCACTTCTGTTTTCCATTATTTAGCCTTGAATTTAAAAATAGAAATACCATGTTTAAAAAATATCGCATACTTAAATGGATTGGCCTTTTTATACTAACACTAATTGTTGTAGTGGTGTCCTTTGGTTTTTGGTTTAAAAGTTTAATCCCGCCCAAAGACACTTCAACAATAAATACAACTGCAGCCAATATCCCTTATTTATCAGAGAAAATAGTACCCCATAGGGGAAAAATACTGGCGGTGGTTACCAGTGCCGCTACTATGGGGAAAACCAATAAGAGTACAGGTTATGAGTTAACAGAATTGGCTAGAGCTTATTATACATTTAAGGCTAATGGTTTTGAAGTAGATATTGCAAGCCCGGAAGGAGGGAAGCCACCGGTTGTAATTGATGATGACGATATGGGGCCCTATGACTTTGCATTTTTAAACGATTCTCTTGCGCAATTTAAAACCAGTCATACGCTAAAGGTAGACGATGTAGTCGCAGAGGAGTACCAGGCCATATTTTTTGTAGGTGGAAAAGGTGCGATGTTCGATTTGCCGAATAATATTTCTATCCAGTCTTTGGTAAAAGACTACTATCAAAATAATAAAGTAATAGGAGCTGTTTGCCATGGACCTGCTGCTTTAGTCAATGTTGTTTTAGATAATGGTCAGCTACTCCTCAAGGATAAAACGGTAAGCGGGTTTACCAATAAAGAAGAACTTCTCTTGATAAAAGATGCTAAGTCTATATTTCCATTTTTATTACAAGATAAGATGATGGCACAGGGTGCCAGCTTTCAAGAAGGCCCTATGTATCTGGCCAAGGTAAGTAAGCATGAAAATATAGTAACTGGCCAAAACCCGTGGTCTACCTGGGATGTCGCCAATAGCATGATTCAACAATTAGGGTATACACCAAAACACAGGGAACCTACAGACGAAGAAAATGCGGTAGAAATTCTTTTAACCTATAAGTATAATGGCAAAGAAGAGGCCAGGCAAAGACTTAAGCAGCTTGTGGTTGAAGAACAAAAGCCCCTTAATAGGGTGTTTATTGCCCAGCACAGCCTTGTCTCGGCGATGAAGGGAGAGGTTGGTAACTTCTTTAATATGATTGGCTTGGTTGCTTATGCTAAAAGTTGCGAAGCTGAACAAATGAAAATTTAGTTAAATTTGAATAAACGCGTACCTATTTGACTTTTTCAGACATAATTCTAGTTATAGTTAGTAGTGCCGGACTTCTGCATGGTATTGCCTTTGCGGTCTATTTGTTCTTTTTTAAAAAGAAAAAAACAGTAACGAATTATCTGTTAGGCCTAATCTTAGTGTTTATGGCTTTTAGAATAGGGAAGTCGGTTATGCTAAATTTTGGTAGTGATTTAGAACCAATTTTTATTTTTATTGGTCTTGCCTTTCTCTTATTAACTGGCCCTTTACTTCGTTGGTACGTATTGGGAATGACCAAGGTGAATTTCCAAATACACCAAAGATACTATTTGGAAATTCTCCCTTTTGCCCTGATGTTTATAGCAAGCCTTTTTGTTTCCAAACATTGGTTTAAAACGAACAGCAGGGAAGTCATAATTGTATTTGCAAGTGCGCTTATATTTATTTACTTACACCTTGCCTTTTATATTTTCCTGGCGGGAAGGCATCTAAAAAAAATAGAATTTAGCTTTAAAAAAGAGCAGCGAACCAAATCCCAAAAGATTGTAATTCGCTGGTTGCGGTATGTTATTGTTGGGTTTATTGTTATTTGGGTATCTTATGTCCTTAACATTATTGAGGATACTGTTCCGTATGTAATAGGACCAATTCTCTATTCTGTGGTGGTGTATTATCTGAGTTTTAAAGCCTTTCAATTTAAGATAACGGACCTCGATGGGACAGTATTTAAAAAGAATAATACTGAAAATCTTTTCCACAGCATAACTTCCTTAGTAACTAAGAATAAACTTTATCTCTCAGAAGACATATCCCTGACTTCATTAAGTAAGTTAGTTGGGAAAAGTACACAACAAACATCAGAAGCAATCAATCAATATGCCAATCGTAATTTTAACGACTTCATAAATTATTATAGAATTCAAGAAGCAAAAAAATTGCTTTTAGACAAGGCCTCCAAAAACTACACTATTTCTACCATTGCCTTTGATGTGGGCTTTAGCTCCTTGTCTTCTTTTAATAGTGCTTTTAAAAAATTTGAAAACGACACTCCTTCTTCATACAAAAGAAGAGAATTAGGGCTATAGTCATAGTAGGCTATAGATCCAACTTGCTTTTAGATAAAGGCATATTTTCTATCTTAAATCTATAAAGGGCCTTATTTAGCCTTCCATTTCTTTAAGGATAATTAGTAGTTAACTCCTTCCTGTCATAGAAACAGCCCTATTTCATTCTTTCTTATTTAAGATTTTGTTAACACATAAATATAGCTTAACTTCAACATGTCTTCCCCTCCCAATTAGTCCACTATGAAGAAATCCTATTTTGTGCTTTGCCTAATTTGGCTTTTTACTACCCAAATAAGTGCTCAGTTTAAATTAGACGCCGAAATTAGACCAAGATTTGAGTATCGCCATGGATTTGGTACACTCTTTCCCAATAATGCGGATCCTTCTGGATTTGTTTCACAACGTACTAGATTAAATACCACTTACCAAAACGAATATTTACACTTTTATGTTAGCGTACAGGATATACGGGTATGGGGTGATGTCCCGCAATTAAACAAGGCAGACAATAATGGTCTGGGATTGTTTCAGGCCTGGGGAGAAATACTTTTTTCCAACGAAATGAGCCTTAGACTTGGTAGGCAGGCTGTGGATTTAGATGACCAAAGAATTTTTGGGAGTGTAGCTTGGGCGCAGCAGGCAAGAAGCCATGATATGGCGTTGTTTAAATACCAGAAAAACAACCATTCCTTGCAGCTGGGAGCGGCATACAACCAGGATGGGGAATCTAATACGGGTAACCTGCTAACCGTGCAAAATACCTATAAGACGCTGCAATATGGATGGTACCATCGAAACTGGGACAAGCTAGCAGCAAGTTTTTTATTTCTGAATAACGGACAGCAATATACCGATACCATCAACGCAGATAATAATACCACCCGATTTAGCCAGACTCTTGGCACCCATTTAAAATCTAACAATCAAAAACTTGGATGGTGGGCTAATCTTTATTATCAATTTGGAAACGACGTAAACAGCAACCGCATTAGTGCTTATTTAATAGCTCTAGAAGGGAGTTATAAATTAAACCCAAAATTTTCTGTACTCCTGGGAGGAGAAGTCCTTAGCGGAAATGATGGTGGGGCACCTACAGATGGAAAGAACAAAGCGTTTGCACCCCTTTACGGAACTAACCATAAGTTTAATGGATTAATGGATTATTTTTATGTGGGTAACCACGCAAACAATGTTGGCCTATTTGATCTATATCTGGGTGCAAACATTGGTCTGGGAGAGAAATCTTCCCTATATGCGCGAATTCATAATTTCTCATCGGCAGCGGACCTGGTCGGAACCGAAAAGAAACAATTGGGTGTGGAAGCAGATTTTGTTTATACCTATAAGTTTAAAAAGGATATTATCCTAAACGCAGGTTATTCCCAATTGTTCGCAGCAGAAGGTATGGAAGTACTGAAAAACAATTTTGACGGAAATGCTAATTATTGGGGATGGGTTATGTTGACCATTAAACCAACCCTATACCAATCCAAATAAATATATAAGAATGCCAATAAAAAGCTATTTAGTTCATCCACAAGAGAGTAAGAAACATGCTGTAATAGAAATGCTATCTAGGATGCAACAATGTGATGTAGTAGTTGCCGAGAATGAAAATATCCTGGTTTTAGTTACCGAAACAGAATCCAAAGAAGAAGAAGCGAACTTAAAAGAAGCATTAGAGAAAATAGGTGACATTAAACTAATGGCATTGGTATCTGGCTTTGACACACGCAAAAAAATATAACTATGTATACGTCCTTACAAACGAATAGACGTGATTTTATAAAGAAAATGGCCAAGCTCTCTGCGATGACCGCGGCGGCAACTATGTTTCCGGGAATCATCTTTGCAGAAGAACAAGAGAAAGGAATACCAGCAGATACAAATCTGGATTGGAAAAAAGCCCCCTGTCGTTTTTGTGGAGTAGGCTGCGGTGTTTTAATTGGCACCGAAAACGGAAAGGCTATTGCTGTTAAGGGAGATCCCAAATCCCCAGTAAATAAGGGTCTTTGCTGTGTTAAAGGATACCATTCTATTATGGCACTTTACGGCTCTGACCGCTTAACACAGCCACTAGTTAAAAAAGGAAATACCTATATTAAAACTAGTATGAAAGAAGCCCTAGACCTTGTAGCTTCTAAAATGCGGGAAACAATAAAAGAATATGGTAAAGACGCCGTGTCTATATACGGCTCGGGACAATGGACTATCCCAGATGGATATGTGGCATCCAAATTATTTAAGGGATGTATTGGTACCAATAATGTAGAAGCCAATGCTCGTCTTTGCATGGCAACTGCGGTAACTGGTTTTTTAACTTCCTTCGGCTTAGATGAACCTATGGGCTGCTATGAAGATATTGACTATGCCGACACCTTTGTTTTATGGGGTAACAATATGGCAGAGATGCACCCGGTACTTTTCTCCCGCCTGTTAGACCAACGCCAGCAAAGAGGTGTTAAGATTGTTGACTTGGCTACTAGGACTACGCGTACGAGTATGGCTGCAGACAAATCTATTCTCTTTAATCCACAAACCGACCTGGCGGTGGCAAATGCCATTTGTTATGAGCTAATTAAAAATGGTTGGGTTAACAATTCTTTTGTAGAAGAACATTGTAATTTTAGCAAAGGTCTTACCAAAATGGGCTATGGTTTAGAAGATAATTACCAGTTTACAGATAAACCCGAAGCAATCAGTTTTGAAGATTATAAGACATTTCTAGAAGACTATACCCCAGAAAGAGTCTCTGTAGTATCCGGAGTCTCTGTAAAAGACATAAAATATCTCGCTGCTCATTATGGAGATCCAAACAAAAAGGTGATGTCTTTGTGGTGTATGGGAATGAACCAACATTCTCGTGGAACCTGGATAAATAATCTGGTATACAACATACACCTGCTTACAGGTAAAATTTCGAGTCCTGGAAATAGTCCTTTTTCCCTGACAGGACAACCCAGTGCTTGTGGTACGGTCAGGGAAGTGGGTACACTTACACATAAGCTACCCCATGGAGTAGTCAATAACAAAGAGAACAGGGAGTTTGCAGCCAAGATATGGAATGTACCGGTGGAAAATATTGATCCTAAACCAACCTACCATACGGTGGAGATGTTCCGGGCATTAGATCGGGGAGATATTCGGTTTATGTGGATACAAGTAACCAACCCTATGGTTACTATGCCAAAACTTAAAAGGTACAGAGATGCCGCGAAAAAAGAAGGCCGCTTTATTGTAGTCTCTGATATTTATCCTACCCCTACAACGGATATTGCAGATGTTATTCTACCTTCTGCGATGTGGGTTGAAAGGGAAGGCATGTATGGGAACTCAGAAAGAAGAACCCAGTATTTTGAAAAGATGCTAGACCCCCCTGGGGAGGCCATAAGTGATACTATGCAACTAATTGAAGTGGCAAAGCGTATGGGCTACGAGAAACAGTTCTATTACAAAGACGAGACCCATATTGAAGAAATATACACGGAATACCGAAAACATCATGAGGGAAAAAAACACAATTTAGCACCTTTGGAAGTGCTGAAATCTCAGGCCGGAGCTATTTGGCCGTATGTAGACGGAAAAGAAACAAAATGGCGATTTAATGCCAAATACGACCCCGCCTGTTCTAACGGAAAAGACTTTCATTTTTATGGTAAAAAAGATGGGAAAGCTGTTATTTGGCAACGCCCTTATGAACCTGCAGCGGAAGAACCCGATAAGGAATACCCCTTCTGGTTAGGTACCGGTAGGGTAGTAGAGCATTGGCATACAGGGTCTATGACCCGGCGAATTCCTGTCTTGCATCAGGCAATGCCACATGCTTATGTGGAATTACATCCAGAAGATGCTAGTCGGATGCAAATAAAAACGGGAGACAAGGTAAAACTAACAACCCGCAGGGGAGATATTACCTTACCTGCTTCCGTCAATGAAAGAGGAGTACCGGCACCAATGCAGGTCTTTGTGCCATTTTTTGATGAAAACATGCTTATAAATGATCTTACTCTTGATTCGTTCTGTCCTATATCCAAAGAACCGGATTATAAAAAGTGTGCGGTAAAAGTTGAAAAAGTATAAAATGAAAAAACGCCTTGGAATCTTATTGTTATTCGGTCTTCTGTTCATTGCTTTTTTGGCAAATTGGACCTATAGCTATTACCAGGGTCTGGAAGAAGCTTACCTTCCTGTTTTAGAAACCCGGCCACTTCCGGTAATTCCTTCTGAAAAAAAAGTATTTGAACGATCTAAATATGCTTTAGACTATTTAAATACCCCAAATGATGAAAATCACCAAAGAACACTAGAGCGTTACTATGATAACCGGGCCTATGTTGGTGCTCCACCAAGTATTCCACATCCAGTAGCCCAAAAGCTTGGAATAGGAGGAAAGGTATGTTTGCAATGCCATCAAAATGGTGGATTTGTGGAAAAATTCAACGCCTATGCTCCGGTTACGCCCCATCCGGAAATGATTAATTGCAAGCAATGCCATGTAGAACAGCAAACACAAAGTAGCTTTACGGCGAGTACTTTTTATAAGAAACCGGCACCTGGCGTAGGTAGTAACAATGCCTTACCCGGAAGTCCGCCTACCATACCACACGCCTTACTGATGCGAGAAAATTGTCTGGCCTGTCATGCAGGGCCTGCGGCGGTTAAGGAACTATGGATAAATCATCCCGAACGAGTTAATTGTCGTCAGTGTCATTTACCCTCGCAACAGGAAGGAAAAAATGTGGAAGAATTTGTTAGGATTAATACGTATAGCGAATGAACATACACAGATTTATAATAATAGTAATAGTTGTTTTTTGCGTTGGTTCCTGTAAACACAAAGAAGGAGAATACCACAGTCTAAAGGATAAAATAGACGCTGAAACCAAGAATTATCAGGATCCTGAAATCTCTTCAGAAAGCTATATTGGAGATGTTAAGACAATAGAAATTAAAGAAGGGGACCACCGTTTTCTAATCCCTGAACGAAAGAGCCAAATAACTTCATTTGCCTGTACCGAATGTCATACCCAGCCCTTAGGTAAAATGAAGAGGATAGAGGGAGAAAAAAGAGCGCACTGGGAGCTGCAAATGCAGCATGCCGATGAAAAGGCCATGAACTGTACCAGTTGCCATATGGGAGAAAATATGGACAATCTAAATAGTCTAACTGGGAGTATCATAGATTTTAATCAGAGTTATCTGCTCTGTGCTCAGTGCCATAATTCGCAGTTTCAAGATTGGAAAGGAGGGGCACATGGTAAAAATATTGGTGGATGGGCAAAACCAAGGGCTGCAATGACCTGCGTTAGTTGCCATAATCCCCATCAGCCTCAAATAGCATCTAAATGGCCGGTGCAATTCAATACCGAAATCGAAAAAGAAAGAAAATAGCGATAAATAAAATTCCAATGGAAGAGAAAAAAAAATGGTTCCAATTAGACCTCGGACTAAGTAAAAAACAGACCGTTGGCGGTAGTTGTGGTTGCGGCAAGAGCAGTGGTGGATGCAATTCTCACAGCCTTAGTCCCAGCAAGGAAGAGTACCGCATTTCTGCAGAAGAATTCGACACCGCTGTAGAAAACGAACTAACCGAAACGACTCCACCGGAACCTCGAAAAGATGGTTTTCAACAGGTATTTGAAGTGAAAATGGACAGGAGAACTGCCTTTAGAAAACTAACCGCAAGTTTGTTGGTAGGGGCAGGTGCTGTACAAACCTCCTGCAGTGTGGTCACCGGAGAAGAAACCAAAGAGAAGGCACAGATAGACTGGGAAGAACAGTTTAAAGGCAACTACAAACTGATGACACCTGAAGAAAAAAAGGCCACAGTAGATCGCCTGGTTAGGTCGTATCAATTGCGAAAAAAGAAGAACATTAAAATGTCTTCAACGGATGCCGCTAAAGATGTACTTTTTGGCTATGCTTTCAATATATCTAAATGCCAAGGGTATATGAACTGTGTCAGTGCCTGCGTAGAAGAAAATAACCAGGATAGAAATTCCCAGATGCAGTATATCCGTATCCACGAAATGAAAGATGGCCAAGGATTTAAATTTAATGAAGCGGATGACAATTATTATCATGAAGTACCTGCTGAAGGACATTTTTATATGGGTACCCAATGTTTTCATTGCGATAATCCACCCTGCGTAAATGTATGTCCCGTGGAAGCTACCTGGCGTGAGGAAGACGGTCTTGTAGTTATAGATTATGATTGGTGTATCGGCTGCAGGTATTGCATGGCGGCCTGTCCTTATGACGGGCGCCGTTTTAATTGGAGCAAACCGGAGGTTCCGGAGGAGGAAGTTAACAAAAACCAACATTATTTAGGTAACCGGATGCGAAAAAAGGGTGTTATGGAAAAATGTACCTTTTGTGTACAACGTTCCAGAGCAGGAAAAGATCCGGCATGTGTAGAAGCGTGCCCTACAGGAGCCAGGATTTTTGGTAACCTTTTAGATCCGGATAGTACTATTAGATGGGTATTGGAAAACAAACAAGTCTTTCGCCTAAAAGAAGACTTGGGTACAGAACCAAAGTTCTGGTATTTTATGGATTAAAAAGAACAATCCACTATTTAAAAGTAAACCAATGGAGACATTTAGAGCGTTTATAAGCATGGTAAAAGATAGTTTTGGGTTTATCACCCATGGCTCTAAAACCTATCTTATTTGGATGATTTTCCTAACCGTAATCATGCTTTTCGGCATGTACGCCTATTCTATTCAACTAGAAGAAGGTTTAAGTGTTACTGGTATGACCGATCGCGTAAGCTGGGGCCTTTATATCTCTAATTTCACTTTTTTAGTGGGGGTTGCGGCCGCAGCCGTGATGTTAGTAATGCCCACCTATGTCTTGCACGACATTGATTTTAAACAGGCAGTTTTGGTAGGAGAAGGCCTTGCAGTAGCTGCCTTGGTGATGTGTTTGGTTTTTGTAGTAGCTGATATGGGAGGTCCCAACCTACTATGGCATATGATTCCAGGAATTGGGGTTTTTAATTTTCCAAATTCTATGTTGGCTTGGGATGTAATTGTTCTCAATGGCTATCTGTTTATCAACATTACCATTCCGCTTTACATTCTATTCTGCCATTACCAAGGGAAAGAGGCCAACCCCAAAATCTATGTCCCCGGGTCTATTTTATCGGTACTGTGGGCAGTAGGAATTCACTTGGTTACTGCTTTTTTATACGAAGGCTTACAAGCACGCCCTTTTTGGAACAATGCATTATTAGGTCCCAGATTCTTAGCTTCTGCCTTTGCAGCGGGTCCTGCCCTGATAATTTTAGTTTTGGCGGCCATTAGAAGGTATTCTGAATTTAAAATTACCGATAAAACCATAAAAAAAATTGCTATGATTGTAACCGTGGCAGCGCAAATTAACCTTATAATGCTGGTCTCGGAATTATTCAAAGAGTTCTACGCGCCCACCCACCATAGTGAAAGTGCCTATTATCTTTTCTTTGGTTTAGAAGGGAAAACGGCCTTATTGCCCTGGATATGGACTGCGATTCCTCTAAATGTGCTCGCAACTATTATGTTAACCTTTCACAAACTCCGTAACAACCTAAATGTCCTTTATATTTGCTGTTTTATGCTCTTCGTAGCCATTTGGATAGAAAAAGGTTTCGGCCTAATAGTACCCGGTTTTATTCCCGGACCTTATGGTAAAATTGCAGAATATACACCCACCTGGATAGAGATTTGGGTAACCTTGGGAATTTGGGCCCTTGGTGCTTTTATTTTTACGATGTTGGCCAAGACTTCCATTGGTATTGAAATGGGTAAATTGCGGTATAAGAAGAAAGAGGTTGAAGAAGCTGAGACAGCTTAAAAACACTATGAAATGAAAATCAGAATACGAGGCAATTCTATACGTTTTAGGCTAACCAAAACTGAAGTAGAAAAGCTATGTAATAAAGGGATTGTAGAAGAACGATGCCAATTTGAAGAGACTAGTTTTTTTTACGTCGTTAAAGAAACCACCGAAAAGGAGGAACTGTTCGGTTCTTTTGAAAACAATGCGATTTTATTGTATGTTCCCAGTATTCTACTAAAAAATTGGCATCATAATGACACCGTAGGCTTCTACCATAGCCAAAGAGTAAAAGCAGGTACAATACTTATGCTTACGCTAGAAAAAGACTTCGTTTGTATGGACGAAACAGTAGAAGACCAATCCGATAATTATCCCAATCCAAAGGCTTTGTAATTTTAAGTTTCTATTTTTCTAAAGCCGCTATTTTATTACGCACAATAATTTTATAGGTAGTACTCACTGGTACTTTATTGTCATCAATCCACAAATAGGCCGCCGTTATTTTTGAAACTCTGTGTAAATTGGCAATGTAGGACTTGTGTGTACGTTGGAAATTATCAGACAGTACCGTACTGATATGGGTAAGGGTTTCGGTAATCAAGTACATCCTTGAATCTGTGAATATTTTTAAATAATTACCAAAACTCTGTATATACAGAATAGATATAAAGGAAATATTTAAAGGGATGCCTTCATGCTTAATCTGCAGCTCATGGCTTTCTTTGTGCTCAGTAGATGCACCTATTTTAATAGTGGAAGCCTTATTCACAGCTTTTAGGAAACGTTCAATTCGTATGGGTTTTAATAAATAATCTACCACCCCGTAATTATAACTTTCTAGGGCATACTCCGAATAGGCGGTTGTTAAAATAACCTTGGGCGGGTTTATCAGTGCGCTGAGGATTTCCATACCACTTAGCTCTGGCATTTTAATGTCAAGAAAAATTAGATCAATTTCATTTTGCTGAATGAAGTTGATAAATTCCAGAGGATTTCCGGTACTAAGTACCAGCTTAAAATTCTCAATTTTAGCGCAGTATTCTTCCAATACCCTGCGTGCCAGTATTTCATCGTCTATTATACCTACCTTAATCATGCATCTGGACTCTTTAAATCTATAGTTAACACTACCTCAAATGTCTTTTTACTATCCTTTATAGACAAATCGTGAGACTTTGGATATAAAAGTTCTAAGCGTCTTTTTACATTTTCTAGTCCCAATCCTTCTCGTTCGGATCTAATTAATTTAGTAGGCTTCGAATTTAGTACCGAAAAATGTAACCTTGTTTTTTTCATGGTGGCAGAAACATCTAAACTGCTTATTTCATTAGTGCTTTGGGCACCATGTTTTATGGCATTTTCAACAAAGGGAATAAGTAACATTGGGGCAATTGCATAGTCTGAAAGTGCTCCATCAATCAGGAATTCTATGTTGCATCGGTTACTAAGACGTTTTTCTTCTAGTAATAAATAGTTCTCAATAAACTCCAGTTCTTCTTTCACCAATACTCGATCTTTTTTTGCACTCTCCAACTGATACCGCATTAATTCGGAGAGTTGCATCACCATCGCAGGTGTTTCTGGCGATTGCTCTCTGGAGAGGCTATATATACTATTTAAAGAGTTAAATAAAAAGTGAGGATTTACCTGCTCTTTTAAATAATTTAACTCCATTTCTTTTTGTAATTTTTCTTTCTCCTCATTTTCTCTTCTGAATATCATATTTCTTCTTAAGAAGAAAGCTGCCATCCCGGTTCCGGTGGTATAAATAAGAAAAAAGAACATCTTATATACGCCAATCCAACTCCCACTACTTGTGGAATATCCCTTTAAATAAGAACAACCAAATATAATTGCAACAAGCAGTATGCCATATGATAAATACTTTTTCTTATCATAAAAAACAGGGATTAGAATAAAATGGTTTACCCAAATAACACCCATTATAGACGCTGCAAAACCCAGTTGCCATAAAATAAAACTATAGTCGTCATCAAAATTATCCTTAAATAACCAGCCGCCCAGTATTTCAAGCGTGGCTACTAGTAAAAAGGCTCCTATGTTAATTAGAATAGTATGCCGTAAAGACTTTTTATTCATATACTCTTTTATAACCATCTAATAAAGATAGTATCAATAAACACAAACCCACATATTTTCTTTACCAATACGATATATCCATGACGAAATGGTTTTATCATTTAATTATGGACTTTATCATGTTTAAGAGACTAGACCCGAAATATGCTCTAATTTTAGCAGACCTTTTGTTGCCAATCGAGTTTAATATACAAAGGGCTAACGATATTCTAATGCCTTTATTAAATAAAAAAAGACAAACATGAAAACGATTAAATTATTACTTCTCTTAACACTGATTATGCCTGTATACACCGCCTATGCACAGAAAGTTAGTGTGCCAAAAGACGAAGAATCCTCTTTTGAATTACCACATATTCGGGTAGTTCCTATAAAAGATAGGAAGACAGAAAGAAATTACGAACTATATATAAAGCTTCCAGAGGGGTATGCAGAAAATAAGGATAAAAACTACCCAGTACTGTACTTTACCGATGCCATGTGGCATATTGAAATATTATCTGCCTCTACAGAATATATGTTAGAAGAAGTTATTTTAGTTGGAATTTCCTGGCAAAAAGATATAAATGAAGAACTGAAGAAAGAAGTAGGAGAACATGTTAGTCGGTTTAGGGATTACAGCTTCCGAGAATCTGATAAGCCTGAAATTCAAAGCAAATATCAGTTGGGGCAAGCGAATAAACACTTAAACTTTATTCGAAATGACGTCATCGATTACATAGACAGGCAATATCGAACAGACACAAACAGTCGCACCTATTTCGGCTATTCCATGGGAGGTGAATTCGGTGCTTACATATTATTAACACAACCCGATTCCTTTAATAATTACATTCTCGGAAGTCCATCTATTAAAAATGAAGTGCCTTATCTATCGGAGTTTAATTCGAAACTTGGCCCCTACGAGGCAGCCAACAAAAATTCTAGCCTACATGCCAATGTTTTTATTACCTATGGCTCCTTAGAACAGGAGATGATAGCACCTATAGACGAGTTTGTTAGCTTATTAAAAGATAGGAGAGATCCTGGTTTAGCTGTTCTAAAAGAAGTAGTTGATGGGGATCATCAGAGTGCTTTCCCCAGGACGGCACTTCGGAGTGTTGAATGGTTAGCCTCCGTGATGAATCCCGTTTCGGGAAATTTAAAGGAGGTATCTTTCTGGGATATTCCTCAACTCAATAAAGCCTTTATTAACACCACTCCAGAAGACAGAAAAGATGGAATATCTGTTGGGAAATTATCGGAGCTTAGTGCGGATTCTGACCCAATTCTTAAATTAACCCAGGAAATTGCTGCTGGCGAACACGGGAACTATGATGCACTTCTTATAGCGCACAAAAACAAATTAGTTTTTGAATCCTACTATAAAAAAGGGCGTAGTAACTTACCCCATCCACAAGCCTCAGCAACCAAAGCATATACCTGTTTGGCGGTTGGACGTGCCATTCAATTAGGCTATTTAAGCATGGAAGATCTAAACAAACCACTAATCGATTTTCTTAAGAATTTAGATCGTTCCAAGCTAAAAACAGGGGCAGAAAAAATAACACTCGCCAAGGCGATGACCATGCGTTCAGGAATTCGTATTTCAGATGAAGACCGTGAAAAAATGGAAAAAGATTCCTTACAACTGATAGGGCAGGGGCAAATTCAGAGTATGCTGGCCTACAGTGATCCAATTACAGATGCTTCGCAGACCTTTAAATACCAAAGTGATCCGGAATTTGTTATGCAGGTTCTAGAGGCAGTGGTCCCAGGCTCGGCCAAAGATTTTATTAAAAGGGAAGTACTAGACCCGCTTGGCATTGTAAATTATAAATGGTTAACCGCTCCCAGTGGCCTGCCAGAGGCAGGTTGGCGTACGAGTATGACCTCGCGCAATATGCTTAAGTGGGGAATACTTGTTCAGAACAAAGGGAAGTGGGAAGGTGAGCAATTGATTTCCGAAGCCTATATTAAGCTAGCCACCAGCAGGATTCTGTTAACAGGTGATGATGATATTTTCGGCGGAGGGGAAGCGGTTAGCAAGCAAGGTTATGGCTTTTTTTGGTGGAGTGCCGATTTGAAATACGATGGTAAGACCTATTTCTGTCAATCTGCGCAGGGCGGTGGAGGACAATACATCATTCTTATTGAGGAATTAGATTTGCTAGTGGTGGTTACAGGGCACGACAACGACAATAAGACCTTGCAATTAACTGCAGAGCGCATTTTGCCGGCATTTTTACGAAGGGAACAAAGGGGTTAAAAAGGAACATGATTTCAAAAAATATTTATAAAGCTCTACATGAGCATAATATTCAATTAAATAGCATACTCGGAATCAATAGTAATAGTTTACAATTGGGTAAAACGTTTACCAAAAAATAAAAGCACCTGGTGTATAACCGCAGGTCTAATGAAGATACTTTGGACCATATGTAATAAGATACTATTGAGTAGCTACACCTGAATAAATAAAGAAATACGATTGCCTAAGTATTGTATTTACTATCTTTAGGAATAGTTAAATAACGTTGAAATGAGAATTCTCACATTTTTTTTGATACTTACCTTAGTATTTATAGCCTCCTGCAAGCAAAAAGCGGAATCCAAACCTGAATCAAATGTTAGTACAGAGGAGGCATCGATTAAAGTTAAGGGTATAGAGGTTACCTACGCCACGGACTCCACCAATCTAAATGGCTATATTGCCTATGACGAGAATAAACAGGGTAGACGCCCGGGAATACTTATTGTGCACGAATGGTGGGGGCATAATGACTATGTTCGTGAGCGAGCGGATATGCTGGCAGAACTTGGATACACTGCTTTTGCTATTGATATGTACGGCGATGGAAAACAAGCAAATCACCCAGACGATGCTGGAAAGTTCGCCATGAGTGTTATGTCTAATTTACCGGAGGCTTCGGCACGTTTTAATGCAGCAATCGGTTTATTGAAAGAACAAGAATCTGTGGATAAAGAAGAGATAGCGGCTATAGGGTATTGTTTTGGTGGGAGTGTGGTATTAACAATGGCTAATAGCGGAGCAGATCTCGACGCTGTTGCGGCTTTTCATAGCGGGGTTGCCTTACCAGTAATGCCAAACCAAGACCTAAAGGCTCGCGTATTGGTATGTAATGGTGCGGATGATCCTTTCGTAAGTGCAGAGTCTGTAACTACTTTTAAAACTGCCATGGATTCCATAGGCGCTACTTACGAATATATCGCTTATCCCGGGGTAGTTCATAGCTTTACTTCCAAGGAAGCAGATGCCCATGGTGAAAAATTCGAAATGCCATTGGCTTACAACGCGGATGCAGATCAAAAATCATGGGAGAGCTTAAAGCAATTGCTGAAAGAGGTATTTTAGACATCCCATTTGTAGCTAATTAATTGCGCTTTCTTTCATTTTATTCCTAACACTTAAAAAATGGTTCGATTTTCCCTTTATATTTTATTGATGGCTATGGTTTTTGGCACCTCTTGCAAAAATAACGAAGAGACGAAATTTCAAATTTTGCGCTCGAAAGAACTGGCCATCAAAAACAAGGTACACAACAAATTGATGGATATTGAAAAAGAGCAGGGGTGGAGTTTACTTTTTGATGGAAAAACCTTGGAGGGTTGGCATCTTTATAATAAGCCAGATTCTACTCGCTTCTCGGCATGGGAGGTACAAGAAGGTACTCTTTACTGCAATGCTACGGATGAAAGTAGAATCTTTGGGGATTTGGTAACCGATAAAGAATATGAAAACTACGAACTGTTATTTGAATGGCAAATGGCACTAAGAGGCAACGGAGGTGTTTTTATCAATGTACAGGAAAACCCGAAGTATAAGGCCACCTATGAGACTGGTCCAGAATACCAACTTCTGGAACCCGAACATATGGACACTAAAACCCCTTTAAAACGGCCGGGCTGTCTTTGGGGGATAAGCCCTCAACTAAATAAAATAGAAGCCAAGTCCGTAGGGGAGTGGAATACGGCCCGTATTATTCAACAAGAGGGGGTAATTAAGTTTTACCTAAATGGAAAACTTACCGCAGAAGAAGATTTAACCTCCAGAGAATGGAGAAACAAAATTGCCAATTCTAATTTTAAAGATGCCCTAGGTTTCGGTAAGGTTACTAAAGGAAAGATTGCACTGCAGAATTGGTATTTCGAGGCCTGGTTCCGGAATATGAAAATTAGGGAGTTGTAATAAGAGATGTTGCGGCGGCTAGTCCGTCATTGTTTTCCTTCCTTTATATACTCACTTGGTGTGATTCCGCAATGCTTCTTAAAAACACGATTAAAAGTTGACTTAGAAGAAAATCCCGAAGAGAGTGCTATACCCAGCAAAGTCTTATATTTCAGTTGATCAGAAACAAGGAGAGTTTTAACCTCTTCAATCCGATAAGAATTTACATAATCCCAAAAATTAGAATCTGTATTACTGTTAATTATTTGAGAGAGCTTATTTGGGTGTAGATCTAATACCATCGCCAAACTATCTAGGTTCAACTCAGGTTCCATATAAGGTTTTTCTAATTTCATATAATTCTGAAGCTTTAAAAATTCTTCCTTAGCAGTGTTTATGGTAAGACTAGATTTCGAGTATTTTTCATTTTTGAAAGTAGCACTATCCAAATCCTTGAATATAAAATCCTGACGTAAGCCGTAGTAGCCTAAAATAAAAATAAAAACGGCTAGGGCGATATTTGACGGTAGTCCGCCAAATTGCGGTAGGCTTAAAGAAGTGAATCTATCAATTAGGAGACTTGTTGAAGCTATGATTAAAATTATCAAAATACCTACTGTCAGGAACTTCAGCCAATGAAGTTTTTTGTTGTCGAGATTGGAGAAATAATTCCGGATTCTCAAATCATGTCTTCTAAGAAGTCTTAAAATCAAGATTAAATAGGTGAGAATACTCACTAGTTTTAAAATCAAAAGAGCATTTCGAAGAGAACTTGTCGTTTCAGTGCCCGTTAAAACTTTTATCCAAAGATAAAGTAACGTTAGGATAAAAGGAGCGAAATGTATATAGTTTTGTTTCTTCATCTTAGGCTTTAATTCGGTTAGAAATAAAGTATAATACCACATTAATGGCCCATACAAAAAGATAGATACCTCATTAAATTCCAACAGTAATTTTTCCAAAACCGTAAAATCCCCTTGATCGGAATTTAAAATAAACAATCCCAAAAAATAGAGCATCAAACAGAATATGATACTTATAAGTGCATAATCTGCTCTAGATTTATTTCTTTTTCCAAGCACCAAAACCAAAAGAAAAAAAGCGATACTTCCGCTACCTACAAACAAATACTCCATTGTTTTTACTATGAATTCACGACTAAAAATAGGTCATAATAGCATAGCATTTTAAATAAATGAGTGCCACCCTACAAAATGGGTCGACTAGCACAGGATTATTAGAGACTTTTAACAAAATTATTGCTGACAAACTAAAAATTTTAATCAAAATGAATTCTCAACATAAAATAACCAGACAAAAACAAACAAGCCTGTCAAAGCTTACTTATAATAAACTGCTAAGGCTGTTTAACAAAGAAAATGCAGTATACAATCACTATGAAAAAGCCGGTAAAGTAAAATCGACCTTTAAAAAATCTTGTTACTTGGTCTCTTATCTACTTCCGGGAATTGCAGCATACATTTTAATAAACCTCGAGTTTGTTTATAATGGTCTTACCGCTTTTTTTGGTTTAAATGGTTACGATTTTCAGTATTATACCTTTGTAATATTCACCCTGGGGTGGCATATTGCTTTTCCAGTACTAATGCTCCGTAAAAACGATGGATTAGAGTGGAAGGAGATTCCTAAATTTTTAAGTTTAGACCGTTTTTCTCTTAAAGAAATTTTAGTCGCAGCTCCTGTGGCATTCGCATTGAGTGTCTTGCTCTCATTACCCTACATGGTTATGGTTTATATCCCTTTTCAGTCATGGCTAAATTCCATAACTATATTTCAGATTCCAACCTATAGTATCTTCGCTAGTTATGAAGCATTTTATGGCGCCCCGGTATTTATTCTAATTATGATGATGGTCGGTAATTTTATAGGAGAGGAGATTTACTTCCGTGGTTACTTAATGAAGAAAACTTCCTTTTTAGGAAAATACAATTGGTTGGTGGGCTCTGTACTTTTCTGTATCTACCACTTATGGCAAATTCCTCAGACCTGGCCTCTTATAGTTCCTTTTCTATTCTTTGGCCTAACGATGCAATTAAGAAAGAATCTTTATACCATGATAGCCTTCCATATTTTTTTCAATCTGGCAGGAGTACAGATATACCATCTGATATTGGGTCTAGGCCCTGTACAATAAGGTTGTAAATCATAAGTAATTCTCATTTATCTAACTTTAGCTTTGTTAAAGTAGGGCAGAAGGTTAAGAAATAATTTAATGTATTAAATTAGCAAATAGGCAAGCCATCCCTTAGGCACAATAAAGTCTATTAATTTCAATTCGATACAATGAAATCCTTCAAAATAAAATCCAGCCTTTTGCTTATGCTTTTACCGATAATGTTGTTGAACGCACAGGGGGAGCTAAAACCAGTTGAGGGCTATTCTACACAAATTGGTCTAATGGTCTATATGTTAGAAGATTTAAAAAAAAGAATCACCCAACAAGTAAAAGACCTGAACCAATCACAAACTGATTTCGTATATGACGCTGATGCCAATAGCATTGGATCCTTGATCATGCATTTGGTATCTACAGAATCGTATTACCAGACAGCTACTATAGAAGGTCGGGAATGGACAGAAGAGGAGTTATTGCGATTTGGTGTCGCTGGAGAACTCAACGAAGAAGTGAAAAACAAACTCAAAGGTAAACCGATTACGTATTATTTGGATTTATGGAATGAAGTCCGAGAAAAAACAAGGCAAGGACTCAAAACCAAAGATGACGCTTGGTTCGCCTCCAATATGGAAGAGGGACTCAACTACCATTATATATGGTATCATGTGATGGAACATTCTGCCAACCATATGGGGCAAATTGCAACCATAATAAACCGGCTTCCTGAGTAAAACCGAAAATTCCTGGAATAGTATATATGCAGTCCATAAGTATTTGTATAATAGGGTGCTTATCCTTTGTAACTTAAACTATAGATAAAATAGAGAAGACAGTTAATGTACCACTTACTTGAACTCCAACTGGCTTGTCCTCTGAAGCTTGTAGCGAAGGAGGGATAGTAGGGGAGTAAAAGCGAAGTCTCCTAAATTCCTTATTAGAAAATAGCGAATCATGAATAGATATGACTGCAATTACGATTGCAATTCGCGTGTACAATTTTTAAAATCAATGACTACTTTTCTTTTTCTTATTCAATGAAATTTTATAGTCATCTATAGTTCCTTGTACTTTTAAATTTAGAAACTTCGTTTTTCTGTTGGGATCTACCTCTACGATTTCATCTACTTTATCTTGGTCAAAAATGGAATCCTTCTTGCTCACAAACAGTTTTTGCCAGGTGGCTTTTCTCACTGTTTTCCATGGTATACGCAGGTTATAGTCAATATTTTGCTTGTCGTCGTGTGTTCCTGACAGTTCTATATGACCAAGGGTTGATTCAATTGTCATAACCGGAATACTAATTTTTCCTTTGTCAATGGCCAAGCTATTTTGTAAGGTGTCAAACCGAATGTTTCGCAGGTTTTTATCACCCATATAATCCGATAGCGCTACTATAGGATCATAATTTTTTAGTTTTCCGTTTAACACTTTCACGTCCATTACCATAGAAGACTGGTCCAAATCTGGCACCATGTCTGGATACACTCTAATTTTACCCGCAATTCTAGTGGTAAGCTTTCCCTGTAAGTTTTCTGAAACAAGGTGGTCTTGCCCAAAATTTTCAAATTTGAAAAGTAATTTGTCCAAATCAACATCTGTTATCAACAAATCTGGATGCATATAAATGTGTTTTGGGTCGCTCCCATTAAAATAGCCATTTAAGCGAACGTTTCCGGCAGCGGCATCCATAGTAAGCGTATCTATATAAATATAATGATCGGGTGTGGTTCTTAAATCTGCCTTGATGTTTCGAAGATCTATCCTATGGTAGATAAAGTGGTTAATATCCGCTTTAAAACGCATATTGGTAAAAGGCAATTCATATATATTGAAGGCCTCGGCATGTTCTGCAACATCATTGGTAAGAGATACGTCAGCTCCAATAGCTAATGGAGGGCTTAGGTTAAATTTAAATAGGGCATCGTAGTCAATATAATCTGCCCTAACCTCCAAGTAATTATCAGGCATTTTTAACGCCTTATCTTCCCCTATATAGTAACTTAAGTTAATATTAAAAGTGGTAGATCCAATTTCGCCATGAAGATCATTGATTTTAATACTGTGGTCTTCGTAACGGATGTTGCCCTTAAAGTCGTGAAAACGTTGGGGATGTAACTCCATCTTTGTGTTTAGCAAGTCAAGATCCAAATCAGCGTAATGTAACGAAGAATCAGCATAGTGCATCTTTGAAGTAAAATGCAGGGCTAAATCGTCAAAAATTTCATGTCGGTATTCTTCCGGAACGTAATTTTCCCCTCTATAAGAGAAAACATCTTCCAGTCGTAACTTTTTCGAGTTAAGATTTACATCTAGTACTATATCTCCGTTACGTTCGGGCTTCATCCAAAAAGCATAATCATGCACTAATCCATCCAAATGAAAATCACTATCGTCAATATATCCCTTGAAATCCACTATTTTAATATCCATATCATCGATCAAAACATCGGCATGAAAATCATGCAAACGATGCGGATAGTGCTTTAAATCTGCATAGAGACTATCAATAAAAAATTCTCCCTTAGGCAAATATTCCGATTCGGTAAAGTCTTTGGCAGAGCCCACAAAAGATAACCCCAAGCTGAGATTATTAACCTCTTCTTCAAACCTTATTTGGGTTGTATCTTGCATAAAAAAGCTTGTCAATTCTGCAATATCCAAATGCTTGGCGGTGATATCCAAATGGGTTTCTACAGTAGTGTTTGTATGATGTACAATAGAAGGCAGGTCTGACAGAAAACCACTAATAGAAACATCTGAATTACCCATTAACAAATCGAATTGTTTAAGAGTAGCCTCCTTTCCATACATTAGAAGATTCACATTTAGACTGTCAAGGGAAACGGGAAGATTTTTTGCTTCAAGATGTAAATTCTCTATTTTCAAGGCTGCATAGTAGGCCTGGTTTAGTTTCTGCAGTGCCATTTTTGGGTTATCTATATCAACTATATCATGAAAATTCATCTTTACTTGGATATTCCCCGACGCTTTCTTTACCTCGTCCAGTTCAAAGAAGTCTGCGATGAAATCCAGATTAAAATTGGCATCAATTTGCATATCAACTTCAGGAGATTCAAAATTCTTCACAAAGAGCGCGCCTCGAAACTCTCCTTTTTCTAAAGAGGCTTTCATATTGCTCAATGAAAATTCCATGGTGCTGGCATCTCTATTTTTTCCATTACTAAAATGGCCCTTAAAGCCCATATTATTTATTTTTTTAGCACTGGTCGTATTCTCTAAAAAGGCCCTATCGGCTCCAAATTCCGCATAGATAGCGGGCTTGTTCCCCTTATTTGCCGGACCTTGGATAGAGGCATTGAAATAAATCTCCCCCGCATTTTTGTATTTCTCCAAATAGGGAATCACATCTTCAGGAGCAAATGCAATGAGCATATCAAAATTGGGCTTGGTCCCTTTTATTGCAAGATCAAGGTATACATCGTTTTTTGTATCTATAATTCCCTCAAGCTCAAAATCCCCGTTCTCCATGGCAATTTCTGAAGGTTCAATGTCTAATACCCCTGTGGATTCGTTGAATACCAGGTCTGTGTGTATTTCGAAATGTTTTTTTCGGATAAACGTAGTATCGGCATCTTTGGTAACATTCAGTTCTAATTCGGTATCAATATGGCCGGCGATGATGCTGTCCTTAATACTAAAGCCTCCTTTAGCCTCATAAATGAACTTTTCAACATCGGTATGGGTAGCTTCATCAAGCGTATGGACATCCAAGTTTTTTAATCGGATCTTAGTTAAATGAATATTGTTAGTGGATGTACCATCTTCAGAAGTGGTTGCAAGAGAGTTTTGGATATTAGTGGTGTTATCCTCGTGAATAACAATATTAAAAACGCCTTCTTCTATCAATAAGGAATTAATGACGTAGTTACCATGAACAATATCCCAGATATTGAAGCCAACATAAATATCCTTAACGTCCATTATCAGGGGTGCATGGTCCGCTTTGGTCTCAAAAACTTTAACATCATAAATTTTTATGGATAGGTTTGGAAAATTACCAAATACGGACAAATTACTATTGCCCAAGGTAATAAGGCCTTTGTGCTCTTGGTTTAGAAGGGCAATTTCTCCTTTAATTATTTCAGATTGATGGTTTTGCACATAAAGTAAAAGGATACCTATGCATAGCGCAGGCAGCAAGGTGACTAGTAATACTATCCGTTTCCAGCGTTTTTTAAGCTTCAAAGCAGTTTCATTTAATATAGTAGCGTTATTGCCTTTTTAGAATAACGAATCTACACCTCGTACTATTGTTTGGCTAAAAATTTTGATTTGGCTGTGTGGTCTAGTTGTGAATTAAAGTATCAAGCAAAGAGGTTGTTGGGCAATGAAATAGTTATAATCAATTCAAGTCTATTTAAAAAGTTGATTGATATTTGCCTTGTAAAGTTTTCCTATTGGCACAATATGATCTGAAATATGAATTCTATTTCCTTCTATGCGACTTATTTGCTTTTTTGCAACTGCAAACGATTTGTGCACTTGAATAAAATCATTTTGTGAAATTAATTGTATAGTATCAGAAAGTTTTTCGCGAATAGTTATGATATCTTTCGTAGTAAAAACTTTAGTGTAATTTCCAGAAGCTTCAATTAACAAAATTGAATCTAAATCAACTTGGATATGACTGTTGTTTTGCTTTAGGAAAATATACTTTTCTTCAGGCCTTGAGCTTTCTATAGATTCCTTTTTTGTTGGACTTGTATTAGAAGGTGTGACTTTATTTAAAGCACTCAGAAAACGTTCAAAACTAAATGGTTTTAATAAATAATCGACAACATTTAATTCGTAGCTTTCAATGGCATACTCCCTATATGCTGTTGTCACAATAACTTTTGGAGGAGATGATAAGGTTTTTAAAAATTCAAACCCTTTTAATTTTGGCATGTTTAAATCTAAAAAAATAAGATCAACCTCGTGTTTACTCAAATAATCAATGGCCTCTATTGCATCATAACAATTGGCCTTAAATTCTAAATTTGGTAGCATATCACAATAGCCTTTTATAATATCGTGTGCAATATGCTCGTCATCGACTATTAAATACCTAATCATAGTGAAATACTCAATTTAGCTTTATAAATTGAATCCATTTTAGAGACTTCAAAATAATGCTTTTTTGAATAGGCCAGTTCTAATCGTCTTCTTAAATTATTTAAGCCTATTCCAGTTTCAGAAATATCCTCAGAGGCATCAAAATTATTTTCAATTTCAAATTTGACTTCATTATTATGTGCTGTTAAATGTATATGAACAAAGGCATTTTCTCTTAAGTTTTCTGCACCATGTTTAAAAGCATTTTCTAAAAGAATAATAAATAGAAGCGGCATTATTTCATAATCATTATCGTTTGTTTCAATTTGTAATTGCACATCAATGGTCTTATGATAGCGCATTTTATGAAGTTCAATATAATTTTGCAGATACCTGATCTCTTCAGACAATAAAACGGTCTCCTTATCACCTTCATAGATACTATAACGCATCATATCAGAAAGTTTTAAGATGAGTTCTTGAGCTTTCTTTGAATCTTTATCTACCAGGCCATAAAGATTATTAAGCATATTAAAAAAGAAATGAGGGTTCACCTGACTTTTTAAATGTAATAATTCTGTTTTTGCTTTTTCGTTCTTTAATCGTATGAGCGATTTGATTTGTTTAAAAAGCCAGTGTGCAATAGTTATAAATACAAGGATAAAGTACAATGCAACAAATTCTACGAACCCTTCTAATTGCCCAAAAGTGTCATTAAAAATTACGATGAACAAGCCAATAATAACAAGCGCTATTTTATATAAGCGCGTTATACTTTTCTTTTTTCTGTTTGACATATTCAATTTCATAATCAATATTAATTAAATAAAACACCTCAGAAAAATTATTTGACAAACAGTACCCTATTAGTGGCAAACCATCGCAAAGTTGTTTTAAGAAGCCTTTGTATCATAGAATAATCTGTTTGTCACGCAAACCCATACGTGTGTAACAAACATTTTATATTGGCTAAAATCACAAATATGTTTGCTTTATTAATTAAAAAGTGAACAAAATGGAACTCATCATTGACAATCTATCTAAAACCTATTCCAATAGTGTTAAAGCATTGCAAAACATTTCGTTAGAAATACCAACGGGCATATTTGGCTTACTAGGTCCAAATGGTGCTGGTAAATCGACCTTAATGCGAACCATTGCAACATTACAAGAAGCTGACTCAGGTAATATTGTACTTGGTGACATCGATGTGCTAAAACAAAAAAATGAGTTGAGACAAGTTCTAGGATACTTGCCACAGCAGTTTGGCTTATATCCCAAAATATCTGCCGAAGTATTACTCAACCATTTTGCGGTTCTTAAAGGAATTACTGATAAAGGTGATCGCAAAGACTTGGTAGATGCATTATTGCATAAGGCGAATCTGTACGACGTTAAAAAACAAAACCTTAAAGGTTATTCAGGCGGAATGAAGCAGCGCTTTGGTATTGCACAAGCCTTACTTAATAATCCGAAACTACTTATTGTGGATGAACCAGCTGCCGGATTAGATCCTGTAGAGCGTAACCGGTTTTATAACGTGTTAAGTGAATTAGGAGAGCAGACTGTTATCATCTTGTCTACACACATTGTTGACGATGTTAAAGAACTTTGCACAAATATGGCAATTATTAATCAAGGGCAAGTTTGCCTAAAGGGAAACCCATTACAAATATTAGAAAACCTAAAAGGCAGAGTCTATAAAAAAACAATTCAAAAGTCAGAATTAAGAGTATACAAGCAAAATTATAAAGTCATTAATGAAAAGTTATTTCTTGGAAAACCAACCATTCACATCTTAAGTGATGGGAACCCTGGAGATGGCTTTTCGCCTATTAATGCGGAATTAGAAGATGTGTACTTCTCTGAAATATTTAATACTACGAACGATAAGTCTATATAGTTATGTGGTACACCATTTTTAAATTCGAATTACAATATCGCAGTAAACGTGCAGACACTTATGTGTTCTTTCTATTCCTATTTCTATTTTCCATTGTTGGAGTAGACTTTATTTTTCAAGGGTCAGATATGGGAGTCATGAAAAAAAACTCTCCTATAGTTATTGCAAAAACAATGGGAGCAATCACAGGATTATTCATGATTTTGGCATCCATGATTATGGGAGTTTCCGTCTTAAGAGATTTTGAATACAACATAGAATCCTTATTATTTACAACGCCAATACACAAAAAAGACTATTTATTAGGTCGCTTTTTAGGAGCGTTTACAGTTTTATTCTTTGCATTTACTGGAATTTTATTTGGTATGATGTGTGGCGAATTTATGCCATGGCACAATCCGGAAGATCTACTAGCATTTAATGCGATGCTTTATGTAAAGACCTTTTTAATGATGACCTTACCAACCTTATTTTTTGGTGCATCCCTGTTTTTTGTCAATGGTGCATTAAGTAGAAACCTAGTGGTCGTCTATACACAAGGTATTATTGTCTTTGTCATTTTTATGCTAACCAAAGTCATTACCAATGAGTTTTGGCAAGCCATACTAGATCCATTTTCACTTACAACGACCACTTTTATTACAAATTCCTGGCCAGCTTTAACAAAGCGTACGCAAGATATTCCATTTTTTGGTGCATTGCTATATAACAAACTGTTTTGGTTTTCTATTGGTGTCATCGCATTGATTTATGGCTATAAAAAATTCAATTTCAATGTGGTTAAAGAAAAACGTTCCAAAAAAACAAAATCACAAATAGTAACTCTTAAAACCAATAATAAAGTTAATGATGTCATAATACCTGATGTTAAAAAACAATATGGATTACTATCAAAATGTAACCAATTAAAACAACTTACGTGGTTTTACTTTACAAGTATTTTCAAGCAAGCATCATTTTGGGGAATTGTTATTTGTGGTATGATTATTATCCTTATTAATTCAGTTAATCTCGGAACTGTCTATGGCGTGGATAGTTATCCTACCACTTATTACATAGTAGAAGAGCTTAAAGAAACTTCTATGTATTTCTTTATTATTCTTTTGGTGTTTTATTCAGGAGAATTAGTATGGAAAGAACGAGGTGCAAAATTAGATTTAATTTATGACACAACATCAATGTCTAACTTTATAAGACTATTGAGTAAGTATATTGGGTTGAACTTAATTTATGTAGTATTAATACTCGCTTTAATAGGTTCAGGTATCATATTTCAAACACTAAGTGGCTATTATAAATATGACTTTCAGGTGTATTTATCTGGTTTCTTTCTAGATATATTCCCGTTTTTAGCTTTATACACTTGCATCGCATTTTTTATTCAATCTATTGTAAATCATAAGTTTTTAGGCATTATGTTGGTGCTTGTATTCTTTATCGCCAATATCGCTTTAGACTTATTTGGATTCGACCACGAATTATATTTCTTTGGAGGAAGCGCTTTAGGTGTCTATTCAGATATGAATGGTTACGGACATTTCTTAAAACCATATCTCCTTATTAAATCGTACTGGTTTCTTTTCGGGATGCTATTACTAATTACAGGTTCTTTAGTAAATGTAAGAGGTACTGAAACCAATATGTGGAAGCGAATAAAAGCGAGCAAATACAGATTAAGCAAGCCGCTTTTTAAACTAACGGTTATGATCAGTTTATTATTTATAACTATCGGAAGTTTTATCTTTTACAATACGAATGTTTTAAATACCTACTGGACTAATTCTAAAGCAACAGATTTTAAAGCAGCTTATGAAAAAGAACTCAAACCATTGGAATATATACCACAGCCAAAAATAGTAGATGTCAACTTACAAGTAGAACTCTATCCTAAAACAAGAGATTATACGATAAAAGGGTATTACATATTGAAAAACACCACTACAGAAAACATCAAATCCATTCACATTCAAAAGCTTCTCGAAGAGAATGTTGCTTTAGATACAATCTCTTTTGAAGTTGGATTTACAACCGACAACAAATATGAAAAGTTTGATTATTCTATTTTCATTCTAAATACAGCTTTAAAACCTGGAGATACTATAAAAATGGATTTTAAACAAAGCTTTACTACAAAAGGATTTGAATCTGGAAACTCTAATGTCAACATAAATTACAACGGGACTTTTTTTAATAATACAGATTTGCCAACAATTGGCTACAATAAAAAATATGAACTAGATGATGCTGATGAACGTGAAGCATATTGCCTGCCAGTAAGGAATATTGCTTCAAATAGAAATGATCTAAATGAGCTTAAAAACGCAAGAAATGGAAGTGATTCTGATGGTATTAACTTCGAAATGATTATTGGGACGTCAAAAGAACAAACAGCTCTTGCCCCAGGAAATTTATGGAGAAAATGGACGGAAAACAATCGTAACTATTTTCATTATAAAATGAAAACACAAATGATTAATTTTTATTCTATAGTTTCGGCCGAATATAAAATAATGAAAGATGAATGGATAAAGAGTCAAGATTCCGTTACCAAACCAGTTAACCTTGAAATTTACTATCATAAAACACATACCTATAATATAGACAGAATGATGGCATCCATGAAAGCCTCTTTAAGTTATTACAGTAATAATTTTAGTCCTTATCAATATGAGCACTTACGAATTATGGAGTTTCCGCGTTATGCACAATTTGCACAATCATTTCCAGGAACTATTCCATTTTCAGAGGCCATCGGTTTTGTTTTAGATATTGATGATGAAAAAGATGTTGACATGGCTTTTTACGTCACTTCTCACGAAATTGCGCACCAATGGTTTGGTATGCAAGTAGAAGCAGCAAATGTTAAAGGGCGTCTAACCATATTAGAAACTTTGTCGCAATATGCAGCGATTATGGTGTTAAAACAACACTATTCCGAAGAAAAAGTATTACAATTTTTAGAAACGCAAAAAGAGGATTATAAAAAAGGAAAAGATAGAGAAGATGCAATAGAGCCATCCTTAGCTTTGGTTGAGAATCAAGATTATATCTATTATGCTAAAGGAGCGATAAATATGTATGAGTTTCAAAAAGCAATAGGGGAGGAGAACGTTAATAAAGCATTGAGACGTTTTCTCGAAGACTGGAATACAACAAATGGTAAACTAAGAATAGCAACAGAAAGATATGCTACAACTGAAGATTTATTAGGTTATTTTAGAGAGGTTACCTCAGATTCGCTTCAGTATTTAATTTCTGATTTGTTTGAAAAAGTTATTCCTCTAGAAATGTAATCATTAACATTATGTAAAATAGAATCTCGATGTTAACCTTGGCCTTATAAAATTAATGAGCCGTCAGTTGATTCCAAAATTACATACGCGACAAAAGTGATTATCCAGTGGGTGATTGCTTTTGGTGGCGGGTTGAAGCGGCTGGAAAGCAATTTGATTTTATTTAGCATTTGAGCGTTTGGTAGCGCAAATGCGAAGCATTCACGAATACCATAAGAAACAAATTGAAATCTCATAAGTAATTTTACATAACGGCAAATTATAGATACAGACGAAATGTTTCTCGCTGGGATTTCTAAGAATTTTGAATTTTCTAAAAAGTTTTTTCTGTGCAGTAATATTGCAGCTACGTAAATTAAAAAGATTGATGACCCTGTTAGAAATTCCCTTAAAAGCTATAAATGCGAGGGATACTTTACATACTAGAAATATAACTTCGTAGTAGCACACATCTCACTTATTACCAAATATTGTTTTACTATTGAATCATCCACTGGATAATCCAATAGCAAAAGTGTTCTATAATTTATATTATGTAAAATAGAAAATATAAAGTCTTAGAAGATTATTTAGTTATTACCCTATTCTTCCTGTTCGAAGGTCGTTTCTACCAAAACATATTTGGAGACTTTCTTGGCTCCGTTGGTCCGGTATAAGTCGCGTATTAATTTTTTTCTTTTGCTTTCAGAAATATCCAAGGAATCTATTAACATACGTAATTGTACAATCTCTGTACGACGTTCTGCTTCAGCCTCCGACAAATTAGGTTCGAATTGAAAAACCATTGGTTCTTTTTCTGCCTCTGCCTTAAGCTTTGCTTCTTTCTGTGGTGTATACTGGGCAAAGCCATCTGCAGCACATACCATAATACCCATAAAGAGAGCTATTCTAAATAACTTATTCATGTTTCATAAATGTGTTCCTGTTCAAAATACAAAAATCTATGCTTCCTTTATCTCTTTAACGGATATATTACCATTTTATTAGGTGTGTTCCGCTATTTAAGCGGCTCTTTTCCAATATATTAGTAGATAATAGGTATCTTGAAGTCTAAATAACTAGACCTTTTGAAAAAATTACAAGTTGCCCTTATACTCCTGGTATTCGGTGCTTTTTGTTCCGCACAGGACTATATAGACATCGGGAAATTCTATGTTTCTACTACCCCACGAAACAGTTTTAACGAAGAAAATGCCGGTAGTACAGCCGTGCATGAATTTGGACTGCAAATAGATTTTCCTATTGTAATAGATAGTCTTAACACCTTACTGATAGGTGGTTACGGCTATCGAACAGATGTGCGTCTAGATCCTTCCATCCCGGATTTCTCCCAACTATACATCGTAGGTACTAAAATTGGCTGGAATCAGGTATATTCTAAAAAATGGAGCGCCACTTACCTGCTTTTTCCTAAAATGGCAACAGATTTCTCTAGTGGGTTCCGACGGGGTTTTCAATTCGGAGCACTGGCCCTGTTTAAGAAAACAAAGACAAAAAAACTGGCCTATTCTTATGGTCTTTTTTACAATAGTGAGGAATTTGGTCCTTTGATAGTGCCTATTTTAGGGATTTACTATAAAAGTCCAAATAACCGTCTAGACCTAACCATCTTACTCCCGCTCTTGGCAGATCTTAATTATACACTGGGCAAAAGAACCAATATCGGTGGTAATTTTGATGGTATTGGGAATTCGTTTGCCATCTCCCAGCCTGGTTTTACCAATACCTATGTAAACCGAAATACAAATGAACTCTATTTCTATTTTGAATACGAGCTCACCCCTTCCCTAAACATCCGATTTAAAACGGGTTATACCTTCTTTAGAAATTACCGTATTTATGAGGAAGACGACAAGGTAGACCTCTCTATTTCCTCTATTTATTTGGGAGACAACAGAACTATTTTAAATACAGATTTTCAGGATGGCTTTGTTTTTAAAGCGGTTTTACGCTACCGATTTAACCTGCCTCAATAGCTATAGCATTACTTTATAACACGTATTCTAACAGACTTACTTATAGGTGTTTTACTCTTATCAGCATAGTGGTTATACGGAACCAGTCCATTGGTTTCAGGAAAATAGGCTGCAACATCGCCTTCCGGAATCTGATAGGGAACTATTTTAAAGTTATTAGCCCTTCGTAATTGGTTATCATAAAGACTACTCAAATGTACTATAGCTCCTTTTTCTAATCCTAGTTTATCCACATCTTTCGGATGCATAAAGAGCACTCTTCGTTCATTAAACACCCCTCTGTATCTATCATCCATACCGTAAATGGTGGTATTAAACTGATCGTGAGAGCGAATCGTCATCAACATAAACTCATCTTCTGCCAAATTATGGTCTGGCAGACCAGTAATAGAAAGCTGCGCCTTCCCTCCTGGCAGCCTGCTAAAATCTAAGTCTCTTACGTTATTAGGCAAATAATAGCCGACTCCTTTCGACTTTTGGCTGGTATTCTCAAATCCTTTTACTACCTTGTCTATAAGCTCTCTTATTTTGTTATAATCTTCCCCAAGACTTTTCCAATCTACTGTATGCCCATCTTTAAAATAAGCTCGAGCAATTCCTGTAACGATGGCGACTTCACTTTCTAAAGTATTGGATGGAGCTTTTAAAACCCCTTTAGACCACCTAACACGTCCCATACTATTTTCGGTGGTTACAAAGTTATTCTGCCCCCCTCCTCTTTCCTTCTCAGATCGGCCATAAGTTGGCAATAAAAGAGCCTTCTTTCCGGTAACCAAATGACTTCTGTTTAATTTGGTACTCACCTGAATGGTAAGGCTACATTTTTGTAAAGCTTCTGCCGTATAATCGGTATCGGATGCTGCCATTAAAAAGTTCCCCCCCAAAGCCATAAAAACGGAGGCCTTACCATCGTGCATTGCTTTTATAGACCCCACAACGTCTACCCCCTCTTTTTCTGGTGCCTGAAAACCCAGATGTTTTTGGATACGATCGTTAAACTCCTTATTTACATAATGCATTATACCCACAGAACGATCTCCCTGTACATTGCTATGCCCTCTAACCGGACAGGTACCAGCAAAAGGTCTTCCAACAGCTCCTTTAAGCAGTAACAGATTTACGTACTCTTTTATGGTTTCTACTCCATTTTTATGCTGTGTAAGACCCATAGCCCAACAAACCACAATCTTCTGTTTTTTAGCCAAAATGGAAACCACCTGATTAATAATACTCTCTTTTACCCCACAAAGCGCCAGTAAATCGGTTGTAGCATACTGCTCTAGGTTGTTCAGCAACTTCTCCTTGCCGTCTACATAGGTATCTAAGAAATCATGATCAAAAACACTAGCATCTAAAGCGTCTAGTTGCGCAAGTTTTTTTAGGATGACTTTCATTAGCGGAATGTCTTGATTTATCCTAACAGGCAGATGGTAGTCGGCAATAGCGGTGCCTGAACCTAACAGACCTTTTGCCGTTTGCGGGTTGCGAAAATGTACCAATCCGGCTTCTTGTAAAGGATTTATGCTAATTACTACGCCCCCATTCTGTTTACACTTTTCCAGGGCAGACAACATTCGCGGATGGTTAGTACCTGGATTCTGGCCAGCAACAATAACTACCTCTGCACCATACAAATCTTCCAACTTAACAGACCCCTTCCCTATTCCCAAAGTTTCTGAAAGCGCTACCCCACTAGATTCGTGGCACAAATTGGAGCAGTCGGGCATATTATTGGTTCCGAGTGCTCTGGCGAACATTCCGTATAAGAAAGCCGCTTCATTGCTGGAACGGCCGGAAGTATAAAAAATAGCTTCATTCGGATGCTCAAGATTTCGCAGTTCCTCCGCAATAATTTTGTAGGCCCTGCCCCAACTAATAGGTTTATAATGTATTTCCCCTTCATCTAGAAATAAAGGTTCCGTGATTCTTCCATAAGCATTTATTTGATAATCGGTCTTAAGAGATAGTTCTTCCACAGAATTCTGAGCAAAAAACCGATGATTTATATGTGACAGTGTAGCCTCATCCGCCAAAGCTTTAGCTCCATTTTCACAATACTCCCCAAGTTTAGAAGGCTCTTCAGGATCTGGCCAGGCGCAGCTTGGACAATCAAAACCATCCTTCTGATTCATCTGCATTAAAGTCCGCATGGCGCGTACTACCCCCATTTCCTTAAAACTGTGCTTCATGGCAGCAGCTATCCCAGCTTTCCCGGCAGCATAAGTAGGAGCCTCCTTCACTTCTAAGGATAAAAAATCTTCTGGTCCACGAACACAAATATTTCTTTTATAACTATTTTTCATTATTTATCTAAAGTATCACTTTAATTAAAAACTATTGTATTTCTAGCACTGCAGAAGCTTTAAAATTTTGGGTATTTATGCCATTAGTACGGCGCATGGAGTAGTTTTTTCAATTCCTCTCTAAAATACAACTTAAACCAATAAGGGACCAAGACTAAGCTCCGCTTAATAATAATTTAAATATGACATCTTCTCTTTCTTAGTGCCGCCTGTTTTAATGGATTGATGTACTTTTGGCGAATGTCTGTAGAAAAGAAATCCCAGGTAGAATTTGTAGCTCTTATGGCTGCGCTAATGTCTATTGCTGCCTTGGCTTTAGATGCATTGCTACCAGCGCTAGATATAATTGGACTTTCTGTGGGGGTTACCAATCCTGCACAAAACCAGCTGTTAATAACACTTTTCTTTCTTGGACTTGGAACCGGGCCCTTGGTATTTGGACCCATTTCAGACAGCATCGGTCGTAAACCAGTAGTTTATATGGGTTTTGGGCTTTTTATTATTGCCAGTTTAATCTGTGTTTATTCCCAAAGTCTCGAAGGCATGATTACAGGCAGAATTCTACAGGGAATTGCCTTATCGGCCCCCAGAACTATTAGTATTGCTATGATTAGAGACCTGTTTAATGGGAACTATATGGCGAGAATAATGTCTTTTGTTACTGTGGTCTTTATTTTGGTCCCAATTGTTGCCCCAGCCATGGGGAAATGGGTTCTTGACCTGTCTGGATGGAAAGCTATTTTCCACGTACAATTGTTTTTTAGCATCTTAGTCTGTATCTGGTTTTGGAAAAGACAAGCAGAAACTCTGGAGGTGCGAAATAGAGTCTCTTTTAAAGGAAGGGTATTTGTAGAAGGCTTTAAAGAGCTTATTAATTATAGGCAAACCATGCTTTTTACTCTAATATGGGGCTTTATTACCGGATCGTTCTTGGTCTATCTAAGTACCTCTCAACAAATATTTCAAGAGCAATATGCGCTTAAAGAATCCTTCCCCTATATTTTTGCTGCTTTGGCAATAACCATTGGTACAGCTACCTTGCTCAATGGTACTTTGGTTTTAAAATTCGGCATGCTCCGTCTGGTTACCATCTCTACCATAGCCTATGCGGCCGTAGCTTCAACCTATGTAGTATTATTTTCTAGTGGGGAAAACCCACCTTTCTGGATACTCCTTCTTTTTTGTGGTTTACAATTTTTTGCGGTGGGCTTTATTTTTGGCAACCTAAGAGCATTGGCCATGGAACCTGTAGGACATATTGCGGGTATAGGAGCAGCAATTACCGGTTTTCTTGCCACCCTTATGGGCGTTGCTATATCTACCTTTATTGGCCGATATGTAGAAAATAGTGTACTTCCCATGTTTATTGGTTTTATGGTATGTGGCCTTATGTCCTTACTAATCTTGTCCTATTTTTACTTCCAAAGAAACAGAGCGCAAAGAACATTTTTAAGCAACTAACTTAAGGTCTTAGATCTACCCTATTTTTTAAGAAAGAGCATAAAAAAATGCGTATCTCTCGATACGCATTTTAAATATAACTTTTAGATGATAATTATTTTCTAAGGCTTCAACAAACCTTGTCCTTCTACCCAAGGAGCACCCGCTGCTTTCATTTGCGACTCCAAAGCAGGAAGTTCCGAGTTTACAAATCCGGACAACTTGGATTTTACACCAGAAAGTTGTCTTTTCGCGGTCTCTAGGGCAGCTTTATGATTCGCTGTTGGTCCATAGGTACTTGTTTTTAAAGCATTACTCGCAACAGATCTTCCGGTGTCGGGATTTGGAGCATCACGTTCTCCTATCTCTCCTTTGGCCTTGTTGCCATTTAAATCAGAATCCAGACCCTGTAAGAGGGTTTTGGCCTCGTAAAGCTTTTCAGCCAATGCTGGTGATGGTGACTTTGCCTTCAAAAAGGCCCTCTGCATGGCGTTTACCTGTAACTGACTTTTTTTCAAGACATCTTTGGTGCCTTTTAAGTCTTGCTGAAACAACTCAAAATTCTCTCTAAAGGCAATAATATCCTCATAAGAAGCTCCTTTTAAAGCCCCTTCTGCCAACGGTACCACCTTAAACGACTGTTCCGTACTTAATGCCGTTAGTTTACCATCAACCATTTTCCACAATTGAACACTATATTCTCCAGGTGTGGCTCTGGTATAATTAGAATCCCAACTATTTTGTGTAGTAGAAACCTTTAAATCTTCCCCACTTCTATCAGCAATATCTAAAGCCCAGTTTACCCGGTTATAACCTTTCTTATTAGTGCCTTTTACCACTTTTACAACCTCACCCTTACTATCTTTAACCGTTAAAAGGAAGGAAGGTGCTTCCTGAAGCTTTTCGGCTTCTAAGGCCTCCCATCCTGGAAAAGGAATGTTGGTCTTTCCTTTCTCTCCAGTCTTTCTAACAGAAGATAAAGAGGCTATGGAATCTTTCAGGTAGTACGTAAATATTGCTCCATATGGAGGGTTTTTAGCCGCGTACTGGTTACTGCCCTGCGCATATCTTGCAGATTTTGGAACATACCAATAGGCAGGCTTTACTTGGAACAGGTGAGCCTCTTCCTCTTTTATTGTTTCAAAGTCTCTTAATGGGGCTATATCATCCAAAATGTAAAATCCTCTACCAAAAGAAGCAGCCACCAAATCGTTTTCTCTTCTCTGAATAGTTATATCTCGAATTGGAATGGTTGGTAAACCAGAATTTAAAGGCATCCATTTAGCCCCTCCATTAGAAGTATAATAAACTCCATTCTCCGTTGCAGCAAAGAGCAAATCTCTCTTTACATGATCTTGTACCAACCTCCAGGTAAGCAAATTCTTAGGAAGGTTTCCATTCATTAAAGACCAGCTACGACCCTTATCAATACTTTTAAGAAGATAAGGCTTGTAATCTCCCGATTTATGATTGTCTAAGGCTGCATATACTACGTTAGCATCGAAAAGATCTGCTCTAACATCATTTACAAAAGGTCTGGCCGGCAGGCCTTTTACAGAGCTCAATTCCACTTTTCTCCAATTCGCCCCACCATCTTCAGACACCTGAATAATACCGTCATCAGTCCCCGCATATAGTAAACCCTCTTGCTTCGGGGATTCTGCCAAAGAAGTAATGGTGTTATAATTAGACATTGCTAAGACATCCCAGGCATTGTCCCAACTCTGTTGTCCTCCCATGATTGGCAAAGCCAAGCGCTCTTCATTTCTTGTTAGATCTGCAGATACGGCAGTCCATTCATCTCCTCTGTTTTCCGACTTCCACACACGTTGTGAAGCAAAATAAAGTCGTGTAGGTTTGTGTGGACTTACCAAGATAGGCGCATCCCAGTTAAATCTCTCCGACGGTTCTCCAAAGCCAGCCTGTGGCTGAATTAAGACGGTCTCCCCTGTAGTCTGGTCTACTCTCCATAAACGCCCCTGCTGGTACTCACCATAAGTGATATTTGGATTTCCAGGTTCAATCGCGGACTGGTGCCCGTCAGCTCCAAGAGTAATCCACCAATCAGAATTTAGGATACCCGCCTCATTTCTAGTCCTAGAAGGTCCTCCATGAGAACCATTGTCTTGTGTACCTCCGTAGATGTTGTAAAAAGGAGCCGAATCATCTACTGCAACCTTATAATATTGTGTTATGGGCAAATTAGATACAAACTTCCATGTTTTGGTATGGTCAAAACTCTCATATAGTCCGCCATCTGTACCAAATAGAACGTAGTTAGGATCGGAAGCTTTAAAAGCCATGGCATGGCTATCCACATGCTTACCTTTTTCATTCATATTTTCAAAAGTCTTCCCGTGATCTTCTGAGACTTTTACGTAGTTATTCATCAAAAACAATCTTCCCTCCTTGTGCGGGGAAGCATATAATTCCTGATAGTAATGTGGTCCTGTACCTCCAGAAACGGTATTGGATTGTTTAGTCCATGATTGTCCTGCATTCTCTGAGATAAACAAACCACCTTTAAGTCTTTCCGTTTCTATAGCTGCATAAATAGTTTCATTGTTAAAAGGGCTCATGGCTAAACCTATTTTACCTAGGTTTTCATCTGGGATACCAGTAGTTAACTCTGACCAAGTCTCACCACCATCTATACTTTTATGTAAACCAGAACCTGGTCCGCCACCAAGATAGGCGGCAACAGTTCTATGACGTTGCCAGGTCGCTGCATAGAGTATATCAGGGTTCTTGGGGTCAATCAACAAATCGGTTGCTCCGGTCCACTCTTCATCTCCTAAAGTCTTGGTCCAGTTTAAGCCACCATCTACTGTTTTATACACGCCACGTTCTCCGCCTTTACTCCATAAAGGTCCTTGAGCAGCCACCCAGATTGTATTAGAATCTTCTGGATGCACAATAATAGTTGACAAATGTTCAGATTTATTAAGACCCATATTTGTCCACGTTTTACCGTCGTCATGACTAACATAAATACCATCGCCATAACCTACATGCCTACCACCTACATTTTCCCCGGATCCTACCCAAATAGTACTGGGATTACTGGGGTCTAAGACTATGGAGCCGATAGAATAGGTCGTTTCTTTATCGAAAATCGGTTTCCAAGTTGTACCTGAGTTAACCGTTTTCCAAACGCCACCGGAGCCCACAGCGATATACCAAACGTTCTCATTCTCGGGATGTATTGCAATATCTGCAATTCGGCCTGAAGTAAAAGCAGGGCCAATGCTCCTAAAAGCAAGACCTGCCATAGGATCTTTTGGTTTCTCCTGAGCAGAGATATTTAATAAAAAGGTAAGGGATAATAAAAGGGTAATGGGGGAATACATTTTTAATTTCATATGGTTATTTTTAGATTCTCGAAAATACATTAAAATTGTAATTCACAAAATTTAGAATCCTTAATAAAATGCTAATTTTACATACTTGCAGAGGCTTTCGTTTAGGACAATAGACAAACTATCGAAGGGAAACCAAAGATCCTTAAGAAGAAATCGAAGTTTATATTAATATATTAACTATTTATTAAAGTAATAAATAGTTAATAGTTAATTATTAAATAGTTACTGAAGAGTTTTACGTAGTTTTTTGTATTCCTTGAATTGTTTAGGTTCTAGGATAGATCCCATAAAAGCAGTTTCTTGTTCTCTAAGCTTTGCCAAGGACTTCTTCTTTTCTTCTTCAGAGGCCGCGCTCGCCATAATTTCCTTAGACAAAACAAGATTATCGTTAATTGAATTATACATGGATGCGGCTTGTTCAACGGTCATTCCCAGCTCAGCCTGATAGGCTTTCACCAATTCTACTGCTTTTTTCTCCTCTGGAGTTTTAGGAATTAGTTGTCCAGAAGCAAAATTTATACAACACAGCACAACACAAATGACTAAGAGGTACTTGTTTGGCGATAGAATCATTTTCATAAATATTATAATTATGAAACAAGATAAGGATTTTATTGTCTATTATGGAGCAACCATCTACATCATATTAAAACTTCAAAGATCATTTTCTTTTCAGAACGATTCTTATATTCGTAGACTAAACTCGTTTTATGCTGATCTGGGGATTATTCCTTATTCTGGTTTTTGTTTTTTTGGCATTAGATCTTGGTGTTTTCAATAAGGAAGACCATGTTATAAAGTCAAAAGAAGCCGGTATCTGGACCGCCATATGGTTTACAGTCGCCATGAGTTTTAGCGGGGTGATTTATTGGTTGTTCGCAGAGGGACTTATAGATAATCCAACAGACTTAAGTCCGGGAGATGCCGTATTAAAGTATATAACTGGTTATTTAATTGAATTGTCTTTAAGTATCGACAATGTGTTTGTTATAGCGGTAATATTCACAGCATTTGCTATTCCTCCAATTTACCAGCACAGAGTTCTGTTTTGGGGAATACTTGGGGCTATTGTTTTTAGAGGATTAATGATTCTTTTTGGGGTCACTTTAATTAATAGGTTCGAATGGATTATTTATGTGTTTGGTGTATTTCTATTGTATACAGCTTTTAAAATGCTACGTTCCGATGAATCTAATTATAATCCCAAAGATTCTTTTGTATTTAAGCAAATTAAGAAAGTGTATCCTATTACTTCGGTCATCAACAGTCATGATTTCTTTATTCGGAAAATGGGATTATTGGTTGCCACTCCCCTCTTCGTTGCCCTTATAATTATTGAGATTACCGATGTTATGTTTGCCCTGGACAGCATCCCTGCAATACTAGCTATTACCTCGGACCCTTTCATCGTCTTTAGCTCTAATATTCTGGCAATCCTGGGCCTTCGATCTATGTATTTCCTTGTATCCAGAATGCTTAGCAAATTCCGCTATATTCATTATAGTTTAGTAGTAATACTTGCCTTTGTTGGTATTAAAATGATTATTTCACATTATATCCATATAAAAGAATGGATTTCTCTTTCTGTGATTGTAGGTTCTTTGTTAGCAGGCATTGTGAGCTCTCTTCTTATTCCAGAAAAACCGAAGACTACGCAATAGGAATTGCTAATTGCCATGCATTTTTGACATCCCTATATATTCTAAGATGACTATTTCCAATTTATTATAAGACTCTAATTGCATAGAAATGAGCGATTTGGATTCTTCAAAATATATTGTTTTATTTTTTAGACCTCCTATCAATTCTCTTTGAGATTTTTTAAGCTCCATTAGGCTGGTTTTAATGACAGTCAGCCGCTCAAACAAAAGTCTTGTTTTTGGCTCACAGATATAGCTATTGAGGTTGTTCTCCAGACCTAATAAACACTTATTGTTTCTTTCAAGGCGTCTTATCAGAGCGTTTCGTTCAATATATTTGGGGGTTTCGTCCAATCTTTCAATCGCTGTCATAGACTTTGATTTAAAGGTTATTAAATCATAAAAGCATCCACAAAAGATACGAAATTAATCCCTAACCTAGCAGGAAGTTTGAATTTTAATGACAACTTAACTATTTGTTATACTTGAAGTTACATCCCCAGAGGTGTTTAAAAAATTTGTAACACCGGATGTTTTTATTCCTGAAATTCCAAATCTACCAATAGTGCTTCCCATTCAGAAGAATAAGACCCGTGTGAAATTGCTTTTAGAAGTCTTCTTTTCTTTCTTTCGGAAATACTCAAAGTATCTAAAATCAAGATCCTTCGTTTAAGACGAATAATTCTTTCAACTTTCATTTCCCGCCTCGTTGAAGCCTCTAAAACCAGGTCCCGGTCAAATTTACCCAGAATGGTGCGTTCCTGAACCTCATATCTGTCTTCTATAGAACTAAAAGTCTCTTGCTGGGCATTAGCGCCATAATGCAGAGAAGTCACAGCCAAGAGGACGATATAGGGTCCTCGAAATTTTTTAATAAAATCCATACAAAGTGTTCTTTTTTCAAGATAAGGATTCTTTTGATTTACAAACAATTAAGTTAGATATAACAAAGCTTTACCCCGTTGTATCGCAGCATATTTTTGTAAATTTCTACTATCTTTAAAAAAACTTGCGTTTTAAATGAGACTACTACTCTATTCACTTGCCTTTCTAGCATTAATCTACAACTCTTCGGATAACCAGCTTATACAAAAGGTAACAGCAGAAGTGAGGTTCGACTTTTTATCAAAACATGTGGAAGGCACAATACAGGAATTTAAGTTTTCAGGAGATATAAATTCAGAAGATTTGGAAAGTTCAATTTTTTCTGGTTCTGTGGCTGTTGAAACATTAAAAACAGGGAATTTTATTCGTGATTGGCATTTGCAAAGCAGCAAGTACTTTGATGAGGAAAAGTACCCCTTAATACGTTTTAACAGCAGCAGTGTTTCTAACGAAGGGAATATTCTAAATGTAGAGGGAAAGCTAACCATAAAAGATGTTTCCAAACCCATGCACTGGCAATTTAAGAAGGTGGGTAATTTGATCAAAGGCTCAGGAGTGATTTACACCTCTGATTTTGGAATCCATATAAAAAAAGAGAGAGAAGACAATAAGGTGGAGGTGTTTATAGAAATTAAACTATAGGCTATTCCAGTTTATCTGGAACTCCGGAGAAGTAGTTATAAATCTTGTTTACCCCCCAGTTCCCTACCGGAAAATACAGAGCAAAAAATAAAGCCATCCCCAGGGTGAAATTTCTTATTCCAAATAATTGATCCAAAATATTATCAGGATAGGCATAAGACGTTTCAAAAAAATAGCCGCCGAACTCCAGTAATCCCATCGCTATAAGCCCATAAGCGTATTGCATGTGGAAAGGAAGATTTCTGAGTACAAGGGAAATTGGGACCATATACAGTATATAACAACTAATAACCTGCCACCAATACCTGAACTTAGCGATTTCAACCTCCGCACCAAACCAGTTCATAAGACAGCCCCAAATAAAATATACCAAACAGTAGGTAAGAAGCAACTTCTTTTCTACGCGCCACTGTTCGCGTATCCAACGCATAGACTTATTCATATTTCTAGAGTTTCTTTTTGCTTTCAATTATAGCAATCACGTCGTTAGCCGTAAGCATTTTTTCGATATCATCGTTTTCCAAAACAATATCGTATGTGTCTTCCACATCTAAAACAATATCTACCAAATTCGCAGAATTTATATTTAACTCGTTTATAAAATGGCTATTGGCAGTCATGGCCTCGATTAGAACGTCATCAGGTAAATACGGCTGCACAATTTTTTTTAGCTCCTCTAGGTATTCTTGTTTTTCCATATCTAATTAGTCGGGATAAGATTTAAAAATAACACAGGCATTTACATCTCCAAAACCAAAACTTGCCTTGGCAATAATTTTTGGCTTTAATTCTATGGTTTTATGCGGAATTCTGCTTTTAGCAATGATCTGGCTAATTTCCGGATGAATATCTTCTGTATTTATATTTCCAAAAATCTTTCCTTCTTTAAACTGCAACAAGGTACCAACACACTCAACGCTCCCTGAGGCAGCTAGACAATGACCAAAAATTCCCTTAAAAGAATTTATGTATGGAAAATCGCTTCCCTTTCGATCTAATGCTTCACTCCAATTCATTATCTCTACAGGATCTTTGGAAGTGGCAGTTAAGTGTCCATTTATCGCGTCTACCTCCGTTGCACTAACACCAGCCTCTTTAAGTGCCGTAGTAATACATCTTTGTACGCCTTTATTATTAGGTGCTGTCATACTGCCTCCATTTCTTTGCCCCCCACTGTTAACAGCTCCTCCAAGCACTTCAGCATAAATAGTGGCCTTTCTCTCAAGAGCACTTTCTAGAGATTCTATAACCAGCGCTCCTGCCCCACTACCAGGCACGAAGCCGGTAGCACTCGCACTAAAAGGTCTGCTGGCTTTTTCTGGGAATGCATTAGAATTTCTTGCAAGAACCCGTAATGCGTCAAAACCACCCCAAACGTAAGGTCCGCTGTCGCTACAACTACCAACTAGCATTCTTTTGGCCTTCCCCTGGCTAATTCTATCAAAAGCCATTAAAACTCCCTCCGTTCCGGTGGTACAGGCAGAGGAATTAGTAGTTACCTGATTTCCCAATCCGAATCTTCCGCCTAAAAAGGCACTAATTCCGCTGGCCATGGTTTGTATTACCGAGGTACTTCCCAGTCGCCTTGTTTGCTTATCGTCAATAAGATGTATTGCCTCTCTAAACTTGTCTACCCCTAAAATACCTGTTCCAAAGACCACCCCTGTTTCCCAATCTACTTCCCCTGTCCTGTCAGTATATAAATCCGCATCTTTCCAGGCTTCAACACCTGCAATTACACCATACATTAAACCACTTGATTTTAAACCTCTTAACTCAAGTTTAGTAAAGTATTTATTTAAAATTTTAGTGTCTATTTTTGGGGTTCCAGATACTTGGCAACCAAAATTCAATTCCGCCAATTGCGGATTAAACTCTATACCGCTGACTCCATTTTTCAGGCTTTCACAAAAGCCTAAGAGGCTTATCCCATTCGGAGCACAAACCCCTAAACCAGTAACAACAACCCTCGCCTTCATTCTATCATTGGTTTTATAAATCCGGCTATTTCCCCCTTACATATTAACTCCTCTTTGCTAGAAAACATTTTCACTTTACACTTAAGTTTATTAAATCGAAAATAAATTTTTTCAGAAATCACTTTTACCTTTTGACCGGGGTATAGCGGTGATATAAACTCCATATTACTAGAACTAAGCGTCAGACCGGTTCCTTCCGAATTATACTCTTTGGTTTTGCCGATTAAATATAAACCTAAGCATACCAATCCTATTTGCGCACAGCATTCTGTAAGTATAACTCCGGGTGTAACAGGATTATCCTTGAAATGCCCCCTGTAAAAGTCTAATTCTTTTTTAAAAGTATACTCCCCTACTGCATTGTCTTCATCTAAATGTATTATTCTATCAACAAATAAAAACGGGGAAGTATAGGGAAGCTGCTCTAATATTTCTTTATACGCCATTTCACATTAAACTTTCGCCACCATCTACTTTGATTATGGTACCATTTATCCAATCAGCCTCGTTTAAACAAAGAATGGCCACAACATTGGCAACATCCGCAGGAGTGGTAAGTCTTTTAAAAGGATTTCTTTTTACACTTTCTTTCAATAGCAATTCGCTCTTCGGGATTTTTCGAAGAGAAGCAGTATCAGTGACTCCTGCTTGAATACAGTTAACTCGTAAACCATAGGGGGCATATACTACCGCCATATTTTTCATTAGAGATTCCAGACTTTTTTTTGCGGATGCCACGGCAGTGTAACCCGGAATGAACTTGGAGGAACCTTCACTGGTAAATGCTATCACCCTAGCCTTTTTAGAAAAAAGCTTAGCATCTACCAGGGCTTTGGTCCAGCTATAAAAACTAACAGCCATCGCATTTAGTGTCAATAAAATATCTTCACTGTTTAATTCTGGGCCATTTGAAGTGGTTATAGGTTTTACACTTCCTTTCGCAATACTATGCACCAAAACATCTATTTTAAAGGCGCCTAAACTACCTTGAATATCCGAAAGCAGCATTTTCCTATTCCCATCCTGTACGGCGTCTTTATTGTAGTTAAAAACTTCCACCTGATGTGCTTTCATCTTTTTAATTTCGGTCTCTAAAGCTTTTTTTTCAATTGCTCTATCTCTATGAACCAAGATTAGATTATAACCCTGACTCGCTAGCTTATGAGCCGTAGCAAGACCTAAACCCTTGCTGCCACCTAATATTAACGCCCACATAGTCTTTTCTTCCATCATGCAATTACTAACAAATTACCATCTCAACAGAACTCTTTGTGCCGAAAAACCTGGCCCAAAACTCAGAACCAAGCCATAAGAACCTTTCGGTATTTTCCGAGCCATAAACCGTTGTAACACATAGAGAACAGTTACGCTGCTCATATTTCCATATTGCCTTAAAACCTCTTTGGTATCGTCTATGTTCTTACCTAGTACGCCAAATAGTTCCTCGACAGTTTCCACTATTTTTTTTCCCCCCGGGTGAAATATAAGATGCTCTACATCATTAATGGAAATTTCATTCTTTTCTAAAAACGGATGTACAATTTCCGGAAAATAATTCGATATTACCTGGGGTACAGCCGGGTCTAAAATCATTTTTAGACCAGTATTGGCAAGATCGAAACCCATTAAATGGGTTGAATCCTTAAAATGAAACATTTCTTCGGCAATAATCGACGGCCCTTCGGCGTCTTCCTCTGAACTAAGGAGAACACAAGCTGCACCATCACCAAAAATAGCCGCACTCACCATATTGGCCATAGAAAAATCATTTAGTTGAAAGGTTGCACTAGGGCTCTCTACGGCTATAATTGCCGCACGTTTATTGGCATTAGCCTTTAAGAAGTTTGATGCGTATATTAATCCAGATACCCCAGCAGCACAACCCATTTCAGTTACCGGAAGACGCACTATGTCTGTCCGCAGATCTAATGCATCTATTAAATAAGCGTCTAGAGACGGGATCATTATTCCCGTACAACTAACCGTTATGATATAGTCTAGAGAATCTGATTCCCACTTACAGTCATTTAAGGCTTTAAACAGTACTGAAGCACCCAGTTTCTTTACTTCTCTGGCATAAATCTCATTCTTTTCCGCAAAACTACTTGCTGTAAAAACCTCTTCGGCATCCATTATAGCATAACGTTTATCTACTCCTGCTCCTTCAAATATCTTGATAACTTTACGCCTAAATCTCTGATCCTGTCCCGACAGCCACTGTTCTACCATAGGTATTATCTCTTTGGTAGCTCTACAAGTTTTAGGTAGTTCTTTTGCAACATGTTCTATACGAACTTTATTCATGAATTTTTTTTAATTGGCCTGTTTTACGATCCAAACATATCGAAAAGCCCATTTCCATGAAATGATATGCTCCGATTTTGGAAAGGATTTAGATAAGTTAATCAGGTCCTTTTTCTTAAACCCCCTTTTAATGGAGACAAGGCCATCGTGTTTCGCAATTTTTGTTTTTATAAAAATACCACTAAATAGCCTAAATAAATAGCAAGCCAAGGCACTTCTTTGCAAATCATTGACAATGACCCCGATTTGGGATAACTGAATAAAATGGGCCATAAAAGTTTTAATTTCTTGATTCTCAAAATGATGCATGGTAAGGGTACATAATAAGATGTCGCAAGTAAACTGGTCTGGTTTAAGCATCAGAATATCCTGACACACAAACTGAATTTCTGTGAAATCTTTAGACTTCTCTCTGGCTAAATCTATTGCCATTTGGTTCAAATCGATGCCTATAAAGGAAAACTTGGCCTGGTGTTTTCTAGAGATGAGAGCCAATTTCCTCAACATGGTTCCGTCGCCACAGCCCATATCTATTATAGTGTATTCCTTTTTTGGATACTCCTGAACCAAGCTATTTACTGCATTTATAGTTATAACCGCTCCCCCCAAAAGATCATTGGCTTTATTAATGTCTAAAAAAACATTTTCAAGTAGTTTTATATCTACCTTTTGGGTGTCCATAATTTCCGGGATGGCACTTCTTGTGGATAGGTTCATTACAGACGAATTGGTTTGCCATGTGTTTGTTTAATGATGCTGTTTAATAAAAGTGGAGAGGCTTTTACAATTTTTAAAGCGAAGCTAGAAATATATGGTTTAACAAATAGCGATTGTAAAAATTGCCCCGCCTTTAGGCGCGTACTAAACGTACTATTCCACTCTAGCTGATAGTCTTTTTCTAATTGAACCCTGGAATAGGCTGGGTTAGTTAAAAATGTATCAATCAAATCTGAGGCAATTTTTGCCGAATGAATTGCCATAGCCATGCCGTTCCCGCATAAGGGATGAATCAATCCGGCTGTATCTCCACACATCAGCATATGTTGCTCAACGGCCATTTTATCAGCGAAAGAAATTTGCGCTATGCTCAAGGGTTGGTTCATTACAGGTTTCGCATTTTCTAAAAAACTCTTTAAAATAGGGTTTTTAGACACTACTTTGGCATTGTATTTTGGAATACTCTTATATTTCTGAAAACTTTTGTAAGAGGCCAAATAACAAAAGTTTATGCTGCCAGTTTCCACTTTGGACAATCCCCCATAACCTCCTTCAAAGCTATGTATTCCCACCAAATCATCCGGATAATCAGGAAAGCTATAATGTGATTTTACCCCTAGCCATGGAGCCTTTTTATTGATAAACTTTCTTTTTAATTCCTTGTCTAAATTAGATCGCTTCCCATACGCTCCAATGACCACCAGCGATTTTACAATACGTTTATTTGATAGTTTTATCTCAAAATGCGTCTTAAGGAAAGAAACGTTTTTAGCTGCTCCAATAAATATCTCTGTGTTAGCCTTTAAAGCACTCTTATACATAAGATTGTCTAGTCCATACCTGCTGTATCCAAATCCTCCCAACGGGAGCTTAGATTCTGCCACCATACCTTTTAAATCGGAAATTTGAACCCTGTTGATTGGCACAGCAAGGTCTAGCTTAATCCCTATACTATGGAGATATGGCAGAATTTCATTTGAAATATACTCCCCACAAACTTTATGGTGGGGATAAGCCTCCTTTTCTGCAAGAAATACCTTATGACCTCTTCTTGCCAAATCGATACTAGCGGATAGGCCTGCCAGGCCTCCACCAATAATAGCAACATCGTATAGGTCCATTTGCGGTCCAAGAATTAAATTAAAAAACCCAACGGTATTGGTTGGGTTTTACTGATTGCTAAAAGAGACTTTTAATTAGCCTGTGCCTTTGCGTCTTCTATCATTTGCTCATTGGCTGCAACGCCAATTTCAACCCTTCTGTTTTTGGCCTGACCTTCTTTTGTGGAATTATCAAATCTCGGAGCAGTTTCTCCGAAACCTTTGACAGACATTCTTCTAGAAGCTACTCCTTGCGCTTTAAGATAGGCTGCCACGGCATCGGCTCTTTTCTTAGACAAGCTCATATTATATCCATCATCTCCAGTACTATCCGTATGTCCTTCCAACATCAAATCTGTATCTGGAAACTCAATAAATATCTCCGCTACCTTATCCAGGTTACTCTTGGCACCAGCCGTTAAATCTGAACTGTTAAAAGCGAAGTTAACGCCACTTTTGTCATCAAAAATTATTTGTATCCCTTCCCCTACTCTTTTTACATCTGCTCCAGGAACCACCTCCTCTATTTTTTTTGCTTGTTTATCCATTTGATTTCCAATAAGGCCTCCAGCTACACCCCCAATAGCAGCACCAATTAAGGCCCCGCCAATATTTCCACCGATTAAGCCGCCAACCAGAGCTCCGCCGGCAACACCTATGCCAGCACCTCTTTGGGTCTTATTAGAGTTCTTAATGGCGTTACAACTGGTATTTACTACCATCATCATAGCCGCAATTAAAAATATACTTGTTATTCGTCTTGTAATTTTCATCTTTTTAGGTTTAGAGAGTTACATCTTTAGAGACTTTGTCCAAAGTCATGACAATATCAAATGGCTGTCCATCATAGTCGGTTTGAACTCGCAGTATAGTTTGTTCAGCGGACAAGCTTTCCACGAGCATACTATATCCATCGAGGTTACCGCTAATTGGTTTGTTCTTTTCATCCACCAACTTAAATTCAATTTGGGCGGTACCGTCTCCATTATCATAGAAAGACCAAAGAATTCGGTGTGTACCTTCCTCACATCTTTCTGTTCCATTTATGGAAAATCTACCAGTTCCATTATTAGGGATAAACATCCATTCACCACCTTTAAAACATGGCGAATCGGCTATTCCGAATAAATTTGCTTTGTAAAGACCTTTTTCACCTACAAAACGCATCTCCGATAAGGTCCATGTACCTTTTAGAGTTTTTTTCTTCATTTTGGTCTGAGCATATGCCGTATCAGTAGCACCCAAAGCCACCATAATGCAAGCTAGAACCAAGTAAATGGTTTTTTTCATAATCAATATAATTTTAGAATGTGTTTAAGCTATCAAGATAAGAAATATGTCTTTTAATACACCAATATCTCACTACTAATATGCCATAATTTCTGCGACTACTTTTTTAAATCTTTCCTTGGGTAAAAACCCATTTTCCAAACTCTTTGCAAAAGGCACGGGAGTCTCTAAACTTGCTACTCTTTTAACAGGTGCATCCAAGTATTCAAAACAGTTTTCCATTACTAAGGCAGAAATATCACTTGCAATACCCCCAAACATAGTATCCTCTTGTAATATTATTAGCCTGCCTGTCTTTTTTACGGTAGAAAAAACTGTGTCTGTATCCAAAGGGCATAGGGATCTTAAATCTACCAAGTCGGCACTTAATTGTGGGTTTTGTTCTAAATAATCTAAGGCCCAATGCACCGCTGCTCCATAAGTAATAATACTTATGTCCTTCCCTTCTTTTAGCAGGGCTGCTTTACCAAAAGGCAAGGTGTAGTAAGCCGTTGGCACCTCTTGATATATACTTCTATAAAGGGCTTTATGCTCAAAAAACAAAACTGGGTTTGGGTCGTTAATAGCAGTATTTAGAAGTCCTTTTGCATCATACGGGAAAGCCGGATATACAACTTTTAGGCCCGGAATTTTTGTAAACCATGCTTCATTGGTCTGTGAATGAAACGGCCCAGCCCCAACCCCTGCGCCACATGGCATTCTAATTACAACATCCGCTTTTTCATTCCAACGATAGTGGACTTTGGCAAGGTAGTTTACAATAGGATTAAAACCGCTACTTACAAAATCTGCAAATTGCATTTCCACTATTGCCTTCATTCCGTTGATGGAAAGTCCCATTGCAGCAGAAACTATAGCAGATTCACAAATTGGTGTATTTCTAATTCTAGATTCCCCGAAAAGAGAGACAAAACCTTCTGTAATCTTAAAAACACCTCCATAATCTGCAATATCTTGCCCCATAATAACAAGATTATCATGGGTAGACATAGATTGTTTTAATGCCTCAGAAATAGCGTCTACCAAACGTATGTTCTTTGTTACATTATTTGGTATAAACTCCTCATAAACATGTGTTTTATACACATCATTTAATTCTTTAGTTTCATTAAAAATCATTGGGTTTTCTCCAAAGGCAATCTGTAATTCACTATCGATCTCGTGGATTATTTCCTTTTTATAATCTACTTCTAAACTTTCGGAAAGAATCGATGCCTGGTGCAAATAAGCCACATAGTTTTCAATAGGGTCTTTGGCAGCCCATTCTTTAAGGAGGTTTTTAGGAACATACTTTGTGCCGCTGGCCTCCTCATGTCCTCTCATCCTAAACGTCTTAAACTCTACCAAGACGGGCCTGGGTTTTTTTCGCATACTCTCTGCCAATTCTGTAACTTTCTGGTACACTTCCAAAATGTTATTCCCGTTAATTATATGCGATTCCATTCCGTAACCCACGCCCTTATCCGCTATGTCTTTACACCTAAATTGCTCATTTATTGGAGTGGAGAGGCCGTATCCATTATTTTCAACGCAGAACATCACTGGCAAATCCCAAACTGCTGCCACATTTAATGCTTCATGAAAGTCCCCTTCACTAGTTGCCCCTTCTCCTGTGAATACTGCAGTAATTTTTTTTCGTTTTTTCAATACATCGGCCAATGCAATGCCATCTGCCACACCGAGTTGGGGACCTAAATGCGAGATCATCCCGACAATATTAAATTCCTGGGTTCCAAAATGGAAGCTACGGTCCCGGCCTTTGGTAAAACCACTTTCCTTACCCTGCCATTGTGCAAAAAGTCTATATAAGGGTATTTCTCTAGCAGTGAAAACACCCAAATTCCGATGCATTGGCAAGATGTATTCATCCTTATCCAAAGCCATGGTAACCCCTACAGAAATTGCTTCCTGCCCTATTCCACTGAACCACTTGGAAATTTTACCCTGTCGCAAAAGAATCAACATCTTTTCTTCTATCATTCGAGGTTTCAACATAGCCTTATACAGCTCTAATTGTTTCTCCTTTGATATGTTTCCTGCCGAATAACGCATAAGTATTTTTTTAGCCTAGCCTTTGGCTATAAAAGTAGCAAATTTGAATGCAATATAGGTTAGCAATAGAGCTACTTATTTCCATGAATATTTTAGTAACTTTGAGTTTTATCTTAAACATTTAAAATGAGCAATATACCAAGTGTTGACCTAAGAGACTTCTTAAGTGAGGAGGAAGATACTAGGCAAAAGTTTATTTCCAATATCGGAAATGCCTTTGAGGAAATTGGATTTGTAGCCCTAGGCGGTCATTTTTTATCGCAGGAATTAGTAGCAGATCTATACAAGGAGATTAAAGACTTCTTTGATTTGCCACAGAAGATTAAAGATAGCTATGAAATTGAAGGAATAGGCGGGCAACGAGGCTATACATCTTTTGGCAAGGAGCACGCCAAGGGCAGGAAGGAAGGAGATTTAAAAGAGTTTTGGCATTTTGGTCAATATGTCAGGGACAATCCTATTTTGGCCGCGGAATATCCAGAAAACGTTAATGTAAAGGAGCTGCCGGATTTTAATAAAGTAGGCAAAGAAGCTTTTCAGATGCTTGAAAAGACAGCCCAATTTGTCTTGCGTGCTTTGGCACTGCATCTTGACCTAGAGGAGCATTATTTTGATGCCTATATAAAAAACGGAAATTCCATCCTAAGACCTATTCACTACCCACCTATTAAAGAGGAGCCCAAGGATGCAGTAAGAGCTGCAGCACATGGAGATATTAATTTAATTACCCTTTTAATGGGGGCACATGGCAGCGGTTTGCAGGTAAAAAACCATAAAGGAGAGTGGCTTGATGCCATCGCCAATGAAGATCAATTAATGATTAATGTAGGTGATATGCTCTCTAGATTAACCAATAATAAACTAAAGTCCACTATACACAGAGTAGTAAATCCTCCCAAAGAATTGTGGGGCAGTTCTAGATATTCCATACCCTTTTTTATGCATCCAATAAGCAGCATGAAGTTAAACTGTTTAGAAAACTGTATAGACAGTAGTCATCCCAAATTGTTTACAGATATTACAGCGGGAGAATATTTAAATGAAAGACTGATTGAGTTAGGGCTTATCGAAGCGTAAAACCGGCCTAAAAAAAATAGCCATGGACTTACAAGACCAATTAAAGAATCTTTTTCCCGATCATGTTCCAAGCCAGGAGGCTGAGAAATCTACAGAATCAAATCCAACAGGTCTTCAATTAAATCCAATTATTTGTAAGTACGAAAAGAGAAAAGGAAAACCTCTTACAATAATTGAAGGCTTTGAAGGAAAAGAAAGCGAGCTAAAAGAGCTGGCAAAGAATCTGAAAAAGAAATTTAGTGTAGGAGGAGGAATTAAAAATGGTAGCATTTTAATACAAGGAGACTTCAGAGACAAAATAATGCAATACCTGAGAGAAATGGGTTTTAAGACAAAACGTGTTGGAGGATAAAAACATTGAGAATAGTTCAAACTTTTCCTTTATTTAATCCCAAATCAAAATTGAAAGGCATTTTCTGTTAATTTTTTTTTGTTTATTTCGATTAAATGTTACTTTTAATCGTTATAACCTAAACAACAAATCAAAATGAGTTCCCAACTGCATATTACTAACGGGGATAGTTTTACCCAAAAGTTAAAATCTTTACAACTTAAGGGCGATATTATTACCTGGAGGGAAATGCTTTGTGAGGGAAAAACTGAGACAAATGTTGGCAGTGAATCTTTCTGGAAAACTCGCTTCGAATTTCTTCACAAGAATTATAAAGTTAGCAAATCCTGGTTTGTTGAAAAGACCCTAAAAGAATACCGTTCCCTTTGTAATCATAAACAACAAGACCAAATTATACTTTGGTTTGAATACGACTTGTTTTGTCAAGTTAATATGCTAGCGGTGTTGAGTTGGCTGAAAAAACATCGACGCTATGCTGAAATATATTTGGTTTGCAGCGGTAATGAAGATCAAACAGACAAACTTTATGGTCTTAACGACCTAAGCGACGAATATCTTCTTAGAATGTTCGACAAAAAGACAAAGTTATCGCAAAATGATATTGAGTATGCCGATTATGTTTGGCAATTATATTGCAGTGATAACCCTATCCGACTGGAAAATCTAATGGATTATGACAGCTATCAGTATGACTACCTCTCCGATGCAATCAAATCGCATCTGAAGCGATTTCCGACTATTAAAAATGGTCTGAACGAGATGGAAAACCGAATTTTAGAAATGGCCATACAGGAAAAACCCAAGTCTAAAAAGGAGCTGCTCGGAAATCTTATTGGAAGCCAAGGACTGTATGGATTTGGAGACACCCAATACGAGAGAGTAATATCTAATTTAAAGCCTCTTTTCTCTTCTTTTAACCCAGTTCGTGTAAATTCAAGAGGGAAGTCCATAGTCTTAAGCGAAAGTAACTATTATTCCCAAATCCGAGACTCCGAAGTGTATCTAGGCGGTGCATTGAAATACAACTTCCTTTACAATACCGAAACCAGCAGGATTTTAAAACTGTAGTATGCAGTTAGGTGCTTCCGAACTTATTCTCAACGCTGATCATAGTATATACCACCTTAATTTGTTACCTCAAGACATTGCACAGACCGTCATTCTTGTTGGGGATCCAAATAGAGTTCCTTTAATATCAGAACATTTCGAGACTATTGAATTTAAAAAAGGAAAAAGAGAATTTATTACCCATACAGGAAGTTTTAGGGGAAAAAGAATATCCGTTCTATCCACAGGTATTGGGGCAGACAATATAGATATAGTGATGAACGAATTAGATGCTCTGGTTAATATAGATTTTGAAAGGCGCAGAATAAAAGAGGAAAAGACAAGTCTAGACATTATACGCCTGGGTACATCAGGAAGTATACAACCAAATATATCGATTGATTCTTTTTTACTCAGTGAGTATGCCATGGGATTCGATAGTGTAATCCACTACTACGACAGCGAACACATCCAATATCCTGAAATGCAACTGGCCTTTATTGACCATATGAAATGGTCTGTTTTTAAGTCTATTCCGTATGTGGTAGATTCAGATAACATCCTGACACAAAAACTGAATTCCGAACTTACTACCTTAGGCTTTACAGCTACAAATGTTGGTTTTTATGGTCCGCAAGGAAGAAAATTACGTTTAAGATTGGAAGATGACAATCTGAATTCGAAACTATCATCCTTTAGCTATCAGGGCAAACAAATTACAAACTTAGAAATGGAGACTTCTGCTATTTTCGGTCTAGCAAAACTGTTGGGGCATAGTGCGGCTTCTTTAAATGTTATTTTGGCCAATAGAACCACGGAAGAGTTTTCTGAAAATCCAGCCAGAGCTATAGAGAATCTAATAGAGTATACCCTAGATAAAATCGGCAGCTATTGAAAACTTTACGAATAATTGGAGTTCCAGAGCATTTTAACCTACCATGGCACCTGGCCATAGAAAAGGGATTGTTTCATGAGGAGGGTATAGTTCTTGAATGGACAGATATCCCTGAAGGTACAGGAAAAATGAGTAAAATGCTGGGAGAAAACGAGGCAGATCTAGCTATTATTCTTACCGAAGGAATTGTTCGTAGTATCGTGGAAGGAAACCCATCTAAAATAATACAAAACTATATAGCCACTCCATTGCTTTGGGGTATACATGTGGGCGCAAAAAGTCCCTATTACAAACTCAAAGACCTTGATGGCAAGGTTTCGGCAATTAGTAGAATAGGAAGTGGAAGTCATTTAATGTCTTTTGTAAATGCCAAAAAACAAGCTTGGGATATAAACAACATTAACTTTAACATTATAAACACACTAGATGGTGCCATTAAAAGTATAACTTCAAATGAATCTGATTATTTCTTATGGGAACAGTTTACAACCAAGCCCTTGGTAGATAGTGGAATTTTCAGGTTTCTTGGTAATTGCCCCACTCCTTGGCCGTGTTTTGTTATTGCTGCATCGGAAAATGCTTTGATTAATAAGCTTGATGAAATAAAGGCTGTTTTAAAGTGTATTAATTCTTTTACCAGAGAATTTAAATCTATCCCTGGAATTGACATGACTCTTGCAAATAGATATAAGCAAGATCTTTTAGATATTCGAAGTTGGTTACAAATAACGGAATGGAGTCAGGATCTTACGCAAACAGCAACCCTTATGGAGGTTCAGGATACTTTAGAAGAACTAAATTTAATTTCGCACAAGCTCAGACCAGAATTACTTTTTACCAACGTATAGGGCTTCTCTCTAATTCTAGCAACAATTTATTGGTTTTACTAAAGTGCTTGTTGCCGAACCAATAGCCCCTATTCGCGCTTAAAGGTGATGGATGTCCACTTTCTAAGATATAGTGTGTTTTACGATCTATTAAACGACCTTTTTTCTTTGCATAACCTCCCCATAAAAGAAAAATAATGCCCTCCTTATTATTTGAAACTGTTTTTATTACTTCATCTGTAAACTTCTCCCATCCTTTATTTTGATGACTTCCTGGCTGTTTTTCGCGCACTGTGAGTGTAGCATTTAATAGCAGCACCCCTTGTTTGGCCCACGAAGTTAAATCACCACTTTGCGGATAAGGCTTGCCTACATCTTTTTCAAGTTCTTTAAAAATATTCTTTAAGGAAGGGGGATGATCCAGCTCGGGACCTACGGAAAAGCTCATCCCTTTAGCCTGCATCGGACCGTGATAAGGGTCTTGCCCTAAAATTACTACCTTAACTGCGTTGAATGGACAATGATTAAAAGCGGCGAAAATATTTTTTTCTTCAGGATAGCACGTATTGTTTTTATACTCTTCTCTAACAAAGTTAGCTAACTCTTGGAAATATGGTTTTTCAAACTCCCCTTTTAGCTGGTTTTTCCAGCTTTTTTGAATATTTACTCTCATCTAGAATACTATCATATAGAGATCAAAACTACTTTAATTGAGTTTAATTTTCACAATCGCTTGTAAGCTTACTTCTTTAATTGCCCTATTTGTTAGAATTTTCAAAACCCTTTTTTTGAGTGTGCAGCCTATTCCATACCTTTGACAGCCGTATAATTTTATGAAACAGTTGATTGAACATAAGACACTAGAAGATTTAGAATTTCCATTGGTTTTACAAGAAATTTCCAGTCGTTGTAACACAGAACTTGGAAAAAAAAGAGCTTTGGCCTTGTTGCCTTTTCTATTGGAAAAGAAAATTCACTTTAGTCTGGGGGTTACTTCGGAATATCTGGCGTCTTTCGAAAACGACAATCGCATTCCCAACCATGGTTTTGAAAGTATTACAAAAGAAATAAAATACCTCAATATAGAAAACACAACTCTTGAAGTGGAAAGTTTTAGGCGTATTTCAACTGTTTGTCTTACCGTTAGTACACACAAAAAGTTCTTTTTAAAATTTAACGAATACTACCCTTTACTAAGTGAAACCGCAAGCGCCTTAGTTTATGAAGCCCATATTTTAGAACAGATTAATGCGGTGGTAGACAAGTTTGGAGAAATAAGGGATGATGCCTCTGAGCAGCTACACGTCCTTCGAAAAGAAATGAATATAGTCCGAGCAAAAATCAGTCAGAGTTTTAACCAGGCGCTGTATAAATACCAGGCATCAGAATTTCTTGACGACATAAAGGAAAGCGTAGTAGATAACAGAAGGGTATTGGCGGTAAAATCCATGTATCGAAAAAAGGTTAAAGGTTCGGTTATGGGAGTCTCAAAGACAGGTAGTATCAGCTATATAGAACCAGAAACGACGCTTAATTTTAGCAGAGAATTAAACAATCTGCTTTTTGATGAGAAAGAGGAAATTCAGCGCATTCTAAATCAATTAACCCTTTCAATTAGGCCCTATCGAGATTTGCTAATAAACTACCAAGATTATCTCGCTCAAATAGATATTACAGCGGCTAAAGCAAAATATGCGAAAGACATAAACGCTCTTCTACCGAAAATCAATCAAGATGGAAAGTTATATTTACGCAATGCCTATCACCCTTTGTTATGGTTAAGCAATAAGCGAAGTAATGTTAAGACTTATGCGCAGACCATAGAGTTAGATCAAAACAGACGTATCATTGTTATTTCTGGCCCCAATGCCGGAGGAAAAAGTATTACGCTAAAAACTATTGGACTATTACAGTTAATGCTGCAAAGCGGTATACTTATTCCCGTTCATGAGAGAAGTTCGGTTTGTCTTTTTCAGAACATTCTTACCGATATAGGTGATAATCAATCTATTGAAAACCATTTGAGTACTTATAGTTACCGCTTAAAGAATATGCGAAGTTTTCTTAAAAAATGTAACGAGGAAACTATGTTCCTTATCGATGAATTTGGAACAGGAAGTGATCCAGAATTAGGAGGGGCATTGGCAGAAGCTTTTTTAGAAGTTTTTTATGATCGCGGAGCCTATGGGGTAATTACCACACATTACGCCAACCTTAAGGCGTTGGCAGACGAATTACCACATGCAACCAATGCTAACATGCTTTTTAATTCCAAAACCCTGGAACCCATTTACACATTAGAACTAGGCCAACCAGGGAGTTCTTTTACATTTGAGGTAGCACAAAAAAATGGCATCCCATATAATCTCATAAACAAAGCCAAAAAGAAAGTTGCAAGAGGTAAATTGCGTTTTGATGCTACTATTGCCAAAATGCAAAAAGAACGCTCTAAAATGGCTCAAACCGGGAATAGACTGGAAGAAGAAGAGTCAAAAGCCAGAGAAGAGGCAGTGCGATTAGAAAAGTTGAATGCCAAGATAAAATCCAAGCTAGAGAATTACCAAGAACTCTATGCACATGACCGGCGTATGATTCTTCTTGGTAATAAGGTTAATACAGCTTCTGAAAAATACTTTCAGGATAAGAAAAAGCGAGTATTGGTTTCTGAATTACTTCGAATCGTAGAAACAGAAAATAGCAAACGGAAGAAAAAATCTGCTGCAGAAGCCAAGAAAGCTAGGCAAAAGAAAGCCCAAACTGCACAGGAAGTACAGAAGGAGGTTAAAATTATAAAAAAGAAGAAAGCCATTGAAAACAAAAGAACCAGGCAAAAAGAGATACAAAAACCTAAAGCGGTACTAAAAATTGGTGATCGAGTGCGCATGCCAGACGGAAAAGCCGTTGGAGTAATAGATAAAATAGAAAAAAACAAAGCCGTGGTGAATTATGGCATCTTTACCACGAATATTGGGGTTGATCAATTAGAATTGGTAGAAAAGAAAAAGTAATTCTTCTTAAGAAACGAAAACCATTCAATATATTAGAATTCGCAGTATTTTTACCAAATGAAAATTCCAGAAGATAAGGCGGTAATTTTTTTCGACGGAGTGTGTAATCTATGCAATGATGCGGTTCTATTCATAATTAAAAGAGACAAAAAAAATAAATTTCTATTTGCTCCATTGCAAGGAATTGCCGGAGAAGAGTTTATTAAGTCGCGTAATATAGATCTTACTAAAATAGACTCCATTATACTTTACGAGCCCAATCTCGCATATTATTCCAAGTCAACAGCGGCACTAAAAATCGGAAAGTCCTTTGGCGGCTTCTACCAAATTTTAGCAATATTCGAATGGTTGCCGGCATCCCTAAGGGACGCCATATATGATATTATAGCAAGAAACAGATACCAGTGGTTTGGAAAAAAAGAGGCTTGTATGATTCCGACACCAGAACTGCAGTCCAAGTTTATGGACTAACTATTTTAGATTGTTTAGAATAAAATCTAACTTATCATTATCTAGTGTCTTTTTGGCGTAAGCGTGGTTATTAAAGCTTATTTCATTCGCCAAACCTAAACGCTTCATATAAGCTATATCGTCCAAATAATTTAGTGATACTTTGCCACTTAAGAGAGTATCTAGGGATTCTCCTTTTTGGTACCTTTTATAAATTTTCTTCAATCCACTTAGATACAAACGATCTTTTGTAAAACCTCCGCCACGATGAGCCCGCAGTGTAATTCCAAAGGCCTCATGTTTGTTTAGTTTATATTGATTGTGGATAAGATCAAAGGTATCGCAGAAGCTGTAACCTTTAATTAAACTATCGGAAGCTAACACTCTATAAGACAATTCTTTGAGTCTTTTTAAAGTTAAAGCCCCACTCATGTATTCACTAAAAACAGCCAAACCTTCCTGGGTTTCCACATTCTTCGGAAAACCATTAGAAAATATTTTTAGAGGCTGTAGTAATCCATTAAATGTGGTTACTAAATGTACGCCAATCTCGTGATTTGCCAGCGTAAGGAGTTGGTTCTGACTAAACTTTGCATTTCTCTTTATCAGGAGGGTTTTTGTAGCATTGCTAACCATGGCATCGGCAGAGATATGTGTTGCATATTTAATGTGAAAAGGAAAGTCATAAGACTTGGCAAAATCTTCAAAATACCTTTTTGCATCTTCTGGTGAAAATACTTTTTCCATTTCTGCAGTTGCTGGCTCATCTTCGAAATGAAGAATAAACTTAGCATTTTGCACATCCTTCTCTGTTGGTGTACCATATATCCGAAGGGAATTGTAGTAAAACTCCTTTCCATTCCCTATAGTTTTTATACACTGCACCATATTGGCGTAGTAATAAATAATCTCGGTATACAAGTTCCTTAACGCTGGGTCTGAAATTCGTTCTAGTCGCTGAGAATAGAAGAGGCGATGCAGTTTATATGGATCGAACTTTAGCTTTGGGTATTTAAAATGAGGCTCATAGCTATATTTAGAGGCAAAAAAATGATTTTTCTCCTTTTCAATATTTAGTGGATTTACATAACTCAACAACTCAATTCTGCGAATTAGACGGTCCAAGTTAGCGTCTATTTCCAAGAGGTTAGGATATGCTTGTTGTAAACTAGTCAGCGACTTTTCCGTGATCATAAATCAGAAACCTGAAATTCTTTAGCCTGCAAAGGTATTAATTCTTTTAATTCTAATTCTACCCTTCTTACCACTTCAGGGAAAAGAATACCCGTGTATTCATCGCAGTAAATCTTAGAAATTTCCGTTGCGAGGACCAAAGTATTTTGAAATGCAGCAGTTATGTGCTTTAAAAAATAACCATTACCCTGAAAGGTGTCGTTTAGTAAACAGTCCGATTTTATCTGGTGAGGTAATTGAATTCCTCCTAACTTTTTTTGCCAGGACTCTATGATATTCCCAAATCGTTTCTGGTCTAAATTGGTTGTTCCCAGGTTCCAGGTAGGCACTTCTCTATCCCATCTTTTCCAATTATAGCTATGCATATCAAAAACTATAACTCTTGAATGTAACTTTTCCAATTGAAACAGCAATGCATCTACAACCTCATAGAAACTATAGTGTTTAGACAAACTACGGCTGTGCTCTTGTTCAGAAAGAGGTGTTTTCCAAAGTTGTTTACCCCAAGCGTCCGAATAAATAGCAGCTTCTGGCGGGCGGTTAAGGTCGTATTCGAATCTAGAATCTGCACCAGCGATAACTATAGGGTGTGATTTTACCATTTCTTTGGTACAGGGATCTTCTTCATACCATCTGTCGTATTCACTATGCAGACAGTTATCCCATAACGATTTTCTAAACTGATGCCCATCATGTACAGCTGCACAAACATAAGAAGTATAGCTTTCAATTTTTAAATAAAAGGAATAGTCTTCTGAAACCGCTTCAAAGGGTATTTTATCGCTAATATTAGAAATTATTTGTGCTACGCTAAGTCTAAGCATTTTCAACCTCATTGCGTAACCTCGACCTTCTGTCAAAGGCTTTTAATTTATCCATTACCTTGCTTTCAATAAAGTCGATTACCTTAGATTGGATTTTGGTTTTATAAACCTTGTTCATATAGGTTATTCCGCCTGGCGACATTACATTAACTTCCACCAATTTACCGCCAATTACATCAATCCCAACAAAAAACAAACCATCCTTAACCAACTTCGGGCCAATTTGTTTGCAAAGCGCCTTTTCTTGTTTCGTAAGACTATGTTTTGCTACAGAACCTCCTGCAGAAACGTTAGATCTATGGTCGTCAGATCCGGGAATCCTTCTCATTGCACCTATTGGTTCCCCATTTAAAATTAAAATTCGGATATCTCCCTGGTCTGCCCCTTCAATATACTCCTGAAGAATCACGTAGTTAGAAGTACCGTCTGAATTGGTCACATAGAAATCTAACAGAGACTTAATATTAGACATAGCGGATTTTTCAATCAAAATAACCCCTGAGCCACCAAAACCATTCAGTGGTTTAAGAATCATTTTATCCGCTTTAGACTCCTTAATTTGTCTTACTAAATAGTTTTTATTTTTAGAAACATGTGTAGCTGGAATTATGTTGCTGTGACTATCCCCAAAAGCAGCCGTATATAATTTATTATTGGCTTCTCTAAGGCCTTGCAGTGAATTAACTATAAATACATCATCCTTGACCGAATCTAAAAAGTTTAGCATTAAGGGGTCTAAGGGTGGATTAGCTCTCATAAAGATTACGTCGAATCCCGCCAGAGGTAGCATCTCCTCTCTAATTTTTGCCTGTTTATAGAAACTTTTTAGATTCCCTGGAACTTTTGCCATTCTCCCGACGACCGTACAAAAAGCATTGGTCACACTATTTCTTATGGTAAGGTTAGCCGGGGTGCATAGTGCCACGCCATGATTTCTTTTAACACATTCATGGATTAGGGTAAGACTAGTATCGTTTTCTGGGTCTATTTCTTCCCAAGGATACATTAGAAAGCAAATATTCATTTTTCTATTTTTTTGGTTTTTTAATCTCATCATAAAAATCGTCCCATTCTTCCACATGGGGCTCTCCTAATTTACCAACAGACTTCGCGACAACCATGGAAACCGTAGCATCACCAGTAACATTAATAATAGTCCTGCACATATCCAAGGGTCTGTCTACAGCAAATATCAAGGCTAGGCCAATTGCCAGTTTGTCGGCAGGAAAACCAATAGACTCTAAAACAATAACCAACATAACCATTCCGGCACCAGGAACGGCGGCAGAGCCTATGGAGGCCAACAGGGCGGTTAAAACAATCGTCAATTGTCCGGCTAAGCTAAGATCAAAGTCTAGCGCCTGTGCTATAAAAACTGCTGCCACGCCCTGATAAAGACTAGTCCCGTCCATATTAATTGTAGCCCCAACAGGCAATACAAAACTGGAAACCTCTTTGTCTACACCTATATGCTCCTCTACCCTTTCCATTGTGACGGGAAGTGTAGCCGCACTGGAACTTGTTGAAAAAGCAAGGAGTTGTGCCGGACTTATCTCCTTTAGAAACCAAAACGGATTTTTCTTTGTATAAACAGCGACAACCAAGGCATAGAATACTATCATAAAAAACAGCCCAACAACCACTACCCCTGCGTATTTCAAGAGGGCTACAAGTAAATCCGGATCGCCAGAGGATACAACAACATTTGCTAAAAGAGCAAAAACTGCATAAGGTGCAGTTAGCATAATTAAATCTACCATTTTTAAGACTACATCATTTAGCGCATCGAAAAAGTCCTTCAAAGGTTTTGCTCTCTTCTCTCCTATGAGCAACATGGAGATTCCTAAGAAAATTGTAAAAAAGATAACCTGGAGCATTAAGCTATTGTTTCCTAAAGCATTAAATGCGTTGTCGGGAACCATATCTTCCAAAAACTGTAAAGGTCCCCTTTCTTTCTGTTTGGAGGCTTCCTCAATTTTAGAGGTAACTCCGCTATCCGAGGCATATGTTTCTGTCAATCTTGAAATAGTATCTTCCGAAATACCTTCTCCGGGCTGTAAAGTATTAACCAATACCAGTCCGATAGTAATAGCGATTACAGTAGTTACAATATATATACCAATTGTTCTGAGGCCAATATTGCGAAATCTCGATATATCTTTTAAATCAGATATTCCTTTTACCAAGGAAGCCAAAATAAGCGGAATGGCTATTAGTTTTAGGAGTTTCACAAAAATAGTCCCAAAAGGATTTATCCAATCTTGAACAAAACCCCTGCCCCACTCCGGATACGTCATTACAAAACCAAAAAGCAAGCCACATAGCATTCCTATAAGGATTTGCCAGTGCAATTCTAATTTCCTCATGTACTAAAATTTTCGCTAGAAAGATACTATTTTGATATTAGAACCGCTAGCAACGGTCCTATATTTTCGATTTCTGATTTATAAGTATAAAATCTGCCAGAACTAATGCCGCCATCGCTTCTACAATAGGCACTGCTCTGGGGACTACACAGGGATCATGCCTGCCTTTTCCTTTAGTCTTAACCATACCCCCGTCTTTACTGAGTGTTTCGTAGGCTTGGATGATAGTGGCGACTGGCTTAAAAGCCACATTGAAGTAAATGTCCATTCCATTGCTGATGCCGCCTTGAATGCCTCCGCTAAAATTAGTTGAAGTAGTTCCGTCTTCCTTAAATTGATCATTGTGTGCACTACCCCGCATGGTGACACCCTGGAAACCACTACCGTATTCAAATCCCTTTACAGCGTTGATAGACAGCATAGCTTTCCCTAATTGTGCGTGAAGCTTATCAAATACTGGTTCTCCTAAACCAATAGGAACCCCTTTAATAACGCAACTTATTATTCCTCCTACAGTGTCGCCTTCCTTTTTTACCTCTTTTATGTACGCCTCCATTTTTTTTGCCATCTGAGCGTCTGGGCACCTAACGGGGTTTGACTCTGTTAGCGACAAATCCAATTCTTGGTAAGGAATATCCATCCTTAAACTCCCAACCTGTGATACGTAGGCGTTAATGGAAATATTCTTTAAAAACTGTTTAGCAATTGCACCAGCAACAACTCTACTAGCTGTTTCTCTTGCAGAACTTCTACCCCCACCTCTATAATCTCTTAGCCCGTATTTCTTTTCATAGACATAGTCTGCATGAGAAGGTCTGTAAGAATCTTTAATATGGGAATAGTCTTTCGACTTCTGATTGGTATTGTAAATGGCAAAACCTATGGGCGTACCAGTAGTCTTACCCTCAAATATTCCAGAATAAAATGTAACCGTATCTGGCTCTTTACGTTGGGTTACAATGGCTGACTGTCCTGGTCTACGCCTGTCTAATTCGCCTTGTATGTCTTCAAGTTTTAAATCAATTCCAGCAGGACAACCATCTATAACACCGCCGATTGCAACTCCATGAGATTCTCCAAAAGTTGTGAGCCTAAAAACATCTCCAAAAATATTACCTGCCATTCTAATATATATTAGTATAAATTCAAAACGAGTGCTTTCTCCAATAAAGATTTCAAAGATAGATTTTATATAATGGGAATCCAAAACGCAACTCCACTTAATCTTGGCGTAACATATACTTAAAATTTGATATAAAAGTTAACAATTTAAATATCTAGATATCACTATTATTTAAAGAATAATTATACCATTAGGTCTAATTTTGTTGGCTATAGAAAAACAGCCCCTTGAGAAAAAGAGCATTAGACATTGTTGTAATTTCAGATGTTAATCTAGGTCATGACCTATGCCATTCCAATGAACTTAAAGCATATTTGAGCAGTATAAGACCTAAACGTCTAATCCTAAATGGCGACTTTATCTATAATACCTCTGGTTCCAAACGCAATTTCTCAGCTATAGAAATCGGAATTATTAAGAAACTCATAGATATGGCCTCCAATGGAACAGAGATAATCTATATCAGTGGAGAGAAAGATGATTTAGGTACAAAACATAAACACCTCAACCTAAACAGTTTTAATTTCAAGAGAGAGGTAGTCCTCGATATTGATGGGAAAAAGGCCTGGTTTGTCCACGGGGATACATTAAACCCTTTTAATACCTTAAACAAATGGCTTTTCGGTTTAGGAAGTTTGGGAATGCAGTTAAAGCGACTTGTGAATCGCATTAAAGATAAGTTTAGCAAAGGCTTAGAAGGTTTAAATAAAGAGTTTAGCAACTTTAATTCCAATATAATTGATAAGTTCGAAAGAGGTCTTACCCTTTTTGCCATTGACAAGGGTTATTCATTTGTAATCTGTGGGCACACGCATCGTCCAAAGAAGGAAATCTTAGAAACAAAAAAGGGTAAATGCACTTATTTAAACTCGGGAGATTGGATAACCAATTTAACTGCCTTGGAATATACTTTTCGCCGTTGGAAAATTTACAACTACTCGCACGATAAACTAAGTCCTTTTTTCGCTGATGAAGACTTAAAAAAAATGGAGGTTAACGAGCTATTTTCCAAATGGGTAAAATCTACCGAAAAAAAACAAAAAAACCATAAATAGGCCTATTTCAGGTCTTTAAGGCTGCTCTTAAAATACTTATAGGGTGTAATGCTTTTCGTTGAGTACCATCTAAAATCTGATGTCGACAACTCGTGCCATTAGCCGCAATTATTACTTCGCTGCCCGCTTTATTAACAGCAGGAAACAGCCTTTGGCTTCCAACCTTCATGCTGGTTTCATAATGTTCCTTTTCGTATCCGAAAGAACCAGCCATACCGCAACATCCAGAATTTATTATACTAACTTTATAGTTCGACGGTAGATTTAGAATATCGAAAGTTACTTTAGAATCGGACAAAGCCTTTTGATGGCAATGAATGTGTATTTTTACTTCGGCAGTCTTATCGGTAAACAAGTCTGCACCAATAGAACCATTGCGGATCTCAGTTGCAAAAAACTCTTCTATTAAAAAGCATACCTCTGCAATCTTATAAACCTTTTCCTCTTCTAGCTTAAATCTTTTGTACTCATCTCTAAAGGATAATATGGCTGAGGGTTCAATGCCAAGCACAGGGATATTCTGCTCAGCAAAGGCATGTATTTTTTCTATGTTTTTTTTGGCCAAGTCCCTCGCTTGCTTTAAAAATCCCTTAGAAATAAAGGTTCGACCACTTTCTAAATATACCAGCTCTATCTCATATCCCAGAAAGACAAGTAAATCAATTGCATCTTTGCCTACAGTTGTGTCCATATAACGAGTAAACTCATCTATAAGTAAAACCACCTTTTCTCTGCTAGGTTTAGTTCGCTGACATTTACGTAAGTAAGCATCAAAGTTGAAGGATGAAACCAAAGGGATAGATCTACGAGAGGCAATACCTGTTATTCTCTTGATTATTGAAGCGGTCAAGTCTGTTTTATAAAGTAAATTGGAAACAGACGCCAACTTGCTTGCCATAGCATTACTCTTCGTAGAATAGGCAAAAAGCTTATTGCGAAAAGAATACCCATTAGTTTCCTGAAACTGATATAAAAATTCTGATTTTAGGGCTGCGACATCTACATTACTAGGACATTCACTGGCGCAAGCCTTGCAACTAAGACATAGTGAAAAGGCTTCTTTCAATTCTTCAGAATTAAATCTATTATCCTCGCTTGAATTGGTTAAAACTTCTCTGAGAACATTGGCACGGCCTCTGGTGGTATGCTTTTCTTCTTTAGTGGCATGGTAACTAGGGCACATAGCGCCTGCAGATAAATGAGTCTTTCTACAATCTCCACTCCCATTACATTTCTCAGCTGCTTTTAGAATACCCTCGCTATCAGAAAAATCTAAAAGTGTATCTATAGCTGGTTCTTTCCTATCTACCACATACCTTAAAGATTTATCCATGGGAAACGCATCAATTATTTTTCCTGGATTAAAGGTGTTTAGAGGGTCAAAAAAAGACTTTACTTTTTTTAAGAGCGAATAATTCTCTTCCCCGAGCATTAGAGGTATAAACTCTGCTCTAACTATTCCATCCCCATGTTCTCCGCTAAAAGAACCTCCATATTTCTTTGTTAAATGAGCAACTTTTGTAGTTATTTCCCTAAAGAGAACCACATCGGTGGAACGCTTTAAATTCAGTATTGGCCTTAAATGAAGTTCTCCGGCACCCGCATGTGCGTAGTAAACAGCATCTTGTCCAAACTGCCTCATAATCTCTGTAAACTCCATTATAAAGGCTTCCAAATCTTCAAGTGCAACGGCAGTATCCTCAATACAAGCCACAGCTTTTCTGTCGCCAACCATATTTCCCAAAAGGCCTAAACCAGCTTTTCGCAGAACAATAGCTTTATTAATATCGTCTCCGTATAGTATGGGTTGGGCATAACTTAAGCCAGAATCTTCAACAGTTTGGAGCAATTCTTGGATTTGCAGCTTTAGATTGTCTTCCGTACTCGCCTTTAATTCTAACATTAATAGAGCCGCCGGGTCGCCTTCAACAAAGAAACGATTGGCCAACTGTTCCTTATTATTTAAAGTGCAATCTAAAATAACCTTATCCATCATCTCGCATAAATGCAAGTTATGCTGCATTACTGGCACCACATCCTTAAGAGAATCTTCAAGAGTCTTATAATGGGTAACTACCATTGCCGAAAAGACCGGAGGAGTCGGATCTAACTGCAAAGTAATCTCTGTTGTAAAAGCCAGAGTTCCTTCACTACCACTCAGTAGTTTACACAAATTGATATGATCTTCTTCTCCATCAAAAAGGCTGCTATGAAGTAACTCATCAACAGCATATCCGGTATTTCTTCTATGTATAGTCCTTTTAGGAAAACCTTCTTTTATTGCATTCTGTACCTGGGGCTTACTCAATTCCTCATATAAATTTCTGTAAATTTCTCCCTCCAGAGACTTTAGTTTCATTTTCTCTTTATACTCCGAAGGAGTCAACGCTTTAAAAACTACCTGGGAACCGTCCGATAAAATAGTTTTTAATTCTAATACCTTATCTCTGGTAACCCCATAACGAATAGAGGTGGTTCCACTAGAATTATTTCCTACCATTCCCCCAATCATACATCGATTAGACGTCGAGGTATTCGGTCCAAAAAACAAACCACTACTTTCTAAATAGGTGTTGAGCTCATCCCTAATAACCCCCGGTTGAACCTTGATGGTTTTCTTTTCCTTGTCTAACGATAATATTTCAGTCATATAACGGGAGACATCTACCACTAAGCCATCACCTACACACTGACCAGCCAGTGATGTACCTGCAGTTCGCGGAATTAAGCCAATGCTATTCTTATGTGAAAAGCGCACCAATTTTTGAATATCTTCTTCATCTTTTGGAAACGCAACCCCAATGGGCATTTTTCTATATACAGAAGCGTCAGTTGCATATAAGGCTTTTGAGATGTTGTCGAACTCCAAACCACCTTTAAATTGATCTTTGAGGTCTTTAAAAATATTTTTATCCAATGGAACGCAATTTTTAAGCTGAAAAACAAGTTTCTTATGAAACGCTAATTTTATTATTCAAAGTTAAGCCTAATCTAAAAACAAAACATATGAAACCAATACGTATTGTTTTAATTCTGCATCTTTTTGTCTTTACAGGCATAAACGCACAAGAAATCTCCGATAACACCTTAGGACTACGACTAGGAGACAGTGATGGATTTGGTGCTGAAATCTCCTACCAAAGGCTAATAACAAGAAGCACACGCTTAGAATTTAATCTAGGTTGGCGGGATAGCCGGGAATACGATGCCTTTAAAATTTCTGGTCTTTACCAATGGGTCCGACCAATTTCAGGAAATTTCAATTGGTATTTTGGTGCCGGGGTTGGTTTAGGAAGTGCCAGTTTTGAGCCCATACCAATTAATGGCGGGTTTTTTACCCCAGAGGGAGGCTTTTTTGCATTTATGGCCGGTGATATTGGTGTAGAATATAATTTTGATATACCCCTGCTACTCTCCTTCGATATCAGACCTGAAATCGGAATGGTTGGTTATGGTGATTTCGACGATAATTTCGACTTTGACATTGCTTTGGGACTTCGATATCAGTTTTAATTTGTCTGTTATAGCATAAGACAATGCCTTAACATAACCTTAGGGCAACAGCTTTTTTTATTCTGTTATATAATGGTACATTTGCGCAACTTATTTAAAAATGATGAAGCGACTTAGTATTATTATTCTGATTTTAACAGCCTTTGCAGGCTGTAATTCTTCCACCGATGGATTTAGCCTCAAAGGGACTTTAAAAGGTGATGTTGCAAACGGCACAGAGGTCTTCTTACGCAAAACGGATGCTAACAACCAACTTATAGACATTGATACGGCCCTTGTAGATAATGGAAGCTTTATATTTAAGGGTTCCGCAGAAGGTCCTGAGCTAGCTTACTTGTTTATTTCAAATGTAAATGGAAATATTCCAGTAATATTGGAGAATGGAAGTATTAAGGTAAGTGCTCAAAAGGATAGTTTAGGATTTGCTCTTACAAAAGGAACACCTCAAAATGAGATGTTTTCTGATTTTTTAACAGAGACAAGAATCTGGGGCAGAAAGGCAAGATCTATGACGAAAGAGATGACCATTGCCGTTAATAGCAGGGATAGTGTAACCATGAATGCCCTGCGTGATGAATATTTTGAACTTCAGCAAGAGTCCAGGGATTTTGAGCTAAAATATGCTAGAGAAAATCCTAATGCTCTTATTTCGGCCTTAATTTTAGACAAGGTATATACTTCCAAAGTTATTTCTGAGACAGAGGTTCAAGAAATCTATGATGGTTTTACACCTTTAATAAAAGAATCGGCTGTTGGAAAGAATATTAAACTGCGTTTAACCAAAAGTGAGACAACTAGAATTGGTGGGAAAGCCCCTAATTTTACAGGGCCAACCCCGGATGGAGGCCAATTGGCATTATATGATGTTTTAGGCAAAGTGACCATCCTTGATTTCTGGGCTGCCTGGTGCAAACCATGTAGGGCAGAAAATCCTAATATTGTTAAGGTGTACAATAAATACCATGAGAAAGGATTAAATATAATTGGAGTATCTCTAGACAGACGTGCAGAAGATTGGAAAAAAGCAATAGCTGATGACGGTCTAGTATGGAATCACGTATCTAATGTAGATTATTTCGACGAGATAGCCTCTATGTATAATGTCACTGCTATACCGGCTGCTTTTATTTTGGATGAAAACGGGACTATAATCGCAAAAGACTTAAGGGGTCAGGCGCTAGAAACTAAAATAGCCGAACTATTAGATTAGGATAAAAGATTAAAAACAAAAAAAGCCCTTGCATTTCTGCAAGGGCTTTTTTATATCTAAAACTTATTTCTTATATCTTCAAATTCACCAGTAATAGTAACATTACCATTTCTAATCACCCTACCGAAAATATTTATTTTAGAATCTGTGCCTAAAAACTCTAGTGTAGATCCGTTGTCTAACACTAAATCTCCATAGATAGTTACGTCTCCTTCAATAGTTAGCTTAGCATCTTGGTTTACGACAAGATTTCTTCTCCTGTTATTACGAGCAATTACCATGGTACCAGATATGGCTAAAGAAGCATTATTTTTTATGGTTACTGTTTGACGCACCGTCCAAGAACCACACAGAAGAAGCTCTCCGCTTACAGTAAAATTATTGAATCTTTTTGAACCACTATAAGCCGCTTGTTGTCCCTGACTTATATTTAAATTGGCGCTTCCAGAATACCTAGGTGTGTTTTCACAGGCCGTCTCCAGGCTAGCAGACGGACGGTTTAATTTAATAATCTGTAAACCTTCCAAACCTGATGCAGCAAAAATATAGTCTCCTTTTGAAGCCACATAATTAATTGATCCTTCTAATTCGATTACCCCTACCGGAGTAGCCGAAATATCACCTTCTTCCGACAAACAAAGGCCGGCTCCACCATTTGCCATTAATAAGATTCCGTCATTAGCTGCCACTGCATTAGTAACTACATCCGCTTGGTCTACGCCATCAGGATTAATTAAAATTGGAATATATTCTAACAAGCTTCCTGAAGAATAGCTGTAAACACCAGCACCTTTGGCAGCTTCTGATACAATTATTCTATCCCCACTAAAATCAATAATTCTTTTAGTTGAGTTACCAAGGTCGGTTCCAATCGGAATTTCCTTCATAATTTCGTAATTAGGACCCAAGACGGAAACACCTTTGCCAGCATCTAAGACAGCAATATTTCCATTATTATAAGACAGAGACCTTAGGTCGGCAAATGGAAGTTCGTTTTCAATACTTAAATCCGTTTGATTATAGACGGTTAAAGAACCTTCTTTACCACTAGTAACATGAACCTTCCCTTGTTCTATAAAAACATCATTAGCATTGTAACCTTGTTGAAATCCATATTTAATACCAGAACCAAGGTCAAACCTGCCATTTACAGCAGATAATTTGGCTACAAAACTATTGGAAGTAGCTGTTACGGAAGTTTCTGCATCTACTCCACCAACTGCATATACATAACCATTTTCATAATAAATCGCATTAATGTCTGCATTTAAATAAAAAAGACGTGAGGTTAACCTAGGACTAAAAGGATTGCTGATATTTATTATATCTAAGGCTCCGAAATAATCTTCTCCCGCAGTATTGTAAGAAACATAGGCGTAATTGCCTTCTACATAGACGTGTGAAGCGGTAAGGTTATCTCGTCCCTGGTAGGTAGGCGAATTTACTTGCGCAACCAAGGTTAAGGGAAAGTCACCTGCCGGTCTATCTTTGGAAGTTCGGTATAGTTTATTAGAAAGTGCCTCTTCTTCAAAAATATCTAACACTCCCGATTTGTTGTAAGAAATACTCCCTTCTAATTTGGCTTCGTTATTCTCTACTACAACATCTTCCTGAAGATCGTCTTGAAAGACTGTAGTTTCATCGGAACAACCATTTATAATGGTCGCAACAATAGCTAAGGAAAACAATAATTTTCTAGACATAAGTAGGATTTAATAATATTGGGCATAGCAATAACGGTAAAACTTTAAAAAAGGTATTTAAAATGGGCAATATTTTCGACGAAATGCACAAAATAGGACAAATATCCTACGCAATATTCTGTAATATAGTAGAGTTTTTACTTACAAATAAGCAGGATTTTAAATCTTTCCAAGCTTTTCAAGTATAAATAGAAGTACAATTGGTAAGGCCAAAATAAAGACCATAAAAGGGTCAGAGGTAAGCAGGCTGGGTTTAAAAAGGAGGGTAGTAACATAACCCCCAATTGCTCCACCAAAGTGAGCAGTATGACCAATATTACCCAAACGCTTTTTCATACCATAAATAGAATAAAGCATATAAGCCAGACCCAAAAGATAAGCAGGTATTGGAATGGGAATAAACATAATGCCCAAGCGCATATCGGGCTGTAGTAATATTGCCGCATAAAGAACACCAGTAACCGCACCACTTGCCCCAACAGCACTGTAAAAGGGTTCGTCTTTATGAAAAAACAGTGCCAAGAGGCTACCCGCAAGAAGACTAACTATATAAATAATAAGAAAACGTTCCCAGCCAAACCAATTAATAACTACATCGGCAAAGAAAAATAGGGTAAACATATTCATAAAAAGATGGGAAATATCTACATGGAGAAAACCAGAAGTAAACATTCTTTCTCTCTGCCCACTCTTTATTGGCCCAATGGCAAATTTATACCTATCAAAAAAAATGACATCATTAAAACCCCTTAGGGAAATTAAAACATTCGTAGCTATTACGGCAATGGTGGCCAAATGCATATTCATAAAAGGATGGTTTAGTAAAGCGTTAAATATAGTTATATTTGCCTAATTTCTTAACGAATGCAATTACTGGTATTTATTTTTGCTTATCCATTTTTATGGCTTATCTCGATCTTACCACATAAGCTATTCTATCTTTTTTCGGATATTATTTTTCTTGCAGTTTATTATCTAATTGGATATCGAAAAAAAGTAGTCTTCGATAATCTAACCTTAGCTTTTCCTGATAAGACCGATGAAGAGAAAAAGCAAATCCGGAAAGAATTTTATAAACATATGTGCGATATGTTTTTAGAGACCATAAGAACCATGAGCATCAAGGAAGAAAGTCTCAAAAAACAGTACTTGTTACCAAATATTGATCTTTTATTGGAATACGAGAAAGAAAGGAGTGTTTTAGTACTTTTTGCACATTACGGAAACTGGGAGTGGAGTATAATTGTAAACAGATTTGTAAAATCGAAGGGGTACGCTGTTTATCAAAAGATCGGTAATGTTTATTTTGATCGACTGATTAAAAAAATCAGAGCCACTTGGAATACAACTCCAATATCACAAAAAGAAACCGTAATTACCATGATGCGAAACTTTAAGTCGGGCGTAAAGGGTATTTATGGTATCGTTAGTGATCAGTCCCCTCAGGTAGAAAGGGCCCAATACTGGACTGAATTTATGGGGATAAAGGTTCCTGTATATAACAGTCCGGAAATATTGGCAAGGAAGTTTGATCATTCCGTGGTCTTTGCCAAAGTAACCAAATTGAGCAGAGGCCATTATTGCACTACGTTTATCCCTATTGCCAAAGAAGGATCCCTAACAACTGAAAATGAAATAACGGAAACCTTTTTACGTCTCTCAGAAGAAGAGATACGTGAGAATCCCCAGTATTATTTATGGACACATAAAAGATGGAAACATAGAGATAAGGCTCCTAAAACATTCCAATAACTGAATCTATCCACATTCTTAAATTCCACTTACCTCTCTTATTTCCTCCATTATTTTATCCGCCAACGTATCGGCCTCTTTTTGAGTTTCGGCCTCCGTATATACTCGGATTATAGGTTCGGTGTTCGATTTTCTCAGATGTACCCAGTTGGCTTTAAAGTCTACTTTAACCCCGTCTATCGTAGATACTTGTTCTTGGCTATACTTAATGGCCATTTTTTCTAAAATTGCATCTACGTCTAACTCGGGAGTAAGTTCTATTTTCTTTTTACTCATAAAATAGCTGGGGTAACTATTTCTCAGCTCTAAAACACTTCCGCCTCTTTCGGCCATGAGCATTAAAAAAAGTGCTGTACCTACCAAAGAATCTCTCCCATAATGACTTTCCGGATATATAATTCCGCCATTACCTTCTCCTCCTATTATCGCCTTGGTCTTTTTCATCTCTATGACAACATTCACTTCCCCAACAGCAGCGGCTTTATAAGTGCCTCCATGTTTTTCGGTTATATCTCTCAATGCCCTTGAGGAAGACAAGTTTGAAACGGTATTTCCGGGTGTTTTACCCAATACATAGTCCGCACAGGCCACTAGGGTGTATTCTTCTCCAAACATAGAACCGTCATTACAAATAAAGGCTAACCGGTCTACATCCGGGTCTACCACAATACCAAAATCTGCATTTTCTTTCACCACTTTCTCACAGATAGCTCCCAGATGCTCTTTTAGCGGTTCAGGATTATGGGGGAAATGTCCGGTAGGTTCGCAGTAAAGTTTAACTACTTCCACTCCAAATTCTTCCAGTAGTTTTGGTATAGCTATACCACCGGTAGAATTAACACCATCTACTACTACTTTAAAATTAGCCTTCTTTACAGTTTCCGCATTAATAAGAGGAAGGCTTAACACATGATCTATATGAATATCTATGTAAGCATCGTTCTCGGTAATTATTCCCAAATCATCAATTTCAGCAAAATTAAATCTCTCTTCTTCTGCTATTTTAAGAATAAGTGCTCCCTCCTTGGCATTTAAAAACTCCCCTTTCTCATTCAAAAGTTTTAGAGCATTCCATTGTTTAGGGTTATGGCTGGCCGTTAATATAATACCGCCATCTGCCTCTTCCAGTGGAACCGCTATTTCCACCGTTGGTGTAGTTGACAAACCTAAATTCACAACCTCTATTCCTAGGCCAATCAGGGTAGACATTACTAAGTTCTGAATCATTTCCCCAGATAGGCGGGCATCTCTTCCTACCACCACTTTTAGCTTGTCTTTTTTTGCATATTCTTGCAACCACACGCCGTAGGCCGCAGCAAATTTCACCGTATCTAATGGAGTAAGATTATCATTCGTTACTCCCCCAATAGTTCCACGAATTCCAGAAATAGATTTTATTAAAGTCATGTTTTAGCTGTTTTCGATACAAATATACAGGTACAAATGATTCTACAAGAAAGGATATTGGTAAATTCCCATTTGAAAGTTATATTCGCTACGCATGAATTTTTTAGCACATATCTATTTGTCTTTTGACGACGATGAAATTAGTATCGGAAACTTTATTGCGGATAGTATTAAAGGAAACAAATACCATCATCTTCCACCAAAAGTGCAAAAAGGAATTTTATTACATAGAGATATAGATACCTTTACGGATGCCCATCCTACCCCTAGAAAAAGCAGTAAAAGACTTCATGAAAAATACGGGCATTATAGCCGAGTGATTGTAGATATTTTTTACGATCATTTTTTAGCCAAAAATTGGGAGATATATTCCAAAACCAGCTTGTCGCGTTTTGCAGATAATTTTTATGGCGTATTGGAAAGTAATTCCGAAATTTTACCCGAAAACACCTTAAAAATGATGCCTTACTTAATTCATGATAATTGGTTGCTTAGTTATGCAAGCTTAGATGGAATTTCAAGAGTGTTAGATGGAATGAATAGGAGAACCAAAAATAGAAGTAAAATGAATTTATCTATAAATGAGTTACAAGAGTTTTATTCCGATTTTGAGGCTGAATTCACCTCCTTTTTTGAAGAATTAATTATTTTTTCCAAACAAAAATTTATTTCATTATGCGAATAGTATTTATCCTGGGTTCACTTGTCCTTTTTATTAGTTGCGGACAAAAGAAAATACAACCAACCGGAGTCGTAAGCAAAAATGCTATGGTTGTTTCTGCGCGAGAAGAAGCATCTAAAATTGGATTAGAAATCCTAAAACAGGGAGGTAATGCTTTCGATGCTATGGTAGCCACAGAATTAGCCCTGGCAGTTGCTTATCCTTTTGCAGGGAATTTAGGTGGAGGCGGATTTATGGTATACCGAAAAAATGACGGGAGTATAGGTGCTCTGGATTACAGAGAGAAAGCCCCTATTGCAGCTAAGCGAGATATGTACTTAGACAGTCTGGGGAATGTCATCCCTGGTAAAAGTATTTATGGAGGGTTATCAATAGGAGTTCCTGGTACCATAGCAGGGGTTTTTGAGACGCACAGGGCATTTGGAAGTCTTCCTATTAAGGAGATAATTGCCCCGATTATCGAATTGGCTGAAACAGGAGTTGTTGTCACTAAAAAACAAGCGCTGAGACTCGAAAAATACAGAGAAGCAATTTTGAGAGAAACTGGGGAGCAGACACATTTTTACAACCAATGTATTGAAGGAGATACATTGAGGTATCAGGCCTTGGCAGAAACTCTAAAACAGATATCCAAAGAAGGTCTTGGTGGATTTTACGAAGGACCGGTAGCAGATAAATTAGTGGATTTTATTCAGGATAAAGGTGGAATAATTACAAAAAAAGACCTTTTAAGCTATAATGCTGCCTGGCGCCAACCGGTAGTTTTTAATTACAAAGATCTAAAGCTGATATCCATGAGCCCACCTAGTAGTGGAGGGGTTACTTTGTATCAAATGTTTAAAATGATGGAACCCTATAAACTGTCGGACTATGGTCATAATTCGCAGAAATATGTACAACTCTTTACAGAGGCAGCCAGACGGGCATATGCCGATAGAAATTACTTTTTGGGAGATCCGGATTTTGTAGATATTCCATTAGACGTTTTACTAACTAAGTCGTATGTTGAAAACCGAATGGATAACTTTAGTTTCGATAAAGCTACTTCTTCATCGGACATCGGGCATGGGCAAATTAAAATAATGGAAAGCCAAGAAACAACCCATTACAGCATAGTAGATAAAGAAGGAAATGCGGTATCGGTCACCACCACTTTAAATGGAGCTTATGGTTCTAAAATCTACTGCGATGAATTAGGTTTTTTCCTAAATAATGAAATGGACGATTTTAGCGCAAAACCTGGGGCGCCAAATATGTTTGGCCTTACTGGGGCAGAAGCCAATAGTATTGCTCCGGGAAAGCGGATGTTAAGTTCTATGACCCCCACCATTGTTGAAAAAGATGACCAACTCTATATGGTGGTAGGCTCCCCCGGGGGTTCAACCATAATCACGGCGGTGGCCCAAACCATTATGAACGTTTATGAATTTGACCTGAGCATGCAGGAGGCAGTTAATGCACCGCGATTGCATCATCAATGGAAGCCAGATTATATAATTTTTGAAACAGAGGGGTTTTCAGAAGATTTAAAAGATGGTCTTAAAAGTGTCGGCTATAAAATCAATACAGACCCCACGCCTATTTTGGGAAAAGTTGATGCGATTAAAGTCTTAGTCAATGGAAGTCTAGAAGGGGGCGCAGATAAAAGGGGTGACGATACTGCTGTTGGTTACTAAGAAGTTTTTAATTGATTCTTTAATTCTTCCATAGACTCTTGTAGTTGTTTTAAAAGTCCTTTTTCAGTAGTTGCATCTACACTAAAAGTAATTTTGCTACTCACCTGCCAGATTTCCTGAATGTCCTCTATTTTTATTTCGTAAGGAGGATAAATCTCGTTTAAGGAAATAAGGATTAACTTCTCGTTATTTGGATGTCTTTCTACTTTCTTAACTAAGACTGCGTCGTGTAAAACAACTACATACATTTTATTTAAACTTAATTCGTCTAAGCTTTCAACGGCTCTTGCCAATACCCATTCGCCTGGATGCAAATTAGGCAACATACTATCCCCTTCAATCTGGAAACCTCTATAAGAGGCGTTACGGAATTCTGGTATGGGAATATCAAAGGCTGGCAATTGTTTATACCAACTTGTATCTTGAATATTTTGTGGATAACCTGCAGCCGCTTTGGCATTTACAAGAACCATATTGTCGTTATCGGAAGAATCTACTGTAACCACTTTAGGGATTACACTATTTCCTGTGGAGTTTAAGTATTTATTATTACTATCACCGAATAGCCAGAGAGGATTTATTTTGAATTGCTTAAGCAACTCTACCACTATTTTACCGGAAAGTTTTGTTCTACCTCTTTCAATGTCTGCAGTGGTATTTGAAATACCAAGTATAGCAGCAAAGTCTGCCTGGGTATAGCCTAGGTCCCTTCTTACTTCTGTAAACCTTTTTATGGTCAGTTCATTTTCCATATAGTTCTTATTTAAGTGATAGAATACTATTTTCAGTGTTGCGTTATTTATACTACAGAAAACCACGCTTCCTGTTCTAAACATCCCAAAGATACACAATATGGCATATTTCCAAAATATATTATGGAATATTTCCATATTTAGGATATATTCCATATTTTTGGATATAATACAAAATTAACCAGGATGTTAGAACATATCATACATGAACAAATTGGACGATGGGCACTAGAAGGTTTAAGAGATAGCTCCTTATTAAAAAGCACCAAACGCTCTCCCTTTGGTGTAGTAAAACGAAGAGGGAGCAAGAAGAATGTGTCACAGACTGCACACACGGAAAACAAATCACAACTCTCCTTATTTTAATACCTATGGAAAAAGATATTTACTTAGTTTATGACGGAACTTTTAACGGATTTCTTACCGCTGTTTATATCGCCTTTGATAAGCAAATAGATGTTCGTGGTATTATTTGTAAAGAATTTCAGCAAAACCTGTTGTTTAGCGATAGTCAAATTATAATTACCAATATAGAATATGCCAAGAAAGTCTGGTACGGGGTTCATAAAATTAATCCTATAGCGATGAAGACCATCTATTTTGCTTTTCTCAGTGAAGCTGCTGATATGCCTCTTATCCTTTATAACTACATAAGAAAAATCGTTTTAAAAAAGAACGACCGCACAAATTTTCCAGAGGGTTCAGTATACAAAATTTATCATCTGGCCGAATTAGTAGAGAAAAAGAAAAGAAGAATAGAAAGTTCTTTAAAGCTACAAGCATCAAAAGACGGGGTCCTTTACGGTGTTCTTCAAGCAGAATATAACATTCTTCCCCTGTTAACTAAATTCTACAGATCTACTTTTAAAGAGAAAAATTGGTTGTTATATGACAGTGAAAGAAACTATGGCTTATACTACCATCAAAAGGGAGTTCAATTAGTTTCTTTTCATAAAAAGGACTTGGGCATTTCTAATTATTCTTCTTTCAATTTACAGACGGACAATACCCAAAAACTTAAGTGGGATTCATTTTTTAAAAATGAAGACATTAATGCACTGGTTTCCGGGCAATATCAAACGCATGCCTTAAACCCTAGTCAATTAACCTATGAACATGGCCGAGAAGCGGTTTAATTGTACTTACTAGAAGTTTCAGACACAATCGGCATGCCTCTAAATTCTTTAATCAAACTTTAAAAGGCTTTATTTTCTATTAATTATCATTTAATTAAGACAACTTTTTTTTAATTGGGCATCCTCTATATAGACAATTTGTTTTTGGCGGTTTAAAAAACATAATTTATGCTATTCGGGATACATGCTGCTTCAAAATTAGTTAGCAAAACCCTACCTTTGCAACTTTGTCCTTTTTTAATGATTAACTACGAAGAAAATATAGAAGTAAAAGGTGCCAGAGTGCACAACCTTAAAAATATTGATGTTACTATTCCACGAGAAAAACTTGTTGTGATTACAGGGCTTTCAGGTAGTGGAAAGTCGTCTTTAGCTTTTGATACCATATATGCAGAAGGCCAAAGAAGATATATTGAGACTTTTTCTGCCTACGCCAGGCAGTTTCTCGGAGGGTTAGAAAGGCCCGATGTAGACAAAATAGATGGCTTATCGCCTGTCATAGCCATAGAGCAAAAAACAACTTCCAAATCCCCGAGATCAACAGTCGGAACCATAACTGAAATTTATGATTTCCTAAGGTTACTTTTTGCCAGAGCCGGAGAAGCATATAGCTATGTAACTGAGGAAAAAATGGTCAGCTATAGCGATGAGCAAATTAGACTTCTAATTAGAGAGGCCTATGCCAATAAGAAGATTAATATTTTGGCGCCGGTTATCAAATCTCGAAAGGGCCACTATCGCGAACTTATTGAACAAATAGGAAAGCAAGGGTTTGTAAAGGTCAGGGTAGATGGTGATATTAGGGATATCACTAAGGGAATGAAAGTAGACCGATATAAGACCCACGATATAGAAATAGTCATTGACCGACTGAAAATTGATTCCTCGGAAAATCAAGATAAAAGACTGGCAGAATCCATTAATACAGGTATGTATCATGGAAATAATGTTCTCATGGTTCTAGAAGAAGGAGAGAATACTCCCAGGTATTTTAGTAGAGACCTTATGTGTCCAAGTTCTGGTATCTCTTACCCCAACCCAGAGCCAAATACCTTCTCCTTTAATTCTCCAAAAGGAATGTGTCCCAGTTGTAATGGACTAGGACATGTCTATGAAATAAATGAAGCAAAAATTTTTCCTAATAAAAAACTTTCTATAAAGGCAGGAGGCATTGCTCCTCTGGGGGAATATAAAAATACCTGGGCGTTTAAACAGTTAGATACTATTGGCAAGAGGTATGGTTTTGAACTTACAACGCCAATTAAGGATTTGTCCTCCGACGCAATTCAGTTAATTCTGAATGGCGGTTCCGAAAAATTCGAAGTAGACTCCAAAACCTTGGGGGTTAAAAGAAGCTACCATATAGACTATGAAGGGATAGCTAACTTTATTAAAAATCAGTATGAAGAATCTGGTTCCACAAGTTTAAAACGATGGGCTCGAGATTATATGGATAAACGCAGGTGTAGAAGTTGTGAAGGTAGCAGGCTTAAAAAAGAGTCTCTTTACTTTAAAATTGCAGATAAAAATATTGCCGAATTAAGCGAAATGGACATTGCTGAATTAGCTGTTTTCTTCCAAAATCTTGCCACCAAACTATCCGAGAATCAATTAAAAATAGCTAGTGAAATAAATAAGGAGATATCTACCAGACTTAACTTCCTATTGGATGTTGGTTTAGACTACCTTTCCTTAGCGCGAAGTTCTAAATCTCTTTCTGGAGGAGAGGCACAAAGAATAAGATTAGCCACGCAAATTGGGTCGCAATTAGTTGGGGTTCTGTATATTTTGGATGAGCCCAGTATTGGATTGCATCAAAGAGATAACAACCGTCTTATACAATCATTACAGGCCTTGAGAGACATTGGCAATTCTGTTATTGTTGTAGAGCACGATCGAGATATGATTGAAAATGCAGACCACGTAATAGATATTGGTCCCAAAGCCGGCAAACACGGAGGTGAAATAATTTCAGAAGGCATTCCACAAGAATTGATAGATCAACATACCCTCACAGCTCAATATATTACTGGTGAAAAAGCCATTCCTACACCTTCTAAAAGACGAAAGGGGAATGGAAAGAGTATAAGACTTGTGGGATGTACGGGAAATAATCTGAAAAATATAGATGTTACTTTACCGTTAGGTAAGATGTTGGCGGTAACCGGTGTTTCGGGCAGTGGTAAATCCACGCTAATTAACGAGACCCTTTACCCGATAATGAATGCCCACTACTTCAATGGAGTGAAAAAGCCAATGCCATACAGAAAAATATCTGGTCTGGAACATATAGATAAAGTGATCGATATAAACCAATCTCCCATAGGAAGAACTCCGAGATCTAATCCGGCAACCTATACTGGAGTTTTTGGAGAAATTCGTGCACTTTTTGCTAAAACCCCAGAAGCTGCGATAAGAGGTTATAAACCAGGCCGATTTAGTTTTAATGTAAAAGGTGGTAGGTGTGAAACCTGCCAGGGAGGAGGCTTAAGAGTTATCGAAATGAATTTTTTGCCGGATGTATATGTAGAATGTGAGACATGTTATGGCAAAAGATTTAACAGAGAGACCCTAGAAATAAGGTATAAGGGAAAGTCTATTGCGGATATTTTGGAAATGACTATTGATGAGGCGGTGGATTTCTTTGAGCATATTCCCAAGATAAATCGAAAGCTAACTACCATTAAAGATGTTGGTTTGGGTTATATCTCCTTAGGACAGCAATCTACTACCCTATCTGGCGGAGAGGCGCAAAGGGTTAAATTAGCTACTGAACTCTCTAAAAGAGATACCGGAAATACCTTTTATATTTTAGATGAACCAACTACTGGGTTACATTTTGAAGATATTAGAGTATTAATGGAAGTTTTGAATAAACTAGTAGATAAAGGCAATACCGTATTAGTAATTGAACATAATTTGGACGTAGTTAAGATGGCAGATTTCGTTATTGATATTGGTTATGAAGGTGGCCGAGGAGGTGGCATGATAGTTGCTCAGGGCACTCCAGAAGAAGTGGCCAAAGACAAAAAGAGTCATACTGCTATTTATCTTAAGAAGGAATTAGAGGCAAAAAAACCAGTACTGGCAATGCGTGCAGAATAGTTAAAGGGTAAAAATGTAAATTATACGTGTAATGAGAAAAGGTAAGTATCACAAAGGATGGAATGAAATAAAGATTAATGATTCATGGGCCATTTTCAAGATCATGGGAGAATTTGTCAATGGCTTTGAAAAAATGAGTGCTATTGGTCCCTGTGTTACCATTTTTGGTTCGGCAAGAACAAAAGAAAAAGCGCCATACTATGAATTAACTGTGAGTATTGCAAAAAAGGTGTCAGAGGCTGGTTATGGAATAATCACTGGAGGTGGTCCGGGAATAATGGAAGCAGGAAACAGAGGAGCACATTTAGCCGGGGGTACTTCGGTAGGTTTAAATATTGATCTTCCTTTTGAACAGCACGATAATCCTTATATTGACGATGATAAGAGTTTGGATTTTGACTACTTTTTTGTACGAAAAGTAATGTTTGTAAAATACGCTCAAGCTTTTGTTGTTTTACCTGGTGGTTTTGGAACTCTTGATGAACTATTTGAAGCGATTACCCTAATTCAAACTAATAAAATAGGACGGTTTCCAATAATTCTTGTAGGCACATCCTTTTGGACTGGCCTTTTGGATTGGATTAAAACTACCATGCTCAATGAAGGTAATATCAGTCCGGAAGACATGGACCTAATTACGGTTGTAGATACGGAAGATGAAGTAGTTAGCATCATAGACTCTTTTTACAAAAGCCATACTTTAAGTCCTAATTTTTAGAGTATTTCATGGTAAACAAACGGTGGCTATATACTTCATGGATTCCCCTATTTCTTTTTTTGAATATAGGTCCTGTCTTTTCACAGCATGTTAATTCCCTTAAAGTAAGTCTAGAGGAAGAGACAAAGGATTTAAACATTCAACAAGAATTTGCTTACTTAAATACCTCTAAAGATACACTCACCGAGATATATTTTAATGATTGGGCTAATGCATATTCGGACAAAAATACCGCTCTAGCCGAGCGCTTTGGTGAAGAGTTTAAAAAAAGTCTTCATCTAGCCAAAGATAGGGACAGAGGTAAAACCCAAATCTTTAGCGTTGTCGATAACGAATACAGAGCCATTTCATGGCAAAGAACCGAAGGGAAAGATCTGGTTCGAGTAGTATTAAACAAAGCACTAGCTCCTGGAGAAACTGCGCAGTTCTTCATGACCTATACCGTAAAGCTGCCTCCCAATAGATATACGCCTTACGGTTATAATAATAATGGGGGTTACTATCTAAAAGACTGGTATATGACTCCTGCGGTTTACGAGGATACCTGGGAATTATATTCCAACAAAAATCTTGAAGATTTATATACGGGTAATACAAATACAAGAATAACTTTTACATATCCCGATTCGCTCTTTCTAGGAACAAATTTCCATGAGATTAGTATTTCTAAGTTGCCGGGAAAATTAGAAGCAAGTCTAGAAGGTATTAATAGAAAAAGCTGTGATATCATCTTAAATAAAAATAAGAAGTTTAATAAACATGTTACGGAAGAATTAATTGTTGTAACGGATATTCAGGCAGTTAAATATGACGAATTATCACAGGGTATTTCAATCAATAAAATCACCAAATTTATACATGATTATTTAGGAGACTACCCTTATGAGCAGCTTTTGGTGAGCAATGTAGATTTTATGAAGAATCCATTGTACGGTTTAAACCAGTTACCATCTTTTATTCGGCCCTATGAAAGGAAGTTTCAATTCGAAATGAAATTCCTTAAAACTGCTTTGAATGCCTATATGCGTGAGACCATTTTCCTCAATCCAAGAAAGGAAAAATGGGTGGAGGATGCCATTGTAAATTATCTTATGATTCGCTTTGTTGAACTTTATTATCCTAATCAAAAACTTCTGGGAAAACTCTCTAAAGGATGGCTTATTAAGGGCTTTCATTTAGCCCAAATGGATTTTAATGAACAGTACTCCTTTCTATATATGTTGATGGCCCGAAGGAACTTAGATCAGTCCTTAATAACCCAAAACGACTCCCTAATTAAATTCAATCAAAAAATTGCTAATACCTATAAGGCCGGACTTGGCTTGGCCTATTTAGCAGATTATGGCGGAATAGAACATATTGATGAGAGCATCAAAGAGTTTTATTCAAATTACAGACTACAGCCCGTTACTACCGCCGACTTTAAGAAGACTGTTGAAAAAAATGTTCCTAAAAACATAGGCTGGTTCTTTGACACCTATGTAGCAACTGATGCCAGAATAGACTATAAGATTAAGAAAATAGAAAAAACAGAAGACTCATTGTATGTTACCCTAAAAAATAAGACCGGTGTAAATGTTCCCATATCCCTTTTTGGCCTGGACAAAGATGAGGTTGTATCTAAATATTGGTTCGAGGGTATAAAGGAAGAGAGAACCGTTATTATTCCCAGGAGTTTTGAGAGGCGGCTGGTATTGAATTATGATCAGACGATCCCCGAATTTAATCAGCGAGATAACTGGAAGTCTTTAAAAAGCTTTTTTCTTACTAATAAAAAGTTGAAATTTCAGTTTTTAAAGGATGCAGAGGATCCATACTACAACCAGATTTTTTATATGCCTGTTTTAGGTTTTAATATTTATGACGGCCTTAGTGTTGGTATGCGCTTTACGAATAAGACGTTATTAGAAAGACCCTTTGTATTTGATTTTTCACCCTCTTATGCCTTTCGAGAAAAAACCTTGGTGGGTAGTGGGAGACTTAACTTAAGGCAATACCACAAAAACAAAAAACTATTTGTAACCAACTACTCAATTGGGGGTTCTTCTTTTCATTTTGAAACAAATTCAAGATATAGTACAGTAGTACCATCGGTTAGCTTTGGCTGGAGACCAAAAGATTTAATTAGCAACAAAAGGAAAACACTCTTTTTACGGTATGTTAACGTTTTTAGAGATATTGACCCAAGCTTAGATATTGAAACAGACCCAGATTATAGTGTACTTAATGCCCGTTTTATTAACTCAAACAATGGAATTATAGACTACTTTTCATGGTTTGCGGATGCCCAGCATTCAGCAGATTTTTCCAAGGTGGCTTTTAATTTAGAGTATAGAAAGCTTTTCGACAATAACACCCAATTAAACTTAAGGTTTTTCGCCGGAAAGTTTTTGCGTAACGAAACTAACTCGGACTATTTTAGTTTTGCCTTGGATAGACCAACAGATTATCTATTCGATTACAACTATTTAGGGAGGTCTGAAGATTCCGGACTTTTTAGTCAACAAATTATTATTGCAGAAGGAGGTTTTAAATCAAAACTTCAAAATCCATTTGCCAATGACTGGATGATAACCACCAATGGAAGTGTAAACATCTGGAAGTGGATAGAGGCTTATGGAGATATTGGTTTTATTAAAAATAAAGGAGAAAGTTCTCGCTTTGTATATGATTCTGGGATAAGGCTAAATCTTCTTACCGATTACTTTGAATTGTATTTTCCTGTCTACTCAAACAATGGATGGGAAATTGCACAGCCCAATTATGGTGAAAAAATCAGGTTTATCGTTACTTTAAGTCCTAAAACCTTATTGGGTCTTTTTACAAGGAAATGGTTCTAATAATTTTACACTATTCTTAATAAATTTGTTATTTATTAGAATATTTTTAAAATTACTGCCATATTTTGATAAAATATTGTGTTTTCGTTACCTAGAAAGCCGATTTTTTGATTGCAAAAACCAAGGTGTTTTGCTATTTTTGTGCCAAACAGAACCCGAATGGACGTAAAACCTAAGACAAGTGATGACATTTCTTTTGAGGACTTCAGAGATCAAATACTCAAAGACTATGAAATTGCGGTAACAAGTAGGGAATGCAGTTTATTGGGAAGACGAGAAGTTCTGACGGGAAAGGCAAAATTTGGGATCTTTGGGGATGGAAAAGAACTGCCGCAGTTGGCCATGGCCAGATCATTTAGAAATGGTGATTTTAGAAGTGGTTATTATAGAGATCAGACGTTTATGATGGCTATAGACCTTCTTAGTCCAAAAGAATTTTTCCACGGTCTTTACGCCACCACAGATATAAAAAAAGAGCCCATGAGTGCAGGTAGGCAAATGGGAGGGCATTTTGGGACTTATAGCATAAACGAAGATGGTTCCTGGCGGGATCTAACTGCGCAAAAAAATAGTAGTGCTGATATATCTCCTACTGCAGGACAAATGCCCAGACTTCTTGGATTGGCACAAGCTTCAAAGATTTACAGAAAAGTAAAAGAAACAAATAGTAGTGGCTTTTCTATTGACGGTAATGAGGTTGCTTGGGGTACCATCGGCAATGCAAGTACCAGTGAGGGTCATTTTTTTGAAACAGTTAATGCAGCAGGTGTATTACAGGTTCCCATGGTGATTAGTATTTGGGATGATGAGTTTGGAATATCGGTACCGGCAAAATATCAAACTACAAAAGAAGATATCTCTGAGATTTTAAAAGGCTTTCAAAGAGACAATAGCAGCAAAGGTTTTGAAATTATTAAGGTTAAAGGTTGGGATTACACAGCCTTAATTCATGCCTATGAGAATGCCTCGGAATTGGCAAGAGAAGAACATATCCCTATTTTAATCCATGTAATTGAGCTAACACAACCACAGGGGCACTCCACATCAGGTTCACATGAACGATATAAAAGTGAAGAAAGACTAAAATGGGAGTCGCTAAATGACTGTAATAAACGTTTCAAAGAATGGATTTTAGAAAATAAAATTGCAGATGAGGCCGCTTTGAGTGAAATGGAGCAAAGGATTAAAAAGGAGGTAAGAACGGCCAAAAAAGAAGCGTGGTTAGAATATCTTAAACCACATAAATCTGCTAAAAAAGACTTAGTTCAATTACTAGATAATCTTGCTAAAAAAAGCCCCAATAGAGCCTTTATAACCAAATTAAAAAATGATCTGATAGCTATAGAAGAACCTTTGAAAAAAGATCTGGCCTCAAAATCAAGAAAAGCACTTAGGTATGTAATCGGAGAAAAAACTTCTGAAAAAACTTCTCTTGTAAATTGGATAAATGCGTTTTTAGAAGATTCTCAAAATAAGTTTAGCACACATCTTTATAGTGAGTTAGAGAATAGAGCAGTTAATGTAGAGGCTGTTTTACCGACCTACGACGAGAGTCCTGAAATGGTGGATGGTCGTGTAATCCTTCGAGATAATTTTGATCAGTTATTTGGCAACTATCCCAATGCCCTAGTGTTTGGGGAAGATAGTGGCGCCATAGGTGATGTTAACCAAGGCTTGGAGGGACTACAAAAAAAATACGGAAGTCTTAGGGTAGCAGATACTGGGATTAGAGAATCTACCATCATTGGTCAAGGAATCGGACTTGCGCTAAGAGGACTGAGACCAATTGCAGAAATTCAATATTTAGACTATTTACCATATTGTCTACAAACTTTAAGTGATGATTTGGCAACCCTATTATATAGAACCGTCGGTAAACAAAAAGCTCCGCTGATTATTAGAACTAGAGGACATCGATTAGAGGGTATATGGCATTCCGGCTCGCAAATGGGCGGAATAATACACTTTTTACGAGGTATATATATCTTAGTTCCTAGGAATATGACGAAAGCTGCCGGTTTTTACAACACTTTAATGAAAAGTGATGAGCCGGCATTAATAGTAGAAAGTCTAAATGGGTACAGATTAAAAGAACCCAGACCCAATAATTTAAGTGAAATATCTACACCCATAGGCGTAGCGGAAGTGGTAAAACCCGGGACTCATATTACCTTGGTCTCTTATGGTTCAACTCTTAGAATAGTACTTGGTGTTTGCAAAGAATTACAAGAAGTAGGTATCAATGCAGAGGTTGTTGACGCACAATCCCTTTTACCATTCGATTTAAATTGTACCGTTTTAGAGAGTCTAAAAAAGACGAATAAACTACTGGTAATTGATGAAGATGTTCCAGGAGGTTGTGCTGCTTACTTAATGCAAGACATTGTGGAAAGACAGGGCGCTTATGAATACCTCGATAGCCCGCCTAAAACTTTGACAGCTAAAGCACATAGGCCAGCATATGCCTCGGATGGAGACTATTTTTCTAAACCAAATGCAGAAGATATTTTTGAGAAGGTCTACGAGATGATGCACGAGTACAATCCGGCAGAATATCCAAGTCTCCGCTAAAGAGATCCTTCAATATATTGCTATTAAAGGAAGCAAAGAGCCTTATCTACAGACACCTTTATTATTGGCAATAATTTATATTCTATATTCCATCTAAGCTCATGGATATTCTTTTATACATTCTTTTGTGTATTCTTTTATTACGCGTAGTTTAGAGTTCAAAATAAGTTAGTGGAGAACGATATTACTTTAATTTTACTTAAACACTATTCCATCGCATCTTTTAAGCATGACAAAATGGAGGGCTATTCTAGTCTTAATTATAAAATATCTACCCCAAACAAGAATTACGTTCTAAAAATATATCCTTTTTCTCAGAATTTAGTGAGCATCCTAGAAGCGGAAAATGCTGTTCTTAAAAAACTGGAAAGTCTTAAGGCATATGATTTTCCAAAAGTAATTTATAGTCATACTAGGGATGAGCTGGTAATAGAAGGAGCCTTTATTTATAGATTACTTTCCTATGTGGAGGGGTCGCTTTTGGCCGAAGTAAATCAGAGTTCAGAACTTCTTGGCAGTTTTGGAACATTTCTTGGACAGATAAATCTAACCTTAAGGAAGCTAGAAAACCAAATTATTAAGGGAATTGAGACAGTTTGGGATTTACGTCATTTTTCAAAAAATAAAGATTTTGTCCATTACATTTCAGACCCGAAAGATAGAAGTTTAGTAAATTATTTTTTTCTTCAATATGAGCTAAATATAAGACCTCATTACTACCATTTAAGGTGTAGTATTATCCACAACGATGCTAACGACTATAACGTATTGGTTCATGGAAATGAGACTAGCGGTATAATAGATTTTGGGGATATGTGCTATACTTGGCTTATAAACGAGCTGGCCGTGGCACTTACCTATATAATGATGAACTCGGATAATCCGATAAAAAAAGCTCTGCCCTTGTTACAGGCCTATAATAATGAAATAGCTTTAGAGCCTCTTGAAATTAAAGTTCTATACTATCTCATAGCAGCCAGACTTTGTACAAGTGTTTGTAACTCAGCTTATACAAAAAGGGAAAGATCAAATTCTTCCTACGTCACTATTAGTGAGGAAGGTGCTTGGAAACTCCTTAAAAAGTGGCTTACGATAAACCCTCTTAAGGCGGAAGAGGAATTTGCAAAAGCCTGTTATCTAGCCCCAATTTCAATTGATTCGGTAACTGATTTGCGTTTAAAACGGAAAAAACACTTAAGTGAAAGCTTGTCTCTAAGTTATTCTGAACCAATTGAAATGTACCAATCGGCATTTCAATATATGTACAGCAGGCAAGGAGACACCTATCTTGATGCTTATAATAATATTATGCTCGTTGGTCATTCCCATCCGGATTTAATAGCCGCGGCGAACTTTTCTTTGGGGCGATTAAACACGAATACACGATATTTATATCCAGAATTAACGACGTATTCTGAAAGACTTCTTGCCAAATTTCCTCAGGAGCTAAATAAGGTCTTCTTTGTAAATTCTGGTAGTGCCGCCAGTGACCTAGCTATTAGACTCGCGAGATGGCATACCAAAAAGGAAGGTGTCGTAGGCATAGAACATGGATATCATGGAAATACCTCCATGGGAATTGCTATTAGCCATTATAAATTTAAAAACAACAAAAATGATTTAAGCAATACGAAGGTGGCAACAGTCCCTATGCCTAAAATAAAGGAGTCTGCAGAAGAGAAAATTAAAATCAATGGTTCTTATTTGGCCAAACAAGCAATAAGGCAACTAGAAGAAACAAAAGAAGAAATAGCGGCCTTTATTGCTGAACCCGTAATGGGATGTGGAGGGCAAGTACCTCTCCCTCCGGGCTATTTGGAAGAAATTTATACTTTCATCAGGGCGTGTGGAGGGGTTTGTATAAGTGATGAGGTACAGGTTGGATTTGGTAGGTTAGGAGACTCTTTTTGGGGCTTCCAACAACACGATATAATCCCAGACATCGTAATTCTTGGCAAACCTATGGGAAACGGCCATCCGATTGGAGCTGTGGTTACAACAAGTGAAATTTCAAAAACTTTTGAAAGCGGTCCCGAATTTTTTAGCTCTTTTGGTGGAAATCCGGTTTCCTGTGCCATTGGGCTTTCTGTTTTGAATATTATAGAAAAAGAAGGTTTACAAAAGCATGCAAAAGAGGTGGGCAGTTTTTTAATAAATGCTCTCTTGTGCTTAAGCAAAAAATATCCTGAAATTTATGAGGTAAGGGGTTTGGGTCTTTTTCTTGGGATAGAATTTATCACAGATAAAGGGGGTCCTAACACAGAATTAGCAAAGTTCATAAAAGAAGGCCTAAAGGAAAAACATATACTTACAAGTACCGATGGTCCTCATAATAATGTCTTAAAAATTAAACCCCCTCTGTCTTTCTCTAAAACAGATGCTACTTTGTTAGTAAACAGTTTAGATGCAATAATGCAAACAAAAAGAGAAAAATAAAAAAGTATATTTGAAATTCAAATCTTATAGTATATGAAGAATACATTGCAAAGCGATATTGGAAAATTAATCCTTCGTGTTTTTCCGTCTATGTTTATGCTTACTCACGGGATACCGAAATTACAAAAAACGCTCAATGGCGATTTTAGCTTTGGCAATCCACTTGGGATTGGGGAGGCACCAAGTCTATTTTTAGCCATTATTGCGGAAGTAGTTTGTCCTATTTTAATCATTGTAGGATACAGAACCCGATGGGCCAGTATACCAGTCATTATTACCATGTCTGTGGCCGCCTTTATTGTACATCAAACGGATGGCTTTAAAAGAAAAGAAATGGCTCTGGTGTATTTGGTTTGCTTTTTGGCTATTGCACTGATTGGCCCAGGGAAATTTAGCTTAGACCGCAAATAAGATTCAGATAATTCTGACCAGCAATTCTTTTAATAAATCGGCATGAGACATTGCAGTAGTTCCGACTCCTTTGCCCTTAAGGTCCATTTCTCTTAAAGTCCCTATAATAGAACTAACACTTTTCATTGGATAATTTCTGGCCGCCACCTGAAACTCACTAACAAAATAAGGGTTTATTCGTAAAGTGGAGGCAACATTTTTTGGACTATGGTCAGTTAAACCGTGATATTGTAGTAGTTGTGAGAAAAAATTTTGCAACAGTGCTAGGGTAATTACAAAAGGATTGTCCTTTGGGTTCTCGGAAAAATATTTAATGATTTTAGTTGCCTTTAAAACATCCTTCTCCCCTATTGCTTTTTTTAATTCAAAATTGTTGTAGTCTTTGCTGATACCAATATGTTGCTCAATATGATCGGGATTTATCTGAATATTTTTTGGCAGAATAAACTCTAACTTCTCTAACTCTTTATTAATCTTGCTCAAGTCTGTTCCTAAGTATTCTACTAACAGTATAGCCGCCTTATGCGAGATGGCATATCCCCTACCCTTCAACGTCAGTCGAATCCATTCCGAAACCTGATTTTCATAGAGTTTCTTACTATTAAATATTAGGCCATTATGTTTACTAAGAGTTTTATAAAGTTTTTTCCGTCTATCTATGGTTTTATATTTAAAGCAAATTACCAATACCGTAGATTCTTGAGGATTCTCCACATAGTCTGATAATTGCTCTATAGTCCTGGATAGATGCTGCGCCTCTTTTATAATTAAGACCTGTTTCTCTGACATCATAGGATAGCGCTTGGCATTCGAGACAATTTGCTCAATACTAGTTTCCTTTCCATAGAGTAGCATTTGATTAAAAGCCTTTTCCTCTTCACTAAGGACATTAGTTGCAATATATTCGGATATTTTATCGATATAATAGGTCTCCTCGCCCATCAAAAAATAAACCGGTCTAAATATCTTATTCCGAATATCACTAACAATTTGTTTTACTTCGTCCATCCAAAAAAAATTATCAACTTTGCTAAATGCTGGCGCTTAACTTTCCTACCTATCAGTTTCGAATCAAAAATAGCGAAAATTCAAGGCAGATTTTTGATATTATTCGCAAAAAGTTTGTATCCCTGCAGCCTGAAGAGTGGGTTAGACAAAATACGATTCGCTATCTCACGGCAAACAAGCAGTATCCGGTTTCTTTAATTGGAGTAGAAAAGATGATTCTCCTAAATGACCTTAAAAAAAGAGCCGATATTTTGGTCTATAATTCTGACGGAAGCATAAAAATCCTAGTAGAATGTAAGGCACCAAGTGTAAAAATAACCCAGGCTACATTTGACCAAATTGCACGATATAACCTAAAAATTAAGGCAGAGTATTTAATGGTTACCAATGGTATGGAGCACTTTTATTGTCTTATGGACTACGAAAAAGAAAAATATACTTTTTTAAGGCAAATTCCTGATTTTAGCCGTTAATTTGCAAGCGTTTTGAAGATAGCAATTGTAATACTTAATTGGAATGGTGAAGCGCTTTTAGAGCGCTATTTACCTTCTGTAATAGGCTTTTCCCCTGAAGCTGAAGTATATGTTGCAGATAATGCCTCTACAGATGGCTCCATAAGTTTTGTCCAAAAAAATCATCCATCGGTAAAGATTATACGCAATGCCGAGAATGGCGGTTTTGCTAAAGGTTACAACGACGCACTCGCTCATATTAAGGCAGATATCTTTTGTTTACTAAACTCAGATGTTGAAGTCTCAACGGGATGGCTAGAGCCAATTAAAAAAGCCTTTATTGAGCTTCCAAAGGCAGCAATAATACAGCCGAAAATACTCGACCTGTTAAAAAAAGATCATTTTGAATACGCTGGTGCAGCAGGAGGATTCTTAGATAAATTGGGCTATCCTTTTTGTCGGGGAAGAATTTTTCAGACTGTAGAAAAGGACCAGGGACAGTATGATAATACCCAAGAGATTTTTTGGGCAACTGGTGCTTGTATGTTTATTAAAAGTGAGGTGTTTTTTGATTTAGAAGGGTTCGATGAAGACTACTTTGCCCATCAGGAAGAGGTTGACCTCTGTTGGAGGGCACATAATAAAGGATATGGTGTATACTATGTTGGAAATTCCAAGGTATACCATCTTGGAGGATCTACACTGAGCAACATGAATCCTAAAAAAACGTATTTAAATTTTAGAAATTCTTTATTTTCCATCACCAAGAACTTGCCAAGAAGAAAAGCTTTTATCATAATTTTCTTGCGCCTAATTCTTGATGGCATTGCGGCAATTAGATTTGTTTTAATGGCTAAACCTGAACACTGTTTCGCTATAATCAGGGCGCATTTAAGTTATTATAGGCAAATAAAAAAAATGCTGAAGAAGCGGGAAAAACGGAGTTTTGTCACTTCCTATTACATTACGACGTCCATTATATGGTCTTATTTCGTAAATCAAATAAAGTATTTTAACATTTTAGTAAAAGATTAACTAATTTTGATAAATCTTAGGAAACCAAATGTTCTAATTTTACATTTAATCTATGTACTAGGGTATTAAATAAACAAACAATTAAATTATATAAACATCTATTATGAAAAAAGTTATTTTTGGTTTTTTAGGGATGGCCGTTTTGTTATCTTCTTGTGTCTCCCAGAAGAAATATGCAGATCTAGAAAGTAAGCAAAAGGAAACACAAGATCTACTGAATTCTGCTACGGTTAAACTTAACAATTGTCTTGAAGAAAGCGCCACAGCTTCTGCGAAGCTTCAAACTTTACAAGATCAGAATGCATTTTTAAAAGCAAACAATCAGGAGTTAATCAACAATATGGGGAATCTCACTACTTTGACTACCAAAGGTGCTGAGAATTTAGAAAAGTCCCTTGAGAGTTTACAAGAAAAAGATCTCACAATCCGTAAATTGCAAAATGCTATTACTAGAAGAGATTCTGTAAATCTTGCTTTAGTTCAAAGTCTTAAAGGTGTACTGGGTAATTTAGATGATGAAGACATTGAAATCAGTGTAGAAAAGGGCGTGGTATTTGTATCCATTTCTGACAAATTGTTATTTAGAAGTGGAAGTTACAACGTAACAGCCAGAGCTAAAGAAGTTTTAGGTAAAGTTGCTCAGGTAGTTAATAATAAGCCCGACTTCGAATTTATGGTTGAAGGTCATACAGATGATGTGCCTTATAGAAAAAATGGTGCTCTTTTAGATAACTGGGATTTAAGTGTTAAGCGTGCAACTTCAGTTGTTCGTATACTACAAAACGATTATAATGTTGATCCAAAGCGTATGACTGCTGCAGGAAGAGCGGAATTTGTTCCAATCTCACAAACGGATAAAGCTAAAAATAGAAGGACCAGAATCGTAGTATTACCTAAAATTGATCAATTTTATAGTATGATTGAAGAGGGTATGAAAGATCCAGCTATAAACGACTAAAAATTCATCTTAGTCTTATTAAAAACCGCGGCAAATGCCGCGGTTTTTTTATATAATATCAAGAGATCCCTTACCTTCCCTCAAAATTTTTGGTAAGTCATCGGAAAGATCTATTACCGTAGAAGCCAAATTACCACCATAACCCCCATCAATTACCAGATCTACTATGCTTTTCCATTTCTCGTAAATTAATTCTGGATCTGTTGTATATTCTAATAATTCATCTTCGTCTCTTATGGAAGTAGAAACAATTGGATTTCCTAAACCGGCAACGATTGCATGAGTAATAGTATTATCGGGGATACGAATGCCCACCGTTTTCTTTTTCTTAAAGATTTTGGGCAGCTTATTACTTCCCGTCAAAATAAACGTATATGGCCCGGGCAAAGCCCTTTTTAGTATCTTAAAAGTAGGCGTATCTATTTGCCTTGCATAGTCCGATAGGTTACTTAAATCCGCACAGACAAAAGACCAATTTGCTTTTTCCAATTTTATTCCCTTTATCCTGGCAATTCTTTCCATGGCCTTTGTATTGGTAATATCACACCCAAGACCATAAACGGTATCGGTAGGGTATATTATTAGTCCGCCTTTTTGTAATACCGTTACTACCTTGGCTATTTCCTTAGGGTTGGGGTTTTCCGGATATAATTTTATAAACTGACTCATGGATCCTGTAAATATCTTTATTTAACCTGATACACTCTAACATAGTCTACTTCCATTGTTGCAGGAAAGATGGTATCATCTACACCATAAATACCTCCCCAATCGCCCCCTACTGCGATATTCATTAAGAAATAAAATGGTTTTGAAAATGGCCAATTATCATAATTGGAGTTAGCCGGTCTTTGAAAATTCAGTTGAATATTATTAATATCATCGATGTAAAACTTAATATACTTATCCGTCCATAGAAGGCCATATATATGAAATTCTTCTTCAATAGATTCCAGGGGTACAGGACCAGAGGTTATTTGTGTTCCATTCTTGTGATTATTGGCTGTACTGTGTATTGAAAAATGGGTCTGATTGGGCTCAAAACTAACATATTCCATAATGTCTATTTCTCCACATGCCGGCCATCCTACGGTGTGTATATCATACCCAAGCATCCATAAAGCAGGCCAAATTCCATTTCCTTTATCTTCAGGCATTTTAGCCTTGAATTCCATGCGGCCGTAACGAAATTGTTTAACGGAATTAAGACGTGTTGAGGTATAACGTGCTCCATCTGCAAAACCTTCCTTCTTTTTAGCGATAATTTTTAAAGTCCCATTACTTACTTCAATATTATCGTTTACAACATAATCCTGCAATTCATTATTACCCCAACCGTGAGAACCAGTTTCAAAAGTCCAGTTTTCATTAAGTATTTCCGTTCCGTCAAATTCATCAGCCCATACCAATTCTGCGTTGTCCCAATAATCCTCGGCATAAACATCTAAAAGCACCTCCTCTTCCACTTCCTCTTGTATTTCTTCAAAAACTTCTTGAGAATTAGAACTAGAGCAGCTAGTCAAAATACCAAAAAAAATAAATGTACTCCACTCTTTAAAACAAGAGACTGTCTTATTTCTTATTTTCATCTTTTAAAGCATTTTTTTAGTTAATCACTTCTAAACGAGCAAAACGTAATAAAAGCTTTTTTATATCTCCTTTTTCAAATCTTATCTCTGCTTTTTTATCATTCCCCACGCCCTCAACTTTAAGCACTTTGCCTCTGCCAAACCTCGTATGATTAACCAAGGTACCCTCTGCTAAATTGAGTTGCTCTTTAGTGTTTTCGGTGGGATTTGCCAGTTGTGGTTTTAACTTTCTTAATTTCCGAAGCTGACTGGCATTGGGAGAAATAGAATTTGGTGGCGTAGAATTAGTTGGTTTTACCTGTCGAAACTTAGATTTATCCACCTCCCCAAAAATATCTGAACTAACCAAAGGCTTAAATCTATAGCTATCTACTGGGGTGAGGTTTTCCACATATTTTTCATCTATTTCTTCTAAAAACCTACTAGGCTCTGCATCAATTAACTTACCCCATCTATACCTGTTCTGAGTATAGGTTAAATAAGCTTGCTTTTCTGCTCTTGTCAGCGCTACATAAAAAAGTCTTCTTTCTTCTTCCAATTCACTTCGTGTATTCATACTCATAGCAGAAGGAAACAAATCTTCTTCCATCCCCACTACATATACATAAGGAAATTCCAAACCTTTCGCCAAATGAATAGTCATCAATGCTACTCTGTCTTCATCGCCAGTATCTTTGTCCAAGTCTGTAGCAAGGGCTACGTCTTCAAGAAACTCTGTTAAATCACCTTTAGCCTCTGCCAATTCTTTCTGTCCTTCCACAAAGTCTTTGATACCGTTTAGAAGTTCTTCAATATTTTCCATTCGGGCAATTCCTTCCGGAGTACCGTCCTTCTTAAATTCTAATAATAAGCCTGTTTTTTTTGCAACGTGTTCAGCAATAGTAAAAGCATCTGTGCTTTCATTCATAATCTGAAAACTTTTGATCATAATTACAAAGTCTTCTAACTTGCGTTTTGTCCCTGAATTAATTTTAAGATCCATTTGGGATAGGTGTTCCATGATCTCAAAAATAGACTTGTTGTACTGATTGGCTGCAACGGTTAACCTGTCTATAGTGGTTTGTCCAATTCCTCTTGTCGGAAAATTAATAACTCTTTTTAAAGCTTCTTCGTCATTTGAATTTATGATCAATCGCAAATACGACAATACATCTTTAATCTCTTTTCTTTGATAAAAAGATAAGCCCCCATATATTCTATAGGGAATATCTCTTTTGCGCAAACCATCTTCAATAGCCCTAGACTGAGAATTGGTTCTATATAATACCGCAAAATCTCCGTTTGGCAATTGCTCTTGCATCTTATGCTCAAAAATAGAACCCGCTACATAGCGGCCCTCTTCGGCATCAGTTGGGCTCCTATGTATTCTGATTGGGGAACCTTCGTCATTATCTGTCCAGACTACTTTCTCAAGTTGATTTTTATTATGTGCAATAATGGTATTCGCAGCATTCACAATATTTTTAGTTGATCGATAATTCTGTTCCAATCTGTAGACACTTACATCATCATAGTCTCTTTGAAAATTCAGAATATTTGAAATATTTGCCCCTCTAAAAGAGTAAATACTTTGCGCGTCGTCTCCAACCACACAGATGTTCTGATATCTATCGGCCAATGCCTTTACTATTAAATATTGGGAGTGATTTGTATCCTGATACTCATCTACAAGTATATACTTAAAACGTTCTTGATATTTCATCAACACCTCCGGAAATCTATTCAAAAGCTCATTAGTACGAAGTAGTAAATCATCAAAATCCATAGCTCCTGCCTTAAAGCAACGGTCTACATAGTTTTGGTAAATCTCCCCAAGTCTAGGACGCTTTGCCATGGCATCTGCTTCCATTAACTCCGGGTTCTGGAAATACGCCCGGACGGTGATAAGACTATTCTTATAGGACGAGATTCTATTTTGAACCTGCTTGTATTTATACACATCCTTATCTAATCCCATTTCTTTAATAATTGAGGAGATCAGACGTTGAGAATCCTGGGTGTCGTATATAGTAAAATTACTAGGATAGCCTAATTTATTACCATCGAATCTTAATAGGCGGGCAAAAACAGAATGAAACGTCCCCATCCAGAGATTCTTTGCTTCCGAACCCCCAACAATAGTGGCTATCCTCTTCTTCATCTCCCTTGCCGCCTTATTCGTAAATGTCAGAGCAAGAATATTAAACGGATCTACCCCCTGACTCATTAAATGGGCAATTCTATAGGTTAGTACTCTGGTCTTACCAGAACCCGCCCCCGCAATTACCATTAAAGCCCCTTCCTTCTGTAAAACAGGTCCCCTCTGGGCTTCATTTAATTCATCAATAAAATTGCTCAAAACATCATTTAATTTATGCTGTGAATTTAGCCATATTTCCTTTGAGGAAAAAATGGTGACTTAATAATTCATAGGAAAGGTTTAGATTTCATTGCATTTTGAATATATTTAGAAAATATAGCTTATGGTGACTAACAAGACATATCTTATCGGACTTTTATTTCTTTTGCTTTTTTGTCTTACAATACAGGCTCAAGAAAAAAAATCCGGACCTATCCTCAAAGATTATGGGACAGTATGGTCGGTACAGAATCCAGATTTTACTACACAAAAGAATACAGTTTATAAAGTGGTCTTCGACATAATGAATAGTCCGGATTCGCCTAAAGAATTAAACCGAAGTATAGAAACCGCTGCTCGTTTCCTAAATATGCATACACAGGCAGGGGTTCCTTTAGAAAACCTTAAAGTTGCTTTGGTGGTGCATAATATGGCTTCTAAAGATCTTTTAGATAGTAAGTTTTATGAAACAAAATACAGTGTTGACAATCCCAATCAGCAATTAATAGAAGGTCTACTAAAGGCAAATGTTTCTGTTATTTTTTGTGGGCAATCATCCCTTTCTAGGGAAATACCCATAACGGAAACCATAGAGGGCACCCAGCTTGCGCTTTCCGCTATGACGGCACTTATTCTGCTTCAAAACCAAGGCTATCGTCTAATTAAATTCTAATATATTACCTATGCAAAAGCATGTATTTATCATTTTACTGCTCTCAGTAACCACCTTGTTTTCTCAACAAGTCTTGTCCGAAGAAATATATAATTCTATGGAAGAAAAAGTCATAACCTGGAGGAGAGAGATCCACAAGAATCCAGAATTGTCGAATAGAGAATTTCAGACAGCAGAAAAAATTAGTGCACATCTGAAGTCTTTGGGAATCGAGGTTCAAACGGGAGTTGCTCATACAGGAGTTGTAGGAATTATTAAGGGAAGTAAACCGGGAAAGGTAGTTGCCTTAAGAGCAGATATTGACGCCCTGCCTGTCACGGAACGTAATGATCTAGAATTTAAATCGCAGGTTACCTCAGAATTTCTAGGAAAAAAAGTAGGGGTTATGCACGCCTGTGGTCATGACACCCATACAGCTATTTTGATGGGTGTAGCAGAGATCATGTCCAAAAATAAAAATAAGATAAGGGGTACGGTAAAGTTTATTTTCCAACCGGCAGAAGAAGGTCCGCCACCTGGAGAAGAAGGCGGAGCCTTGTTAATGGTAAAAGAGGGGGTCTTAAAAAATCCGGATGTTGATGTTATTTTTGGTTTGCACATAAATTCAGCTACGCCTGTTGGGGTTATCCGATATAAGTCGGGTGGTGCTATGGCAGCAGCACAACGCTTTGTGATAAACGTAAGTGGAAAACAAACCCATGGTTCACAGCCGTGGTCAGGAGTTGATCCTATATATATAAGCGCGAAAATAATTGACGGATTGCAGTCTATTGTTAGCAGAGAAGTCACCCTTACCAAGGAAGCTGTTGTTATCTCTGTGGGTAAAATTCAAGCCGGAGTTCGTTCCAATATCATTCCAGAAAGCGCCGAAATGATCGGTACCATCCGAACTCTGGATTACGATATGCAAAAAAAGGTGAATTTAAGAATGACAGAAATGGTAAGGGATATTGCAAAAGCATATAATGGAGAAGCTACCATTGTAATTGAAAACTCTACTGATATTACGTATAATGATCCCGCATTGGTTGCTGAAATGATTCCTACCCTGGAAAGAATTGCGGGAAAGGAAAATGTTCTAACACAGAATGCAATTACCGGGGCAGAGGATTTTTCTTATTTTCAGAGAGAAGTACCCGGATTCTTCTTTTTTCTTGGAGGAATGACTCCAGGGAATACAGAGGCTTTTCCTCACCATACCCCTGATTTTAAAATAGACGACAGTGGCCTTCTGTTAGGAGTTAAGGCTCTTACGGAGTTAACTATGGACTATTTAAACAACAATTAATGATTGGAACAAGTTAAAAAATACCTCGGCTACCTAAAATAGATTATTTTTGTGGGCTGTATTTCCACTTAGAGAATTGAGACTAATTTAAAAATCCATGTAACTCATGAATAAACGAATATTTGTAGCCTGTATTCTGGCCCTTACAGGCTTAGGTCTAACGGCCCAAAGTAAGAAAGATTTAATGGCAGAAGTAAATAATCTGCAGTCCGAGTTGGAAGCCACCAAAACCGAATTAGTAGAAGCAAAAAAGAATGCAAAGGTCAGTGAGGCCCAAGCCGCTTCTTATGAATCTCAGCTAGCAGAAGTTCAGGCGAATAATGCTACTCTCTTGACCAATCTAAACAATTTTACAGAGCAGTCTAATCAGAAGTTGGATAATTTAAGTGGGGTAATGGAAACCCTTAGAAAAAAAGAGGAAGAATTAAAATTCATTAATGAATCTTTGACCAGCAATGATTCTATTTCGTTAATAGTGCTGACCAATTTTAAACAAACCTTGGGAGAATCGGCAAACATCGGTGTAGAAAAAGGAGCTATTACGGTTATTATGCCATACAGCTCTCTTTTTGATGGCAATGGAAATACCACAAAACTAAAGGGTAATGCAGACGAGACAATTGCTAAAATCGCATCTGTCCTAAAGTCTAATCCGCAGATGATAATGAGCATTGAAAATCAGACAGCCGAAACAAGTAGTTATGCCAGTGTTTTAGCACAAAGTGGTTCTCTTATTACCGCCTTTGGAGAAACGCATGCTATTCCGTCCGATAGAATGATTCTAACCAGAACTACCAACCCTTCAAATACAATTAGGTTTAAAATCCATCCGGATTTTAATTCTTTTTATCTCCAATTAAGGCAAAATATGAAGAAATAGGCCAACAATGTATTTGAATAGGGCCTAGCCGTAGTTGGAGAATAATTTTTTTTGCAATTCATCGTTGTAAGTGCATAACCAAACTAAATTACTTCAAAAATGACTGGAGACGGAATATTTCAACTCTTTGCTTTTCTTTTACCAGCAGTAGTTACAGGCGCTGTTGCTTTTTATTTTTTTAGACTTCATACCCGCAACGAAGAAGGAAGGAGAAGGTTTCTCTTGCATAAAGATTCACAGAAAAATACACTCCCAATTAGACTTCAGGCCTATGAGAGAATGGCACTATTTTTAGAGAGAATTGCTATTCCCAGTTTGGTAGTTAGAGTGGCTCCCAAATCTACTAACAAAAACGACTATGAGCAATTACTTACCAGAACCATTGAAAAAGAATTTGATCACAATCTTTCGCAGCAAATATATATGACTGATGAATGCTGGAATATAATTAAGGCTGCAAAGAATGCTACAATACAATCTATACGTAAGGCCGGAATGAGCGAATCGGACAACGCTGACAAATTAAGAGAAGACATTCTAAATGCTACTATGGATAAACAGTCCCCTTCGGCAACTGCCTTGGCCTATGTTAAAAAGGAAATAGGGGAACTCTGGTAAATAAAAAAGATCTAAGTTTCATGTTCTGGATCTATTGCGCTTAGTTGTTGGTTTTTAGACTGCGCAAAAGCAAAGCCAGAATCCCACCATTTCGTCATCTTATCTTTATCAAAAATTAAAGAATTAGTAGTAAGTACTACTGGAGTGTAATAAAAATTAATGATGGCATCGTGGTTGTTTGCTACAAATTTGCCAATTCTAATATTTTGTCTTTCAATTCTGTCGAGCATAAAAGCAAACATGGAAGTTAATAATGCAAAAGGGTTTTTAGAAGGAAGTCTATTCAGATGAGTAATTTCTGTCTGTAAAACAATAGCATCTACTACAGTTGCACCTCTTTTTATGGCTTCTTCAATGGGTACCATGCTTCCAAGTCCACCGTCGGCATACTCGCAACCATCTTTTCGCACAAGAGTCATAAATGGTGTATAATTGCAAGAAATCCAGATCCATTCACAAAAGTCATCGTATCCAAAGTCCTTTATAGACTTGTATTCTACCGTGTTTAATGAAAGATTGGAGACGGTAACCACTATATCCTTAAAATCGTTTTTTAATACTCGAAACTCTTCAAGGCTTAAAGTTTCTCTAATTAGTGTCAAAAGATTGTGACTTTCTCCAAAAGTTAGACTGCCATTATAAAAATTCTTTAAAACATTCCAATGGTTTATACCAATGGTATCCATTCCATGTTTTTTCTGAATAATAAAGGGACAGTTGCTAAAAATACTGTGCTGATCTACCGAAGTATAAACCTGTTTTATTTTTTCAATTTCGCCCAGAGCTAAGTGTGAAATAAGCAAGCTTCCGGTAGAAGTCCCTAGAAAGAGGTCATATTTGTATTTTAATTCCTCCATTAGGTATTGGGCTACCCCTCCGGCAAATGCTCCTTTACTTCCCCCCCCAGAAATAACTAAGGCTCTCATTTAGTTTTAACTTTAGTTTTAATATAGCGCAAATTAGAATTATTAGTATCCTTTAATATTTCTAAGATACGTTCCTTTTCATTCTCGTCCGCTAACAGATCGTTTAAAAGTTTTCTAGCATAGTTTCTAAATCGCCAAAAATGATGGTCGGCAGCTTCCATTAGATCTATCAAATTATTATCCCGTAAAGGAAAAAGACTTATAATCATGCCAAAGGCATTTTGCCTGATTTCGTAGGCATATTGAGGGGAAGTATACCCAAACAACTCACTGGCAAAGTTCTGTAAATCCGCATCTGAAGCATAATCTTTGGTTATGAGCGCCAAAGAAAGCCAAAGCAGCCTAAGACTATAATTTGGCAGGCCATAGGTCTCTTTGGTCTTATCAAGATATGATTTGCGGTATTCTGGAAAGGAAATCCAAAGTCTATAAAGTGCATTTTCTTGGGTAACATAACTCTTATCATTCAGGAGGGATTCAAAATAAGTCCTCAATTCCTGGGGAACTCGATCTTTAGAAACAGACAGCGCCCTGCGGACTAGGAGATTATTTTCTTCAAAAACATTTATTAGGAAGGGTATATCTATGGATTTTCGATATTTTAATAATACCCTCTCCTTCTGTGTTTCAGATGCGCTTTTCCACCATGGCTGAATTACTTCTTGGTTTTTTTCGCTTTCTGTGATAAGCAAACGTTCTAAATCTAAATAATCATTAATATCCTCTGATTGGTCCCTAAGTAATTTTATAGCTTGGTCATAAGGAAATACCGTACCTACTAACCATTCTTCTTTAAAGTCCCTTAATGAGGTGTTAGAAACTTCCTCTAGTATTTCTAAAAAGTTGGTCACTGTGACTGTCTGATAACCATATCGGTGCAGATAGGTCTGCATTCCTAGCTTGAAAACTTCCTCTCCCAGCTTATTTGATAAGATAAAAAGTGCCCATGCCCCCTTCTCGTAAAATGTTATACTACTCGCTAAGGGATTTGTAAGAGCCTCTCCCTTGGCCTCCAAACTTAAATTATGTAGTTGTAATGCAGTATCATAAAGTTTCCAATAAAAATAATCCTCCCCAAATAGATGTTTTTCGGCTAATAAGGCGTAGTAGGTTGCGAAACCTTCATGTAGCCAATGATGACTAGCATCCTTTTCAGTAACCATATTACCAAACCACTGATGTGCCAACTCATGCGCATTTACATTGACATAATTTCGATCTAAAAAAGAAATAGAATCGATTACATAAGTATCTGCAAAGATTGTAGCTGTAGTGTTTTCCATCCCTGCGTAAAGAAAATCTCGCACTGGAACCTGCTTGTATACCTTCCATGGAAAAGGCACACCGATTTCCTTTACCATAAAATTAAATATCTCTTCCGAATATCTATAAGTTGGCTCTATCTTCAGACTATCCTCAGGATAGCTATAAAGGATTATAGGAATGCCAGATTTACTGCTTAGTTCGCTTTTATTATAGTTCCCAATAACAAAGGCCAGCAAATAACTACTCATTGGTGATAGCATACTAAATTTCCATCTCTTACGTCCATTTTTTGTCTTTGTTTTTAACAGCTTGCCACTTGCAATAACCTCATAATCAGAATTAAAGGTGACTTCTAAGTTAAATAGAACCTTGTCTGACATGTCATCTATAGATGGTACCCAATGACTATTTTCCTTACCCTGTCCTTGAGTCCATATCTGATTTTTAGCCTTTGTTCCTTCCCAACCAATAAAATATACTGCGTTTTTGGGAATCACTTCATATTCAATAGCGATGGAATACTTTTTATTTTTCTTAAACTTATTCCATATAATAAGCTTATTGTGTTCTTCTTTAAAAGGAATTTTTTTTCCATTCAAAAGAAGGGAAGTATACTTCATATCTACCGCGTTCAGGAAAAGAGAATCGCTATCCTGTTTAACTAGCAAACGGTATTTCACAGAGCCATTTATTTTATACGAGAGGGTGTCTATAGTAATTGAAATATCCGCTTGAACAAAATCAATATTTGATTGCTTCTGACAAAATATAACACAGCTAAAAAAAGATATAAAAAGATATATAAGGGGTCTCATAAAAGGTATTCGTAATTGAATAATTCAAATTTAGCATTTTACTGTATTGCAGTTGTATGCGCGAACTACTATTTTCGTTTTATGAACGGAAGCTATTTGCAAACTCCAATAAGCTATTTAAAAGGCGTAGGACCTAATAGAGCCAGTATACTACAATCCGAGCTTAACATACAGAGTTATCGCGACCTGCTTCACCATTTCCCTCACAGGTATATAGATAAAACGAAATACTATACCATTCAAGAGCTTCTAAAGGGAAATGCTGAAATACAATTAGTTGGTAAAATAGTACATCTTAGAACAATTGAGCAAAAAAGGGGAAGTAGATTAGTTGCCAGATTTGAGGATACTACCGGGCAAATGGAATTGGTTTGGTTTAGAGGACAACGTTGGATCAAGGAGAATATAAAGCTTAACACCGCCTATGTTATTTTTGGCCGTGTTAACTGGTTTAATGGTGTTTTTTCTATGCCTCATCCAGAAATGGAACTACTAAGCGAGCATCAAAAAGGGATAAAAGTAGCCTTGCAACCTATATATCCATCCACTGAAAAATTAGTTGCCAAAGGAATATCAAATAGAGTAGTTGGAAAATGGATGAAGCAGCTTTTTACAGAAATGCCGGGCTCTTTTAGAGAAACACTTTCCGATAATCTTCTAGAACAGCTAAAACTTTTAAGCAAATCAAAAGCCATGTTCCACATTCATTTTCCCAAAAACATAGAATATCTAAACAGGGCACAGTTTCGATTAAAATTTGAGGAATTGTTTTACTTACAATTATTACTTCTTTCCAATAAACTTGCGAGAAAACGTAAAATAAAAGGGCATGGATTTCCAAAAGTTGGAACTCTTTTTAATAATTTTTACACAAACAATCTACCCTTCGACCTGACTTCTGCACAAAAAAAAGTAGTAAAGGAAATTAGATCGGATCTCGGAAGTAATGCTCAAATGAATAGACTTCTTCAGGGCGACGTAGGCTCTGGAAAAACTGTTGTAGCGCTAATGGCCATTCTACTTGCCATCGATAACAACTTCCAAGCTTGTCTTATGGCGCCTACAGAAATCCTTGCCAACCAGCATTTTAGTGGGATAAAAGAATTACTTGGACAACTTCCGGTAAATATTGAAATCCTGACGGGATCAACAAAGCAAAAAGACCGAAAACGAATACATGGCGCTTTAGAAGATGGGACTTTAAACTTACTTATAGGGACACATGCTGTTTTGGAAGAGAAAGTTAGGTTCAAAAGTCTTGGATTGGCAATAATTGACGAGCAGCACAGGTTTGGTGTAGCACAAAGAGCCAAACTTTGGCATAAAAATGCTATTCCACCTCATGTTCTGGTAATGACAGCCACCCCAATTCCCAGAACCTTGGCAATGAGTCTATACGGAGATCTTGATATCTCCGTAATTGATGAACTACCTCCGGGAAGAAAATCTGTTAAAACGGTACTTAGGTCTGATAAAAATCGATTAAAGGTCTTTCAATTCATTCGAGATGAAATCAGAAAAGGAAGACAAGTATATATTGTTTACCCCCTAATTAAAGAATCTGAAGCTTTAGATTACAAAGACCTTATGGATGGTTATGAAAGTCTGATAAGGGATTTTCCATTGCCAAACTATCAAATATCTATTGTACATGGAAAGATGAAAGCCGCAGATAAGGACTATGAGATGGACAGGTTTGTACAAGGAAAAACACAGATTATGGTAGCCACAACGGTCATTGAAGTGGGTGTAAACGTGCCCAACGCATCTGTAATGATTATTGAGAGTGCGGAGAGGTTTGGCCTTACCCAGTTGCACCAACTAAGAGGAAGAGTTGGTAGAGGTGCGGAACAGAGTTATTGCATATTAATGGCCGGTCATAAATTGTCTTCTGAAGCCAAGACAAGACTTGAGACTATGACACGTACTAACGATGGGTTTGAGATCGCCGAAGTAGACCTAAAACTAAGGGGGCCTGGAGATCTTATGGGTACGCAACAAAGTGGTATTCTAAATTTGAGAATTGCCGATATTGTTAAAGACAATACCTTGCTTCAACGAGCCCGATTCTGTGCAAAACAATTATTAAAAGAAGATCCAAAACTAGAAAATTCTTCGAATCAAAATATTAAAATAGCCTTTCAGCAATTTCTTCAAAAAAAAGATATTTGGAATTATATTAGTTAAGAGCCGAAGAAGAATATCCGGCTCTTTTTCTTTTCTACTGAGTCGTTTTAATTAATATCCTTTCCTTCTTGCAGTAATGCCATATTTCTCACAATGGCATCTTTATTTATTTGATCGGGAGCTCTTTCCTGAGCAATTGCAAGATGTTTAAGGGCTTTTGAATAATCATTATTAGCCGAATAACCTCTGGCAAGACCATAGTCTACCGGCCATTGCCCTTTATGATTTTTTGCATTCATCTTAAAAATCTCTAATGCCTTTTCTTTTTTTCCTTGAGCAATCAACTGTCGGCCGTAAGCATGCGTTTCTAATACCGTCGCCATCCCCAGAGCTTCATCCATGGTAGCATTTGCCTCAGCTAAATTTCCTTGTTTTTCCAATATTCTGGATTTTATGCTAAGATTATTAAAGGTCTTTTGACTGAAAAACTGTCCCTCAATGGCTGCATCAATCCAAGCCTCTGCTGTTTCCAAGTCTCCTCCATTATTTAATGCGAAGTTCGCAGCTCGCTCCCACGATTGCCTTGTAAAACCAGGAGAGTTTTGTAGTTTTTTCTTCAAGTCGTCCATTACAATAGCCGTCACATTCACCTCTACGGTGAATGGAATCTCTTTTTCGCCCCATAATAGGGATATTTTGGATGAAGTTGGTTTTATCTCAGAGAATACATAAGTAAGTTCTTCTGTATGTGGAATCTCATTTGTATTTACCTTTACGCGAAGTGCATCCTGTGCTGGATCATAGAAGTAACTTCCCCAAGCTTCATAATCCTTAGAAAAAATAATCTCAGCGGTATTATCCTCCATAATCACCATATGAAGTCCATAATTTCCTTTTGCCAGAGGTTCCCCTTCTATGGAGACATCATCTGTAAATTCTATTACCGTATTTTCATCAGCTCCTGCTCTCCAGGGAGATTCTTGGGCTGTACCAAATCCAAGATTATTCATACCATAAGGAACCAAATTTCCCCATATTTCGCGTTCTCTTACAGATGGCCTGGAATAAGAAATAGAAATATCCGTAATTCCAATTGTTTGCAGAACTTTTGCCTGTTGACTGCCTCTAGGCATGTTTAGTTGTGAATTGGAAGGAATACTAAACAAAAGCATAAATACGCTTAGGAGTAGTCCTCCATTAAAATAATTGTTGTTCATCATACTGTTTTTTAATGTTGAATATTAGGTGTTAGTGGTTTAAATATAAGGGTAGTAAAAGTGGACAGTTGTTATACTTCTGTTAAAGATGCTATTATAATGTTAAAGCAATTAAACATCCCAGAGAATACAAATAAAAAAGCATTACTAAATTGAAGGTTTAAATCATACAAGTCAACATAATCATTTAGGGCCTAATAATTTATCTATACAATTGTTTTTCAGTGCTTTAACACACATTATATGAAATTGGACATCGTAATTTTGGGCCTCAGGAAAATGATCATTTTAACTACCTTCATACATTTGTTAGTCGAACATTAAGCTTATTTTCTTAATAATTGATTTATGAAAAAAACACTATTTGATAAAGTCTGGGACTCACATGTTATCAGAAGTATTGATAAGGGACCCGATGTACTTTTTATTGACCGGCATTTAGTGCACGAAGTAACAAGTCCAGTGGCCTTTTTAGGCTTAAAAAATCGGGCTAGTAAAGTCTTATATCCAAACAGGACTTTTGCCACGGCAGACCACAATACGCCAACCATAAACCAACATTTACCTGTTCAGGATCCATTATCGGCAAATCAATTGAGAGCTTTAGAGCATAATGCGATAGAGAACAATATACCATATTGGGGCTTGGGACATGAAAAAAATGGAATTGTACACGTAATTGGTCCGGAGAATGGTATCACCGTTCCAGGAGCTACCATTGTTTGTGGCGACTCCCATACCTCTACCCACGGTGCCTTCGGAGCAATTGCATTTGGCATTGGAACATCAGAGGTAGAAATGGTTTTGGCCACACAATGCATAATGCAGCCCAAGCCAAAGAAAATGAAAATTCAGATAGATGGCAGCTTAAATAAGGCTGTAACACCAAAAGATGTGGCCTTATATATAATCTCACAACTCAGCACTTCTGGTGCCACAGGATACTTTGTTGAATATGCTGGAGACATTTTTAAAGAGATGTCTATGGAAGGAAGAATGACTGTTTGTAATTTGAGTATTGAGATGGGCGCTCGTGGCGGAATGATTGCACCAGATGAGAAGACCTACAACTACATTAAAGACAGAGAGTTTACACCCAAAGGTGAGGCATGGGATAAGGCGATGGAATACTGGAATACTCTGAGTACCGATGTAGGTGCCGTCTTTGATAAAGAAATTCGCTTTAATGGAAATGATATAGAACCCATGATTACCTATGGAACGAATCCTGGAATGGGTATGGGTATCTCTGGAGGAATACCAAGTTCGGGCTCTCTAGAGGGAGGTGTTGCCACTTACAAAAAATCTCTGGATTATATGAATTTCCAGGAAGGAGATAATATGCTTGGAAAAAGCATTGATTTTGTATTCTTGGGAAGTTGCACCAATGGTCGAATTGAAGATTTTAGAGCTTTTACAAGCATCATTAAAGGGAGAAAAAAAGCAGAACATGTTACAGCTTGGTTGGTACCAGGATCCCATAAAGTAGAAGAAGCAATTCGAGAAGAAGGCCTTTTAGATATTATTCATCAAGCCGGATTTGAACTAAGAGAACCTGGTTGTAGCGCTTGTTTGGCTATGAATGATGATAAAATTCCAGCAGGAAAATATGCAGTGAGTACTTCCAATAGAAACTTTGAAGGAAGACAGGGTCCCGGCTCAAGGACCTTATTGGCCAGTCCGCTTGTAGCAGCTGCCGCTGCCGTTACTGGGAAGGTTACAGATCCTAGAGAATTAATGGTTGAAGAATCGGTATAACCTTATTTAAAAGAAACAATAAAAATGGCTTACGATAAATTTAAAGTCCTAAAAAGTACAGCAGTACCTCTACCAATTGAAAATGTAGATACAGACCAAATAATCCCTGCCCGCTTTCTAAAAGCCACGGAAAGAAAAGGCTTTGGAGATAACCTCTTTAGAGATTGGCGATATAATCCAGACAATAGCCCGAAAGAACAATTTGTTCTTAATAACCCTATTTACAGAGGTAAAATTTTAGTTGGCGGTAAGAATTTTGGTTCGGGTTCGTCAAGGGAGCATGCTGCATGGGCGATATATGATTACGGTTTTCGCTGTGTGGTTAGTAGTTTTTTTGCTGATATTTTTAGAGGAAATTGCTTGAATATTGGTGTACTACCTGTGCAGGTTAGTGCAGAATTTTTAAATGAAATTTTTGAAGCTATCGAAGCAGATCCCAATACGGAATTTGAAGTAGACCTGAAAAATCAGCGTTTTACTATTTTGGCAAGTGGCGCAAATACTAATTTCGAGATCAACGATTACAAAAAAGAAAATCTTCTCAATGGTTTTGACGATATTGATTATCTGTTGAATATGAAAGACGAAATTGAGGAATATGCACTTAAAACTCCTCTTTAAAGTTCCATACTAAATGGAGCGTTTTTTGACAAGCCATGACTAAAAAGAAGATTGAAATAATGGATACCACACTTCGGGATGGGGAACAGACCTCCGGAGTATCCTTTACCGCGTCTGAAAAACTTACCCTTGCAAGACTTTTGATCGAAGATCTTAAGGTAGATAGGATAGAAATTGCCTCGGCACGTGTTTCGGATGGAGAATTCAATTCTGTAGTTCAAATTACAGACTGGGCCAAAGATGCAGGGCACTTAGAAAAAATTGAAGTGCTGACTTTTGTAGATGGCGGCCTTTCCTTAGAATGGATGAAGAATTCCGGAGCGGTAGTTCAAAACTTATTAACCAAAGGCTCTCTAAATCATCTCACCTTCCAACTTAAAAAAACTCCGCAGGAGCATTTCAGCGATATTGCCGAAATTTTACAGAAGGCAAAAGAACAAGGTATTAAGACAAACGTTTATCTAGAAGACTGGAGTAATGGTATGCGAAATTCTAGTGCATACGTCTTCGAATATCTAGATTTTTTAGCCACGCAGCCAATTGAGAGAGTCTTATTGCCCGACACTTTAGGTATTCTTACACACAAAGAAACTTTTAGTTTTATAGACAAAATCGTAAAAAAGTATCCTAAACTCCACTTTGACTTTCATGGACATAACGACTATGACCTTAGTGTTGCAAATGTCATGGAAGCTATAAACGCAGGATGTCATGGCCTTCATTTAACGGTTAATGGGATGGGTGAAAGAGCTGGTAATGCTCCCTTGGCAAGTGTAGTTGCGGTAATCAACGACTTCCTACCAGAAATTGAAATAAATGTAAGGGAATCTTCCTTGTACAAGGTCAGTAAATTAGTTTCTAACTTCACCGGCTTTAGTATCCCTGCAAACAAACCTATTGTAGGGGATAATGTTTTTACACAAACTGCTGGCATACATGCTGATGGAGACAATAAAAAGAACTTATACTTTAATGATTTACTTCCGGAAAGATTTGGCAGAAAACGAAAGTATGCCCTGGGAAAAACCTCTGGAAAAGCGAATATTCAAAAAAATCTTCAAGAATTAGGACTTAGTCTTAATAATGAGGAGTTGAAAAAAGTTACACAACGAATTATTGAGCTAGGAGATAAAAAGGAGAAGGTAACCAAAGAGGATTTACCCTTTATTATTTCGGATGTACTAGATAGTGAAGCTTATAAAAATCAAGTAATAATAGATTCTTATGTCCTTACACATTCAAAAGGTCTTAAGCCATCCACTACAATCTCCGTGACGATAAACGATGAATCATTTGAGGAAAATGCCCAGGGGGATGGACAATTTGATGGTTTTATGAACGCTCTGCGAAAAGTTTATAAAAAGAGAAAAATAGAATTGCCAAATTTAACAGACTACGCCGTTCGGATCCCTCCAGGCAGTAATTCTGATGCCTTATGCGAAACTATCATCACCTGGCAAGATCAGGACAGAGAGTTTATTACCAGAGGCTTAGATTCGGATCAAACCGTGTCTGCCATTAAGGCGACAGAAAAAATGCTCAATATTATATAAAACAAACTATCCATAAATAGTAAATACGTAACTTAAATGAAATTAGACATTGCCCTTTTATCCGGAGACGGGATAGGACCTGAAGTAATAGAACAAGCAGTAAAAGTTTGTGATGCTATTGCAAAAAAATATGACCATCAGATTAATTGGAAACCTGCATTAACCGGTGCTACAGCCATTGATGCAGTTGGCGATCCATATCCAGATGAAACACACGACATATGCGCCTCCTCGGATGCAGTATTGTTTGGGGCTATCGGACATCCTAAATTTGACAATGATCCCTCTGCCAAAGTGAGACCAGAACAAGGTCTCTTGCGCATGAGACAAAAACTAGGTTTATTTGCAAACGTAAGACCTACCTTTACCTTTCCTTCTTTAATTGACAAGTCCCCCTTAAAAAGAGAACGCATAGAGGGTACCGACTTAGTATTTCTCAGAGAACTAACTGGTGGCATATACTTTGGAAAGAGAGGAAGAGAAGACAATGGTAACACAGCCTATGACACCTGTACCTATACAAGAGCAGAAATACAACGTTTGGCTAAAAAAGGCTTTGAGATGGCCTTAAAACGTTCAAAAAAACTATGCTGTGTAGATAAGGCAAATGTACTGGAATCCTCCCGCTTATGGCGAGAAACAGTTCAGGCCATGGAAAAGGATTATCCAGAGGTAACGGTTTCTTATGAGTTTGTGGATGCTGTCGCTATGCGGTTAGTACAGTGGCCCAATGACTACGACGTACTTATTACGGAGAATTTATTTGGAGACATCTTAACGGACGAGGCGTCCGTGATTTCTGGCTCTATGGGATTAATGCCCTCGGCCTCCTTGGGTGAAAAAATTGCTTTGTACGAACCAATACATGGCTCCTATCCACAGGCAGCCGGGAAAGACATAGCAAATCCTCTGGCTACAGTCTTGTCCGCAGCCATGCTTTTTGAAGATTTTAATTTAACAAAAGAAGCAGAAGAAATTAGAAAAGTGGTAAACGATTCTTTGGCAGAAGGTATTGTAACAGAAGATTTAGCCGAGGGTAGAAAAGCCTATAAGACTAGTGAAGTTGGCGATTGGCTTGCTTCTAAGATATAAACTATAATTTATTACCAAAAAAAAGCCAGAGAAGCGAAACGGAACTTCTCTGGCTTTTTACATTTATTAATTTTTATTATCACAATAGATAATCTGTGCTGATAAAATTTGAAAGTTTTGTTTCTAATAGTTTTTCCAGTATCTCCTTATTCAGATTGGTATCCTTAGATGCTACAAAGGTTCTAATTGAAAAAGATCTTAAGGCATCGTGCACACTTAAGGTGGCCACTGCCGAATCTTTACGTCCTGTAAATGGATAAACATCGGGACCTCTCTGGCAAGAACTGTTTAAATTAACTCTACACACCAAATTAGCTAATGTATCAATCAGTGGTGCAAGCGTGTATACATCACTGCCAAAAAGGCTAACCTGTTGTCCGTAATTAGATGCAGCCATATCATCTAAGGGCTCTTGAATATCATCGAAAGAAAGTACGGGTACTACTGGTCCAAACTGCTCTTCTTCATAAATTCTCATGTTTTTTTGAACCGGATATAAAACGGCTGGCCAAATATAGTTCTCACTCTTCTCTCCTCCTTTTGGATTCAATATTTCTGCCCCCTTTTCTAATGCGTCATCAATAAGCTCTTTTATGTACGCTGGCTTACCCGGCTCTGGCAATGGCGTAAGGCTTACTCCTTCATCCCAGGGATTACCATATTTAAGAGCATCTACTGCCGCAGCAAATTTGGAATTAAAAACGTCCACCACATCTGAATGAACATAAATAACTTTTAACGCTGTACAGCGTTGACCGTTAAATGAAAGTGCGCCTGTAATACATTCAGCTATAGCCAAGTCTAAATCTGCATCCGGAAGTACAATAGCTGGATTTTTTGCTTCAAGACCTAGCACCAAACGTAGTCGGTTACTTTTAGGATGCTGATTTTGAAGTGCATTGGCGGATAGACTATTACCAATAAGAGCTAAAACATCTATTTTTCCGGTCTTCATTATAGGACCTGCTATGGCCCTACCCCTGCCAAAAACAATATTAACAACGCCTTTTGGAAAGCTCTCTTTAAACGCTTCTATTAGCGGACTTATCAATAAAACACCCTGTTTAGCTGGTTTAAAAACAGCTGTATTACCCATAATAATAGCGGGAATCAACAAGCAAAATGTTTCATTTAAAGGATAATTATATGGCCCCAGACATAGTACAACTCCTAAAGGACCCCTTCTAATATGGGCGTAAACCCCACCATTTTTTTCAAACTTAGCGGAATCACGATCCAGGTTTTTGTAATCTTCAATAGTATCGTATATATATTCAATAGTTCTATCGAATTCCTTAATAGAGTCATTTAAGGATTTACCAATCTCCCACATCAATAATTTAACCACTTCATCTTTCCTGGTTTCCATTATTCTAACGAACTTCTCCATACACTCTATACGATCGCTAACCTTCATAGTTGGCCAAACCCCCTGACCCTTGTCGTAGGCATCAACAGCAGCATCCAAAGCCATTAGAGCTTCTTTTTCTGCCATATCAGGGACTTTACCAACCAGTGTTGGAGAATATTCTTGTGTACTACTAATGGTAGATATTACATCAGCGGTTGGGCCATTCCATTCTAGAAGCTCACCATTAATAAGGTACTCTTTCTGAATTAGCGGTGCACTTATCTTAAAATGATCAGGAATTCTATATGCGGTAGTTTCCATTATATGTCTTTTAAAAACCTCCATTTAGAGGCATTCCAATTAAACTATTGGTTTCATCGCAGTCATAGACTCTCTTAGTCTATCTCCTATAACTTCCACCGGATGTGTTCTTAGAGCTTTATTAACTGCAATCAGTTTAGCATTATCTACTCCGGTATCCTCCCCTTCGCCATAAGTCTTTCCAATAACATCGACCGTGATTCCTTTCATAAAATCGGTCAATAGAGGTTTACACGCATGATCAAAAAGATAACAGCCATATTCGGCAGTATCTGAAATAACTCTATTCATTTCAAAAAGCTTCTTTCTGGCAATGGTATTGGCAATTAAGGGTGTCTCATGTAGAGATTCATAGTATGCCGATTCTCCTATTATACCAGACTCTGTCATAGACTCGAAGGCTAGCTCCACCCCTGCTCTTACAAATGCCACCATTAGAACGCCGTTATCATAATAGTCCTGTTCCGAAATTGTATCGTTCCCTGCAGGTGTTTTCTCAAAAGCAGTTTCACCTGTTTCCGCTCTCCAGCTCAACAAATTTTTATCGTCATTAGCCCAATCTTCCATCATTGTTTTTGAAAAATGCCCACTCATAATATCATCCATATGCTTATGAAAAAGTGGTCTCATAATGTCTTTTAATTCTTCTGACATTTCAAAGGCTTTAATTTTTGCAGGATTAGAAAGTCTGTCCATCATGTTAGTAATTCCGCCATATTTTAGACCTTCTGTGACAGTTTCCCAGCCGTATTGAATTAACTTAGAAGCATATCCGGGCTCAATACCCTGTTCAATCATTTTATCAAAACATAGTATCGAACCTGTTTGTAATAAGCCACAAAGAATGGTTTGTTCACCCATTAGATCAGATTTAACCTCCGCAACAAAAGAAGATTCAAGCACTCCTGCTCTATTTCCTCCTGTGGCCACGGCATAAGCTTTGGCCTGCTCAAGTCCTTTCCCTTGTGGATCATTGTCTGGGTGCACAGCTATTAAGGTGGGAACTCCAAAACCCCTTTTATATTCTTCCCTTACCTCTGAGCCAGGACACTTAGGTGCCACCATGATTACCGTAAGATCCTTTCGAATCTGCATTCCTTCCTCAACTATATTAAATCCATGTGAATACGAAAGGGTAGCACCCTCTTTCATCAAAGGCATAACAGCATTTATTACGGAAGTATGTTGCTTATCTGGCGTTAAATTTATAACCAAATCGGCCTGTGGCACCATTTCTTTGTAGGTTCCAACCGTAAAGCCATTTTCTGTTGCATTAATATAGGACTGTCTTTTATTTTGTATAGCACCATCTCGCAGGGTATAGGAAATATCAAGACCAGAGTCTCGCATGTTTAAGCCTTGGTTAAGCCCCTGTGCCCCACATCCAACAATCACCACTTTTTTAGACTTCAGTGCTGTAACGCCTTCCGAAAATTCACTTGCTTCCATAAAACGGCACTTACCTAATTGTAAAAGTTGATCTCTTAGGGATAGGGTATTAAAATAATTTGTCATTTTTAAATAAATATTTTAGTTAGTTGTTTTAAGATTGATACGCTTCATTAATTATAGCGGTTATAGGCATTTCTGATTTAGTAACTGTTATTCTCCCAGATCGTACAAATTGCATAATACCAAAAGGTTCTAATTTATCATGCATTTCATCTATCTCATGTCTTCTGCCAGTTTTGGCTAAAACGAAGTATTCCCGAGATACCGTAACAATTTTGGATTTGCTCTCGGAAATTATGTTTTGAATCTGAGGTTCGTCAAACAAAAGATGAGAAGCAATTTTAAACAAAGCGGATTCCTGATAAATAGTTTCATCATCCGTATGATAAAATGCCTTGATTACTTCAATTTGTTTTTCTATCTGAGCCACAATTTTTCTGGTCCAGTCTTCAGTTGTATTCACAACAATAGTAAACTTGGAAACATGTTCTATTTCCGACTTGGATACATTTAGACTTTCAATATTAATGTGTCTCTTTAAGAAGATTCCGGAAATTCTATTTAATAACCCAACATTATTCTCAGCATATACTGAGATAGTAAACCATTCTTTTTTCATTTCTTCTCTATTTTAATCGAATATCGGAAACCGACGCCCCAGAGGGAATCATTGGGAAGACATTATCTTCTTTTTCTACACATACCTCTAAAAAGAAGGCATCTTTGGAGGCCATCATAGTCGCCACGGCTTGTTTTAAGTCTTTTCTCTCTTTTACTCTCATCGCCTCAATATGATATCCCTCAGCAATTTTTACAAAATCTGGATTTGTCATAACCGTTGAGGCATACCTACTTTCAAAAAAGAGTTCTTGCCATTGTCTAACCATCCCTAGATGTTCATTGTTCAATACTACTATTTTAACCGCAGTTTTGTTCTGGAAAATAGTCGCCAATTCCTGAATAGTCATTTGGTAACCCCCATCGCCGATTATGGCAACTACTTCTCTTTCTTCTGCTCCCATTTTAGCTCCAATTGCCGCTGGAAGAGCAAATCCCATGGTTCCTAAACCTCCAGAAGTAATATTACTCTTTGATTGTTTAAACTTTGCATAACGACAAGCAATCATCTGGTGCTGCCCAACATCAGTGACAATCACCGCTTTGGCATCTGATGCAATATTTATTTCTTCGATTACCTCCCCCATAGTTAAACCTTCTTTCGTGGGATGTAAGTCGCCTTTTATTACGGTTTCATATTCTATCTCATGGTACTCCTTAAATTTGTTTACCCAAGATTGATGTTTATTTTTCTTCACTAAAGGAAGAAGCAATTCCAGTGAAGTACGAGCATCCCCTAATACGGGAACATGTGCGTGAACATTTTTATTAATCTCTGCTGGGTCTATTTCTAAGTGAATCACTTTGGCTTGTTTGGCATAAGTATCAAGACTACCAGTTACCCGATCATCAAATCGCATTCCTATGGCGATAAGAACATCGCATTCATTGGTAAGCATATTAGGTCCGTAATTACCATGCATCCCAACCATACCTACATTTAGCGGGTGATTGGTGTCCATTGCTGACAGTCCTAAAATAGTCCATGCGGCAGGGATACCAGATTTCTCAACGAATTCTTTTAATTGTGTCTCGGCGTGGCCCAAAATAACCCCCTGCCCGTATACTATAAATGGTTTTTTTGCATTATTTATTAAATCCGCTGCATTCTTTATTTCTTCTGGATTTGTCTTAGGGCAAGGCTGATAACTACGAACCTTTTTACATCGTTCATAGACAAAGTCTATCTCCTCGAATTGGGCATTCTTTGTAATATCTATTAGAACGGGTCCAGGTCTACCAGATCTTGCTATATAGAAAGCCTTTGCCATGATTTCTGGTATTTCAGAGGCCTTGGTTATCTGATAATTCCACTTGGTTACGGGGGTAGATATCCCAATAATATCGGTCTCCTGGAATGCATCGGACCCTAATAAGTGTCTGGGAACCTGCCCGGTAATGCAGACCATTGGAGTAGAATCTATTTGGGCATCGGCCAATCCGGTAACCAAATTGGTAGCACCAGGACCAGAAGTGGCCATTGCAACACCTACTCTTCCAGACACCCTAGCATAGCCTTGTGCAGCATGGGTGGCTCCTTGTTCGTGTCTTGTTAATATATGTTCTAGCCGATCTTGAAATTTGTATAATTCATCATATACTGGCATAATTGCTCCTCCAGGATATCCATAAATTAAGTCCACCCCCTCGGCTAGTAGGCAATGTATTATTGCTTCCGCCCCGCTAATACGGATGGATTTCTTATTTGCTTTTGCTGTCTTTTTTTCTTTAACTGTTTGCATAGGACCGCTCTTATTATAAACGCTTTTTTTAAAATTCATCTGTAACACAACCAGAGGAGGCCGAAGAAACCATTCTAGCGTATTTATAAAGACTCCCTTTCTTTACTTTGAGTGCTGGTTGCACCCAGTCTTTTTTTCTTTTTTCTATTTCGACTTCAGATAAATCTACTGAAATTTCATTTTTTTCGGCATCAATGGTAATCATGTCTCCATCTTTGAGAAGTGCAATTGTACCACCGTCCTGTGCTTCAGGTGAAATGTGACCTACTACAAATCCATGGGTGCCTCCAGAAAACCTTCCATCAGTAATAAGGGCAACGTCTTTTCCAAGTCCCGCTCCCATGATTGCCGCTGTAGGTTTTAACATCTCCGGCATCCCCGGACCGCCTTTTGGTCCCTCATATCGAATTACCACCACATCTCCTTTTTTTACTAAACCTTTACCGATACCTTCATTTGCTTTAAACTCATCATCAAAAACCTTAGCCGGTCCTTTAAACAAAAGTCCTTCTTTTCCTGTAATCTTAGCTACCGCTCCTTCTTCGGCTAAATTGCCATAAAGTATGCGCAGGTGTCCCGTCTCTTTGATAGGATTCTCTAAGGGATGTACCACTTTTTGGCCCTTTAATAAGCTTGGTACTTCAGCTAAATTTTCTGCTATGGTTTTGCCGGTAACGGTGAGACAATCCCCATGAAGCATATTATTCTCTAACATAAATTTTAAGACTGCAGGAGTACCTCCCACTCTATGTACATCTTCCATCAAAAATTTACCACTAGGCTTAAGATCTGCTAAAAACGGGGTGGTATCACTAATCTTCTGAAAATCGTCTAATCCAAAGTCTATTTCGGCTGCCTTGGCAATGGCTAGAAAATGTAAAACCGCATTGGTTGAACCACCCATAACGGTAATTAGCCTGACCGCGTTCTCCAGTGATTTTCTTGTAATAATATCACTTGGCTTAATATCCTTATTAATTAAATTCCATATCGCCTCTCCTGATGAAATTGCATCCTTTTGTTTTTCTTTTCCTATTGCCGGGTTAGAGGAATTATATGGCATGGCCATCCCAAGAGCCTCAATAGCCGATGCCATTGTATTGGCAGTATACATGCCACCACAGGCACCTGCCCCGGGACAAGCATTTTGTATTATACTTTTATAATCAGAGTTATCAAGGGTACCTGCCACTTTCTCGCCCCAAGCTTCAAAAGCAGAAACAATATCTAACTTCTTATCTTTAAAACAGCCAGATGCAATAGTGCCTCCGTAAACTAAAACGGAGGGTCTGTCTAGCCTTATCATGGCCATAAGTGCGCCAGGCATATTCTTATCACAACCAACTACAGTAACCATTCCATCATAATTCATGGCCTGTACCACAGTTTCCATAGAATCGGCAATTATATCTCTAGAAGGCAAAGAATATCTCATGCCGTAGGTTCCCATAGATATTCCATCACTTACACCTATGGTATTAAATACAAGTCCAACTAAATCGTTATTCTGTACACCAATCTTTACTTCTTGAGCCAGGTCATTCAGATGCATGTTACAAGGGTTTCCTTCATAACCAGTACTGGCAATTCCAACAAAAGGCTTTTTCAAATCCTCCTCGGTAAGACCTAAGGCGTAAAGCATCGCCTGAGCTGCAGGCTGGGTAGGGTCTTGAGTAACATTTTTGCTGTATTTATTTAATTCCATTTAAACTATTCTAAAAATATTAAGATCTTCTATATACCTATATGACTCAAAGATAAATCTTTAAAAAAGTTACTTTCCTTTTAGACTGCTAATGGTCCAAATTCAAGTCATCATATATTCTTTTATATTACTGATTTACAATGTTTTAACATTCGTTATTATACCATATTCAATAAGTTGGTTGTCTCCCAAATGTTGTGTAATATACAGGGTAAATTTGTGCTGTATTTAAAATTTGTTTCTATTCCGTAGTAATCCTTTCTTTGTAGTCAACTAAATTATCTTCGATGGAAAAAACAGTTTCAGAAGCAATTGCATATAGAAGATCCGTAAGGATTTATAATTCGGATGAGGAAATAAGTTACGAGAAGGTTGTTGATTGTCTTAAAAATGCCGTTTTGGCACCGACTAGCAGTAATTTACAATTATGGGAGTTTTACCATGTTTTAGATAAAACAACGAAAGACAGTATTAGTAAAGCCTGTTTTAATCAACCAGCGGCAAAAACAGCCCAACAACTTGTGGTAGTAGTAACTAGAAAAGATCTTTGGCGAAAACGTGCCAAAGCCAATCTCAGTTTTCTGGAACATCAATTTAAAAAAGAAGAAACGGATAATTCAAAGAAAAAAATTGCCCTTTCCTATTACAAAAAGTTGATTCCTTCTTTGTACACCGAATTCCTTGGCATTCTCGGGCTAGTAAAATATGGGATATTTAGTACAATGGGCTTATTCAAGCCAATGTATAGGCAGGTTAGACAGTCCGACTTAAGAATTGTAGCCCATAAAAGTGCTGCCCTTGCGGCCCAAAACTTTATGATATCTATGGCAGCAATTGGATATGATACCTGTCCCATGGAAGGGTCTGATACAAAAAGAATAAAGAAAATACTAAACCTACCTTGGGGAGCTGAAATTAATATGGTAATTGGTTGTGGAATCAGGGACAGTAAAGGGGTCTACGGACCTAGATTTAGAGTGCCATTTAAAGAGGTTTACTACAAACTGTAAGGGTGCTTTTTAAATGCAATAGTATCTCCTGAACGTTTTTGGGCTAAGATAGCAATTGCTCTTTTCGACAATTGCAAAATCCTGGGATACCCACCCGTAGTTTGGCCGTCACTCATTAAAATAATAAGCTTGCCCGCAGGGGTAAGTTGCACCGTACCTGGCAAAGTAGCTGAGGTGAGCATTTTATGCTTATGTTCCATAAGAGGCTCTACAAACTGATAGGCCATTCTATTATTCTCTTTTGCTATCGTAAACTTTTTAGAAAATAAGCTTTTAATGGCGTTCGTATTCAAAAGATCATATTCAGGACCAGGATAGGCACTTATCTCATCGAAGTGATGTAAAGACTCCGATTTCATTTCCAATATTTTAGGGGTATAGGATTTACATTCGGAAATATCAATTTCCATTCCATCTATAACACAATTGAGAGGAGTAATTGGTTTAAAAAAAGATCTACTCCCTAGTTTAATCTCTGTATTAAATCCATCCTTTACTGCTAAATATGTTCTAAAGCCACTGGTTAGCTTACCAAAACTCAATATATCCCCCTTGTTAGCTTTGAGGACTTCATAGTTATTTATTGGCTTTGTATTCAGAGATGGAGACATTTCTGCTCCTGATATACAGAAATAGGTAGCCACCGAGAATTGCAGTTTGGGACCAGTCATGGTGATCTCCATTACCGCGTACTTTTTGTGATTGTCTAACATTGAGTTTGCAATCGCTGCAGAATACAAATCCATAGCACCACTTATGGGAACGCCCTTATGTCTAAGATCAAATCTACCAGAATCCTGTATGGTTGTAAAAAAACCAGATCGAATTACTTTAATCATTTAATGCTACTTTTTCCGGTTTAAAAATTCCGACTTCTGCTTCTATTTTATGCAAATCATAGGCTGCCCTCGATATAGAATAAAACTCTATTCTGTCTCCCACGTTTACAAAACATGGTTCCTCCTTATTCGGATTAAAAATGGGAATAGGACAATTTCCAATAATATTCCAGCCGCCGGGGGAATCTTGTGGGTATACTCCTGTTTGTTGAGCTGCCAATCCCACAGAACCCTTAAGAACCTTTGCCCTTGGTGAAGAACGTCTGTTGATCTCTAATTCTTTCGGAAGCCCTCCTAGATACATGAAGCCAGGTAAAAATCCAATACCATAAACCGTGTAGGGTCTATTTGTATGTTTAGCCACTAGATCCTTTATATCCAATCCTAACGCCTCTGCAGATTCTTCCAAATCAATACCAAATTCTAAATCATAACAAACAGGTAATTTCCACAAATACCGTTTTATTTTAATCTCTTTATTCCTTGAAGTGTATACCTTTTCAATAGCCGCTTTAGCGCTTAAAAAATTTATTGATTTAGACAGTGTAACTAAAGTAAGCGAGTTGTATGCGGGAATCAACTCCCATTTTTCTGCTTCGGGAAAAGTATTTTTAAAGCTTTCAATAAAAGCTAGAATATCATAAAGAATATCTTCGGAAACCTTTAAAGGCCATTGAATCAAAATTGCATTTTTGCCAAATGGCTTGATGATTAAAGAATTCTGCTTCACTTTTTAATATAAATATTATGATTTGCCAATTCTGTCGAAAGATACACTAATATTTGGAATGCGTTAGGACCATCCCCATGAATGCATATGGTTTCCGCAGCAATTTTAATTTGCTGTCCTTCTATGGTTGTTATTTTCCCTTGTGCAACCATCTCAAGAATCTGCCGGGTCACCATTTTTGGATTTGATATAGTAGCCTTAGGAAAATTTCTAGAAACCAGTAATGATTTAGAATTATACCGTCTATCACCAAAACCTTCAGACCAACAGTTAAAACCTATTTTTCTAGCCTTCTTCAATACAGAAGAATTTGCAGGCAGGAATAGGATTAGTTCCTTTTTGTATTCCTTTAAAGTATTTAAATAAATTTCAGCAATCGTCGGGTCTTTAACAATATCATTGTAAAGTGCCCCGTGGGCTTTTATATGATGTAGGTCTAAACCTAATTCCATTAAAACTTTAAGTAAGCTTTGAATTTGTTCAGTCAGCGTGTTTTGCAAATCCCTTGGACTAATTGACATACTTTTTCTTCCAAAATTTTCGGGGTCAGGATAAGATGGATGGGCTCCAATTCTTACCTTGTACTCTTTAGCCAACAAAGCCGTATCCCTCATACTGGTACTATTTCCGAAATGCCCGCCACAGGCTATATTACAAGAACTGATATAGGGAAATAGTTCTCTTTCGTTTAACACTCCTTCTCCCAAATCACAATTTATGTCTATCAGATGCATTTTCTATACTAAACCTATTACTTCAAAGATACTTTTTGTAGCCAAAACTAAAATTAAAAGTACTATGACCCCGCATAAAATATTTTGCCAAAATGAATTGACATAATTTCCCATGAGCGATTTTTTGTTTACAATACCTATTAATAAGACAACTATGATGGGTAATAATAACCCATTAGATATTTGGGCAATTTGAATAATCACAATAGGCTTAATTCCTGTAGAAAGAGATACTACCCCGGCTATTAAAACCAACATCCAGACAATTCTAAATTTAACTTCTTTTAGGTTTTTTTCCCAACCAAAGCAACTTTGCACAACATAGGCTGCGGCTAAAGGTGCCGTTATGGCGGAAGTAATACCAGCTGCAAAGAGCCCAATACCCATAAGAAAAGTAGCTGATTTACCGTACAAAGGTTCCAATCCAATCGCCAAATCGGCTGCCCCTTCTATAGTACCTTTAGAAATGGATGCGGCACAGATAATAATCGCTAAAGAAACCATTCCGCCTAGGGATATTGATAAAACAGTGTCCCTTCGGGCTTCCGGTATTTCTTTTGGCTCAGACCATTTTTGTTTGGCCAAGGAGGCATGTAAAAATAGATTATAGGGCACAACCGTAGTTCCAACCAATGCAATTATGCTTAAAATGCCTCCCTTAGGAATATTAGGAATAAAGAGACCTTTAAGAAGATCATATATGTTTGGTTGTGTTATCAGGGCCGTAATAACAAATGATATACTCATTACTAATACAAGTCCTACAAAAAATCTTTCTAGTATTTTGTAGGAACCTAAAAACAACAAGCAAAAGGCAATAAATCCAATTATTAAAGGGTATAGTGAACTTCCTACACCACCAAAAATAACTTCTAATCCTAGAGTGGCTCCACTTATATTTCCAGCCTCATATGCCGTATTTCCCAATACAATGGCACAAAGAATCATAGCTAAAACAAAGTATTTAACCCATGTATTTTTAATGGAATCCCGTATTACCTCTGAAAGACCTTTACCTGAAATAATTCCTACTCTCATAGACATTTCTTGCAATACAATGGTGGCAATAATAGACAGTAAAACCGTCCACAGGAGCGCAAATTGAAATTGAACCCCGGCCAGAGTACAGGCAGTAATGGTGCCCGGGCCAATAAAGGCAGCTGCGATTAATACCCCCGGACCAATTTTTTTAAACATCCTTTTCTATTTATTGGAATAAGTGAGAGGTAAATATATGGTCTTTATGATTTATCTGCGAACTATCATGGAGGCAAATAAAAAATAAAAATAGTGTAGTTCATCTAAAAAAATGTAGTTCGTCTAAAAGTAGGTAGTCATACATCGAATATTTATACTAAAGTTAAAAAGCAAGGGTTATACTTATCCCAAATCAAAACTTGCCTACAAATAATGACGTGCATAGAATGTAAAAAGAAACTCAGCTACGCAGAACATAAAAGTGCCATGGACCACTACGGGATTGAATTATGTGAGAGACATAAGGCTCGAATGGACAAATTACACAGAAATAACTGTACACCAATTGAAGCAATACAGCTTTATTATGGCTTAAAGCAAGAAGGTGCTAATCCAATGCTAGAATGGTGGGATGGTAAAAAATCTGTGGATTTAGCCTTTTCTCGTGTAAAGCTTAATATTGAAATAGATACGGATTATCATATGATGAGTCATGAGCAGGCCATAAATAACCTGACTAATATGATGCACTCTTTTCAAGATGGATTTACCACTATACGAATACCGCATACCCTAATCAAGTATTTTTTAAACGAAACTGTTGAAAATATTATTGGAATAAAAGAAGGACTGAGAGCAAGAAGTAGAGTCATTTAGCAAAGTTGAACATAAAACAAAGCAAATGGAAACGGACAACTATTACACCGAGAGATCTTATAGATTAAGCAAAGTAATACTATATTTACTTACATTCGCTGCATTCGCCATTATGGTGAACAATAATGCCGTACTCTCACGATACTTATTCGGACTACCAATAATAGCTTCTGGTTTGCTAGGGATTTTTGGTTCATTTATTCTCTATAAAGGACGTGAAGAACCCATAAACGAAAAGAAAATCATCGCTCTTACGGTAAACTCAGCGATGGTGATTTTAATACTTACTATTCTAGTTTCCAACACCCTGTATTAGAAAAAATTATTGGTCGTACGGATATTTCAATATGTCCAAATACTTTCTCTGGATTTCTTTGTATCTTAAAAGTGCAAATAAAGGTCCATAAGTAATGACAAATATAGACAGAAGGGAATGGCTGAAAACGTTAGGTTTAACTGGTGGTTTAGCCTTATTAAAGCCTTCAGAGCTCTTAGCTCTAGACGAGCCAGTTAATACCACTTTTAGCAATTCTCCCATAATGCTAAATGCCAATGAGAACGCTTATGGTCCTTCTGAAAGAGTAAAAAAAGTAATTTCGGATAATTTAAATATTGGATGTAGATATCCTTTTAGAAGTCTGTCGAGTTTAGTAGACTTAATTGCTGAAAAAGAAGAAATCCATAGAGATTCTATTGTAATTACAGGTGGATCTACTGAAGGCCTTAAAGCTACTGGCCTGGTGTATGGCTTATATAAGGGAGAAATCATTGCTGCTGACCCAACGTTTCAAGCGATGCTTAGCTATGCTGAAACCTTCGACGCCAAAGTGCACAGAGTTCCTCTAAATCCTAAAATGGAACACGACCTCGACGCCATGGCAGCAAAAGTCAACAAAAACACCAAACTAATCTTTATATGTAATCCAAATAATCCGACTGGAACACTTTTAGACAGAAATCATCTTATAGATTTTTGTAAAGCATTCGATAAGTCGGCTTTGATATTTAGTGATGAGGCGTATTATGACTTTATCACAGAAGCCGACTACCCTTCCATGACGAAATTGGTTAAAGAGGGCCGTAATGTCATTGTATCAAAGACTTTCTCTAAAGTATATGGCCTGGCTGGTTTAAGAATCGGATATCTTATAGCAAAACCAGAAATAGCTAAAAATTTAAAAGCCGCTGTAATGGCAAATACGAATACTTTAGCAATAGAAGCAGCCAAAGAGGCCCTGAAAGACGATGCCTTTTACAAATATAGTATTACACAAAATATTAAAGCTAAAGAATTAATTTACAAAACTTTAGAAGATTTAGGAATGGAGTATATCCCCTCTCATACCAACTTTGTGTTCTTTAAAACAGGTATTCCTATTACATCCTTTAGTGAGCAGATGAGTGCCAAAAATATTATTGTGGGAAGACCCTTCCCTCCTCTCTTAAACTGGGCGCGCATAAGCACCGGTAGACTAGAAGATGTAAAATCCTTCACTACAGCTTTGAAAACGGTAATGGGATAGAACTCTAGACCATGCTCGTACACAGAATTAGACGCGCAAGTATGACATTTTAACGAATTTTCTTACTTTTTAAGGAATGATAAGATGTATTTCCCTTCTACTGACGTTTATAATAAAAACAGTTTATGAAGAAAAAAACTACCCAGTCTTATTTACTTTATGCCTTTTGTTTTTTCTGCATAATATGGTCTCTTTATGTTTTTGTCTTTAAGGGCGCATAACTAATGCCAATATTTTACGTTATAAAGCTAGAAAAGCCTTTGCAATGCAGTTTGGTTAATATTCATTAAAATGCTTCATAAAAGAGATATATGCCCAATAAAAGACAAGGAGTTGCGAACAATGCTATTTGCTTTATAGAATTTTCAATATATGAATACAAATAAACTAATCATTAATTTCACCCCAACAGGAATGATTCCGACCAAGGAAATGACTTCTTATGTCCCCATTACTGTTAATGAAATAGTTGATGATGTTTTGGAAGCCCGTGAACTTGGAATTACTATGGTACACTTGCACGCCAGAGATGAAAAAACAGGTGTTCCAAGCTATAAAAAAGAAATTTATGCAGAAATAATTAATAAAATAAGGGCTCATGATCCCTATTTGGTTATTTGCGTTTCGCTAAGTGGTAGAAATTTTAAAGAATTAAATCAGCGGTCTGAGGTCCTCGATTTAGAAGGAAAACTAAAACCTGATATGGGTAGTCTAACCCTAAGCTCACTAAATTTTAACAAGGTTGCTAGTGTAAATTCTCCAGAAATGATAAAGGCTCTGGCTTCCAAAATGAAAAATAAAGGGATTGTACCAGAACTTGAAGCCTTTGATCTTGGAATGATTAATTTTTCCAAATATTTAATTAAGAAAGATCTTATCAAAGCTCCTTTTTACTATAATCTGTTATTGGGAAATATAGCTTGTTCTCAACCAAATTTACTCCACGCCGGCATGCTCATTCAAGATCTACCGGAAGATTCTTATTTTAGTCTAGCGGGTATTGGAGCCGCTCAATTAAAAATGAATTCCCTTAGTATTGCCATCGGTGGAGGTGTTAGAGTAGGTCTTGAAGATAATATTTGGTTCGATATTAAAAGGACAGAGTTGGCTCGCAATAGAGATTTAATTAAAAGAGTTCAAACCATCGCCCATGCCAATGAAAGAGAATTAATGACATCTCAAGAATTTAGAAGGTGTATGCAACTCAATAAAGGTAATGGTGAATACGGAAGAGATTCTCTCCTTAAACCTATAGAACATGGAAGTTAATAATAATAGATTCTATAGACTAAAATGGTTTTGGAATATATTATCTAACGGTTTGTTGTTATTTGGTATAAGAAATAGACTCGCGCAAATTGGGCTAGATATAGATCCATATTATTGGGTTGAAGAAGGTTATACCGAAATAGACATTCCTAAAATTAAAGAAGAACAAAATGAATACTCCATTGTTCATTTAAATCTTGACGAAATTCACAGGGTTAGAAAAAAAGTAATTGCAAATACTCCTGCTTCCGATCTACCTATTTTTAATGATAAACAAAAGGCAATTGGCGTAAAATATAAAAATGAGATTGCCGCATTTATGTTTATAGAACTTGAGGACTTTTACTACCACAAACGGAAAATTTCTTTAAACAAAAATGAAGCATATCTCTTCCATATGTATACCTTTGAAAATCATCGTGGCAAGAATTTAGCACCCTATCTCAGATACCATAGTTACTTGATTTTAAAAGAATTGGGGATAAAAAACATTTATAGCATTACTCAGTATTTTAATACTTCATCGAAAAATTTCAAGAGAAAGCTTAGTGCCCAAAACAAACAGTTATATCTCAATATTACTCTTTTTAAGAAGTATAGATATTTCACTCTACTACGAAATTATTCAAACTTACCAAACACCTATTCAGAAAAAAGGCCAACCCTTAGTAGTTGACCTTTTTAAAAGAGGATTAACGAAAAACACAAACATCCTCTATTTTGCTAGAAGCCCTTACCCCCTCTAATAACTGAGATAACTCCCACTAAACAGTTCCGTGACCTCATTATTACTTGTAACACAGAGGGATATTTTAAAATCTATTCGAAAGGGTCTGGTATAGTAATAGGTCTTTCTGCTTCTGCTATATTCTATGGGAGCATCAAAATCTTTTAATAAATCTATCAGATTATAAATAGAACGTTCACTAAGGTTCATTCGCCTGGCCAGGTTAAGAGGCCGGCCAGTACACTCCGACTCAATGAGCAAGTGCATTTTTTGTAAATTTTCGAGGGTTTTGATTTTGTTCATACTAAAATGTCTTAGAGATTATTGAAGAGATATGGTATTTAAAGCATATATAATAATATAGATTATTTTCTATATAAACAAATTTTTTTATAGTTTTTTTTCTATTTAATTTAATTATAGTATCTTAGATTAAGAATCGCTTGTAGCCTATAGTGCAATGAAGTATTACGAATTTATTTTATGCTAAAAACCGTAGATCGCTTAATTCAATTTATTAACCATATTGATATGAGCGCCAGACAATTTGATATATCCATTGGTGCCAGTAATGGTTATACGTTGCGTATGAAGAAAAACCAGGCCTCCATTGGTAGCGACGTAATAGAAACCATTCTAAAGGTCTACCCGCAGCTTAATGTTGCCTGGTTAATTACAGGAGAAGGCGAAATGTTGAAAACTAAGGAGGTATCGGAAATTCTAGAATTTGAAGATCTTTCTAAGTTAAAGCAAACCGAGATTGAACAGTTAATAGAAAAAAAGATAAGAAGTCGTCAAGAAATAGCGATTAAGTCAATAATAAAAGAAGTCTCGGATGAGATTGAACAAATGAAGAAAGACCTGGAAAAGAACTAGTCCACCCCGTATCGTCCTTCTAAAAGCTGATCTCTCAGGGAAATTAATCGGATCAGTTTGGTATTTTGATTAGACTCTCCCGCAATTTCCTTTCGCAACTGTTTTATTTGCCTTAAATTTCGTTGAAACGTCTTGTTGGCATTGAATTCTCCATCTTCAATTATAACATCTATTTCCTTCACCAGGGTCTCGTATAAGACCAAGAGATCTACCCTATATTTAATGATTTTAGAAACCGTTATAAGTATAATTACCAGCAAGACAATAATTGGGAAGGACTTAATATTTCCTGCTGCATCTAAATATTGTACATCTTGTGTTGCTTCCCACAACTGGTAAGAGTAGATTACCAAAGGGGAGAGAATCGCAAAACGCCACCAACTTGTGCAAATAATATACCAGGTAAGCATAGGTATAATTACAATTAACTTCCTTGTTAAGAACCAGATATATGTTCTTATATTATCAAAACCATTACTATCGATACTAATAAATCCCAAGGTGAATTCCTCAAGATGTTCTGGTATTAGATGGTGTGAATACCATAATGAAAGAACTAAACAAAACATAAGAATTGCTAAGAAATCATTTTTGGTGATTTTTTGATTTGAAGTGTTTTTTATTTTAAAGGTAAAATTTTTAGACAACCACAATTCCACCAAAAGTTTAATATTTACTATTCGATATAGGTAATTAATAGAAGAATAACGATTTTTGTTGTTTCTTATTTTGTCTACAAAAAGCCGGTATGTCTTAGTTTTATTTTTGAGGTTATCAAAAAAAATACTATCAAAAGAAATTTCTAAAACTTGTTTTCTAGACGCCTTAAATAAAAAATTGTCGAATAAAAGAATTAATCCTATAAATACAGTAATTACAAAAGGATCAATAAAATTTCTACTGTAGAAATCTAATAGTTTTACATCCATTGACCGTGTTGGCATATCGGAAAAATATGTAAGTAAACTTTTTACATAAACAATTACCATAGGAAGTAAAAGATATTTCCAATTTCTAGAAGTCGTAAAGAACCAAATAACTAATAAAACAACAGGAATGCTATTTCTAAAAAAATACCAAATAAATGTTCTATTACTTGCAAAAATATGAGGATAGTTCTTTCCAAATATTATAAACTCAGAAGCTACATCACTGAAATATAAATGCCAATATGCAAAAAAAGGTATAATGAAAATTATTAAGGCGATAACCATATCTAATCTAAACTTACCCTTCCAAGATGTAGCTCCCTCCCAAACCATAACAAATTATTCGATTACGATTTTTAATTAAAAAAAAGATATAATTTCGCTATTACTAATCTTCCATATAAATAAATATACATAATTATTTTAAATGCAGAAAATTTTCTATACACTAGAGAATATTGAGGAAGCAGCAAAAAGCCTAATTGCGATTAGCCAGACTAGATTTTTATGTTTCTATGGTGATATGGGCGCTGGCAAAACAACGCTTATTAAGGCAGTGGTATCCCAACTAGAGGGGTCAGAACAGGCTAGTAGTCCAACATTTAGTATTGTCAATGAATACCAATACCAAAATGGCAAGTTATTAGGCTTTCACTTTGATTTTTATCGTTTGGAATCCGAATCGGAGGCCCTAGACCTCGGTATTGAAGATTATTTTAGTCAAAGCAGCTGGCTTTTTGTAGAATGGGCCAATAAAGTAGAAAGTCTTTTACCCTTGTCCTACACCAAAATATCCGTTAATACCATTAATAATTTAAGCCGCGAATTAATTATTGAAGAAGTAAAGTTATAATTAGACAGTAAATTTTTAGCAGAGTTTGTTTTTCAGGAACAGCCAAAAAGTTGTCTTTTTAAGCTCTATTTTGTCTTTAACCAACTATAGAAATTTAGAGAGCCTTCGATAAAGTGCACTAAATATCGGATAAAGAATACTGCTTCAAAAAAAGTTTCATTAGCATCAAGTGTTGCTTTCTTTCTTCTTTGTTTTGAACATAATTATCATCTAAAACAATTTTGTCTTGTACAAATCCGTCTAGATATGTTTTTTTATGAAGAATAAGTTTCACCTCTTTCAACTGACTTCCAATTCTTACAAAAAAAGTGCCAACAAATGACTTAGGAAAATATAGATTATCGATGAAGTGTTCATTTTTTAGGATTAAAAGTAATATTTTCTCGACGTAATGTCTTCCGTTCGTATTTTTTTTCCTACATTTGTAAGTGAAAATGAATCAAATCTTTAACGAAAAACGTATTACGATGGACACAAAAAAACTATTCTTTGGCATATGTACATGCCTCGTTTTAATGGCTTCTGCTTGCACCGATAGCGCCTCTGATGATCTTTATGAAGATGGAGTTGACAAGAGAAAAATACATATAAAATAAGACAAAACTTACATTTTTTTAAAAAAGGGCAATCATAAATTGCCCTTTTTTTCGTTCAAGCAATATAATTCTCCCAAATATTGCGTAGATGAATTTTTCTCAAAAAAAGAATAAAAAAGCACAAAGGCGTTTATTTACCGAGTCAATTGGTATATTCTTGATTATCGCCGCGCCTTTCTTATTTAAGTTGCATGATTTTATGCCGCAAGACCCCAATGCTACAATAGATATCTTGTGGTTTAGTATTGATAGGCATGGATTCGATGATATTAGAACATTTACGTGGTTTTTACTAACAAAGATTATTCCCTTCTATTTACTCATGATTTGGTTTTTCACCAATAAACATTGGTGGTATCACATTCTTCTGATACCTATTTGCATGTATGCTTTTCAAATCTTTGAAGTAGTTTATGGAGATGAATTATTTGTCGATACAGAAAATGTGCTTTGGCTATTACCGGTATGTATGGTTGTTATTCCCTTTGTTTATTTAATAAGAATTAAGCTTTACGACAAGTATGTTCTTGGTATAGATTTAGATGCAATGGATGCAGAGCTTCAATATTATAAGGAGAAAGAGAGAAGGGAAATAGAAAAAATAGCACCCAAGCACCTGAAAGAGGATGTCTATTCTCCTCCTGCCAACGAAGAGACAGAAACCGATGAGTCTAAGAGTATTTCAGACAAAACACTAAAATCTGCCCTTCATTCCCTACAACATTCTTTTAAAAGTTTTTTTAATTTCTTTTTGTAAACAGCATAACAGTCTCGCACTACTTGCCGCGGTAACAATCTATTCTTAAGAAATATCTTTATGAAGGAGATATTATAAAAAATCGTAATTTTGAATTAGGTAAGCCATACTATTTATAGAAATACCAATGAACCAACCCTCCTCTCCTTTTAGTCAACAACAACTTTTACCACAAGAGGAAACTTTAGAAATCTTTAAACAGAAAGGAGAATTATTTATTGGTGTTCCTAATGAATACCAATACCAAGAAAAGCGAATTTGTTTAACGCCCGATGCTGTAAATGCAATTACATCCAATGGGCATAAGGTCTTATTGGAGGCGGGTGCAGGTGAAAGTGCCAGTTTTTCTGATAAAGAATATACAGAGGCAGGCGCCATAATAAGTAGGGATACTAAAAAAGTGTTTTCTTGCCCTATCTTACTAAAAGTAGAACCCCCTACCCTGGCGGAAATTCAAATGATGAATCCGCAGGCTACAATAATATCGGCCTTACAAATTAAAACTAGGTCTAAAGAGTATTTTGAAGAGTTAGCCAAAAAAAGAATAACAGCCATTGCCTTTGAATATATTAGGGATGAGGATGGGAAATATCCTGCGGTAAGAAGTCTTAGCGAAATTGCGGGCACTTCCTCCGTTCTTATTGCTGCGGAGATTATGGCAGCTACTAATCAAGGAAATGGACTAATGTTTGGGAATATAAGCGGCGTGCCTCCTGCTGAAGTAGTAATTCTTGGTGCAGGCACTGTAGGAGAATTCGCAGCCAGGTCTGCCTTAGGTCTTGGAGCCAATGTAAAAGTATTTGATAATTCCCTGACCAAGCTTCGAAATATACAAACTAATTTAAAGCAGACTATATACACAAGTACCATACAACCAAAAAACCTTCTAAAAAGTCTAAGAAGGTGTGATGTGGCGATTGGTGCCGTACGGGGCACCGATAGATCTCCAGTCATTGTTAGTAATACCATGGTAGAGAATATGAAAAAAGGTGCTGTCATTATTGATGTGAGTATTGATATGGGAGGATGTTTCGAAACAAGTGAACTTACAACACACGACAAGCCAACCCATGAAAAATACGGTGTGATACACTACGGCGTGCCAAATATTCCTGCAAGATATCCAAGAACAGCTTCTGTTTCCATAAGTAATATCTTTACACCTTATTTATTGAAGATCGGGGAAGAAGGCGGACTTGAAAATTCCCTGCGATTTGATAGGGGTTTGCGTAATGGGCTATATATGTATCATGGAATTCTTACTAATAAATCTGTAGGCGAATGGTTCGATTTGAAATATAGCGATATTAATTTTTTGATCTTTTAAATATGGCCTTCTTAAAGCGCTTAGGTTATTACCTAATAGGTTTTTCTATAGGTCTCCTGTTTCTTTTCTTCTTCCTTAAAAAAAAATCTGACGAAAGCGGTACAAGCTTTTGCTATTTTCCAAATTGCAGAGTTTTAAAAGATATTAGGTCTAAAAAGCTAATTGAGAATGATTTGTCACAAACACTCTTCCATGACCAAGTATTGGATTCTCTGAGGCTCCAAAAATTTTTAATGGAGGGTAAAATTATCTTCAATAAAAGCAATACAAAGATTCCAAAATGCAAAGAGTATTACATTAAGGGTGAAATTGATTCTAAATTGGCCTTCTTACGAATTCAAAACTGTGATAGTACAGCCCTTATAAAAGAGTTCAACTTTATTAATTGATTTGGAGAATACAGAACCTATAATTATACTAAATAGTAGGTTTAAAGAGTTATATTTTCAGGATTGGATAAAATAAATCCAAAGTTATGTAATATACCGATAGCTTAAATCAGAAGTCAATGCTTTGCAGTTTGAGGTAAACTTAGAAAAGGGCTATAGCCTTTACGTTATGAAAACACAAAATCTTTGTAAAAATCTTTTTTTGCTAATTTCCCTAATTCTGGTAAATATACTATCGGCATCTGTATTACAGCAAGACCCAATTCCTTTTGCTTCCAAAACATTGCAAACAACTAAGAAGCAATGGACAAATACAAAAAAAGAAGAAATACTTTCCTTGGCAACTGCCGATACATATGAATATGAGGATATAAACATCTACCTAATCCTTGAGTCGCCAAATATGGTTTTTGACTCATACCTTGGGAAAAACGATGTTAAGGATGAAGGAATACCCAAAGTCGAATTCATTGGTTTATTAGAAGAAATTCTTTATCAACCTGCCAAGGCTACAGAAAAGCTACTTTTTGCAAGTATTGAGGCGAGCAAGCAAGAGTATCTGGTTGCGCAGGAAATTGCCCAGACGTTCTATACCTCAAAGCAATTGAACTATGATATGGGAATTCGATTCTTGGATAATCGGTTTAGTACCGAAAAGTTGGGAATCGCTCTCGAGATACTGGGGCAAACAGATTTCGAAAACAAGTCCAATCCAAGTCCAGATAAAAACAAGAAATTGTCAAAGAAAATTGCATCGATAAAAACAAATTATAGTTCACATATTCCTGTAGTACAAGCCTTGACCGAATTATCAGATTTTTTTACCATTCTACAAAAAGAGAATCTCGGAATTACCCAATTTCCTCCTTACACCAATTTCGCAAATTCTATTAAGCCAATAATAAAGCAGAGAACGCAAGAACAAATTACCTGGAGACCTTCTCTTCTTATTGGCTATCCTAAGAGTGGATCTATATGGAAAACTCCTTCCAGAGTACTTATAAAATGGCAAACTAAAAATATAGACTCCGATAAAACAATAAAGTTCTTCCTAACACGGGATGATATCGTTGTTCAGGTTTTAGGGGTATTCAAGAATACTGGAGAAATTGAGAACATTGATCTTCGAAAAGGCTTGCCTGAAGGAGATACGTACAAGGTCATGGGCATAGAATTATTTCCCACGAATAAGTTCCATATCGCGAAGTTTGCCACACCATATTTTTCAATAAGAAAGGAAAGACAAAAAGTAGAAGCAAACAAAGCCAATGAAATCTTGCTAACTGAGGATAGCAGTTTAAATGTAACAGCCACTGCCACCGAAGCAACTACTAAATTCAATAATGTAATTTACGAAAACGACTCCAAGTCTACAGATTTGAAAACAGAACTAAGTGCTGAAGCCTTAGAAGAACAAAGAAAATTATTTGCTGGCAGAAAAATATCCTATCAGAAGAAAATCTTAGTAGACAGCGAAACGCTAACAATCAACTTATATGACCACGGTCGTCAGGATGGAGACATCGTCTCAATCTATCTAAATGGTAAGGCCGTAATTGCTAATCACATTCTTACTTATAAGAAAAAAAGCTTTGAGGTGACGCTAGACCCAAATAAGAAGAATGATCTTTTTCTATACGCACATAATTTAGGAAACTATCCTCCTAATACCGTTTCCTTAGAAATTAAGGACAATAGCAAATCCGAAGAAATAATTCTGAATTCCGACCTAAAAAGCTGTGAGGCAGTATTAATTGAAGTTCAGCCTTAATTTTATTCGTGTTATGGATTAAAAACTTCATCTTTCCATAAATCATTTAAGCTTTATATTTTTCTCCTTTTACGTTCTTTCTTTAGTAGGTCCAACTCTCTATTTGTTTGCCCTGCCACAGAGGTATTCTCTTCAGCGCGACGAATAAGATATGGCATAACGTCTTTTACAGGTCCAAATGGAAGATATTTGGCCACATTATAGTTTTTTGCACTGAGGTTAAAAGAAATGTGATCACTCATTCCATAGAGCTGTCCAAACCAAATCCGTTTATCTTCTGGAGCAATAGACTGCTTGCCCATAAGCGTCATTAGCTTATAAGTACTCTCTTCATTATGTGTCCCAAGGAATAGAGAAATTGTATCCAAGTGATCAATAATATATTCTACCCCTCTATCAAAGTTTTCATCTGTTTCTTTTTTTGAGGCGCAAATAGGTGTAGGATAACCGCGTTCTTCAGCTCTGTCATTTTCCTTTTCCATATAGGCCCCTCTAACCGCTTTAATTCCTATTTTAAAACCGTCCTTGTCGGCCACTTTTTTTAATTTCTGAAGGTAATCTATCCGATCCCATCTATATAATTGTAAGGTATTATAGACAATAATTTTTTCTTTGTTGTATTTACGCATCATCTCTTCTACAAGCTTGTCAGCAGCAGGCTGCATCCAGCTTTCTTCCGCATCTACTAAGAGTGAAACTTGCAAATCATGGGCTTTTTTACAGGTAGTTTCAAATCGATTCACCACCCTGTTCCATTCCTCTTTTTCCTTGGCGTTAAGACTTTTATTTTCACTTACCTTTTTAAATAAGGCAAATCTACCATAACCGGTCGGCTTAAATACCGCAAAAGGTATAGCATCCTTTTCCTTTACAAAATCTAGAATCTTTAAAACTTTGGCAAGAGCATCATCTAGGGGGTCTTCGGTATTTTTCCCTTCCACGGAATAATCCAAAACTGATGCAACTCCTTTACTCCACATTCTATCAACAACCAACAAGCAGTCTTCTTCACTAACCCCACCACAGAAATGATCAAAGACGGTAGCTCTAATTAACCCATCAACCGGAAGTCTTGCCTTAATGGCAAAGTTTGTCATCGCCGTTCCAATTCTCACCAAAGGTTCATTTGCAATAAGTTTAAATAGAAAAAAAGCTCTTTCTAGTTCCGAATCCGTTTTTAAAGAAAAAGCTGTGGCAGTATCCTCAAATATTCCTTTCATTTACAAAATTTAAAGCTAATTTAAATATAATCACAGAAAACTTATTCGATAACTAAAAAATTGCCTTTATTTTGTGTTTCGTTTTATGTAACACCGTTTTATGTCTGGAAGTGTTACCAATTAAAACTTAAAATACTTTTATGGAATCTATTATATCCTCAACCTGTCCTATCCATTTTAATAGTAAGGCAGCAGAATCGATTGAAGCGCATCTTAAATATGCAAATTATTCCAATCTCTATATTTTGGTTGACGAGAATACTAGAGAGCATTGTTTACCGCTATTTGAAAAACATATTGGATCTGATTACGAATACAAGATTATTGAAATAAACTCGGGAGAAGTTAACAAGAATATTGATACTTGTTTAAAGGTCTGGAATATACTTTCTGATGAAAACTGTGATAGAAAAAGTCTCTTAATTAATTTAGGAGGAGGAGTAATTACAGATTTAGGAGGCTTTGTGGCTTCTACATACAAAAGAGGAATAAATTTCATAAACATTCCCACCACTCTTCTGGCAATGGTAGACGCTTCCGTGGGCGGTAAAACTGGTGTTGATTTAGGTATGCTTAAAAATCAAATCGGGGTAATAAATCAACCTCAAATGGTATTAATATTCCCAGAATTCTTACACACTCTTGAAAATCGCCAACTGAATAGCGGATTTGCCGAAATGCTTAAACACGGACTAATTACTAATCAAAGATATTGGAGTGATATAAAAAACGTCAGTTCATTGGAAGCATTTGAGAGCTTTATATATGAATCTATTGTAATCAAAAATGAAGTAGTGAGACAAGATCCCACTGAAAAAAGTTTAAGAAAGATTTTAAACTTTGGACATACACTAGGACATGCCATAGAATCTTACTTTCTCGACAATGAAAATAAGACTACACTCTTACATGGAGAGGCTATTGCCGTAGGTATGATCATGGAAGCCTTTTTATCTCACAAGCTCATAGGTCTCTCGATTTACCAATTAGAGGATATAAAATCCTCTGTACTGCAACATTTTAAACCCGTTTCTTTTGAAACAGATGATGTTTCGGGAATTATTGATTTACTTAAGTACGACAAAAAGAATTCTCATGGAAATGTAAATTTTGTACTACTTAAAAGAATTGGAGATGCCCTTATAGACAATAAGGTTTCAGACCAATTAATCAATGAGGCTTTCGCATACTACACAGAATAGATAATACACCTACTTAATTTGCGCTTTTGACAACTCTTTAGATTTTCTTATTTAAAAAAAAACTAGCTTAGGTATTGTAATAACTAACACAGAGTTTAATTAACCAATACTTAAAATGAAAAGAGTTTTAATAGATTACAAAAAACTTGCAAGACCACTGGCGAGTCGCTTAATTGAATCGTATCCCGATGGATATGGAGACGATGACATCATTTCCTTTATGAACTCCAAAGGACAATTAATTGAAGCTGTTGAATTAAGAACTGAAGACACGTTATTTCTAGTTAAGATAAGCAAGAGTTTAGCCACTTTTATGGCGAATTTTGATGAAGAGTTTGAGAAAGAATTAGCGCCAGAAAATGCAACTCATGTAAATTCTATGAAGATGGCTACACAACTGAAGAGGGAAGAACGACCGCAAACAGAGCTAGATTAAGTGTTTAGATACTTTGCTCTTATTACGTTTCGATGATGTTTTTGGTGCCCGCAGCAAATAAAACCCAAAGCACCAACGCTCATCGGCGAATTACTTGCAATACCTTTTCTTTTTAATTGACTCTCGTTGAATGAGAGGAAAAGACTAATGGTAGACTGCCGTACAGCTCGATATGCTTTTATGATATCCTCCTTGCTCCATGTGTTTGCCATAGATGTCTCCACATAAGCATCCTGATCAAAACCAGGTAATTTAGTTGTGTCATTACGGGCAAATCTCAAGGCTCTGTATTGAAAAACTCTTTCGGCATCTATTATATGGAGTAAAACTTCAGCAATTGTCCATTTCCCTTCCGTATATGCATAATGTAGTTTCTCGTCAGCTATACTTTCTATAAATTGAGGAAAATTATCAAGTTGCTTTATCAGCAACTCATTTAAAGAGTTGGTACCCAATACTTCAATATAGGGGCCGTAGTACTCATGGTAATCACTTTTCAATAATTCATTCGATTTCATCAAAAAGACTTTTGCTGGTTATACTTCTCCCGGTTCTTGGTACCGAAGAACCCTCTATAATTCATTAAAAATTCTATGCATCAATCTCTTTTTATCATTGATGCTCTCTTCTAAGGAAATCATGGTCTCAGTTCTGCTAATACCTTCAATATCATCAATTTTAAAGATAATATTCTTTGCATGATTCGTATCCTTTGCTCTTATCTTACAAAAGATATTAAATTTACCGGTGGTGATATGGGCCACCGTTACATTGGGGATTTGATTTAGCCGCTCAAGAACAAATTTAGTCTGATGTGTTTTTTCCAGAAAAATTCCTACATAGGCAATAAAAGCATAACCAAGTTTTACATAGTCCAGAGTTAAAGACGAGCCTCTAATAATACCGGATTCTTCCATTTTTTTTACTCTAACATGGACTGTACCCGCAGAGATTAGCAATTTTTTTGCAATATCTGTAAAGGGTGTTCTTGTATTATCGATCAACATATCTAGTATCTGATGATCTATTTCGTCCAATTTAATTTTACCCATTTTTTAATAATTTTTTTGCTAAAGTATAAAATTAAAGAACTTAATGTAATAAATGTTATTATTTTCTGAGTTATATGTAATATTAAGCGGTATTTTCGTTATAAATCTAAAAAAGTATTTTACCCAATTCCTTGTTGTTTTTTAGGTTTTCTAAGTCGCTAAGAAGCAGACAATCAAATTCCGAATGTCCATAATACTCAGATAGATTTCCTTCTTCTGCGATGTACGGCTTAAATTGAATGCTATTGTTCACCAAGATTTCTTTGTAGAGAATACCCAAATCACCAGACAATTCTGGATTTAATACAGAGACACTTTTAATCAAGATATCAAAATATAATTTTTTGTTTTCGGGTATTTGAAAATAAGCCTCCGTACTGGCCTTTTCAATTTTATTCGTAATTAATGCCTCCATGGCAAGAACTAAAGCATAGTATACTAATCGTCGGGTTTTTTCCCTTTGATAGTCTTCAGGGTAATGACCAGCCTCAAATAATAAAGTTGGTGTACCTAGGCTTTGGAAAGTATCCCCAACACAATTAAGATTATAAGCATCGTCATATCTCCCAATTCTATGTGGAATCAAGTCAGAAATCCCTTGCTCTATGCATGTAATAAGCCTCATACTCCTATCTCTTGATTCGTTCAGGTCACATGCTTTATTAAAAGCAGGGGTCAAAAACGAGAGTGTTGCAGGATATTTCGTCTCTCCAGCAGAAAAAATGGTTCTTTGGTCGTGCATATTAAAACAAAAGTGAGGCTTAAACTCTTCATAAGCCTTTCGTAAAACTTTTGATTCTGGCTGACTAAGATTTTGTGCGTCTCTATTCAAATCGATTCCCGTTGCATTAAACCGAGTATACCTTTCCGCTCCGTCAGGATTCAAAATTGGTATTATTAGAAAGTTGATTCTTTTTAAATAGTCTTTAGACTTAATGTCGGTACTTTTTAATAAACTAATAAAATCAAATACCGCCTTTGTCGTTGTAGATTCATTTCCATGCATCTGTGACCATATAAGAATTTTTATGCTTCCTGTACCAAAGGAAAATCCGTAAATACTTTTATTCTCTATGGAAGAGCCCAATAATATTGCCTCATTTGAAAGCCCCTTTCTTTCTATAAAAAGCTCCAAGTCACTATTGGTGATATACCTTCCAAAAATATCCGAATCTTTGTAATAGGAAATTCTTTGATCTATTGACTCCATATGCAACAACTAAATATATACAAATGTAGCCCCATTTATTTTTACAATAATAACTTATATTGTTACTTTTGTAAACACAATACAGAACGATTTTGGAGAAATTTGAGGCCTTAATTAGACAATTGTAAATAAATATAATTTATAAACTTTATATTATTGTGAATCAATATTTTATATAGTTTTATGCAAACTAATACTTTATTTTATTTTGTTCGAAATATAGGTGTTTTTATATTTTTGAATTGATTTTTGATTACAATGGTAAACACAGAAGCTTTTATACTCAGACTTGAAATAATTCTTGAACACTACCAACTAACTGCCTCAGCCTTTGCAGACAAAATAGGAGTTCAAAGGTCCTCTATCTCACATCTTTTGGCAGGAAGAAACAAACCTAGTTTAGAATTTGTTTTAAAAGTTGTAAAGTCCTTTCCAGAAGTAAATTTGTATTGGCTCCTAAACGGGAAGGGGAAATTTCCACAGGAAACTAAAAACTCTTTAGCCGATAAACCAATTTATCACAAGCTAACCGATAAAACGGTACCGACTAAAAAGGTTGAGAAAATTGTTATTTTCTATACTGATGGTAGCTTTAAAGTATACGACAAGGAATACAATTCTATAGCATAAAATATAAAATACCTTATACGGTTATTTTTGTTCGGCTATTTCAGTATTTTGCAAGTATGAAAAAAACCCTCTACTCTCTTTTTATATTTTTTATTCTCCTTGGTTGCTATGAACCCACTAGAGAATGTGAAAAGTTTAAAAATGGCACCTTTACATTCACCACTTCCTTAAACAAGGAAGAAGTCAGCACCACCTTCACCCGAATAGACTCCATAGAAATAGACCGTTTCAACAATCAAACAGATACTTCCTCCGTTCGATGGCTAAATAATTGTGAGTATGTCATAAAAAAGATAAGACCAAAAAATAAGGCCGAAGAAAAGTCGATACATGTTAAAATTATTAGTACTACAGATAGTTCTTATACGTTTTCATACGGTCTTGTTGGGGAAACTAAAAAATCTAAAGGAACCGCTTTTAAAATAAAATAAAATGTTTGAAATACTCAGCAGCCCAGATGCATGGGTGGCACTTTTAACCTTGACATTTTTAGAAATAGTATTAGGAATAGATAATATTGTTTTTATATCAATTACCGCGAATAAACTTCCTGCAAAAGATCAAAAAAGGGCCACGAATATAGGTCTCTTACTGGCCATGGTTCAGAGAATTATATTGCTCTTCGCCGTTTCCTTTTTAATTGGATTAAAGGAACCCTTTTTCTATGTAGAACAAAGCTGGATAAGCATTGGTATTAGTGGACAGGCTATTATACTTTTTGTTGGAGGGCTTTTCTTATTGTACAAAAGTACGTCCGAAATTCATGAGAAAGTTGAAATGCCTGGTCATGAGGAAAGAGCTTTAATCGAAAAAAAAATTACCAGCTTTTCAAAGGCTATCACTCAAATTGTTCTTATCGACTTTATTTTTTCTATTGATTCTATTTTAACCGCTGTGGGAATGACAAATGGAATAGGAAATAAACCCATGGACGCTTTGGTCTTGATGATAATTGCCGTAGTCATTTCTATTATAATTATGATGATTTTTGCTAATCCTATAAGGGTGTTTATCAATAAGCACCCGTCAATGCAATTATTAGCCCTCTCCTTTTTAATATTAATTGGGTTTATGTTAATCGCAGAAGCGGCTCATTTAAGTGAGGCCAAAGTGTTTAATCAACAGATTGGAGCTATCCCAAAAGGGTACTTGTATTTTGCTATTGCCTTTTCGCTATTGGTAGAATTTTTGAATCTCAAAATGCGCAAAAATACTGTAGAAGCCAAGGTGTCAGAAAAGTAGTAAAAACCGATAACACCCCTATTCTTTAATTCATGGCCCCTTAAAGCAATTATTCTAAAGTCGCTTCAAGCCTTTGTTGCTGCTGTTTTACTGTTAAAGTACTGCCGTCATGACTCCAGCCTGGAGGACCAAAAATATACATGAATGCATGGGATAGTTTTTTAGACTTTTTTACATCTTTCCAAATATCCTTGTATTCATGAGTAAGAATTACCAGTGGATTATACGAATTAGGAGAATGAATTACTCCATATTGAATTCTAATGTCGTCGTCCAATTCTTTCCAAGTTCCAAATACCTTGTCGAATATATTTAGAATACCACCATGGTTTTTGTCTAAATATTCAATATTTTGAGAATGGTGTACCTGATGCATTGTATGGGTATTAAAGATTTTTTCTAGAAATCCCATTTTAGGAATGTAAACGGAATGCAACTGAAATTGCCACATAATTTCTATTCCGATACAAACAATGACCATCTCCGGAGGAAAACCAATAGCTGGCATCCACATATAAAAAAAAGGCTTATGGAATATAGTAAACCATCCATTTCGTACCGCTGTACCTAGATTAAAATTATTAGACGAGTGATGTACTATATGACCTGCCCAAAATAATCTTATTTCATGATTGGCCCTATGGAAGCAATAGTATGTAAAATCATCGGCCAACATACAGAACACCCAAACATACCAGGCATACCCAAAAGATTCGTAACCCAACAAATTAGTTCGAACACCGTCTGTCATGGGATTAAAAAACTCGTAAGACACTTCAAAAAGTGCAATTGCAAAAATTATTTTAAAAAAGGGGCCTATTATAGCTGCTCCAACACCCATTGCTCCACTAGCGAGAAAATCTTTCCAGTTATATAAATTATTGTCGCCGTGTGTTCGGCTGTATAAAATCTCAAGTATTATTAAAATAAAAAAACATGGAACACCATATATTAAAGGGTTAGTAAAATCCATAAATCTAATCTCGTATTTTTTAGTTGTCGCAGGTTTTGGTGTTACTAACCAAGCAATTTTTTTTTAACAATATTGCTCTAAATGCAATACATAAACACCAATTAATTAAAACAGTGTGGTTTGCCCGGGCTCATCGTCTCCATTATTTTCCTTCTTTGAAGGAAGTTTGGGAGGTGCTGAGGCATTACTCTCATTTTGAACCACTTCATTATTGGCAAGAACATCTTCTTGATCTATTACTTCTATGTCCTTTGGCTCATGGACTACAGGAGGACTGAAAGGTAAGGATTCCAAAGTGTTTATTTCAAGAATTTTTTCTTTACTTAACTGATTACCCATAGCTGTAATCCCTTTTATGGAAATAAACTCTTCTATATTTACTTCTAAATTGTCTTTTCTTGCCACACCTCGCTTTTTTGCAAATACTATTTCAGCCATTGGCCGATAATCTACAAACACCTTTTCCAGATACGACTTAGGGTGATCTGTAACAATACTCTCCTCCTTTTCTGGGTTTTCCACTAAAAACCGCTTTAAATAAAACAGCTCCTTCTCTCCTTCCCAATAAATAACAGAAATTGGCTTGTTTGGAATCCACTTTTCCAACACTATCATATTATCACTAAAGCGCAAAGTTAATTCTGGAATCACCGTTTTTAAATAGCCCTTCTGATCTATTATAAGCAGTCTGTCTTCGCTTGTAAATTCTCCCAAAAAACTTCCTCTTTCATCTACATTCAGTCTTTGAACTGTTTCATCAAACCACAACTTACGCGGCTTGAGAGTAGACAGACCTTTTTCCTTGAGCTCTATTCGCTTAACCGCATACTTCGTAACTATATTTCCCTTAGAAGCCCTTCCTTTAATCATTACGTCAGCAAAATCAAGATCCCACTTTAGTTTTTTAATGGTTCCTACCTGCCTTAAATTAACAGTGACAACCTCAGCCTCTCCATTTGGGTTAGCAGAAAAGTAACTCACATCTGAGCCACTTTTACCAGTAGTTAGGTCGTATGTCTTGTCGCGAGTAATACTAGTTACAAAAAAACGTTTAACATAGCTAGAACCCCCGCGCCCGTCCTTATAAATCATGTTGTAAGTGGTTCGTTTATCTTTTTTCTTAAAGACCGCAACATGAATTATGTTTTTTCCTATAAAAATCTTGGAACCAACTTTAGTAACCATCATCTGACCACTTTTTGTAAAGACGATAATATCGTCAATATCACTACAATCTGTCACATACTCGTCTTTTCGCAAAGAAGTACCAATAAACCCTTCTTCCCGATTAACATAAAGCTTGGTGTTTCGTATAACCACCTTCGTAGCCTCTATATCATCAAAGATTCTAATTTCAGATTTGCGCTTCCTATCCTTCCCAAATTTATCTTTTAAATGCTTAAAATAGTCAATCGCATATTCAATCAGATTATCCAAATGATGCTGGGTCTGGGCTATTTTTTCTTCCAGACCTTCAATAAAATGCTGTGCCTTATCAATATCGAATTTTGATATTCTTTTAATTCGTATCTCGGTTAATCTTACGATATCATCTACTGTCACTTCTCGTTTAAGATCCTTAGTAAAAGGTTTCAAGCCTTTGTCTATAGCCTTTATAACACCTTCCCATGTGCTTTCCTCCTCAATGTCTCTATAGATTCTATTTTCAATAAATATTCGTTCCAGAGATGCAAAATGCCATTGTTCTTCCAGTTCTGCCAACTGAATTTCCAGTTCTTCCCGTAACATATCTACCGTATGCTGGGTAGAACGTTCTAACATCTCTGTTACGCCAATAAACAATGGCTTATTATCCTCTATTATACATCCAAGGGGAGAAATCGAGGACTCACATGAAGTAAAGGCGTATAGGGCGTCTATGGTTTTATCTGGCGATATTCCACTTGGCAGGTGAATTAATATCTCCACCTCGGCAGCAGTGTTATCCTCAATGCGCTTTATTTTAATTTTGCCTTTATCGTTAGCCTTAAGAATTGAATCGATCAATGAAGAAGTATTGGTTGCATAAGGAATCTCACTAATCACAAGAGTGTTCTTATTTAGCTGTGAGATTCGCGCACGCACCCTTATTTTGCCACCTCTTAGGCCGTCGTTGTAATTGGTAACATCTATTATCCCGCTGGTGGGAAAGTCGGGAAACAACTTAAAACGTTGTCCTTTTAGGTGCTTTATTGAAGCATCTATTATTTCGTTAAAATTGTGTGGCAGAATTTTAGTAGAAAGACCTACGGCTATACCTTCTGCTCCCTGTGCTAACAGAAGAGGAAACTTTACTGGCAAATTTACAGGTTCTTTTTTTCGTCCATCATAAGATGCCTGCCACTCGGTTATTTTAGGGCTAAAAACAACTTCCAAAGCAAACTTAGACAACCTTGCTTCTATATATCGCGAAGCTGCAGCTCGGTCACCGGTTAATATATTCCCCCAGTTTCCCTGGGTATCTATTAATAAGTCTTTTTGACCTATTTGAACCATGGCATCTGCTATACTCGCATCCCCGTGAGGGTGATACTGCATTGTATGCCCAACTACATTGGCTACCTTATTATATCGACCGTCGTCTAACTCCTTAAGTGCATGCATTATTCTACGTTGCACTGGCTTAAAACCATCTTCAATAGCAGGTACAGCTCTTTCTAAGATTACATAAGAAGCATAGTCCAGAAACCAATCCTTGTACATCCCAGTAACTCTCGTAAGGGCCACCTGATTGTTAGAAGACTCCTTTTCTATTCCTTCGTTTACATCATCATTATCCTGCATAAAATACACATAATATTATAACTTTCAATCAATTGTCTTCTATTAAGTCGATTTCTACTTTAAGGTTTTGAATAATAAATTCCTGTCTATCAGGTGTATTCTTCCCCATATAAAACTTTAGTAGTTCTTCTATGGAAAGAGCTTTGTCTAACATAATCGGCTCAAGTCTAATATCGTCTCCAATAAAATTTTGAAATTCATCTGGTGAGATCTCTCCTAAACCTTTAAACCTTGTTATCTCAGGCTTCCCTGTAAGCTCCTCAATGGCATCCCGTTTTTCCTCATCGCTATAACAGTAAAAGGTTTTCTTTTTATTTCTTACTCTAAAAAGTGGTGTTTGTAATATATACAGATGATTTTCTTTAATAAGCTCCGGGAAAAATTGCAGAAAAAAGGTAATGAGTAAAAGTCTAATATGCATGCCATCTACATCAGCATCCGTGGCGATTACGATATTGTTATATCTCAAATCTTCTATAGACTCTTCAATGTTTAGGGCAGCCTGCAGTAAATTAAACTCTTCATTTTCGTATACGATCTTTTTAGACATGCCATAAGAATTTAAGGGTTTTCCCCTTAAACTAAAAACTGCCTGTGTGTTTACGTCTCGCGATTTAGTAATAGACCCAGAGGCAGAATCTCCTTCGGTTATAAATAATGTGGATTCCAGGCGACGGTCATTTTTCATGTCCGCCAAATGAATTCTACAATCCCTTAATTTCTTATTATGAAGACTTGCTTTTTTAGCCCTTTCTCTGGCGAGCTTTCTAATTCCAGACAACTCTTTTCGCTCTTTTTCCGCCTGAACGATTTTTCTTTGAATTTTCTCAGCTGTTTCTGGATGTTTATGAAGGTAATTATCTAAATACCTCCCAATAAAATCGTTGATATAAGTTCTTACGGTTGGCAAAGAACCTCCCATGTCTGTAGATCCCAGTTTAGTCTTGGTCTGACTTTCAAAAACAGGTTCCATCACTTTTATTGAAATAGCTGAAATAATAGATTTGCGGATATCCGAAGCATCATACGTCTTTCCGTAAAAATCGCGAATTGTCCTTACGATTGCCTCCCTAAATGCTGCCTGATGTGTGCCTCCCTGTGTTGTATGCTGTCCGTTTACAAAGGAATGGTATTCTTCACTATATTGGGTCTTACTATGCGTTATTGCTACTTCTATGTCATCGCCTTTCAGGTGAATTATGGGATATAGTAAGTCATCAACACTATTATTATCTTCTAATAGATCCTTCAGACCATTTTCAGAAAAGTACTTTTCGCCATTAAAAACTATGGTCAAACCCGGATTTAGGTAGACATAGTTTTTAAGCATTCTTTCTATATATTCATTCCTGTATTTATACTTTTTAAAAATTGTTTCATCAGGAATAAAAGTAATTTTGGTTCCTCTTCTTCTAGATGTTTCTTCCAATAATTCTTCTTTGGTTAGCTCGCCTGTAGCAAACTCAGCAGATTTAGACTTACCGTCTCTGGTAGATTCTACTCTAAAAAAAGTGGACAACGCATTTACCGCTTTGGTTCCAACGCCGTTTAACCCTACTGATTTCTTAAAAGCTCTAGTGTCGTATTTCCCGCCGGTATTCATCTTCGAGACAACATCTACCACCTTCCCCAGGGGAATACCCCGACCGTAATCTCTCACGGACACCTTCTCGCCCTGTACAGATATCTCAATGGTTTTTCCTGCACCCATGACGAATTCGTCTATGCAGTTATCAATAGTTTCTTTGAGAAGAATGTAAATTCCATCGTCAGCGGAAGAACCGTCTCCAAGCTTCCCAATATACATTCCCGGCCGTAATCTAATATGCTCTTTCCAGTCTAAAGAACGAATATTATCTTCTGTATATTGAGACTTTGCCATATGTTTTGGGGTTTCCTACGCTAATATAAAATTATAGGGCAGAAAACAAAATGGACACTATAGAAAGTAATTAACAATAAAGAGGTATTTATTGTTGATAGATTTCTGGGATGGGCTTTGGGTAATCTATGGAAACTTACTAATTCGCCTTAGACATTAAATCGAAAATGCATTACATCGCCGTCCTTTACAATGTAATCCTTGCCTTCAACTCTCATTTTACCTGCCTCTTTTACTTTTGCCTCACTGCCAAATTTAACAAAATCGGCATATGCAATTACTTCGGCACGAATAAATCCTTTTTCAAAATCCGTATGTATTACACCGGCGGCCTGTGGTGCCGTTGCACCTACTTTTGTAGTCCAAGCCCTAACTTCTTTAACTCCGGCCGTAAAATAGGTCTGTAGATCTAACAAACTGTAGGCTGCTCTAATCATCTTGGCAGAACCTGCTTCTGTTAACCCTAAGTCCTCAAGAAACATTTGCCGCTCCTCATAGGTATCCAATTCAGTAATGTCTGCCTCCGTCCCTACCGCTAACACCAGAACCTGCGCTTCTTCTTTCTTTGTGGCCTGTTTAACTTGTTCAACATAGTCGTTGCCATTAACGGCAGAATTTTCGTCTACATTACAGATATACAGAACTGGTTTATCTGTGATAAACTGTAAAGGCTTAATAAACTCTGAATGATGGTCTTCATCCATTTCAATTGCTCTCACAGACAAACCCTCTTCTAAACCTTGCTTTACTTTTTGAAGAACTTCCACTTCTTTTTGTGCCTCCTTATTTCCAGTTCTCGCCGCTCTCGCAACTTTATCTAACTTCTTATCTAGAGTTTCCAGGTCTTTGAGCTGAAGTTCCATATCAATAGTCTCTTTATCCCTAATTGGGTCTACAGAACCATCTACATGCACTACATTATCATTGTCAAAACATCTCAAAACGTGCAATATCGCGTCCGTTTCTCTTATATTTCCAAGAAACTGATTTCCCAGCCCCTCCCCTTTGCTGGCTCCTTTTACTAAGCCTGCAATATCTACTATCTCTACGGTTGCTGGTATTACTTTCTCAGGCACAACTAGCTCCTCTAATTTCTCTAGACGTGGGTCTGGTACGTTTACTACACCTATATTAGGCTCTATGGTGCAAAATGGAAAATTGGCGCTCTGTGCTTTTGCGTTGGACAAACAATTGAAAAGGGTTGACTTTCCAACATTGGGTAATCCGACAATACCTGCTTTCATTCTATTTCAGTTTAAGGTCTTATACTAGAAAAGGCCTCTAGATTAAATTGGATGCAAATATAGTTTTTACCTGTATATTTAACACCTATTTATAGCTGTATATGAAGAAAATATGTTTACAAGGTTTTGCTTATGACAAGCAATCTTCTTTTTTGAAGGGCTGCGCGCTGGCACCACCATTAATCCGAAAATTCTACAACAGTGATTCTTCCAATCTTTACGCCGAAAATGGCATAGAAATAAGTCCTGATTTAGTAGATGACAAGGGAGATTTTGCTATAAACACCTACTTTGATATTGAAGATATTTCGACTAGGAATTTAACTAAAGGGGTCCCTTTGATTTCCTTAGGAGGAGACCATTCTATTACCTATCCGGTTTTAAAGGCCTTCAAAAAGATCTATGGCCCAATTAATATCATTCATTTAGACGCACATGCAGATTTATATGATCAATTTGAGGGAGAAAAGTATTCGCATGCCTGTACTTTTTCAAGAATTATGGAAGATGAAATTGGACTAAATCTATTTCAAATTGGCGTAAGAACTTTAAATAAGGAACAATTGACAGCACGTAAAAAATTTGACGTAAAATCGGCTGCAATAGACCATTGGGAACTGATAAACGAAGAATTAAATGGCTTGCCAAGCTATATATCCCTAGATATCGATGTCTTAGACCCCGCCTTTGCTCCTGGAGTATCACACCACGAGCCAGGAGGTGTGTCTACAAGAGAAGTACTTCGTTTTATTCAGAACCTTAAGGGACCATTGTTAGGAGCAGATCTAGTAGAATTCAATCCTACAAGAGATAGCAATGGAATCACTGGAATGTTATGTGGGAAATTATTTAAGGAGTTGGCATCAAAAATGGTATCTCAATAGCCCGAGCTTAGTTACTCTGGATGCATGAAACGCTGTTTGCCTAACAATTCTTCCTCCGCTTCCACATGGTCTTCATCGGGGACACAGCAATCTACAGGGCAAACAGCAGCGCACTGTGGCTCTTCATGAAAACCCATACACTCGGTACACTTATCTGGTGCTATATAATACACTTCATCACTAATAGGTTCCTGAACTTCTTCTGCATTAACCTCAGTGCCATTGGGCAAAACAACATCGCCCTTGAGAGAAGTACCATCACTGTATCGCCATTCATCCGCTCCCTCGTATATTGCGGTATTGGGACATTCTGGTTCACAGGCTCCGCAATTTATGCACTCATCGGTAATTATTATTGCCATAATTCTCTTTTTCTTTTAATTAACAATTATTAGGAAAGAGTTGTTTCCAACTAATGTCATACCTACTTTTGCACAAAGGTAAATCCTAAATGACTTATCTACAAATATAATGGTCAAACTAGAAAGCCGAATAAAAGCTTTTGTTAAACTTGGAGACCTCCTTAGGCAATTCTTTGCCTTTAAAAAGGATTCTCCAGAATTTAACAACATTAATACTCCTGAGATAGCTGCCTTGGAAAAAGCGATCTACTTAGCTGGCCAAAAAAATACTTGGTTTACTGAAGAGCAAGTGCTGTATTCGCTCAATTCTTGGGGGGATTTACTTACGGAAGCAAAACTAAAACAATGGCTGTCGGATTATGACATTGAATCAAACAAAGCAATCAGTGTAGCCCTAATTATGGCCGGAAACATACCGCTAGTAGGGTTTCATGACTTCCTGTCTACCCTACTCACCGGAAACAAGGCGATTGTTAAGCTATCTTCTCAAGACACTGTTTTACTGCCAACCATAGCCGATTATTTAATTCAGGTAGAGCCAGAACTTGGTTTACAGATAGATTTTGTAAAAGACAGATTATTGAATTATGACGCTGTTATTGCTACTGGCAGTAATAATACCTCCAGATATTTTGAACATTACTTTGGTAAGAAACCAAATATAATCAGACGTAATCGGAATTCTGTAGCCATATTATCAGGTAAGGAAAGTGATTCTGATTTAGCCCTACTGGGAGAAGATATATTTCGATATTATGGTTTGGGTTGTAGAAACGTATCAAAGCTTTACGTTCCCAAGGGCTATGTATTTAATCAATTCTTCGAAAATATTGAACCCTATGCCTATTTAAAAAACCAACATAAATACGTAAATAACTATGACTATAATAAGGCGGTTTATCTTATGAGTGAATTTCCATTTTTAGACAATGGTTTCTTTATCTTAAAAGAAGATGAGGCTTACGCCTCCCCTATTGCCGTAGCATTTTATGAATACTATGAAGACTTTGAATTATTAGTTGAAAAACTTAATAACCAGCAGGATCAGCTGCAATGCGTACTTAGCATGAACTCCAAGGATAAATACCTGCCTTTTGGCAGTGCCCAGCTTCCTAGTTTAAAAGACTACGCCGATGGTATCGATACTGTTGAATTCTTGTTAAAAACATCCTAGAAATATTTTACAGATCGTAGGTTACTTTGCTTATTATTTATGACCTTTAGCTCGCAAAAAACTAAAAATGAAAAAACATAATTTTAGTGCAGGTCCCTGCATTCTGCCTCAAGAGGTAATGAAAAAAGCTTCAGAAGCTATTATTGAATTGGATGGAATTGGACTTTCTTTGATAGAAATATCTCATCGCTCAAAGGAGTTTGTAGAAATTATGGAATCTGCTAGATCGTTAGCTCTTGAACTTCTGGGCTTGGAAGGTAAAGGATATAAAGCACTTTATTTACAAGGCGGGGCTAGCCTGGAATTTTTAATGGTGGCCTATAACCTTCTAGAGAATAAGGCAGGATATATAAATACAGGTACCTGGAGCTCTAAGGCAATTAAAGAAGCAAAATTGTTAGGAGATATAGTGGAAATAGCTTCCTCCAAGGATAAGAACTTCAATTATATTCCAAAAGGATTCGTTGTACCTAATGAATTAGACTTTCTACACCTAACGAGTAATAACACGATTTTTGGAACCCAAATAAAAGAATTCCCTACTACCTCAGTTCCGCTTGTATGCGACATGAGTTCCGACATTTTTTCCCGACAGTTAGACTTTTCGAAATTCGACCTAATTTATGCAGGAGCACAGAAAAATATGGGCCCTGCAGGAACTACCCTCGTGGTTGTAAAGGAAGATTTATTAGGAGAAGTTACACGACAAATCCCTTCTATGTTAGACTATCAGGTCCATATCAGTAAAGATAGTATGTTCAATACCCCGGCTGTTTTTGCAGTCTATGTTTCCATGCTAACCCTACAATGGTTAAAAGATTTAGGCGGAATAGCAGCCATAGAAGAAATTAATGACAAAAAAGCAAATCTGATATATTCTGAAATTGATCTCAACCCCTTATTCACAGGTTATGCGAAGAAAGAGGATAGGTCTTCAATGAACGCAACGTTTAATTTAACCGACAATGCCTTAAAAGAAACTTTTGACAATATGTGGAAGGATGCGGGAATAAGTGGCCTTAATGGGCATAGATCTGTAGGAGGATACAGAGCTTCCATGTACAATGCGCTACCATTAGATAGTGTTGGTGTTTTAGTAGACATTATGAGCGATCTAGAAAGAAAAGGATAATTCAAAACTTAAATAAGAACTAAACTATTATGAAAATTCTTGCAAACGATGGAATCTCCTTAAAAGGCCAAGAAGCACTTACTAGTGCTGGTTTTGAAGTAATTACTGTTACCGTAGCCCAAGAACAACTCATCGATTTTATCAATAATAATGAGATAGCAGGTCTTTTGGTGAGAAGTGCAACGAAGGTGAGAAAAGATATAATAGATAATTGCCCATCTCTTAAGTTAATAGGCAGAGGTGGTGTTGGCATGGACAATATCGATGTAGCATATGCCAAAGAGAAAGGCTTGCATGTAATAAATACTCCTGCGGCCTCTTCTGAATCTGTGGCAGAGTTGGTTTTTGCACACCTATACGGTGGCGTAAGGTTCTTATACGACTCTAATAGAAATATGCCCTTGGAAGGCGAAAGGAATTTTAAGAAATTAAAGAAGAGCTACGCAAAGGGCATTGAGTTAAGAGGTAAAACACTAGGAGTAATAGGTTTTGGTAGAATTGGACAAGCCACGGCCAAGATTGCTTTGGGTGTAGGAATGCAAGTTGTTTTTTATGACCCCTTTATTGATACAGCTAAAATATCCCTCGATTTCTATGATAATCAGAAAGTAGTGTTCAACCTAGATGGTATTTCCAAGGAAGAATTATTAAAAGTATCAGACTTTATTAGTTTGCACGTACCCGCACAAAAGGACTATGTAATTGGAAGTAGTGAATTTGCATTAATGAAAGAAGGAGTAGGCATTATAAATGCGGCCAGAGGGGGCGTCATCGATGAGGTAGCTCTTATTGAAAGTATAGAAAAAGGAAAAGTAGCCTTTGCAGGATTAGACACTTTTGAATCCGAACCAAATCCGGAAATTAAAATCTTAATGCACCCAAATATTTCTCTTACCCCACATATTGGAGCTGCTACGGCGGAAGCGCAAGACAGAATTGGGCTGGAATTGGCAGACCAAATTAAATCTTTACTGAAATAGGAAAGTATATTTAATATTAAAAGACCATTATTTAAGGCACAATAACCATCTGTTCTAGGCGCAGTAAGATTCTACCTGTTTTAGCCCCATCCTCCTTCATTGCTTCTTTGTCTACCTCGGTTTCTTTTCCTAAAAATTGTAAGGGAATTTTAATATTGCTCACCTCGAATAAAACTTCTATAAGAGAAGGTAAAATCGTTTTGGCATTAGAATAGCTTAATAGTGAAGTATATACCCCTTCTTTCTTTGTACTTACCTGAAGTTTAATAATCCGACTAGTATTTTGGTCTAAATGAATGGTAGCAATGGAAAAATCAGCTTTTTCAGACGTAGGAATGATGTTTAAAACTTTACACAGTACTCCTTCTGTGTTTTCAAGTCCTCTTTGTACTGTAATAAACGGGTATTTAAATATATCTTCCATCGTAAGATCTAAACCTCTTTTTGGCAACATAATGAAGTCTTTTGAACTTATTTTACTGCCTTTGCCTCTTTGATAAGAAACTTTCCCATGTTTTGTAGGCATATTGATAAAGCTTATATCTACGTCCATTACTATATCAGCCGTAAAAGATTCTATGGAATCTAAACGACCTCTAACATTGGCCAAATCCTGATCTATTTGTTGTCCATAAGAATTGAAGAAAGTAAACCAGCTAATTATAAGAAAAGAATATTTCATGGCAGCAAGTCTCTTTTTTTAAATACAATAATTCCGGCAATTGAAACGAATACACAATACAAAAAAAGAACAGACATGTTAATATAAATTTTTTCGTAAGGAATCTCATAGTAGAAGTAATATTGCCAACTGTCAATCAATTTGGAATAGAAAAACCTATTTAAAATGGAGTTATCGAAATCAATTTTTAACAATAGGTTGGTACATACCAAAAATATGGCAGAAACGATCCAAGTTTTGGTAGCATCCTTAAATAATACCGCAAAGGTTAAACTCACCAGCGAAAAAAACAACATGGAAAGTGTTCCGACAGCAAAAGCAGAAGCTAAACGCCAAAATGCTTCTTCTGTTGGATAAAAGTTCAGACCATTTAAGTAGACTACCAAATCTCCCTTGCCAAACACAAGGTAGGATATCCCAAAAGTGCTTATTGCCAATAGAAAGACAACCAGAAGCGTAAATAAACTAGAAACCAAATATTTACTTCCAATAAATTTAGTTTTGCTCACTGGCTGAAGGAGTACCGCCTCAATGGTTCTGTCTTTGTATTCTGAAGTCAGAAATCCAGAAACTATTATCATAAGGATTAAAGGAATATGGAACCATAAAGAATTTAATATCATGTAAATAATAAGGTTACCATTTAATAAGTCACCCTTAAATTCAAAAGTATCCTTAAGGTTTGCTAACAATAGATCAATTATTTCGGTTCCTTGGTAATAAGCGCTCACTAAAACAAATCCTTCAATAATAAAAATAGCGACAAGCGCATAAAGCGTTTTACTCTGTCTAAGTATTTTAAATAATTCAACCCTAATTACTCCCTTCATCATGTCTTGTCTTCAAATAAAACTTTCAAATCCGATTGTGGTACACAGGCTGTAATTCTAGTACCTCTGTTAATAAGAGTCTCTAATAGCCCCGTTATTTCCTTTCGACTAATTTGCACCAAATATCCGCCTTGAATTTTTATCGGATGCATTGCAGCTAGTTCACGCATGTCTGGGAAATTTTCTCCTACCAGCTTATAAGATGAAACACTAGAATTATATATTTCCCCAGAGAATCCCGATTTAATTATTCTTCCCTTGCTAAGTACGTATAGTGTATCGCATAAATCCGCTAGTTCACCTACAATATGAGAAGAAATTAACACCGTTATTTTATTTTCCCTACTCAACTTCTTAATCAGATTATGAAAACTATAAATCCCCATAGGATCCAAGCCAGAGAAGGGCTCATCTAAAACCAGGCAATCTGGATTATTTAGTAAAGCCACTGCCAAACCCAGTCTTTGTTTCATCCCTAAAGAATAGTTCTTAACAGCGTCCTTTCGGTCTGGTGAAAGCCCCACCTCTTGCATCAACTCATTAAACGTTTTTGCTGATACTTTTATACCCTGAATTTCTGAAAACACCTTTATATTTTCCCTAGCATTAAGGTATTCATACAAAGCCGGTTTCTCAATTATTCCTCCAATTGGCTTAGGGCTAGAAGATTGAATTTCTACGGATCCAGAATCTTGCTTTATGAGACCTAGTATAATTCTAAAAAGTGTTGATTTCCCTGCGCCGTTAGCCCCAATAAGTCCACATATTTCTCCCTGCTGACAAATTAAATCCACCTCGCTAAGAGCAGCGAGAGTACCATAAGACTTTGAAATTTTAGAGGCATTAAAAATCATATTGCATGGGCTAGACTCATGCTTCTGAAGTTGTATTTTGGCGTATAGGATTTTTCCAAAAAAGTCCTTTCCCAAAAATAATTACGAAATAAAAACCATGGGTCTTTAGTCATAAAATAGGGAATATAATGATACCATTTAACTCCTTTTTTCTTGTAAAACGCTACTATCTCATCTTTATATCCCAGTTCGTCGGCGGCAACAATAGCAGCATTTCTCTGGCATTTAGATCCAGCATACATCTCGGCAACCCTAGTGCTAAAACCATGATCAAAAAAAAGATCCTTGGCCCTTTTATAATTTTGAAACCTAGACCATCCATCCATTATTACCAAAAATATATGAACAAATGAAAACATAAAACAGCTCATCCAAAAAGCCATAACTAAAAGAGAGCTTTTTTGAATCGAGGCCTCAAACTGTACCCAGTAAAACCATGACTCTAGAACAAATAGTATCAGGGACCAATGAAGTAATTGACCTACTCGAAAATAGGAGGCTATTAGGTGTGGCTGTTTTGGTATTTTATTGTTTTCCATAATTCTGCATAATCCATTAACTCTAACAGCGTGGCAATTGTATAATTTTTTGTCAAAATAAGACAATTTTTAGAAAAAGCCTTACAATTACTACAAAACTAGACGAGTACCTTATTAAACCTAAAAGCATAAAGCACTTAAACCATAGGAAATCAATTAAATTGAGCAAACTTTTGTAACTTACTAAATCTTAAAAAATCAATTATGGAAGGATTATTAGACTTACTAAATAGCCCTATGGGCAAACAATTAATAAGTGGTGTATCACAGCAAACGGGAGAGCCCGAAAATAAATCAGCCGATGTTTTAGCAATGGCAATGCCTCTGTTGGTTGGGGCCATGAAACAAAATGCGGCGTCACCAGAGGGTGCAGCAAGTTTAATGAACGCCCTTTCCTCTAAACACGACGGAAGCGCCTTAGACAATCTCGAGGGTTTTTTTGGTGGGGGTGTAGACAGCTCAGTTTTAGAAGACGGTGCCGGAATATTAGGTCATGTTTTTGGACAAAAACAAACAAATGTAGAAAATACATTAGGAGCCAAATCTGGAATGGATCCTTCCACCATTTCCAGCATATTAAAGATAGCAGCACCTTTAGTAATGGCCTACTTAGGCAAGCAGGCTTCCGCTAACAAGGTAAGTGATCAGAACGGGATGGATTCTCTTTTAGGTAACATGATGGGTGGTGAATCTTCACAAACCCAAAGTATTCTAACCAGTTTGTTAGATGCCGATGGTGATGGAAGCATGATAGATGATGTAGCGGGGATGGTTATGGACAGCTCAAAGAAAAAAGGAGGCTTAGGCGGCTTGCTGGGAGGCTTATTTGGCAAATAATTTAAATCCAATCTATATAACGTGCTTGGTAATAAAGACAAAAATCTCAAATACAAAGCAATGTTGAAAAGTAGAAAACCAACAATTAGACAAAGTTTTTTTTTAGGAATAGCAGCAGTATTTTTTTTAGTTTTACCTAATTCCTGTAATTCAACGGAAAAGGCACTAAATATTTCCGAAGACGAAAAAGCCGTTTTTAATGAAAAAAGTAGCGATACACTAACTATAAAAAATGATAGTGTAGAGTACGAAATTACTATAATTGAACTGGGTTTTGTTACATGGCTTAAGAGTGTAGCCAAACCTCCCGGCTATTACACACAGTCTTATCTAGAGAACAGAAATCAGATATACGTAACCACCTGGAACCAAAGAGTACTGGAACCCGCACGCTTTGATCCAAATTTGTATGAGTTACAAATTAATTACAATCCGCAAATTGATTATGGCTATGATGTAAACTATCAATTGTATAACTACTTCATCTTTTTTCAACGAAAATACAATCAACGCCTAGGACCGTTTGCTCCGAATATTTAAATGAATATCTTTGCTCGCGTTAAAAAAACCTATGAAGAGTCTTAAAAAGCGCTGGGGAATACATTCCAATTTGCAACTAATAGTTATACTTATTGTCTTTTCAATTACTGGTTCGGCAGCTGTATATGTAGCTAAACCATTTTTAAATTGGATTGGATTTGAAAGAGAAAGTTTCCAAGACGAATGGTGGAGTGGTTGGATATATTGGACCTTAAGAATATTACTTGTTTTCCCTTTCTATCAGATACTCTTAGTATTCTTTGGATGGCTTTTTGGACAGTTTAAATTTTTCTGGAATTTTGAAAAGAAAATGCTGTCTAGGCTCGGATTGGGCTTTTTATTTGAAAAATAGTTTGGAAATATTATACTAAATCATAAAATATTAATAATAAGAATTTTGTGTAGTCCAAATTAAAGTTATTGTTCACTATTCTTTTCCTTTAAACACATAGGTGTAGATCCACATTAATGTAAAAGAAGGAACCAAGTCGATCCCGGGCAACAATTCTTCCACAAAAGCAATTACACCGGCAACCTTACCTGCTTTTCCCTTATACATCTTTGTCATAAGCCAGGCAGCCATCGGTGCCCATAACATATCCGAAAATTCTCCGATTCCAGGCAAGATAAATGACAACATTCCGATCCCATCAAAAAGCAATCCCCAAAGTAGGTCCTTATATTTTTTTTCTTTTAGCATAGGTTATTAGCCAATATTACAAATCTTCATACAATTGTCTTTTATGAAAGTCGTGAGCTAATTAATTTTAAAAACTCGTTACGCGTCTCTTCTCTGTGGAAACTACCTCTAAATCCTGAAGTAGTGGTTACCGAATTTTGTTTTTGCACACCCCGCATCATCATACACATATGAGATGCTTCAATAACAACAGCAACCCCCTGAGGTTCTAAAGTTTCGTTAATGCAATCTAGAATTTGTTCGGTTAGTCTCTCCTGCACCTGAAGTCGCCTGGCAAACACATCCACAATCCGCGGTAATTTACTTAGGCCAACTATCCTTCCATTGGGGATATAAGCAATGTGCGCCTTACCAAAAAATGGTAACATATGATGTTCACACAGGGAATACAACTCAATATCTTTGACAATTACCATTTCGTTATAGGTCTCTTCGAACATAGCACTTTTAAGTATGGTCGCCGCATCTTGTTTGTACCCCTGCGTTAAAAAAAGCATGGCTTTCGCAGCCCTTTCAGGTGTTTTAAGAAGTCCTTCTCTCTTAGTCTCCTCCCCGATCTCCTCTATTATCGACAAATACCGTTCTTTTATCTCATTAGTAATTTGAATATTGTATTCTTCTAAATTCGCATAGGACGACATAGCCATTTGTTTTACCGTATAATTATTTTCGAATTTAAGGGATTACTGCTAAAAATACTTGAAATAGTGTTTTTTTCTATCATTAGAATAGACTTAACACCGCAAAAGAATTTTCAAACTAGCATAAGCCAAGAATTTTGAAGTATTCTTAGTTATGTTTACTTTCACCTCCAAATTAAAAAAGAATGATTAGCGCTAAAAATATTAAAAAGTCTTTTGGAGATCTCAAGGTATTAAAAGGCGTTGATTTAGAAATTGCCGCAGGAGAGATTGTTTCTATTGTGGGGCCATCCGGAGCTGGCAAAACAACCTTATTACAAATTCTAGGTACTTTAGACACCCAATCCAATAAGAAGGACAGCTCCCTAAACATAAACGATATTACTATTACGGGCTTAAAAGAAAAGGGACTAGCCAGTTTTCGAAATAATCATATTGGGTTTATATTTCAATTTCATCAATTATTGCCAGAATTTACAGCCTTGGAGAATGTATGTATCCCCGCATATATAAAAAATACACAAAAAACAACGGCAGAAAAGAGGGCTAAAGAACTATTAGATTTTTTAGGCCTCTCAGAACGCTACCATCATAAACCAAATGAATTGTCCGGAGGAGAGCAACAGCGAGTTGCAGTAGCTAGAGCTCTTATTAACAATCCATCTGTTATACTTGCGGATGAACCCAGTGGAAATTTGGATTCTGAAAGTGCAGATAAGTTGCATCATTTGTTTTTCGACCTTAGAAAACAATTTGGTCAAACCTTTGTTATTGTAACACATAATGATGAATTGGCAAATATGGCAGACCGAAAGCTAACCATGGTAGACGGCCTAATTGTTAATTAGACCACCAAGAACAAGTCTTTTGAAAAAAACGGAATTAAAAGATTTTTTAGATTCTAAAGTGGAAAAGTACAATAGTCCATTTTTCATAGATAGCGATCCTATTCAGATTCCACATGACTATCAAAAAAAAGAGGATATTGAGATTAGTGCCTTTCTCACGGCGACCATAGCTTGGGGTAATAGAATTAGTATTATTAAGAATGCCCGACGCTTAATGGAGCTGGTAGAGGAATCCCCCTATGACTTTATCCTAAATCATCAAGAGAAAGACTTAGAAAGGTTCAACCATTTTGTACATCGTACTTTTAATGGTGAGGATGCGGTATATTTTATCCAAGCCTTAAAGAATATTTATTTATATCATAATGGATTAGAATCAATTTTTAGCAAACACGTTGAAGGTAAATCTACCCAACCTGCCATTACTTCATTAAAAAAGGTCTTCTTTGAACTAAGTCACCCAAAACGGACTACCAAACATATTTCCGATCCATCCAAAGGATCTGCAGCAAAAAGAATAAATATGTTTTTAAGGTGGATGGTTAGATCATCGGCTACAAATGTAGATTTCGGGATATGGGAACATATCTCGCCCAGCGTTCTATCCTGTCCATTAGACGTGCATTCAGGAAATGTTGCACGTAAACTAGGTCTACTGAAAAGAAAACAAAATGATGCCAAAGCAGTACAGGAATTAGACAAAGCGCTAAGGAAACTAGATTCTTCAGATCCTGTTAAATATGATTTTGCATTGTTTGGATTGGGTGTATTTGAAAAATTTTAAAGACCCATATTCCCTAGGTCAAGTGGTATTTTCGCACCACCATTGGCAATGGATCTATAAATGGCCTCCACAATAATCATATCTCTTTTACCCATTTCGCCCGGGGCAACATTTGGGGTCCCCAATAAAACATGTTTTGCAAAATCATCCATCTGGAGTTGCTGCTGGCTCTCTTGTTTAAACTCTATTCGGCCTTTACTTGTTCTGCCAGCTAAAGGAATATAGGTACTTGCAGGGTCTAATTCAAACCAACCCTTGTCACAAGATCCAAATAGCCTGTTGGCGCTGACATTATGAGAAGTCATGATATTTGCAAAAGCACCACTTTCAAATTCAAACTGCGCCGTAATCGTCTCATCTGTTTCTTTAAAATATTCTGGTAGGGTGCTGAATTCCTGGGCCGTAACGGAGATCGGATTTTCACCCGTTCCATAAATGGCACTTTGGATAGCATAGACACCCATATTCATCAATGCCCCCCCTCCAGAGAGTTTAACATTAAGTCTCCATTGATCCGGATTTGTGGTAGACCTATATGCCGCCTCAGACCCTATATAATTTATTTTACCAAACTCCTTACTGCTTACTATTCGCTTAATCTCCTTTGTATAAGGCTCTGAGTGCAGGCGATATCCAATGCCAAGTTTTACCTTGGCCTTATTACAGGCCGTAATTATTGCATCACATTCTTCCACGTTCATGGCCATTGGCTTTTCACAAATAACGTGTTTACCGGCTCTGGCTGCTCTTATAGAAAAATCGGCATGCATGGCGTTGGGCAATACCACATAGACTATGTCTATAGATTTATTGGAAACAATTTCATCAAAATTATCATAATTATAAATATTCTCAGAAGGTAAATTGTATTTGTCCTGCCATATTTTCTCTTTCTCAGCTGTTCCTGTAACAATGCCAGCCAGAAAGCAGTGCTCTGTATCCTCTAAGGCTGGTGCCAATTGATACGTGCTATAGCTGCCTAATCCCACCAAAGCAACTCCAAGTTTTTTGGAATTGTTCTGATTGGCGCCTAGAACACAGGAAAGGGGCAAACCACTTAAAACAGCAGAACCTATTAGCCCTTTTGACATTGTTTTATTAAAATTCCGTCTACTAAATAAATCCATAAGTGTCTCTTGAGAGTATTAAATAATGTGTTTCCTAAATATAAGAAACTAAATTGAGCCTTAGTAAAACAAAGTCGCAAGTTATAGATCGATCTAAACCAAAATATTTATTTTTGAAACTTAAATTTTATTATGAAAAAAAATTACCTATTAATTCTAGTCTTGCTAATTGCGCCTATCGCGAGCGCACAAAATAGAACCCTTCCCATCGATACCACTGTGACAACACAGCATAGTGTAAACGTCAAAGGCACATCATTCTCCTATACGGCTACCACAGGCACACAACCTGTTTGGGATGATCATGGTCAACCCATTGCTGCTTTACATTATACGTATTATAAAAAAAATAATGTCAAAAACCCAGCTGCCAGACCTTTATTAATTTCCTTTAATGGCGGACCAGGATCTGGTTCTGTTTGGATGCATTTGGCCTATACGGGTCCGCGAATTCTCAAGATAGACGACGAAGGTTATCCTGTGCAACCGTATGGGGTAAAAGAGAATCCCTTTTCAGTTTTGGATGTTACCGATATAGTTTACGTAAATCCTGCAAACACAGGGTATTCCCGGACAATTCCGGAGAGTGGGGATAAGGTAGATAGAAGTAAATTTTTTGGGATAAATGCAGATATAACCTATTTAGCAGAGTGGTTAAACACCTTTGTAACAAGAAATAATAGGTGGAGTTCTCCAAAATATATTATTGGGGAGAGCTACGGAGGAACAAGGGTGATGGGATTGGCGCTGGCCTTGCAGAATCAGCAATGGATGTATCTCAATGGCGTCATTATGGTGTCTCCAGCTGATTATAAAGTAATTAGAGTGGGTGGACCAGTAAGCAGTGCTCTAAATTTGCCTTATTTTACGGCAGCTGCTTGGTATCAAAAAGCTCTATCAGCTGATCTTCAACAAAAAGATCTATTGGACATCTTACCCGAGGCTGAGAACTATACTATCAATACAGTAATTCCTGCCATTGCCAAAGGAGGGTTTATAAGCGATATGGAGAAAAATGCCGTTGCGGAAAAGATGGCTTTTTATTCAGGGCTAAGCAAGAAGGAAATATTAGACCATAATCTAGTGGTACCCACCTCCTACTTTTGGAAGGCCCTGCTCAGGGAAAAAGGTGGCTATACCATTGGTCGCTTAGATAGTCGATATTTAGGTTTGGATAGACAATTGAGTGGTGTAAATCCCGATTACAATGCTGAACTTACATCATGGCTGCATAGCTTCACTCCTGCTATAAATTATTATCTACAGGAAGAACTAAATTTCAAAACAGATATAAAATACAATATGTTTGGACCCGTCAGACCATGGAACAATGAAAATGACAATACACGAGATGATCTAAGACAAGCTATGGCCCAAAACCCGTACCTGAATGTCTTAGTCCAGTCTGGCTATTACGATGGAGCCACCACTTATTTTAATGCTAAATACACCATGTGGCAGATTGATCCTAGCGGTAGAATGAAAGATAGATTCGACTTTAAGGGCTATAGAAGTGGACATATGATGTATCTTCGTAAAGAGGATCTCGAAAAGGCTAATGAGGATATAAGGGCTTTTATTACCAGAACACAGGCCAATGGAAAATCTGCTAAATACTAAAATTTTCAATTAAAAGAGAAGCCAGTAGAACACCTGCCTTTTGGCAGGTGTTTCTATTTTAATATGAAAAGAATCTACCAATGCTTGGGAAAAAAAGTATGCTAACATTTCGTACCTTTTCCCATCCTTAAATAAAAACCAAATGAAAAACTTCATTAAACGATTTATCTTAATCCCTATGGCCCTCGGCGTCTGGTTAAACGTTAACGCCCAGGACTGGGCGGATTTAAATCATTTTAGAGCAGATAACAATTTATTAGAGAAACCTCATCCGGAGGAAAAAAGAGTTGTTTTTATGGGTAATTCTATAACCATAGGATGGTCGAAGCAAATTCCAGAATTCTTCTCGCAAAATCCATATGTTAATAGAGGTATTAGCGGACAAACGACTCCACAAATGCTACTGCGCTTTAGACAAGATGTTATTAATCTTAATCCGGCAGCCGTGGTGATTTTGGCTGGCACCAATGATATTGCTGGTAATACCGGACCATCCTCTTTAGAAATGATTCTAGACAATATTATTTCTATGGCGGAATTGGCAAAGGCAAATGACATAAGTGTTATTTTGTGTTCAGTATTACCTGCCTATGACTATCCTTGGAGAAAAGGATTGCAGCCTAATACTAAAATCCCTAAGCTCAATAAAATGATAAAAGACTATTGTGAAAATAATGGAGCTCTCTATTTAGATTATTTTTCGGCCATGACCGATGGAAAAAATGGAATGAGACCAGAGCTTGCCACCGATGGTGTGCATCCTAATAGAAAAGGTTATGAACTAATGGCTCCTATGGTTCAAGATGCCATTAAAAAAGTCATTAAATAACCAATTTATGGGGTCTTCAGCCATAGATACCGAAGTATCTTTACAGAAATTGCAGGCTAAGATTGCCCCGCTTATTAAACACATATTTCTGTTAATTTTTTCTATCGCTCCCTTTGGGTTACTTTATGGTATAGATTCTAAACACCCAATAAATAGATATGCGAATCTAGAAGTTAAGCCTAGTAATAAGGCTGCAAAAGTGTTAAAAATCGGTGTAGTTGGTCTTGTGCATACTCATGTACACTGGATTCTCGGCAGAGAGCAGAAAGGAGATATTGAAATAGTAGCTATTGTAGAACCAAATAAAAAACTTGCTTCTGCATATGCCAAACAGCACGGCTTTTCTATGGACATCGTTTACGATTCTATGGAAGAAATGATAGAAAATACGAATGTTGAAGCTGTCACGGCTTTCAATACCATTTACGATCATTTGGAGGTAGTAAAATTTTGTGCGCCAAAAGGAATTCATGTAATGGTTGAAAAGCCCCTGGCTGTTAGTCTGGAACATGCCTTGGAGATGAGAGAATTGGCAAAAAAACACCAAATACACTTATTGACAAACTATGAAACATCGTGGTACAAATCACTTTACACGGCATACGACGCCGTGAACCACAAAGAAAAGTTGGGTGAAGTTTCTAAAATGGTATTTAGAACGGGACATATGGGGCCTATAGAAATAGGCTGTAATCCTGAGTTTTTAGAGTGGTTAACAGATCCATTCTTAAACGGCGGTGGTGCATTAACCGATTTTGGATGTTATGGTGCCAATATAACAACCTGGATTTTAAATGGAGAACTCCCCTATTCTGTATCGTGCACCACACAACAAATAAAGCCAGAAATGTATCCAAAAGTAGAGGACGAAGCTACCATTGTCTTAGCCTATCCTTCTAAACAGATCGTTATTCAAGCTTCCTGGAATTGGCCAATGCATATAAAGGATACAAAGATATACGGTAAAAAGGGTTATTTACACAGTAAAAACAAGGATGAACTTTCGTTTACCAAAGTGGATACCTATAGAGAACAGAACATGACAACAGCCAGCTTACCACCCGGAACCGATGATCCTTTTGCCTTATTACAGAAAGTGGTTCATGAAAATTATAAGTTAACTGCTTTTGATCCTTCGAGCATAGAAAATAATATGATTGTCATGAAAATTCTTCACGCAGCAAAGATTTCGGCAAGATCTAACCAAACTGTACTTTGGAAAAACTTATAGGAACCTATATTATAAGTGGGTTTCTGATTCAGAATCAAAATGAAAAACATTAAGTTAGTAGACTATATTTAAAAAGTAACCAACCCTAACAAACTAACTAGACTTAATTGAATTATAGAAAGTCATTTTTTTATTCGCTTATCTTATTTCTATGCGTTTGGATTGAAAATTCCTTAAAGGCGCAGGACTCTTACCACGAATCAAGAGACATACCGTTTTATATGGGGGAATTCTTTATGGGCAAAACTTTTAGTGCTAATAAAGACTTTCCAGATCTTAAAACACAAAAAGGAGGATTAATAGGTATCGGAAAAAAACATTCTGGTTATGGTGCAGAATGGACTAGACAGCTCAATAAGCCAACCACAGGAATGCTGTTTGCTTATACAGATTTTGGAAATAGTGAAAACATCGGCCAAGCCTTGTCTTTATTAAGTTTTATTGAATTTCGACTTTTTCCAAAACAAAGTGAAAAATGGAAATTTCATGCTGCACTAGGGGGATCTTATATGAATAGACAATACGACGAAGTATCAAACCCCAACAACAAAGCAATAAGTACAAAGATAAACTGGTCATTTAGATCGTTTTTGTACTATTCCTTAGTCGATAAAAAGAGTTTAAAACTAAGACTGGGTTTGGGATATATTCATCATTCAAACGGGCATACCAGACTCCCAAATCAAGGATTAAACTCTGTTGTGGGAAGCGCCAGCGTTGAATTAGACAAGCCTTCTTTGGGAAACGATGAAATGTTCATAGACACCCTAATAACCAAAGCCAGAACCTCGCAGTACTATTGGGACGCCAGATTTGGCATTGGCCAAAATGTCTTATCTACCATCTTTAATGATAAGAAAGAGGTTTGGACAATTGGATTAAGAGCTGGGAAAATTATCAATAAAACCTTTAAATACGGTATTGGAATATATTATAGAGTTTACGAGCATTACCATAATTATATTGTTAATGACGAACAACTTGTTAGGGATTTATACCCATACTTCAGAGAGCATCCAGTTCTTTATGCATCGAATTTTGGAGTTTCAGGCTCTGCTGAATTACTTCTAGGACACGTAGGGGCAGATATTCATATGGGTATTAATTTGTACAAACCATTTTATAAGGTAGATTGGCAATTAAATGATGGATATACCATTGAAAGGGAAGATGGTGACGATGTTATTGTACTAGGAGAATTAGACAGTTATTATCGTTTAAAGAGAACAATTTCAACTAGGCTAGGGCTTAAATGGTATTTTATAAGCACTGTAAAGAATCCAAAAAACAATTTATATCTAGGCGTTCATATCAATGCAAATCTAGGCCAAGCAGATTTCACCGAACTTAGTCTTGGATTTGTTCATAGGTTTAAGGAAATGCCAAGAATTATGAAGTCTAAGAAGAAGTAGGCGCTCCAACGAATAGCTTTTATTACGTATAACTTTTTTAATTTTCAGATGTGAAGGATGCTTTGATAAGTATATTAATCCCATTTAAAAACACCTCGGCCTACTTAGTTAGTTGCTTGGATTCGGTTTTAAGACAGAGCTACTCTAACTGGGAAATAGTTGCTGTGGATGATCATTCTACAGATAAAAGCAGACTAATATTAGAAAACTATAGCTTGGCGGATAGTAGGATCCAATTAAGAACGAACGAGGGCATAGGGATTATTGAGGCATTACGAACCGCTTACAAATACTGTCGAGGTAATATTATTACAAGAATGGATTCGGACGACTTGATGTTGCCAGATAAGTTACTAGTATTATTTCAGAGTCTACAGAAAAATGGCGCAGGACATTTGGCGGTTGGAGGGGTAAAATATTTTTCTAAACTTGGGATAGGTGATGGTTATAGGCGATATGAATTATGGCTCAATGAACTTACCGCCAAAGGAACAAATTATTCTGAATTGTACAAAGAGTGTGTTATCCCATCCCCGTCTTGGATGGCTTATAGAAAAGATTTGGAAAAAAGTGGTGGTTTTAATGAAGATCAATATCCGGAAGACTATGACCTTACTTTTAGGTTTTACCAGCAAAACCTAAAAGTAATTCCCTGCCGTTTAAAACTACACCTTTGGAGAGACTACCCAAGTAGAACTTCAAGAACAAGTAATCATTATACGCAAAATTACTTCTTAGAATTAAAATTATACTATTTTTTAAAACTCCATTATAATCAGAATAGAGAACTATGCCTTTGGGGAGCAGGAAGTAAAGGAAAAAAACTGGCAGCAGAACTTTTGAATAGGAACATCGATTTTTATTGGATTTGCGATAACCCAAAAAAAATAGGTAAAAAAATTTACGGCAAACTTCTCTATCATTATCAAAAACTAAGAGAATTAGAAAATCCCCAAAGCATTATAACTGTCGCCAATGATAATTCACAAAAACAGATAAAGAGCTTCTTGCATACCTCTGGTCAAAATCCTCTAAAAGACTACTTCTTTTTTTGTTAGCTTCAAATAAATAAAGAGCCTTGGTTCAATTAGACAATACTATTGCGAATGTTTTGTTGTAAAAATATTTTGTTTTATGGTTTAGAACATTCTACTTTATACTCTATATTTGGCAAACTAATAATAGGAATGCTTTTTAAACATCCAGAACTCTTTTGGGCACTATTTCTGCTAATAATTCCTATTTTAATTCATCTTTTTCAACTCAGAAAGTTCCAAAACACACCCTTTACCAATGTAAAGCTTTTAGAAAAAGTCATCTCTAAATCTCGTAAAAGTAGTACGCTTAAAAAATGGCTTCTTTTACTTACAAGATTATGTTTTTTACTAGCATTAATCCTTGCATTTACCCGACCTTATTTGGCTAATAACTCTATTGCATTTAAACGAGAAATGGTCATCTATTTAGATAATTCATTTAGTATGCAGGCAAGGATAAATACTATTAGTTCCTTGGAAAAATCAGTCCAAGAACTAATCCAAACAATCCCCGCCGATATGGACATCTCACTATTTACCAACGAAGAGGTTTTTCAAAATACGACAATGAAAGGTATTAGAGAAAGTTTGATGTCTCTTGATTTCACCAATGAACAAATAGACTACAACCAAATCATCCTCAAAGGCAAAAGTCTGTTTTCGAAGGAAGAAAATACCATAAAAAATCTAATTCTTATTTCAGATTTTCAAAGTAGAATTCTACAAGATTCGCTTTTCCTAGGAGAAGATATTTCTATACACCATGTAAGAACAATTCCGGATGACTTATCAAATGTAAGCATAGATTCTGCATATATCAGAGATGTTAATATTTCTACGAAAGAGTTATGGGTGAATCTTTCCTCTCAGAGGGAACTTGAAACCATTCCGGTATCTCTTTTTGACAAGGATCGATTAATTGCAAAGAACGCAGCTAAGTTCGATGAAAACAAGACAGCTGAAGTACTTTTTACCCTTCCTCCTGCCGAATCTATACAGGGAACAATTACAATTTCAGATGCGGGCTTAAGCTATGACAATCAATTCTTCTTTAATTTAAACAAGAAAGAGCAGATACGCGTTCTGGCTATAGGCAATGAAGACTCTAGTTTTTTAGGAAGGATTTTTACAAAAGATGATTTTATCTTTCTAAGCACCGACCTCAAGAATATTAATTATAGTGAATTAGCGATTCAGAATTTAATTATTCTAAACGAAGTAGAAGCGCTTCCAAATTCTTTAAAGGATGCCATAAGCGTATTTTTGTCTAAGGGTGGAAATTTGGTGATAATTCCAGCCCTGGAAGGAAGTATGTCGGATTATAATTCGTTATTTCCAAAAGGCTTGGAGACATCTTTGAACAGTCTTATTAAAGAAGAAAGAAGCGTTACAGATATTAATTTTAATCATCCCATTTACAGAAGCGTATTTACTCAAAGTGTTCAAAATTTTCAATTCCCTAAGGTCCAAAGCTATTTTGAATTAAGAACTAAGCTGCCTTCTATAATTAATTTTCAAGACAAATCTCCCTTTCTGGTAGGTAACAGTTCCCTTTATATCTTTTCTGCGCCTTTAAGCAGTCCCAATTCAACTTTTAAAAATTCTCCGTTAATAGTTCCAACCTTTTATAATATAGGAACTAATAGTCTTAAACTTGCCAATTTATTTTTTGAAATCGGTGGAAATAATGAGGTAGATATTCCTGTCTCCCTCGGGCAAGATGATGTTTTAAGGCTTTTGAATGCTGATTTTGAGTTTATACCAAATCAAATCAGGTATCCTACAAAAACTACTATAAAATTCATAGACAACCCCAATAAAGACGGTATCTATGCCATTAACAACAAGGTGGAAACACTGCAGTATATAGCCTTTAATTACGATAGAGCTGAAAGCATAATGGATTATCCCAGCTTAGAGACCATAAGTGCTACTTCCCTAGAATCAAACCTTACGGAATCCTTTAAAAATATCGAAAAAGAGCTCAGTATAACCGAGCTCTGGAAATGGTTTATTATTTTTGCTATCATCTTTATGCTTTGCGAGGTTCTTATTCAAAAATTCATTAAATGAACATCCTAATAAAATCGGCCACGATTGTAGATCAAAACAACAGCAAACTTCATTTTAAAAAAAGGGATCTTCTCATTAAAAATGGTATAATCGTAAAGATTGCAGCGGAGATAAAGGAAACGACGAAAGAAAAGGTAATTCGTTATACTAATTTACACATTAGCAAAGGATGGATTGACACTGGTGTAAGTTTCGGAGAACCTGGCTTTGAAGAGAGAGAAACACTGGGTAACGGCCTTGAATTGGCTGGCAAAAGCGGCTTTACGGACATACTTTTAAATGCAGATACCCTGCCGGTACCAGACAATAGTGGCGCCATCTCCTATTTAAAAAACTCTTCACATTCTACAGCTACAAAAATTCATCCATTAGGTGCTCTTAGTGTAAAAAGTAAAGGAGAAGATCTTGCGGAATTATACGATATGAGTAATGCAGGGGCACTTGGATTTTATGACTATAAGAAACCCATAACAAATGCTAATCTCTTAAAAATAGCGCTCCAATATGCGCAAGGGTTCAATGCTAAGGTATTTTCGTTTCCACAGGATAATTCAATAAAAGGCAAAGGAGTTGTTAATGAAGGAATTGTATCTACCCGATTAGGGCTGAAGGGTATCCCAAATCTTGCAGAAGAATTACAAATTGTTAGAGATCTTTTTATATTGGAATATACCGGTGGTCAATTATTTATACCAACTATATCAAGCGCTAAATCTGTTCAATTAATAGCCGATGCTAAAAAGAAAGGTTTAGATGTACGATGTAGTGTATCTATCAATAATCTTCTATTTACAGATGAGGCTTTAGAGAATTTTGATAGTAGCTTTAAAGTATTGCCACCTTTAAGAACGCTTTCAGACAACAAAGCTTTAATAAAAGGTCTGAAAGACGGAATAATTGATTTTGTTACCTCGGACCATAAACCCCTGACTATTGAAGAAAAAAGGACTGAATTCGACAATGCGGATTACGGTTCTATAGGTCTTGAAAGTTTTTTTGGTTCTCTTAATCGTTTGCTAGGTCTGGAAACAACAATACAACTTTTAACCAAAGGGAGAGAATACTTCGGTATTAAAGAGAACCCTATTGAACAAGACACTGCGGCAAATTTATGCCTTTTTGATCCAAAATCAGAAGGTGCTTTTAATTCAGAGGACAGTATTTCAAGCTCTAAGAACAGTATGAGTTTTGGTGCGAAAACACAGGGCACTATATATGGGATTATTGCGAACAATAAGAGTGTCCTTTCATAATATTAAAGTTTAGAATTTAAAAATAACCAAGAATTGACGGAGAGTACAATTACCCCAGAGGGAAAGACCACGGCCATTATTGCCTACTTCACTCTAATAGGCGCTATAATTGCCATTTCTATGAACTCAGAACCAAAGCATGCATTTGCAAGATTTCATGCTCGTCAGGCCTTTGGCTTACATATTGTTTTTTTGGGATTTGCTCTTTTTCTAAGTCAGTGGTTCCATTTTTATGTATGGATTGGACTTTATATTTTTTATTTTATCCTATGGTTATATGGCTTTGTTGGCGCCTTAGGAAATCAAAAAAATAAGGTGCCTATATTAGGAGATTATTTTCAAACCTGGTTTACTTTTATTCAATAACGATGCATACATCCCCCCTTTCGCTATTTCACATAATAAGACCCTCTTCACTTAAAGATGTTAGTCCTCCTGTGCTATTTATGTTTCACGGTTATGGGAGCAATGAAGAGGATTTGTTTTCTTTTGCAAATGAACTACCATCCGAGTACTTTATTATTTCTGTAAGGGCACCCTATTCCCTTCCTCCATTTGGTAACGCTTGGTATTCCATTAACTTTGATGCGGAGTATGGTAAATGGAGTGACGATAAAGAAGCTTTACTCTCTATTGATAAAATTTTACTTTTTTTAGAAGAAGCTTGTACTGCTTATAATCTTGATAAGACAAAAGTTGATCTGCTAGGCTTTAGCCAAGGTACTATACTGTGTTACGCCATTGCCTTATCTTATCCGGAGAAGATTAGAAATATGATTGGCCTAAGTGGTTATATTAATGAAAATTTACTTAGTGGTACCAATTCTATAAAAGACTATTCCAAACTTGCTATATACGCCTCTCACGGCCAAGTAGACCAAGTAATTCCAATAGAATGGGCACAAAAATCGGTAGGCTTACTAAATAAGCTGAAGGTAGACCTTACCTATAAAGAGTTTCCTATTGGTCATGGGGTATCTCCTGAAAATTTTTATTCATTTCAGACTTGGTTGAAGAAGAGAATTTAATTACTTCTGGTATATAAAAGATGGTCTATTAGAGTGAAGTCTATTCCCAAGTCATCCTTTAATTCGTATTTAAGCAAAAGCTCTCCCCAATATTTACCATCCGAAAAATCGGTAACAATCCATTGGTGGTTTAGGATTTTAATCTTATTTATTTTAAAAGAATTCTCCATCCCCTCATAAGGCACTAAAGGGTTGTCCCCTTTTGTCTCATTAGTCTCCAACAATTTATCCGCTATATACCGCGACAAATTGTCTATTTTTAAATGATCATAATAGGCAAGCGCATCGTCATTGTTTTCTAAAGAAAAATATTGCATATCGAAAAGCTCTAACTGACGCCCTTGCAATGAGTCTTCTAAAACGGCAATTTCTGCCTGCATTGTATTCAGCTTTTCCTCTTGAAGACTCACTATTTTATTACTACTAATAAACAGATAAAGTCCAATTAGTGAAGCAAAAATAAACAGGTATATAAATATTCTACTCTTCATATGCTTAACTTCTTTCTACTTTTAGTGTGGGTTAAAATTCTACTTTAAACGTTTAAGGTTAGATTATCATATGCCAAATAAACGTTTTTTGGTAATTTTTTTTGAACTTCTTCGTGAAAGCCCAGATAGTGGCTAATATGTGAAAAATAAGTTTTTTCAGGATTAACTTCTTCTACAAATGCAAGCGCTTCCTCTAAGTTGAAATGGGAATGATGCGGTTCTATTCTTAGTGCGTTAACAGACAATACTTTAACTCCTCTTATTTTATCTATTTCTTTAGAAGATATCGTTTTTATATCGGTTAAGTAAGCAAAGTCATCTACTCGAAATCCAAAGACTTTAAGTCGATTATGATAGGCTTCAATTGGAATAGCCGTCTTATTGCCAATCTTAAAAGGTTTGTTATTTTCAATAAAATTAACCTTTACGGCCGGCGCTCCTGGATATCTATTGTCATCTGCAAAAATATAGTCGAATCTTCTTTTTAGAGAATTAATAACTACTTCATCGGCAAAAACGGGAATGTCTCCTTGTCGAAAAAAAAATGGGCGAATATCATCGATACCTGCGGTATGATCTGAATGCTCATGCGTAAAAAGTATGCCATCTAATTTGTCTACTTTATGACGGAGCATTTGTTGTCTAAAATCTGGCCCACAATCAATGACAAAATTATAATCCTGCCAGCTTAAAAGCACTGATACCCGTAGGCGCTTATCCTTTGGATTACTACTGAGGCAAACTGGATGTTTACTGCCTATTACGGGGATTCCCTGCGATGTTCCTGTTCCTAAAAAGGTTATTTTTAACACCTCATCTATTTATTTCAAATTTATAACTTATTTATTACATAGATAACGCAATCTTATTAACTTTGTAAACAGCAAACTCTAGTTAATGGCGTCAGTCCTAAAAAAAGATCCGGCTTTTGAAAACGTACCTTCAATCAAGGCCAAGACACTTAGAATAAATCTTAATCCCGATATTTATGGGACCTTTGCAGAAATTGGCGCAGGACAAGAGACTGCCCGCCACTTTTTTAGATCTGGTGGTGCTTCGGGGACTATCGCAAAGGCAATGAGTGCATACGACAAGGCTTTTAGCGATGCCGTTTATGGCGTGGAAACGGATGGCAGATACGTAACTCAAAGTCGACTCAAAAAAATGCTTTCGCATGAAATGCGGCTAATGGATGAGCGAATCGACAGAGAAGAACACCCGGATAGACTTTTCTTTACCTATGCGAATACGGTTGCCACTATTGATTTTTCGAAGAGATATAAAGGCCATGGTTGGGTTGGGATTCGATTTCAACTGGATCCGACACAGAAAGAATTAGATGAGATTATTTTACATGTTCGTTTTAAACAGAACGAGGCACGTCTGCAACAGGAAACTTTGGGTATTGTTGGGGTCAATTTAATTTATGGCGCATTTTATAAATACAATAAACCTCGAAAGCTTCTAAAGTATTTATATGATCACATAGACAGGGATACTTTGGAAATTGATATGGTTAATTTTTCAGGTCCAAATTTTAAAAATGTGGATAATAGATTAATTAGTCTGCAACTTATCCGAAATGATATGACCGATGCGGTGATGTTCGGTCCTGATGGAAATAATCTGTTGCCTGCCGCCGTGCTTTACAAAAAGAATATCTTAGCCCTGAGAGGAAGTTTTAGACCTGTAACGAAAGTGAATATGGATATGTTTGAAAAATCATATGACATATTCGTCAGGGATCCGGCAGTAGATATGGATAATACTATTGTTATTTTTGAAATCACTCTTGCAAATCTAAAAGCTTCAGGAGAAATTGATGAGAGTGACTTTATGGCTAGGGCAGAGTTACTATGCTCTTTGGGGCACTCTGTTATGATTTCTAAATTTCAGGAGTATTATAAAGTAGTTGAATATTTTAATAACTATACAAAAGCTAAAATAGGCCTTACCATGGGGGTGAATAATTTGGTAGATATTTTTGATGAAAAATATTACCGCCACCTTAGTGGAGGGATTCTTGAGGCCTTTGGAAAGCTCTTTTTTAAAGAACTTATTGTCTACTTATATCCGATGAAAAACCCGGATACTGGTCAAATTATGACGAGTAATAATGTAAAGGTTCATCCAAGAATGAAAGAATTGTACAAATTCTTCAAGTACAATGGTAAGGTTATGGATATCATAGACTATGACCCAGAGATTATGCATATTTTTTCCAGGGATGTCTTGAAGAGAATTACAAATAACGAGGGAGGTTGGGAAGAAATGTTGCCTGAGGGAATTGCGGAGACCATCAAAGAAAAACATCTTTTTACCCGAAACACCAATACCCTTAAAGAAAAGGTTTAAAGATACTATTCATTAAAAAACCCCTATTTTCATTGGGGTTTTTTAATTAGCTCAATATTTGTGCTGCGTGATCCTTGGTTTTTACCTTGCTTATGACATTTGCAACTACACCTTGCTCATCAATTATAAACGTGGTTCTGTGCAGCCCATCGTATTCCTTACCCATAAACTTTTTTGGTCCCCAAACACCAAAAGCGTTAATCACTTCGTGATTTTCATCTGCTAAAAGCGGAAATGGAAATTCATATTTATTTCTAAAATTTGCCTGCTTTTTCTGACTGTCCTCACTAACACCCAAAAGTTCATAACCTGCATCCTTAAGTGCCGCATAATTATCTCGTAGATTGCATGCTTCCGCAGTACATCCAGGAGTATTTGCCCTGGGATAGAAAAAAACAATTAGTTTTTTACCAGAATAATCGCTTAAATTCACCATATTTCCATCTTGATCTGGCACCGAAAAATTGGAGACCTTATCCCCTATTTTTAATGTGTTCATGTATTTAAATTTATAATATTGTTTATTATTTTTCATGTAAAGTTAAACAAAAATGACGAAAGCCGAAAAAGTATCTTATGTTATTAATACGCTACAGGAAATTTATCCTACCATCCCAATCCCTTTGGAACATAAGGATCCTTATACCTTATTAATAGCAGTCTTACTGTCTGCTCAGAGTACAGATATTCGTGTAAATAAAATTACGCCTCTTTTATTTAAAAAAGCCGATAACCCTTTCGACATGGTTAAAATGTCTATTGATGACATTAGAGAGATTATAAAGCCAGTTGGCCTGTCACCCATGAAATCTAAGGGCATATATGGTCTATCACAAATCTTAATAGACAAATATGGGGGCGAAGTCCCACAAGAGCTTGAACTATTAGAAGAATTACCCTCGGTAGGCCATAAGACTGCAAGTGTGGTAGTATCTCAAGCTTTTGGTATACCGGCTTTTCCAGTAGACACCCATATTCATCGACTTATGTATCGTTGGGGTTTTTCGAATGGAAAAAATGTAGTACAAACTGAAAAGGATGCCAAAAGATTATTTCCTAAAAACTTATGGAACGATCTGCATTTACAAATTATTTGGTATGGCAGAGAATTTTCCCCGGCTAGAGGCTGGGATCTAACTAAAGATATAATTACCCAAAATATTGGCAGAAAGTCTGTTTTAGCGGAGTACTATAAAACAAAAACGGCCCGCTACTAGAGCGGGCCGTTTTTATTAATTTAGGTTCGTTTCAAACTTAAACCCCCTGTATTTAGTATATCTAAGTGACTTAGAATAATTCAGTAAAAACCGAATTGTGGCTGGTTTGGCCTTTGCTAATTTACAGGTATTCTCTTGTTCTGAGTAAATTTTTTCCATATTGGTATAGCATTGTTACGCTTTAATAACGCAACAACTATGGATATATTGTTTTTACTCTAGGTCTAATCTTAATTTGTTAAAACAATCTTGTGCTTTTCTATGATTTTTCGAAGATTGATTAATGCATATCGCATTCTTCCCAATGCTGTATTAATACTAACTCCCGTATTTTCTGATATTTCTTTAAAGCTCATATCTTTATAGATACGCATTAATAGGACTTCTCGCTGATCATCTGGCAATTCTTCAATTAAACTTCCTAAGTCGCTATCAATTTGATCTTTAATTAACTGCTTTTCTGCATTTAATTTATCATCCCCGATTACAGAAAAGATATTAAAATCGTCACTCCCTTCAAATTTGGGCATTCTTTTGTTCTTCCTAAAATGGTCAATGATAAGATTATGCGCAATTCGCATAACCCATGGCAAAAATTTTCCCTCTTCACTATAAGATCCTTTCTTAAGAGTCCTGATAACCTTAATAAAAGTATCCTGAAAGATATCTTCTGTAATGTCTCTATCGAGTACTTTGGAATAAATGAAACTGCTTATTCGCTGGTTATGTCTCTTTATTAATACTTCAAGTGATTTTTCATTACCGCTGATATAGTCTCTGACTAATTCTGAATCATCAATTTCGTATTCCATAGTTAGTTATTTTTTGGTTAAGATTATGAGCTATGAAGCCTTTGGTTTTATTTTTTACTATTTATGAGTACTGCTGTGAAACAATTACAAACTAAAAGTATATAAATAGCCCCCTCTCCGAAAAAGTATGTTGTAAAACAGCCTATTTTTGATGTCAAAGCACGAATTTGTATTTCTCAACACAATAAATTGAACAAGCCTTAGTTCATGTTTGATTTTCCTACAAACTATCAACTGCGTAATTTATAGGTTCATAGCAATCTATTTATGGCATAAAAAAACCCTTCGAACTTAATCGAAGGGTTTTATATGATTTAAAAGCTTAGCCTAGTTTAGATTCCTTTCAAAGCTTAGTCCCTTATGGTTGCATATATCCAAAGACTTGGAATATTGAATAAGAAATTGAATCGTTTCTGGTTTGGCTTTTACGAGTTTGCACTTGTCTGCTTGATCTGAGTAAATTTGTTTCATAAATATAATTGTTACTCCTAAATAACGTAACAATTAAAAAAGCAGATCTTATTACTCGTCCTATAACGTATTAATTCGTTAAAACAATACTATTCTTTTCTATGAGCTTTCTAAGGTTAATTAATGCATAGCGCATTCTACCTAGAGCCGTATTGATGCTAACATCTGTATTTTCGGCGATTTCCTTAAAACTCATATCCTTATATATACGCATTATCACTACTTCCTGCTGATCCTCCGGCAATTCTTCAATTAAGGAAGCCAGATCAGTTTCTATTTGTTCCTTAATCAATTGACGCTCTGCATCTAGCTTATCATCGCCTAAGACAGAGAAAATATTAAAATCTTCTCCCCCATCAAACTTTGGCATCCTTTTATTCTTTCTAAAATGGTCGATAACAAGATTATGCGCAATTCGCATAACCCAGGGCAAAAACTTGCCCTCTTCATTATAGGCTCCTCTTTTTAGAGTTTTAATGACTTTGATAAAAGTATCCTGAAATATATCCTCGGTAACTTCTTTATCTAAGACTTTAGAATAAATGAAGCTAGAAAGACGCTGGTTGTGTTTGTTTATAAGAATTTCCAAAGACTTTTCGTCTCCATCAATATAATTCTGTACAAGAATAGGGTCTGTTGCGTGTAGTTGCATACGTATTACTTTTTTGGTTAAACTTCAAGTTCTCCCTTTGGGTTGGAGACTTTTGTTGTATTAGAATTTCAAAAAAGTAATTGTTTTCTATATGCTTCTGTTTAGTAACTAGGCTTCAAATATAAATAAAATTTAATTAGAGTAAAGAATTATTGTTGTGTGCAGCCATTTTTTATAGGCCAAAACAACCTCATTGGTTATTGAAATGAACATATTGTATCTTTGCAAACCTATTATTAGCTATGACCGTATTATCTAAAGTAAATCCAAAAAACAACATAATCATAAAGGGTGCAAAACTGCATAATTTAAAGAATATTGATGTAGTTATACCCAGAAACAAATTGGTAGTTATCACTGGTCTGTCCGGATCCGGAAAATCAACTTTGGCCTTTGATACATTGTATGCGGAAGGGCAGCGCAGGTATGTAGAAAGTCTATCTTCCTATGCTAGGCAGTTCTTAGGAAAACTAGACAAACCCAAAGTAGATTACATAAAAGGAATAGCCCCAGCTATTGCCATAGAGCAAAAAGTAAATTCAACCAATCCAAGGTCTACCGTTGGTACAAGTACGGAAATCTATGATTATTTAAAACTCTTATATGCAAGAATAGGTAAAACTTATTCCCCGGTATCCGGCAAACTCGTTAAAAAACATACGGTAACCGATGTAGTAAATTACATTAAGACTTTTAAGCTAAACGACAAGCTTTTGTTGTTAGCTCCCGTAGTAATTCCAAAAGATAGAGATACTGTAAAATCTCTGGAACTCTTATCCAAACAAGGCTTTGCACGTATAAAAAAGGATGGGGAAGTTATACGTATTGAACAAGCGGATGAAAGTATTGGGAAGACCTTTGACTTGGTGATTGACAGAATTATTACCAAGGACGATGATGATTTTTACAACAGATTAGCAAATGCGGTTGATACGGCTTTTTTTGAAGGAAAGGGATATTGTAGCGTTGAAGAACTATCTTCTGGCAAGATCACCCAATTCAGCAATAAATTTGAATTGGATGGCCTCCAGTTTATGGAACCAAATGTTCATCTTTTTAGTTTTAATAATCCATATGGAGCCTGCCCTAAATGCGAAGGTTACGGAGACGTCATTGGCATTGATGAAGATTTGGTGATTCCAAATACTAGTCTTTCTATTTATGAAAATGCCATTTTTCCTTGGCGAGGTGAAAGTATGAGTACTTATAGAGATCATCTAGTGAATACTGCCTACAAATTTGATTTCCCTATTCATAAACCCTGGTATCAATTAACGGAGCAACAAAGGCAGTTGGTATGGGACGGAAATAAACATTTTACAGGTCTTCATGCATTTTTTAAGAAATTAGAAGACAAAAGCTACAAAATACAGAACAGGGTAATGCTCTCACGTTACCGTGGCAAAACCAAATGTACCCTATGTATAGGAAGGCGTCTTAGAAAAGAAACGGATAATATTAAAATTGAGGAAGCATCTATCTCGGAGCTCGTAGAAATGCCCATTGAAAACTTGATTACGTTTTTTAACACGCTTAAGTTAAACGAGCACGATTTAAAAATTTCAAATCGGTTATTAAAAGAGATCAGAACAAGACTTTCCTTTTTAGATAAGGTAGGTCTACAGTATTTAACACTAAATAGAAAATCCAATACATTATCTGGAGGAGAAAGTCAACGAATAAACTTAGCTACCTCATTGGGGAGTAGTCTGGTCGGTTCTATGTATATATTAGACGAGCCCAGCATAGGCCTACATCCGCGAGACACCGAAAACCTGATCGAAGTACTTAAATCCCTTAGAGACCTTGGAAATACCGTAATTGTGGTAGAACACGATGAAGACATAATGCTTGCAGCAGATGAAATTATTGACATTGGTCCTGAGGCTGGCACCTTAGGAGGGGAAGTAGTGGCTTGTGGTCCAATGAGTGAAATTATTAAATCAACCTCCTTAACGGCTTCCTACCTCAGTGGTAAGGAAGAAATAAAAGTCCCTGAAAAAAGAAGAGAGTCTAAAAGCTTTATTGAAATTAAAGGAGCTAGAGAGAATAATCTTAAAAATGTAGATATAAGCTTTCCTCTTAATATGCTAACGGTCATAAGTGGAGTTTCTGGGAGCGGTAAAAGTACTTTGGTAAAGAAGATTCTCTATCCTGTACTTTTAAAAAAACTAGGAGGCTATGGTGAAAAAGCAGGGCAACATACGTCTATTTCAGGGGAATATAAAGGCTTAAAAACAGTAGAATTTGTAGATCAGAACCCTATAGGCAGATCTTCCAGGTCTAATCCCGTCACATATATCAAGGCATACGACGATATTCGGGCCCTTTTTGCATCACAGAAATTAAGTAAATTAAGGGGTTATCAGGCCAAACACTTTTCCTTTAACGTAGATGGCGGACGCTGTGAAAAATGTAAGGGAGAAGGTGAAATCACTGTGGAAATGCAGTTTATGGCCGATGTACATTTAGAATGTGATGTATGTTACGGTCAACGCTTCAAAAAAGAAGTATTAGAAGTACGCTTTGAAGGAAAAAATATCAACGATGTCTTAAACATGACAATAGACGAGGCTATTTCCTTTTTCCGGGCAGGTTCACAAAATCGAATAGTTACTAAGTTAAATCCCCTTCAAGAAGTTGGTTTGGGTTATGTTACCCTAGGACAGTCTTCTTCTACGCTTTCAGGGGGAGAAGCACAAAGAATTAAATTGGCGTCCTTTCTGGTCAAGGGAAATTCAAAAGATAAAGCACTTTTTATTTTTGACGAACCTACGACAGGACTGCACTTTCATGACATAAACAAACTTTTAAAATCTTTTAATGCCCTCATAGAGCGTGGCCATTCCATAATTGTTATAGAACATAATATAGAATTTATTAAATGTGCCGACTATTTAATTGATTTAGGGCCTGAAAGTGGCGATAAGGGAGGTAATATTGTTGCCCGTGGCACCCCGGAGGAAGTAATCCTAAACCCAGTATCTTATACGGCCGGCTATTTGAAAGAAAAGTTGAATTGATTTCGTTGTACTTAGAAAATCAATAGGTTTTACTGTGGAAAAAGTATAAAATTATGGTATTTTAATTATTTATATTACTGAATACCAGAGTTTTATCAAAATAAACAAATTTATGGCACGCTGTTTGGATAGTTAATTGTAGATGTAAATAATTGCATTCATAACTATTAAAACCTTATGTCATGAGAAACTTAATCCTTTTAATTTCAGGAATGGTCTTAGTCAACAGTGGACTGAAGGCAGAGGTATTAGAGAATAACAATACTATTAGTACTTCTTTTAATAATAACGCCATAATATTTGTTGAAAATGGAATAACCTTCTCTATTTACAGAGATGGTGTATTCGACTTCTATATGGAGAGTGTAGTAAATCCTATTTACAATGTGAACAATGTAGGAGTTGCTTATACCTTCAATTCCGGTTATAATTATAACTCCTATGTACAATACGATGCTTATGGTGCAGTTATCCAAGTTCAGAATGTACCAATATACTATGATTATTACGGGAGAGTAAATAGAATTGGAGCCATTCCAATTGGTTATAGCAATGGATATGTTCGTCGTGTTGGCGGTCTAGGTGTTTATTACAACAATCGAGGTTATTATGGGAGTTTTACAGGATACGTAAATTATTCGAATAGGTATTACGCCTTTAATCCCTACTACAATTATTTTGTAAGACCAGCAGCCGGATTTTGTTTGGTCTACAATAGACCCTACAGAAGGTACTACCAGCCTATTAGGTATACATATTATAGACCGTATAATAACAATTATAGAAGGGCATATGCTCATGTAGGGAAGACATATAGACAAAACCCTAACTATACCCATAGGTCTAGAATATATAAAAATGATAAACGTGTAACCAGACGGAATAATACTTTGAATAGGAGAAGTAGTCATAATAATAAGGCGGTCACTTCCAATCAAAGGAGTGTTACCTATAGATCTAATGTAAATTCTAGTAATAGAACCAATAGTACTAGGAATGGAAGATCCAAGGCTATCCGAACTGATGCTAGAACTAAGCAGAATATTAAACAGAATAGAAACGAGGCGTACATAAAAAAGAATAGCCCGAAAACTAATTCAACAAGGTCTAATTCTGCCAGAATAGCACAAAGCAGGTCTAAAAAAGAGAATTTACGCCCTGGCAGTGGCAATGGTAATTCCAGGTCTTCCTACAAAAGTGTAAAGGGAACTAAAACCAAAGAAGTGGCACAAAGAACATCTTTCGAAAAGGATAGAAGAATTAAGTCCAGTTCAAGGTCTGGCAACTCAAGAGGTAGAAGTTCTAAACAATAGTTTTTTTAAGTTGATTGGTTGTTAAAGCCCGTATTGAGATTTTCAATACGGGCTTTTTTTATTTCTTTATTTTGTAAAATGAAAAAAGTTTGGATATAATATCTTCTGAGATACGAAACCTTTGAAGGATAACTATGTATGAAGAAACAATTAAAACGCTCTTAACAAAGATATTCACCAAGGGATGGAAGGAGAAATCAAAACTATAAAATAATACCCCAAGAAACAGTAAGAGAGCTGAAACCCTAAAAGTATCCCTTGTAAATGGCTGGATATGAAATTTTTGCTTAACGTAGAAGAGTTTTATTGTGTTGAACATAAATATGGCAATAAATGAGGCAAAAGCGGCTCCCTCGATCCCATACTTTGGTATAAATATCCAATTAAATAAAACGGTGCATAGGGCTAAGAATAGTCCAAAAACAAGTGTGGTCCTGTAGTATTTAGAATTATATAAAATGGAATTGTTAATTCCGTTCAGAGCATCGTAAACTTTTGTAGCTCCTATTAGGAAAACTACCAAAAAACCACCTCTATAACTTGGTGGTAAAAAAATGTAGAGTTCCTTTAAGTTTAGTACAATTAGCAAAAAAACCAAACCTGAAATAATTAAAAGAGACAAGGAACTTTTCTGATAAAGCTCCTTCAAAGACTTATAGTCCTTTTTATTTAGTAATTCGGCAGTTATGGGGTAGGTGATTTGGTGCATAGCTCTGGCAGGTACAGCTACCACAATAGCTATAAAAATGGCGACGGTATAGTACGCTACATTTTCAATTTCAATAAATTGATTAATCATAAACCTGTCTATTTCTAGGATGACTATTGCCGAAGATCCTCCCAAGATAATAAGAAAACTATAATTGAAAACCTCCTGAAATTCCTTTGTCCACCTAAACTTAAAATTCCAATTTCTCAGAGAAAGCGAATAAAACATCATTATTAAGGTCCTGATTAAATATAGGGCCACCATGAGATCCAGAAACTCCGCAACGTTTATACACTGAACATATAGTAGGCATAATAGAATGGCAATTCCTAAACGGATAAATATTTCCTTCATAAAATTCCCAAATACAGATTGTAATTGAACTTTAGACCAAGCATAGAATACCTCGAAATAAGCCATTCCTAGCCCGATTAGAAAGATGTGCCATATATAGGCTTTTACAATGAGATTTTTCCTAGCAAGAAATTCACCAATCATATCGTTGGCAAAAAAACTAAATCCTGCAATTGGGATTATCGCCAACAAGGGAAGTAATAACAATAGACTTAAAAAATTATCTGTTAGCTCACCGTCTCTAAATCTGCTGAAATACTTCACTAAGGTATTCGGAACACCAAAGGCCATTAAAGGAGTCAGGATGGCGGCTGTAGAAAGAATTACACCAATTAGACCATAATATTCGTCAGACATAAAGCGGGTATAAAGAACAAGGGTATTCACCGCTCCAATACCGAAACCAATATAGGTGACAATTAAATTTCTTAGCGATTGTTTATAGACTATTCCCATTGCAATTCTTGTGCAAGCTTCAAGGTAAGAGATTTTCTACTATATTTTTCAATATTTGCAGAATCTACGTGCAAGCCATGTGCTAAATAAGCATTAAACCATGCATTTAGTTGCTGTTTTATTTCTTGCTTTTGCTGGTGTTTAAAAAACCCACCAGCCCTTGTTTGCTGTATCATCTCCCCTACTTCCCATTTATCTGGTCCTATAGCCAAAATTGGCCGCTTGGCTGCCAGATACTCAAAGAATTTACCTGGGATTATTCCTGAAGTCTCTATGGAGTCTATCTCAACTAGTAGCAATAATTGCGAGCTTTTTTGGTATTCAATGGCTCTTTTATGGGATACATATCCTAAAATACTCACATTTTCTTTTAATCCAAAATCTGTAAGACTTTCCACTACTTCCTCGCCTACTACACCAATTAATTGAATGTCTAATGCATTTCTAAAGTCTTCATTTTCCTCTTGCAATTCAGCAATTGCTTTCCAAAGATTAACTGGGTTGCGCTCGGAAAGCATAGAGCCTATATGTGAGATTGTAAATTTCTTCGAAAGTGCAGGAGAGTCTATAGAATCTTCGGTATTCTCAAAACCATTGGTTACCACATGAATTGGCCGGGAGCTAATTTTTTCGAACTCCTTTTTGGTCGTTTCACTGGTTACAATAATATCATCGCAGTTTCTCAAGACCTCCTTCTCTAATCTCAAATGTTTTTTCCTCGATCTTTTCGTAAGCCTCAATTTATTATGGTAGCTGATAGATGTCCATGGATCTCTAAAATCAGCTATCCAACGTACATCCGTATTCTTTCTTAAGTAAAAACCTATTAAATGCATACTATGAGGAGGCCCAGTAGTAACTATGGTTCTAATATTTTCTTCTTTCAATAACTTACTTATATATCGAACTGAGGGTTTCACCCAAAACTTCCTTGCATCAGGAATAAACAAATTCCCTCGTATCCAAAGAAGTAACTTCTCCATATTGGAGGGAGTCTTTGTAGTAATAATACCAGAACTGATTCTCGAAGTTTGCCTTCTACTAAAAATTGAGGCCAATTTATATGGCTCAAAAATCTTAGTTTTATAAACGATAACATCATCGTCTACCTCGTCTAAAAGACTATGGTCTCTAATGGCGTAGGTTGGGTTAGAGGGTACATACACCAGAGGTTGAACACCTAAATCTGGTAAATATTTTACAAAGTTCAGCCACCTCTGTACCCCGGGTCCGCCTGCTGGTGGCCAATAATAGGTTATGATTAGCACTTTGTGCATTAGCCCTCGTCCTTAGTTCGAGCCTGTTTAAATCTATAAAGACTTCCGGTTATAAGGAGTAATATAAGAATTACGGAGCTAGCCAATGCTATTTTTGATCCGATTTGAACAACTTCTGGTTCAAATCTAAAAATAATCTCATGTTCCCCAGCCGGAATAATTACTCCTCTTAATAAATAGTTTACCTTAAAATGATTGCTTGTTTTCCCGTCTATATAACATTGCCAATCCTTAGGGTAGTAGATTTCTGAAAAGATAGCAAGTCCCTCATATTTATTATTCGCAAGATATTTTAACTCTCTCGGGCTATAATCTACTAAATCTATAGTGGCCAAACTGTCTTTTGTAAAATTTACTTGGGTCAAGGCATCTGTAGTATTTGAATTAACCACTGCCTCTTGTCTAAAGTTAAGACTGTCTAAGGCCATTATTTCATCATCTGCAGAATATACCTGTTTAACCGTTTCAACAAACCAAGCATTCCCTAGGGCATCCGGATTAGCTAATGCTGTATTCTGTCCTTCGGAATCCTGTTGAATTATATATTTAACGTTGAGCATGTTTAACACCTCAAAATTATTCTTGTAAATCTGATAATCAAATAAGTCCTGTAAGGCAGCTGGTTTGGCAGCATGATAGCCTCCAATTGATTTATGAAAGTAAGACGTCCTAGCTCCGTTTAGCCCTTCAGACGGATCATAAACCCTATAAATGCTCTTATCCTTTAGGATCTCTTTATCTACTTCTCTTTCAACAAATGGCTGACTCATTAATCTTGGCCTAACAAAGTCCTTACTATTGACATATCTCAGGTCCACGCCTACCATGTCGAATAAAAGAATCACTCCCAGAATTCCTATGGTTATATTAGTAGATAATTTAGACCTTAGGTAAAGGTAAATAGCTCCGGCACCAACTAAAACTATAAGTAAAGTACGAATAGTATCCTGCGTATAAACGGCTTCACGGTCTCTTAGAATCATAGCCATTAATTCTTCTCCAAAATACCGTTGATAAGTAGCATCATTAGCTCCTATAAAATCAAACATCCCTTTAAAGAGGAATAGAGCAACAGTAACAGAGACTAGCGCGAGCAGGGATTTCTTTAAGGCCAAAAGTTTTTGTTCTTTGGACACTACTTCTGAAAACAATTCTTTTAGGCCCAAAATGGCTAAAATGGGAGCACAAAGTTCTAGAATTACCTGAATAGAAGAAACTGCCCGAAATTTATTATACAGCGGGAAATAGTCTATCATGAAATTCGTTAAAATCCCAAAATTCTTTCCCCACGAAAGCATTAGAGACATCAGCAGCCCACCTAATAACCACCACTTCAATCTCCCTTTCACAAGAAACAAGGCCAATATTCCTAAGAAAACCACCAAGGCACCAATATAAGCTGGTCCGGCAACACCGGGTTGTTTACCCCAGTAAAGGGGTATTCCACTACTAAATTCCAGAGCCCTCGTTCTGGGTAGACCCTGTTCAATTAAAAAATCGAATGCCTTAGATTTATCCCCTAAGTCTTCACTATTACTTCCTCCAAATAAACGCGGAACCAATAAGTTTAAAGACTCTACAATTCCATAGCTATACTGGGTTATATATTCTCTGTCTAAACCAGATTTATTTTCTTTTAAGTTCCCTGCGGGATCTATAGTAAGCGCAGATTTTCCTCTTGTACTCCAGTCAGCATACTCTTTAGTAGCCATTAAGGAGGTTGCGTTTGTAGCAATCCCAAGTACTACGGCAACTAACAACAATCCGGTGGCTTTTAAAAAATCAACCAGGGTCCGATTCTTAATAGCATCGAATAAGTAGACGATACCAATTATTAAAACCAGCAACATAAAATAATAGGTCATTTGATAATGATTGGCACCTACTTCCAAGGCCATTGCTACTGCTGTTAATAGAAATCCCCAGACATAATTCTTTCTAAACGTTAGTATAATACCAGCTAGTAAAATTGGTAAAAATCCAATAGCATGGGCTTTGGCATTATGACCAACTCCCAGGATAATAATAAGATAGGTAGAAAATCCAAATGCCAATGCCCCCAATATAGAGAGTCTGTAGTCTACTTTTAAGGAACATAGTAGAATATAAAAACTCACAAAATATAAAAATAAATAGTCCGCGGGCCTAGGTAAAAAACGTATAGTCCTATCCAATTTTTTTACATAGTCGTGTGGGTAATATGCCCCCAATTGATAAGTAGGCATTCCACCAAACGCACTATTGGTCCAATAGGGTTCCTCTCCTGTTTTCTTTCTGAAATCGTTTTGTTCTTTGGCCATTCCAGTAAACTGAATGATATCAGATTGCTGAATTGTTTTAGACTGTAATACCGGATAGAAATAAGCTAATGCAGCGACTATAAAAATCACTATAGAGAAAAAGTGAATAAATATAGCCTTGGTACCTTTATTCATAAAAATGCTAAGGAGTAATGGTTATTTAATTTCTTCAAAATCTATGAACTCTCCTACATTATCAGTGTTTACCTTCTTTTTGGAGGTTCTTGGTTTTTCTATGCTTATTTCCCCTTCGTCTACAGGGGCTTGGTTCTGATTCTGATTGGAATACTGTTCAAAGCTATTTCTAAATCTATCTTCAGTCTTCTTCGCGGCATAACTAAAAAGCCTTGGACCAAACCACTTTGCCAATAGTTTTAGCGTATAATAGACCAACAGAATAATTAAAATCGTTTTTAAAAAACCCATAATAAGTGTTTTCTGTATATCAAAAATACAATTCCAACGTTGTAATAACATTAGAAAATTCATAAAATAATAATAAAATCTATCTAATGTACCGCCAGGCATCTACGAATCCCTTTACGATAACCATATATTTAATAGTTCTAATTATACCCTTTATTGGGGTATGTCAGTATACAGATGTTATAAACTCAAATAGACCCGGAGTTTCTGTAAGTGCCTATGCCATTGGTAAAGGGGTGGTTCAGGCTGAACTTGGTTTGGGATATGAAATAGAAAATCACAGCCTTTTAAATACCGATGCTAATAGTTTTGCCGTAGACTTCTCCTTTAGGTACGGTTTGCTGTTAGAAAAGTTAGAATTAAACTGGGAAGGCAGGTATCAAAACCAAAATATAACCTATAATGAATTTGGATTTAGTGCAACCCGCTCTAATTTTTCCAGAAATAGAATAGGTCTTAAGTATTTGATTTACGATCCTTTTGCTAATCCACAACGCAACAAACCGAATCTGTATAGCTGGCGCGCAAATCATAAGTTTCAGTTTAAAAATCTATTGCCAGCAGTTTCCTTATATGCAGGAGCTAATTTTTCGTTTGGAGATAATCCATTTTATCCGGAAGATCCAGAGATTTCGCCAAGAGCAATGATTGCCACTCAAAGTCGTCTTACCCCGAGGTTTGTGCTGATAACGAATATCGCTTACGATAAAATTGGCACGGACTTTCCTGAATGGAGTTATACCATTTCACTTTCACATGCTCTAAGAAACCCCAAATGGAGTGTCTTTGCCGAAAACCAAGGAATAAGCGGAGATCGATATTCCGATGTTTTGTTGCGAGCAGGTTCGGCTTATTTGTTCAATGAGAATTTTCAAGTAGATGCTGCATTGGGTGGTAGTTTTAAGAATACACCCACTAAGTTCTTTGGCACCATAGGAGCATCCTATCGTCTAGATTTTCATAAAGATGTATTGATTCCAATAGAAGATCAAAATGCTGATGAGAACGGCGGACAAATTGAAAGAAATGCAATGAAGAAAAAGAAAGATAAAAAACAAAAGAAAAAGAAGAACAAAGGCAGTGGTGCTGAAGACGTTGATCTGGGTCCTTCCAAAAAAGAAATGCGCCAACTAAAGAAAAAAAAGAAGGAAATTGAATTCTAATAGGCTACGATCTATTTAACACTTTACTTTAATTGCTATTATCTGAAAAAATAATTCGGAATATTTAAAGCCTTGTTTTTTATCCCTTATCTTGAGCCGTCAAATTAATTGTATGGTTCAGCTTAAGGAAGCCACATCAAAATCAGATTTAAAGCGGTTTATAAAATTTCCCTTTTCTCTTTATAAAGATTCGCCCTATTGGGTTCCACCCCTTATTTCAGACGAATTAGAGACTTTTGATAAAAGCAAAAATCCCAACTTCAAAAAAGCGGAAGCTTGGTTTTACCTTGCTTACAAAGACAATAAGCTTGTTGGCAGGGTAATGGCCATCATCAATTGGGTTGAAGTAAAAGAACAAAAAGTAAAAAAAATGCGCTTTGGTTGGTTTGATTTTATTGATGATCCTGAGGTATCTCTAACGCTTTTAAATAAAGTGAAATCTATTGGTGAGGAGAATGGGCTAGAATTTATTGAAGGCCCTGTAGGTATAACAAATTTAGACAAGGTAGGCGTACTTATTGAGGGATTTGAGACGCGAGGGACCATGATTACCTGGTACAACTTTCCGTACTACCAAAAACACTACGAAGCCTACGGTCTAAAAAAAGAAAAAGAATATTTGGAAAATAGATTTCCAGCCAGTAATACAAAGCCAGAGTATTTTAATAAAGTGCAGCTTCTTATAAAGAAGCGGTATAATTTAAGGGAGATGAATTTTAGTTCCACTGAGGAAATAATGCCTTGGGCAGATCAAATGTTCGATTTATTTAATGAGAGCTATGCCAAATTAGCATCTTTTGTACCACTAACTAAAGAACAAAAGCTTTATTTTAAAAAGAAATATTTAAGGCTTATAAATCCTGAGTACATAAAGTTTGTCATTGATTCGAATGACCGTGTAGTAGCATTTGCTATTGTAATGCCATCTTTTGCTAAAACACTACAGAAAATTAAAGGCAGGTTATTCCCTTTTGGATTCATCCAACTTCTACGGGCAAAAAAACACAGTAAAGATGTTATCTTTTATCTAATTGGCGTACATCCCGAATATCAAAAAAAAGGGGTTACCGCTATAATTATGAATCAATACCATAAGGTGTTTCAAGAAAAAAATATTAGAAATTGCTATAGAACACCTGAATTAGAAGAAAACAAGGATATTAGGCAGTTATGGAAAAATTTTGATCCTGAAATATATAAAAGAAGGCGGACCTATAAAAAATTCCTCTAAAAGGATACCTTAGCAATTCGCCTGTTTCTAAATCCCAATTATTCCCCCATTGCAGCAGCAACTGCAGCAGATAGTCTTTTATACGTACCATTTTGAAGTCGATCCCGTATTGCTGAAAACGCATCTAAAGTAATAGCGATATCTTCTAAAGTGTGGGTAGAGGTAGGAATCATTCGCAACAAAATCATCCCTTTGGGAATTACCGGATATACTACTATGGAACAAAAAATACCATAATTCTCTCTTAAATCCCTTACCAAGGCCATTGCCTCAGGAATACTTCCACTGAGATAAACGGGAGTAACACAGCTACTGGTAGTGCCAATATTAAATCCTCTTTCTTTGAGTCCGTCCTGCAATGCATTTACATTCTCCCATAACTTTGTTCGCAGTTCTGGCATTGTGCGCAGCATTTCCAATCTTTTCAAAGCGCCTTTTACAAAGACCATAGGAAGAGATTTGGCAAACATTTGAGATCTCAAATTATATTTTAGATAATCAATAATTTCTTTATCTGCTGCCAGAAAAGCTCCTATCCCTGCCATAGACTTGGCAAATGTCGCAAAATAAACATCGATATCATCCTGAATACCCTGTTCCTCACCTGCTCCTGCGCCTGTTTTACCTAAAGTACCAAATCCATGTGCATCGTCTACAAGAAGTCTAAAACTAAACTCTTTCTTAAGGGCAACAATTTCTTTTAATTTACCTTGTTCTCCGCGCATACCAAATACACCTTCCGAAATAACCAATATTCCTCCTCCGGTTTGTTCGGCCATCTTGGTTGCTCTTTCCAAGTTCTTTCTTAAACTCTCAATATCGTTATGCTTAAAGGTGAAGCGCTTGCCCATATGCAAACGAACACCATCAATAATACAGGCATGAGAATCAACATCATAAACAATTATATCATCCTTAGAAACCAATGCATCTATTGCAGACAAAATTCCCTGGTAACCAAAATTTAATAGATAGGAAGACTCTTTATTAACAAAGCTGGCCAGTTCTTTTTCTAGTTGTTCGTGAAAATCCGTATGCCCGCTCATCATTCTCGCCCCCATTGGATAAGCTGCCCCATGTTCTAAAGCCGCTTCTCCGTCAACTTTCTTAATTTCCGGAAGATTTGCCAATCCCAGATAATCGTTGATACTCCAGGTAATAACCTCTTTACCTTGAAATTTCATACGATTGGATATTGGTCCTTCCAGTTTTGGAAATACAAAATATCCTTCTGCCTGAGAAGCCCATTTACCTAAAGGTCCCTTATTCTCAATGATTCTATCAAATAAATCTCTCATGTAGCCTAGTTTGTTAGTTCTGCAAAATTATGGAATTTTGATCACGATTCACAAATTTATTTTAGAGCAATAAAAAAGGCAATGGAATTCCATCGCCTTAAATTATTTATTAGCTTAAAATCTACTTTACATATTGAATTTCTTGCTCTTCTCCAACATGTTCATTATCAAAAAACCCTTGGTCATTCATCCATTGATCATTGTAAATTTTACTCATATACCGAGAACCATGATCTGGAAAAACAAGAACAACTTTACTATCCTTTTTAAATTCTCCTCTTTCGTTTAATTGCTTTACTGCCTGCATAACTGCACCACTGGTATATCCCACAAAAATTCCTTCTGAACATGATATTTCTCTTGCCGTATGAGCACTTTCTTCATCAGTAACTTTGATGAATTCATCAATTACTTCAAAATCTGTCGCGTCAGGGATTAAGTTTTTCCCTAAACCTTCAATTCGATAGGGATAAATTTCATCATGATCTAATTCTCCGGTTTCGTGAAACTTTTTCAATACAGATCCATAGGCATCTACTCCAATGATTCGGATATTTGGATTCTGTTCCTTTAAATAACGTGCAGTACCTGATATAGTTCCCCCTGTTCCACTACAAGCGATTAAATGTGTAATTTCACCAGCCGTTTGTTTCCAAATTTCAGGACCAGTAGTTCTATAATGTGCCTCCATATTAAGGCTATTAAAATACTGGTTGATATAAATAGAGCCTTTTGTTTCTGCGTGTAATCGTTTAGCCACTTGATAATAGGATCGAGGATCGTCTGCACTAACATGAGCGGGGCAAACATAAACCTTGGCTCCCATTGAACGAAGCATGTCGATTTTGTCTTTTGAGGATTTAGAACTTACCGCCAAGATACATTCGTATCCCTTTATAATACTCACCATGGCTATACTAAAGCCCGTATTACCCGAAGTAGTCTCTATTATGGTACTACCTGGTACTAGTATTCCTTTTTTTTCAGCTTCATCAATAATGAAAGACGCAATCCTGTCTTTTGAAGAATGTCCTGGGTTAAATGCTTCAACCTTTGCATAAAAATTACCAGTCAGAGGAGCTGCTATTCTATTCAACTTCACCAGAGGTGTATTTCCTATTAGATCTAGAATAGAATTATAGGCATTAATCTTGCTGTCCATAATAAAATGTTAGGCGGTAGATTCTTTTTTAAAAGAATCAGATTTGCGGACAAAATTACTACTTTTTTTTTATTCTGAAAGTTTGCTCTCCAATTCCAGCAAAAAGGTGTATTCCATGGCTGTTTCCTTCAAAGCCTCAAAGCGTCCTGACGCTCCTCCATGGCCTGCCTCTAAATTGGTGTAAAAAAACAGTTTATTATTGTCTGTTTTATGGGTACGCAATTTGGCCACCCATTTTGCTGGTTCCCAATACTGTACCTGCGAATCTTGCCAACCAGTAGTTACCAAAAGATGTGGATATTCCTGAGACTTAACATTATCATAAGGAGAATAAGACTTCATATAGTCGTAATATTCTTTTTGATTTGGATCCCCCCATTCGTCATATTCACCAGTTGTAAGCGGTATAGAGTCATCTAGCATGGTTGTAACAACATCCACAAAAGGGACCGCCGCAATAACCCCATTATACAAATTAGGTTCCATATTAACGATCGCTCCCATCAGTAAGCCCCCTGCGGAACCTCCATAGGCATATAAATGATCGCTGCTCGTATAATTTTGCTCAATTAGAAACTTAGAGCAATCAATAAAATCGTAGAAAGTATTCTTTTTGTGCAAAAGTTTACCCTGGTCATACCAGTGTCGGCCAAGATATTCTCCACCTCGTATATGGGCAATTGCAAAGATGAATCCCCTATCTAATAAGCTCAATCGGACCGTAGAAAAATATGGGTCAGACGTACTGCCATATGATCCATATCCATATAATAATAAAGGGCTGTCACCATCTAAAGGTGTATCCTTCCGATAGACTATGGAAATAGGCACTTTTTTCCCATCTCTGGCGGGGGCCCATATTCTTATTGATTGATAATTATCCTTATTAAAACTACCTCCTAGTACTTCTTGTTCTTTCTTTACGACAGCATTCCTGGTGACCATATTTAAGTCAATAATTGAATATGGTGCAAGCATAGAATTATAGACATATCTAAAAGAATCTGTTTCAAAATCAGGATTTACATATGGGTAAGCGATATAGGTTTCGTTATCGAAAGGGATATAATAACTCTCGCTTCCATCCCACCTATTAATCTTTAGCTTGTTTAAACCATTATCACGTTCCGTCAGGACATAAAAGTCTTTAAAAATCTCAATGTCTTCCAATAGAATGTCCTTCCTATGTCTAATAAACTCTTCCCAGTATTCTGAGGCCGTTTGTTCCTCAGAAACCTTCATTAATTTAAAATTTGTAGCCTTATCCTTATTAGTAAGGATATAAAAACTGTTTCCATAATGATAAATGGAATATTCTAACCCCCTTTCTCTTGGTGAAAAGAGTTTAAATTCTCCTTTGGGATTGTCTGCATGGAGGAGCTGAAATTCGGATGTAAGCGTACTTAATGAACCTATTATTATATATTTCTTTGATTTTGATTTGTATACAAAGGTGTTAAACGTAGGGTCTTTTTCATGAAATACCAACTCATCTTCTATACTAGGTTGCCCTAATACATGTTTATAAATTTTATCTGACCTTAGAGTTAAAGGATCCTTTTTGGTATAGAACAAGGTCTTGTTATCGTTTGCCCAAACGGAGGCCCCAGTAGTATCATCTAATTTGTCATCAAATACTTCTCCAGTTTCGAGGTTTTTTATTTGCACATGGTATTGCCTTCTGCCTATGGTATCGGTTCCAAAAGCAGCCAATTTATTATTTGGACTAATAGAAACACCTTTTAGATTGTAAAACTCATGACCAACAGCGAGTTCATTACAATTAAATATTATTTCTTCACCTGCCTTTAAACTTTTTCTTTTTCTGGAATAGATTGGGTATTCCTTACCCTTTTCATATCTCGTTATATACCAATAACCATTAAGCATATAAGGCAAAGACTCATCATCTTCCTTTATCCGTCCCTTCATTTCTTCAAATAATTCAGTCTGAAAGGATTTGGTGTGATTATTTAGTGTATGGTAGTACTTATTTTCGTCTTCTATATACTTTCGTACTTCCTTATTCTCGCGTTCTTTTAACCAATAATACTCATCAATACGAATATCCCCATGCTTCTCTAAGTTCACCGCATGTTTTTTGGCCTTTGGGGCGCTAACAACATCCATTTTTTTATTTTGATTATGCCAAATATTAGTCATAACGAGTAAGGCTAATAAAATGACACCTATTTTAAAAAAGTATGTCATTATAAATATTTTTAAAGGGCGCAATTTAGTAATTTTGTTATTAGAACCCTTAAAAAGTATAATATGTTTGGAGATATCATGGGAATGATGGGAAAGCTGAAAGAAACACAGAAAAAGGTAGAAGAAACAAAGGAACGACTAAACCTAGTTAGTATACAAGAAAAATCAGCCGATAATCTAGTGTCCGTTACCATTACAGCTAATAGAAGCATAAAATCTATTGAAATTGATGACTCTTTATTATCAGAAAAGGAAAAGTTAGAGGATTATTTAGTTTTAACGGTAAATAGAGCAATCGAAAAAGCTACTGAAATTAACGAAAAAGAATTGGCAGCAGTTGCAAAAGAAGGTATGCCGAACATTCCAGGTTTAGATTCCATGTTCAAATAAGTATTCGGGATATTTTTAAAGTACAATCCAACTTCTATGTACACTTATAATCTATAGTTTTAGATGATTAGAATTACAAAACAAGATAGTAATTATTTTAGCTTCAGCTTACTTTCAGAGCAGGGCACTATTTTGTTTGAAAGTGTTACATTCCCGGAGAGAAACGTATTGTATGAGGCATTTCACACTTTGAAAGCTTCTGAAGAAAAAAGAGTTCGCTTTGAACGAAAAACCGATCATCAGGGTAATTTTGTTTTTATAGTGAAAGATGCCTCAGGAAACCCTTTGGGTAAAAGCCAGCTTTATAATTCTGAAGCTGGAATGGAAAATGGTATTAAAAATTTAAAAAATCGAATCAGGCATATTGAAATTACCAAGAACTAAATTGATTTTAGCACTCTAATAACCTCATAATGCATTTGCTCTGTATAGTCTAAATGTGTAACCATCCTTAACTTGCCATCACCCATTCCAATAAGTTGAATATTTTTCTTACCCATTAGTTCAATAAAAGCTGTATCGGTCATTTCTGATTCTCTTATTTCAAAAATAACAATATTGGTCTCTGTAGGTTCCACTTTTTTAACATAGGACATGTCTGCCAAAGTGCTAGCCAGTTCTTTTGCCTTGCCGTGATCTTCTTTGAGTCTATCTATATGGTTATCGAGCGCATATATTCCGGCCGCTGCCAAATAACCTGCCTGCCTCATGCCACCTCCTAATACTTTTCGTATGCGAAGCGCCTTATCAATTAATACTCTATCCCCAACCAATAATGAACCTACCGGACATCCCAAACCTTTACTTAAGCAAACACTAATACTGTCGAATAATTCTCCAAATACTTCCGGAGAATGATTACCAGCTACTAGGGCATTCCACAAACGGGCGCCATCTAAGTGGTAAGACAAATTGTTCTCGGTGCAAACTTCTTTAATTTCTACTAGGTCGTTTAAATCCCAACACGCTCCTCCCCCTTTATTTGTTGTATTTTCAATACAGACCAGAGATGTAAGTGGGCTATGATAAAAATCGGGAGGATTAATGGCTTTTTTAACCTGCAATGCCGTCATCATCCCTCTCTCACCATCCACTAATTTACAGGAAACACCGCTGTTAAAACTAACTCCCCCTCCTTCATAATTATAGACATGAGCATATTTATCACAGATTAATTGTTCCCCTGCTTGCGTATGCAGTTTAATGGCGGTTTGGTTGGTCATGGTTCCACTGGGAAAAAACAAGGCAGCTTCCATCTTAAACATGGCCGCGGCTTTTTCCTCTAAGGCATTTACAGAAGGGTCGTGCTTAAAAACATCATCTCCCACCTCTGCTGAAAACATCGCCTTCAACATTTCTGGTGTCGGTTTTGTAACCGTGTCACTTATAAGATTTATCCCCATTTTTATGGCTTAAAAACAATTGGACAGTCCATACCTATCGGAGATCCATCAGGAATTTTTTGAGCTTCAATAACTTTAAATTCTTTTGGTTCCTTATTAAATTGATTGATTCTTCGAAGCATTTCTTTCGATATAGCGTCGTCCTTTGAAGCAATGGTCCTTTTAATAGTATCCAAAGCATTGAAGGCGATGCCATTTACTTGGGGATGCACATCCGGACTGACCGAAAGATTCATGATATGGTACAAGACTCTAAAGTTTATGGTTTGCTGTATTTCCCTCAAATAAGTTCCTTTTGATGACTTATTAATTGTATTTAGTACTACCTGATCCAAAACTTCTTGTAAACCTAGCTGTCCTGAATCCAGACTTTTTTGCTGTACCAGACGTGAAGCTCTCTGTGGATGCAATAAGAAAAATAAGGTCATATCTGCGGCTGTTTCTGCGGCAGCAAGCGCATCAAAACCTACTCCTATTCTACCTTTAAAGGACTCTCTAGTACTAGAATAACCTATGGCCCGAGGTGGAAAAAGCAAAAGTTTTTCTTCTGGAATGCCAAGGATATTGGCATCTAAAGTCCTTAAAACTTGTTTTAAAGCTAATTCTTGTTCTTCTTTTGGTAAATATTCTACGACTTTTTGTCCATCACCTTTCACCGTATAATTATAATCTAATCCCCCTATTAGTTTTGTGGCTGCTTCGGTTTGGTACCTATGTAAAAAATAGAGTGGAACGAAAACGTCTTCTAAAAGCGTATTTGGATCGTTCTTTTTAATATTATCAATAGAAAACTGCTTAATCCCAACTTCCCTTACTTCTAATATATCTTGGAGTTCGGTATATGCTTTGTCTCCATTGTCCCAAAGATGGCCAAAAGCATGAGCGCCTCCTGCTGCCCTTGCATCGGCATCTCCTATAAACCTAAGACCTTTTTTGGTTGCATTTTCTAATATTCTATTTAAATACGCCACCTCTTCTTCTTCACTAGGAATAATGGCATAGTTGTAGGCGACGGTTACCTTGTCCCAGTCTCCTATTCCTGTATCATAGGCATTACTAAAATCAATCTTACCATTTTTTACTACTAACTTTGGATGCGGATAATCCATAACAGAAGCTCTGTTGTTTGTGCTAGCAGCAAAATTGTGCGTAAATCCCAGCGTATGCCCTATTTCATGTGCAGACAACTGACGTATCCTAGCTAGGGCAAGCTCAAGCATTTTAGAATCGTCTGCATCTTTATCCTGATAAGGTTTATCTGACAGGGCCTGTGCTATTAAAAAATCCTGCCTTATCCGCAGACTGCCAAGACTTACATGTCCCTTAATAATTTCCCCTGTTCTGGGATCTGTGATACTTGCGCCATAACTCCAGCCTCTAGTAGATCGGTGCACCCATTGTATTACATTATATCTCACATCTAACGGGTCTGCCTCATCTGGCAGCATTTTTAGTTGAAAGGCGTTTTTAAAACCGATGGACTCAAAGGCTTCGTTCCACCATTTACCTCCCTCCAAAAGAGCGGATCTTACTGGCTCAGGTGTGCCATTATCCAAGTAATATACAATGGGTTCCACGGCTTCACTGATTGCTGCAGTTGGGTCCTTTTTTTCTAATCTATGTCTAGTTACGAAGCGTTTTAAGATAGGTTCATCGATGGGGGTGGCATAATCATAATAGGAAAAGGGATAAGAGCCACAACGAGGGTCAAATACTCTTTCTTTATATCCTGCAGGGGGCAATTCAATAAAAGAATGGTGCTGTGCCACCGTAACAATATCCGCATTAGGAGTAACAGATTTTATATATTCGCCTTTAGCATCTCCGTTAAAGGTAAGATATACATCAAACTCAACATTTTTGGGAAATGCTTTTGTTCTTTCTAAATTAAGGGCGCTTTTTGATTTATCAAGCTTAAAAGTTCCTTGTTTTTTTTGTTTGAGTACTTTGGCCACCCCTTTGGTATCCTGCATGAGAAAATCAGAAATATCAATTATATACTTTCCGGCTATTTCTTTCTCAATTGGAAATCCGTACAAGATAGATTTGGCAAAAGCTTGTTCTACCGATTTGCGCTCCAAAGCATTATTTGATATAGCCCGGTATTTTAAATTAGGCTGTACCAGCAAGATCTTAGTTCCTGCCTTTTTGAAAAATACAAGACGTTCTTCTCCAAGTTGTCCGCGGTCTAAACCTATATCATTGCTCCCTATACCACTGCTTAAGGAATTTACATACAAAAAGGGTTTATCTAATTCGGTAACCTCTAAATAGACTTTATCCGTTTGCTGGTCATGATAATAATTAAATAGGCCTGAATTCTTTTTAAAGCTCGTATTATTTTCATCGAATTGCGCCTGAAGCCCGTTCATAAACACAATGGAACAAAGTAATAAGTAGATGTTTTTCATAGTTTTATATCAAGGTCTAAATTTATGTAAATTAGTTTAATACTTTCTAAATTCGTTTTCATTTATAATTAAAATCCTATTTACCAAAAAAACCTGATGACTAGATTTTTTATCATCAGTATTATTTTACAGTTATCTCTTCAAACAATAAGGTATATTAAAACACAATTAACGTGCACTAAAATCAAAAAAAGACCTTTGTCAACGTTTAAAGATTAGTATTTTTACCCAAAAATTTTATTTATGCTTACTACAGATCAATACAAAGATCTTATAGATCGCCTTGGTGCGTTAAGGAGGTATCTTTGACATTGATGCCAAACTTATTGAGATAGAAAACGAAGAAGAAAAAACCATGGCCCCAGGATTCTGGGACAACCCACAAGAGGCCCAGGAACAGATGAAGTTAGTGCAGTCCAAAAAAAAATGGGTCTCGGACTATAATGCGGCATTTGAAAAATCAAACGATTTAGAAGTACTAATGGAATTTGCCAAGGAAGGTGAAGTTCCTGAGGAGGAGGTCCAGGAAAACTACAATAATCTATTAGATTTAATTGAAAATCTTGAATTTCGTAACATGCTCTCTGAGGAAGGAGATGACATGACTGCGATATTGCAAATAACAGCAGGTGCAGGAGGTACAGAAAGCTGTGACTGGGCGGCTATGCTTATGCGTATGTATATGATGTGGGCCGAGAAGAATAGTTATAAAATAAAGGAACTCAATTACCAAGAAGGAGATGTTGCGGGCATAAAAACTGTCACTCTAGAAATTGCAGGAGAATATGCTTTTGGATGGTTAAAAGGAGAGAATGGCGTTCATCGCTTGGTAAGAATTTCTCCTTTCGACAGCAATGCCAAACGTCATACTTCTTTTGCTTCCGTCTATGTGTATCCCTTGGCCGACGATAGTATAGAAATCGATGTGAATCCTGCCGATATTGAAATTACAACTTCTAGGTCTAGTGGTGCTGGCGGACAAAACGTCAATAAGGTTGAAACTAAGGTCCAACTAGTTCATAAACCTACAGGCATACAAATTTCCTGTTCTGATTCCAGGTCCCAGCATGATAATAGGGCTACTGCAATGAAAATGCTTAAATCTCAATTATACGAAATAGAGCTACGAAAAAAACAAGAAGCTCGCAATGAAATTGAGGCCTCTAAAATGAAAATTGAATGGGGGTCTCAAATAAGAAATTATGTAATGCATCCATACAAACTAGTTAAAGATGTACGAACGGCTGAAGAAACTGGCAATGTCGATGCAGTAATGGATGGAGATATAGATAATTTTTTAAAAGCTTATCTCATGGCTGCCGGGCAGCAAGAATAGCCTATTGAAAAAATTGAATAAAAATAACATCAATACTATGATTCAAATATACCATAACCCGAGATGCAGAAAATCTAGAGAAGGACTAGCTGTAGTGAAAAGTTCGGGACAAGATTATGAGGTAATAGAATATCTTAAAACCATACCATCTACAAAAGACTTACAAGGAATTCTTACTGCCCTAAAGATTAAACCAATCGAATTGATCCGGAAAAACGAAGTAGTCTGGAAAGAACTTTTTAAAGGCAAAGATTTAAGCGATGAGAAAATTATCGAGGCCATGTCCGAGTATCCTAAATTAATTGAGAGACCGATAATAATTAATGGGAATAAGGCCATCATAGGAAGGCCCACAGAAATAATTCAAGATTTCCTCAATTGAGCGTCTTCGGTAAACTAAATATAAATATTCCTAGAAGAATCGTATTTTTGCATAAAGGACTCAAGAATAAACATAAAATTTATCCATAGTCCATACTATATATTTGTAATTTCCTAATACTATGAAAGGTGGAATCTGTAATTATTTACTAGTGATGATCTTAATCATTACTGGATTTAGTGAAATTCAGGCCCAAATTAATAACAACATGTACAATAACCGTTACAATGGCGGTTATGGAAGAGGTCCCAGTACGGTTCCGAGAGGTCCGGTAGAGCCAGAAAGAGAGCCAGAGAAGCTCACTGCCGAAGAAATTGTTAACAATGAAATGCCAAAGATAACTGAAGCTCTTGAATTAAATGACTTTGAACAAGCAGTTGTTTCTTCTATCCTTACTAAGTATATGCAACAACGGATTGAACTTAAAATATTGGAACTTCCCGCGGAACAAACCTTAGAAAAGCACAAACAAATTAAAGAAAATCAGGAAGCAGAACTTAAAGCTGGTCTCCCTGAAGAGAAATACAATAAAATGCTTGAGCTTCGAAAAGAAGGTTATAATAAGTTAAAGAAGAAAAAGAAAAAAAAGGAGAAAAAATCCAAAAAGAAGGAAGAAGAAGTAAAAGGCTAAAAATTCGTGAGTTCAATAGTTATATAGCCTAGTGTTAGTTAAAGTGTAATTCTAATACCGCATCTTCACCAATACGACAGTCTTCCCAGATCTTAAAGTCGCCCTTGCGCTGAAAACATCTTTATTACAAAATTACCTCAAGGAAAATTAGATAAGCTTGCTTACACCTATAAATACTAAAAGGTTCTGCGTGTAAAAAACTTAGGGAAATAGATTATAACTGTTCTCTCTCTGCCTTTTTAGCTTCACGCTTTTCTTTCCATATTTCAAGAAGGTTACCTCCTAACCAATAGGGAACTACAAAGGCTAATAAAAAAATCATTAACCAAAACCCTATGGTAATAATGGTTAAAAATGCTAAAAAACCTAAATACTGGTCAAATTCGAACATAGTTGCATGCTTTGATACGCAAAGATAGTTTGATTTTGGGTATTAAAACAAACCAAATTAAAAAAAAATTTCAGGGCCATAAAAAATATAGTTCATACACCAAAATAGGTCCTCATATAGTACCTTTGTTACTACTTAAATTTTAGTGAAATGAGCTTTAGAATAGAAAAAGACACCATGGGGGAAGTAAAAGTTCCTTCCGACAAATATTGGGGAGCTCAAACGGAACGTTCCCGCAATAACTTCAAAATAGGCCCCGAAGCGTCCATGCCATTAGACATTATTTATGGCTTTGCTTATTTAAAAAAAGCTGCGGCCTTTACTAACTGTGAACTAGGGGTATTAAGTGAAGCTAAGAGGGACTTAATTGCGCAAGTTTGTGATGAAATACTCGAGGGTAAACTTGATGATCAGTTTCCTCTTGTAATTTGGCAAACCGGCTCTGGCACCCAAAGTAATATGAATGTAAATGAGGTAATTGCCAATAGAGCGCATGAAATAAGTGGTAAGGTTATTGGAGAAGGTGAAAAAACAATTCAACCCAACGATGATGTAAACAAATCTCAGTCTTCAAATGACACCTTTCCTACTGGCATGCATATTGCGGTTTATAAAAAAATAGTAGAAGTAACTATACCCGGGATAGAAGAATTAAGAGACTGTTTAAAAGGAAAATCCAAAACCTTTAAAAATGTGGTTAAAATAGGACGTACACATCTCATGGACGCAACACCATTAACCTTAGGACAAGAGTTTTCTGGATACGTTGCACAATTAGACCACGGCCTGAAAGCACTTCAAAATACCCTAGAGCATTTAGGAGAACTTGCATTGGGAGGCACAGCAGTGGGCACAGGACTTAATACTCCAAATGGTTATGACGTGCTGGTAGCTAAATATATTGCAGATTTCACCAAGCTCCCTTTTAAGACGGCTCCTAATAAATTTGAAGCCCTTGCGGCTCACGATGCTTTGGTGGAAACACATGGTGCCCTAAAACAACTGGCAGTTTCTTTAAACAAGATTGCAAATGATATCCGAATGATGGCCTCAGGCCCCAGATCTGGAATAGGAGAAATAATTATCCCGGCCAATGAACCTGGAAGTTCTATCATGCCAGGTAAAGTAAATCCAACACAATGTGAGGCATTAACTATGGTTTGCGCACAGGTCATGGGAAATGATGTTGCCGTAACGGTTGGTGGGACACAGGGACATTATGAATTAAATGTATTTAAACCTGTAATGGCTTCTAATCTATTACAGTCTGCAGAATTATTAGGACAGGCTGCGGTGAGTTTTACTAAAAACTGTGCCGTGGGTATTGAACCAAATTATGGCGTTATCAAGGAACTATTGAATAATTCGTTGATGTTAGTAACAGCTCTAAACACCAAAATTGGATATTACAAGGCCGCAGAAATAGCTAATACGGCTCATAAGAACGGTACTACTTTAAAAGAAGAAGCAATAAATTTAGGCTACGTAAGTGCTGAAGATTATGACAATTGGGTAAAACCTGAAGAAATGGTTGGTAGTCTTAAATAGTACTTAAGCAATCTGCCAGACTTTAATGGAAATAAAAAAAGGGACCAGTTAGAAAACGGTCCCTTTTTTAGTTAATAGATAGTGTTTATTATTTTAAAGTGAACTTAGAAGTTCCTAACAATTTAAGTTTGTCGTCATAAACGTTTACCATATAATTTCCTTTTTGGAAGTCACTTGCGGGTTTGTTTATAAAGTCACAAACATCTAAATTATTATTCTCATAGTAGAAATCCGTTCCTTTGCTGTAAGATACAGAAGCACCGTCTTCACTAGACTTAGTTGCTCCACCACCAAGAATGTTCCCTTGTGGATCCAAAACTTCAATTAAAAACTCACGATCCCCAGCTTCCGCAATTACATTATCAGCAACTGTAAAGCAAATTTTAAATTTATCCGTGCTTTTGGCTCTAGATGTAGAAACCAACTTACCATTATTTCTCTCTTTAACGGCATCAACTGTAAAAGAAGAAAGGTTTAACGCAGATCCTCTTTCTACTGCGTCTGCCAATTGTGTATTTTGAACTACTAAAGAATCACTGAATACCGTCTGCTTTTCTAACTCAACAAAAGTACTATCTCTCTGCATAGCAATTAGAGTATTCGACTTAGTTAAAGAATCTACCTGACGTAGTAACTGCTCTCTTTCTTCTTTAAGAACACCAACTTGTCTTCTGTAACGTGAAAGTGAAGCGATGTCAGATTTCATAGTTTTCACAGAATCAATGTATTTTGCAATTCTGTCTCTAGCTTCAACTAGTTCTTCATTTGTAGCATTACTTTCCAAAATAGCCTTGTCATATTCTGACTTTAAACTGTTTAAGTCTTCAACAACATTGTCTCTCTCTTCTGTTAAAGCAAGAGTAGTCTTTTTCTTATCCTGATAAAGACTGTAGGTGTAGATAATAGTGGCTAAAAGTACTACCCCTAATAGGCCCGCTATAACCTTTAATCCGTTGTTATTGTTTTTTGTCTCAGTCATAATGTATTTATTAGTTAACTTTTTTCTAAAAGTATTTGTTTGTTTAGACTATATACGGTGAAACATCTGTTTTAGATTTTTTATGTTAAAAAAATTCATTTATGTATCTTGATAAACTAAAACTAAAGTCAATTTATACATCTTATAATCAATTACTTATGATAAATATAGTTCCGTATAATGAGGAGTTAGCAGAGCATTTTAGGGATTTAAATTTACAATGGCTAGAACGCTATTTTAAGGTAGAACCAAAAGATAAAATGCTATTAGAAGACAGTAAGAAGGAGATTATTGATAAGGGCGGTTATATTTTTTTTGGGGCAATTAATGAAACTATAGTGGGATGTTTTGCTTTAATAAAAATTAGTGAAACTATTTTTGAATTGGGTAAGATGGCAGTAGATCCGAATTACCAGGGACAAATGATTGGGCAGCAACTTTTAGACCATGCAATATTGCATTGCAGGAAGAATAAAGTTATAAAACTTATTCTTTACTCCCATTCCAAATTAAGCTCTGCCATTCATATATACAAAAAAATAGGTTTTGTGGAGGTCCCATTAGAACCTTTCACTCCATACGAGCGCAGTAATATTAAAATGGAGCTCTATTTAAATTAATATTTATAACTTAACTTTAATCAAAATAAATAAGACAAGGATATGTTCAGAAAAAGCAATGCATTAATACTATTATTAACTGTTTTATTTGTCAGCTGTAAAACAGATAATAAATCGAACAACAAGAAAGTGGCAGAAGAATCCGCTGCAATTGCTGTAGAAGAGAATACTAATCGCCAGGATGCATTGGCCGAAGTAAACATAATTCCTATAGGACATGCGACTGCCGTCTTAGAAGTTAAGGATTTAATCATCTATGTAGACCCTGTTGGGGGCTCAAGCGCATTTGAGGGGCAAAAAGAGCCCGATTTAATTTTGATTACAGATATTCATGGAGACCATTTAAGCGTGGAAACTTTAGAAGCTTTGGAAACCAAAAAAGCCAAAATAATATGTCCGCAGGCTGTTGCTGATAAAATCCCAGCAAGCTTTGCAGCACAAATTGACGTACTTAACAATGGAGAACAGAAAGAAAGAAACGGGATTACTATTGAGGCAATTCCCATGTATAATCTAAGAGAAGAAGCAAAGTCTTTCCATGAAAAGGGAAGAGGAAATGGATATGTTCTGAACATTAATAATGAAAGGTTTTACTTTTCAGGAGACACAGAGGATATTCCTGAAATGAGGGCCTTAAAAAATATTGACAAAGCATTTATTTGTATGAATTTACCGTATACAATGACTGTTGAAAGTGCTGCCAATGCCGTATTGGAATTCAAACCTGTTAAGGTATACCCATACCATTACAGAGGACGGCCAGATGTAAGTGATGTTGATAAATTTGAAGCCTTAGTCAGTGCTGGAAATCCTGAAATTGAAGTTGTCCGCTTGGATTGGTATCCAAATGAAGATTACTAATTTAAAAGAAGGTCGGTTATCGAATAAGTTTCTTATACTTAATTCTCTTAGGAAGAAGATCACCGCCTAGGCGCTTTTTCTTATTTTCTTCGTAATCAGAAAATGAGCCTTCAAAAAAGTAAACCTGAGAATCTCCTTCAAAAGCAAGTATATGTGTACATATTCTATCTAAAAACCACCTGTCGTGTGAAATTACTACGGCACATCCAGCGAAATTTTCCAATCCCTCTTCCAGAGCTCTAAGCGTATTTACGTCTAAATCGTTGGTAGGTTCATCCAGTAAAAGAACATTACCTTCTTCCTTTAAAGTCATAGCCAGATGCAGTCTGTTTCTCTCTCCTCCAGACAGCATACTAAGTTTTTTGTTTTGTTCGCTACCAGAAAAATTAAATCTACTCAAATAAGCCCTTGAATTTACTTGCCTGCCTCCCATCATTACCAATTCCTGACCCTCACTAAAATTTTCCCATATGGTTCTATCCATATCCATTTTACTGTGACTTTGATCCACGTAGGCAATTTTAGCTGTTTCCCCGACAACAAACTCACCCTTATCCGGAACCTCTTCCTTCATAATCATTCTAAAAATAGTTGTCTTCCCGGCTCCATTGGGACCTATAATTCCTACAATTCCAGCCTGGGGCAGCTTAAAATTTAGATCATCGTAGAGCAACTTATCTCCATAAGCTTTACTTACTCCTATCGCTTCGATAACATTAGTGCCTAAACGAGGCCCATTGGGAATGTATATCTCTAACTTCTCGTCGAGTTGTTTCTGATCCTGACTTAATAATTTGTCATAATTTTTTAGACGAGCCTTTTGTTTTACTTGCCGTCCTTTAGCGCCTTGCCTTACCCATTCTAGTTCTCGTTCAAGTGTTTTCTGTCTTTTAGATGCTTGTTTACTTTCCTGAGCCAAACGTTTAGTTTTCTGATCTAACCAGCTGCTATAATTTCCTTTCCATGGAATTCCTTCACCCCTGTCGAGCTCCAAGATCCAGCCTGCAACATTATCCAGAAAATACCGGTCGTGTGTAACGGCAATAACCGTACCCTTATACTGTGCCAAATGATGTTCTAACCAATGAACTGATTCTGCGTCCAAATGGTTAGTAGGTTCATCTAATAATAAAATATCCGGCTCTTGTAATAATAGTCTACACAGTGCAACGCGTCGTTTCTCACCCCCGGAGAGAACACCTACTTTCATATCCCCTTCTGGTGTGCGCAGGGCATCCATAGCTATTTCTAATTTAGTGTCTAATTCCCAGGCATTCGAGGCATCAATTTGGTCTTGTAGCTTGGCTTGCTGGTCCATCAGCTTTTGCATCTTATCGGCATTTTCATAAACTTCCGGCAGACCAAACATATCATTAATCTTGTTGTATTCATCTAAAATGGCTACGGTCTCGGCTACTCCTTCTTTCACAATTTCTAAAACCGTTTTACTTTCATCTAAAACAGGTTCTTGCTCCAGATATCCCACCTTATATCCAGGAGAAAAGACAACATCACCCTGATAATTTTTGTCCGTCCCGGCAATTATTCTCAAAAGTGTTGATTTTCCTGATCCATTCAATCCCAGTATACCAATCTTTGCTCCGTAAAAAAAACTCAAATATATATTTTTCAGAACAGGAGTATTTGCATTTTTGTAGGTCTTACTGACCCCAGACATGGAGAAAATTATTTTTTTATCGTCAGACATGACTTAAAATTTATTTGAAGTGAAAAAATTAGAAAAAACAAATTAGAAAAGTAATAAAAGGGGCGTCAGACTCTTCCTTTCAAGGCATTAAACACCCATGCTATAGCAAAAAAGCCGATACCCACCGAAGCAAATCCCCATCCTGCAACATCGTCATAACGAAAAGCCCCTAAAGCAATAAGAGCAAGTCCTACAAATATCATTATAAAGGTAGCCCAGGCAAGGACTGTATTTTTATTCATTCCCATGATCAATAATTAATTTGGTTGGTTAATTCCAAATATCGTAAATCTAGAGGAAATCTTCCTAGCTTCTTGCTAAACTTTAACTTTCAAAAGGAAATTTTATCTGGTTTTGACTCCTAATCTCATCCATAATAGTAATTAAATCTAGACTATTACTCAATGACCATAAGCTACTTTCTTTTCTTCCTTCCCTTAGGCATTTATTTACTTCCATAATTTCATACTCATACCCTTTTCCTTTCATTGGTAAAGCATGAGTCTCGGAGTGTCCATTTATCTCTTGAGTATAAGCTGCAGCCTCATGCCATCTAGGATTTAAATAGATGCTTCCTTTGGAACCTGAAATTTCTGCTTTCATCTCTGATGATGAATTTAAACCACTGTATAAAACAGCCATCGCTCCGGGGTATTCAAAAAGAAGGGAGACTTGAATTTCTACTCCGGTTTTATAAAATTTCGCGGCAGATTTTATAGATTCTGGTTTACCTAACATTAGGTAAGCGAGAAATATGGGGTAAATTCCAATATCCAAAAGTGAACCCCCAGCTAAATCAGGATTTAACAACCTGCCTTCTGTTGGACGGTCCAAGGCATAAAATGCAAAATCGGCGTGCAAATATCTAATATCTCCTAAAAGACCAGCATCCACCTTGCTTTTAACTTCGGCTATAGAGGGGTTAAACCTACTCCAAAGTGCTTCCATCAAAAAAACATTATTCTTTCGCGCTGCTGAAACCATATTTTCAACTTCCATCTTATTCACGCCAAGGGGCTTTTCGCATAACACACTTTTTCCTGCATTCATTGCCTGGATACTCCAGTTCTCATGAGAGGTATGCGGCGTTGCTATGTAAATTACATCGACCTCGTCACAGGCAAAAAGCTCCTCATAAGACCCAAAGTGATATTTGGAGCCATTTTTATTACTAAATTCCTCGGCATTTGTATAATTTCGTGAAGCTACGGCTATTAAATCCGCTTCTGGGACCAGCGTCAAACAATCTGCAAATTTCTGTGCAATATTTCCCAAACCAATAATTCCCCATCCAATCTTTTTGTCCATATAATACGGTTGTTTTTTTTGTTAAAGTTAATCAATATTACTCCTTATCTTTAAGCACAGATAAAGAAACGATAATTCTTATGGATATTAGCTTTAATAAGAACGAAGATAGAAACAAGCTCATGGTGTCTGAACTGAGGAAGAAACTTGCAAAAGTTAAACTGGGTGGCGGACAAAGTAGAATAGACAAACAACATGAGCTCGGGAAATTATCGGCCAGAGAAAGAATTGCTTTTTTACTAGACAACGATAGCAAAGCTATAGAAATAGGTGCATTTGCAGGAGAGGATATGTATAAAGAGTACGGAGGATGTCCTTCTGGAGGGGTTGTAGTTAAATTGGGACATATCAAAGGTAAACTGTGTATTGTGGTAGCAAATGACGCCACCGTAAAAGCTGGAGCCTGGTTTCCTATTACAGCCAAAAAGAATTTAAGGGCCCAAGAAATTGCAATTGAAAATAAAATTCCTATTATTTATTTGGTAGATAGTGCGGGAGTGTTTCTACCAATGCAAGATGAAATATTTCCAGATAAAGAACATTTTGGGCGTATTTTTCGTAATAATGCTGTTATGAGTAGTATGGGTATAACTCAAATTGCGGCGGTCATGGGAAGTTGTGTCGCGGGAGGTGCTTATCTCCCAATTATGAGTGATGAAGCTCTGATTGTAGATAAAACTGCAAGTATATTTTTAGCAGGAAGTTATTTAGTAAAAGCCGCAATCGGAGAGACCATAGATAATGAAACTTTAGGGGGTGCAACTACCCATTGTGAGATCAGCGGAGTAACGGATTACAAAGCGCTAGACGACAAGGATGCTCTGACAATAATAGGCAATATTATAGATAAAATCGGGGAGAGTTCAAAAGCCGGATTTAATAGGACAAAACCAATAAAACCCAAAGAGAATGACGAGGATATATATGGCTTGCTTCCTTATTCCAGATCCGAGCAATACGACATGTTAGAAATTATTAAGCGCTTAGTGGATAAATCAGAATTTCAACAATACAAGGAAGGATATGGAAAATCTATACTTACGGGCTATGCAAGAATTGACGGTTGGGCAGTTGGCATTGTTGCTAACCAGAGAAAAGTGGTGAAAACAAAAAAAGGGGAAATGCGCTTTGGAGGAGTAATTTACTCTGAATCTGCAGATAAGGCTACCCGTTTTATTGCCAATTGTAACCAAAAGAAAATACCTCTGATATTCCTACAGGATGTCACAGGTTTTATGGTAGGTAGTAAAAGTGAACATGGGGGTATTATTAAAGATGGTGCAAAAATGGTAAATGCGGTAAGCAATTCTGTAGTTCCAAAATTTACCATTATCATTGGAAATAGCTATGGCGCGGGTAACTATGCAATGTGTGGTAAAGCCTATGATCCTCGACTAATTATGGCATGGCCGTCTGCTGAATTAGCCGTCATGAGCGGAAATTCTGCGGCCAAAGTTCTTTTACAAATTGAAAAAGCATCTCTCAAAAAAAAGGGTGAAGCTATATCAAGTGAGAAAGAAAAAGAACTCTATGGAGAAATTAAAAAACGATATGATAAGCAAATATCCCCCTATTATGCTGCTGCAAGAATCTGGACAGACGCGGTAATAGAACCTACAGAAACCCGTAAATGGGTTTCTATGGGAATTGAGGCAGCGAATAATGCACCAATAGAAAAATCCTTTAATATGGGTGTTTTACAAGTCTAATTGCCTTGATAATCTTGAACTCGTGGGAGTAAAAGAAGTTTTGTTTGTCTGCCATTTACATAGCGGAACCCATTCTCTCCAAAGAAACCAGCCTCTTCTAGCATTATTCTAATTTCTCTATTCCATTCTGGAATGTTTACTGTGGTATTTAATTCGATTGCATAAACCGTATTTGGATTAAGTGGATAATTCTCACCGTCATCTTTCATCACACCTCCCTGAGAATCCCACATCCCAATTGTAGTTCCTGCGGAGTGTCCGTAAGAGCCTAAAGGATGCGTGTAAATAGCAGGCTTTAATCCATTAGCCTTTGCCTCATCTAAGGCTATACTAAGAATTTCATTACCAGTTCTTCCCTTTATCATGTTCTTAGTTAAATAGTCTTGTACCCGATTACCATCTTTTAATGCATTGATTAAGAAATCTGGCGCTTCAGTCTCTTCTGGCTTTAGCACATAAGCCAATTCCTGACAATCTGTATTTAGCCTTAAATAAGTAATACCAAAGTCGCAATGCAAAAGGTCTCCTGGCATAATTACCATGTCGTCCGGTCGTCCCGAAAAAGAGTACAAATGATCAACTAATTCATTATTAGATCGTTGTACATCTACAGTGGGGTGGAACCAAGTCTTTAAGCCTAAGTCGGTCACCTTTTGCCTCATCCACCACTCTACTTCTGTGGTGGTAGTAATTCCGGGAGTAATTACATTTTCTGAGAAGGCCTCGTTTATAATATTGTGAGTAATGGAAACCAATTGATTGTAAATAATCATCTCTCGTTTCGTCCGGGTTTCAATCCATCGAACTGCAAGTCGCTCAGCTGAAACTACTTTAGACTTATATTGCTTTGGCAGACTGGTCATAAATTCATCGTAGTCGGTTTTGTCTAACCCGTCGGCTATATTATGATCTTTAGAAAAATTAAGACCTATTTTGTTCGGGGATCGCTCTTCGATTATTTCTAATAACCTGTTCCATTGATTTGGTTCTTTTTCTTTATCCCAGGAAGAACTTATATTCTCACCAACGTCATATCTGGCTACTGCAAGTTTTTCAATGGTATTCTTATTTCTATCTCTAAAAAAAACCAATATCGTCCTTCTTCTGGCGTTCAACCAAGTAGCAGGAAGCATGGTTCTAAGAACCGGGTCTTCATTGTACTCACGAGAGATTAGCACCCACATATCAATATCGGTTGCATCCATCAACTGAGGCAACAGAACATTAAACCTCTCCGCCAGTATTTCATCTATTACTTTTGCTCTTTCGCTAATTGGCAATATTTGTTGAGACCAACCGCTAAAACAGCTTAAAACAACGAAAAATGTGTAAATAAGTTTCATAGGGATATGTTTTTAATAGCTTAAATTATGGGAAATATACTAAGGTTTTAGTTCGGAGAAAACTATTAGAGGATATTTATAATTAACCCCCTGGTATTGAATAACATTAACTTCTTTTCAACGACCTACTTTACAATTAAAACCTATAAAACAGAGATTTAGTTATTGGAATTTAAAAAGACATCTAACGATTCCTGACGCAGAATTTTACCGTTATTACTTCTTTTAAAATACGTGAGAAAAACAATTTCTTTTGGTTGTTCATATCTATCCAGCTGAGCCCTTGCCATAGACTCATTACAGGCATCGTCTTCTTTACCTTCTATGACTAAAATAACCTTTTCTCCTAAAGCTTCATCGGGTAATGAGCTAATAAAAAATGGTTTTTCCAAAACAGACGCGAGTTTTGCTTCAATTTGCTCAGGAAGCAGCTTAACACCACCGGAATTTATCAGATTATCATATCGGCCCAGCCAATAAAATTCTTTTTCAGATACTAGTTCAACCACATCATTTGTTATAATGGTTTCTTTGGATAGCGTTGGAGCATTAATAATGAGACAATTTCTTTCATCTGTGCGAATAGAAATGTGTGGTAACAAAACAAATGGCCTAGGAGATTCGGATTTATTTGAATTAGAGACTTGTTTTAAAGCAATATGACTAATAGTCTCTGTCATGCCATAGGTCTCGAAACAGTTTTGTATACCAGTATTGCTTATGGCTTCTTTCAGACCCGAATTTATTGGTGCTCCACCAATTAATAACTTCTTTATTTGCGTTAACTTAGAAAGACTTGCCATGGCTTGTAAGGGTACCATGGCAGAAAAATCGTATGTTTTATCTACAAATTCTAATGGATCTTTGGACGGAGAAACTATGTCTAAATCAAGGCCAACAGTCATGGAACGCACTAACATCATTTTACCCGCTATATAATCTGCGGAGAGGCATAATAAAGCCCTATCCCCTGCTTCCAGGCCTAAAAACTCGGAGGTGGCTAAAGCAGAATTTATCATATGCTCTTTCTCAACATCAAGCAGCTTAGGCTTTCCTGTAGAACCAGAAGTAGAAACCCTAATAGATTGTTCTTCAGACAACCAATCTAACAAGAAATCTCCAATAATACCTTCCTCTTTATTTCCTTCTTTTATCAGACTATAGGCAATCTCCTTTAAATCTTCTTCCCCTGAAGAAAAACCATTAATTTTGAAACCAGGATGGATCTTAATCGACATTTTCTTCTATTTTTATTTCTGCTTCCATAGGTTCTATTGGAGTCACAACCGCACCTGTTAGTCGTTCTTTCCAATTAGACCAGCCGTATTTTTTAGACATTATAACGAGTAATATAGGATAAACCACAAGTACCGGTACAAAGACATCCCACCCCAAAGTAGGTTCAGCGATATCTTTGTATATGGAATGTGTTTGAAAAGCAGTCCATTCAGCGGTAACCAAAATGGCGGCCGTTAAGTTGTTTGCAGCATGAAATCCAAGTGCGAGCTCCAGACCGTCATCCATTAGTGTTAAAATGCCTAAAAACAGCCCTGTACCCATATAGAACACCATTATTCCATATCCTAGCTTGGCAACTTCAGGATTAAAAATGTGCAGTATCCCGAATAAAAATGAAGTACTTATTAGCGGCACCCACCTATTTTTGCAGGCTATTCCCAGACCTTGCATAAGATATCCTCTCATAAAGACCTCTTCAAAACTCGTCTGAACCGGAATTAGTAGCACGGCAATAACCAATAATATCAAAAAAGGTCCTAATTCAAAATTAAGTACGTAATCTTCAGGGGTTAAGTAAACATCCAATCCGATAAAGGTAATAGACAAAATAGCCACCAAAGTAAATGAAAAAAGTATTCGTTGCCAGTCCATTTTACCGCGAATAGTGATAAGGGATAAAAAAGGTTGCTTATGTAAATAACGTACCGTGAGATAAACGGATAGGAAGCCTACGGCAAAAGTAAGCAAGACCAAAAACAAAAAGAGATTAGAGCCAAGCAGATCAGAAAGACTACCCATATCCGTGGGCATCTCTCCAGATTTAAATGCTTTACCTAACAAGACTACGGATAGAGGAATTGCTCCAATAAATTGCCAACCTATAAAAATGATTAATGTTCCCAAAACATATCGCCAAAATTCGTGTAATCCCTTATATCCCTGTTCTATATACATACTTCTATTTTGTTAAAATCCCATTTTTCGTTTTCGCTGTAGACCAAATGCCCCCCCTTAATTACTAAAGGGGAAGAAACATTATTTGTAAACAATTGTCCTGTTCCAAGACCTTGTGGCAAAGTACTTTTCAAGTTATAAGTCCATTGTGCAATGGCATTAAGACCTATGTTACTCTCTAAAGCACTAGTTACCCACCAACCAATTTCTTGTTCTTTAGCCAAATTAATCCATTCTTCGGCACCACGATAACCCCCAATAAGGCTTGGCTTTAGAATAATGTATTGAGGTTTTATTGTCTCTAACAGTTCTCGCTTCTTTATCCTGCTTCTAATCCCTATTAATTCTTCATCCAAAGCAATCGGAATAGGGCTGCTTTTGCACAGCCTTTTCATTTGTTCTATGTTCCCTGGTTTTATTGGCTGCTCTATTGAATGAATTTCATAGGAAGCTAATTTATCTAATTTTTTCTGTGCCTCTTCTACTAAAAATGCACCATTAGCATCTACCCGAATTTCTATCTTAGTTGCAGGGTAGCTCTTTCGAATTTCAGCGAGTAATTCGCATTCTTCTTCAAAATTAAGTGCCCCTATTTTTAATTTGATACAATCAAAACCATTATTAATTTTAGCTTCTATTTGTTGCCTCATATAATCTATATGTCCCATCCATATAAGGCCATTAATCTTAATTCTATCTTCAGAACTAGTAAAATTAGAGGGAAACAATATAAAGGGATTTTTAGCTTTTAACGACATAAAAGCTTGTTCTATGCCAAATTGGATACTGGGGAACTTACATAAACCTCGGTACAGGCTATCCAAACCCAAATCTATACGGTTACATGTGTCTTCGAGAACTTTTTCGTAATCCTCTACATCATCGAAGCTTAGACCTTTAAATAGATTACACTCCCCTATACCAAATCTATCGCCATCATCAATCCGCAAAAACCAAGTTTCTTTTGTTCGGAGGATTCCTCTAGATGTTCCTCCGGGTACCTTGAAATTTAAAATGTATTTTTTAAAATACGCCTTCATAAAATATAGGAGAAACAAACCTAATAAAGGCGCTTCGATTTTTTCTAAATTAATGGTAAAGATTTAAAATAACATTTTATAAAACTAAACCTCAAGCTTGGCGCCAATATCCAACAGATGTAATGTTTTACCACCAACTTGAAACTTTTCAATAGCATGGGCATGATTAATCTCTATATATCCAAAAGTATCGTAATGATAACCCAAAATCTCCGTACAGCCTAAGAAATCTGCAGCCAAAATAGCATCTTCTACCCCCATGGTAAAATTATCACCAATAGGTAAAATCGCCAAATCTAAACTATACTGCATAGGTATTAGCTGCATATCCATAGATAGTGCCGTATCCCCTGCAATATAAAGAGTTTTATCCATGGCATGAATAATAAAACCTCCAGGTTGGCCTCCATAAGTTCCATCTGGAAAAGAAGAGGTGTGAATTGCATTGGTATACTTCACCTTTCCAAAATCAAAATTCCAACTACCCCCATGATTCATAGGATGTACCGTAAATCCCTTTGCCTGATAATACATGGCTATTTCATAATTACTAACGATAGTAGCTCCTGTTCTTCGGGCAATTGCTTCAACATCCAAGATATGATCTTGATGTGCATGCGTAACCAAAATGTAATTCGGATTTAATGCGTCTATGTCGACCAAGTCTTTGGTCTTTTCGTTTGCAGTAATAAAAGGATCAACGAGTATATTGTATTGCCCAATTTCAATAGAAATACAGGCGTGACCCAAAAAAGAAATAATCATGTTCGTAAGCTTTATTCAAATTTATTTAAAATTGAACCAAAAACGAACTCCTTCTGTAGTTTTGTCAATATTTAATGTAGACTGCAATTGATTGACCAATCTATTCATTAGGCGAATACCCATTGAAGAATTTACTCTTTCATCAGTATCATCGGATAATCCTATTCCGTTATCCGTATATTCAAAAAATCCTTGCTCCCCATTTTTTCTGAGATGTATGTAAATCTTTCCATCTTCTTTGTCCTCAGGGAAGGCATATTTAAAGGTATTCGAGACCAGTTCATTTAATATAAGACCAAAGGGTATGGCCCGGTCGATATCTAATTCTACGCTCTCTGCGTCAATAGTAATATTAATATTGTGCCCTCCTTTTTTAAAAACGGATTGCACACTATTTACAAGACTCTCTATATACCCCTGCATCTCGATTACAGATAAATCGTCATTCTGATAGAGTTTTTGATGGATAAGTGCCATTGCTTTAACCCTACTTTTCCCTTCTTCTAAAGCCGCTATAGCCGCTTTACTCCTCGTATTTTTCGTTTGTAAACTCAGAAGACTTGAAACCATTTGCAGATTGTTCTTCACACGATGGTGAATCTCTTTTAAAAGAGAGTCCTTTTCTACTAGTGAATTTTCTATAATATGTTTTTGATCGGCAATCAGACGTTGGGTTTTTATACTTTTCAAATAGGCGTACACTAAACCAGCGAATCCTAATAAGGTAAAAATCAATGAAATAAATACAAGATTAATCTGTTCGTCTTTAGCTTGCATTTCATTTCTAGCCTGTTCCATTTCTAGCTTCTGGGCATCAATCATACGTTTAGAATTCTCTATTTCGTATTTAGCTACTGTGGATAACTGCTGTTTTTTTAAGGAAGAATCATTTAGGTTTAAAGAATCGTTAATTCGTACATTCTGTTTAAGGTAACTTGTGGCTCTTTTATAGTCTTTTGTTTTGTCGTAATAGGCCGCCAATAATCTATTTTTTCTAACAATGTTCTCTAACTTTATTGGGCGAAGTCTACTGTTAAGTATTTCCTTGGCTTTTTCATAATTTCCCTTCTGCAGATGGCAATCGGCTAATGCCAGACTATTTCCAACTATTTCTTCAGAATATTGTCCGCCATTGTTTTCATTTATTATGGAAATACTATTTTCTAAATAAGGTAAAGCCTCTTCGAATTGTTTTAATTGTAAATAGGCCTTCCCTATATTACCTTCAATTTCACCTTTCAGTATTTTGGCATTCTGTAATTCTTTTTCGGTTTTTACTTCAGTGACATCGTTTAAATAAACATCAATATATCCCTTTCCCTTTTTAAAATTACTCAATGCCACGGAGGACGACTTGTCTAAAAGAAGGTAGTATCCTACCTGATTATTATATTTTGCAAGACCAAATAGATCGGAATCGTCAATGGTCCTTTTCATATCCATGATATAGTCTTCCATGGCCTTTCTATGGAGTCCTAAGTTTGAATAAATATCATAAAATGTAATATTCTTGGTAAACCCCAGGTCGCGTTTTTGCTGCCGAATTTCTACCTGTTTTCCATATAATTGTAATTGTCCGTAGTTGTTATCAATTATATCGAACATCAATTGTTTTGTTTGCCGATCTAAACCTTCTCTAATTTTATATAGATCATTGGCAATAGCGACACTTTTATCGTAATCGCCCAAATCGTAATAAATCTGGGATTGCATTAGCTGATATCTTCGAATAGAAGTAGAATCCTGAATTTTTTCAGCCTGATTTAGGTATACATTAACCTGATCTAACCAATCATAGGCAGAATTTACATTATACCTGTTCGCTGTGTTAAAGAAGAAAGTTAGTCTGTCATTGACATCTGATTGCTGCTGAAATCTAACCAACAGGTTATCTTCCAAGGAATCAATTACCTGAGCCCCTGCATTATAACTAATTACTAAAAAGAAAAGAATTAAGAAATTACCCAGTGTTTTTGCCATAACATGCCTAGGAGGTTAGCTTTTGATTTTATATTTTTTAATATTCTATTGTGACGTTAAAAATACATTTTAAACTTACTACTAATAGTTAGCACCGATAAATAATTGTTGTAAAGCCTTCTATTAGCGTTGTCTAAATACGAATCAACAAGAAATTCTAATTTTAATTTTCCATATTTCATAAAATAGTCTCTATCTATTATTTACCTAATGCGGCAATATTCATACAAAAAAAAGACTACGCAATTGCACAGTCTTTCTTCAGATAGATAAATGATAAGATTTGGGGTCTTAATATTTATTTCAAATGTATAATCAAATGGCAGTAGTTTTTCAGAATTGTTGTGTAACTCAGGATTCTTGTTGTGAAATGGTTCAATTTCAGTGTAAAATGCGCTTTATCGATGATTTGTGCTTTTAGTCGAACAAAAATTACTTAGGTAAGGCTAGACATTCACAAAAACTACAAATGAAAAAGAGTCCGATCTATGGAAGACAAGACTCTTTTACGAGAACACTATATGAAAATGAAAAAAATTATTCTTTATTACACTACTAAACTAGTCAGGTTTTGCCTTGAATTGAAATAATTGTTGTGAACACCTCTATTCTTGTGGTAAACACGAATATTGTAGGCTTAAGTACCCCAAAACGAAATAGAAAAAGGAAAGAATATAAATTTTAGGAGTTCATCGATGATATAATAAACTCCTTAAAGTCCTTAGAAATAGGAATTAGAGTATTATTTATCATAATGTCTTTAGAATTAATCGCGTCAATATGATCCACATTAACTATATAGGACTTATGCGCCCTGTAAAACTTATTACTCGGTAATTTCCCTAAATAATCCTTTAAAGGAGATCTAACTAAAAACTTCTTATCAACAGTATTAACTTCCAGGTAAACATTATCCGCCTTTATAAAGCGAATATCACCAAATTGAATTCTATAGTATAAATGTTGCTTTTTTACAAAAATAGAGTCCTTTAATACAGAGTTAGATACTACCTTATCCCCTACATCTGGTCTTTCGTCTTTGCCCGTCTTACTGGTGTAATCAAAGTTAGACAAAGCAATTTCTATAGAGGTATATAAATCTTGCTGTTCAAAAGGTTTTACCAAATATCCATTTGGCTTTACGGATTTAGCATTTTCTACGGTAGCCCTATCCGAATTGGAAGTAACGAATATGAAAGGGATGTTATAATTCTCTCTTATATGCTTCCCTAAATCTATTCCTGTCTTATCAGAGGCTAAAATTATATCTATTAAAACTAAATCTACATGATTGTTTTTTAAAACCTCTTCGGCCTGCTCATAGACAATAACATTGTCTACTATTTCATAGCCAATTTCTTCTAACATCGATTGCATATCGTCGGCAATAATCACATTGTCTTCTACGATGAGGATCTTAATAGCTTGTTCCAAAGTAAGTGAGGTATTAAGTGGTTATTTAATTCAAATTTACAAAAAATTATAATAACCTAAATAAAACAAGATAGCCAGCAAGAAAGTACTTAGTGCTACTTTTTTTAATTCGGGATCAAAAGATTTAGGTTCTACTATGCTTCTAACGGTTTTCAGATGCATTAAAATTGGTACAAAGGCGATAACGCTAATTATACCCAGCCAGGAAGTTGTCTGCCTACTGAGAAAAGCAACCCAACATAGCATGGCTGCCACTAATAAGGTGCTATGGTACACCTTGCCATTTTGGATTCCGATTTTAACGATAACGGTGTTTTTTCCAGCCTTTTTATCAGACTCAAAGTCTCTTAAATTATTTAAATTAAGAACTGCCGTACTCAAAAACCCTATCGTGCAAGCAGGGAGTACAGCATCTATGGGAATATTCTGCACATATAAAAAAAGGGTGCCCAAAACACTTAAAAGCCCAAAGAAAACAAAAACAAAGATATCTCCAAACCCTCTGTATCCATATGCATTGCTGCCGACGGTGTATTTAATTGCAGCCCAGATACTGCAAAGACCAAGGACTACAAATAGGAAGAAATACCATAAATCTTCCTTAAAAGCAGTATAAAGAAGGAGAAAAATAAGTATCAGACAAACAAAAACTGAAATGATGATACCTCTTTTCAATTCTTTTCTGCTCAATTCTCCGCTCTGGAAAGCTCTAGTTGGTCCAATACGATCTAATCCGTCTGTCCCCTTTATACCATCTCCGTAATCGTTTGCAAAATTTGAGGTTACCTGCAGAGCGACGGTAGTTAATAGTGCCAATAGAAATATAAGAGTGTCCTCATATCCTAGCCATTGTGCCAAAGCGGTACCTACAATAATTCCTGAAAGTGATAGGGGTAATGTTCTTAAACGGGCTGCCCCAAGCCAAGCTTTAAACTTCCCCACTAATATGGGTCTTCAATTTTTAAACGCTTACCATCCTGATATGAAGCCACAAAGGCATCATCAAATCCCATTTTCACCAATTGATATCTAAAAGATCTGGCTTCTTCAAGGGTTTCAAAGTTTCCTAAGGAGTAAGAATAAAACGGATTGGTCTTAACGAACATTGTATTGGCAAGTGATTCTGCAGAAAGCGTTATGTTGTTATCCACAAAGGATTTTACCTGAACTGAGTATATCTTTTCTTTTTGTAAAAAGCGTTTGGCCATATAAAATTCATTAACCAAACTAAGCTCTTCATTTTTCTGCTTTAAATTATCTATTCTAGTTTTTACTGCCTCTAAACTATCAATTGATACTAACAGATTTCTATTTTCATAGGTATTGGAGCTACTGGAAAGTCCGGCAGTAAAAGAAGTTATCGCTAAAGTACCTATCAAAAATAAAGCGGTAACCCCGGCCAATACATTCCGTTGTATTTTGCTTTTTTTAAGTTCTTTATTCTTAAACTTTATTTGATCTAGAAGGCGCTCATTTATAATTTGAGCTTTGTCTATATCTTTATGTAATTCAAGCAAATCACTTTCTTCGATAAATGGCATAGGTAGCTAAATTTTGGAAACGTTCAGTTAAAATTAACTAAAAAGCTTATAATCAGCAAAATAATTAATTCCATACTGCAAAAATAATTTATTTAGATGAGGAAAAAAATATAGAACAAACTCAATTATACTTTATTTTACTTTTTTAATTGATATATGCCGTCTTTCTTTATATCAATTTTTCTAGCCTTATACAGAGTTCCTATAGCCTTTTTAAAAGTTTTCTTGCTCATTTGTAAGGCTTCCTGGATATCTTCCGGAGAGGATTTGTCGTGCAAAGCCATATAACCGCCAGCTTCAGATAACATGGAGTACACTTGGGCTGCTGAAGGTTCAATTTGAAGATGGCCAATAGGTTTTAGGGATATATCAATTTTTTTATCTGATCTAATCTTTTTAACATAAGCATTTAGCCTATCTCCAATTTGAATGGGTTGATAAACCTCGTCTCGGTATATTAAGCCTAAATGCTTCTCATTTACAATTACCTCAAATCCTAAATCGGTGCTTCGAGCAACTAGTATTTGCACCTCTTCCTTCGGTTGCAGGCTAAGACCGTTATTGTTCAAATGTTTTTTTATCCTTGCTGAAGCCACAAGTCTAAACGATTTTTCATCCAGATAACAATAGACCACATACCAATGTCCGTCTCTCATTTTTTCTCTTTGCTCTCTAAATGGCACCAACAAATGCTTTTCTAATCCCCAATCCATAAAGGCTCCAATCTCATTAACTTCTGCAACTCTTAAAAAGCCAAACTCATTGCGCTTTACATAGGGTTTCAAAGTGGTTGCTATTGGCCTCTCTTCATGATCCAAGTAACAAAAAACTTCTAAAGTATCCCCCACTTGTGCATTCTCCGGAACATACTTGGTTGGTAATAATAAGTCGTCTACATCCTCATCTCCCAAAAACATGCCCACAGAAGTTTCCCTTAGTATTTCTAATGTATTAAAATTGCCTAATTGTATCATTGAAGAAAGATTACAGCATAAAAAAACCGTTCAGAATCTGAACGGTTCTCGATGCGTTATTTTTTTAATTATAAATAGATTCTTTACCGAAATACTTCGCAAGCTGGTAATATACTACTGCTCTATGCTTGTTTCTAACGGAAGAACCATAAGTATTTAAAACACTTTTAATTGCTTCCATTAATTCAGGGCCATCCGCAAGGCCTAGTTTTTTAATTAAAAAATTATTCTTTACGGTTTGCAGTTCTTTTTCATCAGTCCCAGAAACTTTGGACGAGTCCATATTGTAGATAGAAGGTCCAAGACCGTCAGTTACTTTTTGCAAGAAATCCATGTCCGGAGTTTCTCCAAATTTATCTTTAATTTCAGCGGCGTATTGTACTATAAGTGCTGCCTTTCTTTCGCCCATGGTTTAATATTTTCTATATAATTTTCTAAAGTTCTAAGATATGAAATCAAAATAAGCAAGCAAAATTTTATCATTCAATCTTCTAGGAGTTTTCACTTCTAAAAGTACTGGTAATGAAGAGGGTAAGTAAAGGCTTTTAAGTTCCTTGTCTAAAGAAATCTCATCGTCTGCCTGTCTATATTCCATGCCGTAAATTGAGCAAATATGAGTAAGCTCTAATTGTTGTGTTGTTTCAAAAAACTTTTCATAGTTTGGCGTATCTACTTTTCCAGGTAATATCCTAAAAATTCCGCCACCTCCGTTATTTATTACCACTATTCTAAAGTCCTTTTTCAAATAGTCATGCCAAAGGCCATTACTGTCGTAAAGGAAACTAAGATCCCCAGTTACCAATAAAGTGGGTGTTATATTGTAAATCGAAGCTCCAACGGCTGTAGAGACAGACCCATCAATACCACTAGTTCCTCTATTGCAATAAACATTTATGGAAGAATCTAGATTAAATAATTGAGCATAACGCACGGTAGAGCTATTGGCCAATTGAAGCATATAATTTGCAGGAATCGATTTGCAAATACTGGCAAAGGCCTTGAAGTCGGTAAAGGGAATTTTTTTTATATACAAATCTCTTTTTGCCTCGTAAGCGTCTTTTATCTTAGTCCATTTATCGAAATATTCACTTTTAATTTCTAACTCTGCAACTGCCAAATATTGAAAAAATGTATCCACTCCCATTTCAAGATGTAGACTTAAGGAGAAAAAAGTATTATAGGCCTTTTTAGGATTAACATGCCAGTGATTTTTGGGTTTGTAATTTCTCAAAAATGCTTTAACCTTTTTTGAAACAATTAAGCCCCCAAAGGTAACTAATAGATCTGGTTGTAATTCTTTAAACCATGCATCTCGGTCTTTCTTTTTTTCGATCGGAGCAATTACACTATCTATGCTCGGAAAAAAATTCTTGTGGTGAATATTAGAAGTTACTTCAGTGAAAACGATAATATTTGGAGCTTCAGACAACATGTCTAAATACTGTGGCCCTATGGAATTAGGCGGACTTACACCAATAATTACAACTATCTTTTTACTAGAATTCCAAATCTTCCTCAGACTATTCCATGGATATTCCGGTATCTCTTCTTTCTGTTTAACTTCATAATTAGATGGCGATACGTCAACCTTTTCTACTAAATTATATAAAGGTTCCTCAAAAGGAATATTAAGGTGTACCGGAGCATTCTGATGTTTATTAATGTCAAAAAGAGTAGACAATTCTTCCTCGTTGTACTTTTGTACGGCAAATTGATCTTCTTCAAGCGATTTGGTTTTGGATAGTAGTTGGGGTGCAAGCTTTTCTATTGTTGAAGTGGCATGGATTAAATCTTGCTTTAAACTGGCAGTATAGGCTATATGATTTTGAAAAACTCCCACCTGTCGGATCGTCTGCCCGTCTCCTATGTCTACTTTATAGGATGGTCTGTCTGCCGAAATAACAATAAGAGGTATATCTGAATAAAAAGCCTCGGCTATGGCAGGATAATAATTTAGCAGAGCACTCCCGGAAGTACAAACGGCAATCACTGGTGACTGTAATTGTTGGGCCATTCCAAGGGCAAAAAAGGCAGCAGATCTCTCATCCACGATACTAAAACAACTAAAAAAAGGGTCTTCAGTAAAACCAAGGGTCAGTGGAGCATTCCTCGAACCGGGAGATATAACAATATTTTTTATCCCCCTAATTTTGCAGTATAAAACTACTGTTTGCGCAGAAGGAATACTAGAGTAATTCATAGATTACAAAAATACAATGCTCTGCATTAATAGCGCAGCATATTTAGCATTGTTTTACTCTTATGTATGGTTTCTAACCACTCTAATTCAGGTACTGATTTTTCTGTTATTCCCCCTCCAACAAATATTTTGATTCCTGTATCGGTCTGTTTTAAACACCGGAGGTTAACAAAAAGAGAGGTTTCTGCAGGTGAAATAGATTCTATCTCCCCCAAAAAACCGGCATAGTACTCCCTGTTGTATCCTTCATAGCGCATAATAAATGAAGTAGATTCAGCAACTGGCAGACCGCAAACCGCAGGAGTTGGATGTAACTGACAAACCAAATCTAGCAAGCTGTTGGTTTTGCTGGTACCAGAAATGGTACTCTTCAAATGCCATAAATTCCCGGCTTTAACTGTTTCTTGAGGACCAACTTCCAAATCTTCTAACTTGTTTTCCAATTGATTAGAAATATGCGCTGTAACGAGCTGTTGTTCTTCCTTTTCTTTCGCTCCCCAACTTGGATTCTCCGAAGTGTCCCAAGGCATAGTACCTGCCAAGGACATGCTGGTTAATGAACCATTTTTTAATGAAAATAATAATTCTGGAGTGGCTCCTAACCAAAGACCAATTTTTGGATGAAACCACAGATAACAAAACGCATTGTCATAGGTGCTAAGGATATTCTGAAAAACAGCCAAGGCATTAAGTTTAGCGTCTAAATCGATAGCCCTGGAGAGTACTACTTTTTTTAAATTTTGAGTTTGAATATTTCTTATGGCCGTTTTGATAAGCTCAATATAGGCTTCTTCCCCACTCTCTTTAGCTTCCAAAATTTTCAATTTTTTATATTTCGCCTTGACCTTATCAAAAGATGCGACAGACACTTCATCTCTAGGAATCAAAACCGTTTCGTAGTCTTTACTAAAAGGAGCAAAAACAAAACCAACCCGGTCTAGTTTTGGACAAGTAATTAAAGCGTTAGAATGCTGATAGATTGCTCTAATAGTCTTCTCGCCAGGTTTTCGATAACAAACAAAAGGCAGCTCTTTCCTTAATTGACTTTCTATTCTCTTAAAAAATTCTGGCAACATATTAAGATTTAGACAAGGCTATAGTGGTTAGTTTACAAATGGATATGAGTTGATTTTCCTGATTTGTTACTCTTATTTCCCATAACTGTGTTGTTCTTCCTTTGTGGATAAGAGAGGCCTTCGCATAAACAAAACCATCTACCACACTTTTTAAGTGATTGGCAGATATTTCTATTCCGCGAATAGCATATTTCTGTGCATCTAAGAATACATAAGAAGCAGCACTCCCTACACTTTCGGCCAAAGCTACTGTGGCGCCTCCGTGTAAAATTCCATCAGGCTGATGTACTTTAGAGTTAACAGGCATTCTGGCAATTAGAAAGTTTTCCCCTACGTCTACGTATTCAATGGAAAGAGTTTCCATTAAGGTATTGGGTCTAATTGCATTACAAACCTTTAAAATTTTCTCTTTGTATTCGTTCATAGAGTTATTTTTGTGTAAAATTAAGCAATAGAAATAAACCCGAGGCAAACAAATGGCATGAATCAAAATTCAACTGTTAAAACGGTTACTTACATTAACTCTAATTCGTATGAGACCCTAAATTCTGTTGGTACCGAAACGAAATACGTTTGGTTCGTATTTCATGGAATGGGATATTTAAGTAAATATTTTTTAAAGTATTTTAAGACTCTTCCTTCCAAAGAAAATTATATTATTTGTCCCCAGGCACCTTCAAAGTATTATTTAAAAGAAGATTTTAAACATGTTGGAGCCTCATGGTTAACTAAAGAAGAGACCAAAGAATCTCTTGTCAATGTATTTTCCTATTTAGATGCAGTTTGGCAAAGTGAGGCTATTGGATCGGATGTAAAACTAATGGTATTTGGGTATTCACAAGGGGTTTCTATCGCGAGCAGGTGGGTAGCAAGTCGACAAATTAAGTGTTCCCAATTAGTATTCTACGCAGGCAGTATTCCAAATGATTTAAAAAAATGCGACTTTGCTCACCTCGATCAAAATACAAGGATTACCTACATTTATGGAGATGAGGATCCGTATATAAATGCCGATAGAGCGCTACTAGAACAACAGAAGATTAATAAAATATTTGGTACTAAAACCAACCAAATTCAATTCAAAGGAGGTCATGAAATTAAAATTGAGCTTCTAGAAAATTTAATTGTACAATGACAAATCCCACTTTAGAAAACAATCGGGTTATCTTATCTCCCTTGGGACTTGATAATTACCTTGAGTTAGCTGCTGTCGCAAAAGAAAAAAACTTAATTCAATATTCCCCTTCTACAATTGAAACAGAAGCAGAATTAAAAAATTATGTGCTAAAAGCATTGGAACAAAACAATAAGTCTCAGGCAATTCCATTTCTGGTTTACGACAAGCAGTCGCAGGCCTATGCTGGCTGTACCCGATACATGAATATCGATTGGTTAAACAAAAATTTAGAAATTGGATCTACCTGGATTGGTAAAAATTTCCAAGGAACAGGTCTAAATGGAGAAATGAAACGCCTCATGATAGATTTTGCTTTTCAAAATATGGGCTTTGAGCGAATTGCATTTAAGGTCGACGAAAGAAATGTAAGATCCCGAAATGCCGTTGAAAAACTTAACGCGGTTTTGGAAGGCATATTAAGGCAAGACGTTTACCTAAGTAAAGAATATAAGAGAAATACTTGTGTTTATAGTATTTTAAAAAACGAATGGGCCGGCAAATAAGATTAGCTCTCCCGTAAGACCAATAAGAATCTATGATTTATTGGCATTTACTTCCTCCGGCTCGTAATACTTTATTCTTCTTGTTTTAAAAAGATTTTCCGGACTAATTATTTGTTTAACCCAGTTGCCATCAGTTTCCTTGTCATACTGGTAAATATATTCAAGAGATTTCAAAGATTTTCCCTCCTTTATGTCTTCTTTGGCAAGCATTCCAGCAGCATCATAAGAAAACCGGCTTGTCTTTTCTAGAGCAAAAGAATTCTTATATATATCGAAAATGTATTCCTTCAAGGAAATTAGTTTATCCTCTTTATCAAATACTTTTTCTTTGGCCCTATTGGGATCTCCATTTAAAAATTGTTTGGTCAATACCACTTTCAATTTATCGTTTTCCTTATAAGAAGTACGAATAGTTTTTTGAATTACTCCATTCAAACTGTATTCCTCAGTTATTTCCCCTTTGTATTCGGTATATGATATTTGTGTTTCGTCGACTCCTTCATTATTAGATCTAATAATAGTTTGAATTTTTTGGTCTTCACCGTAATGGTATTCGTATCGTTCCAAAGTCTCACCGGCGTAAGAAATAATATCTTCAATTACCACCTTATTCTTAGTGGTATCTATTGCGTAAAAGTGCGCAATAGAGGTTTGTTTGTCAAAGGTTCCGTCTCTATACACCTCATCTCGCTTTTCCACTAAAAAGCCATCCGAGTACTTATAATAGGTAACATTATAATCCTCTTCATTAAAGCGAGTTAAATTTTTAGTTAATATACCTTCTTTGTTAAACTCAAATTCTTCTTTTCCGTATTTAGTTATCACCAAACACGATTTTACAGGACCTCTGAGGTAAAAGTCAGATCTAGTAAATATTTGTGCTTCTTGCGCATACAGCCCTTGACTTATAGTACCTGGTAGGCATACGTTTATAAATAAAATTAAAAGTAGAAGGTATTTTTTTATCATTGGGATAAAATTAAACCTTTACCTAAGAAAAGAAAAATCTGAAGAGTGTATATAAACGAAAAAAGGGCAGTAATACTGCCCTTTTTAATTAAAAATAATTATTTATTACTTCACTTCTTCAAAATCTACGTCTTCCACATTATCTCCTTCTTTAGAATCAGCGGTAGCCTCTTCTGCACCACCAGCAGCAGGTTCTCCTTGCTGTGCCTCGGCTTGAGCTTTGTACATTTCTTCAGAAGCCACTTTCCAAGCCTCGTTAATCTTGTCGAGTGCTGGTGTAATGACAGCCAAATCTTTACCTTCATAAGCCTTTTTTAATTCTTCCAAAGCCTCTTCAATTGGCTTTTTCTTATCATCTGAAAGCTTATCTCCAAATTCTGTAAGTTGTTTTTCCGTCTGGAAAATCATTCCATCTGCTTCATTTAACTTATCCGCAGTTTCCTTGGCTTTTTTGTCAGATTCCGCATTGGCTTCCGCCTCGGCCTTCATCTTCTTAATCTCTTCTTCAGTTAAGCCGGAAGAAGCTTCAATTCGGATATCTTGAGATTTGTTTGTAGCCTTATCCGTAGCGGATACCTTAATTATACCATTGGCGTCTATATCGAAGGTAACTTCAATTTGAGGTGTACCCCTTGGTGCAGGTGGTATACCATCTAAATGAAATCTACCGATTGTTTTGTTATCAGCAGCCATTGGCCTTTCACCTTGCAATACGTGAATTTCTACAGAAGGCTGATTATCTGCTGCTGTGGAAAACACCTGAGACTTTTTTGTAGGTATCGTAGTATTTGCCTCTATCAGTTTAGTTAAAACACCACCCATGGTTTCAATACCAAGAGATAATGGAGTAACATCCAATAACAATACATCCTTCACATCTCCTGTTAGAACACCTCCCTGAATAGCTGCACCAACGGCAACTACTTCATCAGGATTCACTCCTTTAGACGGTTTTTTACCAAAAAAAGATTCAACCGCTTCCTGAACCGCAGGGATTCTAGTTGAACCACCTACTAAGATTATTTCATCAATATCACTTTTTGAAAGTCCAGCTGATTTAAGCGCAGTCTCACATGGCTCAATAGTACGTTTCACCAAATCTGCAATCAGTTGCTCAAATTTTGAGCGAGTCAAAGTTCTTACTAAGTGTTTTGGACCAGTTGCTGTGGCTGTTACATAAGGAAGATTAATTTCAGTTTGTGCTGAAGAAGACAATTCTATTTTTGCTTTCTCCGCAGCTTCTCTTAACCTTTGAAGCGCCATGGCATCATCCCTAAGATCAATCTGCTCTTCTTTCTTAAACTCCTCGGCCAACCAATCAATTATTTTTTGATCAACATCATCCCCTCCTAAATGTGTATCTCCGTCGGTTGCTAAAACTTCAAAAACTCCATCCCCTAACTCCAAGATAGATACATCGTGGGTACCACCTCCAAAGTCGAAAACAACAATTTTTTGATCTGAATGTTTCTTATCTAATCCATAGGCCAAAGAAGCCGCTGTAGGTTCGTTGATTATTCTTTCTACTTTTAATCCGGCAATTTCACCTGCCTCTTTTGTAGCTTGTCTTTGTGCATCGTTAAAATAAGCAGGAACTGTAATCACAGCCGAACTAACCGACTGTCCTAAATAATCTTCTGCTGTCTTTTTCATTTTTTGCAAAATCATTGCAGACAATTCCTGAGGCGTATAAAGACGACCGTCTATATCCACTCTAGGCGTGTCGTTGTCTCCCTTAACCACGGTATAAGGCACCCTGTTAGCCTCTTTTTGAGACTCAGAATATTTATTCCCCATAAAACGTTTAATGGAATAAATAGTTTTGTGTGGATTGGTAACCGCCTGTCTTTTAGCAGGGTCACCAACCTTAATTTCTCCACCATCTACAAATGCAATTACCGACGGTGTTGTTCTTTTCCCTTCTGCATTAGGGATTACAACTGGCTCGTTACCTTCCATTACGGAGACGCAAGAGTTTGTTGTACCTAAATCAATTCCTATAATTTTACTCATTTCCTATATTTTAAAGTTATCTATCCAATATTTAAATTCGGTAACTAAAAGACAAACAACATGCCAACTAACAAAAACTGACAGGATGTCATTTTAAATCAATCAAAACCATTAAAAAAGGCCTAAGCAAGTAGCTGCGGTCTGAAATAAATCTTGTAGGAAGAAGAGTTAGTCAAAACATGGTTCTTTGCGTCTTGTATCCATTATGGACACTATACTCCATTTGTCTTTCTCTTTTACAAGCTGGAAAGAATTAACCCCACAATGACTAAAAGAATCATTATACCAGAATTCATAGGGAGTCCATCCATGAGCCATGTCACCATCTATCTGAATATTAAAAGACAAGAGCTTCTCCTGAAACTTTACCGAGTCTGGTATGCTCAATATAGAGTGCAAAAAGGCATTAAAATTTACCTCGCGAAGTTCTGTTTTGCCAGATTCCTTGTTTTTTCCAATGGTTTTCAGACTTACTTCCGAGGAAAGACTAGATGTCAGTAGTAAAGAGTCTTGTTTATGAAAACCTTCAAAGAAGGTTTCAATTGTTCTCTGAACCTTTAAGCTTTCATTTTCTTGGGCGTTGACAAAAAAAATAAATTGAACTAAAACCGCGGTTAAAATAATCTTCATTTGCTATTCTTTATAAATTTTAAGGAATGTATGAAATTTTATGAAACATTGAAGCTAACTTATTTAATTAATCAAATCTCCTTACATTTAACATCCAAAAACTACTCCTGATGTCAGTTTCCAAAAAAGAGTTTAAAAGGGTCACCGTTAAGTCCTTAGTGGACATGAAACAACAAGGCGAGAAAATATCGATGCTCACGGCCTATGACTATTCCATGGCACGCATTGTGGACAATGCAAATGTCGATGTGATTTTGGTAGGAGACTCCGCAAGTAATGTCATGGCTGGACATGAGACTACTTTGCCCATTACCTTAGATCAAATGATTTATCATGCCTCTTCCGTCATACGAGCTGTAAATAGAGCTCTGGTGGTTGTAGACATTCCCTTTGGTAGCTATCAAAGTGATCCTAAAGAAGCCTTGAGATCTGCAATACGTATAATGAAAGAGAGCGGAGCACATGCGGTGAAGGTAGAAGGGGGAATTGAAATAAAAGAATCCGTCAAAAGAATTCTTAATGCCGGGATTCCGGTGATGGGGCATTTAGGTTTAACTCCTCAGGCTATTTATAAATTCGGCACTTATTCGGTAAGAGCTAAAGAGGCCGAGGAGGCGGAAAAGCTAATTGAAGATGCCAAGCTCTTAGAACGATTAGGATGTTTTGCAATCGTTTTGGAAAAAATTCCGGCTACTTTAACTAAAATAGTATCGGAAAATTTGACTATTCCTACCATAGGTATAGGAGGAGGTAAGTTCGCTGATGGACAGGTATTGGTAATTCATGATCTTTTGGGGATGACACACGAATTTAATCCTAGGTTTCTGCGCAGATATATGAATCTTTATGAAGATATGGGCAACGCTATTTCTCAGTATGTGGACGACGTAAAGAGCAAGGATTTTCCTAATGACGAGGAGCAATATTAGAGCTTTTACATGTCTCAAAAAACAAACAAGAACAACCTTCAAATATTATTCGAAGACAATCATATTATTATGGTCAACAAAAGACCAGGTGATATAGTGCAGGGTGATAAGACTGGAGACATTCCTCTGAGTGAAATTGTAAAATTATACCTCAAAGACAAATACAACAAGCCTGGCAAAGTGTTTTTAGGTGTGGTGCACAGACTAGACAGACCTACCTCAGGTATTGTGATTTTTGCAAGAACTTCTAAAGCACTTACTAGACTAAATAAACTTTTGGTGGATAAACAATTAAAAAAGACCTATTGGGCCATCGTTAAAAATAAACCAAAGAAATCAAAGGATACTTTAACCCATTGGTTAGTTAGAAACCAAAGACAGAATAAGTCCTATGCTAATAGCAAAGAAGTTCCCAATAGCAAAAAGGCAGTACTTGATTATGAAATATTAAAAACACTGCAGCGCTACTATCTTTTAAAGATTGATTTAAAAACAGGAAGACATCATCAAATTAGAGCGCAACTAACTGCTATTAATTCGCCTATAAAAGGGGATCTGAAATATGGGTTTGATAGGAGTAATAAAAATGCTAGTATTCATCTACACGCCAGAAAGGTTAGCTTTAAACATCCGGTTTCTTTAGAGCTTCTGGAGATAAATGCTGCCCCCCCTGAAGACGCCTTGTGGAATTCATGTATTAATGCGTGAGGCTATTATCGAGTGAGTGTCAATGCCTTCTCACGAATAATTTGAGCTACGGGTTTATTTTGTAAATGACTTTCTAACCAGGATATAATGTCTAAATAAAGAAATGCTCTTTTTTCATAGGGGTGGTCTTCATACTTTTTTAGTTCAACATACAAGCGTCGAAATTCGTTCTTTAAATCCTGAGGGTATATGTCTCCGAGATTTCTAAGAAATTTAATCATCTCTATCTGAACAGCCTGTAAATCATTCATTTTCAAAAGGAACTTATAGGTGCTTTTAAGTTGTACTTCCAAATGATAATCCATTCCTGCTTCATAGTGGGCCACCAAACTTAGTACTCTGGCAAAACACATGAGATCTTCGCGCATTTTTAAACTCTTATTATCGATAATCTTTTTCAAATACTGGATGCAGGTTTTGTTGTCTCCTATTCCAAAATAGAGACAGGCAATCTTATAATAAAGAACCATAATATGATGGGCATCTATACGATCTTTGTGCTTGTCAATACCATATTCTATAATTTTTACCAGATACAAGCCTTTTTCAAAAGTACCTTCTAGAAAATGTAAGTTTAACTTGTTTGAATACAAATAGAGAAACGCCAGAGAGGAAATGTTATCATTTTGTGGAAATTCCTTTTTCTCGATTATGCCTTCCATTTTGTCAAGAGTATCTCGGAACTGGGAGGCATATTTAACAAAAAACAAGGATTCTAATAAGTAGTGATTGCCCTTTAAAAAGAAAACAGGATTAAGGTAGATCATATTCTCGTTTTCGTAGAAAAGGTCTACCCACTTTATGGAATATTTATAGCACGACAGAAAGTCTTGAATTAAAAAACTATACCAAAGATGAGCCTTATATAGCCATAATTTTTCTCTGAATCCTAAATCTTCTATCTTGTATTCCGGCAGGTTTTGACTAAAATATCTCTTAACTCTGTTAAGGTCATCATCGTTTCTAACATAGCCCACTTTTAACATCATCCCATACAATTGGAGCGAAAGATTAGACAATCTGCTGGTCATTTCATTCTGCAATGAAAGAACACGCGCTTGTTCCACTAGTTCATCAGCTCTATCCGGGAGACTCCTTGTAATGTACTGTGTTTCAATTATTTTTTCTAATTCTACAATTTCGTAAGCAATATTCTTTTCCTCATTATCAATTGCAACTCCTTTTACTTTATCCAGAATCTTTAAACTTTGCTTGTACAATCCCTTTTGATAAAGAATAGTAGCGAAATCTAGTTGTTCTCTTATTTGAACTCTTATATTCTGATTAACCGGATTAAGACGTAGGGATACAAGAATTTGCTTGTATAAATGTGCCTTAAGATTAGACAATTGAGATTTTTTAACAATGCCACTTTCCAAAATGGCCTTCTCATCATATGTTTTGTTCTTATCCAGTAAATTAAAGAGCGCAAGAAACTTGGCATCCGTATTTACTCCCAAGCGACCGACATAAAGTTTAAACTGTCTTTTTTCGGATTTAGATAAGGACTTTACTAAAACAAATAAGGCGTCTTTGTTGACATTTGTCATCGTAAAATTAATTATTTAAATTATTGTTTATCAATACTTTATGAATACTGAAAACTAAATTAACGTTGTAAATAAAATTACGCTTTCAATGCTATTCTATAAGCTAGTGATATATTCGTATAGGTGACCAAAATTAGGTAAAAATAATGAGTAAAGATAAAGTAGATATTTTTGATACAACCCTCCGTGACGGGGAACAGGTGCCAGGATGTAAATTGGACACAAAACAGAAGCTTGTTATTGCCGAAAGGTTAGATACACTTGGGGTGGACATAATTGAAGCCGGCTTTCCTATTTCTAGCCCGGGTGACTTTAAATCTGTAGATGAAATCGCCAAAATTGTAAAGAATGCCACGGTATGCGGACTAACACGTTCGGTAAAAAAAGACATTGAAGTTGCCGCAGAAGCTCTGAAACATGCTAAAAGACCAAGAATCCATACGGGAATAGGTACCTCGGATTCTCATATTCAGTTTAAATTTAATTCTACCAGAGAAAAAATATTAGAGAGAGCTGTAGAGGCTGTTAAGTACGCTAAGACCTTTGTAGAGGACATAGAGTTTTACGCCGAAGATGCCGGAAGGACGGACAATGAATATTTGGCCCGAGTTTGTGAGGCCGTGATCAAGGCTGGAGCTACCGTCTTAAATATTCCCGACACCACTGGATACTGCTTACCTCATGAATATGGCGCAAAAATGAAATACCTTAGAGAGAATGTGAAAGGCATAGAGAAAGCTACCTTATCATGTCATTGCCATAATGATCTGGGTCTTGCCACAGCCAATTCTATTGAAGGAGTGATAAATGGAGCGCGTCAGATAGAATGTACCATTAATGGTATTGGAGAAAGAGCAGGTAATACATCCCTGGAAGAGGTTGTAATGGTACTAAGACAGCATCCCCATTTAAATCTGGATACGAATATCAATAGCAAACTCCTCTATGATACCAGTCAGATGGTTTCTCAGAAAATGGGAATGATTGTGCAGCCAAATAAGGCAATAGTTGGGTCTAATGCCTTCGCCCACAGCTCAGGAATTCACCAAGATGGTGTTATTAAGAAGCGGGAAACCTATGAAATAATAGACCCGGAAGACGTGGGTGTTAATGAATCCTCTATTGTTTTAACCGCCAGAAGTGGAAGAGCTGCTCTAGCCTACAGAGCGAAGAAAGTTGGTTATGAATTAACCAAGGTTCAATTAGATAGTGTATATGAAGAGTTTCTAAAATATGCAGATAGAAAGAAAGAAGTTTTAGATAGCGATATTCACGAAATCATAGCGTCTAGCCCGGTCAATGTAGAAAGTATTGTCTAAATGAAACTTAGCATAGCCCATTTATCAGGCGACGGCGTTGGTCCGGAAGTAACGAAACAAGCCGTAAAATGCCTTCAAGTGGTCGGAGAAATTTTTGGGCATAAAATTAACTTTAAAGAAGCACTTGTAGGGGAGGTTGCAATGGCTAAAACGGGTGAGGCCCTCCCCGATTCTACCCTAAAACTATGCAAAGAATCAGACGCCATCTTATTTGGGACGGTTAGAAATTCCAAAAACAATCGTGATTTAGATGGAATAATGAAGCCCGAAAGTGGCCTTATTAAACTCCGAAAAGAGTTAGAATTATTTGCTAATATCCGACCTGTAAAAGTATTTCCATCCTTAATAGAAAAATCACCTCTTAAGAAAAGTGTTATTAAGGGTACCGATTTTGTGGTGTATAGAGAACTAATTGGAGGTATTTATCACGGAGACAAAAGCATTAATAAAGAAAAGACTGTAGCCACCGATGTCTGCACCTATTCCGAGAGTGAAATTAGCAGAATAGCACATCTTGCATTTAAGGCCGCCAAGGTAAGGCGTAACAAAGTAAGTTTGGTAGATAAGGCAAATGGCTTAGAAACCTCAAGGCTATGGCGAAGGGTTGTTAACAAAATCAGTGAGAGTTATCCGGAAGTAACTTTAGAAGAACTGTTTATTGAAGAAGCAGTTATGGAAATGATATTGAGACCAAAGCAATTCGACATACTTCTTACCAGCAATATGTTCGGAGATATACTTTCTGATGAAGGTGGTGTTATTGGCGGATCCATTGGTCTTCTACCCTCAGCCTCTGTAGGGGATAAATATGCACTTTTTGAACCAATTCATGAGGTACTTCTTCATCAAAAAGGCACAAACAAGGCTAATCCCATAGCTTCGATTCTTTCTGCTGCTATGATTTTAGATCATTTTGGTTTGGATGAAGAATCCAGAGCTATTGTAATTGCCGTCTTAAAATCGATGAAAAAAGGAATTGTCACTCCAGATATTGAAAAGGAGAGTACCTATGGCACAGAGGAAGTAGGTGATTATATAGCTTCCAAAATTACAGATTCTGAAGAAAACCTCACGTTTAGCCGTGAAAATATTTGGTTGGGTAAATCAACAATTATCTAAAGAAAATATTCCCAAGAACTGAGAATTACTCTTCTTTTGCCAAAAGTTCGACGAAAGCATGGAACTCTTCTTTAAATTCTGTGTATTTAACTCCTGTGGCAGGCCCATTAAAACCCGTATGTATTTTACGAACATTTCCCTTTTTATCAATAAAAATAGTAGTAGGGTAAGACAAAACATGGTTTAACATCGGTAACTTTTCATTGGCCTTAGTTTTACTTGAGCTGCCGTACTGCGCTAATAATATTGGATATTTAACCTCAATTCTATCTACCAGCCTATTGATTGCCTTATAGGCCAGCTCTTTTGTTTTTGCATATTCAAATGCCAAGGCTAATACTTCTACATCAGAATTCTGATTAGCCTCTAAATATTGGGATAAGAATTTAGTCTCATCTAAACAATTTGGACACCAAGTACCCATAATTTGTATAACTACTACCTTATTATTATACCTCTCGTCTTTTAAAGAAACTAGGTTGCCACTGGTATCAGGGAAAGAAAAGTCTATTTTTTCATAGCCTTGGTTAAGAAAAGTTAAAGAGGCTTCATCAGGCAATTCAAAACCTTCATTCCTAGTGGCGAAAAATGGCTCTTTAAAGTGGTTTCCAGAATAAAACATTCCAGTTAAAGAACTGTCGTTAACTTTTGCTTTAAACAAAAAGGCGTGCGCTCCATCAAATGTAGAAAGTAAAAGACTGTCACCACTAATTCCACCTTCCAAATATCTATAATCCCCTGTAGTGGTTCTGAAGGTTCCCGAAACTATATTGTTCTGTTGTGTAAAAATACCTTTTGCCTCATATTCACCCTCTGAATCCGCACTAAAAATAGCCTCCCATATTCCTGAAATATTGACTTCAGGGTCTTTCTTGATTCTAAACCTTGTACTATCTCCAAACCTGGCTGTAAATGGTACAATTCTATCCAAACTCTCTTTAATAAAACTTCCAGAAATTACGGAATCATTAAAAGTTCCGCTAATATATCCTTCAAAAACAGGCATTTTTATTTGTATACTATCTCCGTTGATTTCAATTTCATCAACGACGACTACCTCCCTGGCATTAAATATTTCCACTTTATAATCACTGGCATCTCTGGTTACCGCAAAGTTAAAGGGAAGTTGCTGATTGTCTAAAGTAGTCAAATGTGCCCGCCAAATGCCGCTTTTTAAAGTATTATCCTTTGGAGCAACACAAGCAAACAGCATCAAAAAAACACAAATTACTAGAAGAAAAAACTTCATATAAATTTTCTTTAAATCTTTTGCGAAATAACAACTAAAATCCAATAATAAAAAATAAACTCTTTAAGGCAAAGAGTGTTGAATGTGTTCCTGCTTTGTTTTATCTTTGCAGGCTAAAACTATCCAATGAAAATTTCCTATAACTGGTTGAAACAGTTTCTAAAACTTAATTGGGAAGCAGAAAAAACCGGTGAACTTTTAACTAATCTAGGTCTTGAGGTAGAGGGTATTACAAAATTTGAATCTATTAAAGGAGGTTTAGAAGGACTGGTTGTAGGACATGTTCTAAAATGCGAACAACATCCTAATGCCGATCGACTAAAACTTACTTCCGTTGATATAGGAGACAATAGTCCAAAACAAATTATCTGTGGGGCTCCGAATGTAGCTGCTGGGCAAAATGTTGTAATTGCTACTATCGGTACAGTACTTACTTCTATAAAGGGCGAAGAACTAAAGATCAAGAAAGGTAAAATACGAGGGATAGAAAGTCATGGGATGATCTGTGCAGAAGATGAAATCGGAGTTGGAGACAGCCATGAGGGAATCATAGTTCTAAGTGATAGTTTATTACCCGGAACACCATGTGCAGAAGTATTTGAATTAGAGATTGACGAGGTTTTTGAAATTGGCTTAACTCCAAACAGAGCAGACGCTATGAGTCATCATGGAGTAGCCCGAGATATTAAAGCAGGTTTAAAACAACGAGACATACATACCGAACTTATTACTCCATCGATAAGTACTTTTAATGTTGAAAACAGATCTTTAAAGATCGATGTTAGTGTAGAAGATTCCGATCTAGCGCCGAGATACTGCGGTGTTACCATTAGCAATCTAATTGTACAACCTTCCCCACATTGGTTAAAAAACAGGCTCAGAGCTATAGGATTACAGCCTATAAACAACGTAGTTGATGCCACTAATTATGTTTTACATGAGCTTGGTCAGCCTTTACACGCTTTTGATGCTGATAGGATTCACGGTAAAAAAATAATCGTAAAAAGATTAAAATCGGGCACCAAGTTCATGACACTGGATGGAGAAGAACGACTATTGAGCGAAGAGGATTTAATGATCTGCGATGATGAAAAACCTATGTGTATTGCTGGGGTGTTTGGAGGGATAAATACTGGTGTTACGGAAAACACCACCTCTATATTTTTAGAAAGTGCTTACTTCGATCCTGTTACCATAAGAAAAACAGCTAAGAGACATGGGTTAAATACAGATGCTTCTTTTAGGTTTGAAAGAGGAATTGATATAAATAATGTAGAGTATTGTTTACAAAGAGCTGCTTTACTCATTAGAGAGATTGCCGGAGGTTATATCACCTCGGACATTGTAGATCTATATCCACGAAAAAAAGAAGATTATGAAGTTTTTCTCTCCCTCGATAAAATTAATAATCTAATTGGTCAGGAAATCCCAGGAGATACCATCAAATCTATATTAGCCTCTCTAGATATACAGGTTAGAAGTTCTACAGAATCTGGTCTGGGTCTTGTAATTCCTTTCTACAGGGTCGATGTGCAAAGAGAAGTGGATGTTATCGAAGAGATTTTAAGAGTTTATGGGTACAATAACATAGACTCCAAAGAGAAACTAACGGCTTCGATTGCTTCAAGCACAAGGTTTGAGGATTTTAAAATTCAAAAAATTGTAGGAGACTTATTAGCCAATAAAGGATTTTATGAGATTTTGACGAATAGTCTCAGTAAACCTGAATATAACACACTATCAAACGACAAAGTAGAAGCAGACAATGCAGTTACTATGTTAAATCCTTTGAGCAATGATCTTTCGGTTCTTAGAAAATCTATGCTTTTTAGTGGGTTGGAAGTAGTGTCTTATAATATTAATAGAAAAAAGTCTAATCTGTTACTCTTTGAATTTGGAAGTACCTATAAAATGGTAAACGAGACTTATCATGAGGCAAAACACTTGTCGCTCTTAAGTACCGGAGTACGAAGCGAAAATCATTGGAAAAAAGAAGCAGTGTATTCCGATTTTTACTTCTTAAAAGGCATTGCTGAACAAGTCCTAAAACGTGTAGGGGTAAGTGGTTATGAGATTGAAATAAAAAGTTTACCAAATTATCAGGAAAGTATCGTTTTTAAGTCAGCCAATCAGGAGATTGTTCGTATTGGAATAATTAAAAAAGACATAAGTTCAAAATTTGATATTAAACAAGAGGTGATTCAGGCCGATTTTAATTGGGATACTGTTCTAATGCTCCTAAAAAAAAGGAACGAGGTATTGTTTAAGGACATACCAAAATATCCCGAAGTAAAAAGAGACCTTGCATTGTTAATCGACAATGACATTACCTTCGATGAAATCCAGCGACTTGCTTTTAAAGCAGAAAGGAAGTTTCTAAAAGGGATAAATCTTTTCGATGTTTATACGGGTAAAAACCTCCCTCCTGAGAAAAAATCTTATGCCATTGGATTTAGGCTACAAGATGAAAGCAAAACACTTACGGATAAACAGATCGACAAAATAATGAGGAAAATACAGACCAGCTTAGAAAAAGAAGTTGGTGCAAAGCTTCGATAGATTTGCTAGTTTGCCCGAATCACATTATCAATGATATGGACAACACTAGTTCCATAATTTTTATCTGCTGACATAATTTTTGCTTTATTTCCAAAACAATCCGTAAGAACAATATCTGTCCCTTCCATAGACGCTATTAATTCGTTTCCTTGAACCGTTTTAAAACGGGCCATACCATTACCTCTAGACATTGCTCTTAGTATAGAAGAAGCCGTCAACTTACCAGCCACCATATGATAAGTTACAAAAGAAAACAGGGCTTTCTTGTTTTCAGGTCTTAACAGAGTTTTTAAACTCAAATCGGACTTATGGATAAGAGATGCATCGTTAGGCGCAAAAATAGTAAAGCTATGTGCATCTTTTAAAACACCTAGGTCTAAGGATTTAAAGGCAAGTTTCAGTACTTCCAAATACTTAGATCCAGTAGCAACTGCAGACAACTCTAATGGATATAGCTGCTCTGTTTTTACAGTTTCTTTAAACTGACACTCCCCATTATTATAAAAAAGAAACAAAAACATCAAAATGAAGGGGAATTTTAGAGACATGGATCTATTTAGAATAAAGATAAATTATCGATGAAATACACAGTTATTCCGACAAGATACTCGAAAACTTGATTAATCAGTTGGAAAATACCACAGGTCTATTTCTTTTAACATAATGTTAACATTTGAAATATCCTGGCCAAAATTGACTTCACAAAGAGTTATTCTTATTTTTGAGTAATTGCTAAAAAAAAGAAAAAGATGCTATTTAAATCTACAAATATCGAGGAACGTCTCGGGAGGACTAAAAGTGACCAAGTTCTTGAAGATAAATTGATTAACGAGGTGAATGAAATGCTGAGCAGCACCTCTACAACTGGTGAAAAAATACTTGAAAAACTTGCCGCACCCTCAGCTACAGTTATCAATAATTTTAATTTTGATTTATTAGATACCTCAAGAATATATCATATAGATCAAATTAAGGAAATATGTATTTCATACCGGCTGCGATTTTTAGACAGCAAGTACTTTAAAGGCGTAATCCCTCATACGGCAATTGAGGAAATTGAAAGGCTAGAAAAAGTGCACAATTCAAAACTAGAAGGCTTTAAGATAATGGCACCCTCTAAACTTTTTAAACTAGAAGATAAAGATGATCCACTTTTATTTGCTCCCATAGGTAAAGAATATTATTATTTGGTGCACAAATGGGGTAACGATCTGCATCCTTTTAGAAAAGCCCTTGTATGGCCTTTTAGGAATATAATGAATCTCAGTCTTCTAGTGGTCTTAATTAGTCTTTTAACAACCTCTTTGGTACCCTCAGGTTTATTTTCCAAGAATGAAGGTCTTGCCGAGTTTATGATTGTATTCTTTTTTATGTTTAAGTCTATTGCAGCTGTAGTTATATTTTATGGCTTTGCACTGGGTAAAAATTTTAATCCAGCCATTTGGAAGAGCAAGTATTTTAATGCTTAAAAAGCTAAATAAACTCTACCAGTTGCTAGATTTATTCTGAGTAAATGTATAAGGGTATACCATCTAAATTCGTTTGGTCGACCATCTTTGGATTTGGAGCGGGTTTAATTCTTATTAAACCACCTTTATTTGGGTTTTGTGATTTTTGATACCCTATAAGCATCAGATTATTTTTAGAATCGTAAGCCACCGCCGTAGTATTTCCAATATCAAATTCAAAACGTTGTTCTTCTTCTGTTAAAAAATTCTCATAATAGTAGAGTATCGTAGTATTTCTTTCAAAATCAAAAACAGCCGGAATCTGAGGGTATAAGGTGCCATTCAAGTTCGTAGAAGAGGCAAAATATACTTTGCCATCAGGGCCAAAATGATGTATTTCTGTTTCACCCAAGTGTGGTTCGGTACCTGCTAAATATCGAGTAGATGACAAAATATCCAGTGTAATTGTGGAGTATACATTGTGAAGATCGGGGTAGGTAATTATCAAATTATTATTTGGTGTTCTAATGAGTCTTTCCACTTGATCTCCCAGATTAATCTCTACTATCCATTCTTTTTTCTGCAAATCAAAAACCTGCACAGAGTAAACATTACCTAGGGTTATGTCTTCCACTAAAACAAACAAACGTTCATTGGCATATACAAGCTGAGTAGGTTTTTTATCCATTTCAAAATCCTCAAAGCCGCTTTCCAAATCCTTATTATCCACCAGTCTCAAATAATATTTTTCATCCTTTAAAAAGTCTCCTGGCAATGAATAAAGGACGAAAAACCTTGTCTCTGCAGTTTTAATAGCATAAATCTGTCTGTCACAGTTCTTTGAATCCTTAAAAAAGTAAAATTCGTTCGAAGTATCCTTGTCTAAATCATAATTAAGTAGTTCGCCAGTGCAGTCCAACGTATTCTTATAGAATAATGCCTGATCTAAAGAAAAATTGGTTAATACAGGCATGGCAATACTTTCGAAGGCCTGACTACGGTTGCTTGCCAGGATGTTTTCTTTATCTGCAATTATATTTACTTCAGAAAGGATGTCGTCTGATGTTTGCAGGATAGAATAGTTTACATCAACATTCTGTGCGGTCGTTATGGGGTTTTCTGAAACCCCATCCTTTGAACAGGCAGTGAGTAGTAGACATAAAACGGTGATAAATTTCGCATAAAGACGCATAGGCGAAGGATTTGGGATCCCAATTCGCTATACCTGCACTGCGTACATTTTTTCTCTTTGTGCCTTGATAGCTCTATCGGACATATAATCATCAAACGTTAAATATCGGTCTATAGTATCTCTTGGCGTCAGTTCTACTATTCTATTCGCCACAGTTTGAGCGAATTGATGATCGTGTGTTGTAAATAGCACAGTGCCTTTAAAGTTATTCAAGGAGTTATTAAAAGCGGTAATACTTTCTAAGTCCAGATGATTTGTTGGTTCGTCGAGCATTAATACATTGGCACGCATCATCATCATACGGCTAAGCATACATCGAACCTTTTCTCCTCCAGATAAAACGGTACATTTCTTCAGTGCCTCTTCCCCACTAAAAAGCATTTTTCCTAAAAAACCTCTTAGGTAAACTGCTTCTTTTTCCTCTTCGGTTTTGGCCCATTGTCTAAGCCAATCAACTAAATTTAAATTTTCTCTAAAGAAATTAGAATTATCGGCCGGCAAATAAGACTGGGTTGTGGTTATACCCCATTTAAAGCTTCCTGAATCTGCTCTTCGATTGCCATTGATTATCTCATAAAATGCGGTTGTGGCTCTGGAATCTTTAGAAATTATTGCCACCTTATCTCCTTTTGCAAGATTTAAATTTAGATTTTGGAATAAGAGTTCTCCATCTTCAGAGGAAGCAGACATATTTTCTATATTTAAAATCTGATCCCCTGCTTCTCGTTCTCTATCAAAAATAATAGCCGGATATCTTCTGCTCGAAGGTTTTATATCATCTATTTTTAATTTCTCCAGCATCTTTTTTCGCGAAGTCGCCTGCTTACTTTTTGCAACATTAGCGCTAAATCGTTGAATAAACTCTTGTAATTCCTTTGCCTTTTCCTCGGCCTTTTTATTTTGCTGTGCCCTTTGTCTGGCAGCTAACTGGCTACTTTCGTACCAAAATGTATAATTACCGGAATAGGAATTAAGCTTTCCAAAATCAATATCAGCAATGTGTGTACAAACCGCATCTAGAAAATGTCTATCGTGTGAAACAACAATTACAGTATTTTCATATGAAGCCAAGAAATTCTCTAACCACCCAATTGTTTCAAAATCTAAGTCATTTGTTGGCTCATCCATGATCAATACATCCGGACTACCAAAAAGTGCTTGAGCGAGCAGTACCCTTACTTTAAGTTTCGAATCAATATCAGACATTAACGAATAATGAAGGGCCTCGGAGATACCTAAATTAGAGAGCAAAGTTGCCGCATTAGTTTCTGCATTCCAACCATCCATTTCTTCAAATATTACTTGCAGCTCCCCTATCCTATCGGCATTCTCGTCATTATAGTCTGCATAGAGGGCATCTATTTCTTTTTTTACCTTAAAAAGAGGCTTGTTACCCATAACCACAGTTTCTAAAACAGTATGTGTATCATAAGAATTATGATTTTGTTCCAAAACCGACATCCTGCGACCCGTTTCTAAATACACGTGTCCTGAGGTTGGATCGATGTCTCCAGCGAGAATTTTTAAAAAAGTTGACTTCCCGGCGCCGTTGGCACCAATAATACCGTAACAGTTTCCTTGCGTAAAACTCACATTTACTTCATCAAAGAGTACTCTTTTGCCAAATTGCACGGAAAGATTAGATACGGATAGCATTTTTTATGTTTTAAAAATTTCGGCAAAAGTACTAAAATTACTGCAATTTAACCACCTGGTATCGTTCTGAATTCTAGACAAATTGAAATAATGTTTAGAAAGATTTAACTGTGCATTAACAGCAGTGCCCTTGGGGATTATTTAATTTTACCGATTAGAAGTGAGCCGAAAATATATGAATAGAACTTTACTTTATTTTCTTTTACTCATATTAGCAAGTTGTCAGACGGCAAAACAGGATGGAACATCTATTTATTTTGCTGGTGAAATTGTTAATCCTACCAATGACGAAATAGTCCTTTATAAAGGTGACCTGGTCGTTGATACCGCACAGCTCGATGGAGAAAATCGATTTGCCTTTGAATTGGATACCATAGAAGAGGGTTTATATCATTTCTATCACGCCCCGGAGGAACAATATATTTACATAGAAAAGGGGGATAGTTTGCAGATCCGTTTAAATACTGTAGACTTTGATGAATCCCTCGTTTTTTCTGGCTCAAACGAGGTAGTAAACAATTTTTTGGTGGAACTGTTTTTAGCTATGGAACAGGAAGAGGAACTGGTCTACTCCTATTATGCGCTAGAACCTCTAGAGTTTGTCATTAAAATTGATTCTTTAATGGATATTAAATTAAAGAACTTAGACGCGCTTATAGAAGAAAATGAATTAAGTCCGTCCGCCTATAAACTCGCCCATGCCGGTATTATTTATGGCTCTTACATTTCAAAAGAAGCATACCCTTTCTATCATAAGAAAAAGAATAAAGATAAAACCATTCACGACCTTCCGGATAATTTTTATGATTACCGCAAGGAAATAAACTATAACGGAAATGGTTTAACATATTACAGACCATATTACAACTTTATGAAGTACCATTTAGGAAACCTCTCCTATATGAGTTGTAAGAAAGACTGCGCCATGAAGCCTGAAGAAATGGGCAAACAATTACATTTTAATCAGCACAAGCTAAAACTAATAGATAGTTTAATTCCAGAAAACGAACTCCGGGATAATCTATACAGAAATGTTGCGTTAGACTATCTTCTTAAATATGATTCAGAAGAAAATATCGAAATTTTTATTAATGATTTTCAAAAGCTTTCGGGGAATAACAGGCATATGAGGGAAATAAATAACCTCTATCAGGGTATCAGAAATTTGCAGCCACAACATGATTTACCAGAGGTTTGGGTGCAAGATGTTGATGGCAATAGCGTGTCTTTACCAGAAATTGGCAAAGGAAAAGAGGTAGTCTTCTACTTTTGGTCTGGTCCAGAGCAAAGACATTTTCACAATATGACCAGACGAATAAACTATCTCAAAGAAAAATATCCTAACTATATGTTTGTTGGAATAAATGTGCGTACCGACAAATCCAAATGGATGAATATTCTAGAAACATCTAATTTGAATAAAACGGAACAATTTTGGACCAAAGACTTTGAAGATGTTGCGCATACACTTGTGATATACGATCCAAATAGAAGTATTATTACAAAAGATGGTAAAATTGTAAACGCTTTTGCAAATGTTTACAGATCTTTTCCTGAGTAACACACCAAATAAGTCCGAAATTTGGAATAGCCTTTCTTAATTCCCTTTTTGGTAGTCTGCTAGAAACTTAGCCAATCCAATATCTGTAAGTGGATGCTTTAATAAGCCTTCAATTGCAGACAATGGCCCTGTCATAACATCGGCTCCTATCTTCGCACAATCTATAACATGCATAGTATGTCTTACAGATGCAGCGAGAATCTCAGTTTCATAGGCATAGTTATCATAAATATGTCTTATTTCTGATATTAAGTTTAAACCATCTGTTGAGATATCATCTAATCTACCTATAAACGGTGATACATATGTGGCTCCTGCCTTGGCAGCTAAAAGAGCTTGGCCAGCGGAAAAGACAAGCGTACAATTGGTTCTGATACCTTTATCGGTAAAATACTTTAGGGCCTTTACCCCATCTTTTATCATCGGAACTTTTACAACTATCTGCTCGTGCAATTCAGCAAGTTCCTCTCCCTCCTTTATCATACCGTCAAAATCAGTAGAAATTACTTCAGCCGAAACATCCCCTTCTACAATAGTACAAATATCTACATAGTGTTTTAGAATGTTATTCCTTCCGGTAATTCCTTCTTTAGCCATAAGGGAAGGGTTTGTAGTTACCCCATCCAGGACCCCTAAGGCTTGTGCCTCCTTAATTTGTTCTAAGTTTGCTGTATCGATAAAAAACTTCATGGTCTATTTTTTTGAGTGTTAAATGCACTTGAAATTTACTTTCAAGAAATTACTGTAAAACTACAACTTATAATGCTTTAATAATAGGCGTTCATATACTTTATCAGGAAGAACATTTTTCAGAAAAAGAGAAAACTTCTGAAGTGCGTTCCCCACTGCATAATGAACTTTGGGTTTTCTAGTATTAATTATTCTATAGATTTTCTTTGCTACCAAGATAGGATCTTCTCCTTCATCCACATGGTCATCGATGAGCTCTAAGGTTTTCTTATAAGGCTGTTCATAAGCCGAATCCTTAATTACAGGGGCATGATATCTTCCAGAGGCAATATTGGTTGCAAAATCCCCAGGAGCAACATTGGTTACTTTGACACCAAAATCTTTACACTCCATCCTGAGTGCTTCCGTTAATATTCCCAATGCTCCTTTAGAAGTAGAATAAATAGCTCTATAAGGCAACCCCATAAATCCAGCGATAGAAGTAACGTTTATTATTAATCCCTCCTTCTGTTTTCTCATGGATGGCAATACCGCCTTTATCATCCTAATTGGTCCATAAAAATTGGTCTCAAACACCTTATTCATCTCCTCTAAAGAAGTTTCTTCTATGGGGCCGGTAATTCCAATACCCGCATTATTTATAAGAACATCAATCCTATCCTCCCGTTTTAAAAGTTCCTTAATCAGCGTATTCGCGGCATCCCTGTCTCTTACTTCTAACTTTAACAGTGGAAATGAAGTGTGACTTTTATAATTCTCTGGATTTCTACTGGTTCCGTAGACAGTAAAGCCCTTAGACTTTAAGAAAAGTCCAATAGACTTACCTATACCTGATGATCCACCAGTAATTAATACAACTTTCTGTCTCATAACTGAGGCAAAGAAACAAAAAAGCATCATAAAACGGATTCTATGGACGCTTAAAATAAAGAGAGAATGTGAAAAAACTAAACTGTAAATAGAACAAAGGAAGATAACAAAAAAAGGCAAGCTACCTACATCGCACCGCTACAACCACATACCCTTGCTGCGTTCCCACCCTGGGGGATTTTGTAGGAGCTGGTCGTGTAGGACTTGCCCGGCGGCAAATATACAATCAATTTAAATTTGCTACAATCGTTTTAGGGTCTTATTTTCGCTTTCATCCAATTAATGGAGATTTAAAATGTATAATACTAAGGATACAACTTATTAATCTCTGAAAAAAATATACTATGAGTCTTTTGAAGCTTCTTATTACCACTAGTATTGGTATTCTATTTCTAGCTTGTGAGGGAGAGACTACGGCAGCAGATCTTTTCGAAATTAAAATAGACGGAAAAAAGAAAAGTTTTCGTCAAAACGATAGAATAAATGTTAGTATACGGAATAAAAAAAACAAACAAATAGATCGTATTAGTTATTCTATTGACGGAAAAGTACTAGAATTAGAAAATGGTCTTCTTCCTTTAAATATCTCCAAACTCGGGAATAAAAAGCTTAAAGCAGTTATTGAATATGAAGAGAACACGGCCGAAGTTACCACCAGTTTGCGAGTCTTAGCCAAAAACGCCCCGACTATATACACCTATGAAATTGTAAATCAATATCCGCATGATTTAAAATCATATACACAGGGTTTAGAGTTTTATAAGGACACGCTTTACGAAGGAACTGGCAGCGGAGGTGCGGCAAAATCCTATATTCGAAAAATTGATTATAGAAGTGGTAATGTTTTGCTTCAAAAAGACTTAGAGAAGCCTCATTTTGGAGAGGGAATTACAATTTTAAATAACAAACTCTATCAGCTGACATGGAAGAGTGGATTTGGCAGAACCTATGATCTAAGCAGCTTTAATAAAACTCGCGAATTTAGATATAACCTAAGTAAAGAAGGTTGGGGATTATGCAATGATGGTGCTGTCATTTATAAAAGTGATGGAACTGAAAAAATATGGCTTTTAGACCCGAAGACGATGCAAGAAATGTCCTTCATAGAAATCGTCACCAATAAGTCTATCTTCAATATGGCTAATGAATTAGAGTATGTAAATGGTAAAATTTATGCAAACGTTTGGCAGAAAGAAAGCATTATGATTATTGATGCCAAGAGTGGCGCCATCGAAGGTGTTATTAATATGGCTGGTCTAAAAGAGAAAGTTAAAAAGCACAATAATCTTGACGTACTAAATGGAATTGCTTACCACCCTGAACGACAAACCTTTTTTGTTACTGGCAAAAATTGGGATACTCTTTTCGAAGTGAAATTCTCTCCCAAGTAAGTATGGAAGCTTTTCAAAAAAAGATACTCGTAACAAACGAAGATCTAGACGAACTAAAACATGTAAATAATGTAAGGTACGTTCAATGGATACAGGATATTTCCAAAGAGCACTGGGATAAGCTAACTACCGCCGCCATTCAAGAAAAAGTTATTTGGGTAGTTTTAAATCACAATATCGACTATAAAAGTGCCGCTGTTTTGGGAGATGAAATTTTGTTAAAAACCTATATAGAAAGTTCTAAAGGAGCCCTTTCGATTAGAGTTGTTGAAATGTTTAACAATCAAACCCAGGAGCTTTTGGTCAAATCCAAGACAAAATGGTGTTTATTAAATCCCGATACCTTGAAACCCATACGAATTTCCGAGGAGATACGTTCTCTTTTTATAAACGTCACTAAGTATCCAAGTTAAGTCTTATGCGCAGCATTCTATTATGCTTTTTTCTAATCCTTTGCTGCATTTTTTACAATTCATGCAGAAAAGACTTTACTTATGAAAAGAGCAATGGACAGCTACTATTTTCAAAAGATACCGTTTATTTAGATACTGTATTCAGCAATATTGGAAGCAGTACTTATTCCCTAAAAGTCTACAATGATACAAACACCGACCTTGAAATACCGAATATTCGTTTGGGGGAAGGAGAAGCCAGTGGGTATCGTTTAAATGTAGATGGCGTAGCGGGCAAGGAATTTAGCAACATCCCTTTATTCGCAAAAGATAGTCTCTATATATTTATTGAAACAACATTGGATGTAAGTGATTTGGACGTAAATGAGTTCTTATATACCGACGCTATTTTATTCGACCAAGGAAGTTCTGAACAAAAGGTAGAACTAGTTACCCTGGTAAAAGATGCTCATTTTCTTTTTCCTGCCACTAATCCGGATGGAACAAAAGAAACAATAACCATAGGGGTAGATGATAAAGGAGAAGAAATTGTAGTGGAAGGTTTTATTCTAAAGGATGATCAGTTAGACTTTACTAAGGAAAAGCCCTATGTAGTTTATGGCTATGCCGGTGTGGCTGCTCAAAAGAAGCTTACTATGGAAGCGGGGGTTAGAGTTCATTTCCATAAGAATTCGGGTATTATTGTGAGCGAGGGCGGCAGTATGGAAGTCAATGGAGCTATAAGTAGCGATTCGCTCCTATTAGAAAATGAAGTAATATTTGAAGGAGATAGGTTAGAATCAAATTTCAGTAATACCCCTGGCCAATGGGGAGGAATTTACCTTGCCAAAGGTAGTTCTAACAATAGGATAAACCATCTCACTATAAAAAATGCCAGCAGAGGAATTTACCTAGAAGGAAGTAGTAGTAACACAGATTCCGATCTTATCATATCCAATTCAGCAATTTATAATTGCACTCTAAATGCTCTCTGGGTACAATCGGGAAACATACAAGCTCAGAATTTAGTGCTTGGAAATGCAGGCAATGGAAGTCTTGTATGTCAAGGTGGTGGAATCTATAGATTTGTACATTGCACCATAGCCAACTATTGGAGCAATGGTTTTAGAATAGGCGCAGCTCTTCAGCTCTCCAATAGTGGTGCGGGCATCTTTGATGACTTACAAGCCGAGTTTCTTAACTGTATAGTAGATGGTAATTCTTTCCAGGAATTGAGCTTAATAAAAAGTCCGGATAACATTTTCGATTTTAAATTCACCAACAGCCTTATAAAATTTAGAGATTTTGAAGATCTTTCCACTGCGGATCCCTTATATGACTTTGAAAATCAAGAGTATTATCAAGACATACAACTAAACCAAGCAGCAGATTTTCTTAACACCTCAAAAGAAGACTTTCGATTAGGTCCTAATTCTTCTGCTGTAGGAAATGCGCAATTGGAGGCCGCCTTAGAAGTTCCCTTAGACATAATTGGGATTAGCAGAGTAGAAGACCCAGATATTGGTGCCTATCAGTCAGAATTCTAGGATTAGCAAGATTATTTACGCCTAAATTCGCGCAAAAGCATGTATTTCAACGAATAAGCTATAAAACCATAAGAATTCTATGGTTTTTTTATAGTACCTTATGAAATAGGTTTACTACTTTGTACCCAATTATCTTAGGCATGGAGTACTCATACACCATTATAGATTCGGAAGCTACCTCTAAATTGCAACTACAGCATTATTTAGAGGATTATGGAGAATTTATCTGCCTCGGAGAAGCACGAGCCAGTGATGAGGGATTAAACCAAATTCTAAAACATTCCCCAGATATTGTATTCATAAACTTAAACGAGCAGGCTACCAACTATTTTGGAATGGTCAAAGAACTGTATCAGTATATAAATACCATTCCGCTAATTATTGGTGTATCTAAAGGTAAAAAATATGCTTACGATGCCATAAAGAATAATTTCTTTGATTATTGGCTTACGCCGTACAATGAATTCGACATAAGAAAAACCATCCTCAAGCTCAAAAAATTATTTCCAAAAGAGGAAGTGAGTAAAACTATTTGTTTAAAATCTTATAAAGACTTTCAATACTTAGATGCCAAAGAAGTTTTGTATTTACAGGCAGACAATAACGCTACAGATTTCATTATGAAGGACGGCAGTAGAATTAGTGCCTTCAAAACTTTAAAGCATTTTGAAAATCAATTACCTGATAATTTTATTAGAGTGCACCAAAGTTACATTCTTAACACCGATTTTGTTTCAAGAATTAATTACGGGAAGTCTATCTGTGCTCTTAAAGAAAGTAAAATACAGCTCCCATTCTCTAAATCGTATAGAGAAAATGTGGATGGGCTAAAACAAATACTTTCAAAAAATGCCATTTCCCCTCTGAATTAGTCAGATTCTCTCAGAAAAGGCACCAATACTCATAGATTCGGCCATTTCACTAAAACAACCCTAAAATTCTCGATGAAACTACTTATAACCAGTAGTTTAGAAAAATAAAACAACTTCTAATCCAACCTAAAATCTAAATAAAATGAAGAAAGTATTAAGTATTTTGTCCGTGTTTGTATTATGTATTGGCATGTATTCTTGTGAAGTAGATAGCGCTGAAGATCAAGCTCTATATGAGAAAGCTACCGATGGAGATGAAAATCAGACAGTAAGAAGAACTCGAGGATAAGTTCCGAAAACCCCTCACACCACCACACTTTATTTGTACCGGTCTAGGTAAGTGTTATGATGCTGTGAAATAAATAAAAATAGAATGCCCTAAATATAATATTTAGGGCATTTTTAATTACTTTGCTTTACAACCTAAGCCACCATATTGTTGTCCTCTATGTTTAAACAAATCTTGTTTCCAATCTATTTATTCTTCATAATTCTAGCTTGTCAGGATCAAAATGACTTCAGAGCAAATAACACCAATATATCTTTAGGAGATAGTATATCCCTTAATCTTAGTAAACTAAAAAGTAACACAGAAACTACCGCATCTAAAGATTCTATATTTAATAGGTTAGAACAAGCCATTTCTAAAATAAAGATAGATTCTACGCGATTAGAAAAGCTGACTGACTTATCTCTTCTTACCCTAGAGCTGGGTGATTCCCTTAGGTTTAAGAAGTTCAATAAACAGGCCATTGCTTTAAGTCTAGAATTAAGAGATTCTATTGCTTCAGCAGGACTCTATTGGGATTTAGGTAACTTTTACGACGCTAATTTCAAAAAGGATAGTGCTTACTATGCCTTCGTTAAGGCGCAAAAAGTATATAACAACTTAAACAGGACTTATGAGACTAGTTTAATGTATTACAATATGGCTGTTATTCAGAAAGACATTAAAGACTTTACAGGTAGTGAAATCAATGTCATAAAAGCCATTGAGGGTTTTATTCCTTTAGAAGATAACATCCATTTGTTTACAAGCTACAACCTTCTTGGAACTATTGCAAAAAGTCTAAAACAGTTCAACTTAGCACAAGATCATTTTAAAACTGCGCAGATCTATTTAAACAAAACCAGTTCTTCGCCCCTAAAAGAACAATCCCAAAGCGCTCTTAACAATAATATTGGAAACGCCTTCAAAGAGGAAGGCGATTTTGAGAAAAGTATCATTTATTTTGAAAAAGTTCTCGAATCGGATAGCCTTTTAATCAAATCTCCTGAAAGCTATGCCCGGACACTAGACAATCTAACCTTCAGTAGATTTATGTCCGGTAATAGGAAAGAAATAGAATATGGCTATTTAAAAGCCTTGCATATTCAGGATTCCTTGTTTTTTTTAGAAGGAGCAGCTATAACAAACTTTCATTTAGCGGAGTATTATTTGAGCCAATCCGATTCAACAAAAGCCAAATCGTACGCCGTCGAATCCCTTAGATTATCCAATTTAAGTAGCGCGCCTAATCAGACACTAGCCACATTAAGGCTTTTATCATTAATAGAGCCCAGGAATGCTTCAACATTTTTAAGCAGACATTTAGAGTTAAACGACAGTTTAACTGAATTAGAAAGAAAAACCCGGGATAAATTTACCCGAATTCGTTTTGAGACAGACTCCTTTATAAAAGAGAATATAGTTCTAACCAAGCAAAAACAGTTATGGGTTGGAATATCAATTGGTTTATTTTTAATGGCTCTTGCGATATATACCATAATTTATCAGAGATCTAAAAATCGAAAACTCATCTTTTTAAAACAACAACAGGAGTCTAACCAGGAAGTATTTAATCTTATGCTTTCTCAAACACAAAAAATTGAAGAGAGTAAACAAACCATTCAGCGGCGGATTTCAGAAGAATTGCATGATGGGGTTTTAGGCCAGATGAACGGAATTAGAATGGTTTTACTAGGGTTGAATAAGAAAAACGACCTTAAGGCGGTTAATCTCCGAGAAGATGCTATTGTTAAATTACAAGCTCTTCAAGAGGAACTCCGAACAATATCACATGAACTAAATAGTGCTTCCCACCAAAAATTTAATAATTTTAGTACCTCTGTAGATAGCCTTTTACAAGATACTTGCATGCCGGTAGGTCTTGAGTATAAGTTTGCATACGATAAAAGCTTAGACCTGGATAATCTAAGTGGAGATATTAAGATAAATTTATATAGAATAATACAAGAATTACTTCATAATACCGTAAAATATGCCTCGGCGAGTGAGGTCTTAGTAAAAATAGAAGGCGATACTGACCAATTGCGGATTACGTTTGTAGACAACGGTGTCGGTTTCGATCCAAAAAAGAGAAAAAACGGTATTGGTTATAAAAATATTGGGTCGCGTATTAAAAGGTTAAAAGGAAGTTTGCAGATCTCTAGCGCCCCGAACGAAGGAGCGGAAATTATTATTTTAATTCCAAATAATTATTGATTAAAATTAAGGGGCGCAATAAAAATTTGAGAATATAATTTATGGATGTTATAACAGTATTAGCGGTAGATGATCATGAAATGACCACCTTGGGTTATAAGTTCATCCTTGAAGATATAGATTTTAAAGATTATAAGGTAAAAGTAGAAACGGCTAAAACCTATGTAGAGGCTATTGAAAAAATTAATAATTCAATTAAACGCGCAAAAGGGTATGATGTTTTACTTCTTGACATCCAATTAAGCAATGGAAATGAAGAGAATTCAGCTAATGGAGAAGACTTAGGTATCTATGCAAGAAAACATATACCTACAACCAAAATAGTCTTTATGTCTTCTTTTAGTGATAATTATAGAATTAATAGCATTCTTTCAACCGTAGACCCCGAGGGTTATATGGTTAAAACGGAAATCGATAAAAAGTCCTTGGAAATTATGATCCCCATTGTATTGCATAACCCACCATTCTATTCACAAAAGGCTTTAGCGGCAATTAGAAAGAAAATGGCTAATGATGATATAGTTCTGGATGAAAATGACAAAAAAATTCTTTATCATTTATCCAGGGGTATTAAAACAAAGGATATGGTAAATTACGTTTCCTTATCTCTTCCAAGTATAGAAAACAGAAAACGCCATCTTAAGTCTTTATTTGGTGTTGAAAAACAAACAGACCAAGCCCTAATTATTGAATCACAAAAGAGAGGGTTTTTATAATTCAGATCGCTAAACACCTTAATAAAACTGTTTCAGTAAATTTGATTTTATATAAAAACCATATTTATTCTATGGTTTTTATATAACTGACTGTGATTATTAAAATTTACTTTTGATTTAAATCAATTTAGATTTAGTAATCTATGCAAAACCCCCTTCAGAAATTCGGTGATCATTTTCATCTTAAAATTGGACAAAATCCCGACATACAGGGGTTACAGGATTTTAAGAATAGACTGGAAAAGGACTACTTTTCTGAGGTAGTTGTACGAACAATTCCAATAAATGCCAACAGTACAAATCTTATTATAGAATTAGATTGCAATTTTAGTCTTGTTGAAATATTATCGCATCTACAGAAAGGCAACTGGGGCGCAACTTCTGGCGTAAGAAGCACATCTCCTTTAATCAATGCTTTAGATTCCCTACGAAAAATTAACAGCAAAATTATTGATATAGAGGAATTCTCGCTCTACTTAAAAGATTCTTCTATAATCATCAAGAATATTTATAAAAATAGTATTCAAGAACAGCTGAATGCAATACTGGGTTTTACCGCATTACACTATGTACATTTTACAAAAAAAATGACTGAAACTCCTTTTGAAATTTATGTTCCTGTATTTGGAGAAGACATATTCGAAAAAAACACGCAAATAAGAAACATAAAAAGAAATAATAACCACCAGCGAGATTATTTTAAATTCTGGGGTCTTTATTTTGAGTCTGAAGAAGACGCTCTTATCTATAATCTAAAGGATAAAAGCTTTATTCCGGGAGACTTACTTATGTTAAACGATTAATAAAGTATTTAAAAGGTAATCTTCCCCTTGTAATTTAACCTCAACGTTAGTTAGCACTAAACAAAGGTCGATGTTCCATCAAAGCATTGACCTCTTTTTTTACCTTAACTATTTCTTGATCATTCTCCGGCTGGGACAATACCCTGTCTACCAGATCAACAATTAAGGACATATCCTCTTCCTTAAGTCCTCTTGTAGTAATAGCCGCAGTACCAAATCTGATTCCTGAGGTAACAAAGGGGGATTTATCGTCAAAAGGAACCATATTTTTATTTGCAGTAATATCTGCATTCACGAGGATAGTCTCTGCATCTTTTCCGGTTATATTCTTGTTTCGAAGATCAATCAACATCATATGGTTGTCTGTCCCGCCTGAAATTATTTTATAACCTTTAGCTACAAAGGCTGCCGCCATTGCTGCCGCATTTTTTTTCACCTGAAGCATGTAATGGAGAAATTCATCTGTTAAAGCTTCCCCAAAAGCGATTGCTTTTGCTGCAATTATATGCTCTAATGGCCCGCCTTGATTCCCCGGGAATACAGCCAAATTTAGTAAAGCAGACATTTTACGCAGATTTCCATTTTTAAGCCTAATGTTAAATGGGTTCTCAAAGTCTTGTCCCATTAGTATTAAGCCCCCTCTTGGTCCTCTTAAGGTTTTATGTGTGGTCGTAGTAACAAAATGACAATGTGGAATAGGGTCGTTAAGAATACCTTTAGCGATTAGACCGGCGGGATGTGCTATATCGGCTAATAAAAGGGCTCCCACCTTATCCGCAATACTTCTGAACCTCTCAAAGTCCATATCTCTGGAATATGCAGAGGCACCAGCAATAATTAATTTTGGCTTTTCTGCAAGTGCAATTTCTTCAATTTTATCGTAGTTTAAGGTTCCAGTCTCTTCTTCTACACCATAAAAAACTGGCCTGTAGAGTTTCCCTGAGAAGTTTACAGGGCTACCATGAGTAAGATGCCCTCCATGGGAGAGGTCAAAACCTAAAATGGTATCTCCAGGTTGCAGACAAGCCTGAAACACTGCAGCATTTGCCTGAGAACCCGAATGAGGCTGTACGTTGGCATAGACAGCTCCAAATAACTCTTTAGCCCTGTCAATGGCCAATTGCTCTACTTGGTCAACAATTTCGCAGCCACCGTAATATCTCTTTCCAGGATATCCTTCTGCATATTTATTGGTTAATACGGAACCAGCTGCTTCCATAACCTCCGGGCTTGTAAAATTCTCCGAAGCAATAAGCTCTATACCGCTTAATTGACGGTGTTTTTCAGCCTCGATTAGATCAAATATTTCGTAATCACGTTCCATAAAAATTGTCTTCTGTTAAATGAGCGGTAAAAATACAAATTGAGAAACTTTAATAAGAAGAAAATAATATATTTGATAAGGATTTTATTAAATATCAATTAACAATTGAATTATGTCGAATAAAGCAAATGATCCATCATTAAGTTCATGGATTTCTGTTTCCCCAAACTCTGATTTTCCGATTCAAAATATTCCCTTTGGCGTATTTTTAACTAGAGATGATGTAATTACTATTGGAACACGCATTGGGGACTATGCCATAGATTTAGGAGCACTTCATCAACTTGGATATTTTAATGACATCCCATTAACCGATGACATTTTTTTACAAGATACCCTAAATGATTTTATTTCCGATGGGCAAAAAACTTGGCGACTGGTTAGAGATAGAATCAGTGAGATATTTGATAGTACAAATCCTATACTAAGAGAAAACATTGAGCATCAAAAAACCGTGCTGTTTACTATGGAAGAAATCGAGATGCAATTACCCGTCCAAATTGGGGATTATACGGATTTCTATTCCAGTAAAGAGCACGCCACGAATATCGGTAGCATGTTTAGAGATCCTGAAAATGCCCTTTTACCCAATTGGTTGCATATTCCTATTGGATATCACGGTAGAAGCTCTACCATAATAACTAGTGATACCAAGATTAGAAGGCCTAAAGGACAAACTAAACCAAAGGGAGCTGATAAACCTATTTATGGACCATCTAAAATGGTTGACTTTGAATTAGAAATGGCTTTTATCACCACCGACGCCAACAAATTGGGAGAAACAATTCCAATAGAAGATGCTGAGAAATATATATTTGGATTAGTACTATTTAATGATTGGAGTGCCAGAGATATTCAAAAATGGGAATATGTACCCCTAGGACCTTTTAATGCTAAAAATTTCGCTTCCTCCATTTCCCCATGGATAGTTACCTTAGATGCGCTGCAACCTTTTAGGGTTGCCAGTCCTTCTCAAACACCGGAACCTCTGCCCTATTTAAGGCAAAAGGGAAATAATAGCTACGACATTAATTTAGAGGTCTCCATAACCCCGGAGGGAGGAGTCCCAACCACTGTTTGCAAATCGAATTTTAAATACATGTATTGGACAATGAGCCAACAATTGGCTCACCATACTTCCAATGGCTGCAAAGTCTTGAGTGGAGACCTAATGGGAAGCGGTACAATCTCTGGCAGCACTCCAGATTCTTATGGTTCTATGTTAGAACTTGCATGGCAGGGTACTAAACCTCTTCGTTTAGAAGGTGGCCAAACACGCACTTCTATTGAGGACTACGATACCGTTACCCTAAAAGGATATTGTAGCAATGATGAGGTGAGAATAGGTTTTGGACAGGTTCTTACCCAATTACTACCGGCCAACTAGCCTAAACACCTTTTATCTAATTTATACGATTGTTACTCCTTTTTCGTTATGAAAAATAAAGGTTTTGGCACGGCTATTGAATAATAGCTTCCAAACCCCATAATTAACAGTCATGAAAAAAGTAGTACTATCTTCAATTATTTTGGTTTTAATATATGCCTGTGGAGGTGTAAAAAAAACCCAAGAAGCTCTAAATACAGGAAACTATTATAGGGCAATAAACACATCTATCAGAAACTTAGCCGATAATAAAACCAAAAAGAATCATCAACCCTATATTTTCTTATTAGAAGAAGCATATGGTAAAAACACCCAACGAGAATTGGAGAAAATAGCCTTTCTACAAAAGGAAGGCAATCCGGCTAACTACGAAGCTATATATAGAAGTTATAGCCAATTAAAACAGACGCAGGAACGCATCAGACCTTTATTACCCCTGTATCTTATTGAAGAAAATAGAGAAGCTAGATTCGCTTTTAACAATTATGACAACAATATTCTGGTAGCCAAAGAAAATCTTTCGGACTACCTATATGATAATGCCTCAGCTTTGTTACAAAATGCATCATTTAAAGAAGACTACCGAAACGCATATAGAGACTTTGCCTATCTGAATGAACTAAGCCCTGGTTATTTAGATGCCAGATTAAAAATGGAAGAAGCATATAGTAAAGGGCAGGATTATGTTAAAGTACAGGTGGTTAATGAAACAGAACAGATTGTACCCAGTAGACTGGAAGAAGAATTATTAAATTTTAATACCTATGGTCTGGATGATGAATGGACACAATACCATACTAATCCTATTGCAGATATCAAATATGATTATGAAATGTTAGTAGCCTTCAGAACTATTAATATATCTCCTGAGCAGGTTCAGGAAAGGCAAATAGTTAAAGAAAAGCAAGTGAAAGATGGGTATGAAATATTACTAGATGAAAATGGTAGAGCAGTAAAAGATAGCCTTGGGAATGAAATAATGATAGACCGCCTAAGAACTGTAAGTTGTAATTATTATGAATTTACACAGTTAAAAACGGCACAAGTAACAGGTAATGTGAGTTATATGGATCTTCGACGTCAACAACAGCTCAACACCTACCCTCTTAGCAGCGAATTCATATTTGAACATGTTTATGCTCACTATAATGGAGACAAAAGGGCTTTAGATAACAATCTACTTCCTTTAACCAATCAGGTGGCCGTACCGTTTCCTTCTAATGAACAAATGGTCTATGATGCCGGGGAAGACTTAAAACTAAAATTAAAGGATATCGTTGTCAGACAACGTTTCAACTAAAAAAAGGCCCGACTAGTTGTCGGGCCTTTTTTATATATATTGCTTTAGCTCTATAGTATTAATTCCACTATGGGAATCGTGTTCTACAACCTTACCATTGCGCACAATTAATAATTGAGGAGATTCGTGTGCAATTCCAAATTTTCTGCTGATTTCATTGGAAATATCTCGATGTCTATGTAAATCCAAATAATAGAGGCGGGCTTCATTTTCTTCCAGTGCAAATGATGATTTAAACCTCCTTAATACCATATTACTTATTCCACAACTCGTAGAATGTTTAAAAACTACCTGCATTTTCTCATGTGAATCTTCTGTGATTGCCTCTAGTTGATCCATGTCTTCCAAATCTATCCATTCTGCCTGAACTTCCTTCGCCTCATCCGAAGAACGTTTCCCATTAAACAACCCATTAAAAAGTCCCATAGTAAAATTTTATTGTTTAAAGTTAATCAAGTATAAAACCTGACTTATTGTCGCTATTTTATTCGTATTAAGCGCCATTTTGTCGCCACCACTCCCTTGGTAAGATTGTTGCCATATACTAAACAAAATTAAACATTAACGACATAAAACATATATAATGAACATAAATAATTTCACAATAAAAGCACAGGAGGCTATACAGCAGGCGCAATTAATTGCGCAGGGCTTTGAACACCCACAAGTAGACAACGAACATCTTTTTAAGGCAATATTCGAGGTAGACGAAAATGTACTTCCGTTTTTACTAAAGAAGCTAAACGTAAACGTTGCGATGGTAAATCAGATACTAGATAAAGAGTTAGAAAGTTTCTCTAAGGTTTCAGGAGGGGAACTTATTTTTTCTAAAGAAGCTGGTAAGACACTAACAGAATCGAATGTTATTGCACGCAAAATGGAAGATGAATATGTTTCCATAGAACATCTAATTCTGGCCATTTTTAAGTCAAAAAGCAAAATAGCGCAAATCTTAAAAGACCAAGGAGTATCTGAAAAAGCATTAGCAACAGCAATCAATGAACTCCGTAAAGGAGGTAAGGTTACTTCACAAAGTGCAGAAGAGACGTACAATTCCCTGAATAAATATGCAAGAAACTTAAATGAACTGGCAGATAAAGGAAAACTAGACCCAGTTATTGGAAGAGATGAGGAGATAAGACGAATTCTTCAAATTCTATCGCGACGCACCAAGAATAATCCAATGTTGGTTGGAGAGCCAGGTACGGGAAAAACAGCAATTGCCGAAGGTCTTGCCCATAGAATTGTTCAAAGAGACGTACCAGAGAATTTAAAGGATAAAATAATCTATTCTTTGGACATGGGTGCACTTATTGCCGGAGCTAAATACAAAGGAGAATTTGAAGAAAGACTTAAGGCCGTAATTAAAGAGGTCACCAGCTCTGACGGGAATATTGTACTGTTTATAGACGAAATTCACACCTTAGTAGGAGCCGGTGGCGGACAGGGCGCAATGGATGCTGCGAACATTCTCAAACCTGCACTTGCCAGAGGTGAGTTACGAGCAATCGGCGCTACTACTTTAGATGAATATCAAAAGTATTTTGAAAAAGACAAGGCTCTGGAAAGGCGTTTTCAAAAAGTAGTTGTCAACGAACCCGATACGGAAAGCGCCATTTCTATCCTCAGAGGATTAAAGGAAAAATATGAGGCGCACCATAAAGTAAGGATAAAAGATGAAGCCGTAATTGCAGCCGTAGAACTTTCTCAAAGATATATAACTAACCGTTTTCTTCCGGATAAGGCTATTGACCTAATGGATGAGGCTGCATCTAAATTGAGAATGGAGATTAATTCCAAGCCCGAGGAATTAGACGCGATGGATCGGAAAATAATGCAGCTTGAAATTGAAATTGAAGCTATAAAACGAGAAGATGATCAGGCCAAGTTAAAGGTTTTGAACGCCGAACTGGCGAACTTAAAAGAGGATAGAATCGAGATTTTCACAAAATGGGAGGGAGAGAAATCCGTAGTAGATAATATTCAAAAAACAAAGCAGGATATTGAAAACTATAAACTGGAGGCAGAAAGAGCGGAAAGGAATGGGGATTATGGAACCGTAGCAGAAATACGCTATGGAAAAATAAAAGATGCGCAAGAATCCTTAAACGTATTGCAAAAAGAATTGTCCATCCAACAAGAAAAAGGAACGTTAATCAAAGAAGAGGTGACCACCGATGATATTGCGGAAGTTGTGGCAAAATGGACTGGAATTCCTGTTACCAAAATGCTTCAAAGCGAAAGAGATAAACTCCTTCAATTAGAAGGCGTCTTGCACCAGAGAGTTATTGGACAGGATGAGGCAATCAATGCGGTTTCTGACGCCATAAGAAGAAGCAGGGCTGGCTTACAAGATGCAAAGCGACCCATTGGCTCTTTCCTATTCCTTGGTACCACCGGGGTTGGAAAAACAGAGTTGGCTAAAACCCTAGCTAGTTATTTATTCGACGATGAAAATGCGCTTACAAGAATTGATATGAGTGAGTATCAAGAAAGACATTCTGTGAGCAGACTAGTTGGAGCACCTCCAGGATACGTCGGCTATGATGAAGGAGGGCAACTTACTGAGGCCGTAAGAAGAAAACCTTATTCTGTAATTCTATTAGACGAAATTGAAAAAGCCCATCCCGATACTTTTAATATATTATTGCAGGTATTGGACGAGGGTAGACTTACAGACAATAAAGGTAGGGTGGCAGATTTCAAGAACACTATTATCGTAATGACGAGTAATATTGGAAGCCATATTATTCAGGAAAAATATGAGAATATTCCAGATTTAGAAACGGCCGGGGATGCGGCTAGAATTGAAGTCCTTGGACTGTTGAGAAAAACGATTAGGCCGGAATTTCTAAATAGAATAGACGATATAATTATGTTCACTCCGCTAAATAGGGAAGATATTACGGAAATTGTAAAACTCCAATTAGCTCAATTGAGCAAGATATTGCAAAAGCAACACATTACTATAGACGCTACAGATGAAGCCATAAGTTTCTTAGCGGAACGCGGGTTTGATCCTCAATATGGTGCCAGACCTATTAAAAGAGTTATCCAAAAAGAGGTGCTGAATAGCTTGTCTAAAGAGCTCTTGAGTGGTAACATTAGCGCAGAGAGTATTGTCTTAATTGATTCCTTCGACGACGAACTTGTGTTCAGAAATCACAATGAATTGGTTAAATAAAACGAGTGAATTATACATTTAGCCTTCTCCTAGAAATAGGAGAAGGTTTTTTTTGTTTTTAAATACCATACAGTATATAGTTTTTTTATCTTCGTTAAAAAGGATTTCATATGGCATCTAAAGCAGAAAAAACAACAGCATACATTATTGACACTGTTGCCCCTATTTTTAGCAGACAAGGTTATGTCGGTACAAGCATGAATGATTTAACAGAAGCAACGGGTTTAACCAAGGGAGCGATATATGGTAATTTTGAAAACAAAGAAGCTTTGGCTTTATCTGCTTTTGAATACAATAGCAATAAACTTTTGAATGCCATTGATGAACAGTTGGAAATAGAAGGGACTGCCTTAGAAAAACTATTTCAGCTTACTAAATTTTATAAGAATTACGATGTTTTCACTTTTAAAATGGGTGGGTGCCCGGTTTTAAATGTGGGAATAGATGCTAAACATAACAATAGATTATTAAGAGCTGCTGCTGCTGAAACCGTCCGTGTTATCGAAGGTAAAATTGCCTTAGTTTTAGAAAATGGTGTTAAAAATAATGAGCTAAGACTACCCGTAACTCCTTTGCAGTTTGCCAAACAACTTTACACCATGTTACAAGGAGCTATTGCTATGGCAACAATGAGTGATGACAGGAAATATTTAATAAACACCGTGGCCTATTTGGATCTGCTTATTCAAAAAGAAATTACAAAATAACTTACTCCCCTATTACTCGGAATATCCATGTCTTATCTGGATATTTACCTCCGTATTTACTGTCTCTAGCCTTTCTAGCCTCTTCCATAGAATCGTAACGTTTTAAATAGACATAGTTGTACTTATTTTTCGTCCTATAGAAAGATTGAGGGTTCAATCCCTGGTCCGTAAGCTTTTTCATAAAGGCATTGTAATAGGTTTTCGTTCCAAAAACATTGGCAATCAGATAGAAGCCTGGGGCTAAGCCATCCTCTGTTTTAACTTCTTCATATTTCTCCCCTTTCTCCGGGGTAATGGGCTCTGGAGTTTCTGCCAGCTGTTGCTCTTCTAATGCTTTATTAATGGAATCTTGTCTTCGTTCCTCCATTTTCTGTGCTTCTGCCAGGGCTTCAGCCTTTTTTACGGCATTTATAGAATCTTGACGCCTTTCCTCTTTTTGCAAGATCTGTGCCGCTAATAGCTCTTGCTGAATAGTTTTAATGGAATCTTTTCTTTTTTGCTCCCGCAGCTGTTCTATTGCGAGTTGCGCATCTTTGTTTGCCTTGGCAATAGAATCATTTGCTCTTTCTTGTCTCATCCGATTTGCCAATAGTTCCGACTCTCTTGCAGCTATCGAATCTTGTTTTCGTTCTGCTTCTTGAAGGGCTAGTTCTGCAGCTATACGCTCTTGCTCTTCTTTTTGTTCAATTTCTTCAAGTTCATCTACAGCCGCTGGCTCTTCTTCCGGGACCTCTTCCGACTTAAATTCTTGCGCTCCAAAACTAAAGGCAGTAACAAGTTCTATCGTTGGGTCTTCTCCTTTTAATTCCCCGCCAGTTCCAAATTCTATTAAAGCACCGAATGAAAACTTCTCAAAAAATCGGCCCCCAGCTCCCGCAGAAATACCATAAAAGCTATTGAAACCAAGCTGGCCCCAATACTTTGGGTGAGAATAATACCCGTTAAACCCAAGTTGATTTTTAAATTCTGGCAATCTCCTATAATATATAGAAGGTCTAATGTACGAAGTCATGGGATTGTCTAAGGTTCCTAAGGGAATATCATAACTTCCTAACAATGTATATATTTTCCCGGTAGTACTGGCAAGACCTTCCTCCTCGGTAAAGTTGTAGTCTACAATATTTTCCATTGCGATACCAAAACTTAAGGTGTTGTATTGTAATCGTACTGCAGGTGCCAACTGTAAAATAAAGCTATTTCTTTCTTCAAATTGAGGAAAGTCAAAATCAGGATTTTGATTAAAAGGATCGGCTAGTTCTCTCTGATAACCAATAAGGTTTACCCCAACTGCAATAAAGGTAGAAGAGTTGAGCTCAAAGTTATAGGCATAATTAAGAATTCCCCCGGTATTTACAAATACGCCTGTATTATTCTGAATAAAACCTGCGCCGATAGCAGATTCATTATTTAACTTTCTGGTATAGTTAAAAAAGACGGTAGTAGGGTCTGCATCAATAGACTGCCACTGCCATCTGGTCCATAAGGCAACGGACTGTGGATCGTTCCGGTCTAATGAAAAAACCGGACTTAGTAAACTACTATTAAATTGTGTGAGGTTATGCTGTCTAAAATCCGTAGGAAGATTAGGCTCCTGTGCTTTTACAATAAACACGGTGAAAACCAAACAAATAAGGAGGTTTTTTTTGAGCATAAACTAGGAAAAAACGTGGGTTTAACATACTAATTTCACCGAAATGCAGTTACATAAGAGCATGCCGACAAAAATAATCAAACCAACCGATTATGAAAACATTTAAACTTTTATTATTTACTTCATTAATACTTTGTTTTATCTCTTGTAAAGAAGAACAAAGTGCTGTTGAAACACCAGAAGCTATTGTCTCTACGTTCTACTTTATTAGACATGCCGAAAAAGATAGATCAGATCTCGGTAATATAGACCCAGAACTTAATCAGAAAGGCCTGGGAAGAGCCATGCATTGGGCTGAAATACTACAAGACGTTTCCTTAGATGCTATTTATACTACAGACTACGAAAGAACTGCCATGACAGCAGCGCCATCGGCTGTAAAACAAGATTTAAACGTTACTTACTACGACGCAGAAACGGTAGACATCGTTCAATTTAAAAACAATCACCTCGGACAAAACGTTTTGGTAGTTGGCCACAGTAATAGCACGCCCGAATTTGTGAATAAAGTCCTTGGGGAAGAAGCATATCCGCCCATGGATGATTATGATAATGGAAGTTTATTTATTGTACAGATTACAGGTAATAAAGTAAGCAGTCAGCGTTTACATTTTAATTGTAACTGTCCGGACTAACCTTTATATCTTCCAAAATAATTGAAGATTTTAATGGAATTCTTTGTTGTATGAATTTTTCTTCAACCTCGAATACAGAAACCTCTCCGTCTTCACCATAATTCCTATAATCTACAAACCTAATACCATTAATAACCCTTTCGTTATAAGCTTCTCTAAAACGAACTCCTCCATCATTAACACTAAACTGATAGGCTAAGTAATCAACCTTAAAATTCTCTTTATTAAACCAATACAAATAAACATCATCAAAATCATCTCCTCCATCCTCTTCATTAAACGTCACCTCCACAACATAATAATAGGTCTCTTCTATCTGGGTCTCCCCTAGCAATTTCTTAATCACCGCTTTATCGTTTAATCCTTCTGGCAAGTAAGCGAAATAGTGGACCGAATTTATCGAATTTTGATACTTTCTAGCTGTAGAATCGGCCAGACTTACTAATTCATTATTTACATATCTTTCAAAACCTCTGGGCGAATAAACATCCCTTATTTGATTACTGTCCCTTATAAAAATCCTTTCTAGCACCTTACCTCTTTTACTTCTACTTCGTTTGTATAGAACATTTCTAAAAACAAAAGATACTTCACTTTGGCTAAGCAAGTGGCCTCCGGATGCTTCAATAGATTTATCAATAATTTGTTGTGCTGTTAGTTTATTTACACTCGCTTCTTTACAGGAGAGAAATAAAGAGCTCATAGCAAGTATTATGTATCTATACATTTTTAATATTTTAAACCATTATCGAAAAACAAGGCTCTTCCTTACAATATCTGCACTAAAATTTCCATAACCTCTTTCTGATTCTCCATTTGTTATTACTTTTGCCTAATGCAGAAAGATGTTAATATTAAAAATAAGAAGGCCCGTTTTGAATATGAATTTCTGGACACTTACACCGCAGGTATTGTGCTCAAAGGTACAGAAATTAAGGCCATAAGAGCTGGCAAAGCTTCTATATCTGAAAGTTTCTGCGAGTTTAATGAAAAGGGAGAATTGTTGGTAATAAATATGACAGTGCAAGAATATTCGCATGCCACTCATTTTAATCATTTGCCCAAAGCCGCTAGAAAACTTCTTTTACACAAAAGGGAACTTAAGAAGCTACTTAAAGAGGTTCAGAATACTGGGTTAACCATTATACCTCTAAATCTTTTCATAAATTCTAAAGGATTAGCTAAACTTAAAATAGTACTTGCAAAAGGAAAAAAACTATACGACAAAAGAGAGGTGATCAAAGATCGGGACAATAAGCGCGATCTAGCCAGGATAAAAAAAAGCTTTAATAACTAAGCCCTTTAGTTTTTATTTTCTAAAAGCGGTACAAATTTAAAAGATCCGAATTCCTCTCGTTCGAATTCTTTATCTGATTTTCGAATTACGACCGTCATAATCTGACTTTCTTCCCCTACAGGAATCACCAATCTACCCCCTACTTTCAATTGAGACAACAACGCCTTAGGAATAGACGGAGCGCCTGCTGTAACCAGAATCGCATCAAAAGGAGCTTCTTCCGGCATTCCTTTGTAGCCGTCACCGAAAATAAATTTTTTGGGGCGATATCCCATTTTCTTAAAAAACAACGATGTTTTTTTGAAGAGTTCTAACTGCCTTTCAATAGTATAGACCTTGAACTTCATAAAGAGTAATACCGCAGCCTGGTATCCACTTCCCGTTCCGATTTCCAAAACCTTACTTCCAGGAGCTGCCTTTAATAATTCGGTTTGAAAAGCCACGGTATAGGGTTGTGAGATAGTCTGTTCGGCAGCTATAGGAAAAGCCTTATCTTGATAGGCATGCCCCTCAAAACTGCTGTCCATAAACATATGTCTTGGAACATTTCTAATGGCTTCTAAAACCCTCTTATCTTGAATGCCTTTGCTTGTAATAGTTTCTACAAGCTTATTACGCATACCCTTGTGCTTAAACGTGTCTTTCAATGGATTTTTTTCTTCGGCTAAATTTAGAAAAATACAATTTAATATCCCCAAGATTTAGGGCTAATTGATTTCATTAATTTAAAATTAATCTCCTTATTTTTGACAAAACTAAAATATATGCTCAAAGTAGGAGTCCTAGGCGCAGGACATTTAGGAAAAATTCATCTGCGTCTGCTAGCAGAATCGAAAGACTACGATTTAATAGGTTTTTACGACCCAGATGCCATACATGGACAAAAAGTAGCAGCTGAATTTGGTTATACCTATTACGATAACATCGGAAAACTCATAGATGCCGTAGAAGTTGTAGATATAGTAACGCCTACTCTTTCGCATTTTGAATGTGCCAAGCGCGCAATGATGAAAGGAAAGCATGTCTTTATAGAAAAACCAATTACCCATACACTGGATGAAGCAGTTGAACTTATTGATATTGCAAAAAAGCATAAGGTAAAAGGACAGGTTGGACATGTAGAACGCTTCAACCCGGCGTTTACGGCAGTAAAAAAAATGGTGCGTAATCCGATGTTTATTGAAACACATCGGCTGGCAGAATTTAATCCCAGAGGCACTGATGTTCCGGTAGTGTTGGATTTAATGATACATGATATCGACATCATTCTAAGTGTGGTAGACTCAGAAGTAAGCAATATTATGGCTAGTGGAGTATCCGTGATTAGTAAATCTCCCGACATTGCAAACGCCCGAATAGAATTCAAAAATGGATGTGTAGCCAATCTAACAGCGAGTAGAATATCTCTCAAAAGTATGCGTAAATCTAGATTTTTTCAACGAGATGCGTACATCTCTGTGGATTTTTTAGAAAAGAAAGTAGAGGTGGTAAAAATGAAAGATGCACCCGAGGAAACAGGTGCTTTTGATATGGTATTACAAAATGCCGAGGGAGAAAAAAAGCAAATCTATTTCGAGAATCCCGAAATACTCGCAAATAATGCAATTCAGGACGAATTAGAATCTTTTGCATTTGCAATTAATAACAATTCCTTGCCGAGGGTGACTTTGGCAGAGGGCGGCAAAGCTCTTGAAGTTGCCCTCAAAATCATTGATGCCTTTGAATAAACGTCTCAATTCTAAAATCTATCAATAAGTAAATTAGTTTAAGTAATGAATAATATAACTGTAATTGGAGCTGGTACTATGGGCAATGGCATAGCCCATGTATTTGCCCAAAACGGATATTCAGTGATACTGACGGATATCTCTGCTGCTGCGTTAGAAAAAGGAATAGCGACAATTTCCAAGAACCTCAGCAGATTGATTGATAAGGAAAAAATACAGGCTATTGATAAAACCCAAACTTTAGATCGCATAACTACCTCTACCTCCATAGAGGAAGGTGTCTCCAAGGCAGATCTGGTTGTTGAAGCCGCCACTGAAAATTATGAGCTTAAACTTTCTATATTCAAAGAGTTAGATGAAATTTGCCCTGAGCACACTATTTTGGCGACGAATACTTCATCTATTTCCATTACAAAAATTGCCTCCGCAACCAAAAGGCCAGGCAAGGTTATTGGGATGCACTTTATGAACCCTGTTCCACTCATGAAGCTAGTGGAAGTTATCAATGGGTACAGCACCAGTTCAGCAACTACGAATTCTATTCTTAGTCTTTCCAAGAAGATCGGAAAAATACCAACCGAAGTTAATGACTACCCTGGATTTGTTGCGAATAGAATATTAATGCCAATGATTAATGAGGCTATTGAAACTCTCTTTCATGGGGTTGCCGGGGTTGCCGAAATAGACACCGTGATGAAGTTAGGAATGGCACATCCCATGGGTCCGCTTCAATTAGCCGATTTTATAGGTCTGGATGTATGTCTTTCTATACTTGAAGTTTTGTATGATGGTTTTAAAAATCCAAAATACGCACCTTGCCCCTTGCTGGTGAATATGGTGGTTGCCGGAAAACTTGGGATAAAATCCGGAGAAGGTTTTTATGACTATTCCACAAGTCGGAAGGCTGAAAAAATTGCTTCACAATTTAGCCGCTAACATATGGCATATATAAAACCTTTTAGAGCCATTCGACCTAGTCCAGAAAAAGTTTCGTCGGTCGTTACCGATTCCCTGGAGACCTATTCAAAGGAAGAGCAACAGGAAATACTTACAAAGAATAAGGATTCTTTTCTGCAGATAATACTACCTGACTTCCGTTCAAAAGAAAAATGGAAACCCAAAAAAAAATATAAAAAAATTCGGGAAAAGTATCTGGATTTCATAAATCGGGGTATTCTTATTGAAGATTCCGAACCCAGTCTCTACCTGTATAAATTAGAAAAGCAAAATTATAGTAGTTGTGGCATTTTATGCGCTACTCAGGCTGAAGAATACAGAAACTCTATCATTAAAATACATGAAAATACTATTGAGAAAAGGGAGAAGCTCTTTGCAAACTATTTAGAGGTTGTAGGCTTTAAAGCTGAGCCTGTTTTAATGCTATATAAAGACCGGCCGGAAATTAACGAGATTATTGTAGCTGAATCAATAAAAACTCCCGAATATCATTTTCAATCAGCCGACGGTACTATCCATACAATGTGGAAAATATCTGATATACAAACCATAAATCTTCTAAAACAACATTTCGGTAAGGTTGACTCTTTTTACATAGGCGATGGGCATCACAGAAGCGCCTCTACAAGTAGATTTTCCTTAAGGCGCAAAAGAAAAAACGATAATCATGATGGTACAGAGGCGTATAATTATATCATGAGTTATCTGTTGGCCGAAACTGAAGTGAGAATATATGAGTTTAATAGAATGGTACGCGACCTTAATGGTCTTTCCAAAGATTTATTTTTAAAAGAACTGGAGAAAGACTTTACAATTTATCCCAAAGGTAGCGAAGTATATAAACCTAAGTCTAAAGACCATTTTAGCATGTATTTAGATGGTCAGTTTTATGCACTGCATTTAAAAACAGAAAACTTTTCATTCACAGATGCCCTGAGTAAATTAGACACACAAATACTTTATATGTCTATATTAAAACCTATTTTGGGCATAAAAGATTTACGGAATGACAAACGAATTAAATATGGATTTGGGAAGAATAACGTAGAGCAGATGAAGAGAAAAATAGACGCAGGAAAATTTAAGGTAGGATTTAGTCTTCTCCCTCTTACCGTTGAGGAGATAAAGAATATTGCAGATGAAGGATTGGTAATGCCACCTAAGAGTTCCTATATTGAACCAAAATTAAAAAGTGGTCTGACCATCTATAAGTTGTAGGCCATTGTTCATATAGGTTTAATAAGAGTTAGAATAATAAATAGTAAATTAAGTGCCCTTGTCAATAAAAGCTAATTTAGAAAGAATACATAAGAGCTTGCCTGGAAAGACTATCCTTGTTGCCGTTTCCAAGACTAAGTCTAAAGAAGAGATAATGGAGGCCTATGAAACAGGTCAAAGAATTTTTGGAGAGAATAAGGTGCAGGAAATGGTATCCAAATGGGAAAATTTACCCAAGGATATTAGGTGGCATATGATAGGACATGTGCAAACCAACAAAGTAAAATATATGGCGCCTTTTGTTTCGTTAATTCATGGAGTAGACAGTCTTAAACTACTTAAAGAAATAAACAAGCAAGGACTAAAAAACCAACGAGTAATAGACTGTTTACTGCAAGTCCATATAGCCAAAGAAGACTCGAAGTTTGGTCTTTCAGAGGAAGGTTTAATGGCAGTGCTAAAAGACATAACTAACTTAGAATTAAAAAATATAAGAATTACGGGATTAATGGGGATGGCCACTTATACAGATGAGACAAATACAATACGATCAGAATTTAAATACTTGAAAAGGCTCTTTGACCAAATAAGAGAAAAAAACGAAAATCTTCGCGTTTTATCCATGGGAATGAGTGCTGATTATAAGATTGCTATCGAGGAAGGCAGTACTATGGTCCGCATTGGAAGTAGTATATTTGGGCAAAGGAATTATTAATCCTTGTTTTAAAGCAACGAGATATAACAACCTATGTACACCGTACTGGATATTGAAACTACAGGAGGTAAATTTAACGAAGAAGGCATAACCGAGATCGCCATCCACAAATTTGATGGCCATAATGTAGTAGATAAATTTATTAGTCTAATTAATCCTGAGAAGGAAATCCAACCCTTTGTAGTAAATCTCACCGGGATAAATAACAAAATGTTACGTACTGCCCCAAAATTTTACGAAGTAGCGAAACGCATTGTAGAAATAACAAAAGACACAGTAATTGTGGCCCACAATGCGCAATTCGACTATAGAATATTGAGAACTGAATTCCGAAGACTTGGGTATCAATTTGAGCGAAAAACCCTCTGCACAGTTGACCTTTCTAAAAAACTAATACCAGAAGCGGAATCACACAGCTTAGGGAAATTGGTCAGATCTTTGGGCATTCCTGTAAGCGACCGGCATAGAGCAAATGGTGACGCTCTTGCCACTTTAATGCTTTTCAAATTACTTCTCGCAAAAGATTCTGACAAAAACATTATCAAGGAGATCGTCAGAGCAGAGACTCTAGGAGAATTATCTGCCAGACAATTAGATATCGTAGAGAGTATTCCATCTGAAGTAGGCATCTATTATATGCATAATAAAGATGGGGAAATAATCTATTTAGGAAAAAGTAGTAATCTTAAAAAACGAGTAAACAGGCATTTTATCCAGGATGGTGAAAAAGCTAGAAAACTGCAAAAGGAAACAAGAAAAGTTACTTTTGAGAAAACTGGCAGTGAATTAGTAGCCCTTTTAAAGGAGAACGAGGAGCTTCAAAGAAACAAGCCCAAATATAATAATACGCCCAGAAAGACTAATAAATCGAAGGGGATTAAACCAATACAACTAAATGGTTATGACCATTCGTCTAGCTCATTTATTATCAAAGACACGGGCAGGGAGATAGGCGAACGCAGTGTAATCCTAGTAAAGAATGGGCATTTTATTGGATTGGGTTATTACAATTTGAATCATCAAATAAATAATATTCATATCTTAGAATCTGTTATTACGCCCATGGCCTTTTCTGCAGGTTCAAAAACCATAATCGAAGGATATTTAAAGCAGAAAAAGGCACTTGAGGTTATAGAGTTAAACAAATTATAGTGTTAGACCCAAAAATAGAACCGAAAAAAGGTTGGAGATTTAAAATTCATGAAATAATTTATGGGACTCATACTCCTGCAGGTAAGTTATTTGATATCATCCTGCTTGTAGTGATATTATATAGTATCCTAATTGTAATGTTGGAAAGCATCCCTTCAATGGATGGAAAATATCATACTTTTTTTGATATTTCCGAATGGGTAGTTACCATCCTATTTTCAATCGAATATATCTTACGACTTGTTTGCATACGAAGGCCCAAAGAGTATATTTTTAGTTTTTTTGGTATAGTAGATCTTCTGTCTACAATTCCCAAGTATCTTTCCTTTTTTGTTGGTGGGACCCAGTATATTACTGCTTTTAGAGCTTTACGCTTACTAAGAGTATTTCGTATATTAAAATTGGTTCGTTATGTAGGGGAGTCTAATAACCTTATGCGAGCATTGCATGCAAGCAGAACCAAGATATTTATCTTCGTTTTCTTTGTCTTAGTAGTCTCTGTATTACTAGGGACAATAATGTATTTAATTGAAGGACCAGAACATGGGTTTAATAGTATTCCTCACAGTGTTTATTGGACCATTGTTACACTTACTACCGTGGGCTATGGAGATATTTCTCCGGAAACAGGGCTAGGCCAGTTTATTGCTACCTTAATTATGATCATTGGGTATGGAATCATCGCTGTTCCGACTGGAATTGTTACAGTTGAAATTGCCAAAGGAAGAAACACCATCAAAGAAGAAAGCCCTATGGTATGTGCCTCTTGTGGAGTTGAAGGGCACCAAAACAATGCAAAGCACTGCTATAACTGTGGAAGTTCTTTAAAATGAAAAAAAATCTGTTAACGATTGTAGGTCCTACGGCAATTGGTAAGACGCGTTTAGCTATTTCCTTGGCAGAATACTATAATACGGTAATATTAAGTGCAGATTCCAGGCAGTTTTATCAAGAAATGAGCATTGGTACCGCTGTCCCGTCTCAAAAAGAACTTAAGTCAGTTAAGCACTATTTTATTCATCATAAGAGTGTCGAAGACTTTTACACCGTTGGGGATTTTGAAAAAGACTGTATAGAACTCTTACATAAATTGTTTGCTAAACACGATATAGTTATCCTTGTGGGTGGAAGCGGTTTGTATATCAATGCCGTACTTTACGGCTTAAACAGTTTTCCAGAGGTTGATAAGAATATTAGAAATAAACTAAATAAGGTATTTAAAGAACAAGGTATAGAGTATCTACAAAATGAGTTAAAAGCGAAGGATCCGACCTACTATGACAAGGTAGATCTGCAAAATCCACAAAGAATTATTAGGGCGCTAGAAATATGTTTGGGAACTGGCAAACCCTATTCGTCCTATTTAACTCCTGAACGTAAAGAACGGTCTTTTAAGACTGTTTTGGTGGGACTTAAGGCAGAAAGAGATGTTATATACGAAAGGATTAATTCTAGGGTTGATAAAATGGTAAAGATGGGTTTGTTTCAAGAAGTTGAAGGCCTACTCGCATATCGAAAACTAAACGCCCTTCAGACGGTTGGTTACAAAGAGATATTCCACTTTTTCGATGGAAGCTTCAACAAGGAAACGGCCATAGAAGAAATAAAGAAAAATACAAGACGATTTGCGAAAAGACAGCTAAATTGGTTTAAGAAAGATCCTAATGCTCTTTGGTTTGATCATAAAACGGATATAAATAGCATTATCGAGACAATTGACTCAAAAATTTCAGGAAGCAACAGATGAAAATAGTAGGCAATATAGTGTATATCATAGGGGTATCTGGTTGTGGAAAGAGTACTGTCGGCAGTATGCTTGCCGACAAATTACAACTTCCTTTTTTTGATGCAGATGACTTTCATCCAAAAGAAAATGTAAAAAAAATGGCATCAGGAGTACCACTGACCGATGCAGATCGAATTGGCTGGCTTGAAAAGCTTAATGCCCTTGCTATAGACCATAAAGAAAATGGGGCGATAATCGGTTGTTCAGCTTTAAAAAAAACTTATAGGAATCTGTTAGAACAAAACATCGAAGACATAACAAAATGGGTATTTCTAGATGGTAGCTTTGATGAGATTTGGTTGCGAATGAAAAAGAGAAAAGATCATTTTATGCCCTCTACCCTTTTAGAATCGCAATTCAAAACCCTAGAACCACCCGTAAATGCGCTAAATATCTCTATTAGTCAAACTCCCGAGGAAATGGTGGCAAAAATATTGTTAGAGCTAAAAGCTTAAATTAAAAAGCATCCTATAAAAGGATGCTTTTTAATGCTAATATCTAAGCTCCGTTTAAGATTTTACTACTAATCTAAAACCTTCACCGTGTATATTGAGTATTTCTACTACGTCGTCTCGCTTTAAGTACTTACGAAGTTTGGCAATATAAACATCCATACTTCTGGAAGTAAAATAATTATCGTCTCTCCATATCTTGGTCAAGGCTAATTCCCTAGGCATCAGGTCGTTTTCATGAAGTGCTAAAAGTCTTAGAAGCTCATTCTCCTTAGGAGAAAGTTTAATGGGCTCCTCCTCTTTATACTTAAGAAAACGCAGTTTTGAGTTCAAATGGAAATTTCCTATTGTAAATTCAAATTGTTTGCTGTCTGCCAATGTGTTAGATGCTTTTCTTTGAAGAATTGCTCTAAGTTTCATTAGTAAAACTTCGGAATCAAATGGCTTGTTAAGATAGTCATCCGCTCCGGCCTTATACCCTTTTAAGACATCTTCTTTCATGGTTTTGGCGGTCAGAAAAACTATCGGAACATTTTCATTTTTCTCCCTAATTTCTTTAGCCAGGGTAAAACCATCTTTGTAAGGCATCATAACATCTAGAATACAAATGTCATAATTGTCCTTTTTGAACTTTTCAAAACCTTCCATACCATTTTTGGCCAAAGTGACGTCAAAATCATTCATGGATAAGTAGTCCTTTAAAACAATACCAAAATTAGGATCGTCTTCTACTAAAAGTATTTTTTTGTTTATTGTTTCCATAATTCGTTAGATTAATGGTAGTTTAAGATAAAAGCTACTTCCTTTGTCTTTTTCGCTTTCTGCGTAAACCTCCCCTTGATGATCTTCTACTATTTTTTTTACGTAGGCCAGGCCTAAACCATGTCCTTTTACATTATGTATATCTCCGGTATGTTCTCTATAAAACTTTTCAAAAACTTTTTTCAAAACAGCCCTGCTCATTCCTGCTCCCTGGTCTCTTATTTCAATGACAATAAAATTATTTACTACTTCAGTAAATACATCAATTTTTGGTTCATTTGGAGAATACTTTACCGCATTGTCCAAAATATTCACAATGACATTTCCAAAATGCATCTCATTAGCCAAAACTTCTGACCTAACTGCATTTAAATGTGTTTTAATATACCCTCCTCTATCATTTACAATTAATTGCACGTGGGTAATTGCCTTGGTAATAATGTCGTGAACATCTACTCTATCCTTACTAATATCCAGCTGATTTTTTTCCAGTTTAGATATTCGCAAAACATTTTCTACCTGTGCATGCATTCGCTTGTTCTCTTCACGTATCATCTGCAAATAGCGCTGTACTTTTTCCGAATCTCCAATTATTTTTGGGTTTTTGATTGCTTCTACGGCCAAATTGATGGTTGCTATGGGAGTCTTAAACTCATGCGTCATATTATTAATAAAGTCGGACTTTATTTCAGAAATCTGTTTTTGTTTTATCAGTTGATATATTGCCCCGGAATAAGCTATTACGATAATCAAGGTGAAAACCAAAGATAGAATAGCCATTCCAAGAATAGATTGAAGCAAAAACTTCTTCTTTTTAGGGAAATTAATTAAAAGTGAAAAATTACTATTTCCTTCACTATCCCTGAAAAATGGAGCTTTATAAATGGTCGACTTTCCAAACTTGAACTTTGGTGACTTCACTTTTGTTGGAAGACCTTTACTATAAACCCCGTACTCATAGTCTATATTCATTCCTCTATTTTCAAGTTCTCTGTCTAATAGAAGCTCAATTTCCTGTCTTGTAACCCGCTTGTGTATAGGAACTTTTTCTGCGTATACCCTATATACATCATCAAACATGGCCTTGTCAATTGAAGACAGACCTCCAACTTTTTCAAGTTTTTGAATAGGATTTAACTTGTAGCTTTTACCATCTAAACCAAATTCTTCTTTATATACCGTTTTAGTTCTCTTACTGGTATAGTTTTTTATGGACGTAGAATCATTACCATTGCCATTGTCAAAGAACGTAGATGCTATATTGTAATCTTCTTCTAGTATCCCATGGGAATAAAAGAGTATTTCATTAGAGTTAAGATCACGATCTATAAAAAAGATGTTGCTTAAATGAGAACTTTTAAATTCTCCCACACTATCCTTTAAATTCAAAAAACGGTCTGAATAATCGTCCATTTCCCTATCCTCAATCTTGTCCGTAACCTTAGTTAAGACCTGAGAAATGGCATTAGAAAACTGTTCTTCCTTATCCTCTACAGAACTCTTTATCCAATAGAGTTGCACTGAGATGATCCCAATAAGAGAGAGACTCATCAAGATCACCAGACTTACAAATAACCTCTTATTCATCGTTTGGGTAAAATTAGAAATTTAACATTTAGAAGTTTGTGTGTTTAACCAAACCTTAACAAAAATGTTAAAAAAAGGACTTAACTAATTGATTTTAAAAGATCTTCGTGAATCTTCTTAACACTATTTTGCGTTTCTTCTAGATTAATATTTTCAATAACATAATCGGCTAAAGGAATCTTTCTGTCGTCCTCCCATTGTGTTTTCATTCGATCTAATATCTGATCCGTAGTTGTTTTATCCCTGGCGGCAACTCTTCTAATACGCTCCATTTCAGGGGCCTTTACAAGGATCATCTTGTTATAATTTACATAAGATCCGTTTTCAAAAAGTATGGCGGCTTCTTGTATAACGTAGGGTGATGTTTGTTCCTGAGCCCATTCATAAAAGTCTTTCTTTACCGCAGGATGTACCAGTTTATTTAGTTTTTGCAATAAGGCATTATCCCCAAAAACCTGTTCCGCAACATAGGTTTTGTCTAATGTTTCACTCTTATAGGCATTAGTGCCCAGAAGTTTCTTAATATTCCTTTTTAAGCTCTCGGATGTATTCATAAGCAATTTCGCTCGCTCATCTGAATTATAAACAGGAACACCTAAGTCGGCAAAAAAACTGGCAACAGTAGACTTTCCACTTCCTATGCCTCCGGTAAGACCCACGTAAGTCATGGTCTTTTTAGAATAAATTCTACTTCAGTTTTAAGCAGTTGTATATCGTATACCCCTTCAGGCAATTCCGCTATTTTAAGGTTAAGTAAAGATTCTGCCATATTTCTTTCTCTAAAATCTGCAATAAGAGGTATATCTGCAGCTACTAATTCCTTGAGTGCATCAACTTTGGCCTTGCATAAAACACTGACAGAACTTGGAAATGTGCTTATCTCTGTTCCTTCCGGAATATTAATTACGACTATCGGGACTTCAAGAACTTTTTCCGAAAAACGATAAACCTTTCCTGATATTCTTATAGAGTTTTGAGACAGAACACTATTTTTTAATTCCTCCGGCATTATTAGTTCCGTATGGATAGAAAAATTATCGGTCAGCTGCTCTCTAATTATTTCCTCAGTAGAAATACTGGAAATACGGTTTATTTCATCTCTTGGTCCTTTAATGGTTACCACGGAAGGCTCTACTTCTATTTCCCCATCGATAATATAGTTCTGAGCAGGGCTTAAATTAACACTGGGTACTATACCAACCTCCTTCTCACTAATACTGTAAAGTTTAATGAATAAGGTATCTCCGTTTAACTCTAATAGATTCATGGTACCTGACACCTGTTTCTCTAATTGCTTTCTATAGTCTGTCCTGGTTAAATAATAGCCTTCTTGATCATTACGCAGATTTGAAAGGTCTATTTTTAGTTCTTTTTCATAAAAGTTATTCCGAAGCAATTGAAAACCATTTGCCTCCAGTCTTGCATCTATTTCATTAAAGGAAGCCCCCGCAAAGACGAGCGTATCGGGAGCATTTACATAAGTCAGATTAAAGCTAACTGTGGAAGTATAAGACTCTGAAAGCTTACTTACCAACCATGCTAAAAAAGAGCACAATAGAAATATTAGAAAAATGTTGATTTTCCTTTTGTTATTACTTCGTTTGTGATCTTTTACCATGTTATCTGTTTTCAAAAAACAATTCTGGGAACAAAACTCTAGGAGGCTTTTTACTAAAAGTAATCAAGATTATCGATTTTAAAAAACCAAGACCATAGCCATAAAACTGTATTGCCGTAGCCAAAATAGCCAAAAGACCTACTAAAGCGCTTTTATTCTTTTTTGAGGAATCGAAAAAAATGAAAAGGAAATAAACCAAATAAAAAATAAGAAAAGCCTTAGCCAGGTCTAAGTTCCATAGTAAACCTACACTCGTTAAAAGAAATCCCAAAGTGAATAAAGTTGGAAACCAGTAAGTGATTTTCGCAGAATCCGGATGCCATTTATTCAGTATTGGTCGGACCTTACCAAACTTTTTTACTTGAAGGTAGAATTTACTAAAGTCGATACGTCTTTTATGAAAAACTATGGCCTCAGGAATCAATTTACTCCCTAGTCCTGCTTTTTTTAAACGCAGGCTGAGGTCCGGATCTTCGCCAGGATGTATATTTCCGAAGCCACCGGAAATATCGAAGGCTTTTTTGGATAATCCCATATTAAAGCTTCGAGGCTGAAACTCGTTCACAGCCTTTTTTCGACCTCTGATTCCTCCTGTGGTGATAAATGAGGTCATGGCATAGTTTATCGCCTTTTGGACCTGAGAAAACGAGCTGTGCGCGGCATCTGGCCCACCAAAACAATCAACATAGTTCTGGGCTAAAGAATTCGCCACTACCGATAAATAGTTAGGAGGCACCAGGCAATCGGAATCTAAAAGAATAAAATAGTTACCAGAGGCCTTTGCCATTCCAAAGTTTCTCGAGTCTCCAGGACCTGTATTGTTTTTAGCAATATATTTAACTGGCAATTGTTTTTGAAACTTTTGCACCACATCGGCTGCCGGCATATTGGAACCATCCTCAATAATCAATATTTCAAAAGCTTCTTTATACCCAAGGGAGGTTAGGCTTTCTAAGAGTTCATGTATTTCTTCTGGCCTATTGAAAACCGGAATAATTATAGAAAAAAAGAGGACCATAAGTGTTTAATATAAAAGCCATCCCTGGCAAGATGGCTTTTAAAATTTTTAAAATATCTATTTACTCAAAATGCTCAATCACATCCTGACTTACACCAGTATTAGAGAACCCTCCGTCGTGAAACAGGTTTTGCATGGTCACCTTTCTGGTTAAATCCGAAAATAAGGACACTGTATAATCTGCACACTCTTGTGCAGTAGCGTTTCCTAAAGGAGACATTTTTTCTGCGTAGTTTATAAATGCGTCAAAGCCTTTAACCCCTTGTCCGGCTGTAGTCGGAGTTGGTGATTGTGAAATCGTATTAACTCTAACCTGTTTTTCTTTACCAAAGAAGTAACCAAAACTACGAGCCACAGACTCCAGATAAGCTTTATTATCTGCCATATCGTTATAATCGGGAAATGTTCTCTGAGCCGCCATATAGGTTAGTGCTACAATACTTCCCCAAGAATTCATGGCGTCTGCCTTATACAAGCTCTGCATAACTTTGTGGAAAGAAAGTGCAGAAACGTCCCAGCCCTTGGTCGTAAAATCATATTTCTCATCTGTATAAGCCCTTCCTTTTCTAACATTTACAGACATTCCAATAGAGTGAAGTACAAAATCCAGTTTACCACCCAGAATTTCGGTAGCTTTAGCTACCAGATTTGCAAGATCTTCTTCATTGGTGGCATCCGCTGGAATTATCTCAGATCCCGTTTTCTCGGCCAAAGTCTTTATTTGCCCCATTCGCATAGCAATAGGAGCATTAGTCAAAACAAAAGTCCCACCTTCGGCGTGTACCCTCTCAGCGGTTTTCCAAGCGATGGAGTTTTCATCTAAGGCACCAAAAATAATTCCCCTCTTCCCCTTTAGTAAATTATAAGTCATTTTGTATTAGTTTGGATTAATTCTAGACCAAAGATATTTAAAAAAGTATAACGCAGAAATGAATAGCAATAGAATAGCGCAACAAGTAACTTGCGTAAGAGAGAATATAATTGTCTTTTAATTCAACAATTGTCTGGCATGCGCCAAAGCAGAATCCGATAATTCCTTCCCTCCAAGCATTTCTGCTAATTCCACGATGCGCTCATTCATATTCAATTCTTTCATTTGTGTCTTGGTCCTGTTGTTTTCATCTGTTTTAAAAACCTTGAATTGCCTATCGCCTTTGGAAGCAACCTGTGGTAAATGTGTAATAACAAATACCTGCATATTTCTGCTCATATCCGACATAATATCACCCATCCTGTTCGAAATCTCGCCAGACACCCCACTGTCAATTTCATCGAAAATTAGCGTTGGCAACTGAGAATAGGAAGCCAATATGGCTTTAATCGTTAACATTATTCTAGATAATTCTCCACCAGAAGCAACTTTCTTTATCGGCAAATACTCGGATCCCATATTAGCTGAAAACAAAAACTGAAGGCTGTCCTGTCCTGTATTCATAAACGCATCTCCTTGTCGCAATTCTATTTTGAACGAAGCATTGGGCAAGCTTAGAGTTTTTAAAGAGGCTTCTAATTTAGACGTTAACTCAGGTATGGCATCTAATCGCCTGGTTGTTAAACTAGATCCAAGTTTCTGAAGTTCCTTTATAAGGCTTTCAACCTCTTCTTGATTGCTTATAATTTCGGCATCTAGATGTTCACTAGTTTCCAGCCTACTTCTCAGATCATTTTTGATTTCAAGTAAGCCTTGTACACTATCTGTATCATGTTTTCGCAGCAAATCGTATAATTTCTGCAGGCTTTGATTAACCAGATCTAATTTTTCAGGATCAGTAACAATGTCCTCCTGAAGAGAAAGCATCTCATCGGATATATCTCTAAGTTCTATGAATACAGAGGAAATTCGATCATTAAGCTCGCCGTACTTAGCACCAATACTGCTTAATTTAGAGGTGATTTGGTTTAGTTCTTGAAGCAGGTTCAACAGCCCAGAATTGTCATCTGAAAGCATTTGATTCCCCCTAGACAAGCTCTCAATAATACCCTCCGCGTTTGCCAGTTGCTGCTGTTCTTCCTCCAAACTTGTTTGTAATCCAGGCTCCAAGGCTAATTCTTCTAGTTCATTAAGAAGAAAACTATTATAATCCCGTTCCTTATAAAACTTTTTCTGAGAATCCAGAAGTTTATTTAGTCTATCCGTTTTCTTTTTAAAAAAGCCTAATTTCTCCTGGTATTCATTTAATAGTGCAGAATTATTTGCAAAAGAATCCAGAACCCTTAATTGAAAATCTTGTTCTGTTAGTTGCAAAGTCTGATGCTGCGAATGGATATCAATGAGGTTATTCCCCAGGGGGGATAAAACGTCAAGGGTTACCGGTGAATCATTTATGAATGCTCTCGACTTACCACTTGGATGAATTTCTCTTCGGATAATTGTTTGTGTATCGTATACTAAATCATGAGTCTCAAAATACGACTGTATTTGATACTTACTAAGATCAAATGTTGCCTCAATCACACACTTACTGTCGGCATTTCTTAAGGATGTCCGATCTGCTCTTTTCCCAAGAACTAATGACAATCCTCCCAAAAGAATAGATTTTCCGGCACCGGTTTCGCCGGTAATAGCCGTAAGACCTTCCTTAAAGGACACTTTAAGATCTTCGATTAATGCGTAATTTTTTATGGATAATTCTAGAAGCACTGTCTTTAGCTAAAATACGTGCTGTAAATATAAATCAATATTAGCGGAGCGTAAAAGCTAATACGTAATTTCATTCCAAGTGGAGGAATAAAAAGGTGCAACTTTATTTAGCGTCTCTTTTAAAGAAACGATATCTACTTTTGGACCGTCGGAGAAGATATTCTGAATTTCCTCAGATTTAGCGTCAAAAAAGGTCTGGATAAGAAGGGCATTAGGTCTTCTCTGCATCATTGTCTCAAAAAGTCGCATAGAGCCTGCAATCACTTGCTTTCCCGTACTGTTATTATCTGCCAAAATATCCAAGCCCTTTCTGTGATAGTTATACATGGCTATGCGATATTCCCTAAACGTATTAGAAAGTAGATTATCAATTAAAACAAATCGAGTTTTATTTTCTGTAGTGGACTGACTCCAACCAGTCCAATTACTACCTTGGGCTGCTGTTACAATTTGCTGTGCCTGATCATAGAATCTGTTTCCCCCTTCCAAGGAAAAGGTATCAGCATCTATTCCTAAAAGAATATATACATAAAAAGAAATTACCCCTACTAAATTAGAATCAAAAACATTTGGATTATAAACCAAGGGTTGGAACTCTATATATTCAAAATTAAACTGGTTGTCCTTATAATTAAATACTGAACTCTCGTAGGAGGTATTATATACAGGCCTTGTAGACTGTATCTGTATATTAGCCTTAAATCGATTGGAATTAAACTCCGTAACGGTAATAAACATCCGAGCATTTACCTTTTCATTTTCTTGGTAAATCCTGTTAGTCCATTGGCTTTTGTTTACAAAGTCATTTAGCGAACGCTCTAAAGTTCTAAAAATTTGTTGATTTGTTTGATTAACCTGATCGGCATTTACCGTTATAGAACAATTTAATTCTTGGGCCTGAAGGCTCATCAAAATAAAAATGCCAAAAAAGACACAGAGAAGGCTACGCATATACTAAATGGATAATTTCTTGAAGAATATCTAAAGCGACATCTATCTTATCTTTTAAAGCAAACGATTTTATCTTTAAATTCTTATCTATAAAAGTTATTTTATTGGTCTTTGTACCGAATCCTGCTCCATTATCCTCTAAAGAGTTGAGCACAATCCCATCAAGGTTTTTCTTTTGCAACTTTATTTTGGCATTTTCCACACCATTTTCTGTTTCCAGGGCAAAGCCAATAAGGATTTGATTACGCTTAGATTTTCCAAGTGATAATAAAATATCCCGATTCTTAATTAATTTAAGATTAAGGCTATTAGAATCTTTTTTAATCTTTTGCGTTGCTACTAATTCTGGTCTGTAATCCGATACAGCTGCGGCGCATATGGCGATATCACAGTCTTTATAAAATTCGTGTGCTTTCGCATACATTTCCTCCGCTGTAAAAACTCGTATTACCTCAACAGACTTTCCTTCTATCCTTAAATTAGTTGGGCCGGTGATAAGTATAACTTTAGCCCCAAATTCGTACGCTCTCTCAGCAAGGGCAAATCCCATCAGCCCAGTAGAATGGTTCCCAATAAATCGCACAGGGTCCAATGGCTCATAGGTAGGCCCGGCTGTAATTAAAACTGTTTTGCCAAACAGAACAGCCTTTTCATTGAGGTGTTGATCTATAAATGAAATGATATCTTCGGGTTCTGCCATTCGTCCCTCACCGTGTAAGCCCGAAGCCAATTCTCCTTTTCCGGGAGGTATCATAATATTGCCAAACGATTCTAGAGTCTTAAGAGAAGCTTTAGTCGAAGGATGCTTATACATGTCTAAATCCATTGCCGGTGCATAATAGACGGGGCATTTTGCAGATAGATAAGCGGCCATCAAAAGATTATCGCCTTGGCCCTTAGCCATTTTGCTCAAGGTATTCGCAGTGGCCGGGGCAATTAGCATTACGTCTGCCCACAACCCCAGTTCAACATGGTTATTCCAATCAAAACCTTTCTCATCTGCCTTAACGAAATCTGTTAATACAGGATTTTTTGAGAGTGTAGCTAAGGTTAAGGGGGTAACAAAAGAAAGAGCACTTTCAGTTAAAATAACTTTAACTTCCGCACCCTCTTTAATTAGTAATCTTACGAGAAAAGTTGTCTTATAGGCAGCAATTCCCCCGGTTATTCCCAAAAGAACCTTTTTACCGCCTAACATAATTTTATTGGTCTTTCTCGGTATTTCTGTAGTATATTTTATCTTCTAACCACTCCATTACCGCCAAAGCATGTGGTTTAGGAAGTTTTTCGTAAAACTTAGAGACTTCTATTTGCTCCTTATTTTCAAATACTTCTTCCAAGCTATCACTATAAGTAGCAAATTCTTCTAACTTCTCTAAAAGCTCTTTTTTGATTTCAGAGTTTATCTGAATAGCTCTTTTAGCCGTAATGGATATAGCCTCATATATATTACTCGTATCCTCATCAAATTCATTTCTATTGATTGTAACAGTAGAAACAGGTGCTTTTGAATTCTTCAAATCGTTCATGTTCATTTCGAAAGGTTTTCTTGTTCTGAATATAGTTTTAATTCGTTGTTAACTTCTTCGACCAATTTATTGGCATCCTCTGCGTATTCGGTTTCTGGATAATTCTTGAATAAGTCGGCATGTGCTACTCTTGCATCGTTAAGCCTTTCCTGCTTTTTACCCTCAGAACTATTCAAAGCCAGATTAGTTGTGGCCTGTACCTTGAGATACAAAGCTTCTTCTCGGTAGATAGAACCTGGATTGTCATTTATAAAATTATCTAGTGCTGCAATGGCAGAGATACTGTAATTCATTATATACGACTTCCCAAGTTTTGTAAATTGTTTTGCTACCTCAAACTCTTTCTTTTCTTTTTTTGTTCTTAATTCCGCTGCCATGATATTGGCCTCTGGTAAATGTTCCGAATTTGGATAAGAGTTTATAAATAATTGCAACTTAGTTAGTGCTTTATCGGTATCTGTCTGATCTACAGAATAACGTGGTGACAACATATAGTAGCTCTTTGCTCCTAAAAATGATGCCTCCCCAGCCTTATCACTTTTAGGATAAGATTTTAAAAAACGTTCAAATTGGTATCCGGCAAAATTATAATCTTCTATTTCGTAATAGCTATTAGCAAAGAAGAACATCACCCTCTCCCCCTGTGGTTTACCTACATAACTAGGAGCAATTTGTTCCAAAAGCCTATTTGCTCTTTTAAAGTCCCCTTCCGCATACAATTTTTCTGCAAGCTGATATTTTGCATTGCTATTTGGTTTCTTTAATACTTTCTGATATTCACTACAAGAATAGGAGAATATTAAAACTAAAAGTATAAGAGGCAGTAACTTGGGTCTAAAAAACATCTTGCAAAATTAATACTATTTCGCGAAATAGAAAGAATAATTAGGTCTAATATACTATTGTTCTCTAATCTCAGGACTAGTTTTAGTGAAGTTTTAACCAAATTTACCTTTTATACGGTAAAATTAATTTAATTCTTCCTCTGCAGAACGCAGTCTATTATGCTTTTTTTTTAAACGTGCCAAAGCCGTTTTTATTTCGCTTTTTAAATCAAAGGAACTTTCCACCAAGGGCAAACGAACCAATGAGGAACCAATATTTTTTAATTCCAAAAGTGACTTTATACCAGCGGGATTTCCTTCCTTAAAAATTAGATGTATCATTGAAGTTATGGAAGAATTAATCTCTGTTGCTTCTTCTGCATTGCCCTTAAGACCGTACCGGATCATTAGCGAGAATAAATCCGGAATTCCCTGTCCCAAAACCGATATTACACCAGCCCCCCCTTTTTGAACGGTAGCTAAAGCGGTAAGGTCGTCACCAGAAATAACTAAAAATCCCTTGGGAACCTTCTGTATTAATTCTTCCACCTTTGCCATATCACCACCGGCTTCCTTAATCCCGATAATATTCGAATGGGCTTTGGCCAGTCTAATGATTGTTTCTGCAGTCATATCACTACCTGTCCGACTGGGGACATTATATAAAATAATGGGTTTTTCCGAAACATCGGCAAGAGCTACAAAATGCTGGTAGATACCCTCTTGCGTAGGTTTGTTATAATATGGAGAAACCGATAAAACCGCATCAAAACCATCGAGTTTATCCCCCTTTAGTTGATGAACTAGTTCTCCTGTGTTATTACCTCCTACACCTACTATTAAGGGCACTCTGTTGCTGGTCTCCTCTACAATAATCTTTCTAACTAGTAGTTTTTCTTCCGTATTCAAGGTCACCGCCTCTGCGGTGGTACCAAGAGCAACAATATATTCTACACCACCTTCAATACAGTGATTTACCAAAGCTTTTAACGCCTCCGTATCCACAGTAAGGTCTTTCTTAAATGGTGTAATAAGTGCTACACCTGTACCAATAAACTTTGCATTTTGTAACAATTCCATCATGTCTTTAATTTTGCAATTTTCTGTGCAATAAACCTATGGATACCATTTTATACTAGCTGTCATTTTTATACTAGCTGTCATTCAAGCTAAACTCTTAAATACTATTTTTTAAACTTCGATTTCACTAAAAACCTTAAGGTATTTCTTGAGTTCTCTCTTAAATGTTTTAAAATCTTCTATCGGAGTTTCTAGAATTAAATCATTCAATCTATCATCCACCTCGGCAAAACCAACTTTTATTCGGGCTCTGGTTCTTACAGACATAAGATGAAGCATAAAATTTTCTTCATTAAAATAATTGACCAGCATATCGTATTCTTTCCCTAAAAATTCCAAGGCGTAACTATTCTCTACTTCCCCATTCCATCCTAAATCCTTATCGGAAAATACTGGAGTGGCATAAGGAGAATTTTTATCGTAATACGACTTATATCCCATTATTTTAATAGCATTCGGACGAAGACGAAAATCTTCCACAAATTGATAAAACACCTCTGAATTATCGAATCTATCCAGATCTACCAAAATCCCAACGGAGGTTATCCCTTGTTTCCTTGATTCCACAGATAGCGGATTATCCAAGGCATTCTTTAAAAATTTACGACCCGATTTTAATTTAAACTTATCCTTAAGTCCTTTTAAAAACATTTATTTTTACCTTTTCCCAAAGGTAATTAATATCCATACAAATTCGATGCTAAGATACGTCGGATAATACATTTAAAAATACAACAAATTGTTACATTTAAAACAACAGTGTGTTTATGATTTGCTCCAATTCCTTATCCAAGGCTAGATCTGGGTATGGCTTATTTGCTCTCCGGTACCAGTAGCCAGCATTAAATTTATCTCCTTCCATCCTATGCAGGTAGGCGTGAATCCAGGCTCCCTCCTCAGAATCTAGGTCTTGCGCTATGTTGTGTGATTTATTCCAATTTCCTTTTGCCGCCCACCACAAAGCTGTTTTAATCAATGGCCATTCTTCTATTGGCAGTGCTTCATCGAGAGAGGCCATAAATGTTAAATAATCCTTTCGTTTATCCATTTATCTGATAACTATTTTAGGTATTTGGGACAATTAATTCAGTCATTGGTCCTTAATGCCAATATTCTTTGAAAATAAAAAATTACATTTTAAAACTATAATAGCTAACCCTTAACACCAGATATCGATATGAGAAAAAACATTTTTACTCTAGTAATTGCATGCGCATTCATAGTTTTAGCAAATCCAGAAGTACAAGCGCAAGAAGATTCGGAAATAACCCCAATGTGGGAAGCCATTACACTTACTCCTGATAATACAAAACTCAAAATACTGGGAGAAAATATGCGGAAGCACAACCAAAAATACCACAAAGAAGGGGCGCACAGAGCTACAGTTTACAATATTACAACAGGTCCTAATGTTGGTAAAATCATTTGGATGATGGGGCCGTTACAGTATAAGGATCTAGATAGTAGACCAGCCGTAGGAGGACATGATGAAGATTGGAGGGATAATATTATGCCCTATATAAAGAAAATGGAACATGGAGAGCATTGGACACAGGATGTCAAAAATTCTAATACCTCCAAACTCAGTGGAGTTGTAGGCGATTATCCCATTCAGTTTATCAGATATTGGGAAGTAAATATTGATCATTCCCATAATGTGCAAACCATGCTCGAACATATTAGTAAAACCATTAAAGCAATGGACGGCAACAATATTTTTGGTGTGTATTACAATGCATACAGGCAAGGAACTCGCATTGGAAGACATATAGCCACAGTAAGTTTTTACAAGAACTGGACCGAATTTGATGAAGATCCTACCTTTAAGCAAACCTACCTAAAAGTACACGGAGAAAACTCTTGGGATGCGTTTATACGCAACATGGATCAAGTGATGGACAACAGTTGGGATGAAATATGGGTTTACGACAAAAATCTTAGTGGAAACTAGTACATTTTACCTTTGAAATTAGTTGGAGTCGCCCTTGGTAATTCAAGGGCGAATCTATTAGATCATCTCTAAAAATTCTTGCTCTGAGATTAGAGGTATCCCTAATTTCTCTGCCTTAATTTTTTTACTTGGTCCCATATTTTCTCCTGCAACAACAAAAGAAGTTTTGGAAGAAATAGAAGAACTTAGTTTACCCCCGTTATCTTCTATAGCCTTTTTTAATTCATTTCTGCTGATATTCTGAAAAACCCCTGAAACGACAAAAGTCTTGCCCTTTAACTTATCTGTTTGCCCTTCTAGTTGATCCTGTGTCAAGGCTAATTGCACACCATATGCCTGAAGTCTTCTAATAATATCTTTATTCAATTCTTGTGAAAAAAAGTCAACCACGCTATTCGCAATGCGCTCACCAATTTCGTCTACCCGCATTAAATCTTCTAGATTTGTATTCATTAAGGCCTCTATATTCTTATAAGCCTTTGCTAGCTTCTTGGCTACTGTTTCTCCAACATAGCGTATTCCCAAACCAAATAAAACCCTTTCAAAAGGGATTTTTAAAGATTCTTGTACTCCTTTTAATAAATTATCAGCAGACTTATCTGCCATTCTCTCTAAAGGAATAAGCTGTTCCTTAGTCAGATTGTATAAATCTGCATAGTTGGCAATCAGGTTTTCTTTAAAAAGCAGTTCTACCGTCTCACTGCCCAATCCTTCTATATCTAAAGCCTTACGGGATATAAAATGCTGTATCCGGCCCGTAATTTGTGGGGGACAACCGCTGTCATTTGGGCAAAAATGTTGCGCCTCTCCTTCTTTTCTAACCAGTAAAGTATTGCACTCCGGGCAATGGCTAATGTATTCTGTTACTAAAGAGTTCGGGTCTCTTTTGGAAAAATCCACCCCTACTATTTTTGGAATTATCTCCCCGCCTTTCTCTACAAAAACTGTGTCCCCTTCGCGAACGTCTAATTTGGCAATTTGGTCTGCGTTGTGAAGAGATGCTCTTTTTACTAAGGTTCCTGCTAGGAGAACTGGGCGTAGGTTGGCTACTGGAGTAATGGCCCCTGTACGACCCACCTGATAGGTAATTTTTTCGAGAATCGTAGCCGCTTGTTCGGTCTTAAACTTATAAGCCAAAGCCCATCTTGGAGACTTGGCAGTATAACCAAGTTCTTCTTGTTGCTGTAAATTATTTACTTTAATAACAACACCATCTGTTTCATAGGGTAATTTACTACGTTCTACATCCCAACGCTCTATAAAGGACAGGACTTCATCGGTATTTTTGCAATGAGCTGCAATACTAGGTACTTTAAAACCCCATTCTCTTGCCTTATCAAGCATTTCTATTTGAGATGAAATCCCCAAATCATTTCCAACTACACTGTACAACAAACATTCCAATGGCCTTTCTGCCACAAGAGCACTATCCTGTAATTTAAGACTACCCGATGCCGTATTTCGAGGATTCATATATGGTTCTTCTCCTTGACTAATTCTAATGGCATTCATTTTCTCAAATCCTTCAAAGGGCAATACAATCTCCCCTCTAATATCAAATTTAGCGGGATAGTCTCCTTTTAATTGTAAGGGTACAGACCTTATGGTCCTAACGTTCGCCGTAACATCATCCCCCTGAAAACCATCTCCCCGTGTCACTGCCTTTACAAACCGACCATTCTCGTACGACAAACTAATAGACGCCCCATCATATTTTAATTCACAAGTATAAGTAACTGCCGTATTCCCCAAATTTTTGTGAACTCTTTGTTCCCATTCTAATAACTCGTCTTTAGAATAAGAATTATCCAAAGAATACATACGCATGGTATGTTTCACTGTTTCGAAATTTTTGGTAATAGCACCACCTACGCGGACCGAAGGTGAGTTTGGATCTGCGTATTCCGGAAACTTTGCTTCTAGAGCCTGGAGCTCTTTTAATTTAAAATCAAATTCAAAATCTGAAATAACCGGAGCATCCAATATGTAATAGTTATAATTATGTTCCCTTAGCTCATCTCGCAGAGCATTTAGTTTTTCTAGTTCATTCATTAAATTTCTTCTTTAAAAAACGCCTCAAAGAATTCTCTTAAGATATAATTTTTAGTTGTTGGTTAGTTTATATAACCCCTTTTACCATTCTGTCCTTCCCAAAGATATCCTTTCTTATTTCAATAGTTTTAAACCCATTCTCTTCCATTAATTCAGCTATGCTTCTCCCCTCTTTTTCATTAATTTCTAAATACAAAGCCCCATTTAAAAGAAGGGATTCTTGTGCGTACTTCACAATAGGTCGATAAAACTTTAATGGATCTTTGTCGGGGACGAACAGTGCCAAATGTGGTTCGTGTTCTAATACATTTTGATGCATGAATGCTTTTTCAGACATTTTTACATATGGAGGGTTTGAAACTATTATGTGATAATCTCTTGCAATACTAAAAGGCAATTTAAAAATATCTTCTTTTTTAAATATTACAGATACCTTATTCTTCTCTGCATTCTTTGAGGCAAGGTCAATTGCCTTATCAGAAATATCTATTGCAAATACCTCAGAATTGCCCAGTTTACTTGACAGTGCCACAGCGATAGCTCCACTGCCAGTACCCAGATCCAAAACTTTTAATTCTTCCGTGTTATTTTTATAATCCTCTAAAATCCAATCTACTAATTCTTCCGTCTCTGGTCTGGGAATTAATACAGAGGAATTTATGAAGATAGGCAGGCCACTAAACTCCGTTTCTCCCGTAATATACTGTATTGGCTGTCCTTTTTTTAGGGCAGCAAGTCCTTCAAATAGCGGCTGTTGTTGTTCTTTGCTTACCGTATAATCAGGCTGAAGTACCATTACAAATTTTTCCAAACCCAAATAATGCGAAATCAACCAGAAAAAAAAACTATCAATTTCTTCTTTGGGGTATTTAAGTGTTAGTTCTTCATGAAAAATGGCCTTTATCTCTCTCAATAACATAAGAATCCTCTATCTCTCAGAAATCCCAAATTAATATCTTTAGGAATACCTATTTTTGCGTGGTGAAGATACATGAAAAATATATTCGACGCTGTATCGAAATTAGTAAAAAAGCATTGGGAACAGCTGCGCCTAATCCTATGGTAGGGGCTGTGATTACGTACAAGGATAGCATAATTGGAGAAGGCTATACCAGTGCCTATGGGGGAGCCCACGCCGAAGTTAATGCCATAAAATCCGTTAAAGATAAATCCCTTCTTCCCAATTCTTCTATATATGTAAGTCTTGAACCTTGCTCCCATTTTGGTAAGACTCCGCCTTGTGTCGACCTCATTATCAAACACCAAATAAAGAAAGTATTTATAGGTATCATGGACCCGAATAATAAGGTTAGTGGTAGGGGTATTAAAAAGCTTAAAGAAGCGGGTTGTGAAGTTACCTTTGGGATATTGGAAAAGGAATGTAGATTTCATCTGAGGCGTTTTCTAAGTCATCATGAGAAAAAAAGACCCTATATAATTTTGAAGTGGGCCCAGACCAAAGATTCATTCCTGGCGCCTTCAAAAGAGATGCGTGAAGGCGATCCTTCTCCTTATTGGATAAGTAATACTCTCTCGAGACAACGGGTACACAAATGGCGAACTGAGGAACAGGCGATTTTAGCGGGCACAAATACTGTTCTTCAGGACAACCCTGGTTTAAATGTCAGAGATTGGTATGGAAATTCACCTTCTAGAATAATTATAGATAAAGAACTGAAAATCCCTTGCAGCTGCAAGATTTTTGACACAAGTATCGCTTCTACAATTATTTTGACAGAAAATTCCAATAAGCAGTCCTATTTCCCAGAAGTAGACTATGAACTAATTGATTTTAAAAATAATGTGCCCTATGAGATCTGTAAGGTGTTATTTAAAAAAGCCATTAATAGCGTCTTAGTTGAGGGTGGTAGCTTTACTCTCAATAGTTTTTTAAATGCTAATCTTTGGGATGAAGCCAGAGTATTTACCGGACCGGGGATATTCCAAAATGGAATCAAAGCTCCTTACATACCAATAAAAAAATTGATGGAAAAAGAAAGAATAGGCAAGGATTACTTAGAAACCTATTTTAATGATTAAAACTATAATTTTTGATTTTGGAGATGTATTTATCAATTTAGATAAAGAAGCGACGGCGAGAGAAATGACGAAATTTGGTTTCGAAGGTCTAAGTCCAGCTTTATTTCAATATATAAAGAGTTATGAGGTCGGAGCAATTAGTACCTCAGGGTTTATTCGCAAGATGCTTGCTTTTTTTCCTTCAGCGACTCCTGATGCCTTAGAAAAGGCATGGAAGGCAATAATTCAAGAATTTCCGGAATACCGTCTGACCTATTTGGAGGAGCTTGTCCGGGAAGGTAAATATAAACTCATACTCTTGAGCAATACTAACGAATTACACATAGAGGAGGTTAGAAGTAAAATGGGTGAAATACGTTATAAAAGATTCCAGTCTTGTTTTGATGCCTTTTATCTTTCACATGAAATTGGATTACGAAAACCGGATTCTGCTATTTATGAATTTGTGTTAAAAAACAACAAGCTTCTTGCGGAAGAATGCCTTTTTGTTGACGATCTAAAAGACAATACCCTGGGGGCTGAAAGACTGGGTATAAGAACATGGAATTTGTTAGTTGGTAAAGAAGATATTATAGAGTTGGATAGATATTTACGCCATGTTTGATCTTTTATTAAGCGTCTTTTTTTCGAGTCTTATTTTCGTTGTTTTCAAATTGTTTGCTACGTATAAAGTACAAACGGTATATGCAATTGTGGTTAACTATATTACGGCATCATCGGTAGGTTTACTATTTGCCCATCTTCCCACCAACTTAGAAACATTACCGCAGAAGAGTTGGTTTTTTAGCACTGTCTTGTTAGGTTTTTTCTTCTTCGTTGTATTTAACCTTATGGCCAGAACCTCTCAAATCCTTGGAGTTTCAGTAGCTTCAGTTGCAACAAAAATGTCTTTTGTATTACCGGTTATTTTTGGGGTATTTGTTTATTCAGAATCCTTAAACACATTTAAGATAATAGGAATCCTCATGGCATTGGTGGCGGTTTACCTTGCATCTTATAAAGGAAAAAGTCAAGTTTTTCAACCTAAATTACTCTTGCTGCCTTTTTTAGTGTTTTTAGGCTCTGGAATAATTGATACCAGCCTTAAATTCCTTCAAGAAAAGCATTTATCGATAGAAGAATATCCCTTGTTTTCCTCGATCGCCTTTGCTTCGGCCGCCTGTGGAGGTTTTATCTATTTAGCTTTCAAAACAACCCAAAATGGATGGAAATACAGCCTAAGAAATGTTATTGGAGGAATTGTACTTGGAGTTCCTAATTATTTTTCTATATACTTCTTACTCCGCGCTCTTCAAGGCAGTACTTTAAACAGTGCTTCAATTTTTACTATTAATAATGTTGCCATCGTTCTCTTTTCTACTCTTTTGGGTATAATTCTTTTCAGAGAAAAACTAATTCTTAAAAATTGGCTTGGAATTCTGTTAGCAGTTATTAGTATTTTGATGGTTAGCTTATTCTAATGGACGAAAATAAATTATATAAAGTCATAAAGAAACCCACGGGCCCTATACAGTATAAGGACCGAAAAAGTAAGTTTTTGGGTTATGGTTTTGGAGTGGTTTCTGAAGATGAGATAAGGGGTATCCTGGAAAGTCTAAAAAAGAAGCACCCCACTGCAAATCACTTTTGTTATGCATGGCAATTAGGCCAGCATCCAATTTCATACCGAGCCAATGACGATGGAGAGCCCTCCAATTCTGCCGGCCCTCCAATTTATAGACAAATGGAAGCCGCTAATTTAACCAATAGTCTAGTTGTTGTTATTCGTTTTTTCGGGGGCACCAAATTGGGTGTCGGCGGCTTAATAAATGCCTATAGAACTACAGCTAAATGGACTATTCAGGAATGTTTACTTGGAGATTTAATTATAGAGACTACCTATAGACTAAATTTTAAATACCCCTTAATGAATGCCGTAATGCGACTCATTAAAAAAAATAATCTTAGTATATACAGACAAGACCTAAAAGAAGATTGTACACTTTTTTTTAAAGTGAATAAAAACAAATCCACAGAAACAGAATCTGCTTTTAAAAACTTATTTGGAGTAGAGATAAACAAAATCTAATGCACCTCATTGCACCAGCTTATTGTGCCTTATTTATCGCCTCTATTGGATAAACCCAAGTCTACTCAATAGTGAATCGGGACATTTTACTGGTCTTTTAGTGGCCATATCGATAAAAGCTAAAACTGTATTTCCTTCTACCAGGAGTTCTTGCTCTTCGTTAAAGATTTGATAGTCAAATTCTATGCGTACCAGAGGTTCTTTTTTTAAGGAAGTAACAACGGTTAAAAGGTCGTCGTAAACAGCAGATTTTTTAAACTTCATCTCTAGGGAAATTACTGGTAGCATAATACCATTTTCTTCCATTTTTTTGTAGGAAATTCCCAACGACCTCATCCATTCAACCCTTCCCATCTCCATATATTGCGGATAGTTTCCGTGATATACAACTCCCATTTGGTCTGTTTCACCATAACGAACTCTAAAAGAAAATCGATGAAAATGCATAATTTATCCTTTAAAAACTATATATTTAATACGAGACGTTAAACACAACCAAATCATGCAAAAAAAAAACAGAAAATTCAATACTAAATCATTTTTTTTTTAGGATAATTGTTCACATATTTGTCTCACTTTAAAGAGTGCCAAATTAGGCATTTTCTTTTATCATAAACAATTTACACTAACCAATCTAATAAGACAAATTCTGCAATGAGTGTTACTGCTAATTCCGTTTGGAACAATTGCTTGGCTTTTATCCAAGATAACATCCAACCGCAGGCATTCAAAACATGGTTTGAACCTATCAAACCAATAAAACTATCAGAAAATGCTCTTAGTATTCAAGTTCCAAGCAAGTTTTTTTACGAATGGCTAGAAGAACATTACGTAAAGCTTCTTAAAGTTGCGTTGACCAAAGAATTGGGAGAAAAAGCCAAATTGGTTTACATAATTAAAATGGAGAATACCTACGGCAACAAGGAACCATTTACAGAAAAAATACCTAGTTCAAATAGAGGGATTGTGTCCTCCCAGGAAATGGACGTGCCGATTAAGTCTAAGAATCCTGAACTACGAAATCCATTTGTTATTCCGGGCATACGAAATATCAAAATTGAATCTCAATTAAATCCCAATTATAATTTTGATAACTTTTTAGAAGGCGATTCTAATAGGCTAGCGAGATCTGCAGGTTTGGCTGTGGCGAACAAACCGGGAGGAACGTCATTTAATCCTCTTTTAGTTTTTGGAGGTGTTGGTTTAGGAAAAACCCACTTAGCACATGCTATAGGGGTTGAGATTAAAGACAAATACCCAGAAAGGACAGTACTCTATATTTCAGCAGAGAAATTCACACAGCAATACATAGAGTCCGTTAAAAAAAATACCCGAAATGATTTTATTCATTTCTACCAGCTCATTGATGTTCTAATTATAGACGATGTACAATTCCTCTCGGGAAAATCGGGTACCCAGGACGTTTTCTTTCATATATTTAATCATTTACATCAAAATGGAAAGCAGGTAATTTTAACTTCGGATAAAGCGCCAGTAGACATGCAAGACATAGAACAGCGTTTACTTTCGAGATTTAAATGGGGACTGTCTGCGGAACTACAAAATCCTGATTATGAAACACGCATCTCTATCCTCAGAAATAAGTTATACAGGGACGGGGTTGAAATGCCCGATGATATTGTAGACTACGTTGCCAAACATATTAAAACAAATATCAGAGAGTTAGAGGGAGCAATTATATCTTTGATTGCACAGTCTTCCTTTAACAAAAAGGAAGTTACCTTAGAACTGGCCCAACAAGTCGTTGAAAAATTTGTAAAGAATACCAAAAGAGAAGTATCAATAGACTACATTCAAAAAGTAGTTTCGGACTATTTTGAAATGGATGTGGCAACTTTACAATCCAAAACCAGAAAAAGACATATTGTTCAGGCAAGACAACTTGCTATGTTTTTTGCCAAGAAGTTTACAAAGGCTTCGTTGGCGAGTATTGGATCGCAAATAGGAAAAAGAGATCATGCAACCGTGCTTCACGCTTGTAAAACAGTTGACAATCTGGCCGAAACAGACAAGCAGTTTAGAAAATACATTGAGGATCTAACCAAAAAATTTTCCTAAAATATACTGGGCATGAAAATCCTGATGGTCTGCCTAGGAAATATTTGTAGATCCCCTTTGGCAGAGGGTATTCTTAAATCGAAATTATCGAAGAATCGTTTTTATATTGATTCTGCTGGCACTGGTGGGTATCACATAGGTAATAGACCAGATATTCGATCTATTGAAATAGCCAAAAAAAACGGAATCGACATTTCAAGTCAAAAATGTCGACAGGTAAAGACTAAAGACTTTGCAGCTTTCGACTTAATATATGCCATGGATTATAGTAATTATAATCATCTGATAGAAATGGCCCCCAGTATAAAGGATCAGGCTAAAGTAAGGCTGTTGCTGGAAGAAACGGAAGGACCAATCATGGAAGTTCCGGACCCCTATTATGGGGGTAAAGACGGTTTTGCAAATGTCTTCCAACTTATTGATGAAGCCTGTCAACAAATTAAAATTAAATTTGAATAAGCATCTCTAAATCAATGTCTAAGGATTCTATTACTAAAGGTAAGCTATATATGATTCCCACTACTTTGGGAGATAATGAACCTTTGGAAGTCCTTCCTATTTCTATAAAGCGTATTATCGAGGAAACGAACCACTTTATAGTTGAAAATGAGAAATCTGCAAGGAGGTTTATCAAGAAAATTAGTCCTAGAAAATCCCAGCCATCCCTTCAGATATACTTGTTAAATAAATTTACGGATCTGGCAGATATCCCAACTTTTCTAGATCCTTGTTTAGAAGGGAAAAACGTAGGAGTGATCTCCGAAGCAGGCTGTCCTGGTATTGCGGATCCTGGTGCCGACGTTGTTTCTTTAGCACACGAAAAAAATATTAGAGTAGTCCCACTAGTTGGACCTTCATCTATCACACTGGCTCTTATGGCGAGTGGGCTAAACGGCCAAAATTTTGCATTTAATGGCTACCTACCCATAGATTCGGCAGAAAGAAAGAAAAGTATAAAATACTTAGAGAGACAGTCCAAGGATAAAAACCAGAGCCAAATTTTTATTGAAACTCCATATAGAAATAATGCCCTCTTGACAGAGTTTATCAGGACCTTATCTAAGGAGACCAAGCTTTGTATTGCAGCGGACTTAACTTTGGCGAGTGAATATATAGCCACCAAAAAGATAAAAGATTGGAAAACCCAAACTATAGATCTTCACAAAAGGCCTGCAATCTTTATAGTTCAGAGCTAAAAAAGACCTTGCGGAGCAAGGCCTTTTTGTAAGACGGTATTTTTAAGTCCCAAACTTTATACTTTAGGATTCCTCAAGGGCATTACAGAGGAAACATCATAACCTGAAAATTTTCGCATATAATCCGACATAGAAGTTCCATAAGCGTCCTTAAGGTCTACTTTACCATTAGTACGCAAAAACTTTTTCACATTACCTGGTCCTGCTAGGTGAGCTGCGGCCAATATGCCAGATTCCGTAATTTCCATACCAGCAATTTTTTTTCCAACAAACCAATGAATATCTCTTCTTAGTATCCATTTATTTCTTGCGATATTGGTAATAAACACTTTTTCCTGTAATCTAGGGTCATTTAAAAACTTGGATGCATTATACACCCCCATTAGCTGCAAGGTGCCTATACCAAACTGATACTTACCTAAATATCCGAATGTATTTATTATAAAATAATTTCCTCGGGATTCTTTGAATGCCAAGGCCTCTTTAAAACCAACGTAGCTACTTCCTAAAAAAGGAGGAGTTACATTAATTTTGGGTTGTTCAATACTGTCTTTGGGGTACAGTACTGGTGTAGGTTTAAGTACAATTAGCCTTTGTGGGACCTTTACTTCAACTCGTGAAGTGGTTCCAAATCCAGCCAAAAGTAACATCATGGTAAGCGGACAAATAGTTCTTATCCACTTTTTCATAGAGCTGTTTTCTTAAGACTTACTGCCATAAATGACATGCTTAAATTACAAGCCAAAGATACAACCGTAATATTTTTGACTTCCTAACAAATAGCTAATAAGAAGCGGATTTTTGTTAAAAGGATTATAAATTAGGACAAAATGACTATCTCATGATTTTTTGCTCATTTATCCATCGGATATACTGCTCTTTATTTCGGTTATGTTGCGTAAGACTTTTCGCAAACATGTGATAGCCGAAGTCTTTCACATTAACAACCATATAGTAATATTCGTGATTTTCAGGCCTTAATACAGCGTCTATGGAAGAGATGTCGGGCATCGTAATCGGCCCGGGTGGTAAGCCAGAATACTTATATGTATTGTACGGAGATTTAAGCTCTAAATCCTTATAAAGCACCCGTTTAATGATCGTATCATAGTTTCCAGATTCTTTTTTTATCGCATATATTACCGTAGGATCAGCCTGTAGGAGCATATTACTTTTAAGCCTGTTAAGATACAATCCTGCCACCCTAGGTCTTTCGTCTACTTTCGCCGTTTCTTTTTGCACAATAGCCGCAAGGGCAATAACTTCTTTAGGACTTAAACCCACCTCTTTGGCGTTATCCAATCGTTCTTTATTCCAAAAAGTTTTATACTCCTTTAACATTCTATCCCTGAAATTGTTAGCAGAGGTATTCCAAAAGAATTCATAACTATTTGGAATATACATGGAAAGTGCTGTTTCCAAATTAAAACCATTGGTTTCCAGAAAGGATTTTTCTGTTATAGACTTCAATATGGATAGACTATCCGCTTCAATCTGTGAAGCAATCCTGCCGGCTAATTTCTCCACTGTTTCCTGGTTGTTAAAAGAAACATTTACCGGGATATTGTTGCTTCTCAGAGTATTCACGATATCATTATTAGACATCCCATTTTTTAACACGTATTTACCACCACGTACCCTCTGGTCATACTTTTTTTGTCTTGCAACTAAGGCGAAGTTGTCTATATCTACCAATAATGGTCTTAGAATCGGTATTAATTCAGCAAAGGAGGTATTCGTTGGTATAAATACTACTTCTTCTTTGTTTTCAAAAGAAGTATTTGGAGTTAGTAAGGCATCGTAAATTAAATAGGCGAAAACTCCCGCGATGACCAATCCGACGAGCACAATAGCTAAAAGAATTCTTTTTATGTACATTAGCTTCTTATTCTTTGAAAGAAAAACTCATTCTTAAATTTTCCTTGATATAATATCCAGTCTTTTTTTATGCCAGCCAATTCAAAGTTTAGCTTTTTAAATAATTGAATACTAGCCTTATTCTCTTCTCCAACATTCGCATATACCTGACGAACCTCCAACACATTAAAAGCATATTCGCACAACAAATCAATTGCTTCTGCACCATATCCTTTATTTCGATCTTCCAAATGGGCAATTACAATTCCCAAACCTACTCTTCTATTTTTAGGGTCAAAATCAAACAAATCTATTAAACCAATTAACTTAGAATGATTATCACAAATTGCAAGGCGCAATTGTTTTACTTCATAAATATCGCGATGCGCATTTTTCAAATAATTTTGTAAAACTTGTTTTGAATATGGCGCAAGAGTTCCACTAATTTCCCATATATCCGAATTATTCTCTAACCGATATAAAAATTCTAAATCACTGCTTTCCAGTGCTCTTAAGCGAATACGTTTTCCTTGCAGCATCATATCTCCACAGTTCCCTTAAACACAAGTGTTGCCGGACCGGTGAGGCGGATATTCTCAAAGCGATCCTTTATAGAAATAAAATCTACCTTTAAATCTCCACCCTCCGTATTTATGTGAACGCTTGGGTCATTAACCATTCCATTTGCAAACATAGCAAGTGCGACGGCCGTTACTCCCGTTCCACAAGAAAGAGTTTCATCTTCCACCCCTCGTTCATAAGTTCTTACATAGAACTTATTTGCAGTTTTTTGTTCTACAAAATTCACATTGCTCCCCGAAGCGCCATACAGGCCATATCTAATCTTAGCCCCTTCTTTCTTAACATCTAGACTATCTAAATCGGAAATTAACTGTACATGATGAGGAGAACCCGTATCTAAAAAAAAGTAGTGAGGTTTTCTAATTATAGTATCTACATCCTGCATCTTTAGACTTACTATTTCATTTGACAAAGTTGCTTGATGCAGTCCGTCAACCGCCTTAAAAGTAGTTTCTCCTTCAATTACTCCTAGGAATTCTGCGAAAGCTACAATACATCTTCCACCATTACCGCACATACTGCCTTCTTTCCCATCCGAATTAAAATAAACCATCCCAAAATCGGAGGTATCATCATTTTCTAATAGAATAAGTCCGTCCGCACCAATTCCCAAATGGCGATCACATAGGTTTTGCACCAATTTATGGTTTGTCTTAGGAAAAAATCCGGCTCTATTATCGATTATCACAAAATCATTCCCGGTACCTTGATATTTATAGAATGTAACTGTCATCTTGCTTTAAGAGAACAAATATAGTCTTTTATTTAAGGTAATTTTAGGAGTTAAAAACTAGTTAAATGGTTCTTTTACATTTTAGAAAGTAATATTTTTACTAGGTATTAATCAATTAACATTCAAAAAATTGAACAAATGAAAAAACTTGCAAGTTTATTTATTGTAGCCCTATTGGCAGGTGGTATCACCCTAGGAGCCTACAAGCTTTTTTTTGAAGATGGGCACTATGAAGTAGTAAGGGATAGCTCGGAAATGCCCGTTTTTACAACGAGTAATAGGACGGTGTCCTATGATAGCCCGGCTTACAATGAAATCAATTTTACCACAGCTGCGGAAAATACGGTTAATGCCGTTGTACACGTAAAAAATTTAACTACTAATTCAAACTCTGGTGGAATTTTTGAATTCTTCTATGGTTCACAAGGAAGTCAGAGGCCACAGGTTGGCACAGGTTCTGGTGTGATTATATCTGCCGATGGCTATATTGTTACCAACAATCATGTCATTTCCAAAGCAAACGAATTAAGGGTTACTCTCAACAATAATAAAACCTATGAAGCTGAGATTATTGGAACCGACCCAAATACGGATATTGCTTTAATAAAAATTGAACCTGAAAACAAATTACCTTACCTAGCATTTGGGGACTCAGATAATACTAAAATTGGAGAATGGGTTCTGGCCGTAGGAAATCCATTTAACCTCACATCTACGGTAACAGCGGGGATAGTTAGTGCCAAGGCTCGGGATTTAGGTAGAAATCAATCCTTCATTCAAACAGATGCAGCCGTAAATCCGGGCAATAGTGGTGGTGCACTTGTAAATACAAATGGTGACCTCATTGGAATAAATACTGCAATAACTTCTCAGACGGGATCTTACGTTGGATATTCCTTTGCTGTACCTAGTAATATAGCAAAGAAAGTTGTGGAAGACATCATGGAATATGGGAATGTCCAAAAGGGAATATTAGGGATACAGTCACCAAGGTTAAGTACGCCTTATGCGGTTCAAAATGGTATTAATGAAATTGATGGAGTATATATAGACGATGTGGAAGAAGATTCGGGAGCCTATGAAGCGGACTTACGTCCTGGTGACATTATTAAGATGGTGGATGAGATTAAGGTTAGAAAATTTGCAGATCTAACTGGATATGTATCCACAAAAAGACCAGGAGATGAATTAAATGTAACTATAGAACGAGGAGAAGAAGAACTAATAGTACCGGTTACTTTAAAAGAAAGACAAACCATAGTTGTTCCTATTATGGGCCTAACGGTAAAAAATCTCTCTGAAAATGACAAAGAAATCTTTAAAACAGACGTAGGCGTAAAAATAACCGGAGTACCCGAGACGTACAGAGGTTATGGGCTTGATGGAAAGGTAATTATTAAAGTAGATGACGAAAACGTAGATGACATCTATGAGGCGAAAGCACTTTTTGGAGGAATCTCGAGGTATGGTAAAACAGTGATTACTCTGGTAGACACCAATGGAGAACGTGAACGTATCGTTTTCCAATAGGGCTTAAGGCTTAAGAAAAAGCGTTCTTTTAGAACGCTTTTTTTATACTTAATAGCTATGTAAAGAAACAAGAAATCGATAATTTTGTGACACCCAACAAACAGAATAATGAACTATAATAAATCCTATGAAAAGGAACTTGCCTTCCAGGCAGATAGGAGAAAAGCTACCACAGAGTTTATAAAAATAATCAGTGATTTGTGGTACGATAAGTCAATTGAAATTGTCCTTTTCAAAAACCAGGTAATTGACAAAAACGTAAGTGATATTATCAACCTTCACGCTTATGCTGGTCAATTCGTCTTAAAACCTATATCTATCTTTGATTCGGTTGAACTTTTAGCGGCAATTAATGACATTAAATTACCACCTTCTAAAATTGATATTGGAAAGCTTACTTATGAGTATCATTCAGAACAAAATAGCTTTCATGACATCAAAGCGTTTATACTCGATAAGCTGAAAGATGCAAAGGATACCCAAGAAATAACTCCGAAAGACGTAGTTCTGTATGGCTTTGGTAGAATTGGAAGACTACTTGCAAGAGAACTGATGGCCAAAACTGGGGCAGGGAATCAATTGCGGTTAAGAGCAATAGTAACCAGAGGAAAGGTAACTGCTGAAGTTTTAGAAAAAAGAGCTACCCTCTTAAAGACTGATTCTGTGCATGGGCAATTTACCGGTACAGTGGAAACAGATTTAGAGAACAAGTCGCTTATCATAAATGGCACCACAGTTCATTTAATTACAACCAACAATCCAGAGGAGGTAGACTACACCGAATTCGGAATAAAAAACGCCTTACTTATTGATAATTCCGGTGCTTTTCGGGATAAAAAATCTTTAGAAAAACATCTAAGAGCTAAAGGAGTAAGCAAGGTCTTGTTAACTGCTCCGGGAAAAGAAGTTCCCAATATTGTACACGGTGTAAATCAATATAACTTTGATCCGGATTCGCACAACATATTTTCCGCTGCCTCGTGTACCACTAATGCTATTGCTCCTATCTTAAAAGTTGTGGAAGATTCTTTAGGAATAAAAAAAGGGCATTTGGAAACTATACATGCCTATACCAACGATCAAAATTTGGTAGACAATATGCATGGAAAATACAGGAGAGGAAGGGCCGCTGCTTTAAATATGGTAATAACTGAAACTGGCGCAGGCTCTGCTGTGACTAAGGCCATCCCTACCCTTGAAGGTAAATTAACTTCAAATGCTATTAGAGTCCCAGTACCAAATGGGTCTTTGGCTGTGTTAAATCTAGATGTACGTTCCAAGACGTCTAAGGAAGGAATCAATACGATTATAAAGAAATACGCTCTAGAAGGAGATCTAGTAGAGCAAATACAATATTCCCTTAGCAATGAACTGGTATCATCAGATATTGTCGGGACCTCCTCCCCTTCCATTTATGATAGCAATGCAACCATTGTTTCTGAAGACGGGAAAACTATGATTTTATACGTTTGGTATGACAATGAATACGGTTATTCGCATCAAGTTATACGGCTTGCAAAATATATTGCCAAGGTAAGACGTTTTACCTATTATTAGAGTGATAACATCTTTGATATGAGCGAAGTAGAAAGTATTTTCTGGAATTAAGGAAAAGTCTTTCTTTTTTAATTAATATTAATGAAGTACTTTCGTTCTTTCTCTAAATCAATTAATTAATTTTTACATTTTATTCCATGAAAGGTTTTAGCAAATTTTGTTTAGTAATTGCCTTGCTTACAAGCTACCTACATTTCGCGCAAGACAGTAAACCAGCAGAAGAGTTGTCATTAGATAAGGGAACTATTGAGAGCCAATTTCAATATCTCTATAAAAAATCGGGTAATTATAATGCAGAAGGAAAGCGTTACGAGGTTGTCCGGACTATCAATTTAGACAAATTAAAGAAGAATGTGTTAGATTCTGTTGTAGCAGCCAGAACAAATGCTGCCGCCCTTAAAAATACAATAAGCACTCATGAGACAACTATTGAGTCTTTGAATAGCAAACTGAAAGAAACAACCGATAACCTTACTACGGTAACTAATGAAAAAGATAGCATGTCGCTAGTAGGGGCCCAGGTCTCGAAAGGAACTTATAATGTTATCTTATGGACCATAATAATTGGGCTTTTACTTTTACTCTTACTTTTTATCTATAAGTACCGAAGAAGCAATATTCTAACCCAAGATGCCAAAAGTAATCTTTCAGAATTAGAGGTAGAATATGAAGACCACAGAAGAAGAGCTTTAGAGAGAGAACAAAAGATTAGTAGGCAGCTGCAAGACGAAATAAACAAATACAAAAAATCAAAATAAAAAAGGCTCCATTAAATGGAGCTTTTTTTTTCTAAAGGCAATGATTAAAATTACAAAAGCTTCAGAGAAAGATATTGCCACATTGAGCTCCCTAGTAGATCAGTATCGGCAGTTTTACAAACAAAAATCTGATATTAAAGCAGCTTATGAATTTCTGGTAGAAAGATTTAATAATTCTGAATCGATTGTATTTTTGGCTTTTTACAAGGAAGTACCCGCTGGTTTTTGCCAACTTTACACCTCCTTTTCAACAGTTAGTCTTAGCCCACTTTTAATTCTAAACGACTTATTCGTAGCACCAGAATTTAGAAATAAGGAGCTCGGAGAAAAACTTCTCAAAACGGCGCAAATGCATTGTACTGAACTCGGATACAAAGGTCTTGCACTTGAAACAGCTATTGATAATCCCGCTCAAAATCTTTACGAGCGACTTGGCTGGAAAAAAGATGTTGGGTATTTTCATTATTTTTGGGAGCGTCCAGTCTAAAATTTTGTGACCAATAAGTTTGCTATGCGAATTGATATAATAACAGTGTTACCAGAATTATTAAAAAGTCCTTTTGAAGCTTCAATCTTAAAAAGAGCTATTGAAAAAAATCTCGTAGAGGTATATTTTCACAATCTCCGAGACTATACTGACATGAGCTACAAACAGGTGGATGATTATCAGTTTGGTGGCGGTGCGGGGATGGTCCTTATGATTGAACCAATTGATAAGTGTATTACCTCCTTGAAAGCTCAAAGGAACTATGACGAAATTATCTATATGACGCCCGACGGGCAAACTCTGGATCAAAAAATGTCTAATAGACTTTCCCTTAAAAAAAATATCATTATTCTGTGTGGTCACTATAAAGGAGTAGACCAACGAGTCAGAGACAACTATATTACAAAAGAAGTATCCATAGGAGACTACGTATTATCTGGCGGCGAATTGGGAGCAGCAGTTCTTTGCGACAGTATTATAAGATTACTTCCAGGAGTTTTAAATAATGAGACTTCTGCTCTTACCGATACTTTTCAGGATGGATTATTGGCTCCACCGGTCTATACCAGACCAAGAGAATACAAAGGAGATATAGTTCCTGAAATTCTCCTTAGCGGCAATTTTCCAGCAATTGAAGAATGGCGAGAAAACAAGGCTTATGAACGAACTAAAGCCCTTAGGCCAGATCTCTTAGAAGATTAACTTAAATCTTTGATAAAAATTTTATCGCATATTCCTTGTAAGTAAATAATTTAAGAGTATTTTTGCAGGCGATTAAAATCAACCTCTGACGAGGTACGTGAATGTTGGTTTTCCTATAATTAAAATATAAAAACATGGAATCTTTAATTTCCTTTGTAGAAAACGAATTTATTTCCAAAAAAGAATTTCCTAAGTTTACTTCAGGTGATACCATTACTGTATACTATGAAATAAAGGAAGGTGAAAAAACAAGAACTCAGTTTTTTAAAGGAGTTGTGGTTCAAAGAAGAGGAACCGGTGCAACAGAAACCTTTACTATTCGTAAGATGTCAGGAACCATTGGGGTGGAAAGAATCTTCCCAATTAATATGCCTGCCTTACAAAAAATTGAATTAAACAAAAGAGGTAAAGTTAGAAGAGCAAGAATATTTTACTTTAGAGGGCTTACTGGGAAGAAAGCCAGAATTAAAGAAATTCGTTCTAGGTCTTAAGAATAAATAAAAAACCCGATAATTACTTATCGGGTTTTTTTTTGCGTTTTTACTAAACTTTCTATTTATTTTCAAAATCCTTAATTGTCTTGGTTATTATTGCGACACAATCCAATAATTGATCTTCATTCATCACTAAGGGCGGAGCAAACCTGATAATATTTCCATGGGTAGGCTTAGCCAACAGGCCATTCTCCTTCAATGCCATACAGATATCCCAAGCTGTAGAACTATCTTCTGTATCATTAATTACTATTGCATTTAATAAGCCCTTCCCACGGACTAATTTTACAAGCGGACTTACTTCAATTAATTTAGACATTTCACTTCTAAAGAGTTTCCCCAAATAATCTGCATTTTCTGCAAGATTCTCGTCCCTTACCACTTCCAAGGCTGCAATCGCCACTGCACAAGCAATAGGATTTCCTCCAAAAGTACTACCATGATTCCCAGGACGGATAACCTTCATGATATTGTTGTTTGCCAAAACTGCAGAAACCGGAAAAACTCCTCCAGAGAGTGCTTTACCCAAAATCAGAATATCTGGTTTTACTTCAGGATCACCGCTACACAATTTATCTTCACAATCACAACTGCCACAACTCGCTAGGAGTCTGCCTGTACGAGCAACTCCTGTCTGAACCTCATCAGCAATAAATAAGACATTATTTTGTCTACACAGTTCATATGCTTTTCTTATATAGTCTTCATCTGGCACATAAACCCCGGCTTCACCCTGGATAGGTTCCACCATAAATGCCGCAATATTCGAATCTTCTAAAACCTCCGCCAAGGCTCTCAGATCATTATATCGTATGGATATGATTCCAGGCGTAAACGGACCAAAATTTTCTGTTGCAACGGGGTCATTAGACGCAGAAATTATAGAAATAGTGCGACCGTGGAAATTGTTCTGACAGACAACAATTTTTGCCTGGTTAGAATGAATGCCTTTTACTTCATAACCCCACTTTCTAGCCAATTTCATAGCAGTTTCCACTGCTTCTGCACCAGTATTCATGGGTAGTACCCGATCAAAATCAAAATACTCACATATAAACTTTTCATACTTACCCAACATATCATTATAAAAAGCTCGTGAAGTAAGTGTAAGCTTTTCTGCCTGCTCTTTCAAGGCATTAATAATATAGGGGTGACAATGTCCTTGATTAACTGCGGAATAAGCGGATAAAAAATCATAATACTTCTTCCCTTCTACATCCCAGACGAATACTCCTTCTCCTCTACTTAAAACTACCGGAAGCGGATGATAATTCTGCGCTCCATACTTTTCTTCTAAAGCAATTGCATCTTTAGAAGAGATTTGTTCCATTACTGACATAACTCTTACTTATTAAAATAAACAATAGCAATTCCTACTTGCTGGAGAGAAATCATCCTAATTCTGTCTACAAAACTACAAAAAGCTGGCATATTCCCATAGAGTTTTAAGAATTCGTATTTGTCTGATTTTAAGTTGCAAAAGATGCCATTTACAGTCCTTTTGCAAAACCGCTAAAAAAGCCCCATGCAGACTTTATTAATAGTAAAATTTCCTCCAAATTTGTTATGAATAATTATACCATGGTCAGGCCATTTTAATAGGGGCCAAAATTCTAGATGTTTTAACTAAATCCTTCCCAAGATAAGTTTAAAGATTCCGGGTAAATAGTATTTTTGCCTTATGAGAAAAAAACGAGTACGAAAAATATTCGACAATATTGAAGTCCTTGATGCGGCAGCCAAGGGTAAATGTATAGCCAAAGCGCCAGATGGCAGGGTTATCTTTCTATCGAATGTTGTACCGGGGGATATTTGTGATATCCAAACCACCAAGAAAAGGAAGGCTTATTACGAAGGAGTCCCCGTTAGGTTCCATCATTTATCAAGCCAAAGGGTGGAGCCAGAATGTAAGCATTTTGGTGTTTGTGGTGGCTGTAAGTGGCAGAATATGGGGTATCAACACCAACTTAAATACAAGCAATCAGAGGTCACCAATAATCTACAACGAATTGGGCATCTAGATCTTCCCAAAGAAGAACCAATTGCTGGTTCCAAGAAAACTTATTTCTATCGAAACAAAATGGAGTTTTCTTTTTCAAATAATCGTTGGTTATCCTTAGAAGAGATTACTTCTGAAAACGAAATAGAAAACCGTAATGCACTTGGTTTCCATATTCCCGGAATGTGGGATAAAATTCTGGACATCGAAAAATGTCATTTGCAGGCAGATCCTTCCAATGCCCTCCGATTATTTATTAAAGAATTCGCAGAAAAAAACAGCATTAGTTTTTTTAACCCACGGGAACATTCGGGAGAGTTACGTACCCTTATGATAAGAACTTCCTCTACTGGGGAAGTCATGGTGCTTTTACAGTTTTATGCTGATAATGAGACTAATCGGAGTCTTTTACTAAAAAATCTCAAAGAGCGCTTCCCAGAAATAACTTCCCTGCTTTACGTAATTAATAGAAAGGGTAATGATACCATTTACGATCAAGAGATACATTGTTATCACGGAAGAGATTATATCGTAGAAAAAATGGAAGAGCTAGAATTTAAAATTACAGCCAAATCTTTTTATCAGACCAATTCTGATCAAGCATATGAATTGTACAAAATTACCAGAGAATTTGCAGGACTAACAGGAAAGGAAGTTGTGTATGACTTGTATACCGGGATTGGTACTATAGCTCTTTTTGTGGCTTCTAAAGCCGCCAAGGTAATTGGAATTGAAGCAATCCCCGATGCCATACTGGCAGCAAATTCGAATGCGATGGACAATGGAATTGAAAATGTTAAATTTTTCTCCGGAGATATGAAGAATATTTTTAATGATTCCTTAATAGAACAAGAAGGAAGGCCAGAGGTAATTATTACCGATCCTCCAAGAGACGGAATGCACAAACAGGTAGTTGAACAGATATTACAAATCGCTCCTGAAAGAATTGTCTATGTAAGTTGCAATAGTGCTACACAGGCAAGAGATCTTGCCCTTATGGATACTTCATATAAGATTATTAAATCACAAGCCGTGGATATGTTTCCCCAAACACATCACGTAGAAAATGTTGTACTTTTGAAAAAACGAAACCTCTGATTATTTTTATGAGTTTAAAGCGTATTCTCCCCGTTGGAGGTTTTTATACCTTAAGAATTCTGATAAGCCTATTGAGCTTGTTGTCCGTTTTGCTAGGTTGTGAGAAGGATGATATTTGTGTAGACGGCGATACACCACTTTTGGTAATTCAGTTTTTTGATATAGATAATCCTGAAGAGAGCAAGGCAGTTCCAAGCCTAAGAGTAGTAGGGCAAAACCAGAATATAACGGTAAATACAATCAGCGACAGAACTTCTCTCGATTCTATAGGAATCCCATTGCGCATAAATGAAGCAGATACCTCTTTTATTTTTATTTCGGATTCGGAAGATAATGAAGAAGATCAAGAAATTGGAAATGTGGATAACCTTAGCTTTCAATACAATACAAGGGAAGTATTTATTTCACGGGCTTGTGGTTATGTAGCAAACTACAATGATCTGTCCGACAATCTTATTCCTGATGCCGACAATTGGATTAGAGAAATCGAAATTGTCTCGCCTATCGTCGAAAACCAAACCATTACCCATGTCAAAATCTATCATTAGTCTTGTTTTTCTTTTTTTAGGTTTTCTGGGAAGGGGGCAATCAGATTCGCTGGAGACGAAAACTAAAGATTCAACTAAGTTATCGGAGCGATATGGTCTTCGGGTAGGAATCGATCTAAGCAAACCAATTCGAGGACTGATAGATGAAAATTATATGGGGCTCGAAGTAGTAGCCGACTTTAGAATTACTCACCGCCTCAATATTGCCGCGGAAATAGGGAATGAAGAATTTACCGACGCGGAAATACTCGATAATGCTGATGATATCAATGTTGTAGAACTGTATAACTATACCAGCTCTGGTAGTTACTTGAAATTGGGAGTAGATTTCAATACCTATGAAAACTGGTACGGCATGTCTAATGCCATAATTATTGGGGGTAGATACGTAGGCAGCACCTTTAGTCAGACATTAAATAGTAACACGGTTTACGACAGTAACCGCTATTGGGTGCCAAATGGTTTCGCAGAAGGATTTACTGCACGGCAGGAGTTTAAATCTCTTAATGCCAGTTGGTTAGAATTCCTTGTTGGTATTAAGGTAGAGTTATTCGCTAACTTCTACCTTAGTGCAAGTGCCCGATTAGCATATTTATTTACTAACAAAGAGGCAGAAGGATTCCCTAATCTTTGGATACCTGGTTACGGAAGGGTTAGTGATAATAGTAATTTTGGAGCGAACTATAATTATTCTATCTCCTATTTCATTCCCATTTTTAAAAAGAAGACAAAGAAACCCAAAGAAGAGCCTCCCGTAACTGAGTAGACGTAACGCCGATTGCCTTTTTAAAAGTCCTATTTTACATCCTACACCTTTGTTGCTCTTCGCCTTTAACAAGCCAAAAACACCTCAGAAATAAAGGGTGAACTAAATCGTTTTAAAATAAGGACCTTAAGCACTAGGATACGTGTTTATATGCTCTTATTAAATTTGGCCTTTTTAGAACCTGAATACATAATATACTTTACGAGTCGAGATTCTAAATGACTATTAAACACTTTGATTTTTCTAGAAGGTCTCAGTCCAACAAATTTTAAAGCTTCTAAGTTGGAGGTTATCAGCCAGGCATCCGTACCTGAATAATTCTTCTTTAACGTATCGCCAATTTCTTTATAAAAATCCTCCATTTCAATAGATAATCTCTCGCCGTATGGAGGATTAAAGACCATATGTAAATGGTTTTCTGTTACCTTTTGAGTATCAAAAAAGTTTTTCCTCTGAACTTCAATATACTCTGATAATTGCGCGTTTTCTACATTGGCCTTTGCCTTTTCAACGGCCGACGGTGCTTTGTCATAGCCCATAATCTTAAAATGAAACTCTCTGGTTTTATTTAAGCTGCTATCCACAATTTTGTCGTAAAGCTCTGCATCAAAATCGTCCCATTTCTGAAAGGCAAATCCTTTTCTATTGATATTCGCCGGAATATTACATGCTATCATGGTAGCCTCAACCAGAAAAGTACCACTTCCGCACATAGGGTCTAAAAAATTAGACTGTCCATCCCAGCCGCTTAAAAGAAGTAAACCGCAGGCTAGGACTTCGTTAATTGGTGCAATATTGGTTGCCTTCCTATAACCTCTTTGATGCAACGATTTGCCAGAGGTATCTAAGGAAATATTGCATTGATTGTTATGTATGTGCACGTTTAGTCGAAGATCGGGATCCTGTGTATCTACACTGGGTCTTTCCCCATGTGTTTCTCTAAATTTATCCACAATAGCATCTTTACATTTTTGGGAAACAAAAAGAGAATGTGTAAACAAATCGGAACTCAAAGTCGTATCTATGGCAAATGTTTTCTCCGGACTAAGGTATTTACTCCAGTCAAAATCATACATATTTTTATACAAATCTCTTTCATTTCTAACACGGAAAGAATGTATAGGTTTAAGTATTTTTATCGCCGTTCGCAAACACAAATTAGCCTTATACATAAAGCCTGAATCACCAGAAAATGAAACATTTCGGACACCTTCTTTTACGTCTAAGCCACCTAGATTTCTTATTTCCTTTGCTAAAATTTCTTCAAACCCAAATAGTGTTTTAGCGACCATTTTAAAATTATTCCCCATAATGTCCTTTAAGATTGATACAAAAATACACTAATTTTGCAGGGCAACTTTTTCCTTGATAAAAAAAGCGAGCACCTAGCTAAAAACCAAATGATTTATACTCTTCCTATTGTTGCAGTAATACTTAGTTTTATTTTTGTTTATCTCTTAAGGCCAAAAAAAACCGGTTCCTTCAAACTACTTCTTGCGTTTAGTGGTGCCTTTCTTTTAGCTCTAACACTGTTTGATTTATTACCACATGTCTACCATAGCTTAGAACCAAAAATAGCAGGCCTCTTTATTTTGTTGGGAATTCTTTTACAGATTTTTTTAGAATTCTTTTCTAAGGGAGCTGAGCATGGTCATATGCATCACAGTCAGCTAAACCCTTCCTTCCCCTGGTTATTATTTATAAGTCTTTCCTTGCATGCTTTGTTAGAGGGTATTCCTATAGAAACAGATTCAAGTATCCTCTATGGCATATTGGTGCATAAAATTCCTGTGGCAATAATTTTAAGTTTCTTTTTTATAAGCTCTGCCATTCCATTATCAAAGACTATTCTTTTTATTCTCTTGTTTTCTTTTATGACTCCTATAGGCACTTATTTGGCATCCAATATCCCGGCTATTGAAGAGTTCAATGGTGAATTAACAGCCTTGGTAATAGGGGTTTTCTTTCACATTTCCACAGTTATTTTATTTGAGGCTTCCGAAGGACACCAGTTTAATCTTAGAAAAGTATTGGTGATTCTTTTAGCAATTCTAATTGCTTTCTATATTTAGTATGTTTAGCAAGGAAGAATCTAAAAAGCTTAGAGAGGAATTTTGGACGTCTTTCGGCAAGTCATTTCCAACTAAATGGATTTTGTATAATACAAAAGTGAAAGGCTTAGCCTTAAAATTCTCATTTGGATTAAGAAATGCGATGGTATCTATCGACATAGATTCTAACGATTTGTCTAGAAGAATAGAATTATGGGATAAATTATTGGCATTAAAGTCCATTCTAGTGAGTGAATATTGTGAAAATGTGAAGTATTGTGACACCTATTTGTTAGACGATAAAAAAGAAATTTCTCGAATTTATGTATTAAAAGAATCCGTTTCTATTCATAACAAAGAGAGTTGGAGAGATACCATGGAGTTTTTCCAAAATGAAATGAGTCAATTAGAACGTTTTTTTAAAGAATACAAAGAATACCTATCGAACTAAAATATCCTAATTAGACGCCATTTTATACGCCTCAATTATGGTGTAATATTTCGCCAACATATTTGGTGTCTCCCAAATTGGAAGTTCTCCTTCCGTCAGATAACTTAAATAATTCGTCGCCACCTGTCCAAAATGTGCTTCATGACCTATTTGATAATTTTTCGGAACCACCAGCTTCCAATACCCATCACTAATTTCTTCAAAAACAGTTCCCGGATAAATGGGCTCTATAAATTCTAGAACTGCTTTTCGCACTTCCTTGGTCCCAACACCATTTACTTTAGACCTTATATACAATGCCGGTTTATACCCTTCTTTCTCCCCTTGTCTTATAATTAAATCCGACAACGTCCCTCGCATCACACTGTAGTGAGTGTCTCCAGTAGCATTCGGAGCGCGAAAATTCCATTTAACGGAAACTTTGGCAAACTTGCCTTTAATTTTATAAACCATCTCACCATTGCAAGCCACATATAGTTGGTTATCTACCACATCCTGTAAAAGATCTTTTGTAAAATTATCTAGTCCCGTGACCTGCCTGAATTCTTCTTTTGTTAATATGGTTGGTGTTTTTTTTGCCCTAATCATTTCGATATCCGAAGTATCGATAATTTGATCCGGAAATGCCTCCCACTGAACCAAGTCTACCAAATGTGTGGTAACATCGACTAGGCCGTCACCTTCCTCCCGAATGTTAAAAAACCAAGGAGGCCTAACTAGCGGCTGTCCAGAAACAACTTTTGAAAAATGATGTACACTTTCTTTGCTTATAGCTGGTTCTTCTACACTTCCATCTATTAATTCTCCAAAAAGAAAAGGTACCTGAGAAAGAAGTTTTTGCATAATTGTGGTAATCTCAAATCGCTCTGTCATAATATCATAAACCAAGACATCCTTTTCTTTAGCAAGATCCAAGGTTTGCTTTAAGAGTTCAAATCCTTTAGGGTTAATAACCATTGGCTTATCTGCAAAAACATGTATTCCCGCCATAACTGCTTTATTTATATAGGAGGATTTCTTCGAGTTTTTTCCAGCAACTACCATTATGTTGCCAGGTTTCTTATACAGCATACTGTCTAAGAAATTATCTGAAACATGTTTTCTTATCTTCCAGGCGGTCGGAGATTCGTTTCGCTTGTTATACGAAGAGAGCTTGTTCATAAAATCTTGTAATTCGGGGCCTTCTGGCGAAAAAACGTCAGTATACGGTGAGACAGTTTTATATGCATTCTTAAACACCAGAGCTGCATGAAAGTGTCCTGGATCAAGAACCATGAATCTCGCTCGAAAAACCCTATTTTTCTTTGTTTTTGATGTTTCTATGTCCTTGTTCATACAAGAGAATACAAGGAACAATAAGACCAGGAGAATCACTATTCTAAATTTCATCTTTAGCTTCGGGTTTTATTTAAGGCCGCGCAATTCTTTTTTAAAATAAAATTAAATGGCAACATAATCCGTACCATATGGCTTACGCTGTTTACGGAACAAATAGTCGTTAGCCAAGTTATTGCCAACAAACCGTTCTGTAGAATTATCCCAAAGGAGCTTTCCATTCACCTTCATGGCAATATGACTAATAAGACAGACCGTGCAAGACTTATGTCCTACATCTATAGTAGAGATTGGAGTCTTTCTTGATGCAATACAATCTAGCCAATTTCCATGCTGATCCTCACTTTTGTATAAATGAATTTCATTTTCCCCAATTACTGACTTAAGAATTCTTGGATCCGAGGCGTCCAATGCCTTACTACTTTTTTCTTTTGCAACAGGATCGGAGGCAGAGGCAACATAGTCTCCCCTAGACACAAATATCCATCCATCGGTTCCTTCATACTTTATACCATTAGGGTATCCACCGCTGGTATATACGGTAATACCATTGGCATACTCTTGTTTTACCAAAAAGTCGCCATGAACATTCCAAAGACCCGATTTCGGGAATTCTGCAATCGCCTCCACACTAATAGGACCTTCAAGCTCTGTATCCATTCCCCAGGCAGCAGAATCGTAGTGATGCTGACCCCATCCTGTAATCATTCCTGCACCATATTGTTCTAAGCGTAACCATCCCGGTCTGCTATAATCCTCTTGTGGATGCACCCCAATCTCCGTATAAGGGGTTTCTGGGGTAGAACCAAGCCACATTTTATAATCCAAGTTACTAGGCACAGCCATGGGTTCAGCCATAGGACCGGATGGATCACCGGGCAAACCAATCCTAACATTTGTAATTTTCCCTATTCTGCCATTTCGCACTAGTTCCGCAGCAATACGAAATTGAGGCATCGACCGCTGCTGCGTGCCCACCTGTAAAACTACGCCTGTCTTATGTACAACTTCACGCAATTGCTGTCCTTCCCTGACGGTGAGAGAGGTTGGTTTTTGTAAATAAATATCCTTTCCTGCTAAAGCGGCCTCCATAGCTGGTTGGGCATGCCAGTGATCTGGAGTACTAATAATTACGGCGTCAATATCTTTATTCAGTAAAAGCTCTTTATAATCTGTATAGGTTTTAACATCAATATAATTCGACTTACCAGTTTTATTCTCATAATACTCGGAAACTAAAGTCTTGGCCTCCATGACTCTTTTGGAGTCTAAATCACACACTGCCATAAAACGCGTCTGATCGTATTTTATAGTGTCGGGAATATCATGTACCCTGGCTATTCTTCCACAACCAATTTGCCCAATATTTATTTTATTGCTGGGAGCGTCTTTCCCGAGAACATGAGAGGGTACAATAGTGGGAAAAACTCCAATAGCTGCAGTACTTAAGGCAGTTTTTTTAACAAAGTTTCTTCTTTTCATTTGTTTGCTTTTAATTGAAATTTGTTCTTATAATAACAGGGTTTACATAAGACTGCCAATAGGCTTCTGCCTCATCTGGGGTTATAGTACCTTCGAAGACTACTAATCTATAATTTAGAGTATACTCTTTGTCTCTTTCTAGAACCCATTTTTTGTGTCGAATTGGGCAAAATTCGAAAAACATATCTCCCCTGCCATTGTTTGCGTCCATTGGCCAAATCCGCATTGGCTCGGGATGTGATTGATTATCAGCATGACTTAAGAATAGAACACCGTTACTACTTTGGCCATCTGAGGATGTGCCGCTAATGATACACCATCTGGCGGAAGTACCATCGGCATCTAATCTTCCTTTTCCTTCGGAAGTTAAAACAGTAGAGTTCGCAGCTTCCCAGCGTTCTGTAAATCGAAAACCTAAACCACCTCCATAACGATATGCTTCTAATAAAACCCCTTCCGCCAATGGCGTTGTAAAAGTTGAAACATAGTCTACTATATAACGTTCTTTTTCATTATTAAGCCGCCATGCTTTTATATCTAAATCTTCTATTATCGCTACTTTATTCTCTTCAGTAGCCTTAAGATCTAAATGCTCCTGTCTTACTTTAATACCAGAAAACAAGGGTCCTTCGTAGGTGCCTAATAATTTTTTAAACAATACCGTTCCCTCACCCTCAGCTAGGTTCCAAAAGTCTACACCTCTCCCATTAATTGTTGTTTTAGTCCATGGGCCCCAAAGTCCGTAATGATGGTAATGATCTGGTGGTTGAATCCTTGTCAGGGTATCACCTGAAGGGCTCAGCAGCGGATGTATATAGCCAGATTTGGCATAAATTGAATCAATTCCACTAGGCGGATACTTCAATTTGTATCTATAGTTTAAAAGTGGGTTGTCATTAAAACTCAACCTGTACTCCTCCGCTGTTTTAACAACTTTTGCGCTCTTTTTCGAAATATCTTCGGGTTCTTTTTTTATCCAATACTCCCGACTAATGGTGTCGTCATCATTAACTTCAGGTAAAATCCATTGCGTTGTACCATCCCACTGTGTGGGGACCAATAATAGTTCCTCTTCTTGTCTTTTATATATATTAAGACCTTCATCTAACTTAGTCTCTAGACCAATTGGTGTTTGCACAAGGGCACCCGACCCAGCAGAAATAGTAAATTTGGAGGTATATTCTTTCTTCTCTTTACAAGAAAACAACAAGCCTAGAATTAAAACCGGGAATAATAAAACTTGAGTCTTAGAAAATTGGTATTTGCGGTGCAGTATCACGACTATAGAATATATGATGCAATAATTCTGAAAAATTTAAAGTAATTTGTAATGTTTGCTTTTGGTAGCTAATAATATCGCTATTATTTTATTAAAAAACTAAAATTATATGAAAAGACTATTCCTATCGATTTTAACAAGTTTTGTCTATCTGGCTTGCCTCGCACAGGATCTCCAACCTTTTACCTTGACAGATGCCTGGTTGACAAAGATTGATTCTCTGGCGCCGAAGGAAGCAAGGGTGAGTGAAGCGGATAAAAAGAATATTTTAATTTTCTCACTGCATACTGGTTATGAGCATTGGAATATTCCGCATACAGCAGCAATCCTAAAGCTATTAGGCGAAAAGTCTAATAAATTCACTATTACACTATCTAAAAGCATCCAGGACTTCAAAGAGGAGAACATAGAGAAATATCATGCTGTAATCCTAAATAATACTTGTTCCAAACCAGAATATAGAAATTTGTTTTACGATGTATATATCGAGAATAAAAAATATACTCCAAACCAAGCTATGGAAAAATCTAAATTCCTAGAAAACAATCTATTAGATTATGTTAAAAGAGGTCATGGTTTAATGATAATGCACGGAGGAATAGTTATGCAGAATAAGTCGGCCGCTTTTGGTGAAATGGTAGGTGGTAGTTTTGATTACCACCCTAAACAGCAGCCTATTCATGTTAAATTGGTAGATCCCAACCACCCTCTAGTAGCTGCGTTTAAAAATGAGGGGTTTACCCATGTGGATGAACCCTATTTTTTTAAAGACGCGTATTTCGCCTATAACTTTAGACCCCTGCTGTATATGGACGCAAATGAATTAGTAGGACTCCGTGAAGATGTTAAAGAATCGCGAAGATATGTTGCCTGGGCCAAAGAGTACGGAAATGGCAGAATCTTTTATTCGTCTCCATCCCATAACCCACAAAGCTTTGAAAATCCAGAACTGTTGCAGTTCTTTTTGGACGGGATGCAGTTTGTTGTAGGGGATTTAGAATGCGACCTAAGTCCAATTAAATAAATAGGAAATGGTAGTTTTTTATTGGATGACGTCTAAATAGATAAAAAGCCAATGGCATATAGCTCCGCCTAGAACAAAAAAGTGCCATATTAAATGGTTGTATGGGATTCTTTTAAAGGCATAAAAGAAAATACCAAGGGTATAAAAAGCCCCTCCAAGAGCAAGGAAAATCTGTCCTTTAAAAGTGGTATTCAAAATCAGATTTTTTAGATCAAATACAATTAACCAACCCATAAACAGGTATAGTAAAAGAGATAGGACTTCAAACTTACCAGTAAAAAACACTTTAAGTACTGCACCTATAAAAGCAATTGTCCAAACGCTATAAAAAATTAGCCAGCCATTCCCCTGTGACAAAGAAATAAGTGCTACCGGAGTATAGGTGCCAGCAATAAGGCAAAAAATACTAATATGGTCAACAATTCTCAATTTCTCTTTCAGCTTTTGAGAGCTTACATAATGATAAAAAGTGGAGGCTGAAAAAAGAAGTATTATAGAAACACTATATATAACTAAAGATAAAGTTGCATATTGGGTATTTACAGAATTAGTTTTTAAAAGAAGAAAAAAACCCAGAATTCCTAAAACGATGCCGATGGCATGAGAAAGGGCGTTTAGCCGCTCTTCCTTATGATAATCCCATTCCATTATTTATATTGCTTCCCTTTTTTGATTACCATATCTACATCTTTTAAAAGACTGATATGGCGTAACACATCACCGTCTACAGCTATAATATCGGCATATTTCCCCGGAGTTATAGTACCAACTTCATCAGCAACTCCCATCCACAAAGCAGGCCAGTAAGTGGCTGCCCTAATAGCGTACATAGGATCAATACCGAATTCATTTACCCAAACATCAAGCTCGTTCCATGTAGACTGACTGTGAAACTTCATAGGGATTCCACTGTCGGTGCCAACTAATAATACAACTCCTGCATCCAATAACTGTTGGATCTTAGTTTGCAGGGTAGGTTTACGACTAGGAGTTAATTGAAAATAAGGAAGACGATCTGGGTGTTGTATACTGTTTTTTATATCGGTAATAATACTATCTGGCAACCCTAAATGCCAGGAATCATTGTCTAACATTTCTGGATTATCCCTAACATATTCGTAATTATATAAACCTTCTACTGTAGGGCACCAAAATAAAGGTCCTTTATTCATTTGTGCAGTTCTTTCTTCAATCATTTTAATGACATCATCCGGATATCTGGGGGCAGATGAAAGACCTGTATGTTCAAAACAATCAACACCTACTGTAATACCCCTTCGTATTTCCTCAGGTCTATGTCCGTGGGCTACTACTTTTAAATTATTCTTATGCGCTTCATCTACCACAGCCTGCAACTCTTCCATACTCATTTGATCCTGATCAATCAATTTAATCACATCGACCCCTGCATTAGCCAACTTCCTTACTTTTTTTCTACCATCCTCAGGACTATCTACCCCCCATCTAAATGCTTCTGTGCCTGGGTAGGCTTTATGCTGAATAAAAGGTCCGGAAACATATAGGGTTGCCCCAGGGATTTCCCCATTATTAATTGCGTCTCTCACCGCTATACTGGCTTCTAAGGGGGCTCCAAGGTCTCTGGCGCTGGTTACTCCAGCCATTAAAAGTTGGTGTGCGCTAGAAGGCATAATTACATCCTGTAATAATGGAAGATATGTTTTATCCCAATAAGCATAGTCGGAGTGACCATTTATCATGGTATGAACATGCATATCCCATAAACCGGGAAGAACTGTCATTCCTTCTGTTGAAATTATTTCCGCATTGGCAGGTATAGTGATATTACCTACGGTTCCTATTTCCTGTATTTTTTCTCCATTTATAATTATTACGCTGTTCTTAAGAGGTACAGAGCCAAAGCCATCTATTAGTGTACCTCCGACTAGAGCTTTTAATTCTTGACTTTGACTACTGGCGCAAAAGGCAAATAATACGAAACAGCTAAATAGGAGTTGAGAATAGAATTTCATCATTTTTATTGTTTTCTTAAAGATATAAAAAATGCCAAGTGGAATAGTCTTTTAGGATAAAAAAGACCCCGTGGTTTAATGTACTTTGCAATTGAAGCTTATACATATATAACCAACCTTAAATCTAACTATATCTTAGGAATTGTAAATAAGGGAAAGAAGAATGCTATTTTCTCTTGTTAGTGGGGCAAAAAAAAAGCACCTATCGTTAGATAAGTGCTTTTCGAAGAAGGCGGCGGCCTACTCTCCCACCAGTTACGGCAGTACCATCGGCGCAGACGGGCTTAA
>NZ_JARDUB010000007.1 GCF_029360665.1 Eudoraea chungangensis
GCTCCGGTTAAGCCTATTGGTCCCTGTGGACCATCAGCTCCGGTTAAACCTATTGGCCCTTGCGGTCCTGGATCTCCCTGTATTCCTTGCGGACCTGTTGCTCCGGTTAAGCCTATGGGGCCCTGTGGACCATCAGCTCCGGTTAGTCCTATGGGCCCCTGCGGTCCTGGATCTCCTTGTATTCCTTGCGGTCCTGGATCTCCCTGTATTCCCTGTGGTCCGGTTGCTCCGGTTAAACCTATGGGTCCCTGTGGTCCATCAGCACCAGTTAAACCTATTGGCCCTTGCGGTCCTGGATCTCCCTGTATTCCCTGTGGTCCGGTTGCTCCGGTTAAACCTATGGGTCCCTGTGGACCATCGGCACCAGTTAGTCCAATGGGCCCTTGCGGTCCTGGATCTCCCTGTATTCCTTGCGGTCCGGTTGCACCAGTCAAACCTATGGATCCCTGCGGTCCTGTTGGTCCTGGATCTCCTTGTATTCCTTGCGGACCTGTTGCACCAGTCAAACCTATGGGTCCCTGTGGACCATCGGCACCAGTTAGTCCAATGGGCCCTTGCGGTCCTGGATCTCCCTGTATTCCCTGCGGTCCTGTTGCTCCGGTTAAGCCTATGGGTCCCTGTGGACCATCCGCACCGGTCAGTCCTGTTGGCCCTTGCGGTCCTGGATCTCCTTGTATTCCTTGAGGTCCTGTTGCTCCTGGATCTCCTTGAGGTCCCTGAGGTCCAGTAAGATCTGAGGTAGTGAACGAAGTCCCATCGGAAAAATTTATTGTTAAGGTACCATCCCCATTATCGGTTATGGTAAACGTTAGTTGATCTGAGCACAAATCCCTCCATTGTGTTCCATCGTAGGTAAAAACACAACTGGCTTCGGTATTGTATATTAATGCACCTCTTAACGGACTTAAGGCCATCATTTGGGCATTGGTAAGTCTGGTTAAAACAAAAGCTTTATCTAAGCTTTCTAACTCTAATATAGAGCTAGCGTTTATGCTATTAGGGTTTTCGCCAATTTTCACCTGCGCTGAGGCGTAGAACATCACTAAAAGAAAAAGAGGAAGCAGTATTTTTTTTACGTTCATTCTATCAAGATTTGGATAAAACTTAAATCAAAGTAAAAATACTGTATCAATTAGCTCTTACTAATAAATTGTTGTGAAGCCTGTTAAGGTTGTTGTGAAATAGAATCATCGCCGCCGTTAAACGGAATTTTCAATTAAACTTGGAGTTTTTTACCTCTTTTTTCTAGCGTTCAATTACCAGAAACCCCTGATAACTGAGCCCTAGGTCTCGCATGTTGACAAGGTAAAAGTATACCCCTCTTGGAAGACCTTGATCCCTATTTATGACTAAATTATTTATATTAGATATACCTTCAAATTCATTGGCGTAATTTTCAAATTCGAAAACTTTAAGACCATTTCTGTCAAAGATTTGAAGGGTGTTATTAGGACTCAATTCTAATTCTTCAATTACCAATACGTCGTTTATACCATCATTGTTTGGAGTAAGGATATAGTTCTCTAGAGTGAGAATATCTTCCGGTACAGCCAAACTGCCTAGTGTGACTATTTCATAATCATCAGGTACAAATAGTTCCGAACTTACCAATCCAGAATTTAAATCTCCACTTATAAATGTATTGCCAAGTGCTAGCCATCGATTGGCTAACTTATTCCAACCAACAATAGTAATGGCATTTATGTCTTCCGTTAGGTTGATTATTGAACTTCTAGGATTCCAACTTAAAGTAACTGTAGAAGAAACGCTTCCTTCTAAACGCCAAAATTCTAGAGTACTTATATTGCTCACAGTTCTGGGCTTTAGATCGGTATTAAACTGAGGGAAAGAAGAAGGGTTGTTTGGGTTTTCAAAAAAATACGCACATTGGGCTGAGGTGTTAATACTTAACGAGTTAATAGTCAAAGGTCTCAAAAAATTTGCATCACCGACTGGAAAAGTAAAATTTTGTTGCTTGGTTAGCATTGCATATCCATTTATTTTGGACCCGTCTGTGTCTCCTACATAAAAGGCATTATCAAGGAAATTGAAATAGATACCCGGGTTGTTTTTTGAAGTATTAAAATCTCCTAGAATAAAATTGGTGTTATTTAAAACATTAACGGAGGTTTGTAACTGTACCCCACTGCTATTTGCAATTTCCACATCATTAAAGATCGGTGTAAAGGCTCCTGAAATTACGATGGTTGTATTGTTATAGAATCCCGCTAAACCCAAGTTTTCATCGAAGGTATTTTCATTAATTAGGTCAGTGTGAAAGCCAATTCTTCCATCTTCATGGATTCGCAAGTTTCCACTGTTGTAAAGCGCGGTTTGCGCATGTAAATGCAGTACAAGGAAAAGGACAAAAAAGAAGGTAATTCTATCTCTTTTTTGTATCTCAAGATATCCAGAACAACAATTTTCTTTTAAATACATTTTAATCTTTGTTTTCGTTAGCTAAGATGGCCTTTATCTCCGCCAGATCTTTTCTCACTAATTCCAGTTCTGCTGAAATGGTAGCATTTTTAGATTTTAAATTTTTTATTTCATTCTCCTGATTAATAGTATGCAGAAACAATTCTTCAATTTTTTCGAGATTCTTAAGGGAAGCGTTTGTTAAATTCCATATACCCTTTGCCTGTACTTTTTTTGCTGAATCTAATCCAGGCAGGTGATTATACTGTCTAATAAACGTTTCAATTTCGTCGAGAGATAAGAATTTATAGTTTGCGTTTAATGAAGAATTTTGCTTAAAATAAGTGTGGAATACGTAGTCAGGAACAGCAAGTGTAGTAGCTCCTGAGATAAAATCACCCGATGCACGAATATCCCCACCGACATCTAATCTGGTAGAAGGGTTAAGAACCCCAATGCCCACTTGCTGATTGGGATCAATTGTTAGTGCTTCTGTAGCATCTGTTGAAAATCTTAAGAAGTTTGTATTGCTTCCTCTCCACATACCCGTGTCTGTATCATTGCTAAAAGCATATGAGGGTTCCGATTCTGTTCCGTTGGAGTTTGAATAGCCAGAGGATCGTACTTCCCCCTGAACATCTAGTTTATTCTGTGGATTTGTTTTACCAATACCTATGTTTCCAGCACCTATAAAGTACAATTCTTGACCATCGAGATCATAAGTGCGATTTCCTCCCGTTTGTGTTAGATCTGTGGTGGATAAATTTGAACTTCCCAGACTAGTTAGTATGTACGGGTCTATGCTCGTACCATCTCCCGTGACTGTAACCGATGGACTATCGGCTATAATTTCTTTGGGAAGCGTTACTGAGTTCCCGTTAGAGATTTGTAAATCATATCCATTAATGGTAAGTCGTTGCTCGTCTTCATTGTCAAGATATCTTAATAAATTAACGGTATTACCTCCACTAATAGAGAGGTCATTAGTTCCGCTATTTAGCTGAAGACTTTGGTTGTCAGATCCAGCCAAACCAGTCAGTAGGTATGGGTCTAATACAGTACCGCTACCTGCTACGGTTATCGTGGCAGTACTGTTAATTACTGTGGCCCCCCCTCCGCTGGCAAGCGCTGCATCAATTCCTTGTAAATGTGCTTCCACATCTGCCGTGGTGATGCTGTAGTTGGTTGGGGTAGCGGTAACCGGTACCAGGGCTGCTGTCTGTTCATCTGTATCATCCAAATAGATAGAAAGGTCGATTGGTGTTGCCGCGGGATTGTTACTAATCGTCAGGG
>NZ_JARDUB010000008.1 GCF_029360665.1 Eudoraea chungangensis
TGTAGTTGGTTGGGGTAGCGGTAACCGGTACCAGGGCTGCTGTCTGTTCATCTGTATCATCCAAATAGATAGAAAGGTCGATTGGTGTTGCCGCGGGATTGTTACTAATCGTCAGGGTGTTAAGGGCAAGACTTAGGTCCTGAATTTCATCGGTTGGATTACCCCCTCCGCTGGCAAGCGCTGCATCAATTCCTTGTAAATGCGCTTCCACATCTGCCGTGGTGGTGCTGTAGTTGGTTGGGGTAGCGGTAACCGGTACCAGGGCTGCTGTCTGTTCATCTGTATCATCCAAATAGATAGAAAGGTCGATTGGTGTTGCCGCGGGATTGTTACTAATCGTCAGGGTGTTTAGGGCAAGACTTAGGTCCTGAATTTCATCGGTTGGATTACCCCCTCCGCTGGCAAGCGCTGCATCAATTCCTTGTAAATGTGCTTCCACATCTGCCGTGGTGGTGCTGTAGTTGGTTGGGGTAGCGGTAACCGGTACCAGGGCAGCTGTCTGTTCATCTGTATCATCCAAATAGATAGAAAGGTCGATTGGTGTTGCCGCGGGATTGTTACTAATCGTCAGGGTGTTTAGGGCAAGACTTAGGTCCTGAATTTCATTGATAGGATCGGCGTCGGCATCGTCAATAAAACCATCTAGATTAACAGAATTTCCAGAAGTCGCAGGGTTTGTTAAGCTTAAAATACTTCCTGAGAGTTGTAAATCTTGTAATTCATCAATAGGATTACCTCCGCCTCCGGTGACTATGGCGTCTAATTCGTCCTTTAGTTGAACAAGAGCTCCTTGTACATTAGGTGAAGTAATCGATGTATAGGCTGTAAAAGGTACTTCAGTAGCAATTTGATCATCTGATCCGGCCGCTGCTGCCAGGGCAGAGAGGTCTGCTGTCTGCGTATTGCCTCCTTCAAGGGTAATTGTTATTACATTCGTAAGATCATTAAAAGAGAAATTTGAAATGGTCTGATCGTCCGTATCCATATTGTCCAAAAATGGATTTAAATCTACCGTTCCTCCATTTTCGAGGGTTAAAATATTAGAGCCGGTTATGGTTAATTGTTGGTCATCTGTTCCTGCGGCGGTGGCAAGAGCAGATAGGTTAACGGTTTCTGTATTCCCATTTTCCAAGCTTATACTTAGGACATTCGATGGGTCATCAAAAGAGAAGTCGGTTATAGTTTGATTATCCGTATTGTCAAAAAAAGGATTAAGGTCTACACTACCTCCATTTTCGAGAGTTAAAACATTGCCTCCTGTTAATGATATTTGTTGGTCATCACTACCGGTACCGCTGAGGGAAGACAGGTCTACGATTGCGGAATTACCATCTTCAATATCTATTTGCAAGACATTCGTTGGACTAAGGCTTGCTCCCGTTAGGTTTTGATTATCTGTACCAGTTCCGCTTAGAGAAGATAGGTCTACTGAGGCAGAGGCACCATTTTCTATGTCAATTTGTAAAATATTTGTAGGACTTAGAGTAGCTGCGGTTAAGTCTTGTTCGTCTGAACCTACTCCCCTGAGATCAACGCTATTCGCATTGGTAAGCTGAAGTGTGTTTGCGGTAAGCTGAAGGTTTTGTATTTCATTTGTGGCATCTGTATCCTCATCGGCGGCAATGGCAGCCGTATTTGCTGCGATATTGTTCTGTAGTAAAGAATCGTCATAATATGCGCCGTTATTATCAATTATGGAATTGTTTAATTCGGAACTTACTATATTGGCGCCTGTAATATAGCCAGCGTCATTTGTAAAGTCATTCAAAGTAACTTCATTGTAATTTATTTCAGCGTCTCCCACCGTATTATCTTGTAATTCTTCACTGCCAACAGAATCTGCTGAGAGCTTTTCGGCTGAAATGGAATTATTCTGAATATCTATGCCCCCAATACTAAAATCAACTATGTTATTCCCTGTTATTTCTCCGACTTCAAAATTTCTATTATTACCATTTTCTGTTATTACTATGGTACTTATCGGGTTAACCAAAGGATCGGCCGTAAAAGAAAGTCCAAAGGTTTCACATAAGTTTGCCCAAGATATGCCGTCATAAAAAAATACACAGCCTACATCGGTATTATAAACCAAGGCTCCAGCTGAGGGAATAATAGAATTCATCTGACTCGTATTAATCCTGGTAATTACCAAAACACGCTCGTTACTTTCTAATTCTAAAACCGAACTAGGATTAATATTTTGAGGATTATCTCCGATTTTTATCTGGCCAGACAAAATATTACAGAGACAAAAACTTACTAGAAATACAACTTTTTTCATGGAGGTATTTTTTAAGAATTAAGATACTAGTATTCTGGATTTTATTGGAAATATTTATGTACTAGTTCAGTCTTTTATTCTGAATTTCAAATGGTTATGTATTGATTATTAGAGGGTTTACAAAAATAAGACTATCTAGTGTTATAATTAATTTTATACTCCAAAATACATGAATTGTAGTTGAAAGGCTTAAATAGTATTTAACAAATCAATTATAATCATTTGGACCGCACCTCGATTGCACAACTAAGGCAATTACTGCCTAATCTTAAAGAAATTAACAAAAGTTTTAAGGGTGCAAATTTTTTTATCAGGGAAACATACATTTTCTTTATAAACTGATATATTTAATAATGAAGATAGTTAATCAAGGTTGTCGTATTTTATTACTATTATTTGTTCTGGGGTCATTTAATCTGCAATCTCAGGAAGACGAGAGGACATTACTACGTGGCCAGGTACTATACCGTAATGTTAATGTGCCTAATGAGAATGTTATAAACAGTACCTCCCAAAGAGCAACTATAACTAATGATAATGGGGAGTTTGCTATACGCGTTAAGGTAGACGATGAGCTGGTATTTACTTCTATAAATTATCAAATAGAAATGATAAAAATCACACAAGAAATCCTGGATAATAACAGGCTTGTAGTAGAGGTTAATGAAAAAGTCACTGCCCTGGATGAAGTAGTTGTTAGTCCTGAAAACCAAGAAAGGTTTTTGCAATTACAGAATGAAGAGTTTAAAGGTTATGAATACGAAACAGATCAATCTACAGAGGTTGTGAACATTGCCCAAGATAAGATTTCCCGAGGGCTTTTAAAAGATGGAATAAATTTCGTAAATATTTTTAAAGCTCTAGTAAATACTGATGGAACTAAAAAAGATAATCCTGATGAGCCATTAAAGACTAGTGAGGTTTTAAGGCTGGTTTATGAGGATGACTTTTTTACGGAAGATCTTAATATACCAGAAGATAAAATTGATGCCTTTTTGTATTACTGTGACGAGCAGTTGCCACCCAAATCTTTGTTGAAAAAAGACAATGAGTTTGAACTGATTGATTTCTTGGTGAATCAAAGTAATTCTTTTTTAGAAATGTATGACAAGGATTAAATGGTTTATCCTACTATTATTTTTCGTCTGCATTAAAATTCAGGCCCAAACGAGTTATGATACTGAATTATCGGGAAAAGTAACTAATATGGGCGAAGGAGTCACGGATGTACATGTTTTAAATCTTACACAGAAACGAGCAACTATCACTAATAGTGAGGGAGAATTTTTAATACGTGCAGCCGTGAACGATACCCTGATGTTTTCGGCAATTCAACTTCAGAGAAAATCTTTAGTAATTACTCCCGCAATACTCAGTAGTGGTTATATTATAGTGCCACTTGGAGAATTTGTGAATGAATTGGATGAAGTAGTATTATTACCTTTTAATTTAACAGGTGACCTAAGCAGAGATATGAATAATATCGAGACTGACAAAGTTGTTGTTGCCTCTACGCTTGGTTTGCCTAATGCCTATGTAAAACCTATTACACAAGCAGAACGTAAATTGTTCGAAGCTACTACCGGAGGGGGCCTAGTGCCTTTAAATCCTATCTTGAATGCCATTACTGGAAGGACTAAATACTTAAAGAAGGTTCTGGCATATCAGGAAAAGTATGCCAGAACAAATAGGGTTCGTGATTTTTATGCGGATTCACTTTTTGTCCAAAATTTAGGAATCCCTTCAGATAAAATAGAAGATTTTATGTATTACTGTGAGATTGATTCCTCTTTTAGTTCTGTGGTAGACACCAGAGACCGACTTAAGATTTGGGAGTATCTAAAAAGACGAAGTAGTCAATACTTGGTATTATCGAATGAAGAATAAGCATGGGATTTTTTACTAAACCTGAATTTTGGAATTATTAGAAAGTTTTTTATGTATATAATAGGAAGACTAAAATTTATACCGTATGCGCTTTTAACCATGTTTATTCTGGGGGCATCATCTTTTACATACTATCATAAATTTTATGTAAGTGTTTCCCAGGTAGAATATTCTGAAAAAGACAAAGCAATTCAGGTAACTAGCAGATTATTTATTGATGATTTGGAAAAGGCTCTTCTAGAACGTTACGAGTTGGAAACGTATTTGGCTACGGAGAAAGAAGACATGAATTCTGATACTTGGATTGAAAAATACTTAACCAATAGATTGAAGTTTTCTATTGACGGGGTTTATACAAAAGCCAATTTTATTGGTAAGAAGTATGAAAATGACATGATTGTCTGTTTTTTAGAAATAGAGGATATTGATTTAGAAAGGATAAGTAATATCGAGGTAACAAACCTTATTCTTCTTGATGTTTTTCAGGAACAACAAAATATTACTCATCTGAGAATTGAGGATATAAAAAAGAGCTTCGTATTTAATAGTGACAATAATAAAGGAATGTTAAACTTGTAAGTTAGAACTATTATAATTTCTCATTTTTTCTATTTTCGCAGCTAAATTTTGATTTTATGTTGCGTAAGTTCTTTTTGGTTTTTTTGATTTCTACGGTTAGTATTACACTTATTAATGCACAAAATAACCAGCCTACTCCCCCCCAAGGACATTTAAATACTAACAAGTTTAAACAATTGTACGAAGAGTTCGCAACGCCCAATACTTATAGGTCTGCATCTGGGGCACCTGGACCAGATTATTATCAACAACAGGCAGACTACCAAATATCAATTGAATTAGACGACAAGGATGCCCGAATCTATGGGGAAGAAACTATAACCTATCACAATAATTCTCCGGATAACTTGGAATATTTATGGGTACAATTGGATCAGAACAGAAGGGCTAGAGATTCTAAAACTCCGTTACATGATCCCAGTAAAGGTCTTTCTTTGGCATATAGCTCTGATAAGTATGTGCAAAACATGATGTCAGAGACATTTGATGGAGGATTTAACATAGAATTCGTTAAAGATAACTCTGGAGATAATTTGCCTTTTACAATAAACCAGACAATGATGCGAATAGATCTTCCGGAAGTTCTTAAGAGCGGAGATCAAGTTAGTTTTTCTATAAAGTGGTGGTATAATATTCCAAATCATACCGTAGATAGAGCAAGATCTGGTTATGAATATTTTGAAGAAGACGGCAATAGATCTTATGTAATAGCACAGTTTTTTCCTAGAATGGCGGTTTATAATGATGTAGAAGGATGGCAAAATTTTCAGTTTTGGGGTGATGGGGAATTTGCCTTGCCTTTTGGGAACTATGAGGTAAGTATTACAGTTCCTGCGGATCATATTTTAGACGCTACTGGAGAATTAGCGAATAGAAAAGAGGTCTTTTCAAAGGAAATGATGAATCGTTATGAGAAAGCTAAAAAATCCTATGACAAGCCAGTTTTAATTGTTACTCAACAGGAAGCTGAAATTGCTGAGAAAGGGTTTTCTAAGGATAAAAAAACTTGGAAATTTAATGCGGAAAACGTTCGAGATTTTGGATTTGCCACGTCAAGAAAGTTTATTTGGGATATGCAGGCGGTAAAAATTGGAAACAGAGATGTTATGGCGGTTTCCCTGTATCCTAAGGAGGGTAATCCTCTGTGGGAAGATTATTCTACGAAGGCAGTTGCGCACACTTTAAAATCTTATTCTTCCCATACTTTTGATTATCCATATCACAAAGCAGTTTCTGTTCATGCCAAAAATCAAGGGATGGAATATCCTATGATTTGTTGGAATTATGGTAGGCCAGAGAAGGATGGTAGTTATTCTGACAGAGTAAAATTTGGGATGATAAGCGTAATTATACATGAAGTGGGACATAACTTTTTTCCCATGATTGTAAACTCTGATGAGAGACAATGGGCATGGATGGACGAAGGTTTGGATACATTTATGCAATATATGGCGGAACAGGAGTTCGGAGTGGCTTATCCGGATATTATTGCCCCAAATTTAGCATACCCATCAAGACGCGGGGCTCCGGCAAAGATTGTTCCTTATATGAAAGGAGAACAGAATACCTTATCGCCAATTATGTCTAATCCGGAAAACGTATTCCAGTTAGGTCCAAATGCTTATGGCAAACCTGCTACCGCCTTGAATATTTTAAGAGAAACCATTATGGGGCGCGAATTGTTTGATCATGCTTTTCGCGTTTATGCCAATAGATGGAAGTTTAAACATCCCTCTCCAGAAGACTTTTTTAGAACAATGGAGGATGCCTCAGCGGTAGATCTCGATTGGTATTGGAGAGGCTGGTTTTATTCAACAGATTATGTAGATATAGGAATACAATCTGTGAACAAATTCTATGTTAGTGATAAGCCCAATAAGAAAATGCAGGAGTATTTAAATTCTCGCGGATATTCAGAGGATAATTATCCTTCTTTTGTCTATCTCATGGATGAACAAGATGAGGATTTTAATGAAGAGCTTAAGGGAAAAGAAGCTTTTGAGACCGTCCCCACTTTAAATGAATATGTATTGGATAATTTATCAGTTCAGGAGCGAACTACTCTAAAGAACCCAAAGTATTTCTATGAAATAGTTTTTCAGAAGCCTGGAGGAATTCCAATGCCCATTATCGTAGAATATGCCTATGCGGATGGGACTAGCAAAAAAGTAACTTTTCCTGCTCAGATTTGGCGTTTGAATGATAAGTCGGTTAAACGTGTGATAGCATCTGAAAAGGAAATAATTGCCTTCACCATTGATCCGGATTTAGAAACAGCCGATATAGATCTTTCTAATAATAGCTGGCCGGCGAAAGAACAAAAATCAGAATTTGAGCGGTTTAAGAAGGAAATCAAAGGGAAATAGAGGTTATTTTCCTATCCTTAATTATTTAGTAGAAATAATGCCTGTTAAATGGACTTATTAGGCTTTTTTACAATAAATCTGTTGGTGTTTTAGGATCTTTTAAACGTTGGTATTTACGAAATCCAAAAGTTTTATTAGATCTTCTTCTTTGTTAAGTTTGATTTTATTCTGTTTTATAAAGGATTTTATTTCATCGGTTTTTTCACTGCCAAAAACGGCGCTTAATTCTTTTTTTGACCCTTTAAATAGAACAGGTATTTCCCTATCTACCGAAATAAAATATTCGTGCTTGTCGTCAAATTTAGGAGGGTAGGAAGGGTGCATGGATGTTGCAGCTTTTCTGCCTTCTATATATAGCTTACTTTTCTTTTCATAAAGGACAAATTTTGGCCCTTGATTAAGGCGGATTATATAACCCTCCTTAATTTCCCCCTTACCATCAAAATATTTTGAATATAAGTAGCTTTGATTGTCTACTATACATGTCAAAGAAGTACTCTTGTAAACAGATTCTAAGGGACTATCTTTAGATCTTCTTATTTCAATTTCATCATTGTAGGCGTTGTAACGCATAGGGTAACTATCGAATAGTTTATCCAGATAAAAAACATCCCCCTTAATAAATTCATCATTAAAATAGACAGAACCTTCTATGTTTTCAAGAGATATTTTAGAGGCAGAAGTTCTTATATTATTACTTGCATTATTAAGCCACCTTGTTAGCCGGTCTAAATCTCCAGAACCTCCAATACTTTGTAATCCTGTCGGTGATGCCCCGCCTGGCCCTGATTGAGCGTTTAGAGAAATGGTGATTATAAGAAAGAGTATTGCGAAACCTAAGGACTTTTTCATTTGATATATTCTTTTGTCTTCATAAGATAAAGAATATTCAGTATTAAAAAAAGGAGTCTCTACAAACTGATAGTTCCCTTAAACAGATAGCTATAGTTAAACCTAAATCAGAATAAACAGAAAAAGACGTTTTTGCATTGGAATACTTGAAGGAAAATGTTTGGCATCAACTATTCTAAAAGTTTGTAAAGCTCGGGTGAAAGCAAGAAAGTGTTTGTCCTTAAAACAGACGCTTTTTAGTCCTTGGGCGCAAAAAATCTTGGATTAATTTAGACAATTTGGATGACTACCTTTTTTATTAGGCATTGTCATTTACAAACTCCATAAGCTTAACTAAATCTTCTTCCTTGTTTAGTTTTATCTTATTTTTTTTGATAAAAGATTTTAATTCAGAAGCTTTTTCATTGCCAAATATGGCGGTTAACTCTTTCTTGGATCCTTTAAATTGCACAGGTACCTCGCCGTCAGCTGAAATAAAATAATCGTGCTTATCTTCAAATTTTGGCGGGTAGGTTGGATGCATAGAAGTTGCACCTTTTCTTCCTTCTTTATAGACTTTGGTTTTTTTCTCAAATAGGACGTACTTGGAACCTTCATTAAGACGAATAATATAACCCTCCTTAATTTCTCCTTTGCTATCGAAATATTTGGAATACACATAACTTTCATTGTCTATAATACATGTCAAAGAAGTGCTTTTATACACGGATTCTAAAGGACTGCCCTCCGTTCTTTGTATCTCTATTTCATCACTAAAAGCATTGTACCGCATCGGATAACTATCAAATAATTTTGTTAAATAAAACACGTCACCCTTGATAAAGTTTTCGTTGTAATATACAGAGCCTTCAATGGTACTAAGATCGAGTTTGCTTCTGCGGGCTCTATTCATATTATCAGCATTGTTTAACCATCTAAGTGCCATATCTCTGTCTAGAGGATTACCCTGCGCCCTGACGCTGCCTGGAGCCGTGCTTTGAGCGTTTAATGAGATGGAAATAAATAAAAAACTGAGAAAACTGAGGAGTGATTTTTGCATGATGAATTTTTTTTTTGAAGTTGCCAAATTACAAATAAGATTTAATATGAAAAAACAATTTTTAAAATGGACCACTAAACCAGTTGAAATACCTAGGCAAAGGGTCCTTTCTAACGAATCTATCTGTTTTAAAGCTTGTAATAACCTGTATTGATTTGAGAATTATTCGTAATACTCCATTCGGTTTAAAATCCATCAGAATACCCGAGGATGTTTCTTTTGTTATTTAATTTTTTTAATACGTAACCAACTTAACTATATTTGTTCTATGCAGGGAATGATTGTTTTATTTATTAGCGGCGCCGAGATTTTCTTTATTATGTTCATAGTAGTAATGGTTTTCGGTGCAGATAAAATTCCAGGGATAGCCAAGGGACTTGGGAAAGGGATGCGTCAATTAAGAGATGCTACGGACGATATTAAGAAAGAAATTCAAAAGAGTGCCGAAAAACAGGGTATAGATACCAGTTTTACCGATGATATTAAAAATGAAATTGACAAGGTGAAGAAAAATGTTGACGATGTCACGGGGACAATTAAGCGAAAATAAATCTATTTATGTTCAAAGATATTTTGATCTGGGACAAGAGAATATTAATTTATTTAAACAACCTAGGATCGGAGAGCTATGATTTATTTTGGATTAACACAACAGATATAGCTTCTTGGATTCCTCTCATAATTTCCTTAATTGTATTTGTGTTTATTAGGTACCCTAAGAAACGCGCTTCCATTATTATATCGGCCTTTGTTATACTTCTTCTATTTACCTTAGGCTTTACTGATCTGACCAAAAGTTATTTCGAAAGACTAAGACCTAATAACGACATGGATATTAAGCCCTTAATTAGAGTTTTAGTTAACGCACGCGGATTTAGTTTTTTTTCTGGCCATGCTTCTTCCTCTTTTGCAATGACCTCCTTCGCCATTTTACTTTTTAGGGAGAAAAATAAATGGGTTTGGAGCTTGCTTTTTTGGCCTATTATATTTGCGTATAGTAGAATTTATGTCGGTGTTCATTTTCCTTCAGATATTTTAGTCGGAGCGGTGGTTGGAATTTTTTTTGCTTATATCTTTTATGCAATTTTCAACTACCTTATTGCACTCTACAAAGTGTAAGTCCATCTCTTACAGAAAGCATTACTGTGGCCACTCGTGGATCATTTTTAAGATAGTTGTTGTATTCCAAAAGAGCCTTTGTAGCCTGGTCTTTTTTATTTAAAGGCTTGATAACCTTACCTGACCACAAAACGTTATCGCTGAGTATTAGTCCACCCTTAGCTGTCTTGGAAATTGCCGACTCATAGTATTTTTTGTATTCTTTCTTTTCGGCATCTATAAAGACTAAGTCAAAAGGTCCTTCTAATTCTGGAATAATAGTTAATGCATCTCCAGTATGCTGAATAATCCTATCCTCATTCCCACTTAAGGTAAAATACTTAGTTTGAATATTTAGGAGTTCCTCGTTAATATCAATTGTATGCAGAACACCTTTAGGAGCTAGTCCTTCTGCGAGGCATATAGCAGAATATCCGGTATATGTTCCAATTTCCAGTATTTTCTTCGGCTGAATAATTTTAGAGAGCATACTTAGAACTCTCCCTTGATAGTGCCCGGTAATCATTCTTGGCTGAATTACGGTTAAGTGTGTTTCACGCGTAAGACTTTTAAGGATTTCAGGCTCTTCCTGGCTGTGATCCGTTATATAATTCTCTAAAGATTCTTCGAGAAAATGCATTTTTACTTTTTGTAAAAATATAGATTAAAACATTATCTTGAATTAAAATATATTTAGATATGCTAAAGGATATTGTAGTTAGAAAGGCTACTTTGGACGATCTTCCAACCTTACAAAAGTTTGAGCAAGCTTTGATAAGGGCCGAGCGGCCTTTTGATCCCACAATACGAGAAGATCCTCTAAAGTATTATTCGCTTGAAAAAATCTTGACAGACAAAAATGCAGTGGTCTATGTAGCTGAGCATTTGAGTGAAATTGTTAGTTGTGGCAGTGTAACTATACGTGAGGCAAGACCCTATTTAGATCATGAGGAGTTTGCCAATTTTGGTTTTATGTTCACCTTGAAAAAGTATAGAGGTTTTGGTATTAATGGTATGATAATGGAGAATTGTAAAGAGTGGACTTCATTAAAAGGATTTAAGGAAATGAGATTAACGGTTTACACTGAAAACCAATCTGCAATCGCTGCTTATGAAAAAGTAGGCTTTAAAAGACATTTAATTCAAATGAGAATGCCAAGTAAATGAATTTTTTATACACTAAGCTTAGACAATTGGTATCATAAGATATCGTATTTTTGAAGTAAAATGCACTATGATATTTAAGAATTCACTTGAATTTGCGCAAAGTTTAGATAAAAAAGATCCTCTTAATAGATTTAAAGAGGCTTTCCATTTTCCCCAGATAGATGGGAAAGATGTTATTTATTTTACCGGAAATTCCTTGGGGCTTCAACCAAAATCTACTAAGAAATTTGTAGATGAAATAATGGAGGATTGGAAGAATCTTGCAGTAGATGGTCATTTTTATTCAAATAAACCGTGGTGGGATTACCATGAAAGACTGGCACCTCCTTTGGCAAAAGTAGTAGGTGCAAAAATTACAGAGATTTCAGTTATGAACAGTCTAACCATTAATTTACATCTTTTAATGGTGAGCTTCTACAGACCTAAAGGTAAAAGGTTTAAAATTCTATGTGAGGAAAAAGCATTTCCGTCAGACCAGTATATGTTTCAGAGTCAGGTTAAATTTCATGGGTATAATCCAGATGATGCTATTGTTGAAATAAAGAAGAGAGAAGGAGAGCATCATTGGCATATGGAAGATGTACTTAATAAAATTCAAGAAGTCGGTAATGAATTGGCCCTGGTTTTAATCGGCGGTGTCAACTATTACAATGGACAGGTGTTTGACATGCAAAAAATCACAAAGGCTGGTCGGGAACAAGGAGCATTGGTAGGATGGGATTTGGCACATGCAGTAGGCAATGTTAATTTGCAACTTCATTCTTGGGGTGTAGATTTTGCTGCCTGGTGTAGCTATAAATATATGAATAGCGGTCCAGGAAATGCCTCGGCGATTTTTGTGCATGAGAGGCATCTGACAGATGAGAATATGCCTAGATTTGAAGGTTGGTGGGGAACGAAGAAAGAGTCGAGATTTAAAATGGAACCCCAATTTGAACCTATTGGAACGGCAGATTCTTGGCAAATCAGTAACCCGCCAGTGCTGGCCTTAGCACCGTATTTGGCCTCTTTAGAAATGTTTGAAGAAGTAGGAATGGCTTCGTTGATAGAAAAGCGAGAGATATTGGTGGCCTATTTGGCGTTTATTCTGGAGGAAATTAGCCGGGAATTAGAAACCGATTTTGAAATTATTACTCCTGAAGACAGAGGATGTCAGCTATCTGTTTTCTTGCATGGAGAGGGTAAGTCTTTACATAAATATCTACATCAGAATGGGGTTATTACAGATTGGAGAGAACCTAATGTAATCAGGCTGGCACCGGCACCTTTTTATAGTAGTTTTGAGGATATGTTTAGGTTTGGGCAAATTCTAAAACAAGGAATACTTAACTAAATAATCCTCATTTTTTAATTTTAAAAGCAATTAATTGTACAAATGAAAATAGAACATATTGCACTATGGACCAATCAATTGGAAAAGATGAAAAAATTCTATGTAAACTGGTTCAGCGGTACTGCCAGTAATAAGTACCTCAATGACAAGACTGGTTTTAAGAGCTATTTCATTGATTTTATGTCTGGTAGTAGGCTAGAAATAATGCAAAAACAAGATATACCCGAAAATTCTAATGATACAGTCCATAAACAGCATATAGGATTAATTCATATAGCCTTTGGCGTTGATACTATGGAGGAAGTTGATTCTATGGCAATAAAAATGAAGAGTGCTGGCCTTAGAGTTCTTAGAGGTCCAAGAAAGACAGGAGACGGCTACTACGAATTTGAAACTTTGGACCCCGATAATAATAGGTTAGAAATCACTTCTGTTTTTAGGTAATACTTTATATTTGGCCTTTTCCATAGAAAACTATGAAATCCTTAAGGCTTATCCTTTCAAATCCAAGATACTTTGGCCCTGCCTGGGTTTTTGCAAGCCTTAATATTCTATTTGGCACATGGGCCATTTATATTCCTTCCGTAAAAGAAGATTTAGATATCAACAAGGCAACTCTTGGCATCGCTATTTTTTTTCTTTCTCTAGGGGTCTTTACTATTTTCCCAATAGCCTCCCGAATCATAAACAGTCTAGGAGTAGGAAGGGCAACGGTAATTGGTTTAGCATTAAGCTGTTTCTCCGCTTTGTTTCCTTTAATTGCACCTAGTTTTTATAGCCTGGCTTGTGCATTATTTGTCTTTGGAGCGGCAAATGGATTTACAGATATTTCTATGAATACTTTGGTAACTGAAATTGAAAAAGAAGACAGGCAGAATTTTATGTCCGCTTCGCATGGATTCTTTAGTTTAGGGGGTGTGTTGGCAGGTTTGGGGAGTTTTCTTATTCCAATATTGGCCAATAGATTTTTGCATATGACTATGGCGGTAAGCGTTGTTTTGCTAGTGAATCTATTATTTTTTAGATTCTATTATAGAATTACTGCTGCACCAATTGAAAAGGAAAAGTTTAGTTTTAAAAACTTTAGACCCTTATTACTTTTGGGAGTTATTTCTTTTATTGTCATGGGTAGTGAAGGAGCAATTGTTGATTGGAGCGGGTTATTCTTAAAGGAAGTATCCATGGCTCCGGTGGCGTTTTGGGGAGCAGGTTTTTTAGGGTTTCAAATATTTATGACCCTGGGCCGTTTTCTCGGAGATGCCATAAGCGCCAGAATAGGTTCTGTAAAGATAGTCGCTCTGGGATCTGCAATTGCCATATTGGGCTATGGCTTGGTATTAACGACTAGTCTTAACCTAGCCATTATAGGTTTTGCTTTAACCGGTTTGGGATTTTCGGTAATAGTTCCAGAATTATTTAGAATTGGCGGACATGTAAAAGGAGTGGAATCTTCTCAGGGCGTTGCATTTATTGCAGGAACTGGGTATGCAGGATTTTTAGTAGGCCCTGTTATACTGGGTTTTATAGCAGAAGAATTTTCATTAAGTTTTAGCTTTGTTTCTTTATTAATTTCTACGGTTGCTATATTACTTACCACATTTGTATTAAAGAGGACTGCAGATAAAAGACCGTAGTTAATTAACCTTTATATCTGTAAAATAAAGGGCGAAACTACCATCTTCATTTTTATGTCTTTTACCAATCTCAAGATTTTGGATAGCTTCATAGTCTTCCCATGTAGTAACTAAAGAATTCTCTTTTTGATTTCCTTTTCGAAATACCCATTCCCTTAGCAAATAATTATCTCCAAAATAAAAGTCATAGGCGTCGCCGGGGGTATACCCTCCGGAACCTCCATATACTATGGTTAGTTTTTGCATAGGACTTTTACTTATTGGAGCTATTTCCTCTGTACTATGGTCAAAGGAGTAAGCAGCCTGGTCCCAAATTAGATTGAAGGGAGCAAGTAGCCAATATTTATCATTTATAAAACCTGCATCCACCTTGGCGGTTAGAGAGTCTATTTCGGATCTGCTATAAGTCGTTGTGTCCAATTCGGTGATGGAAGTGACTTGGTTTTGTTTTAGATCCCAGATCCAAGTCCGCTGGAAATGCGAGGTGTCTCTATCAACATTAAAAGTAAACCTAATCTTGTCAACCTTTTTCCAATAATCTATACCATGAGCATGGGCGATTTTTTCCGGAATGCTTTTTTGAGGTTCCGGAGCTGTTTTTTCTTTTTTTGGCTCTGTTTTACAACTGAATATTAATAAGCAGGCAACTAATGGAATTAGGATAGATAATTTCATCTAAGTGTTTTTTTCAAAGATAAGTGGTTTTAGAATTTAATGGAAGTATAATACTTGGAATAATGAAGGTTCGAAATCCCAATAAAATGATTAATTTTGGTTTTTATCAAATCAGAAAAAATGAGTAAGAAAAAAGGAAAAGTTCAAGAAGCTATAGAGGATAAACTATTAAGTGAGCGTAAGGTCTTCTTATGGGGCATGGTCGATGACGATTCAGCAAAACATGTAATTGACAGATTATTATTTCTAGATTCTGAAAATAATAAAGAAATACAATTAATTATTAATAGTCCAGGAGGATATGTAACCTCGGGCTTTGCCATATACGATACTATTACATCTCTAAAAAGTCCTGTTTCTACGGTTTGTTCGGGCTTAGCGGCATCCATGGGTTCTATTTTATTGTCGGTTGGAAAAAAAGGACGTCGTTTTATTCAACCACATGCAAGAGTAATGATTCACCAGCCAAGTGGTGGGGCAAGAGGCCAGGCCTCGAATATAGAAATTCAGGCAAAAGAAATTATAAAGACGAAGGAAATTGGAGCACAGATTTTGGCAGATAATTGTGGTCAGTCTTTTGATAAAATCATGAAAGATTTTAATCGCGATTATTGGATGGATGCGGAAGAATCTGTCGCATATGGAATAGTAGATGGAGTTTTGGAATAACCCCAATATTAATCTATAAAGGGAAGGCCTTCTTAAATATAAAGAAGGCCTTTTTTATATATAGACGCCGTAGCGGATGGTGTAATAGATACGAGTTATTGAGATCAATTGGATTTTTAGAATCCAAATTTCTTAAACCCACAGTTATGTGTACTTTGAGATGTCCTAAGACTACCTGAAGATTAATTTTAGTACATTTACTCTTAAACCCCGGCATCACTTTTTTAATTATGACGCAACTAACTAAGAATATTGCCATTACTGGTTCGGGACTTATTGGCTCACTTTTGGCCATATACCTTAGACGGCATGGTCATCAGATTACCGTTTTCGACAGAAGACCAGATATTAGAACTATAAAGTTTTCCGGGCGCTCTATTAACCTAGCAATGAGCAACAGAGGTTGGAAAGCCCTAAAAGAAGTAGGTCTTGAAAAAGAAATAAAGGAAATCGCTATACCCTTATATCGCCGAGCGATGCATGTAAAAGGAAAGCCAATCTATTATCAGAATTACGGAAAAGAAAATGAAGCTATATGGTCTATTTCCCGAGGCTTACTGAATAAAAGAATGATTGAGCTTTCAGAGGCCGAAGGGGTTGAATTTCGTTTTAATGAAAAGGTCTGGGATATTGATTTACCAGACGCCCAGATTTTCACTGGTGACACGGAAAAGGGCGCTTGGAAAGAGTATGCATTTGATTTGGTTTTTGGCTGTGATGGGGCTTTTTCAAGAATCCGGCATAAAATGCAAAGGAGGAGCAGATTTGATTATTCACAAGACTTTATAGATGTAGGGTACAAAGAACTCACTATTGCTCCTAATGCAGATGGTTCGCATAAACTTGACAAAAATTCTTTTCATATATGGCCTAGAGACACGTTTATGTTTATCGCCATGCCTAATCTAGACGGAAGTTTTACCTGTACATTGTTTTTACCGTTCGAGGGGGATATAAGTTTTGAGCAGCTTCAAGAAAAGAAAGATGTTATACGGTTTTTTAAGGAATACTTTCCAGATGTCAAAGACCAAATTCAGGATTTGCAAGAAGACTTTTTTAAGAATCCCACAAGTGCCATGGTTACTATGAAATGCTACCCATGGACTTACTGGGATAAGGTAGCCTTAGTTGGTGATTCTGCCCATGCAATAGTTCCTTTTTACGGACAAGGTATGAATGCCGGTTTTGAAGATATTTATGTGTTAAATCAGTTAATCTTAGAACATGGAGATGAATGGGAGACAATTTTTCAAGCCTATCAGAAAAGTAGAAAGCCCAATGCAGATGCCATTGCAGAATTGAGTTATAGAAATTTCATTGAAATGAGCAGCAAAACTGCAAATCCCAGCTTTTTACTTCAAAAGAAAATTGAAAAGTCTTTCACAGAAAAGCACCCGGATAAGTGGATTCCAGTTTATTCAAGAGTAACATTCTCTGATCAACCATATGCCGAAGCCATGGCGATTGGTGATAAGCAAGAAAAAATTATGCAAAAAATAATGGCTATAGAAAATATAGAAGAAATTTGGGATAGTAGAGAAGTAGAAAACCAATTGCTTCAGTACCTGGCAGTGGAAGAAATAGCAGTTTAATTAGGCTTGTTTCGTATTTCCGATTGTCTCATGGGCATTTGATCTATTATCATGTATATTTCCCTAGGTTCTACGGGTAGCGGACTTCTGTATTTTACATAACCGTCTTTGCCTAGGAGAACAAGTTCTGAATTGGTTCGAAAAAATCCCTCAGGGAGAACAAGACTTTCATAAAAACCCTCCGTATCTTTCAATGTTTTACCATTGTAGAATAGTACGAGAATGTCTCTATCTTCAGTTTTTTCAAAGCTCTCTTTAAAAAGTGCAATCTGAGGACAGGAACTAGCGTCCTCATAAGCTGTATCTGCTATTACAACCAATCTTTTTTTCCATTTAAAACCAGCTAATTCCTGACTGCTCATAATAGAGGTACATAAGGTTAAAAATAGGCTAATAAGTATTCTTTGTACCATAAAGTAAAGAATCAAAAAAGCCACCCCATGGGTGGCTTAAGTTGTGTATAATAAATGCTTAAATCTTTTTAAACAATTTGTGCATTTTCTCTTGTTCTTCTTCCGCCAAAACAGGATCTACTAAAATACGACCACTATGCTCATCGGTGATGATCTTTTTTCTAGATGCTATTTCCACCTGCACCTGGGGAGGTATAGTAAAAAAAGAACCTCCGGAAGCACCCCTTTCAATTGGTACAACTGCAAGACCATTTTTAACATTATTGCGAATTCTTTTATACGCTAGCACCAATCTTTCTTCAATTTGTTTTTCGTAATCTTCAGATTTAGCTAAAAGGGCCTTTTCTTCTTTATCTGTTTCGGCAAGAATAGCATCTAATTCACTCTTTTTGTGCTTTAAATGAGCATCTCGTTCGCTAAGCCTTTCTTTAGTTTCACTAATGACTTCCTTCTTTTGGTCTATCTGAGCCTTGAATTCTTTAATGTTTTTCTCGGCTAGTTCAATTTCTAATTCCTGAAATTCTACTTCCTTAGCTAAGGAATTAAATTCCCTGCTGTTTCTTACGTTTTTTTGTTGTTCGGCATATTTTTTAATTAGCACTTTCGATTCTTCGATTAGATTCTTCTTTGCGCTAATTTCGTAGTTGATAGTTTCCAAATCGGTTTTAAGCTTGTCCAATCTAGTTTTAAGACCAAGTACATCATCTTCAAGATCTTCTACTTCAAGAGGTAATTCCCCTCTTACATTTCTTATTTCATCTACCCTTGAATCAATTAGTTGTAAATCATACAATGCTCTTAGTTTTTCCTCAACGGTCGTTTCTGCTTTTGCTGCCATATTTAATAATACTTGATAGGATTTGTTATACTCTCCGATAAAGAGATTGCAAAATTAGGTAATTTTTTTGTAAGATACTCAACCAATAGATTTTTTGTAAACTGCTCAGTTTCATAGTGTCCAATATCCGCTATAATAATCTTCCCTTCAGCTTGATAAAACTGATGGTATTTAATATCTGAGGTGATAAAGATGTCGGCCCCAGCTTTTTTGGCATCTTCGATAGCAAAAGCTCCACTACCTCCTAGTACAGCTACTTTAGAGATTTTTCTATTAATAAAATCGCTATGTCTTATCAGGGCAACATGCATTTTTTCTTTAAGTATGTCAAAGAACTCCTTTTCTTTTAAGGCAGGAGACAATTCTCCAAGCATGCCCATCCCAATGGTCCCTGTTGTATTGTCCAAAGTACTAATTTCATAGGCGACTTCCTCGTAAGGATGATGTTCTAATAGTTGCTTTATAATATTATTTTCTTTTTCTCTGGTAAAAACCACATTTATTTGGACTTCTTTTTCATAATGCTGTTTCCCAATGTCCCCTTTAAATGGTTTGGCATTACTGACTGGCAAATAGCTGCCCGTACCTTCTAGCAGAAAACTACAATTACTGTAATTACCCACCTTTCCGGCTCCTTCGGCATACAGTTTATTAAGGATAAATTCGGCCTGTTTTTCAGGCACATAGGTTATGAGTTTCTTTAGAGAAGCTTTCTGAGGAATAAGAACTTTGGTATTTGTTAATCCTAAAACTTCGCAAATTTTGGCGTTTACCCCGTCCTTGGCATTATCCAAGGCGGTATGCAGGCAATAAATGGCAATGTTATTTTGAATTGCTTTTATAATGGTTCGTTCCACATAGGTCTCTCCGTTTAACTTTTTAATACCCTTAAAGACAATCGGATGAAAACTGATAATTAAATTACAATCTTTAGATATTGCCTCCTCAACTACATTTTCTAAAGAATCTAAAGTCACCAAAATGCCATTAATTTCTTTATCCATATTGCCTAATAGTAAGCCAACATTATCAAAGTCTTCTGCAAAGGATAAGGGAGCCAGTTCTTCTAGGATCGTGGCTATTTCTCTTATAGTCATATTTTAAGCAAATATTTATGTGGTTTATTGCCATGAGGGTTTTATCAAAGATAAAATATTATATTTTCGTTCTTATGCAACTTCTTCGAAAATTGACTTGGCCGCTTTCGCTTCTTTATGGAGCAATAGTTTATGGTAGAAATTTGTTATATGATAAGGGATACTTTAAATCCAATACTTTTCTAACACCAACCTTGTGTATTGGAAATCTGTCTGTAGGTGGAACTGGCAAAACCCCAATGGTTGAATGGGTGTTAAATCAACTTCTAAATAAGAAGAAGGTTGCCGTTTTAAGTAGGGGATATAAGCGGAAGTCTAAGGGGTTCGTTTTAGCTCAGCCTTCTAGCAGTGCAGAAGATATTGGTGATGAGCCCTTACAGATATACAACAAATTTCCAAAGGCCACAGTTGCCGTTGATGCAAATAGGACTAATGGAATTGAGAAATTAGAAGATATATGTAAACCGGATCTTATATTGTTAGATGATGCATATCAGCATAGGAGGGTACAACCTACTGCATCGGTATTGCTTACTTCATTTGGAGATCTTTACACAGATGATATGTACTTGCCCGCGGGCAACCTAAGAGATAGTAAGAAGGCTGCTAATCGTGCAGATTTGATTATTATAACCAAATGTCCTCCTTTACTCGATAAATCAATTAAAACGTCTATTCGTGAAAAGTTAAGCCCCCAAAATAAGCAAAGAGTTATTTTTTGTAAGTTTTTATATAGTTCGGAGGTAAAAAATGAGCAAAAAGAATTAAAGATAGAATCTTTGTTAACAAAAAAGGTAACTGTGGTTACGGGAATCGCTAATCCCAATCCCCTGCTCGGATATTTGGCGTCCCAAAATATTTCTTTTACACATTGGCCTTACCCGGACCATCATTTCTATTCCGAAAAGGAAATTACCCTCTTTAATATGCAAGAATTGGTTTTAACTACGGAAAAGGATTTTATGCGACTTAAAGGGAAGGTCAAGAATTTATATTATTTAGAAGTCCAACATCAGTTTTTAGGAGATGGAGCTACACATTTTAGGCGGCTCTTGGAAAACCTAGGAAACTGATTTGTTAATTTTATGCTCTAGGATATTTTCACCAATTTTTTGATAAAAAACTTCTGGTTTGAACGGTTTGGTTACTACATCATTACAACCAGCAGCATAAAAACCTTCCAAACTATCGTCAAGAGATATTGCGGTAAGGGCTATAATAGGAATGTTTTTATTGAATTTCCTGATTTCAATTGTGGCTTCTACACCACTAATACCAGGCATATGAATATCCATTAAAATACCATCGTAGGTGTTTTTTTCTGCCATTTCAACGGCGAGAGTACCATTCCCTGCAATATCGCAGCTGATTCCTCTTTTAAGTAGCATTTTCTTGGTTATCACCTGATTAATTTTGTTATCCTCTACTACTAAAACATGCAGGTCGTTTAAATCGTAATTATTCTCTGTAATTTCAAAACTCAGATCGTCTACAACGCTGTCTTTTGATTTAAGATCCAGTTCAAAAAAGAATGAACTTCCTTTTCCTAAAACACTTTGCAATTGAATCTGACTATCAAATAAACCCAGTAGACTTTTTACAATAGTTAATCCTAAGCCCGTTCCTCCGTATTCTCTGTTTATTTGAATAGAACCCTGTTCAAAACTATCAAAGATGTTTTGCTGTTGCTCGTTAGAAATACCAATGCCATTATCCTTTACTTCAAAATAAATTTTTACATCTTCTTCTTGTTGCTTTAATAATTTAGCAATTATTTCTACCTGCCCACCCCGGGTAAATTTAATGGCGTTACCCACCAAATTCATAAAGATTTGAGAAATCTTTAAGGGATCGCTCATCAAATGCTTTGGAATCTCTTCATCATAATCCAGAATTAATTTTGTCTTGTTCTCTTTAGCACTTTGTTGTAAGGAACTAATAACATCTGCCAACACCTTTTTTAGACTAAACTCCATGCTTAAAGGCTCTAATTTATCCGCATCAATTTTATTTATTTGTAGAATATCGTTAATGAAATTTAATAAATAGTCTCCAGAGAATTTTAAGGATTTCAAGTGTTCTTTTTGATGTTCACTTGGATTTTCTTCGAGTAAAAGGTGTGCAAGACCAGTAACGGCATATAGAGGTGTTCGTAATTCATGACTAACTGTAGATAAGAAATTCGTCTTGGCATCCATAGCTTGTATGGCGGCATCCCGGGCAGACTGCAGTTCCCTGTTCTTTGTCTGGAGCAGATCGTTAGTCTTGAGCTTTATTTGGTTATTTCTAAAAAGTGATACTGCCAGTAAGGAGATAATGGTTAAGAAGGCAGAAGTTAAAATAGCAGTAATTTCTGATCTGTTCGCTGACTCATTTAAGTCTTCGATCTTGGCATCCTGACGGCTTATTTCATCGGCCATGAATTCAAACTGAATTCTGTCTGCCGCCTTTGATTCTGCCTTAACCTTTTCAATAGTAAATACGGAATCCTTTAAGGAAAGCAGATTTCTATTGTATACTAGCGAAAGATCGTATTTTTCTTGGGTTTCGTATGCTTTTCCTAGTAACTCATTAGCCTCAAAGATTTCCTTGGTAAACTGATTGGCCTCGGCAACCTCTAATGCCATAAGCCCGTTTTTAATACTCTCTTCAAGGTTGTTATTCTGTAAATAGAGGCGGGTAAGTCCCAGATAGGCTTGAGTTTGTAAATAGTCTTTTTCAAAAATATCCTGATTTACCACTAGCGAATTGTAACTCAATTCTGCACTTTCGAACTTCTCGATGCTCACAAAAATCTTGGCCTCGAGCAACAAAATATTGTTAAGTAGGTTTCTGTCATTCGAAAGTCTTTTGGCCTCATTTAACATAAAAATAGCCTGAAAAAACAAACCGCTGTCATACAACAAGGTAGCTTCAATGTATTTATGTACGGCATACCCATATGGATATGCTAATTCATTTAAAATAACCGTAGAACGATCCCAGTAAAAAATAGTGGTTTCTCTTTTGTCTAATTCTAAATACAGAAGAGCAAATTTGTGATAACAGTCTACCAGTGCCTTAGCATTATTGGTGTCTTCTGCTAATGCGGCTGCTTTATCTAGGGATTCCAGAGCAAGATTAATTTTATTCTGATTTTTAAATTCTCTGGTTTGGGTAAAAAAGGTCTCAATTCCCGCTTCAGGATTAGTTCTTTCCTGTGCGGGAGACCTATTACTAATTAAAAAGATAATGCAAATTAGTATTAGATGGAAATACTTCCTATGTAGAAATCTTGGATTCAAATAGCTGTCTTTACTAATGCCAAGCTAGTTAGCCGTTATTTTGTGGCTAAAACTAACTTTTTCATCTCTTGTTAACAATCTCTTTATAAACGACGCAATATAGTAACTATTGCTTTTTGGTCGACGAAGTGTTTTTTATCAAGACAAACACCATTCAGATTTAAGCTTTGCCTATTCTTATACTAAAAAAATTTATTTGGGTGATAAGTGTCTTATTTTATATGTTTATGTGCTTTGTAGGAGGATCTCACCAAGGCACCACTTTCTACATGCCTAAAACCCATTTCTAGTCCTAAAACCTCATATTTCTTAAATTGCTCCGGTGTTATAAACTCTTTAACAGGCAAATGTTTCTTTGAAGGTTGTAAATATTGTCCTATAGTAACCACATCTACTTTAGCCTCTCTTAAATCAACAAGGGTTTCAATAACTTCTTCTTCGTTCTCTCCAAGACCTAGCATTATGCCAGACTTAGTTCTATTTGCCCCATTATCTTTTAAATACTTCAAAACCCCAAGGCTTCGCTCGTATTTTGCTTGTATTCTAACCTCTCGTGTTAGTCGTTTTACAGTTTCCATATTATGGGAGATAACCTCTGGTGCCACTGCCAATATCCTATCCAAATGACTCTCAATTCCTTGAAAATCTGGGATTAGAGTTTCCAAGGTAGTATTGGGATTCATGCGCCTTACTGCTTTTACGGTTTCAGACCATATAATGGATCCCATATCTTTTAAATCGTCTCTATCAACGGAGGTTAAAACGGCATGTTTTATTTCCATAATTTTTATAGAACGTGCTACTTTTTCTGGCTCTTCCCAATCTACGGTTTCAGGGCGTCCTGTTTGTACGCCGCAAAAACCACAAGAGCGAGTACAGATATTTCCTAAGATCATAAAGGTAGCGGTACCTTCTCCCCAGCATTCTCCCATATTGGGGCAACTGCCAGAAGTACATATAGTGTGTAAATTATATTTGTCTACTAACCCCCTTAGCTGTGTATATTTTTTACCTGTGGGTAATTTAACCCTAAGCCATTTGGGTTTGCTTTTTAAAGCTGTATTGGGGGTAATTGTTTCTATGGCCATACCTATTTTTCTACAAATATACAATCTATAGATCGAATCAATTGCGAGTCGTTTTAACTTTTTGGTCTAAGTCTAATTATTTTTATGACGAATTATTTCTGCCAATAACTTTTTTGCCCTAAGAAGCTTAACCTTAATATTATTTATTGGTTCTCCGAGTTCATTGGCCATTTCCAAATAGGTGAGCTCATTAAAATAACGAAGGTTAATTACCTGTTGGTAATGTGGCTTCAATTGTTTTATATCCTGAAGAAGTTTGGCTAAGTTTTGATCTGTTATTAATTGATCTTCTGCAGAAGGGGCATCGTCTAGTACTTTCTTAATTGCCTCGTGATTTCCTTTATCTGTACTATCCAATATGTTTCTTTTTCTTTTCCGAATAAGGTCTACATGAAGATTTTTGGAGATAGTTATTAGCCAGGTTTTAAACTCGTAATTATCGTTATAGGTTGATAATTTGTCGAAGGCTTTGGAAAAGGTCTGAATGGTGATATCTTCCGCATCATTCTCATTTTGAGTTCTAACTAATTGAAAGCCATAGACATCATTCCAAAATGCGTCTAGTAAATTACTAAAAGCGATTTGATTACCATCCTTCGCGAGCTTGATGGTGTTTTGCAGATTTTCCTGAAATTTATCCAATGCGGGGGTTTTATTCTAATAAGAAGCGCTGCATTTAAAGTATTAAACCATAGGCTTATCGTTTGCACAGTCTTGTTCCCCAGGCATTTTACCACAGAAACCGCAGGCTTCTCCCTCCGAGTTCAAGTATGGATTTTGGCTTGCACAAGTTCCAGCAAATTTACCGTTCTTTTTAGACCATATTTTTATAGCTATACCAGCAAAAGCAAGCGCTAAAAGTCCAATAGTAAGAATAAGCAACTTCATATTAAAAATTTTCTCAAAGATATAAAAATAAAGCCCCAATAAAGGGGCTTTTGCAATACATTAGCTTTTATACCTTTTAATAAGAAATATTAGCAACAATATTTTTTACAGTGGGGGTATCTGTACCACCTTGGGATTCGATGGTAATATAGCTTATAGCATTCTCAGCATAAGGTAAAGGTCTTAGTTTATCTTTATTGTCAAGGCTGTTAATAACCCCTAAGTTTACCATTTCTCCATTAACTTCTGCCCACATCTGGTAGCACTGATTTTCAGGGAGATTAGGTAAATTTCGAACATTTATATAAGAAAGTTTTTTAACAGGATTTACATAAGCCACTGCCTTAAGGTCTTTTGCTTTTTTATTGCCATTAACCAAGTACTTTTTTGTCTGTGGGTTATTTAGAACAATAAATTGGTTTCTTACGTCTTCCAGTTGTTCCTTCATATCTTCTTCCAAGGTTTTAATCTTGGCGTTAACTAGAACATTTTCATCCTGTAAGGACTGATTTTGATTCCAGAAAAAGTATGAAGATCCCGCAAATAAAAAGGCTGTAATACTAGCCGCAATAGCAAATCTTCTGAATTTTCTTCGCCCCGTGTTTTGGGCCTTAATTCTGGTTAATATCTTGTCCTTTAATCCCTCTGGTGTATTTAAGGCATATAGATTTGCATAAGCCTGTAGATTGCTCTGTAATTCGTTATAGGACGTTCTTACTTCCGGATAAAGCGCAATATAACACGTTCTACTTGCAGCGTTTCTTCTTTTGTTGTACTTCCAATCAGATACTTCTCAAGTAAATCTGTCTCTAAAAATAATCGAATTTTATCTTTCATGTTATTAAACTTAAAAGGACTAATAGTATCGAGTTTTCACCATAAATCTTTTTTAGCTCTCTTAGGCCTATTTTTAATCTAGACTTAATAGTGCCAAGTGGAATGTTCAATTCGTCACTAGCTTCCTGCTGTGTCATACCTTGAAAAAATAAGGCATCCAGAACATCACAGTATTTTTTATCAATTTTCTCCATATTCTCCTTAACGTCTAAGAAGTCAGGATTGATACTACTAACACCTACATTATATACGTCAGAAACGTCTATTTGGATTTCCTTATCGGTTTTTGTGTGAACACTTCGCAGTTTATCAATGGCCGTATTCCTAGTAATTCTAAATAGCCAAGTAAATAATTTTGCCTTTGATGAATCGTAGGTGTCTGCCTTTTTCCATATTTTCACAAAACTTTCTTGTAATACATCCTGTGCTAATTCTGAATCTCTTAGAACCTTAAAGGCCACACCATAGAGGGTGTCGCCATAATGCTCATACAATAAGGAAATAGCCTTATCATTTCGTTCTTGAAGTAATTCAACAATATGTTTCTCAAGGAGTATACTCATAAATGACTAGCGTCAAAAAAAACCACCAAAAGCATCCAATCTGTTTTTTTGACTCGTATATACGCTAAACGCTAAAATATAAAATTGATTGCTAAGAAAGCGTTTTCTCAATTTAAATTAGAAAATATGCAACTGGTTATTGCATATTTAATTTTGGTTAGTTTGGTTTGGTATAACCCTCGTATTTAAGTGCGAGGGTTATTTTTTTATTTCCCCTATAATATTTACTTCGGGGACTATGGTTATGCCATATTTACATTGTACCGAGGCTTGTATTTTTTTTGCAAGCGTTAGGATGTCCATACCACTTGCGCTCCCGTAATTTACTAAAACCAATGCCTGTTTTTCGTGAACCCCAGCATCTCCATATCTTTTACCTTTATAACCACATTGTTCTATTAACCAGCCTGCGGGAATTTTATAAGTATCTTCCGATATTTTGTAAAATGGAGCTTTTGGGTTCTTCTCAATGAACTCTTCAAAAGCTTTTTTAGATATTTCCGGGTTTTTAAAAAAACTACCACTATTTCCCAAATTAGCAGGATCAGGAAGCTTAGATTGGCGGATTTTTATTACAGCCTGAGAAACATCTTGTATAGTTGGCTGTGCTGTGTGCCTTTGCAGTAACTCTGATTCAATAGCGCCGTATGAGGTATTTAATTGATGGGGTATTTTACTTAATTCAAAATCAACGGAGAGAATTATGTATTTGCCTCTTTGTTCTGTTTTAAATATAGAATTTCGATAACCAAATTGACATTCTTGCTTACTAAACGAAAGGAGTTTTTGAGTACTTATTTCTATCACCTGGCAGCTTATAAATAAATCCTTTAATTCCACACCATAGGCACCTATATTTTGAATTGGAGCGGTACCCACATTTCCGGGGATTAGGGAGAGATTCTCTAAGCCACCGTAGTTATTATTTACTGCCCATTCAACAAAACTATGCCAGTTTTCCCCAGCCATAGCCCTGATTTCAACCGTGTGTTCATCTTCTTTGAGGATTTGGATTCCTTTGAGATTTATACGAATTACTAAGGCATCAATATCTTCTACGATTAAAACATTACTTCCACCGCCTAAAACTAATTTATTGGGAAAATTTGGTAATTCGAGTACTGCTATGAGTTCTTCGATAGTATTAACGCAAACAAAATATCGAGCCTTGGCTTCTATCCCAAAAGTATTATATGCTTTTAACGATATGTTTTCTTCAATCTTTAACACTCTTGGTACTTTTTAAGTCCTTCTTTGAGAATCTTTACAGCCGATTTCAGGTTTTCCTTGTCTAAGACGTAGGCAATGCGGATTTGATTTTTACCAGCACCCTCCGTGGCATAGAAACCTCCTGCTGGGGCTACCATAACGGTTTTGCCATCTATATGAAAATGCTCTAGCAACCATTGGGCAAAATGATCGGCATCTTCAATGGGTAATTCAGCAATGCAATAAAACGCACCCTGAGGTTTGCCAACTAACACTCCTGGGATTTTAGTAATCTCGTCTAGAAGTAAATCCCGTCTACTTACATATTCCTTTATAACATCATCAAAATATTCCTGTGGGGTGTCTAAGGCAGCTTCGCTGGCAATTTGGGCGTAGGTGGGCGGAGAAAGTCTAGCCTGGGCAAATTTTAAGGCAGTAGAAATAACTGCTTTATTTTTACTTACCAGACAACCTATTCTTGCACCACACATACTATATCTTTTAGACACAGAATCTATTACGATTGCATGGTCTTCCATACCTACTTCTCTTAATATAGAATGGTGTTTGTGTCCTTCGTAGGTAAATTCTCTATATACCTCGTCTGCGACTAAAAACAAATCGTACTTTTTTACTAAAGAAGCTAGTTTTTGAATTTCTTCATGAGTATATAGATACCCTGTAGGATTGCCTGGATTGCATATTAAGATGGCCTTTGTTTTATTTGTGATTAGTTTTTCAAATTCGCTAATGGGGGGCAGGCTAAAATTATTTTCAATTTTAGACATTACAGGAACTACTTTTAATCCCATGGCGGTAGCAAAACCATTATAGTTTGCATAAAAAGGTTCTGGGATAATAAGCTCGTCTCCACTATCCGCTATGCTGCCCATTGCAAAAGATAGTGCTTCCGATCCGCCAGTGGTTACCAATATATCATGGAGACTAACGAATATTTCTTGCGACTTGTAGTAATTACTAAGCTTTTCTCGATAGGCATCAGACCCTTCCGTTCTGCTATAGGCTAAAACTTCTAGGGAATTATTTTTTACTGCGTCTAGTGCCTGTTTTGGGGTCTTTATATCTGGCTGACCAATGTTTAAATGAATGACTTCTATCCCCTTTTTTTTAGCTTCTTCAGCATAAGGTACAAGTTTCCTTATGGGAGATTGTGGCATATTGACACCCTTTTTTGAAATAGTAGGCATAGTGGTAAATTTTAGCAAAAATGCTAAATCATAATGACAAATCAATACAAAGTGTATTATTATCTTTTCATCTGTTTGAATGTTAAAGTCTGGGGATGCTCTTGTTTTTTTTAATATCTTTAAAAGAGATAGTACTAATTATGAGGAGGTTGCACTTACTTTTTATACTAATTTTTATTTTGAGCTTTTGCCTGCCACAACCGGCGAAAGGTCAAGGTTTTTCTTTGCCGGAAGGAGAAGAGGTAGAAAAAGTAAGATTTGAATTGATTAACAACCTCATTATAATTCCGATAGAAGTTAATGGAGCGAAATTGTCATTTATATTAGATTCTGGTGTTAGTACCCCCATATTGTTTAATGTTTCTGATCAGGATTCGGTTTTTTTGAAAAATGTATCCGAAATTACAATTAGAGGTTTAGGGGACGGAGATCCTATAAAAGCTTTAAGCTCTAAGGGCAACTCGTTTAAATTAAAAAACATAAAAAATTCAAATCAGAATCTTTACGTAGTCATGGATAAAGAGATGAATTTTTCACCAACTCTTGGAGTGCCTATTCACGGTATTATTGGGTATGATCTGTTCCGCGACTTTGTAGTAGACATCAATTATAATTCGGGTCTTATAAAGTTTTTTAATCCAGATGAGTATGTCCCTAAGAAATATAAGGATGAGGAACGGCTTCCTTTGATTATTCAAAAAAACAAAGCCTATGTTCAGGGTAATGTAGATTTGAATGATAAAAAGGATGTTCCTGTTAATCTTCTTATAGATACAGGTAGTAGCGACGCTGTATGGCTGTTTCCTGATAAGTACAAGGGCCTAGACGTGCCTGAAAAATATTACGATGATTTTCTTGGCAAAGGCTTAAGTGGAACCATTTTTGGCAAACGTACCAAGGTTAAGAGTATTCGTCTGGGATCTTATCGCTTAAAAGATGCCAAAACTGCCTTTCCTAACATGGATGCCTTTGGAAACGATGTTGATTTGGGTAATAGAAATGGGAGTATAGGTGGAGAACTTCTAAGGAGATTTAATATTACGGTAGATTACTCTACCAATGAAATTAGACTGAGAAAAAATCCCTATTTCAAAAAACCATTTCAGTATAATATGAGCGGTTTGCAAATAAAGCATAATGGATTAAGGTATATTGCAGACAGGATTGCCGATAAACGAGGAGTTGTTCATAGCAGCCAGAAATCTTTTGGTGATGTACAAATTTTAATGGAGGGATCTACCAGACTTAGTCTGGTTCCTGAAATAGTGGTTTCTGCCATTAGAGTGGGTAGTCCGGCTGAAGTGGCAGGATTGAAAGAAGGAGATATAATTTTGGCAGTAAATGGAAAGAAGGTACACAGTTATAAGTTGCAGGAGGTGCTGAAGATGATGAATGAAAAAGAAGGGAAGCGGATACGTGTATTAATTGAACGCTACAATAAAGATCTACTGTTTTCTTTTGTCCTTAAGAAGGTATTTGAATAAAAAAACCCGATTCTATAGAATCGGGTTTGATTTAAATTGTTAGGGAATTTCTATTTTCCTTCAACCGCCTTTACTTCTCCCTTTATTTTTAAGATTTTTGTAGGCGTATCCGCATTCGAAATAACCGTAATGGCCTTTCTAATTGGACCTACTCTCTTGGTGTCGTATTTCACTTGAATTTCCCCAGTTTTCCCTGGTAAAATTGCTTCTTCTGGTTTTTTAGGAATTGTACAACCACAGCTAGAGCTTACTTTGCTGATGATTAAAGGTGCAGATCCCGTGTTAGTGAATTCAAATACTCGAATGCCGTCACTTCCAGCTTCAATTACACCGTAGTCTACTGTCTCTGTTTTAAACTCTATTTTTGCAGCTTTATCTTGAGCAACAACATTTAAAGCAAGTAGGCCTACAAACATTAATAATACTACTTTTTTCATATTTTTTAGTTTTGGGTGAACCTCAAATGTAGATGATTTGTCATCAACATCCAAAATTCTTTTGTTATCTACTAACGTTACTTATTTTTGTTTCGTATTTATGCAAGGGCAAAATAGAAGTTTATTTTAAAGATTTAACACTATCTTAAAATAGGCTCTGCCAGCCCTTAATTTATTTGTTCAAAAACTATACCAAAATATGGATATCCCCTCAAAATATGAGCCTCAAATTGTTGAAGATCAGTGGTACAACTTCTGGATGGAGAACAATTTTTTTCAATCTAAACCAGATAGTAGAAAGCCATATACTATAGTTATTCCACCGCCAAATGTTACAGGAATATTGCATATGGGGCATATGTTAAACAATACTATTCAGGATGTACTTATAAGAAGAGCTCGTTTATTAGGCTATAACGCCTGTTGGGTACCTGGAATGGATCATGCCTCCATTGCTACCGAGGCAAAAGTGGTTAATAAGTTAAAAGAGTCTGGAATTCAAAAGAAAGACATAGGACGAAGTGCTTTCATGGAACATGCATGGGAATGGACCAACGAATATGGCGGTGTGATTTTAGAACAACTAAAAAAACTTGGTTGTTCCTGTGATTGGTCCCGTACTAAATTTACGATGGATGAAGATATGTCAGCCTCGGTAATTAAGGTATTTGCAGATCTTTACGAAAAAGGTCTAATTTATAGGGGATACAGAATGGTAAATTGGGATCCTGAGGCCAAAACTACCTTGTCTGATGAAGAAGTTATCTACGAAGAAAAAAACGGACAACTTTACTATTTATCGTATGCTATAGAAGGTTTTGACGAAAAAGTTACTATAGCAACTACACGACCCGAGACTATATTAGGGGATACGGCCATCTGTATTAATCCTGAGGACGAGCGCTATTCACATCTAAAGGGTAAAAAGGCCATTGTGCCCATTGCTAACAGAATTATTCCCATAATTGAAGACGAATATGTTACCATGGAATTTGGTACTGGTTGTTTAAAGGTTACTCCCGCTCATGATGAGAACGATAAATTATTAGGGGAGAAACACAATTTGGAGACTATTGATATTTTTAATGAAGATGCCAGTCTAAATTCTTTTGGATTGCATTATCAGGGTAAAGATAGGTTCGTGGTTAGGAAGGAAATTTCTAAAGAACTCAAAGAAAAAGGATTTCTTACTAAAGTTGAGGATTATGTAAATAAAGTAGGCACTTCGGAACGAACTGGCGCTGTGATTGAACCTCGACTATCAGATCAATGGTTTTTAAAAATGGAAGAATTGGCAAAACCAGCTATTGATGCCGTTCTTAAAACGGAAGAAGTAAGACTTTTTCCTAAAAAGTTTGAAAATACCTATCGCCATTGGATGGAAAATATTCGTGATTGGAATATTTCTAGACAATTGTGGTGGGGCCAGAGGATACCGGCCTATTACTACGGGGATGGGAAGAATGACTTTGTTGTTGCCGAAAATCCGGAAAAAGCTCTTTTAAAAGCTAGAGAAAAAGCCACTAATAACCAACTTCAATTAGCTGACCTGAAGCAGGATGAGGATGTTTTAGACACTTGGTTTTCTTCTTGGCTATGGCCCATAAGCGTATTCGGAGGGGTATTAGAACCAGAGAACGATGAAATAAATTACTATTATCCAACAAGTGACTTGGTGACAGGACCGGATATTTTGTTCTTTTGGGTGGCAAGGATGATTGTTGCTGGCTATGAATTACGAGATACAAAACCCTTTGAAAATGTCTATCTCACTGGCCTTGTAAGAGACAAGCAGGGACGCAAAATGTCTAAATCACTTGGAAACTCCCCTGATGCACTAGAATTAATGAAAGACTATGGGGCGGATGCCGTACGCGTTGGACTACTTCTAAGTTCTGCTGCTGGGAATGACTTGCTTTTTGATGTATCGCTCTGTCAGCAAGGGAAAAATTTTGCTAATAAAGTATGGAATGCTTTCCGTCTTTTTAAGGGTTGGGAAATAGCGGATATACCTCAGTCTGAGGCTGCCAAAATTGGAATTGATTGGTATACAAACAGGTTTCAGGAGGTTTTGGCGGAGGTTGAAGATCATTTCAAAAAATACCGAATATCAGACGCCTTAATGGCTATCTATAAACTAGTTTGGGACGATTTTTGTTCCTGGCTTCTAGAAATTGTAAAGCCAGCATACCAACAACCAATTGACAGAATCACCTATGACAGTATATTGCATATTTTTGAAAAAAATCTCAAGCTCTTGCATCCATTTATGCCGTTTCTTACAGAAGAGATTTGGCAGCGGATTGGTCAGAGGAGACCTATGGAGGCTCTTATAGTATCCAAATGGCCGGAAAATGAGTCATTTGACGATTCTTTAATAAGGGAATTCTCTTTTGCCAAAGAGGTAATTGCTGGTATAAGAAATATTCGTAAAGAAAAGAATATCTCCTATAAAGAGTCTTTAGATCTATTTGTTTTAAACAAAGAAGGTTTTTCAAAGGATTTGGATGTAATTATTTCGAAACTTGCCAATATAGCAGTGATCAAAGATACCCAAGAACCGGTAGCTGGCACATTGACATTCAGGATAAAAAGTAACGAGTATTTTATTCCTGCTTCTGAACAAATAGATGTAGCTGAAGAAGTTAAAAAGCTAGAAGAAGAATTGCGATATACCAAGGGCTTTTTACAAGCGGTGAATAAGAAACTTGCAAACGAAAGGTTTGTTGCAAATGCTCCCGAGAAGGTAGTATCTATTGAACAAAAGAAAGCGGCAGATGCCCAGGCTAAAATAGCCACCTTGGAGCAGAGTTTACAAAGTTTAAAATAGGGTTTTTTTGATGTAACAAATACAATTAAAAATTTGCTTGTATTTAGAATCAATAATACTTGTTTTACAATAAGTCTATCTCTTAACCGTACTAAGATATTCCCTTACCCGAAGTAAACAGTAGGTTGTACACTTCTCATGGAACTGTAATTTTATACAATAAGATCTCTTGATGTTGTTAGGGTAGTGATTTTGTTTTATGGTTTGTTTGAGGATCAAATATGGATTCTTATCTTTAAAAGAAAGTAGAAATTATGTTATACAGAAGTTTATTTATTCTTTTATTACTCCCATTTATGGGATTCTCACAGAATTCGGAAGTTAAGATATTGCCAGAAGACATACAGATCAAAACGGCAGTATTACCTGCTCCAGAAGATCAGAAAGACGGGGCTATGGTTTACGGTTATAACAAGGAAGGCACACTTGTTGTTTTAAGAGAAGGTTTCAATAATTTGGTTTGCCTGGCAGACGATCCCAATAAAGAAGGCATTAGTGTAAGCTGTTATTACAAGAAATTGGATCCGTTTATGGCCAGAGGCAGAGAGCTTTCTTTAGCGGGAAAAGATGTAAAAGAAAAGAGAGAGATTCGTGCTCAGGAAGTGGCTTCAGGAAAATTAAAAATGCCCTCAGAACCAAGTATGATGTATATCTTTTTTGGAAAGGATGAAAATTACAATCCGAAAACTGCCGAGCTCAAAGATGGGAAGTACAGATATGTAATATACACGCCTTTTGCGACTACGGAATCTACAGGTTTGCCAGATAAACCGCACGCCAATGGCATGCCCTGGTTAATGGATCCAGGGACACATCGGGCCCATATAATGGTTGGGCCTTTTAAGTAAGTTTAACTATACCTCTAGGTTTCTATATTCGAATACCTCGCACTATTCTTCCTTAGCCAGCCTTGTTTAGTTGTTTATATAAAATGAAATCTTATCTGATTATTGTTTTAATTTTTGCCCTTTATTTTATGGGCATTAATACCCTTAATGCACAGGAAAATGGTGAATCTCTCAAGGAAGAAAAACAATTGGAGGATGAAGAGTTTATTCAGGAAGTAGAGGACTCAAAACAACCTTATAAGGTTTTACATGCCGAACCTTTGTATGTAGACCTCATTCGGGATTTAGGCGCCAGGAAAGGAGAAAAAGAATGGAATGTTGGTTTTGGTTTATTCGATAAAACGGACTACGAAGAATACGAGCTTTTAGTGGAATATGAGTTTGCTCCGGTTAATAGACTTGGTTTTGAAATAGAACTTCCTTTCGCTTTTTTTTCATCTGATGTGTCCGTAGATGGAACCCCAAAAAATACTTTAGAAGGACTGCAACTCGCTACGCAGTATACTTTTCTAGTGTCTAAAAGGGCGCATACGTCTTTGGCTATTGGTTATTTGCACAAATTTAAATTTATATCATTCGATAGTTTTGGGGATGAGAATATACATGAGGGCAATGTCTTTAATCCCTTTTTTGTTGCGGCTAAAAGATGGGGTAGAAGTCTACATACCTTGATATATACAGGCCCGGAATTTGAACGTTTATTTAATTCAGGAAAGACGGAGACCGTAATGGCAATAAATGCAAATTTCCATTATATGGTTCCGGGTACTACCAACTTTATTGGACTGGAGATGAATATGGAAGTTGAAGATAATGATTTTGAGATGACTATGAGGCCTCAGATTAGAGTGGAGATAAGTGATAATATATTAATGGGTTTGGTAGCGGGGATACCAATAGATAGACAAAATGAGCGACTCAGTATGTTTTGCCGTTTAATTTATGAGCCTTAGAAGATTAGAATTATTAGGCTAAATTTGATATAAGAATTAAAGTATATGGAAACCTATGCTACAACGCTTCTTTATGCAATTCCCTTTTTTGTTTTATTACTGGGGTTAGAAATGGTATATGGGTATTTAAAAAATGATCAAAAATATAAGGTCTTGGATACGGTTAGCAGCATTAGTTCAGGACTCACAAATATATTGAAAGACGTACTTGGTCTTAGTATATTAATCATAAGTTACCCATTTCTATTAGACCATTTAGCCCTTTTTTCTTTCGATTCTTCGCTAATAGTATGGTTAATTGCCTTTGTTGCAATTGATTTTGCGGGTTATTGGAACCATAGATTAAGCCATCGAATAAATTTTTTTTGGAACCAGCATATTATTCATCATAGCAGTGAAGAGTTTAATCTTGCCTGTGCTCTTAGACAATCTATTTCCAATGTTTTAGGATACTTTCCCATATTTCTTATTCCTGCTGCCATTTTTGGCGTACCCACTTCCGTAATTGCTGTTATAGCTCCAATTCACCTTTTTGCTCAATTCTGGTATCACACACAGCATATTGGAAAAATGGGATGGTTAGAATACATCATAATTACCCCGTCACAACATAGGGTACACCATGCAATTAATCCGGAATATATCGATAAAAATTTAGGTCAGATACTATGTCTTTGGGATAGGCTGTTTGGTACTTTTCAAGAAGAGCTGGAAGAAATTCCGCCGCAGTATGGAGTACTGAAGCCGGTGAGAACTTGGAACCCTATACTGATTAATTTCCAGCATCTTGGAAATTTAATTAGGGATGCGTGGAATACGGATAATTATTGGGATAAATTACGAATATGGTTCATGCCTACAGGCTGGAGACCAGCGGATGTAGTAGACAAATATCCCATTTTGATAATAGAGGACGTATATAGCTTTGAGCGCTATGGTTCAGAGGTTACAAATTTTTTTAAAAGCTACGTTGTTTATCAGCTTTTGGCAACATTGGCATTAACACTGTTTTCATTCTATAATTATAGTCTAATTGGATATGATGGATTGCTTTTAACAGGCCTGTTCATATTTTGGACTATTTATGGTTATTCTTCGTTAATGGATCAGAATAAATACGCCGTTTGGATAGAAATAGGAAGATGTCTATTCGGATTTGGACTAGTGTATTACACGGATAACATTTTTTATAATGGCTCAGAGTTTGGTGTAGTAACTTATATGATAACTTTTTATCTTATCTCAACTTTTTTTGGAGCCGTGTATTTTACTTTTATGGAACAGCAAGAAATTAATAAACCTTTAGTCAATGAATAAAATAAGACCCTATATCCTTGCCGAGACCAATTGGCAGACTCTGAAGGATGCCAGTTTCGATTTGGCTATTTTACCTTGGGGAGCTACAGAAGCACATAATTATCATCTTCCATATGCAACGGATAATTACGAAGCAGATTATTTGGCCGCCGAAGGGGCTCGTCTGGCCTGGGAGCGAGGTGCCAAGCCGATTGTGTTGCCTACTATTCCCTTTGGAGTTAACACTGGGCAGTCGGATATATACTTAGATATTAATATTAATCCAACTACCCAGCTTGCTATATTAGAAGACATACTTACAACGCTTAGTAGACAAGGAATTTATAAGTTGATGATATTTAATAGTCATGGTGGAAATAATTTTAAGCCCTTAGTCAGAGAACTGGGATTAAAATTCCCTAAAATGTTTATATGTTTTGCGAGTTGGTTTCAGGCAATGAATAGAGAAGACTATTTTGTAAAGGACGGTGATCATGCGGAAGAGATGGAGACTAGTTTAATATTATACCTTAAACCTCATTTGGTGCTTCCAAAATCGTTTTGGGGAAAGGGTTCTTCTAAAAAATTTAGAATAAATGCATTTTCGGAAGGATGGGCATGGGCTGAGAGGAAATGGTCTGAAGTTTCCGAGGATACGGGAATTGGAGATCCAGAATTAGCCACTGCCGAAAAAGGCGAAAAATTTTTTACAGATGTTAGCAAAAAAATGGGAGATTTTATGTTTGATCTTTGTGAAGCCGACCTAGAAAACCTTTATGAGTAAGATTATTGTAAAAGTTCCTTCTTCACTAATTTAATATATAATTTCATCGCTTCATCCCTGTCTATGCTTTGGGCCTGTATTAAGGCATTGGCCTTAAAAGCATTTATTAAAGGTGTTTTACTTCCAGGATTGTTGTAGTTTTTATTAGCAATCTTATAATAGGCATAAAGTTTCAAAAGGAGATCGGCGGGTAAAGGGTCGGTATAGTTGTTAACGTACTCAACCGATTTAAGAAAGTCTGTATGTAATTTACTTTTCTTCATTTATATCCAAGGCAGTGGCAATGCAGGTTTTGGCGCCTACAACTTTTTGATTTATTTTCACCGTTATACCACAATCGATGGGTAGGAATAGATCAACTCTTGACCCAAATTTAATAAAACCAGAGTCATCTCCCTGATGCACATGATCTCCAGTTTCTGCATAATTTACAATTCTTCGAGCCATAGCTCCTGCTATTTGACGGTATAGAATATCCCCAAACTTCGGAGTATGTACTACCACAGTTGTTCGTTCGTTTAGCTCACTGCTTTTCGGGTGCCATGCTACCAAATATTTGCCTGGATGGTATTTAGAGTATTTTATGACACCACTGGCAGGATACCTGGTTACATGCACATTAATGGGAGACATAAACACTGAGACCTGTATGCGTTTATCGTTAAAATATTCGGTTTCTTCTACTTCTTCAATGGCTACTACTTTGCCATCTACAGGAGACAAAATATCGTCAAAATTTCTTTTCACAACCCGCTTGGGGTTTCTAAAAAATTGAAGGATTGAAACAAGGAATAATAGCGCAGCAAGTTGTAATAACATTCTAAGCCATGAAGTGTCTACAAAAAAATGAGCCACTAATACTATGGAACAACAAACAAAAAAGCTAGCTAAAACTATTCTCTGTCCTTCTTTATGAAACATATGAAAACAACATTAATGTTAAATACGCAAAAGGTGCCGCAAAAATAAGGCTATCTAACCTGTCTAGCATGCCACCATGACCGGGTAGGATAGCACCACTATCTTTAACACCAGCTTGTCTTTTTAATTTAGATTCTATTAAATCACCCAGACTTCCCATTAAAACTATTACTCCCGCCAGAATTACCCATTGAGTCGGATTTACAATATGCTCATAATTAGCCATTATGTAGGCAGCGACCAAGGTTGCAAACAGGCCCCCCAAGCTTCCTTCAATTGTTTTTTTGGGAGAAACAGATGGGAATAGTTTAGTTTTTCCAATAGTCTTTCCAACCAAATAGGCAAATGAATCATTTACCCAAATAAGAATAAAAATACCCATTATTAGATATTTGGCAAAGGCATTGTCTTTATAAGGAATCATTGTTAGGAAGATACATCCTCCGCCTACATAAAACAAACCAATAATAAACTTTTCATAAGTGTAATGAATTTTCTTCTTTTTAGAAAAAAGATAGTAAAGTAGCATGCAATCCACGAAAATGGTTAAGAAAACCAGCATGTTAATAAGCACCTTGTCGTTTATTAAATAAATATAGGCCCACCACAGCCCTAAATAGGCAAGAAAGATATAGTAACCTTTTAGATTCACCAGTCTTTTATACTCATAGAGACAAGCCAATCCAAAAACCATAAATAAAAAATCAAAGGCGTCTGAACTTAAAAAAACGGCTGATAATAATAGAATAACATATACAGCACCCGTTAATAATCTCCGAAGTAGTTCCGTCATACTATAGGTCCTCCATCAGTAATAGGTACAAATGCTTTGTGCTACTACCATAGGTTAGGTAGTCGTCTGCGTTTTCTTCCGTGCTTTGAAAATGCTTTATGGTAGTAATGTTTGTAGGTATACCTTGTTTGTATTTCTTTTTGATGGTTTTTAGTCCTTCGCCTATAGTCTCTACCAACTGACTGGTGGTAGCAAATACAACAACGTTTACAGGGAGTTCATTGAGTTTCTTTTCTTTTAATTGATTAGAGCAAACCAATATGGATCCATTTTGAGCTACTAGATGTTCGCAAGTAGTAAAGAAAACTTCACTTTTATGAAGATTTTCCGTAAAGGATATCTGATCTTTTGAAAATTTATCCTGCAACCTTGGATCTAGAATATAAAAAGGATGGTCTTCCCAAGAATTCTCCTTTACAATATTCTGCAGGGCCTCGGAAACTTCTTTTATGGAGTCACAATAGATAAACTTCCCACCATTTTTCTTAAAGTGAATGGTAAATTTTTCGTCTACAGGAATGTTCAGGTCGGGCATATGCATTCCCCTGGTCTCAGCAGTATCTTTGGAAACCTTTTTTTTACCTCCTCCAAAAAGCTTGTCAAAAATGCCCATTTAATTATAGCTCCTAAGGTGTTTTTTAAACAACGTTTTGTCTTCTTATTTATTTTCTTCCGCAGATTCCTCAGGAGTCATTTGATCGTCAGATACAACTTCTTGTCCTTTTTTATCAAATTCTATTTCATGAGGGCGCTTACCGAATATTTTTTCTAAATCTTCTTTAAAGATAACTTCTTTTTCCAATAAGCGCTCGGCGAGAGCGGTAAGTTTATCTTTATTTACTTCAAGAACGTCTATAGCTCTTCTGTATTCCTCTTCAATAATTTTTGAAATTTCCTGATCTATTACTTGGGCTGTTTCTTCACTATAAGGTTTTGTAAACCCATATTCACTCTGCCCGGAATCATAATACGTTAAATTTCCAATTTCTTCATTTAGGCCATAAATGGTAACCATGGCCCTAGCTTGTTTTGTAACTTTTTCCAAGTCGCTTAGAGCTCCGGTAGAAATTTTGTTAAAAATGACTTTTTCGGCTGCTCTTCCTCCTAGGGTGGCACACATTTCATCTTTCATTTGTTCAGGACGGACAATAAGTCGTTCCTCCGGAAGATACCAGGCAGAACCAAGAGACTGACCTCTAGGGACTATGGTAACTTTTACTAATGGTGCGGCATGCTCTAACATCCAACTTACCGTAGCATGACCTGCTTCATGGTATGCTATGGTTTTCTTCTCTTCAGGAGTAATAATTTTATTCTTCTTCTCAAGACCTCCAACAATTCTATCCACAGCGTCGAGAAAGTCTTGTTTACTTACAGCCTTTTTTTCTTTTCTAGCGGCTATCAATGCTGCTTCGTTACATACATTGGCTATATCCGCACCAGAGAATCCAGGGGTTTGTCGGGCTAAAAAATCCAAATCCAAAGTTTCAGAAGTCTTAATAGGGCGTAAGTGTACTTCGAAAATTTCTTTTCTTTCTCTTATGTCAGGTAAGTCGACGTAAATCTGTCTGTCAAATCTCCCTGCTCTCATAAGAGCTTTATCTAATACATCGGCACGGTTAGTTGCTGCTAAAACTATGACATTAGTATTGGTACCAAAACCGTCCATTTCTGTTAGAAGCTGATTCAGTGTGTTTTCACGTTCGTCATTCGAACCGGTGAAATTATTTTTGCCCCTAGCTCTTCCTATAGCATCAATTTCATCTATAAATATGATGGCCGGAGATTTATCTTTTGCTTGTTTAAACAAGTCCCTCACTCTTGATGCTCCGACCCCTACAAACATTTCAACAAAATCTGAACCAGATAGAGAAAAGAAAGGAACCTTTGCCTCACCAGCGACTGCTTTAGCCAAAAGTGTTTTACCTGTTCCTGGAGGTCCTACCAATAAGGCTCCTTTAGGAATCTTACCTCCAAGAGAGGTGTATTTATCGGGGTGTTTAAGAAACTCTACTATTTCTTCTACCTCTTCTTTAGCTCCTTCCAAACCTGCTACATCTTTAAAAGAAGTTCTGGTATCTGTTTTCTCATCAAAAAGTTTTGCCTTTGATTTTCCAATATTGAATATTTGGCCTCCAGCTCCGCCTCCAGCGCCCCCAGACATTCTTCGCATCAGGTAAATCCAAATTCCAATAATAAGAACAAAGGGAAGAATAGAGAATAGTAATTCCATAAACATATTCGATTCCTTATCGAACTCAACTATAGTGTCTAGGTTATTCTCTTTTTTAATTTCCGTTATTTCATTTTGAAATATTTGAAGATCACCATAGTCCAAAACGTATTGCGGAACCGTCCCAGTAGAGGGGAATAATGGCTTTTCCGAAACATCTTTATGAACATCTTTCGCCAATGCTTCATCGGATAAGAAAACTTTCGCCTGATTGGTGTTGGTAATGATTAAAATTTTGGTAATATCCCCGTTTCTGAGATATTCCTGTAATTCCGAGGTAGTGGTTTTCTTTGTAGAAGTGAGATTATCACTTCCAAAAAATTGGAATGCAATTAAGAAAACTGCAATTAAACCATATATCCACCAACTACTGAATTTAGGCTTTTTTTGAGAGTTATTTTTATCTTTTGCCATTGTTTTTTTTTACTGATTAAAGCTTTGAACTACCGAAGTTACCTTTGCATCTCCCCAAAGTCCTTCTACATCATAGAATTCACGAATATGCTTTTGAAAAACGTGAACTACAACATTTACATAGTCCAAAAGAACCCACTCAGCATTTTCCGAACCTTCTACATGCCAAGGTTTGTCTTTGGTAGTTTTGCTTACCATTTTTTGTATAGAATTAACAATGGCATTAACGTGAGTATTAGAAGTGCCATTGCAAATAATGAAGTAGTCGCATACAGTGTTTTCTATTTCTCTAAGATCTAGAAGATTAATTTCTAATCCTTTTACTTCTTCGATGCCATCTAAGATAGAGGTGATTAACTCATCTGTACTGGCTTTCCCTTTCTGCATTCAAATAATTTAATTTCTACAAAGTTATTGTTTTTTTGTTTTCTTAGCTAATGCTTTTCGCATAACATTGCAGTAAAGAAAACAAGATCTGTTATGCAAATAATCAAACTTGATGCCACGGATTCAACTAATTCTTACCTGAAGAATCTAATTATGAAAGATTTAAAGGAAGACTTTACCGTTGTTGTTGCAAGATCTCAAAACAAGGGTAGGGGGCAAATGGGGACTAATTGGGAATCAGAGGAAGGTAAGAACCTGACATTTAGTGTCTTGAAGAATTTCACCGCTTTTAAAATAGTAGACCAGTTTGCTATAAACATTATTGTTTCACTTGCAATTTATGATTCTCTAGAAGCCCTTAAAATTCCCAATATTAAAATAAAATGGCCAAACGACATTCTGTCAGGCACTCAAAAAATTTGCGGTATTCTGCCAGAAAATACTGTTAAAAACGATTTGTTAAGTTCATCCGTGATAGGTATTGGACTAAACGTCAATCAAATTAATTTCAAAGTCCTACCGAAGGCCACTTCTTTAAAGAATATTACAGGATCAGATTACAATATTGAAGTAATTTTGAGTCTCATTTTAAAGGAAATGCAAAAGGGATTTAGGGCTTTGGAGGATAATACTATGGCAAGGTTGTATAGAGAATACGAAGCCAAATTATTTCGAAAAGATAAGGTATCTACCTTTAGAAGAAAAAATAAGGAAGTATTTACAGGAATAATCAGAGGTGTCAAAGCAACAGGTGCAATTCAAATAGAATTGGAAGACCATGTCTTTGAAGAATTTGCTTTTAAGGAAATAGAGTTGTTGTACTAATAAAATTGCAAACCAAAATACTGCTGTTCTTGTCTAAAGCAGTTAAATTTTAGATAAATTTTCTGTCAGAGCCCCGATAAAATTAGTGATTGGATTCTTTATCATCATTGCCATCATGGCATTAAATTCTCCTTCAAATACTAGTCCTACTTCGGTTTCACTTTCAGTAATTTCCATTAAATCGGCAGTTAGAGTAAATGGAAGCTTGTCACTTGCAGCCCCTAAAACAAGTTTGTTATAAGCCATTTGTTCTTTTCGTTTAAGCACAATTTGCGGCATGCCTTTGAGGGCAAATAGGAAAGTGTCCTGGTCTATTACCTCGAACTTGTCAATACTCTCTGGCATTAACTTTTCAAAGTTCTTTAAGTCAGTAATAAAAGCGTATACGTCCTTAATGTTTTTACTTACGATTCTTTTTTCGGATTCTATATTCATATTATTTGGATTCCCATTTAGAGGGGTTATTACGCCAAGCAATTAACGTAGTCATTTGTTCTTCTTTAATTTGATTTTGATTCGAAGCTTTTTCAATCAATGCGTCATAATCACTAAGTGTGTGGAGCTCTATTTCAGCTTCTTCAAAATTATGATTGGCTACTTTAAAACCATAGCTAAAAATTGCAATCATTCCTTTGATAACGGCCCCTTGTTCCTTTAAGGCTTTAACCGCATTTAGGCTACTCTTACCTGTGCTAATTAAGTCCTCGATGACTACGACGGTTTGGTTTGGATCTAGTTGTCCTTCTATCTGATTTTTTCTTCCATGAGACTTAGCCTCAGGTCTCACATAGACAAATGGCAGTCCTAAATAATCAGCAACCAACATGCCAATGCCAATTGCCCCTGTGGCTACACCAGCAATGACATCGGGCTTGCCATATAGATGTATTAGCTGTTTCGCCATTTCTTCACGAACATAGTTTCTTACAGGTGGGTACGATAAAATTATTCGATTATCGCAATAAATTGGGGATTTCCAGCCAGAAGCCCAAGTAAATGGATTTTCTGGTTTCAACTTAATTGCATTAATTTGCAGAAGAAGTTCTGCCGTTTGTGATGCGGTGTGCTTATCTAAAACCATCTCGCAAATGTATAAAGTTTTTGTCAAAGATGCCCCCTTGATTTTAACAAACAAGCTAGCAGAAAATGTAAATGGTGAATACTTTATGTTGAATACTGAGGCTATTGGTATTGCCATAGATAAGTTAATTAAGAAAAAGATTGACAAAGCCTTTATATATCATCCAAATAGTGAAGAAATCCTTAAAAAATTTACAAAGAAGATTCCGAAAGAAGTTGCAGCTGGGGGCGTAGTAACGAATAAGGAAGGTAAGGTTTTGTTTATTTATCGAAATGATAAATGGGATTTGCCAAAAGGTAAATTGGAAAAGGGCGAATCTATTGAAGAATGTGCTCTTCGTGAAGTAGAAGAAGAAACCGGGGTAAAGAACTTAAAGCTTGAAAATTTTCTTAGAATTACCTACCATATTTTTAAAAAAAATGGAGAATATAGATTAAAGGAAGTACACTGGTATGCTATGAGGACCAGCTATAAGGGGAAGCTTACTGGTCAAAAAAGTGAAGGTATTGAAAAAGTTAAATGGAAAGGGCCGCAAAAAATTCATAAGGCTCTGGAGAACTCTTACACAAATATTAAATTACTCTTCTCGGAGTGATTTGATTTATCACTACTTTTTTATTCGGACCGTAGAGGGTACCAAAACCGTATAATCGCCCCCATTTCTTATCACATCTCTTACAATTGATGAACTTATATACGACTTTCCCGAAGAGGTGAGTAGAAAAACCGTCTCAATCTCTGACAGTTTCCGGTTGGTATGTGCAATAGCCTTTTCGAATTCAAAATCTGCAGGATTTCTAAGGCCTCTTAAAATATAGTCGGCCTCTACCTTTTTGCAAAAATCTATAGTTAAACCCTTGTAGGTTTTTATTCTAATTTTAGGTTCCTTATGGAACGCTTCGTTTAAAAATCCTAGCCTTTCTTCCAAGGAAAACATGTATTTCTTATCGGCATTCACGCCTATGGCAATGATTATTTCATCAAAAAGAGAAATGCCTCTGGAAATGATATCATAATGTCCTAGAGTAATAGGGTCAAACGATCCTGGGAAGATGGCGCGTTTCATTTTATAAGGTTTAATGCCTAAAAGTACTGAATTTACTGCAAAGCCTCTTCAATTGCACTTTCAAAAAGCTCGGAAAGCGTTATTCCTGCTTTCTGGGCTTGTTGTGGGAGTATACTTTCTTCAGTAAGTCCGGGAGTGGTATTCATCTCTAATAAATACGGGGTGTCTCCTAAAAAGATAAACTCACTTCTGGTAAATCCTGTCATTTTTAAAATGGAATAAATTTTCTTCGCACAAGATTTTACATTTTCTTCCTGAGCCTCTGATATTCTTGCGGGAGTAATTTCTTGAGATTTACCTTCATATTTGGCTTCATAGTCAAAAAAATCATTGTCGGTAACAATTTCCGTTACGGGAAGTACTTTAAGTGCTCCCTTATAAGTTATTACCCCAACGGAAACTTCAGTCCCTTCTAAAAAGGACTCTATAAGAATCTCATTATCCTCTTTAAAAGCCTTTGTAATGGCCTTATTCAGTTCTTCTTTTTTGTAAACCTTTGAAATTCCAAAACTACTTCCGGCTTTATTGGCTTTTACAAAGCAAGGAAGGCCAACCTTTGTTATAATAGCATCTTCTTTTATACTATCCCCTAAATTTAAATAGTAAGAATCTGCCGTCTTTATCCCATATGGTTTTAGAGTACTGAGAAGATCTCTTTTATTAAATGTCAGGGCTGCCTGATAATGTTCACAGGCAGTTTGTGGTATATTTAATAATTCAAAATAAGCCTGTAAGAGCCCATCTTCCCCGGGCGATCCGTGAATAGCGTTAAATGCGCAATCGAAATAAATAACTTCTCCTTGGTAGTTGATACTAAAATCAGCTCTGTTGACAGGGAACTCTTTATTCTCTTCGTCTAAATAAAGCCATTTCTCCCTGGTTATTAGAATTCTATAGACATTGAATTTAGCATTGTCTAAATATTTAAAAACAACATTGCCACTTTTAATGGAAATTTTGTGCTCACTGGAATGCCCACCCATCAGAATAGCAATATTTTTTTTCATATCATGTTATGATTAACAAATTCTAGTACCTGAAAGACAAATATCAAGATTTTACCGTAAATATAAAACGATAGGGTTTTCTATCTTTACAAAATATTAGTAGCGAAATGAGAAATTTTATAAACTTTTTAAAAAGTAAGACCTTCTTAATAAATATTGGCTTGGCCATATTAGCGGCTGTTGTGATAACATTTGGGGTTCTACAATGGTTAAAAAATTCTACGAATCACGGAGAATTTGTAGAGGTTCCAGATTTGGCTAAGTTGTCGGTTCAGGAGGTACGTGGCATTGTTAAAGAAGCGAACTTGCGTTATGAAGTTCTAGATTCCGCAAATTTTAATCCTAATTACCCAAGATTTTCTATAATTGAACAAGAACCCCCTGCGGGAAACAAAGTCAAGGAAAATAGAAAAATCTATATTACTGTAAATCCATCAGGTTATAAAAAAGTTACCATACCAAAGATTATTCAGGTAACGCAGAGAAATGCAGGATCTATGCTTAAAGCCGTTGGTTTAGACGTGGAACGAATTACTTATATAGACGAATTAGGGAAGGACATGGTCTATTATATAAAGTATAAAGGAAAGACTGTGAATCCCGGAGACAAATTGCCCAAAACTTCTAAAATAGAGTTAGTCTGTGGAAACGGTACAATTCCAGGGCAGGCTAAGGTTAAGGCAGATTCAGAAAACTAGATATGTCAGAAAAAAAAATAGAAGCTAGCGAAGAGGAACTCTTTGAACACTATAGTTTTACAGCTTCTAAGGGACAAGATCCGCTGAGAGTGGACAAGTTTTTAATGAATTTTATTGAGAATGCTACGAGAAATAAAATTCAACAAGCTGCCAAAGATGGTCATATTTGGGTAAATGACACGATTGTTAAACAGAATTATAAAGTAAAGGCCGGGGATGAGGTAAAGGTACTCTTTGAACACCCCCCATATGAGTTGTTACTCTCTCCTGAAGACATTCCACTGGAGATTCCGTATGAAGATGATTCTTTGCTTATTGTTAACAAACCAGCCGGAATGGTTGTTCATCCTGGGCATGGAAATTATTCAGGAACCTTAATTAATGCCTTGCTATTCCATATTGAAAATTTACCTGCCAATTCAAATGAAAGACCAGGACTTGTACATAGAATAGACAAAGATACTTCTGGCTTATTGGTGGTAGCCAAAACCGAAGAGGCCATGACCCATTTGGCAAAACAGTTTTTCGACAAGACGAGCGAGAGAGAATATATTGCTTTGGTTTGGGGTAATGTAGAGGAAGATGAAGGCACCATCGTTGGTGCAATTGGGAGAAATCCGAAAAACCGCTTACAGATGCAGGTATTTCCCGAAGGGGAACAAGGAAAGGATGCTGTAACGCACTATAGAGTTATAGAAAGATTGGGCTATGTAACACTTGTTTCTTGTCGGCTAGAAACCGGAAGAACACATCAGATAAGGGTGCATATGAAGTTTATTGGACATACCTTGTTTAATGATGAAAGGTATGGCGGAGATAAAATTTTAAAAGGGACTTCGTTTACAAAATACAAGCAGTTTGTAGACAATTGTTTTAAAATATTGCCAAGACAAGCCCTTCATGCCAAAACTCTTGGCTTTATACACCCGGTTACAGGAAGGACCATGCGTTTTAGCTCAGACTTGCCGCAGGATATGACCGACTGTATTGAAAAATGGCGACATTATTCCAAACATTCCTTTTTGTCATAAGAATATTTGATAGGAGTATTGATAAGTCTTTCTCTAAATGAGGCTAAAATCTAATAAATCCATATTATTTTTATCCTAAACTATAGAACTGATGAAGATTGTTATATCACCGGCAAAATCTTTAGACTTTGAAAGAGACCTGCCCTTAGAGAGATATTCCGAACCAATGTTTTTAGATCGTTCGGTCAGACTTAATAAGTTATTGCAAAAGAAAAGTCCCAGGGTACTTTCAAGATTGATGGGTATCTCAAGTGATCTGGCTAATTTGAACTGGGAGAGAAATCAGAAGTTTACACTACCATTTACCCCTGCCAACGCCAGACAGGCAGTTTTCGCCTTTAATGGCGATGTTTATCAAGGTTTGGACGCCTATAGTCTTAAGGAGGATGAACTGACTTCCCTCAATGACAAATTGCTTATTTTATCTGGATTATATGGTGCTTTAAGACCACTAGATTTAATTCAACCTTATCGATTGGAAATGGGCACCTCTCTAAAAGTAGGTCGAGCAAAAAACCTATATGAGTTTTGGAAACCAACTTTGACCTCCTTTCTAAATGATCAGCTGGAGGAGGATGAATTGTTTATTAACCTTGCCAGTAATGAATATTTTACAGCAATTGATCGTAAGAAATTAAAAGTTCCGGTAATCACGCCTGTATTTAAGGATTGGAAAAATGATAAACTGAAGGTAATTAGTTTTTTTGCAAAAAAGGCTAGGGGTTCTATGGTTCGATATATAATTACCTCTGATGTACAGTCTTTGGAAGCACTAAAAGGCTTTAATCTGGATGGTTATATTTATAGTAAGGAACATACATTAAAAGAGAACGAACCCGTTTTTATCCGATAGAATAAAATGTAATTTGCTCCGTTTATACAGTAAGACAAATACCTTTAAAGCTGTTTAGATGAAAAGATTTGGTATTCTATATATTGTGATTATTGCTGTATTCTTAAGTTGTACAGATAGAGATGATAACCTAGACTCTATTAACATAAGAATAAAGAACGATAGTGATATTCTTTTCAATGAAGTGCAAATTGGGGACAATGAAGAAGTATATGAGAATGTGGAATCAAATTCTTACTCAGACTACCTAATTTATGTGGAAGGGTTCACTGCGAATACCATCTACATTACCGCAGGAGAAGAAACCTATCGCTTTACCCCCGAAAATATGGATGGGGAGATGGAGCTTCCTATTGGCTTGTATACCTACAAGCTAAATCTTAATGCCGAAGGCGAAGTGCTTTTTGAATTTGTCATCGACTAATTGTACTTGCTTCCGAAATGCTATTTACCTGAATACCATATTCAACATTCACTTCTTTCAGAATTTCCGGCGCATTTTTTTATCTTTCTGCTTGATTAGTATTTAAAAGCACCTAGGAGTTGTTTCTGCATTCACACCCATACCCACCTTTTATTGATGAAGATTCTACTAGATTAATAGTGGGGACCTTGCCTCCACCTAGATTTACTACAGGACTTTTAAAGGAAGGAGATGTAGATTTCTGTTACGGTAGCAGAGATGGTCAGCTATGGCGGATTCTAGATCGGATATATAGCCTTGAATTAGTATATGAAACCTCTCAAAGAGCGATTAGACAGCGTAAGGAGTTTTTAAAAAAACAAAAAATTGGAGTTTGTGACATTGTAGAAAGTGCCAAGCGACATAAAATAGATGCTTCTGATCTAGGAATGCAAGATGTAATTTTGCGCGATATTTTAAGCTATTTAAAGAAATATGAAAAAGTGGATACTTTGATATTTACAGGTGGAAATAGTAAGAATGGACCCGAGTATTTTTTTAGAAAAATTCTAAAAGAAAAAAGAATACCATTAGAAGTAGTGGATGATCAGGTACCTAGAAAACATAAGTTTCTTTTGGAAGCAAAAAAAAACAGAATTATACATACTGTGTCTTTAACTGCACCCTCTGGTGCCGCAAACCGAGCGGTAGGCAGCCTATTGGCCTTTAAAAGGGTAAAATCGGTTAACCCAAATTACAATACTTTTGACTTTAGAATAGACCAATACCGGCCAGTTTTCATGGATAAAATGTCGTACTAGGCGTATTTATCTCCTCTAAGAATAGCCCATCTTTGCTATACTTTCCGCAGTAGTAAATCTAAATACTCTTGTTAATTTTCTTTTTGGAGAAAGTTATTTTGTGATTTGACTTTTTTTCTGTGTTTATATTCTGAATAATGATGATCTTTGAGAAGAACTGAATAATGTTTCCCAAGAAATTAATATGGCGTTTTCCTGCCTTAAGGCCTTAGTTTTATGCATCAAATTGAAAGACTAGAAGAGTTTAAAAAATCTGTGACTAATAAGTTTTATGTCTATAATAGCTTATTTCTTAATTTACCATATCGGAATATTGAAAATGTTGGTATTCTTATACCACTGCTTTTACATCAGTGCGAAGAAGGCCTAAGCTCTGGTAAGAACCCAGAACAAATCTTGGAGTTATTCTTTCATAAATACGCCAACTTACCCAGCGAGAAAGAGCAAATAGACTTTATGTTCCGGATAATTCAATATGTAGAAAGGCAGGTTGTGCTTTATGACAGTGTGGAAGATGCTGCTTTTCCGAAATTACATGAGCATACAAACTCCTTATCCATAAAAGATTATTTCCAGCTGGTTAATAAAAACAAAAGTTGGGATAAAATAGCTAAGAAACTATCTACTTTCAGTGCTAGGATTGTACTAACTGCCCATCCTACACAGTTTTATACTCCTGCAGTCCTTGATATAATAGAGGAATTAAAAAGACTCATCTTAAAGGATAGTATTAATGACATAGATGTTGTATTGCAACAATTGGGTTTAACTTCTCTTATAAATTCAAAAAAGCCTACTCCTTTAGATGAGGCCAAAAACATTATCTATATTCTTCGAAATGTATATTATGATGCGGTAGGTAGCCTTTTTTCGTATATCAAGAGCAATATAGACAATGATTCATTTGATAATTACGATATCATTAAACTTGGCTTTTGGCCAGGTGGTGATCGTGACGGCAATCCATACGTTACTGCTGAAATAACGGAAAAGGTAGCTGATGAGCTGCGCATCAATCTAATGAAGTGCTATTATAACGACCTAAAAAGTCTTCGTAAAAAGTTGACATTTAAAGAGCTTCGACCAAGTTTAAATAGTCTCAGGGATCAGTTGTATGTGGCGATGTTCGACCCCAAGGCGTTCATAAATTATACTGATATTATTAACCCACTTATAGAAGTAAGGGATCTTCTAAAAGATAGATACAATAGTTTGTATATAAATGATCTGGATATTTTAATAGATAAAGTAAGAATATTTAAAACACATTTTGCTACCCTCGATATACGGCAAGACCATAGTAAACACTTGTTGGTACTAGAATCTATCCTTAAAAAGCAGGGTATAATAAAAGAGTCATTGGAGGAAAAATCGCAAGATGAGCTCACCAAGATATTACTTCACTCAGACCTCCAAATTGCTCCAAGGGATTTCAAAGACGAATTAGTTAAAGATACATTGATAAATGTTGGGCAATTAAAGAAGATTCAGCAAAAGAATGGAGAGGAAGGTTGTAATCGATATATTATTAGTAATTCAGAGGATATTTTTTCTGTACTAATTGTATATGCTCTGTTTAGGTGGTGTGGATGGAAAAGTGATGCAATTACCTTCGATATTATTCCCTTATTCGAAACTATGACAGGCATGGACCAGGCCGAAGCAACCATGCAAACTCTTTTTAGTTTGCCAGAATACAGGCAACATATAGAGCGTCGGGGAAATAAACAGACCATAATGTTAGGTTTTTCTGATGGTACAAAAGATGGAGGCTACTTAAAGGCTAATTGGTCTATTCTAAAGACAAAAGAAGTTTTATCGAAAGTATGTAAAAACAATGGAGTACAGGCCCTGTTTTTTGATGGGAGGGGTGGGCCGCCTGCCCGGGGAGGTGGAAAGACTCACAGGTTTTATGCTGCACAGACAAAAGATATAGCTAATAATGAGATTCAGTTAACAATTCAGGGCCAGACCATTACGAGTACCTATGGCACCAAGGAACAGTTTATGCACAATTCCGAACAGCTACTAACTGCTGGTCTATCTAATAATTTGTTTGGAAAAGAAAATGTTATTTCCAAAGACTCCAGAAAGCTCTTAGAAGAATTAGCTGCGCTTAGTTTTGAAAAATATGATGCCTTAAAACAGCATGAAAAATTTATCTCTTATTTAGAGAACAGAAGTACTTTAAAGTATTATACCAAGGCAAATATTGGTAGTAGACCAGGAAAACGGGGGAAAAAGGCTAAACTAGAACTCACGGATCTCCGGGCTATTTCATTTGTGGGTTCATGGAGTCAGTTAAAGCAAAATGTGCCAGGGTATTTTGGTCTTGGTACGGCAATCCAAACCCTTAAAAATGAAGGTAGATTAAAAGAGGTTAAAAAGTTGTACAGAGAAGTTCCGTTTTTCCAAACCCTTATGCTTAATAGTATGATGTCTCTATCGAAGTGTTATTTTGAACTTACTTCCTATATGAAAGAGGATGCTGAATACGGAGATTTTTGGAATATATTACATGATGAGTATTTATTATCTAAAAAAATGCTGTTAGAAATAAGTAGCTCAAAAGTACTGATGGAGAATGAGGCCGTTTCTCGTGAATCTATAAAGATAAGGGAGAGTATTGTATTACCATTATTAGTAATACAGCAATACGCTCTTTTTCAGATTAGTCAAGATTCACCACATAAAGCCGAATATGAAAAAATAGTAACCAGATCTTTATATGGGAATATTAATGCGAGTAGAAATTCGGCTTAAGCTGTTATTAATTATACCTCTATCTCAATTGCCTTTTTGCTAAGATTTAATTCATATTTGTGCTAAGAATGCTATAGAAAGCCTCAATGCCATAGGCTATTTGTGCAATCTTTAGGTTCTCATTTGGGCTATGTTGGTTATTATCCGGATTTACCATTGGTACCAGAAAAGCCGGAATATTAAGTTCGTTAATGAATGGCGCTATTGGCACCGTACCTCCCATGATTCTTATTTGAACTACTTCTTCTGAGAAAGCTTGTTGAAGAGTATTTGCAATGAAAACCCCATATGGGTTGTCTAGATTAGTTCTAAAGGCACTGGTAACAGAACCTTCTGTTATAGTAACAATACGATCGTATTTAAGCCTGTCTGCCTTATTTGGCACCCTATCTAATACTTCATATCCTTGCTTTTCCACATGCGTTTTTACTAATGCCTTAAGTCTATTTCCATCTGTTTCCGGAACTAAGCGAATATCAATTTCTGCGGTGGCACTGGCCGGAACTATAGTTCTAGCCTTATCACCAACCCAACCCGAAGAAAGACCTCTGACATTTAAAGAAGGATATTGCAAAGACTCCTGATAAAAACTACCTACTTTCTCGGCCCTTTTAATTTGTAATTTTTCATTTATTTCGGCCGTGTTATCGGGAACATTTTGAAGAACTTTTAGTGTTGGACCATTGACTTCTATTCCATCGTAATATCCGTCTATCAATACCCTGCCATTTGAATCTTTCATGCTCGCGAGAATCTGCGATAATTCAAATCCAGGATTTGGCGCATAGTTTCCATAGTGGCCGCTGTGTTGCGGAAGTATAGGACCATAAGTAGAAAGGGTCAAGGTAGTTATTCCTCTACATCCATAAACTATGGTGGGTTTTCCAGAACTGTGCACCGGGCCGTCTGAAATAATCAAAAAATCTGCACTGAGAAGCTCTCTGTAATCTTTCACCGCCTGGGGTAAAGGAGCACTGCTTCTTTCTTCTTCACTATCTAAAATAATTTTAATATTAAAAGGTAATACTACTTCGTTTTTTTGGAGTAAGTCAATCGCATTTAAAAACATTACAATAGGACCCTTGTCATCTGAGGTAGACCTACCAAACAAACGCCAATCGTAGTTGATGTCATCCTTAAGACTATTAAATGGTATGGTCTTCCATTCACCTTCTTCTTCGGTTTTTAATACCACTTCATAGGGATTGGGTTGGTCCCACCGGGCGGGGTCTACAGACTGTCCGTCAAAATGCATATAGAACAAGATAGTAGGTTTTTCATCCTCCATAGGTAAGGAGGCAAAGAATAAAGACTCCCCTGAGGTGGGAAGAATAGATGAGTTAAATCCTCTGGCATTGAATTTTTCTGTTAGCCAAGTCAAATTTCTATTGATATCAGCATGCTGAAGGGCATCATTGGGTATTGCCACAAACTCAACAAGTTCGTCAATACTATGCTTAACCTGTGATTTTAAATCTATTTTCTGCGCAAAAAGACTTCCTGAAAATAAAACAATGGCAAGTGTGCTAAAGTATTTCATACTTTTAATTAGTTGGTTTTTAAATGTAGGGATTCTATTTGTGGGAAGCTCTTTTTATTCTAAAAAAAATAAATAATAAAAGCAAAAGAAATGGGAGCCCATGGAAAAGCAAATCAAACCAATCCATTGGTTGCATTCCAACAGCCCCTCCTGCAAGCCATTTTAATTTTCCCCAAAGATGAGGTTCAGGAAAATAGGGGGCAAGTCCTAAGGTAAGACATAAGATTAAAATCAGCTTTCCATACTCTAATATTTTAGCCATTTTTACCTGATCTTCTTTATAAAATCTGCAATTCCTATAACACCATCGTTGTTTAACATTTTAATAAATGCAGAACCTATAATGGCTCCTTTGGCATATGTTGTTGCTTGTTTAAACGTCTCCGCATTACTTATTCCAAATCCTACTATTTGTGGATTATTCAAATTCATTTCTTGAATACGATGGAAGTATTTCGCCTGCTTATCTCCGAACCCATCCTGTGCCCCTGTGGTGCTGGCAGAACTTACCATGTATATAAATCCCTTCGAAGCAGCGTCTATTTCGTTGATTCGTTTCACACTAGTTTGTGGTGTAATAAGAAACATATTTAGAAGGTTGTATTTCTTAAAGATAGATTCATATTCGTTCTTATAAACATCTAAAGGAAGGTCGGGCAGAATTAAACCATCAATTCCAATATCTGCACAGTTTTTGCAGAATGCTTCAACACCATATTGCAAAACGGGGTTAAAATATCCCATAATGATAAGGGGTATTGAAATGGTATTTCGAACGGTTTTTAGTTGCTCGAATAAAACTTCTGTATTCATACCATTTCTTAAAGCCTTTGTAGAACTCTGTTGGATAGTAGGTCCGTCTGCCAAAGGATCGCTAAATGGCAGTCCAATTTCTATCATATCAACTCCTGCTTTTTCTAAAGCTTCCATAATAGGCACGGTATCGTTTAATTGTGGATAACCCGCTGTGAAATAAATAGAAAGAAGATCTTGTTTTTCTTGTAGTTTAAGCTGTATTCTATTATTCATTCTATTTATAATTTAAAATAATCAATATAGGTTTGCAGGTCTTTATCTCCTCTTCCAGAGAGATTTACCACAACGACGTCTTCCGGTTGAAATTTTTTGTGCTCAAAAACTGCAAATGCATGAGAAGTCTCAATGGCAGGGATAATTCCTTCCAACTGGGAGACCAGAAGTCCGGCCCGCATAGCTTCTTCATCGTCAATAGAAATAAATTCTCCTCTGCCGGAGGTATAGAGATGTGCATGCATAGGTCCTACACCGGGATAATCCAGTCCGGCCGAAATAGAATAGGGTTCTGTTATTTGACCGTCTTTTGTTTGCATCAATAGTGTCTTACTGCCATGAATGATACCAATTTTTCCCAGAGCCGAAGTTGCTGCGCTTTCTCCTGAATGAATTCCTTTACCTGCGGCTTCAACAGCAATAATCCCAACTTCTTCATTGTCTAAAAAATGGTAATATGCCCCGGCTGCGTTACTACCCCCGCCAACACAAGCTACAACATAATCGGGATCGGTTCTTCCTTCTTTCTCTTGTAATTGTATTTTAATTTCCTCAGAAATAATAGATTGAAACCTAGCTACCATATCTGGATAGGGATGAGGTCCAACTACCGAACCAATTATATAGTGTGTGTCCTCTGGATTATTGATCCAGTCCCGTATGGCCTCATTGGTTGCGTCTTTAAGTGTTTTACTGCCAGATTTTGCCGCCCGTACTTCTGCCCCTAACATTTTCATTCTTGCTACATTTGGTGCTTGCCTTTTGATATCAATTTCCCCCATATAGACGACACATTTAATACCCATAAGCGCACAAACTGTGGCTGTTGCCACACCGTGCTGGCCAGCTCCAGTCTCAGCGATGATTCGATTTTTTCCTAGTCTTTGCGCCATTAAAATTTGGCCTATTGTATTATTTACTTTATGAGCTCCTGTATGGCACAAATCTTCTCTTTTGAGATAAATTCTGGCATTGTAATTTTCAGAAAGTCGTTTGGCATAATATAGAGGAGTAGGTCTGCCAACATAATCTTTTAATAAAGCCTCAAAATCCTTCCTAAAGGATGGCTCATTCATGATTTTAATGTAATTCTCTCTTAATTCTTCGGTATTAGGATAGAGCATTTCGGGAATATAGGCTCCTCCAAACTCTCCGTAATATCCTTTATTATCTGCATTATAACTCATAGCTTAATTTTTATGTATTGCGGATATTTTATTTATAAAACTTTCTATTTCTGCTATCTTTTTTACTCCTGGTTGTTTTTCAAATTTACTGTTTATGTCTAAGGCATAACAGTATTTTGCCATGGGAGATTTTAAAAAGCCATCTATTTTTTCCAAGTCATTCGGACCAATCCCTCCACTAAGGAAAAAGGGTTTTTTAGAGGGGTAATTTTGCAGTAATGACCAGTTAAATTGTGAACCATTTCCACCGGGTAATTTCCCTTTGGTATCAAAGAGAAAGAAATCACAAACCCTTTCAAAGGGAAGCAATTTGTCAAAATTAAAACTGTCTTTCAGTTGGAAGACTTTTATGATATTAATTTCCAACTTTCTCTCAAGGATTTCCTCTTTTAGGCTTTTGCAAAATTGAGGGGATTCTTTCCCGTGAAGTTGTATGGCTTGTAAATCATAGAGACTAATTTTTGAAAGAATCTCGCCAATGGACGCATCTACGAAAACACCAACTTTTTCAATGTTCTGATTTAAATCCGGTAATGGGAGATTAAAAAATCTTGATGATGGTTCCCAGAAGATAAAGCCCAAGTAATCAGGCAATAGACCAGCTACTTCCAGAACATTTTCTCCCATTCCGCAAACTTTTAATTTCATTTGTTTAGTTCCTTAATAAATTGATAGGCATTTTCTCCAGGATTTTTGGTGCGCATAAAATTTTCACCAATTAAAAAACCTTTAAATCCTGCTGCTTTAAGTCCATTAATTGCGTCTATGGAACTAATACCACTTTCGGAGACTTTAATATACTCTTCAGGAATATGTCTGGCCAACTCATAACTGGTTTTTAGATCTACTCGAAAGGTTTTTAAATTCCTATTGTTAACACCTATCATGTCTATTTCCGGAAGAATAGACTTCTGTAATTCTTCTTGGTTGTGCACCTCTAAGAGAACATCCATTTCTAAACTCTTTGCCGTTTTAGAAAGTTGTTCTAGTTCTTTTTTATCCAGAATAGCCGCGATTAGCAAAATAGTGTCTGCTCCAAAAGACTTCGCTTCAATTAATTGGTATTCATCAATAATAAATTCCTTTCTTAAAAGAGAGGTGTTTACAGAGGCCCTAGCTAGGACTAAGTCGTCCAAGGAGCCACCAAAGTACTGCCCATCAGTTAAGATAGAAATTCCGGATACTCCGGCTTTTTCATAGGCCTTAACTACTTCAGAAACACTTAAACTCTGATTGATAACCGACTTTGACGGCGATCTTCTCTTGTGTTCTGCTATAATCCCGGAGGTACTTTTATTTAGTTCCTGGGACATTGATATTGTCTTCCGTTCAAAAAGTCTGGAAGCCTCCAAGGTTTTAATTGGGACTACTTCTTTTTTAAGAGCTACTTCAACTTTTTTACTCTTTACTATTTTATCCAGTATATCCATTATAAACTTAGTTCTTGTAATTTTTTTAAGGCTTGTAGGGCTTTCTTGCTTTCTAGCGATTCTTTAGCCTTTTCAAATCCTTCTAAAGGACTTATTTCTTCGGCAGTGGCAATCGCCATTCCCGCATTGGCACAGACAACATTATTCTGAGCCTCCGTACCTTTTCCTTGTAGAATATTCAGAAAAATTTGAGCGGATGTGTCCACACTGTTTCCTCCTTCTATATCTCTAGAACTTACTTTTTTTACTCCAAAATCAATAGGCTCTAGCATACTCTCTGTAGCATTGGAAATTGTTTTGGTGCTACCTGTTAAGGAGATCTCATCGTATCCATCCAAGGCGTGAAGTATGGTGAACTTTTTATCTGTATTCTGATAGAGGTAGCCGTATATCCTAGCCAGCTCTAAGTTAAAAACACCTACTATTTGATTTTTTGGAAAGGCCGGATTAACCATTGGTCCCAGCATATTAAAAAAGGTTTTCACTCCTAATTCCCTTCTAATCGGGGCAACATTTTTCATAGCCGGATGAAATAAAGGAGCGTGTAAAACACAGATCCCAGCCTCTTCTATAGATTTTTTGAGAAAGTCTTGGTCTTTGCTAAACTTTATGCCCAAAAACTCCATAACATTACTGCTTCCACAGGCAGAAGAAACTCCATAATTTCCATGTTTGGTAACTTTTATTCCGGCACCTGCCGTTACAAAGGAGGCCAGCGTGGAAATGTTAAAAGTATCTTTTCCATCTCCGCCAGTTCCGCAAAGGTCAATAGGATTAAATTCGGATAAGTCTACAGACAGACATAATTCTAGAAGTGCATCCCTAAATCCTTCTAATTCTTCAATTGTGATACTTCGCATCATATAAACCGTCAGGAAAGCAGCTATTTGGCTGTTGTTATAATTTCCTTTCGCAATGTTCACCAATACCTGTTTGGCATCTTCTTTGGAGAGAAGATCGTGGTTTATTAATTTGTTTAATACGGTTTTCATATTTCTATGTTTATAGCTAAAGGATTAAAATTAAGAGTCTAACCAGTTTTTTAGTAGTTGTTTTCCCAGAGGGGTTAAAACCGATTCTGGATGAAATTGAACCGCTGTAATATTATGGGTACGATGTCTTAGGGACATTAGTTGACCATTTTCATCAAAGGCAGTAGCAATAAGTTCCTTGGGAAGCTTGGGGTCAACAACCCAGGAATGGTATCTTCCTACGGTTATTTCATTGGGCATTCCTTTATAAATAGGATCATCCGCGGCGATACTGATTTGAGTTGCAACCCCATGATAAACTTTATCCAGATTAATTAATTTTCCACCAAACACTTCGCCGATCGCCTGTTGCCCAAGACAAACACCAAATATTTTTTTTGTTTTGGCGTACTTTTTAATAATTGTTTTAAGCAAGCCAGCCTCCTCGGGAATACCGGGCCCAGGGGACAATACTAAATTGTCAAAATCTTCTACCTCCTCCAGCCTTAATTGATCATTTCTCTTAACTTCTACTTCACAGCCTAAGTCTTCCAGGTAGTGAACCAGGTTATAGGTGAAACTATCGTAATTATCTATTACCAGTACTCTTTTCATTGTTTTTATTTAAATAGTTTCAGCTAATTCCAAGGCCTTATTAAGGGCACCAAGTTTATTATAAGTTTCTTCTAATTCTTTGTCGGGATCAGAAGCGGCAACCAAACCGGCTCCAGCCTGGAAATAGAGTAAATGATCTTTACTTAGAAAGGTTCTAATCATTATGGCATGATTAAAGTTTCCTTCAAAATCCATAAAACCTATCGCTCCTCCATAATAGGCCCTGTTGGTGACTTCATATTTGTCAATTAGTTGCATTGCCATATGTTTAGGAGCTCCACTCAGCGTTCCTGCGGGAAACGTATCTGCCACGACATTCATTGTTGGTATTTCACCCTTTTTCTGACCGGTTACCTTCGAAACCAAATGAATTACATGTGAAAAATATTGAACCTCTCGATAGTTCTCTACATTAACTAGGTTGCCGTTTCTGCTCAGATCATTCCTGGCTAGGTCTACCAGCATTACGTGTTCGCTATTTTCTTTATCGTCTTCTGTAAGTTGTTTTGCTAATAGGGCATCTTCTTCATCATTTCCGGTTCTTTTAAAGGTACCGGCAATAGGATGGATTTCTGCTCGATTGTCTTTTACGATTAATTGTGCTTCGGGCGAACTTCCAAAAATTTTAAATCCACCGTAGTCAAAGTAGAATAGATATGGAGAGGGGTTTATGGATCTCAGCGCTCTATAGACATTAAATTCATCTCCTTTAAATCCTTGTTCAAATCTTCTGGACAATACAAGTTGAAAAACATCTCCTCGTTTGCAGTGTTTCTTGGCAAAACGTACATGTTCTTTATACTCCTCATCTCTAAGATTGGAGCTTAGCTCGCCGTCTCTCTCAAAAGAATAGGTGGCAAAATTTCTAATATTTAATAATTGTTCTATTTCACTGATGTTGTTTTCGGTATTATAGCAATGCGCAAAAATGTAGGCTTCATTTTTAAAATGATTAATGGCAATGATATTTTGATATACTGCATAATATATATCAGGGATGGCTATTTTCTCTTTTTTTGGGGTAATTTCAATATCTTCAAAATAACGGACTGCATCATAGGAAAGATAGCCAAACAAACCATTATTGATGAATTTAAACTCATTTGCCGTTGATTTGAACAGCAAACTGAAGTCATGAAGTTCCTTTACCACAGTGGTTTTATCCTTTATGTCAGATTCCGAAGAGGTATGGTCAGGAAAGGTTTTTGAGATTTGTTCATTTTCTACCTTAATTGAAGCAATAGGATTACAGCAGATATATGAAAAAGTGTTATCGTTTGCTCTATAATCACTACTTTCTAGTAAAATACTGTTTGGAAATCTATCTCTAATTTTTAAATAGACACTTACAGGCGTAATAGTATCGGCAAGTATTTTTTTATAATGCGTTTTTAATTTATAGGCCATAATGGGTTTTTATTTCAGCGAACAATTCGTTTAAAAAGTAAAAAGGCTTGTCGTGATAGACAAGCCTTTTTAAATAGTATAACTACAATGGTGCTTAGATCACGACGTTTGACGTAATAAGTTCCACCACCAAGTATTTACTATTGTTTTTTTCATTGAGTCAAATATATAAAGGAATTTGATAATTGCAAATGAATTTTAAGGAAATATAAGTCTTGGGGGTTTTAGTTTACAAATACCTGTATTGTGTTTTTGCATTAGAACTTTAGCTCTAACCTTTCGGATCTGTACAAGATATCTGTTTGTCCCCAATTACCCGTTTGCCCATAATTCCGAACTTCAGTACTATTTTCGTTTTTGAAATACAAAGAGGCTTCAAAAACTTCTTCCCTTGTAGCATAGTCTACCTCTACAATTTTGCCATGAAGAACTGCTCCCCTAGTTAGGTATCCCGAGGTAATTAAGATATTATTTTCTTCGGCAAGATAATCTACATCTCCAATAATGGTTGAGAAGAATTCTTCCCCTCTTTGTTTTCCATATTGCCAAACCTGTTCTACTGTTTTGTCTGCTTCGTTTATTTTGTATTCTACTGCCCGCGAGTAGTGTACCTCATTGTTGTAATTTCGATACGTACCATTGTCAAAAACCAATAGATTGTCATTTGGTAGTATAACAGGCGCATGCATACCCCAAGGAAAATCGAAACTCTCACTACTTTCGGTACCTTCCTGAACATTTTTGGGATAGGCAACTCCTTTAGAATTTACTGCGGTTAATAAAAAGGATTTGGTTTCAAAACCATCTCCATTTCTACCAGATTTACCCCATTTTCTATTTGGAGCTATGATCCATTGAAGAGAATCTTTCCATGAGAGCTTAATCAATCCTTGATTTTTTCCTGAAACTATTATAGAGTTATCTTTATCATCAAATGCCAGGCCATTCATGTGCAACCAATCCCCGGGTCTAAAAAAGTTTAGTTCATTTCTGCTTACATCCAAATTTTTGCCCAAATCCCAAACTTTGACAATTTTGGATTCTTTACGATTGAACACCATTACAAAATCACTGTCCGATTGTACCATCTTATCGTCTAATCTAATAAACTGCCTTCTAATTCCCACACAAATCAGCAAATTGCCATCCGGTAACTCAACGACATCGTGATGCATCCCAAAGTTATTGTCTATCTCGGTTTCCTTTAATAGTTTTCCCAACATGTCGAATTCGTAAATAACATGCCTGCTAACCATTAGTATCGTACCATCTTTTAGGCGCTGAAACGGGCTTACCATTTTTCCTGCAAAGCTTAAATCCAAATACCATCTTACCTCTCCTTCATCATCAAAAAATAAGGGTCCCGATTTAAACTTTCCATTGTTTGCAAAATGAATATCGCAGGCGTGTATTCCTGGAGCCATTTTATCTCGATTAATCTTATTTATTTTAATATCGGGAAAATAACTTGGGGTTTTCTCCGTCTTTATTTCTATGGTGTCTAAAACTTGTCCTCCCTCAAAATCTAGAGTAATCGCGACTTTATTTAATCGGTCTGGATAGAGTCCTAATACTGGGATTTCTAATTTTTTTGAGTTTAAATTAAAACTATGTTCTATTGGATTATTACCCAAAACCTTTATCGTGGCATTACAAGGTTTATCTGCATCCACTGTCACTAGTGCCGTCAATGGAGATATTTTATAAGGATTCAAGGTAGAGTCTATGGAGTATTCGAGTTGAGATCCGCAACTACTTAATATTAGTAGTGCCAAAATTAGCGAATACCATGTAAAAGGTATTGTTTTTAAGGACATTGTCAATTTTTCATCAAAAATAAAACTTTAGATCCTATTTAGTTACTCTTTTACATCGAAAATAGTTTCCTTGGCCGAAAACATATACTGGTTTAATAGGTAATAGCAAGACGCAAGTACTTTTAAAAACAAAAAATCCTGAATACAATTTCTGTATCCAGGATTAATATGCATAAGGGGGTGACTTAGAATTCTAAGTCGACTACCAAGTCAAATTCATCGTAAATAGTTTTGTCGCCCAAATCATCAAAGAAACTTCCAGAACCATATTTTACATCATACTGTGCTCTGTCAACTTTTAAAGTTGCAGTTGCCTTGCTTCCATATACAGAAACATCAAAGGTTACAGGCTTTGTAATTCCTTTCACTGTTAAGTCTCCGGTTACTTCATAGGAATTTTTTCCAGTAGCTTTTATATTTTTAAACACAATAGAAGAGGTTGGAAATTTTTCAACACCAAAGAAATCATCCGACTTTAAGTGACCTTCCAGTTTTCCCTTGTATTCTCCTTCTAAATCGGTAGATACCAATGAAGTCATATCTACTTCAAATTCTCCGCCACTTAATTTTCCATCTTCGAACATTAGGGCACCAGATTTTAGGTCTACAGTTCCGGTATGTGAGCCAGTAACTTTGTAGGCCTTCCAGGTCACGGTGCTTTCACTAACTTTTACATCTTTCTTTTCTTCTTTTACGGGGTTGTTAGCTATAGCCAAACCACTAAATACAACAGTCATTGCAATACTTAATATACTCTTTCTCATTTTTCTTGTTTTTAAATTTGTTAAAGGTTTATATATGTGTAAATAATTCTTCTTTGGGAGCACGTACTTTTTTATAGTGTTGTGTCTCGTCTTCTTGTGCTCTATAACCAAGAGCTACCACTACAGAGGCGTTCAAGCCTTTTTCGTCGAGATTCAGTAGCTTGTTATAAGCTTCCGGTTCAAAGCCCTCTAATGGACAGCTATCTATCTTCAGGGACGCTGCGGCAGAGAGTAAATTTCCCACGGCCAAATAGACTTGTTTAGCTGTCCATTGGGCTTTTGTGTCCTTTGGAAGCTGCAGGAGTTTGGATTTCATGAAGTCTCCATAACCCTCCAATCCCTTTGCGGGAATATTTCTCGTTTCACTTACATTGTGAAGATAGCTGTCTATAAGCTTGGAATTAAAATCAACTTGATTTGCAAATACAATTAGATGGGATGCGTCGGTGATTTGACTTTGACCCCATGAAGACGGTTTTAATTGTTTGCGTAAATCCTTATCGGTAATTACAAAAACATGATAGGGTTGTAGTCCATAGGAGGATGCACTTAGCCTTATGGCTTCTAAAACCTCTTCTAGGTCGTCCCTAGAAATTTGACGTTCACTATCAAACTTTTTAGTGGCATACCGCCATTTTAGGTTGTTATTATATTCGTTCATTTTCATTAAAATTTATCTAATAAATTATTCAATTCTTGTAATTCGTTGTGGGTGAACCCAGAAGTTAGGTCCTTTTCTTTCTGTGATATTATGGCGTCCATTTCGCTTAAAACTTCTTTGCCACTTTTCGTAATGGTAATCTCAATTTTTCGTCTGTTCGTTTCACATATTTCTCTAGCCACATAGCCTTTTAGTATTAATTTGTCTACTAAGCGACTTGTATTACTCATCTTACTCACCATTCTGTCGTTGAGAGTATTCAGGTTAGCGGGCTTCTTAGCCTGTCCTCTTAAAATTCGCAAAACGTTAAATTGCTGAATAGATACTCCAAAAGGTTTCAGCGCACTTGCCATCTGTTCATTTATCATATTCTGAACCAGTAATAGGTGTATTATAGTTCGCCGTACCAAAGGTAACTTCCGTTCTGTTTTAATGATTTCTTCTACATTCATGTTTTTACAACAATTGTATATACAAATGTATATCTAATTTTAAATAATTTTATATATGAGCTACTAAATTTGTGTTAATTTTTACGGCGACAAGACTTGCACTTTTTATGTTGCTAATAATAACTGTAGTTCGTAACTTCGATCTTAATTTTTAGAATTAGAAAATTACCATGGCAGATTTATCACAAGAAGATTGGGTAGAACAGTTAGCGAAGGATGACGATTCTTTTATTTTAGATGTACGCACTCCAGAAGAAATTGAGCAAGGACAAATTGCCGGCGCTCACAACATCAATATTTATTTAGGACAGGAATTTATGGATGCTTTAGAAAAGCTCGATAAAACCAAAAATTATTATGTCTATTGTCGCTCAGGCCAAAGAAGTCGGCAAGCATGTGCTCTTATGAATTCTATAGGAATTGATAATACACATAATTTATTGGGAGGTGTTCTGGAATGGGAAGGCGATCTCGTATAGTTTACTGAAATAATATTCCGCATTTGCTTTACAGCTTGCTCCTGTACTTTAGGAGTCATGCGCGAAGAATGGTTGCATTTTTTTTGGAAAAACGTTAAATATCCGAAACTAGGATTAACTACTCTAGCTGGAGATTCTGTCCAAGTAATATCTCCGGGACAGTACAATCATCATGCAGGACCAGATTTTCTAGAGGCTCATCTAAAGATACGTCAGCAAACGTGGATTGGTAGTATAGAAGTACATATTAATTCTTCGGATTGGTATATACACAAGCATCACGATGATCACAGATATGCGAACGTTATTCTTCATGTGGTTTGGTCAGATGACATAGAAGAGGTGGGTTTAAAAAGACTCAACATACCAACGGTTGCATTAGAATACTTTGTTTCAGTAGAACAGCTTAAAAAACAATGCAATCTTGAAAGACCTAAAAAAAGACGATTTATAATTTGTGAAAAAGATATAGGTTCCACCAATGAAGTCATACGCAGAGCTTGGTTAGAACGTCTTTATGTAGAACGTCTCGAAGATAAGTGTGCGGAGGTTAACGAACTACTCCTTATGACAAAACACAATTGGGAGGAAGTCTTATATATTTTACTTCTTAGAAATTTTGGCATACATCAAAACAAAGAGATATTCTATCAGTTGTCCCGGGTGGTTAAGCACAGATTAGTATTAAAACTTAAAGACAAAACAAGGTCTTTAGAAGCTATTCTTATGGGATGTTCCGGTTTATTGGAAAAACCATTCTCAAAAGATTCGTACTGGACACTATTAAAAAAGGACTATGAATTTTTGAAAAACAAGTTTCAATTGCGCGAACGTTTGGTCCAGAAACCTTACTTTTTTAGATTAAGGCCCGCTAGCTTTCCTACTATAAGATTAGCTCAGTTTGCAAATTTATACAGCTTACATTCTTCACTGTTTTCTACTATTATAGGATTTAAAGATATACGAGAATTTTATGCTTTTTTTGCTGTTTCTCCTTCAGAATATTGGAAAACACACTATGTTTTTGGGAAATATAGTAGTCCAAAAAGGGAACATAGGTTATCTACGAGATTTACTGAGCTACTTCTTATTAATTCTGTTTTGCCTTTAATTTTTTGTTTTTACAAGTGGCGTTCTAATTCCTTAGCCATTGATGTAGTAGATATGGCCCTCTCTATAAATCCTGAAAATAACAAAATAACCAGAGGCTTTGACAGATGTGGAGTTAGCAGTAATAATGCCCTGATGTCGCAGGCAATTATTCAATTGTACAAAAACTATTGTACAAAACACAGATGTTTAGAGTGTGCTATTGGCAGTAACTTATTAAAAGTAAAATAGTACTTTTATGGCATGAATTGGTTTTATCAGATACTGTATTATTTTCAAAAAAGAGGCTTTGAAGTATGTCGAAGAATTGCGGAAAGACTTGGAATTCGGGCTAGGGTGGTACGTACTACATTTATTTACTTAACATTTGTTACACTTGGATTTGGTTTCGCTTTATATTTGTTTCTGGCGTTTTGGTTAGGAATAAAAGACTTGGTGTATACAAAAAGGAACTCCGTTTTTGATCTTTAAATATGATTAGACTTTTTCGTTCAAAAATATATGTGGCTCTCACTTTAATGAGTCTAATCCTTGTCATAGGAGTGTCTGGGTATCATTTTATTGCCGATTACAATTGGTTAGACGCCCTTTATATGACCATAATAACGGTAACCACCGTTGGGTTTAAGGAGGTGGGGCCTATGGATACCCAAACAAAAGTATTTACGGTGGTCTTAATTGTATCGAGCGTTTTTATTTTTGCATATGCCATTTCAGTTATTACGGAATATGTTTTCAACAGAAATCAACTTCAGTTATTAAAGACAAAAAAGGTGAAAAAGATGATTAAAAATTTATCCAATCATGTAATAGTTTGCGGCTATGGAAGAAATGGCATGCAGGCTGTGGAGCGTCTTAAGGCTTATAAAAAGCCTTTTGTAGTTATCGAGAACGACAAGGAGATAGTAAATAGGTATGAGGATGATATTTTATTTATTGAAGGGGATGCAAACGAAGATGAAACACTTTTTTCTGCCGGAATAGATAGAGCACATTATTTAATTGTAACCTTGCCAGATGATGCAGCTAATCTCTTTGTAGTCTTATCTGCCCGACAACTCAATGATAAGCTTTTTATTATTAGCAGGGCTTCCTTGGTGTCTTCTCAAAAGAAGCTGAAATTGGCAGGGGCCAATAAGGTAATAATGCCAGATAAAATCGGAGGAGATCATATGGCCTCCTTGGTGGTGATTCCCGACCTGATAACTTTTATGGATAAATTATCTACAGAAGGGGAGAATACCACAAACCTGGAAGAAGTTGCTATTGAAAGTTTTGCGGATAAGATGGTCTGTAATTCCCTAAGAGATTTAGATCTACGAAGAAAAACAGGTTGTACGATTATTGGTTATATTGAGCCCAATGGTAATTATATTATTAATCCCGAGGCCGATTTACCTTTAGAACCAAATAGTAAAGTAATTGTTTTAGGCAGGCCAGAACAGATCAAAAAACTAAATGAGATGTTTCATTTAGTATAAAAATCCTTTACCACATATAATTTTTTTGTGTAGGTATTTTTTAAGATATTGCCGTTTTTACACACCAAATAAACCAAAACTTATATTATGAAGTATAGATGCCTTTCTATAATTACACTTTTGTTACCTTTTTTAACTATGGCCCAAGAATCCAAGCCCATGGGTATTGATGAAAGAATAAATGCCTGGTTTGAACCTATTACCGCGGTCTGGGAAGGCATTGTATTTTGGCAGGTCCCAGGAACAGGTGTACCACTAGTAGTTTTTATTCTAGTCATCGGTGCAACTTTCTTTACCCTTTATTTTGGGTTTATTAATATAAGAAGATTTCCTCTGGCCATAAATGTAGTTCGTGGCAAGTACGATGAAGTAGAAGGACCAGAAGGACATGGAGTAGAAAAAGCAGAAGTTAACATTGTAGACGGAGATTTGCCCGACACCATAAGAGATGAAAGTCAGCAGGGTGAAGTTAGTCATTTTCAAGCTCTAGCTACAGCAGTCTCAGGAACAGTTGGTTTAGGGAATATTGCCGGAGTTGCTTTGGCAATTGCTATTGGTGGCCCAGGGGCTACCTTCTGGATGATACTATGTGGCTTGCTAAGTATGTCTACCAAATTTGTAGAGTGTACTTTGGGAGTAAAATATAGAGATGTTGACGAAAACGGCACGGTATACGGAGGCCCTATGTACTATCTCTCCAGAGGTTTAACGGAGAGAGGCTATGTGGGACTCGGTAAGGTTTTAGCGATTACCTTTTCTGTACTTTGTGTTGGAGCTTCTTTTGGAGGTGGAAATGCGGTACAATCTAATCAGGCGGCGGAGCAATTGGCAGCTATGATGGGACTTCAAGGCGGATCTACTGGTTTTATTATAGGTGTAATCTTAGCCATAGTGGTAGGTATAGTAATCATTGGAGGTATTAAGCGCATTGCTTCCGTAACAGAAAAAATAGTTCCATTTATGGCGGTAATTTATATGATTGCCTGTCTAGTAGTAATTTTTGCAAACTTTTCCTATATCGATGATGCCTTTGGATTAATTATTAGTGGTGCATTTACTCCGGAAGCAGGGCTTGGAGGTCTTTTTGGCGTCCTAATTGTTGGCTTTAGGAGAGCAGTATTCTCTAATGAAGCCGGTGCCGGTTCAGCCGCTATCGCTCATTCAGCAGTAAAAACAAAATATCCTGCTAGTGAAGGAATAGTTGCCTTATTGGAGCCTTTTATTGATACGGTAGTAATCTGCACAATGACTGCGTTGGTAATTATTTTCTTTAATAGCGGAGGAGCATTTGCGTATGGTGGAGATGGCATGGGAAGTGTGGTAGTTAATGGCGAGACCTTAGGAGGTGTAAATTTAACCTCAATGGCTTTTGAATCTGTGATTCCTTGGTTTCCCTACATTCTTACCCTGGCTGTTGTGCTATTTGCGGTTTCTACTATGATTTCTTGGTCTTATTACGGTCTTCAGTCGTGGAAGTTTTTATTTGGCAGAAGCAAAGTAGCCGATATTTGTTATAAAATACTATTCATTGCCTTTATTATAATAGGTGCCTCCGCGTCTATGGGAGCTGTTTTTGCCTTTTCGGACGCCATGATTTTGGCCTTGGTATTTCCCAATATGATCGGTTTATTGATTCTTTTTCCTAAGGTTAAGGAAGAACTTAATAAATACTTAGACGCTATAAAAATGCTCAATAAATAAACTTAAAATAAAATGTTATGAAACCCCTCAATTCGTTCACACCACAAGAACGACGAGGGGTTTTTTATTTACTGCTGATAATAATTCTTTTTCAAATAATTCATTGGTCCCTTAGTTTTATTGATTTTGGAACCGGACCACCCCTTTTTACAGAAGATAAGGAACTTCAAAAAAAATTAGAAGTTGTCCTAAGAAAAGAAAAAACTTCTTTGTTGGATAAAACATATTTGTTTAATCCAAATTTTATTAGCGATTATAAGGGATATACTTATGGAATGACAAATGATGAAATAGACCGATTGCATCGTTTTAGAGAGGAGGGAAAATGGGTTTATTCTGCGGAAGATTTTCAAAAGGTAACTGGAGTTTCTGATTCCTTGTTGAGTACAATTTCTTCTAATTTCAAATTCCCAGAATGGAGGCAAGAGACAAGAGAGGAGACAACTTCCTTACAAAAGCCTAATACCTTAATGCAAATTACTGTAAAAGACATAAATACTGTTTCTGAAGAAGACCTTCAAGTGGTCTATGGCGTTGGTCCTAGGCTTTCGGCGAGGGTGATAAAATTCCGGGACCGGCTAGGAGGATTTAGGGACGATAGACAGATCTATCATGTATATGGACTTGAACAGAATCGGGTAGCAGCTATATTAAGGAGATTTCGGGTTCTGGAAAGCAGAGATACTACCATGCTGAATATAAATACAGCAACTAATGAAGAGATTAAAGATTTTGTATATTTCTCTAGACCAGCAAGCAAGGCAATTTTGGAATTTCGAGATAGTGTGGGTATAATTAAATCTTGGAAAGAATTAGAGCAAATAGAAAACTTTCCTGCGGACAAGATTGAGATAATTAAATTATATTTGTCCCTATAAAAAATTGCAACGATGATAACAGACACTATGTCTAGTATAAGTTTTGATTATTCAGAAACACAGATTCTTGTGGCTCAGTCGGCAAAAGAATTTGCAGAACAGTTCATAAGACCACATATAATGAAGTGGGATGAGACACAATATTTTCCCACCGAAGTTATGCACGAAGCCGGAAAATTTGGTTTTATGGGGATTTTGGTACCAGAGGTATATGGAGGCAGTGGTTTGGGGTATCATGAATATATTGCCATAGTTGAGGAAATATCTAAAGTAGACCCTTCCATAGGTCTTTCTATAGCAGCGCATAATTCCCTGTGTACAAATCATATCCTTAGTTTTGGCGATGACAACCAAAAACAGAAGTGGTTGCCAAAGCTTGCTAACGGTGAGTGGATTGGAGCCTGGGGACTAACAGAACACAATACAGGGTCCGATGCAGGGGGGATGAGTACTACGGCTGTTAAAGATGGAGATGATTGGATTTTGAATGGTTCAAAAAACTTTATTACACATGGTAAAAGTGGCGATATAGCAGTGGTCGTTGTTAGAACAGGAAATAAAGGAGATAGTAGAGGTATGACAGCTTTTGTTGTGGAGAAAGGAACCCTTGGCTTTAGTAGTGGTAAAAAGGAGGATAAGCTAGGGATGAGGGCAAGTGAGACGGCCGAACTGGTTTTTCAAGATTGTCGTATACCAGATTGCAACAGACTAGGGGAAGTTGGAGAAGGGTTTATTCAATCCATGAAAATATTAGATGGTGGCAGAATCTCTATAGGTGCGCTTTCTTTGGGAATTGCCAAAGGTGCTTACGAGGCTTCATTGAAATATTCTAAAGAACGCATACAATTTGGTAAGCCAATTAGTTCTTTTCAAGGGATATCTTTTAAGTTAGCGGATATGGCGACAGAAATTGAAGCTTCAGAAGTGTTATTACACAAGGCGGCATTTTTAAAGAATCAGGGGAGAGAAATGAGCAAGCTAAGCGCGATGTCTAAAATGTTCGCATCTGAAGTATGTGTAAGAGTAGCAAATGAGGCTGTTCAGATTCATGGCGGATATGGCTATACCAAAGACTTTCCAGTAGAGAAATTCTATCGGGATTCTAAACTATGTACTATTGGTGAAGGAACCACTGAAATACAGAAAGTTGTCATCGCAAAGAATATTTTGAAATAATTATTGGGTTTTCGTTTATTCATTATATATTTGCAGACTTAAAAATATTAAAAGAGAGGAGGTTGTAGCTTATGTTGATTATACCAGTAAAAGAAGGAGAAAATATAGATAGAGCTTTAAAGCGCTTCAAGCGAAAGTTTGACAGAACGGGAACAATGCGTCAGCTTAGAAAGCGTCAGCAGTTTACCAAGCCTTCTGTTGAGCGAAGACAGCAGATTCAAAAAGCCCAATATATTCAAGGACTTAGAGATCAAGAAGAAATTTAATTCTTTGAACTAATAAGTTAAAATCCCGCTTCGGTATCCGTAGCGGGATTTTTTATAAAAAACTAGTACCTTAGTACTATGTCTTTGGAAGCTTTTATTGACTATCTCAATCTGGAAAAGAAATATTCTTTTCATACTACAACAGCGTACAAAAGAGACATACAAGATTTTCAACTATTCTGTTCGGACAAATTACAACAAGACGACTGCGTAGACATCCCATATACCTTTATTCGTAACTGGATAATATATCTTATAGATCAGGGGGTTTCGAATAGAAGCGTTAATCGTAAAATTGCCTCCTTAAAGGCATATTATAACTTTTTGCTAAAAACAGGTACTATCTTAATTAGTCCACTTGCAAGTCATAAAGCCTTAAAGACAGAAAAGAAAGTAGAAGTTCCATTTTCTATAGAAGAGATGAATCTTTTTATTGACGACATTCCTTTTCGTGAGGGTTTTGAAGGAAAAAGAGATCATTTAATTATAGACCTTTTTTATACCACCGGTATTCGGAGAGCAGAACTAATCAATACCGAGTTGGCTAATATAGATTTAAAGGAAAATACATTAAAGGTTCTTGGGAAGAGAAATAAAGAGAGGATTGTACCCCTTTTGGAATCTACGGTTATCCTGGTAAAAGCCTATCTAGAGGCTAGGACAAACTTAGATAACATTAAGGACACAAACTTTTTGTTTTTAACGAAATCCGGGGTTAAAATTTATGAAACACTTGTGTATAGAATAATTAATGGGTATTTTAGTAAGGTTTCCTCTAAGACTAAAAAGAGTCCGCATGTTCTTAGACATACCTTTGCAACGCATTTACTAAATAGGGGTGCGGATTTAAATTCAGTAAAGGAATTGTTAGGTCATTCTAGTTTGGCGTCTACACAGGTATATACACATAGCAGTATAGCTGAACTTAAAAAGGCCCACGGAGCACATCCTAGAAGAAAAGACTAAGTCTGCGCATTCTAATGTTTAATTTTAAAATCTAATGTATGAAGGTAAATACCCAAGCAGTAAATTTTAATGCCGACAAGAAGCTTCTCGAATTTATTCAGAACCGTTTAGATAAACTAGAAGTTTTTTATGACAAAATAATTAGTTCTGATGTTTATTTAAAGGTAGAAAACACGAGCGAAAAGGAAAATAAAATTGTAGAGGTAAAACTACATATCCCAAAAGATACCTTTGTAGTTAAAAAGCAATGCAAATCGTTTGAAGAGGCAGTAGATTCTTGCTGCAGTTCCTTAGAACGTAAATTGTCAAAAAAGAAGAAAAAGCCAAGGTTTCAACCCTCCTTAAAATTTTTGTAAAATAGTTTTGAATAAAAAAATAATTATCTACATTTGCAGTCCGTTAGAAATAGCGGACTTTTTTATGCGTTAAACGGCGATAAAACGCCGATGTAGCTCAGCTGGCTAGAGCAGCTGATTTGTAATCAGCAGGTCGTGGGTTCGAGTCCCTCCATCGGCTCGAAAGTTCTTTAAAATAAAAGGGGGGAGATACTCAAGCGGCCAACGAGGACAGACTGTAAATCTGTTGGTTTTACCTTCGCAGGTTCGAATCCTGCTCTCCCCACAAAGTACTTTAGTACGAGTGGCAATTAATAGGTAGCTCGGCAGAGGAAATAGGATAAGAAGATCGTTTTGAAATAAACGTTCTATTGATCCAAAGAATACAAATATAAGAACATTGAAATATTGATTTGAATAATTGCGGGAGTAGCTCAGTTGGTAGAGCGTCAGCCTTCCAAGCTGAATGTCGCCGGTTCGAACCCGGTCTCCCGCTCAAAGAATTAAAATAAGCGTTCGTTGTTTTGATTTGGTTAAGTCCATAGTTTTCAAAATAGAACACCTGAGACGCATAAGCCGACGTAGCTCAGGGGTAGAGCGTTTCCTTGGTAAGGAAGAGGTCACGGGTTCAATTCCCGTCGTTGGCTCAAAAAATAGCATTGAATACACACTAATATAAACTAAGATTAAATACATTAAAAAATGGCAAAGGAAACTTTTGATCGTTCCAAACCGCACTTAAATATTGGTACTATTGGACACGTAGATCACGGTAAAACTACATTAACTGCTGCTATTACAACTGTTTTGGCAAACGCAGGATTATCTGAAATGAGAAGCTTCGATTCTATCGATAACGCTCCTGAAGAAAAAGAAAGAGGTATTACAATTAATACATCACACGTTGAATACTCTACAGCCAATCGTCACTATGCACACGTAGATTGTCCAGGTCACGCGGATTACGTTAAGAATATGGTAACTGGTGCGGCTCAAATGGACGGTGCTATTCTTGTAGTTGCGGCTACAGATGGACCAATGCCTCAAACAAGAGAACACATCCTATTAGGACGTCAGGTTGGTATTCCAAGAATCGTTGTTTTCTTGAACAAAGTGGATATGGTTGATGATGACGAGCTTTTGGAGCTTGTTGAAATGGAAGTTAGAGAATTGTTGTCTTTCTATGAGTACGATGGTGATAACGGACCAGTTATTTCTGGATCTGCACTAGGTGCCTTAAATGGTGAGCAAAAATGGGTAGACACGGTTATGGAATTAATGACTGCTGTTGATGACTGGATTGAATTGCCAAAAAGAGATGTTGACAAAGACTTCTTAATGCCAGTAGAAGATGTTTTCACCATTACAGGTAGAGGTACAGTTGCTACAGGTCGTATTGAAACAGGTATCGCCAATACTGGAGATGCTGTTGATATCATTGGAATGGGAGCAGAAAAATTAAGCTCTACCATTACTGGAGTTGAAATGTTTCGTAAAATATTAGATAGAGGTGAAGCAGGAGATAACGTGGGTATTCTTTTAAGAGGTATTGAAAAGTCTCAAATAAGTAGAGGAATGGTAATCTGTAAGCCAGGTTCTGTAAAGCCTCATGCTAAATTTGAAGCTGAAGTATATATCCTTAAAAAAGAAGAAGGTGGTAGACACACACCATTCCATAACAACTATCGTCCTCAATTCTATGTAAGAACTACAGACGTTACTGGAACAATCAATTTACCTAGTGGAGTTGAAATGGTTATGCCTGGAGATAACTTAACAATTACAGTTGAACTAATTCAGCCAATTGCCTTGAGTGAAGGACTTAGATTTGCGATTCGTGAAGGTGGTAGAACTGTTGGAGCTGGACAGGTTACTAAAATTCTAGATTAAAATCTATACAATTGATTACACTAAGGGTGTCCTACTATCGTAGGATACCTTTCAGTGTAAATATAAACGGGTGTAGCTCAGTTGGTAGAGCACTGGTCTCCAAAACCAGGTGTCGGGAGTTCGAGCCTCTCCTCCCGTGCAGAAATAAGGTTTACCCCAGGCTTAATTCGTTTTTTTTAAGGTGCCATTGGGAGTTTAAAATAAACGAGTATAAATAAAAGATTAAAAAGTTAGTCGCATGTTAACATATATAAAGGAATCTATAGACGAATTAAAGAACAATGTTACATTGCCAACAAGAGCAGAATCTTCTAATCTTATGGTAATAGTGGCAGTGTTTTCTATTTTATTTGCTTTAGCTACTTGGGGTGTAGATACCGTGTTTAGTGAATTTATTCAGTTCTACTTTAATACTCTAATTAATTAATAAAAGATCTATGTCTGAAGTATTAGAAAAGAAATGGTATGTGGTAAGAGCCGTCAGTGGTCAGGAGAATAAGATTAGAGGCTACATTGAAAGTGAAGTTGAGCGACATGGATTTGCGGATTATTTAGAAGAGGTTTTGGTTCCAACCGAAAAGGTTGTCCAAATTCGAAATGGCAAAAAGATTAATAAAGAAAGAGTTTATTTTCCTGGATACATAATGGTGAAGGCTAATCTGGGAGGAGAAATGATACATATTATAAGATCTATTACTAATGTAATTGGGTTTTTAGGGGAAACAAAAGGAGGAGATCCAGTACCACTGCGAAAAGCTGAGGTAAATAGAATGTTAGGAAAGGTAGATGAGCTTGCGGTAAATACAGATAGCATTGCGATTCCATTTATTCTTGGGGAAACAGTTAAAGTTATCGACGGGCCATTTAATGGCTTTAATGGAACAGTGGAGAAGATTAATGAAGAAAAGAGAAAACTAGAGGTAATGGTAAAAATATTTGGTAGAAAGACCCCTCTGGAATTAAGCTACATGCAAGTAGAGAAAGTATAATTTATTGTTACGTATATATAAAAGTTGTGTTGCTTCCAATTAGACACACTTTAAATTTTAATTAAAAACAATGGCAAAAGAAGTAGGTAAAGTAGTTAAACTACAAGTTAGGGGAGGTGTAGCGAATCCGTCGCCACCGGTTGGACCCGCTTTAGGTGCTGCCGGCGTTAACATTATGGAGTTTTGTAAGCAGTTTAATGCTCGTACACAAGACAAGCAAGGGAAAATCTTGCCCGTAGTTATCACCGTTTATAAGGACAAATCATTTGATTTTGTTGTTAAAACACCACCAGCGGCAGTGCAACTTTTGGAAGCGGCAAAGATTAAAAAAGGATCTGGCGAACCTAACAGAGTAAAATCGGGAAGCGTATCCTGGGATCAAGTAAAGACCATAGCAGAAGAAAAAATGGTTGATCTTAATGCTTTTACTGTAGAATCGGCAATGTCGATGGTAGCAGGAACAGCAAGATCCATGGGATTAAAAGTTTCAGGTAAAAGACCTTTCTAAAATCTTAAAGCACTTTTAACATGGCAAAATTAACAAAAAAGCAAAAAGAAGCTCAGGCTAAAATAGAGAAGGATAGACTCTATACAATAGACGAGGCTTCATCGCTTGTAAAAGAAATCACGAATACCAAGTTTGATGCTAGTATAGACCTTGCAGTAAGATTAGGAGTAGACCCTCGGAAAGCTAATCAGATGGTTAGGGGAGTGGTTACACTTCCTTATGGAACTGGAAAGGATGTAAAGGTTTTGGCTTTGGTTACTCCGGATAAAGAAGCAGAGGCTAAAGAAGCTGGTGCTGACTTTGTTGGATTAGATGAGTATTTGGATAAAATTAAAGGCGGTTGGACAGATGTTGATGTTATCATCACCATGCCAAGCGTAATGGGTAAATTAGGCCCTTTAGGACGAGTATTAGGTCCAAGAGGTTTAATGCCGAATCCAAAAACGGGTACCGTAACTATGGATGTTGCTAAAGCAGTAACAGAAGTAAAAGCGGGTAAAATAGATTTTAAAGTAGACAAGTCTGGAATAGTTCATGCAGCTATCGGGAAAGCTTCTTTTTCTGCAGATAAAATTGCAGGAAATGCTAAAGAGCTTCTTGACACTTTAAATAAATTAAAACCTGCGGCAGCTAAAGGGATTTATATGAAGAGTATCTATATGTCTAGTACAATGAGTCCTAGTCTGCAATTAGATCCTAAAGCAGTTTAACTGATAACGTTTTAAAATCATGACAAGACAAGAAAAAGCAACCGTTATAGAAGATTTAACTTCTCAGTTAGCTGGTAGTTCAATTATCTATTTAGCTGATATCTCAGGTTTGGATGCAACTACTACTTCGGCTTTGAGAAGAGCTTGCTTTAAGGCAGATATTAAGTTATCTGTAGTAAAGAATACTCTTTTGGCTAAGGCTATGGAGGCGTCTGATAAAGAATTTGGAGAACTTCCTGAAACATTAAAAGGAAATACTTCATTAATGTTTTCAGACACGGGTAATGCACCTGCAAAACTTATAAAAAACTTTCGCAAAAAATCAAAAAAACCTCTTTTAAAAGGTGCTTTTGTTGAGGAAGCGGTTTATGTTGGTGACGAAAGTTTGGAGACTTTGGTTAATATCAAATCCAAAGAGGAAATGATAGGTGAGATTATTGGCTTATTACAATCCCCAGCGAAGAATGTTATTTCCGGATTAAAATCGGGAGGTGGTAAACTGGCTGGTATCCTTAAAACATTATCCGAAAAATAATTTGTACGCACTAAAAACAAGAATAATTTAAGAATTTTATTAAACGATAGAAAAATGGCAGATTTAAAAGATTTCGCAGAACAACTAGTTAACCTTACTGTAAAAGAAGTAAATGAGTTAGCTGATATTTTAAAAGAAGAGTATGGTATTGAGCCTGCTGCCGCTGCTGTAGCAGTTGCTGCTGGTGGAGGTGCTGCTGGTGAGGCAGAGGCTGCTGAGGAAAAATCAGAATTCGATGTAATTTTGAAAGCCCCAGGAGGTTCTAAATTGGCAGTTGTAAAATTAGTTAAGGAATTAACTGGTTTAGGATTGAAAGATGCTAAAGACATAGTTGATAGCGCACCAAAAGCGGTTAAGGAAGCTGTTTCTAAAGATGAAGCAGAAGGAATTAAAAAATCATTAGAAGAAGCTGGAGCAGAAGTTGAGCTTAAATAATAGCGATAACCAAATGGTTTTGTTTAGGTCTTTCCGCCGTTTTGGTGGCTAGACCTAAACCCTTTTATATGTAGTATATGAAGTCATATACGACCCATTCAAAGTATTCACGTTCAAAATTTTGGCTATAGATGTTCACAAAACAGACTGAAAGAGTAAACTTCGCATCCGCAAAGAACATTCCAAGTTATCCAGATTTCCTGGACATTCAGATTAAGTCCTTTCAAGACTTTTTTCAGCTTGAGACCAAATCTGACGAAAGGGGCAATGAAGGATTGTACAACACCTTCATGGAAAACTTTCCAATTACAGATACAAGAAATCAATTTGTACTAGAGTTTCTTGATTATTTTATAGATCCACCAAGATATTCCATTCAGGAATGTATAGAAAGAGGTCTTACTTACAGCGTTCCTTTAAAGGCACGTCTAAAATTGTATTGTACCGATCCGGAACATGAAGATTTTGAGACAATCGTACAAGATGTTTATCTTGGAACAATACCGTATATGACCCCCAGTGGTACCTTCGTAATAAACGGAGCAGAGCGTGTGGTAGTATCTCAATTACACAGATCGCCTGGAGTTTTCTTTGGTCAGTCTTTCCATGCCAACGGTACCAAACTGTATTCGGCAAGAGTTATTCCATTTAAGGGATCGTGGATCGAATTTGCTACAGACATTAATAGTGTTATGTACGCCTATATCGATAGAAAAAAGAAATTACCTGTAACTACACTGTTTAGGGCGATTGGTTTTGAAAGAGATAAAGATATCTTAGAAATTTTTGATCTTTCAGAAGAAGTAAAAGTGTCTAAAACCGGACTTAAAAAGGTTTTGGGAAGAAAATTAGCTGCTAGGGTTTTGAATACTTGGCATGAAGATTTTGTTGACGAGGATACTGGAGAAGTTGTCTCCATCGAGAGAAACGAAATAATTCTTGATAGAGATACTGTTCTAGAGAAAGAACATATTGATGAAATCATGGAAGCAGATGTTAAGACTATTTTGCTTCACAAAGAAAATAATGCACAGAGCGATTATGCTATTATTCATAATACGCTACAAAAAGATCCTACTAATTCTGAAAAAGAAGCGGTAGAACATATTTACCGTCAATTGCGTAATGCCGAACCGCCAGATGAAGAAACGGCAAGAGGGATAATCGATAAATTATTTTTCTCTGATCAACGTTATAATTTAGGGGAAGTAGGTAGATACAGAATGAATAAAAAGTTAGGTCTTGATATCGGAATGGATAAGCAAGTTCTAACGAAGGAAGATATTATTACTATCATAAAATATTTGATAGAACTAATTAATTCGAAGGCAGAGATTGATGATATTGACCACTTATCTAATAGAAGGGTTAGAACGGTAGGAGAGCAACTGTCTTCACAATTTGGTGTGGGTCTAGCACGTATGGCAAGAACCATTCGTGAAAGAATGAATGTTAGAGATAATGAGGTTTTTACCCCTATTGATTTAATAAATGCCAAAACACTTTCTTCTGTAATTAACTCCTTTTTTGGGACTAACCAATTGTCTCAATTTATGGATCAGACCAATCCATTGGCTGAAATTACACACAAAAGAAGACTTTCTGCCCTAGGGCCTGGTGGTCTTTCGAGAGAAAGAGCTGGTTTTGAGGTTCGTGATGTTCACTATACACATTATGGTAGACTTTGTCCGATTGAAACCCCTGAAGGTCCAAATATTGGTTTAATATCCTCTCTTGCAGTATTTGCAAAAGTTAATCCAATGGGCTTTTTAGAAACACCTTATAGAAAAGTAGATAGTGGGAAGGTAGATACCAAGAATTATATCTACCTCAGTGCTGAGGAAGAAGAGGGAATGAAGATTTCTCAGGCAAATATTCCATTAAAAGATAATGGTTCCATTATACAGGAAAAGGTAATTGCAAGAGAAGAAGGAGATTTTCCAGTTGTAGATCCTAAAGAAATAAATTACACGGATGTTGCACCTAATCAGATTGCTTCTATTTCGGCTTCGTTAATTCCCTTTTTGGAACATGATGATGCTAACAGGGCTTTGATGGGATCAAACATGATGAGACAGGCCGTTCCTTTGCTAAAGCCTCAATCACCTATTGTAGGAACTGGCTTGGAAAGACAGGTTGCCTCAGATTCGAGAGTACTAATTAATGCTGAAGGAGATGGTGTAATTGAATACGTGGATTCTCAACAAATAACCATTAAATACAGTCGCTCTGAAGAGGAAAAATTGGTGAGTTTCGAAGATGATTCTAAGACTTACAATTTGGTTAAATTTAGAAAGACTAACCAAGGTACTAGTATTAACCTTAAACCTATCGTTCAAAAAGGCGATAAGGTTAAAAAGGGTCAGGTATTGTGTGAAGGATATGCCACAGAGAGCGGAGAATTAGCTCTGGGTAGAAACCTGAAGGTAGCATTTATGCCTTGGAAAGGATATAACTTTGAAGATGCCATTGTAATTTCTGAAAAAGTTGTACGTGAAGATATTTTTACTTCTATTCATATTGATGAATATGCTTTAGAAGTTAGGGATACTAAACTGGGAGCGGAAGAACTTACCAATGATATACCAAATGTTTCCGAAGAGGCTACAAAGGATTTAGATGAGCATGGTATGATTCGTATCGGTGCTGAGGTAAAACCAGGGGATATTTTAATTGGTAAAATTACTCCTAAAGGAGAATCAGACCCAACGCCGGAAGAGAAATTGTTACGGGCCATCTTTGGAGACAAAGCGGGTGACGTTAAAGATGCTTCTCTAAAAGCTTCTCCATCCTTACGTGGCGTAGTAATAGACAAGAAACTCTTTTCTCGTTCTATCAAGGATAAGCGTAAGCGTTCTGAAGATAAGGAAGCTATTTCTAGCCTGGAATTGGAATATGAAGTGAAGTTTCAAGAGTTGAAAGATGTTTTAATTGAGAAACTATTTAAGCTTGTTAATGGTAAAACTTCTCAGGGAGTACTTAATGACCTTGGTGAAGAAGTCCTTCCAAAAGGTAAAAAGTATACCATGAAAATGCTTAACTCTGTTGATGATTTTGCACATTTGGTTGGAGGAAGTTGGACCACGGATAAAGAGGCTAATACCTTAGTGGCCGATTTATTACACAACTACAAGATTAAGCTTAACGACTTGCAGGGAAATCTTAGGAGAGATAAGTTTACCATCTCTGTTGGAGATGAGCTTCCTGCAGGGATTATGAAACTTGCTAAAGTTTATATCGCTAAGAAACGTAAGCTGAAGGTAGGGGATAAGATGGCCGGTAGACACGGAAATAAAGGTATTGTTGCTAGAATTGTTAGACAAGAAGACATGCCTTTCTTAGAAGATGGAACTCCTGTAGACATAGTATTAAATCCGTTAGGGGTACCTTCTCGGATGAATATCGGGCAGATTTACGAAACCGTTCTTGGTTGGGCTGGTCAGAAACTCGACAAAAAGTTTGCCACGCCAATTTTTGACGGTGCAACACTGGATGAGATCAATTCCTTTACAGACGATGCAGGTATTCCAAGATTTGGGCATACCTATCTTTACGATGGAGGAACCGGACAACGGTTTGATCAGGCAGCAACAGTAGGTGTTATCTACATGCTTAAACTAGGGCATATGGTGGATGACAAAATGCACGCTAGATCTATCGGACCTTATTCTTTAATTACGCAACAACCATTAGGAGGTAAAGCTCAATTTGGTGGACAGCGATTTGGGGAAATGGAAGTTTGGGCACTAGAAGCTTACGGGGCATCTGCCACCCTTAGAGAGATATTAACGGTAAAATCTGATGATGTCATCGGAAGGGCTAAAACCTATGAGTCTATCGTTAAAGGAGAAACGATGCCAGAACCTGGCTTGCCAGAATCATTCAATGTATTGATGCACGAACTTAAGGGATTAGGTTTGGATATCAGATTGGAAGAATAATAGTTTTACACATATTAAATTTACTATCACCATATCACAATGGCTAGACTAAAAGATAATACTGCAATTAAGAGGTTTGATAAAATTTCAATCGGCTTGGCTTCTCCTGAATCTATTCTAGGGGAGTCCAGAGGAGAGGTATTAAAACCAGAAACTATTAACTATAGAACCCACAAACCAGAGAGAGATGGTTTGTTCTGTGAACGAATTTTTGGACCTGTAAAGGATTATGAATGTGCTTGTGGAAAGTATAAGCGTATCCGATATCGCGGAATCGTGTGCGATAGATGTGGGGTTGAAGTCACAGAGAAGAAAGTAAGAAGAGATAGAGTAGGTCACATTAATCTTGTGGTACCCGTTGCTCATATCTGGTACTTCCGTTCTTTACCAAATAAAATAGGATACCTTCTTGGTTTACCCTCCAAAAAACTTGACATGATTATATACTATGAAAGGTATGTAGTTATTCAACCAGGGATTGCCAAAGGTCCTGAAGGGGAAGAAATTCAAAAATTAGACTTCCTAACGGAAGAAGAATATTTGAATATTTTAGAAACTATACCGGCTGAAAATCAATATTTGGAGGATTCTGATCCAAATAAGTTTATCGCCAAGATGGGAGCAGAATGTTTAATCGATCTTTTAATGAGAATCGATTTAAAAGAACTTTCCTATGAGCTTAGGCATAAAGCAAATACAGAAACTTCAAAGCAACGTAAAACCGAAGCCTTAAAAAGGTTGCAGGTTGTGGAAGCCCTGAGAGAATCCCAGGATAACAGGGATAACAGACCAGAATGGATGATTATGAAGGTTGTTCCGGTTATTCCACCAGAGCTTAGGCCTTTGGTTCCATTAGATGGTGGACGTTTCGCTACTTCAGATTTAAATGATTTATACAGAAGGGTAATTATCCGAAATAATCGCCTTAAAAGACTAATGGAGATCAAAGCTCCTGAAGTGATCTTAAGAAACGAAAAAAGGATGCTTCAAGAAGCCGTAGATTCCCTATTTGATAATACGCGTAAAGCTTCTGCGGTTAAAACAGAATCTAACAGACCATTGAAATCTCTTTCAGATTCTTTAAAGGGAAAGCAGGGTAGATTCCGTCAGAACTTACTTGGGAAAAGAGTTGATTATTCTGCTAGATCTGTTATTGTTGTAGGTCCAGAGATGAATCTATATGAATGTGGATTGCCTAAAGACATGGCTGCGGAATTGTACAAACCTTTTATAATTAGAAAGTTAATAGAAAGAGGTATTGTAAAAACGGTTAAATCGGCTAAGAAAATTATAGATAAAAAAGAACCGGTAGTTTGGGATATATTAGAAAATGTTTTAAAAGGACATCCCGTCTTATTAAACAGAGCCCCCACGCTTCACCGGTTAGGAATACAGGCTTTCCAGCCAAAATTAATAGAAGGTAAGGCGATTAGATTACATCCATTGGTTTGTACTGCCTTCAATGCCGATTTTGATGGAGATCAAATGGCAGTGCATTTACCATTAGGACCAGAAGCCATCTTGGAAGCACAGCTACTAATGCTAGCCTCTCACAACATATTAAACCCGGCGAATGGTTCCCCTATTACGGTGCCTTCTCAGGATATGGTATTGGGCTTGTATTATATGACGAAAGAAAGAAAATCTACGCCGGAAGTTCCTGTAAAAGGTGAAGGTTTAACATTCTACTCTTATGAGGAGGTTGTTATAGCCTTTAATGAGGGTATTGTAGAACTAAATGCTGGTATTAAGGTTAGGGCTAAGGATTTTAACGAAGAAGGGGAATTAGTAAATCAGATAATTCCAACTACTGTTGGAAGAGTACTTTTTAACCAGGTTGTTCCTGAAGAAGCCGGATATATTAATGAAGTTCTTAATAAAAAATCTTTAAGAGACATTATCGGTAGAATTCTTGCCGTTACTAATGTGCCGCAAACGGCTTCGTTCCTTGATTTGATTAAAACCATGGGATATGAGTTTGCTTTTAAAGGTGGACTTTCCTTTAGTCTTGGGGACATTATCATTCCTCAGGAAAAACACGATATGATTGCCGAAGCGAATGAGCAGGTAGATGGGATAATGACCAATTACAACATGGGACTTATTACGAATAATGAGCGCTACAATCAGGTAATTGATGTTTGGACTTCCACGAATGCTATGCTTACCGAATTGGCGATGAAGCGTATCCGGGAAGATCAACAAGGGTTTAACTCGGTGTATATGATGTTAGATTCTGGTGCAAGGGGTTCCAAAGAACAGATTAGACAGCTTACAGGAATGCGTGGATTAATGGCTAAGCCTAAGAAGTCTACCGCAGGAGGTGGTGAAATTATTGAGAATCCAATTCTTTCAAACTTTAAAGAAGGCCTTTCTATCCTGGAGTACTTTATTTCTACTCACGGGGCAAGAAAAGGACTGGCGGATACTGCTCTTAAAACAGCCGATGCTGGATATTTAACAAGACGTCTTGTGGATGTTTCTCAGGATGTTATTGTAAATATCGATGATTGTGGCACGCTTAGAGGGATTGAAGTAGCAGCATTGAAGAAGAATGAAGAAATTGTTGAGACCTTAGGCGAAAGAATTCTTGGACGTGTTTCGTTACATGACGTTTACGACCCATTAACAGAAGAACTTTTGTTAGAAGCCGGTCAGCAAATAATGGAGGCCGACGTTAAGAGAGTGGAAGCTTCTCCTGTAGAAAGAATTGAAGTAAGATCTGCACTGACATGTGAAGCGCAAAAAGGAATTTGTGCCAAGTGTTATGGTAGAAACCTTTCTACAAATAAAATGGTTCAAAGAGGTGAAGCTGTAGGAGTAGTTGCAGCACAGTCTATCGGAGAGCCCGGTACACAGTTAACCCTAAGAACCTTCCATGTTGGGGGTATTGCTGGGAACATATCTGAAGATAGTAAACTGGAAGCCAAGTTCGACGGGGTTGCAGAAATTGAAGACCTTAGAGTAGTCAAAGGTGAAAATAATGAAGGGAAGGTCGTTAATATTGTGATTTCCAGAACATCTGAGATAAAAATTGTAGATGCAAAAACAGGAATAACGCTGAGTACAAATAACATTCCTTACGGTTCACAGATATTCGTTAAAGATGGTGGTAAGATTAGCAAGGGCGATCTTGTTTGTCAATGGGATCCATATAATGGAGTTATTGTTTCAGAATTTCCCGGTAAGATTGCTTACGAGAATATTGAGCAAGGAATTACCTACCAGGTAGAGATTGATGAACAAACTGGTTTCCAAGAAAAGGTTATTTCCGAATCGAGGAACAAGAAGTTAATTCCAACTCTTTTAATTAAAAACACTAAGGATGAGGTGTTAAGATCTTATAACCTTCCTGTTGGTTCCCATATCATGGTAGATGATGGAGACAAAATTAAGGAAGGAAAGATATTGGTTAAAATACCTCGTAAATCTGCCAAAGCTGGCGATATTACTGGTGGTCTGCCAAGGGTTACTGAGCTTTTTGAAGCTAGAAACCCTTCGAATCCTGCCGTGGTTACTGAAATTGATGGGGTTGTATCCTTTGGAAAAATTAAAAGGGGAAATCGCGAAATCATTATTGAATCTAAGTTAGGCGAGATTAAGAAGTACTTAGTTAAGTTGTCTAATCAGATTCTGGTACAGGAAAACGATTATGTAAGAGCTGGTATGCCATTATCTGATGGTTCTATTACTCCAGAGGATATCTTGGCAATTAAAGGACCTTCTGCTGTGCAGCAATATCTAGTTAATGAGGTGCAAGAAGTATACCGATTACAAGGGGTTAAGATCAATGATAAACACTTTGAAGTTGTGGTCCGTCAAATGATGCGTAAAGTACGTATTCAGGATTCAGGAGATACTACCTTCTTAGAAAACCAATTGGTTCATAAAGACGATTTTATTAGAGAAAATGATGAAATATTTGGTAAGAAAGTTGTCGAGGATGCAGGAGAATCGGAAAATCTTAAAGCTGGACAGATTATTACTGCCAGAGAACTAAGAGACGAAAATTCTATTCTAAGAAGAGCGGACAAGACTTTGGTTACTGCAAGAGATGCGGTTGCAGCGACGGCTACACCTATTCTTCAGGGGATTACAAGGGCTTCGCTACAAACAAAATCGTTTATCTCTGCTGCTTCTTTCCAAGAAACAACGAAAGTTCTTAATGAGGCTGCCGTGAGTGGAAAGGTAGATAAACTGGAAGGACTTAAAGAGAATGTTATCGTAGGACATAAAATACCGGCTGGAACTGGTATGAGAGATTACGAAAATATTATCGTTGGTTCTAAGGAAGAATATGACGAGATTATGGCTCGAAAAGAAGAACTGAAATTTTAGTATTACTAAGCCCTCAATATTATTGGGGGCTTTTTTTATAAACCTATGTCTGAAAAAAAGACCAAACAGCAACAGATAAATATTGAACTTGATGAGAAAATGGCTGAAGGAATTTATTCCAATCTGGCTATTATTAATCACTCGGTTTCTGAGTTTGTTGTTGATTTTATTAGTATGATGCCCGGGGCACCAAAGGCGAAAGTGAAGAGTAGAATAATACTTACTCCACAGCACGCAAAGAAGTTTTTAAAAGCTCTAAATGATAATGTTAATCGATTTGAGAAGGCACATGGTCCTATAAAGGACTATGATCAACCCCCAATCCCATTAAATTTTGGACCTACAGGAGAAGCCTAAGGACCTAATGAAGATTCAATAAATTTGGAGGTTTTAATCAAATTCAGACACAAAGTGTAGTTTTACACTGGGATACTTTTGCTGTGTCATTTGCAAAGAAAAGGGAGAATCTGCCAAAAATACCAAACGACCTCTTTTATCTTTTGCCAAATACTTTTGTTTCACCCTAATAAACTCTTTGTACTCATCGCTGCTGGTATCCTCAGCTTCAATCCAACAAGCCTTGTATACAGGAAAGTTTTCATAGCTGCATTTTGCACCATATTCATGTTCTAGCCTATATTGAATAACTTCGTACTGAAGAGCTCCTACCGTACCTATTATCTTTCTTCCGTTTAATTCTAGAGTAAATAATTGTGCTACACCCTCGTCCATAAGCTGATCTATACCCTTATTCAACTGTTTGGACTTCATTGGATCAGCATTGTTTATATATCTAAAATGCTCCGGGGAGAAGCTTGGAATACCCTTATAATGCAATATCTCGCCTTCTGTCAGCGTATCTCCAATTTTAAAATTACCAGTATCGTGAAGTCCTACTATGTCTCCTGGGTAAGAAATATCAACAATCTCTTTTTTCTCGGCAAAAAAGGCATTTGGACTAGAGAACTTTAGATTTTTATTGTTTCTTACATGCAAATAAGGTTTGTTTCTTTCGAAAGTACCAGAGACAATTTTCACAAATGCTAAGCGATCCCTATGTTTAGGATCCATATTTGCATGAATTTTAAATACGAAGCCTGATAGTTTTTTTTCATTAGCATTAACCATTCTCTCTTCGGCTTTCTTAGACCTAGGGGGTGGGGCAATGTCTATAAAACAATCAAGTAGCTCCCGTACTCCAAAATTGTTCAAGGCAGAACCAAAGAATACGGGTTGCAAATTTCCTGCTAAATATTCCTCTTTGTCAAATGCCGGATATACTCCTTCCACCAAATCTAAATTCTCTCTTAATTCAATGGCGGCTTTCTCGCCAATATAAGTTTCTAGTTCAGGATTGTGTACCTCTTCGAATGAGATGGTATCAGAAATATTTTTTTTGTTATCCCCACTAAAAAGATTGATATTCTTTTCATAGATATTGTAGATTCCTTTAAAATCATAACCCATTCCAATTGGAAAACTAAGAGGGGTTACTTTTAATCCAAGCTCTTGTTCCACCTCATCCAGTAAGTCGAACGCATCCTTTCCTTCCCTATCCAGTTTGTTTATAAAAACTATGATAGGAATATTTCGCATTCTGCAAACTTCTACAAGCTTTTTTGTTTGTTCTTCTACTCCTTTAGCAACATCTATGACTACAATAACACTATCTACTGCGGTTAGTGTTCTAAAAGTATCTTCCGCAAAATCTTTGTGCCCTGGTGTGTCTAGGATATTAATCTTTTTATCTCTGTATATAAATGCAAGAACGGAGGTTGCAACGGAGATACCACGCTGCCGTTCTATTTCCATAAAATCACTGGTGGCCGTCTTTTTGATTTTATTATTTTTTACAGCACCGGCTTCTTGGATTGCCCCACCAAATAACAACAATTTTTCAGTTAAGGTTGTCTTTCCTGCATCGGGGTGGGAAATAATTCCAAAAGTTCTTCTCCTTTCGATTTCTTCAGTAAAACTCACGTTAAAAAATTTGAACAAAAATACGTCAAATAATTACGAAGCCTAGTCCTAGTCTTCTCTTTTTTAACATATTTTGAGCCCTTTTTAGAAGTATTGAGGCATTTTATTTTATCGATAAATTGTTAGTAACTTCGATTTTAAGTGTTAAATAAAGCGCTCATTATTAAACATTTACTCGGTAAAATGCCATTTACATTTCGTTTTAACACTTTTAATCGATAATTCATTATTCTTTGTAGAATTCTCGAAAGTTGTGAATAAAATATGATTGTTCACATTATATATTAGCTATATCTTGCGTTCGATTATAAGAGTCCCAAACTCTTACTTTTACCTACAAGCCATGGTGTATTGTTACTAATGTAAACAATCATTTATGGAAATTAGTTTGCCCCTTTATTCCAAGATGTATTCCTACGGTAAATATCTGACTTTTTTGAGTCTTTTATTTTTGCTTACATCCTCTTTCACTATAGAATCTACCTTTAGTACTACCATAGAAACCCTTACGGATATGGATGGAGATGGTGTTCCGGATTCAGAAGATATTGATAATGACAATGATGGAATAATTGATACCGCAGAAGACCTTAATGCTGATGGCGATGATAACCCTAGAACAAATCCAACTGATTTTGACCACGATGGCATACCAAATTATTTGGATGTAGATTCGGATAACGACGGAATAATTGATAATAGGGAGTCTCAGGATACAACAAGTTTTATTAGCCCGAGTGGTACGGATTCGGACGGAAATGGTCTGGATGACAACTATGAGGAAACTCCTGGTAGCTGTGGAGGTATAATACCCGTAGATACGGATAACGATGGGCAGGCCGATTATTTGGATATTGATTCGGACAACGATGGTATTTTAGATAACGTAGAGGCACAAACAACTAACGATTTTATAGCTCCCTGTGGGATAGATTCCGACGGAAATGGTTTAGATGATCATTATGAGGAAACACCGGGAAGTTGTGGTGGATTACTTCCGGTAGATACAGAGGGAGATTCGGTACCTGACTATCGTGATATTGATTCTGATAACGATGGATTATTAGATAATCTCGAAAGCCAAGAAACGGATCATTTTCAGGCTCCTTGTGGTATGGATTCGGATGGGAATGGCTTAGATGATCACTACGAAGATAGTCCTGGTTCTGGAAACGGAATTTCCGTGGTTAATAATGATACAGATGAAGCCCCCGACTTTAGAGATATAGATTCCGATGATGATGGTCTGCCAGATAATGTGGAAGGGCAGAGTACTGTAGATTATATACCTCCAACAGGAAATGATAGCGATGGCGATGGCTTGGATGATGCCTACGAAGGCAGTGGAGATCAAGGTTTAGATCCACCTAATTCAGATGGTGTCGACCAGCCGGATTACCTGGATGAGGATACCGACAATGATCTAGTTCCGGATAATAACGAAGGGAACGATTTTAATTTCGACGGAGAGCCGGATCAGCTCTACACCGGTAACGATACCGACGGAGATGGTTTGGATGATGGCTATGAAGGCAGTGATGTAAATGATGGTTTTGACGTAAATGACGAAATCGAAGACCCCGCCAACGACCTTCCCGATACCGATGGTACAGAAGATGTTAATTACAGAGATCCGGATGATGATGGCGATGGTATGGATACTTCAGATGAAGACTCGGACGATAATGGTGATCCTACGGATGATGATGCCGATGGAGATGATACGCCTGACTTTGTTGACAGCGAAGACAATACCATTCTTACGGTAGACACAGATGGGGATGGAGTTATGGATAGTGTAGATATAGATGACGATAATGACGGTCTTTTGGACACTACAGAAGATCCGAATTTGGATAACGACAATGATCCCTTAACCAATCCTTT
>NZ_JARDUB010000009.1 GCF_029360665.1 Eudoraea chungangensis
ACGATACCGACGGAGATGGTTTGGATGATGGCTATGAGGGCAGTGATATAAATGATGGTTTTGATGTAAATGATGAGATAGACGATCCTGCGAACGACCTACCGGATACAGATGGTACGGAGGATGTTAACTATCGGGATTTAGACGATGATGGAGACGGGATGAACACCCCGGACGAAGATGGAGACGGGAATATGGATCCTACCAACGATGACATGGATGGTGACAATACACCAGATTATTTAGATCCTATAGATGATACTCCTGAAATTGGTGAAGTAGAAGTAAATCAGTTGGTTACTCCAAATGGAGACGGCAAAAATGATTTTCTTTTTATAAATGGTGTAGAAAATGCAGAAAATAATTCTCTCCAGATTTTTAACAGATGGGGCGTTTCTGTTTATGAGGGAAGAAATTACAATAATCAAAACAATATTTTTGATGGAAGATCTCGGGGCAGATCAACCATCAGTGCAGAAGACCTTCTGCCCGCAGGAGTATATTTCTACATTTTTGAATATCAAAAAGATCAGGAAAGTGTTACAGACAGTGGATATCTGTATATAAGCAAATAAACATGTTTAGGACTAAAGGAAAAAATAAGCAATACCTAATTACTATGGCCTTATTTATGGCAGTGGTAAGTGGTGCTTTTGCCCAACAGGATGCACAGTACACCCAGTATATGTACAATACTATGAGTGTAAACCCTGCCTATGCAGGATCAAGAGGACAGCTTAGTATTCTAGGCATGTATCGCTCGCAATGGGTGGGTTTAGAAGGATCTCCAGAAACATTTACCTTTAATTTACACTCCCCTATAAGAAACAGCAAACTGGGATATGGCGTTTCCATTGTTAATGACAATATAGGAGATGGTGTTGTGCAGGAAACATATCTTGATGGAATCTTATCCTATACTATTGATGTATCCTTAGAGGGTAAGCTGTCTTTTGGACTAAAGGTCGGTGGTAGTTTGCTAAACCTTGATTTTAATGGGCTAAATAACTTTGATCAAGAACCTATTCAGGGTGACAATATAGATAATAAGTTTTCACCAAATTTCGGTTTAGGGGTCTATTATCATACCAATAAATTCTATGCCGGTCTTTCCGCCCCCAATCTGGTAGAATCAAATTATTTTGATAACTCACAACAAGATGCGGAAAGTGTACAATTCTTATCCACAGAAAAAATAAACTTTTACCTAATTACAGGTCTGGTCTTAGATTTGAGTTACAATTTGCAATTTAAACCAGCTCTTTTAACTAAAGTTGTGGCGGGAGCTCCATTACAACTCGATTTGTCTGCTAGTTTCTTATTAAGTGAAAAGTTTTCATTTGGAGTGGCATACCGCTGGGATGCCGCCTTTAGTGGATTAATAGGATTTCAATTATCAGATCAGTTAATGCTAGGATTGGCCTATGACAAAGAAACAACTGAATTAGGAAGTACACGGTTTAACGATGGATCTTTTGAAATATTTCTGAGATTTGAGTTATTAAAATCATACCAACGTCTAGTGTCCCCTAGATTCTTTTAAACAATACTATATGGCAACTAAACGATTTTTATTCTCTTTAGTCTTGTGTTTTTTCATAGTACTGGTAAAGGCACAAGAGAAATATGTCACTATAGGGGATGCTAAATATGAGGAGTATTCTTTTAGCCCCGCTATTGATATTTATGAGAAAGTGGTAGAAAAAGGATATGTCAATCAAGATATTTTAGAAAGACTTGGAAATTCTTACTATTACAATGCAAATTATTTGGCAGCTGAGAAGATATTTGCTGAACTCATAGAGCGCTATGGTGAACAGACAACCGCTGCGTACTATTTTAAATACGGACAAACTCTTAAAACTCTTGAAAAATATAAGGAGGCCGATTCTGTATTAACAAGGTTTTCCCAATTAACACAAAATGATTCTCGTTCAAACCTATTAGAGAACTCAAATGACTACTTGGCAGAAATTAAGGCTAATTCCGGCAGATATAGAATAGACACGTTTAATTATAATTCAAGATATTCTGATTTTGCGCCGGCATTTTATGAAAAAGGGTTGATTTTTTCTTCAGATCGAGATACAGGAAATTTAGCCAAATATAGACATACGTGGAATGCTGGTGATTTTTTAGACATTTATAAAGTTAGAATAGACAGTGCCAAAGCAAATCCAGTCTCGAAAATGGAAGTCTTAAACACACGTCTTCATGAATCTTCCTCTGTGGCCACAAAAGATGGTAAAACCATATATTTTACACGAAATAACTATGTGGAAGGTAAATACAAGAGAGATACCGAGGGAATTATTCGTTTAAAGATGTATAAGGTAGTTTGGAAAGACAGTATCTGGTCTGATCCTATTCCTTTACCCTTTAATAGTGATAACTATTCTGTGGCACATCCAGCTTTAAGTGCAGACGAAAAAACACTGTATTTTGCTTCAGATATGCCAGGTTCTCTTGGCGAATCAGATATTTTTAAGGTTTCCATAGCGGATAATGGAAGTTTGGGTGTGCCCGAAAATTTAGGATTTCCTATAAATACCGAGGCTAGAGAGACATTTCCCTTTATTTCCGAAGAAAAGGTTCTGTACTTTTCTTCCGAAGGTCACCCTGGATTGGGAGGTTTAGATGTTTTTGCTATCAAAATTTTAGATAATGGCTACTCCAAAAAAGTACTTAATGTTGGGGAGCCAGTTAATAGTAGTTGGGATGATTTCTCCTTTATTATTAAAGACAGCACAAAACAAGGGTATTATGCCTCAAACAGACCGGGAGGCCTAGGTGCAGACGATATTTATGCTTTTGAAGAATTAAGGCCGCTAAATTTTGAATGCGAACAGCCCGTTACGGGAACGGTTCGGGATAAAATAACCAATGCAATATTAGTTGGTGCAACCGTCAAAATAATTAACGAACAAAACGAGGAAGAACAGGCAACCATTACAGATGAAGACGGGAATTATACACTGATCTGTGATTGTAATAAGGGTAATTTTGTCAGGGCACAAACACAAGGATATTTACCTGCAGAAGAGTATTTGCCCAGCTCTGATGGGAAGCCTCAGATTGTTGATTTTTATTTGGAAAGAGAACTTGTGGAAGCAGGTTTTGGGGATGATTTGGCCAAGTTATTGCAGCTCAGTACCATTTATTTTGATTTTGGAAAATACAATATTCGACCTGATGCCGAAGTTGAAATTCAGAAAATAATTGTAGCCATGGAAAAATATCCTAGCCTAAAAATCAAAGCCAATTCCCATACAGATAGTAGGGGTAAAGATTCTTTCAATTTATGGTTGTCTCAAAAAAGGGCAGAGGCAACGGTTGCATATATGATTTCTCAAGGAATTGCAGCTGAGCGTTTACAAGGACAGGGATATGGCGAAACTAAGTTAGTGAATCAATGTGACGATGGAGTCCGCTGTACTGCAGCAGAACATCAATTGAATCGAAGATCGGAGTTTATAATATTGAAATAAAGAATTTAAACAGTGGAAAGCGATTAATGCGGATACTGAAACACTTCGATACATACTTCATTTGAACAGTGTTTAATAGTATTAATTTTAATTAAACCTCTGTTTATGTCCTATTTATGTCTAAATTCTTGCCGTACACAACAAATATTTAACCAAGCTTTTTCATAGAAGTATATTTGATTTGATAGGATAGGTAGTTTAAATGAGCCTTACTATCACTCAAAAAATATTTTCATTATTCATGAGGGGGCTTGGGAATCTAAAATTTTATCTTTTAATAGCATATCTTTTTGGTTTTGCAGTTTTTTTGCAAGGGCAGGAGACCTATATTGATAATTTTAGTTCTGTTTCCTATTCAAACAATGATGGTACGGCCAGTTTTGCTAGTGGGTGGGTTGAAACTAATGAAGGCACAGATCCTTCAGGTGGAAGAATACTAATTAATAGCAATCAGTTACGCTTCCGAAATTTAGATAGCAGGTATATCTCAAGAACTCTCGATTTATCTGCTGCTACTTCAGCAACATTAACACTAGATTACAATAGAACAAGCGGAAATGAGTCTATCTTGGTCCAGTTATATGATGGCAGTTCATTTAATACTGTTGCAACGTTAGCAGGCACCGGTTCAGTGAACTATTCATTAAGCTCAGCTGAAATGTCGAGCGCATCAGAGATAAGATTTATCACAGGAAGTGGAAATTGGAGTAATAGCGAAACTATTTTTGTAGACAACGTCCAATTTATTGCCGTGGTGTCAATTCCAAACGATCCCCCTGTACTTACAGCAACAGGAAATCAAACCTATTGCATAGGAACGTCACAGCCAATAGTAGAAACAATTAGCATAACTGACACAGATGATACAACCACAAGCTCGGTATTTATTCAAATTTCAAATGGTTATGTAAACGGAGAAGATTTGCTTACCCTAACTGGGACACATCCAAATATAACGTCTTCCTGGGATCCCGTTCAGGGCGAATTATCCCTAACCGGACCGGCATTATATACAGAATTCGAAACAGCCGTAGCAGCTGTAGAGTTTTCCAGTAGTTCTTTGTTGCCATCAGGAATACGACAATTTTCCATTACTGTCGGGGAGGCAAATTATTTACCTCCAACCGGACATTATTATGAATATGTGCCAAGTTTAGGCATAACTTGGACTGCCGCAAGAGACGCTGCCGCGCTGAGCACTTACTACGGATTGCAGGGCTATTTAGCCACCTTAACTTCACAAGTTGAAGCTGATTTTTCTGGTTCACAGGCCACAGGTGTGGGGTGGATAGGAGGAAGTGATGCTGCAACCGAAGGCGTTTGGTTATGGGTCACAGGACCTGAAGCCGGCACTAATTTTTGGAATGGAACCGGAGGAGGGAGTACACCTAATTTTGCATTTTGGAACACAAACGAACCAAATCAGTCTGGTGATGAAGACTATGCCCATATTACACATCCTAATGTAAATCCAAATGGATCCTGGAATGATCTGACGAATACAGGAGCCGCTTCTGGTAATTACCAGCCACAAGGTTATGTGGTGGAATATGGTGGAATGCCTGGAGATCCGGTCCTTAATATTACTGCTACAACTACCTTAAATATGGACACTGAAGACCCTACGGCGAGCAATCCAGGGGCTGTTACGGTTTATTGTAGTAGTGATATTCCGACACCGAATAGTAATGTAGTGATAGATGAGGCAGATAATTGCACTGCCAACCCCACCGTAGCCTTTGTAAGTGATGTAAGTGACGGGGGGAGTAATCCGGAGATAATAACACGAACTTATAGTGTAACTGATGATGCTGGTAATAGCATAAATGTTACCCAGACCATTACGGTCTTTGATATAGTGATAGATACGCCTCCCGCTGCTCAGACTGTTCTGGTAAATGATAATGGAGTTTTTACTGTTAGTACTAGCAATGCGGATAGCTATCAATGGCAAGTAAGTACCAACGGCGGAGGACTGTTTACGGATATATCAGATGGTCTGGAGTATTCAGGAAGTAGCACCAATACATTGAATGTTTTGTCAGTAGAAATCGACAAGAATGGATATTTATATCGCGTATTAGTTTCTAATTCTAGCGGTAGTTGTCCGGCAATTACTTCCAGTGCGGCTCTCTTGTCTGTCCGAATTGGCTCTGTTATTACCAATCGCAGAATCACTTATAGAGTTAATAAGTCGTAGGTAGTTATGATTATTACTGTGATAAAATCGGAAAACAACCTAAAGATATTTATTCAATGTCTCCTCCTAGGGCTCTGTACTTTTAGTTATGGACAAAATGTTGCGCCTACAGCTTTACCAGATTCATATAGTAGTTTTTTAAACCAAACTTTAACTATTGATGTTGCAACAGGTTTATTGGCAAATGATAACGACCCCGATGGCGGTGTGCTTACTGTTAACCCTACTCCAGTAAGTGGTCCAACTACCGGTACTCTAAGCTTGAATACAGATGGGAGCTTTGTTTTTAACCCTTTAATTGGGAATACAGCAGATGTTACCTTTGAATATCATGTTTGTGATGATGGAACTGCCAATCAAATTGTATCCCACTTCGACTTTGACACAGCAACTTTAATTGATGCCACTGTAGGTCCGGATGCAATTGCAGTAAACCCTTCTGCCGTTCAAACGGCTTGTGGAATTAGAATTGGAGCAGGTGCCGGTGGAAGTGCGGGATTAGATTTTGAAATCCCTAATACAGGCGGGATCTTCAACTTTACTAGTTTTAATATAGAATTCGACTACCAGGATAATGAAAATACAGCGGATATTATAACAGCCGGAAACTTCCGGATCTATCATATTACAGGAAATGAAGTGGGATTAGCCATTACCGTAATAGATGCTAATACGGGTACCAGCACTACTTATACCAGGAATTTAGGAGGTTTTTTAGCAGGTAATGTTACTTACAGTATAGAGTATCAAGAACAAACAGGGGATATTGTTTATACTGCAAATGGGACAGTTACGACTTTTTCTAATGTTGCCCCGGACTATTCCCCTTTAGATACCTCCTTGGCCTCAAACCCAATTGTAGGGCGGTTTATGGATAACTCAGGGGGCCCTGATCCTTCCATATGTAGAGTTGTTTTTACCGATACTAGTATTCTTTGCGACATAGCTACAGCAACCATAAACACCCTTACTTCAGTAATAACCAATCGCAAGATTACTTATAGAGTAAATAAGAATTAAACATAGATTATATTGCCAATAATCTATCGATTTAGAGTCTAAATAGTATTTAATTAGCAGATTGCTATGGACTCTTTTTGCGCCTAATTCTGAAGTGCTAATCAAAAATTTTTTCTTATTATCCTCCTCAATTTATCAAGAATTTAGCCTCCTAGTCTTCATTTTTGAACCTTTCGTCCAACAAGTTTTATCCAACCAATTTTAAGGAAATAAAGGCCATTTATTTTACAATATAACCCTTGTTAGAAGCTCTGATTATCGTTCCAAATTTTGACGTTTTTTCTTACAAGTTGGCTGCTGTTAAGTATTGTTATTATTGGGCTAATCGATTAACGTCATTCGTCAAATTCTCCAAAAATATTTACAATGACCTCACTTTTTTAGGCATATACCTTGTTAATACCTACTTACACAACAATTATTTTTCCAAGGGAAGCATACCTCTAATTTTGTAAAGTGTAATTAAACCATTTTAAGAACCAAAAATTGATTTAAGGTTTAATCCAACCCCCAGATTATGAATAACTTGACCGAATTTGTAAAAATAGAAAAGCGAGCAGAATCCTTAGTGTATTCCAAAAAGGTCTCTCAATTCGTCCATTCTTCTTTTCGGAAAGGTGAAGCCAATTCTTTAAATCAATTTGCAAATGTTCATAGCAAACTATTGAATTCAAAAAATACTTGGGTTTCTGAGAAACCGTCAAATGCAATTGCATATTTCAGCTATGAGGTTAACCAACAAAAAAAATAAAATAGTCATGGATAAGAGACTGTTAATTTTAGTATTTCTAATATCCGGATTTGCCTATTCGCAAACAACAGTCACGTTGCAGGATCAATGTAATTGTGAAGTGTTAAGTGGAACGGCTGTATCCGCGGCAGGAGGAACAACCCCTGCCGGAGCAGATATTGGAGATATCTATGTAAATACAAATACCGGGGTAATATTCTTTTGGGATGGAAGTAGCTGGGAACTTACATCTTCTGATGACCAACAGCTTCAGAATTTCAACTTTAATGGTACAACCAATACACTTGAATTAACCATTGAGAATGGAAACACCATATCTGTAAACCTGTCTTCTTTGAACAATGCGGGAACAGATGATCAGTTGGCGGCCGAAGTGCCATATGACAATACTACCTCTGGCTTAACGGCCACGGATGTACAGGCGGCCATTGATGAGATCAATGCTGCAGCAGGGACGGTTTCTTTAGTAGATAATGGCGATGGCACCTATGATTTTACAGATGCTGGTGGACTTACTACTACCATTACGGATACCTCTATTTCTACCCTTGCAGATAATGCAGATGGTACTTATACGTATACTGATGAGAGTGGCACAGCACAAATAATTGATACCAATGCAAGTGCTAACCCATATGACAATACTACCTCTGGCTTAACCGCCACGGATGTACAGGCGGCTATTGATGAGATCAATGCTGCAGCAGGGACGGTTTCTTTAGTAGATAATGGCGATGGCACCTATGATTTTACAGATGCTGGTGGACTTACTACTACCATTACGGATACCTCTATTTCTAC
>NZ_JARDUB010000010.1:2500-5538 GCF_029360665.1 Eudoraea chungangensis
TATTCAGACTCGCTTTCGCTGCGGCTCCGCCCCTGAAGGGCTTAACCTCGCTAGCAACGGCAACTCGTAGGCTCATTATGCAAAAGGCACGCCGTCACCCATAAAGGCTCCGACCGCTTGTAGGCGTATGGTTTCAGGTTCTATTTCACTCCCCTGTTCGGGGTTCTTTTCACCTTTCCCTCACGGTACTGGTTCACTATCGGTCTCCCAGGAGTATTTAGTCTTGGCGGATGGTCCCGCCGGATTCACACAGGGTTTCACGTGCCCCGCGCTACTCAGGATACCACTATCAATAACATAACCTTACCCATACGGGGCTATCACCCTCTTTGGCCCAACTTTCCAGTTGGTTCCGGTTCAGTATGCATCGAATATCGTGGTCCTACAACCCCGATATTGCCGAAACAACATCGGTTTGGACTCTTCCGCTTTCGCTCGCCGCTACTAACAGAATCACTCTTGTTTTCTCCTCCTCCGGCTACTTAGATGTTTCAGTTCACCGGGTTTGCTTCCCTTGCGGGATACCATATCTTCAATATGGTGGGTTGCCCCATTCGGACATCTGCGGATCATATCGTATGTGCCAATCCCCGCAGCTTTTCGCAGCTTATCACGTCCTTCATCGCCTCTGGGAGCCTAGGCATTCCCCATACGCCCTTGCTTAGCTTGTCGCCTCGCCTCGTATTCTTCGGTACTTCTTGTACCTCTCTATTAAATTCGTGTTTTCCCAAAGTATATCTATTGTATAAACAATAAACATACTCTGTCTCAATATGTCAATGAACGTTTTGGTACTAAAATCTCTATCCCTTGATAAAAACCATCTAGCATACCATCGTGGAGAATACCGGAGTCGAACCGGTGACCTCCTGCGTGCAAGGCAGGCGCTCTAGCCAGCTGAGCTAATTCCCCCTTTCTCTTCCGTTGATCGCCTCTTAGCTTTCAACGCGGCGGAGCCAACTTCTAGAATTTCCTTCAATATGTTATTCTCAATGAACGTACTTCCCTCGTAAACCTTAGCCTACGAATACTTGTCGTAGTCTCAGGCAGACTCGAACTGCCGACCTCTACATTATCAGTGTAGCGCTCTAACCAGCTGAGCTATGAGACTTCGTTAGTCAAGAATAAAGCCCTCCTACTCCTTTGAGTCTTTCCAAAAAAAAACCAAAAAAATAAAAAAACAATACCCTCTTATTTTATATAATGACAAACATTATTTTGAGATAAAGGAAACCAAGGATCAAGTAAAAAAAAAAATCTACCTTCAGTGATTTCTCTAGAAAGGAGGTGTTCCAGCCGCACCTTCCGGTACGGCTACCTTGTTACGACTTAGCCCTAGTTACCGATTTTGCCCTAGGCCGCTCCTTGCGGTGACGGACTTCAGGCACTCCCGGCTTCCATGGCTTGACGGGCGGTGTGTACAAGGCCCGGGAACGTATTCACCGGATCATGGCTGATATCCGATTACTAGCGATTCCAGCTTCACGGGGTCGAGTTGCAGACCCCGATCCGAACTGTGACCGGTTTTATAGATTCGCTCCTTCTTGCGAAGTGGCTGCTCGCTGTACCGGCCATTGTAGCACGTGTGTAGCCCAGGACGTAAGGGCCGTGATGATTTGACGTCGTCCCCACCTTCCTCGCGGTTTGCACCGGCAGTCCCGTCAGAGTCCCCAACATTACTTGCTGGCAACTGACGGCAGGGGTTGCGCTCGTTATAGGACTTAACCTGACACCTCACGGCACGAGCTGACGACAACCATGCAGCACCTTGCAAAATGTCCGAAGAAAAGTCTATCTCTAAACCTGTCATTCTGCATTTAAGCCCTGGTAAGGTTCCTCGCGTATCATCGAATTAAACCACATGCTCCACCGCTTGTGCGGGCCCCCGTCAATTCCTTTGAGTTTCATTCTTGCGAACGTACTCCCCAGGTGGGATACTTATCACTTTCGCTTGGCCGCCCACTGCTCAAGGCAGCGGACAGCTAGTATCCATCGTTTACGGCGTGGACTACCGGGGTATCTAATCCCGTTCGCTCCCCACGCTTTCGTCCATCAGCGTCAGTACATGGTTAGTGACCTGCCTTCGCGATCGGTGTTCTATGTAATATCTATGCATTTCACCGCTACACTACATATTCCGGCCACTCCACCATGACTCAAGACAACCAGTATCAAAGGCAGTGCTACGGTTGAGCCGCACCATTTCACCTCTGACTTAATTGCCCGCCTGCGGACCCTTTAAACCCAATAATTCCGGATAACGCTCGGACCCTCCGTATTACCGCGGCTGCTGGCACGGAGTTAGCCGGTCCTTATTCTTACGGTACCGTCACCAGGATACACGTATCCCTTATTCTTCCCGTATAAAAGCAGTTTACAACCCATAGGGCCGTCTTCCTGCACGCGGCATGGCTGGATCAGGCTTCCGCCCATTGTCCAATATTCCTCACTGCTGCCTCCCGTAGGAGTCTGGTCCGTGTCTCAGTACCAGTGTGGGGGATCCCCCTCTCAGGGCCCCTACTTATCGTAGCCTAGGTAAGCCGTTACCTTACCTACTAGCTAATAAGACGCATAGCCATCCTTTACCGTTCGAAAACTATAACCTATTAGAAATGCCTCCAATAGGTACTACGGGGTATTAATCCAAATTTCTCTGGGCTATCCCCCTGTAAAGGGTAGGTTCTATACGCGTTGCGCACCCGTGCGCCACTCGTCAGCGGATTGCAAGCAATCCCTGTTACCGTCCGACTTGCATGTGTTAGGCCTGCCGCTAGCGTTCATCCTGAGCCAGGATCAAACTCTTCATTGTTGTATCGTAAAATACTTCTACACCTACACAATAAATCTGTTTAATACCCGACCCTTCGTTTTTAATCCTCTATTCTCAAAATAATTCTTTCCTTATACAATTACTATAAGTAACTATATAAGAAACGCTGTCTGTCAATATGTCAATGAACTTCCTTTAACGCTCAAACTCTACCCCATCTATACATCACATCCCTGCCTAAGCGGCTGCAAATATAAACACCTTTTTT
>NZ_JARDUB010000011.1 GCF_029360665.1 Eudoraea chungangensis
GCACCATCGCCCGTAGCAACATAGGTGTCCCGAAACTGAGAAGACCAGGTGATTAAACGACCATCAGGTAGGTTAGCAACCGCTACAGGAACTATTCCAAATCCTATGGGATCACTCCATGAACCTTCCACAGAGGCGTCCTGGGAAAAAAGAAAGTAAAAAGGAAATAAAAGGATTAATAACCCCCAAAAGTAATTTTTGGCATACATACTTGCATTAATATTTAGTGGGGGCTTTACGAAGTTAAGGGAAAAAGAGAACGTTAATTTCTGTTAAAAACAAATTTCGTTTAAACACATAAAAATATCGATTACCGGTAACCAAAAAGAACAATAAAAGAAGCAACCGTTGAGAAATAAAATTAGGGCGTATAAAACTAAGGAAAAGGATGACTAGGAAATCTAAAGAAAAAACCCACAAAGACCTAATTGTAGACCTTTGTGGGAATTATTAAAATCGCTAAAACAATATTTAATTAACCTTTATTATCTTTTTATACGTTTGTTCATCCACATTTACTCTTTGTATATCCAGTAGATAAAAACCAGAGCTAAGGGAGGATAGGTCTAATTGTTCTGTCTCCGAATGATCTGAACCTACAGCCTTGGATAAAGCTTGTTTGCCATAAATATCAAAAACATAAAACTGTATAGGTTCATTCATAAAATCACTTAATACCACATTTAAGATTCCACGTGTTGCAGGATCCTTAGAAGTTAGTGGTATAGGAAACACCTCGATATCTTCCAAATTTCCTGAAGTTGGTATTTCTGGAGCTACAATTTCAACTTCAAGAGTTACCTCACAACCTTCTTCTGTAGTAAAAGTGTAAATACCTGCATCCTCTAAACTCACGCTTTCTAGGTTTAGATCTGTATTATCCAGTGCCTTATTATTACCATTTGCACCTGATATGCTAAAGGGTATTCCATCAGGAATAATACTCAACAAAAGATCATCACCTACAAAAAGGTTAACCTTTGAAGCCCCGGTAACTAGGTTTTCATCATTTATTCCATACTCTACCGCCAAGCCTAAGGCTGAACAATCCGGACCTGGGTCAACAATAGGATTAATCGCAATCTGTAAACTTAATTCACATCCGGCATCAGTGGTAAATGTATATGTACCCGCATCAGTCAGATTCACTTCACTAAGTAATAGATCTTCCAATCCTAATGCTTTCGAATTAGGACCGCTAACACTAAAAGCTATACCATCAGGAATTATGCCTAAGGAAATTGTATCCCCTTCGTCAACTGTAATGCTGCTCGCACCAGTGATAGCCGTTCCGCCATTTAAACTATATTCTGTTTCAAGATTTTGTTCTTCACAGCTTGGTTCGCCTTCAACAACGGTCAGGTCAAGTGCCACCATACATCCCTCAGCGGTCATAAAGGTATACGTACCAGCATCGGCCATTACTACATCTGTTAAATCTAAAGCAAGCGTATTTAATGATTTATTGTTACCATTGGGACCTGAAATACTATAGGCTATTCCTGTTGGGTTAATACTTAAACTTAAAGCATCACCCTCTGCAACTTCTAAGGAATTCTCACCTGAAACAATAGTACCTCCATTTACAGAATATGCGGCTTCCAAGCCTAACGTGTCACAATCGGTATCTGTGGTTACGATAATTTCCAAGCTTGTCTGGCATCCTTCTTCCGAAACAAATGTATAAAGTCCACTGTCTGCCGCTGTAACACTTCCCAACTCATAATTATCGCCTACAACAGTACCATCTGGAAGAGTAATATCTACATCTATAAAATTAGGTAACATACTTAAAATAACTACAGTCCCTTCTTCTATGGTGATGGAGTCTTCACCGCTAAACCAAACACCGTTAAGGTTATATTCTGCTATAATACTTCCGGGTACACAGTCTACAATAATTTCGAAGTCTAAAGTACAGCCATCTTCAGTTCTAAAGGTATATACACCTCCTTCTGTTGGGCCGATACCCGTAAAAGTATAGCTAGCCGTATTCGTCGGTTTAATCATATCATTCGGGCCTGAAATACTATAAGCCAGGCCTGGAGGCAATAGACTAATCTCCAAATTATCTCCTTCATTTACTCTCAGGGTTGTAGCGCCGGTAACTGCGCCTGCACCATTTAAATTGTAGCTAGATTCTAGTCCTAAAGTTCCACAATCAAAAGTGCTAATATTAATATCTAGCGTAGTTACACAACCATCTTCGGATCTAAGTGTATACGTTCCGGCATCTGCACTGGTAACGGCACCCAATTCGTAGTCGTCTCCTACTTCCGTTCCATCGGGTAAGGTAATGACCAAATCAATTTCATTTGGGAGCATGCTCAAAATAATCTCCGTTCCTTCGATTACGTTTATTTCACTGCCACCGCTAAACCACTGTCCGTCTAGATTATATTCCGGAATTATACTTTCTGGTGAGCAGCTTATAGTAATGTCTAATGTGGTAATACAGCCATCTTCGGTTATAAAAGTATAGACTCCACTATCGCCCTGACTTATACCAGTAATAGTTAGATCTGATGTATCTAAGGGTTTATTATTGCTATTTGGCCCTGAAATACTATATGGTACTCCATCAGGAATAATACTTAGCAATAAATCAGCTCCTTCTTCTACTGTGGCTGTTGCAGCACCTGTAACTGCTGTTCCCCCATTAATACTATATTCTGTTTCCAAACCGAACGACGCACAATCAAATGTGGTGACAGTTAAGTCTACAGTGGTGGAACAACCTTGTATGGACCTAATTGTATAAATTCCGGCATTGGCAGCTGTTACTGGACCAATATTATAATCATCTCCAACAACGGTACCATCGGGAAAGGTAACGGTAAGCTCAATATCATTTGGTAACATGCTGAACATTACTTCTGTTCCTTCCACCACGGTAAGCTCATTTTCACCACTAGACCATACACCGTCTAATCTGTATTCAGGGATTATACTTTCGTTGGTACAATTAATTTGTAAGTCGAGTACTGCAATACACCCTCCGGCTGTGGTTAACACATACTGACCAACATTATTTGAATCTACTATGCCATCACCATCAGGAAATCCCAAACCAGGTTCCCCAGTATCTACCCGATAGGCATCAAATGTACTCCCCTCTAAATCGTCTACGGAACTAAAAGTTGGGGCATAAGCCTGGGGTACGGTTACAAAATACTCCCCTGCACTATAGTCTCTGGCTCGGATATAAACGATATCGCCTTCAGCTACATTCATTACAGTTCCTGTTTGCCAGTCCTGATCGTTTATCTTGTACTCTGCAACTATGGTCCCATCAGGACAGTCCGGTACCGTAGATAGTCCTTCTCCTTCCTGGTAATAGGGTAAAATCTCGTCGCCGCTTAAGGCCCGGTTAAATACTTTAAGTGCATCTATCCTACCATCTAGCTCGTCTGTAACCCCACTGCCATTGTAATTGGAAGACGGATTAGTCCTTCTCTCATAAAACCCTGAGGCAGTAAAGGAAGAAAAATTAGGCTCACTTGGATTTAAATTAAAGCTTCCGCTATAAGGCTTGGAACAGATCTCTATCCCATTGGCAA
>NZ_JARDUB010000012.1 GCF_029360665.1 Eudoraea chungangensis
CGGATTAGTCCTTCTCTCATAAAACCCTGAGGCAGTAAAGGAAGAAAAATTAGGCTCACTTGGATTTAAATTAAAGCTTCCGCTATAAGGCTTGGAACAGATCTCTATCCCATTGGCAAATAGCTTTGCTGTCTCCCCATCAAAAGTGGCTGCTATATGTACCCAGGTATCCTCCGGAGTATAACTGGCCAAACAACTGGCACCTGCATTACCTCCTGGGGTATATATTTCCCATTTGTACAAACTGTTGTGAAAACCAAAAAACAGCGCCGGATAATCATGGGTGAAGATAGATGCGTTATTCACTATCTCATCCCGACTAACCCAGGCCATTATCGTTATGGCGTTCTCTACCGTTGCCATGGAGGCAGAATAGGGAACATCTACTATGGTATTACTCTCAAACTCAAAACCATCGGTCTCTAATGCACCTCCAAATAGTCCCGTGCCCCAGTTATCTGTACTAGGTATCTTGGTGGCACCGGCATCATCTACATCAAAAATCGTAGCATCATTTGAATACGAAGAGGCATCACTAACCGTGGAACCGGAACCATCATCAAAGTTTAAGTCTAAAACAAGGGTAGGGTTCTCTGGTAAAGGTATGGCACTACCTATCTGAATCGTCTCCGCTACCGAAGGAACACCATTGCTATCCAATGCAAAGAGCATATAATATCCAGGAGGTAATAAGTTACGCTCCGGTATGTTCACACTATAATTCCCATTGCCACTAAAGCTCACAGGAATACGTCGTTGCTCATTATTAGTACTATGGGTAGCAGCTGAAAAACGTATTAAACTGAATTCTTGAATCCCGGTGCTTCCCGTTACATTTATAGAGGTATTATAATCCGCCGTATCTGGAGCTGAAATCGTTGGCCGAGTTGCCAAACTACCGTCCCCATTAAATAAATATGGTGGACTATAAACTTCCGCATCAAAGTGATTTACACATTCATCTGGATTTGAATCATCACATAAACCGCCACCGCCTACAAATACACGACCATCTACCATCAATATTGCTACACTGTGGTAGGTTCTTGGAATTTGCATCCCGGCTACCTGACGCCAGCTGTTACTACTAGGGCTATATATCTCTGCCGTTAATCGCGAGCCGTCATCGGTAAATACTTCTGCATGGTCTAAACCTCCGGTAACTAATATCTCCCCATTGGGAAGTACCGTACTATTGTGCATTGTACGCGAAAAAAATAAATTATTTACCGTAGGGGTAACCGTAACATTGTTCTCATTACTAAAATCAATAACAAAAGAATTATCCTTCGCTGGATTATCGCTGCCATAAGACTCCGCCCCTCCAACTTTTAAAATACGGTCCACATCAAACATCACCGTAGTTCCTTTCATAGAATACGTATCGTTTGATCGTAAACCAACATCTTCTATAGAACCCGCTCCATTAACATCTATCCAATGCATCATCTCACTCGGACCTGCATGAAATACACGGCCATTGGATGCTGGCCATAACCATAAGTGATTATCTACTCGAAAAACACCTTCGGTTTCTCTACTTAAGTCATTACTATTATATATGTCTTCCCCTGTTATACCTGGTAATAACAACCAACCTGTCTCAGGACTCCACAACTCCGCATCTTTCCCACCATTGGTAGATGAATTATTTCCACCTCCCCAAGAACCTCCTAAGGTAAAAACCGTACCATCGCTTAAGGTGACATTTCCTTGGTATCCCCTAGGGATATTCATCTCTGCCGCCACAGACCACAATCCCGTTGTGGGATCATAGATACTCGTACGTTCACTTGAGGTTCCTCCAGCAGATAAAATCCGACCATCAGCCAAATTATTAATCCCCGGACAAAACATATCGTGATCTGTATTGGTGACAAACTCTCCTAAAGCCTGACCATCGCTTCCTAAAAACGGATCGAATATCTCCGTGAAAGTAGCACCATCGCCCGTAGCAACATAGGTGTCCCGAAACTGAGAAGACCAGGTGATTAAACGACCATCAGGTAGGTTAGCAACCGCTACAGGAACTATTCCAAATCCTATGGGATCACTCCA
>NZ_JARDUB010000013.1 GCF_029360665.1 Eudoraea chungangensis
CCACAGGGACCAATAGGCTTAACCGGAGCAACAGGTCCGCAAGGAATACAGGGAGATCCAGGACCGCAAGGGCCAATAGGTTTAACCGGTGCGGATGGTCCACAGGGACCCATAGGTTTAACTGGTGCAACCGGACCGCAAGGAATACAAGGAGATCTAGGACCGCAGGGGCCCATAGGACTAACCGGAGCTGATGGTCCACAGGGACCCATAGGTTTAACCGGAGCAACCGGACCACAGGGAATACAGGGAGATCCAGGACCGCAAGGAATACAAGGAGATCCAGGACCGCAGGGGCCCATAGGACTAACCGGAGCAACAGGTCCGCAAGGAATACAGGGAGATCCAGGTCCACAAGGCCCCATAGGACTAACCGGTGCCGATGGTCCACAGGGACCCATAGGTTTAACCGGAGCAACAGGACCACAGGGAATACAGGGAGATCCAGGACCGCAAGGAATACAAGGAGATCCGGGACCAACAGGACCGCAGGGGCCTATTGGTTTGACCGGTGCTGATGGTCCACAGGGACCCATAGGTTTGACTGGTGCAACCGGACCGCAAGGAATACAAGGAGATCCAGGACCGCAGGGGCCCATAGGACTAACCGGAGCTGATGGTCCACAGGGACCCATAGGCTTAACCGGAGCAACAGGTCCGCAAGGAATACAGGGAGATCCAGGACCGCAAGGGCCAATAGGTTTAACCGGAGCTGATGGTCCACAGGGACCAATAGGCTTAACCGGAGCAACAGGACCGCAGGGAATACAGGGAGATCCAGGACCGCAAGGGCCCATTGGACTGACCGGTGCCGATGGTCCACAGGGACCCATAGGTTTAACTGGTGCAACCGGACCGCAGGGAATACAGGGAGATCCAGGACCACAAGGGCCAATAGGTTTAACTGGTGCAACCGGACCGCAAGGAATACAAGGAGATCCAGGACCGCAGGGGCCAACAGGACTGACCGGTGCGGATGGTCCACAGGGACCCATAGGTTTAACCGGAGCAACCGGACCGCAAGGAATACAGGGAGATCCAGGACCGCAAGGAATACAAGGAGATCCAGGACCGCAGGGGCCCATAGGACTAACCGGAGCTGATGGTCCACAGGGACCCATAGGCTTAACCGGAGCAATAGGTCCGCAAGGAATACAGGGAGATCCAGGACCGCTAGGGCCAATAGGTTTAACCGGAGCTGATGGTCCACAGGGACCAATAGGCTTAACCGGAGCAACAGGTCCGCAAGGAATACAGGGAGATCCAGGACCGCAAGGGCCAATAGGTTTAACCG
>NZ_JARDUB010000014.1 GCF_029360665.1 Eudoraea chungangensis
CATTTTGTACACCAATCCCTTACGGGAGATGGGGAGATTATCGCCAGAGTAGTATCCTTGGAAGATACGAACGATTGGGCCAAAGCCGGCGTGATGATGCGTAATGGCACAGCAGCGAACGCTGCAATGATTTATATGTCGATGTCCCCAGACCCTTTAAATCTAGGGATAGGTTATACCCTACAGGATAGACCAACTGCGGGAGTTGCCATGACCTCGGCAGACAATAATATAGGACCAGAAATCACCAACAGTTATGGATATTACCTGCGTTTGGTGCGAAGTGGCAGCACTTTTACAGGCTATGCTTCTGCGACCAATGGCAATTGGCAGCAGTTAGGCAGTAGAACCATCTCGATGAGTGAAACCATTGAAGTAGGCTTAGCGACGACTTCGCATAGAGATGGGGTTATAACCACTGCAGTATATGACAATGTAAGTGTAGTAAGTAGTAGTGGAGGAGGCAATGAAGCTCCAACAGCAGTATTAGGAGCTACCCCTACTAGTGGTGCTCCATCCTTGGTGGTACAATTTACGGGAAGCAATTCTACGGACGATGGTCCAGGGGGCTTGTCTTACGCTTGGGATTTTGGCGATGGGAATATATCAAACGATAGTAATCCGGAGCACACGTATACCAGTGTAGGTATTTACACGGTTAGCTTACAGGTAACGGATTCAGAAGGTCTTAGCAACACTGCAGGTACCACCATTACAGTTAGTGCCTTACCCAATACGGGCCCAACGGCCAGTGCTAGTTCTAATGTAAGTAGTGGCGAAGCTCCATTGCTAGTTTCTTTTGACGGCAGTGGTTCTACGGATGATGATGAGATAACGAGTTATTTATGGACTTTTGGTGATGGTAGTACTTCAAATGCGAGTTCCCCATCAAAAGAGTTTAGTAGTGCGGGGAACTACCAGGTAACCTTGCGTGTAGAAGACGCACA
>NZ_JARDUB010000015.1 GCF_029360665.1 Eudoraea chungangensis
AACTAGTAATAGCCTTGTCGTCCGTAGAGTCATCACTATTAAAGTTAACCGTTAATGGCGCCAAGCCACTAATGATATCCGAATCTGCGGCAGCTACTGGTGGGGTATTCCCTCCGTCATTTGTAGTTACTGATACATCATCATAAGTTGCCGTGGTAATTACCCCATCGTTATGAGAAGTCGTAGCCAATCCTACCTGGATGGTCTCTCCCATAGTGATAGTTCTGCTACCAACTTCTACCCAATTTCCATTGGTTGTAGAGGCATAGCCCGTAAAGGTATTTCCTTCACGTACCAAACGCACGTAATGTGGGTAGGCAATAGGAACTGGACCTATATTATTACCAGACACTGTCATTGCGGTACCTGCAGATTGTCTGTGTTGCAAGTTATAAGCAACACCTACGCTCTGTGGGTTTGGCGAAATTTCCATAAAGATCATGGCAGAATTTGCTGCGTTTGTATTTCGCATCATAACTCCGGCCTTAGCCCAATCGTCTGTATCATCTAAAGACAAGACTCTGGCTATAATCTCTCCATCACCCGTTAAAGGCTGATAAACATAATGGAATTCATCACTACTGTTCCAGATATCTACTCCGGAAGCTTCCACTTCAAAGACACCCGTACTTGGGTTATAGCAGGCATCCCCCGCGGCACCTACTCCTCCAATATCACCATTAGACCAAGGAGAAGGAACAGGATCACAACTGACTACAGGATCTGTTACTGTTATACTAATTGTAGCCGTATCAAATGCACCCTCTGCATCCTCAACTCGTAAACTCACCTGGTAAACCCCGGCGGTATCGAAAGTATGCGATGGATCTTCTAAAGCACTGGTTGCACCATCATCATC
>NZ_JARDUB010000016.1 GCF_029360665.1 Eudoraea chungangensis
AGACACAGATGGGGATGGAGTTATGGATAGTGTAGATATAGATGACGATAATGACGGTCTTTTGGACACTACAGAAGATCCGAATTTGGATAACGACAATGATCCCTTAACCAATCCTTTTGATTTAGATGCAGACGGTATACCAAATCATTTGGATATTGATTCGGATGACGACGGCCTTCCAGATAATGTAGAAGCCCAGACCACTGCTGGCTATATAGCGCCCACGGGTAATGATAGTGATGGTGACGGCCTGGATGATGCTTATGAAGGCAATGGAGACGAAGGAATACTTCCTGTTAATACAGATGGGTTAGATGAAGAAGATTATTTAGATGAGGATACCGACAATGATTTAGTACCGGATAATAACGAAGGGAACGATTTTAATTTCGACGGAGAGCCGGATCAGCTCTACACCGGTAACGATACCGACGGAGATGGTTTGGATGATGGCTATGAGGGCAGTGATATAAATGATGGTTTTGATGTAAATGATGAGATAGACGATCCTGCGAACGACCTACCGGATACAGATGGTACGGA
>NZ_JARDUB010000017.1 GCF_029360665.1 Eudoraea chungangensis
TCCAGATATCACGACCTGAGGCCTCTACCTGATAGACTCCATTGTCTACACAAGCACTGCCATCCGCAGCAACATTACCAATATCTCTATTACTCCAGGGAGCCGATAATGAAATGCATTCTGAAGGGGGTGGTGTATCGTTAATTACAAGATTTACTACAGTAATGCAACCCTCGGCTGTGGTAAGAACAAATTGACCTGCATTACTTGGACCAACAATCCCGTTGTTTCTTTGGGTATTCCCTCTCCTATTAACAAAAGTATCTACCTGATAGGCGTTAAAAGCATTATGGGATGGCAAATCGTCTACGGAACTAAAAGTTGGGGCATAAGCCTGGGGTACGGTTACAAAATACTCCCCTGCGCTATAGTCTCTGGCTCGGATATAAACGATATCACCTTCAGCTACATTCATTACAGTTCCTGTTTGCCAGTCCTGATCGTTTATCTTGTACTCTGCAACTATGGTCCCATCAGGACAGTCCGGTACCGTAGATAGTCCTTCTCCTTCCTGGTA